>CAWHLE010000014.1:0-116746 GCA_963830155.1 uncultured delta proteobacterium | reverse complement strand
CTGACTCACCCGAATCATGAGGTCCCGAAGGGCCTCAAAGGTCTTCTCCCTCTTCTCCTTGGGTTCTAGTTTTGAAAAACCTTCATTATCCACCTTGAGGGACAAGAGGGCCTGAAAGGGCGGGATGACCCCCTTGAGCTTCTCGTCAAGATCAAGGATCTTCTCCTCCATCTTTTTCTTGATAAGAAACTCCCTGTCCCCCTCCTTGATATCAAAATAGGACCTCAAGATATCCAGCACAGGCAGATAGGCCATGGAACCGCCGTACTGGAGGCAACGCCCTTCAAGATAATGGTATTCACCCTGAGGCAGCATGTTCCTCATCTCAAGGAGCAGCCTGGATTTCCCAACGCCTGCCTCTCCCAACAGCCCTACCACCTGGCCTGACCCTGACTTCACCTTGTCAAAGGTATCCAACAGGGTAGCCATGGAGCTCTTCCGGCCTACAAACCGCGTAAGACCCTTGGCCACAGAGGCCCCGATGCGGGTTATCACCTTACTCGCCTCGATGAGCTCAAATGCCTCCTGCGGCTCCTTCTTGCCTTTCACCTCCATTTGACCCAGGGACCTTAAATCGAAGTAGTCCTTTACAAGGCGGCGGGTATGTTCTTTTTTTTTCAGGCGGCGGGTATGTTTGGAAAGAAGGACGGTCCCGGGACGCGCCAGGCTCTCCATCCTTGAACCCAGATTGGTGGTGTCTCCAACGGCCGTGTAGTCCATACGGAGATCGTCGCCGATGGCTCCGACGATCACCGGACCTGAGTTGAGCCCGATGCGCATCTTGAACGCTACCCTCGTGTCTTTCTCTATTTTGTCACCATACGCCCCCAAGGCTTTTTGAATGGATAGAGCGGCATAACAGGCCCTTTGGGCATGGTCTTCGTGGGCAACAGGGGCACCGAACAGGGCCATCACACCATCACCAGTGAACTGGTTGATGGTCCCCTCATATTTATGGATCTCATCCATGAGGATTTTAAAAGCCCCGTCCATCATCTGGTGGACTTCTTCCGGGTCCAACTTCTCTGAGACGGATGTGTAGTTGGCCACATCCGCGAACATCACGGTCACAAGTTTGCGCTCTCCCTCAATTGAACTACGCGTCGTCAGGATCTTATCGACAAGGTGTTTGGGGGTGTAGGACTGGGGCTGGGTGTAGTCGATGGGCGCGGTTTTCTTCGGCGCTCTCAGATCTTGGCCGCATCCGTTACAGAACCTGCTACCGGGAGGATTGACCTTCCCGCATTCCGGGCAGGCGAGTTGCAACTTGTGGCCGCACCCATTGCAGAATGTGGCGTCTTCAGGGTTTTCATGCTGGCATTTCAGGCATTTCATTTCCTTGGCCCCCGGAATGTCTTGAATTGGAACCAACAAGGCGTGGCTTTCTTAAAAACATTAGACTGGCAACATAAGGCAAAGTATCTGCAATTCGGGACATCGCGTTCAAATCCTCTCCAAAAGCGTTCGTGATCTATCCAGCCAGTAATCCATTCCCATTTCCTGGAACATCGCCTCGGCCTCTTTCAGGTTTTCCATGGCCTTTTGTTTCTCGCCCGTATCCAGGTAAAACTCCCCAAGGAACATCCGCCCTTGGGAATACATGGGCTTGGCCTTCAAATCACTCAGGATCGCCAATCCATTAGAGAAGCACTCCTCAGCCTTCTCCGTTTGTAGTGGTTTCTTTTTTCCGAGCACCCACCCAAGCCCAACCAGCGCCATGCCTTCCCAGCCAACTTCGCTGTTCTTGCGAGCAAGCCTTAAGGCCTCTTCCATTGAGATTTCGGCACCCTCCAGATCATTAGAGCTCGTTTGGATGTCGCCCATAAGAAGGTGACAGAAGGACAGAAAGACTTCTATGCCGCTTTCTCGATAGATCTGGAGCCCCTTCTCCATCTGTCTCCTTCCAGCCCCGGGAGCTCCGAGAAGCGATAGCACAGATCCGAGCATGAACGAGGCAAGGCTCATTAGAAAAGAATACTTGGCTACTTCACAATAGCTGATGCATTTTTCGAAATGCTCCTTCGCAGCCTTAAAGACTCCTTCGACGAAGAAGACCATACCCATGTCAAGATGAGCAAATGCCAAAGTAACTGAATCACCGGTCCGTGTGGCACTGCAAAGTGCCTTCTCCATAAAGGCTTTTCCTTCTTTAAAACGTCCCAGGTGGGCCGAGGCAATGCCACATAGGCCGGAAAGATATGAGTGGGAGTTCAGATTAACAAAAAAGTCAGCCTCCCTTGCTTTCTTCTCGATAAGGGTGATCACCTCTGGCATTTTATCGATGACTTTTTGGAACTGCCCGATTCCAGTGTAGGAGAAACCGAGAGAACATCCAAGGGGGGCCATTAGTTCAATATCCTGTGCGTTACAGGCCTCCTCGAAAGCCTCTTCGGTACACCTGGTTGCCGTCCTATGGTCCCCCGCATGACTGTAATAGCTTCCCATCCATGCATACACGGCTGCAAGCTCTCTGGAGTCTCCCAATTCCTTAGCCAGCCTTTCACCCAATTGGAGGTACGACAGGCAATCTTCCGGGAAATTGAGAAGCGTTACCGACGCCCTCATCAAAAGGATCACTTCGATCAGCTCTCTTTTGATTTCTTCTGTTTCAGGCGGTCTATGGACGAGCTTCACGGCGTCCTTATAGAAGCCGTAGGCCTCCCAGGGAGCGTGATTCCGCATTGCCTTCTTCCCGGACAATTTCAAGTATTGGCACGCATTCCCGATCTCCTCTCCTCGGGAATAGTGATAGGCCAGCACCTCGTAGAATTCCTCCAGTTTCCCGGCATAGAGCTCCTCGATGGCGCCGCCGATCCTCTTGTGGATCTCCTTCCGCCTGTTTGAGAGGAGGCTGTTGTAGGCTACCTCCTGGGTGAGGGCATGTTTGAAAATGTATTCGAGCTCCGGGAAAGAGGCTCTTTTCGTAGATGAATTCGAGCCCCTGGAGATTCAAGAGCTGGGATTTCAGGTCTTCCCTCACTCCGCTTATGGCCTGAAGGATCCGGAAGGCGAACTCCCTTCCGATGACGGAAGCCACCTGCATGATCCTTTTCAAGTTCTCTTCCAGCCGGTCGATGCGCGCAGCGATGATCCCCTGGATCGTATCAGGCACATGGAGATCCGAAGGCGTCCGGGCCAGGACATATTGATTGTCCTTTACTTGAATGGAACCATTCTCCAAGAGCGAGTGGGTCAGCTCCTCCATGAATAGCGGGTTGCCGGCCGCCCGGTTCAAAATGAGGGCGCTGAGCTCCGGGGCGGTCTCTCCTCCTTCAAGGATGGCCCTTACCAGTTCCGCACTTGATTTTGGCGTGAGTTGATCCAACCCTATCCGGGTGAAGTACGACTTGCTTCCCCACCGATGGGTGTATTCCGGCCGGTGGAGAAGGATCAGCATGACCTTTACGTTGGCGAGCCAGCCGATGAGATATTCCAGGAATTCCTCGGAGGTCTTGTCTATCCAGTGGAGATCTTCTATCGCGATGACAAGAGGTCTTTCGTGGCTTCCCCTGACGATCAGATCCCGAAGGGCCTCAAAGACCTTTTCCCTCCTTTGCCTGGGCTCAAGCTTTAGATAGGCCTCATCCTCCACCTTGAGCGAGAGGAGGTCCTGAATCGGCGGGAGCATCCCCTGTGGCTTCTCGTCGAGCCCCATGATCCTTTCCCTCACCCGCTTCCTGATGACCACCTCGCGTTCGCCTTCCCTGATTTCAAAGTAGGACCTCAAAATGTCCAAAATAGGGAGATAAGGCATGGCCCCGCCGAAGTGGATGCAGCGGCCCTCGAGGTAACCGAATTGGTCTCGCGGGAACCGGTTCCTGAGCTCCAAAAGGAGCCTCGATTTACCGACCCCCGCCTCTCCGACAACCCCTACCACCTGCCCCGTCCCGTTCTTTACCTTCTCGAACGCCTCCATGAGGGCGGCCATGGAGTGCTCCCGCCCCACAAACCTTGTGAGACCCCTTGCAACGGCCGCCTCCAACCGGCTTGTCGCGCCTCCCACCTTGACCAGTTCAAAGACCTCTTGGGGCTCACCTTTCCCTTTCATCTCCATTTCCCCGAGAGGATTCAGGTCAAAATAGTCCTTGACCAGACGTTGGGTGTGCTTCGAGAGAAGGACGGTCCCGGGCTGAGCCAGGCTCTCCATGCGGGAGGCAAGGTTTGTCGTATCCCCCACGGCGGTATAGTCCATGCGAAGGTCGTCTCCGATGGCTCCTACAATCACCGGTCCTGAATTGAGCCCGATCCGCATCTTGAACGGAACGCCGTAATCTTTAGCTATTTTCTCCCCATATTCTCCAGCGGTCTTCTGGATGTTCAAGGCGGCGTGACAGGCCCGACTAGCATGGTCCTCATGGGCCACCGGAGCACCGAATAAGGCCATCACGCCGTCTCCTGTAAACTGGTTGATGGTCCCCTCATACTTGTGGATCTCATCCATCAGGATTTTGAAGCAGCCGTCCATGATCGTGTGGACTTCTTCAGGGTCGAGCTTTTCAGATAGGTTCGTAAAGTTGGCCACATCGGCAAACATGACCGTCACGAGTTTTCGCTCGCCTTCTATCGAAGATCTGCTGGTGAGAATTTTGTCGGCCAGGTGTTTCGGGGTGTAAGATTGCGGTTGGGAGTAGTTTACGGGTGAAGCATCTTTCCGGGTCTGTGTGGACTCGCCGCACTGGTCACAGAACTTGGCTTCAGGGGGAAGAGACTTGCCGCAACTTCTGCATGAAATCTCCAGCTTGCCTCCGCATTCGAGGCAGAATTGGGCACCCTCACGATTCTCGGAATGGCATTTCGGACATTTCACTTCAAAACCCTCCGGGCAGAAACGAAGAAGAGGGAGTGTGTTGGTGGCCAGCAGTGAGCCTAGGACCTCCTGGCAGAAGAAGAGGTGATCTACCAGGAGCTCGCCCGGGCAAATTTGAGAGGTCTTTCCACGGCGAACCTCAAAAGAAAGGTCAGGGGATCGAGGAAATAACAATTAAAACCATGGCCGGGAAATGGTGATCAGTCAAGAAAATTCGGAGAGGATAACGGCTTGATTTATGGAAGGATTCGTCCAGAACGTTTCTACTCAGCCCAACCGGTAACTCGATAAATCAGTATTGGCCACCGTTGAGTTTTCTCTTCAGCACCGTGGAACACTTGAAGGTCACAACCGCCTCTCGGCCAGCATCACGTTCTCCCTGTCACAGGGTTTCTACCCCGGCGCTTTCCTTCATCTCTCACACAAAACTTTCCAAAACCGCTTATCAGCAAATCCTCCCCATTCTCAACGGTCTTTTTGATGATCTCGAAGGTGGCCGCGACCGCTTTGGCGGATGCGGCTTTGGGCAGGTCCAGGCGGTCGAACACCAATCTTGTAATAGTTTCTCTTGTTAGGGTCGTGAAGGGGACCTTCTATATCGGTTGTGGTTGGGACCCTGCAGGGGTCCGCATCTGGAGGAATATGCATGAGATCATGGGTATGACTCAGCCGGTCAAGTGTATCAACTGAAGATCCATTGGGTTCGCGGGACGGTCTTTGGTCTGGATATCCAAGAGGTAATCGGCCGTCAGACGGTGGTGCGGTTGGCAAACCAAGATTTTGCGAGCGGGAGCAGTCGATTTCAGTCACCGCTCTTCTATCCTAGGCCACCCGATTCCTCTTGACAGAAATCGGCTTTTACGTCTTAACTGGCATGAACCGAGCTCATTTCGTGTAATTTCTCGGAAAACCAACAGCATAACCTCATCCTCCTGGAGGCGATCATGCTGATTTGTTCCCTGAAGTTTCTCCCACACAGCCTCTAGGGGCGACATTTCGCCCTTAGAGGCTTTTTTGTCCTTTACGGTCAATGAGGGCCGGGTCCTCATGAAATTGTGATTCGAGCCTTCAAGCCCTCTCCAGGAAACCCGGCTTCCCATTCCCTCTTGCCGCTGGATTAAGCGTGGAGGGGGAATTTCCACCAAACAAGGGTTCAAGCCTTACTCACCAATACCGAAAGCAGGATGCCGGGAGAGCGAGCGAAATGAAGTGCCCGAAATGCCAGAACGAGAACCCTTCTGACGCCAGATTCTGCAATGGGTGCGGCCAGAAATTAGAACTGGCCTGTCCGGAATGCGGCAAGACCAATCCGCCCGGGAGCAGGTTCTGCAACGGATGCGGTCACAACTTGTCCCTTCCTTCCGAACTTGCCCCGAAAGACCTCACCTTTGACGAAAAACTCAACAAGATTCAGCGCTACCTGCCCAAAGGACTGACCGAAAAGATCCTTTCCCAGCGTGACAAAATCGAGGGAGAGCGCAAGCAAGTGACAGTCATGTTCTGCGACCTGGAGGGATTCACGCCTCTCGTCGAGACACTTGGTCCTGAGGAAGCCTACCACATCATGGACAAGGTCTACGAGCTCCTCATCCACAAGGTGCACGACTACGAAGGCACGGTCAACGAGATGACCGGCGACGGGATCATGGCCCTCTTCGGTGCACCCATCGCACTGGAGGATGCTCCACAACGAGCGATCCGATCGGCCTTGGCGATTCACAGGGAGATGGCCAGATTCAACGACCGGCTAAGGGAGGAACGGAAAGGCATCCCCCCTCTCAAAATGCGGATCGGCGCCCATTCCGGACCGGTTGTGGTTGGGACGCTGGGGAACAACCTCAGGGTGGAGTTCAAGGCAGTGGGCGACACGGTGAACCTGGCCTCCCGGATGGAAGGGCTGGCGGAGCCGGGCTCAACCTACGTGACGGAGGACACATTCAAGCTCACGGAGGGCTTCTTCCGTTTTGAGGCCCTTGGGGAGAAGGAGATTAAGGGCAGGAAAGATCCCGTCCGGGTGTTCTGCGTTATCGCACCCAGCAGCAGAAGGACCCGGTTTGATGTCAGCGCCGAGCGAGGATTGACGCCGTTTGTGGGAAGGGAGAGGGAGCTTGAACTTCTGCTTGACAGTTTTCAAAGGACCAGGGCGGAGAGGGGTCAGGCTTTTTCCATCATGGCTGAGGCGGGTGTAGGAAAGTCCCGGCTGCTGTATGAATTCAGGAAGGCAATCGCCAATGAGAATGTGACTTTTCTGGAGGGCAAGTGCCTTTCTTACAGCCGGGGCGTGGCCTACCACCCCATAACGGACATTCTGAAATCGACCTTCAACGTGCAGGGAGGGGAAAGCGACTCAGAGGTCCGGGAAAAGGTGAGAAACGGGCTCAAAGCATTGGGGGTGGATGAAGCCACCACCTTGCCTTATGTTCTAGAACTGATGTTCGTCAAGGACAGCGGCATCGAAAAGATCATGATGAGCCCTGAAGGGAAAAAAGATCGAATCATTGAGGCACTGAAGAGAATCGTTCTCAAAAGCTCGAAGATCAGGCCGCTGATCATGGCATTCGAGGACCTCCACTGGGTGGATAAGAGTTCAGAGGATGCATTGAAAGACCTGCTGGAGAGCATCCCGGGGGCGGCGGTATTTCTGATTTTTACCTACCGTCCGGAGTATGTCCACTCCTGGGGCGGCAAGTCCTACAACAATCAGGTTACTCTAAGCCGGCTTTCCAACCGGGAGAGCCTTTCCATGCTGGCCTACCTCCTGGGCACACAGGACATCGAGCAGAACCTTGAGGACTTGATCCTGGAGAAAACGGAAGGCGTCCCGTTTTTCATTGAGGAGTTTGTTAAGTCCCTTAAGGAGTTGAAGCTCATTGAAACGACCGATGGAAAATGTCGTTTCACGAAAGAGACCCAAGCCGTGACCATCCCTTCAACCATTCAGGATGTCATCATGGCGAGGGTTGACTCCCTGCCTGAGCAGGCCAGGGAAGTCCTCCAAACCGGCTCTGCCATCGAGAGGGAGTTCAGCTATGAGCTGATAAAGAGAGTCACGGGGTTGCCAGAGAAAGAGTTATGGTCCGATCTCTCCGCTCTAAAGGATTCCGAGCTTCTTTTTGAGAGGGGTATATTCCCTGAATCGACCTTTATCTTCAAGCACGCAGTGACTCGTGAAGTGGTGTATGATTCTATATTGGTCAGGAGAAGAAAGAAACTCCATGAAGATGTCGGTATTGCGATTGAGGAATTATATAAAGGCCATATCGAAGAGCAATACGGAGTCCTCGCAGAGCACTATATTTTGAGTGAGAGCTACGCGAAGGCGGCTGAATGTTCCAGGCAAGCGGCACGAAAAGCGGAGAAAGCGGCCTCATTTGTTGATGCGATCTCTTACGCCGAAAAGTGGGTGAACTGTCTCGAAAAACTGCCCCGAACAGCACAGATGGAGAAGCAAATTATTGATGCAAGAACCACCCTTGGGTTGTACCAGATTCAAATGCAACACTTTGCCGACGGAAAAAAAGCCATTGAACCAATAGTGGAACTTGCTCTGATGCACGATTACAAGAGAAGACTTGCCGGTATATACGCCATACTAGGAATAGACTGCTACTGCCAGGAAGACTTCCCTAAGGCTGTTGAATATCTCGAAAAGGCGATAAAGGTGGCCGAAGAGACCAGCAATTTTATTGCCTTTATATTTTCAAATCATTACCTGGGCCACGTTCTTGCTGACGGGTGCGAATTTGAGAGGGCCTACAAGCATATTCAGAAGGGCTTGGTGATTGTTGAAACGGCAAATACGCTCTGGAGCATTGCTGTGCATAAATCCTGTATCGCTCACACGATCTATTATCAACAAGGGAAGATTGACCTGGCGTATCGGACCAGCAGGGAAGGATTACGGTTGGCTGAGGAAAGCGGTGATCTATTATCAAAGGCGGAAGGCTATGTTAACCATGGCGCTTGCTGTTTTGGAAAGAGATACTTCGATGAGGCCGAGGAGCATCTTGTAAAGGGGAAACATTTCGCTGAAAGGGGTGCTTCTATTTTGCATGTAATGATGGCGAATATATACCTGGGTCTAGTTCGCTGCTGGAAAGAAGAATACCAAGAGGCTCAGGGCAGCTTGAATGAAACGATTTCCGTTATCGAGACACACGGGAAGGGGAGCTCCCTACTTAATCTGACACAAATAGTTCTTTTCTATTCAAAGGTTATGAACAGTGAGAAGGATATTGATCTAAAGGCTCTGTATTCCACCGCGAGGCAGAACAAGCTGAAAAGATTTGAAGGTGTTATTAAACGACTTGTAGGAGCAATCCTATTGAATATTGATGACAAGCATATTGATGAGGCTGGAAACTGGATTGTGGAGGCTATGGAAGAGGATAAAAGAAACGGTATGATGTTTGAATTGGGAATGGATAGCGTCCTTTATGGAGAACTACTTAGACGGAGAAATGACAAATCAGGAGCAAGAGAATCTCTTGGAAATGCCATCAAAATCTTTCAGCAATGCGGCGCGGACGGCTGGGTGGAAAAATATGAGAAGGAACTGGCCACCATTTCATGACACATGACAAGATTCCCATATTTGTAGTTTTGGAACTTCCATCCGTGCTTTTGCTACTGCTATGCTTCGGTACTTATCATGACCCCAAAAAGCTGAGATAGGCAAACCATACCTGCAATTACTTTTTGATTTCAGACAGTTGTATTCATGGCCACACTTTGGGATGAGCAAGCCAAGGCGCTTCTCCTACCTGTTTACAGTCGAGCCAAAATCTCCTGCGCCTTGCCGAGCCAATAATCCATACCCATCTCCCGGAACATTCCTTCCGCCTTCTTGAGGTTGTCCATGGCCTTTTCTTTATCGCCCCCATTCAGATAGAGCTCGCCCAGGTACAGATGCCCTAAAGAATAATATGCTTTCGTCCTTATTTCCTTGCAAATCTCGATTCCTTTCAGGATACACCCCTCGGCCTTATTTATTTCCAGGGGCTCTGTTTTCCCCAATATCGTTCCAAGCAACAGCCAGGACATCCCTTCAACTACCTTTTCATTATTCTTTTGAGACAACCTCAATGCCTCTTCCGCAAGGCTTCCGGCATTTTCTAGATCGCCCAAGTCCAGGTCAATCCAACCTAAGTAAAGATGAGCCAGGGACAAAAATGCCTCAACGCCGCTGTTACGGTGGATCTTAAGGCCCTTTTCCGCATGCCTTTTGCCGGTCTCACGATCTCCAAGCATAGCGCACGCATATCCCAAGCCGCTCCAGGACAGGGCGGATAAAAAAGCATATTTTGCCTCATCGCAGTACTTGATACTTTTTTCAAAATGCTCTTTTGAAGGTTCCCAGTCCCCTTTGGCAAGGTAAAAATAGCCATATTGATTTTCAACAGATCCCAAAGCCATCACGTCATTTGTTTCAGACGCAATACGAAGACCCTTTTCCAGAAAGGTCTTTCCTTCATCAAAGGCCCCTAATAATCCCATGCTCAGACCGCAATACGAGCAAAGTGTTGAATATGGATTTACTCTCAGAGAAAAAAAGTCATATCCTCTTCCTGCTTTTTCAATCAAGTCAATGACGTCCGGCGCCATATCAACTATTTTGCAATATTCCCCTGCCTGGGTGTAGGAAACAGAAAGACCAAATGCAAGAACCGCCATCAATTCAATATCCCTGTTCTTTCGGGCCTCTTCAAAGGCATCCTCTGAATACTTCATCGCCAATTGAGGATCTCCCCTTGCCGAATAATACATGCCCATTGCGGAGTAGAACCATGCAAGACTCCTTTCATCACCCAGCTCTTTTGAGAGCCGCTCCCCCTGCTGGATCAGGCCGAGGGTGCCCTCGGGGAATCCCAAAAATGCCAAAGGTGGCCCCATTAAATAGAGGATCTCCAGCTTTTCCTTTTTGTTCTCCGGAGTTTCAGGCAACTTGTTGAGCAAGTCCAGAGCGCCTTTGTAAAAATCACAGGCCTCCCTGTAGGAATAGTTTGCCCCTGCCTTTTCTCCGGATAACCTGGAATACCTGCAGGCCTTTTCAAGGCTGTCGCTCCTGGAATAGTGATAGGCCAGCATCTCGTAGAACTCTTCCAGCCTCTCGGCGTAGAGCTCTTCTATGGCCCTTCCTATCCTGGCGTGAATCTCCTTCCTTCTCTTTAAGAGCAGGCTGTTGTAGGCCACCTCCTGGGTGAGGGCGTGCTTGAAGATATATTCCAGCTCCGGGAACAGCCGCTTCTCATAGATGAATTCCAGTCCCTGAAGATTGAGAAGATAGGATTTGAGCTCCTCTCGCATGCCGGTGATGGTCTGGAGGATACGAAAGGCAAAGTCCCTGCCGATGACGGATGCCACCTGCATGGTCCGCTTGAGATTTTCTTCCAGCCGATCGAGTCGGGCAGCGATGATCCCCTGGATGGTGTCGGGGACCTGAATATCAGAGGCCTTTCCGCTCAAGACATATTTCTCGTCTCTTCTCTCGATGGAGCCGTTTTCGAGCAGGGTATGGGTGAATTCTTCCATAAACAAGGGGTTGCCCGCTGCACGATTGAGGATGAGCTGCGTGAGCTCCGGGGCCGCTTCCCCCTCCTCCAGGATGGCCTTGACCAGTTCACTGCTTGACTCGGTACCCAGTTGATCCAGGCCGATCTTGGTGTAATAGGACTTGCTCCCCCAGGGATGGGTGTATTCGGGACGATAGAGAAGCAGCAGCATGATGGGGGTGTTGGGGAGCCATCCCGTAAGATAGCCCAGGAACTCCTCTGAGGTCTTGTCGATCCAGTGGAGGTCTTCGACAGTAAGAACCAGGGGGTTTTCCTGACTCACCCGAATCATGAGGTCCCGAAGGGCCTCAAAGGTCTTCTCCCTCTTCTCCTTGGGTTCTAGTTTTGAAAAACCTTCATTATCCACCTTGAGGGACAAGAGGGACTGAAAGGGCGGGATGACCCCCTTGAGCTTCTCGTCAAGATCAAGGATCTTCTCTTCCATCTTTTTCTTGATCAGAAACTCCCTGTCCCCCTCCTTGATATCAAAATAGGACCTCAAGATATCCAGCACAGGCAGATAGGCCATGGAACCGCCGTACTGGAGGCAACGCCCTTCAAGATAATGGTATTCACCCTGAGGCAGCATGTTCCTCATCTCAAGGAGCAGCCTGGATTTCCCAACGCCTGCCTCTCCCAACAGCCCTACCACCTGGCCTGACCCTGATTTCACCTTGTCAAAGGTATCCAACAGGGTAGCCATGGAGCTCTTCCGGCCTACAAACCGCGTAAGACCCTTGGCCACAGAGGCCCCGATGCGGGTTATCACCTTACTCGCCTCGATGAGCTCAAATGCCTCCTGCGGCTCCTTCTTGCCTTTCACCTCCATTTGACCCAGGGACCTTAAATCGAAGTAGTCCTTTACAAGGCGGCGGGTATGTTTGGAAAGAAGGACGGTCCCGGGACGCGCCAGGCTCTCCATCCTTGAACCCAGATTGGTGGTGTCTCCAACGGCCGTGTAATCCATCCTGAGATCGTCCCCGATCGCTCCGACGATCACCGGACCTGAGTTGAGCCCGATGCGCATCTTGAACGCTACCCTCGTGTCTTTCTCTATTTTGTCACCATACGCCCCCAAGGCTTTTTGAATGGACAGCGCGGCATAACAGGCCCTTTGGGCATGGTCTTCGTGGGCAACAGGGGCACCGAACAGGGCCATCACACCATCACCAGTGAACTGGTTGATGGTCCCCTCGTATTTATGGATCTCATCCATGAGGATTTTAAAAGCCCCGTCCATCATCTGGTGGACTTCTTCCGGGTCCAACTTCTCTGAGACGGATGTGTAGTTGGCCACATCCGCGAACATGACGGTCACAAGTTTGCGCTCTCCCTCAATTGAACTACGCGTCGTCAGGATCTTATCGACAAGGTGTTTGGGGGTGTAGGACTGGGGCTTGGCGTAGTCGATGGGCGCGGTTTCCTTCGGCGCTCTCAGATCTTGGCCGCATCCGTTACAGAACCTGCTACCGGGAGGATTGACCTTCCCGCATTCCGGGCAGCCAAGTTCCAACTTGTGGCCGCACCCATTGCAGAATGTGGCGTCTTCAGGGTTTTCATGCTGGCATTTCAGGCATTTCATTGCGGACTCCGAAAGATGCAGGAAGTGAGTTAATTTGAATATCCAACGGCGCTTCGAACACGATTATCTAATGAATTTTCGCCAGAACATTCCGTGCTCGCGTAAGCCAGTAATCCATTCCCATCCGGCTGAACATCTCTTCAGAACTTCTCAGATTTTCAAGGGCCTTGTCCTGTTGCCCGACGTCAAAATATAGCTCTCCCAGATTCAAGCAACCCACAGCGTACGCCGGCTTCGTTTCCAGCTCATCCAGTATTTTCAGTCCTTGCAGAATCAGGTTTGCTGCCTCATCTATCTGCGATTCATCCATTTTGCCAAGGGTTCTTCCAAGTTGAACCAACGATACCCCTTCACCATACTTTTCGCGGTTTGTTTGCGCAAAATGCAGACCTCTCTCTGCATGAACTTTGGACTCTTTCAGGTGGCCCAAATCAAAATGAACCTGACTTAAAAACCCGTGATGGAGAGACAACCAACCGGGGGCTCCGATTTGCATCTTCATCTCAAGGCCTCTTTCCACAAATCCCAGGGCCTTGCGGGGGTCTCCCATCAAACGATATCCCTCCCCCATGAGACCATAGGCAAGGGGCAAGAGGAAGACGGCCTTCAACTTTTCCAGGTGCCCGATGCTAATCTCAAAATGTTTTGCCGAATTTTTTCCGTCTCCTTTAGGGCTGAAAAAGCACCCGTACAGGAACTCCACAATGGCTATGCTAAATAAATTGTTGGCTTCGTGTGCAAAAGACAGTGCCTTCTCACAGGCTTGCTCTCCTTCCGCAAATCTCCCCACATATCCCAAACCATGTCCATAGTTGGCATACAGCAATGAACGCAAATCTATGGGCATTCCGAATAATTCCTGTTGACCCCCCTCTTTTTCAAGCAAAGCCAGGACCCTTGGCGTGATTTGCACGACTTTCCGGTATTCTCCTGCAACATCCAAGGAAAATGTCAGGGCCCAACCGATGCGGGCCGTTATTTGGCTGTCCTGTAACCTCTCTGCTTCCTCAAAAGCGTCCAGCTGATACTTCATACCCAGCGCAGCATCCCCTCTCCCTGAATAGAAATAGCCCATAGAGCTGTATATGATGGCCAGGCTCTTTTTGTCTTTGAGATCCTTACAAAGGTTTTCAGCCTCCTGAAGGAACGTGAACGAATCTTCAGAGTAAGCCAGCAGTCTCATCGGAAACGCCATCAAGAGGGTGATTTCGATCCGCTCCTTCTTGTTCTGGTCCGTATCATCCATTCGCTTGAGGATGCCGATCGCATCTTTGTAAAAACGGAATGCCTCTAGAGGGGAAAATCTTCTCATGGCTTTGTGGCCAGATAACTTCAGGTAATAAACGGCCTTTTCCAAATGGTCGCTGTTGGAATAGTGATAGGCGAGCATCTCATAGAGCTCTTCCAGCCTTTCCGGATTGATTTCTTCTATGGCCCTTCCAATCCTCCCATGTATTTCTTTTCTCCTTTTGAGGAGTAAACTGCCATAGGCCACTTCCTGGGTGAGGGCGTGCTTGAAGATGTACTCCAGCTCGGGGAAGAGTCGCTTCTCGTAGATGAGCTCAAGCCCCTGAAGGTTGATGAGATGGGATTTGAGCCCTTCCTTCATTTCCACTATGGCTTGAAGGATGCGAAAGGCAAATTCTCTCCCAATAACGGAAGCCACCTGCATGATCCGCTTCAGGCTTTCATCCAGGCGGTCCATACGGGCGGCAATGATCCCCTGAACGGTATCCGGAACCTGAATGTCGGAGGGCGGTCGGTTCAACACATATCGTCTGTCTTTCCTCTCTATGGCGCCGTTCTCGATCAAAGAGTGGGTGAGCTCTTCCATGAAAAGTGGATTGCCGGCTGCGCGGTTGAGAATGAACTCTCTCAGCTCGGGAACGACCTCGCCACCCTCCAGAATCCCCTGAACCAACTCCGCACTGGATTCCATGGTAAGCTGATCCAGGCCGATGTGGTTGTAATAAGATTTGCTTCCCCAATGGTGGGTATATTCGGGCCGATAGAGGAGGATCAACAGGAATCGGGCATTGGCCAGGCAGCCAATGAGATCATTCAGGAACGCCTCGGAGGTTTTGTCGACCCAGTGCAAATCCTCTATGGCAACAATGGCCGTCTTTCTTTGGCTTTCTCTGATCAGCAGGTTCCGAATGGCCTCAAAGGCCCTCTCTTTTTTCTCCTTCGGCTTCAGCTTGAGATATTCCTCATCCTCTACCTTGAGGGACAAAAGATCCTGAAAAGTCGGGATTTCCTTCTTGAGGTTTTCGTCGAGTTGGAGGATTTTCTCCTCCAGCTTCTTCCTGATGACGAGCTCCCGGTCTTCCTCTTCAATTTTGAAGAAAGACCTCAGGATGTCCAAAATGGGCAGATATGGCATGGACCCGCCGTAGTGAAGGCACCGGCCTTCAAGGTAAGTAAAATCGTCTCGCGCCACTCGATGCCTGAATTCCAGGAAAAGCCGCGTTTTCCCCACGCCGGCCTCTCCCACCATCCCGACCACCTGCCCTGATCCTGCCTTGGCTTTCTCATAGGCCTCCATCACGACGGCCATGGCGTTATTTCTACCCACAAACCGGGTCAACCCCTTGACAGCCGCCGCTTCAATTCGGGTGGCAATCTCACCGGCCCTTATCAACTCAAAGGCCTCCTGCGGATGCGCTTTCCCCTTTACCTCGACCTTTCCCAGGGGCTTGAGCTCGAAAAAGGCCCTGGCAAGTCGTTCGGTATTTTCGGATACCAGGATCCTCCCGGGTTTTGCCAAAGATTCCATCCTCGATGCCAGGTTCGTCGTGTCCCCTACTGCGGTGTAATCCATGCGCAGGTCATCCCCGATAGCGCCCACGATCACCGGTCCCGAGTTGAGGCCGATTCTCATCTTGAAGTCCACACCGTTCTCTTTGTTTACCTTCTCTCCATAGGCTGAGACCTCTTTCTGTATGGACAGGGCGGCATGACAGGCCCTTTGAGCGTGCTCCTCATGGGCGACCGGCGCCCCAAAAAGGGCCATCACGCCATCACCCGTAAACTGGTTGATCGTGCCCTCACACTTATGTATCTCGTCCATCAGGATCTTAAAGCATCCATCCATGATCATGTGGACCTCTTCAGGGTCGAGCTTTTCGGATAGGCTCGTGAAGTTAGCCACATCCGCAAACATCACCGTCACGACCTTGCGTTCACCTTCAATGGAGGCCCGACTGGTGAGAATCTTGTCGACAAGGTGTTTCGGCGTGTAAGATTGAGGGCGGTCGTAATCGATCGATAGATCCTTGGACGGCGTTTTCAGGGACTGCCCGCACTCATTGCAGAATTTGCTTCCGGAGGGATTGACCTTGCCACAGGCCGGGCATGCGAGCTCCATTTTGGCGCCGCACTCGTTACAGAACTTCGCACCTTCGGAATTCTCGAACTGACACTTGGGGCACTTCATTATTCACCTCCTGTTCAGGCACGGGGAAGGGACGTTTCGCCCAATCAGGTCCACCCTATCCTAATGATGCCAGAACCTCCTCGGCCTGCTTGAGGTATTTCTGCGCGTCACACTGCTTAAATAGACCAATCGCCTCCAAGATGCTTTCTCTGGCCCGATCTTTCCTGCCCTTTGCGGAATGAAGCTGTGCCAGAGAGAGAAGGGTCATCCCCATCCCCCCTTTGGCTCCGATCTCCCGGTCGACCTCCAATGCTTTATTCAGGTGCTTTTCGGCCTGCTGACCGGCAAAAGGGACATGCCTAATCAGAAATCCGGCGTTCCTGGCCAATTTTGAAAGGTGCAGAGGCCCGGTCCTGTTGACCATACCAAGATAAATCCTCCCAAGCATATACTCGGAAAAGGCATACGATATCTTATTGCCATTTTCGAGATACTCCGCCTGCGCAGTCTCGACCATGCGAAGCCCATCGCCCATGTCACCCCTTTGAGCTTTGAGCGGGCCGAGAAAAAGCCGGGAGAAGCCTCCGGCTCCTTCGCAACCGAATCTCTCTGTGAAGGCCGCACACTCCCCCAGCGCCTCCTCTGCCTTCTCAAAATCTCCAAGGAGAAGACATGCGCCACCCAGAAGGATTCTTGAAAAGAGCGTGTAGAATGGGTCCGCGGATGTACGGATACCCTTCTCAGCGTGATCTGCCGCCGCGGCGAAGTCGCCTTCAATCATGTATGCGCGGCCCGAGGTCAGGTGGCCCATGACCTGACACCGGATGTTTCCATGTCTCTGCCCATAGTCGAGAAGTGCCTGTCCCGCCTCCACTGTCCGTCTCCTGTCCCCCCTGAAATAGTAGACAGAACCCAGCCCACCCAGGGACTTGAAATACAGATAGGGATCAGAGGGAATCCGCGCGGCCGACTCCTGGGCTCGCTTTCCATACGATTCGGCCTCCTGAAGAAGCCCCATGTGGCCACAGGTCCATGTGAGCCAGGTGCAGGCATACCCGATGGTTCTCTCGTCGCCTGTTTCCTCCCCCAGCGCAAGGGCCCTGCGCAGGTATTTGTATGAATCCGTTACTCTCCCTCTGCACTCCATAGCAAAGCCGAGCCAACCGTAGAACATCCCCCGGAGAGCCTTGTCCGCCAAAGAATCAGCCATCTCCACGTGAGCGGCCAGAAGATCGACGAGTCCTCTGAAATCCCCCCTGTAGTAAAAGACGAAGGCCCATCGGATGAGCAGGTCTATGAGCAAGCGCTTTTCCTCGGCGGACTTGTCCTCCTTCCTGGCAAGCGCGTCATAGGCCTCAACAAAGTACCGGTGGGATTCCTCCACGGCGTATCTCTTCAGGCTCTTCTCGCCCGACTTGACCAGGTACTCCACCGTCTTGCGGAGGGACCCCGCCTGCCTGTAGTGATACGCCAGGGTCTCGTAGAGCTCCGGGAGCCTGCCCTTAAAGATCTCCTCCATGACCAGGCCGATTTGTCCGTGCAGATCCTGGCGGTCCTTCTTGAGAAGACCGTTGTAGACCACCTCCTGGGTGAGGGCATGCTTGAAGATGTACTCCAGCTCAGGCTGTATCGTTCGGCTCCTGATGAAATCGAGTCGCTCCAGGCCAAGAAGACATCCGTCCATCTGCTGCCTGAGCCGGGTGATCCGCTTCAGGATCTCGTAAAGAAAGGCCTTCCCTATGACCGAGGCCTCCTGCAGGATCCGCTTCATCTCTTTCTCAAGACGGTCGAGCCGGGCGGAGACGACGCCCTGTACAGTGGGCGGTACCTCTGACTCATCGATGGGTCGCGTAAGATTCCAGTTGCCGTCGTGGTTCGTCAAAGTCCCGGATTCGATCAGGGAGTTGATGATTTCTTCTACATAAAAGGGATTGCCCTCCACCTTCCCCTGCACGTATTTTTGAAGCTCGTGGGGGATGTCCTTGGTCCTGAGCAGCGACGCCATCATGTCCTGGATATCGGACGGAGAGAGATCCTGAAGGCGAATCTCTTCATACGTTCCACCAAGGCTATCAATCTGATGGCTGCTGAAAAGATTAAAGGGGGGCCTGTACACCATGAGAAACAAGGCAGGCTGTCTGGACTCCAACATAACGAATCGGAGGAGATCCAGGGTCGACGGATCCGCCCAGTGAAGGTCCTGCAGGCAGATGACCGTGGGCCTGCGGTGCGTCAAAGTTCCAAGAACGACGCTCACGGCCTCGAAGAGTCGGGACTTCCAGAGCTCGGGGCTCACGCCCTCCACCTCGGGATATTTGAGCGCATAGAGCCCGCCGATATAGGGAACGATGTCCTTGCTCGCTCCTATGAGGGGCTCGAGATTTGACTCTACCTTTTCTTTCACCCTTTCGGGCGGGTCGCCCTCTTCGATGGCCCAGACCCGGTTAAGCATATCAATGAAGGGAAAATACGAGATGTTCTGCGCGTAAGCATAGGCATTTCCTTCAAGCCAAAGGATCTCTTCCAGGTCCAGAGTGGCCCTGAGCTCCTCAGCGAGTCTGCTCTTTCCCGTTCCGGCATCGCCGCAGATGGATATGATCGTCCCTTTCCCCTCCCGAAGCCTTCGGACCGCCTCCTCCAGTTGGGCCATCTCGGCCTTTCGGCCGATGAGGTCAGCCCTGAGGCCGGAAGGACGGTGCACGGTGACCGGCCTCTCCTTCGGTGATAACACCCTGTAAAGGTGAATCTCCTCGGACTTCCCTTTGACAGCGACAGGATCAAGGGTTTCGAAAACGAAATGCCCTTCGGCCTGACGATATGTCTCCCGACCGACCAGGATCTCACCGGCTTGAGCCAAGCCGCTCAGGCGAGAGGCGATGTTGATGGCATCCCCCAGAAGACCATGGGAACCCCTGCTTAGATCCGGTTCGCCTGCGACCACGAGACCGGTGTTGATGCCACTGTGCATCGCCAGAGACTGACCGACTCGCCTAGCGAGCTTGGGGCTCATGGCCGTGACCAGATCGTGTATCTCCTGGCCCGCTCGGATGGCCCTGATGGGATCGTCTTCATGGGCCCTTGGGACGCCAAAGATCGCTACGACGGCATCACCTATGAACTTCTCGATGAACCCCTCATACTTGGCCACCACCTGGGAGATCTCACCGAAGACCCTTCCCATGATCTCCTTGACCTCTTCGGGGTCGAGCCTCTCGGTCATGGCCGTGTATCCCGAGAGGTCGGAGAAAAGAACCGTGACCTGTTTGCGCTCGCCTTTCGCCTCCGTTAGCTACCGGTTCTGCTTCTCGCAATTTCCCCCAACCTCTGGCCACACTGGTCACAAAACCTGGCTGAAAGTGGAAATGCCTTGCCACATTGAGGACAGTCGTGTTCCAGCTTCTCTCCGCAATCAAGGCAGAACCTGGCCCCTTCACGATTCTCAAATTGGCATTTTTGGCACTTCAATTCGATGCCCTCCGGGCAGAGATGAAGAAGCGGGGATGGGCCATTCGGCTTTACAGTCGAGCCAAAACCTCCTGCGTCCGGGCCAGCCAATAGTCCATTCCCATTTCCTGAAACATTCCTTCCGCCTTCTTGAAGTTTTCCATGGCCTTTTCTTTATCGCCCGTGTCCAGGTAGCACTCCCCCAGGAATAGGCGTCCCAAAGTGGAATACGGTTTTAGCCTCAGCTTCTCCAGTATATTTATTCCTGTTAAGATATACTCCTCTGCCATATCTTTTCTCGAAGGATCGCTTCTGCCCAGTATCCTCCCCATCCAGATCCATGACTGTCCTTCTATCAATCTTTCATTATTGTTCTGAGATAACGCTAGTGCCTTCTTTGCAAGTCTTTGAGCCTCTTCTAGGTCACCTGAATTAAAGCGAACGGCACCTAAAAACCCATAATGGTATTCCAACCACCATTCGATTCCCGCATCAAGTTGGATCTTGAGGCCCTTTTCAATGTTTTTTGCGGCAGTCACCTGGTCTTCTAAAAAGGAGCAGGCATACCCTAACCCGCTCCAGGCCAGACTCAGCACCATGGGCCATTTCATCTCTTCACTATGCTTAATGCATATTTCGTAGTGCTCTTTTGCGCGCTCCCAGCCCCCTTTTGCACAAAACATATGGCCGTAGTACATCTCGACAACTGCTAAGCATCTGAAGTCACTGATTGCGATCGCATTGAGAAGTCCTTTCTCTAAAATAGCCTCCGCTTCGTCGAAATTTCCTAAATATGACATACTGCCTCCGCAACGAGCGCAGAGTGAGGAATAGACGTTCAGAGATTGGCCGAAGGTATCAGATTCTCTCTCTGCTCTTTCAATTAAATCAAGGACACCGGAAGCAATATCGACTGTCTTTTGAAATTCTCCCGCGCCCATTGTGGGAGCACAGAGCTCAAATGCAGCCGGGGCCATTAGATCAACATCCTGAATCTTGCGAGCCTCCTTAAAAGCGCTTTCCGCATATTTTATGCCTGTCAAGGGCTTTCCCGTGTGTGCATAGTAGCTTCCCATCCTGCCATGGATCTTTACAAGGCTCCTCTTATCGTCAAGCTCTTTTGAGAGTCGCTCCCCCTCCTGAAGCATCGGCAGAAAGTCTTCCGGATAACCTAAATGCAGCATGGGGAATGTCGTTAGATGAATGACCTCTAGCTTCTCTCTTTTCCTCTCCTCTTCTTCAGACATCTTGTTGAGCATGTTTATCGCTTCCCTGTAAAAACAAATCGCCTCCCAAGAGCAATATTTTTCTTCGGCTTTTTTGCCTGACAACTTCAAATAGTGACATGCCTTTCCGAAGTTATCACTCTTGGAATAATGATGGCTTAACATTTCATAGAATTCTTCCAATCTGTCAGGGTAAAGCTCTTCCAAGGCATTTCCTATTTTCTCATGGATCTCTTTCTTTCTCTTGTGGAGCAAACTGTTATAGGCCACCTCCTGGGTGAGGGCGTGCTTGAAGATATATTCCAGCTCCGGGAACAGGCGCTTCTCATAGATGAACTCCAGTCCCTGAAGATTGAGAAGATAGGATTTGAGCTCCTCTCGCATGCCGGTGA
Organism: uncultured delta proteobacterium; assembly: GCA_963830155.1. Taxonomy (GTDB): domain Bacteria; phylum Desulfobacterota; class DSM-4660; order Desulfatiglandales; family Desulfatiglandaceae; genus CAWHLE01. The sequence continues at coordinate 95,368 of CAWHLE010000014.1, read as the reverse complement.
TGGTCTGGAGGATACGAAAGGCAAAGTCCCTGCCGATGACGGATGCCACCTGCATGGTCCGCTTGAGATTTTCTTCCAGCCGATCGAGCCGGGCCGCGATGATCCCCTGGATGGTGTCGGGGACCTGAATGTCAGAGGCCTTCCCGCTCAAGACATATTTCTCGTCTCTTCTCTCGATGGAGCCGTTTTCGAGCAGGGTATGGGTGAATTCTTCCATAAACAAGGGGTTGCCCGCTGCACGATTGAGGATGAGCTGCGTGAGCTCCGGGGCCGCTTCCCCCTCCTCCAGGATGGCCTTAACCAGTTCACTGCTTGACTCGGTACCCAGTTGATCCAGGCCGATCTTGGTGTAATAGGACTTGCTCCCCCAGGGATGGGTGTATTCGGGACGATAGAGAAGCAGCAGCATGATGGGGGTGTTGGGGAGCCATCCCGTAAGATAGCCCAGGAACTCCTCTGAGGTCTTGTCGATCCAGTGGAGGTCCTCCACAGTAAGAACCAGGGGCTTTTCCTGGCTCACCCGAAGCATCAGGTCCCGAAGGGCCTCAAAGGTCTTCTCCCTCTTCTCCTTGGGTTCGAGTCTTGAAAAACTCTTCATCATCCACCTTGAGGGACAAGAGGGACTGAAAGGGCGGGATGACCCCCTTGAGCTTCTCGTCAAGATCAAGGATCTTCTCTTCCATCTTTTTCTTGATCAGAAACTCCCTGTCCCCCTCCTTGATATCAAAATAGGACCTCAAGATATCCAGCACGGGCAGATAGGCCATGGAACCGCCGTACTGGAGGCAACGCCCTTCAAGATAATGGTATTCACCCTGAGGCAGCATGTTCCTCATCTCAAGGAGCAACCGGGATTTCCCAACGCCTGCCTCTCCTAAAAGCCCTACCACCTGGCCTGACCCTGATTTCACCTTGTCAAAGGCATCCAAAAGGGCGGCCATGGAGCTCTTCCGGCCCACGAACCGCGTTAGTCCCTTGGCTACCGAGGCCCCTATCCGGGTTATCACCTTACTCGCCTTGATGAGCTCAAATGCCTCCTGGGGCTCCTTCTTACCTTTCACCTCCATTTGTCCCAGGGACCTTAAATCGAAGTAGTCCTTGACCAGGCGGCGGGTATGTTTGGAAAGAAGGACGGTCCCGGGACGCGCCAGGCTCTCCATCCTTGAACCCAGATTGGTGGTGTCCCCAACGGCCGTGTAATCCATCCTGAGATCGTCCCCAATCGATCCCACGATCACCGGCCCTGAGTTGAGCCCAACACGCATCTTGAACGCTACCCCCGTGTCCTTCTCTATCTTGTCACCATACGCCCCCATGGCCTTTTGAATGGACAGCGCGGCATAACAGGCCCTTTGGGCATGATCTTCATGGGAAACGGGCGCACCAAACAGGGCCATCACACCATCACCGGTGAATTGATTGATGGTGCCCTCATATTTGTGGATCTCATCCATGAGGATCTTAAAAGCATCCGTCCATGATCGTGTGGACTTCTTCCGGGTCCAGCTTTTCTGAGAGGTTCGTGAAGTTGGCCACATCGGCGAACATCACCGTCACGAGTTTCCGTTCCCCTTCGATGGAGGTACGGGTGGTGAGGATTTTGTCCGCAAGGTGTTTTGGGGTGTAGGACTGGGGGGCGGAGTAATCGATCTTTATGACTTCCTTCGGAGCAGCCAGGGACTGGCCGCATTCACCGCAGAAGTCCTCTCCAGGCAGGTTCTCCGAACTACACTGAGGGCATTTGACCGCAAACGGCGCACCACACTTCCCGCAAAACTTCCTGGTCTCCCGGTTCTCCGTTTGACACTTGGGACATTTCATTGACTTCCTCCTCTAGGAGCGAAAGGGTGCAATAAGACGTCAGCCGGCACTTGACATCTTTACATATAGCCTGATACATACTGATGTATGAAGACGACCGTAGAGATACCGAATGCGCTGTTGCAGGAAGCGCGTAACGTGGCCGCCCGCGAGGGGACGACCGTCCGGGCCATGGTGGAGCAAGGCCTTCGACAAGTCCTTAGCCAGCGCAAAAGCGCAAAAGCCTTCAGGCTTCGCAAGGCGACGTTCAAAGGCAAGGGACTGCAACCCGGGGTGTCCGGTGCCTCCTGGGAGAAAACCCGGGAAATGGCGTACGAGGGACGGGGCGGGTGATCGCTCTCGACACCAACTTGCTCGTTTACGCCCATCGGGAGGACTCTCCTTGGTATGACGCCGCCTACGACCGGATTGCCAAACTCGCAGAAGGGCGAACCCTGTGGGGCATTCCCTGGCCGTGTCTCCACGAGTTCCTGGCCATCGTGACCCATCCCCGGATTTACGCACCGCCGACGCCTCTCGCCGGCGCGATCGATCAGATAGAGGCATGGCTCGAATCCCCCAGTTTGGTCCTTCTGGCCGAGGCAGACGGTTACTGGCCGGAGCTGCGGAGTGCCCTGGAGGAAGGGCGGATCACCGGCCCGCAGGTCCACGACGCGCGCGTCGCAGCGCTCTGCCGTTTCCACGGAGTCCGAGAACTATGGACCGCTGACAGGGATTTCAGTCGCTTTCCTGGCATGACCGTCCGAAACCCGTTGATTAGTTGAAGCCTATTCACTTCCGGCGTCCATGAGGCCGTACATCTCCTCCAGCCCAATTCTCTCCGATAGCGCCGTGAATCCCTCCAGATCGCAGAAGAGAACCGCGACCTGCTTTTTCTCCCCCTCGATCCTGTCCCGCTGGGAGAGGATCTTCTGTGTCAATCCTTCCGGAAGATATCGCTGGATCTTTGCAAGCTTCTCGTCAAAGGATAGGTCTTGGGGGGCTCGGACGGTGGGTAGGGCCAGGGACTGACCGCATTCACCACAGAATTTGAACTGGGGAGGGTTCGAATAACCGCATCCAGGACAAAATTTCTCAAGCTTTGCCCCGCACTCACCGCAAAACTTCATTCCTTCGGGATTCTCGATCTGACATTTCGAGCACTTCAATTCAAAACCCTCCGGGCAGAAATGAAGAAATGGAAATGTGGGGCGGTAAGACGAGTGAGTCTGAGATCTCCTGGCAGAAGAAGATTGCTCTACCAGGAGCTTGATAAGATGAATTTGAGAGGTCTTTCCACGGCGAACCTCAAACGCGTGTTTGCTGGCTTGGCTAGGGAACAGTGAGAACCATGGTTTGGAAATAGGAATCAGTCAAGAAAAATCAGAAGGATAATGGGACTCAGCAAGCCCTCGGATCTGTGGACATATGCATGAGATTATGCGTCTGAGCTAACCGGTTGGGTGTATCGTCTGGATATCCATGAGGAAATCGGCTGCGAAAGCCCCGGTCATGTGGCAAGTTGTGTCATGTCAACGGTATCCAATTTCTCATCGATCCGTAGAGGACTTCAATGGTTTGCGTCTATTGAAAAATTAAGGGGACGGTTTCAAATCTCTAATTTTTGGTATTTAAGGGTTTGGCAGACAGTGGAAAGTCCTGAATCCGCCAAATTTTAGAATGAGACATTTCGAATTGCAGATTTTCTCGTTCTTGTGATATTCATAATATGCAAAAACGAATGCCAGATCTGAGATAGTGAAAGATCAGGGTGGATAAACTTTGGTAGATGTCAAAATATCACTGACGTCCCGCCGTCCTCTTAGGGGGAGGAGAGAACAATTGAAAAAGCGTATGGACAAAGATTATTTTTGTTGTGTTGTATCTGAAGATGTTGAAATTGCCTTAAAAAATAAAACCTTCTTCAGCCGTAAATCAAAAAGCGAGCTGTTTGTGCAATGCAATCAACTGGAGTGCCAATATGTCGGCCTTAATCAATCTCCCTGTCCCCTGCGCCTCGATCTCTTTGCCGAAGAGATTGAAAAGCGGGAAGAAAGGCGCAAAGATAGAATAATGGAATTATGAAAACAACGGATCGCTGGTGGTTGTACCCTTTGGTACATGAGAAAAAATGGTTCCGATCTGGGATAGCCACCATGTATCTACTTCGTGCTCTTGTAAAAAAATTTTTGGATTTACTTCATGTTGCTATATGATTCTTCTACTTTTTGCCTGTAGAGCTTACGAGGACTCTCGTTGTCCATAGAGAGGGTTCCCAAACGCCAGGGTGCAAAATCATTGCCGATCTCTCTTGGCATCACTTATCAAAGCTCGATTGCTCCTTACCCAAACGAGGAGATCTATGAGTAGCGACACGGTCCTATCGTCAGCCAAGACTATTCTCTGAAGTTCGATTCACCGTGCGTATCCGATGGTGATGAGGCGGTATTCACAATCTCACTTATAGGGTACTTCCTAACCGGCCATTCTTGGGTACTTCCAAACCAGCGGCAATAGGTCCGCCCATTTTCTGCCTATAAAGTCATGGGTTGGATATATGGTAGCTCAAAGTGCCACCAGGCCCGTGGGAGGTGGCCAGACTTTGGGATCAGCAAGCCAAGGCGTTTTTCCTACCTGTAATCCCGAACGCGTGACGCTCCTTGTGACCATCGATACCAGAAGTGCGAACGTAGGGACTACGCCAAACACCAGAAGCGAAAATGGACCATTTGGCTTTACAGCCGAGCCAAAACCTCCTGCGTCCGGACCAGCCAGTAGCTTCGGGGGTCCAGGCCCATTTCCAGATACATCGACTCTGCCTTCTTCAGGTTCTCCAGGGCCTTTGCCCTCTGACCCGCGTCGGCGAATAGCTCTCCGAGAGACTTGTAGCCAAAGGCTTCAACCGTCGTCAGCTTCAACTCATCCGCTATCTTGATTCCGTGCCGAATGGACTCCTCGGCCTCGTTTAGTAGCATCTTCTGAGTCTTCCACCCAACCATTCCCAATAACCCCAGGGCGAGCCCCTCCGTCTCCCTTTCGTTGTGCTTCCTGGCTAAGTTGACCGCCTCTTGTGCATGGAACAGGGCCTTTGTGAAATCTCCCGACTCCATATGAACTACACCCAAGCAGTAATGCTGGAAGGACAGGAGAAAAGACAAACCACTGGTTACCTGCATTCTTAGTCCTTTCTCCATATGCTCCAAAGCTGTCAATGCATTCCCCATGAAGTAGTGAGCCATCCCCAAACAACTTTGCACCAATGGCGTAAAGACCATCCCTTGCGACTTTTCGAAAGTATCGAGACTCCTGCGGAGATGCTCTGCAGACCCTTCGCCAATTCCCTTTACCATCAGCACTGATCCATAGAACATTTCTGCAATGCCAATAGTAAAGAGGTGATCAAGTTTGCTTGCAAAGGAAAGCCCTTTCATGCAGTGTTCTTCTGCCTTCTCAAAATCGCCCAACCAGGCCAGACTTAATCCAAACTGACCATGAAGCGTACAATAGAGGTTGGCTGGCGTCCCGAGATCCTCCCCCTCCCTGTGGGTTTCCTCTAGCAGATGGATGACCTTTGGGGCCATGTCGGCTATTTTCGCGTACTTGCCTTCCCACAGATAAGAAACAAACAGGCCGTAAGCAAGGGGACCTAGCGTGTTCAGATCGGATGCCCTCGCTGCTTCGTGAAAGGAACGCTCCAAGTAGCTCCTTCCCAAGGCGAGGTTTCCCTTCATGGAGTAATACATGCCAATTGAGCTGCTTATGATGGCCATACTTCGATGATCTTCAAACTCCGTCGAAATCGTCTCTCCTTGCTTAAAGAACTCCATTGGATCTTCCGGGTAGCTCAGCAATCTGAAAATGGGCGCCATGGAAAGGATCACGGCAAGGCACTCCTTCTTGGTCTCAGCCGTCTCAGAAATCCGCCCAAGTATACCTAGCGGTTGCTTGTGGAAACGGAGTGCCTCCCATAGGGAGTTGTTCCGGGTCGCCTTATCGGCGGACAGCCACAGATATCGAACGGCCTTCTCCAGCCTGTAGCTGCGAGAGTAGTGGTAAGCCAGCATCTCGTAGAACTCTTCCAGCCTCTCGGCATAGAGCTCTTCAATGGCCTTTCCTATCCTTGCGTGAATCTCCTTCCTTCTCTTTAAAAGCAGGCTGTTGTAGGCCACCTCCTGGGTGAGGGCGTGCTTGAAGATATATTCCAGCTCCGGGAATAGCCGCTTCTCATAGATGAATTCCAGTCCCTGAAGATTGAGAAGATAGGATTTGAGCTCTTCTCGCATGCCGGTGATGGTCTGGAGGATACGAAAGGCAAAGTCCCTGCCGATGACGGATGCCACCTGCATGGTCCGCTTGAGATTGTCTTCCAACCGATCGAGCCGGGCCGCGATGATCCCCTGGATGGTGTCGGGGACCTGAATGTCGGAGGCCTTCCCGCTCAAGACATATTTCTCGTCTTTTCTCTCGATGGAGCCGTTTTCGAGCAAGGTATGGGTGAACTCTTCCATAAACAGGGGGTTCCCTGCCGCACGATTGAGGATGAGCTGCGTCAGCTCCGGGGCCGCTTCCCCCTCCTCCAGGATGGCCTTAACCAGTTCACTGCTTGACTCTGTACCCAGTTGATCCAGGCCGACCTTGGTGTAATAGGACTTGCTCCCCCAGGGATGGGTGTATTCGGGACGATAGAGAAGCAGCAGCATGATGGAGGTGTTGGGGAGCCATCCCGATCAGATAGCCCAGGAACTCCTCTGAGGTCTTGTCGATCCAGTGGAGGTCCTCGACAACGAGAACCAGGGGTTTTTCCTGGCTCACCCGAAGCATCAGGTCCCGAAGGGTCTCAAAGGTCTTCTCCCTTTTCTCCTTGGGTTCGAGTTTTGAAAAATCTTCATCATCCACCTTGAGGGACAAGAGCGACTGAAAGGGCGGGATGACCCCCTTGAGCTTCTCGTCAAGATCAAGGATCTTCTCCTCCATCTTTTTCTTGATTAGAAACTCCCTGTCCCCTTCCTTGATATCAAAATAGGACCTCAAGATATCCAACACCGGCAGATAGGCCATGGAACCGCCGTACTGGAGGCAACGCCCTTCAAGATAATGGTATTCCCCCTGGGGCAGCATATTCCTCATCTCAAGGAGCAGTCTGGATTTCCCAACGCCTGCCTCTCCTAAAAGCCCTACCACCTGGCCTGACCCTGATTTCACCTTGTCAAAGGCATCCAACAGGGTGGCCATGGAGTTCTTTCGGCCCACGAACCGGGTTAGGCCCTTGGCCACAGAGGCCCCGATGCGGGTTACCACCTTACTCGCCTTGATGAGCTCAAATGCCTCCTGGGGCTCCTTTTTACCTTTCACCTCCATCTGGCCCAGGGGCCTTAAATCGAAGTAGTCCTTTACCAGGCGGCGGGTATGTTTGGAAAGAAGGACGGTCCCGGGACGCGCCAGGCTCTCCATCCTGGAGCCCAGATTGGTGGTGTCTCCAACGGCCGTGTAATCCATCCTGAGATCGTCCCCAATCGATCCGACGATCACCGGCCCTGAGTTGAGCCCAACACGCATCTTGAACGCTACCCCCGTATCCTTCTCTATTTTGTCACCATACGCCTCCAAGGCCTTTTGAATGGATAGAGCGGCATAACAGGCCCTTTGGGCATGATCTTCATGGGAAACTGGGGCACCAAACAGGGCCATCACACCATCACCGGTGAATTGATTGATGGTGCCCTCATATTTGTGGATCTCATCCATGAGGATTTTAAAAGCACCGTCCATCATCTGGTGGACTTCTTCCGGGTCTAACTTCTCTGAGACGGATGTGTAGTTGGCCACATCCGCGAACATCACGGTCACGAGCTTGCGTTCCCCTTCGATGGAGGTACGGGTGGTGAGGATTTTGTCGGCAAGGTGTTTCGGGGTGTAGGACTGGGGCTGGGTGTAGTCGATGGGAGGCGATTGGACGACTTCTTCTATTCTGAGGCCGCAGTCGCCACAAAAGGTATCATCCGCTTGCAGCTTGGCGCCGCATCGAGGACAGACGACCACCATTTCTATCCCGCATTTTCGGCAAAACTTTTTGCCTTCGGGATTTTCGGTCTGACATTTCAGGCACTTCATTGCAAAGCCCTCCCGATCGGCCTGAGTGAGGGAGTATAAGGAGTAACCGGGGAAAAAGGCCGATCCTCATGGGAAATCAGCTCCCATCAGGACCAGCCAGCGCTCATCTTGGGTGGTCTTTCCCTGACAACCTCCAGGATGGAGGTGGATCTGTCCGTCGCTTTGCCTGGGATTGCCTCTATTCAGACCGCAATGTATCAACTTTCATAAAGGCATATGGTGCAAAGGACATCTGATCAACCTCGGCCACAACGCTTCCAGGCAGCATCGTGTTGTTCCCTATGGTATACACAGCGCCCAATACACGAGCCACTTGCACATCACCCCATGGATCATGATCCGAGGACCGAAAAACCAATTCGGCAGAGCCCATTTCGACGGAATTCGGACGCGCTTCGACCACCTCCCGAATGAGGCGCGGATTGTAGTCGAATCCATCTCCACCGGGAGCCGGGAAGTATTTGAAATTGTAAACGACCATATCCATATTCGATGCCATTCTTTCCATAATCATCTTTTGGGCGGCTTCATCGTTGAATCGGCCGGTGAGCTTTGCCCTCACCTCAAAGAAGCGCGTGTTGTGGCGTTCCGTCCACCCCTCCACCTTTTCCCCATCACGTTTCATATGGATATCCGCCATCTTCTTTGGGTATCCGAACACTTCACGGCCGCCGATCATCGCCATATCGTTGGTAACGGGCATCGCCAGGCAGTAAGCGCCTTCTTCTCCATTGTATTCCGCCAGCAAAAAAAGGGCGCTCTCCAAGTAAGTCACGCCGAAATTGGTCTTCGGATAATTGGCAACAAAAGCCCCGCCGATAGGAAACATAGCCGGCTTGAGGGGCGGTGGCAGCAACCGCTTCACTACCTCAGGCGTCGTTTCAAAGTAGACCGTCAACATTTCCGCATCATAAAAAGCAAAACTCTGTTGATATGCCTTGGCGATCTCTTCCAGTGACTTGACAAAGCCCATGATTTATCCTCCTTTCGAAATTTACATCAATTCCATTGCAGCCAGAGAAAGGGTCTCATTAACGCCGTCTTCAATCATCGAGGCCCTGGCATCCCGAAACATTTTCTCAACCGGGTACTCCTTGCTCAACCCGTATCCGCCAAAGATTTGGATTGCCTCGCTGGCGATCCTGAAAGCGCATTCCGTGGCAAGAACCTTGGAGGCCACCGCGTGTGGTCCCGACGGCGGCATCGTAACGGCATTATAGAGAGCCATCCGACGTGTCAGGGAACGTACAGACTCAACCATGGCAAACATCTTGAACAGCTTCAACTTAATGTTCTGGTGCTCAAAGATGGCTTTCCCCCCTTGGATCCGCTCTTTGGAGTATTTAAACGCTTCGTCAAACGCGGCCTTGGCCAGACCCGCAAAGACGATGCCCATTCCGCCGTTCACTTTTGAAAGGCTTATCTCACGAAAACTTTCTAGGATGGCAGGATCCGGAACCACCATCCATGTCTTCGGGATGGCGACCTCCTCAAAGAAGATCTCTCCTTGGTTCAGCGGTCGCTGCCCTATCTTGTTCATCGGTTTTCCTCTGGTGATGCCCGGCCGGGCCAATGGAACAACCGCAACGCCGGTCCCTTTCATGCCTTTGGTCGAATCGAGACAGACGTGGAGGGTCGCATGCGTGGCAATGGAACCATTGCTGACCCAGGCGGATTTCTGACCGTTGATGATATACTGGTCCCCCTTCAAAACGGCCCTGACATTGGGAACGATTCTCGAGTCTCTTGTTTCTTCCATCTGTGCAAGGACCCAATCGGAGCCATGATCAGGCTCGGTGATGGCCCAGCATCCGATCAGCTCTCCCCGGGTGTCTTCGCAATAGGCCCGCACCCAACTCTGTAGTTGGGGGTCGGGGGACAAGGCGGCAAGGGCAAAAGGCATAGAATCCACGCCGAAGCTGATGGCGAGACCGGAATCCGCATAGCCCATTTCTTCAGCCATCAGCACCTCGGACATCGGATCTATCTCTCCCAGCAGCCCGCCGGATGTTTTGGGTATCGTCGCCTTGTGGAGCCCCAGCTCACGAAACTTCTTGTAGACATCCCACAGGACCGATCCTTGAGCGATCACATCCGCCGGATCGTGGAGCTTGTCCAATTCGACACCTCCCGGTCGTACAACCTCAGCGCCGAACTTCTTGGCCATATCACGCATACCTTTTTGGTCATCAGTTAGATTGAGGTCCAGTTCTCGAATTGCCATTGTCACTCCTTTCGCTGCCAGACCCCTGCGCTCTAAGCCACCCAGGCTGCAATTAGTATCTTACCAGTGAAATTGCGCTCAAAAGTGGCAAAATATATTGTGGGCTTTTCAGTTTGCTTGCCGCTTGTCCGGGTTGGATGTTGTTTCAAATTTCGAATTTCGATATTCGAATTTCCTGTTTATCCGGGTTCGGTATAACGGCTAAAGATACTTTTCCGGCCAGGTCTCACGGCCATTAGAAAAACTCGCTGTGAAAATCTTTGCCAGGTCACTGGTCACTTCAACGTTAGGAATATCGCCCCCCATGAGACTGTTAAGGCCCATAGGGACATAAATTGTGAAATCCAGCGGTTGAGTGACCCCGCCCGATACGTCCGACATATACTTCGTAACCGACTCCGGGTCCGGCCGCGTCATGATTTGCCCCGCATAGCTCCCCGTCTTTTGGGTTAGGTCGGCATAAAAAAGGGCCCGTCCATACATGCTCATGGGATCGATCTTGTTCGGAAAATCTGGGCCGTAGAGAATCGAACCCATATACGCGAAGTCGGCCATTGAAAAACTCGGCCATTTACCGTTACCCCACGTCATCCCCGGAACGAAGAAGTCTGGGAACTCCCCCATCGTCGACATGCGAAATGCCGCCAGGCAAACACTTCCATAATGGCGTTCAGCGAGGAAGGCGCTGCCGGCCTCGTTCCATTGAGGGTTGCTGTTCTTAATCATTCTCGAGAATATGCTGAACCGGCCCTTCAGATAGCCCATCGCTTCTGTTGCCGCTTTCGAGATGTAATCTGCCCCCAGATGCAGCAGGATACCGTGTGCGCCCACTTTCCCAAAGTCTTCAAAGGTGACGACGCCGTCTCCATCTTCGTCAAAGGACGACAAAAACCGCTTTTTCAAAGACGACCCGGTCAATTGATCAACTGCTTCCATGTATGACAGACAGGTCTTTTGAAGACCCCACGGCAGACAGAAGGCATCAAAATAGAGGGACTGGGTGAACACGTCAGAAAACTCACCCTCTTTTATGCCCCCCAGGTGACCCTGAATAGAGGCCAATGGACTGTCGGTCACCAAATCATGCCCGATCACGTAATACTTTCTCTGACCCAAACCGCTTTCTTCGGCCGCAGCAAAGACTCTGTCCCGGCTGAGGGGGCAGTCATAGCCCATCTGGGTGATGATGTCCTTGCCCTCAACCACAGGGATAGGCACCCTCTGCGGGAATCGCCCCCCAGAACCATCTTCCAATCCGGCTTCAACAGACTCTTTCAAGGGCACATTGGAGAACATAAATCTCCCGCAGAGAAGGTCCGTAGCCACCATGTCCAGGCCGGCAAAGACCATGCCCTCCTTTTCCTTAACGCCCATGCCTATCCCCTGATGATCGATATTGATGGTTTCGATGGCGTCTGAGATATGAATCATGAAAATATCTTGGCTGGCAACGGCTTTGATAATGTCTATCATCGTGCCGGTCAATCCACCCGTCTTGACTATGATTGGCCTTCCACCTTCATCCGTTTTGGGGAAACCCGTTTTGAAGTCCATGTCTGCATGCCAAACCTGGTGAGGAATGCCCCCCTTTATTCCGGGAACGGTTCTGTGAGGAACGGCGTAATCCCACTCACCGGATCCGGCCTTGAGAGACTGCATGGGGTACAACCCGATCCCGAGATTCTTGATGATGTTGGTAAAGAGAGTCATTGCATGCACTTTAAGCTTTGGAACATTCACCATTATACAGCCTGGATTTGCCTTGAGGTCGTCAGGCCTCGAAGGATCTCCTCCGACGATGACCTTATGGAGGGTAATGGATTTAAAATTAACTCCGTCTGGAACACTGACTTCCCGACCCTTGCTGGGGTCGTCGTAGATTCTGTTCAAATCATAGACCATCAGCTTGTCCTTGGCCTCCCCGACTGGGAGGTAAGTGGACGCCAGGCTTTCTTCATAACCATTCATGGGATCGTCGCCTGAGTCGGGTGAGGAGGCCTCCTTGAGATACTTCCTTGCGAAGTAAAAACCCCAGCCTCCGCAGAAATCCCCGCTTTTCCCTTCAATGACCGCTTCAGGGGTAATGGTTATATCTTCTCCAGCCATTCTTGAAAATTGGACTGCCGCGGAAGGTATGGCTGTAGCTGCCTCTCCCAAGGCCATTTGGTGGTACCTGATACCAAGTTTATCGTGAAACCACCTCATGAGAGCAGCAATGAACGCCCATTCCGTGCACGCGGTTGCGCCTGCCCCTGGGCCGTGGGTTTGCGGGTCTATCCAATCAGGGTTGACCAGGTTCGGTTTGAAAAGGAGCTTTTGGCCCCTTTCCAGCCTCGATTTTATCTTCTGACCGAGGCCAGACTCCTTTTCCAACGGAAGCAGCGCGAAATCTAGACTATTGAAGGTGTAGTCTATCTTGGCCTTTATCGTTTCCCATGCGTCCTGGCTCGATTGATCAATAAACTCCCGAAGGAGCTCTCCGATGCCCGAATAGGACTTCCCCGGGTCCATCCGGACCACCCCTACGGGCGATCCGGTGTGGTCGATTTCGCTCTTGCCGATGGATGAATCCACTCTCATCGCCTTCTGCTCATTCATGGAGACCCCCTTTCTGTTGCGCGCCTTATCCTAAGACGTGCGCAGGTTTAATCCTGAATTCTCAACGGAATTTCTTTCTCCTACGTCTCTCCAACTTTGCGGCTTCGGGATTCTCGATCTGACATTTCGAGCACTTCAATTCAAAACCCTCCGGGCAGAAATGAAGAAGAGGAAATGTATTTGTGGTCAGAGGAGGAGACTGGGACCTCCTGGCAGAAAAAGAGCTGCTCTACCAGGAGCTTGATAAGATGAATTTGAGAGGTCTTTCCACGGCGAACCTCGGAGGAGAGGTTAGTGGATTGAGGAAACAACAGTGGAAACGATGACCTGGAAATGGTGATCAGTCAAGGAGAATCGGGGAGGATAAGGGCTTGATTTATGGAAGCTTTCGTTTCCAACGTCTGAACTCAGTCTGGAAGCAGGTCTTCCAAATCAGCCCTGGCCGCCATTCAGTTTTCTTTTTAGCACCTGGGAACACTTGAAGGTCACAACCCGTCTCTCGGCCAGCATCAACCGCTCGCCTGTCCCAGGGTTTCTACCCCTGCGTTTCCCTTTATCCCTCACGCAGAGCTTTCCGAAGGCGCTGATCAGGACATCCTCACCATTCTCAAGGGTCTTCTTGATGATCTCAAAGGTGGCCTCGACCGCTTTTGCCGACGCTGCTTTGGACAGATCCAGGCGGTCAAAGACCGATCTTGTAATGGCTTCTTTTGTCAGGGTCATGAAGGCCCCTTAATATAATTTGGGATGGCTCTTCGAGGTCATGGGCGCCCGCAAGGATATACATGGCATCCTTTTCGGTTCGAGTCAACGGGTTATATGTACGCTATGGATATCAAATGGAAAATTGGTCGTCAGATGATGGGTTCCATGGCAAAAAGGACCCAAATTCTGAGGCGGAGCGGCCGAGTTCAATGAGCCTTTTCGTTGAGCCTTGCCCTTCTGGTGGTGGAGCGGTATATCATGACCGCTTTCGAGTTGGCCAACCGTGGTTTCGTTCTTGAGTCAGGAAAGGTCATCTTAAGGGGGCAGACCATGGAGTTGGCCGATGATCCAACAGTCCGGAAGGCCTATATGGTTATCTGAGTGCGAGAAGGAGGGATTATGGGAAAGATCGAAAAGCGCCTCAAGGAATTGAATATTGTTCTGCCGCGTCCACCGAAGCCGGTGGCCAATTATATCCCCGCGGTCAAGGTGGGGGAGATCCTCTATGTCTCGGGAACGATAGGAACGGTACCGGGACCGGACGACGAGGATGTACTTCCTCATAAGGGCAAGCTTGGGAAGGAATTATCCATTGAGGAAGGCTATCAGTCTGCACGTCTGGTGGCCATCAACCACCTTGCCATGATTAAGGCGGTGATTGGTGACCTAGACGACGTGGTGCGTATCGTGAAGATGGTGGGGTATATCAATGCTGCGCCGGGGTTCAAGGATGCACCGAAGGTCCTGAATGGAGCTTCAGACCTTTTTGTACAGGTCTTTGGCGAAGATCGCGGCCGCCATGCCCGCGCCGCGCTGTATCAAAACGAACTTACGTTTGATGCACCGGTGGAAAACGAGATTACGGTACAGGTAAAACCATAAACCTGCAAAAGGTTGAAGAAAGAGCGGCAGGGAGAAAAACCCGAAAAACAAGATGACCTGAGAAATGCCACAGGGATCCTGCGGGAGTGCGGCGCAGATGGGTGGGTGGCAAAGTGCGAGCAGGAACTGGCAGTTCTTTTGTGACATGTGATTTGCAGAACATATTTGAAATTATATTGTTATTTTGGCTAGTTGAGTCCAAGCAAGTAAACCAAGATTGTGTGAAGGGGGCAGCACTGAAATTCCACGACTACAGATCATTAAGAGCATTGACGGTTCATTCAATAAAACAGTACCTGTTCGGAACGGAGCCAGAGGAAACGCCAGGGAGCGATTGGGTCAGGCAACCAGGAGTTGAAATTGAGGGTCCACACTTCCACCCATGTCCTACAGATCATGACACCCGCACAGATCGACTTCGACCCGTTTATCCTGTTCCTAAAGAATAGCGTCTTGCCCACGGATCATATGCCGCAGGACAAGCGGCTGAAACAGACCCTCAAGTTCATAGCGCTGTTAAAAACCAGGTATCAAGAGCCTGTCATTGCCCTCTACGGATGGCCAAAACAGGGGGCCTATAGAAGGCGTGCAACATTGGCGGGGGCCGAATTCGTCTTCATAATACCTTCAAAGCTCTCGGAGCTAAGAGCGGCAGTTGCGGAGTGTCTTGAACCAGTCCTGAAGGCTGGGGTAGATACTGAGTTACTTGAAACCAAAGAGCCGAAAGGAGAAAACAATGGAAAGCCAAGTTCAACTGAATGAAGAACGCATGCAGCTACTCGGGAAGTTAAAAGATAAATTGCCGGAGTTCATGGCCGCTGAATTCGGGGTGATTGGGGCGGCTTATAAGGACGGTGCCTTGAGTAGCAAGTTCAAGCGCTTGATGTCTCTGGCCATAGCCCTCGGAACCGGATGCACAAACTGCATCCTGGCCCAGACGGACCTTGCGCTGAAGGCAGGCGCCACGAAAGAAGAGATCCTTGAGACCCTTCAGGTGGTGATCTCCATGAGGGGGACCACAGGGATCGCCGAGTCGCTGAGGGTGATTAAGTTCCTGGATGAGTTGGGGAGACTGTAGGGGGAGAAGAGGTGGTCCTCACTTCTGGCTTACTCGACAAAGGAGAGGAGGAACGCTTCCTCTCCCCGAAACACCCGCTCGGCCTCCAAAAATTGGCGGCTACGCTCTCGGGCCAAACGCGGCGGTCGTGGACTGTCTTCAGCCGGTCCTAGGGTAATTGAGGGGCGCCTATCCTTCGTTCAGCCCAACTTTGAGGATAGCCGAAATCCCTTTGAGCAAGACCATGTACGGAACACGGATCGGGATTTGTTTCGGTGAGGCGTTACCTTCGAGTATAGTTACCCGCCCGCAAAATGACGATACGTATATCAACTGGATCTCGCAGATGGATCGTTCGGGAACAGCCGACGGTAGGTTTGCATTCATCTTTGGTCATCGCAATCTGGCGGGATACTTGTCACTTCTAAAGGTTTCGCCGCTCCGTTCGGCTTCCAGTGGGAGAGGCTCCTTTCGCGCCCACGGCTTCTTGTACATCTCACTGTATGCCTATGCAAACAGTGAGGGAGGAACGGGAGCCGGTTGAAGGGGTACCATGCCGCAAGAGAATTGATCAGTGGGGCGGCGTCCTGGACAAAGAAAGCTTACGATCCTTTGATTTTCAAAAGGTTGTTGACCTTTTTGACTCCGTTGACATCGCGCGCGATGTCCGAAGCCCGATCTCTTTGCGCCCCATTGTCAACAGCCCCGGTTAAGGTCACCTCCCCTTCGAAGGTCACAACGGAGATGGCAATCCCTCGCAAGAGATCATCAGCCAGCAATTTCGCTTTGACTTTGGTGGTAATGGTCGAGTCATCCACCACTTCCCCCGCTGTCCTTCCGGCCGGCGTCTGACAGGACCAGAGCACTGCAACCATTCCCATGAGAAAAAGCAGACCGATCCAGTTTCTTCTTTTAATCATGAACTGTTCTCCTTTCCGCATCTACATCAAGAGACCCATCCACGTGGCTGAGCGGCGTAAATACCACCCCAACATGAAAAAAAGCATCGCAATTATTGTATCTTATAACCGATTTTTCCAGCCTTCTCCAGATGAGAGTTCACTTATTTCCAGACCGTGCAATCAGGAATGGATTGCTGGACATCCATGCGCTGAATATGGATGATGTCTTTGATCTCGGGCCATTCTGGCCGCAAATGAAACGGAAACCCATGGGAAGGCGGATGGGTGTGTTGCCATACCATGAGAGCGAAATCTGACAAAATTAAAAAGACGCCTTTTTGGAAAACCAAGTCATTGAATCAGATGAGTGCCGAAGAGTGGGACGCCCTCTGTGACGGTTGCGGCATCTGCTGTCTTGAGAAACTGAGGGATGAAGAGACCGGTGAGGTGCACCTCACGTCGGTTGCGTGTTCCTTCCTGGATCTTTCCACCTGCCGGTGCACCGTGTACCGGCATCGCTGGGTTGCTTGTCCCGACTGCCTGAGGATTACCCCCGAGTGCGTGCGGGAGGCGGACTGGCTGCCCTCAACCTGTGCCTACGTCTGTCTCATGGAGGGGAGAGGCCTTGACTGGTGGCACCCTCTCGTATCCGGGGACCCTGAAACGGTTCACAGGGCGGGCGTCTCCGTGAGGAACAAGGCCGTATCGGGGAAATACGTGCATCCCGACGACCTGTTTCCCTGAACGGGAGGGCAGGTCAAAAGAGCCGTTCTCAGGTGAGACGGAGAAGCTCAAACGGGCCTTTTGACCAAGGGAGGGTGCGATGGATGGATTGACATGGAGGACATGGTGGGTTGAGCTAAATGGGTCAGCGAACGGACGCAGATGCGGTGGAAAGAGATTTTCCGAAAACGGTTAGGCTGGGGCCTTGGACCGCTTTTCATATAAAACGAAAGGACGCCTGGCATGGATAGTTACAAGTCACGCCTTCGCATCTACCTTGCCCTATTCGGGGTGGTATCCCTCATTGGCGTCTTTGGATTTTCGTACGCGGAAGGAATCTCCCTTCTCAACGCCCTTTACTTTTTTATCGTTACGGTGGCCACGGTCGGCTACGGAGACATCCATCCTCAAACCCCCCTTGGGAAGATCCTCACCGTAATCCTGATTGTGGGTGGTGTCGGCACCTTTCTTGGGGTGATCGCCAACGCGACCGAAATCCTGTTGAGCCGGCGCGAGGAGAAGGTGCGTCTTCAGAAGCTTCACATGGTAACCGGGCTCTTTTTCAGTGAGTTGGGCACGCGGCTGCTAAGGCAGTTTATCGCCATGGACCGAACCATTGACATGAAAAGGCGTGATCTCACCGCGGCGGATAAGTGGAGCGAGAAGGATTTCAAAGAGAAAGAACGAAAAATCGCGGCCTATGCGTACACGGTGAATCTGGGTCAGGAGGATCTCCATGAGCTCAGGAATCTGCTGGACAGCAAGGCCGACTTCCTTTTGCGGCTGCTGGAGAACCCGCTTGTGCTGGAGCAGGGGAGTTTCAGCGACCTGCTCCGCGCGGTGTTTCACTTCAGGGACGAACTCCTGAATCGACCGAGCCTCTCCGATTTGCCCGAAGCCGACCGCCGCCACCTGGAAGGCGACGTGGCCCGCATTTACGTGTTGGTCGTCCGCGAGTGGTTCGTCACCATGCGGTATCTCAAGGACAATTATCCCTACCTTTTCTCACTTGCCATGCGGACCAACCCTTTTGACCCGAACGCGTCGGTGGTCGTCCAAGCCTGAGCGCTGAGTGATGACCTCAGTGTTTTCTATTGCGAGTTTTCTGGCACCGCGCCCGCGGCCTCAACCTCCACGAGGTTGCAATGGAAGGCGCAGCTTTGTCCCATGTCGGTCAGCCGCTGGCTGGTGAGCTGGTTCACCCCTTTGTTGCCGGGCATGTGGCGAGGCCAATAAAGGCCCTCGATGACGGTCACGCCCTGAGAGGTACGATCCGTGACCTCCGCAAAAAGAAAGCACTCCCCGCGGTCGTTAAACACTCGGACGGACATGCCTTGTTCGATGCCTCTCGATGCGGCGTCCTGGGGGTTCATCATGATGGTGGGTCTTCCCGCCTTTTCGCGCAGCACATCCACCTCATTGAAGGTGGAGTTGAGGAACGTATGCCTTGGGGGTGTGATGAGCTGCAAGGGGTAGCGGCCCTCCCCGCCAAGATCCAGGCTGGGGGCGCCGTCCGGGAGAGGGTCGAGCCCCTGGTCCGCCAGGGTTTGCGAGTAGCACTCCACTTTTCCGGAGGGCGTGGCGAATCCGTTTGAAAAGATCTGCGCAGGCACGTTCAGGCGCACGGGACGGCCCTCGGAAAGACGTTCAAAGGTGATCCCTTGAAGGGTTGGCGAAGGCGCCTCAAGGAGTCTCCGGATGATCTGCTCCTCGCTTTCGGTGAAGCACGGGTCTTTGAAGCCGAACCGGGAAGCCAGCCCCTGAAAGATCTGGAGCGTTGAGCGGGATTGGCCAACGGGCGCGATGGCCGGATGGGCCATCTGGAGATAGTAGTGGCCGTAGCTCCGGTAAAGATCGGTGGATTCTAGAGATGTGGCGGCCGGCAGGACGATGTCGGCGTAAAGGGCTGTTTCCGTGAGGAAGTGCTCGTGGACCACGGTGAAGAGGTCCTCCCTGCCAAGGCCTTTGACCACGGAAGAGGAATCGGGCGCAACCACCGCGGGGTTGCTGTGGTAGACGTGGAGGGCCTTGACGGGGGGGTGGTCCAGTTCCGTGAGGGCCTTTCCCAGTTCCACCATGTTGATGATCCGCACGCCGGGCGGCGCCAGGTCCTCCCGTATGACGGCCTTCGTGTTGAGCGAAAAGGCGGCAGAGGTGGAACGGGTGATGCCGCCACCCTTTTTTGAGAAGGCCCCCACCAGGGCCGGCAGCAATGCGATGGTCCGGGCGGCCATGCCACCGTTCAACTGACGGGCAGGCCCCCAACCCAGCCGAATGTAAGGGGCCCTTGCCCGACCATATCTTCGGGCCACGTCCTCCACCGCTGAAGGAGATAGACCCGTAATCCGGCCGACCCTCCGAGGCGGGTATTCTTTGGCGCGCTCAACCAACCGGTCAAACCCCAGCAAATGATGATCGATAAATGGTCGGTCCGTGAACCCCTCCTCGATCAGCACATGCATCATTCCCAGTGCCAAGGCCGCGTCAGTGCCGGGTCTGAGCGGCAGATGAAGGTCTGCCTGCTCAACGGTTCGGTTGCGGTAGGGATCGATGGAGAGGATCAGGCCGCCCCGGCGCCTGGCCTCCAGGAAGAAGGGCCAGGCGTGAACGTTGGTGGTGAGGGTGTTGGTTCCCCATAGGATGATCAGGTCCGAGTCCACGGTGCTTTCGATGTCCGTGGTGGGAATGGCTCCCATGCTGGCCCCGAAGCCGGCTTCCACCGCTGCGCTGCAAATGGTCCGAAGGAGCTTTGAGGCGCCCAGCTTGTGAAAGAATGGGTGTCCGGCGTGGAAGTGAACCAGGCCCATGGTCCCGGCGTAGGAGTATGGCAGGATGGCCTCGCCTCCGTAGGTGGCGAGGATTTCCTGATATCGGTTCACGATCTCGCTCATGGCATCATCCCAGGATATGGGCGCAAACGACCCGCTGCCTTTCGGACCTGTCCGTTTCAAAGGGTGGCGCAGCCGTTTAGGGGAGTGGACACGTTCCGGGTAGTGGCGGACCTTCACGCAGACCGCGCCCCGCGTAAAGGGATGATCAGGATCTCCCCTAACGGAGATAACACGGTCGTTTTCCACCTCCACCAGCAGGCCGCAGGTGTCGGGGCAGTCGTGGGGGCAGACCGAACGTTTAATAGAACGCATGACCTTGATCTCCTGCCTGCTATAATCTGAGGCCACTACTCATCCCGCCTGTGCGAAACGAATAAGAAAATACCCGAGGTCGGGAGCGATCTTCCAAGTGCTAAAGCCTAGCCTTCCGTTCCTTTTCTGTCAATCCACACTGTTTTCCAAGGGTTTGCGACCAAATCGTCTCCAAAATTTGTGTTGCGTTTCTTTCTCAGACCGACTTATTGTCTGAATTATTTTTGGGTCAAGGGCGGGAGTGGTTCACTAAAAGAGGGATAGCGTTGAAGCAGCGAGTGATTCTGATTGGGTTCGTTCTCCTATTCGTCGGGGTGGGGGCGCTGGTCTACTGGGGCCGTTTTCGAGAGAGGTCGGGGGAACGATACTATTCCGGTACGATCGAGGCGACAGAGTCAAACCTGGGTTTTCAGGTGAACGGCCGCGTGAAAGAGATCCTGGTGGATGAGGGATATCGGGTCTCAAAGGACCAACTCATCGCCGTGCTTGAGCAGGAGGAATTCCTGGCCCGGCGCGAAAGGGCAGCGGCCGATCTGGTTCGGGCGGAGGCCTCCCTCAAGGAGACGGAGACGCTTCTGGATTTATACCGGTCCACCCTTCCTGCCGAGGTCGAACGGGCCCAGGCCGCAACGAATGCATCGCGTGCACAACTCGCGGAGCTTGAGGCGGGCTACCGCACCCAGGAGGTGACCCAAGCCCGGCTCAAGGTGGAAGAGATGCGCGTCGCCATGGAAAACGCCCGAAAGGACCTGGATCGGATTGAGACGCTTTTCAAAAACAAGATTGTGGCCGAAAAGGACTCGGATGCCGCAGAGCTCAAGTACAAGACCGCGTTAAAGGTGTACGAGCAGGCCAAGGCGGCCCTCGATATGCTCAAGGAGGGATACAGAAAAGAAGATATCGATGTGGCGCGGTCCAGACTGGTGGAGGCCCAGGCCAGCTTCAAACTGGCCACGAGCAATCTCAAACGAATCGAGGCCACGGAACGACAAGTGGACGCTGCCAAGGCCCAGGTGGTCGAGGCCAGGGCCGCGGTTGAAGTGGCCCAGATCCAGCTTCAATACAGCGAACTCCGGGCGCCTTTCGCAGGGATTGTGGTCAGCAGGAACATGGAACCGGGTGAGGTGGTCTCACCGGCCGAAGAGGTCCTCTCTTTGTCAGACCTCTCGATGGTGAAGCTCAAAATTTTCGTGGACGAGACGGACATCGGAAAGATCAAGCCCGGTCAAAGGACAGAGGTGAAGATCGACACCTTTCCGGACAAGGTCTATCCCGGAACGGTTGGCTTCATCTCGCCGGAAGCGGAGTTTACGCCCAAAATCATCCAGACCCACAAGGAGCGGGTGAAGCTCGTCTACCTGGTCAAGATCTTCATCCCCAACCCGGATCTGGAGCTCAAGTCGGGGATGCCGGCGGATGCCTGGTTCAGATCCGAGACCGATGCCCATGGACAAGACAACGCAAAATGACCGTGCGATCATCCGGGTGGAAGCGGTTTCAAAGCGGTTCGGGGATCTGACGGCCGTCCGCGACCTTTCTTTCAGCGTGAGCACGGGCCGGATTTGCGGCCTTGTGGGCTCCGATGGCGCCGGCAAAACCACGCTCCTCAGGATGATTGCGACTATGACGCCCCCAACCTCGGGCCGAATTTTTGTCGATGACAAAGATGTGAACCGAGAGAAGGCGGCCGTAAAGGAACGGATCGGCTACATGCCGCAGCGTTTCGGCCTTTATCCGGATCTGACTGTGGCCGAAAACATGGCCTTCTTCATGGACATCTACGGGATTTATGGAGCCGAACGAAAAAAACGGCAGGATCGCTATCTGGGCTTTTCGCGTCTCCTGCCCTTCTTGGACCGAAAGGCCGGGGACCTTTCGGGTGGCATGAAACAGAAACTTGGGCTTGCCTGCGTCCTGGTACATCAACCTCGCGTCTTGATCCTGGATGAGCCGACAAACGGCGTGGATCCGGTGTCACGTCAGGAGTTCTGGGACATCCTGCTTGAGATGAAGGGGGGGGGCATGACGATCCTGATCTCCACGGCCTACCTGGACGAGGGGGAGCGGTGTGATCAACTGCTTCTGATGCACGATGCCCGGGTGCTGGAGGACGCCACGCCGGAAAAGATCCGCATGCACTTCCCGGACCTGGAACAGGCCATGATCCACAAGATTCAGGCCCTGGAAAATGCCGGGGCAGAGGCGCCGTTTGGAACAGGAAGCGGTACGAGTCAGTGACCTTGAGAAACGCTTCGGGACCTTCGTGGCGGTGGACCGGATCTCCTTTTCGGTCAGAACCGGGGAGATCTTCGGACTCCTCGGTCCAAATGGCGCCGGGAAGTCCACGACCATCCGTATGCTTTGTGGCATCATCGCGCCGAGCGAGGGTTCGGGCCACGTGGCCGGTTTCGACATCACCAAAGAGCCGGCGCGCATCAAGAAAGCCATCGGATACATGTCCCAGCGGTTTTCCCTCTACATGGATCTGACGCCGATTGAAAACATCCGCTTCTATATGGGGATATACGAGGTGGACCCCGCCGAGTGGCGGGCGCGAACGGCGTGGGTGCTTGAAACCACACGCCTCCAGGCGGTGCGGGACCGCTTGACCCGGGAGCTGCCCCCGGGCTGGCGCCAGCGGTTGGCCCTTGGTTGCGCCTTGCTTCACCGGCCCCGGATCCTCTTCCTTGACGAGCCAACTTCTGGTGTCGATCCCATCACGCGCCTCCGTTTCTGGGAGTTTATCAGGACATTGACCCAAGAGGGGGTCACGGTGTTTGTCACCACCCATTACATGGATGAGGCCCAACACTGCGACCGCGTGATCATGATCAATGAAGGAAAGATCGTTGCGGAGGGGCCGCCGCTCGACATCGTGCAGCGCGTATGTCCCGACGTGACGGGGGCGAATCTCAATGACGCCTTTGTGCGACTCATGAAGCGGTGAGACAGGATGGACTTGAGAAAGATTCGCGCGGTTGCACGAAAGGAATACTATCATCTCCTTCGCGATTTCCGGAGCCTCTATCTGGCCTTCATCATACCGCTCCTCTTGATCCTTCTGTTCGGCTACGCCCTCAGCCTGGACGTGGAGCACATCCCGACCGTGGTGATCGACCACGACCAGACCCCCGAAAGCCGGGACCTAATCCGGCGACTCGATGCCACCGTCTATTTCGATATCACCGCCCACCTCGATCGGACATCGGAAATGGTGCAGCGGTTGGATCAAAACCGGGCCGTCATGGGGATCGTGATCCCTCCCAAGTGGGCCGAGCACCTGAAGGCCAATCGAAAGAGCCCCCTGCAGGTGATCATCGACGGAAGTGACCCAAACGTGGCCGGGAACACCAGGGCCTACATCACGGCCTTTTTATCAACCCTCAACCAGGAGGCGCTCGTCCGGTTCCTCAACCGTCAGGGGCGCGAACCCATACAGATGCCCGTGGAAGGACAGATTCGCGTCTGGTTCAACGAGGACCTTGAAAGCCGGAACTTCATCGTGCCTGGCATCATTGCGATCATCATCATGATCGTTGGTGCCCTGCTCACATCGCTCGTGATCGCCCGCGAATATGAAAACGGCACCATGGAGACCATCCGATCGCTGCCGCTCAAGGCAACGGAGTTTCTGATCGGGAAGGCCGTGCCCTACTTCCTGATCGGCCTCACGGATGTGCTGGTGGCGGTCCTGATGGGACAGATCCTTTTCGGGGTCGTCATGAAATCGAGCTTCTGGCTGATGATCCTGGCTTCCTCCATCTATCTCATGGTCGCACTCTCCCTCGGTTTGATGATCTCGGTTGTGACCAAGTCCCAACTGGTTGCAAACCAGATGGCCGTGCTGGTGACTTATCTGCCCTCCCTCCTGCTTTCAAACTTCGTTTTTCCAGTGGAGAACATGCCGGTTGCGCTCAGATGCATCACCTACTTTGTCCCGGCCACCTACTTCATCGACATCCTGAACGGCATCTATCTGCGCGGCGTGACCATGGAGTACCTGTGGCGCGACTACGTGGTGCTTCTTCTAATGTGCACCGTTTTGAGCGCCTTGAATGTCGCGACCCTAAAACGGGAGGGCCTTTGAGATGGGGTGGCTTCGGGTCCGCGAGCTGGTTAGAAAGGAATTCATTCAGCTCTTCCGCGATCGCAAAAACAGGCCGCTTCTCGTCATTGCCCCCCTCGTCCAGTTGATCGTTTTCGGTTACGTGGTAACCACCGATGTGCGCGACATCCGCGTGGGCCTCATCGACAAGGCGCGCACGCCGGAAAGCCGCCAGTTTATCGAGGCCATCGACGCCAACCGTACTTTCCGGATCACCCATTTTCCCGCCCATCCCGCCCAGTTGGAGTCGCTGCTTCTCCATCGTCAGGTGGACCTGGCCATCACCATACCGCCGGACTTCACGGAAAAGATAAGGAAAGGAGAGAGCGCAGAGGTCCAGATATTGGCCGATGGCAGCATGAGCAACATGGCGTCCGTTCGCATCGCCTACACATCCACGCTGCTTGAGCAATTCAACAGCGCACTCATCCGGGCGCTTCACAAGATGCGGATCGACTACGGGGAAGTGGATGGACGGATTCGGACATGGTTTAATCCCAACCTTTACAGCGAGTACTACTACGTTCCCGGAATCGTGGCGTTTTTGGTTATGCTGTTGACTTTGCTTTTCACCTCCATGGCCGTTGTCCGGGAAAAAGAGGGCGGCACCATGGAGCAGCTGATCGTGACCCCTCTGAGGCCTTTCGAGCTGATCCTGGGGAAAACCATCCCCTTCATTATCATCGCCCAGGGCCAGATGGTCATGGTCATTGGTTTTGCCATCTTCTGGTTTGAAATCCCCATGGTCGGAAGCGGTCCGCTCCTCCTTGGGGCGACGTGTGTCTTTCTGCTCAGCACACTGGGCATAGGGCTCTTCATCTCCACCGTGTCGCGGACCCAGCAGCAGGCCATGATGACCAATTTCTTTTTCATCCTTCCCTTTTTCATGCTGAGCGGTTTTGTGTTCCCTATTGCCAATATGCCTACGGTGATTCAGTGGCTGACTTACCTCAATCCGCTCCGTCATTTCCTGGTCATCATCAGAGGCGTCTTCCTCAAGGGCACAGGGATCCATGTCCTGTGGCCGCAATTCGTGTGGCTCTCTATTTTGGGCGTATTGGTCTTTTCAGGGGCGGTGAATCGCTTCAAGAGAAGGATAGAGTAACGGTGATCAAAAACATCACGGCAATGGCCAGCCAGGCTGGGACGGGGTCCTTTCTTGATGACGGTTGCCGTCGAGGCGAGGGACCTGGTATGTAGATGCCAGACGGAAAGACAGGATTGAATATCCGGGTGGAGGTCACCCATGAGCACGTGTGACATGGAAAAGCGAATTCGGGAGTCATCTAGAGCGGTCACCGACCCTGCAGAGCGCCGCGTGTCGGTCCTGGAAGATCGAAATGCCTTGAAGATCGGAGAGGCGTGCGGTGCGACCGTCCATGAGGTGTATAAAGCAGCGCTGAGGATAGGGATATGCCCCTATCGTTACTTGAGGAACCGTGAATCTCTTTCCGCGCCGGATCAGCTCAAGCTCGCGGAATCGAAGGTAGCCGTCGTCGGGGCCGGGGGACTGGGAGGGGGCGTCATTCTGCTGCTGGCCCGCATGGGCGTCGGCCACCTGGTCGTCGTGGACAAGGATGTCTTCGATGAAACCAACTTGAATCGTCAGGCCCTCAGCCGCATGGACGTCATCGGCCGGTCCAAAGCGGAGGTGGCGGCGCAGACGGTGGCCGCGATCAATCCCGGTGTCACAGTGACAGCCCTTCAGACTTCGCTCGGCGATGAAAACGCCTTGGAGATTTTGTCAGGATCCAATGTGGCGGTGGATGCACTCGACAACGTGGCGACAAGACGGATTCTGGATATGGCCGCCCAGCAACTGGGAATCCCTTTGGTCCATGGGGCGCTTGCCGGGTTTGAGGGCCAGATGATGACCGTATTCCCGGGGGACCCGGGCATGAAAGTCCTTTATGGGCCAGCGGACAATGGACCCCAAAATCCCAACCGGCCGGAAGCCGTCCTGGGCGTGCCAACCATCACACCTGCTGTCATTTCAGCTCTTCAGGCCATGGAGGTGGTGAAAATCCTTCTCAAGAGGGGAAGGACGTTCCGAAAGTTGATGATCCACTGGATCTCGAGACGGGGCAATGGAACGAATTCATGTTTTGACCAGGCGCTCAGTTCCTCACGGAAGTGGATGGACTTCGTAGCCGGGCGGAGGATTGAGACTGAAGATTGCTTCAGGAACAGGCTGATTGAAGATCGCCTGTGACATTTCCAGTTCCAGAGTGAGGCCCGCATCCGGGCTTTCGATGATGATGTGGCGGGCAAACAGGACGCCTTGGTCGTCTTTGATGTCGGCAAAGGACACATTCACGACCGGATCGGGCAGGTTCACGAAGTGGGGGAAGCGGGTGGCAGGGTCGAAATCGACGGTCTGAATGACCTTGCCCTCAATATCGAGGAATGTGAGCCGGTCTCCGCGATTGGAGATCAGACGCGCGTATTCGGGCAGGATGGGGAAACCCCTCAAAGCCCCCCAAAGCTGGCGGGCGTCGAGGCCCGCCGGAAGGAAGTCGCCAGAGAGCCCGGACGCCTTCATATGTCCCACATAAAAGCGTTTCTCCGGCACCACCAGGACCCTGGCCTGGGTCTCCGAGATCAAGGCCTGGACGATGGGTTGCCCCCAGGATTGGGTGACCTCAATTTTGAGCCACAACGGGTCCCGCCGGCCCACTGAGACAATTAGATTCTCGGCCTGGCCCAATCGCTTTCGAGCAGTCAACCGGCCGGACCAGAAAAAGGACCGGACACGCTGATCCTGCTCCCTCAGGAGGGTTACCAGCTGATCCGTCTCTGCAGGGGTTAACGGCGGCGGAACCGGCGGACCGGTGAAGGGCGCGCATCCGGAGACGAGGAAAAGAAGGGAGATGAGCATGAACCACTCCATGCGCCGCCTGTGACGATAGGACCTGGAGCGGTTCACTGGCGCTTCTTTAGGCGTCGTTCCACCTCCTTCACCTTCTCCATGACCTTTTCTTTCTCCGGATGATCCAGGGAAAGGGCCTTTTTGTACCGTTCCAAGGCCTCCTCGTACCTTTCCTTCTTGAAGTAAGCATCCCCCAAGTGTTCATTGATCGTGGGATCATCCGGCGTCAGCACCGTTGCCTTTTCCAAGTAACGGACGGCGTCGTCGTACTGGCCCTTCTGAAAGTAGACCCACCCGAGACTGTCGGCGATATAGCCGCTTTCAGGCCTCAGTTTCGCGGCCTTCTCGATCAAGCTCAGGGCCTCATCGAGCCGGACCCCTTGCTCCGCATACGTGTATCCGATGTAGTTGAGAGCTTCTGCATGATCGGGTTCAATCTCGAGGATGGATCGCATCTGTTGAATGCAACCCTCTTTGTCCCCTTTCTTGTCAAGGATCACACCGAGACGGAAGATCAGATCCACGTTCCGGCTGTCTTGCTGAAGACCTTCCTTTACTACGGCCATGGCCTTGTCGTAATCTTTCATCGCCTCGTAAACGGAGGCCAGCATCAAGTAGATCTCCGGCCTCTTCTCTTTGCCGGCGATCAATTCCTCCAAGATCTTGATGGCCTCGGCGTGCCTTTCCTGCGTCTCAAACAGGTAGGCCATGTGCATCCGGGCGTTGACGAAATACTTGGATTCGGGCCTCACCCGCGAAAAATGGTCCAGGGCCTCGTCTGTCTCCCCTTTCTGGGTGTAGGCGGTGGCAAGGTAGTATCTGGACTTGTCGTCATCGGGCCAGGCCGAGACGATGAGCTTCAACTCTTCAATGGACTCGTCAAGCTTCCCCTGCTTCAGATAAATGAGCCCCAGGGCCTGACGTCCGGGTTCTCCGGGTCGTGAATACTTTTTGATCTCCTCCAATTGCTTCTCGGCCTTTTCCGGCTGTTGCAACTTGGTAAAGAGTTCGATCAGCCGCTCCCTCACACCAATGTTGTCCGGGTAAAACTCAAGGAGTTGATCATAAGTCTCCACGGCCTCATGGAATTTTCCCGTCATCTGGTAAAGGGTCCCCAGGTCGAAAAGGGCAGGCTCCAGCCGATTGTTGAGCGCCAGGGCGCGGCGGTAGGATTCCTCTGCCGCCGCGTATTGGCCCGTTTCCATATTTATGCGCCCTTTGTAGTAGTGTGCGACCACCAGTTCGGGGTTCTGATTGATAAGCCAGTCCAGATGCGTCATGGCCTTGCCAAACTCAGATTTCCGGATGAGGATGGTGGTCAGAATAAGCCGGACCCGCTGATTCTCAGGCTCAAGGGTCAGGGCCTCCTCGTAGCTCTCCACGGCGCGGTCGTCGTCACCTGCCAGGGCGTAGAGGTCCGCCAGCACGGCGTGATGGAGGGGGCGGTCCGGCGCAAGAGATACGGCCTTGAGGGCGTAAGGGATCGCCTCCCGGTAGTCCTTCGATTTCTTGAGGACCTCTGCCATCTTCAGGTTCAGGAAAGCCGATTCCGGGTCCTTATCAATGGCTTGGGCAAGATAGGCCCGGGCTGCTTCATCCTCGCCGTTTAAAAGGGCGAGCGATGCAAGGGCGAAATCCTCGTACGCCACTTGCAGAGGGTCCTTTTTGCTTGGCGGAGGGCTCTTTGCCGAGGTCCCGACCATATCGGGTACGCCCGGCGGCGGCTGAAGCGAACGTGAACCACACCCCGAGATGAGAAAGAGACACGTGATCAAAAGACAAGCCAGGAGCCAGCCTTGTCGAATGCGGGTTGCGTTTTTCAAAGGAATCACCGTCAGCGTCATGACATCACTTGAGGAAATCGGAAAATATTTCGTCAAAATTGGGAATCTCGTCCTGAAGCCACTTTTTGATGTTTTTCGTAATCTTCTCCTGAATCTGTCTCACGCGTTCCCGTGAAATATGGTACTTGTCACCCAGTTCCTGCAAGGTAACGGGCTTTTCTGCCATGACTCGAAGGTCGAAGATCTCTGCCTCCTTTCCGGAGAGCGTTTTCCGGAATTTCTGGAGTTTCGCCAGCAGCAACTGCCGGTTTTCCTTTTCAGAGATCAGCTCATCCACAGGCATCCCGGGATCGGGCAGGAATGCGCTGAAGGACTCCCTGGAATCTTCGCTGGCCGGCGAATTTAAGGAGACCTCCCAGCCCCCAAGCCGCTGGCTCATCTCGACCACTTCTTCCTCCTTTACGTCCAGTCGCTCGGCCAGGAGTCTTGGCTCGGGGTCAAAGCCTTGCGAAATCAGCTTGTCTCTTTCCTTTGCCAAGTTGAAGAAGAGCTTCCGCTGGCTCTGGGTGGTCCCGATCTTGACCAGTTTCCAGTTGTCCATGATGAATTTCAACATGTAGGCCTTGATCCAGAAACTGGCGTAATAAGAAAACTTGATCCCCCGATAGGGGTCGAACTTTCGGACGGCCTGAAGCAGCCCGACATTGCCCTCCTGAATAAGGTCCAGGAGATTCTTGGTCCAGTACCGGTGGAAGTCCATGGCGATCTTGACCACAAGCCTCAGATTGGAGGTGATCAACCGGTAGGCCGCTCTTTCGTCGTGTTGCTCCCTGTAGCGGATAGCCAGTGCCGTTTCTTCCTCACGGGTAAGGAGGTTGTAACGTTTGATTTCAAACAGATAGAGCTGGAGCGGGTCGTAAAGGACGAGTGCCCTTTCACTGGGGTGGACCATGGCCAGGTTCGCCGTAGGGCTCACCGGGACCAAACCTTCGCCGTCCTCCGGGTCCACTGGATCATCCTCCAGAGGGACTTCTTCGCTTTCCTGCTCGAAATCTTCCGTGTTTTCGTCGTCTTTCATAATGACTCGGAGATCGATGGATATCCCACAAAGGAAAAGGAACCCCTCACGTGAGCCGGATCTTTATGTATCTCTTCTTGCCTGCCCTCAAAAGAAGGGAACCGCCCCTACCCTCGGGGGACTCAATCACCTGATCAAAGGCTTCGACCCTTTGGCCGTTGATGTACCCGCCCCCCTGACTGATCAACCGTCGCGCCTCCGCCCGGGTCTTGCACAGTCCGGTCCTCTCGAAGAGCAGATAGACCGGGAGCCCCTGTTCAAGATCCTGGGCCTTCATGAGGACGGTTGGCACCGACTC
This sequence comes from uncultured delta proteobacterium, assembly GCA_963830155.1. Taxonomy (GTDB): domain Bacteria; phylum Desulfobacterota; class DSM-4660; order Desulfatiglandales; family Desulfatiglandaceae; genus CAWHLE01. Next base: position 65,089 of record CAWHLE010000014.1, on the reverse strand, counting down.
CGCGCCGCCTTCGGCGAACTCGTCCCCGAACAAGTGCTTTGAGGTCGCCCTTGCCTCCTCGGCTGCCTGCTCCCCATGGCAGAGTCGGGTTGCTTCAAAGGCAAGCACCTCTTTGGCCGCCCGGATTTCTTCTCCCTTGAGCGAGCCGAGGCGACGCACCTCCTCCATGGGGAGAAAGGTAAAGATGGCCAGAAACCGCCCCACGTCCCGGTCGTCCTGATTGATCCAGTACTGATAGTAGTCGTAAGGGGTTGTCAGCCCAGGGTCCAACCATACGGCGCCCTTGTGGGTCTTCCCCATTTTGACACCGGAAGAGGTGGTCATGAGCGGAAAGGTGAGCCCGTGGACGGTTTCGCCCTCAAGCCGCCGGGTCAGGTCAGCGCCGGCAAGGATATTGCCCCACTGGTCGTTGCCTCCCATCTGGAGGCGGCAGTCATAATGCTTGAAAAGGTACCAGAAATCGTAGGATTGGAGAAGCATGTAGTTGAATTCAATGAAGCTGAGACCTGTCTCCATCCTGGCCCTGTAACTTTCGGCGGTAAGCATTCGGTTTACGCTGAAATGCCTGCCGATTTCCCTCAAAAAATCGATGTAGTGCAATTCGACGAGCCAGTGCGCGTTGTTCACCATTAAGGCCTTGTCGTCCTTGAAATCGAGGAAACGGGACAATTGAGCCTTTAAGGCCTCTCCGTTATCGTCGATCTCCCGGACCGTCATGATGCGCCGCATTTCCGTCTTCCCACTCGGGTCCCCCACGAGGGAGGTCCCTCCGCCAATGACGGCGATGGGTCTGTGGCCTGCCCGCTGCATGTGCACAAGGGACATGATGGGAAGAAGGCTGCCCACATGAAGGCTTTTTGCCGTCGGGTCGAATCCAATATAGCAGGTGGTGAAACCCTTCAGGAGGTCTCGTACCTGTTCCCTGTCCGTAACCTGCTCTACGAACCCTCTCTCTTCGAATATGTCGAAGACGTTATGCATGCCTATTTTCGTTTTCCTTCTTCGGTCTTTAAATCCGCGGAGAGGGACGCTCACCGATCCTGCTTTCTCCCAAATTGCATCCGAAAATTCTATTTTCGATCTTTTCCCCCTCGAATTCAAGTCAGAAACCTCACCCGCCGACAAGGCGCCCCCTCGCCGTCCAGGAGGCGATTTACGATAAGTGGTTACCGCTCCAGCGCTTGGATGGGGACCAGGACAAGTCGAGTCAGGCAGGAAATCCTTCCTTCTCAGAAAATGATCTTCGTGAAGGCCTTTTCACGCAGTTCTTTGATCCAATGGGTATAGCTGCGATTGACCTCCTCGCGATAGAGAAGGTCATAGATCGTTTCTTTGACCTGTTCGAAAGGCAAATCGCCTCCGGGTTCCCTGGCTACGACCTTTAGGATCTGGATCCCATAAGGCCTGTAAATGGGCCCGCTGACCCCTCCAACCGCAAGGGGCTCAATCGCCTTGATCAACTCGGGCTCAAGCTGCTGAGGCTTGAAATAACCCAGATCCCCCCCTTCTTTTGCCCCCGGTCCCTGCGAGAGCTCTTTGGCCAGGGCGCCAAAGTCCTCGCCCGCCTGCAATCTTTGAAGGACCTGGTCCAGCTGGTTCTTGAGTGCCGCATCCTCGGGGGGCGCTGTCAACCCGTCTCCTTTAAGAAAGATGGCAGCAAGCCGGATGCGTTCTTCCTTGCTGTATTCGGACTTGTGGGCGTCGTAATACTCACGAATCCTTTCTTCCCGGACGATAATCTTTGACTTGACTTCCAAATTGATCAGCCGCATCCGTTCGATATCGGCTTTGATGTTCTGGCGATAGGCCTCATAGGTCAAGTTGATTTGTTTGAGCCCGGCCACCAGGTCTTCTTGGGTCATTTTCTTTTCTTGTTTAATCCGCTCTATGGCCGCGTCCACCTCTCGATCCGTCACGACAATGTGCTGCTCGAGGATTTTCCCCAAGGCGAGTTTTTCGTCGATCAGGAGATCGATAATCCGCCGGCGCATTTCGAGGTATCGCTTCTCGTCCTGTGCCTTCATCTGCTCCGGATCCACGCCAGTCATCTCTTTGATCCGGGTGTTCAGCTCAAAAAGAGTGATCACATCGTTATTGACCACGGCCACAACCCGGTTGCAGACCTCGCCGTATCCCACCCGGGGGATGAGAAGAAGCCATCCCAGAGACAGGACCCATATCACGCATTTCCTGATCCCCTTCATGATGAAATCTCCATTCTGTCAAAGACCTCAGATCGTACGTTCACCGGGAACCGCTTTCGCTGCTCTGCCAGCCAGGCCAGCCAGACCTTTTCTCGCCTCTGATCGCTGATCCTGGTCTCAATCGCCGCCATCACTTCGGAGAGGGCCCTGGGCCCTCCAGGCCTCACGGCCAAAAGCTGAAAGATGTGATACCCGTAAGGCGTCTTAACGACAGGGCTGATCTCGCCGATCTTGAGCGCGAAGATCGCCTTCTCCATGGATTCTTCCAGTTGACCTGCCGCCACCCAACCCACTTCCCCCCCGCTTGCGGCCTCGGGCGCCGTGGAGGTCCGCATTGCGAGCTCTGAAAAGCGCTCACCCGCCTTCAGTGCTCTCACCACGGTTTCCGCTTCCTCAACGGTGGAGGTGACAACCTGCCGGAATTTGATCATGCGCGGAGAGGTGAATTCGGCTTGGTGGTCTTGGTAATAGGTCTTGATCTCCTCGTAACTGGGCGGCGCGGCGCTGCCGGTGACCTCATCCAGGATCTTCCGGATCAAGATTTGGTCGCGGAGCTTATCCTTCCAGCCCTGAAAATCCACATACTGGCGCAGAAGCATCTCCTGAAAGCCGTCTTTGCCGTAGTCCGCCGCGATCTGGCCGATTTCTCCTTCAAGCTCCTGCTCGGTGACCCCAATCCCTGCCTCGCGTCCGTATTCAAGGACCACATATTCATCGATCGTGCGCTGCAGCAAAACCTCTTTCATGGTGGTCCATTCCTCTTCGGACAATTCCAGGCCCGCCATGAATTCCTTAATCTTCTCCTTTAATTCCGTCCCTGAGATCTTTCTCGATCCAACCACCAGGACGACGCCATCTTCACCCTGATCCCTGTTCGCGCACATCGATAGCATGGACAGCGCAAGGCATGACACGATGAACAGCCGGATAAATCTCCCTCTCGTACCAAGGTCCCCATCAAGGTTACAGGTGAAAATGGATTCCAATAAGTTCATAAACCTGCCTAAAAGATCCAAATTACAAATTGTCATATAAAAAGCAAGTAATTTTTCCTGCTAGCCTGTGCCCCGGCTCCTTCTGGGGTCATGGGCCGTTTCATTCCTTGTGGATCCAGCGCTGAGATTAGCCATCGAGGCTATGGCCTTTTCAACCCTTTTCAGCGGCGAGCCCGGGTCCAGCGGGCCAAGATAGAACTTGAGCTTTCGATCCGACAGAAACTGATATTGCCTGGGCCTGTCACTAACGAGCCGCACGAGCGCGGCGGGATCCACCGGGCTTGAGTGGGAAAAAGAGAGCGTCAGCGCGTCACGCCCCACGTCGAGCCTTGAGATACCCAGGTCTTTCATCAGGAGTCGAAGCGATATGAGGTCGAAGAGGTGCCGCACCGGTTCCGGTACCGGTCCGAACCGGTCATGGATTTCCTCTTTGATCTTCGCAAGCTCATGCTTTTCCCGGAGGAGTGAAAGCCTCCGGTAGAGGCTGAGCCGCACGTCCGTGTCGATCACGTAATCGGAGGGAAGATAGGCCGAGATCTTGACATTGATTTCAGGATTAACCGTTTCGTGCCAGACCTCCCCTTTCAGTTCCGCAACCGCTTCTTCTATGAGCTTCATGTAAAGCTCGTATCCAACAGCGGTAACGTGCCCTGACTGGGCGAAGCCCAGGATGTTGCCTCCGCCACGGATCTTGAGGTCATGCATGGCCAGGTGGAGGCCGGCCCCCAGATGGGAGAAGTCCATGAGGGCCTTCAGTCGCTTCTCGGCGTCTTTCGTCAACGCGGCCCCGTCTGCGAGGAAGAGGTAGGCGTAGGCCTTTTCCCTGGATCGCCCCACACGGCCCCTCAGCTGATAGATCTGCCCCAGGCCGAACCGATCCACTTCGTTGATAATGATGGTGTTGGCCGAAGGGATATCCAGGCCGGACTCAATGATGGTCGTGCAGACGAGGACATCGATCTCCTTTCTGAGAAATCGCATCATGGCCCGTTCGAGCTGTTTTTCCACCATTTGGCCGTGGGCGACCTCAAACCGCGCGTTGGGCACGAGCGCCCTCAGCTTGTCGGCCATGAAGTCGATGGTCTGCACCTTGTTGTGGACAAAGAATACCTGACCGCCCCGGTCCATTTCATTCAGGATGGCCTGACGAATCATGGACTCGTCGTAATGGGACATAAAAGTCTGAATGGCGAGCCGGTCTTCAGGAGGCGTCTCGATGATGCTCAAATCCCGGACCCCCATGAGCGACATCTGAAAGGTCCTGGGAATGGGCGTGGCGGTGAGGGCCAGAACGTCCACCATGGACCTGTAGCGTTTGATAGACTCCTTTTGTTTGACGCCGAAGCGCTGTTCCTCGTCGATGATGAGGAGCCCAAGGTCCTTGAACCTCACATCTTTTTGAATCATCCGGTGTGTGCCGATGAGGACGTGCAGCGCTCCCGAACGCAGCTGGCCAAGGGTTTCCGTCTGTTCGCTCTTCGTCTTGAAACGGCTCACGATGCCGATCTTCACCCCGTATGGGGCCATTCGCTTCTTCAGGGTCTCGTAATGCTGCTCGGCAAGGACCGTCGTGGGCACCAGCAGGGCCACCTGTTTTCCATCGGAAACCGCCTTGAAGGCCGCCCGAATGGCCACCTCCGTCTTCCCAAATCCCACGTCCCCGCAGATCAACCGGTCCATGGGCTGTTCGGAGGCCATATCCTCCAGCACGGCATCGATGGCCTTCACCTGGTCTGGGGTCTCTTCGTGCTCAAACCCGGCCTCAAACTCTCGGTAGACGTGATCCGGTGGCGAAAAAGCAAATCCTTGCCTGTATTTCCTGAGGGCGTAAAGCTCCACCAGTTGGCGGGCGATTTCCTGAACGGACCGTCTGGCCTTCTTCTTGACCAAATCCCAGGCTCGACCGCCCAACCGGTCGAGCTTAGGGTCCGAATCCTCCATCCCCACGTATTTCTGGAGGATGCTGATACGGTCTGCCGGGACGTAAAGTTTGTCCCCACCGCCATATTCGATGATCACGAAGTCGTTGACTTTCTCCCCGACCTCCATTTTGACAAGCCCGCAGTATCGGCCGATCCCGTGGTCCTCATGGACCACCGGGTCTCCCGCCTTGAGCTGGCCAAAACTGGACCAGGACAAGACATTTTCAGAGGGTCGCGCCGACGCCCTTGACCGTGCCTTCTTGGGTCCGAAGATTTCATCTTCGCTCAGCACATATAGGCCCAACTCCTCCCAGACAAAGCCCTTTCTCAGGCGGCCAAGGCACAGGGTCAGCCCCGGGCCTTGCGGTATCCGGGACCAGGACGCCGCTGATTGATCGACCATCACGTCGTAGTTCTGGAGGATCTCCCTTAACCGCCCAGCCTGCTGTTCCGTGCGGCTGACCAAGACGACCTGGCCCCTGGCATCGAGCCACCTGGTAAGGGTTTCGGCCAGCGGGGCGAGAGAGACCCGGCCCTTGCCGGAAAGCCTCACCTCGATCTCTGCGTCCGTTTCACGGGCCGTGGCAATCCGGGTTACTTCGCACGGCGATCCGCTGTCAGGCATCTCAAGCGCGCTGAATTCCACCCTCTTATATCCGCTGCCCTGAAAGGAGAAGTCTGCTTCCGAAACCGTCAACCCCTCGGTTTCGGGAAAAGGGTTCCCTTTCTCGGCGGCCTCCTGTCGAAACCGGGCCACGTCCGTGCCAAAACGTTCGCTCAAGCGAAGGAATGTCCGTCCGAAGTGATTGGGCTCCACTTCCACGATGACCGTGTCGGTAGACAAATATTCGATTAACGTGTCCAAGCGATCGTAGAAGTGATTCAGCCAGGCCTCCTGCCCCGGAAAACTCAAGCCCTCTTCAGAACCCCTGGGAAGCCTTCCCATGGACCGGGCACGGCTCAGGGTATCCCGATCCATGATAATTTCCGAGGCGGGAAGCACTACCGCTTCTTCCATCACTGCCTGGGATCTTTGAGTGAGGGGGTCGAAGCTGCGGATGGACTCCAGGTGATCTCCCCAGAACTCCAGGCGGAGCGGGAGAGGCTGAAGGGGCGGGAAAATGTCAATGACACCGCCGCGCACCGCATAATCCCTCCTGTCCTCAACGAGGGAGGTACGCTGATAGCCATTCGACTCAAGCCGCCTCAACAGGGGCTCCCGATCGAGCGTCTCTCCGGCCTGGATCAACTCCATGGACCGAACAAAGACTTGCTTGGGCAAAGTTCTGTAAGCCACCGCATCGAGCGAGGTGACGACAATAGGGTTTTTCAGAGAGAGGGCGGCATAAAGTGCCTCGATCCGCCGGGTCACCAGTTCGCGGTTAGGGCTGAGACCGGTCAGCGGACTGATGTCATAGGGAGCGAAATCATAGAGTCTGGAACCCGCGCCGTCCGAATCGCTTTCAGGGATGGAGAGAAAGAACTGGAGCTCTTTGTAAAGGGTTTCAGCCTCTTTCCGTCCTGAGTGGATGATAAGGCATGGTCTTTCAAGACCCGAAAGGAGCTCAGAGAGGAAATAAGAGAGGGCCGTCCCCGAAAGCCCGGCAACGCATATCCTGCGCTCACCGCTGCTGATTCGGGTCGCCAATTGGGAAACATATTTTCGTTTAAAGCCACTCATGCCAGTGCTTCATGAAAGCCCCGAAATACGTGGGGTCGAACGCTTGAAATTTTAATATTTTAGATTATCAGAGAAATCCAATGAAAACAAGCTCTTCATGGAGGGATACACGCGCTTTCCCAGCCGGCGCGCTCATGTGGGAGGCCCATTCCCGGCGCGCCCAGCAAGAGGATACAGGAAAAACGTTCTCGGCAAGGTGGGCTAAAATGTCTCCCGCAGGCGGAGCGCTTCCCGTCGAGCGTTCAGCCTGCAGTGGCCGTTTCCGGGATCTGTCTAGCCCGGATAATGATAGGCGGTGTAATCGGTCTTCTGGCCCAGAAGCTGATCGATCTGCGCCTGAATTTCGTTTCTCTGCTTGCTGTCGAACCACGACTTCCAAAAGTCAACGGATTTCCAGGTGCCGATCACCAGGTACTCCTCCGGATCGTCGATCCTCTGGAGGGTTTGGCCGGAGATGTATCCGGGCTGGGCCACGGCAAGGGACCGCATCTGAATGAGCAGAGGCAGGATCTTTGTTTGCCTGTCTTTTGGGACTTTTCTCTTGATCATGATGAGCGCAGCCATTTGGATCCCCCTTTCATTTGAAGGTTGGATGAAAGAAGGGCGCGGGGCTCCTGGGCCCCGCATCCCGGACCAGCGCTTTGCGTTGACTCAGGCCGCTTTGCTGCCTTAGCGTCGAGCATAGGGACCTTGTTATACTTTAGCCCATCCGCCACGAATGTAAACCTCAAAATATCCCGGCCTCCTCGACCGCTTTTTCGAGGGCACGGACGTTTTCCGGTGGCGCAGTGACGGGCAGCTCACACCCCGGCGCCAGAATAAACCCCCCGGGATGCCATTTCCCGCTCTTGACGCATCCCACCGCGATTCGACGGATTTCCTCCGGGGTGGACAGCTGAATGGATGTGGGGCTTACGTTCCCCAAGAGAACGTCCTTCGGAAAACATCTCGACACGGTTTCAATGTGGATCTCGGGACCGAAGCTGATGAGCCCTGGATCGCCATGGGACATCTGCGCCCAGTACGGTAAATTGGCGTTCTGTTCCCCGCAGATGTGGGTGTAGAAATGGGGGACTCCCAGCGTTTGACCAAGCTGATAGATCTCGCGCTGATAAGGGAGCGCAAAGGTTTGAAATTGTTTGGGGGAAATGATCTGGTTTGACTCCGTGGCCGCAGTGTTCCACCCGAGGAGTCGCCTTGCTCCAAACGTCTCCACCCAATAACGCATCTTGGACAGGATGAAATCCGTGGCGAGTCGACACACCCGATGGAGAAGCGGGGGCGCTTTGAGCATCCATCGGCACATGCTTTCTACACCGCACATGTTGCCCACCATGGTCAGAACACCGCCGGCAAAGAAGGTCACGGGCAGGCCGTGATCGGCTTGCAGCCGGCTGAACGCCATGTAAAGGGGCACGCTGCCCGCGGTCCTCAGATCCGTTGGGTTCTGCTCCAGCCTTTCCACGTCCGCCTCACAGGTGACGGGGGGCCGGAGGAGCGAGGGAGCCATCTCCATGTCTTCTCTCGGCATCCTGACCTCGCCGCCGAACTCACGGGCACCGAAGGCGCTCCCTATGAATCGTACGACGGGAATCGCCCCGTACATCTCATTGGTTCGAACCTGGGCCAGGAAAGACGTCTCAGGGTCGTCGTAGGCCCGCACGACCGGATGACCCATGGTTCGGAGGGAAAAACCGAGGGATGCCAGAAAGAGCGGGACCCGGTCAACGGGCTGACGCGATAAAAGGGCCTCCATTCGCTCCTTGTCAGGCATTTGGTTCTGCAACGATTTGATTCCTCCAACGGTTCTTCTCAAGGTCCTACCCTCTTTGGCTCCCATCCTGGTTTTTCACAACGGCCGCATAGATGGTATTTGAATCTGTCAACGTAATCTTTTCAAATTGATCTAGACTGCCGCCCATGGCTTCAAATGCCTTCTTCACGCGTGCTTCCACTTCTTTCTCGGGGAGGATCGGTTTGACTTCTGCAGTTTTTGCCTCTTTCTCTCGCCCATGATTTTCGATCGCGGCCAGATCCATCGTCATCATCCCCGTCAGTTGCTTGAACAAATCCTCATGATCGAAAATCGGCCCCAGGTGGGTATCGATCACCCGGCCCATCCGTCCCGGTGTATCCTGACGAACGTAAATGGAAAAAGGTGTGGGGCTTGAACCGATGGCCCGGTGCATGGCAAATTCGGGGTCCGGGATAAGGGGAAAAGGAACTTTATATTTGTCTCGAAATTCCTTGACCTCCTCGTCCCCGTTACCTGCCGCTATGGCAAGCATCTTTATCTGTCCCTTTGTTTGAGGTCCCTTTAATAAGCTCATAGATCTTGTTATACCTCGGGGCCTCTGTCCTGCAGCTGGAACAATATACATTCATCATCTCCACCAACACCAGGTTCCCCTTTACGTTATCCAGGGTGAAGGTCTTGCCCTCGGAAAGACCCAGATACCGGCGGTCTTCGGGGTCGGAGGGTGCCTGCAGAGATATTTTGGGAAAGAGATCCCCTGTCTTTATCACCTGCACACCCTGCTTCTTCACGTAACTGTATGGGCAGCCAAAAAGGAAAAGGAATAAAAGGAGACTTAATGTGGTTGCGAGGGCTTTCACGGAAGGCGCACCCGGTCTGATCCAAGAGCGCGTCAAATGACCTTCCAATCTGGATATGGCATTATAGGTGAGAAAACAAATAGAAACAGTGCTGATGGAAAAGGTTCCAAGACCGCACGCCATTGGGCCATCCGAGGCGTCACTTGCACCGTCCGCGATGATACACGATGAAGCCCAATGATTCCCTGCAGTTTCGAATTTGAAGGGCGGCCTCTCTTCGGGTCGTAACATCCCGGGCGAAGGATCTACGCCGAGCCCTTCAGTAGGCCCCTTCGTAGATCTTTCTGACATCCGATTCCGTCAGGTCACGAGGGTTCGGCACAAACAGGCGCGACTGTTTGAGACCTCCCTCCACAAGGATCGGTAGATCTTCTTGCGGGATTCCGTAATCAGAGAGATGAAAGGAGATACCTACAGCCGTCAGGAGCCTCTTGACGGCTTCCACGGACCTTTGAGCAGCCTCGTGCAGGGAAAGGCCTTCGGTCACCTCGCCCATGGCCTCGGCAATTCTCGCGAATTTTTGCGGGTTGCCCGTCCGGTTGAAGGCCATGAGGTGGGGCAACATAATGGCATTGGACCGCCCGTGGGGCATGTGATACTGTGTGCCCAACACGTAAGCAAGCCCGTGCACAGCCCCTAGTCCCCCGCTCGTGAAGGCAGATCCGGCCAGGTTTGCTGCCAGAAGCATGTTGTATCGGGCCAGCAGATGGCTGCCCTTGGCGTAGGCGACGGGCAGATTATGCGCGATGAGGCTCACGGCCTCCAACGCGAGGATTTCGGCAAAAGGGGTCGTGTTTACGGAAACATACGACTCTATTGCATGGACGAGCGCATCGAGGCCCGTATCCGCCGTCACCGCAGACGGCATGGAAAGGGTCAGCATGGGGTCCAGGATCGCCACATCGGACATGAGAAAATCGCTGAAAACAACCTTTTTCGTATTATCACCCTCGTCGGTCATCACAATGACACGCGTTGCCTCGCTTCCGGTCCCTGCCGTGGTCGGAATAAGGATCTTCGGCAGACCCGGCCCAGGAATAGTGTCCATTCCCACATAGTCCAACACCTTTCCGCCATAGGGAGCAATGGCTGCCGCCCCTTTGGCCACATCCAGCGCACTTCCCCCGCCAAGCCCTGCAATGAGGTCATAGTCATCGGCCTTGATGGCCTCGATGCAGGCTTCCACGACGCGCACAGGGGGCTCCGGCTCCACTTTGTCAAAAACCTTCGCAGATATGGAGGCCTTGTCAAAGGCATCCTGAATGATTTGGGCCAGCCCAGCCTTTACCACCCCCGGATCCGTAACGATGAGGACCTTCTTGGCGCCCAGGGCCTTCGCTTCTTTGCCGAGTTGAACCACAACGTCTTTTCCCAAGATGGTCTTCCGCGGTGCCAAGAACACGGAAACCTTATTGATATCCATAAAAAACTTGTTCATATGAGCCATCCTTTACGTCCATAGAATTGTCGGTCGGACATCCTTATACCAAAGAAAAAGAGAATTGCAAGTCAACTTTCTGATCAACTTCCACTTTGCGGCCCTGGCGCAGGCGCCGACGGTTGCTCTGCGGCCGGCGGTCCGCCTGGGGCCATCTCGCACAACCGATTGAACCGTTCCGCCTGCCTTTTCCGAAGAACCTCGATCTCCTTCAATATGGGTTGTTCAGGAGGCAGTTGTGCTGCGACGTGACCCAGGTGCTGTGTGAGCTCGCTCAAAAACGCCTTACCCTTGGTGATCCATTCATCCCGCACGCCCGCCACTTCCATTCGAAGGCAAACGTCATAGAGGCCATAGTAGGCGTCGTTGAACAACAGTAGATCCCGGGCACAAGCGAGGCCATAGTCTTTATTGAGGACAGTCCAAAGTGACCGCTCGGGGTCGTAGGCCTTGGTATTCCACAGATAATCGCCGACGGTCGCGTATTTGATCTGGTATATCTCGCTTGAACCATTCCCATTGACATACATGTTCGCGCCGTCGTTATATTTGTGAAAGCTTTCCGGCCTATAGGTATCATAGGGTTCAAAGAGGTTGCACATGCGCACCTTTCCGGGATAGAAGGCTGCATAGCCGCCATATTTCTTTGACTCAATGTTCCTGGCATACAGCGTGTTGTCCCAGCTCATGGGCCATCTGCCGATGAGCGACTGATACCGCCGGATATCGGCCATGTCGATGGAGAGGGACCGGACCGTCGGGCCCGTCCAGATGATGGCCACATCCGGTGGAATCTGCGCCGTGAGCTCACGGAAATAAATTTCGGCCTTGCCCTCGCTACGGTCGATGAATTCGTTGGCGTACCAGGGGGGACAGAACTCCAATCGTGTCCCCGGATATTCCTTGTCAAGCCATCGTTTCAGGTTGTTGATGATGTGAGCGTGTCCATTCTGCAGATTGACGAAACGCGCCCTGTCTTCATCCGTAAAAAGCGAGAAATTATTTGGATTCTCTCCTTCGTGGGGTACGTAGTCATCCGCCCGGAGCATGATCGTATCGGCGCCCGCATTCAAGCCGATACGGAACGCCTCTTTCAGCCTATCAAGGCTCTGGGGGCTGCTGTGGGTCCAGAGATAGCGGAGCCGGTCGTCCAGGTCCTCCTCGGACGCCCCAAAATCAAAGTGGGCATATGGGTTCACCATGATCGCAAGGCCCATGGTGCCGGTCCCTTTACACAATCCGCCGATCCTTTCAACGCCGTCCTTAAAGGCCGTATCCGGCTCGTACCATGGGTTGGTTGGGTGATCATAGGCGGTGTAAACCTTGTTCAATTTGAATAGACCCAGCCGCTCAAGGATACGGAGCGCCATCTCCGGCTCCTTCAAGCGGTCCCATCGCTTGAAAAAGAACCCGCGCCCCTCAAAATCGGGGAAGTCGACCACATCGGCGCTGTGATAGATGCAGCGGTCAGGGTCCAGGAGTTGCACGGCGGTTGCGGCTGCATAGAAATTCCCGATGGCGCTTCCACCCATCAGAAACACCAGATGGGCATCACCCACCTGCTGGGCCTTGATAACATACCCCTGGGGTTTGTCTTTGATCAAATCAAGGGGAAGCTCGGGCTTGACATCTTTATAGACCCCGGTCTTTCCGATGCTAAAGACCAGGCGGCCGCAGGTCCCATCCGCCAGGCTGGAAGCCTTGGCCCCCTTATCCACTCCCCTGCCGAGGTTTTCTTCGTTCAGGCCGGACCTGTGGATCACGCTGTCGAGTCTTTGCCGGAGCACCCTTGCCGCCGACAAATCACCGGGCGTCGGCTCATCGGGAAGGATAATGGAGGGAAGGGGACACTGCGGTGACCCGGGATCGTAAAAATGAATGGCTTTGAGCGGTTTGATGAATTTCGGCAAAGGGATGATCCTTTCGGCCGGTGAGGTTTTCATGGCCATCTGTGGCGTTATGCGTTCGAGCGCCGTAAAATTCCACTTGGAATACCGATAATCCACGTTGTCGAGCCACATGGTCCCCGTACCCTTGAGACCGAAAAAAAGCCGAACAAAGCGGGTTTGATCAGGGACATCGCCCTCTGAGAAGGGATAATTATAGGTCCTCGCCCTGACCTTCCCCCATGGGAAGTCTGAAATCCGCCAATAATTGGAAAACGAGTAGCCCTTATAAGCGTTGTCGATGCGCTTTCCGTTGACCGGGTTCACGGCTGCCGGATCCAGTGGCCGTCTTTCCTCGTCAAAATAGAACACCTTCACGGAGACGGCGTCATACACCCGAACGCCAAGCCTGGACCGGTTGTTTACAATATTTTTCAACCTCACATCGTAGAAAAAATCGTAGTTTCCGGGAATGACAGGAATGTAATCGCTGAGGATGCCTTCGGCTTCGGCCATCTCATCCGCCTTGGTCCTCTCGATCTTGATACTATGTTGTCCATCGCTCACGGCCTCGGGGTCCAGTTCCGAATTAAGCCACTGGATGTCCTTCCCGACAAGCTCCCAACCCTTGATCGTGAAGGAGATCTTTCCTTTTTCCGGCTGAATCGTCCCTTCCTCGAAAGAGGGGTTCATGACCAGGTTGCCTTTCCCGATCTGTTTCAGCCTTGTCTCATAGGGGATCGTCAGCGGGTCCGAGCTCGACCACCACGGTGTTGGGTGTTGAACCCCCGTAGCCGCGCACGCGCTCAGCAGCAACAAAAAGACGAAAGTAATGAGGGAAAAAGGCTTCATTTCCATCCGATGCATTTATTTCTCCGTCGTAGTGTTTCTCCATGATATTCTGAACCTTAAGAATCTCCTTGTCCTTGTGGTGCTTTTGGTACTCGAAGATGGCAAAAGGTACTTGTGAAGCCCGCCCCATTTCGAGAAGAAGCGCCCTGGCGCACTGGGCTGCCACCTCGTAACCGCAGTATTTTTCAACCAGATAGAGGGCGAGATCGAAATAGGAGTGTGCCCCCCCGGCGCAAAAGAGGTTTCCTTCATCCGTAATGAGGCACTCGGGGGTGAGAATCACTTCAGGGTATCGCCTGCGGAATTCATCGGCAAACCCCCAGTGCGTCGTGGCGCGTTTTCCGTTCAAAAGTCCGGTTTCGGCCAAGAGAAACGCGCCCGTGCACACGCTGGCGAGACTGGCCCCATCTGCAAAGCGCTCAACCAACCAGGGAACCGTTTCCTTGCAGGCATCCGAAAGCACGGCGAGGTCTTCCGATGAAATGATGACAAGATCAGTCTCCTTGATTGCATCTATTGAAGCGTGAGGCTGGATGCGGACCTGATTCAGGCATTCCACCGGCCTTCCGTCAACGGTGGCAATTTCAACGCGGAAGCGGGGCTCGGGATCCAAGCCTCCGATCTGATTCCACAGGACCCCCGCCTGACCGAATATATCCAACGGACCCGTCACCGTGGACGCCATGGTCCTTTCAAGGGCAAGAATCGTTACACGTTTCACCTCTGCCACCTCCTGGCCAAAGTCCGGCACATTCGCCCGGGCTTTATGTCCCTTTCGGTGCTTTCTCTCTTAATCTATTTAAGATACTAGAGAAGAACGTTTCTGAAAATACCTTTGTTTGGCGGACATGGCGAAAAGGCAGGGGCGCTATCACGCGCCCGTGGCCGGGTGCTGGACCTGAATTTCTGAATCCATGGAGCCGTGGCGCCCATGTTGAGTGGATGAGCTGGAAATAGTCTGACACAATTCTTCGGAACTCTCAACGCGGCTAGAATTACTGGAAAGGAGACATTTCTCATGTCTGAAAAAGCGATCTTTGCCGGTTTCATAGCGTGGCTTGACAAGGCCTGGTGGCACCTGCCTGCTTCCGAGCACCTTTTTCCATCCATTATGGCCTTCCTCAAACCGGATGAGGCGGAATTGCTCACCGGCTTTCCCTTCATGCCCGCGGAACTGAAAGACATTGCCGCGCTTAAAGGCATGGCGCCACATGAACTGATGGCAAGGCTTGATCCACTTGCCAAAAAGGGCGCGGTGTGGCGGACGGAGAGGGGCCGGCGCATTTTCTACTATTTGAACGACGCCTTCTTTATATTCTTCAGAGGCCCATTCTACGCCATTGACCATGATCAAGCGGCCAGGGCCATGGCCCCACCCCTCAACCGCTACCTCCATGACGGGCTCATGGACCAGCTTGCCTTGGCCCACACAAAGCCCCTGCGAGCGATCCCCATAGACAAGACGATCGAGGACCCCCGCAGGATCACCAAGGAAGAAACCAAAGATATTCTCGCGTTGGCAGCAGACGCAGGGCTCGTCCACGCCGTATCAAACCGGCGGCAGGAAGCGGACACCATTTGTAACTGCTGCACGTGTTCCTGCGTCTTTCTCGAGTCCTACCACGTGCTGAAACAGCAAAAAAGCCGTGATTTTTCAAATTACCGTGTTAAGATCAATCAGACGACATGCAAGGCGTGCGGCCTCTGCGTGGAGCGCTGTCCTGTCCAGGCACTCACGCTCGCTGATTGCGCTCTGGCCGGAAACGAGCGGGGTGAGGCCGCTACGCTCGATGTGGACCGATGTCTCGGATGCGGGGTGTGTGTGCACAAATGCCCGACCCAATCCCTGATCCTCGAACGTCGCGAGGAGATCCACCACCCCCCCGAAGATGCGCGGGAATGGATGAAGCGCTGGATCACGGATCACAAGCAGACCCGGGCCGGCAGGACAGGGACGGCAAAAAATTAGTGTGGTCGGCCGAACTTTCAAATGGAGGAACCATGTCGATTTTTGTGGTTAAGCTCGGTTCGCCAAGAAAGGCGGGGGAAGGGCTGCGTATGGGTACAGTCCGCCGACCGCCTCGGGGTGTTCCAAAGTCGGAGCACGCAACAAGGGACTTCTACGATGTTTGGCTCCCAATTCTCTCTCCAAGTGAGGCCCTCGTGAAGCAAGCCAAGTCATCGAACGATGAAAAATCGTGGTCGGACTTCAGACGCAAATTTCGTTCTGAAATGAAAAAACCGGAGGCAAGCCGGGTGTTGGATCTATTGGCCGCGCTTTCTCATCAGACAAATATGTCATTGGGGTGCTACTGCGAAGACGAAAACAGGTGTCACCGATCGGTCCTCAGAGAGCTCCTCGTGGAGCGTGGGGCCGACCTGATCTAGCAGGTTGCGGAGAAACTCAATCTTCACAGGTTGCTCAAAAAGGTCCAGATACAGGGCGCCCAAAATTACTTGGAATGAGGCGTAGTTACAGCTACGCCGCAATGACAAGGAATGAGGGCAACGCAGTAGATGGGCCTATTTCAGCAACCTGTTAGTCTTCGCCTCCGGCCGGGCCCTGTCTTGTCCGCTTTATCCGGGTCCGATGGTGCTTTGATTCAAGCCTTCGCTTGATGCTTGCGGCCGTTGGGCGCGTCTTCCGTCGGGCCTTAGGCCGCTCGGCGGCCTTTCGGATGAGGGCAACCAAGCGCTCCCTTGCGTCTTGGCGGTTGCGTTCCTGGGTCCGAAAACGCCTTGCCTCAATGATCAGGACCCCTGCCTCGGTCACACGCCTTCCGCCCAAACGAAGAAGCCGATCACGTACCTCCGGCGGCAGTGAGGGCGATCGGGCCACGTCAAAACGGAGTTGCACGGCCGTTGCGACCTTGTTCACGTTCTGGCCGCCCGGGCCCGAGCTTCGAATGAAGGTCTCGTCGAGTTCCTGCTCGTCGATCTGAATGGAAGGGGTGATCTGGATCAGGGTCATTGTCGGACTCCGGGCCCAGGATCATAAGAACCGTGCGGTGTGCTCATGGACGTAGTCCCCAATCCTCACCATGCGGGCCATTTCTTCTCCCGAGAGGCGGCCCAGCTCCAAGGCTTTGAGCGCTTCTTCCATCTGGGCCTCATCTTTGGGGCCCGTCATGCAGACATCCACCGCCTGGTTTGTAAGCACAAAGCGATAGCAGTCAGACGCCGGAGGCGGCGGTTCCCCGGGTGGCATTTTCTTGGGGTTGAGAAGCTGGCCCCACCGCGTGGCCGTGTATGAGACCACGCCGGGCCTTGATTCGCCCTGGATGTGGGGAAAGATCTCTTTTTCAGCGCCCCGGTGAGCGGCGTTGTAACGAGCATGAAAGAGATCGAACACTCCAAGGCGTGCGATCTCGGGAAACAAGCGCCGGTTGTGCCCGGAGATGCCAAGAAAACGAAAAAGGCCGCGGTCTTTCATCTGAAGGGCCTTGTCCAGGATCTTTTGGGCGGGCAACTTGTTGTGCCACCCCAGGAGCAGAATGTCCGCCTGTTGGATTCGAAGGCTCTTGAGCCCTCTCGCAAAGAAGCCCTCCATGAGGGTAGCCGAGCGGGAGTAGCTCTGAAGCACAATGACCAGATCCTCCCGCCTGCCCTGACCGCAAAGGTTGCGGATGGCATGAGCCATGCCGGATTTCCGCATGGACCCCCAGTAGAAGTAGTTACAGCCCCGTTCAAAGGCTTTCTCAAACGCGCTTGCCGGTGCACCGTAACTGGCTGCCACCCCCAGGCGACCCACCTGCAGGCCGGTCCTGCCAAGGGTTCTCTTTTCGCCTAACCCGTTCATGGTCTAAGCCCCAGGACCTCTAGCCTCCTTGCCACCGGGCGGAAATGCCATAAGGCGAAAGCGTGTGGTCAATTAAAAGAAGCATGACTGATTCTTAAACCATTTGACCTTAATTCAGCCCCCATGAGATGTCAATCGGGTACAAGGGTCATACCACGGCCATCCAGCAACCATGCAGGCGCAAGAGGAAAAGGCGGTAGGCCTTCAGCGTCAAGCCGTGATATGGTTCAGGAGCAATCCAAGAGACAAACGGGCACTTTAATCCGATGAAGGGGGGACCACTTATGGACTTCTCATTTCTGGTTCAACTCACCGAAGCCCCTGGCGTTTCTGGACACGAAGCGAGGGTGCGGAGGCTTGTGTCCGAACGCATAACACGGCTGAGCGCAGAGGTGATCGTGGATCCCATGGGGAATCTTATCGCCAGAATCCCCGGTCAGGGCCCACGTGTGGCCCTTGTTGCCCACATGGACGAAGTGGGCTTTCTCGTGAGCAAGATTGAGCCGGGGGGATTCCTGCGCGTCATGCCGGCTGGCGGCGTGGACCCAAGGGTCTTTTGGGCCCAAAAGGTGATCGTGCACGGCCGCAAGGAGATCGCCGGTGTGGTGGGAAGCGTTCCTCCCCATCTGAAGCCTGAGGGGGAAGCCGAAAAGGTCACCCCCATCGAGGAGTGCTTTATTGACCTGGGTTTGCCGCCCAGCGAGGTCGCGGACCTGATAAGGATCGGAGACCCGGTGACATTCGCCACCCAGGGCTGGGAGACGGAGACCGCATTTTTCGGTAAGGCCCTGGATGACCGCGTCGGTCTTTTTGTTATGCTGGAAGCTGCGCAACGTGTGAAGCGGACAGACTGTGACCTCTTCCTCGTCGCCTCCACCCAGGAGGAGTATGGATTAAGAGGAGCAGGTCCGGCCGTCTACGCAGTTAAACCGGAGATCGCACTTGCCCTCGAAGGCACCGTAGCATCTGATACGCCGGGACTCAAGCTCCCGGCCAACGTCACCCCGACCACCCAGGGCAGGGGGCCTGAGATCCGGTTGATGGACAAGCGCATGATCTCGGATCGGGGGTTGGCCGACTTCCTGGTTCAGGTGGCCCACGAGGCGAGCATCCCCCACCAATTGATCGTCAAAAAAACGGGGAGCACCGACGCAGCAGCCGCTCAAGTCACGGCCGAGGGGGTCCGTGTCTGCGCCCTGTCAGTCCCGGTGCGCTACATCCACGGACCGGTCGGGATGGTGCTTAAATCTGACGTGGAGGAGACCATCGCATTGGTGAGCGTCTTCCTTGAGCGGGCATCCCAATGCGTTCGTGGAATATGAGCTTATGAGTGGAAAAGCCAATGATTGGGCGCAACAGGAACAAAGTTGTAAAGACGGCAAAGGGTTACGGCCAATAACCGTAACCCTTCGATTTTCCTGGAGGCGGCAATCGGATTCGAACCGATGAATAACGGTTTTGCAGACCGCTGCCTTAGCCACTTGGCTATGCCGCCGGACCCTTTTGGAGTGTTGGAGTAAAGGAGTGGTGGAGTACCGGGTCACTCGCACAGGAGTCTTTTCATCACTCCAGCACTCCGGTTCTTCTTAATATTGGAGCGGGAAACGGGACTTGAACCCGCGACAACCACGTTGGCAACGTGGAGCTCTACCAACTGAGCTATTCCCGCTCATTCGGCGAAGGCTTGCCCGAAAACGGCTGTTCTCGGACTCGCTCGGTCAGCGAGCAGCTTTCATCAACCACCTTGAATTTTAATCCGAATTGCTGACTGCCGATCGCAAGCAATTAGTTTTACAGCAAGCCGACTTTTTGTCAATAAAAAATAAGACGGTCCTATCTTCCGCCGGTAAACTGATGGTAATAGTGGAGAACCCTCTGGACAAAGGTCTTCGTCTCTTCGAAAGGCGGGATCCCGCCATGGGTCTGAACCGCTTCGGGGCCCGCATTGTAGGCGGCAATGGCCAGTTCCGTGTTGTTTCCGAACCGTTCCATCAACTGGCTCAGATAGCGGGCGCCCCCCACGATGTTCTCCTCCGGGTCAAAGGCGTCCTTCACCTCCATGTTTGCAGCCGTCGTTGGCATCAGCTGCATGAGGCCCTGCGCGCCCTTGTCCGAGACCGCCTCGTGGTCGAAATCGGATTCCGCCTTGATGACGGCCTTGACCAGTGAGGGCTCCAGGCCGAATCGTCTGGAGGCCTCGCCTATGATCCCGTCGTACTTCTTGATGTATTGAGCGGGGGTCCGTTGGCTCTCGCGGATAAAAATCTTGAACCGGGTGTCGCCGGTCTGGATGTTCGTGAAATGCCAGACACCTTGCTCATCCCGGTACCGGTAAATGTCGGCGAGGGTTTCGGCCGCCATCAAAAGGCAAAGGGAAAAAACCACGAGCGAAGCCGTCTTGACCCCAACCGCGTGCATATTTTAACCCATCTTTTTCCAGTCAGCCAGGAACTTCTCCAGCCCGATATCGGTGAGCGGGTGCCGGATAAGCTGCTGGATCACGTTGAATGGCATGGTGGCAATATCTGCGCCCATGAGCGCGGCCTCCAGCACGTGGACCGGATTTCTGACACTAGCAACAATCACCTCGGTCTCGAAACCGTAATTGTCATAAATATTGACAATCTGCTCGACCAGTTCCATTCCCCGCTGGCTGATGTCATCGAGTCTTCCCACAAAGGGGCTGATAAAGGCCGCGCCCGCCTTGGCGGCCATCAGGGCCTGGAGGGGCGAAAAACAAAGGGTCACATTGCACTTGATCCCCTCTTTGGCCAGCGTCTTGACAGCTTTTAACCCCTCCTCGATGAGGGGAATCTTTACTACTATATTATCGGCAATCTTTACAAGCTCTTGAGCCTCCCGCACCATTCCAGCCTGGTCCTTGCTCACCACCTCGGCATTGACCGGGCCATCCACGATCCCGCAGATCTCTTTCAAAAGGTCCTTGAACTCCCTCTTTTCCTTGGAAACAAGAGATGGGTTCGTGGTCACGCCGTCAAGGAGACCCAGCTCGCCGGTATTCTTGATCTCTTCCACATTGGCCGTGTCGATAAAGAACTTCATTTTGAATTACTCCCTTCTATAACAGATGATGATGGGCGCCCAATGGTTGACATGTCGGGCAAGTGTCCTCCACCCAGGCGCCTAGCTTTTCATTTCCTTCTCGAAACGGTCCGCGCACGCCTTGCTGCAAAAGGCATACTCCTTTCCCCCGATGACACGTTTTTCCGCACTGCCGAGCGCCACGTAAGTATTGCACACGGGGTCCTTGACCAGTTCGTCCACCGCCTCGCCAGGCGCGGTCTTCTCCACCCTGGGCTTGGGCGCCATCACCCGCTTGACCATACGGTAGAGGATAAAGCCCAGTATGATGAGGATGAGAAAGCGCATTCAGGTTCCTTCGATTTCAAAGACGGCCTGTCCCTCTTCGGGAAGTCCGGCCAGGAGTTCTGCCATGGTCATTTGAAGAACCGGATGCACCAGGCCCGGGCTCAACCGGTTCATGGGCACCATCACGAATCGCCGAAGGTGCATAAACGGATGCGGGATCTTGAGATCGGCCTCGTCAATCACGGCCTGCCCGTAGAGAAGGATGTCCAGGTCAATGATCCTTGCCGCCCATTTTTCCTTTCTCTCCCGCCCCATGGCGGCCTCGATGGCCAGGAGCGTTTCGAGCAATGGGCGGGGAGGCAGATCGGTTACAACCGCCACAACACCGTTCACAAACCAGTCCTGGTCATGGACCCCGATCGGTTCAGTCCGGAAAAGGCCGGATTCGGCCACGACCTTGCACCCAGGGATCAGGCCCATCCGCTCGATTGCCTCTCGGCAGTTGAACGTTCCGCGCCCCAGGTTTGATCCGATGGCAATGTAGGCGGTTTCAGACATGGGATGTGAGAAGGCCGCCTTACAGAGACATCTTTCGCAGTCTCTCTATGGCCTCCTCAATCCTTTCCCTTTTCTGGGTGAGGGCGATCCGGAAGTAACCCTCACCCGGGGCCCCAAACCCGTTTCCGGGGGTCACCACGAGACCGGCTTCTTCCAGAAGTCTTGTGGCCAACTGGGCCGAGGTGTATCCCTTGAGGACCTTGACCCACATGTAGAACGTGGCCTTTGGCACCCGGGTCTCAAAGCCTATGGCCTCGAGACCCTTTGCCATGATGTCCCGCCTTTCCTGGTAAACCCGGATCATCTCCTCGACGCATGCCTGGTCCCCGCGGAGTGCCTCGATTCCAGCAATCTGAACGGCCTGAAAGGCACCCGAGTCGATGTTGCTTTTGATAAGCCCAAGGCCCTCGATGGCCTTTCGGTTGCCGACCGCGAACCCGATCCGCCACCCGGTCATGTTATAGGTCTTGGACAGGGAATGGAACTCGATGCCAATCTCTTTGGCACCGTCTACCTCCAAAAAGCTGTGGGGACGAAAGCCGTCAAATCCCATCTCGGTGTACGCGGCATCGTGGCAAATGAGGATTTGGTGCTTGTTAGCCAGCGCCACCACTTCTCGGAAGAAGTCTAAGCCGGCCACGGCCGCCGTCGGGTTGTTGGGGTAGTTGATAAAAAGAATGCGGGCCCGTCTGAGCATATCGTCCGGTATGGCCTGAAAATCCGGCAGAAACCCGTTCTTTTCAATCAGGGGCATGACAAAGGGTTCGCCGCCGGCAAAAATGGTAGAGATGTTATAGACCGGGTAGGCCGGGGAAGGCACCAGGACCACGTCTCCCGGGTTCACAAAGGCCAGCGGGAAGTGGGCGATCCCCTCCTTGCTCCCGATGAGGGTCACGACCTCGGTTGCCGGGTCGAGATCCACCCCAAACCGGGTCTTGTACCATGCGGCTGCGGCCCCGTTGAAGTCGTCCATCCCGGAGTAAGATGGGTAGCGGTGGTTGGCCGGGTCCTCCGCGGCCCGCTTTAGCGCCTCGATGATGTGCTTGGGGGTAGGTAAATCGGGATCGCCCACCCCCAGATCGATGATGTCCACTCCCCGGGCCTTCACCTCGGCCTTCTTGCGGTCGATCTCCTTGAAAAGGTAAGGAGGAAGCCGCTTCAGTCGTTCTGCCTTATCGAAGATTTCCATTTGGATCTTGTTCTCCCGTCACTATCTAGTGCCCACTCATAAATGGGGGATTTCTGGATGGAGCGCTCAACAGTCAGCGGTCCGCATTCAGCCAATCCATTGTCTTTTTGGTCTTTGCTGACAGATGAACGCTGATGGCTGATAGTGCGAATCTAAAACGGCCGTTTTGGATTCGCACTATCTCAGCCCCAGCACATCCTGCATGTCGTAAAGCCCCTTGGGCTGTTTGACCACCCAGAGGGCCGCACGTACTGCACCCCTGGCGAAGTTGTCCCGATTGTGGGCCCGGTGGATCAACTCCAGCCGCTCGCCCATGCCACCGAACATGACCGTGTGCTCACCCGTGATGTCACCGGCCCGCCAAGTCTGAATTCCGATCTCCTCATCGGTGCGCTGGCCTATGACACCGTGGCGCTCATAGACCCCCACCCTGTCCAGGTCCCTTCCCACGGCCTTTGCCAGGATCTGGGCAAGACGCATGGCCGTGCCGCTTGGGGCGTCCTTTTTGAGCCGATGATGGACCTCCAGGATCTCCATATCGTAGTCGTCCCCGAGGATCCGCGCCATCTCGCCTGCGATCTTGAACATGACGTTGACGCCCACGCTCATGTTGGGCGCCATCACGCAACGCATCTCTCTTGAAAGCGTTCCCACTTCCTTCAGACCATCCTCTGAAAACCCGGTGGTCCCGATAACCATGGGCACATCTCTCTTGGCCGCTGACCGCATGTTTTGAAGGGTCGCCTCGGGGGTTGTGAAATCGATGAGCACATCCGAAGAACCCACTGCCCCGTCCAACGACGCTTCGATCCGAACGCCGAGCGAACCCACGCCTGCCTCAACCCCTGCGTCCGCATTCACGGCCGGGTGACCCGGATGTTCAAAGGCCCCGCCCAGCTGGATGTCAGGATGTTGATGGATCGCGTGGATGATCTGTTTTCCCATCCGGCCGGCCGCACCGGCAACGATGGCCTTCAACATGGCTTGCCCTCCCTCGCAAGGGGCTTGCGCCCCTTGAGCTCATAGCTGATAGTGCGCCGCCGCCTCTCCGGTTTTCCAGGTCTCTAAGTTTGTCGCCTTGCTCTATGCTCTTTGCCCTATGGCCCTATGCTCTTTGCTCTATGCGCCTTGCGCTATGCGCTATGCCCTATGCGCTATGCGCTATGCACTTACGCCTTGCACCCTGAACCCTGGACCTTGGACCTTGGGCCCTTATTTTATCAGCCCATATGCCCTGAGAGCCTTTTTGAGCCTCTCCATGTTGCCGGGGGCCAGGGGACAAAGGGGAAGCCGCATCTCGTCGCCGGCCTTTCCCATGAGCCCCAGGGCGGTCTTGACGGGGATGGGGTTGGTCTCGTAAAACATGGCCTGGCAGAGGGGAAAAAGCTTCAAAAAGAGCGTCTTGGCCTCCTCTACCCGGCCATCTAACCATGCCCGAACCATGTCTGCGCTATCCTTGGGTACGATGTTTGCTACCACAGATATCACGCCCTTCCCTCCGATGGAAAGAAGGGGCAACGTGAGGTTGTCGTCCCCCGAGAGCAGGGTGATCTTGTCACCGGCAAGGCTGACGATCTCCGCCATTTGGACCAAACTGCCCGACGCCTCCTTGATGGCCACCACCTCAGGCAGCTCCGCCAGCCTCGCCACCGTTTCCGGCAGCATGTTGACGCTGGTCCGCCCGGGGACGTTGTAGAGGACTTGAGGAAGCGCGACCGCCTTGGCAATGGCCTTGAAATGCAGATACAAACCCTCCTGCGTGGGTTTGTTGTAGTAGGGCGTCACCTGGAGCGTCCCATCGGCACCGGCCCGCTTCGCGTGCGCCGTCAATTCGATGGCCTCCCTGGTGCTGTTTCCCCCGGTGCCCGCGATGACGGGGACCCGCTTTTTCACCGCTTCCACGGCGATGTCGATGACGCGATTGTGCTCCGCCATGCTGAGCGTCGCCGACTCTCCCGTGGTCCCGCAGGGCACAATGGCACTGGTCCCGTTTTCAATCTGAAACTCGATCAGTTCCCGGTAGGCATCCTCGTCGATTTCCCCGTTCTTGAAGGGGGTCACGATGGCCACGATGGATCCTTTAAACATGGCACCCTCCTTTTTCTAGTGGATTCATGGTAACGCGATCAGGCCGATCCGGCAAAGTCACGGACCCCGCTTCAGCGCCACGAGATGGATTTCAAAGGGCCTCCTCGTGAAGCCGGGCCTGGTACACGATGGCGGTATTGCCCTCCAGCCAGACCTCTGAAAACGGTCCCGTCTCAGAGTCAGACTTTCTTGAAATGGATGAGCAGTTCTTCCCCCCCCTTGGTCTTGACCCGAACGGGTGACTGAACCAGGCCCCTCACGGAAGCCGTCAGTGCGCTCGCAATGGCGCCGGTCCCGCAGGCAAGCGTCTCATCCTCGACGCCCCGCTCATAGGTCCTCAACTCCAGTCCGTTCTCGCAGGTGACCCGGATAAAATTCACATTGGTGCCCCAGGGGGCGAACTGCTGATGATGGCGAATAACCTTGCCCTGGTCGAAAACCGGGTGGTTGGGGAGGTCCTTGACGCGGGCCACCACATGAGGGACCCCCGTGTTCAGGAAATCCATGGTCTCAACCCCCTCAAATCCATTCAGATACATACCCATTTTCAAACCGAAGGGCTTGGGCATGAGGACCTTTACGCGGCGCCCGTCGACCTCCGCGGAAATGGGTCCCGCCAGGGTCTCAAAGGTCATTCGGGGTCCGGCAATCCCCTTTAAAAGGGCAAACCGGGAGACACACCGACTCCCGTTGCCGCACATCTCGACCTCCCCTCCGTCGGCGTTGAAGAACCGCCAGCCGAAATCGTATTGATCTGAGTTGACCACGAAAATGACACCGTCGGCCCCCACGGAGGCCCTCCGACGACATGCCCGCTCCACCAACCGGGCCATCTCGTCATCCTCGACCTTTCCGTCCCGGTTGTCGATCACGATGAAATCGTTGCCGCTGCCGCTCATTTTCCAGAATTCGATGTTGACCATACTTGCCCCACAAAACAGTACGATGAGACGAAGGAACTGCGGGACGGAAGAATGAAATTCTCCTCCGATTCACCCGTTGCGCCCTCCCTATGTCCCTACCGCAAGAAATCAGGGATCGTCTCCCCCCTGACGAGATCCTCGTAACCCTCCCGCTCCCTGATGATGAAAAATCGATCCCCCTTGACCATGACCTCTGCACCCCTTGGCCGAGAGTTGTAGTTGGATGACATGCTGAAGCCGTAAGCGCCGGCGCTCATGATGGCCATCAAGTCATTGGGCTGAAACGGCGCCACTTCCCTACTCTTAGCAAAAAAATCGCCCGATTCGCAGATGGGACCGACGATGTCCGCCGTGATGGCGTGGCCCTCCGACTTCCTGACCGGCCGGATGGCGTGGTAGGAGTCATAGAGCGTCGGCCGCATCAAATCGTTCATGGCGGCATCCACGATGATGAATGACTTTTCCTTGGTGGACTTGGTGTAGAGCACCCTTGTCACCAGGATTCCCGCGTTCCCGCTGATCACTCGACCGGGCTCCAGGATCAAGGTCAAGTCAGAGCCGCCGATCTCCCTCTTGAGGGCGTCCGCATATTGGTCCGGGTGAGGCGGGGTTTCGGCGTTATAGGTGATGCCGAGCCCTCCGCCGATGTCCAGGTAACGGATGTTCATACCCAGGTCCCGCAGCCTGGTCGTCAGGAGCAAGACCTTTTTCAAGGCGTCCACGAAGGGGTTCACCTCGGTCAACTGGGACCCGATGTGACAGGAAATCCCGCTCACTTCCAGATACCCCAACCGCGTCGCCAGCGCATACTGCTCCAAGGCCTCGTGGATGTCCACCCCGAACTTGTTCTTCTTGAGGCCGGTAGAGATGTAAGGGTGGGTCTTCGGGTCCACGTCAGGATTTACCCGGATGGCGATCCTCGCCTTCTTGCCTAACCTTTCGGCCACCTCGTTGATCCGAATGATTTCCTGGCCCGATTCGGCGTTGAACATGAGGATGTCCGTCTTGAGGGCGTACTCGATCTCCTCGGCCTGTTTTCCGACCCCGGAGTATACGATCTTCCGCGGATCGACCCCGGCCTTGACCGCCCGGTAAAGCTCGCCGCCCGAGACGATATCCACCCCGCCGCCTTCCCGAGAAAAGAGTCTGAGAAGGGCCAGATTGGAGTTGGACTTCATGGAAAAGCAAATGAGGTGGATCATGCCATCAAAGGCCCGGTCAAACGCCCTGAAGTGCTGCGTCAGCGTGGCATGGGAGTAAAGATAAAAAGGAGTTCCGACGGCCTCCGCCAAGTGGGCCACCGGCACGTCTTCGCAGTGGAGTTCACGACCTTTGTAAACAAAATGGTGCATCGTCCTGATCCTGTTGCCTCCCTATTTGAGGTCGACCCCCTCGCCCGAAAGGGGGCACAACGCTCATGTCCACCCATAAATCGGGGATCTTTGGATGGAGTTCTCATTAGGCAGCGTTAAGCCAACCTATTGTCGCTATTAGTTTTTACTGACAGCTGATCGCTGATGGCTGATGGCTGATCGTGCTCATCCAAAAACACCCGTTTTTGGATGAGCACTTGCTAATGGATCACCAGCTTGGCCCGATTCGACAAGGAACCCCCGGCCCAGCCGCGCCCCATGAGCCGGACCTGAAAAAAATGGATACCGTCTACTGGCCGATCAAGGGTCACGCGAGTACTAAACCGGCCGTCCTCGCCGACCTTTCCATCGATCTCGTAAACACGGCTGAAATCCAGGGGGCAGCCTTCGCAAGGACCATTCTCAATGGGGTAATGGGCGTGGTAGACCCGCCAACCGGTGATGTCCGTTTCGCTGATCTCTGCCTTTTTCCCTGAGGGCTTCACCAGGCGTCCCTCCAGCACCACCCAACCGCTCTCCAGTGTCGCCGACAGTTCTTCGATCCTGAAAGGCAATTCCTTTCCGGGGAGCTCGGGCGCACCCTTTTTTCCGCAGGCCGAAAGACCCAGCATGGCCATCCATGCGAAAAGAATGGTCAGGGCCGCAGTCCACCGCTTCATAGCGCGAGTTCCTGCTTTGCCCGCAGCAGACTCTGCGCCACCGCCTGATCCCCGGTCCCCCCTGTGATGTTCCGCCTCCGGATGCACCCTGCCAGGTCGAGCCAGTCAAAGACGTCTTTTTCAATCTGCCGCGAGAAACCCAGCAGATCCTCAAGTGTGAGTTGGTGCAACTCCTTTTGACGATCCATGGCGAAAAGGACGATCCTTCCAACCACCTCATGGGCCTGCCTGAAGCTCATGCCCTTGGTCACCAGGTAGTCTGCCAGGTCGGTTGCGGCCAGGTAACCCTGCTCGGCCGCCTGCCGCAGCCGGTCCGCATCAAATGTGATGGCCCCCATGAGTCTTCCCATTACATCCAGGGATGCCATGACCGTGTCGGCCGTGTCAAAAAGCCCCTCCTTGTCCTCCTGAAGGTCCTTGTTGTACGTGAGGGGGAGCCCCTTGAGCGTGGTGAGGAGCGACATCAGATGTCCATAAACCCGGCCCGTCTTGCCCCGCACCAGCTCGGGGACGTCCGGGTTCTTTTTCTGGGGCATGATGCTGCTCCCCGTGCAGAAACCATCCGCGATGGTAATGAACCGGAACTCCTGGCTTGACCAGAGGATCAACTCCTCGCTCAGGCGGCTGAGGTGCATCATCACGACCGAGGCGTTGAACAGGAACTCCAACACGAAGTCCCTGTCGCTCACCGCATCCATGCTGTTACGGGAGACGGCCGCAAGGCCCAGTTCCTTGGCCACCATGTCACGGTCCAAATCAAAGGTGGCGCCGGCCAGGGCGGCGCTGCCAAGGGGCAGGACATCCACCCGTTTAAGGTTCTCCTGAAATCGGCCACGATCCCTCTTCAGCATCTCAAAGTAGGCCAGCAGGTGATGGGCCAACAGGACGGGCTGGGCCCGCTGCAGGTGGGTGTACCCGGGCATGATGAGGCCAGGGTTTGCATCCGCGCATCGAACGATGGCCCCCTGAAGGATTTGGATCAGGTCCAAAATCCGCGAAATGGTTTCCCGCACGTAGAGACGGACGTCCAGGGCCACCTGATCGTTCCGGCTCCTTCCCGTATGGAGCTTCTCGCCAACGGCCCCCAGTCGATCGATGAGGGTCCGTTCAACGAGCGTGTGGATGTCTTCAAATCGATCGTCCACGGGGAGGGTCCCGTGATCCAGGTCTCGTTTGATCTGCGCCAGACACGCCATGATCTGCGAGGCCTCTTCCTCGGTGATGATCCCCTGTTTTGCCAGCATCCGCACGTGCGCGATGCTGCCGGCGATGTCATGAGCATAGAGCCGGTGATCAAAGCCAATGGAGGCATTGAACCGATGAACGACGGCGTCTGTCTCTTCGCGAAAACGGCCGCCCCACACTTTCGTAGCCATAGTTGCCCCTCAGCGGCCCGGCCTGGAGCCCTTGTCAAGCAGTCTGGCGATCCTGAGCCGCAACCCGTTCAGGCGAATGAAACCCTCCGCATCCTTCTGATCAAAGACCTTGTCGCCCTCGAACGTGGCAAAGTCGGGGTGGTAGAGAGACGATTCCGATTTACGCCCCACGACCATGCAATTCCCCTTAAAGAGCTTCAAACGGACCACGCCCGATACGTTTTTCTGGCTATCATCGATGAGCCGCTGAACCATCTCCCTCTCCGGGGAGAACCAGTATCCGTAGTAGATCATCTCGGCATACCTGGGGATGAGACCGTCCCGGATGTGCATGACCTCCCGGTCCATGGTAATGGACTCTATGGCCATATGGGCAGCCCTCAGAATGGTCCCCCCAGGCGTCTCATAGACGCCGCGCGATTTCATCCCTACGTAGCGGTTTTCCACCAGGTCGACGCGTCCGATACCGTTTTTCCCGCCCACATCGTTGAGGTGGGCCAGCAGTTGGGCCGGGGTCATGGTCTCGCCATCCACGGCCACGCCGTCTCCCTTTTCAAGCCGGATCTCCACGTAGGTGGGCTTGTCGGGGGCCCGCTCCGGAGATACGCTCAGCACGAACATGTCTTCCGGGGGCTCTGCCCAGGGGTCCTCCAGGATCCCGCCCTCAAAGCTTATGTGGAGGAGGTTTCGGTCGCTCGAATAGGGTTTTTGCTTGGTCACCGGGACGGGGATATCCCTTGATCGCGCGTACTGAATCAAATCCTCCCGGCCTCGAAAATCCCAGATCCGCCATGGCGCAATGATCTTAAGACCCGGATCGAGCGCCATAAAGGTGAGCTCAAAGCGGACCTGGTCGTTGCCCTTCCCGGTGGCCCCGTGGCTCACGGCATCTGCCCCGAACCTGTGGGCGGCGTTGATCTGGCCCCGTGCGATCACAGGTCTTGCAAGGGACGTCCCAAGCAAGTAGGCGGATTCATAACAGGCGTTGGCCCGCATGGCGGGCCAGACGAAGTTCCGGACGAATTCCTCCCGCAGATCCTCGATCACCACATCATCGGCGCCGGTTTTGAGGGCTTTCTCCCTGATCCCTTTGAGCTCGTCTCCCTGTCCCAGGTCGGCTGCGTAGGCCACCACGGGACACTGGTAGGTCTCCTTGAGCCAGCGGAGGATCACGGATGTGTCGAGCCCACCCGAATAGGCCAAAACAATCTTATGGATGCTATGTTCACTCAAAATCTATCTCCGTCCCCCTATCTCATATTTACGTGAAAAATCGGCGCACGGCGCACGGCACAAGGCGCAAGTTCTTATCTCACATCTCACATTCTAGCCGTCAGGCGGCCGGAATCAGCCACTCGAGCAGGGCCTGATGAAGGTGCATCTTGTTTTCCGCCTGGTCAAACACCACAGAATGAGACCCCTCAAGCACGGATTCTGTGATCTCTTCACCTCGGTGGGCCGGGAGGCAGTGCATGACGATGGCATCGGGCTTTGCGAGGCGAATCAAAGCGTCGTTGATCTGGAAGCCCTGAAAATCGCGAAGCCGTTTTTCCCGCTCGGCATCCTGCCCCATGCTGGTCCACACATCGGTGTTGATGACGTCGGCCTGGGAGGCTGCCTCGCGCGGATCCGACACGATGCGGATATTTTCGGCTGCCCCTTCAAGGACCTTCTCTTCCGGTTCATAGCCCGCTGGGCACGCCAAAACCAGATGGAACCCCAGGACCTTGGCGGCCTCGATCCAGGAGTGGGCCACGTTGTTTCCGTCGCCGACCCACGCCACGCGCAGGTCATGGATGCGCCCTTTTTTCTCCTGCACGGTCATCAGGTCGCTCAGGACCTGACAGGGATGATAGAGGTCGGTCAGGGCATTGATGACAGGAATCTCCGCCCAAAAGGCCATCTCCTCCACCAAGGTTTGGGAATAGGTCCGGATGGCCATGGCGTCCACGTACCGGGAAAGGACCCTCGCCATGTCCTTGGTGGGTTCGTCTCGGGACAACTGGGTATCAGCCGAGGTCATAAAGAGAGTCTGTCCGCCCAACCGGAACATGGCTGCCTCAAAAGAGACCCTGGTCCTGGTCGATGCCTTTTGAAAGATCAGACCCAGGATACGACCCTGCCGAACCGTCCCGTTCCCCTCACCGCGCTTCAATTCAAGCCCTCTTCTCACAAGGGAGAGGATCTCTTCCCGGGTCAACGCCCGTATGGTTAAAAGGTCCCTTTTCATACCCTTATCCCTGAACGGTTGATTCATGTTTGCTCAACACCCTATCGAGCACTTCCAAAAGACGGTCCACTTCCACCTTCCGGACGATCAGGGGCGGGACGAAACGCAGGACCGTATCGTGGGTGCAGTTCACAAGGAACCCTTCCTTCAGGCAATCATTGACCATGGCCCCGCAGGGTCGGTCCATCTCCATGCCAAGGATCAGCCCGAGGCCCCTCACCGATTTGATGGAAGGGTGTTTCTGCGAAAGGGACTGGAGCCGCTCCTTGAAGTAACGGCCCACCTCCGCACAATGGTTGATCCACCCGTCGTTTAAGAGACTCTCCAGCACAGCCTTTGAGACCGCCGTCACAAGAGGGGTTCCACCAAAGGTGGAGGCATGGCTTCCCGGGCCAAAGGCCTGACTCAATTCCTCGGTGGCGAGCATGGCCCCAATGGGTAGTCCGTTTCCAAGGGCCTTGGCCAGCGTCATGATATCAGGGGTCACGCCAAAGTGTTCATGGGCAAAAAGCTTTCCGGTCCGCCCCATCCCCACCTGCACCTCGTCGAAGATGAGGATGGCGCCTCTCTCCATGCATAGGGCCTTCACCCCCTTCAGGTAATCGGGAGCAGGGCAGATGATCCCGCCCTCTCCCTGAATGGGCTCTAGCATCACCGCGCAGACCGAGTCGTCCATGGCCCGTTCAAGGCCCGAGAGGTCATTGAAGGGGACAAATTTGAACCCCGGCAGCAATGGGTCGTATCCCGCCTTGATCTTGTCCTGCCCTGTGGCCGAAAGCGTGCCCATGGTCCGGCCGTGAAACGAGTCGGCCATGGAGATGATCATATGCCGCCGGCTGCCAAGTTTCTCCCTGGCATATTTCCTCGCAAGCTTGATGGCTGCCTCGTTGGCTTCCGCCCCGCTGTTGCAGAAAAAGACCCGGTCCCCGAAGGAGTGCTCGACCAGGAGCGCTGCAAGCTCCGTCTGGGGTCGGGTGTAAAAGAGGTTTGAGACGTGCACCAGGATTTGGGATTGGGCCTCCAGGGCCTTGCTGACAACCGGAGAGGAATGACCCAGCGCACAGACGGCGATTCCGCTGACGAAATCAAGATACTCCTTTCCCTCTTCATCCCAGACCCGGCAACCTTCACCCCGAACCAGCGTCACAGGCAGCCGACCGTAGGTCTTGAACATCACCTTGTCTGCGAGATCCATGGTCTTGCTCATAGTGATTCCCCTCTCGTAACTTAAACAAACCGCCGCGAAGCCAGTGAGCAATGATCAGTCAAAAGCATTACTGATCACTAGCCATTCTCACTGATCACTGGTGCCTTTACTGATCACTGTTCACTGATCACTGATCACTGTTTACTGATCACTGATCACTGTTTCACTGATCACTGTTCACTGATCACTGAGACTCAGGTGCCTTTACTGATCACTGATCACTGTATCACTGTTCACTGATCACTGTTCACTGTTCACTGTTCACTGATCACTGTTCACTCGGTTCGGATGTCTCTCCCGAATAGGCCTTGTTTTCGCCCCAATAAATGATACGGGTGCAGTTGGGGCAGCTCATCAGTTCCCCACCCCGCAAGAGCAGATTGAACTGCTGCGGGGGGATGCCGATGTGACAGGTCTGACAGATACCCTTGATCACAGGACTAATGCCCACCCCGCCTTTGCGGTCTCTCAGAAAGTCATAGCGTTTCAGAATGTCCGACTCGATGAACCCGCAAAGCGCTTGCCGTTCTTTTTCCAACCGGTCCGCCTCCTCAACCATTGCTTTGGTCTCACTCAGGATCCGGCTCTTTTCCACTGTCGTGGTCTCCCGCACGCTATCCAGCTGCTTCCTGGCCTCAACCCCTTGCTTTTCAAGGCCCTCTATCTTCTCCATGAACTCGATGGCCTTGTCCTCCAGCGCCGTCTTCTCGTGCCTCAATGTGTCGATCTCCTTGAGGGCCGCCTGATATTCCTTGTTTGACTTGATATTGGAAAGTTTGACATTGCTCTTTTGAATTTGGCTTTCACGTTCATCGATCTGTCGCTCGAGGATCCGTCTCTCCTTCTTGGTTTCCTCCATCTGGGTCAATCCGGCCTGAGTCGCTGCCTCGGCCCGCTTGAGCATCTCTTCCAGTGCCTGGATCCTTGAAGGGTCCTCTTCGATCCTTCGCCGGAGTTCGGCAATCCTTGTATCACATGCCTGGAGTTCGATCAGGCGTTTGATCTTCTCTTCCAAAACACACCTCGCTACATAAAGCCACCGTCAAATGGGGACCGCTCTTCTTCCGAATAGTTGACCCGCAGGTCCCATCCTCCGGATATGAGAACGGACTTCAGCCGTTCTGCGAAAACCCTCATGGCCGCACGCTCCGTCAAAAAATGGCCGCCGTCGATGACGGTAAGTCCCAGTCTCACTGCCTCAAGGGCTTGATGGTAGGTGACATCTCCGGTAACCAATATATCGGCGCCTCTCTCAACGGCCCGGGCCACCAGACCACCGCCTGCTCCACCCACCACGGCCACTCGGCGGACCATAACTCTCCCATCCCCAATTTGTCTCAATGGACGCTTGGCGCCCAGGGCTTCCGTCACTTTGGTCTTCATGACCGACAGCGGCACCGGATCGGGCAGATTCCCCACTCTTCCTAAGCCCGTGGTTTCGGTGTTCGCTTCGGCAGAAATGACTTTCTGCGCCATGCCATTGCCCGCCTTTTTTTCCAACACCTCCACGTCCCGAAGATCGAGGAGTCCAGCCAGGATATCATTGATACCGCCTTCGGCCGAATCCAGGTTGGTGTGGAGAGACACCACCGAGACACCGCGCCTCAGCGCCTCACCGATCACATCTCCCGGAAACGAGCCCATATCCAGGCTCGATATGGGACGAAAAATCAGCGGATGGTGGGTGATGAGCAACTGGGCGCCGCGTCCCGAGGCCTCTCTGACCGCAGCCAGCGTAGGGTCCAGTGAGACCAGGATTCCACTGATCCTCCGATCCGGATCACCCACCTGTAGCCCAGGGTTGTCCCACGGTTCTGCAAGTCCATGAGGGGCCAAGCCCTCCAAAACCCTCTGCACCTCGCTCAGGTTGGGAACCATGAATCTCTCTTATCCAGAAAAAACTCGAAGGGCGCACCCTTCAGCGGTGCGCCCTTATTGCGTTTTCGCAAGCACGGTCAGATAAATCCTGTCTCTGCCCAGATCACGGTTCAAACGCCTCATCGGTTTTAGTGGGCCCACCTGGCCTCGAACCAGGGACCTACCGGTTATGAGCCGGTGGCTCTTCCAACTGAGCTATGGGCCCTCCGAACATCTCACCCATTCATTGCTGAGAATCCATGGATTTGTCAAGGGAAATTGACCTCCATTCCGCTTGACGGATCCTCAGTTTTCGATAAAGCTCCTGAGCTTTTTCGCGCGGCTGGGATGCCTCAGCTTCCTCAAGGCTTTGGCCTCGATCTGCCGGATACGTTCGCGCGTCACGTCAAAATCCCGGCCCACTTCTTCAAGGGTATGGTCGGCCTTCTCGCCGATCCCGAAACGCATCCTGAGGACCTTCTCTTCCCGAGGGGTCAGCGTTGTCAACACCCGCCGTGTCTGCTCGGCAAGATTGAAATTGATGACCGCTTCCGCAGGCGAGATGATCTTTTTGTCCTCGATGAAATCACCCAGATGACTGTCCTCTTCTTCACCAATGGGCGTTTCAAGAGAGATGGGCTCCTTGGCGATCTTGAGGACCTTCCTCACCTTGTCCAGCGGAAAGTCCATTTTTTCGGCGATTTCCTCGGGCGTGGGCTCGCGGCCGTGCTCCTGGACCAGATAGCGTGTGGTCCGGATAAGCTTATTAATGGTTTCAATCATATGCACCGGTATCCGTATGGTCCTTGCCTGATCGGCAATGGCCCGCGTGATGGCCTGCCGGATCCACCAGGTGGCATAGGTGCTGAATTTGTACCCCCGCTGGTACTCGAACTTGTCGACAGCCTTCATGAGCCCGATGTTACCTTCCTGAATCAGGTCCAGGAACTGAAGCCCCCGGTTAGTGTACTTCTTGGCAATGCTCACCACCAGCCTGAGGTTGGCCTCGATCAGCTCGCTCTTGGCGCGTTTTGCCCGTTCCAGGCTCTGCTCCACCTGTCTGAGGGTCTCCTTGAGCTTTCGCGGTGTCAGATTCGTCCGCTCTCGCACGTCCCGGATGACGTCGTGGGCGTGATCCAGCTTCTCTTTGAGCTTGACCACCTCCGGCTTGGGTATGCCAATGGGCTGGATGAGACTCATCCCCTTCGGCCTTAGGGATCTGGGCGAAGCATCGTTTGAGGTAGGAAATCGGCTTGCCTCCCGCGAAAAGCATGCAATCCGCCACTTGTTTCTCGGCGGCCTCCACCTCCTTCACCGACTGCTCAAGTCGCCTCACCATCAGCTCCAACTGCCGCTTTTCCAACCTGAAGGCGTCCACCAGCCCCCGGACGTCTTCTTGCCGCTTGGCCGCTTCAGCTGACAGTTTCCTCTTCCTGGATTCAGTGCAACGCGGCTTCATCATCTCCTGCCTGGCCTTCTGGCACTCCTGAAAGTTCGCATCGATCTGCTGAATCAATGCCAGCAAGGAAGCCTTTCGTTCACCGGTCTGTGTAAAGCCGTCCTCCTCATCGAGATCATTAATCACGTCCTTGACTTTCAGCTCGCCTTCATTCAACGCCTTGCCGAGCTCGATGATGTGCTCGATCCCGACCGAGCAATCGATGAGGGCCTTGAGCGCCTCTTTTTCCCCGGCCTCGATCCGCTTGGCGATCTCCACTTCGCCCTCTCGTGTGAGAAGCGAAATGCAGCCCATTTCCTTAAGGTACATTTTGACAGGATCGGCGCCTTTGCCACCCGCGTCGGACAGATCGATGCGGTAATTCTCCTTGTCGTCCGGTTTATCTCTGTGCTTTTTAAGTTTTCTGGATTTCTCCACCTCGTCCTTTGCCGTTTCGTCGATGACCATGATGTCGAGATCTTCGAACATCATCATGATATCATCCACGCTCTCCTCCGATGATGCCACCTCGTCGGGCAGGTCATCGTTGAGCTCTCCGTAGGTGATGTACCCCTTGTCTTTCCCGATATCAATGAGCCGCTTAAGGTTCAAAATATCTGTACCCTTCGTCATCAAGATACCTCCCATGGTTCGGGCCCCACTGAAATCGGCGGAACCCGCTCTTTCCGACGTGGCGTCAAATGACGCCCATAAGTCTCGTCAACCCTTCAAACAGCCTCCGCTTTCAATCTGATCAGATGGGCCAATCGGGTCAGGTCCCCGTTTCTCTTGGCCTCCTGAATAGAGGCCGCAATCCCCAACCGCTTGATCTGCCGCTTGAAATCAGAAACCGCCTGCTCTCGATCCTCATCG
This sequence comes from uncultured delta proteobacterium, assembly GCA_963830155.1. GTDB lineage: Bacteria > Desulfobacterota > DSM-4660 > Desulfatiglandales > Desulfatiglandaceae > CAWHLE01. Next base: position 28,595 of record CAWHLE010000014.1, on the reverse strand, counting down.
GAGAATATGGCGGGCTGGTGGAGCACCTCCCTTAATTTTTGTCGGGATGCTTCCTTTTCAAGGAGATCAAGGAGCGTTTCTGCGGCAACCGCCCCCTCCCGACGATAGGTTTCGAAAAAATGATCCACGATATCCAGGACCACCGGATCGGAGATCACCACTCGGTATTCCGCATCTGCCAGACCCGCTGCGGTAGAAGGGTGGTGCACCAGCAAATTGAGCAACTGGTGGTCGCCGATCCTCGCGCCCTCCGGATGGACCTTTCCGGCCAGGGGGGCCGTCTTGACTCCATTCTGTGCCGGACTCACCGACTCCAGCTCTGAAAGGAGGATGCCCTCGCGAATCCGGGTCCGTTCCGAAAGCCGGCGGACATAAAGCGAGCGCAGGGCGAAGTCCCGGATCTGCCCAAGGATAGGCAAAAGCTCCCTTGCCGCCCGGACCCTTTCCTCCTCGGAAGAGGCCTCTCCGGCCTTCTGCTCAAGATAGAAGTCAAACAAGGACGGGGCGCCTTCCAGGAGATCAAGAAATGCGTCCTTGCCATTCTGGTTCACAAAGGTGTCCGGATCATGGCCCTTCGGCAAAACCACCGCCCTGGCTGGAAGGCCTTCGTTGGCAAAAACAGGGAGGCTTCTCAATGCGGCCGCCTTTCCCGCCGTGTCCGCGTCAAAGACCACCACGGCCTGTTTCGCAAACCCCTTTAATCGCCTCACATGGGATTCCGTCAATGCGGTCCCAAGGGTGGCCACCACTTCTTGGACACCTTGTCCCTTGAGGGCGATGAAATCCATATACCCCTCGACCACCACCGCCCGCTCCTTCTCGCGGATGGCAGGATGGGAAAGGTGGAGGCCATACAGGGACTCTCCTTTGTGAAACACGACCGTCTCGGGGGTGTTTAGGTACTTGGGGAGCGACTGGTCGAGGACCCTTCCCCCGAATCCGATGACCCGTTTCCTCAGGTCGAGGATCGGAAAGATAATTCGATTGCGAAAGCGGTCATAGGAACCGCCGCTTCTCCCCTGAACCAGAAGTCCTGCATCGGCCGCTGCTTTCAGATCCACCCTCTGTTTTCGCAGAAGGCCGGCCAGTCCATCCCACTGATCCGGGGCATATCCAAGCCGCATCTGGTCCACCGTCTCTTGGGAGACGCCTCGCTTGTCGAGGTATGCCCTGGCAACTTTGCCATCTGCGGGGTGGCCCAACACGGACTGGTAAAAGGAAGCCGCCAACTCATTGACCCGAAAGATCGTCTCTCGCAGACGGGTCTGCTCGCGCTCCGCCTCATCGCCCGCCTGTCCGGTGAACCGGATCTGATACCGCTCTGCCAGGTCCCGAAGCGCTTCGGTGAAGGTGGCGCCATGGTATTCCATCCAGAAAGAAAAAATGTCTCCGCCCCGCTTACACCCGAAGCAGTGAAAGGTCTGGCGTTCGCTGTTGACGGTGAAGGACGGGTCCTTTTCAGGATGGAAGGGACAAAGCCCCACATGATTCCTCCCCGCCTTTCTCAATTGTACGGATTGGCCGATCAGCTCAACGATGTCAGCCGCCCTCTTGATCTCCTCTTTAACCGATTGAAACGACATTCCGCGTGTGGCCAGCCTTGCCCTGGTGCGCCCGGCATGAATGGGAAGTGAGGTGAGATCTTGACGAGCCGGGGATGGAATCAATTGCAATGATAGGTGCCGCCATGGATGACGAATCCGAAAGATCTTCGCACTTGAAAAAGGCAGAGGCAAGCGCAGTCATGTCAGTGCTATCCAAATCCGATGGTCAATCATTTGCCCAGAACGTTCCTGGCGATCTCGTTCACCGTCTTGCCATCTGCCCGACCGGCCATTCGGGCCACGGCCTCCTTCATGACCCTTCCCAGGTCTTTGGGACCGGTTGCCCCGACCTGGGATACGACTTCCCGAACGACCTTTTCGATCTCCTCCGTTCCGAGTTGCTTAGGCAGGTATTCCTGCAAAATCCTTATTTCGCTCTCCTCTTTGGTGGCGAGATCTTCCCGTTTCCCCTTCCGAAAGGCCTCAACGGCCTCCTTGCTCTTTTTGATGGCAGACGAGATGAGTCCGATGACCTCTTCATCGGTGAGGTCCCTGCCCTTTTCCACCTGTTTGTTTTTGATGGAGGCCTTTAAAAGCCTCAGGCAAGAAACACGTAATGTTTCTTTCGAAAGGGTGGCCTTTTTGATATCTTCAGTTATGTAATGTTGAAGCATGGCGCGGCGGCTTTTTAAGTAAACTTAAAATTTACAATCGCTATGTCAAGCTGTCAAGCAATTTCTTGCCCATTCTCCCCGGCGACCCTGATGGCTTCCGCCAGATCCAAACGCCCGTCATAAAGCGCCCTTCCCGTAATCATTCCCGTCACACCGTCTTTGCGTAGCGACAAAATTTTCTGCACGTCTTCCAGGCCTGAGATCCCCCCCGATGCAATGACCGGAATCCCGATGGACCTGGCGAGCCCTCCCGTCCTTTCGATATTGGGCCCGGTCCCCATCCCGTCCCGCTGGATGTCCGTGTAGACGATCGAGGCCACACCAATCCCCTCGAACCCCTTCGCCATTTGAACAGGGGTTCGGGTGGTTTCCTCGGTCCAGCCCTCGACCGCCACTCGATCATCCCTGGCGTCGATGCCCAGCATGATTTGTCCCGGGAAGCGCCTGCACGCCAAATTTACGAAATCCGGATCCCGGTAGGCCACCGTCCCAAGGATCGCCAGGTGCACGCCAAGGGCCAGATAGGCCTCAAGCGTCTCCATGTCACGGATTCCGCCCCCTAACTCCACAGGGATCGGCACCGATTGAATAATCTTGCGAATGGCGTCCTGATTGACCGGCCTCCCTTCCACCGCGCCGTTGAGGTCCACAAGATGGAGACGCTTGGCGCCCTGGTCAAACCAGCGAAGCGCCATTTCCTCGGGGCGGTCTGAAAACACCGTCTCCTCGGACATGATGCCCTGGCGGAGTCGCACACATCGTCCGTCCTTGATATCGATGGCTGGAATCACAAGCAAGGCTAGGGCTTCTCCTCAGGCAAACTTGCCGGCCTAGGCTGCCGCATGGCCCCTTTCCCTTTGGGCATACGAGCCATGGTTTCGTCAAGCCCCATAAGGGCAAGCTTCCGAGCGGTCATCCATCGGCCCCCGCCGTGCAGAAAGGTTGACATGTCGAACAGGTTCTCCGAAAGGGACTGCTGGGTCTTGTCGAACCGGCCCCTCCACAGAATGGCCCCGTCCGGGGGTCTTATCAGGAGAAGATTAAACGCCACCGACGCTGGCCGACTGACCGCATAATCGGTCCCCTCCCGTTCCTGCCACCGGTAGATATGGCCAACCAGTACCCCATCCGCACTGAAGGCCTTCCCAATTTCCTGGACCATGCCCAGGGCGTCGAGCTTCAAGCCGCGGTCGGAGGCCAGGATCTCTGAGAACGCACCGCTTGCCTGTCCAGGCGAGACGAGGGAATAACCATAGCCTTCGACCATCTTGTCGAACAAGATTTCGGTCATTTCCTTGGCCACACCCTCGGGGACAGGCTCGGCCCAAAAAACGGCGCCGGTAATCGGGTCCTTGGTCCAGTTAGACGGATCTCCCGGAGTCAGGGCGGGTGAAAACCCGGCCACCACGATCTTATTGACGCCAGGCAGTTGAATCACGTCCTCGTCTCGGGTGGGGGCGGCGCTGCTGCATGCTCCAATGAGCGCGAAAGCCATTAAGATCGATAGCGCGCGCAAAATCCGTTTTTCGTGGTTGCGGAGACAGGCCGGCATTATCTCATTCCTCCATTAAAGAAGCCCCTTGGTGGAAGGTGCCTCCCCTTTCAGGCGGGGCTCAAGCCGCACCGCATGATCCAGTGCCCTGGCAAAAGCCTTGAATATTGCCTCGGCGCTGTGGTGGGGATCGGATCCCGCCATCAATTCCACGTGAAGGGTGATGCCCGCGTGATTGACCAGGGCGCGAAAGAACTCCTCGATGAGGCCCACATCAAAGGTCCCAGCGGTTTGCTTTCTCAAACGCACCCTGTAGAAGAGATAAGGGCGGTTCGATAGGTCAATCACCACTCTGGCAAGCGCCTCGTCCATGGGCACCGTCGCCTCTCCATACCTCCGAAGCCCTTTCTTGTCGCCAAGGGCCTGATGAAGCGCCATGCCGAGACTGATCCCCAAGTCCTCCACGGTGTGATGATCGTCAATCTCCGTGTCGCCTTCGGCCTTTAATTGGAGATCCAGAAAACCGTGAGCCGAAAAGAGCGTGAGCATGTGATCCATGAACGGGATCCCCGTGGAGATGCTGGATTGACCCGCCTTGTCCAGGTTCACCTTCAGTTCGATTTCGGTTTCTCTTGTCTTGCGTTTGACTTGGGCCTTTCTCTGCATCGCATTATTCCTACCCGGGGCTTGACGACATGTTCTGCTTGAGGTGAGTGGGCAACCAGGACAAAAAAATGGTGGAGATGAGGGGAATCGAACCCCTGGCCTGTACGTTGCGAACGTACCGCTCTCCCAACTGAGCTACATCCCCACTTGACTCTGGTTATAAAGATGGCTTCCCGCAATCCGACATTAACTGCGAAATTTTTCTATTATAGGCATGCTTCCGGCCCAAGGCAAATAATTTCAGCCATCTTTCGATTTTTTTTCGCCACCGTTTCTCCTTGGGACGGCCTCGGGAAAAAACATGCGTTAGGTTGAAGGCGCGTCACGCCGGGGCGTGACTTGAGGAGCGTCCCCGCTTCGCGGGGCTTGAGGCAAAACATAGGGGAAAAGGCGGGTTGAGTTGGAGGCAAAGGCCTTTCGCGTCCACTGTGCCCTCTGCGAGAGACCATGTTCCGACAACAAGGCATCTTGACATGTCTTTCAAGCCTCACTTATGATTGGATGGCTTAAACCGAAAAGGCACGCGACCAGATATGCCCCCGTAGCTCAGGTGGATAGAGCACCAGATTCCTAATCTGGGTGCCGTGCGTTCGAGTCGCGCCGGGGGCACCAATAAAATAAAGGACTTAGGCAAAGTTGCCAAAGTCCTTTTTTGTTTGAGGCCTTCGCGGTTCAACAACAATCTGAACCACGAAGACGCAAAGTACGCGAAGAACGGCTTCATTCCTTTTGGTTTGTCCGGGAAGGATCGACAAACCAAAATCAGCTCGCCTGCGGCGAACTGAGGGGCAAGGATTACCGTTCACCAATGGACGCCATGCTTTTGGATGTTGCGCCTATTACGTACCCAACAGGCTGCAAAGTCGTTTTCTCACTGATCACTGCTCACTGATCACTTGTATTTCACGCCCCTCTCCTGCCCGCAGGGCTGGAGAAGAGGACGCAGAGTGCATGCGATAGGCGGTAGGATCGTCGCGCCACCGGATGACTTGAGGCTGCAGGTCGGAGGCAGATTCATCTCTTGCCTCAAGTCACGCTCCGGCGTGACGCTCCTCAACCCTAACGCCTTCGTCCCCTTTGCGTCCTTCGCGCCTTCGCGGTTCAAGTTGGATTCATATTTTCATGTACGCCCCCCTTGGGCCCCCGACTTTCTTACTTATTCACCAGCGTCCCCTCGGGTTTCACGGCGTTCCCCTTCCCCACGAACATTGAAAACCCTCGGTGGGTTGTGCTATCTTTAATAGTGTTCCCCCAAAAATGACTGGAGTGAGGAAGAGGTAAAGAATATGAATGGCCTCATAATTGTCGATCCGAAAATTTGCTCTGGGAAACCGGTGGTCAAGGGCACGCGAATCATGGTGAAAAACATCCTTGGCATGGTGGCCGGTGGCTATTCCGTGGACCGAATCCTGGATGCCTATCCGGAATTGACCCGGGAAATGGTCCAAGCGGCGCTGGAATACGCCGCGACCGTCATAGACGAGGAGCAAGTTATCGCCCGTGCCTGAAGAATTTCTGAGGGTTCTCCTGGATCAAAACATACCACAGGCCCTCTCAGGCTGGCTGAAGGGGAAACTGCCTGGGTGGGAAATTCGGCATGTCAACGAGCTCGGGTTCGAAGGAAAAACAGATGAGTTCCTCTACTTGTGGGCACAGGAAAATGGAGCGATCATTGTAACCTATGATGAGGATTTCGCTGACTCCCGGTTTTACCCTCTTGGACACCACCATGGCATCGTTCGCCTTCGCGTATGGCCAACCACTACTGAACAAACCCAAAACGCTTTGGCGCGCCTCATAGCCGCCTTGCCCCCGTCCGATTGGGTCGATTGCCTTATCATTGTTGACAACGAAAAAATCCGCGTGAGAAGACTCCAGTAAATCGTGGCCTACTGCTTCCGACCACCGACCTTTATGCGTCCCTCTTCCGAGCGAAGCGGTCGTCCAAGCGCAGCGGTCTTCCCTCTATCTTTTATGCCGACCTTCTGATCTTCTGTCTTTCAACGCTCTGCGCTATGCCCTATGCCCTATGCGTCTTCTTATCCAGTATCAAGCATCCAGTAACCAGCATCAAGGCACCAAGACCAACTTTCTTACTTATTCACCAGCGTCCCCTCGGACTTCACAGAGGGATCCTTGCAATGAGCGCTAGGAACTGCTATATTTTATCCCTTGTCGAGCTACCCGAGTCACCACATTTTGGAATTGAGAGGTGATGACCCATGGCACGAGAGATAAGAGAGAAGTTGCGTACAACCATTGAGGAGATACCGGAGAACAAGTTAGGAGAAATACTTGATTTCATGGAGTTTATCCTCGGAAAGGCGCATCACACCAAGGGGGCAAAATTGGATCTCGACCCTGGGAAGGATCCAATTCTGAAATATATAGGCGGTGTCGCGCATGGTTCCCTGGCTAAGAATATAGACAGTGAGCTTTATGGAGAATAAGGGTTGAACCTCTTTGTCGATACCTGGGGCTGGCTTGCGCTCCGAGACAGAAAGGAATCCCAGCATGAGAAGGTGAAAGAGTTCTACAGCCGGTCGCGCGCGCGGAAAGCGATCATTTATACCTCGGATTACGTGTTAGATGAGACGATCACCCTCCTCTTCAGGAGGCTTCCGTATAGAACCGCAAGAGGGTCTTTGGCAAAGATCGAAGAAGCGATCAAGGGAGGCTATCTGAAGGTGGGGTGGATCACACCCGATCAATTCGAACAAGCAAAAGAACTACGGTTTAAATACCAAGATAAGCCCAAAATATCCTTCACTGATTTTACTTCTATGGTGCTAATGAAAGAACACGGCATTGACGCCATCATTACAGAGGATGAGCATTTCGAACATGTTGGGATGGGATTTCAACTTAAGCCCTAGCCCCCCTCTGGCAGTGATCTCGACCTCTGGTCTTTCGCTCTGCGCCATGCGCCCTGCTCTACGCGATTTTACTTATGCTGACCTTCTGATCCCTGATCTCTGCTCTTTATGCGTCCCTCTTCCGAGCGAAGCGGTCGTCCAAGCGTAGCGGTCTTCCCTCTATCTTTTATGCTGACCTTCTCAACTTCTGATCCTCTGATCTTCTATCTTTCGTCGTGCTGACCTTCTGATCTTCTGTCTTTCAACGCTCTGCGCCATGCGCTATGCCCTATGCGTCTTCTTATCCAGTATCAAGCATCCAGTAACCAGCATCAAGGCACCAAGACCAACTTTCTTACTTATTTACCGGCGTCCCGCTCCCGACATAGAAGAAGGTCGAACCGGCGAATATGTGGATTCAGATGAGTTTATGCGCAAACTTGACCTCAGGATCAAGGGTTCGAAGTGAGATTCAAAATTGAGAAGTCATTTGACAGAGATGTTGACAAGATTAAGAACAAGCAGGTCCTAAAGAAACTGCAGGAACTCATTTCAACGATCGGAGATGCAGAGACGATTCGAGAAATACCTCATTCAAGGAAGATCGAGGGAGCCTCAAGCGCAGCGCTCCTCAAGCGCAGCGATCCTAACGCCTAACGCCAGCGCGCAGCGCGGTCTCCCCCTGAACACTTCTCCCCATGTTTTGCCTCAAGCGCAGCGATCCTCAAGTGAAACGCTCCTCAACCCTAACGCGCCTTTTCCCCCGGTTTTGCCTCAAGCGAAGCGCTCCTCAAGTGAAACGATCCTTAAACCTAAAGCCGCCACATCGGAAAACCCCAAGTCCTGACTATTTTGCGCGCAATTTTGCCGCTCAGGCACTAACGTGACCATTTATAAAATTGACTTTTAAAATGTCCATGCTAATCATAAAGCATGTTTGAACGATGGATCGATATCCCTGCGACAAAGAGCAGTCTTATCATTGGGCCCCGGCGTTCAGGCAAAACCACCCTGCTCAAGCGGCGCTATCCGCAGTGGCCTTACGTCACCCTGGACGACCTCGATCATCTGGACTGGGCCAAACAGGATCCCAAAGGATTTATCAACCGGCTGGGCGGCCGTGGGGTAATCGACGAAATCCAGCGGTTGCCGATACTGACCGTTGCCGTCAAATATGCCGTCGACAACGAGGGCGCCCACTTCCTCATGACGGGTTCGAGTACCCTGGGGCTCATGGACGCCGCCGCCGACACCCTCGCCGGCCGAATACATATCGTGTCGCTGCCGACGGCCTGCTGGGGGGAAGACCTTGGATCTCCCACGCATAGAGTTCTGGACGAACGGGCCGATCCGCCCCAAATCAAAGCAGCCAACCGCTTGCTGGTGGAAGCCATGACCTGCGGGCAGTTCCCTGAGGTGCTCTCCGAGAAAAGTGAGGCAGCCAAACACGAGGTGCTCGTCAACTACCGCAACACCTACTTCATCCGGGACCTGATGCAGTTGTCCAACATTGAGAACCTCGACGGATTGCTAGCGGTCTTCCAGCACCTGACTCGATCTATCGGCTCCCACCTGGAAGTGTCCAACTTCGCACGTGAGTCCGGGCTCAGTCAGCCGACGACGAAAAAGTACCTCAATGCGCTCCAACAGTCCCAGCTCACATTCATGCTTTACGGTTACCAGTTCGGTCCGGCCAAACGCTTCGTCAAAGCAGCGAAGACCTACTTTTCCGACAACGGCATCATTCACAGCATCAATCCAGGCATCAGTGAAGGGCAGCGGGTGGAGAACTTCGTGATCGCCGAACTGGAGAAGCGGCGCAAGCTTGGCCTGCTGCCTGCGGAGCGGTTCTTCTATTATAAGAGCGTAGGGGGACACGAAATCGACCTCGTCTTCGAGTCGGAGGGCATCCTGCATGCCGTGGAGGTTAAGGCCACCCGCAAACCCGGCGCACGGGATTTTCTGAACCTCAAGCGGTTCATCCAAAACGCGGACCGCCCGGCCAAGGCCTTCCTCTTCTACCTGGGAGACGACTACCAAACAGTGGACGGCATCCGCCTGACTCCTATCGGGTCACTGTTTCGAGGGGCTTGAAAAATACCCGACGGACGAACGCTGCGCTCGGACGATGGACGATCGCTGCGCTTGGACGATAAGGGACGAAAAGACGAAAACATGGAAGATAGAGGAAAAATCAGATCTGTCAGGGATTTGGAAGTCTATCGAAAAGCTTTTGATGCTGCCATGGAAATATATGAGATTTCGAAAGGATTTCCTAAGGAAGAGTTAAATTCCTTGACAGACCAGATACGGAGATCCTCCCGTTCCGTTTGCTCAAATCAGGCCGAAGGCTGGCGAAAAAGAAGGTACATGGCTGTGTTCTTGAACAAGTTGACTGACGCCGGCCAGGAAGCAGCCGAAACCCAGACACGGCTCGAATTCGCCTTCCACTGTAAATACATCAATGAGCAAACGTTTCAAAGACTTGACGAAACGTACGAACACATATTCGCCATGCTCAACAACATGGAAAAAAAGGCCGATGCCTTCTGCCGTTAAAAAATCGTCCCTCGTCCCTCGATCTTCATGCGTCCGTCGTCCAAGCGCAGCGATCGTCCGTCGTCCCTCGATCTTCATGCGTCCCTCGTCCCAGCGAAGCGATCGTCCATCGTCCATCGGTCTTTATGCGTCCCTCCTCCGAGCGGAGCACGGTCTCCAGATGATGGCAATTCTAATTTCATGTCCCCTAGGCCCCTCTTGACCGGCTGTTTCTCAATGGGCTATGATTGGTTTTATTAGTCACCCTCTTGAAACCCCAAAGGTCATCCGTCTCGTGATCGCGGGTGCCAGTAGTCCCTGTTGGAGTAACGATCGGTGCAGAAAAAGACCATTACATATGATTCTCCGCTGGACGCTTTGGTAAGCGTCACCAAACGGTTGAGCGTGCTTGAGGAACGTTACCGGATGACTTCGGAGGATTTCTTTCACAGATACTCAGCCGGAGAGATGGAAGACTCCGTGGACTTTTTGGAATGGTCTAATGCTTACGAGCATTACATGGCCATAAGGGAAAGGATCGAAAAAAGGCTCCGGCATGCTGCATGAGCCTCTCGCGCGCTATCTCGAAGAGGTCGAAGATGCCATCAAGGGATGCGAGGGCGCTTTCGCCGAGCTTTACGAGGAGGAGATCCTGGCGCCCGATCGCATCAACCTGCGCATCAGGCTGCGGTACTATAACGGCTATTTGCTTGAGGTAAATGAATCAGTGGTCTTCGAGGGCCGGCTAAGCCATCTGGGATATCGGTATCATTTTCAGGACCAGCAGAACAATCTTGTTTTCCGATATGACAACACGCCCCATTTCCCGGAGCTGAAGACCTTCCCCGACCATAAGCATGTTGCGGATGAGGTGACCGCTGCCGAGAGGCCTTCGATTCCGCAGCTCATAAATGAAGCGAAGCTGCTTGCTGCGTAATCACCCCAATGCCGCCGCCTGGCTCATAAGCCCCCGGTATCCGAGATAGCCCTTTGCGCTATGCTCCTTACTCTTGGCCTTTTGCCTCAAGCGCAGCGCTCCTCAAGTGAAACGATCCTCAACCCTAACGCGCCTTTTCCCTTTGCCCTTTGCGCTATGCTCCTTACTCTATGCTTTCCTACTCGCTCCATGCTCTATGCTCATAGTCGCTCTTAGCTCTATGCTCTGTGCGCTTTTTATTGGTCTTTTGCCTTTGCCTCCAACCTTCAGTTCGCGCAGCGAACGAGCCTCAGACCTAAAGCGATTTTTCTTGGCCTTTTGCCTCAAGCGCAGCGCTCCTCAAGTGAAACGATCCTCAACCCTAACGCGCCTTTGGGCCTGTATATGCTGGCCACCATCCTTAAGAGCCCGCAGGCGGTTAGGGCAACACTGGCGATCATTGAAATTTTTTCAAAGATCAGGGAACTCTCTCGGAACATAAAAACGCTGTCTACAGTTGAAGATAAAAAGGAACAGCAAAACCTGATGCGGAAAAGCGGGGAGATCATTTCTGAAATTTTTGAAGACGATCTCCAGACGACAGATACCGAGACAACCATAGAGCTCAATTTTGCTGTCTTGAAATTCAAGCATGTGATCAAGAGGAAAAACAAGTGACCAACGTTTTCTTAGAATCCCCTTTTTTGGCCTCGAAAAGGTGGCTTGAAGGGTCAAAATCAGGGCTTTTTTGCGGTGTATTGTAGTCATTCCGATGGGTTGCTGAGGTCCGACCCGAAGAGCAAGAGAGCAGATGCCATATTCAGCGATGTTACCCCCATCACCTGCCCGAAGGGCCGGTGATTTGCACGGAAGGTCTTCCCCTTCCGGGCAAAAATTTAACCCTTCGCGTCCTTCGCGCCTTAGTGGTTCAACCATCCGACACAATGAGTTTATCCGGTATCAAGCATCGAGTACCCAGTGACGCTAACCTTCTTATTTTCTAAACTTCTGACCTCGCGCCGTGCGCCGTGCGCCTGCACCGGAGCGATGCAAGTTATCGAATTATTTAAGGATGTCCCAGAGATCCGCACGATTCCCATAACCGCAATATAAAAGTTATTTAATTCTTAAAGAGCGTCCCGCTCACTCCATATATTTCTGTGGGCATTGACCGAGCCTTCTAAGCTAAGCGATGCGGTCCAAAAACAATCTGAACCACGAAGGCACGAAGTACGCGAAGTAGAGACTTGTTCTTTTGGTTTGTCCGGGAAAGATCGGCAACCCAAAATCAGCTCGCCTACGGCGAACTGATTGGCACCAGTCACGGACCATGAGCATACACCACACCCAGCGAGATTGCCCCCCATCTCCCGCCCGAAGGGCTGGAGATTTGCTCGAAAAAAAACTTTTCCCTTTTCCGAGCAAAGACAATGACCCCCTTTGCGTCCTTCGCGCCTTCGCGGTTCAAGTTGGATTCATATTTTTATGTCCCCAGACCCCCAATGTCCCAATTCCACCATAGGTAAGCCGATTTAGGGTAGAACCTTGGTAAAAAGCTACTTCAGATACCTGACCCACGAAGATCGCGTCAGATGCCAAATTGAGATAGATAAAGGACAGGTTATAAAATTTGTGATTCAATACGAAATCCTTGTTGGAAATAAATGGGCGGCTGTTACGAGATTCGACACTTATCATCATGCGGTCCATAGAGACCTGATTGACTCGGGAGGAACGGTCACCAAGAAATGGTTCTTGCACCTCAGTTTTGACGAAGGCTTAAATTTCGCTTATGATGATATCGAAGCCAATTGGGAAAGGTATCGCGAATGGTACTTATCGAAAGTGAGCATGTGAAATGAGAAAAGAGGACCTTTTCAAGAAGAACCATCAACTGGGGGTAGAGTTCGACCGGTACCTTCTGGAACACCCAGAAATCATGGAACAAATCCCGGATGGAGCGGAGGTTGTTTTCCTTCCCGAAGATGATCCGGATCTTTTGCAGGAAAATCTCAGGCTAGCGGAGGATAGGCAACGGGAAAGCGGTGCGGTTGTGCTGGTGAGAATCGGGAAGCTGTCTCCGCCACGGTCAAGGCTCCAGGATGTCAGGGTGGAGGCCGTCACCCAGTAGCCTATAAGCCGGCTGGTAAGCCATAGGTAACGGGGAACAGGCCGGATCTCAAACTTAAAAACCTAAGAGCTTCCCCATGACCTTCCAGTATCAAAGACCGACTTTCTTACTTATTGACCAGCGTCGCGCTCCCCACATAACGTACCCAACAGGCTGCAAAGTCGTTTTCCCACTGATCACTGCTCACTGATCACTGCTCACTTGTATTTCACGCCCCTCTCCTGCCCGAAGGGCATGGAGATTTGCTCGGAAAGTCTTCCCTTTCCGAGCAAAGACTATCCTAACCTTTGCGTCCTTCGCGCCTTCGCGGTTCAAACTCAATCCGAACCACCAAGACGCAAAGCACGCCAAGAAGAGCCTCTGATTGTCCGGAAAGATGCGCACCGAAAACAAATCAACAATGCAACAACGTCCCCCTGGACCTCCCCGGATGACTTGAGGCTGCAGGTCGGAGGCAGATTCATCTCTTGCCTCAAGTCACGCTCCGGCGTGACGCTCCTCAACCCTAACGCCTTCGTCCCCTTCGCGTCCTTCGCGCCTTCGCGGTTCAAAATCGGCGTCCCCGTGGCCATCCTTGACCGGAGTAATCCTTCGGGATAAAATGGAATCCAGGATCACCAAGCTGCTAAGCGCATGAATTTGCTGATGATGCCCGGAGGGCTTTTATGGAAACGGAAGAACTCAAAATAAAATATCCCAGCGGACTGGAGCACGCCATCCATATGACAAAGGGAGAGCTCGAATTCCATATCCGCTTGATGGCCGCACTGAAAATGTTTGAACTCGGAAAGGTTTCGTCCGGTAAAGCCGCTGAGCTGGCCGGTATGTCAAGGGTCGAATTTCTCGAAACCTGCGGCAGATATAGAGTCAGCCCTTTCAATTATCCTCCGGAGGAGGCCGAAGAAGAGCTGAAAAGAGATTTGCAGGAGGCGAGGAAGCATCTTAAGCAATGAGAATCGTCTCGAACACCGACACCAATAATAGGACTCGCAAAAATAGGAATGATCGATCTTCTCAAGGTTTTGGCCAGTGAAGTTCTGATTCCGCCCTTTGTTTACAAAGAGCTCTTCGGAAAAACGGGGGCCGAAACAACCCAGATCGAGCATGCGCTTAGGGATTTCATCAAGGTCACCCCTGTGATTATGCCCGACCCCTCAGATAGCGGATATACTTTCTGACTTGGATGAGGGTGAGAAGCAAGCGGTTGCCCTTGCTTCGGACCTGGGTGAAGACGTGCTGTTGCTGATCGATGACCACGCGGGAAGACAGGCAGCAAGGAAATTGGGCGTAGCTGTTACGGGACTTATCGGACTACTCGTTCTGGCAAAGGAAAAGGGGCTCGTGGAAAGAGTCGGCCCTCTTCTCGACGAATTGGTACAGGCTGGATACTGGCTTTCGGATGAAATCGTTGGAATAGCAAAGAGGCTTGCCGGTGAATGAGCTGTGCCGATTCATCCAACATGGAGTCCCAAGGGTCTAGCATCCAGTGACCAGTATCCCGCATCAACCCATCAAACCGAAAACAAGTCAACAATGGAACAACGTCCCGCTGAGTCCTTTTCATGGATGTCCCCATTGGCCCCCATATCTCGCTCATGCCCTTGACAGCAAGAAGACGGAATGAGTAATCTTCGTTAAGGATTTCATGGAAAGGGAGTCGTCATGATTGAACAAGGCGTGGACTATAAAGAAGAGCTCATGAGGCAAATTGAGGGCTTGTCTGCGGATAAGATAAAGGAAGTACTCGATTTTGCATATTTTATAGGCGCCAAAGATGCGATCGATCCTTCTCAGGCCTACTTTTGGACCAAGAGATGGCAGACCATGGAGGCCGAGGCGGATCAAGACAAAGAGAAAGGCAAAGTCTTAGGGGATGGCACGGTGGAGGGTCTCTTGCGTGAGCTTACAGAGTGAAGATAAAGGCCTACGAAAGGTTCCGACGAGCCTATCGCGAGCTCCCTTCGGATGTTAAAAGGAAGACAGATAAACAGATCGCGTTTCTTGCCGAAAATTTTTATCACCCCTCGCTTCGGACCAAGAAACTGAAAGGCAGAGAAGGTATATGGGAGGCGAGGATAGACTATCATCACAGGCTCACATTTGAGATCGTTGAGGACACGATATTCTTGCGGGTGGTTGGAAATCATGACTCTGTCTTGAAGAATCCTTGACCACGCAATGCTCCTTGCTCCCTGCTCTATCGCTCCCTGCTCCAAGCTCCTTGCTCTATGCTGATCGCGCTATGCCTCTTTCCACCATCATCAAGTATCGTGTGTTTCTTACTTACTTACGAGCGTCCCGCTCCAGGGCCCCATCTTTTATGTTTCACGTTTTTGATTTATAATCCTTATGCGGTTTACTGCTGCCAATTTCGCGGATACCCGGAGGGACGAAATGGGTAATACGAACATAAATAGGGTAATTGAGGAATTCGAACGTCTTCCTTTGGATGACAAGGAATATGTTGCAGAAATACTGAAAAAGCAGGTAGTCGAACTCAAAAGGGAGAAGCTTCTGCTGCGAGCTGAAGAGGCAAGAAAGAATCTCGAAAGAGGGGCTGTGAAGACGGGTACAATCAAGGACTTATTTGAGGACCTTGAAAGTGATTAAGGCCATATGGGACGAAGGTTTTAAGAGTTCTTACAAAAAGCGATTCAAGATCGATTCCAGTCTGGAAAAGAAGTTTTGGGCAAAGATGGAGATTTTTTTAGACGACCCCTTTTCCAATCAGTTGAAAACGCACAAATTGAGCGGGAAGTTAAAGGGCTATTGGGCTTTCAGCGTCGATGATGATTGCAGGGTTGTTTTTGAATTCATTGGTGAAGATTCCGCCCTCTTGGTTGATATTGGAAGCCATGACGAGGTTTACTAACGAGCCTTGGATAGGGTCCGCAGATTACGCAGATTCACACAGAAGGAAACTGTCCCATGAAAGAGCCGAAGGGGCGAAAGTGAATAGATCTCGAATCTTAAACCTGTTTTTCACCGTCCCATCCAGCATCAAGCAACCAGTATCCAGCATCATTCCAAACTTTGCGTCCTTCGCGCCTTCGCGGTTCAAACTCAATCCGAACCACCAAGACGCAAAGCACGCCAAGAAGAGCCTCTGATTGTCCGGAAAGATGCGCACCGAAAACAAATCAACAATGCAACAACGTGCCGCCGGCCCCTCAAAGGAAGGAAAAACCTGTTCTCCATCTTCCCATCCAGCATCAAGCATCCAGTAACCAGCATCAAGGCACCAAGACCGACTTTCTTACTTATTCACCAGCGTCCCCTCTGGTTTCCCAGCGTAAAGAGTGCCGTTCACCACACCAGAGGTAAGACTGCGGCTTTGAACGGTCAGGACTTGAAATTGTGCGGATAACCAGCTATCATATAAAGAAGATTGCCGGAGGACAGTATCATGGCGCAGGAGATAAGAGTGTCAAGCGATGCTTCTGTTCCGATTAAGCCGTTGATCGAATCGGCCATTCAGGCGGAATTGCGCATGCTGGACCTTGCTGTTGAACGAACGAGAAATCGGTTGCTGGATTTCGAAACGGCCTATGGCATGGCCAGCAAGGATTTTGAAAACCGGTTCAAAAGGGGGGATATTGAAGAATCCCTTGATTTCATTGAGTGGGCCGGTGAGTTCAAGACTTTTAAAATGCTGAACGATCAGAGAGAGGCACTGCTCGGAGTCCGGTTGAGTTGATAGAGGATTACTTCCTTGAAGTAGCGGCCCTCATTAAAGCGGAAGTTTCCATAGAGGGAACCTCTATGGCTTATGACAAACGGACTCCGCATATTGGTTTCATAAGCGGCCGTTTATACTTCGCGGACGGTTCAGTATTGCACCTCAGAGAGTATGTGAACGTTCAGAATGACATCGAACGTTACATGTATGTCTACCAATATCAAGATCGCGAAGGGGGTCTCATTTTTCGTTACGACAACTCGCCGCATTTCCCCCAATTGGCTACTTTTCCCAACCACAAACATGACGGATCTGAATCAGACGTGATCAATGCGGGTCCGGCCCGTTTGACAACCGTGTTGAGCGAGATTCGTTCATTGCTCAAACTGAAGTGAGAATCCAGTCGCGATATGGCTAGGCCTTGCACCGTGTGCCTCACATGCGGCAGTGATTTGATTTCCGATCTCCGATCTTTGGTCTTCGATCGTGTTCTGACCTCCGACCTCCGATCTCAGACCTCTGGTCTTTCAATGCTTCCCTCTTCCGAGCGAAGCGGTCCTCCAAGCGCAGCGGTCTTCCCTGTATCTTTTATGCTAACCTTCTCAACTTCTAATCCTCTGATCTTCTGTCTTTCAACGCTATGCCCTGCGCTTTGCACTGTGCGTCTTCTTATCCAGTATCAAGCATCCAGTAACCAGCATCAAGGCACCAAGACCGACTTTCTTACTTATTCACCAGCGTCCCATCGGGCTTCATTGACCGAGCCTTCTAAGCTAAGCGATGCGGTTCAAAAACAATCTGAACCACGAAGGCACGAAGTACGCGAAGTAGAGACTTGTTCTTTTGGTTTGTCCGGGAAAGATCGACAACCCAAAATCAGCTCGCCTACGGCGAACTGATGGGCACCAGTCACGGACCATGAGCAGACGCCACACTCAGCGAGATTGCCTCCCTCTCCTGCCCGAAGGGCATGGAGATTTGCTCGGAAGGTCTTCCCCTTCCAAGCAAAAACCATACCCAACCTTTGCGTCCTTCGCGCCTTCGCGGTTCAAACTCAATCCGAACCACCAAGAAGCAAAGCACGCCAAGAAGAGCCTCTGATTGTCCGGAAAGATGCGCACCGAAAACAAATCAACAATGAAACAACGTCCCCCTGGACCCCAGGTAAGCGGCGTCCCCACTGGAAGTCTCGATGCCACCAACTGGTACCGCCACGCGGGCGGCTGGAAAAGGATTTTTAACGAGATGATGGATACCTGGGGCAGCCTTTACGAGTTAGCCGCCTACGGCATCAGGGGCGCACTTCCCGAGGCAGCGCCCAACCAATCCCAACTGGTGGTATTCCTCAGAAAGATCCTTCTTTTCGATACGGAGCCTTCTTAAGAATTCGAGCATCCAGGATCAAGCTGGCAGTGAAAGTTATTGAACAATTTAAATGCGTCCCCAAGGGATTCGGGATCCACAAGACTTGACAAATGCACCCGCCTGGGCAAGAATTCCAGAACAAGCGTTAACGTAAGAAGGGACCCTTGCCAAGGGTCGCGAAATCCCCTGACTCATAACCGAATGGAGCACTGGAATGCGACAGGAATCCGAAAAAGCACCCATCGAGGATATCAAAGCGCTGCTGCCCACTTTATCCCGAGCCCAGATTTTGCAGCTGGATAATCAGATACACGAGTATCTCGAAACCCCTATGCTCATGAGCGGTGCAGAGAGATCCTTCGCCGAATGGAACGACCCAGAGGAAGACATCTACAATGCGGAATTATAGACCTGGCGCAGTTGTGCTGGTCGACTTCCCTTTCACTGACCTTCAATCCTCAAAGGTCAGACCTGCGCTGGTCCTGAGCAGTAAAGGAGAAGATGTCATTATACTCGGGATTTTTTCAAGAGTCCCGGACCACATTATGGAATCTTGGATAAAGATAGACATGCACCTCGATGGCTTCAGCCAGACTGGGCTGAAGAAGACGTCCATCATTAAGACCGAAAAGA
The DNA here is from genome assembly GCA_963830155.1 of uncultured delta proteobacterium. Lineage (GTDB taxonomy): Bacteria > Desulfobacterota > DSM-4660 > Desulfatiglandales > Desulfatiglandaceae > CAWHLE01. Next base: position 10,102 of record CAWHLE010000014.1, on the reverse strand, counting down.
TCACCGTGATCCATAATTCTCTCATCAGGAAACAAATTGGCACGCTCCCTGCCGCGTTGATGCGACATGTGCGTGGGACTCTCCTTAAGACGCTTGAAATCAATTGAGAATTCGAACCTTGGGTATCGAACCTGTTTTTACCTTCACGCTCTGCGCCATGCCCTGTGCGCCATGCACCTTGCGCTATGCAAATAGGCTTGCGCCGTGCGTCTTTCGCATAAGCGCCGTGCGCCTTTCTGCAGCGCCATGCTCGATGCGATCAGTCTCCCAATGAAACATAAAAACCTAACAGCGTGCCCTATCCACACCAGGAGAAGCCAAAGTCTCACGGTCGGAAAACAAGTCAACAATGAAACAACGTCCCCCTGGACCTCCCCGACCTCCGACCTCCGACCTCTGGTCTTTCGTCCCTTCGCGTCCTTCGTGTACTTCGTGGTGAATTCTTTCTGACATCTGGTTCTTCGCTCCACGCTCTTCGCCCTATGCTAAAGCTGTCATTACTTTGACTCTATTATAGAACCTCTCCTCCTGGTACCATTCGATATGGTGCAGTATCGAAGATCGCCACACCTTGCCTCCATATAAAAGAACAACGGGCCTTCATGCAGGCCTGCGGCATTGAGCAAAGCACAATCACGGGAAATTTCTTAGAAAATTTCATGTTTGGCATAATTATTGCTTGTCAGGCCATGTCTTCATTAATTTTGGATATCAAGTCGCCCCTTGCACCGTGTACCTTGCACCTGTCTTTCACCGTAACCGAAGGGGCGGAGCTGTCCGCAGAGGGGATGCGTTAGGACTGCGCTGGCGCGGCGTTAGGTTTGAGGAGCGCTTCGTTTGAGGATCGTCACGCTCGGAGCGTGACTTGAGGCGGGAGGCCTTCTGAAGGCGTTTGAGGTTACAGGCTCGCTCCGCTTAAGGACCGCTGCGCTTGAGGCAAGAAGATAAATATCACTGCGTTGAAGGTTTCAGGCTCGCTGCGCTTAAGGCGGTAGGCAATAGAAGAACACTGAAGTGGTTCTGACACAACCACAATATCTGTTCCCGTTCGAAAAGCTTGAGGTTTGGCAGCTGGCTATTCAACTTGCTGATTTCGTTTTGGGCCTCCTCGATGATCTTCCGCCGAACAAGCAAGGCAAGAAGAGGGAGGCGCGCTACGCTGGAGGAAGTCAGGCTCGTCAAGCCGGGGCGTGACTTGAGGATCGCTTCGCTTGAGGCTAGAAACAGGATCTCCTTTTCTCCCCCTTCTTCTGCCTCCAACCTTCAGTTCCGCGAAGCGAACGAGCCTAAAACCTAACGCATCTTTTTCCCCATGTTTTGCCTCAAGCGCAGCGATCCTCAAGTGAAACGCTCCTCTAACCTAACGCGCTTTTTCCCCCGAGCCTAACGCGCTTTTTCCCCTCCGCGTTGACTCCCTCTTAAAGGGGGATTATGCTTCGGATATCATATGCATTCCCTGCTGTCCGGAGCTCGACCTCGCATCCTGTGCGGAAATACTGGACCAGACGCGAGGCGAACATCGTGTGTATCTCTGAATTGGGCGGAGGTGAAAGAAGCCGTGAACAGACTTATAAAAATTCCCCTGGTTTTGGAACCTCAGAGAGAAGGAGGATGGACCGTGACAAGTCCTGTCCTCCCGGAACTGGTCACAGAGTTGGACGACCTCAGGCAACTTGATGAAGTTGTTCGCGACGCGGTTAATGCGGTGATGGAGCTCTATGAAGACACGGGAAAAGAGTTTCCTACTGGCTTGATAACAGATGGCATGAAATCCCCGGTATGGTTTGAATCACTCATTTCTGCTGAGCGATGAACTATAATGAGCTGACAAAAAGGCTCCGAGCTCTTGGTTGTCACGAAATTCCACGCCGTAGAGGAGGGTCCCATCGGAAATGGCTGAATCCGGCCACGAGGAAGGGAACGGTAATTCCTGACTGGGGAAATAGAGATCTCAAAGAAGGGACAATAAGGGGAATACTGAGACAATTGGGTATCCCTCGAGACGATTTTGATAGACTTCAATAACCAATCCTTCCCTTCGGCATCTGTTCTCCCTCAAACATCAAGTGAAACGCTCCTCAAACCTAATGCGCCTTTTCCACCCGCGATCCTAAAACCTAACGCCTTTGCCCCCTTCGCGCCTTATCGGTTCCCATCTATAGGAGACGCTTCTAAAACTGGATCAGACTGTGACGGGCCTCGACAACCTGTCAACCGGGTATCGCCACATCCTCGATCAGGTACTTTCTTCGTATATAAAAATCATACTTTTGGGCGATTGTTTTTCCGCTCTCTTCGTTTTATACAGCCTCCCAATCATCCGATGACTTTTTTGTTGACGTTTGCCTATTAAGTCGTGCCTTGCGCCGTGTGCCTTGCACCTTGCACCTGTCTTTCACCGTAACCGAAGGGGCGGAGCTGTGCCCGGGGGAGGTGCGCTTCGCGCGTTTGAGGTTTGAGGCGCGTCACGCGAAGGCGTGACTTGAGGATCGCTTCGCTTGAGGCTAGAAACAGGATCTCCTTTTCTCCCCCTTCTTTTGCCTCCAACCTTCAGTTCGCGAAGCGAACGAGCCTAAAACCTAACGCCTTTGCATCCTTCGCGCCTTTGCGGTTCAACCATAAGTTCGTAAACTACTGCGTTCTCTGTTCGTTCCGTCAAGGGAACGGCTGAATTTGGGTATTAGAGCTTAACCAACAGAGACTTAGTCAAAAAATTATACCTTTGCCCTATTGCCTTTTCCAATTCCAAATGCCAATTTTCCGAACGAAGTAATTTCCAATTTGAGGTTCCCTTCTGATAAGCGCCATGCAACAAGTACGGGGAAGGCTCATGGAAGAGCAAAGAAAAGTACAGCGTTTTGACCTCGCGCTTGCCTCAAGTATTGAGGTCTTGGACGCAACGCAGGTAGCGGCGAAGGCCTCAAACGGTTATTTGACCAGGGATGTTTCGTCCGGGGGGGCCTTTTTCCTTACACCCGAGCCCCTTTTGACAGGCACCCTGGTTAGAGTCAAGCTGCTCCTCAGGCAGGAGAGCATCTCTCAGGACTCTGGTTATGGGCAGATGCAGGCAACAGGATATGTGGTCCGCACTGAACCGGGCGGCATGGCTGTGTGCTTCAATGGGCGTTGCCGCATGTTACCCAGTTCCGGGTACTAGCCCCAATCTCTCAGGAAGATCTCTCACAGAGTACACAGAGAACGCTGAGAAATTGTTTTTTTAACCCCAAATCCTCTGTGCCCTCTGTGCTCTCTGTGAGAAACCCTCTTTGTTTTTCTCTTCGCACCTGACCCTGAATTCTCTGTGAGAACCTCATCATCCAAGAAGAAGACGGTCTGTGTCCTGGGTCCCCGGTTACTACAGAATCGGCTCGTGGCGCTTCACCTCGAAGACATGACCGGGACGAAATGCCTCGCGGCCCGAACGCCGGACGAGGCCCGTTCTCTCCTGGGGCGGAAGTTCGAAGGGCTGGACCTGATCCTATGGGATGGCGAGGAGAAGGATCTCGTGGCCGTGCTGAAGGGGCTCGGCGACGGCCGGGGCCAGATGCCGGCCAAGAGTCTTTTGGCCCTCTTCAACGTCGGGAGTATGAGTTTAAGGGGCCGCAAGGTGTCCGACAGCCGGATCAAAGGGGTTTTCCTGGAGGGTGACTCCGTAGAGGAGATTGCCACGGGCGTTTCCGAGTATCCTGGATGGGAAGCCTTGCATCCCCACCGCTGCAAGGCTTCGAGCCCTGGTCAAATGGGAGTCCAGCGGCCTTGACCCTAACGATCGGGCCGAGTTCCTCACACTGCGGGAAAGGCGGATCCTGGCCCTCCTTCAAAAGGGCAAAACGAACCAGGAGATTGCAGATACATGCGGCTTCAAAATACAAACCGTGAAGAACCACATCTACCGCCTTTTTAAGAAAATCAACGTCTCAAACCGCAACCAGGCCGTCCTCTGGGCCAAAGGAGATTTGCTGCGATGATTCCGCCTCCGGGCGCCTGAATCAGCGCGCCTCACAAACGGTGCCTTCCAGCCCGGCGCGCCGTGACCCGCAATTAACCCATGCCGCAACGTTCCCCCAAGAACCGCCCTGATCCCCCAGGCCAAAGCGCTTGCCCCGAGCCTGACAGGCTGATTTTCGTGGTGGGCCCCAGGAAGGTTCAAAATGACCTGATGGCGCTCTTCCTGGAACGTGAGACGGGAATCAGGTGCAGCGGCACCCGGAAGATCGCAGAAATCCCCCCCGATCACAGGGAGAACGGGAAGAGCGACGCCCTCCTGATGCTGGATTGCGGGGGAAAGGCCACGAATGCCTTCATCGACACCCTGCAACACCTGTGGCCCGGCTGCATGGCCTGCCTGTTCAACGCGCGGCGGGAGGAGGTGGAGCCCGAGGATCTGATCGGCAAGATCAGGGGGATCTTTTACGAGGGCGACACCATGGATCAATTGGTCAAGGGCATAAAGGCCATACTCGACGGTGGGCTTTGGCTTCAGAGAAAGACCCTCGAGCGATTCGTCCTGAAGAACGGCAAGAACCAGAAAAACGGCTCCGCACTGCCTTTGACCAAAAAGGAGATCGAGATCCTGGTCATGGTCTGGAAAGGCGCGTCAAACCACGAGATTGCAAAAAAGCACTTCATCAGCTACCGCACCGTCAAGGTTCATCTCTACAACATCTTCAAAAAGCTCAACGTGACGAGCCGAATGCAGGCAGCCCTCTGGGCCACGCAGAATTTGGACCTTTGAGGGACACATGTCAGAAAGAAGATTTCACCACGAAGTGCACGAAGGTCACGAAGAAGGCAAAAAATAACCCCCTTTGCGTCCTTTGCGCCTTCGCGGTTAAAGAACGATCTGAACCACAAAGACGCAAAGTACGCGAAGAAGAGATCTGTTTGTTTTGGTTTGTGCCAAGAAACATGCACGAACCCAAAATCAGCTCGCCTTCGGCGAACTGAGGGGCAAGGATTACCGTTCACCAATGGACGCCATGCTTTTGGATGTTGCGCCTATTACGTACCCAACAGGCTGCAAAGTCGTTTTCTCACTGATGACTGCTCACTGCTCACTTGTAATTCACGCCCATCTCCCCTTTGCGTCCTTCGCGCCTTCGCGGTTCAAGTTGGATTCATATTTTCATGTACGCCCCCCTTGGGCCCCCGACTTTCTTACTTATTTACCAGCGCCCCGCATTGTCCAGCTATCTTGACCGCTCAAAGCTGCCGGGCCGAGGCGCTTGACAAATGTTCCCGATCGGGTAACATCGTTAGGGACAAAGAAACCGGTATCGCCGGGCATATGACGGCGAGATGACCCATATTCCGTTGGTAACAGGCAGAGAGATCCAATGACTTGATCCCAACACTGAATCCGAAGAATCGGTGAATGAGATGAATGTTTTGGAACAAGAAATCAAGAGAGAGGTTGAGGAGGCCTTGAAGGAGTTCCCGACCGATAAGATGGCGGAGCTCTTGGATTTCGTGCTCTTCCTCAGGAGGCGATATGCTGAGGAAAAGGGGAGAGGACCAACTGATCGCGAGAGGACCAAGTTCCAGTCGAGGACGATCCCGGCATCCCATCTGGATCAATTGACGGGAATTGTAGCGTGGGGGGGAGATGCCTTCGAGGACTCCGAACGCCTCTACGATGACAATGCCTAATAAGGTAGCTATTGACACCAGCGTCCTTGTGGCCCTGGTGGACCGCCGCGATAAATGACATCCAAGTGCCGAAGCTCTGCGCGAAACTCTCAGAGCGAAAAATGCCGAGCTCATCTATTTCGATCCTGTTATTAACGAGACTTTCAGCGTACTGGCTAGACGAGGGCACGAACAAGGTCGTTCCCACGAGTTTTCGGGTCTATTGGAGGCACTGACGCGCCTCGTTCCGAGAGAAGTGATCACCTGGATCTCACCTGAAACACCGAAGCTTTTCGAAGAGGTTGTTGCGCTTATGCGCGGGACCTCGGGCGAGCTCAACTTCCACGATGCCCTCATTGCTCTCACCTGCCGATTGCTCGGGATTAGAGTGATTGCTAGCTTTGATCGCGATTTTGATCGGGTCGAATGGTTGATCCGGGTAGATACGCCTGATGCAGTGGTTGCGGCGTTCGAGCAAGATGACTCGGCTCACATAAGTTGATGGGCTGCGCCCTTTTCCTCTGGCAAAGTCGCCAGAGGAAAACAAAAAACCCCGTCCATGTGCGTCCTTGTGTGTCTGTGGCCAATAGACTCCCCTCTGTGCCTCTGCGGTAACATTTGCCCCTTTGCGTCCTTCGCGCCTTCGCGGTTAAAGAACGATCTGAACCACAAAGACGCAAAGTACGCGAAGAAGAGATGAACCGATTACGAATTACGAGCAGGCGGCCGAACCAAGCATTCCCCCCTCTCCTGCCTGAAGGGCTGGAGATTTGCACGGAAGGATTTCCCTTTCCGAGCAAAAATTACCTCCCCTTTGCGTCCTTCGCGCCTTCGCGGTTCAAGTTGGAATTCATATTTTCATGTACGTCCCCCTTGGCCCCTCTATCTTTTATGCTGACATCCTGACATCCGGTCTTTTGCTGACATCCAGCCCCGGTCGTTGGTCCCGTGCACCGCGCGCCTTGCACCGTGTGCCTATCCTTCACCTCGACCTCTGACATCATCCGATCTCCGTCTTTAAGCTGACCTCCGTGCTTTTCCCTCTGCCCTTCACGCTATGCGCTATGCGCCTTACTATAGGCTCCATGCCTCGGTCTTTATGGCGACACGGGCGGTGACAACTTGAAAACATCTGCAGAACGATTTAGAATCCTCTTCGTTCAACAATTTATAAACTTGTCAATACTAAAGACCCAACATTTTTTGGAGGATACGACAAGTGGCCGAATTTACACTAGAATATTGGGAAGATGAGGGCTGGTTTGTCGGGAGAGTCGCAGAGGTCCCCGGTGTCTTCAGCCAGGGACAATCCCTGGAAGAGTTGAAAGAAAACATTCGAGACGCTTACAAACTCATGGTCGAATCCGAACCCCCTTTTTCCCCTCCAAAGGCATCAAAAATATCTTTGGAGCTTAATGCTTGAAAAGAAGCGAATTCATTCGCTGGCTGGTCGATCAGGACTGTTACCTGTTTCGTCATGGCTCAAGACATGATATCTACCGAAACCCGATAAATGGCAGAAAGGCGCCGGTACCTAGGCACAATGAACTGAAGGATACGCTATGTACTCTGATTCGAAACCAACTCGGACTCTCAAAAGAGTAGAATCTTCGATCGTCCGTCGCTCTTTTGCTGACATCCAGCCCCGGTCGTTGGTCCCGTGCACCGCGCGCCTTGCACCGTGTGCCTATCCTTCACCTCGACCTCTGACATCCGACATCTGTTCTTCTATGCGTCCCTCGTCCGAGCGAAGCGGTCGTCCCTCTTCCCTCTTTCTTTTATGCTGACCTCTGACCTCTGACCTCCGACCTCTGTTCTTCTATGCGTCCCTCGTCCGAGAAGCGGTCGTCCTCTTCCCTCTATACTTTTATGCTGACCTCTTCCCTCTATCTTTTATGCTGACCTCTGACATCTGACATCTGTCCTTTCGCTCTTCTAAGTCCACGGGCTTACTTCTTTATCTTGAAAAATTATACCTTTGCCCGATTGATTCCCTTCCCGAAAGCGGGTATCTCATGCCACAGTCTATAAACCGGTTGTGAGGGGAGCATTACCCGTTTTTTAATGAACGAACTTGATTTTGATTCAGTTGTGAAGATTTGTAACGATCAAAAACCTGATCGTATGTGCCGTTATAAATAGCGCAACGAATCCGAAGCATGGCGTTGCCGTTTTCCTTGACCCACCAGGCCCCCGAGCGTTTTAGGCGTGTATGAGAAATGAACTTGTTCGCCGATTCAATGCCCCCGCTGCCAATCGGGTAGCCGCCTTTTCGATCACTACGGTAATGAATCTTTTCGCGATTGTTTTGAAGATACCCGATCAGCTTGCGTATTTCCTCTTGGGCTTCCTTCGTTCGGGGGTTCATTCTGCGCAGACCGGCGATCACTTCTTTCACCTCGGCGAAGAAAAGGCGGCTGATGGTGCTTTCGGCCCATTGCAGGGCCTCCATCGTTCCTTCGCCGTATTGAGCCTTGGCCACCTTGTAGATGTGCTCAGCACAGTGATAATAATCCAAGATCTCCCGACCTTCCGGGAAACAGGCCCGCATATGTTTCCAGAGCCACTCGGCCCCATCTCCTAACAGGGCGATGCGGACCTCTTCGGTGGGGATACGGGAAGCCGCCAGGGCCAGGTCTTTCCCAAAGTCCTCTTCTTTCTGAATTTGATGCCAGCTGGCCACATGGATAATCTCATCGGGTCCGAGTAAATAGATGCGGAACCCTTTCGCCTCCTGCCACTGGCCCGGACCTCGCCGACCCTTGCGCCCGGTCTTCGGGCGGGTGGGCAGGTGGGCACCGTCGGAGGCCACTACTAAAATCGGCCGCCAAACGCCGACTCTCGCCTCCTCTATCCTCTTGACGACATCTTCCCGGCTGGGGAGAACCTCCTCGATCCGGGCATCAGAACCGACTGCTTCAAACGTTTCATGAATACAATGATCGCTCAGTGGCTGGCCGGTTAGCTCCTCAAACAATTCGCCGCCTCGGTTAAAAGTCACTTCGGCGGCCAACTTGACAGACTTTTTCTGGATATCAAACTGGTGTTTCTTGCGGCTGACTTGCAACACCTCATCCAATGGCGAATAACCTAACGAACAGTCGATGCAGTAAAACCAGGGCCGCCGAATCTTTGCCGACCCTTGCATGGTCACCAGTTCCTTGCCGCTGTCCAGTCGCTTCTTCCACCTTCTCCCGCACGCCGGACAAGGGGCATATTCCTGATCAAGTAGCTCCCCGTATTTCTCTTCAATGAAAACCCCCAGCCATTCGCCCAAAAACTTCTGCCGTGTTCGGGTCATCAGCTCGCTCATCTCCATAAGCGTCGGCTCCCGATCCTCTGAAAAGACTTCCGGCAGGACCTCATCCAGCCATTGATCCAACTTCTCGTGTATCTTCATTCGAGAACGTTCCCCTCTGTCCACTTTCCACAGGTGAGCCACTGCCGTGTGCATCGGCTTCACCCCGCCAAAAGCGCTTCCCGATACCGGGAAGTCAGGGGATACACATAGATCGCTTTCGGCGATTGTCCGTGCCTTTCGTGCCATCGGTCCTGCCGTCCACGACCACTGGTGCTCCCCAAGTGGATCCAATTGGCCCCCTGATAACAGGTCCCCCGATACCGGGACCTATCCACCAGGGTTTCCATCAGCACGGGTCGTATCCCGTACTGCTCCTCCCAACCCCCCGCAACCACCCGGCAGGCCAGGCCCAAGGCCGCACTGGCCAGATTCTTCACCTTCACCCAGGGCAGGATCAAGAATCGGCTGTTATTGATGACCTTCTGAAGGTTCCTGCCCCGTTGTTCTTCATTCCATCCGATCCACTGGTCTCGGGAGGCCATCTTCCAGGCAGGAGAGGAAAATTGTAGACAGCCTAACCGTTTCCCACCTCGACCCTCAATAAAATAGCGGACTTGTGCTCCAAAGGGCACTCGGTAGCCCAAATAGTGATATCGCTCCACCAGCTCATACCACTCATCCCGTTCTCCCTTGCTCCTCACACGGCTCAACTTAAGCGGGGACAGCTCTCCAACCGTTACTGAAATTACCTCCAGCTCCTCCCCTGACTCGGTCCGCTTCACCCGGGTCTTCATCCCCGGCGGCCGCCCGATTCTACCAGGGGGTAAATCGATCAGACCCCGGCTTTCCAGATGTTCCAAAAATTGACGGCATTCTACGGTCTTAAGCCCTCCACCCGGTCGCTTCCAGTCCCAGAGCTCGCACACCGTGTTGGCCAATTCCGTGCGACTCAGACCGGAACAACTCTCCACAATTTCCTCGATCTCCCTTAAGCTATCCCCGCTGACCTCTCGTCCGCAAAACCTTTCCGACCCAGTTCTTCCCATGGTGTCCCCTTCTTTCTATGGCATTTTTCCATCGTATGCTAGAAGGGGTTTTCCCAAATGTCCAGCTTTATCTTTCAGATTCCATTCTATTATCCCAAATCCGCACCCTTCATATTAAAAAACAGGT
>CAWHLE010000013.1:0-428325 GCA_963830155.1 uncultured delta proteobacterium | reverse complement strand
GCCTCCGTTCTGAGGTGTACGAAGCTTGTCGAGATGCTTATGTACAGACGGAGATCGCCTCTTGCGATAGTCCCGTCGGAACGGGCAAGACGACGGCAGTCATGACGCATTTATTGGCACAGGCAGATAAGAGACACCTTAGACGAATCATTGTCGTTTTACCGTTTACTAATATCATCAGGCAATCCGTAGAGACGTATCGTAAGGCGTTGACACTTCCCGGCGGAAGACCCGGAATTCGTTGTCGCAGAGTTGCACCACCGGGCAGATTTCCAGGACATCCAGAGCAGACAGTTCACGGCTCTCTGGAAGGCGCCGATCATCGTGACCACGGCAGTCGCATTTTTCGAAACGCTCGCATCTAACTCCCCTGCCACCTTGCGCAAACTTCACAATCTGCCTGGTAGCGCCGTTTTCATTGACGAGTCTCACGCGGCATTGCCTGTTAAGCTCTTGCCGTTAGCATGGAGATGGGTGAAGGGATTCGCTCGTGAGTGGGGCTGCTATTGGGTTATGGCATCTGGATCTCTTAACCGTTTTTGGGAAATCGAGGAGTTTGATAAAGACGCACCGACAGTGCCAGAGATTTTGCCGCGTCCGTTGCGGGTCTGCTTGGCCGAGCATGAAAAAGGGAGGATAACGTATCAATTCCGTGAGACCCCTTTTGCGCTAGGTGATTTGGTAGAATGGGCAAGCTTCCCTTCCTGGGCCGAGAATCGTGATTCTGAATACAGTGCAAAGCGCCGCCGCGGTAGCGCGCGAGTATGGAAGACGCTTTCAACGTTCATCGGTGGAGCATTTGTCCACGGCGCTCACGCCTTCCGATCGGGACACTGCACTCGAAAGAGTCAAGGTCCGTTTGGCTGACGCCAATGACGCCGATTGGGCGCTTATTGCCACATCCTGCGTGGAGGCGGGGGTTGATTTGTCTTTCAAGAGCGGGGTACGTGAGGCCGCATCTCTGGTTTCTCTGCTGCAAACCGCAGGAAGGGTCAATCGTCACAACTATATCAATGCGGGGACTGTTTGGACTATCATGCTCAAAGAAGAAGACCTTTTGAGAAGACATCCAGGGATGAAAGACTCATCGAGGGTGTTGCTGGATCTGATCTCGGAGGATATGCCATCTCACCCGAGCTGTGCACAAATGCTCTGAAGCGTGAGATCAGACTTGCAGGAACCTTCTCCGACTCCCTGCTGAAACTTGATCAGGGGTTGCGGTTTCCCCAAGTCGAGAAGGAGTTTCGGGTCATCGCATCGGACACAAGGACAGTTGTGGTTGGGGAAGAACTTATCGATAAACTTGAAAGGCACATGCCCGTTAATTGGCGAGATATCCAGAAAGCATCGGTGCAAATATGGGGGTATCGCCTGAATGATCTGCATATCCCAGAAATTGAGGGGCACCCCGGAATTTACAAGTGGCCATATGCCTACGATCATTTCATCGGCTATATGGCTGGTATTCTTTCTGTGGAGGCTATTAGGTATGGCATTGGTGATGCGTGTGTTATATGAGATGTGATTGCTAGACTGAGGGGGAGTGGACTTAACTAAATACGCGCCATTCCCCGCGTCATAAGCCGGGAGGTTTGATCCTTGCGCCGCCCAGACACGGAACGGATTGCCTCTTCCCACTGAGGATATGGGACCTGAAGCCCCACCAGGAACCGGGCCCCGGAAGAAAACATGAGCTACGAAGAAGAGACCTCATTATGCTTTCGGCGTTGCAGCACATCGCCTTCTGTGAGCAGGCATGTGCTCCTGATTCATATCGAGCAGGTGTGGGACGAAAACCGGCTTCACGGCCGAAGGGCGGATCATGCACGAGCGCGTGCACTCGGTGGATGGGGAGTCCCGTGGCCCGATGAGGATCGAGCGGGGCGTACCCCTCGATCTGAGCTCGGTTTGATCGGGAAGTCTGATGTGGTGGAGTTTCATCGGGTCGGCGAAGGGCAAGTGGCAGCCCTTTCCCGTGGAGTACAAGCGGGGAAAGCCGAAGGCGGATGACTGCGACAAGATTCAGCTCTGCGCCCAGGCCATGTGCCTTGAAGAAATGCTTGGAGTGGAGGTTCCATGCGGTGCACTTTTTTACGGAAAGACAAGGCATCGGCTGGATGTGACCTTTGACCGTTCTCTTCGCGAAGCCACGCGAAAAGGCCGCTGCCCGTGCTCATGAAGTGATTTCATCGGGCGTGACGCCCAAGGCGATCTACACTAAAAAGTGTGACACCTGCTCGCTCAAGGAGCACTGTTTGCCGAAGCTCAGCCAGAAAAGTCCTTCCGTTGAAGGCTATTTGAAAAGGATGGTTGCCGAGACATGAAGAAACTTCTCAATACCCTCTATGTGACGACACAAGGATCCTATCTTTCCAAGGACGGGGAGACGGTGGTCGTCAAGGTGGAAAAGGAAATCCGGCTCCGGCTGCCGATTCATACCATTGGCGGTATCGTCTGCTTTGGGAACGTCTTGTGCAGTCCGTTCCTGCTTGGTTTTTGTGCCCAAAACGATGTTGCTGTAAGCTTTATGACAGAGCACGGCCGCTTTCTCGCCAGGGTCCAAGGGCCGGTTTCGGGGAATGTTCTGCTGCGGCGCGAGCAGTACCGCAGAGCCGATGACCCGGGCGCCAGTGCAGAAGTCACCAAGAGCCGTTCTGACGGGGAAGCTGGCCAATTGCCGGACGGTTCTACAGCGGGCCACCAGAGATCATAGCGAGAAGGTGGATGGCGAGGCACTGAAAGAAGTGTCCACCAGAATTACCCAGTATCTCGACCGGCTGCCCCATGAATCCTCTCTGGATGCTCTTCGAGGCATGGAAGGTGATGCCGCCCACATGTACTTCAGCGTCTTCAACCATCTCATCACCGCCCAGAAGGAAGATTTCACCTTCGAAGAGAGAAACCGCCGCCCGCCGCTCGATAACGTCAACTGTCTCCTGTCTTTCATCTATACCTTGACCATGCATGATGTCCGATCGGCGCTTGAAACGGTCGGTCTTGATCCGTCAGTGGGTTTTCTCCACAGAGACCGTCCCGGCAGACCCGGCTTGGCCCTGGATCTCATGGAGGAATTCAGGCCTTTTCTGGCGGACAGGCTTGTATTGTCCCTGATCAATCTGCGCAAGGTGCAGAAGAAGGGATTCAAACAGTCGGATTCAGGCGCGGTCCTGATGTCCGATGAAACGAGAAAAGAGGTGCTGGTAGCTTATCAGACAAGAAAGCAGGAAGAGATCACACATCCCTTCCTGGGGGAGAAAATTTCCATAGGGATGCTCTTTTACACACAGGCCTTGCTGTTCGCCAGGTACCTCCGGGGTGACCTTGACGGTTATCCTCCCTTTATATGGAGATGACTGACCCATGATGGTCGTAGTGAGCTATGATGTTTCTACCGTAGATCTATTGGGCCAGGCCCGTCTGAGAAAAGTCGCAAAGATCTGCAAGGACTACGGACAAAGGGTCCAGTTTTCAGTATTTCAGTGCGAAGTGGATCCTGCCAGATGGGCGTTTTTTCGGCAGAAGCTGGTTGATGTGATTGACCCCGAAACGGACAGCCTGCGGTTCTATTTCCTGGGCGCCAACTGGAAACGAAGGATTGAACATGTCGGCCTCAAGAAAGGAGTGGATCCCGATGAACCATTGGTCGTTTGAAAAGAGCAGCGCGAACCTCAAGCAACCAGGATTTTCCGGGTCGGTTCGCGTGTCACGTAATCATTTGAAATACCAATTAATATCCAGTTCCTTTGAATTTGCTTCATGGCTGTTGCCGTTGGTTTGGACTTGCTTCGCAAAAAGCCGACTGAAGGCTCTGAATTTTCAATAGCTTACAGTCGGACAGTCGCCCCCCATGCGGGGGCGTGGATTGAAACATCCTGATCGCTATGCTCAGGCACGTGGCCAATGTCGCCCCCCATGCGGGGGCGTGGATTGAAACTCTGCTCGGAATCGACGATCGGCCAGGTCGCCCCCCATGCGGGGGCGTGGATTGAAACATTCGCTGATCGGCCGTCGCATGCGGGGGCGTGGATTGAAACGCATGACACGATCGTCGCCCCCCATGCGGGGGCGTGGATTGAAACCATTGATCTGTCATCACTGACGCTCAGGCTGCCGTCGCCCCCCATGCGGGGGCGTGGATTGAAACATGTACAAACGCCAGGCACCCTGATCGCTGCGGCCTGTCGCCCCCCATGCGGGGGCGTGGATTGAAACACGGATCATCGGCTGGTCTACTGCAATCGTGCAGTCGTCGCCCCCCATGCGGGGGCGTGGATTGAAACAGTCTGATGGGGTGCGCCAACTGCGATGCATGAGTCGCCCCCCATGCGGGGGCGTGGATTGAAACATCGACCGGGCAACGGCCGGCTGCGGTCGTGGTCGCCCCCCGTGCGGGGGCGTGGATTGAAACAGCGAGACTCGACCGGATCTCGGGTCACCGAGTCGCCCCCCGTGCGGGGGCGTGGATTGAAACGATCATCAGTGACGGCTTCCCAGCGCGTGGATGACGTTGCACGACAGCTTGAGGTCGCCCCCCGTGCGGGGGCGTGGATTGAAACTATCGATCGGCAGTGATGCCGTCGCCATGCATGTAGTCGCCCCCCGTGCGGGGGCGTGGATTGAAACCTGTCAGCATCCGATCGATGCGGCCAGCTTGGCATCGGTCGCCCCCCGTGCGGGGGCGTGGATTGAAACTACGTAAGCATAGTCAACGCCTGCCGATGACACGTGTCGCCCCCCATGCGGGGGCGTGGATTGAAACACTGTCTGTTGGTATCGTCGGCCAGGTCCATGACGTCGCCCCCCATGCGGGGGCGTGGATTGAAACTAGTCGCTCGGTATCCAGCAGCCGGATCAGCGTGTCGCCCCCCATGCGGGGGCGTGGATTGAAACATGTCATCGCCGGATCATCGGCCAGATGCAGTCGCCCCCCGTGCGGGGGCGTGGATTGAAACATGACTGCAGTTCGATCGGCGGTCTGGAGATCGGTCGCCCCCCATGCGGGGGCGTGGATTGAAACATCGACGTACGGACGACTATGCGAATGCTCCGAGGTCGCCCCCCATGCGGGGGCGTGGATTGAAACATCCGATACGATCATTGCGGACGGCCTGAGTCATGGTCGCCCCCCATGCGGGGGCGTGGATTGAAACGACTGTAATGACCACGCAGACGATCGACACGGGTCGCCCCCCATGCGGGGGCGTGGATTGAAACTGCATACGCCGATGGCATTCACGCCTGATCGAGTCGCCCCCCATGCGGGGGCGTGGATTGAAACATGACTCGATGGCACGCGGATCCACTTGTGCCGTCGCCCCCCATGCGGGGGCGTGGATTGAAACTCGATTGCATCGATGCCATGACCTGCGTCCATGTCGCCCCCCATGCGGGGGCGTGGATTGAAACCAGCGTCGATCAGGTCAGCCGGCTCAACCAGCCTGCGTGTCGCCCCCCATGCGGGGGCGTGGATTGAAACATCGATACGGTCATGCATTACGAGCCGATGTCTCGTCGCCCCCCATGCGGGGGCGTGGATTGAAACTAGATGAGACTGGTCGTCGCCCCCATGCGGGGCGTGGATTGAAATCTTGGAGGTCGCCCCCCATGCGGGGGCGTGGATTGAAACAGCGTCGGACCCTTGATATGGCAATCTAGGTGCAGTCGCCCCCCATGCGGGGGCGTGGGGATGAACCGGAGTAAGACGATCAGGTTTCGTGTTACGAAAATGAGTGGATTCGAATGAATTATCACAGAAAATGCAGGACTCAAGAGGCGGCAAAAGGGTGGCTCCACGACAAATTTCAGATAAGTATGCGGGTTGACCGGTCTGATTGAAAAATATGGTATTGCCGCCGGTGAAAAAGTACCTACTCATAGCCGGTGGAAATGGATCTACTTCTTGTTGTTTTACAAACTTTCTTTGGATTTTCTTCATGATTCTATATAATTCTTTTACTTTTTACCCGTAGGGCTTACGCGGATTAGCGTTGTCCACGAGGACGGTTTCCCAAAGCATGGGTGTGAAAGTATTTTCCGGTCCCTCCTGGCTTCGCTGCCCAAAGCTCGATTGCTTCTAACCTAAGCAAGGGGATCTATGGATAGGCATCACGTCATCTAGGCACTCAAAACTCTTTTTAAGGCGATCAACTAAGTTCCTCAGTGAACAAGAGGAGGACTGTTATCAAATCGGCCTGCTAAGTATTTTTCAACCGGCCATTTCTGGGTAGTTTTTGACCGGCGGCAATAAATATGGTACCGGCATCCGCCGCCTTCTGAAAACTTTTCGTGATTACGCCTGCCCGGACCCAAATTCGAGGAGGTCGTAAAAGGATTCAGGACCGTAGCAACAGACAGGGGGGGAGGGCAGAGACCGGGGAAGACGCCGCGAACCGATAAGCTGGAAGGAATTGATAGAGGGATTAGGGCTGCGGAGGGGCGATCGAACTTAAAGAACAAGAGAATGGCTTGCTCAATCATGCTGAGAGCCAGCTGGACTTTTACTTCTATCAGACCTTGATGTCGGATGAGTGGGAGAAGCACAAGGCCTTTCTTCGGGTGATCGGGACCGGGAGCGGGCCAAACGCGCTCGCGCGGCGATGTGAAATCGGTTCGGATTAAGACAGGAATGGATTCTTGATGATCAGGTCGCCCACGTGGAGCTCGTCTTCCAGATCTTCCGTCAGCAGGAGGGAGCAGTTGGCTGCCGCAGCAGCCTGGACGATGAGGCCGTCCCAGAATGAGAGCTTGAGCCTTTTGTGCAGGTAAACGGCACTGACAAGCATGTTTAAGTCAGGGTGGACCGTCTCGAGTACCGACATGTAATGCAGGTATTCCAGGGCATCCTCCGTTGAAAGCGGCACCTGGATTTTCCGGGTCGATACCTGGTAGAATTCCTGAAGCACCTGGATACTGATAACGCCGGTCCCGCTTCTGATATGTTGCGTTACAATTTGCCTCGCAATATCAGCCTTCTCTTTATGGTTTGGGGAACTATCAACGGAGTATATGAAGACATTGGTGTCCAGAAAGACCTTATCTTTCATGGAGCTCGTCCCTGGTCCAGGTCTTTGTCCCGACCCTGGCCTTGCTTTGCCGGAAAAAGGCCTCCAGACCCTTTACCGCGGCTTCGCGGCTGAGGTCAGCGGAGACGAATTCCTCAATGCCTTTTCTCACGATGGCATTGATGGTGGTCTTCCTTCGAAGAGCCAGTCGACGGGCCCTTTTAAGGAGCTCTTCATCGATTTTGAGCGTAATATTGGCCACTCTGCCGCTCCTAACAGGAGATTTGGGCATAAAATAGCACAGGAACTGTGCCACGTCAAGATGACAAGGACACCTTGTTGCCGGATAAGAAAGTCGCATTGGAATGCGGAATAGAGGGCTTTCACAATTTTCTGATAACCATTCTGGTGTTTGGTCAGGAAAGCCGCGTTCCAAGTCGACTAAAGGAGGTTAAGAGGAGTGGAGAAGACCTGCATTGATTGCAGCGCCTATGTGCCTGTGCCACCCGAAGAGCTCACGGAATTCGGCATCTGCCTGAACGACGAGGCGTTTGAACCCTTCGTCGAAAAGCTATTGGAGGGGTTGATTCCCGGTCCGTGTCAGGCGCTGTTGGAGAAGAAGAAGTTTTTGGGCGATCGCCCCGTGTGTCCGGACTTCCAGGAACCAGAAATCATCGAGATCGATGACGACAGCCCCTTTGGGCAGGCGCTGCGCCGCCTGGGAGAGAGCGGGGAACTGAGCCCCGAGACACTTGAAAAAGCGATTATCGAGGAACAGGTAAGACGGATTGACTGGAAGACCTATCCCGTGGACGGCTATGCGAAACAACTGGAAAGCAACCGATCAAGAGAACGTAATACGGGCATTGCCAGCCTCGGCGCAATGATCGCCCTTGGGAACCCTGCCGCGTTCGAGGTGCTCCTTCGGTTTCTCTCGTCCCTGCCTCCTCCGGCAACGATAAAGGATGTCCACCTGAAAATGGAGATTCTCAGACGCCTGGACTGCTGGAAAGACAGGTCGGCTGTTGCGCCAATTCTCGTTAAGGAGCTTGGTCTCATACCCTCCAATAACACGACCAGACAATGGATCACGGAGATCCTCCGATTCCTTGAGTATTGCCCGTTGCAGGTGATCGAGAATCCCCTGAGACGCATGCTCGCGGACAGGAAGTCATCGCCCGGAATTAGGAAAAGGGTAGGGGAGATCCTCTCCCGGTCACACTGAAACGAGGAAGGGCGGAAAGGGATGGCTAAAAAGAAACAGAGCAAGTCGAAAAAAAAGGAACGAAGAAGGCTCAAGCTCCAGGAGCATGCAGAGCGAGCGAAGTTCCTGGAGAAGGTCAAAAGACATGAAATGGATTGTTGACAGGAGGAGGAAGCACTTCGCCGAACACAGAAGACAACTCCTGGACTATCGGCTATCCGATCTTGGCGACCGGCGTAATCTTCAGGTTGTTTCGATTTCCGTTCCCTCACATCGGCAGTCAGACCCGGACTGAAGAAGCGAAGAATCATCCATTCCGGTGGTTAAAGCATGAGCTAAGGCGCGACACGCGAAGGGAACCGAAGAAAACACCCTGGCTGAAATGGCGTGTATGTGTGGTCAAAGGCCCGCGTGCTGAAGGCGTCAAGACAAACCGTCCAGGAATGCAGGTAGGGAGCCTAATCCTAAAATGGCGTTTCTTTGCCTCCCTTGAGCGAAGGTCCTTCAGGATAACCGAATTCTCCCGCGAATGCTCCATCTGTCAGATCCAGGTGATTGTCTCAGACTAGGATCTCATGCATATTCCCCCAGACCCCGGAGCTTGAGCCTGCCGGGATCTCATCCGAAACTTGATAGAAGGCCCTGCATGACCCTGGCAAGAGAAGCCATTACAAACTCAGTCTCGGGGCGGGTGGATCTGCCAAAGGCGAAAGCTGCCAAAGCGGTCGAGGCCACCTTTGAGATCATCAAAAGCAATCTTTAGAACGACGAGGATGTGCTGATCAGCGGCTTCGGGAAGTTCTGTGCGAGGGGTAGACGCAAGCGCAGGGGTAGAAACCCTGGGACAGGCGAGAACGTAATGCTGGTCGAGAGACGGGTTGTGACCTTCGAGTGTTCGACCGTGCTGAAAGGGAGACGCTCATCGTCCAAAATTGCTTGAGATGGCAAACTGCTGGCTTACACAAAATCCGTTTTCGGACAAAATTGGAGGAGATTATGCCCGAACAAGTGTGTGTTCATGATGGAAGCATACCGAAGCATATCCGCCGGATTTATCCTTTCCAAAGCCGGTGGGGGAGAGTGTTGGGCTATCGTATGCACTATCTGGACGAGGGACCAAGGGAAGGCAAGCCAACGGTGCTCCTTCTGCACGGAAACCCCACATGGTCGTTCTTGTACCGCGAGATCATCCCTCGCATCCGAGGTGCATGCAGAGCTGTCGCTCCGGACTATCTCGGCATGGGACTCTCCGACAAACCTGTAAATGAGCGATTTTACACCCTGGAGGCCCACACCCGTGCCATCACGGCCTTCATTGAACAGCTCGGTCTCAGGAATGTCATCCTCGTGGTCCAGGACTGGGGAGGGCCGATCGGTTTTGGGTATGCCCTTTCACACCCGGAGAACGTGGCTGGAATAGTCATCATGAACACCTGGGCCTGGCCCGAACCCTCCACCTTTCATGATTCAGTGCTGCCGTGGCGGATGCTTCATGCTCCCTTTGCGGGGGCGCATTTCTTTCTCCGTCTCAATGTACTTGTGGAAAGGGGGCTCTATCTGAGCACGATTCGCAACAGGCATAGACTCAAGAATGGACCGGTTCTAGATGGGTACCGCCTCCCCTTCACAAACCCGGAAAGCAGGATTGCCATGCTTGCCTTTCCTCGCAATATCCCGAGGAGGCCGGGCGACCTGAATTGGGAGATCATGAAACGGATGGAGGCGGCGTTGCCAACCCTCCGCTTCCCATGCAGGCTGCTTTGGGGTGAAAAAGACATCGTTTTTCCGCCATCGAACGCGGAGAGGTTTCAACAATTGCTGCCAAATTGCGGGGTTCCCCGGATGATTTCGGACGGGTCTCACTTTATTCAGGAAGATGCACCTGAAGAGATTGCGGAAGAAATCCTTCATCTGCTTTAGTCCATCGGATTTTCAAGAGGAAAGGACGATATGATGGAAATGACGATTACGTGGATCACGGCGGAGGAGGCGACAGCTGCCGGCACAAAAGAGGAACGGGTTTTGCTTGAACAGACCCCCGATTTTTACCTGGACTTCAACACGTTCCTGATGAAGGAAATTGAGGAGACAGGGGGCGACCTCTTCTTTCGGGGACCCTCAGGCATGGTCTACAGATTGATAAGGCTCACGGATGATCCCAGCGGCGTTCAGGGTATCGCGATCAATCTGCGGAAAACGGCGGAAACCGGTGTGTCTCGAAATCAAAAAGAGGTGGATCGGGACATCTGGGCCTTCCTAGAGTGGCTTGTCGATGGCGTAGGCGGGGAATGGAGCGTCGCAGCCTTGCGGAAGACGGGCGCTATTTACAAGGCCCCCGGGGCACCGGAGCGGGTCTAGATTCTGTCGGATAACCGATGTCCACGTTCACCCGTGAACCGATAGCAGCCCGCATCCGCCTCGACAAAAAACCGGGATGTCATGGGTACGTTGCTGCCCTATTTCCAAGGGACCAGGACAGCCAGACCGAGACAAAAATCTTGGCTCAGGCTTTTTGGCCTGATGGTACACCTAACCCGCTGACTCAAACCGAGGATTTCATGCGGATTATTTGTGATCCGGGGCCTGGGATATCCGATCCGAAACCGGTATCAAGCACCTGGGGTTAGGGAGGTTGACCCACCAGAACTATGCGGGTAAAGCCCAACCTCCACCTAAACGCGAGCGGGCGACAAAAGACTTTCTAATACAGTATGGACTATTCCGTATTCCAGCTCACTGCGTGCGATAAGTGGCTTCATGCCGAAGGTCACGTCTTCAGCGTGATTGCCCCGGAGTATCCGGAGACCTCCCTGCCTGATTTTTGAAGAAAAATCAGGTTCGAGGGAATCCTCTACCCAAATTTCCTCTCCGCGGACCACCCTGCCGGCATAATCAAGCCGCCCCCGCTAAAGACGGGACCTACGACTGGCACCGTCTCCACCTCCTCGCCCTTGGCGGCAGGAAGGCCCCATTTCACGCCCGCGAGTTGTGGACACAACGTCTTGCAGCCGGATTTTGGTTGAACTCCAAGGCGAAATCACCTATGCTCAGGCCCTAAAAAAGCGACTTATTATCACCGAAAATAAAGTAGTCATTGCGAGAGGCGGAGCGAGCGGCAATCCAATGAGATTTCTTCTCTTAGGCTCGCAATGACCGTTTAAACGTCGATTTATCGTATTTTTCCATAATAGCGCTAGAGAACGAAAGATATGGAACCGAAAAGTATTCCTATATCAAATGCCTTTACCTTGGTGGAATTTATCCCGAAGGAGGCTCCTGAGTACATGTGGGAGGCCTACTTCCATTTGTCCGAGATGATTTTCCGGGAATTCAATAAAAAAGGGCGCCTGCCCGACCGCGGCGTAGCGAGAAAATTTTTTTCGACGCCAACCTCCCTCTATACCGCAAAAAGATGGCTGGTATTCAACAGGGAACAAAAGGCCGTCGCTTACGCCCGGATGTCCTATGATACAGAATTATCCCCGGAATATGAGATCAACAAGCATATCTTTCAGGCCCAACTAGCGGTCGCCCCTGAATGCCGGAAAAGGAAGATCGCCTCCCTCGTCCTGAAAACCATCAATGGGGCCGCCAAAACGATGGGAAAAGAGACCCTGATGGCGGAGGTCGATAATCCGACCGGTTTTGAATTCTGCAGACATCTCCGGGGCGTGAAGGTCCATGAAGAAGTCGAGCACAGGCTATACATGGAGGACATTGACTGGCGGCTTGCCGAAGAATGGGTCGAAAAAGGAAAGGCAAAATCTCCTCGTACAACCATAGAGCTTTTTCAAGAATGTCAGGAACGCGATATCGATGAGTTCTGCAGAGTCTATACGGAAACCATCAACGAGCGACCCACAGGCGATATGGAACAGGGGATCATTAGCACTCCGGAGTCCAGACGGGTTGAGGAGCGGAATTTTAGACGAAGAGGCATCGAGTGGCACACAATGATCAGCCGCGAGCGTGACGGCCGGATCAGCGCATTGACGGACATCATGTACGACCCGGAAGAACCCCACAGGATGAATCAATACTTTACGGGCGTTCTGGGCAGATACCGGAGAAAAGGACTGGCCAAACGGCTCAAGGCCGAGATGCTTTTCGTCATCCGGGACAAATTTCCTGAGGTGGAATACATCAAGACCACCACGGCGAGAACCAACCATCCCATGCGGGCCATCAACAAGGCCCTGGGGTTCCAGCCCACCAAGACCCACATCGTGTTTCAGTGGGCTCTGCCGGACCTGGAGCGGCGCCTGGAGGAGATCCTCGCGGGCCTGGATGATTCTTGAAAAATGCGGGGCCTCACCGTGACACCGAAATCGATCACTGTAGAGAAAAAACCGTAAAGGGGTTATCGAAGGGATTGCCCCTCGTGATATGGAACTGCAGGTTCTTCAGGTCCATGATGGTTGTGGTGACGGTGATCGAGGTGTCGTCCGTGAGCAGGGGATGGGAAAAACGCCTGCGGCAAATGGGATTTTGTTCATCACTGTGGTCTTTCAAGACATCCTTCATGGCTTCGACGGAAGGGTGACGAATCAGGTTCACCAACTCCTTCGCTCTTTTGTACCGGCCCAGGGTACTGGGAAAAAAATGCGGGTCGTGATCGACATCCGACAAGAAATGATTCGTGTGGACAAAGAGGTCCTCTATCGGGGCTGAATGGAATTCATCGCCGGCGAGTTCGATGTCCTCGATCGCCCCGCTCCGGTCTGAGATCAGGATGTTACCTACCTTCCCCGGCAGGTGGACCTTGATCGTATCAAGGGCTTCGTTGACGCTTTTGCATTCTAAAATGGATCTGAGCAGGACATGGAGGGGAACGCCGTAGGGCTGATAGTCGTCGATGCTCATAAAATTCAGGCAAACGCCAAGGCCGTAGTTATTCATGCCTATTTTTCCGATCATCCCAGGTTCGGTCATAGTGATGATCCTGTGGCCGTCCTCCTTTTCAATATCAAGGATCAGGGCCAGTTCTTCCACTTCGCTGTCCCAGTCCCAGTTCTGGCCGATCAGCCCCTGTTTTCTGAACGCGAGTGAGGTGCATTCGTTTGGGTTGAGATTGAGCAGTTCCGTCCGGCCGTTCAGGGCATAAATCCAGAGGGGATCGACCTCCGCCGCCCGGGACAGGGCTTCGATTTCCAGATAAAGGTCCCTTCGGAAGGCCTCCGTGGCTTTTCGAAATTGTCCGGCAATTCCCAGGATGGTGTCTTCAGGCTGAAGAAAGTGTCTTTTGTAAAAATCCACCATCCTGTGGATTCTTTCTTTCAGCAAGGTGCCCTGCTGAAGGCCCAAGTCCTCAGCCCCGCCCTGTATTTTGATGATGGGAAAAATTTGATCCATTGTTCAATATTCTCATGGGAACCCTGTGGTTTTCGTTAAAAATGGCCAAAAGATTTTTTCGTCTCTGCGCCCCTGCGTGAAGTCCTTGCTTTATTGGCGCCGGACAATAGGTGATTCTGAACGGTGTGTCAATGGGAAAGGCGACGTGTTCTGAAGAGGACCCAGGAAATGAAGAAAACAAAGGGTAAATCCCTGGGTTTGAATGAACTCACCTTTCGTGAAGACCCCCGCCCTACAGGTGTTCGGCGGGTCCGGGACATCGTCCAGTCGTCGGGTTTCTTTTCTAAGGATGAAACCGACGTGGCGATGGAGCTGGTCGAGGAAAGGCTGCAAAGGGTGTCACGAGCACGTACCACTCCCTGTTCGCCGAGAAAGGGGATGCCCTTCTCGGGTATGCCTGAAAAGGGAAAATATGTTTGATGCCTTGGAGTGCGCGGCGGATGCTCTCATGTCCCCAACAAGGGGGAGCAGATGGTCCGTTACTATGGATATTACAGCAATGTCTCTCGTGGGAAGAGGAAACAAGAGAATCACGATCAATGGATACCCTGTATCCTGGAACCGGATGAATCGGCTGGCCTGGGATAAAAAAGATGGGTCATTGACCTCGGCCGCTCCCACTTACGAAACGTGTGGCTTCTTGGGAGCCTCAAAGAGCCTCACGCCGAGTTGAACCCTTTGATATCCACATCATATCGAAGAGTTTCAGATTTTGCTATGATGAGATGACCCCGACCGCGACGAATTCCGTTCTTTGTGTGGTTCATTTCGGTCTCGGGGCAATCCTCATTGATCCTGGGGCTGCTTCTTGAATCGGTTCGCAATCCGACCTCCCCTTCAGACGTGAAGCGCATGGGTGTTTTTACAGGCATAAAAGGCTTCCGTCTCTAGGGGGGGTATGCATCCTGCTATCTAGATGTTATCTTAGCCGCGTGCGGTGGCGTTACGGACTTCGATGCCCTTCGCGCGGAGGGGAGAAGGCATGGCCTCCCGGCAGAGGAAAACTTCGATGCGCGATATGCCAACGCCGGACCTGGTCGACTGCCGAAACCATTTTCCACGGGACCATCAAGCCGTTGCGCATGTTGTAATGCGAGGTGTTTATTGGATAGCGGCGCTGCTCAAACGATGGGTTCTGCCCTGCGCGGGAGGTAGCTTTGCGCGATAGAAAGGAGGTCAGTGAACCCATGGATGCTCCGGAAAGCAAACCTGTTCGCAAGCATTGGCTGATGAGGGTTTTGCTTAACAAAGCCTTCATCATCGCTGTGGCCCTTATGATCACCTACACCCTGGCGGGTTTTTTTCTCGTCCCCTATCTGATCAAGCGCCAGGCGATACGGTTTGCCCAGGAATCCCTCAAGTGCCCCCTGGTCATGGAAGAGGTCCGGGTGAACCCATACGCCCTCACCCTGGATATCAGGAACTTCGACCTCAAGGAGAGGGACGGATCCCCGCTGCTTGCATTCAAGGCGTTTTTCATCAACTTCGAGATTTCCAGCCTCTGGCGTTGGGCCTGGACCTTTGCGGACGTTCGCCTGGAAGGCCCCGCCGTGAACCTGGAAATAAAACCTGAAGGCCGCATCAATTTTGTTGAGCTCGCAGACCGGATTCCAAAAAAGGAAGAGGAGGGGAAGACCCCCCAGCAGGAAAAGGCCGAAGGAGAGGCGCGCCCACCGCGCGTCATCTTTGAGCACATTGCCTTGAACCAGGGGCGACTCGTTTTCACGGACCGATCCGGCCCAACACCTGGCAGCATTACGCTTGAGCCATTGGGCCTGGAGCTCAAAAACCTTACCACGCTGCCGGACAAAAAGGGGGGCTATTCCTTTGAAACGACCCTCCCGCACGGCGGAAAGCTCAGGGGGGCCGGCGATGTCTCCCTCCATCCTCTCTGGTCCGAAGGCAGGGTGGAAGTGAAGGGATTCAAGACCGCTTCTGCCTGGGAGTTTCTGCAGGATGTGCTCCTGGTGGACAAACCGGGGGGTGAAGTGGACCTCGAAGCCCGCTACCGATTTGCCAATGAGGCAACATCGCCTTCCCTTGTCATTGAGGGAGTGAAAGCGCTTGTCTCGGGCCTGGAGCTCAAGGTTCGGGGGGACCAGGAGCCGATTCTCTCCGTGGACACCATTCGTCTCAATGACGGCGGGTTTGATCTGGCGTCTCGATCGGTCCTGGTGGGGGAGTTGGCGCTCTCCCGGGGTCGGGCGGCAGCGAGCGTCAATGAGCAAGGGCGATTGAACTGGCAGGACCTTGTAAAGCCAGGAAAAGGACCGAGTTGGCGCGTGGTGCTCAAGTCCGTCAGTATTGACGATCTCGCCGTGGCCTACACCGACCGCAGCCGGCTTTATCCTCTTGAAATAGGGATTTCCAGACTCGGTGTGAAGGTCAAGGCCGATCTTTCTTTTGCGCCCGAGAAAATGCAGGCCCTGGCAGAGAACCTGAACCTAACCTTCAAGGGCGTGTCCTTGAAAGAGGTGGGGCAAAAGGCGCCGTTGGTCACGCTGGAAAATTTTGCCGTTGAGGGGGGCCGCCTGGACCTTGAACCCCGGCAGGTGACCCTGGCAAGGATCATGGTGGAGGGCGGGCATGCCGCCATGGAGCTTGAAAAGACCGGCGCCCTGAACCTCTCGCGCCTGTTCGGTGGAACCGATACCGGCAAGCTCCGGAAGAAAATCGCAGAAGCCGGGGAAGAGGCGAAGGCTGAGGGACGGCCCTGGTCCGTTTCAGTCGGCGCAGCAGAGGCGGCCGGGTTGAGCATCGCTTTCAGTGATCAGACCCTTTCGCCCGCGCCTGCCGTGAACCTTGAAGACATCACGCTGAAGCTTGCCGATATTCACAGCGAGGGCAAGACCCCCGTTCCCTTTGAGGCGTCTTTGGCGGTACGGGAAGGGGGCGCCGTGAATGCCAAGGGTCGTTTCACTCTCGCTCCGAAGAACGCGGAAGCGACGGTCAATGTGTCGAACCTGGCCCTGACGCCTTTTCAGCCTTACGTGGCAAAATACGCCTACCTGAGCGTGGACACGGGGGACTTCAGCGTGGCAGGGGAGGTGAGCTACGGTGAGGGGGAAAAGGGCCCGAACATCCAATTCTCCGGCGGTGCGGACGTCGCCAATCTGCTTGTTTCCGAGTTGGACACCAAGCAGCGGTTCCTTGCCTGGCAGGCCTTGAAAGCGAACGATATCAAGCTGGGCCTTGGGCCTGGACGGCTTGAAATTGGAGAAGTCCGCCTCATGGAGCCCTACGGAAAGGTGATCATATTTGAAGACCGGAGCGTGAATCTGAAGAAGATGCTGCGGCCTCAAGGGGAAACGGTTGGGGAAACAAATCCGACGTCTCAAGCGGAACCTCCCGGCGGGTTTCCGGTGGATGTCCGGAGGATCCGCATCGAGAAAGGCCGCCTCGATTTCGCAGACATGAGTCTCCGCCCACAATTTGCCACAAAGATCCATGAATTGAAGGGAGCGATCGTCGGGCTTTCCACGAAAGAAGGCCAGCGCGCGCAGGTCCAACTCGAGGGCAGGGTGGATGAATACGGCGTGTCCAGGATCCAGGGAGAGCTTGAACCGTTCAATGCCAAGCGTTTCGCCGACATCACCATGGTTTTTAAAAACGTGGAGATGACCAACCTCACCCCTTACTCGGGGAAATTCGCCGGGTACAGGATCGCCTCAGGAAAGCTCTCCCTTGATCTTCATTACCTCATCAAGCAGAGCGAGCTCAAAGGGAACAACCAGATCGTCTTGGACAACCTCACGCTGGGCGAAAAGGTGGAAAGCCCCGATGCGCCCAATATCCCCCTTGAGCTCGCCCTTGCGCTCATGAGGGATTCCGATGGCCGGATCGACATCGGGCTTCCGGTTTCCGGCAACCTGGACGATCCTCAGTTCAGCTACGGGCATCTCATATGGAAAGCCCTTATCAATTTCTTCACCAAGATCGTCACTTCCCCTTTCAAGGCACTGGGTGCCATGCTCGGAGTGGAAAAGGAGAATCTCGGGACCATCGAGTTTGAGCCGGGCAGGGCCGTGTTGTCTCCTCCTGAGCGAGAAAAAGTGAAGGCCCTTTCAGAAGCGCTTGCCAAGCGCCCCCAACTCACGTTGAAAATCCAGGGCCGGTATGATCCGGCTGCAGACCGTGAGGCCTTGAAATCCATGGCGATCCGGCTCGAAATTGCCAGGCGCACGGGTAGAGAGGTTGTTCCCGGCGAAGATGCGGGACCGGTGGATGTGAGCAATCCGCTGGTCCAGCGGGCCATCGAAGCAATGGTGATCGAGCGAATTTCTGCCGAGGCCTTGGCAGCGGCCAAGGAGAGTGCGGCAAAGCGGGCGGCCGTGATGGAAAAAGAAGCGGGAAAAGCCGCCAAAAAAGAGGAGAAGAAGCAGACCGAACTGCTCCCGCCCGAGGTATCTCGCGAGCTTTATACCGCCCTGCTGCAGAAGCTTGTCGAAGCGCAACCGGTAATGGAAGCCCGGTTGAATGAATTGGCCCGAGAACGGGCGGAAGCGATCAAGCAGAAACTTGTGGCAGCAGGGACGATCGATGCGGGAAGGTTGACGGTCATGGAGCCCTCAGCCACTGAAGAAAAGGCCAAGGAGACCGTCTCCTCCACGCTCACCCTGGATGTTCGTCGTTGAGCGGATCAAAAACCATGAACCTTGAGACTCTCTAATATGGCTGTCATCCCGGGAGCTCCCGTTTTCTTCTTTGCCAACGGCGTTCCCGTCAAGTCGAGGCCCCCAGGCCCAGGTTGCGCAGGGCGGTTCGGAAGGCATTGAACGGACTGAGGATGGCATCACCAAGGATGACCGCGCACCCGAACCAATGAAAAAACGTGGGCGTCTGGCCCAGTTTGAAGATCAAGTAGCTCATCAACACGGTGGCTAAGACCAAAGAAAATAAAGCGCCTAAAAGATCCACAAGAAATGTGAAAGTATCAATATCTCCGGACTTGAAAAACTCAAGAAACAAGACGACCACACACAGGCCAAGAAAGATGTAACCTGGCACGCCGCGCATATCCAGGGCGGTAAAGTGGACAACGACCATATAAATAATGATCGCCAGGGTCCAGGGAATCTTCTGGAAGATCGACATGCGGCGGTCACCGCTTCGGACGCTGATCTGCTCTGCCATGTAAGGCTCCTTATAGATGAATTCACACCAAACCGCGAGACAAGCGTTTCAACGCCCGTACTCTAACTCTGAAATTGTAATCTGTCAAAATCGAAAGGGGGAAAGCCGAGGCTGAGAGCCCGCAATAAATCCTGACTTCGAATGATGGGTTGTCACATACGCGATGCCCAGCAGGCCAGGCCTGATGGGGAGATCGGCAATGGAGCGATGCGGTCGCCGACGGGCGCTCTGCATCCGGTGCAGGGTATTGCAAAAGGGGTTATGGCTTCGGAGTCTTATGGGCCGGTGGCCCGGAACCCACGGAGGTTTCAATGAGCAGACCGGCGGTCGAGGCCGGTTGCGATTGCCTTTCGTCAAAGGTAAGAAACCGGCCCGTTCCGATTGAAAGAGCCAACGCTACATGAATGACATCAAGTGACCTGGATCCCGTGTATTCCGTGTGCGTTTTTGAAAGGTCCAATGAGCGCGCAAAGGCATCGGACCACCTAATTTGAGGCCTGTAAAACACTCCCCGCTTTTCATGTTCTTTGAATCTGTTGAAGACGATTGCAACTTCGTCTTTGGTCATCTCATCCCTGAATTGCTTCAATCTAATGGCGTTCGTGAATTCCAGTTCGTGAAGAGGGTCAAAGGGATGGCTTCATCGTTATCTTGGAGCCACTCGGAAACCTCTCGAGAATGCGCCTCCCTGACATACAGCTTCACGATCATGCTGGTATCTAAATAAATCATTTTAGAACCGGTCCTCTCGCCCTTCGAAAACGATTTCGCTTACAGGCTTCCCCTTGATTTCGATTGCGTCCTCAAAGAAATCAGGCCAGTCGATGTCCCTCTTTGGGCCAATGGCGGTGATCCTGGCCACCGGTTCGCCTCTCTTTGTGACGATGATCTCTTCCCCGGCCTTGATCTCCTTGAGAACCTGCGCGAATTTTTTTTTGAATCTCTCCAACGGTGGAGGTTTTCATTTTGAGACCTTTTGAATGGGTTTTACGCACATTGTCTGCGTAAATGTAGGGAATGCCAACCGGATGAGATGCGGCGGATCATTCCTGATTGGCCCGCCCCTGGTTCCGAAATGCAAGGTCGAGATAGAAGACGCCGGCGTCAATTTCTCTTTTGATATCGAAGGTTTTCTTTTCAAAAGCGCGAAAGAGGTGGAGCATGGCGTGGTTGTCCACAAGCACCCTGGCCGTGAAGCCACTGAGCCCTTGCGCTTTGGCGAGCAGGGTCAAATAGGAAATCAGTTCCCGACCGATGCCCCGGTTGTGGTACTCATCCCGTACCGTCAGAACGATCTCGGCGGTGTGCTTGTCGTCGTTGATGTAGTATCGACCTACCCCGACGATCTTTTCGTTTTCTTCATCCTTTATCAGAGCCACCACCGCGGCCTGTTTCGTGGAATCAACGGTTGTCAGCCTGTGGAGGAATTCCTCATCAAGACGGGCGTGCCTGAAGAGCTTGAAATAAAGACTCTCCTGGGATAGGGACGCCATGAATCTCCTTACCAGGGGCTCATCTGAGACCGTCATGGGTCTCAGCAGGAGTGTGAGACCTGAATTGGTGACGGTACGCATCTCCAACCGTTCACAAGCCTTGGTTTTTTTCATGAATGATGGAAGCGGGCGTACGGCCTTCAGCCAGCCTCAGCCATTCTAAATCTCAATTTTACAGGCTGCAAGTTTCAAGATCCCTCTGACATTCCTTTTCTTGCGTCCTCTCCGCAAGCCGTGACGCTCTTCTGGCACGCCCTTCCCGGTCGCGTCTTATTTCCTCCTGGCTTTCAAGGATAAGACCCGGGACCTTTTTCGGCCGGTGGTTCTCATCAAGTGCTACAAAGGTCAAATAGGCTGAAGCGGTGTGACGGACCTTTCCGGTCATCACGTCTTCAGCCTCGACTCTGACACCGATCTCCATGGATGTGCTTCCGACGATGTTGATACTTGCCTTTATGGTGAGGAGATTGCCCACGTAAACTGGGCTGTGGAAGTCGAGACGGTCGATGGAAGCGGTCACGACGTTGGCGCTTGCATGGCGAACCGCAACCACGCCCGCCGCTGAGTCAATATGCTTCATAATGACACCGCCGTGCACGTTTCCGACGAGATTCGCATCCTCGGGCAACATGAGAATCGCCATGGTGATCTCGCTGTCTTTCGGTCTCTTGCTCTTCATGTCATTTCTCCGCGAAAGGTGGGGTGCTAATCCGTTCACCCGGGACCGTCTTCCTTCCTCCAAGGGCCGGTCCTGCAAAATTTCATCTCGCATGGCCCTGATCCAACCCTCCCGAGGAGACCGGTGTTCGGGTTTGACACTTATTGTATATATAGGTGTGAGAAACAGGATGGCAAGATGTGTGGGAGCCGCTGGAAAGTGAGGTGAATGCGCTTTGCCCTCCGGTGCGCTTGTCGCGCAGCAAGATTATGGTTATTTTCTATTTAAACGGAAGTGAGATCGGGGTTGCATCATGGCTGGCAAATCCGAAAAAGGTATGTGTCATGTTTATATGGACCGATGTCATTTTCATCGATGAATCAGGAGGTTGCTATGCCCCTTTACGAATATATGTGCAGACAGTGCGGGAACAGGTTTGAGGAAATCCTGTTTCACACCGACGCGGAGGTTCATTGCCCCAGGTGTGATGGCCCGGTGCGGAAACTGATTTCCACTTTCAACTATGAAATCCCCACGGGGTCCTGCGCCAAGCTGCCGAGAGGCGAACAGCGGGAGCTTTGCACGGAGTGCCGGCAGGGCGGGCGCTTCTGCCCGGGAACTGTCTCGGTCTGATGGTCCGGAAGAGCGAGAGGAGGACAGGGGATTGGAATCACCCCTCAATGGTGCCCCGCCAGAGAAACGAGAGGGCAGGGGGGCGTCGCGTGGGACTCAAGTACTGTGGCGGATGCAATCCCCATTATGACCGAATCGCCGTGGCGGAAGATCTCAAAGTGCGTTTGGGCCGGGAGATCGCATGGGCCTCTCCTGAAGCCGGTGACCTGGATCTTGTCCTGGCCATTGAGGGATGTGAAACGGCCTGCGCAGATTTGAGTCCTTTTGAGGGGACCGAGATTCGTATCATCACGTGCCCGGAAGATGCGGAGCGTTTCATCCTCGATATGAAAAGGGCGTGACAGGAGTTGGGCGGTGTCGACGGGGTCCGGGCGAACGAGAGGGAGTGATGTCTCTATGTTTTCGCCAGGGGACGGAGAGGGAGGAGGCCTACCAGTCATTTTTTCCCGGGGCGAGCGTCAGCCGGATGTGACCTTCAAAACCTTCATGCCCAAGGAAAATTCCTTCACCTTTACCCGTGCAGTTCCCCACCAGCGTCATTAAAAACCTCACCGGTGCGCCAAAGACGCCACGCTCAGCGATGCCGTTAAGCACGCCTTCGCCGGCCAGTTTCCCCTCCAGAACGATCCCATCCTGGCGGACGTCGCGCCAGTCGCCGTCCTCGCCCGCCTCGGTGATAGTCCACTTGCCAGCCAGATACCAGAAATCCGGATTCCGTCCGGCGCGCCGCTCCACCGGTGAGAATGCCGTGAGAATTGCTCTGAAAACACCGTTCCTGACCGGCCCATTGCTGGAGGCAGCCACGGCTTCAACCATGTACCCGGTCATCAGGGTGGAGCGGTCGATGGTCAGCGTGTCTCCTGGGTAGACCACGCGACCGTCCGTCAAACGCCAGTTGATGCTCTCCCCCTGGAATTGGGCTTCTCTCGCAATTGAAGTGTCCGCCGTGCCCCAGACAAGCATACCCATCAGGGAGAAGGACAGCAATACATGGGAGACTCTCTCGGTCTTCATGGCTCTTTTTCCTGTTTTTGCCCTGGTCCTAACGAATTCCGTCATGTTGATTATGGCCTTCAAGCACCACACAGGCAATGGGTTCAACCATGTATTGTGAAGGTAGGGATCACGGTATTTCTTGCCGTGTCCAGCGACAAAGGGGGCTTAGGTCCGCTCCGGTCTCAAGTCCTTCAAGCGCGTCCTCATCCTGGAATCCTATTTGGACTTGGTCATCCGGTTTGGCTAAAAATAGGTTTTTGTTTTACGGAGGCATAGCGATCCAAAATTCGTTTCGGCATTCACGGGATGCGGGTGAATATGAAGACCGCGGCCCAATATCAGGAGAACATGCAAAAACCAAACCTGGACGTTTACATGTCCAGAAAAAAGATCACCAAGGTTTCGGGTGTCAGGCCTGAACACTGAAACCTGAAACCAAAAAATCGTGACCATTTTGCGCAATTTCACCGCTCAGGTAGTAATGGGAATTATAGGCAATGCCATTTATTTTCAGTATGTCAGTCAAAGGAGGGGGCCTCTTCCAGGGATCTAACGCACCGAATACACGCGGCAGTTAGAAACTTCCGAAAGAAAAGAGGTGTCTGTGTATGCTTGCCATAGAGGCAGCCTCTGCCGCAGGGCTTTGGAACTTAAGGTCATTTCCTTCATGGTTTTTCGGCATAAGCAATTTTTGAAACTTCATCTCCTGCTTTTCATCTGGGCACATCTCTTTCCATCATTTTCCCGCTGTCTTACCCTCCTATCCAGCCTCGGGCCGATTTGACGGCCACAACGGCGTCATTTCCGCCGGCATTGGCGCCTGTATAACCCTCTTTTTCCTCCTGTCGGCATGGTGTGAATGGCATTGACGCTGTCCTTTTTTGGCACAGGGGGCATATTTGCTCAAGCGCGAGATATTCATCTTCAAGTCCTTTACACGTCTGCCGTGTCCTGGTATTTTTAATTTGTACATCCCTTCGAGTGCGCTTTAGGCTCTGGCAGGGTGTGGAAAAATCTCAGCCTCAAATTCAGAGGATCTCTTTTATAACGCCGATATAGATGGTTCAAGATTCATGAATGGTTCCATAGGAGGTGGTTAGTATGATGACCGCGGCCCAATACGAGGAGAGCTTGCGAAAGCTGAACCTGGATGTTTACATGTTCGGGAAGAAGATCACCAACGTGGTGGATGATCCGGTCATCCGTCCCTCCATGAATGCGGTGGCCAAGACCTATGAAATGGCCCATCGGCCCGAGCATGAAGATCTGATGACCGTCAGATCCCACCTCACCGGGAAAAAAATAAATCGGTTCACCCACATCCATCAGTCCACGGCCGATCTGGTGAAGAAGACCAAGATGGGGCGTCTCCTCGGGGCCCACACCGGCTGCTGTTTTCAGCGGTGTGTGGGGTTTGACGCCATGAACGCGCTGTCCATCGTCACCTTCGACATGGACCAGAAACTTGGCACGCCTTACTACCAGCGATTTCTTAAGTTCCTGGCCCATATCCAGGAAAACGACCTCACCTGCGACGGGGCCATGACCGACCCAAAGGGCGACCGGTCGCTTCCGCCCCACCAACAGCCCGATCCGGACATGTATATGCATGTGGTGGAAGAAAGGAAGGACGGCATGGTGGTTCGAGGCGCCAAGGCCCACCAGACCGGCGCGGTGAACTCTCACGAGATCATCGTCATGCCGACCCTTGCCATGAGAGAGGAGGACAAGGATTACGCCATCTCATTCGCCGTGCCGAGCGACACCTTAGGGATCACCTACATCATGGGCCGGCAATCGTGCGACACCAGGAAACTGGAAGATCTCAACTTCGACCAGGGTAACATCCTTTTTGGAGGGCATGAGGCGCTCTGCGTGTTCGACAACGTCTTTGTGCCGTGGCACCGGGTGTTCATGTACAAGGAGTATGAATTCGCCGGCTCACTCGTTGAGAAGTTTGCCTCCTATCACCGCCAGAGCTATGCCTGCAAGGTCGGCGTGGGAGACGTGCTCATCGGCGCGGCACAAACCGCCGCGGAGTACAATGGCATCCAAAAGGCCTCCCATATCAAAGACAAGATCATTGAGATGAATCACCTGAACGAGACGCTTTTCTGCGGGTCACTTTCTTGCGCATCGGAGGGCCATCGGGAGCCGAGCGGGACCTACTGCGTGAACACGCTGCTGGCAAACGTTTCCAAACAGAACGTCACGCGCTTTCCTTATGAGATCGCCAGATTGGCCCAGGATATTGCCGGCGGCCTGGTCGTGACCCTGCCCTCGGCATCTGACCTCAAGTCCAGTGAAACAGGTAAGTGGGTGGAGAAGTTCTGCAAAGGGCAGGGGGATACCCCGGCGGAGCACCGCTTCCGGATCCTTCGCCTGATCGAGAACCTTACCCTGGGAACGGCCGCCGT
Organism: uncultured delta proteobacterium; assembly: GCA_963830155.1. Lineage (GTDB taxonomy): Bacteria > Desulfobacterota > DSM-4660 > Desulfatiglandales > Desulfatiglandaceae > CAWHLE01. The sequence goes on along the minus strand of CAWHLE010000013.1, from coordinate 403,438 downwards.
CGGATATCTGACCGAATCCATGCATGGGGCAGGGTCCCCCCAGGCCCAGAGGATCATGATCTCGCGTCAGGTGAACATGAAGGAAAAACAGCAATTGGCAAAGATTCTATGCGGCATCGCGTCCTGATTCCGGCCTTCGGCCGCGGGCAAATCAAAAATCTGAAGGACAATCCTGAAGACCATCGCTCCTCCCTCTGACCAACAGCCCGCCGTTGCATTGGTTGCGGCCATGTGTGCTGCCGAGGTGCTGAGCGTGGCCGGGGTGTTCGCCTTCCCTGCACTTCTCCCGCGATTCCTGACTTCATGGGCCCTCAGCAACACCCAGGCCGGCTGGCTCAATGCCATCTACTTCCTGGGATACACGGCCGCCGTTCCCATACTCGTCAGTCTCACCGACCGGATCGATGCCCGGCGCGTCTACCTCTTCTCAACCGCGGTGGCGGCCATTGCCTCCGCGGGTTTTGCATGGATGACGACCGGCTTCTGGACGGGCATGCTTTTTCGAGGCATCGGGGGACTTGGTCTTGCCGGTACCTTCATCCCCGGGCTCAAGGCGCTCGTTGACCGGCTGGAAGGGAGCGCCCAGGCACGGGCCGTCTCTTTTTACACGGCGAGCTTTGGCATCGGTACGAGCCTGTCATTTTTCCTGAGCGGCGAGGTGACCCAGAGACTTGATTGGCGTGCAACCTTTGCCGTGGCAGCGGTCTTGGCCGTGGCAGCGTTTCTGATCGCCGCCGCCGTGGTCCGCCCGAAGCCCCCGTCATCGGGCGGACAACCCCTGTTCCGAGTCCTGGACTTCAGGCCCGTGCTTCGGAATCGGGTGGCCATGGTCTTTATCCTTGCCTATGCGGCCCACATGTGGGAGCTCTTTGCCGTGCGCGCCTGGATGGTCGCATTTCTTGCTTTCAGTTTGAGCCGGCAGGAGGGGGTCTCCAGGGGTTGGCTAAGTCCCACCACGGTGGTGGCGCTCTCGGCCTTTATGGGCGTGTGGGCCAATGTGGGAGGGGCGGAGATCGCCATCCGTCGCAACCGGCGTCGCACCCTCTGTATCATCATGGGCGGGTCAGCCTTGTTGGCCTCCTTCATCGGCTTTACCGCCTTATTGCCATACCCGTTGGTGACGCTGCTCTGCATCCTTTACGGGATGTTCGTGCAGGGAGATTCTGCAGCGCTTCACACCTCCACGGTTCAGGCTGCAGCGGTTCACCTTCGCGGTGCGACGCTGGCCGTCCAGTCGTTGCTCGGATTTGCCAGCGCGTCCCTTTCTCCGCTCGTGGTGGGCATAGTCCTTGATCTCGCAGGGGGTCAGAGTGTCACGGGCTGGGGGCTTGCCTTCGTCACCATGGGAGTGGTCGTCGCACTGGGCCCTGTCATCATAGCGGTGGGTTCGAGTGAGAGAAAAGAAATAGTGACCCGTAATCATTGACCAGCGACCAGCAAAGGCAAAGGGAGCAAGAATAGTGAAACGCGTTTACTGAGAACTGATGACTGATCACTTCTTCATTCCTTGACCCCGGATTCTTTGCTCAGAGGGCGTTTAAGGCATCGATCAGGGACTTGAGTCTGCCGAAATCCCTCCGGTTGAAATCAACGAGCAGCCTGGGCAGGTGTGCGATCTCAAACTCATCGGCCTCCTGAGCCAGCGGGCCGGACTGGGTGATTCCGCCGTCCCGCAACAGGATATCTGAGAATTCACGCCTCAGTTGCTCCACTTCTTGGGGGCCCAGGGGCGTCACCAGGCGGATAACCAGTCTACCGTCCACATAGCGTAGGCTGTGATAGCGTTTAAAGAAACGGTCGATGATGGCCAGCGCCGTATCCTCGGAACTCACCTGCTCGAAGAGGCTGAAATCCGAGGGGCCCACATAACCCAGGGCCAACAGTTCCTTTCTGATGAAAACGAGCCACTCGGACCAGTACGTCCCCTCCGGCTCATCAAAGAGGATGAGAGGGAGGGGGGCACGCTTTCCAGTCTGGACCAGAGTGAGGGTCTCCATGGCCTCGTCCAGGGTGCCGAATCCGCCGGGGAATAGCGCTACCGCATCGGCTTCCTTAAGAAAGGCCACCTTCCGAGTAAAGAAATACTTGTACATGATATGCCGTGGGCTTCCTTCAAGCGTGGGATTGGCTCGCTGCTCGAAGGGCAGACGTATATTGACTCCGAAGGAGTGGTCCGAACCGGCCCCTTCGTTCACGGCCTGCATGATGCCAGGGCCGGCGCCGGTGATGACCATGTAATCCGCTTCGCGCAGCCTCTGTCCGAAGCGTTTGGCCATAGCATAAAGAGGCTTATGGGGCCCTGTCCTTGCGGAGCCGAAAACGGTGACCTTTTTTTTGTCCCGGTACGGACCGAAAACCTTTGCAGTAAAACGCATCTCCTTCAAAGTGGAATTCATGAGCTTGAGGTCTGCCCTCTCCTCACCCTCTTGTCCCGCCTTGAGCGCGGCGAGGATCATCTCTCGGACGATCTCCGGGTGATGGACGCCGCACACCAGGTCCATCAATTGGTCGATGGCCTCGTCGGCAGGCCCGTTGGTTCTTGAAAAATGAAGGTCCATGCTCTCCGTCCGTTTCGGGTTCTCTGGTGCCGAGAATATACCTCTCGTCAAGCCGCTTTTCAAGTTGGGTCATCGAGCCGCTTAATTTAGTACCTGAGCGGTGAAATTGTGCGCAAAATGGACACGATTTTTGGTGTCAGGTTTCGGTGTTCAGGTTTCAGTAAACCCCAGATCCTGACACCTGAAACCTGTTTGGTTCCGGCTTTGCCGGGTTAAGTTGCTGATTTGCGGTTTCCCGTTGTGCACCCCGATTATGCCTGCTACAATATTGGAAAGCTCAAACGGAGGCCGTCTCATGCGAGTTCAACTGAAAAGAATCATTTGCTGTGTGGATTTTTCAGATTACTCCGAACAGGTGCTCTCCTACGGAGTGGCGCTAGCAAAGGAGTTCGATTCAGAGCTCACGGTCTGTCACGTGGTAGATCTGCCCGCTGCGGGGATGCACGGGGAGGCGATCCTCTATACCGAGGATCAGCAAAGGCAGCTCGTCGAGTATGCCAAGACGGAAGTGAAGCGGCTCGTCGGCGAGCGATTTGATCGGTGGCAGATCCACGTGACCCCGGGCCACACTGCCGATGAAATCGTACGACTGGCCAAGGAACAAAGCAGTGACCTGGTCATCAGTGCGACCCACGGTCGCGCCGGCCTGCGGAGGCTGATTCTCGGCTCCGTCACGGAACGTCTGATGAAGTCCCTTTCCTGTCCTCTCCTGGTCGTGCGCAAGCCCGAAAAGGATTTCGTGGTCTCCGCAGACCATGGGATCCGCCTCAAACGGATCCTGGTGGGATGCGACTTCTCCCCTTACTCGAACCTGGCGTTGCGATACGGCCTGGGCCTGGCCCAGGAATTCGAGGCGGAACTCCACCTGGTTCACGTTATCGAACCACCCGTCTACAAGGGGTTGGTGAAGCAGGCGGCGGAGCGATCTGCGGATTTTGAGGAAAGCCTTCGCGACCAGTTGGATCGGGAGCTCCTGGAGATGGTGCCGGAGGAGGCAAAGGTCTGGTGCGCCCCCAAGCACGTGCTCCTTGCGGGTAAACCTGACGAGGAGCTGACAAAGTACGCCGTGGTCCAGGACATGGACATGATCGTCCTCGGCGTGCACGGCCGCGGATTAATGGAAGACCTGCTTCTGGGGTCTACGACAGATCGGGTGGTCCGACAGGCCCCCTGTCCGGTCCTCTCGGTGCGGCCGGTCGACAAGGAATGATCCTGAAATCGCACAGAAACGGCCGTCGCGCGAAAGCGTGTAGCCCGCCCCCCATGAGAAAGATGAAGCCGAAAAGCCGCCAATCGAACTCCTGGGTGAAAACAAAGTGGGTCTTGAATAATTAACGCATGACCACGTCTGCAAACACGATCACCCCCAAGCCGAAGGTCACCCAGGCCACCACTCGGCCAATATAGTCACTAAATTTATCAATAAATTAAGATAATTTTATAAAAATATTCATGTTGGACATTAGGCTGATGCCCGTTCGGGCGTTTGACCGGACATCCGGATGGGGCTGGAGCATAGAGAATTAGGGTGACTCAGGCTAAGGCGAAATGAGGAAATTAACTCAGAGTATGCTTCATTAATCTTTGTTTCTGTGCTATACGGAAGAACCTTTCGTAGGATCCCAGGGCCGACTTCGGTGTCCGATTCACCTGACCCATGGAATGTGGTCCGGAGGTGGATTAAAAAAGCAAATGGAGGAAATGATATGAGAGCCTTTCAGCGGCCAAAAACCGTCACTGCATTCGTTCTGTGCCTCTTGCTCCTGGCGGCATGCGTCACTATCAACATCTACTTTCCTGCAGAAAAAGTGGAATCGGTTGCAGGAGAGATCGTTGATGACATCCGGGGTCTGAAACCCGGAGAAGACGGTCAACCGGTTCCCCAGAAAAAAGATCAGAGCTTTCTGCATCGGACCACGCGTTTGGCGCAGCTGGCTCTCGGACTGTCTGTTGTCATTGCCGAGGAGGCCACCACCGTTTCAAACCCCACCATTCGTGCCCTCAAAGAGGGCATGAAAGCGAGATTCCAAACCTTGAAACCCTTCTATGCAAAAAAGATGATTTCCGAAGGGCAAGACGGTTATTTGGCCCTGGGCAATACCGGAGGTCTCGATTTGAAAGGATTGAGAGACCTCAAAGGGCTCATCGCCGCCGAAAACAGGGACCGGCAGGCCCTTTATCAGGAGGTGGCACGCGCCTTGAAAATTGACCCAAGCCAGGTGGGTAGGGTGGCCCAGATCTTTGCCAAGGAATGGCAGAAATCCGTACCGTGATCGGCAGAAAATCCGAATATCGAAATCCGAAATCCGAAACAAATCCGGATGACTGCAAATGCCAATCCCGCGGGCCCGCGGGATTTGAGTTTCCGGTTGATGCCGGGTATCCGGGTAAGGATGGAATTTAACCACACAATGCCGAAGGATTTCCTTAAAGGCTTAGATCCGGGGCCGGGGCGCGCCATTCTCATGGCGACCATGAAAGGAGAAGATAATCGCCGAAACCAATCCCCCGATGGTATCGGCTACAAAGTCGGCCAGGCTCGCATCCCTGGCCGGCACAAAGGATTGGTGGAGTTCGTCGAAGGCCCCGTAAGCTGCAACCATGGCCGTGATCACCAGGACCCGTGTGAGAAGGGGCGGGGCCCAATGGGGTTTAAACGACCTGTGAAAGAAAATCCCCAACATCCCGAAGGCGATCCCGTGCTCGATCTTGTCCTGAAAGGAAAAAAGCGGCGGAACCGGCAAGTCGGATTTTGAGGAGAGGAAAAAGAGCAGGGCCATCCAGCCAAGCGCAATCACCCGCCAGACCCTATAGTCCATCCAGAGGCCCAGTGCCCGTGTCCAGAGGTTTCTCATCATTGCTCAACCCAGCGCCTGCGCTGGAGTATGGTGTTCGCTGATCGGCCGTCTGTGGCGGCACGGATGCGGGCCTATATATAACCCTTTTGGCCCAGATAGAGCAGGATCTCCTGGGCGGCTTCATCGGGGGTGAGGTCGGTCGTGTCGATGACGACTTCTGCGGTCGATGGCACCTCGTAGGGGTCATCCACCCCTGTGAACCCCTTGATCAATCCGGCCCTGGCCTTTGCATACATGCCTTTTCTGTCCCGCTTCTCGCATTCTGCGATGGGTGTAGAGACATACACCTCAATGAAGCCGCCGTACTGCTCGATGTTGGCCCGGATCTCGGCCCTCGTATGCTCATAAGGGGCGATGGGCGCACAAATGGCGATCCCCCGGTTCTTGGTGATCTCGCTTGCCACGAACCCGATCCGCCTCACGTTGACGTCGCGGTGCTCCTTTGAAAATCCCAACTCGCTGGAGAGGTGCCGCCGAACGATGTCGCCGTCAAGGAGGGTCACCGGCCGATCGCCCATTTCCAGAAATCTGGAATAAAGCACCTTGGCGATGGTGGATTTCCCTGCCCCTGAAAGGCCGGTCAGGAACACCGTGAAACCCTGCCGCCTTGGAGGCGGGTGTGCCTGCAGCAGGCCCTGAATCACCTCCGGAAAGGTGGCCCAGTCCGGGATGCGCCGTCCCGTGCGGATGCGCTGGCGAATGTCCGAACCCGAAAGCGATATGGACTGCTTGCCTTCCTGGACCTCGTTTTTAAGGCGGTACTCGTCTTCAAAGGGCAGATAGACCATCTCATCAAAAGGGATGATGGCCACTCCGATCTCTTGCCCATAGGCGAGGACGAGCTCACGGGCGTCGTCTTTTCCATAGCAGGGCCGGCCTGAGGCGTCAGGGCCCGGGCTTGCATGATCCCGACCCACGATGAAGTGCGTGCAGCCGAAGTTTCGGGCAATGATCACGTGCAGCAGCGCCTCCCGGGGGCCAGCCAGGCGCATAGCCAGCGGAAGGAGGTTCAGGATAAAAGAATCGGGGGGATAGTGGTGCGTCACGGCGCGATAGCATCGGACACGCGTGAAGTGGTCGAAATCACCGGGCCTGGTCATCCCGGCAATGGGGAGGAACAGAAGATTGGCCTTGGCCTCGCGCATGGCACGGATCGTCATCTCGTACTGGGGCCGGTGGATCGGGTTTCGGGTCTGAAAGCCCACCACCCGCTGCCACCCGAGCTTGCGGTAAGTGGCGCGGATTTCCGCCGGTGTGAGGCGAAGCTGTTTGAAGTCCGAGTGGATGGGCGCGCTCAACACCTCAAGCTTTCCCCCCACATAATAATCTCCGCCCTTTCGAAACAGGTAGTGAACCCCCGGGTGGGATCGCTCCCGGGTCCCGTATATTTTGGAGGCCTCCTTTTCGCGGTCCACCGGCCACATATCCTCCACATGCATCACCGCCAGCAGGAAGCCTTCCTGATCCCGGAGACACACGGACTGACCTGCCTCCAGTCTTCTTGCCACCACCTCGGAGACGTCAAGGCACACGGGGATGGGCCAAAGGAGGCCGTTCTGCAGCCGCATGCGGTCAAGCACGGACTCATAGTCGGCGCGGGTCATGAAACCATCGAGCGGCGAAAACACACCGGTGGCCAGGAGCTCGAGATCGCAGATCTGCCGATCGTTCAGCAGGATATCCGTCAGGTTAATGGCAAGCGTCTTCAAGATGGCGGCCCGCTCCGCATCCGCAAGGAGATTCACCAGCGTGCCGCCGTAGGGCTCTACCGTTTGTGTCGTGTTCATGAGATTCCTTTCAGCTCTATTGACGTTCGCCCGGGCGCGCCCTCCCTTTAAAACGGCAGGGATTGAAGAGCGCTTCGGCTCGCGATAGAATGGGAGGCTCAATCGGCGCATGCACCAGCCGAGCCTGGTATGTCCCGGTCGTCACCGCCATGGCGAGGTAGGATGTCCCGGAACGGCCGTCTGCTTTGGGTCCGATGGGCCGGCCCGATCCATTTAGGCCAACCGCTTTCAGGTTGTCAATGGATATCGGCTTTATACGGTTGATCCACGAAGCGCTTGATGTGGCCTCAACCCCTCCCGGCTTCGGGCGACCCCGGTGGCGGTTTTTCAACGACACCGAAATTGAACGATTCTTATCCCTTATGGGCCAGCTGGCTTTAATTTTGGTGAATCGTCAATTTAGAGAAAAATGACCTTTCTGCGCTGAAGGAGCTCACCATGTTCAGGTTCAGCATATATGTGGTGGGGAGGACCCGGGCCCCATTCTTGCTGGGAGGGGAGGCGTTCTACCTGAATCGGTTGGAGCAGTACGCCCGTGTCCAGTGGGTGGAAGTGAAAGCCGCTCCTGCGACGAAAGGGCTGACAGATGCCCAGATCATGGCCAGAGAGGGGCTATCTCTCCTGGCACGCTTGCCGGACAAAGACTGTGTTCTGGCCCTCGATCGCCGCGGAAAGACGCATGATTCGGAGGGCCTGGCCAATCGCATCCAAATCCTCGCCAGCCACCATGGCCGGATCGCCTTTGTCATCGGCGGTCACGCAGGGCTCTCGGACGACGTGCTTTCGAGGGCCAATGAAAGGATTTCACTCTCGCAGCTAACGTTCACCCACGAGATGAGCCGTCTCGTTCTACTTGAGCAGCTCTATCGGGCCATGACAATTCTCAGAGGCGAAAAGTACCACAAATAGCCCGTGGCTTACGGTCGGTCTTGTCCGCGCGTAGAGAAAAAAATCGAAGGAAGTGCGGAAGAGGTTTCATGGGCCGAGACGGAGGAAATGCGGGCCTGGCTAAGGCTTATAACCCGAGCTGGCCTCCAGGGCCATGGCGATTTTGTTCTTGAGCTCCGTGAGATCGAAGGATTTGATCACATAGAAATCGGCCGCGATGGATTTCATGTCTTCCTTGAAGGTGTCGTAGGCCGTGCACAGCACCACCGGCATGTTGTAAAAGCGGTTCCGGATATCCTGCAAGAGGTCTAGACCATTATAGTCCACCATCTTGATATCCAGAACCACCAGATCGGGTTTTTCCTCTTCAATCCTTTCGAGAAGCCGATAGCCACTTTCAGCGGTGATCACCTCATAGCCCGCGTCCGTCAACTCCTCCGAGTACAGATATCGGATGTGCTCCTCGTCGTCCACGATCAGAATCTTGGCCATCTTTTTCTTCCCCTGGTTCATCCACTTAAGAAAGGCGGCCCCTCACCTGATGAAAGGCAGCGAACTTGATCGTTAAAACGGCCTATGTTTTTATATAGCATCCCCACGTAGGGAGTGTAAAGTCTAAACCACGAGGGCCTGCCCAAACCGTCTGTAACACCGCCTTCAGGCGCTGCACGCGCTTGCCTTACCCCTTTGAGGCCTGGGAAGCGGATTCTCCCGGCTCCTCCCGACCCCTCACGATCATGACGCTGCAAGATGCGTGGTGCGAAAGCCGGTTGGCCACACTGCCGAAAAGGACCAGCCCCATTCCGGAAAGACCATATGACCCCACCACGAGCAGATCGACGCCGTTTTCGTCCACGAATTTGAGGATCTCGGTTGTCACATGGCCATCCAAGACCACCAGTTCAAACGGGATCGTTTCCCCAACCCGCACCCCATAGGTCTGCTGCATCTTGTCCTCGATCTTCAGGATCAAGGCCTTTCGAGGTTCATCGGAAAGGGTCTGTTCCACATCGGACATCAGGGGGTTGATCACCGGCGGCAACACATGGATCACGTAGAGCATGGCACCGTACTTCTCTGCGAGGTCCAATGCCCGGTTGAAAGCCAATTCCGCGTTTTCGGAAAAGTCCGTACAACAGGCGAATTTTTTAAAAGCCATTGATAGCTCCCGCTTGAGGTTTAGGTCCGCCCTGAATTGAGCGATTCAAAGGTCCAACCTGCAATGATTGAATCCATCAATAACTTCAAGACGATCTATTTACATGGAAAGAAGCCTGATCACAGTCTGAAAATACGGTATCCCACAATCTTTATCTACTGTCCATCCATAAATCGGGGATTTCTGGATGGCGCTTTCAGCAGACAGCTTTCAGCGTTCAGCGTTCAGCCAACCCCTTGCTCTTCTTAGATCTTGCTGACAGCTGATCGAACCAGGTCGACGATGAAGCGGGCTGCCGCTGCTGAACCCGTCGGGCCCTCGCGCACCACACGGGGAAGATCGAGCAAATCAGGAATGCAGGCAACCCAACTGCCATCCCGAAATGAGCGATCCTGGATTTCAACGCCTTGCATCTCGCTCCTGACAAAGGCGGCCAGCACCTCCGATTCCCTGAAAGCCGCCCGGGCGATATAGCCGAAGGGGACCCCTGCATAGTAGACTTCGGCCAGGGTGCTGTATCCTATCTTTCCAATGACGCCATCGGAGGCGCGGATGAGATCTGGGTGAAAGAGCCCGCCCTGCCGCGGCAGGAGGATCATGTTTTCCGTTCTCCTGGCCACACGGCTCCCGCCCGGCGCCACGAAGAGGACGCTCCCCGCGCCTTTGACACCGTCCAGACCCTCCATTTCCTCTGCCACGCCCCCCATGGTGACCGTGACCACTTTGGCATTGGGGGCGGCGCCCAATTGCCGCCTCACCTCATCGGGGGCCATCCGGAAGGCCCGGGCGACGGGTGGGGTGACCAAGTCAGCGCGTGCGGGGACGCACACGGGCTCTGTCTGGATACGGTAGGTGGCCCCTTTAAAGAGGGGTCTGAGGTAATCCCCAAAGACCTTCATCCGCGGGTCCCGGACTGCATAGTGCTCATATATCCAGTCCCACGTGAAATTCTCAACGAGAAGGGAGGGTATCCCAAGCCGCCCGGCCACCGCGATGCCAAGGGGTGAGATGTCGCAGATCACCAGCATGCAGTTCGTGGAGCTGACTGCCTCGCCTAACCCTGACAGGAATTCCTCCCTAAAGGGGAGAAACGAGGAGAGAAGGGACACCGTCTTGGGGAGGTCCTCGTCCATGGGGGTTCGCTGGACCAGACCCACATCCGTCACACAGGGGTGGCATGCATAAGGCCCTGTCAGGGAAACCGAGAAAAACCAGGATGGGACCGTCGTGAAGATCTCGAAGCAGACCCTGGGCGCGATCTGGTGGACCGCCGCCATGACCGCCGCGGCCCGTGCTGCATGCCCAAGCCCATGGGGGGAGATGAAGTAGGCCAGATGGATTTGGCGATCTGTCCAGAGATCGCGGAAGAGTGCGGACATTGTCAATTTATATATAGTTAAATTATCATGTTAGTCAACTTTAATGAGAAAACCCTTAAGATAGACCCCTTCGGGGTGAAACAGGCTCACTGCGTGACACGGTGCCTGATGGAGCTCGCGAATGACCGTGACCCGGCGGCCGATTTGCGTCGCTTCACTCCTGATCAGCTCAAGGAATTTCTCCCGACTCACCAACTGAGAACATGAAAAGGTGAAAATAAGTCCGCCTGGCAGGATCTTTTCAAGCGCGAGACGGTTCAAGAGACGGTACTGCCTCAAACCACCGGCCACCGCAGACGCGTGCTTTGCGAGCCCGGGCGGGTCTAGGATCATGAGATCATACTCTCGGCCGCACTCACTTAAATAGGCCGTGCAATCTCCCCGGATCGGGGTGAAGGAACCTTTTCCAACATTGAGATCGACGTTTTCCTTCAAGAGATCGAGCGCCTTGGCGGAAGCGTCCACGGCGTCCACATGGGCCGCCCCTCCTGCCAGGGCGTAGACCGTGAATCCGCCGCTGTAACAGAAACCATCAAGGACCCTTCGTCCCGCAGCACATTCCCCAACCAATCGTCGGTTCTCCCGCTGATCCAGGTAAAACCCTGTCTTCTGTCCACTAGTCCAGTCCACTTTGAAGATGTGGTCGTTCTCTCTTATGAGACCGCCGGTGGCCTCACCCCAGAGCGACCCCTCCAACACTTGGTCCGTTTCCTTGGCCCGTCGGCCCCAGTGGGGTGGGATCGTGTCACGATTCCTTGCATGGACGGAATCCAGTCTCTCGCCTAAGAGCTGCCTGAGGGTGTGGCTGATGAGGGGCTGGCTTCGGACCATCCCAGCAGAGTGACACTGAATGACCGCGGCCGAACCATACACGTCGACGATCAACCCTGGCAAATCGTCCCCCTCGCCGTTCACCAGGCGATAACCGTTGGTGACGGGGGAAGCGGTCAGACCCAGAACAGCCCGCAGGGCGCGGGCCCTCTGAAGGGCGTCCATCCAGAATGCTTCATCCACGGGCCGCATCGAGAATGAAAGGATTTTGATGGCAATCGAGCCCGAGGAATAATGTCCGGTCGCCAGAAATGCGCCTTCACTTGAGAGGACCTCCACCACGTCGCCTTCTTCGGGGGCGCCGCGGGTCTCTTTGACGGCGCCCGAAAAGACCCAGGGGTGAAAGGAGCGCAAGGAGCGCTCCCGTCCCGGTTTCAGGACAATGCTTGGCTTCTCCAGTGCTTTCATGTGCGAAAGTCTCCTTCTGCGAGCTCGGTTTCGAACCGATTCACGCTAACAGAGGCGGTCAAGCGGCGTCAATGCATCTGCGCCTTGGTGCCTCCTCCCGCTGTTTCTCCTGGCCGAGTCTCGCGCACCCATCAGAGGGTTAAGGTTCGATTGGCGAAAAAGGCAGTTCAAGCGCGTCGCACCTGGCGATGGGTCGCCGAAGTGAGGTCCCCTTCCTACCCCATCAGGTAGAAGCCCAGGTCCCTGTTTCCTCTGGACACCTGCTTGGTCTCCGTTCCCACGAGCTGGTCCTGAACGCGTCTCACATCCACACGCAGGCTTATTTTTGAGTTCTTCCTGTCGTCCAGATTAAATGTGACTTCCAGCGTATCACCCGTGAGAAGTTCATGGCGGCCCAGGGTCCTGAACCCGACCCCGCCGAGAGAGAGGTCCTCAACCACCATCTGCCCTTGCCTATCGGTTCGAAGGTTTCGATAGGCGCCGCCCAGCTTGACCGCCTTGCGGTAATGCCTCCTGAACTCCACACGGGCCTTGAAGATGTCACCGCACCTGCACCGGATGCTGAAGCCTTCGCTTGCCCTCTTGATCGACTTCGCCTCCACCCTGCGCGAGAAACTGCACTTGGGGCAACTGATCGTCACGATGCCTTCAGGGCCCGGGTATAAGATGATGGCTGAGGTGGGGTCGGAGTTCATTCGCGTAGACTCAGAAAAAAAGTTTGTATGATAGGCCACGATTGAAGTGGTTGTAAAGCGCATTTTTGGAGGCAAGGGATCCATCAAAGCGAGGATCTGGACTTATTATTCCTTTCAACCACCCTATGCCGGATCTGCTACGGCGCGCTTTTGCACCAGTCCAGTTTGGTATGGCCCGAGCAGGGAAGACTGGATGGGACAACGATGGCCCCTTACAGCGTTCCTGTGATAAGATGGGGTCGGTATGCTTTGAAATCAAAGGCGAGGTGAAAGGAAGATGGCGAAAGCGCAAATGAAACGGGTCTCGTTCGTCAAAACGATGGACAGGAATGAAGGGGTGAGCAAGTCCCTTCTAACCCTTGGGGTGAATCCGGCCAAAGGAAAGCATGTCCTGATCAAGCCCAATTTCAACACTGCGGACCCGGTCCCGGGTTCGACCGACAACGAGACCCTGCTCGCCCTCGTGGATGCGCTCTGGGCCATGGGTGCGACATCCATTGCGGTTGGCGACAGAAGCTACCCAGTGACGAAGGAGGTGATGGCCCAAAAGGGGATCGTTCCCTTGCTTGAGAAAAAGGGGGTGAAGGTGTTGGACTTTGACGCCTTGTCGGAGGGGGACTGGGTTCATGTCAAACCGCCCCAAAGCCATTGGCCCGACGGGTTCAGGGTGGCACGGCCCGTTCTGGATGCAGAGTGCCTCGTTTCCACCTGCTGCCTCAAGACCCATCAATACGGTGGTGTTTTCACCCTTTCCCTCAAACTTCACGTGGGGGTCGTACCCACGTCTCGACATGGTTTCCCCTATATGTCGCAGCTTCACCAATCGCCGGCCCAGCAAGAGATGATCGCGGAAATCAACGCGCCCTTTTCGCCGGACCTGGTGGTCCTGGACGGGATCGAGGCCTTTGTGGACGGCGGCCCCATGACCGGGAAGCGCGCAAAGGGGGAGCTCTTTCTGGCCTCCACAGACCGGGTGGCGGTGGACGCCGTCGGCGTGGCGGCACTCAAGGTGCTCGGGAGCAACAGTGCCATCATGAATCGAAGGATCTTTGAGCAGCGCCAGATTGCTCGGGCGGTGGAGCTGAGGCTCGGCGTGACATCGCCCGAGGAAATAGACCTGATCTCATCCGGCCCTGAAAGCCAGGCCTACCGCGACACCATACTGAAGGTCTTGAAAGACGGCTGATAAACACAGTAGACAGGCTCTCGCCAAGAGGCCAGGGACGCAAAGGGAACATCAATTTCTGTGAGACCTGACTCAAAAGACAACCCAGATTCAGCCTCTGGCCTCCCTAGACTTTACGGTCTTGGGTCTTTTCTTTGCGCCCTTGGCGTCTTGGCGAGAGAAAAAGGATTATCTTATTAATGTCAGCCTGAGGGGTTTTGCTCGGGCCAAACACCACGTCGAGGAAGAGAGTTCAGAAAATGGCTGAACATGATAAGAGATTTGTGTGGGTGAAGGACGAGGAAGGCAATGAGTACGTATGCCGAAAGACGGATTTTGAAGACCCAAAGACCATCTCCGAGTCGGATCTCACGGCCTGCCTTGAGAACGCCTCCAGGGCAGTGGTTGCTGAGGACTGATGCGCCCTCTGAAAGCACGGCGATTTCAACTGATCAAAAATAATCGTCGGGAGTTGTGAAAATAACTTGATTTTACTAAGAAATACTCTAAAATGTTCTTAAGGCAAGGCACTTCATGAATGTGACAGAGGTGAGTGTCGGCGCGGAAACAGGCAACACGGGGACCTGCGGCTAAGAACGTTACTAGAGTGTAATCCTCTCGAATACGAATAAGAGGGCGTCTTGTCGCGTTTAGGCAAGATGCCTTTTTGTTTGCTCGGGGCCACATTAGAAACTGAAAGAACTAAACTTGGGGGGTGTTCAGATTAATGGGAAAAGCAAGAAACGCAATGGCAGAAAACGGATTCTCGAAAACCGAAAACGTTGATCCCACCTTTCTAGATGACCAGGAAGATCTTGGGGACCATCGTGGCGGATCGTTCACGGAAGACGAGGGAAACCCCCAGGACAGCAATGAGTTTATGGAATTATTCGAAGAGAGCCTCAAGGGCATGCGAGAGGGTGAGCTTGTCAAGGGAGAAGTGGTTCAAATTGACGGGGAGTTTCTGCTGGTCGATATTGGTTACAAGTCAGAAGGGCGGATTCACATCAGCGAATTTCAAAACCCGCAGGGTCGCGTCACGGTGAAAGTGGGTGATAAGGTAGATGTGGTCCTCGTCCGTAAAGAGAATAAAGAGGGCGGGGTTATTCTTTCCAGAGAAAAGGCCCATCGTGTCAAGATATGGGATGAGATTGAGCAGGCGTTCAAGCAGGAGCATACCATTAGAGGTAAAGTCATTTCCTTGGTGAAAGGGGGACTTTCCGTAGATATTGGCGTGGAGGCCTTCTTACCCGGATCTCAGGCCGACCTCAGGCCGGTCAGGGATTTGCGCACCCTGCTGGGAACAGAGCATGATTTCATGATTGTGAAGTATGAAAAGCGGCAGGGCAATATCGTTTTGTCTCGCCGGGCGCTTTTGGAGAAAGAGCGAAAAGTCCAGCGAGAAAAGACACTTGGACTCCTGGAAAAGGACGCGGTTCTTGACGGTGTTGTCACGAACATAAAGGATTATGGCCTCTTTGTGGACCTCGGTGGAATCGACGGACTCCTCCACATCACCGATATGTCTTGGGGCAGGATCGGCCACCCCTCCGAGCTGTATCAGGTCGGTGATGATATCAGAGTCAAGGTCCTGAAATTCGACAGGGACAAAGAGAGGGTATCCCTCGGTCTCAAGCAGTTGAAACCCGATCCATGGCTGGACGCCGAGGAGAAGTATCCTGTCAATAGCAGGTTCAAAGGCAAGATCGTGAGACTGGTCGATTATGGGGCCTTTGTGGAATTGGAAGAAGGCATCGATGGCTTGATCCATATGTCAGAGATGTCGTGGACTGAAAAGGTCAAGAATCCTTCTCAGATGCTGAGCGTCGGCGAGATCGTGGAAACCCTCGTCTTGAGCGTGGATGTTCCCAAGAGGCGAATATCCTTGAGCATAAAGCAGCTGGAGCCAAATCCTTGGGATGTCATCGCCGATCGTTATCCTGTAGGGGCCGTTATAGAAGGAAGGGTAAAGGGTATCACCGACTTCGGTATTTTTATTGGTATTGATGAAGGGATCGATGGCCTTATCCATATATCCGACATCTCATGGAACAAAATCAACCACCCCTCGGAGCTTTACAAGAAAGGCGACGAGGTGCAGGCCGTCATCCTGAACATCGACAAGGCGAACGAGCGTTTTTCATTGGGAATCAAACAACTGACAACGGATCCCTGGGATGTGATCTCCGAAAAATACCAGACGGGAATGAAGGTTAGCGGTACCGTGACGAATGTCACGGACTTCGGCGTCTTCGTGAGACTGGAAGAAGGGGTGGAAGGCCTCATACATGTCTCCCAATTGCCCAAAGGCAATACGCTCAAAGAATTCGGGATCAATGATGAGATCCAGGCCGAGATCGTCAATGTCTTTCAGGAAGAAAAGCGGATCGGGCTCTCCATAAAAAAACTGACGGAAAGCCAGGAAAAAGATACCCACCAGGGCTATCTGAAAAATCAGAAACAGGCCACCTCCAATTTCGGGGAACTGCTAAAAGAGAAGATGATGGGTCGGGAAGACAATGACCTCCTCTAGCGTCCTGGTCTCCCTTTGGTTCCTTAGCGGTGGAAGTGCGCAAAACGGTCACAATTGCAGGTTTTCCTGCCATGGCGGGATTCAGGGTTCAGACCTGAAACCCGAAACCTGTTTGGTCCCGGTTTGGCCGGAGGAGGTGTAGGATGGTCTCTTTCTTTGGATCATTTGCGGGGCAATGTGGCCATGTCGATATTGGATAGAACACCAATTTTTCACAGGAAACAAAACGATGATGAACGACAAAGATAGGACACCTGTAGCCCAGAACGTGATCACCATGTGTACGAAATGCGCCATGGAGCTCAACCACGTGGTTATAGCGCACAATAGGAGTGGCATGGTCGAGAGGGTGAAGTGCCATACATGTGGAAGCGAGCACAAGTACCGTCCTGAAAAGAAAGGGGCGGTCAAGAAGGAAGCGAAGAAGAGCACGGGCACCAGGAAAGTGGATACCACGAAGTCCTATGAGGTCCTCCTTGAAAAGTTCAAGGAAAAGGAACCGCTGCCCTATAGTATGTCAGGATCATTCAAGCACGACGATGTGATTGACCACAAGACCTTTGGCACGGGGATCGTGATCAATGCCTCTTACTACAAAATAGAGGTGGCCTTTTCCGACCGGACTCGCCTCCTTGTCTGCAACAGGTAGGGCAGGGCGGCTTGTCCGGCCTCTCTGCGGAATGAAACATGGAAGGGGTCTATTCCGACCTCCGGCCCAGAGCGCAGCGATTATAGCGAACCTTCTCCCTTCTTGCCGATACAGGTTCTGACCTCGGATTTGTTCCGACAGCTGTAAGCGACATACTCCCCTCGGCCTCGGTCCTGCAGATAAACATGATCGAATGAGTCGCCTCGTCCCTTTTCGAACCACTGAAGGCCTGTTTTCCGGCAGTCATCGCAAGCATGTCGCGGGATGGCGACGGCCAGGATGTGCTTTCCCAGGCTGGAAGAGGAGTCTATGGCCAGTGCCCCTGCGCATGCCTTGCAGGTGCGGATCCTTTCGTTCTGTTTCTCTCGAATCCCATCCGTATCGTAGAAGATCTCCCGCTCTCGTTCGACGATCTTCCCTTCCGCGTGTGGAGATCTCTGGAGCCGGCCTCCCAGGTGCAGCCCTTTGAGCTGATCCACGAGCCGCTCTATGTAGCCAGTCACATCCGCCGGCTGAGGCTTATAGTCTCGGTCGTAGTTTGGCTCCTTGACAAAAGAGGTGTCCATGCCCGCCATGGCCATGATGATTCCCATGTTGACGTAAGGCAGGGCGCTTTCAACCGCATAGCCTCCCTCCAGAACGGCGATGTGTGGTTTGAGACGCGCGCTCAAAAGGGCGTACCCCTGGGCCGAGAAGTTCATGTGGGTGATGGGGTCATTGAAGTGGTTGTCCTGGCCGGCCGAATTGATGACGAGCTCGGGCCCATACTTCTTGAGGATGGGGAGGACCAGTTCGTCCAAGGTGTACAGGAAGCCCTTTTCTCCTGTGTTTGGCGGAAGGGGGATGTTCACGGTGGCGCCGAGTCCATTGGGGCCGCCCAACTCATTGGCAAAGCCGGTCCCAGGGTAAAGGGTGCGGCCATCCTGGTGGATGGAGATGAAGAGTGTTTCGGGGTCATGCCAGTAAATGTCTTGGGTCCCGTCTCCGTGGTGGCAATCGGTGTCGACCACTGCGACTTTCCGGATACCGTATTTTTCCCGGACATGCTCGATCATCACCGCCTCGATATTGATGTTGCAGAACCCTCGGTTGCCGTGGACCACGCGCATGGCATGATGCCCCGGCGGCCGGACCAGGGCAAAGGCCGACTCAACCTCCCCCCGCATGACCGCATCGGCCGCCACCAAGCATCCGCCGGCCGAGATCATGTGGCTGGTGGTCGTGACGGTGGCCTCGTCCGGCACGCAGAAGTGAATGCGTTGCACATCCTCGAAACGAGCGGGCCGGACCCGGTACTCGATAATCCCCTCCACATCCAGGAGACCCTCCTCCTGGACCTGATCCTGCGTGTAGAGGAGACGCTCCTCGCGCTCCGGATGCGTGGGGCTGATGGCCCAGTCAAAGGCCGGGAAGAAGACCAGCCCAGTCTTACGGGGTGCATGAAGGACTTTCATGGGGTCGCCTCCACGGGCTAATGAGGCCCGGGGTGATGGACATGCTGATGCGGATATTCTGACCCGTCTTGTAGTACCCACGGATCATGTTGAAGACCTGTCTCTCGGATACCGTGACATCCGGAGGGCCCGGACCCGCGCCCGTCTGAAGGGCCTGTGCCTCTATGACCTTTCGCGCCAGGTTGAACGCGTCATCCACGGTGAAATGGTTGTCGATCTCCAGGAAGATGTCTGCCTCCGGGATGGCGAGGGACCCCCTTTCCGTGTCCGCCTGGAGTGTCACTTCGGTGGTGACCCTGGCAACGGCCGCACCTAAGGCGTTGGCCACACCGTAATGGGGCGGCACCCTGCAAGGGAGTCCCAGCGCCGCTTCCAGGTAGCGCGCCATCTGCGGGGCGGGCCCCCCAATGAGCACGATGGCCTCGGGCTCGACACGCGTCCGTTCCAGGACCTCGCGAATGGTGTAAAGGGGTCTCGCATTGATGGCGTAGACAAAGGCCATGGCCGAATCCGAAATGGTTTCTGCCATTCGCTGAAGTATGCGCTCGGCGACCCCGTCTGCATCCAGGCCCATGGCGGCCCCCAGGCCTTCCATGGATTTCCTGGCCCTTTCCCTGTCTCCATGGTCCAGGAGGCTCAGTGTGATCATGGCATCGGTGGGGGTTGGGGTCTGGCCGCCGAAACCCATGGGCCTTCCCAACCGCATGGGGCCGATCCTCAGCCGCCCCCTTGTGTCAAGCCGCACCTGGCTGTCCCCGCCCACGGCCGCTGAGTGGGTGAGAAGCGATCGGATCAGCGTGCGGTAAGGGCCAAGCCTCACCCCCACGGGGTCCAGCAGTGGCTCGCCGTTTATGATCACGGCCATGTCCGTGGTGGTCCCACCCACATCCAAAACCAGGGTCGTGCCCATGCAATCATCGAGGGCGAGCGCGCCCATGACACTCGCAGCAGGACCGGACTGGGCGATTTTCGCGGGGGAATCCAGACTCCTTGCGAATTCAACGGTTCCACCGTCTGGTTTGAGGAGATAGCGAGGCGCCCGGAGCTCCATTTCCGCAAGGGTCGCGTTCAGTGCATCCACGAACCCGCGGTGGAGGTCATAGAGCGCCGCATTCAGATAGGTCGTGGCAACGCGTCGCGGGAAATTGAGGGTCCCCGAAATCCTGTGGCCAAAGGCCACATGGGCGAAACCGTCTCCGGCCCACTCTGCGATCCGGAGCTCATGGGCCGGATTTCGGACGGAGAATTTGGTTACGACCCCAAGGTGCTTGATCCCGAGGCGCTTGATCCGCTCAGCGGCCTCAAGGACCGTACCCCGATCAAGGGGGACGGCCTCGGCGCCCTGATGGTCCAGGCACCCTTTAACCACGTGGTAAGCCGGCCCCACCTCAAAGGCCCGCGGGTCCATGCCAGGACCTGCCGATACGATCATCCCCACATCAACGAGCTGATCCTGCAAAATGGCATTGGTTGCCAGGGTGGTGGAAAAGACCATCCGTTCCACCTGATCAGGGTGGACGCCGTGGAGGGTCTTTTGGAGGGCCTCTCGCAGCGTCTCCAGGAGGTCCTCTCCCGTAGGGGTCTTGGTCTCGGCAACGACTTCGTGCTGGTTCAACAGCACGGCGTCGGTTTGGGTTCCGCCCACATCTAGTCCGAGGATCATAACGTCAACCGTTCACTCATCATCCTGAATGCCCGCCAGAAACTTGGCGATCTTCTTTTTGGACTCCAGGTCCCACAATTCAGGTTCAGTTTACACACAAGGAGGGAAGGAGTCAAAGCACATGACCGAATGGGAAAGGCGTTTCAAGGCGGCGGCAGTCCAGCTCTCCCCGGTCTTCTTCGCCAGGGACGCCCAGAAACCGAAACCCTTGGCTTGGGCGTCCAGACATGGTAAAGGTATCTATGTTTCGGGTCGGAAAGATTTGTGTCCTTTGTTTCCGACCCGGCCAAGCCGGAACCAAACAGGTTTCAGGTTTCAGAATCTGGGGTTTGCTGAAACCTGAACACTGAAACCGGACATCTTCAATCGTGACCGTTTTCCGCGCAATTTCACAGCTAAGGCGCTAAATGATGGATTATGAGCCCTGGCACCCAGGAACGAAGGGGGGATTTTCATGACTGATTTTCATCAAGAGGGGCTGATCACCACTTTGCACGCCCTGTACGAGGCCTTTGACCGGGATGCCTATCTGAATAACCTCGAAAACAAGCTGGAGGAGTACTCGAGACACCTTAAAATCTGCGTGCTTCTTCCATCTCTCTATTCCGAGATCCAAAACCCCGATGTGCTCGGGCGAATGATTGATGAAATCCAGCGGGTCCGCTACCTCAACAGCGTGGTGGTGGCCCTCGGCGGGGCGCCAAAGGAGGCCCAGTTTAAAGAGGCGAAGGAGTACTTTGGCAGGCTTGAAAGCCCGGAACGCAAAGTCAAGGTGGTCTGGGTGGAAGGGCCGCGGATTCAGGAGGTTTTTCGGGAGATCCAGAAGCGGGATATCTCCACAGGCGTTCACGGGAAAGGGCAGTCTGTCTGGATCGCGCTGGGATATATCCTGGGGCAGGAACAGACCGATGTGGTGGCGCTTCACGACTGCGACGTTGTCACCTATGACCGCGTCCTGCTTGGTCGGTTGATCGAGCCTGTGGCCAACCCCAACAACGATTTTGAGTTCTGCAAGGGCTACTACGCCAGGATCTCCCCAACGGAACGGGCCATGAAGGGGCGGGTGACCCGGCTCTTCGTGGCGCCCTTCGTGGATGCCATGATGAAGATCATGCGCGAGAGGGGGTTTGTGGAGCTTGAACGGTTCTTCGCCTATCATCGGACCTTCAACTATCCCTTAGCCGGGGAGTTCGCCTTCAGCACGCACCTGGCACGCGGAATCAACATCGCATACGATTGGGGTCTGGAGGTGAGCACGCTGTCCGAGGTCTACGATCGGGTCATCCCCCGGAAGATCGCCCAGATCGATCTTGCCAGAAACTATGAGCACAAGCACCAGGTGCTCTCCCCTGAAGACGCCAGGGGCGGACTTCATCGGATGGTGGTGGACATCGCCAAGTTCTACTTCAATTTCATGCGCTCCCATGGCTTTCACCTGGACGACGCGATTGCGGACATGATCCTTCACACCTATTATCAGAACGCCCTCCATTTCATAAAGAGCTACAGCGATGATGCCGAGGTCAACGATCTCATCTACGACCGCTACCAGGAGGAACTGCAGGTCCGGTATTTCAGAGGGTTTCTGTGGACCGCGTGGGACCAGATCAAGGGGCCCCATGAGGGGACATCGATTCCATCC
The DNA here is from genome assembly GCA_963830155.1 of uncultured delta proteobacterium. Lineage (GTDB taxonomy): Bacteria > Desulfobacterota > DSM-4660 > Desulfatiglandales > Desulfatiglandaceae > CAWHLE01. The sequence goes on along the minus strand of CAWHLE010000013.1, from coordinate 381,769 downwards.
TGGAACCGGGTCGTTTACAGCGTCCCGGACATCTACCGCAAGCTTTCGAACGCGGTCGAGGCGGACAATGGGTAAAGAGATGAAAATTCTGTTTCTTTCACCGGAGGCGGTGCCTTTCGCAAAGACAGGGGGATTGGCAGACGTGGCGGGCTCCCTTCCGGGTGCCCTTGTGCGGCAGGGGGCAGAGGTCCTGGTTGTCGTCCCGCTATACCGGGTGACCCGCGAAAAGGACCTGCATCTTCGGCCGACAGGGCTGACGCTCCCTGTCCGCCTTGGCGATCAGGTCCTCGCGGTGAACGTTTATGAGACGGAGGTAGAAGCTCGTCTGAAGGTGTGTTTCATTGAACGGGAAGACATGTTCGACCGGCCAAACCTTTACGGCAATTCGGGGGGGGATTACTACGACAACCTGGAGCGTTTCAGCCTCTATGCCCACGCGGCCTTGAAACTGGCGGAGGCGTTGCCCTTTCGGCCCCGCGTGATCCACTGCCACGACTGGCAGACAGGCCTTGTGCCACCCCTCGTGAAGGGGCCTTATGAAACCTCCGATACGGTCGGGCGTGTGCCCACCGTCTTCACCATTCACAACATCGGCTATCAAGGGCTTTTCCCGAGCGAAAAATTGCCTGTCACTGGCCTCTCAGACACGGATTTCTACCATGCCGAAGGGATGGAGTACTGGGGTAACATCAGTCTGCTCAAGGCCGGCATCGTCTATGCCACGGCCGTGACCACGGTGAGTCCCGGATACAGCCGCGAGATCCAGACACGGGAATATGGCAGGGGAATGGAAGGCGTCCTCAGCAACAGGAAAAAGGATCTCCATGGGATCCTCAATGGCGTAGACTATGGGGCGTGGGACCCGGCCATCGACCGACTCATTCCCTGTAACTACAGCCCCCGCCACATGAGCGGCAAGAAGCGCTGCAAAACATCCCTCATGGAGGAGATGGGAATCGCCCCTGCATTTCGTGAAAAGCCGCTCCTTGCCATGATCTCGCGCCTTGACACGCAGAAGGGACTCGATCTGTTGCTTGAGGTCCTCGATGCGCTTCTTGAGCGGGAGGTGGCCCTCGTGGTCCTCGGGACCGGAGAAGAAGAGATCCAGCGGGGGTTGAAGCACGCGGCCAATCGGCACCCTGGAAAGATCGGGATCGAGATTGGATTCAACGAGGGACTGGCGCACCGGATTATGGCCGGGGCAGACCTTTTTCTCCTTCCATCGCGCTATGAACCCTGCGGCCTCACCCAGATGTATGCGCTGAAGTACGGAACCGTTCCGGTGGTTCGCGCCACGGGGGGGCTGGAGGACACGATCATGGCCTTTGACCCTCAAACGAGGGAGGGTAACGGGTTCAAGTTCTCCGAGTCTGCGGCCGGACCCTTCCTGCGTGAGATCGAAGCGGCACGGGTCCTCTATGACAACAAAGGGATCTGGGACAGGCTGACGGCCAACGGGATGCGCGCCGACTTCTCCTGGGATCGTTCAGCCCGCCTGTATATGGATCTGTTCGAATCATTATCAGAAACCCAACCAGGCCAACCCGGAGCCAAATAGGTGACACAAGGTTTCAGGTGCCAGGTGTCAGACAAGGCAGGAACCGGAGTCTGAAACCTGACTCCCGCCATGACGGAGCACTTTAAATCATATGCGGGCGCGGCGGGCTACCTGGCCTGGAGCGCCTTTCCGATGGCCATGATCTCTGCTTCCTTTGTGCCTTCGTAGATCTCGAGAATCTTGGCATCTCGGTAGTATCGCTGGACGTCGTATTCCTCGATGTACCCGTAACCGCCATGGATCTCCAACGCAGCGTTCGCACAAAAGACCGCGGTCTGACCGCCATAATACTTGGCCATGGCCGACACGGTGTTGTCGGGGCGGCCCTGGTCGATCATCCACGCAGCCCGATAGACCAAACCCCTCAGGGCCTCGATCCGGATGGCCATCTCCGCCAGCTTGGCCTGGGTGAGCTGAAAGCTGCCAAGCGGTGCCCCGAAGGCGGTTCGTTCCTTTGCATATCGGACGGAAGCATCGAGGCAGGCCTGGGAAAGCCCAAGGGCCTGTGAGGCCACCATGGGCCGCGTCGTGTCAAAGAAGTTCATGAGTTGGTAGAAACCCCTCCCTTCCTGTCCGACCAGATTTTTTTGAGGGACCCGCACGTCCTCAAAGCTGATCTCCGCCGTGTCGCTTGCCCGAATGCCCAGCTTGCCCTTGATCTTTGTGCGCGTGACGCCTTTTGCATCCGCAGGAATGATGATCATGCTGAAGCGGTTATGCCGTTTGTCTTCGGGATGGGTGATGCACTGCGTCACCATAAAGTCGCAGACACTGCCGTTGGTGATGAACATCTTGTTCCCGTTGATGACATAGTCCCCGCCGTCCTTCACCGCCCTGGTCTTGTACCCTGCCACATCGGTTCCCGCGTCCGGCTCCGTGTAGGCGCCGGCACTGACCATCTCGCCCCTGCACACAGGCGGGATGTAGGTCTTTTTCTGTTCCTCGGAGCCGCTGGCGTAAATGGCCTCCGTCCCGAAAGAGGCGACCACAATATTCAGACCCGTTCCCATGTCCACCCTTGAGAGCTGCTCAGTGATGATGGCAACGCCCAGGGTCCCAACACCGGCCCCGCCGTATTCCTCGGGGGCCCACGCCGCCACCAGACCAATTTCGGCCGCTTTCTTGACCGTATGCCGGTCATACTTCTCGTCGGCGTCGCACTCACGGGCAATGGGTGTGAGCTCATTCTGTGCGAACTTGAAGGACATGTCCTTGAGCATCTTCATTTCTTCGGTGAGATCAAAATCCATGGCGTACCCTCCTTTTGTGGTTATGTCCCGACTGAATGGGGCGTCGGTCCGTTCCCATGGCAGACGCGGGCCGGCCCCTTGTGGCCTTGCAGACCATGGCGCTGTGTCTATCCCCAACCCGGCCAAGCCGGAATCAAATCAGCCCCGCGGGTTCGCGGGATCAGTGTTCAGAGGTCAGGGGCCAGGCCTGAAACCTGAATCCCGCCGTGGCGGGAAAACCTCTAATCGTGACCATTTTGCGCGCAATTTGCCGCTAAGGGACCAAGGTGTCATTGGCACAAACAATGGGGGGCCTACTTTAATACGCAGGTCGTGAGATGCGCAAGGTTTTTAGAAGTACTCCTGAAGGCCCCACGCCACCTGCTCAAATTCTCTAAGCTCCTCAATTTGCGGGTCGACCTCAGGGACGGGAACACCCGTGAGGATCTTCTCTCCTGCAGTGCCCGGTCCGCAGAGCAATCCTTGTAATGAAGGCAGCTGCTCCGGGCCGATGGGGGTCTCGCCCTTTGCAGTAATTCTTTCGATGAAGACCTTTTTTCTGCGGTTGAGGGCGACTTCTTTGAAGGTGTTTCGATAGCTGAGAGCGGATTTCATCTGGGGAGCGTCATAGCTGACGAACAGGGAGACGTCCTTCAAGTCCACCTGTGGCCAGAGGGAGTCGTGGAGGCTCAGGGAGTTCCCACTCCGATCGCAGCGCCAAAGGGTATTGTCTGAGTTCTTTTCGGACAATGCCTTCGATATTTCCTCGATCCGTGCCGGGTCCCCCTTCAAGGTCATTCTTCTGATTAGACCGGCGGGGGTGACAACCTCATAGGGCTTGCAAAGCAAGTCGGCCTGGCGCCTGCGATAGGCGGCGGTCTGGAAACGGTCTTTGTAGACAAAAGAGCAGTAGTTGACGGACAAGCCGATGGCCGCACCGGCGGCCTGGCGGAGGATCCGCAGCGCGGTGAGCTCCGATTCCAGGACGGTGACCCTGGGCCCATGAAGGAAGGTGTAGCCCCGGTCGACGAGACGGGAGACATTGTGCGGCGTGCAGCGAAGCTGATGAAGGTTGAGGTTTTTGACGCCCGCATGCCTCATGGGGATAAGGGACGCGAGGAGCCTTTCCTCATCCTCGGGGATGGCAGGAACCTCCACCGTGACGGTCTCAATGAACCTTGCGGCCCATGGGAGCTTTTCGAGATCATAGTGGTTGGCGCTCAGGTCGAATCGGATTTCGTCAAGCCCGGCCTCCCCGAGTTGCCGGAGCCTCCCCTGGGTGACCAGGGTTCCGTTGGTGTAGAGCCAGACATGCATGCCTGGGCCAAATCTGCGTTTGGTATGTGAAATGAAGCGAAGTGTCCGGTCAAAGGTCAAAAACGGCTCGCCCCCGCTTACGCTCATTCCGTGGAATCCAAAGGCATGAAGGTAGTCGCCATAGTCCTTGGGATCGGGGAAAGGGATCGTGTGGGTGACCGGTTCGCCGATCGAGGGCTGGGGCGAAGGACAGTAGAAGCAACGGGCATTGCACCGGCTGTTGATGAAAAGGCATGACCATCGCCCCTCCCCGCATATGCGGCAACCGGGGGATAGATCCAGGTAATGGACCTTGGTCCCGCAATAACCCTTGTTTACGGTCTCCGGCAACGAAGCGAGGATCCCGGCTCGTGCAAGGGAGGCGGTCCTGGCCTGTTTTTCAGTCACCCATCTCATGCGGTCATAGGCCTCCCCGTACTCCTCGCGGTTCATCCGGGCAAATTTTTCTTTGAGAGATTCCACCGCCTCTTACTCCCCACCCGGCCAAGCCGGAACCAAAAAGGTTTCAGCTGCCAGGTGTCATGTTTCAGGCCTGCCCCCTGAATCCCGCCATAACGGGAAAACCTGCAATCGTGACCGTTCTGCGCGCAATTTCAGCGCTCAGGGACTGACCGTCGTTGCCTGTTTGCTGCCTTTGATTCTCTCAATCTCCGTCGTGATTTTCAAGCTTCCCGTGAATGATTCAGATCCGAACGATAGGGTGGTTGAGAGATCGGCTGCCTTTACTGCTACGCCAGACTTTTTATGGGTCGCTACTCGGGTCACAAGGGACCCTGGTCCACCTTTGTGGACGTGAAGGTCAATGCTCCTGAGCTTTTGGGAAAACAACGGGCGAAGGCACGAAGGGGCCGGGTGTGGATCGCCTCGGTCTGTGACCCTTATCCGTCCGTTGAACGGAGATGCCGGATCACCAGACGCTGCGTGGAGACGCCTGTCCAAAGGCCGTTCCCTGTCGTTATCCAAACGAAGTCCGACCTGGTGTTGCGGGACCTGGATCTCCTCGAAAGGCTCCCGGACGTGGAGGTGGGTGTGACCATCGCTGGATTTCAAGTGCCCGAGACGATGACCTTGATCCGCACCTTGACCGACCGCTTCCTTACTTCTCCATGCCGCGAGATCTTGCCACGGGTTGCAGTGCGCCACCATACCTCTATTTGCATCCCCATGGTTTGCCGTTGACACCCAAAGACAGGTTGCCTACAGTGCCATCCGGAGTCAGGGCGCCAACGCTAAGAGACGCCGTTGTATCTTTGAAGCGAAGGAGATTTCATTATGATTAGAACGGTATCGCAATATCTTGACAGTTTGAATGATGGCCGTGAGATCTGGTGTCTTGGAGAAAAGGTCTCCGACGTGCGCACCCATCCTACGCTCAGCAATATCATCAGGACGGCCGCCATGGATTACGTCGTGCCAAATCATCCTGACTACCGTCATCTGTTCGTCACCCGAAACGAAGACGGAGAAGAGGTTAACTTCCTGCTAACGGCTCCCAAGACATCGGAAGATCTCTTGAGGAGAAGGGCGTGTTTCATTGTGGGCGTACGAGGCGGGGGCGGCGTTCTCCTTCACTGCATGGGCGCGGATGCCCTTGCCGCCTTTACGGTCACGGCCAATGTGATGGACAGGGAAATCGGGACGAACTACAGCGTGCGTGTAGAAAACTACAGGAAGCTGCTCCAGCGGGCCGATCTTGGGATTACGGGCGGCGTCACGGACGTAAAGGGCGACAGGAGCCTCCATCCTTCGGGACAGAAGCAACACAAGGACTATTATTTGAGGATGGTTGACCGGCAGGGGGATGGCATCGTTGTGAGGGGGGCGAAGGTGCATATCAGTGCGACCCCCTGTGCCAATGAAGTGCTCTGCCTGCCCTGTCGAACCCATGGTGAAGAAGACAAGGACTATGCCCTGGCATTTGCGGTCCCGCTCAACACGCCCGGGGTCAAGCTCCTTGCCGTTGAGCCGGTGTCACGGACCTATGGCGAGGAAGGGCGATTCGACTATCCTAAAACCAGCTCACTGCCCCCCACGGAGTGTCTCATCGTCTTCGATGATGTCTTTGTGCCTTGGGAGAGGGTCTTCATGTGCGGCGAATGGAAATTCTCGCGCATGCTGACCTACGCCTTTGCAAGTTATCACCGTCTCTTCGGTACATGCAAGATGATCGCGAAGCTTGAAGCCTTAACGGGTGCCGCCGCCTTGGTGGCCGAGTATAACGGCGTAGAACAAGTCAGTCACGTCCGCAAGAAACTCGCCTGGATGGCCATGATTACCGAGATTGTGACCCAGATGGGGAAAGCGGCGTGCCTTGACCCTGTCACGGAATTCGGCGACGACACCGTCATGCCCAACCGAATGGCCATTAATTCGGCAAAGTACACCTTTGCCAGCAATTTTCATCAAATGTGCCAGCACCTTCAGGATATCGCCGGAGGGCTCTGCACGACCGTTCCCACTTACAGGGACTGGAAAAACCCCGAGATACTGCCCTATATCGAGAAATACCTTAGTGCAAAAGAGGGCATCTCAACGGAACACCGAATCCGGCTCATGCGGCTCATCAAGGATATGACAGGCAATTTCTGGCAGATCGACACCATCCACGGGGAGGGCTCCATGGCGGCCCAGGAGATGTTTCTATATGGAGGCGCCGATTGGGGGCGCCTCAAATCCGCCGCAAAGCGGGCGGCCCATATCGACGGCTGGCAGGACGACCCGGTGTACGGCCCCCTTTTGTCACAGGAAGAGGTCCAAATGCCGGAGGTTGAGGCATCCTATTCAAGCATCCCCGTCACGGCAGATAAGAGATAGGCGAACGGCTCAAGGCGCACGGCGCAAGGGAACGCCGGATCCCGCCTTCAGGTTTCAGTCCGCGTCACAGGTTACCCGTCTTAGGTTCGCGGCAAATTCATCTCTTGCCTCAAGTCATGCCACGGCGTCACACTCCTCAAGTGAAACACTCCTCCAACCTATCGCTAGGCGCCTTGCGCCGTGCGCTATGCGCTTCGCGTTTTGCTCCCGATATGGCAGAGGCCGAATCCGCCCCACTCGCTGACGGGCGTTCGCGAGGTGACCACAAACCCTTTTCTGCCGTTGGCATCCACGTAAGAGATCGTCACCTCCCCCACCCGTCGGTAGATGTCCGGGTTGATGAGAAAGACAAGGCCGTCAACGTCCGCTACGAGGTCCTCGTCGCGAATGCGGTCTACGCTGAGCGTAAGGATGGGATCACAGCAGCCGCTGGACTCGAGATCAATCCGAATGGGCCCCTGTATACCGCTTTCTTTCAGGAACGAGCTTATGGCCGGACCGGCACCTGACTTCAACTTGACCATAGTTATTCCCTCATGAATCACTTCCTTCGTTCCGCGATCACATCATAGAAGCGTGTTCATCAAGAAAATATGAACGGCATCACTTCATGGCATGTGGCAGGAACATGGCAATCTCCGGGAAGAAGAAGAGAAGTGCGGCGCAGGCAAGAAGACTCAGGAGAAACGGAAGAACGCCCCTGTAGATCACACCGAATGGCTCTCCTGTGATGTTCTTCACAACAAATACGGAGATGGCGATGGGGGGAATGATCACCCCGATCATGAGCGTGATGGCGATCATGATGCCAAACCAGATAGGGTCGAACCCCAGCTTGAGGACGGCAGGATAGAAAATGGGGGTCGCAAGGATCATGAATGCCAGGTCATCGATGAAGGAGCCTCCGATCAGGTAGACGAGGATGATGAGGATCATGATGATGTTCCTGTGAACGGGTAAGCCGGTGATCCAGTCGGCAGCGATAAACGGGATCCCTGTCACGGCCAGGAAATGGCCAAACACGGTGGAACCTGCGATCAGGACGAGGACCATGCACGCCGTTCGAAGAGATTCCTCGAAAGATTTGATTAACTTACCAAAAGGAAATGATCTCTTGGCGTATGCCAGTATCAGGACCGCTACGGTGCCAATGCTTCCGGCCTCGGTAGGAGAGAACCACCCCTTCATGAGCCCTCCGATGACCACGAAGAAAATGATCCCGACCCACAGGAACTCGGGAGTCGATCTCATTCTGCTGGCCCACGTGGATCTGGCTGCCCGCTGGGCGATGGATGGGTCGATTTTCACCCAGCCAAAGATGACGAATATGAAGAAGAGCGAAATGAGCAACCCGGGGATAATACCGGCGAGAAAGAGATCGCCGATCGACTGCTCCGTGATCAGGCCGAAGATCATAAGGGGGACGCTGGGAGGGATGAGCATGCCAAGGGTGCCGACGGAGGCCACGACACCTGTGGAAAGTTTCTTGCTGTAACCCAGGCGCGACATCTCAGGGATGGCGATGCTGGCAAAGGTCGCGCAGGTCGCAAGGGTGGATCCGCACATGGCCTTGAACAGCGTTGCGCCCGCAACCGTGGTCATGGCGAGCCCCCCCGGAATGTGTCCGACGAATTTCTCAGCCGAATTATAGAGTTTCTTCGCAATATCCGAGTTCGATGCGACCTGGCCCATGAGGACAAAAAGAGGGATGACGGTGAACCCGTAGGAAGTAAAGGTTTCGAAAAAGTCTTTGACCACCAGGTTGGAGGCTGCCATGAACGAAACAAGGTGCGTGAGCCCCAAAAAACCCACGAGCGTCATCGCGTATGCCAGTTCGATGCCCGTCAGGAACATGACCATTAAAATACCTATACCGAGGATCCCTATCGTGATTTCACTCATGCCGGGCCCCGAGAATCCTCATGATCTGCGAAAAGAGGGAGAAGCACAGAACGAGGCAGCAGAACGACAGCCCAAAGGAAATGGGGTAGTAGGGCAATCTGAAAACGGGCGTAACCGTGTGTGTCTCCATCAGGTCGAAGCTCATGAGGATGAAGTTCCAGCTTATCCAGAGGAATAGCAGGATTCCGATGATCCGCGTGGCGATTTCCACCCAGTCCCGCACACGTTTCGGCAGCAGCTCTATGAAGAAATCGACGATCACGTGTCCCCTGTAGAGAGATGTGTAGGGGAGGGCAAAACCGATGACTACTGCACCCAAGAACGAAATAATTTCGAAGTCACCGACGATCGGTTTGCCGAAGGCCCGCATCACCACGTCCGTCATCGTGAAAAGCAGCATGAAGGCGAGGGTTATTCCTGAAATGAGCAGAAGAACCCTGTAGAAGGCATGTTCGGAGGCATACCAGGCTCGCATCGTTCCCTCCTTTGCGGAACAAGCGGCCTGGGGAAGCAGCGGATGGCTGTCCCCCAGGCCGCTCTCGATCGAAAAAATGATTTTGAATCCCTAACCCGGACAAGCCGCAACCAAATCAGGTGTCAGGCCTGCCCCCTGAAACCTGAACACTGACACCTGAAATCTTCAATCCCTAATTGGCAGGCGCGGTCTTGAGATAATCCTGGCACCACTTCAGGGCTTCCGCACCGGGGAGCCCCTTCTCCTTCATGCTCGCCACATAGGCTGCCAGCACGGGCTGCATCCTTTCCCTCATGGCGGCCTCTTCCTCTGGTCCTGCCTTTACAATTTTCTGGCCGTTCTTTATGGCGAACTCACGTCCTTCATCGTCTATGGTGCTCCACAACTTCGCCTGTTTCTCAAACCACTCGTCGTTAAGTTTGTCGATGATCTGCTGGATGTCTTTGGGAAGCGATCCCCATTTTCCCTTGTTCATGACCACGAAAAAGCCGTTCGCGTAGGAGTTGCCCCAGTTCTCATAGGTGAATTTGCAGACCTCTCCAAACTTCCACCCTTTCAGGGTCTCCATGGGAAGGAGGACGCCATCGGCGAGTCCCCGTTTGAGCGCATCGTAGGTCTCAAGCATGGGCATGGTGGTGGGGGTGGCCCCGGCCGCGGCCACCACTTTTGAAGTATTCGCATCGCTCTTGATCCGCAGACCCTTCAGGTCATCGATCTTGTTGACCGGTGTTTTCGTGTGGAAAAAGCCCGGACCATGGGCGTGGAGATAAAAGACCTTCGTATCATCATATTCCTTGGGTTTGAAATGCTGGTAGAAGGCATTGGCCATTCGTGATGCCTGCGCACCGCTCTTGTACCCGAGAGGGAGAACGATCACCTCTGAAAGCGGCATCCTGCCGGGCGTGTAGGACATGATGCTTAGACCGATATCGATGATCCCTTTGACGACACCGTCATAGGTCTGGTTCGCTGACACAAGGGTGCCGGCGGGAAAAAAGGCCACCGTGACGCGGCCATCCGTCCTCTTCTCCACTTCCTTGCACCATTCGGCGTACAGAAGGGAGTGCGGGTGGGTTGGTGGGAAAAAGGTGGCAAACTTCAGCTTGAATGACGGGGTCCGCAACAGAGCTCGATGTCGTAACGAAAAGCGAACACAATGATATAACGCATCAACGCAAAGAAAAGCCTCCACATACAACGCTTCATGGCACCATCCCTCCTGTTAAGTTTAAGCGTAATTTGTTTTCGGCCTAAAAAACGACATACCTCCTTTCCATTTTTCATTTGACGATTCGGGCGGTCATGGGGACACGCCGCAGCTCCGGCTTGTTCACCTTTCCTGCCGGATTCCTTGGAAGGGAATCCACGAATTCCACAAACTTCGGAACCTTGTAGTCCGCGAGGCGCTCGGCACAAAAATCCTTGATCTCCTTTTCCGTCGCATTCACGCCTGGTCTTAATCCAATGCAGGCCTTTACGGCTTCACCCATCACGGGGTCCGGGACGCCCACCACTGCCACCTCCAATACCTTCGGGTTGTCGCACAGCACATTTTCCACTTCCAGTGAATATATCTTTTCTCCTCCCCGGTTGATCATGTCCTTTTTGCGATCCAGTATGTAGATAAAACCCTCTTCATCGACTTTCCCTATGTCCCCCGTATGGACCCAGCCGTTGACGATTGTTGTGGCGGTGGCTTCCGGGTTGTTCCAATATCCTCTGAAGACCTTTGATCCTCTGAAGACAATCTCGCCTATGGCGCCCGTCGGGACTTCGTTTCCTTGATCATCCACGATTCTTGCCTCCACCGTTGGAAGGCATTTTCCGACAGCCTTTATTTTACGCAAGGCATCCTCATAGGGCGTCGATGTTGCGATGGCAAAGGATTCCGTCAACCCGTACCCTACACTGATTTGAATATGCGGTAACTTGTTGAAAATGGTCCTGACCATCTCCTCCGTGGCGGGGGAGCCCCCGAACAAAGCTGTCCTGAAGGATGAGAAGTCATAGTTGCCGAAATCAGGGTGATTGATCATGAGCCAGATGATGTTGATGACCCCCATATACTGTGTCACCTTTTCCTTGGCCATGATCTCCAAAAAGTCCTTGGTCTTGAAATTCCTCATGTACACGCACGCCACACCGCTGAAAATCGGGGAAAGCATCAGGCAGGAAAGGCCCGTGATATGGAACAGGGGAATACAGCATATCATCTTATCTTCTGGTTCAAACTGAATGAAATCGCTCACGAGCATCGCAGTCATGACCAGGCCCCGTTGATGCAGGATGGCACCCTTGGGTCTGCCTGTGGTGCCCGAGGTGTACATGATGGCGGCCTCATCCGATTCCGATAGGGGTGCCATGAACGATGGATCTGCTTCATGTGCCTTCAGCAATGCAAAGGCGAGTGTTCCATCGGGCACATGCGGGCCATTAAAGAAGATCTTCTCAATCGTTTCGGAGCTTGCCTCTAACGGGATCAATAAAAGGCCAGTACTCCTCGTCCACGATCAATAGCTTGCTCTTTGAGTCATTTATTTCATAGGCGAGCTCTTCCCCCTTGAATCTCGTGTTGAGCGGCACCACAATCGCCCCCAGTTTCATCAGGGCAAAAAAACTGAGCGGAAATTCCATTTGTATGCCCAGGAGCAACGCCACGTGGTCTCCCCGTCGGATGCCATGCTTTGCCAGCCCGGCGGCGATCCTGTCAACGATCCCGTCAAATTCCTTGAACGTTAAACGGCCGTTCTCAGCAATAAAACCGATCTTATGCGGATGCTTCTTGACGGTATCTGCCAAGAGCGCTACAACGCTTTCCGGCCTATTCTTGAAGACTTCGCCTTTGAAGTCCTTCCATTCTTCCTCGACGATTTCCCAGCCGGATTTGCAGGCTAACCGGTCCATTGAATCCTCATACATCTTTCTTTCGGTGCAAGGTGTCAGGTTTCAGGTGTCAGTTAAGGCCAGGAGGGTCCGGAGCGAAGCGCACGCCCTGATTCCAGTCCGTCAGGCTTCAGAAGGATGAAATGTCATTGCCTGAAACCTGAACCTGAACCCGAAACCTAACTTCGTTCGAGGATGAGCGCGAAGCCCATCCCACCGCCGGCACACAGAGAGGCCACACCGAGACCCAGGTTATCGGCCATCATACCGAAAAGAAGGGTGACAACCAGCCGGCAGCCGGTGGCCCCGACAGGGTGCCCGAGGGCGATGCCATTACCATGAACGTTGACCTTTTCACGGTCAAGGCCTAATTCCCTTTCACAGGCGAGATATTGGGCGGCAAAGGCCTCATTGATCTCGAAGCGCTCGATGTCACCGAGGTTCAGTTTCGCCTTCTTCAGGGCGCGGTTAATGGCCGGAACCGGCCCGATGCCCATGAAATTCGGATCAACCCCGGCCACATGGTACGCCTTGATCGTTGCGAGGGATTTCAGGCCAAGTTCTTTGGCCCTGTCACGGTGGGTGATGATGACCGCCGAGGCCCCATCGTTCATGCTGCACGCATTTCCCGCCGTGACGGTTCCACCCTTTTTAAAAATGGGGGCAAGCTTGGCCAGACTCTCCAGGGTCGTATCGGGTCTAACATGTTCATCCGTCTCGAAAACAACGAACTCGCCCTTTCGCCCGGGAATGGTGACCGGGGTGACCTCCTCTTTGAATTTTCCTTCAAGTATCGCCTTGGCCGCCCGTTGATGGCTCAACAGCGCAAAGGCATCCTGCTCTTGTCTGGATATCTGGTGTTTCTCCGCCAGGTTTTCAGCGGTGAGTCCCATGCCGACCCCCATATTGGGTTCCTGCATGCCTTTCCAAAGCAGATCGAGCACTTGAGCATGTCTGAGCCTTTGACCCCAGCGGGCCGATGCCATGATGTAAGGGGCATTGCTCATGCTCTCCACACCACCGGCCAGGACCACATCGGTCTCGCCGCAGTAAATGGACTGGGCGGCCGAGATGATGGCCTGAAGTGAGGCCCCGCAGGTGCTGTTGATGGTGAAGGCGGGCGCTTCTTGGGGAATCCCCGCTTTATAGGCTGCGTCGCGGGCGATATTCTGGTCCATGGGCGAGAAGTTGCAGCCGAATATGACTTTGTCGATCCACTCGGACTGGACACTTGAACGTCCCATGACGTCCCCAATCACATGCTGGGCCAAATCCAGGGGAGGAACCGATCTCAAGCCTCCCCCGAAATCTCCAATAGCCGTTCTTACTGCGCTGACGATCACGATTTCTCTCATCTCTCGCTACCTCCAAAGTTGCCGTTCGAAAAGCCTCGACTCGTTTTGATCCCGGGTCTCATGGGCGATGGATCATCCTGACGCGGAGAAGCCGCGGGCCAAAGAGGAATGAACCACGAAGACGCACCAAGGGACACGAAGTCTTGGAAAGTGTAACGTGGCAGATCATCCCTGTCTTTCCGTCCCCCGCTTTCCCGGCATGGCTGCCTTATAGGGGATTCAGAATGGAAAGTCAATGCGGAATCTTAGTTATATATAATATTATCAAGTGGTTATGCAATAATTTCAGGGTAGAAAGTGTCGCCTCACGGAATGAAGGCTTTATTCACCCCCTTACTCCTTTAGCATTGAAATTGCGCACAAAAGGGTCACGATTTCAGGGTTCAGTGTTCGGGGTGTGGCGATATCTGAGAATTGATTCTTCATCCCTTGAACCGTGCACCTTGAGCCTTGAGCCTGTCTTTTATCTCGACATCGCGATCACCAGCTATTGCAAAAACCGGCCGGTTGAAATATTCCTTTATCTGTCCTTCCAGGAAATCTGGAAGAATTCTTTTGTGATTTCTGATCGCGCGAATGCAAAAATAGCCATTTTTGGATTCGCATTAACTTGGGACGGGCAGGACTTATGAAGGCAAGACCGCATTCGGTATCCCCTCTCGCGATGGTGGGGATGGGGAGATCTTTCCAAGACTTATCCCCTTCATGGAAGGCCGGCGTTTCTCCCATTCCTGAAAAGGAGCTTGGATCGATCCAGGTTCGAACCCTTTCCGCCGCCATCGATGGATGCGATCCCTGTTCCCGATCCAAGAATCAGGCCAACTGTTCTGAACGACATCGCTGCGGTGGTCGGGGACCACGGCCTCAGCACCACCAAAGAGGACCGGCTTCGGCACGCCACCGGGCGCAGCTACCGTGATCTGTTGGCGCTCCGCCTTGGGACGGTCGCCAACCCGCCGGACGTGGTGGTCTTCCCCCAGCGCGAACAGGAGGTCGCCGCCATCGTGGCGCTTGCGTCGCGCCATCACCTCTCGGTCATACCGGTCGGCGGCGGGACAAGCGTCGTGGGAGGAATCGAACCCGCGGGGCCGTTGCCAAACGGATCCATCAGCCTCAACCTCATGCGGATGAACCGCATTCTGGACGTGAGCAGGCAAGACCTCACTGTTAGCGCGGAGTGCGGGATTCTCGGTCCACACCTGGAAGAAGCGTTGAATACCCGGGGCCTGACCCTCGGCCACTTTCCGGAGTCCTTTGAGTTCAGCACACTTGGCGGCTGGATGGCCTCCGCCTCTTCGGGACAAGACTCGACCCTTTACGGAGATATGGCTGACATGGTGCTGGGCCTGCGGATCGTCTGCCCAACCGGTCTCATCGAGACACCCTCATTTCCGGCCCATGCCCAGGGGCCGGACTTGAAAAGACTCTTGCTCGGCTCCGAAGGTACGCTGGGTGTCATGACCCAGGCCACGCTGAGGGTCCGGCGACTGCCCATAAGGACAGGCTGGATGAGTGTGCTTTTTCGTGACTTCCATATAGGAACCGAGGCGACGCGCCAGATCATTCAGGCAGGCCTCCGCCCGGCGGTCATTCGCGTCTCCGATGGCTGCGAGACCCAAATGGCATTTGCCCTTGCGCCAGAGCCTCACGCCGCATGGCTGAAGGTGATCCGTCGCATGGCCCTTTCCATCCTTGAAAGGAAGGGGTTTGCCGAACACCGCCGGGCGCTCATGATTGTCGCATTTCAGGGGAGCTCAAGACTTGTGACGGCCCAGAGAGGGGAGGCCAGAGGGATCGCCAGGCAATTAGGCGGGTTCTGTCTGGGAGGAATGCCGGGCCGTCTCTGGCGCAGGGGCCGTTTCGAACAGCCCTATCTGCGGGACGAACTGATGAACATGGGGCTCATGGTCGACACCGTGGAAACGGTCGTCCGCTGGACCGACCTGGAGAGGCTCTATGGTTTTGTCAGAAGTGCCCTGCTCAAAACCATGGAGGGCCTTGGGACCAGGGGGATGGTGTTGGCACACCTCTCTCATCCTTACCCCAGCGGGAGCGGGCTCTATTTTATCCTCATCTGCCCCATGCTTCGAGGGAGGGAAAACGATCAATGGCGACAGCTTAAGGATGCAGCAACAACGGCCATCCTTCAGAGCGGAGGCGCGTTGAGCCATCACCACGGTATCGGGCTCGATCATGCACCGTGGATGGTGAAAAGTTTGGGGAAGCCTTATGTCGATCTCTTGCGAAAGCTGAAGAATGCCGTGGATCCTTTGAACATCATGAATCCGGGCAAGCTCCTGCCCGGGCTGGGAACAGATGCCGAATGATCCAGAGGGGAACCATAAAAGAGGTCCGCTCCGCCCTCGTTGATCGTCTCGAAAAAGAGCCTTTCGATCTCGTGGTCATCGGGGGCGGGATCACGGGCGCCGCCGTAGCGCGGGATGCCACGTTTCGCGGGTTGAAAACCGTGATCCTGGAGAAGGAGGATTTCGCCTCGGGCACGAGCGGGAAATCATCGAGAATGATTCATGGCGGGCTCCGGTATCTTGAGCAGCTTCGTTTCGCCCTTGTTCGCGAATCCCTCAAAGAACGGGCGATCCTCTTGAGAATCGCCCCGCACATGGTCCAAGTCGCGACAATTTCTAATTCCCTTCATAAAGGGACTGAGCCAGAGCCCTGCGAAATTGTGTCTGGGTCTGTTCCTTTACGATCTCCTCTCTTCTCCCTGGGGACTTGGCCACTTCACCTGGCTGTCTCGAAATGCGTTGGCCCGATGCGCGCCTTCCCTGCGGCAGGAAGGCGCCTATGGTGCGGCGGGTTATCGGGACTGTACGGTTGACGATGCGCGCTTGACCCTGTCGACGGTTCTTTCCGGGGTTCAACGCGGCCTGTTGGCATTCAACCACGCCCGTGTGATGGACTTCATCAAGGAGAGGGGTCAGGCGGCGGGGGTCGCGGTCCGGGACGATGTCACCGGGAGGTCTTTTTCGCTACGGGGGCGGGCCCTTCTTGTGGCCGCAGGGCCCTGGACCAACCAGGTGGCGCAAATGGAGGGGACGATTAAAGATCCCCTTGTGCGTGTTTCGAAGGGCGTTCACCTGCTCGTGCCGCTGGATTCCCTGAACGGTGCGCATGTGACGGTCATGAACAGCCCGGAAGACCGAAGACACATCTACATCATCCCGTGGCAGAACTACTCACTTCTCGGGACCACCGATACCCACTTTTTCGCGGATCCGGACTCAGCACGGGTGACACGAACGGAGGTCGATTACCTCCTGACGACCCTGAACCGTTATTTTCCGAAATGGTGCCTGAAACCTGAAGACGTGAGAGGCGGAATCGCGGGCTTGAGACCCCTTGTCCACCAGGCCGGTTCAGAGGAGACGCGGATCAGCCGAGAACATCGTCTCAGTCAGAGCGGGTCGGGGGTTTTCTTCCTTTATGGGGGCAAGCTTACAAGCCACAGGCTGATGGCCAGGGAGGCGGTGGACCGAATTTGCGCCTATCTTGGGTCAGGGGATATGCATTGTCTCACTCCCTGGAAGCGTCTGGACAAAGTGCCAGGACTCGGCGTCGAGGAATTTCTCGAAAAGTCTAGGAAGGCCTTGTCAAAGGCATGCAGCCTGGACCAGCGCTCCCTGCTTCATTTGTTCAGAACCTACGGCGGACGAGCCTTCGAGGTCCTGAACATGGCGAACCAGGATTATGAAAAAATCCACCCTGATTTTGATGTGCTGCGGGCGGAACTTGAGTACGCCGTCACGCAAGAAATGGCCTGCTCGCTCGCCGATTTCATGGTCCGGCGAAGCCATCTCGGATATTTGATGGATGTTCCCGATGAAACGATGGTCGAGCAAATCGCGGACCGGATGGGTGCTCTCCTGGGGTGGACCCGACGGGACAAAGACCTCGAACTCGACCGCTATTGGAACTGGGATCGGAATATGAGGACTATCACTTCATGAATGCAGGAGAATATGCCTGTAATGCAAGTGAGGAGGGACGGGTGACGGGGGGGTGCTGAAACCGGTATCAACTCATTATCTTGACAGCTGCATGGCCTTGGCATAATTTAAGAGTATGAATTCAATAATGAAAGAAAAAATAGACAGGGTTTTGGATACGGTCAAAGAACCGGAAACCGGATTGAGCATGGCTCAATTGGGGTTTGTGGAACGGGTTCGCTATATTGAAGACAAGAAGAAACTGATGGTCTTCTCCCGTAATCTTAAACCTAACCACAAATTATGCTGCACCATCATGCAAGGCCTGCTGATTTCCAGCACCATAAACTCGCTGACTGAAGCTTTTCAGAAAGAGTTTCCGGACCTTGAGGTTGCCGTGGTCTGATGGAACCCGTCAAATTCAGAAATAAAAATATACAATGAGGCTCTATTTAGGAACGGGCATTTTTAACAAATCACCCTGCCTGCCATATTCCTGATCATATCTCGCCCAAGGGATGCATTTCGGCTTCGCAAATGACTTTTTCTACGCCCTTAACAGATTTTATCAATTCGGTTACACCGCCGATGGTGCGCATCGGGTTTATCAATCCGGTTAGCCTAACCACACCGGGCTCCGGAACCTCGATGAGTAACTCTCGTGGATTGATATTGTCTTTCATGACAGCCGCTTTAACCTTCTTTAGCAGTGACAATTTCTCCATAGATTCCAGTGCGGTTAAGCTGCATTGCTGGATGCTTTCCGTCTTTGCCAAATTGACAATCATCTCTGCCGCAGCATCAATACCTAGTTTGTCAACATTAATCACCAGATCATACAGCGAAAAATCATTCCAATCGAGTTGAAACGAAAAACTTAAAAAGGCTTTGAGCTCGTTGTCACGATTTTCAATCATGCGCAGGGCCGTGTCCGGGTTTATTTTCAATTGGTCGACCAAACGCCCGATGCGAAATTGCTTTGGTGCATGCATTCGCAGGTGCAGTGCACAGCTGAAATCTTCTAAGAAAAAGTTGGCTCCGTGACCGATAATGATACCTTCACCTCGATGGGCTACTTCGTAAATAACTGCTGCCATCAACTCATTGTATATTTCAGGCCTGCGCCTCAAAAGGCGATCAAATAATCCGGGAGCCTTTTCATCAAACCCCTTGAGGTCTTTGGATGAATACCCCATCTCAAGGGCCTCCTTTTGAAGCCGTTCGTCATCATAGAGCTCAATTTTAAGACAATCGGCAACCTTTTGAGAGACGCTCGTCGCTCCGCATCCGATACTTGTTGTTAGAGTAATCAATGGCATCTTTGAATCGCTTTCATTTGGGCTTTTTATTAATTGGGCAAAGGCACTCTTTTTTTATATAGTATTCATTCGATCATGTAAAGAGAGACACGGTCAAAGCCGGGAGTCTGCAGGGGGCGTTACGGTTGCGTTGCCCAAAAAATCTGTTCAGGAGGGGGTTAGACAAACCTGATGGCCAGCTCGGGAAATTCCTTTTCCAACTCGTTTTTCACCCGGTTCATCACATCTGATTCAATCAGCTTGGTAATGAGATAACAGCAGGCTTTCCGGCTGCTGTAGGTGTTGGCGAAGATATAGAGTGCCCGTTTGCTCTCATTGTAACGGAGCTTTCGAATGATTCCCAGTTCCGCCACCGAGAGGTTACTCTCAGGCTCCTTGACCCTGTCGAGGACACTGTCAATTTTGCGAATCATTTCGGAATCCATGCTTTTTTCCATAACCCGTCTCCAGCATTTCTCGTTTATGCTAACCCACTCTTGAGGACTTTCAAAGATTGACTCATCATTATATCTTCATTTTCTTTCAGAAAGCGCGTCAGGATATCCAGACCGATCAAGGGAGTTTCTGAAAAAGGAGCTTGAATTATGGGGATTTCCCTCAATTCCCTTTCGATATGTTCACAGGAAGAATCGCATAGGATCTTGTTGATGATGACCTGGTTCAGGAAGATATTCAGCTCTTTCAGCCCGTTGACAATGCGTTTCGATTCGGCAAAAGACAAGAGATCCGGGTTCAAGACCAGGTTGATTTTCGTACGCTCCTGGTCTTCAAAAAGCTGTTTGAGGCCGGTATACTCTTTTACTGAGGCTTGGATCCTTGAGAGCACCTTATCCGTTTCAATCTCTTTGTTCAGCAATCTGACTTTTGTTATAAGTTCCCTTTTTTTTATGATTTCCTTTCGCAATGCCAGGAGGTGGTTAATCCAGATGAGGGAAAGGGAGGGAAGGGTGAAAAATTTTAAAGAGAGGGCTGTCGGCGCCATGTCGAAGATCAGGAAATCGTGCTGTAAGAACTTCCGTCTGATCTCCTTAAAAGCGAGGATCAGGGCGTATTCTTCCAGGCCGGGTGAGTATTTTATCACCTTGAAATATTTTTCCAGATTAAAAGAGGTCAAGTAGCTATAGGTCCTGTTGATCTGATTCTGCACATCCTTGAGATATCGCTTGATCCAGTGTTCCTGATCGATCTCAATGGCCGCAAGATGCGGAATGATCTGTTTTGGCGCATCTGAGAGTTTTTCTTCAAAGATGTCCGACTGGTTGTGGGCGGGGTCAAGGGAAACGAGGAGCACTTCAAAGCCCTTCTGCGCCAGAAAAAGCGAATTCAGCGCGGCGGACGTGGATTTGCCGACCCCACCCTTTCCCATGTAGAAAATGCTGGTCGCCTTTTCCATCTCTAGCCTATTTTGAAAATCGAAAACAACTGAGATATCGGTTCATTGGCCGTATCGACCTTTTCCATCATCAGGATGAGTTCCTTCTCCATATAAGGCATCAAATCGAGTGAGATCTGCATGGGAGGGGAAGGCATGCCTACATAGGAACCCAGCACCAGGATTCCGAAAATATTTTCCATTTCTTCCACTTCACCTTCGATGGCTTCTACGGCCCTGTTGCGGCCCATCTTGTCTCCGACCTTCCAGACTTCCACGACCCACTCTATCATCCGCGCCAGAAAAGACATTATTTTGTCCTGAAGATCCTTCTTTCATATTGTATTCGTTTGTGTGAAGGATAAAAATAATAGACCGCATAAAAGCTTGCAAGGAGTGTCCCTGCAAGATGGAAACGGGGGATCTCCAGAAAGAAGGCCACGAGGGCAATATAGGGAGTAATCAGGGCAAGGGACAGGGTGTTTCGCTCAAATTTGAGTAAGGCGTCTTCTGCAATGCGCTTTTCGTGGCGGTTCTTGTGGACGAACAGGGTTCGGAAAAGGAGCGGGAAGGCCACGCCGAAACCAAAGGAAAGGGCAAAGAGCACAGGGGCCGTCAACTGCCGCAAGGATCTGACCGCCTCCATGTCCATTGCCGAAAAACTTCTTGCCAGGATTACAGCCATGAATCCCAGTATTGCAGGCGCCAGCAATGCAACATAGCATTTTTTTAGTTGTGCTTCCAAGGGAGGCCCGCTCTTTTTTGATTGCAGTGTCGGATATCTGTTGCGGGGAAGCAAGGCGATGGGGCCTTGCTTCCCATTGAAGTGTTCCTTGAAAATTTCGACGGTTTTTAGCCTGCCGCCTCCTGTGGCTGACCCATCGATTCTCCACTGATGGCAACGAATCTGGCGACGCCCTCAATGACGATCCACACGGCCAATATGAGAATGGTGGCGTTGATGACGGTCAGCAAGATATTGTGTGCGCTGAGAAACATGGTCTGGTTTAGGATAACGCCCCATATGGTCATGATTGCCATGAAGATGGCCGGGACCCCCGCAATCAACCACTTCACGCCGCCCTTGGCCTTGAGGTAGAGGGTGATGATGGTCAGGGCCAGGGCTGCCAGAACCTGGTTGACGGCCCCGAACATGGGCCACAGCGTCAGCGCCCCTTTCCCGCTCGCGCCGGTGGCAAAGGCCAGCCAAAGGGCGGTACCGACCGCGATAAGGGTTGCCGGATAACGTCCTGTCAGGAAGTTGAGTTTCACGTCACCACAGAGCTCGGCAATGACATAGCGCTGGATCCTGGTGGCGGTATCCAGGGTGGTCCCGGCAAACGACGCCACAAAGACGCCCATAATGGTAATGGTTATTCCCACGGGAATGCCGACGGCTTCGATCATGTTGGCGGAGCCAATGACAAACGCGTTGATCATTGATCCCAGTCCCGCTGCAGACGCCCAGGAAGCATAGTGCTTGGTCCATGCCGCAATGCCCGTCAGGGTCTGGCCGTCCTTGGTCGTATAGCCCATTCCGATGCCGGCCGCAACCGCCACGATGACCAGGGTGGCGAGGACGCCCTCCAGGAGCATGGATCCGTACCCCACGAAAAGGGAATCCGCTTCATAACGCACCTGTTTTGACGATGTGCCCGAGGAGACCAGAGAGTGGAACCCTGAAATGGCGCCGCAGGCGATGGTGATGAACAGGAAGGGCCACATGGGCGGGGCCTCGGCGGGGGTCATGTCGACCGCAGGCGCCACTACGTGAAGGTTGCCGCCGAAGGATGCGACAACGACACCCAGCACCAGGAGGGCCAGGGCCACAACCAGCTGGTGAGAGTTGATAAAATCCCGGGGCTGGAGCAAGGTCGTCACCGGCAGGACAGAGGCGACAAAGGCGTAAATAAGCAGGATGATTGTCCAGATGCCTGTGGGAGGGATGCCCGCGATGGTATCGGGGAGCTTAATGGGTAGATATGCACCTATGATCACCGTGATATACATGATGGCAACCGCGACGATGGACCAGGACCACACGCCCATGCCCTTTTTGTAGATCATGTAGCCGAGTATGACCGCTATGGGGATTTCACACCATATGGGAATGACCGATTGCGGGAACATGGCGAAGATAATGGCGATCACAAGCCCAAAAATAGCCACAACGATCCACAGCTCCAGGAAAACGATCACGAAAAACAGGAACTTTGTCCGGCTGTTGACATACTTTGCAGTGTACTCGGAAATGGATTTCCCCTGGTTTCTCATGGAAATGATCAGGGCGCCGAAGTCATGGACACCACCCATGATAATGGATCCTGCGAATATCCATATCATTGCCGGGACCCATCCCCAGATGATGGCAATGGCGGGGCCCACTATAGGCCCGGTACCCGCTATGGATGCGAAATGATGCCCGAAGATGATCTCCTTTCTTGTGGGCACGTAGTCAGCACCATCCTCCAGCTCCACGGCAGGTGTCTTGGCACTGGCAGACAACGCAAAGATCTTCTTGCCGATAAACTTTCCGTATAGCTGGTAGGCGATAATGTAACCGACAAACGCGACTACCATAATTGCGAATCCACCCATAACGCCTCCTCTCATTAGGTTAAAATGAACGTTTATGTGTCAAAATGACTGCTTGGCCCTCTACGTCTCTCTTGTCTCACCTCCTTTTTCCATGCGTTTTGTCATGATTCCTGCCTCTTTCAAGGGTTGGCCCCACAAGACGCCGGCGTTTTCAGGACGGGGCTTGACAAGAGGATCTTCATTCGGACCGAGGCGCCCTCCTGAGTCGTGCTCCTGATCCTGGGCCGGTATTGTGGGCGGTAGACTTGTCCCCGGCGCTGGTTAACCTTCTTGAGACCGATGCCGTCGGCATCTTTTTCCAGGTCACTGTCCTCCTTCGAAAAGAGCCTGCGGAGAATTTCTCTATCCATCTCCACGCCGTCGTCCTCTACCGAATTGCTGAGTTGACCTTTGTTTGGTACTGACCCTTTAATTGGTTGCCGTTTATCTGAGTCTCTGGTATACTCCAACCACCATGAAGGATAAGCCTATGGGACTCAGAGGGCCAAAGCCGAGTATCTCCGATATTGTTTGTGTCAACGAAGCGTGTCCGAACCATAACAAGCCGGGACAGACAGCATTGTCTCCAACGGAACTTACCCCACCCGGAGCGGTAGGGTTCGTAAATTTATCTGCAGGGCATGCGGTGCTGTCTTCTGTGAACGACAGGGTACGGCCTTCTATGATATTCGGTCGCCCGAGGATAGAGTTGTTCTTGCTCTCAAGCTTATTTTGCAGGGACTGTCCCTTCGGGGGGTTTCCAATGTTCTCGGGGTCAAATTGGACACGGTGCGTCTGTGGTTGACAAGATCTGCTCGCCATTCGGAACAGGTCAACGATGTGTTGATCAAAGAAATAAAAGTCAATCGGGTTGAACTGGATGAGTTGTGGCGTTTTGTGCGTAAAAAAAACTTCCGCGGCTGGCAGAAGGTGAGGAAGCAGCGGATGGGGAATGCTGGATCTGGATCGCTTTTGCATCAGAACACCGATTGATCCTGGCGGTTGTTGTGGGCCAACGATCGCAGAAAAGCGCCACTGGACTGACCGACCGTACGGCTCTTCAGGTCGCCTATTACCATTTCGTTCGCCCGCGTCTCTCCCTAAGAGAGAACATCTCGGGTGGATCAGAAAAGAAACCAGCTCGCCGATGGCGAAAGCGCACACCCGCAGTGTCGGCCAAGATCCCCGATCACCTATGGCCGCTCCGTGAACTACTCACGTTTAGACCATACATAACGTCAACCAATTAAAGGGTCATAACCCAAATCTGGATTATAGGGGATTCATTCTTGTGTGTCAAGAAAAAGGCCAGCCCATCATTTTGTGGGGGTTTGTCTTCCTCCGGTATGGTTCAATTGTGAGCAGGTTTACCTACCGCGACGTGCGTGGCCCAGGAGGGTGAAGAAGGGAGGTTCGGTGCAAAAGAGAGATCCCCCTTACGGCTAGCTCCAAATCTGCCGGAGGACTCAATTTAGAGCGGTGAAATTGCACAAAATGGTCAGGATTTGGGGTTTGCTGAAACCTGAACACTGAAACCCTATTTGGTTCCAGCTTGGCCGGCTCGGGTAGAAGAAAATGGGTGATCTACTGAGAGGGGTTGAAGTGGTCCCTTCAAACGGCCTCTAGATGCCGACCCGACCCATGTCGGTGAGGCCTGGCCTGAAACCCGAAACCTTCTCCTTTGCCTGTCTTTTACGCTTTGCGCTATGCCCTATGCGCCTTGCGCAAGGCGCTGCGATTCAGTTGTGCTCACGGGTCTTTTCGAACGAGATATCGGGCCAGTCTTCCATAACGGAATTTAGGCGCCATGGGTCGGGGGCAAGGTAGGCCAGATGCCCCTGTGAATCATAGGCCATGTTGGCCCGGTGCTTCCTTTCAAATTCTTCGAGCCGCCTTTTGTTGTCACAGCCAATCCAGCGGGCCACAGAATAGCCCATGGGCTCATAGACCGCATCCACGCCGTATTCGGCCTTCAGTCGTGCCACGGTCACATCAAACTGCAAGACCCCGACCGCCCCGAGGATATAGTCCGAGCGCGTCAGGGGACGAAAGGACTGTACGGCGCCTTCTTCGGCCAGCTGGGTCAAACCCTTCTGGAGCTGCTTGGTTTTCAGTGGGTTCTTGAGGATCACCCGGCGGAAATGCTCAGGGGCAAAGTTGGGAATTCCGGTGAACTTGAGCGGTTCCTTCTCCGTGAAGGTGTCGCCAATCTTGATGGTCCCGTGATTGTGTATCCCGATGATATCCCCGGGATAGGCCTCATCGACGTTGGTCCGGTCCTGGGCCAAAAAGATTGTGGCATTGGCCAAGGTCATTTCCTTTCCGAGCCGGTGATGTATGACCTTCATGCCCCGGGTGAATTTCCCGGAGCAGATCCTCAGGAAGGCAATGCGGTCCCGGTGGGCCGGGTCCATGTTCGCCTGGATTTTGAATACAAATCCGGAAAAAGACGGTTCACCGGGAGAGACCTCTCTGGTCGCGGCGGGTCGGGGTCTCGGCGCCGGGGCCATTTCAATGAGGGCATCGAGCAGCTCCCTCACTCCGAAATTATTGAGCGCGCTGCCGAAGAAGACAGGCGTCTGGTTTCCCCGCAGGTAGTGATCAATCTCAAAGGGATTGGCCGCCCCTTCAAGCAAAGCCACGTCCTCGCGCAGGTCATCTGCCTGATTGCCCAGCAGTCTTTCAAGTCTCACATCAGAGAGGTCTTTGATCAGGACCCCGTCCTGCTTTCGGGTTTCCTTCCCGGGAGTGAAGAGATGGAGCTCCTTACGGTAGAGATTGTAAACGCCTTTGAATCTCTTTCCCATGCCGATCGGCCAGGAAAGCGGGGCGCACTCAACCTGGAGCTTGTCCTCTATTTCACCCAGGATATCCAGCGGCTTCATCCCTTCCCGGTCGAGCTTGTTGATAAAAGTGATGATGGGGGTGTTGCGCATCCGGCACACCTCCATCAGCTTCTCTGTCTGGGATTCCACGCCCTTTACGCTGTCAATGACCATAAGCGCGCTATCGACCGCGGTGAGGACCCTGTAGGTATCTTCGGAGAAATCCTGGTGCCCCGGGGTGTCAAGGAGATTCATCTCGAAATCTCTAAAATTGAACTTCATCACCGCCGTGGTGACAGAGATGCCTCGCTCCCTCTCGATGGCCATCCAGTCACTGGTGGCATGACGCGCAGCCTTACGCGCCTTGACCGCCCCGGCTATTTGAATGGCGCCCCCAAAGAGAAGCAGTTTTTCCGTCAAAGTCGTCTTGCCGGCATCCGGGTGGCTGATAATCCCGAAGGTCCGACGCCGGTTGATTTCTTTCTGATATATTTGATTCATTTGAGTCCTTTTCGACTTCCATAGGGGCGGGGAGCACGGGGCTCCGCCCTTTAAAGGGTGTCCATCCATAAATCGGAGATCTCCGGATGGCGTTTTCAGCGGTCAGCGAATCGCCTTCAGCCAACCTGGCCAAGTCGGAGCCGAACAGGTTTCAGGTTTCGGGTGTCAGGCCTGACAGTTTAACGCGAATGGCTAGTTGCGCCGCCAAAAACAGCCGTTTTTGGCGGCGCAAGAATTGGCGCGGCCAGGGGAGGGGATCGCCTCAATCAAGGCGGATTTCCATGCAGTGGATGGGTCGTGTGAATGGGAAAGAGGCGTCGATGGTCGTTTTCTGAAGAGGTTAACATCACGTCGGGTCATCCTTAGAAGTAGAGAGTGTTCATCCCTTGAATCGAGGATTCCTGGATGAAGCTTTACCCAACAATATAAGCAATCCTCATGGCAGGGTCAATGTCGAATGGCGCAATTCTTGGAACGGGTTTGATGATCCAATTTCCCCAGGTTGAATTAACATTCACGCCTGTCGACATAAATCCAGATGGAATTTGCGCTAAGGGACTTGGGTGGGTTACAAGGATGGCGTTGCAAGAAAAACCGAATGCTGGAGGATACCATGAAATGGGGCTGGTTCTCTGTTGAAAAATTGTGGGATCCGGGCAACATCCTCGGGGCATTTGTCCTGGCCCTTTTCTTTGTCCTTGTCGCTTGGCTGGCGATCCTTATTTCAACCCGTATGATTCAGCGGCCCCGCTGGGTCATCGGGAAGCTCGAACGAAAAGTGGATCAGACGGTCATCCGCTATATTCTCAGGATCAAAAATCTGGTCATCATCATCCTGGCAGCGATGTTTTATGCGAGCCTCGTGCCCGGCTTAAGGGCCCTTTTGGGGACCGCCATGGCCGGTGCCGGAATCACCGCCCTGATCATCGGCTTTGCGGCCAAGTCCACGCTGGCCAATCTCATCTCCGGGCTCTCCCTGGCCGTATATCGTCCCTTTCGTATCGGTGACATGGTGACCATCGAGAACGAATATGGCGCCATAGAAGACGTCACCCTCCGTCACACCGTGGTCAGGACCTGGGAGCACAAGCGGCTCATCATCCCAAATGAAAAAATCGACAGCATATCCCTCATCAACTACAGCATCATCGACCCACGGATTCTCGGCAGGATCGATCTAAGTGTGAGCTATGACACGGATATCGACCTGGCCCGGCGCCTCATTCTGGAGGAGGCCCACCGGTGCCCCCACGGGGATAAGAAGGCGGAAGCGCCCTGGGTCAGGGTCATTTCCCACGGCGACTTCTCCATCGGCCTGCGCCTCTATATGTGGACTGCGAACGTGGATGATTCCTGGTCCGCCAAGTGGTGGATGCTCGAACACGTCAAAAAACGCTTTGACCGGGAAGGCGTGGAGATTCCCTTCCCCTACCGGACCCTGGTCTACAAGAAGGACCTCCCCCCTGCCCCCAGGGAAGAGCGCGATAGGTTATAGGATCGTCGCGCAAGGGCGTGACTTGAGGCAAAACATGGAATGGAGACAGATTGGCTGTTGTCTCTGGACCATTTCGGTGCTCTTTTTGGCCTACCTCCTCAAGTCCAGCGAAGCGCGACGCTCCTCAAGCGAAGCGCTCCTGTAACCAAGCACCGCCGGCTCAGAGCAGGGTCGAGCAGAGGAACTCCCGTAGTTCCATCTTTTCGTCCTTGAGCCCCATTTTGCTGCGAATGTTTCTTCGATGGGACTTGACGGTATGCAGGGACACATTCATCTGGGCTGCGATTTGCCGGCTCTTGAGTCCGTTCTTGATCATGAGGGCCACCTGCATTTCGGTGGGAGACAAGAGCATCAGCGGTTTCAAACCCCCATTGAACACGGAGGTCACCTGGCGTAGTTCGGTGGCCAGGCACTGGAGGTCCACCCGATGGGCGTTAAGGTCCTTCGCGTGTTCCAAGCGGGAGAGCACAGGCATCGTCCTCGAGGTGATGGCCAAGGCCAGGTTTCTCTGGGACTCCTCTCGGGTCTTGCCCACCTTTCGGGCCAGCAGGGACAGGGCATTGTTGACCTCGTTCAGTTCCTGGTTTGTCTTTTCCAGCGTTTCATTTGCCTCTTTCAATTCGCGGGTGCGGGCCTCCACCTTCTGTTCGAGACCCCGCAGGGTCTCCCGGAGCGCCTCTTCGGCCTCTTTCTGTGCCGTGATGTCCTGGATGCTCACCCGGACGCCCAGGAAGGAATTGTCCTCCAGGACCACCGGCCGGGAATTCCATTTTATCCAGCACCTGCGGCCGTCCCGGGCGCGGATGCGAAGCTCGGCGGATTTGGGGCCCTGGCCGATGAGGCTTAGGTGAAGGGCGTTTTCAAGGAGGTGGCGGTCCTCCGGGTGGGTCATTTGGGCAAAGAGATTTGGGTCCTCTAGAAACTGCGTCTTACTGTACCCGCAGATGGTCTCACAGAAGGGAGAGATGTAGACGAATTTGCCATCCGGGTCGGTCAGAGATTCCCAGGCGCAGGTATAGTCGGCAAGGGCCCGAAAGTGCTTCCAGCTCTCCTCAAGCTCCCTCTGGGTGTTGACCCGGTCCGTGACGTCCCGAACGCGTTTCACTACACCTGCCCGGGTCCCTTCCTCATCGTAGTAGGGGGCCGTAATGACCTCATCCCATTGCAACCCTCCCGCACCCCTGGGTGCCGGGCAGATAGAAGTATGGACGGACTGTGTGTCCAAGTTTTCAAGCACCGCGCAGACGTCGCAGGCTTTGTCACGGCCGCGGTAAATCTTGTAACACTTCCCGCCCGGTCTGACGTCCTGCCCGTAAACATCGCGAAAGGCCTTGTTGACCAGCAATACCGTCTGATTCCGGTCGATGACACCAATTCGCTCCGGGATCGCATCAAGGATGCTTTCCAAAAACCGTTCCCGGGCCTTGACCGTCACCTCCCGGGCGCGGAGCTCCAACACCATCGAGATCATTCGAGATGCGGTCTCCAGAAGATCGAGATCCTCTTTCGACCAGGTCCGTTGGGTCACATAGTCCTCGAAACCCAGATAGCCGTAACAGGCCTGGTTGACGTAGATCGGGATGGCCAAAAGCGATTTGATCCCCAAGCTCAGCAGCAGGTCCCTTTCCCGAGCGCTCGGGATCTCCCGAATATCGTCATAGCGGACCACTCTGCACTTGGACGTCATCTCCATCCACCAGGGGTAGGCATCGATGGAGATATTCTGCATCATTCCTTTGATCGGGGTCACGCGTTCGGCCACCCAATCGGCCACTTTATTCATAGTCTTGGCGGCGGCGTCGTACTGAAAAATGAAGACACCGCCCGCATCAACGGTCTTGCCCATGAGCGCCGCGCAGTCGTCCAGGAAGCCCCCGAGATCGTCCACGCTCTTGATTCGGGCGGACATCTCCGTGATCATGGCCTCATAGGCGAGCCGCTTCGTCAGCGTCTCTTCACAGGCTGTCAGTCGGGACGGTTTCTCTCTTTGCGGGCTTTCGCGATTCGCAGTCATGAATAGGGCACCAAGGGGGAGGGCCATCACACACGGAGCCGTATGGGCCTTGCCGGGACTGAGGCCTCAGGAGGTTTCGTATTCCCTTAAAGGTTTTTTGTCGCCCAGAGCGCTGCCTGAACCCGATTTGGGACATTGATCTTTTTGAAGATATTGTACAGGTGGGTCTTGACCGTGTGACGGCTGATAAAAAGCATGTCAGCGATCCCGTCGTTCGTGACCCCTCTGGCAATCAATTTCAGGATTTCCTGCTCCCGCGAGGTGAGCGGGACTGCCTGCTTTTCGAAGGAAGACCGTCGGTGCTTCTTACTGATGATGTAGTCTGCCATAATCCGCCTCGGGAACCATAGCTCGCCGTCAAACATCGCACAAACGCCCTTGGTGATGAGGTCAAAAGGATCATTTTCATAAAAGAGACCATGAATCCCTGTGGTGAAGACCTTTTGCTCCAGCCCGTGAGAGGGTCCCACGTTGAAAAGGCACACCAAGAGATGATCGCCGAGCCTGGCGCTGTGGAATTCCAATTCCACCAGGCAGCTGTCGTTGTTTTTGCCATGACAATCCCAGAGAACGAGGGCGGTGGCATCCCCGTTGTCGTTCGAGGGAGGCAACTCACCGAGGTCTGAGAGAGGGATGCAATGGGCCCCTGTCACTTTTTCGATGGAGGAGGCCATCAGGTCGTTTTGGAGCTTCATGGGGCCGACGATGAAGACGAGCTTCTCTCTTTCCTCACCTATTTGCCCAGGCTGTAACATGAAGGGGACACCTTTCAGTGTATCGTCCAGTAACAGCGATAGTTTAAAGCTAGAACGAACCCGCTCTTAGTCTTAGAATGACGGACGGCAAATCTTCCGGTCTCAGATATCCTGCGAAAAAGACATGCCCGCCTTTATGGAGACAAGCCTACGAAAAAAGGAGAGTGCTAAAATTCCTAAATGGTTGTGGCAAGTTATCTGATATTGCTTTAGGAGTCAAGGGGGAATTATGGGGATGAAAGATTGGGTAATCTGTATACCCCATTTCGGCGTTTTTCAGATTTCGGGTCGGTTTGTTCAGATCCATCACATAGTCCGCGCCGGCGACATATCAAGGAGAGCCCGTCCGGGGTCAGATCTTTCCGCCTCTAGTCGGCCCTGTCACAAGAGCGGGGGCTCTTTGAGGACGGATTTGAGGTAGGTAGCCAGATTGGCCTTTGAATCCTTGAGCCCCAGGGCTTTTCGGATTCGTTTTCGATGGGTCCTGACCGTTTCCGGTGAAATCCCCAGTTTGTCCCCCGCCGCCCGGGCCGTGACGCCGTTGCGGATGAGGAGGGCGAGCTTCAATTGCTGCGGCGTCAGTTTGCTCACGATTTGGGCATCCTCGCCCAGGCCCGGTCCGACCTGAGTCATGTAGGCGTGGAGCACGTCGAGACCCATCTGAACCACTTCGAGCGAGCGCCCCTGTTTCAAAGATGAGAGGAGCGGGACCACTTTTGAATGAATCAACTGCGCGGATTTTGTCTCCGATTCGATCCGGCTTCGCTCCGCAAGCCTCGTCACCGTCGCGAGAGCCAGGTTCGTCTGCGAGAGCTCCCGGTTCAACCTGGCCAATTGCTGCTTGTGGCGAACGAGGGCCTGGTTCTTCATTTTGAGGGCCCTCATGGAGCTCTGCAGTTTCAGGGTTCGCTCCTGGATCCTTTGCTCCAGCAACCGATGGGATTCCTGCAGTTCACGCTGGGCGCGGACCCGGGCCGTCACTTGCTTCAGGTACTCGATGACCCCGATGGGTTTTCCATCCGCGCCGGGGATCGGGAAGGCGAACCGCTCGATCCATTCATCGATTCGGCCGGGCGTGTCGATAGGCTCTACCTCCATGCACGTCCGGCCCGTTTCAAGGGCGCGCCTGGCGGGACAGACCAGGCAAGGCTTGTCTGCATCGTGAAAGATCTCGTAGCACTTCCGGCCATTGCCCGGTACCGCCTTCGGGAACCACTCCCCGGCGGTCCGGTTCACGCTGACCAGATTCATCTCGTTGTCCATGATCACGATGCCATCCTGGATGGCATCAAACGTGTTGGTGAGAAGCGTTTCGCTCTCACGGAGTTTCATCTCGGCTTGATTCATCAGAAGTCGGGACACGATGATCCGGGAGGCCGTCTCGATAATCCCCACATCCGTTTTGTCCCAGTTGCGGTAATCCCCGTAGGTTTCAAAACCGATAAAGCCGTGGAGCGCGCCGTGGGCCGCAAGGGGGAGGTGCAGCATGGACTTGACCCCGGCGAGCGAAAAGACCTTTTTTTCCTGAGGACTCCAAGGGATGTCCCGGATGTCGGAATAGCAGATGGTCTGATTCGTCTTGATCTGTTTCATGAACCAAGGGAAGGTCCTTGCGGGATAATCCTGGTATTTGGCTTTGATGGAATTTCCCAGGGGACCCACCCATTCAGCGATCACCCTGATCCTGTCGCGGATCGGGTCAAACCCGAAGAGGTAGACGGCATCCACTGACGTCTCGCCGGCCAGATAACGAGTGCACGATTCACAGAAGGATTCAAATTTCTGGATCTCAATGGCCATGCACGAAATGCAGGCGATGACGCGTTCGTGGAGAAGACCCAGGGTCAATGTCTCTAGTGCCCTGGACCGTGCGGTGTTGTGGTAGAGGACACACTGGGCCAATCCGTCGCTGTCCAGGGGTTGCATGTTGATGCTGGCAAAAAGCTCTGCCAGGACGGGTGATCCGTCCTTTCGAAGGACCTCCAGCTGGAGCCCTTCAAGCCGGCCCGTTCGGAACAACAAGGGAAGGTTCGCTCTGAAATGGGGGATCCAGTCAGGTTCCAGGAATTCCTCAAATGTCCTTCCGAGCGTTTCTTGCAGGGGGTAGTCAAGCAATTCGATCCAGGGACGGTTCACATGGACCAGACGCCCGTGCCGGTCAATCAGCATGCAGGGCAGGGGCAGTTGATCATAATCCGCTGGGTGGGGGGCGCCCCTTGCCGCGGGCGCCTGGCCCATCGGCTCATCCATGTCCTCTATCGAGTCTGAAGTCCGGGCGGTGGTCATGGTCATAACCTTCGGAAAGGGTTCTGGGCCGATGGTTGAGCAGATCTCATCCCAGTGCTCTCTGTCCCCTCTGTGAGAGACCCTCTTCGCCTCCTTTTAGAGCGGTTCGTTCAAGCCTCGTCTTCCGACCGGCCTCCTTTCAGCCAGGACAAGAGGTTGTGTTTTGGACGGTGGGCGTGCTCACTTACAGAGGTGATAGATTCGATATCGAAGTCTTTCTTCATCTTTTCCGGTTTGACCCTGTTTCCCTTGATCGCCTTGTAGCGTCCCATGGTCATGCTGTATTTCATGCGGCCGGGTTCACTTGGTGTGGCTGCAGGCTCGTGCCCAAGGAGATTTTGCGTCAAGTCCGGTTCGCCCTTGTTTGCCTTGATGGCCTTGTAGCGTTCCACGAGCATGCTGTATTTCATAAGGAGGCGCTCCCCCTTGGCCTGTTCCGCATCGAGCCGCTCCTTGAGGTGGATGACCATCCGGTTCTCAGCCCTTTCAACCCTCTGATCCATCTCCTCGCTCCGCCACGCCGTTTCAGCATGGAGGGCCCGGACCGTTTGCTCCAGGGTCTCAAGGCGACGGAGCAGGTCCTGGGTCGTTCCACCTTCGGGCGTCTGGGCGGGAAGAGGGCGGTCAGGGACATGCGCCACCATATCGAGGCCCAAGCCTCCCTTGTCTCGGATGAC
This sequence comes from uncultured delta proteobacterium, assembly GCA_963830155.1. Taxonomy (GTDB): domain Bacteria; phylum Desulfobacterota; class DSM-4660; order Desulfatiglandales; family Desulfatiglandaceae; genus CAWHLE01. Next base: position 348,468 of record CAWHLE010000013.1, on the reverse strand, counting down.
CTGCTCGATGACGGGCATGCCAATGGTCTTGAGCTCATAACCGAATCCGTAGACCAGGGCGGCATCACAGAGCAGGTTGATGGACCGTGGGAAACCCTGCGAGGCTTGATAGATCAGTGCCAGGGCCTCCGGTTCAAATAAGCCGTCATTTCTTCCCGCCTTTTCGAGACGGTGGGCAATGTAGGCCAGGGTCTCTTCCTCTGCAAGGGGCGAGAGGTGGTAGGTGCCGGCCACACGCTGGGCAAATGGGAAGAGCAGGGGCTTCTTGAGCTTTTCTCTCAACTCCGGCTGACCCACCAGCATGATCTGGAGGAGGAGCTGCTCGTCGCTCTGGAGGTTTGAGAGCATCCGCAGCTCGTCCATGGCCTCATCAGGCAGGGCCTGGGCCTCGTCGATGATGAGGAGCACCCGTTTGTTCTCCCCGTATTTCTGGATCAGGAATTTGTACAGAACGTCCAGGGCGGCCGCCTTACCCCCTTTGTCACTGCCGAGCCCGTGGGACTGAAGGACCAGCCTCAGCAGATCGCCGGAGGAGACGTTGGTGTTGAAGACCACAGCGGGAAGTACGTCGGACTCGATGTTCTTCAGGAGGTGTCGGACCAGGGTCGTCTTGCCGGTACCGATCTCGCCCGTGAGAACGATGAACCCCACTCCCTCCATGAGGCCGTATTCCAGGTAGGTCAGGGCCTGCTGGTGCCTAGGGCTGAGGTACAGGTAGTCCGGATTTGGGACGATGCTGAAGGGCCGCGCCTTCAGGCCGTAAAAGTGCTCGTACATAAAAGGGGTCTCTCCTCGCTCGCCTATTTATAGGAAAGCGCGGGAAGAGCGTCAACCTTAATAAGAAAAGCGCAGAGCGCAGTGCAAGGGGGCAGGTGTCAGGTGTCAGGCTTCAGCGAAGCGCATAGGGCACATCGCATGGAGCAAACGGCCGGGGGTCGAGATGAAGGAACGCTGCAGGGTGCAAGGCACGAGGTAAAACCGGAGGTCAGAGGTCGGGAAGAGCAGAAAATGTCTCTCACAGCGCGCACAGATTTTAGAGAAAAATTTAACACAGATAGTTATTTAATTTCACACTTTTATTTTCAATTCTAACCTCTAACTCAAAACATTACTAACCACATGATATAAAAGGATAAAAAGAATGAATTTCCTTCCTGCCTTTGGTATGTTTCTTGCTTTATAGTTTCACATCTATAGCAATATCAACCATCGCCAAGGACTGGGTCGAGGAGGGGTTTCTCAAAATGCGTAGGTAATCTTTCAATGAGCTGGTGCTCATCCAAAAACGACTGTTTCTGGATCCGCACGAGCTAAAGTGCTACGGGGGATTTACTCATGTATAATCATTTGAAAGTTATTACCTGCCCTAAAGGTGGCAGGATTCCTGAAGGGTACTGTTTGGAATCATGCTTGAATTATAAAGGCAAAATCAGAAACGGGAGAAATATCTCACCACAAAAACCTAAAGACAAATTCAATAATATCGAAAAATGCAAGCCAAATGCTGAGAGAGATGATATCAAAGAAGATAAAAGGCTTTCATGTTGCTCATAAAGCCCTCGCTACGATTTTATCGATCTCTTTAGCAAAAAAGACTCCCGCCCGCCTGTATGGCCTTTTGGACCTTAGTGTCCCAGTCATGGGCCTGATCCAACCCTGCAATCTCAACGGAATAAATCCCTTCCACTCCCTTACCACCCTTTTCGCCATGCGCTGACGTTTTGCCTATGCTGACACCTGAAACCTGACACCTGGCCAGCCCTCATCCCAGCCCATAACTTCCAGGAATTTGATTTTCCGCGGGATTCCTGGCGATATTATCCAACGGTCAGGCCCGGATTTCAATCCAAGGGAGGTTTCTAATGAATCTGCTCAAAGAGACAACGATCGAATCAATCAAGCGCCTGCCCGATGGGTGCACGGTTGAGGATATCATGTATAGGATAGATCTTTTTGCCAAGGCCTACGGAGGTCTCGAAGATGCTGACGCGGGAAAACTTATCACCACGGAAGAGCTCCTCGAAAGAATTGACCGATGGGCAAAATAAGGTAGGCCGAAAAAGCAAGCGGTCACCTTCGGGACATTTTTGAACAAATATCCAAAGACCCCAAAATAATATGCCGCAAGATACGTCAAGATGCGCGTACATGCGACTGTAAAACTTGAAAGCATGCCTCGTTGTGGCGCGTGTCCCAGAGCTCGATGACAGCCGCTTCAAGGAGGTTATCTTCGGTAATTACAGAATCGTCTATCGAGTCGTCGGGCCTGATAACGATACTGATATGCTCGCGGTTATTCATGGCGCCCGTGATATGAAAAGGGCTATTCGGGGGCACTGGGAGCTGTCATGAAAATTTCACCGATGCTGGTCGCTGGTCGCCTGATTCCGGGATGCATAACGGATGCCACAAGGGCGCATAAGCTGGGGTACGCTATCAGGTGACATCTATCTTTTTCTTGCCCTGGTGAAATCCCCCCCCCGTGCGCCTTGCGCCGTGAGCCCATCCTTCACCTCGACCCTTGGTTTTCTCCTGCCTCAAGTCACGCTCCTGCGTGACGATCCTCCCGCCTATCGCGATTTTTCCTCCGATGGAGGAAAAATCAGGACTTGCTTCACGAAGATGCGGTTGGTGTCGCTCAGGCCCGGGTTCGCTTCCTTCACGAATTGCAGGATCTCACGGTCCGCCCGGCCGTAGATGGCCATGGTGAGCTTTTTGAGCGTGTCTCCCGCCCGGACCTTCACGGTCCGGGGCGGAGGCTTCGGAGCGGCCTCCGGCTCAGGCGCTTTGGGCTCGACAACCGCACGCGCGACGGGTTGATCTTGACGGCCCACGACCGACACGTCGGATGGTTCACTGCTCGGACGATGCTCCGGCACTTCCAGCTGTACGGGCCGAGCTTCGTCTGGATTCTTCACGAACGAGGGGAGAGGCGCCGCCAGGTTTGCCGGTGCAGTGGGCAGCACTCCTCTATCCTTCAGCTCTATATTGACATCTTCGAGCACGCCTTCACGCGACAGAAACGCGGCCAGTGCAAAGATGAGCACGAAAGCGGCGGCGAAGGCCCAGCGCATACCGCGTCTCCGGGTGGAGCGAACGGGTTCGATCCGGGACTTCACAGGCTTCGGCTCAGCCACGGCCTTGTCTGGCGGTGCAGGGGAAACCTGCATTTCCTCGTGGCATTCCCGGATCACGTCGGCCGAGACTTTTTTGCTGTACCGCGCATATCCCAAGAGCAGTGCATTTTCAGCAAGGACGTTGATGACTCGGGGGTACCCCCGAGAGCACTCTTGGATCACTTTTATCGCTTCCTGAGCGAAGATCTCACCCGCAGCGCCCGCCTCCTTGAGCCTTGTCTCCACGTAGGACCTTGTGGCCCGGAGGTCAAGGGGCTTGAGGTGATAGCGCATGCCGATGCGTTGAAGCACCGGCAAGAACTCGGGTCGACTAAGTTTATGGTTCAGCTCGGGTTGTCCTACCAGACAAATGCTCATGACGTTATTTTCGGCGGTTTCCATGTTGGACAACAGCCGGATCTCTTCAAGGAGTCTGAAAGAGATCTTGTGCGCCTCATCAATGACAAGCAGGAAGGTTTTCTGCTGCCGGTGACACGCTTTCAGGAAGTCTTGGAAGGCAAAGAAAAACTCGGCCTTGCTCCTGAAACGGTCATCTTCCTGAAATACCGTGCGGGCAAGGATGATGAATAAGTCCTTCACCTTCAGGATGGGGTTTGAAAGGTGCGCACAAAGGACATCCGGGCCCAGGTTTGAAAAAAGGGCCTGCAAAAGGGTCGTCTTGCCCGTCCCCACCTCGCCGGTCAGGAGGATGAAGCCCTTTTTCTCCCGAATGCCATAAGTCAGGAAGGCCAGGGCCCCCCCGTGCTCCTCGCCCAGGAAGAGGAAGCGTGGGGAGGGCGAAAGCGAGAAAGGCGGCGCTTTGAGTCCGTAGAAGTCTAAATACATGGGAACATCAGGGGGGTGGGATGCCAGCATTAGTCTCGTCACCTAAGTGGCTCTCTAGTACAAACTTAAAAACCGAACAGCTTCCCAGTCCATAGGGAGCGGGATTGGCTGAACGCTGACCGCTGAAAGCGCCATCCAGAAATCCGCGATTTATGAATGGACACGAATCCAAAAAATTATACATCCATAAAGTAAAACATGGAAGGGGAATGACACGTTTCCGTGCTGACACCCGACCTCTGTCCTTTCCCCCCGTCCGCCGTCCGCCTTTTTTTCACCTCGACCTGTCGTGGTTCCTTCCGTTTCTTGACAACCAGCCTATGGCCATTATAATGGCAATTAATAATTTAATAAAGGTTTGCCATGGACATCATTGACGATTATGTCCCCGTCACAAAGGCGAAAGCCGCACTTCTTGACATCATGAGGAGGATTGAGCGCACAGACGAAAACATCGGCATTACCAAGAATGGCGTTCCTGAGGCGGTACTCATGAGCATGAGGAGATTCAGGGGGATGATCGAGACCATCGAGCTCCTCTCGGATGAAAAGGCGATGAAGTCCCTTAGAAAATCCATGCGTGAGGCCCAAGAGGGCAAATGGGTCTCTTCCGGTGAGGCATTTGGCTCATGAAGGGGCCGGTGGTGCGATATACACCGGAAGCGGCCCGACTGATTTCCATGCTTCATCCCGTAATCAAGGCAATGATCAGGGCTTCGATCGACGAACTCCGAACAAACCCCTTTTTGGGAGATGACTTGCAAGGTGAGCTGGTGGGCCTTAATTCCTACAAACCAGGGAGATACCGCATCCTGTACGAGTTCGAAGAGGAGGAAAACACAATCGATGTGTATGACGTAGGGCACCGAAGGGACGTCTACGAGCGATTTGGACAACTGCTCAGGCAGCTTCAGGAGCAATGATGCGTGAGCGAGGAGGGTAGGGGCTGGAGAGGCGAAACCGTCTTTGTTACTCAAATACCATGTACGGGAATCCCACCCAACATCCATCCAGGCTGAGCTACGCCCTCCTGGTTTATATGATCATGATTGTTTTTCTGATCACCCTGATCCCATTTCAATTCGAATTCCCCAAGAAATTTTCCGTAACCATTGCCGGTCCGCTTTACGACATCGTTACGAATATCTTGTTTTTTGTCCCTATCGGCTTTCTGCTGCGTCTCTCGCAAACGCCAGGTAGAGACAGCGGTTGTATTTTGGCCCTGATTCTCGGAATCGCCGTCAGCGCAACGGTAGAAACCTGCCAGCTCTTTATCCCCGGACGCTATTCAACCATCACCGATGTTGTAACGAACGGCCTGGGTGCGTGGATGGGCGGGCTTATCGCGAGCTCGATCCGGAAACGAATAAATGCAGCGGATACACACCTGGTTTTTGCCCTGGAGCTTCCTCTGATGACGCTGGTGTATCTGACCGTTCCCCTGATGTGGCTGAATTCTCTTGCCACCGGTCATGAAGGAGGCCGAGTTTGGCTGCTGCTCCTGCTGGGTATTTTCGGCAGCGGCGTTATTGCATCCGTCTACGCCAACCGGTTGAAAAAGGACGAAGGGCTTAAACCCGCAGGCCTGCCAATGTTTGTGACGGGCTGGTTTCTGTTTGCCTCGATCCCCGCTATGGTCTACTTCCCACTCAGAGTATTGTTATTTGGGTTGGTCATCGCGGCATTTGCACAAATTGGAGCACGGCTTTCAAGGGGCACGCCCGACAATGAAAGGAGATTCGAACTGCCCACCCTTAAAAAGCTGTTGCCGATATACGCTGTCTATTTAATTCTGGTTTATGTGTGGCCGACCACGATTCCGTTAAACGCGTGGGGACTTTCAGTAGATTTCAAACATCTCCGTTTTTACGAACGCGATATCTTTATCTTCCGCTTTGTCGAAGTGATCGCCGCCTTCACGCTCTTCGGATACATCATTGCCGAAATGCTCGGCCGCAAAAGGAATTCTTCATTCAAAGCCTTCTTTATTGTTTTGCTCACCACCTTAAGTGGTTCAGCGGGAATTCAAATATTAAGAGGGAATTCACTAATTGCGGCCGTAAATTTAATGGAGCCCGCCCTAATCACCTTTGCCGCCCTGTTCGGTGCGGCCATCTACCAACAGCAGCTCAGCACCATTCGGCGATGACCTGACCGACCGGACCGCGCAACTCAAACCGAATTTCTTTAACCGTAGCCAAGAATTTTGATTTTTGGGATCCCCTGCCAGTGCCAGCGTCAGACCTATCCAGTTGAATTAGAGGCGGCGGCTGGTGGGAAAGGATGTCCCGCGCCAGAGGGAGCGTCACGAAAAATCGCTTTAGATTGGAGGATCGCTTCGCTTGAGGAACGCTGCGCTTGAGTCAAAACATGGGGAAAGGGCGAGATAGGTTGGAAAACAAAGCGCCGTCTCCAACATTCATTTCTAGAAGAAAGGCAAGAGATTGGCTGATCGCTGACCGCTGAAAGCCCCATCCAGAAATTCCCGATTTATGGATGGACACTCGCTTCCGCGCCAAACGTGCGCTTTGACGCCAAGCACCCGAGGTAGGAGCCCAGTGCGGTAGTTCCGCACGCTGGGATCTGTGCGGGGGGCCACCCGAAAGGGTGGTCTCTACCGCGACCATTCAGATGCATTCGACCCTCACGGGAAACGCGTTATTTCTTTTCGATTGACAGTTTTTAACTTATAGGTTAATTTTCTTAATAAGGCGCTTATCTCTTGCGGTCATGTTTTGAGAAATATCTAAAGACTCTTTTATTCTGTTGCCGATTTTTAACCTATGAGTTAATTAATGCGAATTGCTGTTATCGGAAGAGGCAAGGCATATTCACTTTACGGACTAATAGTAAAAGACAGGTGTGTGATCCAAGATTTCTTGGAGGGAATTGATTACAAACGTATCACGCAAGTTGCTGTTTTATTTAAAGGAATACTCGAAAACGGTGAGCCGAGGAATATTGAAAGATTTCACCGTCTCAAGAATGCGGGTGACATTCATGAACTTAAGACCGAAATGGGCGTGAGAATTCTTTGCTTCCGAGGCGGGGAAAAGTTGCCTAACTCCTTAATCCTTACGGAAGGTTTACCTAAGATTACGAATAAGAGGTTGAATAGATACATAAAAGGGGCCATGAGTTTGCATGAGGAATACATGAAGATCAAAGACATCCAGAAAATCATCGTGGAAATGGAGGTGGAGCCATGAAACTGCACGAATGGTTTTCAGACAAGATAGATCAGCTAAAGGGGGATTTTGAATTTCGCTTTGAGACTATCATTTATCGCTTAACTGAAAAGATCGCTCAGAAAATGGAGGAGAAAAAGATCACTCGGACCGAATTGGCAAAAAGGATGAATGTTTCATCTCCTTATGTAACTAAAATACTGAGGGGGAATGCGAACTTCACTCTTCGAAGCATGCTGTCCTTGGCGGATGCTCTTGACCAAGAGCTGAAGATTGATTTCGAAGAGAAGAAACCTGCAATGCAAAGCGTACATGTCCACAGTGGTTCTTACATTCGAAAAATCACGTCAGCAGCTTCAACCGTTGTTTATATGGGCGATAGAGAACCGGCTGTTAGCTCGACTGCTAACCAAGACTTCGATTGGGAACTCAAGACCGCAACTGGTGGAGGAGTGTCATGAATATCGGCCCGAGTATGAAAAAGCTAATGATTGATGAGATCCTTTACGTAACAGAAAAAATGGAAGCTGAACAGGACATCGCTCAAAAGCTATTTTACTTCAGCGGGATCTTCGGGATAATGCAGCGCATATTTAATCTGGAATATGATCCTGATCTGGTCTTTGCGCATTTCATTCTGCGTGAAGCTCATAAGAGCTTCATAGGGAGAATACAGGCAATTAAAGAGGCGCGTGATACTGTTGTTCCCATGTGGTCAGCCCAGCTAGAGAAGTTGACTAATGCTTGCAAAGAGTTAGCGAAACGGGTGGAGAAAGATAAGAATTTCGACCAGATTTTGAAAGACATTGTAATCCTTGCATATACCACCACGGGTAACGGCTATTATCTGTTTGAAAAAGGCGTCTTAAAGATTTAGCCGATGCTTTTGAAGTCTCTTGGGATCAGTGCTCTTGGCCCCAGTGCAAGAATAGAGGTGGACCATGGGAATCCTAGCAGAGTGTCACGTTTGCCACACAAAGCAAACGGTCAAGCGGAAGAAATGCCGCTCATGTGGTCAAGACATGGACACGGCCAAAAAGGCCCGCAAGGTCCGCTACCATGTCGTCTACAAGGGGGCCGACGGACGTCAAAAGAAGCTTGCTGTTTCCAGTATTAAAAGGATGGACCCCTATTCACTGGAAGACGCCCACAAAGTCAATGCCAAGCACACGGTCGGCCGGGAAGAAAACAAACTTGAGCTCTTCGACCGGAGAACCGAGGACTTCATTACCTTCCAAGAGCTTGCCGACTGGTATCTTGGCCTTGAGAAAGTGAAGTCCTTGGCGTCTTTTGATACGGTCAAAGTCTGCCTGAACAAATTCACTCGGGAATACGGCGCCCGCCGTGTCACTGAAATCAAACCCTCCGACCTCGAAAATCTCCAAGCCAAGCGAGCCAAGCAAGGTCTCAAGCCCAAATCCGTGGACGACGAAATCAATTACGTCAAGACCATGGTCATCAAGGGCTTTGACAATGACATGGTGAGGGGGGAAAGTGCTCAAGGCTTTCAGGCGTGTCAAAAAACTTCTCAAGGGCCATGCAAACCGGACGGGACCGGATCCTGACCGGGGAAGAATTCACCCGCCTTGTGTCGCACTCCCCGAAGCACCTACAGGACATTCTTGACCGTGGGTTACTGGACCGGAATGAGGAAAGGTGAAATCACTTCCTTGACGTGGGGGAAGATCGACATGAAAGGGCGGATGATCCGCCTTGAGGCGGGGGACACGAAGGAAGGGCAGGCCAAGAGTGTCCCCATGGCCCAGGCCGTTTATGATGTTCTGGCCGGCATTGTCCGGGGCCTGCCACACGTCCATGTGTTCACCTATTACGGGAAACCGATTACGCGGAATTTCTCACAGGGTCTCAAATCCGCTTGCACAAAGCGATCTGGGGCGGGATTTAAGGGGGTTCATTTCCATGACCTTCGCCACACGTTTATCACGGATATGCGAAGGGCAGGGGCGGACAGGACCGTCACCATGGCGATCACAGGCCACGCCATCACGGACATGAACCAGCGCTATGACGTGATTGAGGATTCAGACAAGCAAAAAGCCATCACCAAAGCTAGAGACCTATCGGAATGAAATTGCCCATATCGATTGCCCAAGGACCCATTTCCAAACCTTAAACCATTGTAATCATTACAAATAATTGGCGGAAGTGCATGGGAATCGAACCCACCTGGGACAGCCTTCACTGCCCCACACCGGATTTGAAGTCCGGGAGCCCCACCAGTGAGCTTTCCACTTCCTCGTCCGTCGAAAAATCGAGGCCTATCTTAAGGCTCGGCATCCGGGTTGTCAATGGCCGAAGGGCTCGTCCGGGCCTTGGCTGTCTTGTTCATGAGCGACCCCGGTGCGGCCGCAAAGGGCGAGGTCTTTGTTTCGGCCTTCGCCTTCGACCGCACGCAGGAACTCATCTACACGCTCGACTGACTCGCCTCGAACGAAGTGGTCCTCAAGCAAAGCGCTCCTCTAACCTCCGGTCCCACAGGGACCCACTGCCCACCTCGGAAGCCGATCACGTCAGATGTTCGACGAGGATTCGAAGGATGCGACGAATGGGCTCTGCGGCCCCCCAGAGCAACTGGTCGCCCACCGTGAATGCCGCCACATATTCGGGCCCCATCATCATTTTTCTCAGCCTTCCGATGGGTACGGTCAGGGTCCCGCTTACGGCCGCAGGGGTCAGCTGGTCGAGGGTGGACGCCCGGTCGTTTGGCACGACCCTTACCCAGTCGTTGCTCCCACGGATCAGATCCACGATCTCGTCCAGAGGGATCTCCTTGGTGAGCTTGATGGTGAGCCCCTGGCTGTGGCACCGCATGGCACCGACCCGCACGCAGACGCCGTCAACGGGGATTGGTTTTCGGGCGCCCAGGATCTTGTTGGCCTCGACGCACCCCTTCCATTCCTCTCTGGTCTGGCCCGATTCCATCAGCGAATCGATCCACGGGATCACGCTGGCGGCAAGCGGTGCCAGGAAGTTTTCTGTGGGAAAAGAACCGTTCCTCACCGTCTGGGTGACCACCCGGTCGAGCTCGATGGCGGTCGATGCCGGGTCATCCAGCAGGGGCCTCGATGCGTCGCCGATTTCCTTCATCTGGGCGATCAGCTCCTTCATGTGCTTGGCGCCCGCCCCGGAGGCGGACTGGTAGGTCATGGTGGAGATCCAGTCGACATAACCGGAGGCAAGAAGCCCCGAGATGGCCATGAGCATCAGGCTCACCGTGCAGTTTCCACCCACGTAGTTTTTGACCCCGGATAAAAGTCCCTGGTCGATCACGCCTCGATTGACAGGATCGAGCACGATGATGGCATCTTCCTGCATTCGAAGCGCCGAAGCCGCATCCACCCAGTAGCCGTTCCAACCATGCTTTCGAACGGCAGGATACGCGGATTTGGTGTAATCCCCCCCCTGACAGGTGACGACCACGTCCATCTCGGCCAGCAGTTCCGGGTTAAAGGCATCTCGCAAAGGGGGAATCGCCATGCCCACATCCGGTCCTTTCCCACCCACATCAGAGGTGGAGAAGAAGACCGGCTCAAACCCCACGAAATTCTTCTCCTCCATCATACGGGCCATGAGCACCGAGCCCACCATCCCTCTCCAACCCACGAAACCGATCCGAAGCATATTTCAATCCTCCACGGCGAAATATTTTACCACGAAGAACACGAAGAACGCGAAGAAGGTCTCTCGCAAAGCACGCAAAGAACCCGTTAGTCCCTCAGCGACAAAATTGTGCGCAAAATGGTCACGATTTTAGAGTTCAGGTTTCAGTGTTCAGGGGTCATGCCTGAAACCTTATCTGGTTCCGGCTCGTCCGCGTTAGGTTATAGGAGCGCCGGTGGAAAAGGCGCGTTAGGCTTGAGGAGCGTTTCACTTGAGGATCGCTTCGCTTGAGGCAAAAAATGAATGCGCCTACAGCCTCCAGCCTAACGGCTATAACATCCTTTGTCCCCCGCCTCAAGTCACGCTTGGGCGTGACGATCCTCTAGCGCAGCGAGCCTAAAACCTCCAGCATTCAGGCGTCCGGACACCCCAGTTGAACCATCGGTGGCAGCACCTTGGAAAGGCTGTCGTGAATGACCAGTGCGGCCATGGTGTCCATGGGGGTGGGCTCCCGATTCACGATGATGAGCCGTGCGCCGTTTTCCGCTGCCACCGCTGGGATCGAAGCGGCCGGGTAGACCACCAGGGAAGACCCGAGGGCGAGACAGAGGTCGCACGCGCGTGCGTGCTGATAGGCCATGGCCATCTTGTCCTGGGGCATGGCCTGACCAAAGGAGATGGTGTCCGTCTTCAGGATGCCGGAGCAACCATCGCACTCGGGGGCCTTGTCTCCGGCCCGGACTCGTTCCTGGATCTCGTCCCTGCCGTAGCGTTTCCCGCAGCTGAGGCACGAGACCGAAAAGACGGTCCCATGGATTTCGATGACTTTGTCAGGCGAGCTCCCGGCCTTGTGGTGAAGGCCGTCGATGTTCTGGGTGACCACCGCCAGGAGCTTTCCGGCATCTTCCAGGGTCTTGATGGCAAGGTGGGCCTCGTTGGGCCTGGCATCCCTGATGACACCATAATACTCGGTGCTCATGGCCCAGTATTTCTCCCTCGCCTTTTGGTCAGAGACAAACCGGTCGAAATAGAACTCCGATGGGTCGTACTTGCTCCAGATGCCGCCAGGGCTTCGGAAGTCCGCGATGCCAGACTCGGTGCTCAACCCGGCCCCGGTGAAAACCAGGACGCGCGCCGATGTCCGGATCATCTCGGCCCCGGCCCGGATAAGCTGATCGCGATCCATGGTTGGGTGTCCTTTCTCGGTTTGAGGAAGTTAGGAGCTCGGAATGCTGGAGGTTTGAGGCTCGTTACGCTTAAGGAGCGTCACGCCACGGCGTGACTTGAGGCCAGAAACTGAGGGAACGGCCCGGAGGGGACCAAAATACCGGCCCCATTCAAAAAAACCGAGATTCGACATCTTCTTTTTTTCTCCCTCTTTTGCCTCAAACCTAACGCGTTCCCCTCGCACTCCTATCTTTTATCTTCATCCGTGGGTGGAGTCAAGAGAGAGGGGAGACTGGAGTAATGGAGGAAGAAAGAGTGGAGTGAAGGCGTATTGGGTTTTCGACCCCAATACTCCATCACTCCAATACTCCGGCACTCCAGTTCTTTCTCACATACAAGCCGCTTTGGCGTAGGGCCGCCTTTCGGGCGTCAAACGTCCGTCCGAGACCTCCAGGAGCCTTCCAGCGTAGCCGGCGCAATCCGGACTGTGGGTCACCATAACGATCGTCATACCTTCCTGATTGAGACGATCGAGGAGGGCCATGATCTCCCGGCTCGTCCTGCTGTCCAGGTTTCCGGTCGGCTCATCGGCCATCAGAATGAGGGGGTGGTTCACGATGGCCCGGGCGAGTGCCACCCGTTCCTGTTCTCCACCCGAGATTTCAGCGGGCAAACGGTGGCCTTTCGCGCGGAGCCCCACCCGTGAGAGGGCGTCTTCGGCCATGGAACGCTTATTCTTCCCGTTCATCTTTTTGGTGGCGAGCGGGAGCATGACGTTCTCCAACACGGTGAGGTAGGGGATCAGGTGGAAGCTCTGAAAGACGAACCCCAGGTAGTCCTGCCGGAACGCGGCCCTTTTGTCCTGGCCCATACCATAGACGTCGATGTCGTTCACGACGTATCGACCGCTCGTGGGGGAGTTCAACCCGCCCATCATGGAAAGGAGGGTGGATTTCCCGGAGCCCGACTCCCCCATGATCGCGACGAATTCGGCCTTATGGATGTGAAAGGTCATACCCTTGACGGCCGACACGGTCGTCTCGCCTTCACCATACTGTTTCACCAGTTGATTTGCTTCGATAAAAGTCATGTGTGCCTCCTAGAGGGTCCGAAGAGCGTCGTTTGGGTCAAGGCGAGCCGCCATGAGTGCGGGATAGGCACTCGATGCCAGGCCAAGGATGAGGGCAAGCACCAAAACCGCCCCGGCCAACACCGGATCAAAGGGCAGCATGATATCGTGGCTTTCCGCAAAGAAGGGCAGGACCGCCTTGGTTGCGCCAAGCCCCATCAGGTATCCCAGCACGCCGGCAAGGAGCGAGATAACCCCCGCTTCGAAAAGCACGATTCGGATCACGTGGCGTCTTTGGAAGCCGATGGCCCGGAAGATCCCGAACTCGGAGGTCCGCTCCCGCACGCTCCCCATCATGGTGACGAGGACCACGAGGCCGCCGACGAGCATGACGAGGGCGGACAGGACATAGGCCACCTTCTGGAAGTGGGCCAGGGCCTCCAGCCGGCTCTTGACGACCTGCTTGATGGCCATGACGTTGGCCTCCGGCAGGACCACGGAGATCTGCTTGACCATATCGTCGATGGGACATCCCGAGCAGAGGGCTGCCACCTCGGCCATGGAAATGCGGCCCTCCTTGCCCAGGACAGACTGGGCCGTGCGCAGCGGCGCGAAAACGATCTGGTCATCCTGGGAGCCGGTGGTCTCGAGGACCCCTGTGACGGGGAGCTCCCGTCCATTGAGCACGACCGTGGCCCCCACGTCGAGCCCCAGGACCCGCGCGGCCTCAGCGCCAAGGAGCAGCGCCCCCTCACCGGGTGAATCTCCGCGAATCCGCCACCAGGGCCTCAAAAGCGGGGCGACCCTGAGCTCCATGCCCGCAAGGAGCACGTCGCGGTCATGAATCTTGACCGGACCGAGGACCATGGGCCCGACCGCCGCAACGTTTGCGGCGTTCTTGATGGAGCGGAGGCGTTCCAACTCCTCCTGCCGAATTTCGCGCATCTCAAAGGAGACGCCGCCAACCGAGAGGCCGCCGTAGTTGAGCGAGAGGTTCTCGGTCTTTGGCACGATCAGGATATTGGCGCCGTATTTCTCAAGTTTGTGGTTAATGTCCCGCGTCAGGGCCTCCACCAGGCTGATGAAGGCGACCACGGCCGTGACGCCGATCACCAGCCCAAGCATGACAAAGGTGGCTTTCGCCTTTCGCCGCTTCAAGTTGCACAGGGCAATGTCTCTCAGCTTCATGGTCAACTCCTTTTCGAGAAGTCGAAATACTGTGTACCCGCCACAATGTCAGTGACCTGGATCACCAGTTGGTCGCCCGCGATCTCTCGCTTCAGGGGGGCAGGGTTGCATCCGCCTTTGACCTCATTGACCTTAACGGACGCAAACCGCCTTCCGCAGTTGCGGCAGACCATGACGTCGCCATCCTGGTAGTAGCCCTTGCCCGAAGGCCAGCAGACGTCACACGCATCGAAGGCGGCGCGAACCACGCCGTCCGAGCTCTTCAGGATGAAATACTTGACGGTGATCCCCTGGGGCGTCTTGTACTGGAAGAATTTGGCCTTGCCGTCATCGAATTTGTTCATGGGATAGGACACCCGGTCCTCCTGGGCCGTTCGGGTCTCCCCTGTCCTGGTGAATGAAATGACCATGGACACGGCGGCAATGATTCCGATAACCATAACCAGGGCAAACGTAGCTTTCGTTTTCATTTTCATTTGAAAGTCTCCTGTGATGGCTGGGGGCTGCGTCTCTCCGCTTTCTCCCGGGGCGGACCTCAAGGTTCAGCCCCACAGGCCGTTACCGTGGGCAAAGAGAGAGATCGCGTCGCCAAATAAAATAGTTTAGACGATTTGAGAGGGATCCGTTGAGATGCGGACCTAACACAGAAGGGAGAGAGAAAGGAGATAAATGGGTCTGAGCGGGTGTAAGATCGGGGGACCGGTACCGGGCGCGTTTGTCTCCACGACCCGGGTGGCCGCCAAAATCAGAACGGGCGCCAATGCGCCATGTGCGACCAAGAGGCGGTTGGCCCGCAGCTCGGGGGTAAGGCCCCTGGCCGCCAAGTCGGAGGGTTGATGTGCCTTGAGGAGGCACGGCGGCGTGCTTTCAACCGGTTCATTCGCTTGATCCCCGTGGCACGCGACGCTTTGCACCGGCTCCGGCACCGAGGGAGCCGCCTTGCAGCAGGGCGCGGCGCAAAATGCCCATACAGGCGCAACGCTAAAGCCCATGAGAAGAAGAACCATCATCAGGGCCAGCCATTTTGAGGGTCTTACAAACATCTTCGCCTTTAATCAGCCTCTCATCATGTTGATGCGGTATTGTAAGCTTTACGCATCAAGTGTCAAGAGGGAATCTTCTTCGGCTGATAGATCATCTTTGAGGTTTCAGGTTTCAGTGTTCAGATTTCAGGTTTCAGCAACCCCCGCTTCGCGGGACTTGAGGAAGTAGGCAAGCGCCTCAAGCGACGTGCTCCTCAAACCGCGCGTATTTTCTCCCATGTGTTGCCTCAAGCGAAGCGCCCCTCAAGTCACGCCCTGGCGTTACGCTCCTCAAACCTAACGCGTTTCCTCCGTGCGCCTTCATCGAACAGGGGCGGGGGAAGTTTTTCCAGATTTTGAATTATGGTTGATGACATTCGTCTGTCTTGTGTATAGATTATAATCAATTCCGTCAATTGGAGTGAAGGAGAGGGTAGACAGCGGTTCAATCACCGTGCGGACGGGATTGGACGAAGGATGGCACGGGGATTCTTGAATCGATTCTTCAAAAGGAGGTAAAGCGAAGATGGCACTGCCGAAAGATGCGTTTCAAAATGATGTTCAGGCAAGCCTCATTTCAACATGGAAGGGATTTGTCGCCAACATGGAAGAATCCTTGGACATGTTGGATAAGGGGCTCGCCGAAGCGTCCGAGATGAGCAACATCTGCACCGACGAGTGGTGTGAGGCCACGGAGCACGTCATTGATGAGCTGGCCAACAGCCTTTTCTCCATCAGTGAGCCGAAGTGGTCTTCAGCCGAGGACAGCAAAAAGATTAGGGCCCTCAAGAGACGGGTGCACGATCTTTACGCCAAGTACAAGTCCACCGCGAGGAAGTAAAAATTGCCTGAGGAGCTTAGGATCGTTCGCGCCGCGAACGATCCTAAGACCTAACGCCTTCTTAATCCCATGGTTTGCCTCAAGCGCAGCGCTCCTCACGTGAAACGATCCTGAAACCTAACGCGATTCTTGCCCGTGTTTTGCCTTAAGCGCAGCGCTCCTCAAGTCACGCGTTTGCGTGACGGCCCTATAACTTAACCCGGCCAAGCCGGAACCAAACAGGTTTCAGGTGTCAGGATCTGGGGTTTGCTGAAACCTGAACACCGAAACCTGACACCAAAAATCGTGTCCATTTTGCGCGCAATTTCACCGCTCAGGTACTAACGCGCCTTTTCCACCGGAGTCGACATGTTTAAAGAAGCCATGCTCTATGAGTCTGTTGATGGAAAGATGGTCCACTGCATGTTGTGCAATCACGACTGTCGAATTGCCAACTCCAAATTTGGCATCTGCGGCGTCCGGCAGAACATCAAGGGCAAGTTGTACACCTATGCCTACGGAGAGGTCGTTGCCGCCCACATCGACCCCATCGAAAAAAAACCCCTCTATCATTTTCTGCCAGGCACGCGTTCCTTTTCCATCGCAGCGGCCGGTTGCAACTTCAAGTGCGGGTTCTGCCAGAATTGGCAGATCTCGCAAATCTCCAAACGGACCAATCCGGCGCTGACCGGCTATGTGCTCCCTCCGGAAGAGATCGTCAAAAAGGCCCTGGACGATGGGTGCCGCAGTATCTCCTACACGTACACCGAACCGACCATATTCTTTGAATACGCCTATGACACGGCGAGGCTGGCAAGGGAAAAGGGGATGTTGAACGTCTTCGTGACCAACGGTTTCATGACCACAAAGGCCATTGAAACGATCCAGCCCTATCTGGACGCCTGCAATGTGGACCTCAAGTCCTTCAGTGAGACGTTTTACAAGTCGGTCTGCCACGGTGCACTGGCGCCCGTGCTGGAATCGATCCGGGCCATGAACCGTCTTGGGATCTGGGTGGAAGTGACCACCCTCATCATCCCCGACTCAAACGACAGCAGGGAGGAACTCACAAAGATCGCACGGTTCCTCGCGGAGGTCGACCCTGACATCCCGTGGCACATCAGCCGATTTCACCCGGACTACCAGTTCAACGACCAGCGTTCGACACCCATTGAGACAATCCGGATGGCCTACCAGATAGGAAAGCAGGAGGGATTGCGACATATCTACATGGGAAATGTGCCAAGAGAGGGCTCGGATACGGCCTGCCCGGGCTGCGGGGAGGTCCTGATTCGGAGATCAGGGTTTTCGGTTGAAGAAGACCGGGTCAAGAAGGGGAAGTGCCCCGTCTGCCGGAAGTCCATTGCGGGAAGGTTTTGAAGAAGGTGTCAGGTGTCAGGAAAGGGCAGGAAGGCATGGAGCAGAGCGCAAGGGTTACGGGAAAAGGCGCGTTTCACTTGAGGAGCGCTGCGCTTGAGGCGCTTGCCTTTAGCCTCAAGTCCCGCGAAGCGGGGACGCTCCTGACCTCCTTAAGCAATTCTGCTAAGAGCCTCGATAGAATCCGAGCTGACTGGCATGGGGGCGAAAGGCATCGAGCAGGGCCTGCTGTTCCTCCGGAGTGAGGGGGTTGGGCGATCGGCCGATATCCGCAAGGGCGGCTACGTGGGCCGGCGTGGAACAGCCGACAATGGCGACGGTGATGGGCAGTGAGAGCGCGAAGCGAATCAGGCGCTCGGGCGTCACACCCGATCCCGGAAAGAGGTAGTGGGAGGCGCCAAGGACCTTCATGCCGATGACGGCGATCCCTTTTTCGCGGGCGGCGGGCAGGGTCTGGTCCAGAAATCCGCCAAGGACCCCCTCAACGGGGTTAACCGGCATCAGGACCGAGTCAACCGGCCAGCTTCGGACGGCCTGGGTCAAGACCGCCGGGTCATGGTGTCCCGTCACGCCGATGAACCGAACCTTGCCCTGGTCCCTGGCCTGGACAAAGGCCTCCAAGGCCCCGCCAGGCCCCTCGATGGCCCGAATGTCGTCCCGGGTCCTCACGTCGTGTATCTGCCAGAGGTCGAGCGCCTCTATCCCCATGTTGGAAAGCGTCTGCTCCAACTCCGAGAGCGCCTCCCGCTTGCCTCGCATGGCCGATTTGCTCGTCTGGAAGACCCTCTGCCGATCCGCTGGCCTGGCTCGCCAAACCTGCCCGTAGTATCCTTCGCTGCCCGCGTAGGCCCTGGCCGAATCGAAGTAGGTGATCCCCTCCTCAATCGCCGACTCAATCACCTCGGTGGCCGCCCTGTCTTGCCCATGGGTCCTGAGGACCCCTTCTCCCCCGAGACCGACGATGCTCACCTCGTGGCGACCGCTTCCAAAACGTCTGGTATGCATGAACTCGGTCATGGTCTTCTCCCGGTTTTCTCCCGCGGGACTGGATGCCGGTGGCTGCTCGCGCTCATCCAATAAGAGTCGTTCTTGGATGAGCACAAGCCAAAAAAGTCGGCGGGGATGGAGCCTATCTGGGGAAGGTGAGGGTCAGCTTTTCGCCCTTTTCATCCTTCTTGACCTTGATCTCCACGTCGATGCTGCTGTCTCGTATGCCCAGCGCCAGGGCCGATTTGGCCTTCTCGCCTTCGAGGTGGGTGATTTCCCTTGCCACCGCAATGATCTTTTCCCCGATCTCACGGCCGGGGGACGGCAGTTCGGATACGCGATACTCGGCCTTGACGGTCACGTCACCGGAACCGGACCGGATGATGGAAATGTTTTCCGCGTTGGCATTCACCCCGTGCAGAGCCGCCAGCGCGAGCCATTTAAGCGCCGCCTCTTCACGGTCGGCTTCGCCCTTGAGGGCGGACATCTCTCTCAGGGGATCAGTGGTGGCATAGCAGTCACA
The DNA here is from genome assembly GCA_963830155.1 of uncultured delta proteobacterium. GTDB lineage: Bacteria > Desulfobacterota > DSM-4660 > Desulfatiglandales > Desulfatiglandaceae > CAWHLE01. The sequence goes on along the minus strand of CAWHLE010000013.1, from coordinate 329,544 downwards.
GAGTTCCTGTACTTTCAGATGCAAGCTCCTCTTATCCTTCATCTGTAGTCCCTCCTTTGTCGGGTTGCATGATCTGCGCCTCCGGTGCGCGCCATACGGCATGCGACATCTTCCGGAGGCAAAGAGGCGCTTCACTGCCCCCGGATCGCCAATGGTTTGATCTCTCTTGCGCCATGATTAACATGTTCTACAAAAAATAAGGTTCAAGGTTCAACGTTCAAGGGGAGAAAAGAAAGAGAAAGGCGAGGCGCACGATGGGGTTACGGGTTAGGGATGGGGGGGGATGTTTGCTGAAACCTGACACCTGAGACCTGAAACCTCATCTTTCTTGATTAACCAGCCAATTTCTGCAATACAAACGGAGAAGCGATGAGCAACGTCGATCGAAAGGATCTACCCATGAGCGGGTTTCGGCCCCAGAGCATTGAACAGGGACCTATCCGGCCTCCGAGCGAGGCGAGGAGCCTCCTCCTGCGGGTGACCAGGAATTGCCCGTGGAATCAGTGCCAGTTTTGTCCCGTGTACAAGAAACAGAAATTTTCCCTGAGGACCGTCGAAGAGGTGAAAAAAGACATCCAGACGGCTCGTGACATCGCTGACGACATCAAGGCCCTGTCCTGGTCCATTGGGGAAGGAGGCGGTGTCACGGATCGAGCCGTCAACCACATCTTCAGCAGTTCCAGTTACAGCGACCCATATCGTTCCATTGCCGCGTGGCTGTTTTACGGAACAGGGGCCTGCTTCCTCCAGGACGCCGACAATATGGTCGTCCCAACGAATGACCTTGTGGAGATCCTGACATTCCTGAGGGAGAAGTTCCCTGAGATCACCCGGGTCACCACCTATGCAAGGTCAAGGTCCATTGTCAACAAATCCGTGGAGGCCCTCAAACGGATTCACGAGGCCGGGCTCGACAGGGTGCACATCGGCCTGGAGACCGGCTATGATCCCCTGCTCAAACTCATGAAAAAGGGCGTGTCCGGCGCCCAACAGGTTGAGGCCGGCAGAAAGATCATTGAAGGAGGCATGGCGCTTTCCGAGTACGTGATGCCGGGCCTCGGAGGCCAGGAGATGTGGCGGGAACACGCCGTGGCAACCGCCCAGGTGCTGAATCAGATCAATCCCCATTTCATCCGTCTCCGCAGCCTCCGGGTCCCGGACCGAATCCCTCTTTACGAGAAACTCAAGGCCGGGACCTTCACCATGCAGACCGACGACATGGTCGCCGCAGAAATCAGGGTGTTCATCGAAACCCTGGAAGGCATCGACAGCATGGTCACGAGCGATCACATCATGAACCTCCTCGAAGAGGTCTCCGGCAAGCTCCCCGAGGACAAGGAAAAGATGCTCGCGGTCATCGGGAAATACCAGACGCTTTCCGATGAAGCGCGCTTGATCTATCGGGTGGGGCGGCGGAGCGGCGCATTCCGCTCCACGGACGACCTGAAGGATGATGCGGGCACCTGCCTGAAGATCAAGCGATTGATCCGGGAGATCGAAGCAAGAGAGGGGATGGCCGGGATCGAGCGGTTCATAACGGAAATGGTGGATAGGTATATATGAAAGACAGGTGCAAGGTGCAAGGTGTCGGGTTTCAGGGCAAGGCAACTTTTTGAACCGCAGGAGAGCGGGAGAGAAAGAGTGGGTTAGGTTTGAGGATCGTTCGCTTCGCGAACTGAAGGTTGGAGGCAGAAGAAGGGGAGAAAAGGAGATGACGCCAAATGTCCAGTTTTTCGAATGGGGTCCCGTTTCTAACCTCAAGCGAAGCGATCCTTAAGTCACGCCCCGGCGTGACGCGCCTCTAACCTCAAACGCGCGAAGCGCATGCCTACCGCCTATCGCATCCACTGAGTGCCTGTGCCCTGATGGTCGGGATTTGCCTGACACCTGGGACCTGACACCTGAAACCTGGAGTTTATTCCCATGTCCTTTTATCCCGTGCTTTTGGATCTCACCGGCAAGAGGGTCCTGGTGGTGGGAGGTGGCCAGGTGGCCCAGCGAAAAGTTGAGACCCTCCTCGAATTTGAAGCTAAAATATCGATAATATCAAGCATATTAACTGATAAGCTTAACGAAATGGTTGAACTTAAGCGGGTGGCGTTTCTCGGAAAAGCGTTCCTGCCCCATCACCTTGACGGGGCCTTTCTGGTGATCGCCGCGACCAATGACAAGGCGCTGAACCATCGGGTGAGCAAGGAGGCGAACCGCAGGGGCATGCTCGTGAACGCCGTGGACCAACCCGCGGACTGTAACTTCATCGTGCCTTCCATCATCCGCCGCGGTGACCTGCTGGTGGCCATCTCCACATCGGGAAAGAGCCCGGCCATGGCAAAGCGCATTCGAGAGCAGCTCGAATGGCAGTTCGGACCGGAATACGAGACCACCTTGAAGCTCATGGGACGGGTGCGGGAGGCTGTCCTTGCAAGCGGCCTGCCCCAGTCCGAAAACAGTCGAATCTTCCATGCCATCGCAGGATCAGGCATCGTGGCGGCCATCAAGGCCGGCGACTGGTCAGAGGTCCAGGCGGTGCTCGACGGGCTGCTCCCCGGCGGCGTCGCGCGCGATGGGATCATGGGGGATCTGACGGCCAAAAGAGGGGGATGATGGGTTTTCTCTGGTTTAATGCCGCGCTTTTCTTCGTGCTGCTTGCCTCGGGCGGTTTCATCGTTTACCTGATCAAGCAGGCGAAATGGGTCTACCGGCTTTCAAACTGGGTCCTGTTCGCCGGGTTCGTTTTGCACACGATTTTTCTCGGGTACCGCTATTACATGCTGGGGACGGTGCCGGTCCTGAACTTCAAGGCAGCGCTTTCTTTTTTTTCGTGGTCCATCGTGTTGGCCTACCTCATTTTGCAGGTGAGGTTCCGATTGATGGTCCTTGGCTCGTTTGTGGCCCCCTTCGCAGCGGTGCTCATGATCGTGTCGTCGACCCTCCCCCTGGTGGAAGGGCCCATCAGCCCGGTTTTCAAGAGCCTGTGGCTCACCGTGCACGTGGGCACCATCTTTTTCGGTGACGGCCTCTTTGTGATCACCTTTCTCTCCGCCATTATGTACCTGATCCAGGAACGTGAGATCAAGCACAAGCGGCTGGGCTCCTTTTACCAGCGGCTGCCTTCGCTCGCGACGCTGGATGCGATCAACTATTATTCGCTTATCTATGGTTTTCTGTTCCTGACGATCGGGATGGTCACGGGATCGATGTATGCGCAGACCACCCTTGGGCGCTACTGGCAGTGGGACCCAAAGGAGGTCTGGTCCCTCATCACGTGGTTCTTCTATGCCGCACTGCTCCATGAGCGGCTGGTGGTGGGGTGGCGCGGCCGGAGGGCGTCCATCATGTCCATCATTTGCTTCTGTGTCCTGATCTTTACCTTTATCGGCGGCGGGTTGTGGCTTGGGGGATATCACAGCTTCCAGAACCTGGGGGTGCCAAAGGGGTCATGACCAGGATCATCAATATGGGGATGAACCATGACACCGCGGCATTGGATGTGAGGGAGTGCCTTGCCTCGGACGCGGAGAACGTGGGAAAGGCCCTGAGCCAAATGAGGGACATCCCGAGCATCCGAGAGGCATTATTTATCTCCACCTGCAACCGTGTGGAGGCGATCTTCACGACGGAGGATGTTGCAGCGGCCGTTGCGGCCGTCATGGGCATGTTGTCGACGCTGGGAAATCTGCCCCAGGAACGGTTTGTGGGAAGCCTTTACACCCACGAGGATTCCGATGCCGTCAGACACGTCTTCCGGGTGGCCTCGAGCCTGGATTCCATGGTCCTTGGGGAACCTCAGATCCTGGGACAGATCAAGGAGGCCTACACCCGGGCCACCATGGAAAAGACGGCGGGCGTGATCGTCAACCGCTTGATGCACCGCGCCTTCCACGTGGCCAAGCGTGTGAGGACCGAGACAGGGGTCTGTGAGGCAGCCGTTTCCATCAGTTATGCGGCAGTGGAGCTGGCAAAAAAGATCTTCCATGTGCTGGAAGGGAAAAAGGTGCTCCTTATCGGCGCAGGCGAGATGGCCGAACTTGCCGCCAGGCACCTGATGGGGCAGGGCGTCAGCACCATGGCCGTTGCAAACCGGACCTTTCACCGCGCCGTGAAAGTCGCCGAGCCATTCCATGCACAGGCCATCGCCTTCGAAGAGATCGAAGGCCAGCTCACCAGCGCGGACATCGTGATCTCCTCGACCGCGTCGCCCGAATATGTCATCGGTCATGACCTGGTGAAGCGATCCATGAGACGGAGGCGAAACCGCCCCCTCTTCTGTATCGACATTGCCGTGCCTCGGGACATCGAGCCGCGCGTCAATGAGATCGCAAACGTCTACCTCTATGACGTCGATGACCTGAAGGGTGTGGTTCAGCTCAACCTGTCCCAGCGCCGTCAGGAGGCAGTCCGGGCGGAGCGGATCGTTGAAGAGGAGGTTGTCAAGTTCGGGGACTGGGTGAAGACGCTTGAAGTCGTGCCGACGATTGTGTCGCTGCAGGAGAAGGCCGAAGCGATCGTCCGGGCTGAGCTCAAAAAGAGCGGTTCGGCCCTTTCAAGACTCGATCCGGAGGAAAACCAGGCGGTCCAGGTCCTGGTCCGGTCCATTGCCGAAAAGGTCATCAATGATCCGATCGTCTTTTTGAAACACAAAGCAGGCTCACCGCTCATGAGCGAATACCTGGATGCAGCCAGAAGGCTCTTCAAACTAGACCTGGAAGACGGGGAGTGATGAAAGATAGGTTTCAGGTTTCAGGTGGGGGGAGATAGGTTTCAGGTGTCAGGTGAGGGGAGATAGGTTTCAGGTGGCGAGTATCAGGATCCGGGGTTTGCTGAAACCTGAACACTGAACACTGAAACCTTTAGAAGGAGGAACCGGATGGGAATGGTGGATGTGTCGGACAAGGCGGTGATCTCAAGGGAGGCGGAGGCCGCAGGCGTCATTGTGTTAACGCCGGAGACCATTGCGTGCATCCGCCACGGGGAGATCAAGAAGGGGGATCCCCTGCTGGTGGCGGAGGTGGCAGGCATGAACGCGGCCAAGCAGACCCATCTGCTGATACCCCACTGCCACCAGATCCCGCTCGAAGCAGTCCGGGTGTCCTTCGAGCTCTTCGACCGTCACATCGAGGTCCGCGGCCACGTGAGGACCCATGCCAAGACCGGGGTCGAGATGGAGGCGTTGGTTGCGGTCTCCCTTGCCCTCTGCACGATCTGGGATATGGTGAAATACCTCGAAAAAGACACGGCCGGGCAATATCCCACTACACGGATACAAGAGATCAGGGTGGTGCGAAAGGTGAAAGGGCATGCTTGACAAGCACCGCCTGTAAAGATACTTTACCAAGACCTGCTAGACTGTGTGAACAGAGGGGACCGTCTTGCCGAGGGGATTAATCGAGTCTTGGTTTCAGGTGATGAAAGATAGGTTTCAGGTGTCAGGGAAGAGCATAGCGCACGGCGCAAAGCGCAGGGGTCAAGGCTGACGGCGCACGGGACGAAGGAACTGAAACCTGAACACTGAAACCCGCAATTGCGGCTTGCCCGGGTTAAGGGAAACATGTTTCGTGGATTACTCAACAGGGCCCGATGGCATATACCGTTTTTTTTGCTCTGCCTGGCGGCCATGGGCCCTCTGCCTCAGGCGAAAGGAGGTCAGAAAATGGGAATCAAGATAGAAAGCTCGGCCTTCAAAGAAGGTGCCATGATACCCGTGAAATACACCTGTGACGGGGAAGATGTGTCCCCGCCCCTCAAGTGGGGGAACCTCCCGAGCGGGACCAAGTCCATTGCCCTGATCTCCGATGACCCGGATGCCCCCGTGGGGACCTGGGTCCACTGGGTCCTTTTTAACCTCCCACCCGATGTCCGGGCGCTGCCTGAAAACATCCCGCCGAAGAAGACCCTCGAAAACGGCGCCGCCCACGGTAACAATGACTTCAAGAAGCCCGGCTACGGCGGCCCATGCCCTCCTGGCGGCACCCATCGATACTTCTTCAAGATCTACGCCCTGGACAAGAAGATCGATTTGGCTCCGGGGGCCAGCAAGGCCCAGCTGGTCAAGGCGATGGAAGGCCACACGCTCGACACCGGTCAGCTGATGGGGAAATACAAACGGTGAGCCATTTACAAAGGAAGACCTGAGGATCATGCGAAAGACCACAGCCCTCGTTGCCACGCTCTTCTGTCTGCTGGCGATCGCGATGGAGAGTCACGGATCCAGCACCGCCTACGTGACCGATTCCTTCGAGATCACGCTTCGGACCGGACCCACGACCGACAACAAGATCATTTATACCCCTCAATCCGGGCAACCGATGGAGGTATTGGAGGTGCAGGGGGATTGGAGCCACGTGAGGATCATGAAGAAGGGGGGCGAGCCCATTGAGGGGTGGGTGCTGAACCGTTATTTGATCTCCCGCCTTCCCTGGGAGCTGAAATCCAAGGCCCTCTCGGAGGAAAACAGCAATCTCAAGGAACGGTTTGCGGCCCTCCAAAAGTCCTTTGAGACGGTATCGCAAAGGGAAAAGGAGTTGGCGGCGAACTTCCAGGAGAAAACCCGAGCCTTTCAAGCGCTACGGACCGATTACGACTCCCTGAAAAGTGGTGCGACGGAATACCTGAAGCTTAAGTCTGAGCATAAGGCCGCCCAGTCCAATCTGGAAACCCTCCAAAAGACCATCGACGAGCTGACCGTTGAAAACCAGCGGCTCGAGTCCTCTCAGAAGACCCGGTGGTTTGCCACGGGCGCCCTGGTTCTTCTTTTCGGTCTGCTGATCGGAGCCGCAGTGGGGAGACAGTCCAGAAAGAAGCGCTCCAACTACTACTAATGCGCCCTCGGGCCGGCCAGGCTTCCCGCCATGGCGGGCTCAGGTTTCAGTGTTCAGGTTTCAGCAAACGCTGGACCCCGCTACCTGACACCATCCCCCACCCTGACACCTGAAACCTGACACCTCGAATTCTGGCTTGTCTGGGTCAGGGGAACCCAGTGCCTGGGCATAAGGGCGCCAAAGACCCGTCAAGGTCTAAGCCGAGCGATTGAGCCATGCGGTTTGAGCCAACCATGAAACAGGCGGTGGTCCGCCGAACCGTCCGGAAGTTTGCAGAGGAAAAACTCTCTGCAGCAGCATTTGAGATGGACCGGACCGCGGCCTTCCCCACGGCCCTCGCGCGCCAGATGGGGGGGCTCCACTATTTCGGCCTTGAAATCCCCCAGGCTTACGGCGGCGCGGGGCTGGATGGGGTCAGCAGCGCCATGGTGATCGAGGAGGTCTCAAGGGCCAACGCGGCCATGGGCCTCTGTGTCTCGGTTCACAACAGCGTATCGGCCTGGCCGCTTTATCGATTCGGTACGGAGGATCAGAAACGACGGTTCCTTGGCCCCATGGCCTCGGGGCGGATGATCGGCACCTTCTGCCTGACCGAGCCCAATGCAGGTTCAGACGTCTCGTCCCTGGAGACCACAGGCGTCCTGGAAGGGGATGCCTACGTGGTCAATGGCGAGAAAGTCTTTGTGACGAACGGAGGGGCTTCAGGGATCAACCTGGTTTTCGGCGTCACCCGCTCCGGCGATGGCAGGAAGGCCTACACGGTTTTCATTGTGGAATCCGATCGGGAGGGGGTTTTCAAGGGGCCGCCCGAGGACCTCATGGGCATGAGGGGCAATCCCGTGTGCTCCCTCTCGTTTCATGATTGCAGGGTGCCGGTGGAAAATCGGCTGGGGGAAGAGGGCCACGGCCTCAGGATTGCGCTCTCAACCCTGGGAGGAGGCCGGATCGGGATCGGTGCGCAGGCCCTCGGCATTGCCCAGGGTGCACTGGATCTTTCCCTTCGCTATGTCAGGGAGCGGCGCCAGTTCGGAAGGCCGCTGGCCGATCTTGGCGCAATCCAGGGGATCATCGCCGACATGGCCACCCGCGTCGAGGCCTCCAGATTGTTGATTTACAGGGCATCGCACCTGAGGGACCTGGATCATGACCACACGGCCCCATCGGCCATGGCCAAGCTCTATGCCAGCGATGTGGCGGTGTATGCCACGAGATGGGGCGTTCAGATTCATGGCGGTTACGGCTACACCAAGGCCTACGCGGTCGAGCGGCTCTACCGGGACGCCAAGGTGTGTGAGATCTACGAGGGAACGTCGGAAGTCCAACGGATTGTGATCGCAAGGAGTCTCCTCGGCGCATGAATATCGTGGTGTGTATCAAGCAGGTCCCTGATGTTCCCAATATCCGCATCGACCGCGACAGAATGACGGTCATTCGGGAGGGAGTCGACAACATCATCAACCCCCTGGACCAACTGGCCCTGGAGGCGGCCCTTGCGCTCAAGCGGCGGGAAGGCGGTGAGGTCACCGTGCTCACCATGGGGCCGCCCCAGAGCGAGGAGGCCCTCAGAGAGGCCCTGGCAGCCGGGGCGGATCGGGCCATCCTGCTTACGGACCCGAACTTTGCCGGTGCCGACACCCTGGCCACTTCCCGTGTCATTGGGGCGGCCATCGCCAAGATGGTCCCATTTCCGGATGTGGTGATGTGCGGCCTCCAGACCATGGACAGCGACACCGGACATGTGGGGCCCCAGATCGCCGAGGAGCTCGACCTGCCACAGGTGTGGGGGGTAAACGAAATCCTTTTTGACGGCGGCTGGCTCACTTTGAAGCGGGTGAGCGACGGCTTCCTCGAAACGGTCCGGGTTCAGCCCCCCGTCCTTCTTTGTGTGGCCCAGGGGATCGCCACGACGGCCCATTTGCCTCTCGGCGCACTCGAGGCCGCCTTTTCCCGGGCGGATGTGCAAAGATGGGGGTTGGAGGATCTTGGGCTCGCAAAGGCGGAGGTGGGATTTTCGGGGTCCGCCACCCAGGTGTGGCGGCTCCGACCTGTGCCCCTGCGCCGAAAAGGAGAGGTCGTGAGCGGCCCGGCGGAGGATCTGGTGGTGCGGTTGATCCAGAAACTTGAATCTCTAAGCCTGGTAAACGAGGAAGATGGGAGCAACTGACGCATTGGGCGGCGTTTGGGTCTTCGGGGACTACCGGAACTATTTCAGAAACCGGGTCACCCTCCAATTGATCGCCAAAGGCAGGGAGCTTGCCGGAAAGCTGGGGAGCCAGGTATCCGTGCTCGTGCTGGGGGAGAAGGTGCACAAGTACGCCATGGAGTACGTGGCCCATGGCGCGGACGTCGTTCTTGCGGCGGATCACCCTGAGCTGAGAGAATATCAGGTTGAAACCTACACCCCTGTGATCGCACGTTGGGTGGAGGCCTTCAAGCCTGAGATCTTCATGGCGGGGGGAACCGCCTTCGGACGGGAATTCTTCCCCAGGCTGGCAAAGCGGCTCCGCACCGGACTGAGCGCGGACTGCATGGCCCTTGACCTGGATCCTGAAAGCGGTTTCCTCATCCAGACGACACCGGCCTTCGGCGGCGAGCTGTTGGCCGAAGTGGTGACCCCCAGCCACCGGCCCCAGATGGCAACGGTCCACCCGGGGGCCTTCCAGGAGCTTCCGCACCATCCCGAGTCGGTGGGTCGGATCATCTATCCCGACACCGGCGCGATCCCCCCATCAAGGACGCGTGTCACACGAAGCCGCCCCATCCCGGCAAAGAGCGCGGGGCTTGAGAACGCCAATGTGGTGGTGGTGGGCGGCCGAGGGCTTCAGAGCAAGGCCCAGTTCGATCTCCTCTTCGAAATGGCGGCGCTGCTTGAAGGGGAGGTGGGCGCAACCCGACCCGTGGTGCGGGTGGGCTGGGTGGAGGAAGACCGGCTCATCGGCCAGACGGGAAAGAGCGTCAAGCCCAAAGTCCTTATCTCCGTCGGCACCTCGGGTGCACTCCAGTATACCGCGGGCATCCAGGGTGCCGAGGCCATCGTGGCCATCAATCGGGACCCGGATGCGCCCATCTTCAAAATGGCCGACCTGGGCCTCGTGGGGGACGCAAAAACGCTGCTTCCGCTGATCATTGAGGAGATCAGGAAGCGTCTTTAGCGGAAAGGCCGGTTTCAGGTCTCAGGTTTCGGGCTTCAGGGGTTGAAATTTTGAGATAGTTTTCTTGCCTGAAACCTTGCACCTGGTACCTGAAACCTGGAGAATCGATCATGATCGCGTTTCGTGAAAGCAGGATCAGCGCGCACCACAACTACTTGGTGAACGACATGCTGACCCCCGGTTTCCTGGTGGGAGACCCCCATGGGGCCTCGTGCTTTTACTTTTTGGGCGATCTGGTGCTCCCCGGCGAGCGCACCGCCCGCATCTCCTGCCGACTCCTGGACGGGGAAGGGCGGCCCATGGCAACGCTCCACTGGAACCGCATCGTGGACAATCCCGGGAGGTGCGTGCACCAGCCGGGCCAGAACGGGTTTCGGATCCTGGGTCCCGATCGCGAACCGATCCTTGAGGTGCGCACCGAGATATTTGCAAACGGGTTCCTCACAAAGGTCCGCGGAAGACTGTCCGACGAGAAAGGCACGCTCCGCGTGGAACCCATGGGGGAGAGCATCCAGGTTCATGGACCTGCCCGGCTCGTGCTGGAGGAGCCTTTTGCATGATCCCGCGGATCCGCGGGGCTGATTTGGATTCGGCTTGGCCGGGTTAGGATGCGTTAAGCCGGCCTTTGAGCGTTTCGCGGGCCAGAAGCCCCTTCATGGCTGCCACCGCCCGTTCGGGGCCGGGAAATACCGGGACACCCAGTTCAATGAGCCCCCGTATAAAGGGCTCACCGAGTGCCTGGTAGGTGTAACCGATCAGCGGCTTGCCATGGGTCCTGCGGAGATTGGCCACGCCTTCCGTCTGAATCCTGATCAACTTTTTGGTTTTTGCTTCGACTTTCTCTTGGGGCACGCCCAGTTGTTGCAGTGCCCGGCTGATAGACCGTGCCGGCACCAGGACATAGACCAGTAGCATGTCCGTCCTCTCGTCCTGCATCATGACCTCGGGGATCGCAAAGAAATAGTCCTGCGGGTTCTTGTTGAAGGTGCAGTCTACCGGGTTCTGGACGGCGGCCGTGTGGGGGAGGAGCTCTTTCAGTTTGGCCACGGTCCCGTCTGAGAAGGCCGGCATTTCAAGCCCCGCCCTCCCGCAGGCATCGGCCGCACTGGCCCCGGGTCCGCCTGAATGGGTGAGTACGGCCACTCGGGCCCCCTTGGGCGCGGGCTGCGTCCCGAGCACCCAGCAGAAGTCAAAGAGCTCGCTGATGGAGCGGACACGGATCACCCCGCTTTGCAGCAATGCGCCTTCATAGAGTTTGTCCGGTCCCGCCATGGCCCCGGTGTGCGAGAGGGCCGCACGCCGGCCGGTTTCGGACCCTCCCACGTAGAGGGCCACGATGGGCTTGTGGGGTGCGATGGCACGTGCCGCCTCCATGAACGCCTTTCCACGTCTGATGCCCTCAAGGTAGAGGGCAATCACCCGGGTGTTGGGGCAGAGTGCGAGGTATTCCAGACAGTCCACCACGTCCAGATTGGCCTCGTTGCCCACACTGAACGCGGTGCTGAATCCCAGGCCATACCGGTCCAGATAGCCGAACATCTGGGTGATGAAGCTCCCGCTCTGGGAGACCATGCCCACGTAGCCCGGTGACCCTTCGTGCTGCAAAAAGGTGGTGTTGAGTTTGTGGTGAGGGTTGGTTACCCCGATGCAGTTCGGACCAAGGAACCGCATACCGTATCGGTCTGCGATCTCCACCAGTTCCCTTTCAAGACCTACCCCATGGCCCCCCGCTTCCTTGAAACCCGCCGATACGATGATCAGATGCTTGATCCCTTTCCGGCCGCAGTCATCCAGGACCTGAGGGACCACGCGCGTGGGCAGGACGAGCACGGCAAGGTCCGGGACTTCCGGCAGGTCGAGCACGCTGCGGTAGGCCTTCAACCCCTGGACCTCGTCCTCCTTGGGGTGCACGGGATAAACGCGCCCTTCATAACCCAGGGCCAGGACGGAGATGAGTTGGTTGGTCCCCATGGAGGAGATCTGGTTGGATGCCCCGAAGAACGCGATGCTCCTTGGGTTGGCGATGGCGTAAAGCGGACTTTCGTGGATGGATTTAAGCATAGATATCTGAGTTCAGCCCCCTTCTCAATTTAATGTAACAATTGAATTAATTTATATTTTTTATTAATGACTTATAGGTTGGGGCCGCCTGCCGCCCCTACAGGTCGAGGTCCCTGATTACCTTGAGGGCCTCGATCATGATATACAGATTGGAGCGGCCAATGGCCTGCTCAATGGTCTTTTCCAGTTGTTGCACCTTTTTTGCCACTTCAGGCGCCAGTTCCCTGGCGCGTGCGGTCAGGCGGATCATGTTGAGGCGGCCGTCCTGAGGGTGCGGACCGCATGTGACCAAATCCATGTTCTCAAGCCGCCTGAGCATGGTGACGGCCGCTGCCTTGCCGATGCCGGCTTTTCTGGCGAAGACCCCCAGACTCAGATCTTCCTCGCGCCAGAGTACCCCAAGGGCCATGAGCTGCTGGGCCGTCAACCCGAGCGGGGCCAGTTCCCTGTTATAATAGGCGATCATGCGGCGAGCGGCCTGGGTCGTGAGAGAGCACAGATAATATTTGGGGAAAGAAGGGGAGTCCGTTCGCATGCGAACATTTGATAGCAAACAAAGGGCGCCCTTGGCAAGTGAAAAGATAGTGATCAGTTATCAGTAAATGCTTTTTGCGGCGCAACGGCTTAGGCGAAATCAATGGGTATCCAGATGTGGAAAAAATCATTGACGCTGCCCCCATTTTCAGGTGAGATTTCTTTGTCGAGGTAAATATCTTCATCATGACTTTTATTATAGGTTATAAATGGCTGAAATAAAAATGGTATCTGTAATTGGAGCAGGCGCCATGGGCGCCTGTTATGCGAGCAAGTTCTACCGGACGGACCCCGACAGTGTGTCTCTCATCGCCGGGGGCGGACGTCGCACCGCGTTAGAGGCTCGGGGCATCACGGTAAATGGCGTCCATTACCCTGTCCGGGTTTCAGATACCGAACAGGCGGAGGCGTACGCGGATTTGATCATCGTCGCGGTGAAGGGCTATCACCTCCCTGCCGCGATCCGCGATATGAAGACACATGTGGGTCCTGAGACGCTCATCGTTTCCGTCATGAACGGCATCGACAGCGAGGCACAGCTCGGTGAGGCCTTTGGACCGGACAAGGTGCTCTACTGCATCGCCCTCGGAATCGATGCGGTGAGAGCGCCTGACGGATCGGTCACGAACACCCAGGAGGGGAAGATCCTTTTCGGTGAGGCGAAAAATTCGGGTTGGACGGAGAAGGTCAAGCGGGTGGCGGGCGCTTTCGATCGTGCGCGGATCACATATGAGGTCCCTGTTGACATGATCCGGAGCCTCTGGTGGAAGTTCATGATCAATGTGGGCGTCAATCAGGTTTCCGCCGTGCTCCGTGCGCCTTACGGGGCCTTTCAGACCGTTCCTGAGGCCCGCCAGCTGATGGAAACCGCCATGGGAGAAGTGATTCGCCTCGCCGCGGCAGAAGGCGTGGCGCTGAGGGAAGCGGACATCGGGGAGTGGGTGAGGATCCTCTCCGGCCTCTCCCCCGAGGGAAAGACCTCCATGCTCCAGGACGTGGAGGCGGGGAGGAAGACAGAGGTGGAATTGTTTGGGGGCAAGGTGCTGGAACTGGCGGCGAAGCACAAACTCCAGGTGCCGGTCAACGAGACCATCTACCGGATCATCAAGGTGATGGAGCGAGGAGCGGGATTCTGATGACCGGGGAAATGAAAGATCGATTTTCCGTGTTCCCGATCGGCGTAGTGAAAAGATCCTCGGAAGAGACTTTCATTGACGTAATGGATTCCTACGGGGAGGCGCTGATGGGTCTTGAGGGGTTCTCCCACATGGTGGTTCTGTGCTGGTTTCATCAAAATGACACACCCGAGCGGCGGGGGACGCTCAAGGTCCATCCCAGAAACAACCCGGAAAATCCGCTCACGGGCGTCTTTGCGACGCGCGCGCCCCTTCGCCCGAACCCCATCGCCCTCTACACCTGCAAGATCCGCCGCATCGAACGGCGTCGCATCTTCATCGACAAGATCGACGCATTTGACGAGACACCCGTCATCGACATCAAACCGTGTATCACCGACCTGGACTTTGCCGCTGACATCAAGATCCCGGACTGGGCGAGGCGACGACGTGAAGAGGACTGAGCCGGTTCCTGGACATCGACAGCGCTTTGATGATTGGCCCGAACGCTATGACCAGTGGTTTGAGACGCCGATTGGGCGGCTCGTAAGAGAATACGAGCGCGAGCTCATTATGGACCTCCTGCGGCCTCAGGCCGGAGATCTCATTCTCGATGCGGGATGCGGAACCGGTGTGTTCACGGAGGAAATCCTCGCAGCGGGGGCCCGGGTGGCGGGTCTCGACCTTTCTCTGCCCATGGTGAGACGTGCATCGGAAAAACTGACGGGTGTTCCCTTTGTGGCGGCCCTGGGGGACATCCTCCGGTTGCCTTTCCCCGACGCCTCCTTTGACAGGGTTGCCTCCGTGACGGCGATGGAATTTATTGCAGACGGCCACGGTGCAATCCGGGAACTTTTTAGGGTGACCAGGAACGGCGGAACCGTGCTCGTTGCGACGCTCAACAGCCTCAGCCCGTGGGCCAGGCGCAGGCGGGTACGGGCCGAGCGCGGTCAGTGCGACATTTTTAAAGAGGTGATTTTCAGGAGCCCCGAGGAGGTGATCGCGCTTGGACCCGTTGACGGCGAATGGCGGACGGCCATCCATTTCTTGAAAAATGAAGACCCTGCCCGTGCCATGGAAATCGAAAAGGCGGGATCCAGAGATAGAAGAAACACGGGCGCCTTTCTGGCCGTCAGATGGATCGTCTGAGATCACGCCTCTCTTATGCAAAAAGTACGTGCCTTTTATCATCTGAATACAGGATATGCCCCATTGCCCCTTCATACCGTTGTGCGATTAACATCAAGCGTCGTGAAGAGGAGGGGGGGCGAGCGTCGGCGGAACATATCGCACACGGTCAACGCCAGCCTGTCGAAGGGCTTGCGGGTGGTCGGCGTGGTCGACTGGGGGCGATCGGGGATCCCTTCTGCCAGGATCAGACGCCAAGTACGATGAAGATCAGGTGCTGAACCAAAAACGAATTGTAATCTTTCAAAGGGTGATTAAGATGACAATATTTCGTATAAATACATATGAAGGGAGGGATGTTTCTGGAAGAGGGGAGGATTCGGCTTCAACGAGATTCACTAACGGAAATCGGCTTGTCTTAATTAAAATCTCAGAAGGAGGGAAGTCATGTCTTTGCGCTATGTGAAATGGTTGTGTGTTGTTGGTTTGGCCGTCTTTGCCATGGGCTGTGCCATGAAACAGGTTCAGCCCATGAGGACGGCCTTTGATGCGGTAAAGTTTCCGGCCCAAGAGTATGTACCAAAAGTGGATAACTTTCTCGTCATTCTCGACGACTCAGCCTCAATGGGGGACATGGTCAAAGAACAGAAAAAGATCGATCTGGCTCTGGATGTGGTTCACCGGCTGAATCAGACCTTGCCGGAATTGGGTTACACGGGCGGCCTCAGGACCTTTGGTCAGGGTGAATGTCTGGGGGCCGCGGACTCATCCCTTCTTTACGGGATGACGAAATACTCGACAGCGGGGATGGACCAGGCCCTGCAGAAGATTAATTGCATCGGTGGTAACACGCCCATGGAAGCGGGGATTGAGGGTGCCATGAAGGACCTCAAAGATGTCAAAGGCAAAACGGCGGTCATCGTCGTGAGCGATGGCATCTTGATCGACGAGGAGCCGTTCGTCGCTGCCGAGCAACTCAAAAAGCAGCTTGGGAACAACCTCTGTATTTACACCGTGCAGGTTGGCAATGATCCGCGTGGCAAGATGGCTTTAGAAAGGATCGCACAGATAGGGGGCTGCGGCTTCTCGACCAGTGCTGATGCCATTTACTCAGCCAAGGACATGGCCGGGTTCGCCGAGAAGGTCTTTTTGGCTAAAGCGCCTCCAAAGGCGGCGCCTCCGCCACCGCCTCCACCACCGCCTGCGCCGAAGATGGTCCCACCGCCTGCCCCCATGGACAGCGATGGTGACGGCGTAATGAACGACAAAGACGCCTGCCCAAACACCCCCAAGGGGGCAAAGGTAGACGAAAAAGGTTGCTGGGTCATCGGAATGGTCCACTTCGACTTTGACAAGGCCGATATCAAACCGGCCTACCAGGGCATGCTGGACGAAGTGGCAAAAGTCATGTCCATGAATCCTGGCGTGACCATGGAGATTGATGGACATACCGACAGCACGGGCCCTGATGCTTACAACCAGAAGCTGTCTGAGCGGCGCGCCAAGGCGGCCATGACGTATCTGGTCGGAAAGGCAATCGCCAAGGAGCGGTTCATGGAGAAGGGCTTCTCCTTCCACAAACCCATTGCGTCCAACGACACGAAGGATGGGCGTGCCAAGAACCGAAGGGACGAGTTCAACCCTTCAGTCCGTTGATGTAGAAGACTCGATGGCCATCCGGGTGCGACCGGGAGACCCTTTCTCCCTGTCGCACCTTTTTTTGTCGGTCCGCTGGCCTCTCTCTGCCGGCACGACCGACTCTGTGCGCCATGCCCCGTGCGCTCGGCTCACTCGAATCATGCGTCTTACGCCATACGCCTGCCTTTCATCTCGGTGCTTCCACCTTGACGACCCGTGGGTCCCCTGATAACGTGCGGGGCGCGACGGATGGAATCCCCAAAAATCATAGGAGTGGGAGGAAAGACAATGGTTTCAGTGATTGCAAAGCTGCCCGTGAAGCCCGCGAAGGTCGATGAGGCTGTGGAGGCCATCAAGGCCCTGATGAGGGAGGTGGCCAAGGAGGAGGGGACCTTGCTCTACACGCTCTGCAGGGCAAAGGAGACGCCGAATGTCCTGGTGTTCATGGAGCGCTATAAGGACAACGATGCCTTAAAGCGCCATTCGTCCAGTCCCCACTTCAAGACATTCTCAGGCAAGGTCAGGGATTTTCTGGAGGGAAAACTCGAGATCTCCGTCATGGACGAGATCCACTCTATTTGAGCACCATCGAGGCCTCTGGGCGAAGCGCATCTTCCTGTTGGACAACCCGTTGTACGAACGCCAATATGGGTGCCCCGTAAGCATTACGAAAGCTTGTTTCCCCTGAGCGCCGTAGAAGGTACTTGGAAAGCCCTTCATCTTTGAAAAGGCAAACGGTCCGGTCTCTTCTTTGCTTTTTGAAGAACAACGAAGCCGGGATCTTCCCCAGCTCCTCTTGGCCGTCAAAGACCGTGAAGTATCCATCTGCGGGCGGAAAAAGCCAGTTGGTGGCCACCATGTGAGGTCGGTCGCCGGTGTACGCTGCATCGGGGAGCGCTCGGATCCCTCTTTGATAAATGAATTTCGGTTTTGAACCCAATCGAAATCCGCTCGATTGCGCGTTTCTGAAATCCTGTGCATCGAATCGGATCCAGTCCTTGTTCCCGAGTCGGAGCCACACGTTGTGATCGGTGTCGATCCTGACCACAGGCCTCATTCCGGGAAAAAGGAAGATCTTTGCGAGGTTCTTGCTGTATGCGTCCATGACGAAGTCATGGACGACCAGGGATTCGTTCTGAACCATGACGCTCCGGTTCTTAAGAGGGGCCTTGTCGTCATAAGAGCTGTCAATGTCAATGGCCGTGATCTCCCCACCCTTGATGTGGACCTTCACTTCGTTGCCGTAACGATTGGTAAACACGACTTCCTCGGTCACTTTCCTGCAATCTTCCGCCAATTCAGGATTTTCTTTGATGAAGAGGGCATTGCAGGGCTGATCGTCTCTCGAATAGAGCACCCTCAATCCGTTGGGGTGATCCACGTCAAAGTCGGGCATCCCCTTGATGGCGCCATAGAGGCGGGCGAGGTGGGGGCCAAAGCGCGTCTGAATCCGTTCGCACCTCTCAGAAGGGGAAGTCTGAATTCCCTGGGCAAGGGCGGTTGGGTGTTCGGGATGCCACATGAGAGAGAGGAGGCAAAGGCAGAGGATCGACGCGGCATGTCTAAAAAATCGATTCATCTCGAACTCCTCGGGCAGGGGTCAACCAGATATTCATTTTATTCATCGGCAATTCGTCGATAGCGCATGAGCGACCGACGGTGAGAGGGTTGCGCCTCTCCGGATCGCTTCCGGCCGTGCGTGGCCCATGAGCTTCCTCAGGGTCCTCAGGTTTTTTATATCGTCTTTCAAATCAACCCCTTTGGGCGTCTCGAGGACCATGGGGTGGTCCTTGAAACGCGGGTCGTTCAAGAAGAGTGAGAACCCCTCAAGCCCGATGGCGCCTTTCCCGATGTGGGTATGACGGTCCACGCGGCTTCCGAGCGGTCGCAACGAATCGTTCAAGTGAAAGAAGCGAATCCTTTCAAGACCTATCACCTCATCGAGGCGCAAAACGGTATCCGTATAGGCAGTCGGCGTGCGGAAGTCGTATCCTGCGGCCAAGAGGTGGGCCGTGTCCACGCAGACCCCGAGCCGTTGCGGAAACCGGGAGTGGTCGATAACGTAAGCGAGCTCCTCCAATCGGGATCCGAGGCCGGTGCCCTGTCCCGCTGTGATCTCGAGGAGCACCATCACTTCGGGATCTTTGCGCGTCGCTTGAAAGATGGTGTCGAGGTTGACGGTAAGGCGCCCAAGGCCCGATTCAATCCCGGCACCCATGTGGGCGCCCGGATGCATGATGAGGGTGTGGATTCCAAGCAGCCCGGCCCGCCGGATCTCCATCCCGAAGCCCGCCAGGGACCTTTTCGCAACCATTGGATCCGGAGAGGCGAGATTGATAAGATAACCACCGTGCACCGCCACGGGCATCTCTCCGGCTTCACGCCATCGCGACCGAAAACGCGAAACCGCTTCACGCGCCAGCGGCGGCTCGACCCACTGCCGCTGGTTCCTGGTAAAGATCTGGAGGGCGTCCCCCTTGACCTGCGCGAGGCGGTCAAAGGCCCGCTCAAGACCTCCGGCAACGGACATGTGGGCACCCAGAAGCGGCATGTCCCTTGGCCTCAAAATCCGACGGCCTGGCCGTCTTTGCGGTGATCGGAGGCAGCGCAGTAGCCTTTTTCGAGCCTCATGATGATCTGTGCCCCGCCAAAGATGGCCTCAGGGACATTTTTCAGCAGCCTGTGCCCCCTTTTTCTCAAGGCCTTTGTCACGCTGGGATCGAAGCCTGGTTCAAGGGCAAGGCGGAAGTCTTCCGCAACGCACCAGCGGGGTCCATCGGAGGCGGCCTGGGGGTTCTGACCATAGTCAAAGATCCTGGTAATCATCTGGACGTGTCCCTGAGGCTGCATGTGCCCCCCCATCACCCCAAAGCTCATGAGGGGCTCACCATCCCTTGTGACGAACCCGGGCATGATCGTGTGAAAGGGGCGCTTGCCCCCGGCCACCATGTTCGGATGGCCCCTTCTGAGACTGAAGCAGGTCCCCCGGTTTTGAAGACTGATCCCCGTGCCCGGCACCACGATACCGGAGCCGAATCCCATGTAGTTGGATTGGATGAACGAGACCATCATGCCGTTGTGGTCCGCGGTGGTGAGATAGACCGTACCCCTGTCAGGGTTCGGGCTCGCTTTGGGCCGGCTGGCCCGCATGGGATCGATTTGAGCGGCCCTTTCTGCCAGGTAGTCCTCATCAAGGAATCCGTTTGGGTCCCTGGACATGATCGACGGCTCCGCAATATGGGCGCGCGCCTCTGCGAAGGCGATCTTCATGGCCTCCACCTGGAGGTGAAGGCTGTCCGTGGAATCCACCGGGTGGCGCCCGATGTCCAGATGACGCAGGATGCCCAGGGCGAGGAGGGCGGCGAGCCCCTGGCCGTTGGGGGGGAGCTCGTGGACACGTATCCCGTGATACGGTTGCGACAGCGTCTCAACCCATTCGGAGCGGTGGCCGTCCAGATCGTCTGTCCTCAGATATCCGCCGCTCTGGGTTGCATAGGCGACGATCCTTTGAGCGAGCGCGCCACGGTAGAAGGAATGGCCCTCTGTGGCCGCAATCTCCCTGAGGGTTTGGGCCTGATCGGGGCACAAGAACCATTCCCCCACCCTGGGCGGGCGGCCATTTGGCAGAAACGTTGTCTTGAACGACTCGGATTCCGTGAATTTCTGGGCGGCAAGCGACCATTGATCGGCCACAACCGGCGAGACCGGAAAACCATTTTCGGCGTAGTCAATGGCAGGTCCGAACAACGTGGAAAAAGGAAGGCGACCGAACCGCCCGGAGAGAGAAGCCCAGGCATCCACCGCACCTGGCACCGTGACGGTCGCCCAGCCTTTTGTGGGCATGGCTTTCATCCCCCGAAAGAGATCCCTTGAGAGTAACCGTGGCGCCCTCCCGGACCCGTTGAGGCCGTGGAGGGATCTGCCGTCCCAGACGATCGCAAAGGCATCCCCCCCGATCCCATTGTTGGTCGGCTCGACCACGGTAAGCGCGATGGCTGCCGCAATTGCCGCGTCCACCGCGTTTCCTCCGGTTCGAAGCATGTGAAGCCCCGCCTGAGCAGCGAGAGGCTGGGAGGTGGCGACCATGTTTTGCGCAAAGACCGGGGGCCTTTTCGAAGGATAGGGAAGGTCAATGGATGGAAGCATTTCGTTCTCCCTATGGCCTGGCAATGGCAAAGGATGCTTCTCTCTGGTGTCCATCCATAAATTGGGAATTTCTGGATGGCGCTTTCAGCACTCTCTAAGTATCAGCAGGATGAGGTAATTGTAAAGAAGATGATTCGGGGCCTTAGCGATAAGATGGCGCGCAAGAGGGTCAAGGGGTCTGGTTTCAGGTTTCGGGTTTCAGTCAAAACAAGCATGTTTCTCACAGCGTGCAAGAGGTAGATCTTAAATGAGATGCGAGAAGAGATTTTTTTTGGTAAGCTGTTTCTTCCTGCCCGGTTCAAAATGACATGGGCCTTAATTTTCTAATTTAGTCCCTTAACGGCGATATGGTGTGCAAAGGGGTCACCCGGCCCCTGACACCTGTTTGATTCCGGCCTGGCCGGGTTGGGATAGGAATAGATGGCTATTGGCGCCTTATCGGGGCGTTTGAGTGCAGGAAAGGGCTTTTTGCCTCGTGCCGAGAGGCAATTCATCAACCGGGTGAGGTCCGCCTTTCGGCGGACTTCCCAATGAGAAGGAGGACGAGTATGAAAAAGAAGTTGTGGCTCATCGGTGTTCTCGTCGGTTTTTGTCTCAGCTTTTCCACCCACGGTCAGTTCGTCTTTTCGGCTGAGCCCATTGTGATTGGCGTTCCGACCTCTCTCGGATTCCTGGAGGGCAAAGAGGGGCTCTTCTCCGTAAACATGGCCGTAGATGAGATCAACGCAAAAGGCGGCGTGATGGTGGGCGGAGAGAAGAGACCTTTCAAGGTTGAATCCATCGACATCCGCGACGCTGCCCCCGGTGTGCCGGTGCCTGAAGCGCTCTTGGGTATGGAAAAGCTTATCCTTGAAAAGAAACCGACCGCCTTATTGGTCGGTCCTTTCCGATCGGAGGCCCTCCTGGCGGGGATGGATCTGATTGCCAAGTACAAGGTGCCCCTGATCGGCAGCATTGCCATGACCCCGGCCTCCGAAGCAAAGATAGAGCAAAACCCCGATAAGTTTAAATACGTCTTCCGAACATCCCTCAATGTGACGGGCTGGGTAGGGTTGCTCGTTGGCACGATGAAGACCCTCAACGAGAAGTTCGGTTTCAACAAGGTCTATCTCATGAACCAGGATGTGCTCTGGGCCCGCGGCACTGCCAAGGGAATGGAGGGCTGGTTTCAGAAGAACGGCTGGGAAGTGCTCGGACATGACGAATTTCCCACAGGCGCCACCGATTTCTCGAGCGGCCTCATGAAGATCAGTGCGTCAAAGGCCCAGGTCCTTTTTACCTGTTTTGATATGCCGCAGAGCGGCATCCTGGTGAATCAGTGGAAGTCCATGAAGGTCCCGGCACTGATGGCAGGTTTTATTTCTCCCATGGCCGGCCAAGGGGCCTGGAAGACTTTCAATGGAAAAATCGGCGGTCTGCTGAACGCCGTCTTCGAGTTAGGCAATATCGGTGCGGCCAAATATCCACCCTCCGTCCTTTTCCATGAAGCGTACAAAAGGAGGTACGGGAAATACATCGAGGCGGGTCACGGTCCGGCACCAAGCTATGAATCCGTCTATCTGCTCAAGGAAGCCATCGAAAAGGCGAACTCCCTCGATGCCGACGCCATTGTGGCCGCGCTGGAAAAGGCCGACCGTAAGGGAGTCATGGGACGCGAAAAATTCTCACCGGGCCATCAGGTGATCTTCGGTGTGAACCCGGCTGAGACGGCAACAGGCTGCTTTTTTCAGTGGAGCGAAAAGGGACAGCGGATCATCGTGTACCCACCGGCCCTGGCAGAAGGCGAGATTAAGCTCCCTCCGTGGATAAAGTCGGCCAAGTAGTTTGACAGGGGGGACGATGTCTACACTCATCATCCCCCTATCCACTTAATCCCATTTAACGCCTGGGGGCCAGCAATACCAATGTTCTGGGGCACCTTTGTCTACGCAGTGGTCAATTCAGTGAGCCTCACGCTCGTCGCACTGGGATTCAGCCTTACGTTCGGCATCAGCGGGGTCGCCAATTTCGCCTATGGGGCCTTTTACATCGGGGCGGCTTTTCTGTGTTGGATCTTTCTCAACATGCTCAATCTGCCCTATCTGCTTTCCATCCTGATCGCGGTGTCCATTACCACCGGTTTTGGCGCCCTCATCTACCGCACCGTTTTGCTGCGCGTGCGGGGGCAGGCCCTTTCCGAAGTGATTGCCACCTTTGGCATCGGTCTGGCCATCCTGGAGCTCTTCAGACACCTCGGTTTTATTGGTTTTGAGTACACCCTGCCGGTCTTTGTGGACAAGAGCTTTATGATCGCCGGGGCCTTTGTTGACATGCAGCGCATTTTCATTGTGGTCATCGGCGCAGCCCTTGTGATCGGCCTCTGGCTCTTTACACACTACACGTCCCTTGGCCTTGCCTTCAGGGGCATCGCGCAGGATGAGCGCACCGCTCTCACCTTCGGCATGGATTCGGACTGGATCGCCACCCTGAGTGTCTCTTTCGGCGCCGGTCTGGCGGCCATTGCCGCCACGGTGATCATTCCCCTGGGAACCATTTCCGTCAGTGAGGGATACGATGTGCTGATCAGGGCACTGGCCGTTTGCATTGTGGGTGGGCTTGGCAGCACCGGTGGCGTCATTCTGGCCAGTTTTTTGATCGGATTTGCCGAACGTTTCACGGATACTTACCTCGGTTCTTCTTGGACCATGATGGTGAGTCTGGCCGCACTGGTCATCGTGCTCATTGTCAAACCGTCGGGCCTCTTCGGAAAGCAGAAGGAACTGGAGGAGAGGATATAGATGAAGGCTAGGTTCAAGGTGCAAGGTGCAGGGTGTAAGGGAAAAAAGGGAAAAAGAACGACCTTGGACCTGATACCTTGGACCTTGCACCTTGGACCTTGCACCGGTCCTTCATTGGAGCACAGATGAAAAGACGGAAGGAGAGAATCGATCGCGGCATAAAGGCAAGGTCCTCGGACATTTTTGCCCTTTGTTCGTGGCGAGAAATGGCCTACCTGGCCTTTCCCCGACTCCTGCCCATTGTCGCATGTCTCGTGTTGCCGCTTATCCTGAGCGGGTACTGGCAAAAGGTGTTGCTTTCGGTAGCGGTCTTCGCGCTGCTCGCCATCAGCTGGGATATCCTCGCCCAGAGCGGCATGGTCTCTTTGGGTCAGGCCCTGTTTTTCGGCATGGGCGCCTATTTGGCAGGGGTGCTCAATCATTACTTCGGATGGTCCCCCTTTGTGACGATTCCCCTGGCCACGGTCCTTGGGGGCGCCTTCTGCACCCTTCTGCTCCTGCCGGTATTGAGGTTGCGGGGGATATATTTCGCCATGGTCACCCTCATCATCCCCCTGATGCTGGTGAGGGTGATCGAGGCAACCAAAATCTTTGGAGGGACCGAGGGCATCAGTGGTCTGACCCCGCTGCCATCGGCCTGGATGGAACTCTACGTTGTCCTGATCGCTTTGCTGGCGGCCCTATTCGGATTCAGACGGATGATGGACTCGGACTACGGCCTGGTCCTCAAGGGCATAAAAGACAACGATCGGTCGGTCATGAATGCCGGAATCAACATCTATTGGTACAAAATTCAGGCCCTCTTCATCTCCAGTGCCATCGGCGCCTTCGCAGGGAGTCTCATGACCCACGTTTATATGTTCGTTGGGATGCCGGTCTTCGCACTTGACTATTCCATACTGCCCATCGCCTCCGCAGTGGTTGGAGGCCCCGGGACGCTGGCGGGGGCCATGCTGGGGGCCTTTCTCTTGGTGCCGCTCTCAGAGCTCTTGCGCGGTATCGGCGGGCTCAGGATCGTCATTTACGGATTGCTGCTCGTCATATTCATTGTGGGATTGCCGGAGGGCATCTTTCATTTCATCAAGCGCAAGTACCATCAGTCTGAACGATGGGTTGAGGTGGAGCAATGAACGGGGGGCCTTTGTTGAAGGTTACCGAGCTTTCAAAGACCTTTGGCGGTGTTCAGGCCTTGAATCGTGTCGGTTTTGAGCTCCAAAAGGGGGATATCCTTGGCGTGATCGGGCCCAACGGATCGGGGAAAACCACGCTCGTAAACCTCATCACCGGTTTTGTCAAATCGAGCAGCGGGGACGTGGTCTACAGGGACCGGGACATCTCAAACTGGCCTCCCTACAAAATCGTTCGCCTAGGGATCGCCAGGACCTTTCAGATGGTCAAGCCTTTTTACCAGCTCCCTGCCTTCAAGAACATGATCATTCCCCTTTACTCGCCAAGGGTCAAGCAATTGGTCGGCGGGAAGTATGGCGACCGGGACGCGGTGGCCCTGGATCTCCTGGAAGAGGTGGGTTTTGAGCGCGACTCCTTTGTGGCCTACAAGTTAGCCGGTGCCCTGCCGCAAGGCTATCTGAAGCGGCTTGAACTGGCCAAGGCCATCGCGTTACGGCCGGACCTCCTGATCCTGGACGAGCTCTTCTCGGGTTTGAGCCTCGCCGAAGTGGCGAGTATCGTTCCGATCATCGAAAAACTCCGAATGGAGGGAAAGACCATCATCATGATCGAGCACCGGCTCAAGGAGCTTTTCAGAATCGCCGACCGTGTCATCGTTCTCAATTACGGCATGAAGATCGCCGATGGACATGCTCAAGCGGTTATGGAAATGGAAGAGGTCAAGGCGGCCTATCTGGGTACCGAGACTTAGCAGGAGCGGCAATGCTTGAAGTGCAAAATCTAATGGTCTTTTTTGAAAACGCCCTTGCCCTCAACGATTTCAGCATGGGGGTCCGTGAAGGGGAGATCGTCGGCATCATCGGATCGAACAGCGCAGGAAAGACGACCCTCATGAATACCCTCTCGGGGCTGATCATCGACATGCGGACCAAAGAGCGGCGCAGGGGAGGCGAACGAATCAGTGTCTACGGCCACATCCTTTTCAGCGGAGAAGATATCACCGATACCAAACCGAGCGACCGGGTGAAAAGGGGGATAGTCCTCTGCAGAGAGAGGCACCCCGTCTTCCCTGAGAGCAGCGTGGTTGAAAATTTGAAGATCGCCGGATACCTCCGGAGCAGGTCTCAGATCCGCGAGGGGATCCAGGGCGCCTTCGATCTCTTCCCGGCCCTGGTCCACCTGAAGTCCAGGAAGGCGGGTTTTCTGAGCGGCGGGGAGCAGCAGATGCTCGCCATTGGAATGAGCCTGGTCGTAAGGCCCGTGCTCCTGCTTCTGGATGAACCGCTTCTGGGATTGAGCCCACTGATGCAAAAAACGCTGTTGGACGCCATCGTGACGCTCAAGAAGCATTCAGGCATAACCGTTGTGATCAGTGAGCAGTTTGCACGACCGGTCTTGCCCATGATTGACAGGGGATATGTCATTGAAAACGGCATGCTGGCCTTAACCGGAACCGGGGCGGAGCTTATGGATAACCCGGAGATAAAGGCCGCCTACTTCGGGGTTTGATTTCATGATGCAAGACGAGCATGACAATATTTTCTCGACCTTCGGGCAGACGGCCGAGCGGCGGGGACACAACACCGCGGTAATCTATCTCGGCACACGCTATTCCTATCTCACGTTGAAGGACCTGTCCGAACGATTCGCCTCGGCCCTTTTGGATATTGGCGTCCGACGGGGACAAAGGGTGATGCTTTACATCCCTAACGGCATCCAGTGGGTCGTAAGTTGGCTGGGCATCCAGCGGGCCGATGCGGTGTGCGTGCCCATCACGCCCATCTACACGCCGCACGATCTGAGATACATCGCCAACGACAGCGAGGCCGAAGCGATTGTCTGCGCTGACACCAATTTCGGGTACGTGAAGAGCGTCTTGCCCGATACCCGAATCAAGACCGTCGTTGTCTCAAAAATGGCCGATCTCCTTCCGGCCTGGAAGCGCTATTTCGGATTCCTATTTGACGTGATCCCCAAGGGGAAAATGGCCCTGGGTGGCAACGTCTACGCCATGACCCATCTGCTGGCCAACTACAAAGGAGGGACAGAGACCTTGCCCGCCCCACGCAACAGGGATCGAGATATCGCGGAAATCCTTTACACCGGCGGAACCACCAAACACCCGAAAGGGGTCCCTATCCCCCATGACCTCTTTCTCGTATCCGCCGACGAGCAAATCAGAACCAGTGAGCCCCTATTTCCGCCTGAGGCCAATATCATTGTGGGCAATGCCCCGCTTTTTCACATCCTCGGCCAGACGTGCAGCCTGGCGACCCTCTTGGTGGGGGGCACCCTCATGCTCCAGCCCAAGGTCAACCTGGATGCTACCTTTGATTCCATCCAACGGTTCAAGGCCAAGACCATGATCGGCGTACCGACGCTTTATCGTATGATCCTGGAGCATTCCCGGCTGGAGCAGTATGATTTGAGCTCTGTGGAATACTGGTACAGTGCCGGCGATGTGCTGCCCGTGGAGGTGGGGAAGCGCTGGCAGGAAAAATTCGGAAAGGTGATTTACCAGGGCTACGGTGCCACGGAGACCTGTGGAGGGGTTTCCATGTGTCCCACGGACATGAAAAATCCTCCCAAAAGTGTGGGCCGCATCGTCCCCAGCAAGAGGGTTCGCATCGTATTGCCCGGGACCCTCGAAACGGTGAAGCCCGGGGAACCCGGTGAGTTGCTCGTGACATCAGAGAACATGGTGACAAGCTACTTGAACAAGCCCGAGGAGACAGAGGCGTCTTTTGTTGAGCTGGATGGGGATCTATGGTACCGGACCTCGGACATCATGCGCATGGACGAGGACGAAAATCTATTCTTCGTGGACCGGACGGTCGACACCATCAAGCACAAGGGATATCGGGTGTCGGCCTCCGAGATCGAGGCGGTGCTCCAGGAGCACCCTGCGGTTATCGGTTCCTGCGTGGTGGGCCTTCCCGACCCGAAAGTAGGCGAACGCATCAAAGCCTATGTGGTCCTCAAGGAGGACGTCAAGGGGATCACAGGCTACGACCTGATCAAGTGGTGCCGCAAACAGCTCGTCGCCTACAAGGTGCCCCAGTATATTGAGTTCAGAGACATGCTACCCAAGTCCAAAGTGGGGAAACTTCTAAGGCGCGAAATCCGGAGCGAGGAGCAGCGGAGAATGGAGGCCTGAGGCCACTTCATTGCACTTTGCATTCAACATGATACCAAGGCGACGCAGTCAACACGCGTGGCACTTGAAGGCAAATTGCAATCAGTGCTCCTCTGATGGCTTGGTTTTTTCAGATTTGCCAACCTGGCAACTCTGGCTCATTCAGGTGGAGATCCCGAACTTCGGGAGAATGTAGGCCTGAAGCACGAACCACAAGACAATAATCAAAACGAAGATCAGAAGTTCCATGGTCACCTTTTTAGCTAATGCTCATCCAAAAACAGCTGATTTCGGATTCACGCGATCAGCCATCAGCGTTCAGCTGTCAGCAAGGGCTCAGAAAAAGAAGAGATTGGCTGAAAGCCGAGCGCTGATGACTGTAAGATTTCTTTCATCTGCAGCACACGGCTGCGCCTGGGCATCAGGCTCAGGAAAAGCCGCCGCCGTGGGGATGGGAGCAAGAGGCGCCGGCGCCGGCCCCTCCCTCAGATCCTCCGGAAACCGAGCAAAAGGCGGACAGAAGCCTTTCCGTCTTTTGCCCGCCGCATGAGGGGCATATAACCAATTCCACCTGGTCACTTGGAAAACAGATTTTTTCAAAGACCCCAGCACAGGCAAGGCATCTGAACTCGTAGATCGGCATCCCGTTTCTCCTTTAAAGCCATCTTTTTCACTTGAAAAGTGAATAGCGCTAAAGTAAGTCTTTCTTAGAATTTTTCAAACCAAAATTTTCTGTTTTCAAGTTGCCTTCCCCGGCGGAGGTGCGGCGTTCATGGTGCAGATCAGGAAGATCCTTTTCCCATGCGATCTGACGGAGAATTCGGCCAGGATTCTGCCTTATGCCATGTCCCTTTCAGAAAGATACAATGCGACCATATATCTTCTGCACGTGGTGGAGGACTTTTCAAAATGGGCGGGTTTCTATGTGCCCCACACCCCTGTCAAAGAGATGCAGGAACAAGCGTTCAAGAACGCCGAGCGGCTCATGGAACGGGTGTGCGAGGAAAGCCTGCAAGGCTGTCTCTATTTCATCCGCATCATCCAGGCCGGAGAGCCTGTTGCGGAAATCCTCAAGCTCATCGATTCCGAGAAAATTGATCTCGTGGTCATGGGCACCCACGGCCGTAAAGGGCTGGAGCATGCCTTTTTCGGAAGCGTTGCGGAAAACATCGTCAAAAAGTCCCCTGTGCCGGTGATGGTGGTCAACCCTTACACGTTGAAAAGGGCTTAGGCGACGGCCACTAAACAAGAGAAGCGGGATTGGAGCGCGAGCCCCAGGCTCAAGAGGGGCTTGCCGGAGCCGACATGAAGATAAAAGTTGAAAGCGAGAAGATCGTTAAGGCGGTCAAGAAAATCGAAGGGATCGAGATCGTCCTTGAAAACGCAGAAGATGCCAAGGAGGCCCTGCACCTCATCCTCGCAAAGAGCGGCCTCTCCCAAAAAGATGGGCTTGCCAGGCTCCGGGACATCCAGGTCTCGCCCTCGCAGAAGTACGAGACTTCGGCCGTGGACTACAAACTGTTCTTCCTCCTTGAATTCCTGTTCGAGGAAAACACGCCCATCGAGACAAGGGTCTCGACCATCAAGGACCTCCAGGATTTCTTTAACAAAATTTGATCACCGTGACGCCATCGTTCCGGATGTCCCGGGTCTCCCGCTCACCGGATCTTTCCTCGCCCATGGCGGAATTCAGGCAGCAGGCGGTGAGGGGGCAGCGCTCGCACCAGTGGTCGCAGTAGTTGTAAGCGCCCGAAATAAATCGAGGGTCGCTTTCAAGTTCCATCAATTTCTTTCTTTTCAGAACGTCAGCGTTCCTTTGTGAAACTTGGTCATCGGGGCAGGAAAAGGAATCATCGAGACTGGGAAGCGTTTATCACTTCCGGTCTTTTTCGTTCAACCTTTGAGAAGGCCCGGCAAAAAAAGGCTCAAGGCCGGCCAGTAGGTGATGAGGAGCAGTGTGATGAGGAGCAGGAGCAGGAAGGGGAGGGTGGCGCGGTAGAGCTTCACCACAGGCTGGTCAAAGCGCGAGCTGGCCACAAAGAGATTGAGGCCCACGGGCGGGGTGTTGTACCCAATGGCCAGGTTGGCCAGGAAGACCACGCCCAGGTGGATCGGCGCCACACCGAAACGCTCGGCGAGCGGCAGGATAAGGGGGACCACCACCAGGATGGCGCTGAAGATGTCCATCATGCATCCCACCAGGATCAGGAAGGCATTTAGGACAATCAGGAACCCGATTTTCGAATGGACGACGCCTTCGAGCGCATCCAGGATTTTCATGGGGATGAAGGCGTCCACCAGGTAGTTGGTAAGCCCCAGGGCCGCGCCGAGGATGATCATGATGGCGCCGACCATCTTGATGGATTCGACCATGATGCGGGGCAGGTCGCGCGAAAGCCTCACCTCCTTGAAGACCATGGTCTTGATCAAGAGGACATAGGCGGCCGTAAGCGCAGAGGCCTCCGTTGCCGTGGCAAGGCCTGAATAAATACCTCCGAGGATGAGGAAGGGGATCGGCAGTTCCCAGGCCGCCTGCCTGAGCCCCAGGAAAAATTCTTTGAGCGAGAAGGCCGGGCGTTCGAGCTTCCATTTGCTGCCCATCCAGATGGAGAAGAGACACGGGACCGCCACCATCAGGAGGCCTGGCAGGATCCCTGCCACAAAAAGCGTCTCAATGTTTACCCCCGAGACGAACCCATAGAGGATGATGGGAAGACTTGGCGGGAAATGGAGCCCAAGGCTCCCCGAGATGGTCACAAGCCCCAGCGAAAAGTTCTCGTCGTAGTGCTCGGAGACAAGCGCGGGGAGGAGGAGGCCCCCCAAGGCGATGATGGTAATGCCGGTTGCGCCGGTGATGGCCGTGAAGAAGGCACATGAGACCAACGCCACCACCCCGAGCCCGCCCGGGACCCAGCCGAACAGGCTTCGGGAAAATCGAACGAGCCTGGCGGATGTCTTCCCTTCGGCAAGCAGGTAGCCGGCCAGCGTGAACAGTGGGATGGCAAGCAGCACGGGGGCGTTGGCCAAACGGTAGATCTCGATGGGAATGGCCGCCAGGTCAACGCCGCTGCTACAGAGCCCGAGCATGGCCCCGCTCAGGATGGCAACGAAGAGCGGAAGTCCCAGGAGGGTAAACAGGACCAGCGCCATGACTGCCGAGAGGATCATCGCGCGTTCAGTCTCCTCAGCGCAAAGGTTGATTCCACCGCCTTCAGGAGAAACCGAAAGAACATCGCGCCAAACCCGACGGGCAGGATGAGTTGCCCAACCCAGCTGGGGATCCCAAGGAACATCGAACCGCCATACGTTTTTTCAAGTCCGATGTAGTCCAGGCAGACCTTCAACATGACCGCGCAGACGCCAAGGCAGACCATAGACAACGCGAGATCCAGGACAGGAGACCATTTTTTTGGCAGCACAGTCGTCAACACGTCGATTTTGATGTGCTTTCCATCTCCCGTCAAGAGCGAGGCACCAAGGAATGCAAGCCAGAGGACGAGGAGGCGCGCAAAGGGTTCCGACCAGCCGATGTGGGCCATCCAATCATTGGCCCACTGCAAGTGGGCGTGGGTGTAAAGCCCCCTCAACAACACCTGAACGAAGGTGAAAAGGAGCATGAGGCTCAGAAAGAAGACAATGAGCCATTTTTCAAGTCGGGCAAGCGAACGGTCAATGAGGTGGAGGATGGGCATGATGGAACCTGGGTTCAAGGCTCAAGGTTCAAGGTGCAAGGCGGATGAAAGCCAAGCCCAAGACCGTGCGGAATGACTCGCTTTTGCATAGTTTTCTTCTATTTCGTTCTTTTGAGAATTCCGTATACGGTATCCAGGACTGACTTGGGGTAGAGTCGGTCCGTGAGCTTTGCCGCGACCCTGTCATGGACCTCGTAGAACTGGTTGAGGGCCGCCCCCGTGGGCACCGGTGTGATCGTCAAGCCGGCATCTTGTATTGTCTTGAGCGCCTCCCGTGTCTGCTTGCGCAACGTAGTGGTCAGATCCGCCATGGCCGGGCCAAACGATTCTTTAAGTAATGATTTATATTTATCTTCTATTTTATTAAAATAATTGCTTGAAATAAGAACGGCACCCGTTGAATGGGCAAAAGGCAGCGCCAACATGTATTTAACATAATTGTGCCACTGAAGGGCCAGGGCC
This sequence comes from uncultured delta proteobacterium, assembly GCA_963830155.1. Taxonomy (GTDB): domain Bacteria; phylum Desulfobacterota; class DSM-4660; order Desulfatiglandales; family Desulfatiglandaceae; genus CAWHLE01. The sequence continues at coordinate 297,757 of CAWHLE010000013.1, read as the reverse complement.
CCAAGGATCGGCGCATACACCGTGTCAACCATGCCGGTATTGAGGGCGGTGGTCACGTCCGTGATGGCCAGGGGGATCGGGTTGACCCCCATGGTGGAAAAGGTCTCCTGGGCGATTGGGTCCCCGGTCCACGCCCACACCTTCAGGCCTGAGAAATCGGACACCTTCTGAATGGGTTTCTTTGAAAACATGTAGACGTTGCCGACCTCGGCCCAGGCCAGGAGGTCAAATCCCTTTTCATCAAAACGCTTGGAAAAGAAGGAAAACATCTCCTGATGGACCGTGTCGGACTCCTGGTCATTTCTAAAAAAGAAGGGAAGATCAAGAACCCTGACCATGGGTAGGATCTGGCCGAACCCCACGCCTGAGAATGCGGCACAGTGGATCTGGCCGATTCTCATTTTTTTCAGGACGTCCAGTTCATCGCCGGCAACGCCGCCCGGATAAAAACGGAACCCGATCTCGCCACTACTTTTCTCCCGGATCTCCTTGTCGTAGTCGCGCATCTTCTTCATCCAGGTTGATCCGTCGGGTGCGACGGTGGCAAACTTGATGAGGTAGCGGGGCTCTTTGGCCCTCAGGTTTAGAGGCGCCAGGAAGATGAAAGCCAGCAACCCGGTGCCACACATGATCAGCCGAAGCACTGAAGCACATCGTGTTCTCAAATCTGTTTCCTCCTTGTGGCCTCCCGGGGCCTCTTCCCGCTGCGTCTACGGCCGCATTCAAGTCCGGAGTCTGAGGCAAGAAATCAATACCTTCCTACCTCCATGTCTCCGCAAGACGCAAAAAGTTTCGCTTTAGGATTTTAAGGGCACATACGACATATCTGTTACGATCTCGTATTCCCCAACAAAGGGCTAATAGAAAAACTCATCCATCCTGCCGAGCAGGACGCGAGCCTTTTCTTTCATTACGGCGTTCAACAGACACACATCCCGGAGTTCGGCAGCGGGGCGCGCATGGGCCTCATCCAGCAATCGGGCAAAAAGGTCCTTGTCCTGGGTCTTCACCGCATAGTACCTGGCGTAATAATAGGGGGTGAGAAGGAAGGCTCCTTTGGAAATATCCATGGCCTTGTCAAAATGGGCCTTTGCCGCTGCTGCATCCCCCCCCAGGATGGCCGGTTTCGCAGCCAAAACGGTGCCCATGAGCACATGGGGTGTCCCATAGAGGAAGGTCGGGTCGATCTCCAAAAGGCGCTCTATGCACGTTTGTGCGACACCCATTTGGGCAAGGGCTGACGGGTGGTCGAGGTTCAGATTGATCCAGCTGTTCCAGGCGAGGGTCGCCCAGAAAAGCGGCTCGATGGCGTCCTGACCCAGATTCCGCAAGAGGATCCTGGCCTGTTCGAGATTCAACGTCGCTTCCTGCAATCTCCTCCCCTCACCCCCCAGGGCCTCCATGGCATACGCCTTTGCCCTCAAGTAGAGATTGGAGGCCCGCTCCGGATCAACATCTTCCAGGAAAAGGAGTCCGTACCCTGTGAAGCCCATGGCCAGGGCGGTGAGGAGTTGGGTGTTTTGAGGCGCGCTCTTCAGCAGCCCCTCCATGAGTTTGAGATCGGCGGGCATGGATGCCTTGGCGAGCGCCATATCGCACTCCTCGAAGACCGCCTGGGTCAGATTGGGGATGAGCGAGGGGGTGGTCTGCAGGGCGAGGCCGACACAACCTTGGGCCATCAGGGTCGTGGCGATGATGAGAAAGGATCTATGAAACCTGGATGTCATTGGCCGTATAGGAGCTCCCAGCTGATAGCGAATTAAAGGCCCGGTACAAGGTGCAAGGTTTAAGGCCCAAGGTTTTCTTTTCCTTGCACCTTGCGCCGTGCACCTTGCACCGAGCTCTTATTAGTACCCCAGGAATGGGTCCCCCACCGTCGGCGGGGCGCCGACCAGATATTTTTTTGCGAGGAACTGGGCGCCTGCGCCGTTTTCCATGTCCAGGATCTGTTGATAGAGTATTTTGGCCTTTTCCGGTTGTTGCTCAAGGTCGTAGCACATGGCGATCTTCAACAAGGGCCAGGCCACCATGGCAGGATCATGCACCGGGTCGGGATGGTCCACAAGCGAGCGGAACTTGGCGCGAGCTCCCTGGCAGTCCCCGAGATAGGCATCCCGGATGCCCTCCAGGTAAATGGATCGGCGCAGCCACACCGCCTGTTCTTCGGGCGTGAAGGCAGGGTCCATGGAACGATCTTTGAGGAATTCGATGGTCCTCTGTGCGCCTTTCTCCATTTGAAGCCGGACCTGACAAACGCCCAGGAGCAGCCAGTACCAATAATCTCTCGGGTATTTTCGTGTAAGTTGTTCCGCCAGATCCATGGCCTTTTTGAAGTCTTCTTCCAGAAAGAGATAGTTGTGGAGCAAGACACTCTTTGCCTCCGTGGCGGAATAGGTGGCCTCCGTGGCGGCAAGGGTCAACTTTCTCAACCCCTCTTCTTTATCGCCGGGGTGAACCAGCAGGTAGGAGAGGAATTTGAGGACGCCGGAGAGACGGGCCGTGTAATAGTCGAAAATGCCCAAACCCAGGAGCACGTCGCGGTTTTCAGGATCCATCCGCTGGCAGGTCTTCAGCGCGTCGATGGCGTCGCGAGCTAGGAAAAAGGATGAAAGCCAGTTTCCCTCCATGAGCTCGAAACGACCTTTAAACCCCAGGGCACCGCCCAAGTAAAGATAATCGTAGGCATCTGCAACGCCCTTCGAGATCCGCTTTCTGGCTACCTCCACAGTGCGGTCGATGCGATCGCTATATTCCTTCACCTCATTGGGGGTCCAGAAGCCGGACACAAGACGGCACCATGTCACCATGGCCAAATAGAAAAAGGGAGCCGGATCATCGGGAGAAAGTGTTGCAAGACGCCGAAAAAGGTCCTCTGCCTCATCGTAATACCAATTATAGAGCAGATCTATCCCTTTCAACAGCTCTTGATTCGCCATTTCACCAGCCTTGGCAGTGGTCGCAGGTTTTGATTCGGTCATGGTGGGGGAAAGAGTTAAAAAAAGGGTCGTGAGGAACAGGGGGAGGAGCCGGGGAATTCGACTGCTTGTGCGAGGCTTCTTCACAGGTCTACCTTGTGCAGGGGAACTTGAGAGCCGCCGATAAGAGAGAGAGGCTACATGAAATCGACCATCATGGCAAGGGGGAAGCTTGAACCCTTGATGAAAAGTGAATATCGAAGTGGTATGATGAAAATGTTTATGGATTTGGGATGAGTACCTACCCTGTTTTCATGCAGGGGCAGGAGTTGATATTCATGAAAGTGTTGATCCTGGGTGGCAGCGGTATGCTTGGGGGTGAGTGCAAGGCCGTGTTCTCGGCCTCCCACCAGGTATTTGCGCCTGAACGCAGGGAAATGGATATCGTCCGTTGGGACGGTGTGATCGGGAAGCTGCAGAAGCTCAGGCCAAATGCCATCGTGAACTGTGCCGGGATTTCGGATCTGGAATGTTTGGACCCGGAGGATCTGGGCGTGCGCAAGACCAACGTGGAGGGGCCCAGGAATCTGGCCCAGGGATCGGCCAGGTTCAACTGCAAGCTCCTTCATGTATCGAGCGATCTGGTCTTTGACGGCCAGAAACCGGTCCCACAGCCTTATTTCGAAGATGACGCGCCCAATCCGCTCACCCCGTTCGGAAGGTCCAAGATGGACAGCGAAATCGCCGTCAAGGATAACGCCCCGGATTACATCATCGTTCGGACGGGCTGGCTCTACGGCACCAAGGGAAACAACTTCATCAAGAACATCATCCGGGAGGCAATTCATCGCAAGAGGACCGTTTTGGAAATTCCGGCGGATTACTACGGATCGCCCACCTGGGCCCATCGATTGGCCCTGCAGATCAAGCGCCTTATCGACAAGCAAATGACGGGCACCTATCACGCAACCGCTGAAGGTTCCTGCAGTCTCCTCGAATTTGCGACGCATGTGGTTGATACCCTCTCATTACCCATCAAACCGAAACCGGCGCCAGCAGGGCCATGGATGGGGACAGCCAACAGGCCCCTCAATAACGTCCTCGAGAACCGGCGGCTGAAGACACAGGGGCTGAACATTATGGTGAACTGGAAAGAAGACCTGAATGGATTTCTCGAAAACCACTGCGAGGAGCTCATCCGACAGGCCGAGAAGGAAAAGCCACGGGAGAAGTGAGGTCAAACCACCTTCATGCGCTGGATTTACTGGATCTTGGTCGTTCTTTACATCCTCTCACCCTATGACCTCATTCCGGATCTGATCCCGGGATGGGGATGGGTGGATGACTTGCTAGTGGGCGGGCTGTGCTGGTATTTTCTGGTATACCGGCGGCGGGGGCGCGGACCGGATGACGCCCAGCAAGGAGGAAGGAAAGAGGCAACGGCCGAAGAGGCTCCGCCGGAAGAAGTCAAAAAGGATCCGTATGCTGTGCTGGGGATCGATCCATCTGCCTCTGGAGAGGAAATCAGGATCGCCTATCTGCGGCTTGCCGCCAAGTACCACCCCGACAAAGTCAGCCACCTGGGTGAGGAGTTCCGTGATCTGGCAGCAAAGCGATTCAAAGAGATCAAGGCGGCCTTCGACGCGCTAAATGGATCGGCCTAGGAGCGCGCCTTCGAGGATCGCGGCCTTTGCGCTCCTCGGTTCCAGACAGTCTCCGATTTGATGGATCTCGTAGCCCAGGGATTTCAGCTGCTCGCAAAGGGTGTTGTCGGGCCGCGTGCCGACCGCAATCACTACCCGGTCCGCCTCTAAGAATGTCTCTTCTCCCGCCTTGTTTACGACGACAACGCCGTTTTCCTCCACCCGGGAGAGGCTGTATTCAGTGAGGGTCGTGATGTTCTTCTCCCTGATCCGGTTAAGCAGCAGCTTCTTGGTCATACTTTCGAGGTTTTTCGCGATCTCTGGCAGCATCTCCACAATGGTGACGGTTGACCCATGCTCTGCAAGATGGAGCGCCACCTCACATCCTGTGGGACCGCCCCCGATGACGACGCTCGGTTCGGGGACAATGGCCCTGCCGTTCAACACCTGTGTAAAGGCCAGGACCATATCCCTTTCGATGCCCTTGACAGGCGGAAGGTAGGGCAGGGAGCCCGTCGCCAAAATGATCACGTCAGGTCGCTCCTGATCGATCAGTTCAGGGGTGACGCAGCGATTGAGCACGCAACGCACGCCATACTTTTCAATCTGCGTCTTTTGAAATCGTATGAGGTTGAGCAGCTCTTTTTTGTAATCCGAAACACTGCCCGGAATCAATTGCCCGCCCAGCTCGGGTTGCTTCTCGTAGAGGCAGACCTCGTGTCCGCGCTTTGCGGCTACCCAGGCCACATTGAGCCCACCGGGGCCGCCGCCAACCACCATGACCTTCTTTCGCCTTAGGGCGGGCACGAAGGCCATTTCCTTCTCTCTTCCCAACATAGGATTTACAAGACACTCCACCCGGCCTCTGCGAAAGATGGATTCCATGCAGGTGTTACAGGCGATGCAGGTCCTGATCTCATCCAACCGCCCCTCTTGGGCCTTCTTGGGTAATTCGGGATCCGCCAGGAGCCCTCGGCCCATGCACACCAGGTCGGCCATGCCTTTCCCGATGATCTCGTCTGCGAGGATCGGATCATTAATACGGCCAACCGCCATGACCGGGAAGCTCAAGGTTTTTCTGACGCGCTCTGCCGAGTCCACCAGGCAGGCTTTTTTCATGAACATGGGCTGGCAGATCCACTCGGGGGTCGCGTCGTTTCCTGCCGAGACCTGAATAATGTCGATCCCCGCTATAATGAGGATCTTGAGGATTTCAACACTCTCCGGGACGGTCAGACCATCGGGGACGAATTCCTGGGCACTGATTTTAAAGGAGAGTGGAAAATCGTCGCCGACCCGCCTTCGGACCTCTTCAACGATCTCCTTCGCAAAACGGGTCCTCGCGGCCACATCGCCGCCGTATTCATCCTGCCGAATGTTGGAAAACCTTGAAAGGAACTGGTTTACCAGGTAACCGTGGGCCCCGTGGATCTCAATCAGCTCAAATCCCGCTTCCCTTGCCCTCACTGCCGCATCACCGAACTTCCTCACGATGTCCTGGATGCCTTGGACGGAAAGCGCTTCGACCTCCCCTCGTATGGCGGGGCAGGGCAGCGGCGAGGGCGCCAGAGGCCTCCGGCCGATCACCTTCGATGAAGTTTGCCTCCCACCGTGGTGGATCTGGAGTGCGGGCACGGCACCTTCCGACTTCATCACCTTGGCGATCTTGGAAAGCCCTTCCAGCAGTCGGTCATCGTCAATCCGCGCCTGATGATCAGAGACAATCCCCTCAGGCGACACCGCACAGGCCTCCATGATCACCATGGCCGGCCCACCGGCTGCGCGCAACCTGTAATGCTCGATCGCCTTCTCAGTGATCCATCCCTCCTTGTCGATCAGAAACGAGGCGATGGGTGCCATCACGATCCTGTTTTTGAGCTCAAGTTTCTTGATGTGGTATGGCGTGAAGAGATGTTTTATTATACGTTCCACTTACCCGAACCCGGACAAGGCCGCCACAAGTATGACGGACGGAGGAAAACCGCAATGCCCTCAAGCATAGCAAAAAGTCTAAAAAGTACGCTTGACTTTGTCAAATCAAAAAGGGATGGTTCACGCGGATGAGTGGCGTATGCACATTGGAGTAATGGCGTATCGGAGCGGCGGGATCCCGCCTGCGGCATGACGGGATGGAGGGTGATCGGATTCTTGGAGCGGATTCACAGCGGCATCGGCATCCTTGCGCTGGCGTTCATCGCCTGGCTCTTTTCGGAGCGCCATAACCACATCAATGTCCGCGCCGTGCTAAGCGGTCTTGCTCTGCAGGTGGGGCTGGCGCTCTTGCTGCTGAAACTGCCGGGCAGCCAGCCCTTTTTCCTCGCCCTCAGCCAGGCCGTTCTGTTCATCGAACAGGCCACGCGGGCGGGGACCGGCTTTGTGTTCGGCTACCTGGGCGGTGGACCGCTCCCCTTCGTGGCGCAGAGACCCGGTGCCAGCTATATTCTTGCCTTTCGCGGGCTGCCGTTGGTCTTGGTCATAAGCGGGCTTTCTTCGCTACTCTACTACTGGCGTATCATTCCCACCATCGTGACCTTTTTTTCCTGGGCCCTGCGGTCCATCATGCGTATCGGTGGCGTGGAGGGGGTCGGCACGGCGGCAAACGTGTTTGTGGGCATGGTGGAAGCCCCCCTCCTGATCAGACCCTATCTTCTATCCGTCACCCGGAGCGAGCTGTTCACCATCATGACGGCCGGCATGGCCACCATCGCGGGCACAGTGATGGTCCTCTATGCCACGATCCTTGAAAAGACCATCCCCGGGATCATGGGGCATCTGCTCACGGCCTCCATCATCAGCGCACCGGCCGCCATTGCCGTCTCGAAGCTCATGGTCCCCGAGACCGCGTCCGCCTCCAAGGAGAAAGTGGTCTTGCCCAAGGAGGCAGACAGCGCCCTGGATGCGGTAACGAAAGGCACCATTGCCGGTGTGAAGCTTCTCATCCACATTGTGGCCATGCTGGTCGTGCTGGTGGCCCTTGTCCAACTCCTGAACCAATTGCTGGCCATGCTGCCGGATGTGGGCGGCCGGCCCGTGAGCTTCCAGAGGATGCTCGGCTATCTCATGGCGCCTGTCACATGGCTCATGGGGATTCCGTGGGGAGAGGCGACAACCGCAGGGGCCCTCATGGGGACGAAGACGGTTCTGAACGAGCTCATCGCTTATCTGGACCTGGCCGCCCTTCCTCCTGAAACCTTGAGCGAAAGGACACGGTTAATCATCACCTATGCCATGTGCGGATTTGCCAATTTCGGATCCCTCGGCATCATGATCGGGGGCATGGGGGCCATGGCGCCGGAGCGACGTGGAGAGATCGTGTCGATGGGGATGAAGTCCATCGTCTCCGGGACAATCGCCACCTGCATGACCGGGGCAGTGGTGGGGGCGGTGTATTGACCCTACCTCTCTCCCCAGGGCGGAGTAGGGTAGACGTAACCGGTGGTGGCCAGGTTTCGCGGCCACACAATCTCCCGATTTCCGTCCTGCCATTGGACCAAAAAGGCCGGCACCCGGTTCTGCTGGGTCTTTCTTCCGTAGGACACAAACCGAACGGGGCCGTAGACGGTCATCATATCGGTCTCCGAAAGGGCTTGCCGGACGGCGCTCCCACCGAACGATCCCGCCCGCCCCATGGCGTCCGCGATCACGTGCATGGCCGCATAGGCCTGGGCGCCATGGTAATCAGGGGGGAGACTGTGTTTTTGGAGGAATCGTTCGTGAAACGTCCTGGCGCCGGGATAAGGAACCGATGGCATCCACAGCGCCGTCGAACAGACATATTCCGCGGCCTCCCTGGCCTCACTCCGAAACAAGGGAGTCAAGAAATCCTGAGTGCCACCGGCAAAAAGTTTGGCGTTCAGACCAAGTTCCTGGACCTGGCACATGATCATGGCGGCCTCCTTTACCCGGGAGATCATGTAGATCATGTCCGGGCCTTTGGCGCAGATTCGGCTCAGGATGGGCCTGAAGTCCGTTGTCCCTTCATCGTAGCCCCATTTTATCGAGATCCTGAAGCCCAGTTTCCTGAACCGGTCCAACCATTCCCTGGCCGTGTCAAAACCGAAGAGCGTGTTTTCATGAAGAATGGCAACGGCTCGGATGTCGCCTACCTCCTTCAGAAACCCTTCCATCGCCAGAGAATACTCTCCGGACGGGGCGTTGAGTCTGAAAACATAGGTCCAGCCCTGTTCCGTAATCTTGTCAGCGGCGGCCGTCGTGATCAGAAACGGAAGCTTACGCTCCTGGCATGAGGTTGCTGCGGCCCAGGCCACGGAACTGGATACGCCCCCAACGACCATCGCCACCTGATTCTCCAAAACGAGCTTTTGAATCGCATCGCGGGCCAGACGGGGGTTTCCCGCCGTATCCGCCACGTGGAGCTCCAGCGGCATCCCCTTGACACCTCCCCGTGTGTTGATCTCGTCAGCCGCCAGCACAAAAGATCTTCGCGCCATGCTTCCGAAGCTGCCGAGCGTCCCTGTCAAAGGGAGGATGACGCCCACCTTTACGGACTCAGAATGGGCCGGGTTTGAGTGGGCGAGGGGCCACAGGGACATGAGCCCCAAAAGGACCACCACATGTCTGAACATCTACCTCCTCCTTGTTTGCGATGTCGCTGCTGGAATCCTTTGCCTCCAAATGGCGCTAGGCCGCCTCCTCCGATGGGTGGCGTGACGGATTCTATTTGCCAGATGCGGAAATGGCAAGCCCCTTCGTGTCCGGACCGGGGATGGGAAAATCCATCGCATTGGGGCGAAGTATGAAGTTTTGCACGGAAGCGGCAGAGATGTTAGGATGTTACAAGTTGAGAGGTTTCAGCGTTCAGGCTTCGGGCAAAAAATGACATCTCACACAGAAACGTCCGTCAAAAGGATGGCGAACATTAAGGGCTTTGGTGCGCTGTGCACCGCGCACGAAGGGGACGATTCCATGGCTAGATCGGAACAAGGGCGCATCAGGCAAAACCCTGTGCCCGAGCTGTTGCTCAGAAGGGTGCGAACCGTCTCTCTTTCAGACATATCTCCGGAGCCAGGTCCAACCACCATGAGCTTTGGATATGATCCGGCGCCCTTGCAGCATTCCCTATTGAATGCGGGCATGGTGAACCCTCCCATTGTCCGGGAGGAGATAAACGCGAAAGCGACCATTATCGCCGGATTCCGAAGGCTCCGAGCCGCAAGATCCCTTGGATGGGAATCCGTCCTCTGCAGGGTTGTTTCCAGATCCGAGGTCGAGGATTTCGAGGGCTTGATGATCAACCTGCATGACAACCTCACGGTGAGGACGCTGAACGAGGTTGAAAAGGGGATGGTTTTGAGCAGACTCGCAGTGCACCTTGGCACGAAGGAGATCTTGAGCCACTTCATGCCGCTCCTGGGCATGGCATCCCACGCCCCGCTTTTTCGACTTTATCTCGAGATGGAAAAGGGATTGCACGTGGAGGAAAAAGAGTACGTGGCGCAAGGCTCAGTCTCGTTCACGGCCCTTAAATCAGCCATAGCCATTGAGCCTGCCTCCAGGATCGCCCTGTTTCGAATGCTTCATGAGCTAAGATTAAACATTAATCAACAATTACAATTTATTGACTATATGATTGATTTATCAAATTCAAATCACAAAAGTATTTTGGAAATGGTGAAGGAGCCACCGCTTGCCGATCTCTGCGGACAAACTTCCATAAACCGACCCCAGAAGGCCAGGGCGATCCTCAACTATCTAAGATCCCTACGGTTTCCTGCATTGAGCCAGGCGGAGCAGGGGTTCAAGGCATCGGTTTCGCGAATGAATCTCCCAAAAGGGGTCCGCATTGAGCCACCCCCTTATTTCGAGGGACCGGAGCTCAAAATGGAGATCCGTTTCAGAGACGGGCGGGATCTCAGGAATAAAGTCGATCATGTAGCGCGAATGGAGAGCCTGGAAACCATTGGGCCACCCTGGGAGGTAGGTCACGATGACTAGCCCGGCCATCCAGCGCGTGGTGGTAGAGGAAGAGGCCCTCGGGCTCCGGCGCACCTCGGCATGGCTTCAGGCGCTTGCCGCATGTCCCACTGGAAATCCGATCTGCGGATTCGCAAGAGGTTGATTTGGAAGGCGAAATGGGGAAGGGCGTGCTCCACATCGTCCGGTTCAAAGGGGCGTTTCTGAAACCCTGTCCAGGCACGAAGGCATACATCTGCTGCGGCTATCAGATCCTCAACATCGGTACGAACTGCCCAATGGATTGCAGCTACTGCATCTTGCAGGCCTACTTCAATCAACCTAACCTCCGGGTCTTCGCAAATCTCGATGAAGAAATTGACAGGGTTGTGGAACAAATCGATCAGCACCCTGACCGGATCTTCCGGATCGGAACCGGTGAATTCACAGACAGCCTGGCGCTGGAGCCGCTCCTTGGGTGGAGTGATCTGCTTTTACCAAGGCTTTGCAGCAGAAGGAATGTGGTCCTGGAGCTCAAAACCAAGACCACGCACGTGGAAGGATTGATCAGGGCACCCGTCAGAGACCGGGCCGTCATCTCCTGGTCCCTCAACAGCCCTCGCATGGTTTCCAGGGAGGAAAGGGGCGCCTCCGCGCTGAAAAAGCGGATCGAGACCGCAGGCCGCTGCCAAGAGGAAGGGTTTACGGTGGGGTTCCATTTCGACCCGCTTGTTGCCCACGCCGATTGGAGGGAAGGATACCTCCGGACCCTGGAGCTGCTTGACCGTTATGTGGATCCAAAGAAGATCATCTGGATGAGTCTCGGGTCATTTCGGTTCATGCCAAGCCTAAAGGAGGTGATCAGGAGGCGGCACCCATCAAGCGAGATTCTGAACGGTGAGTTCGTGCCAGGACTGGACGGAAAGATGCGATATTTCAAGCCCATCCGGATGGAGCTTTATGCCTTTATGCGGGAACATCTGGACCGCTGGTATCCGAACCTGGGCCTCTACCTGTGCATGGAGTCCGATGAGGTTTGGGAGCGGTCCATGGGATGGTCGCCCGGTAATTCGGAAGGGCTCTCGAACTACCTGGACCGTCGCGTCGCCGCCTTTTTTGAGTAGCATTCCGTTTAAATCCGTGGTATTTATGCCAAGTTGAATTCATTTCTGAGTTAATCACAGGAGGCCATTGAGATGTTGAAGGAAAAGGTTCAAAGCGCCCTTGAAAAGGTCAGGCCATCCCTACAGGCCGACGGAGGCGACGTCCAACTCGTGGAGGTGGATGAAAACGGTGTGGTCAAGGTAAAATTGCTGGGTGCGTGCGGCGGGTGTCCCATGTCCCAGATGACCCTGAAAATGGGCATCGAAAAGGTTCTCAAACAAAACGTCCCTGAAGTGAAGCGCGTCGAATCCGTCTGATACTGATATCATCATGCGATAAGGAGGGTCTATGGAGATTAAGAAAATTGGAGTTATAGGTGCGGGAGCCATGGGGAATGGCATTGCTCAGATGGCGGCGCAGATCGGTTGTGACGTTGTCCTTCGGGACATATCCGATACCTTTGTCCAGAGAGGAATCAAAAATATCGACAAATTTCTGTCCAGGAGCGTCGAGAAGGGAAAGATGGCCGCAAAGGACAAAGACACGATCCTGGGCAGGATCAAAGGCACGACCGAGATGTCTCAACTTAAGGACGTGGATTTCATTATTGAGGCGGTGCTCGAGGACCTTGCGCTCAAGAAGAGTGTCTTCAAAGAGCTGGATGAGTTGTGCCGCCCGGAGGTCATCCTTGCCAGCAACACATCCTCCATGTCTATCACCGAGATCGCCGCCGCCACCAAGCGCCCGGACAAGGTTTGCGGGATGCACTTTTTCAATCCGGTTCCCCTCATGAAACTCGTCGAAATCATACGCGGGTTTGCTACGAGCGATCAGGCGGTTGAGGTTACGACCCAGCTTGCCAAGAAAATGGGGAAGGTAACCGTTGAGGTGAAGAAGGACTCGCCCGGCTTCATCGTCAACCGGATCATGATTCCGCACCTGATCGAGGCTATCAAGATCGTGGAGGAAGGGATCGCCAGCATCCAGGACGTAGACGTGGCCGTCAAGAACGGCCTCAATTACCCCATGGGACCCTTCGAGCTTATGGACCTGACGGGGATCGACATCTGTTACGCCGTGAACGAATATTTTTACAAGGAGCTCAACAAGGAGTCCAAGTGGGCATCGCCGAACCTGTTAAAGACCATGATCCGGGCAGGAAAACTGGGCAGGAAAACAGGGGGAGGATGGTACAACTACAGTAAATAGATGGCTGAGTCACTCAGCCTCACGCTCGCCGATCGTACCCGCCAACGACCTACTGGAATGGGGACGCCAAACGGATTGGAAGGCGGCACCAGACAATGCAAGAAGGCAGTTCGATTCCGAACTGCCTTCTCTTTTTTCTTGCGAGACAGAGAGGCCGGGGGGGGGCGGCTACTTGTTCTTGTGTCGGTTCATCTTCTTCTGCTTGCGGTATTTGTGCTTTCTGATCTTCTTCCGGCGCTTCTTTACAACACTGCCCATTAAGAATGACCTCCATAGGTGAATCCCGCCTTTCTACTCGGGGAAGGGTCGGTCTGTCAAGGGGATTCTTTTAAATGGAGAAAATGAGCGACCGAGCCACTAGTTTACATAATATATATTATCAGACGTAAACGATCCATACGGAAAACATGCCCGGCTCTGCGAGATCAATAAAATCCTATAAAATGATGCGTGTCCTTCGAGGAAGCTCAGACCAAGGGGCCATCTTCGGTGGAAAATCTCTTCCTTCGACCTTTGGCCTCATAGAGAGAGGCGTCGGCCAAAGCCACAAAGGCCTGCTGCTTGAGCCCCTCGGAGAAAGTGGCATGGCCAATACTGGCTGTGATTTGGCACTGGCTGGCGAGTGCCGTTCGTACGCGCTTGACAATGCTGCGCGTCACTTCCGGATCCGCGTCGATCAGAATGATCGCGAACTCATCCCCCCCATAACGGTATCCGGAGTCCACATTTTCTCGAATACAGGTATTGATAATTCGGCCGACAATCTGGAGGAGCTCGTCACCGGCCAAGTGGCCATGCGTGTCGTTATACGTCTTGAAATCATCCATATCCAGCAGGACCAGGGCCAGGGGGTGTTTCTGGCGCTGCGCCCGGACGATCTCCTCTTTCAGCCGCGCATAGAAATGTCTCTGATTATAAAGCCCGGTCAGGGAATCCGTAATGGATAAGCGGCTCAGCTCCCTCAGGACGTCACGTTCCCGAATGGCCCGCCTGACTTTGGCCTCAAGCTCCTCGATACCGAAGGGCTTGTTGATGAAATCCTTGGCACCGGAATTGATCACGTCAATGTAGCGATAGCCCCGTGAGTAACCGGTCATGGCAATGATGGAAACTTCGGGAAATGCGCTCTGAACGGATCGGATCAGCTCGAGGCCGTCCATACCGGGCATCCGCATATCCGTAATCATAAAAGTATAATCATTCTCATGGAGCAGATCCATGGCCTCTGAACCATTGCTGGCCGCCTGTGCCTTGAACCCGAGATGAAGAAGCATCTGGACGAGGGTCTCCCTGATGTCGGCCTCGTCGTCTACCACCAGGATGCTTTCCTCGTCGTACGTCGTGTTCTCAATCGGCATGGTCAAATTCGGCTGCATTGGGTCGAAATCTCCGTGTAAGGCGCTATGTCTTCGATGACATACGGGAGAGGTTCGCCGCGGAGGGAATTGGGAAGACCATCCTCGACCGTCACTTTAACTAAGTTTCCCATCATACATAAGTTGCCATCAAAATTAACAACTTTATTTGTGTCGGTTCGACCGGCGATTTGACCGGCTTTCTTTCCGGGGCCGTCAACCAGCACCTCAACGACCTTGCCCTCCAACGCCCTGTTTTTCTGGAGAGTGATTTCCTTTTGGAGGACCTGAAGGGCCGTGAGGCGTGATGTCTTGACCCGTTCGTCGACCTTGTCTCGCATCTTTTCGGCCAGTGTCCCGGCCCGGTCGGAGTACTTGAAGGAGAAAAGGCCGTCAAAACGAACCTCTTGGACGAGGTCCATGGTCTCCTGGAAATCCTCATCCTTCTCACCGGGAAATCCCACCATCACGTCGCTGGTAATGGCCATGCCAGGGACAGATTCCCTCAGGGCCTGGATCAGGGACAGATATGTCTCTCTGGTGTAGCCACGCCTCATGCGATCGAGGACCCTGTTGGACCCAGCCTGAAAAGGGAGATGAATGTGTGGGCAGAGGTTTTCAATGTAGCGGAAGCACTGGATCAGGCGCGGGGAGAGATCCTTCGGATGGGAGGTCGTGAACCGCAGCCTCACGATCCCGTCAACCTTGCTCACTTCTCTCAGGAGGTCCACAAAATCCGCCTCCCCATCGGCCGCCCATCGATAGGAGTTGACATTTTGACCGAGGAGCGTGATTTCTCTAACCCCATCTCTGACGAGAACGCGGATTTCCCTCAGGATTTTCTCCGGGGCTCGCGAAACCTCTCGTCCCCTCACCAGAGGCACGGCGCAATAGCTGCAAAAATTGTCACACCCCTGCATGATGGAGACGAAGCCACTGACTTTGCCCCTGTAAAAGTCTTTTACGGCGTGTGGGTCCGGGGGGAGGCCATCAAGGGCGGTGGCGATCACCCTTTCTTGTCTATGGCAAATGGTCTCCAGGTGCATCAGCACGTTTCCCACTTCCCGAGGGCCCATGACCAGGTCCAGATCCGGGAATCTTTCCAGCAACGCGCCCCCCTCCTTCTGAGCCAGGCATCCCACAAGACCAAGGATAAGTCGGGGGTTTCGTCGCTTGAGTGAGACCATCCTCCCAACGAAGCTCGCGGCTTTCTGTTCAGCTTTTGCCCGGACCGTGCAGGTGTTGATCAGGATAAGGTCGGCAAATCTGGGCTCCGTCACCGGGACATAACCGTGATGAATCAGCGTCTTTGCCAGATAATCGGAATCGTATTCGTTCATCTGGCACCCCATGGTGTAAATAAAGAAACCCCTTTCCAAATTACACGAGACCTCCGTCGGGGCAGGCGACTCCGACCCCTTCTTCCCTTGCCAGGTGGTTGAGGAGATCCGTCACGATGCCTTCGCAACCTGGTGCGATGCGAATCTCAACATAGCCCAGGGCCGGGTCGAGGGTGCTTACAAGCGCCATCCCGTCATAGGACTCGATCGTCCAGCGGAGATAGCTGAGGTCTTTACGATCCACTTTCAGGACGATCCTGGTCGTTCTCATTTTGGTTGTAGGTGGCCCCTCCCCACCGAAGCTTGGTCCGGAGGAGTCCGAAATAGCTGTGGCCCGGAACCGTCAGCAACTTGATCCTTTTCTCGGACTTAAAAATATATACCTCATCCCCTCTATAGAGTTCAAACCCCACCTGCCCGTCAAAGGTAACGATAACGCTCTCCTCCCGCTCTTTTCCGATCTTGACCAGGATGACAGCAGAATCCGGTATGATGATGGGTCGATTGGTCAGGCTGAACGGGCAGATGGGCGTTACGATGAAGGTCTCGACCGTTGGGTGCAGGATGGGACCCCCTGCCGAGAGATTGTAAGCGGTAGAACCGGTGGGCGTGGCAATGATCAAACCATCGGCCCGAAAGGTGGTCAGGAA
Organism: uncultured delta proteobacterium; assembly: GCA_963830155.1. Taxonomy (GTDB): domain Bacteria; phylum Desulfobacterota; class DSM-4660; order Desulfatiglandales; family Desulfatiglandaceae; genus CAWHLE01. Next base: position 281,628 of record CAWHLE010000013.1, on the reverse strand, counting down.
TTCCTTGTCCACGAAGACGTCCAGGTCAATGATTCTTGCAAGGGTCCGCTTGTTGATGACCACGTCGTTTAAGACGTTGAAGCGACACACGTCACCGCCGTTACGAAGGACCCGGGTCTCGAGCATACCCCGGCTTTCAGTGTTGAGCCGGCCCTGAACCATGAGGTCGATAGCTGGGTAGAGATGCTCGATGGGGATCCCCGTCAGGAAGCCGAGACCGCCCAGGTTGACCCCAAGGATCGGCGCCCCGTAACGCCCCACTTTGCGGGCGGCCCCGAGCATGGTGCCGTCCCCCCCAGAACCACGACCCAGTTCACGTGTTCCGGGATGGTTGATGGGCCCTCGCAGCATCCATAGATGGACTCCTCCACCCCCATTTCCTCGGAAAAGGTCTCCACGCCGCGCTCCTGAAGCCAGGTCTCAAGGCTTGCGGCCTCAAGCCTGGCGCGTTCATGGCGACGCTTAAAAACGATGCCAACCGATGGTGCCGAAGTCATGGAAGCGTATACCCCAACCCCCTAATCGACAAAAAGACCCACGATTTTAAATCGGTTCACGTCCACGAGGCCCAGATCCGTCAGTTTCAATTCGGGGATCACGGGCAGCGCGAGAAAAGAGAGCGACATGAAGGGCGCATCCAGGCCGCAGCCAAGCGCCCGGACGGATCTTTTCGCTTCTCCCACACGGGCCGCCAGGACATGGACCGGCTCCTGGGACATAAGGCCCGCCACCTCCAGGACCACTTTCGCTTGGGTCAGGTGACCGGATACGACCGCGATCCCCCCACCCATCGATGCCACTTCCTGGACGGCTTGGAAAAGCGCCTGGTCGGTTACACCCACCGCGATGATATTGTGGGCGTCATGTGCCACCGACGAGGCAATGGCCCCATGTTTGAGGCCGAACCCCTGAACCAGGCCAAGCCCAACCCGCCCCGACCCATGATGCCGCTCCACGACCGCCAACTTCAGGAGGTCATGTTCGGGATCCGCCTCGATCCAGCCGCCTGAACCCTTTACCTCCACCACCTCCGCCCTTGTGGTGAGCTGGCCCGGCATGAGCCCGATGGCCCTTGCTCGGCGCCCGGCCGCAGGTATCCGAAAATGCTCCGGACGGAGATGGGCGATGTTGAGCGGTCCAAAAGGGCCGGCGGACCGCCCTTCCCTCCCTTGGAGATACTGGACCGCGCGGCCATCCAGGACAACGTTTCTACCATTTTTGTAGACGGCTGACACGCAAAATTCCTGGAGATCTTCAAAGACAACGCAGTCACCGATCAGGCCGGGGCCCACAGCGCCCCTGTCCTTCAGTCCGAAGTATCGCGCCGGATTGACGGTGACCATCCGGATGGCGTCAACAGGATCGAGGCCTTCAAGGACTGCCTTCCGCAGGACAAAGTTCATGTGACCTCTGTCCATGATGTCCTCGGGGTGAAGGTCATCGGAGACGAAACAAAACTGAGCCACGTTGGATCGCGTCACAACGGGCAAAAGGTCCGAAAGGTTCCTGGCCGATGTTCCCTCCCGGATCATGACCATCATGCCGGCCCGGAGCTTTTCACGGGCCTCCGAAGGGTCTATGGTCTCGTGGTCGGACCGGATGCCCGCCGCAACATATGCTTGAAGCAGAGGGCCCCGCAGACCTGGGCAGTGTCCGTCGATCACGCCGCCCCTGAAAAGCAGGGCCTTTTCGATCAAGCCTTTTTCACCGGCCAGTAGACCTGGGAAGTTCATGACCTCGGCCAGCCCGAGCACCCTTGGGTGTCCGCGAAGGTGGCTCAAGTCCTCGGCCGCAAGCGTCGCGCCTGAGGTCTCCAGATGGCTTGAAGGCACACAGGAAGGCGCCATGAAAAAGACGTCCAAGGGGATGGATTCGCTTTCCGTCAGCATGTACCGGATGCCCTCCATCCCCATGACGTTTGCAATCTCGTGGGGGTCGGAGACGATCGTGGTTGTCCCGTGCACCACGAGCGCCTCCGCGAGCCTGGGAGGCGTCATCATCGTGGACTCGATATGTATGTGTCCATCGATCAACCCGGGGGCAACGAACCTGCCTGCCAGGTCCACCTCAGCACTCCCATGGTATTGGGGGCCCACGCCCACGAAAACGCCGTCATGGATGGCCACATCCGCGGCCGTGATCTCCCCGGAAAACACGTTCACCACCCTGCCCCGCTTGAGGACAAGGTCGGCTGGTCGTTCACCTTTCCCGGCCCGGATCCTCTCGACCAGTTGGCCGGGAGTCAGCGTCCTGTCATATGGTGCCTTAACGTTCACCGGGTCTTTATCGGATCTCCTTACTGATGACCAACCAGTCCTCTCTCCGGTCCGAGGTGGTGTCCACGAGAAGGTGAACGATGGTCAGGTCCGGATGCCGGGATTTGAGGTCATCGAGGTCCACCGGTTCAAACTTCTTCACGTTATTCATATAGGCCTGTTCGGTGAGGGCATTTGATTCGTAGTTCTCCCGCGTCCGCCCGGAGATCCGTCGGAGCGAGACGTCCTTAGGGCACTGGGTCTGCTGGATCACCAGGGTCATCGAGTTTGTGGCAGCCACCTCGGCGGCCCGGCGCCTCAAGGACTGGGAAACAAAGGTTGCATCCAGGATCACGCCCTGTCCCTTTTGAGTCAGCTCATGGGCCATCTGGAACATCTCATCGTAAACGAGCGTCCGCTTGTTCATACTGGATGCGATCTTCTCGTCGAAGATGTCCTCGTCCTTGAGCACCTCCAGCCGCAGCAGGTCTGTCCTGAGGACCCTGTAGCCCTTGAGGGCCGCAATCACCTCTGTGGTCTCCGTCTTGTAGGATGCGGGCAGTCCGCATGCGATCAGGACCGTATCCGGCGTCAGCTCCCGGACCATGAATTCATCAAAGGATTCTTTCATCGCCTACTCCGTATACGATCTGGCCAGTTCAAAATATTTTCTGGCCCTCTCCATGGCTTCATTTTTCTTCTTTGGATCGATCCTCGGATCTTCAAGCTGAAATCCTGTCACCTTTCCCCTGACGAAGGCTCTGTAAGTTTTATAGAAAGTCAACAGGGCCTCCACATTCGACTCGTGGGCGTGCCTCTTATAGTCCTCCAAAAACCACACGGAAAGCTCGCTGCCGCCGTGAAACGCAAGATCCATCAGCAAGAAGGCCACATCGGCCAGCGTGTCGCTGTAACGGAACCGGTCATTGAATTCGATGCAGTCAAACAGGTCGATCTCATCACCGATGGCGACGTGCTCCATGTGGAGGTCTCCGTGGCAGTCCCGGACCTTCCCCGCCCTGATCCTCTCCAGGAAAAGGTGCTTGTTCGATGCAAAAAAACCATCGGTCCAGCGCCTCAGGTGCTCAAAGGCCTCCCTCGATAAGGTCCTGCCCACAAAGGGCTCGACCTGTTCGAAGTTCTCATCGGTGTTCACCTTGAACCGATCCGGCTCTCCGAAGCGGTCGATCTCCGGACTTCTCGGTGCCCTCGCATGAAAGGCGGCAAGGACCTTGGCCACCCGATTCAGATCTTCCCGTGAAAGGGCCCCCTGCTCGAAAAGGGATTTCATTAGCCGTTCATCTGGGATGCGCCGCATCTTCACTGCGTAATCCACCACATCTCCTCCCATTCCCCTCAAGGAGTAATGGGAGCCATCGTAGGTGACTGGCAGCAAGCCCAAGTAAAGGCCGTTTGAAAAGCGTCGGTTGAGCTCGACTTCCTTCTGGCAGTAATGGTGTCGTTTTTCGAGGGTCGAAAAGTCGAGAAACCCGAAATTCACGGGCTTCTTCACCTTGTAGACGAAGTGATCTGCGAGAAAGACGATGGAGATATGGGTCTGTACCGCCGTCACCCGGTTCGTCTGGTCGGGGAGGGCGGAGGGTCTTGAAAGATCATGAATAAGGGAGGGTTGAGGGTTCATGGATTTGTGACCTTCATACAAGTCGAATCCCGAACTGTTCGGCCACGTATGCGGGGACGCGGATTTTCCCAAGCATGAGCGGCTGTTGGTGGCAATCGGAGCCACCCGTCACAATCAAGCCGTGGGCCTTTGCAAAGGTCGAAAAAGACGTGGCGGTGGCTTGATCGTGCCTGGGGTGCCAGCACTCGATGCCATCTAGGAACGGCAGCATCTTCTCTCGGATGATCTCCTGTTGTGCACGGGTTACGCGCGTAAGGGAGGCGAGAGAAGTACCGTTTGGGTCGCTGGGATGCGCCAGCACGACACGGCCTCCGGCCGCCCTCACCATCTGGGATGCCTCTTCGAGGGAGACGGACATCTTGGGGACGTCGCAACGGACCAGATATCGATCAAAGGCCTCCTGACGGTTTGATACGATCCCCTTCTCGATCATGTAGGCCGCGATGTGCGGCCGCCCCAGAGCGCCGTCTGCCTTGTCTTCAATGGCCTTGATGTCTTCTTGGGTGAATCGCGTCCGCCTCTCTCTTTCAAGCTCAGCGTTGATCCGCTCCAGGATCTGCTGGGCCCTTTGCTTTCGATAGGCCGCAAGTTGGCGCGTCTTTTCGATCAGGGGCGCGTTTCTAAAATCGTAGCCGTAGGCCAGAAGATCAAGGGATACGGGTTTGCCGTCCCGGTAGCCTTCGTGAGAGAAGACAATGTTGAGTTCCAATCCGGTCAAGTAGTGGATGGACCATTCCTCGGCCAGGGCCAAGGCCGACTCTTGGCAGTCCACGGAGTCGTGATCGGTGATGGCCACGAGACCAAGTCCGATTCGGCTCGCTTCTCTCATGATCTCATCAACGGTCATTCTCCCATCGGAGCAGGTCTTTGAGTGGATGTGGAGGTCAATTTTCATACAGCAATTCAATGTGTGATGTGCGAGAGGGATCATATCTCACATTCCCTCTCGTACAGCCCTTTTGAGCCCTGATTAAAAAAAACAGGCCCCGAGCGCCAAGGATGGCTCAGGGCGAGGATTTTCGGTGAAGATTCGCAGAGAATCTAATAGACGGGGCGCGAACAGGTCAAGGCCAAAAAAGGCGAAATCCCCCCGGCGAGGCCTCGTCAGGGCCTGCCGGGCAAAAACAGCCCACTGGATGGTTACGCGTTCTCCCTTGGCCCTGTCAACCGTTTCCTGTAATGCTGGTAATAGTCGATCACCTTCTTGATGTAAACTTGGGTCGCTCCGATGGGAGGGACGCCGTTGTATGTTTTGACCTTCCTGGAACCCGCATTGTAAGCCGCAAGGGCCAGCTTGATCTCCCCGCCAAACTCGTTGAGGAGCTGTTTCAGGTATTTCACCCCCCCGCTGACGTTTTCCTCCGGGTCGAAGATATCCTGCACCCCCAGGGAATCAGCTGTTCCGGGCATGAGTTGCATGAGACCCCGCGCTCCCACCTTTGAGACGGCCTGTGGGTTGTACCCGGACTCGGCCATGATGATGGCCTTCACCAAGGCAGGATCCACATTGTGCGCCTTGGAGACGCGCACGATAAGCGGGTGAAATCGTTCTCCCCGTGTCAGATATGAGGGCCTGACTACGGGTTGAGGCGCGTCGACCGGGAGATCGTCTACGGCAGGTGTTACGCAAGGTATCGAGAGGGCGACATCCTCAACGGCTTCTTTGGGATTTTGATCCTCCCCGGCTGCCAATTCAGTCCGCGCTTCAGAAAAAGACGGCAGCTGGTTCTCTCCGGGGTCGTGGGCAGTTAATTGGAAACCGGTTTTTGTCACATGCTGCCGGCCCTTGGGACGCGTTTCACACAAAGTGCGATTCTGCCACACAGCGGCCGTGGCGAGGGCGAGGCAAAAGGTCCAAATGGCGGCTCGGTTCAATCGGCTTAGAACCGCCCCTTCCTTTCCATTCTTCCTTTCCATGTCCTCCTCCAGGTTTTGAAGGTTAAACGCTGGTCGCCTTTTTGTCAACTTCCGCCCCAGCCGCATGGAAGCGCAGGCGTTCCGGACCACCTGCGCGAGAGGGTTTGGATGCCCCCCTTTGGCCCCGCACCGCTGTTTCTTGTTTCCAGTGCGTGCGCCGGGACTCTCATCTCATTACGCACATCTCGTGCCACCTGCGCCCGGGTTGGATCCCACAGCCGTGAGAACGGACTATTTGCCGTTATGTCATATGGTTATATCCAGTTGACGGTGCTGGCCGACGCAGATCCTGGGCCTTGAACTGTGTATTCGGTTACCAGATTAGGGAGCCAAAGACTACACTTTTCGAGAAGCCGGCATTCGTTTCACCCTTCCCCTTGCCTTTCTAGAAGAATTGACATAAAACGCTCGTGAAGAGCGGGAGGAAAGACATGTTGGATCGGATTGAGGAAACCGCGGCCTTTCTCAAGTCGCGCCTGGGAGAGGTGCCGACGGTGGCCATGATTACGGGAACGGGCCTCGACGCTGTGACGAAAAAGGTTGACGTCCAATGGCGGATTCCTTTCCATGAGATCCCCAACTTTCCTGTCTCAACCGTCCAGGGTCATCGTGGGACCCTTCTCGCGGGGCGCTGGGGACAAAAGGGGTTGATCGCCCTTGAAGGACGGTTCCACCTGTATGAAGGTTACGCCCCAAAGGAGATCGCCTTCCCCATCAGAGTCTTCGCCAAGCTGGGGGCCCGGTTCCTCTTCATGTCCAGCGCGGCAGGAGGCCTGGATCCACGCTTCCAGCGCGGAGACCTCATGTTAGTGACCGACCATATCAACTTGACCGGAACCAACCCGCTCATGGGCCCCAACCTGGAGTCCTTCGGCTCCAGGTTTCCAGACATGACCGAGGTTTACGATCCCGGATTGGTGGCGCTGGCTAGGACCCAGGCGCTGAAGATCGGGATTTTGCTGAGAGAGGGGGTCTACGCAGGGATCACGGGACCGAGCCTCGAAACCCCTTCCGAGACGCGTTTCCTCAGAATGATCGGTGCCCATGCCGTGGGCATGTCGACCGTCACGGAGGCCATCGCAGCCGCCCACTGCGGCATGAAGACGGCGTGCATTACGGCCATTACCAACGTCAATCTGCCCGATTGCATGAAAAAGACCGCCATTGAGGACGTTATCGCCACGGCAAGTTCATGTGGTTCCTCCCTCGCGCTTTTGTGGGAAAATATCCTGCATGAACTACCCACACATTCAGACGGCAATCAGAACTTTATCCAGTGACCATCTGGTGTGCTGTGAATCCGTGAAGGAAGCACATGATTTTCTTTTGCATGATTTCAAGAATCCGGAGTCTCTACAGTGGAAGCCGCTTTTGACCTGCTGATCCGAAACGGGACCGTCCTGACCATGGACCGGCACAATACCGTCATCGAGGATGGATGTGTCTGTGTCCACGGGGACAGAATCACCCATGTGGGCAAAAGGCTGGTGGAAAGGCATTCTCTGAAGACCATCGATGCGCGGGGAGGACTCATTCTTCCAGGGCTCGTGAACGGCCACACCCATGCTGCCATGACCCTTTTCAGGGGTCTCGCCGATGATCTCCCGCTCATGCAGTGGCTAAACGATTACATCTTCAGGGTTGAAGAGAAGATGGATGCGGATTTTGTCTACGTGGGGGCGCTCCTTGCCTGTGCAGAGATGATCCTTTCGGGCACGACCACCTTTTGCGACATGTACCTCTTCGAAAACGAGACGGCGGTGGCGGCCAGCCAGGCCGGCATGCGCTGCCTGGTCGGTGAGGTCTTGTATGACTTCCCCTCTCCCAATTACGGCACAATCGAGAAAGGTTTCGAATACACCGAATCGCTTATCGAAAGATGGAAGCAGCACCCCCTTGTCAACATCGCAGTCGAGCCGCATTCACTGTTCACCTGCAGCCCGCAACTGCTGAAACAGGCAAGTGACCTGGCTCTTCGTCACGATATCCCGCTTATACTTCACTTGGCGGAGACCGCCGATGAAGTGCGCCAGATCAGGGCACGATATGGGAAAGGTCCCGTTGACCACCTGTCTGCCCTGGGGCTTCTTGGGCCCCACCTCATCGCGGACCACTGTGTCCACCTGGACTCATCCGATCTCAAAACATTGGCTAGAAACGGGGTCAAGGTCATTCACAACCCCGAGAGCAATATGAAGCTGGCATCGGGAATCGCCCCGGTGGTCGAGATGCTCGCCTGCGGGATCACAGTCGGGCTTGGGACGGACGGATGTGCCTCAAACAACAATTTGGACCTTTTCGCCGAGATGGACACGCTTGCAAAACTTCACAAGATCCGTACGATGGATGCGACTGTCATGGACGCCGTGACCGCCCTGAGGATGGCGACCATCGAGGGGGCAAGCGCCTTGGGCATGGAAGAAGAGGTGGGGAGCTTAGAAGCAGGAAAAAAGGCGGACATCATCGTAATCGATTTGGACCAGCCTCATCTGACGCCCCTTTACAGCCCCTTTTCACAAATCGTTTATGCGGCAAGAGGAAGCGATGTGAGCCACACCATCATCAACGGCCAGTTGGTCATGACTCAAAGAAATCTGCTCACCATCGATTGGGTCGAGCTGCTGGGCCGGGCCGATGACAAGGCCCGGTTGGTACGGTCATGGGTCCACGGGAAGGATTAGTGCAAGCCGGATTGAGCGATTCTTGCCCTTTGTGGTTGGCTCTAACCCTAGTGAATCGCTCAATTTAGTACCTGAGCGGTGAAATTGCGCGCAAAATGGACACGATTTTTGGTGTCAGGTTTCGGTGTTCAGGTTTCAGCAAACCCCAGATCCTGACACCTGAAACCTGAAACCTGTTTGGTTCCGGCTTGGCCGGGTTAAGTACAAGCAATATGGATAGTCGGTTTCGCTTCATCGCCCTGGGCAGCCGTCTGAGAGGGGTTCCTGAGGTCCTCACCCTGGGCGTGAGACCAAATTTTCTGGACTATACTTCCATCGAGCAGGAGCAGATCCTAGGTGCGGAAGTGGTTCTCTATCCCTCCCAAAACTACGCCCAATTTCTCTCCACCATGGGAAAGCGCATCTTCCCCAGTCTCGAGACCCACCTCTATGCCGACGAAAAGATCAAACAGACAACCCTTTTTTGCATGTTGCGTATCCCTCATCCCCGCACCCGATTCTACTTCCACCTGCATCACCAAGAGATCCTCAAAGATTTCTATTTCCCCCTGATTGGAAAACGGCCGCGTGCGTCGGCACGGGGGAGAGGCGTTTTCAAAATTACCCGCTGTGAAGAACTTGATGAATACCTTCGGGAAAATCCCATCGCCTACATCCAGGAGTTTCTGCCCCACGAAAGGGACCTGAGGGTTGTGCTCGTCAACTACAGGCCCATCCTGGCCTACTGGCGAGAGACGCCGGCCGGCGACTTCCGGGCCAACCTCTCCCGGGGTGGGACCATCCGCTTTGAGGATATTCCTCGAGAAGGGGTCGAGCTTGCATGCGCTGTGGCCAGGAGATGCAAGATGGATGACGTGGGACTGGATCTCATCCACAGCCGTGGACAGTGGCACGTCATTGAGGCGAACATGAAATACGGAAGAGAAGGTCTCAAACGGCAACACATAGACATTAAGGCGGTTGTGAGAGAAAAGCTGCTTTCCGGTGAGTTGCTTTCGCCGCCCGCGTAAGGCGTCTCCTCAAAGGGCGGAATAAGTTAAAATATAAAATTAACTATTGTGAAAAAACTATTAAAATTACTAATATTTATTATGATACTGGCTGCCTTGCCTACCGGCTTGGCCGTGTACCTTTATGTGGAGGTCCGCCAGGAGTGTGCCGAACGCATTCAAAAGGGGGCCATCGATCCCATCATCTTTTCAGAAAGCCCCGTGTACTATGACGACGGGAAGACCCCCATTGGTGTTTTTTTCGATAAAACTCACCGGAAGTACGTTCGCTACCAGGACATCCCGAGGATCTTCATCAAGGCGCTGCTCGCCACCGAAGACCGCCATTTCTTTGATCACGGCGGCTTCTACCTCCCATCGCTGTTGAGGGCCGTGTATGCCAACCTGCGGTCGGGAAAGGTCGTTCAAGGAGGGAGCACCATCACCCAGCAGACCGCGAAGAACATTTTCAAGCGTGAGAAGCGCTCCTACCTTGCCAAGTTCAAGGAACTGATACAGGCCCGTTTGCTCGAGAGCACCTATTCCAAAGAAGAGATCCTGGAGATGTACGTCAACCAGTTTTTTGTCACAGGCCTCGGAAAAGGGCTCGGGATCGCCGCCAGGTATTATTTCGACAAAGACGTAAAAGACCTGGACTTGGTGGAATCCGCTTTCATCGCAGGGTCCCTCAACGCGCCCAACCGTTACAACCCATTCATCCAGAAGACCCAGGCCGACAGGGATGCTGCCCTGCGGCTGGCGGAGAATCGAAAGAAGGACGTGCTCTCACGGATGCGCCGTATGAACTTCATCACGCCTGCTCAGTATAAAGAAGGCGTGTCTGGACAGATCCCCTTCCATGAGGGGAAGGTCGCTTTCGATCTGAATGTGGTTCTCGATTACGTGCGGGAGCAGCTCGATTCAAATTTTTTCAAACAAATCCTCAATGCGCAGGGGATTGAAAACATCGCGACCTCCGGCATAAAGATTTACACTTCAATCAATCGGGAGGTACAGGAGGCCGCCTTGGATAGCCTCAGGAAACACCTGCCGCTTCTCGAAACGAGACTTACGGGACTCGTGCTTCCACCCCAGGAAGAAGGGACGGCGAAGGAAGAAGGGTTCAGGCGGTCGGCGGAGGGACTCCCCTTCCTGGCGCGCGTCACCCATGTGGATAAGAGAAGAGAATGTCTGGTGGTTTCATGGGAGGATGGCGGGGGCATTATTGAGAGGGAGGGGTTTGCACCCATGGCGGATGCCTGGGGAAAGTGGAAAGGCGCATCCGGCAAACGACCGGGTGCGGTTGGGGCTTTCATGGACAACTTCCACGCGGGCGACGTGGTATCCGTTCGGTTTGCAGAAAACGGCCATGGCGCTGACGCCCGAACCCTTTTGCTTACGCGGGACCCGGCGCTTGAAGGGGCCGTCATCGTTCTCCACGACGGGAAGTTGAAAGCCATGGCCGGGGGTTTCTCGAACCGGTTCCTCAACCGGGCCCTCGACGCCAAACGTCAGCTCGGGTCCGTATTCAAGCCCATTGTTTACGCGGCGGCCCTTCAACTGAAATGGAACACCCTCGACCCCCTCATGAACGTGAAGGATGTGTTTCAGTTCCAAAACACCGCCTACATTCCACGGCCAGATCATGATCCTGTCAGTCAGACCGTCTCCATGGCCTGGGCCGGGGTCAAATCGGAAAATCTCGCCTCTGTCTGGCTGCTCTATCACCTCACCGATCGCCTCAACCTCTCCGAATTCCGCCTCGTGGCCGATTCGGTGGGTCTCGCTCGCAAGGACACGGAATCCAACGAGGAATACCAGCGCCGGATCAGGGATGATCACGGAGTGGTGGTTGACAACCGCGCCTTGATGGCGGCCGCCTTTCAAGCGTCAAAGGAGGCCATCGTCTCGGATCTGATCTTTGGCGGATTTCAGGACCTGCTCCCATCAGTCCAACGGCTTCATTTCAGTCTCGACTCCGAATCGATGGAAGCGGACGAGGATGAAAAGGCACAAATCCTCCGTTTTGACTTCAAGCGTCTTCAAGATCTTAACAGCCGGATGAAGGCAAAGGTTAAAGAACTTTCAGGACTTCTGGGGGAAGCCATGATCGAATCTTCCCCCGCGGTCATGGATAGGCTGGCCCAAATCCTGAAGGGGTTCTATGTGGAGACAGGCGTTGCGGGCGATACGCGCCTGATTTATTCCGAAGCGCCCTCTCCCCTTCTCATGAAGACGGCCACCCCGCTCGCCCCTGAACATATCCTGAAGGCTTTTCAAGGCATTGAAGCGAAGGAGGTCTGGATAGACGACATACTCCCGGGCGAGGTCATCGATTTGCTGGAGCAAAGCCAGAATCGGCTGTTCGTGCAGTTCCAGCAGTCTCAGCCCTATGATTTGGAAGTCCTGCGCAGGATCAGAGACTTCAGGGTCTTGGTCAACCTATCCTACGTGGCTCAATTGGCGAAACGGCTAGGGGTAGACACAAAGCTCGCACCGGTTCTTTCCTTTCCTCTCGGTTCAAACGCCGTCACGATCGCGGAAGCGACCCTCGCTTACCAAACCCTGCTCACGGGCAATCGCTTTCCGCTGGGTGCTGGGTCTGATGAGGATTCTCAAATGATCCCGATGATCATGCGAATCGTTGACAGACAGGGAGATACGCTATGGGCGTATGAGCCCAACCCAAGGAAGGTCGTTTCATCAGAGGTTTCAGCCATGGTGTCTGAGATTCTGAGGATGGCGGTGGAGCAAGGCACCGGCTCGCAGGCAAAAGGTGCGGTAAAGATAAGGTTTGAGACAGGCGAAGAGCACCTTTCCGTACCCGTTCCTGTCTACGGCAAGACCGGTACCGCCAATCGGTTTACCAATTCGAGCTTCGTGGGGCATATCCCCGGCCCGGACCCCCGATCGGGCCTTCTCACCATGGGGGCCGGTTACACAATCGGGTGCTATGTGGGATATGATGACAACCGACCCATGAAGTCAGACCGCTTCGCCATTTACGGCGCATCGGGTGGACTGCCCGTATGGATCGACACAGCAACGGCCGTCGTCAACCAACCGGATTACCGGGGGGCGCTTCAGCCCGCGGACCTGGTCTTCGACGAGTGGCCAGTCGCAGAACAACTCCCCCAGATATCCCGTATTCCCGTCTCATCACAAACGGGACTGGTGCTCCAAGCCCGCCAGCACGCCGCAGACACCCATACGGTCCTCACGGGTGCCTTGCTTGAGCGGGATGAAACGGGTTATCCGATCCTTAAACGAAGTCTCGATCCCATAGAGAGAGAAATGAAATGACCAAGCCTTCCATGATCTGTTGGTTCGTTTTGCTCACCTTTTTAAGCGGGTGTGCTTCAGCGCCAAAGGAACGCATTGCCATCACGCCCGGACGTGAGGGCAGCTTTCAGCCGACGTCGATTCTAGCCGATGCCATCGATCGCAAGATCGCACGTCTGGAAACGCTTTTGAAGGAGAAACGTATCAGACTTGAAGATGAGCCTTTGGCCGTGGTCATCATTAACGCCTATCAATCGGCGAAATCGTGTTTGGAGGAGGGCTTGCGGGCGCCATGCGAAGGGGTCAACCATGACCTTCTCCAAGGCCTCAGCCTCCTTGACGAACGCTATTTCAGCCTTTCGGGGAATGTCATTGAACCTCTGAACGTTCAGGCAGGCGATCAGAAGGAAAGAGAGGCGATCCTTGCCGCTTATGCCAACAAGGATTACCAAGGCGTCATTCAACGATGCACCGAGCTCACGAAGCGGTCAGGCGCCGACGCGTTGGGCTCTGCGCTTCAAACGGTGCTTGCCCTCTCCCTCGGTGCGGAATATCGATACGCGGATGCGGTTCAGGCGGCCGAGAAGGCCTTGGCCGGCCGCGCCGGCCTTCCCGACCCGATCGAATTGAGGCTCAAGTCGGCGGAATGGCACCTTGCCTTGGGTCAGAAATCGGAGACGGCCGCCTTGTTGAATTCGGTTGAGCAATCCGTGGCGGCAACTGCTCTGGAACGCAAGGAGCTGGAGGGGCGGATGGCGGCTCTCCAACCCAGTTCACCCTCCATGCCTTCTGAAGTATCGGGCGATGGTCAAAGAAAAGGACCGCCGAATCCGTCAGAAACCTTGGAAACGGTGGAAGAACTGACGAAAGAAGGTCGGTTCGAGGAGGCCAGGTCCATGCTTAAGGAGAACCGGGAGTCGATCCAAAGTGGGACCGAGCCGGACACATACGAACAGGCCCTTGAGCAGCTAGAAAAGGCGGAAGAGCAACACCTCCGAGAGCAAATCGGGGCGATTTCAATGAAAGAACAAACCCTTTCCCGTGCCAAGCAGTTGGTGGAAGCGGAAAGATTCGAGGAGGCCGTTGCAACCATCGACTCCCTTGGCGTGGAGGAATCCGTCGATGAGACGGCCAGGGGCTTACTGGATGAAGCCGTGTCGGGGATCGTCAATCGGGAGCGGAACCGGGCTGCGAAGGCCTTTTACTCGGCGAAACAGACCGATGACCCCATCAAGAAAGAAACCTATTTACGATCATCCCACGACATACTTAAACAATTAATTGATAAATATCCTTCATGTACCTTAATTAAAAAAGTAATATCCAATTTAAGTACGGTGGATGCAGAAATGGCCAAGGTCGGGTTGAAACCATGAAGGAAACGGAATACGCAAGCAAAAAAGAAGAATGAGGAGGGGAGAGAGACCATATCCAGGTGGTCGGCCTTGGACAGGCCTGCATAGAGATCTAGGGCGATATTGGGTGGAAAAGGGTTCAGGTTTCAGGCAAGAATGACATCTCACGCTGAGAGTCGGATACGTGGTGTCTGGTTTAAGTGTTCCTGGTTTTCGTATACCTGACACCTGACACTTGATGTCACTTGTCGCCCCCATCCTCAGGATAGAACTTCTCCAGGCACTCCGGGCAGATGCCATGGCTGAAATGCGCTTCCGAGTGCATTTCGATGTACCGCTCGATACGATCCCAGCTTTCCTCATCGTTCCGTATCCGGTGGCAATGCATACAGATGGGAAGGACGCCTTGGAGGGTCTTGATGTGGGCCAGCGCCTCCTGGAGTTGGACCACCTTCTCCGCAAGCTCGCTTTGGAGACCCAGGACTCTTTCTCCCACCTGGATTCGAGCCTTTAATTCGTTTCCGTCGAAGGGCTTGGTCAGGTAATCATTGGCCCCCGCATCGAGCCCTGTCACGATGTTTTCCTTGCGATCCAATGCGGTTAGAAGAATAATGTGGACCGGCACGTCCCCTTCCCTTTCCCTGAGCCTGCGACACACCTCGATCCCGTCCACTTCAGGCATCATCCAATCAAGGATTGCCAGCCTGGGTGCGTCGGGGGCCTCGAGGGTTTCCAGGGCATCCCGGCCATTGGAAGCTGAAATCACTTCGTAACCCCATTTCTCCAACAGGGTTTCAAGGATTTCCAGGGATATGGGGTCATCCTCGGCGATCAGAACCTTCATGCCTTCACCTCTTCATGTCAAGAAACGGCTCGGGCCGCCATCACAACGCAAGAATCGCGTTGTGGTTGTGCCCTGAGCCAGTCATGCCCAACACCGTCTCGCCCATGTGGGAAACGACGTCGCGCACCTGCGCCATCTTATGCGCCAACTCATCCAGCAGGGGAGGGATTTCAGAGATTCGTCCTTCCCTGGCAGCGACCTCAAGGCGTGAGGCGGCCTCTGCAGCCGCCTCGGCGCCCACGTTGAGCGATGCCCCCTTGAGGGTATGGGCCTGTCGCATCAGCCCATCGCTGTCGCCGGCATCCAGGCACTCCTTTATCTGGATCATGCGTCCCTGAATCTCATCCAGAAACCGAAAGAGGATCCGCCTGCATGCGTCTTCATCACCCATGAGCCTCTCAAGAAGGGCGTTTCGCTGGAAGCGTTGAACCGCTTTCGGCGGCGCCTGTAGAACGCCAATTGGTTTTTGACTCTTTCGCACCGTCAGATGGTCTTGAATCACCCGCTTCAGGTCATCGGGGCTGATGGGCTTGGGGATATAGTCGTCCATTCCCGCCTCCATGCATCGATCGCGATCACCTTTCATGGCATGCGCTGTGAGGGCAATAATAGGCATGCGATCCGTGTTTCCATTGAGCCCCCCCTCTTGTTCGATCCGGCGAATTTCTATGGTCGCGGCGATGCCGTCCATTTCAGGCATCTGCACATCCATCAGAACGAGATCAAAGGACCCTGAGCGGAATTTTCGGATGGCTTCAAGCCCGTTTTGGGCTGTATCTGAGGAATATCCAAGCCTTTTGAGAATCGTAACGGCTACCTCTTGGTTGACAGGGTTGTCATCCACCGTCAAGATGCGGTAATCCCTGTCCGGAGGGATGTGAGACGCGGGCTGCGCTTGGACCCCGTCTGACGCTACGGGCTGGGTGGGGAGAGCAGATTTGCGTTCCTCCACGCGTTCAAAGGGCAACGTGAATGTAAAAACGGAGCCCTTTCCAGCCTGACTTTCCACTGCCAGGTGTCCGCCCATCATCTCACAGAGCCTCTTGGATATGCTCAATCCGAGGCCGGTGCCTCCATAGTTCCGGGTACTGGATACATCCGCCTGGGCGAAGGGATCAAAGATGGCCTCCTGACGGTGGACGGGAATCCCGATACCCGTATCCAAGACCTCGAATCGGATCCACACCTGATCCTCCTTTTTAGTCTCCCGATTGACCCGAACGCACACCTCCCCCTTGTGGGTGAACTTGATCGCGTTGCCAATGAGGTTGGTCAAAATCTGCCTCAGACGCACGGGATCTCCCTTTAGCAGAGGGGGAACTTCGGGGTCGACGCTGAAACGGTAGGTGAGGCCCTTTTCGCGGGCCTTCACAGAGAGGAGATCGTTCATGCTTTCGAGGGTGGGTCGGAGGTCGAAATCGACCACATCGAGGTTCAGCATCT
Source organism: uncultured delta proteobacterium (assembly GCA_963830155.1). Classification (GTDB taxonomy): domain Bacteria; phylum Desulfobacterota; class DSM-4660; order Desulfatiglandales; family Desulfatiglandaceae; genus CAWHLE01. The sequence continues at coordinate 265,220 of CAWHLE010000013.1, read as the reverse complement.
CCGCCTCCATCTTACTGAAGTCCAGGATATCGTTGATGATCGTGAGGAGGTTCTCCGCGCAACTGCGGATGGTGGCGGTGTACCGTTTCTGTTCGCGGGTGAGCGTGGTGTTTTGCAGAATATCCGTCATTCCTATGACTCCGTTCATGGGGGTGCGGATTTCGTGGCTCATGTTGGCCAGGAACCGACTCTTGGCCTCGCTTGCCTCCTCTGCCCTTCGACGGGCCTCAACCAACTCCGTCACGTCGATCACGTTAAAGAGCACGCCTTCATATCGGTTTCCTCGGTAAATGGGCTGGAGTCGGATGATGACCTCCGCCTCTCCAAAACGCCGCTGCACGACGACCATCGCGTGACCAGGCATACGCCTGAAGTCTGCAATCATGCCGCGAATCCGCTCTCCGATAGTGGGCGGGTGAAGCTCGTAGAGCGGCCTTTCTGTGACCTCATCCCTTTTCCTGCCAACGAATCGGCAGAAGAAGTCATTTGCCTCGACCACAATGTCTCTTTCATCTGCGAAGACGACGCCCTCTTCCATTCCCCTTATCATGGTGCGAAATCTTGCCGCCTCCCGCTCAGCCCGGTCGTTGGCCTGCCTCAGTTCGGTCACGTCCATCATCGCCCCGACGATTCCAGTTGGGGCGCCACTGCTGTCCCGGGAAACGGCCTTAGTGTAAATGAAATTGCGCATGATCCCATCTGCGCAACGGACCTCTGCCTCATAGGAGCAGGTCGTGCCTTTGAGCAAGAGATTACGGTCTTGCTCATGGTGGAAACGGGCTTGCTCCAAGGGAATCTTTGGAACGAGATCGAGCATGGTCCGTCCGAGGATTTCCTCAACGGGGAATTCAATGATCTGGTTCGCGTAGGTGCGGTTACATCCCTTCAAACGTCCGGCCGCATCTTTGTAAAAGACCGGACTCGGGATTGTTTCCAAGAGGGTGTTCAGGAACTCTATATTCGTCTTCAAGGCATTTTCCGCCGCTTCCCGCCGCTCTATCATATCGTTTGCAAGGCTAGCCATCTCCCTGCTCTCAAGGAATCTGAACCCGCCAAGGTCGATTCTCTTGTTGTCGAGTCCCACGGATGAGAAGAAACGACGAAACACCGAGAACTCTTGATCCACCCGCTTCGAAAACCGTTTCGCGATAATAGCGGACAAGAGCATTCCCAGGCTGCACACCGCCCCGATGAGGAAAAACATCTTCTCCATCTTCTCCTTATGCAGGGAAGTTCGTTCCTGGACGGCCCTTTCAATGTCCTCAAGATACACCCCTGCGCCAATCACCCAGCCCCAGTCAGGAAACGTGCGGACATAGGAGAGCTTGGGGATACTGTCTGTGGTTCCCGCCTTGGGCCAGGCATATCTCACAAATTCGCCATCCCCATTCCGGACCGCCGCGAGGATCCTTTTGGTGGCCTCTGTCGTTCCAGGATACATGTCTTTCAATAGGTTTCGCCCGACCAGGGCCGGGTCCGAGCTCACGAGGCTGACGCCCTCACTGCTGAGACAGAAGACATAGCCGTTATTCCCGAACCGGATGGTGGCAAGCCTATGCAGGACCTCCGTTTGGATCACCTTTTCCACATCGTCCAGGTAGACGCCCGTCCCGATGAACCAGTCAAAGGGCTCAAAGTGCTTGACGAAAGCAACCTTGGGAAAATCCTTCCCCTCTTCCATGGGCTTTGTCCAGTGATAGGCGTAGAATCCTTCTCCCTGATTCCTCACCAGCTCGATCATGTCCCGAATAACCTTTTTTCCCCGGGTGTCCTTCATCCCGATCAGGTTCGTCCCTTCCAGCTGGGGCCTGTCGGCGAAGAGCTGCTCCACCCCATCCAGGGAAGTGGCAAAGTAATAGCCGCGCCCGTCACTGAACCGGATGGGTCTGAGGGCTTCCTTCACAAGGTCCCTGATCTCTTCTTCCCCCAGCCGGGCGGCGTAACGCTCATGGAGGGCCATGGCAATCCGGTGAGCGTCATACACCCTCTCCCGGATCAGGGTTTTGGCCCTTTCGTCAGTCTGTGCTCTCATGAAATGGATAAAACCGATGCTTTGCTCGACCTGCTCTCTTGACTCCGCCTTTCGATGGTCCGTTGCGCTCGTTTCAATCTCTCTGCAGTCGTTCTTGAATTGATGGTATTCTTCGTATATCCAAGCTCCTCCGATCAGGAGGATAAGCAGAGAAACGACCGCGACCTTGCTCGCAAGACTTGCCCTGCAGATGCTTCCCTTTTCAAGCATGGTACTCACCTCATCCAAGGCCCTGCCGAGGGCTACACTTCCCCCCAGGCCTCCTGGGCGTCATTGAATTGGACCCGCGCAACATCGGAGAGCGTTTTCAGGTGATCTTCATCGACCCCAAGGTTGTTCCAGACCTCATCTTGAAGACAGCTCACTTTCGCATCCCAACTGGCGCCGAGTGCTGCGGCCTTTGCGACCTGATTTCCGGCACAGACACTTGCCGCGAGCACCACGGCATCTTTCTCGCGGCACTCGGAAGAAGATGCCGTCTGTGGCAAGAGACGGTCCAGTGTGGCCGCCTCGTCATGTTCGGTACGATCGTAGTGGTGGTGACTGGAAATCGCCCTACTAAATCGCTTAGGGAGCCGCCATTTTTCAGCCATGTAAGCACCAACCTCCGCATGGGTGAACCCGAAGACCTTCAACTCCCGCTGCCAGACCCGCGCTTCCACCTTTCCCTGAACGGCCTTGATCACTTCGCGTGTCTCCACCGGGAAATTCATGCAGAGAATCAGTTTCCCGATGTCATGGATGAGTCCGCATAGGAAGGCCTCTTCCTGCAGCCAGGGTGCGCGGGCTCCGATAAGAAGCCTCGAGCAAAGGGCCGCGCCGAACATGTGCTGCCAAAGCCCTTTCAAGGAGAGCACGCTCACGGGACCCCTCTTGAAGGAATCGATAAGAGATGCGGCGAGGGCAAGATTTCGGATGGTGCTCAGGCCCAGGACCATGATTGCCCTTTTTGTGGAGCTGACCTGGTAGGAGAGCCCATAAAAGCTCGAGTTGGCAAGCTTCAGGACGTTGGTGGTGAGCGCGGGATCCCTTTCAACGATGGAGGCGACGCGGTCCACTGTCAGGGAATCGTCTTGCATGGCCCTGTTCAGATCATGGAAAACATGGTTGAGCACCGGCAATTGCTTGAGTTTGCCGACTAGGTGCTCAATGGTTCTTGATTGCACCCAATCACCTCCATCGTCTGGTTTTGCAGTTGTGCCTTGGGCATGATGCCCCTGCTCATCCCGTTCATTGCGGTTCCTCTCTCATCCCCATCCAGCTGCCCGTTCTGCCTCTTCTCGCCGCAGATCGGGCACACTCGCCACTCAGGCTTAAGCGGCACCTGACATCGCAGACATGCGTTCTGCTTTATTTCGCCGCAGAAAGGGCAGAAGAAGTGGTTTTCATCGATCGATTTTTTGCATCGCGGACACTGCCGCTCTTGAGCGGTCTGGGGGCCGATCACCCTGAGGATTTCGTCAAGCGTGGTCAACCCGGCCTTGACCTTCTTCATCCCGTCCTCCATGAGCGTCCTCATGCCCCTTGATCGGGCCATGTTGAACAGGTCCATCTCCTTGTAGCCGCTGGTGATGAATTGCCGGAAGTCCTCGTTCATGACGAAGATCTCGTAGATCCCGATCCGCTCGAGGTATCCGGTTTCCCTGCACCGCTCACAGCCGCTCCCCATCCAGACGCGATCCCCAATGGTTTCCGTTGAAACCCGCAAAAGGCTCAGGAGCTCAGGGTCAGGGACGACCTCTCGCTTGCAGTACTTGCAGATTCTTCTTACGAGCCTCTGGGCAATGACGCCTTCAAGGGCGGACGCGATAATGTAGGGTTTGATCCCCATGTCCATCAGACGTGTGATGGAGGCGATGGAGCTGTTGGTATGGAGGCTGGTCAAGACCATGTGACCCGTGAGAGCCGCCTTGAAGACCACATCCGCGGTGGGGACGTCCCGGATTTCGCCCACAAGAATCACATCGGGGTCCTGGCGCAGGGTCGCCCGCAGCACCGCCTCGAAGGAGAGACCGATCTTTTCGTGGACGTGAACCTGGTTGGCCTCTTCCACGAAGTATTCCACCGGATCTTCTATGGTCTCGAAATTTTTGGTGGATTGGAGCATTTCGTTCAGGATCGAGTAGAGCATGGTCGTCTTGCCGCTCCCGGTAGGCCCGGTGCAGATCATGACACCCTGGGGCTTTTTGATGAGCGCTTTGAGCGACTGGAGGTCCCTTGGGGCCACCCCCAGCTGGTCCAGGGGCTGAATGGAGGCGGTCTTGTCGAGTATCCGCATGACCATCTTTTCGTTATTGAGGGTGGGCATGCTGGAGACCCGGATGTCCACGATTCGAGTGCCGGATTTCACGGTAATGCGCCCGTCCTGAGGTCGTCTTCGTTCGGAGATGTCCATTCTGGCGAGGATCTTGATCCTTGAAACGGTGGAGTTGTGAAGCTCCGGTGGAATTTTGATTTTGCTGTGGAGGATCCCATCTATCCGGTAGCGGACCACGCTATATTTGGTTTTTGGCTCAATATGGATGTCGCTCGCCCGGTAACGAATGGCCTCGGAGATCACCGCGTTGACGATCCGGATGATGGGAGGCACTTCGGAGCTCCCGATAAGTTCTTGGATGTTGAGATCGGCCTCTTCCTCCTCAATGATGATATCGATCTCTTCCAGAGGCTCGATCTCGGAGACCTCGTCGGCACCCGCGAACTTGTCCTCACGGGATTCACCATAAGCGGCCTTCAATTGTCGGAGGATTTCCCCGCTCCCAGCTACGAGCGGCTTCACCTTAAGTCCGGTCATGAACTCCAGGTTGTCGCACATGGGCATATCCGAGGGATCCGCCATGGCGACCGTAATGTGTCGCTTGTCCAGGGCAACAGGAATCAAGCGGTTCTTCTCGCAGAAGCTCTGCGGCAGAAACTTTACGATGCCCGGGGCCAGGTTCATCTCCCTGAGGTCGATGGCTTGGACCTTCAGGTGCTCGCCCAAAACCCTGACGATCTTCGCCTCGGTTGCCAGGCCGAGCCTCGCGAGCGTTTCAGTGAGATACTCCTTGTCTTGCTGCGCCTTTTGGGCTCGGGCCAGATCCTCCGCCCTGATGAGGCCCGCCTTGATCAGGATGTTTCCCATGGCCCTGCGGTTGCCAGTGACGAGCGCTGCATAGTTCCTGATCTTGACCTGCTGCGTTTGAGTGATCTCCTTGAGCTTGCGATTTTCCTTGATCAACTCGTATTGCTGAAGCGCAAGGCTCACGGTGAGGCGAAGATCCTCATCGTTCCAGGGCTTGGTGATGAACTTGTACACCGCGCCCTCGTTAACGGCCCCCATGATGGACTGGACATCCGCATAACCCGTGAGCATGATCCGGATGGTCGCAGGCCACCTTTGTTTGAGCTCCTTCAGGAGTTGGGCGCCTGTCATGGCCGGCATGCGGTGGTCGGTGATCACGAGGTGAACCGTCTCGCTTTCCAGGACCTTGAGCGCTTCGGCTGCCGAGGGGGCAGTCAGGATCCGATAGTTTTCCTCCAGAAAGATCCGCTGAAGTGCGCGAAGGACGCCCGGCTCGTCATCCACGAAAAGCAGGGTGTAGACTGCCTTCTCGCTCCCTTGCAGCCGCCCGCCACGAACTTCCTGGGCCGGAGCGATCGCTGTCTTCGGTGAAGATGTGTTGAAGAGAGAGGCGTATTTACTCATACTGGTTTCTCCGAACCGGGAACTGTAAAGTAAAGGCCGCACCCTTATCGGGCTCCGAGCTCACATGGATCGTCCCGCCCATACCGTTCACGATGTCATAGACGACGGTGAGCCCCATGCCGGTACCCTCGCCCACATCTTTTGTCGTAAAAAAGGGATCGAAGATTCGGTCCTTAATGCCCTCCGGGATCCCAGGGCCGTTGTCCTCGATCGCCACCCGGATGAACCCGGCGCGGTAGTCGGTGCGTATGGTGATCTTCAAACCGGCCCGACGCGCTTCAAGGGCATTCATGAGGATATTCAGGAAAACCTGGGAGACGAGCCCGGGATTGCAGTGAAAACCGGGGAGGGGTCCATACGTTCTTTCAATCCGGGTTCCAGCCGGGATCAGGTGGGCCAGGACCCTCAGGGTGCGATCGATCTCTACGTTGAGGTCTGCAATCGCGTTTTCGCTCTGATCCACATGAGAGAAGCCCTTAAGGTCAGAAACGATCTTTTTGATTCGCTCGGCGCCTTCCAGGCTTTGAGAGATCAGCTCTCCCGTATCGCGTGAGATGAACGCCATTTTGAGTGCGCGCCACCTCTCTTGCATCAGACGCTCGGCCTCTCCTGAGCCGGCGGTCCCGGCCGCGGTCTCCAGACAGAAGGCCACCATGTCTTGATAAAGGGCCGCGTACTTCGCCAAGGTGTTGAGATTGCTCGTGATGAATCCCATGGGGTTGTTGATCTCGTGGGCGACGCCCGCAGCAAGCTGCCCCACGGAGGCCATCTTCTCCCGTTGAAGAAGACGGGCATAGGTCTTTTGAAGTGCCTCGGTCCTCTCTTGGACCACCTTTTCAAGGTTCTCAGCCAGTTCCCGGTATCGGGCCTCGGACTCCGTCAATCTTTTGTGCTTCTCAAGCAATTCCTCAAAGGACCGGTTGACTACCTGAGTGTGGGTCTCCGTGGTGAGCATCCGCTTCAGGTTGCTCGCCAACACCACGTTCAGCGCCTCTATGACCGTTTCGATCAGGCCTCGAAGCGAAAGGGCTTCGCCGCCGGGCGCATCGGTCAGGATCATTAATCCGACCCTTTCCCCCTCCAGGAATATGGGACGCGACACCCGGTTATCCCCTGTGACTGCTTCACCCCATTCCCAGAGGACCCGGCCGTTGCCGTCCGTTATCTCGCCCCTGGCAGCGCCACCACCCACAGCGGCCTTCAGGAGCCGAAGCACATCGGCCTCCGGCAGGATCTCCTTCAGTCCCATTTCGGCGCCGACAACATACTCGATGCCTTCAATCATCTCGTCCCCTCGTAGTGAGGCTGCTCACAAAGACCTCCTTTTGCAGGCCGTGCGTCCCTGCCAACCCATATTTTCGGTCGATCCGATCGTAAGCGAGCCCCACAAGCTTTCGGAAGGTTTCCACAACGCCCCACCCTTCAAGGGCGGACGCCCCGAGAACAACGAGCCCCGTAGGCCCCCACACCTGCTTGATCTCTGTCTCCTGAATCACATCTTTCAGATCCCGCTTGTTGAACTGGATCACCAGCGGGACGGCATCGATATGGAGTCCGACCAAGGCCAGATTTTTCTCAAGGTTCTCGAAGCTCGAGAAATTGTTGGAAGCCTCGGCGGTCTGCGAATCCGCGATGAAGGCTACACCGTCCGCACGCTGCAATACGGCCTTTCGAGTGGCATCATGTTTGACCTGCCCGGGTACGGTGAAGACCTTGACTTTGATTTTGAGACCGCTTGGGGCCTCAATGAAAAAGGGGAGCAGGTCAAAAAAAATAGTCCGATCGTCCTTGGTATCGAGCACCATGAGGTCGCCCCTCGACTTCCTTGAGAGCAGGTCATGTAATCTCAGGAGGTTCGTGGTCTTGCCGGAGAGGGCTGGCCCGTAATAGACCAGTTTCAGAACCATCCGCTGCTCTAATTCATCAAACTCGATCATGACCTTGGCCGTTCATCCAAACAAAGACCCCCTGTCTGGATGGGTCGATATGAAAATTGCGTTTTAGAAGCTCTATGGACTTGTGGTGTAGACTCGATCCTTTGCTCAGGAGCAGGAGCCCGGTACCGCTTCGCACATCCCTCGATACAATCATGCCTTCTGCGAGTAGGGAAACGGCCAGCTCCGTTTCCGTGACCCCCCTCTTGGTCGCAAGTCTATGATGCAAGGCCTGGAGAGGCCCATGCAGGCACGGGGCGAGCCTGCGTTCGAATCGCTGGCCCAATAATGGCTGGATTTTGGTCATGAGGTTCTTCGGGTTGGTTCCCCCTCCGGAACCCTCCAAGTGTCTATCGATGAAATCCGCTATGCCGATGATTTTTGACTCCAGCGGGATCTGATCTCCCTTTAGCCCATCAGGGAACCCTTGACCGTTAACCCATTCATGGTGGTGACGAATGATGACCCCTACGTTGCGAAGATCCTCGATGGTATCGATGGCCGTTTGACCCCTTACTGGATGCTTCATGTATTCCCGTTTTTCTTTATCTTCCATCTGCTCCCATGTCTTCACGAGGACAAGATCGGAGATCCCGATCTTCCCGATATCATGGAGAAGCGCCCCTATGACAATGAGTTCCCGTTCCTCAGAACCTATCCCCGCCTCGACCGCAATTGCGTGGGCGAGCTCCGCCACGGCTTTGGAGTGACCCCTGGCGCGACCGTCCCGAAGCTCGATCAGCTTGGAGAATGCTGTGATGGTGTCCTTGAAGTTCTTTCGGAGCCGTTTGTTGAGCCCCTGGAGGGTTTCATTCTTTTTCTCGATGTCCAGGGTCTGCTCCTGGACGTAATACTGGAGTTCCGCGCTCCACCGTTTCAGCTCCTGGTTCTGTTCCCGGACGATCTCAGTCAACCGCCGGTTTTCAACCACCAGACCGTGTCTGTCGGCCGCTTCTCTCACCACCTGAACCAGTTCCTCATCGTCCCATGGTTTTGAGATATAGCGAAATGCCGCGCCCCGGTTGATACTCTCAATGGCCGTATTCACATCCGTGTAGCCGGTGAGAAGCATGCGGATCGCATCCGGGCAAAGCGTCTTGGCCTGTTCCAGGAACTCGACGCCTGTAATCGAAGGCATCCGGTGATCGGAGACTATCACAGACATGTCGGAATGGACCCTGAGGGCCTGAAGCGCCGCTTCGCCGGAGCCTGCCGTGATCACCCGCAGGGGTATCTCCGAAAAAAGCCTGCTCAGCGCACGCAAGACGTTTGGCTCGTCGTCCACGAACAGGACCTTCGGATCGGTGTTGCACTCAGATTGCACGGGTTTCCTCACCCCAGGTCTTGATGACAGAGCAAAAGACCTCAACCATTTCAGGATCGAGCTGATGCCCCATCATCGAAACGATGATTTCCATGGCCTTCTGGCGACCGAACCCCTTCCGGTAGGGCCGATCCGTGACCAGCGCGTCATAGACATCGGCCACAGCCACGATTCTCGCTTCCAAGGGGATCTGCGCTCCTGCCAAACCGGACGGATACCCCATTCCGTTAAACATTTCGTGGTGAGAGAGGATGATATTGATGACAGCCGATGGCAGCCGCGCCTGCCTGGCCACGTCCGCCCCCCACTTGGGATGATTTCGGATCAGTGCCATGTCGCTTTCGCCAAGTGGACCTGCGTGATTCAGGACGCTCTCCGGAACGCCAATCTTCCCGCAGTCATGTAACCAGCTCCCATGCTTGATCTGCCTTTTGAACCCAGGCAGAAGATCCAGCCGATCCGCGATCATGAGGGCATAACGGGCTACCCGATCGCAGTGGCCGCGTGTGTAACCGTCCTTGAGTTCGATGGTCTGGGCAAGGGAAAGCATTGTGGATTCATCTCCCTTGTTAAGGGACTGAATCATGCGATACCGGTTCAAACCCTCCGAAACCGTCTCAAGGAGCTCTGCATTTTCCCAGGGTTTGGCGATAAAGCGAAAGACCTCGGCCTTGTTAATGGCGTCGACGGCGATCCGGAGGTCGGCTCGCCCCGTCATAAGAACCTTGAGGGTGTCAGGTGAACGCTCTTTCACCCTAGCCAGGAGTTCGATCCCCGTCATACCGGGCATCACCTGATCGGAGACAAGCACCGCGATTTCCTCTTCACCAAGTAATGCCAACGCCTCTTCACCGTTGTGTGCTTTCAGCACACTGTAATTGTTGAAAGCAAGCACCCTCTCAACTGACTTGAGCACCACCTCGTCGTCATCCACAACCAGCACGTACTCACTCATTTTCCACCTCCGGATAAAGAACAACCACGACGCCCCCTTGGGCGCCGTCATGGCGCACCGGCGCGGTCCTGATCCTCAATAGCACACCGCCAATGGAAACACGGCCCATTGCGGCGCCCCTTTCCTCCGAGGCCTGGATCACGGTTTCGATCGCGTGGGGCAGGGTCTTTGATGCGAAGGCACCGAGCGCCATGCCTTCGCAGACGCCAATGATCTCGCCTCCTTTGCGGTTGCACTGCACGACCAATCCCTCTTCGTCCACGCCGAGCACGGCTACTGGCACGGCGTCCAGGATGGACTGGGACCTGGCGAGAACCTTGTTCTGAAATACCAGGTCCGCGGTCCGGTCCTGCACCAGCGTCTCCAGATTTCGGTTGATTTGCTCGAGCTCCTGGTTCTTGATTTTGAGCTGGGTGGTTAGTTCAGCGTTCCTTTGCTGAAGAGAATAGTGTTCGACGGCATTGGAGATGGTCACCTTTAACTCATCGTCGTTCCAGGGCTTGGGAATGAACTTGTAGATCTGCCCCTCATTGATGGCCGAGACCACGGCTGCGGTGTCGGCGTAACCTGAAAGAACTATGCGCACCGTATCGGGCCAGCCCTTGAAGACTTCCCGAAGGAAATCGACGCCGTTCATTTTTGGCATGCGGTAGTCGGATACCACGATCTGGATGGGTGAGAGGTCCTTAAGGGCGGCCAGTCCTTCATCCCCGGATGCTGCCGTGAGAATCTCGTAAGGCTCATCCAGGAAGAGCCGCTCGATCGCCCGAAGCACATTCCTTTCATCGTCAACACACAGGATGCGAATCGCGTCGGACATCACTCCCTCCCTTCGACCACTGGTATTTTCACCTTAATGGTCGTCCCCTTGCCCATTTCGCTCTCCACCTCTATCTCGCCGTTGTGTTTCTTGACGATGTCATATGCAATGCTGAGCCCCAGACCTGTTCCCTTCCCGACCTCCTTGGTCGTAAAGAAGGGCTCGAAAATTTTGACAAGGTCCTTTTGGGGTATCCCGCAGCCCGTGTCCGACACCGAGACCACGATCGAGCCCTTTATACTCCTGGTGCGGATTTCAATATCGCCCTGTTTTTCGATGGCCTGGGCCGCGTTGACCAGGAAGTTCATGAATACCTGGTTGAGCTGCTGTGGATAGCACTTGGTCAAGGGGATCTCCCCGTAGTCCTTTTTAACGGTGGCCTTGTACTTGAGCTCATTCCAGACGATGTTTATGGTGCTTTCCATGCACTCGTTGATGTCGGCGTACTTGTACTCCGCCTGGTCGACACGCGAAAAGCTCTTGAGATCCTGAACGATCTTCTTGACGCGATTGGCCCCATCCAGGGACTCTTCGATGAGGGCGTTGATGTCTCCCAGGATGTATTCGATTTTGAGCGACTTGCGTATCTCCGAGATCGATTCGTGTATTTCTGGAGCCCCGGAGATATTTATGATTTCATCCTGCTGCCTTAGAAAACCATCGATCCTCTCCACGTATCGCGCCAAGGTCCCCAGGTTGCTCGATATGAACCCGATCGGATTGTTGATCTCGTGTGCGACCCCGGCGGCCAGTTGGCCGATGGAGGCCATCTTTTCCTGCTGAAGGATCTGAGCCTGTGTGGCCTGCAGTTCATCGTTTTTTTTCCGGAGCTCTTCGGTCATGGCCTTGATCTGCGTGGTGTCATGGATAGTGATCACGTAACCCTGGCCGCTCTTCGTCGAGGCCGCCTCCGTGGGTGAGGCGTTGACTACGAACCATCTCGCCGAAGGCTTGTGAAACAACTCTCCGTGGTCTTTGATCTCCACCTCTTCCTCGAATCCCGCCTCCGCCAGGAGATCTTTCAGGTGGCTGCCCTTGATCTCGCGACAGGACTGCCGCGCGAATTCCTCGAATGCCCGATTGCTCCGCCTGACGATCCCCTGTTCATCGGTGAGAATGACCATGGCTGTCATGCAGTCCATGGTTGTCTCCCACTCAATCTTGATGCCGTGGACCGCCTGAATCAACCTGCTCAGTTCCTGGTTCTCATGCTGGAGCCTCACGCGGGTCTCCTGAAGCTGCCCGGTCCGCTCCGCGATGGTGCGCTCCATGGTCTGAAGCGAAGAGCGCCGCTCGATTTCAAGGGTTCGTCTGCGAAGTGCATTCATGACGCTGATCAACAGTTGTCCGCGATCAATCGGCTTGAGCAAATATCCGTACACGCCCAACTCAAGGATCCCCTCAGCCTTCACAGGGTCGTCCATGGCGGTTACCGCCATGACGGCGATGTCAGGATATTGAGCGGTGAGGTATCGGATCAAATCCGTACCCAACTCCCCTGGCATGTAGATATCCGCGAGGACCAGATCGACAGGTTCCTGTAGGATCCTTTCCCTGGCCTCAACACCGCCGGCTGCAGACATGCAGGCGTATCCGGCGCTCTCAAGCATTCCCCTGAGCAGTCGGCGTATGGTTGGCTCATCATCGACAATCAAAATCTTCTCGTTCACGATGCACCCCTTCTTTGCTCCCGTTTGGAGTGAAAACGGTTTCTGCCTAACTAATCGGCAGGCGTCTCCATCCCTCTGCCACTGATAAATCAGCGACAAATCAGTGATAAAAAATCACTGGTCCCTGAGCGAGCAGAGACGCGGGCAAGCCCGCATCAAACGTTTCACACGGCCTGGAAGGATTCCAGGTGTGAGAGCCTTAACGGTGATATTGTGTGGGAAAGGTTTCTGTGCTAAGGAGGATGCGCCAATTTCTGCCACATGATCCTTTGTCACGTGCGCCGTGGGCCTTGAGCCGTGCGCCTATCTTTTATCTCGTCACCCGAAGCCTGATACCTGGCACAGATGTGGGCGCACCCTGGATAAGCTAGGGCGGGAAAACCTGCAATGGTGTGGTCAGTTGATCAATCGATTGCTTGCAGCAGGGATGATACGGCATGAATGAAGCTTATAAACTACCTTATTGATTGAAGATAACAATTCAAATTAACTTTATTATTTATCAGGCCAAGTTTGCGCCTAATTTTGAAACGATGGGAGAGGACCGTATTCTCGGAAAGGTGGAGAAACTGGGCGATTTCTTTTGTCCTCTTTCCCTGTTTGACGAACTGTGCGACCTCTATTTCGCTGGGGGTCAGTTCAAAATAGCTGGAAGAAAGCACCCGGACCATGGGGGATATAATCTCACGCAGGCTTGACTCCAGGATGGAGAAGCATTCCATCTGTTTCTTCTCGAGTCCGCTCTCCCGCAGCATCTTCAGGCAGGGCTCCACCGCTCTCTTGATGTTCATGAGCAGGTCTTCTTGAAGCTCCAACCGATCCTTATCCCGTTTCTTCAAGAGGACATTAAGGGCCGTGTTCATTTCCTCCAGTTCCTCTGCGCGCAAGTTGAGTTCGCGCTCCTTGCGCTTCAGCGTCTCGTTGTTCTTCATGAGCGCGGCCGTACGCTCCCGGACTGCCTTTTCGAGCTTTTGCCGGTAAAGGCCGGCCTCTCTCTCCAGATTCCGCCTTCTGAGGGCGTTGGCAATGCTTATCAACATCTGGTTCTTGACAAACGGCTTGGTCACATATCCGTACACACCCAGGGCGAAGGCCTCGGTGGCCGTCTCCGGATCATCCACACCTGTTAGCATGACGACGGCGGTCTCAGGAAGGGCCAGCCGGATGAACTTGACGAGCGCCATGCCCGTTTCGCCGGGCATTCGGATATCGCAGAGAACAAGATCGATCTCACGCGTTTCAAGCCGCGAGCGTGCTTCCAGGGCGCTGGATGCAGTGAAGCACTGATAGCCTTTTTCCTGGAGGATTCGCCCCAGCAAGGCCAGCACAGCTGGCTCATCATCTACCAGCAGTATCCTTTCATTCATTCGGGTTCCTTGCCCCTCTCTCGGCCTCGGACCATCGGATCGTTCTCCCATTTCACTTAGAACAAACATTCAATATCTTGAGCTTGTCGCACCGCGGCTCAGGAAGTCACCTTCCACTGGGGTGTGGGGTCGGAGGGCGAGCCATTCATTTCCTTGATGGTGATACGGGAAAGGTCTTCTTCGAAGACCATAGAGGCGAAAGGCCCTTTTACGGAGGTCCCGGCGAATATCTTTCCCCCTACCGTCAGCACAGGAGTTCCTTTCACCTCCTTTGACCAGGCCGTGGTGGCTGCCATGTCCTCGGTGAGCTCCTGGATCTTCTCTTCGATTTCCTGGATCTTCTTCTGCCCCTGTTCGGCCTCCAGGCGTGCAGCTTCATAGCCATCCAGAAGCCGTCCGACCGCCACTTCCATTTCGGCGACGTTGGACTCGATGTTATTGAGCTGCTGACGCATTTCCTCCTGTTCAGCCCCTCCGTCACGGCCTGCAAGCGCCGTCATCTTATCCTTCAGGCTCCTCTGTTCAACCATGGCGCGATCCTGGACCTGGGCCAACGCGCCAAGCTGTTTGTTCATCCTGGCCGATTTTGTGTTGAGCCGCGCAATTTTATTTTCCAGTTCTCCTTTTTTGGCCCTCAAACGCGAGATGCCTTCTCCGATCCTGGCGACTTCCCGTTCCACCCGTTCATCCACCCCGATGATCAACGCGCAAGGTCTCGCAGTTTCCGAGCCGATTTCAAAGGCTTCGATCCCCTGTTTGGCCGAGATCTGAGAAGAAAGGATCTTTCCCCGCTCAACTTGGCACTTTCCGCTTGTATCGATCCTTGAATCGAGGATTTCGCGCTCAACCCCCAGGTTGCCCGAAACTTCCATTCGAGATTCGTGGATGTAACGGGCCTTCAGGTTCCCGGTGCACCAGATCGTCGCACCGATGACGCCGCCGAGCACATTCACGTCGCCCGTTACGACCACCTCTGCACCGATGACCTCGCGGACGATGAGGCTCCCACAATTCACGTTGAAACCCCTCTGAATCCCTCCTGCCACGTCAACCGCGCCGTCAAAGTCAATGTGACCGGTCTCCAGGCCCACGTCGCCGGCTATCTTTAACTGGGCAAGCACCGACAGCTTTCCGTCCGGCGTCATGAACGGCCGGCCATCGATCTTGGCAAAGAATTTCGAACCGTCCTCTGATTTTTCAACGCCTGGCCCGAGCCGGACCTTCAAGGGTTTGGCCTTGGGGGGTGGCACAGGGAGACCGAACACATCGATTCCTGGCGTCCCTGCTGTGGCGGGCATAACCTCCGCGATGAGATCCCCCGCCTTCACCTGGGGGATATCGCCACGGTCCTTAAAGTCAATGACATCCCCTTCTTTCAGGGCGCCGATCTTCAGAGGATCTGTTTCAAAATGACACTTGAGCCGGGCCGGGTCAGGCGCCAGGGGTTGCTCGCCCTGTGCGACCTTGCAAGGCTCCTTTGGAAAAGGACGACGTTCGAGCAGCTCGGAAATCTCGGCTTCCGCCAGGAGACCTTGTCTGATCCCCGCCGCCTCAAGCCCGGCGATCAAAATTTGCGCCCCGTCGCCTTCAGGCGGTTCACCCTTTGGAAGGATAAAGGCCTGGAGCCGGTCTTTGGAGACCTTCATGTCAAACCAACTTGGGCATGTCTCTACGCTTTGCTCTCTCGGGGGAGGGGGTGTCTCCGCACCGCGACTGGCTGAATCTATCGTTTCGTTTAGACGATCATCACGTTCGCCCGCTATGGTGACCGGGACGTTTGGTTCAGAGGGGCTCGCAGGGGTTTGGGATTGGTCCTCCAACGTGATGACAAAGGCGCACCCGCACTTTCTGCAAGGCACCTTGCGACCACCGAATTGAATCTTCACCCGGTAGCGCGAAAAACAGCTCGGGCACGTGGTAACGGCCCTTTGTTCCTCCATGGGTTACCCTCCAGCCAGAATAGTCTCCTCCCTAGAAGTCTTCGAATTCCCCGTCCGGATCAACCACCTCCTCGGGCTTGACCTCATTTCGTTTCGAGGCATGGGGCCTGGCTGCTTCCCCTCGGCCCCTCGATCCCCCATTGACAAGACTTTTCAACCCGGAGGCGAATTGAGGCTCAACATTGGAAGCCTCTTCTTCCCGCCCAGCGCTTCCATGATCTTCTCGCCCGGACCATCCCACGTGTTTGTTATCTCCCCCCCCTCGGACGAATGAAACCAGCTCATACACCATGCCCTTGATCTGCTCTGCCATGGCGCTCATCTGTTCGGAGGCGCTTGCAGATTCCTCCGCATTGGCTGCCATCTGCTGTGTCACCTGATCCATCTCGCCCACGGCCTGGTTGAGTTGTTCGATGCCCTGGGCCTGCTCGTTGGACGCCGACGAGATCTCGGAGACCAGTTGGCTCACCTTGCTCGTGTTTTCAGTCACATTGGCGAATTCGTCCAAGGACTTGAAAACCATGTCCATGGCCTGAGTGATCCTTTTGTTGATCCCTTCTATCTGCGAGGTTGTGTTGCGCGCAGCCTCTGCAGCCCTCATCGCCAGATTCCGGACCTCTTCTGCAACGACGGCAAATCCCGCGCCTGCTTCTCCTGCCCGTGCCGCTTCCACCGCGGCATTGAGCGCCAGAAGGTTTGTCTGGAAAGCGATCTCGTCGATGGTCTTGACGATCCTCTGGGTCTCTTGGCTCGCCTCATGGACCTGGCCGATGGCTGCGGTCATCTCCTGCATCTTTGAAGAGCACGTCTCGGTGGTTGCCTTCGTCTCGGTGGAAAGGGCGTCGGCCTCTCCCGCATGATCAGCGTTCTGTTTCGTCATGGAGGCCATCTCTATAAGGGATGACGAAGTTTCCTCAATGGAGGCCGCCTGCTTGGATGCGCTCTCCGCCAGGCTCTGGCTCGATGAAGAAACCTGTCGGGATCCTGAGGCGATCTGATCGGCGCTTTCCTTCAAGCCTTGGATCACATGGTTGATGGGTCTTGCAAGGGCTCGGGTCGCGATCAAGGCGATCAAAATGATCACCGCAATACCGATGGCCGCCACGGTTCCCATGAACCATTTCATGGATTTGATCGCTGAAAATGCCTCCGATTCCTGGATTTCCGCGATCAATGACCACGTGGCATCCCCCACTTTTAGAGGTGCGAAGGCCGACAAGACGGCACTCCCCTTGTAATCCACGATCAGGTCCTGGCCCGTTTCGCCCTTCAACGCCCTCTCGCTGGCCATGGTGTTGACGCTGCCGTTGGAGGGGTCTGAAAAGGAGGCCTTCACGGTGTGGTTCTTTGAATCAAGATGGGAGTCGGAGCGCATGAGCTTGTCCGGCCCGACCAGATAGGTCTCACCTGTCTGCCCCATGCCTTCCCGTTGCTGCATTACCTTATTGATGTCCCGGATAGAAAGCTGCAACGCCACAACCAGCTCTACATCAGAGCCATGGAGCAGTGGCTGCGCAACGAAAGAAGCGGGCTCGTTGTTGCTGGGCGCGTAGGGCGCGAAATCCATGAGGCCATACTTTTTGTTCTCCAGAGTACGTCTGAAAAGCTTTCCTATGCCGGAATCCGCGTATGGACCATCCACCAGACTGGTCCCATAGTCAGACTTGCGCCGCACCGAATAGAAAATCTTGCCCTGCGGGTGAATGAGAAAGAGGTCCTGGTATCCGAATTCCTCCGCGTACTTTGTGAAAAAGTCGGCATTCTCTCCCTGGAGCACGGGAGCGATCGCCTCCTCCATTTCGATTTTCGAGGCCATGGCCCATTTCACCCCGGGGATCTCCAGGGGTTCCCAGGCCAGCATGATCAGTCTGCCCTTAAAATCCGTCGAAACCTCTTCCCCCCCCTTCCCATCAAAGGCCTGAGTCAGAACAGCCAGCTTGAGTGCGTCCATATCACGGCCCACCACCAGTTCTGCATTTCCGTCGACGACCATGTCGCTTCTGAGAAAGGCCTTGCCATTGGCCTGCCCTAAGACAAAGGTCTCCCCTGTCCTTCCCATGCCCTCCCGCTTTTGGACAATGGCATTGACGGGCGCTACACCCATTTTCAAAACGACCACGCCCACAAGGTTCTTATTTTCCAGGACCGGCGCCGTCAGAAATGCAAAGTACTTTCCGGATGGACCGTAGGCCTCGTAGTCCTGGATCGTCAATTCCTTGAGACCTTTCTCGAAGGCGCGGGCAAGCGCTGAGCCCTTCAGGTCGCCCTCACGGAGGTTTTGTGCCAATTCGGGTCCCTCAGAAACACAGTAAACCACATCTCCCTTGGGGCTCATAAGGAAAAGGTCATCGAATCCATATTCGTTTTGAAACTCCTTGAAGTCCTCGCCATATTGCATGTTATAGAGGCCATACATCGCGCCACCATTTTTACCACCGTCGGTCTCTAATGCCAGGGTAAATCGCTTGATGCCCTCGATGACGTTTCTCTGCCTGTAAAACGCCTTCAGGTTTCTCAGCCGTTCGGTAAACAGGCTTTCTATCTCTGCCCGCTTGAGCTGCTGAGCGGTTCGGAGTTTATCGAAGGCGGCCTGCTTCAGAGCGGCAACTGTCTGCATCAGTCCATTCATGTCCTGATGGAGTCCAGAAAAGAGGCCCTCTACCTGGGTCTTCTTGATCTCACGCACGGCTTCCAACTGAGCGAAGGCTTGCTTGGAAAGGGCGCCACTCGTTTTGAGCAGGGAGACGGTGCCGATCACCGCAAACGGAACGACCCCAACAATTAGAAAAGCCACAATGAGTTTTGTGCCTAACCCAAACCGATTTGACATAGGTGCCCCTCCTTACGTTTGGACTCCCAGCGCCATAAGCGTTCAGACAGGCCGGGACTTTAAGCCCTTTTTTCTTGGAACCATGCCCCTGCCGGCCTCCATTGAAGGCCCGAGGCGACTTTCCTTAGCGGAGCCGCGGACCATCTTTTCCGCAACGAGTTCCGACAAAGCGATATGGTGTGAGGCTCCGTCTCATCTGCACTCTCGATCGGCCTGCGGTTGGGATTCTTTAAAGAATTCAAGGTCAATACCTCGAAGTCTGGACCAAGGGCACAGCCCGGATCATTCTGGTTCTTTATCTTTCCGAAAGAAAACCTTCGCTTCTGACAAGGCAACAAACGTGCCAAAATGCAAGGGGGGAGCGCTCGGACGAATCCCATCAGGAACAAGACGCCGGATGCGCGTCCACGATTGGATACAGCGGCCGTTACCGGAGGGTCTATCTCGCCTTGTGGTGCGAGACCATCGGTTTTTGCCTGCCGCACAGAGGCTGTCAATGTTTTGACGATTCCTGGGAAAAGGATGACGCAGCGGTAGAATAGGGATTTTGAGTGGTAAGTGCGGAATAGTCGAAATGAGAAAGCCGAAGGCGCACAGCTATGATTCACCTCGGAGCAGGGAGTGACTGCTGGCGCGGTGCTTGGAAAGCCACCGCGCTACTGCTCCAACATCGGGATACTCGATTCCCCGCAAAAAAATTGCCCTGTCAGGTGGGGGCCTGACAGGGCTGGAAGGAGGTGGAATGAAGGAAAGGAGGAAAAAAACTTCATTCCGCATTTGGTCTTACGTATTCTGCAACAGTCATGCCATCGGCAGACATGGGTTAAACAGCTTTCCCTTCATGGTCGCATAGGAAAACGCCATGAGCGGTTCAAGGTTGAGCACATCAGCCCTGTTGTATCGGATGAGTCGATCCAATGCCGCACCGTCACCCCACTGGTGGGCCTTCCAAAGGCTCACGGCCTCCCGGCCGTCCATCCCCTCTGTGTCCCCGTCCCTGTAAATCCCCAAATCCTTTTCTATCTTTTTGAGACCGCCCCGGTATCCGAGGAGATTCAGGAGCGGCTTCAAATCAATGTGGGCGGGCGGCAGCGCGATATGCGGGAACCATTGTCGGATACGTGGCAGATCGAAAGCGCCGCCATTGTACGTAATGATCAGCGCATATTCAGAAATGGCCGCCTCAAACTCCGGGAGGTCTATCCCGTTTGTGAAATGGCGAAACGTCCGTCCATCGTAGACACCGATGACGGTTATCTCCTCAAGACCCTGATCACCGCCGTTGGTTTCGATGTCCAGATATACGGCCCGGTCTCTGAAACGCTCGAAGAGGCGCCACATGTTCCCTGATGCAAGTCTTTCGCGAAAAAAGGAGGGGTCGGCCAGATGGGCGATGGAGGCCTCAAGCTCTTGGCGGATCGCACGATCCCGCCATTCGGAAAAAACGACCTCTTTCCTTTCCATGAAGTCATACCAACTCAAGATCGAGCGCCGCCAGAGTTCCTGCTCGGTCTTGGCGCCGATTCCTTGAATGTGGATGAAGGTGTTTTCAAGCACGGCATCATACTCCCCGCAAACCGAGTGTTACCCAAACGTAAGGCCGCAGATGTTCATGGATATCGTTGGAAGTACTTTAATACCTTAGCGGTAAGATTGTGCGCAAAATGGACACGATTTTTGGTGTCAGGTTTCGGTGTTCAGGTTTCAGCAAACCCCAGATCCTGAAACCTGACACCTGTTTGGTTCCGGCTTGTCCGAGTTAGGATATCAATGTTTGAAGACGCCATCTTCATACAGAACGATGCGGCCGCCCCTTGCGAGATGGGCCGTCACCCGCTTTTTTTCGGTGTTCACAAGGTCCCAGTGAAGGGCCGAGTCGTTGAATCCGAGCTTCCGTTTCAAATCCGAACTCAACCGGGAGGGATCTCCATCGTAGGTGTCCGTGTAGGAGGAGCCCACGGCAAGGTGGCAGTTACCGTATTTCCCCCCGAAGTTCTCGTCATAGAGGGTATTGGCCATGAATCGGTTAATTCGTGAAAAACGTCGGTCGGTCAGGGAAAATTCACCGACCCGACAAGCGCCCCTGTCCGTGGAAAGAAGTTTGACGGCGAAGTCCTCGCCTTTTTCGGCCTCAATCCGCACGGCCTTGCCCTTCTCGAAGGTGAGGCGAACGGAGGCCACGTAGTTTCCGCTCCGAAACGACGGCTGGTCGGCAAAGTAAACGCCCTCGGTGCCGTGCCAGTCCGGAGATGTGAAAATCTCAAAGCTGGGGATGTTGTGTCCCGATATCCCGACCCATCGTCTCTTTGCACCGGGGGTGACCCTGAGGTCGATCCGCTCGGATTCAACATGGTAATAGCTGACATCCATGCTGTTCAGCCACGTCTTGATGGCCCGTGCCTGGGCGTGTATGTCCTTCCAGGCGGTCACCGGGTGGCTGTTGTCCAGGTGGCAGGCCTTGACGACCTGCCCGGCATACTGCCGGAGGGTGAGGCCGGCCTGTTTGGCCAGCTCGGGTGTGGGGAACGTGCACAGGGTCCAGCCGAAACGTCCCTTCTCCTCCCGCCTGTCCAGGATGTCCCGAAGGGGCTTTCTGGCGACGGCGACCTTGCCGATACGCTTTGGATCGATGTCGGCCAGGTGCGTCAGGGACGCGGGCGCGTGCAGGTAAATGCTTCCACTGAGGCCCTGAAAAAGCGGTTGGTCTCCTGGGGATTGAAAGAGCAGCTGCCTTTGATTGGCCTTCTCATAGAAGGTGTGCTCCATGGCGGGCGTCGGGCTTAGACGCAAAACCGGGTTCATACCCAGATCCATGAGATGCGCCTGGATGATCTCAGCAAGCGGAATGGCCGCGAGGTCGAACCGGATCAGGGTCACGTCTCCCTTCCTGAAGGCGTCTCTCCGCGCGGTCTTCAAGCCCCAAACCAACACTTCGGCATACCGATCTAAGTGCTCTCGTGCTATGACCATCTCCATGCATCCCCCGAATTGGATATAGATGACAAACAGGTATCAGGTACAGGGTACAAGGTGCAAGGAAAACAACTACCAGGTCGAGTCCAAAGATTCAAGGGGAGAGCATCTACCTGGTAGAACATTCAAGGCTGTCTTCCGTCCATTTCCCACCTTGAACCTTGAACCTTGAACCTTGAACCCAGTCTTTATCTTGACACCCACCGACACGTTGTCCTAGGCTTGCAGCGCGCGCGCCCCAGGCGGGAGCGCCGTCCTGGAGATACGCCATGTGCAGGCCACTCAATTGGCGCTACGGGATAGGTGTGGTCGTCCTCTTGCTCTGCACGCTCATGTTTGACCGCGGATCAACGCACGCATCGGGGCCGGAGGGTGGGTGCGACATCCACCACGGACCGTGCAGCCAGATGATCGGAGTTACGGAGGTCGCCCTTGAAATCACGCCACGACCCGTAAAGGCCATGAGGGAACTTCATTTCAAGGTGGTGGTTCGCGGAAGGTATCCTTCTCAGCCGCCTTTTGTCGATCTCGACATGCCGGGAATGTTCATGGGGCCCAACGTGGTCAGACTTAAGGCTTCGTCAGCTCACACTTACGAGGGCCGCGGCCTCCTTGTCAGGTGCATGAGCCGGCGCAGGGATTGGCGCGCCACGGTATGCCTGCCCGGAATCGGTGCCGCCCAGTTTTTTTTCGATGTGGCCCACGAATAGTCTGCCTCTTCATTTCGTTTTGCTCGTCACCGGCTTGGGGATCGGGTTCGGTCACTGCATCGGCATGTGCGGACCCATCGTGGTCTCTCTGGCCATGGGCTTGAGAGATCGGGGGACCCTTGTCCCCCATTTCCTTTATACCGCCGGCAGGATCACCACGTATGCAGGTCTCGGAGCCCTGGCCGGATTGACCGGATCCATGCTCGATTCGGTTTCTTCAATGGCATGGCTGCAGAAGGCAGCCATGATCGCGTCGGGCCTCGTCATCGTTCTGATGGGGATTTCCATGGCGGGGTGGCTTCCCCGGGCGGTTCTTCGAGGCGACGGTGCTGCACAGGCCAGCCCTCTTTTAAGGGGATACAGGGCCCTTTCACGCTCCGGTTCGTTTCCGGCGCTCTATGGGTTGGGGATGCTGCTTGGCCTCCTGCCCTGCGGACCGGTCTATACGGCCGTGCTCGTGGCTGCAAGAGCCGGCATGGAGGCGCCGGACGCCATCCGGGGAATCCTCACGGGCCTCTCCCTCATGGTCGCCTTCGGCCTGGGGACCGTCCCTGCCCTTTTCTTGGTATCGAGGATGGCCGCGCTCGGATGGCTCCGGGCCAGGCAACGCCTTTATCGCGCGACGGCCATACTCACGATAGGCGTGGGACTCTATTTCCTGATCAGGGGGCTACGATGGTAACCGGCTTTATACTAAATTGAGCGATTCTTATCCCTAGTGGGCCGCAGAGGGGTGTCTTTTTCTTGAGCCGCAACTCCACTCGTTCACAGCCCTTGAAACGCCCCCATAACCCAATGGGTGTTTCGGGAAGGCACAAGAGGTGAACTATGCTGGAAAGGTTCCCTTCTGGGGCTGTCCGGAAATCAATGCAGGAAGTTGGTGCCGTTAATAGAGGCTGTGTCGTATGTTGCGGCTCAAGAAAAAGACACCCCTCTGCGGCTGGCTCCAATTCGGTGAATCGCTCGCCCTGTATGATCCGTTTTGTGAATCTCGGCAGTCATGGGGCGGCCGGGAAAGAAATGCGAAAGGTGGTCCCTCCGGACTTCATGCAGTCCCCGGCGTCGCCACAGTGGTTGCAGCAGGTGATATCGCCCGGACAGACTTCCCCTTTCCCGGATAGAAATGCACATCGCCCTGAGCTCATTTTGATCTTGAAGTTGTACCGCTCTGAAAAGACCCTCATCCTGAGGAGGTCCGCGCCCTTGCCCCCGGCATTGAATGAATAGGGCCGGCCGGATGAATAGTCCATGGTCTCCTGCGTTGAGAAGAAGCCTTCAAAAATCCGGGTCTGGTGCTCCTCTCTTATTCCAACCCCGTAGTCCTTGACCACCAATTCCACGCCTCCGCCTTCGGGGCGGACGACCACGTCAATCCTGCCACCGTCGGGCGTATTCTCGATGGCGTTCTTCACAAGACCGTCAATGACCTTTTTCAGTACACTCGGGGGCAAGAGCACGTCCGGGACGGGTTGCAGTTCTCTCTCCATGGTCAGCCTCCTCCCCGAAGCGTCCTTCAAAGCCTCGTTCAGCCTTTCTCGGACAAATTCATGGAGCGGGAGACGCTCCGGCTTTTCATCCTTTGGTCCGAAAAAGGCTTCAATCCGCTGCCGGACCCGATCCACGAGAACCCCTTCGCCCGCTTCGTCGGCCACCAACGCCTGGAGTTCATCGGCGCAAAGGTCAACCAGTAGAGAGAGGACGGCATGGTCCCGAATGGGCTTGCCCAGCACAATATCGTCTACCTGATACTGGATTTCAAAAAGCCGCTCCACGTTCCTTCGGGCCCTTTCAATGGTCGGGAGCCACTCCCCTTGGGGCAGTGAGGCGAGTTTCTTGGAAAGGGTGTTCAAGCAGGGCAGCAAAATGGCCAAGGGGGTCTTGAGTTCGTGTGAAAGATGATGAAAGACCCTGTCTTTGGCCTGGTTGAGGCTCAAGACTTCCCGGTAGGCCTTTTTCAGTTCCTCGGAATACCTTGCGTTTTCAATGGACAGGGCCACGGTCCCCGCAATGGTCTCCAGCATTTCAAGATCCGTCTGATCGAAGCCTCCACTTTTCTTATTGATGGCGGTCAGCACGCCGATGATCCGGTCTGCACTTTTGAGGGGGACTTGGAGAAAGTTGCGGGTCTGATACCCAAGTTCGCGATCCCGCATGGGATATGATTTCCGAATCTTGGCGGTGTCATTAATGATGATCGGCTTGCCTGTCCGGATGACCTTTTCGGCCACGAACTGCTCCCGATGGATCATTTCAAAACGCAACTCCTTGACACGCCTCTGAATGGCCGGGTCATCGTACGCGGCGCCCGGGAAAAAGATCTCTTTTTTTTCTTCATCAAATAGGATGACGACGCCTCCCTCTGTGGCGAGAAGCCGTTGGATCTGGCCGCTGACGAAGTCCAACAGATCCGTCAGGTCGGGGTACTCGGGCAGAGCCATGCTCAGGTGGAACATGGCTTCATTGTGCATGGCGATCTTTTTCTCCCGCGTGATGTCCCTCAGGATGACAAGTTCCCCTGTCGGTTCCCCGCCGGACTCGGAAAAGACCGTAGCACGAATGACCAAGTCTAGCACCCTGCCATCCTTGGTCAACCGTCTGGTCTCGAAGCGGTGGATCACCCGCTCCTTCATGAACCGTTTCAGCCGCTCCCTTGTCTCTTCTTCCAGATCGGCGGGCACATACGGAACACGTTTTCCTTCTAATTCATCGAGGGTCCATCCGAAGACCTCCGTGAAGGCAGGGTTCAGGTAGGTTACGAATCCCTCAAGGTTGAACGTCACCATGGGGTAAGGTGCAAAATCAAGGAGGGTGCGGAAACGCCTCTCCGAATCACGCAATGACTCTTCGGCGTGCTTGCGCCCGGTCACGTCCTGGAGCGTCTCTACGGCGCCTACGATCGTGCCCTTTTCATCCGCCAGCGGGGCCGCGGTGAAAAACACCCATCGCCCCTCTTCTCCCAGCTCCGGGAAAAAGTCCTCGGCCTCGTAAGCCCCCGGCATCACGCTCGACTTCTGGTACTTGCCTGAATAGTACCGGGCGATGATCTCCTCTGAAGCCTTGTCAAGGATGAAGTCCGCCATCACGGGTCTTTCTTTGGAATAAAAGGCCATCCACTGTCTGTTGGTCCCGATCACTTCCTTCGCCGAAACACCCGTGAGGGCTTCCATGGCGTGGTTGTAATGCGTGATGAGATGATGGTCGTCAATCACGAGGATGGGAATGGAGATACAGTAAAGGATCTGTGAAAGCCGCTTTTCGCTCTTGCGAAGGACATCCCCTGCGTACGCTCGCTGGACCGCTTCCTTTTCCAGCAGGGCAATGCGGGCTTCAAGCGCTTCGTATGTGGGCCTCTGAGTCATCCGATCCCTCGCGTTGTACCTGGCACCTGGAATTAAGACAGTAATCAGTGTTCAGTAATCAGTAAATGCTCTTCACCGGCCTTTCCCTGCCTTTCACTGGTCACTGATAACTGTTCACTGATCACTAGTCTTTTCCACCGCAATGATACCCTTTGGCGTACGTGAAATCAATCCGATCAGGCTTGAAACGCCAGTTGGCTTGACATTCTTCTTGAAGCGTAATAAATACGGCAACACTTTGTCCCGGGCCAAGCCCGTCACCCTGAAAAGGTTGACGGCTGCCGGAATTTCGTATCCAGGATCGGAGCCGAAGCATTATGAAACTGCACGAATATCAGGCAAAGGAGATTTTCAGACGATCAGGTGTTCCGGTGCCGAACGGCCTACTGGTGACTGCGGCTGCACAGGCGGCCGAGGCCGCCCAGATCGTTCCCGGTCCCCCGTGGGTGGTCAAGGCGCAGGTGCATGCAGGGGGGCGCGGAAAAGGGGGCGGGGTCAAGGTCATCCGTGATCCCTCTGAGCTGGTCACTGCAACCGAGTCGCTCCTGGGAAAATCCCTTGTGACGCCCCAGACGGGGCCGGGAGGCGTCGTCATTAATCAGGTGCTCATCGAGGAAGGGGTGGACATCGAAAAGGAGCTATATCTGGGAATGGTGATCGACCGTGCCGCAGCTTCTCCCGCCATGATTTTGAGCCAGGCCGGAGGTATGGAGATCGAAGAGGTGGCGGCCAAGACGCCCCAACTGATCCTAAAGACGCATATTCACCCGGAAACAGGGTGGATGGGCTATCAGGCCAGAAATCTTCTTTATAGACTGGATCCGCTGCCCGCCGCAGATGCCATCAAGGCCATCACAGCGATCATGGCGGCGCTTTACAAGATCTTCACCAACTACGACTGCTCTCTGGTGGAAATCAACCCCCTTGTGATCACCAAGCAGGGAAAGGTCCTGGCGCTCGATGCAAAGATCAACATTGACGACAGCGCCCTATTCAGACAGAAAGATCTCCTGGCCTATGATGACCCGAGGGAGAGGGATCCGCTCGAAGTGAAGGCCGAGAAATACCACTTGAACTACATCCGCCTCGATGGGAATGTGGGTGCCATGGTCAACGGGGCAGGACTTGCCATGGCGACCATGGATGTGATCAAGCTGGCGGGGGCGGAGCCCGCCAACTTCCTGGATGTGGGCGGGGGCGCCAACGAAGAAATGATTACAAAGGGCTTTGAGATCATCCTTGAGGACAACCGGGTCAAGGCTATTCTCATCAATATCTTCGGAGGCATATTGCGATGCGACGTCCTGGCAAGGGGTGTCGTGGCAGCGGCGAAGAAAACCCAGCTCAGGGTCCCCCTGATTGTGAGGCTTGAAGGGACCAACGTTCAGGAGGGAAGGGAAATCCTGGAGAGCTCGGGATTGAAGTTCCACGTTGCCAGAGATCTTTCAGATGCCGCAAAATTGGTTGCAACACAGGTTTCGGGGACGGCTAAGTCATGAGCATACTGGTTGATGAAAAGAGCAGGGTGGTGGTGCAGGGCATCACGGGAAAAGAGGGGACCTTTCACACGCGCCAGATGATCGACTACGGCACCAGGGTCGTCGCCGGTGTCACGCCCGGCAAGGGCGGTCAGATGGCGGAATCGGTCCCGGTTTTCAATTCGGTCCTGGAGGCAGTTCGAGACGAAGGCGCCAATGTCTCCTGCATCTTCGTCCCGCCTGCCTTTGCGGCGGATACCATCGCAGAATCCGTCTCGGCGGGCATTCAGGTGGTTGTGTGCATCACCGAGGGCATTCCGGTGCTGGATATGACCAGGGTGGCAGCCTTCATGAAGGGCAAACCGGCCGTCCTGATCGGCCCCAATTGTCCGGGCATCATATCTCCCGGGAAATGCAAGGTCGGCATCATGCCCGGCCATATTCACACCCGCGGGTCCATGGCGGTCATCTCTCGCAGCGGCACGCTCACCTATGAGGTGGTGGATCAGCTCACCAAGGCGGGCTTAGGTCAGTCCACCTGCATCGGAATTGGCGGAGATCCCATCGTAGGAACCAATTACATCGACCTTCTAAAGCGGTTCAAGGAAGATGATGAGACCGAGGGCGTCGTGCTGATCGGCGAAATTGGTGGAACCGCAGAAGAAGAGGCGGCTGTTTATATCCAGCGGGAATTTCCCAAGCCGGTCATCGCCTTCGTCGCCGGACAGACCGCTCCGCCTGGCCGCCGGATGGGGCATGCAGGCGCCATCATCTCCGGCGGCCAAGGAAAGGCCCAGGACAAGGTCAAAGCCCTTCAAGAGGCGGGGATCACGGTGGCCCTCAATCTCGGGACCCTTGGCGAGACGGCCAAGGGGGTCATGGCCAAATAGGGAGCCGACAGAGGTCGCTTGACTCGCCAACGCCGCGATGCTAAGTTGTTATCCATAGACTCTGGTGCACAGGGCACCAAGATTGAATCGGTTTGGAGTCCATGGATAACGTTCTTAGCATCACCGACCGTCTTGAGAACAAACGTCGGGAGACGCAGATCAAAGTCTACCGGGAGAAGGCAACGGCGGCCCGTAGGATCGTTCAGTGCTGTTCCTGCGCGCTGCGGTGCGGCATGTGCGGTCAGCACATGGAAGCGAACGAGGCTTGTTGTACGGCTCACAGGGGAGGCCAGGCCTTTCATCTCTGTGACGCCTGCCGAGGGGATTTTCAGGACTACATGGACCGGCTCAACGGAGCGGGCGGTGAAGACCTTTTCTGGCACAACGACGAGTGGATGGGCTTATGGTCTGCATGGGTTCAATTTCAGGACGCCTTGCGTAAATTCAAAGACTCCAAGGCGTGCAGGGAATTGACCAGGGAAACCAGTTGATTTCACCATAAACCGAGCGATTTGGCCATATTAGAGGACCGCTCGATTTAGGTCTCTCATAACGTATCAAGAAAGCCGTGTCGCGGCACCTTAAAGGGCTCTCCAAAACAGGACGCGGCGGCGGGAGGTTTGGCCATGTTTGGCATCGGCATGCCGGAATTGATTATCATCCTGATCATCATTCTGATTATCTTCGGGGCTGGGAAGCTGCCGGAGATCGGAAGCGGAATCGGCAAGGGAATCAAGAACTTCAAGAAGGCCTCCGAGGAGGTGTCCAAGGGGGAAATCGAATCACCGAAGGACTCCGAGAGCTCTGATGAGAAAAAGGCCTGAAAGGTCCAGGGCGTTCGGCGACACTCACCCTCTTGCTCGTCGCCTGGTACGCCCGGCCGCGATCCAACATGCGGAAGGGGCTGAATGGGTGCATTAAAACGGGATATCGTCCTCTGGCACCATTACGGGCTCTTCAACTGAAAATCGGTCTTCCCCGGCCCCTGGTCGCCCCTCTTTGCCGGTACCTCCAAGCATTTGCATCACCTGGGCCACCACCTCCGTGGTGTATTTCTTCACGCCTTCGCGGTCTTCCCAGGACCTGGTCTGCAGCTTCCCTTCGATGTAAACCATACTTCCTTTCTTGAGATACTCTCCGCAGATCTCCCCTGTCCGGCCCCACGCCACGATTCGGTGCCATTCCGTTTGCTCCGTTTTTGTGCCTTCCTTGTTGGTCCACTGCTCTGACGTGGCGATGCTGAAGTTTGCAACTGCTTTCCCGCTGGGGGTGTAGCGCACCTCAGGATCGCGCCCCAGACGACCAATCAGGATCACCTTGTTCACACTGGCCATATCACCGCTCCTCTGTCCGGTCACGTGGAAATGCTGACCAAAAACTAGCATGAAGGAAAAGCGAAAATCAAGGTCATTCAGGGCAACATTTCAAACGACCATCACTTCCTGGTTGACTCTCACACATAAACCAGATAACTTATTGTAACAACAAGAATTTAGGGGCTTCGCCCCAATTGGAATGATGGAATATGGGGTTAGTGCAACGGGGTCTTTTTCGACCTCAATTCCCCAATATCCCATTATTCCCGGATGATTTGAGATGGTCAGGAGTCCTCCAATGCTGAAGCTCATCCCACTCGGCGGCCTTGGCGAGATCGGCCTCAACATGATGGCCATCGAGTATGGTCCATACATCCTTGTGGTGGATGCCGGCCTGATGTTTCCCGACGATTTCCTCCCCGGCGTCGACCTGGTGATTCCGGACTTCCGATTTCTGCTGGAGGCAAAAGAGCGGGTGGGCGCCATTATCCTGACCCACGCCCATGAGGACCACATCGGTGCCATGCCTTTTTTCCTCAGGGAGTTCAACGTGCCTGTCTACGGCACCGGTTTTACCCTCGAAATCCTTAAAGAAAAGCTGAGGGAGCACCGCCTCCTGGACCGCGCGGACCTGAGGAAGGTCACACCCGGTCAAACGACCGACCTGGGCCCCTTCACGGTCGAGTACATCCGGGTCAATCACAGCACCATCGAAGGCGTGGGGCTGGCTATTGACACGCCGGAGGGGTTGATCGTCCATTCCGGTGATTTCCGGATAGATCCAACCCCTGTCGATGGACAGCCCACGGACCTGAATCGTTTCGCGCATCACGGGAGCCGAGGGGTCCTGGCCCTGCTCTCCGATTCAACCAACGCCGAGAAGGAAGGCTTTACCATCAGTGAGAGAGAGATCCGCAAGACGCTTGCAGACCTCTTCGAATCCGCCAAAGGACGGGTCATCGTCGCTACCTTTGCATCGAACATATCGAGGATCCAGCAGGTCATCGAGCTGGCCTGCCAGCACGGAAGAAAGCTCCTGTTTAACGGCAAGAGCATGGTGGCGAACGTCTCCATCGCCAAGGCGCAGGGCTTTATCCGCATTCCCGAGGATGCGGAAATCACTGAAAGGCAAATCGAGCACTGGACTGATGAAGAAATCGCCATCATTACCACAGGCAGCCAGGGAGAGCCCATGTCCGCCCTTTCCAGGATGGCCCAGGGGCGCCACAAGAGCATCAAGGTCAAAGCTGGCGACACCATCATCCTCTCATCCAGGTTCATACCGGGGAACGAAAAGGCCATTGCCTCCATCATCAACAACCTCTACCGCATGGGCGCGGAGGTGGTCTACGAGAAGGTCTCCGAAATCCATACATCAGGACATGCCAGGGGTGAGGAGCTTAAATTGATGCTCAGCCTTGTGCGGCCCAGACACTTTGTCCCCATACACGGTGAATACCGACACCTGGTCAAACATGCCCAGCTGGCCCTGAACATGGGGATCCCCAAAGAACGGGTCCTGATTGTGGAAAACGGCACGGCCATCGCCTTTTCAGACGGCGAGGCACGGATCGCGGGACATGTGCCCGTGGGACGGGTGATGGTGGACGGCAAGGGGGTCGGCGATGTGGGCGAGCTGGTGCTGAGGGATCGCAGACGGCTGAGCGGCCACGGCATGGTCATCGTGCTTCTGGCCGTGGACGAGCACACGGGCGAAAGCATCTATGGCCCCGACATTATCTCCAGGGGCTTTGTCCTCGAGGCGCAGCACGGGTTCATCCTGGAAGACGCCAAGTGCATTATTCTTGAAATCCTGGACGAGATCGAACGGCCGGCCGCCGCGACCATCGACTGGACCGTGCTGGGAGGGGAAATCGAAAGACGCTTGAAACGCTTTTTTTACAATGTTATTGAGAGGAGCCCGCTGGTGCTGGCAACCATCATCCCGGTCTGAAAGGACAGTGATTTGGGGCGCAAAAACAACAACAAAAAGGAGCCTTCGACTCCACCACCCCACCGGATCCTGAGGGAGATCCGCGGGCTCTTTTTTCTGGTGATGGCCATCATCTTTGGCGGAAGCCTCCTTTCCTTTCATCCAAAGGATGGTTTGTTCTGGAACGTGACCGGGGCCCTGGGAAAGGCCCACAACCTCCTCGGAACCGTGGGGGCCCACCTGGGGGGCGCGGCATTCCTGACGCTCGGTTTCTCCAGCTTCTGGCTGATCCCCCTGTTTCTTGCGCTGGCGCTCTTCGCCTTCAAAGACCGCCACGTCTCCTCCGTTCTGAAGACCGTTATGGCCACCTCCCTCCTTCTTCTTTGTTTTTCCGGGCTCCTGCAGTTGCACGTGGGCCATAAGGTTCCATTCAGAGAGGGTCGGATCTTGGCCGGGGGGATGGCGGGCCTTTTTCTTGCCGATCACACCAAGGGCTTTCTCAATGCATTCGGTGCGTATGTCCTTTTTCTCATGGGATTCATCATATCGCTCATGGTCTTGACACGGATCTCGCTGGCTCAGGTCCTTTCAGGGACTTGGTGGTCGCTCCTGGCCGTTTACCGCCGCTTCAGAGAAACGCTCTTAAAGCGAAAAGAACGAAGACGGCGGGCGAGCAAGACCCTCACCGCAAGGCTCCAGTCGAGGCCCAAGCCCAAGGTGACCATCCTGACCCCCTCGGCCCAACCGCCCAAAAAACCCGCGCAGGCGCTTTTTCCATTCATGCGGACGGAAGGGGAGTTCAGCCTGCCGACCCTGGATCTATTGAACGATCCCCCGCAGCAGAAGGATGCCGACATTCACCGGGAAAGCCTTGAAATGAACGCAAAACGGCTCGAGAAGAAGCTGGCCGACTTCGGCGTGGAAGGCGAGGTGGTGGAAATTCTTCCAGGTCCGGTGATCACCATGTACGAGTACAAACCGGCCCCCGGGATCAAGATCAGCAAAGTGGCGGGCCTCTCCGATGACCTGGCGCTGGCCTTCAGGGCGCCGTCCATCCGGATCGTGGCCCCCATACCGGGCAAAGCGGCCATCGGTATCGAAATACCAAACAATCAGCGTGAGTTGGTCTACCTGAAAGAAATTCTCTCAAGCGCTGTTTATCTCGAAACGACGGATCGGCTGCCCATGGCCCTTGGCAAAGATATCACCGGAACGCCGGTGGTGACCGATCTTGCCCGGATGCCCCATCTGCTGGTTGCCGGTGCCACGGGCTCGGGCAAAAGCGTTTCCATCAATACGATCATCAACAGCCTGCTCTTCAAAGTATCCCCCGAGATGGTTCGTTTCCTGCTGATCGATCCTAAACGTATCGAGCTGTCCATCTATCAGGACATCCCCCATCTGCTCCATCCGGTCGTGACCCAACCCAAGGAAGCCACACGGGCCCTGCGCTGGGCCGTTGCCGAGATGGAACGGCGATACATGCTCCTTTCCGACCGGGGGGTGCGCAATATCGAGACCTATAACAAGAAAGTGCTCAAGGAGCAAAGACCCCCTTCAGATGACATCAGCCCTCAGGAGACTCACGGAATTCTCCCTTACATCATTCTGGTGATCGACGAGCTCGCCGATCTCATGATGACGTCATCCAGAGACGTGGAAGAGTCCATCACGCGCCTTGCCCAGATGGCGCGCGCTGCCGGGATCCATCTCATTATCGCCACCCAGCGGCCTTCCGTTGACGTGCTGACCGGTATCATCAAGGCCAATTTCCCTGCCCGCATCTCGTTTCAGGTCTCCTCGAGGGTCGGATTCCAGGACGATCCTGGATGCCATCGGCGCAGAACAACTCCTGGGACAGGGAGATATGCTGTTCATGCCCCCCGGGGTGGGGCGCATTACGAGGATTCACGGGGCCTATGTGTCCGAGGAGGAGATCAAGCGCGTGACCGATTTCCTGAAAACCCAGAAAAAGCCCGAATATGACCCCACGGTCATGGAGCAGGTCGCCAGAGACGAGGAGCAGGAAGGAGGGGAGCTGGAGCGCGACGAAAAATACGAGGAGGCCATCAATGTGGTCATCCAGACGGGTCAGGCCTCCATCTCCATGCTTCAGCGAAAAATGAGGGTCGGTTACAATCGCGCCGCGCGCATGATCGAGCTCATGGAAGTGGAAGGGATTGTGGGGCCCTCCGATGGTGTGAGGCCCAGAGAGGTGCGGGGGAGAAGGTAAATGAAATCCCTGGTGAGTTATTTTTCGTCCGTGGCAGGGACCATTTTTTTTGTACTCGTGTTTTTGGGCGGCCCATCCGCCCATGCCCAGGACCTGTCCCAGATCCTTGAAGGGATCCAGAACCGATACGGACCCCTTCCCGGTCTGACGCTCAATTACTCCAGGGAGGTCATCACCAAGTCCATGGCCATGATGGGCGGCAAGGTGAAAGGAGATATGGCCACGGGCCGGATTCATCTCAAGCCGCCCTATTTCATGAGACTGGAACAGGAAACCCCAAAGCAGGAAACCCTCCTGACCAACGGGGAAACCCTCTGGTGGTATGTCCCTGAAGAAAATGTCGTTCACGAATACCCCGCCCGGAAATTCGGCCGGGAGCTTCGGTTGCTGAGTGACATCTTTCGCGGACTTTCCCACGTGGAGGAGAACTTCCAGGTCCTGCTGGTCGGGCAGGATCAGGAGGGGAATCATCAAATCCGTCTCATTCCGACCCCCATGTGGCAGGAAGTGGAAAGCGTGGAAGTAACCGTCACCAAGGATTACGAAATCCGGACCGTGGAGATCTTCAATCCCCTGGGGACAAGAACACGATTCATGCTGACAGAGCCTCGTATTCAAGAGGCTTTTCCAAAAGATTTCTTCGAATTCTCCATTCCCGAGGGCACGAAGGTCATCCGGGAGCAGGGCTGAACCGTCAGCAGGTCTGAAAAAAATCCATCTACTCGTTGCCCTCATCCCTTGTCATTGCAGCGTAGGTCTAACTACGCCTCATCCAAGAGATTTCAGGCGCCTTGTATCTGGGCCTTTTCAGCAACCTGCTAGTGTGTCATGACTTTGGAGAGGATTCGGCCGACCTGTTTCAGGTTCTCCAGGTTCTTTGCCGGCAGAAGGAAGTCCACGTAGGGCATGGCCACCTTCATACCCTGGCAGATGGGCTGGTAATCGGGGTCTCCAGCCAGTGGATTGAGCCACACGACACAATGGACCTTCTTCCTGAGGTTTTTCATCTCCCGCTTCAGGATCTCCCCTCCGCCCAGGTCCCAGCCATCTGAAAGGATCACCACCACCGTCCGGCGCGTCAGGAGCCTTCCTCCTTGAGACTGGTTCAACTGGTGAAGCGAGTACCCGATTCTCGTGCCGCCCGACCAGTTCGGCACCACGTCGGAAATGCGCTCGATAGCCTTTTCCAGGGTCAAATGGCGAACCAGGATGGTGATGGGGGTAAGCGACGTGGAAAAGACAAAGACCTCCGCCCTCGGCCCGATGGAGCGCAACCCCAGGAGAAACGGCATGACGAATCGCGCATAGCGGTCCATGGAACCACTCACATCCGCAATGACCACTAATCGTTTGAGTCGTCTTTTCTTTTGTCTGAAGAAGAGCTCAAAAGGGAATCCTCCCCCCCGAAGACTTCTCCGCATAACGCGCGGGAAATCCATTTCCCCTGTCCTGCGGGATTTGGTGCGGCGGCGGGAAGGCTGGAATCGGAAGGATTCGATCAGTTTTTTTAGCGCCAGTTCCGCGACCTGGACGTCGGCCCGATCGAACCGGTTGAGGTCCTTTTTCTCCACCTTGGAGACGGGACAGTAGGCCATCATCTCGAGCCATTCCTGTTTTTCTGTCTCATCGGAGGCCTGGCACGCTTCGCCGGCCTGTTCCCTCAGCTCGACCGCTTCCGTCGCCTGCCCCCCTTCGTTTTCTGGCGCCGGTGGCTGTGGTTCTTCAAGGGGTTGGCCCGGTTCCTCCGGCAGTCCGCGGAAGAATGCATCGAAGAGGGCCGGGAACTGATTCCACTCCACGTCCGTGCTTGTCAGACTGGCCCTGAGGCTGTTGATCACGTCTTCACGCTCGCACACGTCTATAAGGTCAAGCGCCGAGAGGGCCTCTATGACCCGGCTCTGGAACACCCTGAACCCCTGGGCCTTGAGGAAGGTGCTGAAACGGACGATGTTTGCCGCCAAACCCCTTTGCGTCATACATTCAGGTGGAGCGGTCTTCGCCATCAAAAACGCCTACGCCGGTCCTAAAAAGCCGAAAACAAAAAAGATTGAACCACGAAGGACACGAAGAGACACGAAGATATTGCTGAAAGCTATTCCGGACGAGCCGCAACCAAAAAGGTTTTGTTGCTTCGTGACCTTCGCGGTGCGATTCCTTTCAAAGCATATGTTCAATCCAAAAAGGCCGCCTGTTTTTCTGGGTCGGACCAGATCTCTTCTTTGAAACGGCGGATGTCCTCCTGATACTTCAAAATGCATCCCAGGGTCTCGGAGACAATGGATGGATCCAAATGATCGCGGTTCATGACCATCAGGGCCCTGGCCCAGTCCAAGGTCTCTGAAATGCCGGGACGTTTCAGAAAATCCATGGTCCTCAGTCTTTGCATAAAGCGGGTCACCTGTTCTGCGAATCGACCTTCGATTTCCGGCAGTCGCGTCATGACGATCCGGTACTCTTTCTCAATAGACGGATAGTCAATCCAGTGATACAGACATCTCCGCTTGAGGGCATCGTGCACATCCCGCGTCCGGTTGGAGGTTACGATCACGGTTGGCCGCTTCTTGGCCCGCATGGTCCCGATCTCCGGGATGGTAATCTGGAAGTCCGACAGGACCTCCAGGAGGAACGCCTCAAACTCTTCGTCGGAGCGGTCGATTTCATCGATCAGGAGGACGGGGGCCTTTTCATCCGAGCGGATGATCGCCTCCAACAGGGGGCGTCGGGTCAGAAACCGCGGGCTATAAATGATTTTTTCGATCTCATCCCGATCCCTCTCGGAGTGCTCTTCCAGTCGAATGTGCAGGAGTTGCTTGGCGTAATTCCACTCATAGAGGGCGCTGGCGGCGTCCAATCCCTCGTAGCATTGAAGGCGTATCAAGTCTGTGTCGAAGAGCCGGGCCATGACAATGGCCACCTCGGTCTTCCCCACGCCCGGCTCCCCTTCGAGAAAGACCGGTTTCTCCAGACGACTGGCCAGGAAGATGACCGTGGCCAGGGCCCGATCTGCAATGTAGTGTGCCGAAGCGAGCTGTTCAACCACCGCCTCGATGGAATCAAATCGCGAGCTCAATGCATCCACTCCTTCTGAACGCGTCACATGATTGAAATCCGTGATGCTTTGTGATATAAACCCTGAACGAGGCTCTCAAACATTATCTATGAAGCACATAAAAAAAGGGCAGTCTGTATCTTCATCCGTTCAACGGCGCCTTTCCGAGCTCGAAGGTGAGGTCTCAAAGCGGGGCGTCCACATCCACTATGATCGTCTTGAAGCGGCCGGGCTCAAACTGAGGGGTGGTGTCTGCAAAGTCAGGGGAGAGTACCACCTCTACCTTGATCGGAGAAAAGCGGCCCCCGAAAAGATTGACATCCTTCTCGAAAGCCTTGACCAGCTCAATAACCAGGCCTCCATCCCGGACTCCGATTACGCCTACCAGCCGGAATCGGAAAAGTCAACCGAGGCCCTTTGAACCTCAGGGCATCCCTTTTATTTTGCATTATCTCCTGTGCGCTTTTCCTGCCGGTCTCGATCTGCGCCGGTGGTGAAACGCGTTTTCCCTGCCTCAAAGGTCTTTCTCCATCGGACGCCTTGGTGGTGGCCTCGCCGGCCGGCGAAATCCTCTATCAAAAGAATCCGGACCGTGAACAGGTGCCCGCATCCACCCTCAAGCTTCTCACCGCCCTTGCCGCCCTGGATCACTGGGGACCAACCCACCGCTTCGTTACGGAGTTTTATGTGGATCAGCGCAGGGGCCTTAAGATCAAGGGCTACGGTGACCCACTCCTGATCTCCGAGGTCCTCAAGGCGCTCAGCCGCAATCTGTCAGGCAGCCTTCAGCACATCCATACCATCGTCGTGGATAACACCTATTTTTCGCCGAAAATCGAGATCCCGGGCCGCTCCCTTTCCACCAACCCCTACGACGCCCCGGTAGGAGCCCTTTGCGCCAACTTCAACACCGTGTTCTTTGGTCGTGACGCCAGGGGTCGGCCAACGTCTCTGGAGCCCCAAACCCCCATGGTCCCCTTTGCCGCGGAGAGGATTGGACGTTTCAAAGACGCACCGGGCCGGTACACCTTCTCCCACAATCCCGACGATGCCGCCCTCTATGTGGGAGAACTGCTCCGCTTCTTCCTGAATGAAGAGGGGCAATCGGAGATCAAAACCGTCACGCTCGGAACGGTCAGCCGGGAAGACCGCCTCATCCTGCGCTTTCAATCCCGATTCACCCTGGAAGAGATCGTCCAGAAAATGATGGCGTTTTCCAACAACTTCATCGCCAACCAGCTCGTCCTCGCCCTGGGCGCGGCACGCTACGGCCCCCCCGCAACCCTGGAAAAGGCTCAGGCCGCGCTCCGGGATTTCTGCGCACGCTCGCAGGGCCTCCAAACAGTCCGTGTGGTGGAAGGGTCGGGCATATCAAAGGAAAACCGCCTCTCCGCGATGAACATGCTGGTGATTCTGGACCACTTCAAACCCTATCGTGATCTCCTTAAAAAAACGGATGGCATCCGCATGAAGACCGGCACCCTCACCGGCGTTGCCAATCGCGCCGGCTATATCTCCGCGGACGACGGAGGGTTGTTTTCCTTTGCCCTTTTCCTGAACGGCTCTCGGGCAGACCCGGACCGAACGGTCCGTTGCATCAGAGATGCCATTTACGCGGCACAAAAAAAAGGGGGGTGATCCCCCCCTGGAAATCTGAAACCCTGCTTCGTCTGTCTATGCCCCAAGGCCGCGCATGAGCTCCGCTGACACTTCCTTTACGCCAGGTCGCCCGTCGAGCCCCATGATTCTTGGAACGCCGCGCTGCTTTGCCGACTGGGCCTTGAAGAAATTGATGGCAGCCATGGTGCCGGTCTTGGTGTCGTAGTAGATGTTGTGGCGTTGATCAATGGCCGTCTCGTCCTGGTCGTCGGATCGGGCCTTTAGGTCGCCGCCGCAGACCCTGCACTTATTACCGTTGGGCTTGATGGCATCGATATAGATGTTGTTCGGATGGTTGTTGTCATTGACGCAAAGTCGCCTTCCCATGATGCGGTTTTTCGCGATCTGGCGATCAAGCACCATTTCGATGACGACGTCCAGGGTGATCCCCTCTTTCTTGAGGGCCTTCTCAAGCTCTTGGGCCTGGGTCAGGTTTCTGGGGAAGCCATCGAGCAGCCAGCCGTTCTTGCAGTCCCCCGCCTTGAGCCGATCGAGAATCATGGGGATTG
Source organism: uncultured delta proteobacterium (assembly GCA_963830155.1). Lineage (GTDB taxonomy): Bacteria > Desulfobacterota > DSM-4660 > Desulfatiglandales > Desulfatiglandaceae > CAWHLE01. Next base: position 226,551 of record CAWHLE010000013.1, on the reverse strand, counting down.
TGATGTTGTCAGGGACCAGCTCTCCGCGATCGATATAGCCCTTGGCCTGTTTCCCGAGATCGGTCCCGCGGGAAATATTGTCACGGAAAATAACGCCGGTTTCGATGTGGGGGATTTGGTACTTCTGCTTGACGATCGCGCCCTGCGTGCCCTTTCCACTGCCGTTGGGTCCGAAAAAAAGGATTTTCATCGTGCCGACTCCTCCTCTGATTTGCTGCCCCGCCGCCTCATGCCAGGCGAAGCAACGGCAAAATATTTAAATTGGCTGGGCCTGTCAAGGCATATAACCAGTCCGCTTACCGCGCATCCAGGAAGACCTGGATCAGTGTGTGTCCGTGCTCGAACATAAGTCCGGATTCACGGGCGGCCGGTTCGTTGAATCCGCCGGAGGCGGATGCCGATTCAAGCTCGCTTTTTCCAGCCCACGCAAAGAGGGTGGGCTCCCTCGAATGGGTCCGTTTGACAATGGGGGTCAGGTGGTCGCTCACCACGAGAACCCGATAGTCCCCATGAACCCTCAACCCCTCTAAAACAGGACCTACCACCTTTTCGTCAAAGGCCTCGATGGCCTCGATCTTTTCCGCAATATTCCCTTGGTGGCTCGCCTCGTCGGGCGCCTCCACATGAAGCAGCACGAAATCGAGGGAGCGCAACGCCTCCAGGGCGGCTTGGGCCTTGCCCCTGAAATTGGTGTTCAGGTATCCCGTTGCGCCTTCCACCGGGATGGGCTTGAATCCGGCATAGACACCCATGCCTTTGATCAGGTCCACCGCCGAAATCACACCGCCCCTCAAACCAAACCGCTCGTCAAAGGTGGGCAGGTCCGGCGCCCTTCCCTGCCCCCAAAGCCAGATGGAATTGGCCTCCTTGCATCCCCCCGCCTTCCGCTTCCGGTTCACCGGATGGTCCTTGAGGATGTCCCAGGAGGCGCGGATCAGCCCGATGACGCCATCTGCAGGCCCTTCTTTCAGGTAGCCGGCCATGTTCCGATCGAGCACGTCGTGGGGCGGGATGGTCGGGGTGTCAAGCGGTCCCTCTTCCCACACCAGGAGGTGGCGGTAGGCAACCCCCGGATAAATATCAAGTCCGGGCCGGCTCAAGGCTTGTTTGACGGACTCCACCAGGGGCCGGGCCTCCTCGGTGGAGATGTCGCCGCTGCTGTGGCTCCTCATGATGATCTCATCCTGGGAGCGCACTTCCAGGGTCACCAAGTTCATTCTGTAGGCGACCTGTTGAGGGCGGAGCTTGACCCCCATGCTGGCGGCCTCGAATGGCGCCCTCCCCGTGTGGTACCGCCTTGGGTCATAGCCCAGCAGCGTTAGGTTCGCCACGTCGCTTCCGGGCTCGAACCCATCGGGAATCGTCTTCACCAGACCCAGTTGACCGGCAGCGATACGGTCCATGTGAACGGTCTTTGCGGCCTGAAGGGGGGTCTTGCCTCCCAATTGCTCAAGCCCGTAATCGGCCATGCCGTCGCCCACAAGCAGAACGTATTTGGCCCCCTTATTCACCCGCGCCATGGAGATGCCCCTTTTCCACACGAATCACAATCGTCCGGTCGGTCAGAACGTCAATCCCATGCATTAGGGAAAGTGCCTTCACCACATTGTTTTCCCTGGCCTCGTGGGTCATCATGACAATCGGGACGGAGCCGTTGATCTCCCGCCCCTTCTGGATCACCGCCGCGATGCTGATCTGGTGGTCCCCCAGGACCCCCGCGATCTTCGACAGGACCCCGGGTCGATCCAATGCGGAGAAACGGAAGTAATACGCCGTGACCAGGTCCGCCATGGGCTGTATCAGCAGTGCCTTACGGGCATCACGCACGCGGGCCAAAGGCGGCATGAAGGCTTTGCACCCCTGTCGAAGCTGACGCGCCAGATTGATGATATCCGATACCACCGCGCTCCCCGTGGGCCGCCTGCCTGCCCCCAATCCATAATAGAGATTGGGACCAACGAAGTCCCCGTCCAGATAGATCGCGTTGTACACGCCGTTTACGTTGGCCAGGATGTTATCCTTGGGGATCAGGGCCGGGTGGACGCGTGCCTCCATCCGGTCACCCAGATATCGGGCAATGGCCAGGAGCTTCACACAGAAACCGAATTCATCCGCAAACTGGATGTCTTCCGGGATGATGTCCGTGATGCCCTCCCTGTACACCCCATCAAAGTCGATCGGTTTCCCAAAGGCAATGGAGGTGAGAATGGCAAGCTTGTGCGCCGCGTCGGTCCCGTCCACATCCAGGGTGGGCGGGTCTTCCGCGAAACCGAGCCGCACCGCCTCGTGGACCACCCGGTCATAAGAGAGTCCCTCACGGGCCATCCTCGTGAGAATATAGTTGGATGTGCCGTTGAGTATCCCCATGATGGTCTGGATACGGTTTGCAGAGAGTCCGTGCTTCAGCGCACCGATTACGGGAATGCCGCCCGCAACGCTCGCCTCAAAGCCCAGGCTCACCCCGCAGGCCTCGGCCTTTCTAAAAATTTCCTGGCCGTGCGTGGCCAGAAGGGCCTTGTTGGCGGTCACCACATGCTTGCCCTTTTCCATGGCCCGGAGGATAAAGGTTCTCGCTTTGTCCAGTCCACCGATCAATTCCACCACCAGGTCGATGTCAGGGTCCTCCACGACCTCCATGGCATCGCGGGTCATGAGTCCCGGAGCCACACCAATGCCGCGGTCCGATTCCAGGTCCAGATCGGCGATCTTTTTCACAACGATCTCGGACCCCACGCGGTCCGCGATTAATTCACGGTTTGTGGAGAGCACCTCATAGGTACCGGCCCCGACCGTCCCGAACCCTATGATCCCCACCCTCAATGGCTGCATATGTCCCTCCCGAAGGAATGGTTCTCTCGCCAAGACAAAAAGATCGCTAAAAGCATGAAAACCGGCCGAGGCCTCACAGGATCTGCTTGATCCCTTTGATGGCCTGTCTCGTGCGGTGCGGATTCTCCACCAGGGCAAACCGAACGTAGTCATCCCCGTAGTCCCCGAACCCGATCCCTGGGGAGACAGCGACCTTCGCCTTCTTGACGAGCATTTTGGAAAACTCGACCGATCCCATTTTCCTGTATGGCGCGGGGATCTTCGCCCAAACAAACATCGTCCCCTTGGGCATTTCCACGGTCCATCCGATTCGGTTCAGGCCATTGACCAGCGTGTCCCGTCTCTTACGGTAGGTCTCCACGATGTCATGGACGCAATCGTCCGGACCGTTGAGAGCGATGATGGCGGCGATCTGAATAGGCTGGAACACCCCGTAGTCCAGATAGCTCTTGATCCTTCTGAGCGCGGAGACCAGCGTTCGGTTGCCGACACAAAATCCCACGCGCCACCCTGCCATGGAGTAACTCTTGGACATACTGAAAAGCTCCACACCGATATCCTTGGCGCCCGGGATCTGCATGAAGCTGGGGGGCTCGTATCCATCAAAGACAAGATCGGCATACGCAAAATCGTGGACCACGTACATCTGATGCTCTTTACAGAAATCCACGATTCTTTCGAAAAAAGTCCGATCCACCACAGCGGTGGTTGGGTTGTGAGGATAGGAGATCACCAGCATTTTTGGGCTCGGCCAGGTCTGCTTTGTGGCGGCCAGCAGATCTTCGAAGAAGTCCCGGTCAGGGCCAATAGGGATGGAGCGGAGGTCTCCCCCCGATATGATCACCGAGTAAGGGTGGATGGGATACGTGGGGTTGGGTGCAAAGACCACATCACCGGGGCTGATGGTTGCAAGGACCAGGTGCGAGAGACCTTCCTTTGCCCCGATGGTCACAATGGCCTCCTCGGCCGGGTCAATGTCCACGTCGAAGCGCCGCTTGTACCACCCCGCGATGGCGTGTCTGAGCTTGGTGATCCCCATGGAGGCGGAATATCGATGATTCTGGCCCTTCTTGGCCGCCTCGATGAGCTTTTCCACGATGTGCTTGGGCGTGGGGATGTCAGGGTTTCCCATTCCCAGATCGATGATATCCTCCCCTCTTCGTCTGGCCTCCATCTTGATCTTGTTGACCTCGGCGAAGACGTAGGGCGGCAAGCGGTTCATCCTCTGAAATTCCTTCATAGCGCGCCTCTCTCCATTTGGACCCTGTTTGTCGTGCACTACACTGAGACCCATTTTTTGCGGTACTTATCTCCTGCGGCCGCCTCCTGGTGCGCTGAATCGCTCGATTCAGGCAAGAATCATCGCCGAAACAAGATACCGGAAACATGAAAGATTAGTATAAGTGAAACGAAAAATCAAAAACTAAAAGGGCACAGCCGGCAGGCCAGGAAGCGTGTCGCAGCCGCGGCGTCCAATGGATCGTGTAACTGAAGGATTTCATGAGCGTTTTGGCCCATGGCTTCAATTCATAACCAAGATCCCGATTACACGACCATGAAGGCCCGTGAGCCATAAATATACATAACGTATTAAATTTATTGCCTAATATCCTTCATCTCCTTGAGAGAAAAGATTTGACATTCAAAATCCGTGGCGGATATAGTAGCAAATTGGATTAGGTGTCAATTGGTAAAGGCAGGTTGTTTCGAAGCTCCGACTTCGGGCCGATTCGCCTTGGGATTTGCGTTGCCGCAGACTTAGCAAAACTTCCTCACAGATCGGGACCCCACATCGCTATGGAACAGGAAAAAAGTAAATATGCTGAGGCCGGTGTTGACACAGAAAAGGCAAACCGACTCGTTGAGATTCTGAAGCCCATCACAAGGAAGACGCACAGACCCGGCGTCATGTCGGACATCGGAAGGTTCGCTGGTCTTTTTTCCCTCAATACCCAGGATATCAAGGACCCGGTTCTCGTTAGCTCCACCGATGGGGTGGGCACGAAGCTCAAGATCGCCTTCATGATGGACAAGCATGACACGATCGGCCTCGACCTGGTGGCCATGTGCGTGAATGACATCTTGGTCGAGGGCGCGACCCCCCTTTTTCTTCTGGACTATATATCCATGGGGAACCTGGACCTCAGAAAGGTCGAGGAGATCGTAAATGGGATTGCCGCAGGCTGCCAGGAGGCCCAGTGCTCGCTCATCGGGGGTGAGACGGCCGAAATGCCTGGCATGTACGCTCAGAACGAATACGATCTCGCAGGGTTTGTGGTGGGAATCGCGGACAACCGGGACATCATTGATGGTTCCGAGATTGCCGTGGGTTACCAGCTGCTCGGGATCGGATCGAGCGGGCTTCACAGCAACGGTTTCTCCCTGGTGCGAAAGGTCTTTTTTGAGAAACTCAAGATGTCCGTGAGCGATTACGTGGAGGATTTCGGAAAGACCCTCGGGGAGGAGCTCCTGACACCGACCAAGATCTATGCCCGGACCCTCGTGAATCTCTGGCGCGATTTCCGGATCTACGGTATCTCCCACATCACAGGGGGGGGCATCATCGACAACCTGCCGCGTGTCCTGCCCAAAGCGTGCAAAGCGGTGATCCGTCGCACTTCCTGGGAACGGCAACCCATTTTCCCCTATATCCAGAAAGGCGGGGACGTGTCGGAGCAGGAGATGTTGCGCACCTTCAACAACGGCCTTGGCCTCATCATCGTCGTTAATCAGGATCAATTGAGCGATGTGATCATGAGACTCCAGGCCATGGGAGAAACGGCCTACCACATCGGATCCATCGAAGAACGCGGGGAAGCGGCGCCATCCGTGGAATTTTTAGACTGAAGGAGTGCTTGCCATGTTCGGCCTCGGTCCCAGTGAACTTATTATCATTGCGGTGATCGTTTTGCTCATATTCGGTGCGAAACGGTTGCCTGAAATCGGAAAGGGCCTCGGCGGCGCTGTCAAGGAATTCAGGAATATAAAGAAGGACATGAGTATCGACAAGGGGCAAGAAAGCAAGAATGAGCCCGCCAAGGAGGAGCCCACCACCATCGAGGCCAAGGTAACCCAAAAGGTGGTGGCGCAGGTCCCCGGTGTCAAAAAGGCCCTGGCGCTCAAGAACAAGATTGACCAGGTCAAGAAGATCGTGAGGTGACCCGCGGTGCGCATTGCCAGCTGCGAGCTGCCTGACTACGACACGCCCCTGCCCGCTGTGGTCACTGACCTCCTGCGAAGGGCCCGAACCATCGCGGTGGTGGGGCTCTCTCCCAAGGACACCAGGGACAGCCACCGCGTGGCGCGTTACCTGATGGATCAGGGCTATACGATTGTGCCGGTTAACCCGGGCCAGAAAGAGATTCTTGGCCGGTTATGTTACAGGAGCTTGGTGGAAATCCCGTTTCCCGTTGACCTTGTAGACGTTTTCATGAACCCCTCCAGGGTGGAGATGGTCGTGGCTCAGTCCATTGAAATGGGGTTCCCGGCCATCTGGCTTCAGCTCGGGGTCGTCCACCTTGAGGGTGCCCGGAAAGCGATGAACGCCGGGATTCAGGTCGTCATGGACCGGTGCATCATGACCGACCACATGAGGATGGCAGCCTAGCGATACTCCTTCACCGCCATCTCGGCGAGCTTGTATTTCTGCACTTTCCCCGATCGGGTGGTGGGGAAGGCCGAGACGACCTTGAAATGATCAGGCGTCCTTTCCGCACCCATCAATCCCCGGACATGTTCACTGATGGCCTGGACCGAGACGTGGGCCCCGGGTTTCAGTTTTATCCAGGCCGCAATTTCCTGCCCCCTTTTATGATGCGGAAATCCGAAGACCTGGGCCTGTGAAACCTCCGGAAAACAGTGGATTATCTCCTCCAGCTCCACGGGGTGGATCTCCATCCCGTTTCGAACGATGACGTCCTTCAACCGTCCGGTGATTCGAACGTACCCACTGCTGTCCATGACCCCCAGGTCTCCGGTGTGAAGCCACCCATCTCTGTCAATGGCGGCTGCCGTGGCCGCCGGCAACTTAAAGTATTCCTTCATCAGATAGCCCCTGGTGCAGATCTCGCCCTGGGTCCGCCGGGGCATCTCTTCCCCTGTTGCCGGCTCGATGATCTTGACGTCACAGCAAGAAAGCGCGGTCCCGATGGTCGAAACCCTCAGATCGATGGGGTCGCCCGGCTGTGTCATGGTGATCCATGAAGAGGCCTCGGTGATGCCATAGGCAACCGTCATGTCGGACATCTCGTGTTCTTCCACCATCCTTTTCATCAATTCCATGGGGCATGGCGCACCGCCCACGATACCCTTCTTGACCGTCCGCCACTTTCGCTTGTTGAACTCGGGATGATCGAGCAGGCCGATGAACATGCTTGGAGAGCCATAAACGGCCGTGCATTTTTCCTTGAAGACCGCCTGGAGGATCTTGGAGGGATCGAACACCTCGCAGGGCATCACGAGTGTTGCGCCGATCATTAATCCGGAGAGCGCAACGCAGGTGTTCCCGAACATATGAAAGAGGGGGAAAAACAGGCCGAGCCGGTCTTGCGATGTGAGCCCCTGCCGCTCGGCGGCCACCATAGGCTTGTTGATCAAACCCAAGTGGTCCAGGACGACGCCTTTCGGTTTTCCGGTGGTGCCCGATGTGTACATGATGGCCACGGGATCTTCCGGCCTGACAGCCATGCTCGCCTCTTTCAGGGCGTCCTGGCTCACGTCGTCCCCCATGGCCGCCAGTTCCGTCCATGGGATCGTGTCCGGAAAGGTCTGATCTGCGATGGCCACCACGTGCTCGAGGGAGGAGACCCTGTCGCGCTCGGCGAGGATCAGGTCCATGGACTCCTCCACCTCGATACCTTTTCCCATAATCAGGCCCCTGCATTCCGACTGATCGAGGATAAAGTGGAGGTCATCGCGCGGGGCGGCCGGATCGATCGGAACGGACATCCCCCCCATCTTGGAGATGGCCAGAAAGGAGACGATCCACTCCGGGATGTTGGGGGCCCAGATGGCGATCGGGTCGCCCTTTTTGAGACCGAGCGCCAGAAGTCCCCTGCACACCCGCTCCGCTTCCCATGAAAGGAGGGCGTAGCTGTATCGCACGCTCATTTCGGTATGGACCAACGCCTCTCGATTGGGCCACTTCTCTGCAATGTCCTCGATGACCTGATGGATCGTGCGATGGATCATTTTCATTTCCCTTTCCTCCTTCTTTCTCGAGGGCATCTTTGTCCTGAACCCCAGCGTCGGGCCGAAGGGACGAGGCGCCTGCATTGTGTCCATCTTCCACCCAGCATCCGTGAAACGGAATGTTAGCACGCGGGGGTCCCGAAGACAACGTCCGTCCTTCTTGTCAGATCCTGCGGCCGTGTATATACTATTTGTCCGAAAGCAAAGATCCGGGTCCAGAGGGCCCGGTTTTGATTATGCCCGGAAGAAATTTGGTTTAGCGGCATTTGACGACTTGCGGAGTACTGGAGTATTGGAGTGGTGGAGTAATGGAAAAACCCCCTTTTTTTTATCGCTCTCAGAAAATTGATCCCTGGAGAAAATCTGAAAGCTTAACCCGGCCAAGCCGGAACCAAACAGGTTTCAGGTTTCAGGTGTCAGGATCTGGGGTTTGCTGAAACCTGAAACCTGACACCAAAAATCGTGTCCATTTTGCGCGCAATTTCACCGCTCAGGTACTAAAGCTCTTTTTTTTTGAACCAACACTCCAATACTCTAGTACGCCATGACTCCGGTTCACTTATACGGGCAAAGGCATTGATCTCTGACCTGACCCTCAGGATCAGGTTTTTCAGAACCAAATAAAGATGAGGATCGTGCGTTATTCATGGGCCTAGTGACGGTCATTGAGCTCTCTCATCATTTTGCCGGGAGAGCGATTTTTGAGGACGTAGGGTTCGGGATCGAGTCCGGGGAACGGATCGGCCTCATCGGCCCCAACGGATCCGGGAAGACCACTCTTCTCAGGCTTCTGGCGGGCGAAATGACTCCCGAGGGCGGCGAGATCAGGTTTTCCAGGGGCGTGCGGATCGGATATCTGCCTCAAGACCTCCCTGACGTCTTTTTGGGCACTTTGCTTCGGGCCGTCCTGAACGGGGTTCCCGGCCGAGCGGAACTGGTGAGCGAGTGCGAGAGGCTCGAAGCGGAGCTGAACGGGGTTTCGGGCGTGGAACCGCAGGCAGCCATGGCGCAGAGAATCGCTGAGCTCCACATGGAGATCAGCCGCCTTGAGGTGCAATTCCCACGGCATGAGGCGGAGAAGATCCTTGAGGGCCTCGGCTTCAAGACAGAGGACTTCGAAAGGCCGGTATCGACCCTGAGCGGTGGGTGGAAAATGCGGGCTGCCCTGGCCGCCCTCCTTTACCAAAAGCCCGACCTGCTGCTTCTCGATGAACCGACAAACCACCTTGACATCCCTTCGGTCCGCTGGTTGACCCAGTTCCTGGGGGGATTCAAGAGCGCCATGGTCCTGGTCTGTCACGACAGGGAGTTCATGAACCGCCAGGTTCGACGGATCATCAGCTTGGAAGAGGAGGCGGTCCGGTACTACACCGGCGACTATGATTCATACCTGAAAATGCGCGAGCAGGAGACGGAGGGACTGGAGGCCACAGCCCGCAACCAGGAGCAGAAGGTCAAGGCCGCCCATAAATTCATTGAACGGTTCCAGTACAAGGCCTCAAAGGCGAGACAGGCCCAGAGTAAGATCAAGCTGCTCAAAAAAATGGAATTGGTGGAGACCTATCGCAAGCCCAAGCGGATCCATTTTTCCTTTCCCGATTTCCCGGAGAGCGGACGAGTGGTTCTCACGGTCGCCAACCTCGGCAAGGGTTTTGGTTCCAGGACCCTTTACCGGGACCTGAATCTTTCCATCCTCAGGGGAGAACGGGTGGCGATCATCGGCGCCAACGGCTGCGGAAAGACCACGCTCCTCAAAATGGTTTCAGGCGAAATGAAGCCTGACCAGGGGAAGATCACGGTCGGGCATGGCACCAAGATGGCCTACTTTGCACAGCATCATTCCGAGATGCTGAACGCGGCAAACACAGTCATCCAGGAGGTCTATCGGGAAGTGCCGCATGAGCGGCTGGGTTTCGTACGAAACGTCTGCGGCGCCTTCCTCTTCTCGGGGGAGGATGTCGACAAACCCGTGGGCGTTCTTTCGGGCGGCGAGAGAGCGCGGGTGTCGCTCGCCAAGATCCTGGTCAATCCGGGGAACTTCATGATGATGGATGAGCCAACCAACCACCTGGATCTCTTCTCGGCCGAAATCCTCATAGACGCCCTCTCCAGGTACAAAGGGACGCTCATGTTCGTCTCCCACAACCAGTCCTTTGTGAACAGGCTTGCAACCAAGATCTGGGACATCAAAGACGGCCAGGTAATCGAGTACCCGGGGACCCTGGACGAATACTACGATCACCTGGAGCGGTCCGAGGCGGCCAAGGCTGAAGTGGTTCCGGAAAAGGCCGTCAAGAAGGGGCCGATGCTGGGAGGCGAAACCGGTGATCAAGAGGGCATGCTCCCCGAGCACACCAGAGACGGCCGGAAGCTGGGTAAGAGAGAAAAGGCCGAACGTCGCCGCCTGGTACAGGAGGCGCTCAACCCCATCCTTACCCGCCTCGAGCAGATTGAACAGAGAATATCGGAGATCGAAGGAAAGCAGCGCGAGCTGGAGAACGTGCTTTCAGATGCGGCGTTTTACAAGGATGAACGGAAGAGTGTACCTCTTTTAAATGAATACAATGGGTTGAGGCAAGAACTTAACGATTTGATGGAGCGTTGGGAGCAATACCAGACGGAGCTCCAGACCGCCCGCGTCATCGCTGGGCATGTAAGGGGAGAGGAAATGGAGATCAAACCGGAACACAAGCCCCTCTTGATCGCCTTGGGGCTCAAGGAAGAGGATTTCGCGCGTTTCGACGGCAAACAGGTTCGATACGAGTATGACGAGGAGATGGGGGTCAGGATATATGACCCCTTTTACCGCACATCCTACAACGAGTACATCGGGATTGATGGATGGAGCGCCTGGAGCCGGGAACAGGACACCTTCATGACGGGTATCCTCAAGGGTGCCAGGGAGAGGGCCCTGGCAAAAGAAAAAACGGCCTCCGGCACCACCCCGGAGGAGATCACCCGTGCGATGAAGGCCAAATTCGGCGGGTAGGTCAAGCCCGGGGCTCAATGAAGATCTTGCCCGGGTGTTCCGGCACGAACGCGCCGATGATGGAGGCCTCCCTGATTCCCCTGTTCCGTAGTCTTGTCACGAGGGCGTCTGCCTCCTCTGCCGCCAGCGCGATCAATAGTCCGCCGGAGGTCTGGGCATCAAACAGGATATCGAGCAGCACCGGGTCGATCGCGTGGGGATCCACCAGACAGTCTTGACGAAAGGTCTTGTTGCTGTGGGTCCCGGCAGGAACGATCCCCATCCCTGCCAGGTCCAATACCCCTTCCAGGATCGGAACCCGGTCGGCCATAACCCTTGCACCCACAGGCCCCTTTTCAATCATTTCGCAGAGGTGCCCCAGCAGGCCAAACCCCGTCACATCCGTGCAGGCGCTCACTTTGAAGTCCGCCATCACCTCCGCCGCGACCCGGTTCAACGTCGCCATGAGAACGGTGACCTTATCGATCATCTCCCTGGTGGCCAGGTTTCCCTTGATGGCCGTGTTGATGATGCCGGTGCCGATGGGCTTGGTAAGAACGAGCCGGTCCCCTGCCCTTGCCCCCCGGTTCGCCAGGACCTTCTGAGGGTGGACCGTGCCTGCCACAGACAGGCCGTATTTTAGCTCGTCATCCTCCACGCTGTGTCCGCCCACCAGGAGTGCGCCCGCCTCCTTGATCTTTTCGAGACCGCCTTTGAGGATCTCGCGAAGGATGGAGACATCCATGGTCTTGATGGGGAAACAGATCAAATTCATGGCCGTAAGCGGCTTTCCCCCCATGGCGTAGATGTCGCTCAATGCGTTGGCCGCGGCAATCTGGCCGAACGCATAAGGGTCGTCCACGATGGGGGTGAAGAAATCCACGGTCTGGATCAGGGCCAGGTCCTCCCTCAACCGAAAGACCCCGGCGTCGTCAAAGGTCTCCAGCCCGATCAACAGGTCAGGGTGTTTCGGGATTTCAAGTCCGCAAAGTGCTCGGGAAAGGTCGCCCGGACCCAGTTTGGACGCTCATCCCGCACCCTTCACGGTCTCTGTCAAACGTTTCTTTTTCGGTTCGTTATCGGTCATTGCCATTGCTCGGTTCCGGGTTGTGCGTTGCGAATGGTCTTTCCATCTTCCCCTTCAGACTTCCTTTCCGTTTTCGTAATCCACTCCGTAGCAGTTTTTGGCCGACAAGTCACTTGAATTCGGAAAGAAGAGACCGAAGAAGGATGGGGCACGGCGGGAAACGTGGAAGCAGGGGGATTGGATGAAAAAGAGGAGAGCAAAGATTGGAAATAGAACGAAATCCACTGAAAAAATGGCCGGGATATGATATAATTTCAAGCTTCCTCTGGCCGGAGCGAAGATGCCGCTGTGGGTTTGTGAGTTTGCGGCACGCCCACCGTGGACCTTTTTCTTTTGTATTACCCTTGAACCTTGGACCTTGAACCTTGGACCCATCTTTCATCCCATCCCTTTCGGAGTACGTCAACGTCATCAGGACGCACCGGGAATTCGGAGACGCCTTCGTTTACCACCGCCACATCCCTTCCCAGCCAGCCATATATGGCCCTGACCTGGACTTTGACGAACGCACGGCCGGTGCGCTTCGGGCCGCAAACATCCGCAAGCTTTATTCCCACCAGGTTGAGGCCATCGGATACCTGAGGGAGGGGTCGAGCATCATCGTGGCAACACCCACCGCCAGCGGCAAGAGCCTCATCTACAACCTCGCCGTCACGGAGACGGTCGGCGCTAACGAGGAATCACGCGCCCTATATGTTTTCCCTCTCAAGGCGCTGGAGCAGGACCAGCTCAAGAGTCTCCGGCCCTGGATGAATCCCTTGGGCGCCGCCCCCATGACCGCCGCCATCTATGACGGGGATACCTCCGCCTATCAGCGCAAGAAAATCCGCGCTGAGGTGCCCCATGTGGTTTTCACCAACCCGGACATGCTCCACCGGGGCATTCTCCCCTATCACCAAAACTGGGAGAAGCTGTTCAAATCGCTCTCCTTCGTGGTCCTGGACGAGGTGCACACGTACAGAGGCATATTGGGCTCCCACGTCCACCAGGTCATCCGAAGGCTCAAGCGGATCTGCCGCCACTACGGGAGCCGCCCGCGTTTCATTCTGCTTTCGGCCACGGTCAGTAACCCCGGTGAGTTTGCTCAAGCCCTGGTGGGCGAGGAAGTACGCGTGGTGCAGTCCATGGGCGCGCCGCGCGCTGGACGCCACTTCGTCTTTCTGAACCCGGATGCCAGTTCCAATTTCTCCGCGGCCAAGCTCTTTGTGGAGTGCGTGCGGCGGGGGTTCAGGACCATAGCGTTTACCCAGTCCCGCAAGACCACGGAGCTGATCCATCTCTGGGTCTCCCAGCGCGCCCCGGAACTTGGGGCCAAAATCAGCTCCTATCGGGCGGGCTTCATGCCGGAAGAAAGGCGACATATCGAGCGGAAGCTTGCGAGCGGCGAGCTCTTGGGGGTCGTCTCCACCAGCGCGTTGGAGATGGGGATCGACGTGGGCTACCTGGATATCTGCCTCCTGGTGGGTTATCCGGGGACCATCATCAACACCTGGCAGAGAGGCGGGAGAGTCGGCCGGGCCGGAAGAGAATCCATGGTGATCCTGGTCGCCAAGCCCGACGCCCTGGACCAGTATTTCATGAAGCACCCGGACGACCTTTTCGAAAGGCCTTACGAGGCGGCGCTCCTGGATCCGGACAACCCCTATGTGGTGGACGCACACCTCCCCTGTGCCGCCGCAGAGATGCCGCTCACGCGCAGGGATGAGACCTTCTGGACCAAGGACTTTTCCGCGAGGATCGAGGGTCTGGAGGCAACCGGGGTCCTCCACCGAAGCGCCGACGGGGAACCCGCCTGGTTCACATCTCAGAAAAACCCACACCTCTCCGTGGACATCCGATCCACCGGGGAGACCTACACGATCTTTGAAAAGGAGACCGGCCAGGCCATCGGGACGGTAGACGGTTTCAGGGCCTTCAAAGAGTGCCACCCGGGGGCCATTTACCTTCACATGGCGAGGCAGTATGTGATCGAGCACCTGGCCCTCGACACGAAGGACATCATCGCCACGGGGTCCCGTCTCAACTACTTCACGCGGCCCCGCAGCGAGAAGGAGACCGAGATCCTTCAAGTTCACCGGAGCCGGCCGGCCGGTCAGTTCCTTGTACGAGAAGGCCGGTTGAAGGTCACGGAGTGGGTCACGGGTTACGAGAAGCGGGCGCTTCCCGGGCAGGAGTTAATCGGGGTCTTTCCGCTTGAGTTCCCGCCGTTGACCTTTGAGACCGTGGGGTTCTGGATGGAGATCGATCAGATCATCAAAGACTACGTGGAAAAACGGGGTTTCCATTTCATGGGTGGGATCCACGCCATCGAGCATGCAGCCATTGGGATCTTCCCCCTTTTCGCCCTCTGCGATCGAAACGACCTGGGCGGCATCTGCTATCCTTATCACCCGCAGTTGGAAAAGAGTGCCATCTTTATCTACGACGGTCACCCGGGCGGTGTCGGGCTCGCCCAGAAGGGCTATGAGATCGTGGAGGAGCTCCTCAACAAGACCCTGGACCACCTGAGGAGTTGCGGCTGCGAGGAGGGTTGCCCTTCGTGCATCCATTCCCCCAAGTGCGGATCGGGAAACAAGCCGCTCGACAAGGCCGCTGCCGTGCTGATCCTGGATGCGTTGACAGGCCGTATTCCCCTCAGCGAGATGGTCGACGCATCGGTCGGCCCCGAGCCCCCTCCCCCGGCCGAGTCACCACAGGCAGCGCCCATCGATGTTGCGCCGCCCCGCATCCTCTATCTGGACCTGGAGACGCAGCGGCTCGCCGATGAAGTTGGAGGGTGGCGCAACAGCCACCTCATGCGGGTATCGGTGGTGGTGGTCTTTGACGGCCGGGAGAACCGGTTCCGAGTCTATCCCGAGGCAGAGATGAACGATCTCATCCAGGACCTGGAGCGCGCCGACCTGATCGTCGGATTCAACATCAAACGGTTCGATTACAAGGTGCTGAGCGCTTACACCTCCAAGGACCTGTGCACCCTGCCCACCTTCGACATCCTCGAAGACCTCCACGGGAGGCTCGGGTTCCGACTGGGACTGGACCATCTGGCCCAGGAGACCCTCAATCAGGCCAAGTCGGCCGACGGCCTCCAGGCCGTGGCATGGTTCAGACAGGGTGAGACCGAGAAACTGACCGAGTACTGCCGGCACGACGTGGAGATCACAAGGGACCTCTTCCTTTACGGGCTGGATAACGGCTATCTTGTTTTCAAGGAGAAGAAGGACGAGAGGCGGCTCAGGCTCAAGGTGGACTGGGAGTTGAAAAGCCTCCTTCAAAAGTTTAACCCAAATTTCGGAGGCGAGCGGATCAGCGACGCGCCGTGCGCCGTGCGCCGTGCGCCTTGAGCCTGATTGCCTTACCGGTGAAGTTGCGTGTAGAAGGGTCACCCTATTTGGTTTCAGGTTTCAGTGTTCAGGTTTCAGGTCCTGCCTTTGCCGACACCCGACACCCAGCACCTGATATCCTTTGAAGGCGTGTGAAACAAAACGAAAAAACTGTTTGGTTCCGGCTTGTCTGGGCCAGGTTATCATGAAACCATTCGAGTGTCACATGTGCGGGGAGTGCTGCTACGGCGAGGGCGGCATCTTCATGAGTGATGAGGAGACTGGACGGATCGCCCGCTTTCTGCGGCTTTCCGAGGAGCGGTTCGTTGCCGCGTGCTGCGAAACGAGACACGGCCGCCTTTATATATCCACAGGAAATGACGGCTTCTGCCTCTTCCACGAGAAGGGGAAGGGATGCGCCATCCACCCTGTCAAACCGCAGCGGTGCGAGCTCTGGCCTTTCTACGAACCTCTGCTGCGGGAGGAGGAAAACTGGAGGATGGCCATGGACGCGTGTCCTGGTCTAAATCCTCAAGCTTCTTATGAAGATTTTCTCCGCCAGTACAGGGAGCAGTTCCCCAAACCATGAGCATGCTCAAGGCCCTGCTGGATCTCATTTACCCGCCCCGGTGTCTGGTCTGCGAGGACTTCCTTCTCAAGGCCGGGGCAGACCCCGATTTCCCGGATGGCATCTGCGTCGCCTGCGGCCAGGGGTTCGTGAGAAACGACGGGCCGAAATGCTCGATCTGCGGCCGGCCGTTTCCAGCTGGGTCAAGGGACGATCACTGGTGCGAGGGTTGCCTGAGAAAGCCACCCCACTACGAAGGCCTCGGGGCCCCTTATGCCTATGAAGGGACTGTGGCCACCGCCATCCTGCGTTTCAAGTATGGGGGAATGGGCCGCGCTGCTGCCGTGCTCGGGCCCCTCCTCGCCGATTTTGCAGCCGGATGGCTGAAGGATGCACCCGACCCCGTGGTCATGCCTGTTCCCCTCCATCCGAAACGGCTGCGACAGAGGGGATTTAACCAGAGTCTTCTTCTTGCCAGATACGTAGCCGCGCGCTTATCGGCGGAACTGGATTACGTGTCGTTAAAACGGCCGAAGCCTACCCCGCCCCAGGCGGGCCTCAACCGGGAGGAGCGGCGGAAGAACATGAAAGGCGCATTCGTCCTGGAACGGTCGCAATCGGTTGAAGGCAGGACCATCCTCCTGGTGGACGACGTGGCGACCACGGCCGAGACACTCAACGAGTGCGCCAGAACCCTCAAGAAGGCAGGCTGCACCCGGGTCCTGTGTCTGGTCCTTGCGCGGGCAGCCATGGCGCGATAGATCTGGGATGGAAATGGACCCCATCGCTGAAAAACTGAAAGGCCTGGCGGATCTGAAATCCGAACGCGATCGCTTGAGGTCTTCGGGAAAGAAGGTGGTCTTCACCAACGGCTGCTTTGACCTCCTCCATCCGGGCCACACCCGTTACCTCTCAGCGGCACGGGCCCTGGGCCATTTTCTCATCGTTGGGGTCAACAGCGACCGTTCCGTCAGGGCCATCAAGGGAGCGCGAAGACCCATTCAAGACCAGGAGACAAGGGCCGAGCTCATCTCCGCCCTTGAGTGCGTGGACGCCGTGATCCTCTTCGATGAAGAGACGCCCTATAACCTGATCCGTGAGCTCGCCCCCGACGTGCTGGTCAAGGGGGGGGACTGGCAGGAAGATGAGATCGTGGGCGCGGACCTGGTCAAACAGGCCGGCGGCACGGTGAAGCGAATTCCCTATGTGGAGGGTTTCTCCACCAGCCGGCTGGTCAGAAAGATCCTGGAATTGTACGGATCCTGACCCGGAAAACCGTAACCAAACTAGGTGAACTTCATGGTTTCAGTGTTCAGGGGCTCAGCACGAAGCATCGAATACAGGTTGAAGCAGGCGCGTTCGGGCCTGAAGACCTGACTTCACTGAAACCTGAAACCAGTAATTGCGGCCGTTTTCGAGTGCAATTTCACCGGGAAGGGCCTAACCGCTCGTCGCCTCCTTGAGCTCATCCGGGAGCTCACAGGCTGCCGAGGCCTTCTTGTCTTCCACGTAGTGGGCCGCAGCCAGTGCAGCCGTGCAGCCGTCCCCTGTGGCAAGCACGATCTGGCGGGCATACTTGTCCCTCAGGTCCCCGATGGCGTAAATCCCGGGGATGGCGGTCTCGCACTTTTCGTCTGCCACCGCGTATCCTTCAGGCGTCATCTTGATGCCCGCGGGCACCGCGCTGTTGTTTGGCGTAAAGCCCACAAACACGAAGACACCCTCACAGGCAAGCTCTCGCCCCTCCCCTGTCACGGTGTCCTTTAAGCTCACGGCCCGCACCCCGTCTTCTCCGGCCAGGATCTCGCTCACCACCGAGTTCCAGAGGATCTCGATCTTGCACTCGGCCATCAACCGCTGCTGAAGGATCCTGCTCGCCCGCAGCGCATCCCGCCGGTGAACGATGTAAACTTGCTTGGTGATCTTGGCAAGATAAAGGGACTCCTCTGCGGCGCTGTCCCCGCCGCCCACGACCACCACGGTCTTGTCCCTGTAAAAGAAACCGTCACAGGTCGCACAGTAAGAGACCCCCTTGCCAAAATGGGCATCCTCACCGGGGACATTGAGCTTCCGGGGACTTCCACCCATGGCCAGGATGACGGCATGGCCTCTCAGAACCCGGCCGTCCCCCAGGCGTACCTGATGGTAATCCAACCCGGGTTCTACCGACATGACTTCCTGCTGGACCATTTCCAGACCGTAAGACTTGGCGTGATTAATGAATTTCTGAGAGAGATCGAAGCCGCTGATGTTCTCGAAACCCGGGTAGTTCTCCACCTCATTGGATATGGCGATCTGGCCTCCGCCATACCCCTTTTCAATCAAAACGGTAGTAAGTGCCGCCCGCATACCGTAAATCGCGGCGGTGAGCCCACCAGGGCCCCCGCCGACGATGATGAGATCATGAATTCCGTTCCGGGTCATCATTCCCCCTCCTTTGATAAACCATCCCCGTACATTGAATTCTCTTATACCCCTTTTTCGACCCAAACACCAGCCACAGCGCCAAGACCCCTAGCACCATAACCGCTGGCCGCCTCGCGCAGAAGCTGGCCCAATTTCTCCCTGGTAATCTTCAACGCACTCTGCTATATAATAAAGTTTCGCGTTTGGCGACTCGGTCGCCGCCCCCGACCCCCATCCAAACGGATGGATCGCGCGCCCATAGCTCAGTTGGATAGAGTGACGGACTACGAATCCGTAGGTCGCAGGTTCGAATCCTGCTGGGCGCGCCAGTAAAATAAAGGCTCTTAAGACTTCAAGGCAAAAATAATCAATAAAAATAGGGTTTCGAGAGTTATGCGCTTTCGAAACCCTTTCTATTTGTGGGTTTTGGTTAATGCTAACTTGCCGTTTTTGCCTCTTGGTAACGTTTAGGGTAACATTTGCGATTTGGGCATCCAGCCATGAGGTGTACTTGTCCATGGCGGCTTCCAAACTCAGCAATACTCACCCTTCACTCGAGAAGCGGCCAATAACAAGATAGGCTGCCGTGCTAAGGTTTCAGTGTTCAGGTCTGAGGGAGAACGCCTCTGGCGGCGATAGATTGGAGGCTCGTTCCACCACAAACATTGGCGGGCAAGTGCACTTGAGACAGAACATGACTCCTTCCACAACTTGAGGCCTTCAACATTCTTTCTTTCCCTCCCGGCATCCAGCATCCAGAATTCAAACACTTCTCTGGAGGCCTTGACACTTCATGGGTCTGGAATTATTATGGACACAAAAAATCCTGGATCGGCCATGAATGACATTCAAAAGACTGTCCCGATAACAAAAGCTAAACGGGATTTCCTTGACCTCATCAGCGAAATCGCCGAAGAGGACTCAACCGTCGCGGTGACAAAGAACGGCATTCCCGTGAGCGTCATGATGACGCATGATCGTTATGAGGCGCTGTTGGAGACCATCGAGATTCTTGCCAGCCCGCGGGTTTTGAAAGCCCTCAAATCCTCGAAGCGGGATTTTGTGCAGGGAAAGTTCCATTCGCACCAGGCCGTTTGGGCGGAGTGATGGGTCCCAAGTACAGGATTCTTTACTCCGAAACGTCGCGACGTCAGACCCGTACCCTTCATCCTCACCTAAAACCCCTTGTTAAAACGCGGATTGAACAAATCAGTGAAGATCCCTATATCGGCAAACGCCTCGAAAGGGAGCTTTCAGGATATTACTCTCTTCGTGCAAAACGGTACCGCGTCATTTATAGGGTCAGAGAAGAAGACCAGATGATCGAAATCCATTATGTGGGACGTCGAAAGGACATTTACGAGCTTTTCTCCGACCTAATCGAGCGCACATCCACATAAGGCACCCTCCCCACTTTGCTTCCAACTTCCCAACTTCCTGCGGGGTTTTGGGGACGCTCTCAACTTTTAAACTTTCTCGCAGGGGCACGGAGCAGAGGGCATCACAAAAATAGAAGTTGAGAAGATTAGAATTTGAGAAAGACAAGGGAATCCACAGATTACGCAGATTCAGGCGCATGAGGAGAGCGTTAGGTTGGAGGCGCTAGGCAAGAAAAATACTGCCGCAAGCGAAGCGAGCCTAACACCTCACGCGTCTTTTCTTCTGCGCTATGCCCTCCTTCATTTGCGCCGAATCCAGCCAATCCTCCAGATCAACGTTCAGATGCAAGTTTCTTGCTTTTAGACGATCCAAGAGCTCCCAAGGGTTCCAACCAAGTTCCCGGGAGACCTCCATGTAATTGAATTCACCTTTGACGTACTTTTAAAGCAGCCGGTCCTCCCTGTCGATGGAGAATCCCTTCGAAACGATTTCTCGCGGGTATGCAGAACGGTCCAGTTTCAGCTCCTGAACAAGCTGATCGATCTCCTTCAAAAGGTCTTCAGGTATTCTTATCGTTGTGGGCTTTGCCATCTTCTTCCTCCATAATGATCAACGCCAATGTATCGGCGATGATTTCAGGCGAGTACCTCCCTATCTTCCCCAGCTTTTCAAGGGACTCCCTCCCATGGTTGCGCGAGATTTTCCCCAATCGAAGCATTTCGACGACGATCTTGGGGCTAATGATAAATGGAACTCTTAGTACCTTAGCGGTAAGATTGTGCGCAAAATGGACACGATTTTTGGTGTCAGGTTTCGGTGTTCAGGTTTCAGCAAACCCCAGATCCTGACACCTGAAACCTGTTTGGTTCCGGCTTGGCCGGGTTAGGAATCTGATGGTGACGGCACATGTTTTGCTTGATCTCTTTCTTTTACAGTCATGATGATTAATCGAAGGTTACCCGTATGAAGATCACCGTCATAGGAACAGGGTATGTGGGGCTCGTGTCAGGCGCCTGTTTTTCCGAGTTTGGACACGAGGTCACGTGCATCGACAAGGATGAGACCAAGATCCAGTCCTTGAAACAAGGGGTTCTTCCTATTTACGAACCGGGCCTTCAGGCCATGGTGGAGCGCAATACCGCGCAGGGGAGACTTCATTTCACAGCGAATCTCGGCAGCGAGGTCGGCGAGGCCGAAGCGTTGTTCATCGCGGTGGGCACCCCTTCTTCCAGGAGAGGGGACGGCTATGCCGACCTGACTTATGTGTTTCAGGCCGCCCGGGAGATCGCCCCCCTTTTGGAGGGCTACACCGTGGTGGTCGACAAAAGCACCGTCCCCGTCGGCACTGCCGAGCAGGTGCGGCGCATCATCCGGGAGGTGAACCCTGATGCCGATTTCGACGTGGCCTCCAACCCGGAGTTCCTTCGCGAGGGGGCGGCCATCGCGGACTTCATGCGTCCCGACCGGGTGGTCATCGGGGTGGACGGCCCGGGGGCGGCAGAAGTGCTCAAGAACGTATACAAACCGCTCTACCTCACAGAGACCCCCATGGTTGTGACCAACCTGGAAACCGCGGAACTGATCAAGTATGCCACCAACGCCTTCCTGGCCACAAAGATCAGCTTTGTCAATGAAATGGCGAACCTCTGCGAGGCGGTGGGGGCGGATGTGACAGACCTGGCAAAGGGGATAGGGTTGGATGGCCGGATCGGGAGGAAATTCCTCCATCCCGGGCCGGGCTACGGTGGCTCATGCTTCCCAAAGGACACTCTGGCCCTGATCCGGATTGCGCAGGAGCATGGCGCCCCGTCTCGGATTGTGGAGACGGTGGTGGAAGTAAACGCCGCTCAAAAGGCGAGAATGATTCGTAAGATACGGGAGGCACTCGGCGGCCACGAAGCCGGTAAGACCATCGCGGTGCTGGGCCTGACCTTCAAGCCTGAAACCGATGACATGAGAGAGGCGCCCTCCCTGTCCATTCTACCCGCCCTGGTCGAAAAAGGGGCCACCGTGAATGCCCATGACCCGCAGGGAGAGAGTTCCGCCAGGCAGCTCATGCCCGAGCTCATCTATTTCGATGACCCCTATGAGGCCTGCCACGGTGCAGACGCCGTGGTGCTCATGACGGAGTGGAACCAGTACAGGGCGCTTGATTTTGAAAGGATCAAGAAGATGCTGAAGGCTCCCGTGTTCATTGACCTGAGAAACGTCTACGACCCGCGCATCATGGCTGACCTCGGCTTCGCATACACAAGTATAGGACGGTCCCGCGCCAAGGAAAACGGAGATGGGACACTGGCTGTGGGAAGCCTTCGGATACCGGTTCCCGGATTACGCTGAGGATCGCTGGTGGAAAGAGGCATCAGGCGTTAGGACCGCCGCGTTTGAGGATCGTCACGCCAGGGCGTGACTTGAGGCAAAGACGAAAAAGGTTTCAGGTTTCAGGCGACGGAATGGAGACTCTCTGGGGGGGGCCGCATCCCGTGCGCCGTTGGCCTTGGGCCGTGCGCCCAAGTTTCATCTCGGTTTCAGTATTCAGGTTTCAGGGGACCTGCGCTTCGTGCGTTGGAGGCTGGAGGCTCGTCCCGTTTCGTGGGGCTTGAGGATCGCTTCGCTTGAGGGATTACGCTAAAAATAGGACTCATAATTTTATTCCATTTCCTCTGCAAACTTAGTCAAAAAATTATACCTTTGCCTTATTGCCTTCTTGAGTTGCAAATGCCAATGATCCAAAGCAGTAATGAGGATTATTTTGGACTCCCCCTGACGAGCGCGATGAATCAGGCACGAGGGCAGCGGATGCGAGAGCGAAGAAAACTACAGCGGTTTGATCTGGCGCTCGCTTCACGCGTTGATGTCCTGGACGCAACGCAGGAAAAAATGAAGGACCCAAACCACTTCCTCACCAGGGATGTATCGCCCGGGGGGGCCTTCCTCTCCACATCCCGACCCCTTTCGACGGGCAGCCGGGTTAGAGTCGACATGGTCCTCCGGCCAGATGGCACCTCCGGCACCTCCGGTTACGGGAAGATGCAGGCAGTCGGCTATGTGGTTCGCTAAGAACCAAGCGGCATGGCCGTGCGCTTCAATGGGCGCTCCCGAAATGCACCTTCTACCGAGAAGTAGTCTGAGCTCAATCCCTCACAAACGCCTATCTTGAATATCCCGTTTTCGCGGAACCTTACCACACCGTCGATGAATGGCCACATATGAAATCCTGTGTAAACGGTGCACCCCAGCCCGGCGCGCCATGACCCGCAAACAACCCATGTCGCAACGCCCCCCCCAAGAACCGCCCTGATCTCCCAGGCCAAAGCGCTTGCCCCGAGCCTGAGAGGCTGATTTTTGTGGTGGGCCCCAGGTGGGTTCAACCTGAAGAGCAGAATTTGGATCTTTGAGGGAGCGGGGAGCGAAGACACAGATACCGAAGAGATTTCACCACGAAGGTCACGAAGTGCACGAAGAAGAGATCTATGTCTTTTGGTTTGCCAGGAAATAATTGGACAAACCAAAATCAGCTCGCCTTCGGCGCTCTGATTGGCAACCCCTTCGCGTCCTTCGTGCCTTTGCGGTTCAATAACACCTATGGATATTGAGTCCACCGCCCGGCAAATCGTTCACTCAGCGATCAAGGTCCACAAGGGGAGCTTCAAGTTCTCAGACTACCTTACAAAGGGTGATTTAGACGTTGCCTCCTTCTGTGGCGATCTTTCACCTCGACACCTGATATCTGATTTTTCCGTGAACCCTGTGTACTCTGCCCTCTGTGGTTAAACTAACGCGCCTTTTCCCTATACAGACATCCGCTCTTTTCATCCCTTGCACCTTGAGCCTTGAACCGTGAGCCCATCTTTCATCTCGACATCCGACATCTGGTTTTTCATTTTTCGCGGTGAAAAAATCCTCCAAGTGAGAAGACTGCTTCAAATTCAGCTTGTCCCCATATTGTTGACTGCGGGCTGTACGGAGAAGATGTCGCCGGAGCAGCGGGCCATTGCGCTCACCAAGGGGTCCTGGGCCTTGGGCGATGCGATGACGGCCGCGGAGACCCTGGATAAAAAGATCCAGGAAAGCCGCGGTGACTGGAAACCCATAGGATGGCACGCCGAGAAAAACGCGGATGGAAGATGGATCGTGAGCTACCGATTCAAGGCCTTCAGCTTCGATCACGGTGCGGGGGAGCGTGCCTATTTCTTTGAGGTGGATCTCGAAAAGGAGGCCGTTCGCGATGTGAGCAACGTTTGGAATAAAACAGTGGCCCCTCCCCTTCCGGCGTTCAAAAATGAAAAGGAGGCGCGCATCCGAGTTCGTGAACTCCCTCCGGGATGCCGTTCCAGTTTTCGTCCACGGCAAAGTGGAAAACGTATTTTCCATGGGGAAGCGCCAGATTGAGGAGTTGGAGCGAGGGGAAGAAGATGCGTTAGGAGGTTAGGAGCGTCACGCTGAAGCGTAACTTGAGGCCATAGGCGAGAAAATCAACTGAAATGATCCTGCAGAGAGAACAAACGTCTCTGTTCCCGTTCGAGAAATTGGTGGAATCTTTTTCCTCTTGTTTTACCTCAAGTCACGCTTCGGCGTGACGCCCCTCAAGCGCAGCGATCCTAACCTCCTCAAGCGAAGCGATCATCGCGCAGCGATCTCCACCTCCACAGAATCAAGCCAGGTGCCGTCCGGGATGCCGTCCCAGTTTTCGTCCACGGCAAAGTGGAAAACGTATTTTCCATGGGGAAGCGCCAGATTGAGGAGTTGGAGCGAGGGGATGGGGGCGAGAGGGGACTGGCTAAAGCGATGGATGCCCGCCATCCAACCGATCTGGTCCACATAGGAGAAGAGGCCGAAGGGGGTCTCCGCAGCGATCCAGGTATCGCGGTACTGCCCTTCGAGGTCTCCCGGGTCCAGTTGAACGGAAACATCCACAGGGTCATCAGACGAAAGGGCGGCGAAACCGTCCGTTCCGTTGACCGATACATCCAGAAGCTTGAGGGGAGAAGGTTGGTCGGCTGCGACCACGAAGGTCAGGATTTCAGAAAGATCGCTCACGGTATCCTCGTTATAGGCCTGAACGCCCGCGTAAAAGGCAGCCCCCTCCCGGACGTTCAAAGTGACCTCGGTTTGGTTGCCGACGTCAAGCCTCTTAATGGGGCCACCTTGAGGGTACGGCGCATAAAGGACCACATATCCGGTCGCGCCCTCTGAAGGGTCCCACGCAAGGGTTACGGTACCACCCGTCACCTGTTCCAGGCCGTGTGCCGGCCCAGACCACAGAACAAACATGACCATGGAAAGAAGCGCTGCCGATCCATACAAGCCATTTCCGAAAATCCCTTTTCTCCGGTACTCCATCTGCCACTCCCTGGCTGACTAATTTAATCGTTTCCCGGAGTAAGGATCGGCTCGTTTCCGCAGACTCTAAAATCACAGATGGCCTCCATGTGCTCCCATGTGCCCAAGGGTGAGCAGATGGTCCGCTACTACGGGCACTACAGTAGCCTCAGTCGGGGTCAAGGGCAGAAGGCAGACAAGGACGGATGGGTCCCTAGCATCTTGCAGCCCGATGAACCATCCAAAGCGTACCGCAAAAACTGGGCAAGGCTGATACAAAAAATCTATGAGCTTCATTTCATAATTATCAAAAAACGAGTAAGATTAAATCTGACAGTCAAACGAGGAGTGCGCCGCGTTTACCGAGAATTGCCGTTGACAAAACCGGTGGTTGATAGGATGCCTGTTATCAGGTATATGAATCCTATCTGACAGCAAGGGGATAAGAATTGCCACCATATCCATAACGGTACGATATGTGGCACGCATTCAAAAGCCGCACCCAACATTAAATCCTCACTTATGCCACCCCCATAAAGGGAATCCTTATCCAATCCACCGGGCCGGTTTTCCGGCCGCCATCTATCGGCAGAAAGGACGACCATGCATATTGAACAACTGGATAGAATTCTCAGTCCCTACGAAAAAAGGCTTCGGGCCCAGGAACGGTTTCGCCGCTGGCTCGGGGTCAGGGAGGTGGACCGACCGACCTATGAACGCTATATCACCGGCCCGGTTAAGCGGTTCAATCGCGAGCACAATGCCTTCAAGGTCCTCCGGACGGAGGACCCCGCAGGGGAGACCTTCCGGCAACAGTTCCGGAAAAAAACCGGCCACGAGGACTGGACGAACGCCCTTCCCTACCGGGATCTGGACATGGCGGACCGGGTGGGGCAGAGCCTGGCGGCGGCGGGGTGGCGGATCTGCCAGGACTACAAGCCGGAGACCCTGCCCGTCACGCCCCCGGAGGGCCGCTTTGAGGTCGGAGACCCGAAGTGGATGTCCCGGATGATCAAAAAGGTCGGTCTGATGCTGGGGGCCGAACGGGTCCACATCACCCGGGTCGATGAGCGGTGGGTCTACGAGGGCGTCACCATCCCCCACGAATTCGCGGTCATGGTGGTGGTGCAGCACCGGCCCACCCTGCTGGATACGGCGCCCTCCCATTTCTCCTGGGCGTCTGCCACGGATGCCTATACCCGCCTGAAGGTCATCACGACCCAGCTGGCCGATTTCATCTGCGGCCTCGGGTATCCGGCCGGATACCGGGAGACCTTGGGCTGGGGGCCCGAGATCCTGGTGGTGCCCACGGCCATCGATGCGGGCGTCGGAGAATTCGCCCGCAACGGCCGGGTGCTCTCCCCGGAGTACGGGACCAACATGCGGATTAAGCCGGTCACCACCGATATGCCCTTGGAAGTGGATCGTCCCATCTCCTTCGGGGTCCATGATTTCTGCATGGCCTGCGAGAGTTGCGCCACCTTCTGTCCCTCCCGGGCAGTACCCTTCGGAGAACCCACCGGGGAGCCCCCCCACCCGCTATTCAACAACCCAGGTTACCGGAAGTGGTATGTCCGTGCGGACCGCTGCCTCACCTTCTGGGCGGTCAACAAAAAGCAATGGCTGAGCTGCGGGGGCCGCTGCCTCGCCGTCTGCCCTTGGAACAAACCCATGAACGCCTTTCACAACCTAGTCCGTTGGATGGCCGTTCATGCCCCCGACCCCATCCGGAAACTGCTTGTCTGGGCCGACGTGAAGGTCTACGGCCGGAAAAAGAGCCTGAAGACGACCTGATCGGGGCCACGTCGCGGGGTCGCAGCCCCTGCCGGGACTTCCATTCGAGGTGTTGCGGAAAGAACAGGAAGAGCGGAACAGGTGTCGGTAGTGTCCGTCTGGGAGGAATGTATCGAATGTCTCAAAAAGCATTCATGATTAGATCTCCGTTAAGAGTGCACCGCTAACGGTTTTGGGTTCGACTGCCTAGGGTTACCGGTAGGGTCTTGTGGGCGACCAGTGACACACGAAGCAAGAAAAGGACATTCTTCTTTTTCACTTTCAATACCCATCGTGTTCCTTCGTGCTCTTCGTGGTTAAATCTGCTTTGGTTCCGGTTTGTCCGAGTTAGGGTTTTCTCTCTTGAGTTGGATTCGTGGTATTCCAGCCAAATTTGTATGGCTTCAAAGACTTGGATGGCGCTTCCTCCCGTTGGAAAAGGTTCACAGAGGATCAAGCCTACCATCCAGGTCTTTGATTTGGGTATCAAAGGATTCAAGGCGGAGGGAAGTCCATGTGGAAATAAAGTCCCAGATCTGGGCGAGAACCGAAGGGCACCCGGTATGGTATTTGAGAGTCCCTCTGGCCTGATCAAAGCAGTTCAACACACCGTGGGCACCGCGGTGTACTGCATGTACTTCGGAAATACATGTTTCACCCCATGGCTTTCCTTCTGAAATCCAGTTACGGTTCAAGGCGTAGATTAATAGAGGGGGACCATGACACCACCAATTCGTGCTCATCCAAAAACGGGCGTTTTTGGATGAGGGCGGTCAACCATCATTGATCAGCTGTCAGCAAAATTTAGGGAAAACAAGAGATTGCCTCAACATTGAAAGCTGACTGCTGAAAGCCCGATCCAGAAACCTCCGATTTATGGATGGAGACCAATTAAGAACCGCAAACGCATATTTCAGTTTTTCGAGAGACCGCTTTACAACACAAAGTTCTTATAACCTACCGCCGTCATGACGGCGGCGGCAACAACAAGGAGACAGCACATGACAAGAACAATCGTTGGCAAATTACTTCGAATCGTGGTGGTGATTGCGGTGTTTGCATCCGGGTGGTTCTTCGGGGCCGTGAGCCAGCGTGGCGCCGAGGCGCAACTGAATGAACTGGGAAAAGCAGTCATGGAGAAGGCGGGCGAGCAAGGCGGCGCGCTCGGGGCGGCGGCAAAGCTCGGGACGTCCATCGGCGAAATTCAAACGAACCTGGACGCGTTGCAGAAAAATGTTGATACACTAAAGTCAATCAAGTCGATGCTCGGCGGCTAAAAACGCTCGATCTCATCTGCGGGAGGTTTTAGTACCTGAGCGGTGAAATTGCGCGCAAAATGGACACGATTTTTGGTGTCAGGTTTTGGTGTTCAGGTTTCAGCAAACCCCAGATCCTGACACCTGACACCTGTTTGGTTCCGGCTTGGCCGGGTTAAGGTAACAGAAGTGGGCATGAAACCGCCGGAGCGAGTGCAGCGAGAGAATGCTTTTTATCTGGTTTTCTGCCCGCCGGCAGTCTCCTCTTGCTCTTCTTCAGCCTTTTGCCAACTGGAATCGGGGTTGTATTCCTTCATCGCTTTTGCGAGGAGATCGGTCTTCTTGCCGAGATCCTTCTGATACACGACTCCGTCCACGGCAACGATGAATGTCATCACGCCGGATGATCTGTATGCCGCCGGAAATGCTACGAAAGCGAAACCCTCGGTCATTTTGCCGTTTACGACGTAACTTTTCGCGCCGCCGGCGGCATCTTTTCCCTGACGCCTTAGGATGTGGTAGTAATATCCGCGGTAAGGAGTCGCGGCGTTGGCATGCCCCACACCAACGGCAGATGCCACCAGCGGCCCGATGGGACTCAGGGGTTCGCTACCGGCAGCCTTCCAATAAAGTCCATTGTGTTGCCCTTCGTCACTGGCGATTTTTTGGGCGTACTCGTTGTGATTTGCGGAGTAGTATTCCTTTTCGGCCGCCACGAGCTCCTGGCAAACTCCAATCGCCGATATTTCATTCCGTCCAATCCGCCTGTACAAAATTTCTTTCTTGGCCGCCTCGGTGTCGAAATACCACGAATTACCCTTCGTCACGAGCGGTATGGGGGTGGGCCAATTCTCCGCTCCGATGTATAGCGTAGTCGTTCCATCCGGTTCTGTCACCAGACGGTGCATTTCCTGATATTTCCGTGTAAAATTAGCGCGGTGCCTGGCATCCTCGGTTTCGTCTCCCGACGAGACGATTTGCTTTTCGTCTGGTCCGAGGATTTCGAGCATCGCTTTTGTGTCGTTATTCTGCACTGCGGTGGCGAGCGCGCTGCTCGCGTCTTCTGGCGATGAAAATGTTTTCTGGCCATGCTGCTGTGCCATGGTAAGTGTGGGAAAACCCACCGTCAAAAGGATAGCGATCGCGGCGATTTTAGCAAGATTGGCCCAAGAAAATTTGTCGAAGTTCAGCTTCGTTCGATACATATGGCTTCTCTCCATTTCTAAATTTCACAAGCTCCTGCGAATATAGCGAAATCTCGATTAGCGATTCCTGCCACTACCTTGAGATCCGCCACCGCCACGCGCTGCCCCGCCACCGACGCTGGCGCTTCCGCGGGCCGAATAGCTCCTTACCTGCCCGCCATGGTCGTAATCGCTGAAGGTGCCCGAACGAACGCCGCTCTGACCTCGGGGGGCAGCATAGCCTCGAGCGGCCTGCGTGTTTCCGCCGAAAGGCCTGGTCGTTGCGCCGGGACGGTTGTAAACTCCGCCGCGCCCGTCGACGTTCCCCCTCGAAGGCCTAGCCGTTGCGCCAGGGGGATTGGGAACTCCGCCCCGCGGGCCGGTGTTCCCGATCGAAGGCCTAGCCGTTGCGCCAGGGGGGTTGTAAACTCCGCCGCGCCCGCCGATGTTCCCGCTCGGGGGCCTAGCCGCTGCGCCGGGACGGTTGTAAACTCCGCCGTGCCCGCCTCCTGCTCGGTAGTAAGCGCTCCTGTTGTAAAACGTGTTGCTCCGAGAGTAGTACCTATCGTGGTTATAAATTACAGTTCGGTTGTGCCAATCGAATCCCCAATGAGGCCAGCCCCATCCATATCCGCCGAAGAAGCCGATTCCGAAGGAGACTCCGAAGGAGAGGTACGGGCCGCCAAACCAGATTCCGGGGTAGGGGTACCACCCAGGCCATGCCACTATGGGCCCTCCGTAAACCATCCACGGATTATAGGCGGGGACGTAAACCACATCAGGGGCAGCAGGCTGAATGACGATCGTCGAGCCTTGCGTCGTTACGACTTGCTGCGGCGTGGTCTTAAGATTTCCGGCTTCCTCCGCCCGCTGGCGCATCACCTGCACGGCATCCATCACATCCTGTTCCTGGTTGTAGTAGGTGTCGCCTAGAGATGAAGTCCAAGAGAGGTTCTTGTCCATATTCCCAAGTACGGTGGGAAATGCAGTGAGCGCCTTGACGCTGGGATCCCAGGGCTGCTGGTCCACCGCTTGAGCCAAAGCACCGCCCTTCAAATCAGGATGCGCTTGCACAAATCTGTCGGCCTGGACGACTTGCTCGGGAAATGTGGAAGCCGCCAGGATCTGCGCCACAAGCGAATCCGGATAGAGCGCAATCGGCGCCACCAACCGCTGCAACTGCTCGGGAGCTTGCGGCATGTATGGCGGCGCCGGTGCGGTTTGCGCCTGGGCTTGCGCGTCTTGATAGGCCGGGAGGTTTTGTGGCCAAGTCGCGAGCAACAGACCTAACGACAAAAGGGAAACCAAAATCGGCCTGCCCAATCGAGGCCTTGAGAACCCTGCGGCAAATCCAAAAATGTTCATGTTCATGAACCTCCTCTGCACCTTCATCGCTTAAGGTCTCCCATAAATATAGATGAGCAAGACACGGTTTGAGTTTGGACCTTTATCATGGGCAGATGGGACCATTCCGTGAGTAATGGTGAGCCGGAGCTATCTACAAGGTCAAGGGAAGTGGAATGACGGAATTGGGCGCGTCTGCCTTCCAAGTGAGCCTCGGGGTCGCCGAAGGGTTATAAGAATTGGCTTCTTTGTGAAAACAGTATAGTGGAGTTGGCCTAGTGGATCAAACAAAATCCGACCGCAGGATGTTTTGAGACAATTGACTGACTGAAAACGAGGACAGGGGTTGGGAAAGGTGCGGATGCCTACACATTGAAACGGGGACGCAGGGGGTTCACTGTATTGGATAGGCTGTAGGAGCGCCCCCGCTTTACGGGATTTGACGCTGAAGACAGAAAGGCTCATAAGCACTACTTGAGTCGATCGGTCAGAGTCGGGGACTGGGCCCCCCGGAAGCGCTTCAGAAGTGTTTCAGACTGCCGTTGACGTACCGTTTCCACAGTGTGAGGTCCTCCTTTTTCCCATCCTGTTCCTCCTGGGGCACGGAGGGGAGCTGAGAACGAGTTCCCTTCAGCAAAAGCCGAAATCCCGCAGGCGGGATTCCAATCCTGCTGGGCGCGCCAGTAAGATGATGCCGATTCGGCCGCTCCCCCCCCCTTTTCCATCTTCGGCTTGAAACCCTCTCGTCTCTTCCGTTATAAGCATCCCGAATTCACATCAAAGGGTACTTCGCTGACCTGGATGGGAAACAGGAAGCCCGAGTCGATGGGGGCAGACGCTCTCGACCGGGTTTGATGTTATGGTGGTAATTTGCCTCAACCACCAAGCAGACTCACCGCTCACCATTGCGTGTCAGACGTTTTTGAGGCGGGCCTTGACTGAGGTCATCACCCACGGGAGGGATCATGAACAAGCACCTCAAAGCTGGCGTTGTCCTGCTGCTTTTAACGGTCTTCTGGGGAATCGCACAGGCCTCCGAGCCGTTTAATTCGTGCGGACTTCTCACACAAGAGGAGGCCGAAGTCCTTCTCGGAGAGCCCGTCAAAGGCCCCGAGCTTAAAGAGACAAAGAACCCGCTTGGGCAGAAGATGTGCCTTTACTCCACGGTTTCCTCTTCGCGGCTCATTCAGATCTCCGTTATTCGCACGGCCGATATGGCACCGAAGATTCGAAAGCAAGGACAGAGTGCGTCAAAGATCTATCGCACCACCAAGGAAATGCTGGATCCTATGGAGCAGGTGGAGGGAGTCGGGGATGATGCCTGCTGGGGCACCCCCGGTTTGCACATTCTCAAAGGCGCGATATATGTACTGGTATCGGTTGGCAACACGAGCAAACGCGAAAACCTCGAGCTTACCCGGCGCATTGCCGAGAAGGTGTTGCCCCGTCTTTGATCTGCGTTCCTTCTTGTGGGTCATTCAAGGAACTTTGCCCATGAGCCAGGGATATCTCTTTTTCTCATTCTTTACCTCGCGGGGCTGAGCATCCGCAACGGCTACGAATTCCTCAAAAAATCAAGAAGGGCGGGCGGGGCTTTGCCGATATTGCCCCTACGTGGAATAAGGTGAAGGGTTTCGGTTGAAGCGCCGCATCATTGGTGGTATATGTTGTATTTACAAGGAGATGCGAATATGAGCGTGGATTTCTTGACCTTGTTTCAGGCGGTAGACGAGCCGAAGATCATCACCGAGGAAGCGTTCGGTCAGATCATACAACCCTTTACCAGACCTTTTCTATCCCTTTCAGGATATGTGCATGAGGGGACGGCAGATGGGAACCAGGCGTTTTGGCACATGGGCCTTCTCGCCAATGTGATCAAGCACGCATCGGATGTGGAGCACTTTCTGGATCTCTACAGGGCGCGGAACAACCGGAACTGGATCTATTTCCGCGAGCTCACCGCAACCATCAAGAACTTTGGAAAGGCCGGCTTTCTCTTGGAAGAGATCAAGAAGTCCGTCAAACCCGAGATCCTCTTCCCTGGTATGGAGACGGTATTTGTGACCCGTGTGGAGAAGGCCGCGCGTTTTCTGAGCGACCATCATCACCAGCGCCTTTCTGGAACTCCGGAGGGAGGCAAAGCGGCTGGCGCTTCCCCTGCCTTCGGAGCGGGAACTCTCTACGCATCGGGGCGACCTGCCGGGAGAGATCATCCTGCCCCACACCATCGAGGAGACCTCCACTTCGGGGAT
The DNA here is from genome assembly GCA_963830155.1 of uncultured delta proteobacterium. Classification (GTDB taxonomy): domain Bacteria; phylum Desulfobacterota; class DSM-4660; order Desulfatiglandales; family Desulfatiglandaceae; genus CAWHLE01. The sequence continues at coordinate 193,672 of CAWHLE010000013.1, read as the reverse complement.
GGCCTTGACGGCGCGAAAAATCGCCAGCCGATTTGCGGACGTGGCCGAAAAGATCCAGCCGCTTGAAGAGGTCGTGCGATTCCAGGGGGCCAAGCTGGAGACGGTCATTCCTTACAAAGTCAATGAGGGGCGGCTCAGGGAACTTGGCACCCGCCTGCACAACCTTCAGTCCTGGTACGACACCTATGTCTCCAACCACAGCATCGAAGGGGAATACCCAGCGCTCAAGGGGCTTCGGTCCATCCTTTCGTGCCAACTGAATCTATGTAAGATTGCCACCATCCTGAGTCACTATTACGAGCGCCATCTTCTCGTCCCATCCCTCATCAGTATAAAACTGGAAGAGATCGTGCCGGCCTCACAGCTCCTGGAGGAGCTGTGCCATTTCAATCTCTTTTATCTGATGCGTCTCTTCCACACGGGGCGTCGCCTTTCCGAATCCCTGGTCAACGCCATGGTGGAGATCGTCACCTACGAACTCCCCGTAGCCAAAGACCTGGGATTTCACGCCCGTCCGTCGACTCGGGTAGCAAAAGTGGTGCGCCGTTACAGTGCGGAAGTGAAGATGCTGGTGGATGATCAGGTCTTTGACGCAAGCAGCATCCTTGATCTTCTGAGCGCCGGCGGTTACATCCTGACCAAGCGCCTGGACCACGTGAAATTCAGGGGCGACAAACGGGCATTGGACGATCTGAAACTCTTGGCCGAGTTCAACTATGGGGAGACCCGCGACGGCAAAGACATTCCCCTCCCCGAGACCCTGTCCTACCTGTACTGAAAAGTCCTAGCCCGGACAGGCCGGAACCAAATCAGTCCCGCAGGATCAGGTGTCAGGTTTCGGCTCAGACAGAGACACCGCCCTGCGGCCCACAGGGGATAAGAATTGCTCAATTCAGGTCAACGTCTCGAAGACAGTTCCGTCTCTCCCTTCAAAAACTGTTCTACCACCTGTTGCGCGATCATGGGCGCGTTCCCGCCGGCCCGATTGTTGATGAGGATCATGGTTTGAACGTTTTCTTCGACCGCCCGGTGCATCAGCTCCGCCGCTTCGTGAACCATTTGGGGCTGGAGCATCCCATCGACGAGATTGTCGAATGGATGGGCCTTGGCGTATGCGTCCTCGTAGCGCATGCCGATGGGTGTCATGAGTCGGACAATCCGCCTTCTTCCTCCATTGAAAACCCTGTGATCCGCCTTGGCGAGCTGCTTTCTGAGGGGCGGCAGCCATGTCCAGTGGGAAAGCACCTGACCCACGCCGTGCTTCTCCATGACCTGAAAGATCGGCGCGCTCAAATAGCCATCGGTTCGAAGCTCCAGATGGTAGCGTTGATCCTTTGGGACGGATTCAAAGAACCGGTCAAGCGCCTCCGCCATCTGGTCTACCGGCACCCGATCCTGTTTTCGCTGGTATTCCTGCTCGAAGATCATTCCGGCCAGAGCGGCCCCGAGAACGTCCACCGCCGGCCCATAGAAACGATCCGCGAACATCGCCGCGTTCAAATAAGTCTCGTTTGGGAGATACTTCCCTCCCCTGCGCAGCTTTTGGGCGGAGACCACTTGGGGCACCTTCAGGACCAGCCGGTCCGCTTCCTTCATGTGCTCACGGTACCTGCGGAGCACGTGATAGGTTTGGGTGGGTTTGAGTTCCTTATCCAGGAGCAGGGAGTAAAAGGTAAAATCGATTTCGAGGACTGAAAAGTGCTCAAAATACTCTTCGACACTCTCAACCGGCAGGGTCTCCTCCACAAAGGCCTTGCCGCCCACCGTATTGGTCCGGCGAGTGGTCCGGCCCTCGTAGCGATCCCGGGTATAGATCTGCCCCAGCCACCCCGCGTATCGGTCGCTGGCCGTGCCCAGGAGAACCTGGGGGTGGATATTGCGGAATTGAAAGGCATCGGGCGATTTCGCAGTTGTCAATGCGTCATCGGAGGTCTCGCTCATGTGTTTTACTCCTAATCCGGGCAGTCCGGAGGCAAAAAGGCATTCACCACGAAGAGCACCTAGAGGCATAAAGGGTTTTGTGCCTGATATATTCTACTGGCCCTGCCCTGCCATGGCAAGCCAAGGTCGAACCGTTTTTTGGGGGTCCCGCTCACCCACTGGCGCGGCCAAGTGGCAATAATCCTTGACCTATCTGAACCGGAACCCTATTCTCGACCGTAATGCTGTTAGTGCCCCCACTATACGAGGGAGGGAGAACGTGATTCAGGAAACCATGACGAGGCAGGACCGATTTGAGGCCGCGGTGCATCTCGAACTCCCCGACAGGGTCCCCGTCATGCCCTTGATGACGGCCTTTGCCGTGCGCGCCCAGGGGATGACCCAGGGTGAGGGCTGGCGGGAGACTGAAAAGGGCTTTGAGGCCATGAGGAAGACCTTTTATGACCTGGGCGGATTCGACAAGCTGTATAAGCCCAACCTTTTCTGGCCCATGATCGGAGGCAGGTTCTGTGCCGCACCCGTCCGGGTGCTGATTCCGGGGAGACATCTTCCGGAGGATGCCCTCAACCAGATAGACGAAAGGGAGCTTTTCGCCAGGGAAGACTACGACAAGATCGCCTCACTGGGTTGGAACGGTTTCTGGGACGAACATTACGAAGTCATGAGCGGGGGAAGGTCCATAAAGCACGTCAAGATGACACAGGACCGACTCCTGGAGGAGTACATCCGGGAGGTGGAAATCTACCACGAAGAGGACATCCATCCCCTGTTCGGGGCCTATATCGACTCGAGCATCATGGCCTTTTCCATGGCCCGGACCCTGACGCAGTTCACCATGGACCTCTACGAGGTGCCGGAGAAGGTTAAGGCCGCCATGGATGCCACCTGCGACGACCTCATCCAAAACGCCCTGGAGGTGATATCAAGGACCAAGATCCCCCTGGTCTTCATTGTACTGGAGCGGGGCTCCGGGTTTTACTACCGGATGAGTGTGTTCGAGGAGTTTGAGTGGCCCTATTTGCAGCGATATGTGGACGCCTTTGTTTCGGAGGGCATCACGCCGTGGCTTCATCTGGACACGGACTGGACCCTGAACCTCCCCTACTTCAAGAAGCTCCCGAAAGGCAAGTGCATTGCCGACCTTGACAGCACCACGAACATCTTCAAGGCCAAGGAGATCCTGGGCGGCCACATGTGCATCAGCGGCGATCTGCCCGCCGCCCTCCTCTCCCTTGGCGAGCCCGAAGACGTTCGCCGGTACTGCGAGCGGCTCATTGCCGAAGTGGGAAAGGACGGCGGTTTTTTTCTCACCACTGGCTGCGAGTGCCCCGTGGACGCCAAATTTGAAAACGTCAAAATGATGATCGACACAGCAAAGCGATACAGAGGAAAATAGTAAGGTTCGGCTTATAAGCCACTGGAAAACATTGGGGACGAAGGCAGAGAGGGACTGCGGGTTGCAGGACGAGGAAACGACGGGACAGGGGATCAAGGAGCGGGGAATGGAGAAGGAAGAAAGAATAAAAACCGCGTTTCTGGAAATGAAGCGCAATGTTGCCATTGAAACGGTCAAGGATGCGCTCCAATCAGGCGCGGAGCCTCTGGCCGTGTTGAAGGCCTGCCGGCAGGCCATGGAAGAGGTGGGGAAACGGTTTGAGACCGGCGAATTCTTCCTGAGCGAGTTGATCTATTCCGCGGAGGTCTTCAAGTCCATTTCGGCCATCCTGGAGCCGGTCCTCGTTTCAGGCCGAGAGGGGGAAGCGTCGAAGGGGGTCATCGTCTTCGGCACCCCGCTTGGAGACATCCACGATCTCGGGAAAAATCTGGTCGTCACCATGATGCGCGCCCAGGGATTCGATGTTCACGATCTTGGTGTCAACGTCCCGCCTGAGCGGTTTGTGGAGGAGGTACAGAGGACCGGTGCCCCGGTTCTCGCCATGTCGGCACTGATCACACCGGCCTTTGTGGCCATGAAGGAAGTGATCACCCTCCTCGGGAAGAAGGGTCTCAGGGAGAAGACCTTCGTGATCATCGGAGGCGGTGTGACAACGGAGTTCGCCAGAAAGGAAGTGGGCGCTGACGCCCAGACGCTCGATGCGGTTGAAGCAGTTGAGCTGTGTAAAAAGAAAGGTGCAAGGGACAGGGTTCAAGGTACAAGGTGAAGAAGAAAGAAGGAAAGGAAGATGAAACATAGGTCCAGGGTGTACCTGATAGCCGGTAAGCATCAGTTCGGTTTTCCTTGTACCTTGGACCTTGTACCTTTGACCTATGTTTCATCTTCCTTGCACCTGATACCCGGAAGTCATCATGCTTATCATCGGTGAAAGAATCAACACGAGTCGCGCGGACATCAATACGGCCGTTGAGAAACGGGATGCCGGGGCCATTCAAAGGGATGTGAAGGCCCAGGCAGAGGCCGGGGCCCAGGTCATTGACGTCAATGCGGGGTCAAGGTCCGGGTCGGAACTGGAAGACCTGATCTGGCTCATCGATGTGGTTCAGGATGCCGTCGGCCTCAGGCTTTCCCTTGACAGCCCCAGTTCCGACTGTCTGCAGGAAGCGATAGGGAGGGTCCGGAACCTCCCCATGTTGAACTCCACGACGGCGGAGAAGGATCGATTTGAGCGGATGGCACGGGTCATCGCAAAACGGGAGTGCGAGGTGGTGGCCTTGTGCCTGGACGACCGTGGACTCCCGAAGGCCGTTGAGCAGATCCTGGAAAACGCACACAGCCTTGTGAGCGGCCTCGAGTCGTTGGGCGTGCATCGGGAAAGGATCTACCTTGATCCGCTGGTCCAGGCCGTGAGCACCGACCCGGTCGCAGCGATCAGGACCCTGGTGGCCATTGAGCGAATCAAAAAGGAATTCCCGGGAGTAAACACCGTTTGCGGCCTTTCCAATGTCTCCTATGCCCTCCCCAAACGATATATTCTCAATCGCGCCTTCCTGACAATGGCCATTGAGGCGGGACTCTCCGCGGTCATCCTTGACCCGCTTGACAAGGGGTTGATGGGTTCCCTCATGGCAACGGAGGTTCTGCTCGGTAAAGATGAGTACTGTCTGGACTACATCGGTGCTTTTCGAAAGGGCCGGTTTTGAACGCAACACATCCCTGAACGACATCGAGCATCGCATCATATGCTAACCTCCTGGTTTGACGTCGACCAGAAAACCGCTTATACTCGCGCCCAAACAAAGCGGTTATTGAGATCCGAGGCAGGACGTCTCTAATTAAAACTCCGAAAGAATACGAATACATGAAGCATCGGATTGCCATTTCTCTGGCGGTGCTGACCTTGTTCGGTCTGTATGTCAGCAGCCGCTACAATTACCTCCTTTTCCATAGTCTCGCCGAGCTCTTTTCCATCGTGATCGCCTGCGGGATTTTCATGACCGCCTGGAACGCAAGGCGATATCTCAATAACGGTTATCTATTGTTCATCGGCATCGCCTATCTCTTCATCGGCGGCCTGGACCTCCTCCATACCCTGGCCTACAAAGGCATGCCCATATTCCCTGGATACGGCGCAAACCTCCCCACCCAGCTCTGGATCGGAGCGCGTTACATGGAGTGCCTCTCTTTGTTCGTGGCCCCGTTCCTGATCCGGCGGGAGATTAAGGCGAGGCTCATCTTCATCGGATATTCGGCGGTCACGATCCTTTTTCTCCTTTCGATCTTCCCCGTGGACATCTTTCCCGCCTGCTACATCGACGGCACCGGGCTGACGCCATTCAAAAAGATCAGCGAATATGTCATATCGATGATCCTTTTGGCCTCCATGGGCTTGTTGCTCAGGCATCGTGCGGAATTCGACCGCAATGTGCTCTTTTTGCTGATCTGGTCGATTTTTCTCACCATCGGCTCGGAGCTGGCCTTCACCTTTTATGTCCAGGTCTATGGCCTGTCCAACCTGATCGGTCACTATTTCAAGATCCTGTCCTTTTACCTGATCTACAAGGCCCTTATCGAAACAGGGCTTGCCAGGCCCTACGAGCTCCTGTTCAGGGAGGTGAAAAGCAGCGAAGAACGTTACCGTTCCCTCTTTACACACATGATGAACGGGTTTGCCCGTCACGAGATCGTCCTCGATAAGGCCGGAAAGCCAGTCGATTACGTCTTTCTCGAGGTGAATGATGCCTTTGAAAGGCTCACGGGTCTCAAGAAGGAAGACATTATTGGGAGAAGGGTGACGGAGGTCATTCCCGGAATCAAGACCGATTCCGCCGACTGGATCGGGGTCTATGGGAAAGTGGCTGTGACCGGCGAGCATCTCAGGTTCGAAAATTATTCGGAACTTCTGAAACGCTGGTATTCCGTTCTGGCCTACAGCCCGCAGATGGGGCATTTTGCAACGGTCTTTGAGGACATCACCGAGCGGAGGCGCGCCGAGGATGCACTCAGAAAGGCCCATGACGAGCTTGAGCTGCGGGTTCAGGAGCGGACGGCCGAGTTGGGGTTGATCAACAAGGCCCTGAAGGACTACGCAGCCAAACTTGAACGGTTGAACCGGGAGCTGTCGGAGTTTGCGTTTGCCGCCTCCCACGACCTTCGGGAGCCCCTCCGCAAGATCCAGACCTTCGGGACCATTCTCACGGACAGATTCATGAGTGCCCTCGGGGTTGAGGGAAAGGACTATCTCACGCGCATGACAAATGCGGCAAACCGGATGTCCGCACTTATCCAGTCCCTTCTCAATTATTCACGTCTGAACAGGCCCCCTGAATCCTTTGAACCGACCGACCTTTCAAAGATTGTCTCGGATACTGTGACCGATCTGGAATTGCTGATTCAGGAGGCGGGAGGAACCGTGGCGTTCGGAGATCTGCCCGTTATCGAGGCCGACGCGGTGCAGCTTCGTCAGCTTTTCCAGAATCTGATCTCTAATGCCCTGAAATATGCTGAACCTTCCCGTCCTCCGATCGTAAAAATCCGCGCTCGGACCAACGGCGAGATGTGCGAAATCATGGTCGAGGATAACGGGATGGGGTTTGAGGAGAAGCACGTGGAACGTGTGTTTAAGCCCTTTCAAAGACTCCATGGCCGAAGTGAATACGAAGGGACCGGCATGGGGCTCGCCATTTGCAGGAAGATTGTGGATCGTCACGGGGGGAGCATCACCACCCGGCCTGTACCAGGGGAAGGCGCAACGTTTATCATCAACCTTCCCATCCGGCAAGAAGGAGGACGGGATAAGGATCCCCTTGGGTTCACCTCACATCCACAACCACCAGATCCAACCATGGGATCTGAGGGGTATCGTCCACGATCGGGTCGAGGGCAAAGTAGATAATGGTGCGCCCCGGAGGGAGCATGCCCCTGTAGACCTCAAAGGATGTCACGGGGCCGACCGGCCCAACGAACGCCCTCTGGAAACCGGTTTGCCAGCCGGACGGGTTCACATAATAGAACAGGCCTTGCTCCGTCTCGGCGGCCAGCCACCACTCGGCGGTCTGAGGCACCACGTCGGCCGGACCCAGGCTCACGGTGATCGAGACCGTTTCCTGGGCTTCCACCGCGACCGGGCCATCGAGCCCATTTACCTTGACGTCCGGCACGAGGGGGGATCGGGCCTGCACCTGGTAAACATCCCCTTTCCCCAAATCCAAGACGTACATCTCCCCCGCCTCATCTTCGCCGAAGCTCGTGATTGACAAGGCGGAATCCAGGAGGGGGCCACTTTGCCACGAGGCGCCGTCCTGTCTCAATCCCCAGATCACCCCGCTGCAGAAATCCCCATAAAGATAAACGCCTTTGAGGCTCGGGTAAGTCGGGCCCCGATAGACAAACCCCCCGGTGACAGCGCAGCCTTGGGTGTGATCGTAAAAGGCGACAGGCAAGACCAGGCCCTCTTGATTGCAGGCTGAGGCGCCAAAGCACTCAGGCCCTTCCATGATCCTCCAGCCGTAGTTCTCGCCGCCGCTGCTGGATGCGGGCTGGAAGTCCACCTCTTCGATACGGGCTTGCCCCACGTCCGCCACGTAGAGGTCCCCTGTCACTCGGTCAAAGGAGAACCGCCACGGATTCCTTAGCCCGTAAGCCCAGATCTCGTTCCTGGCCTCCAGGTCGACGAAGAAGGGGTTATCCCGCGGAATGAGATAGGGCTGCCTCCCGGATTCCACGTCAATCCGGAGGATTTTGCCGAGCAGGACACTTGTATTCTGGCCATTATTTAATGGATCGCCGCCACTGCCGCCGTCACCCGTGCCGATATAGAGATACCCGTCAGGGCCAAAAGCCAGTTGTCCGCCATTGTGATTGGGAAAGGGCTGAGGGATTTTAAGGAGGATCTCCTCGCTGGCCGGATCTCCCACTTCGCCCCCTGGTACCAAATGAAAGCGGGAGACGACCGTCCCCCCGGACAAGTCTGTATAATCCACATAGAAGTAATGCTTGTCCACAAAGCCGGACGGAAAGGCGACACTCAGGAGACCCCGCTCCACGCAGCAGCTGACACGATTGGATATGTCCAGGAAGACAGGATGGCCGGATTGCCCTTCGCTGACCTGAAGGATCCGCCCGCCCTGCTCCACCACGAAAAGACGCCCGCTTCCGTCGCCGGCATGGGTCACATGTACCGGCCTTTGAAAACCGCTCGCCCATGGAAAGAGTGAGATTTGGGGCAGCGCAACGAGTCCCTGAGAAAATGCGAGGCCGCTCATCAGGACGCCCAAGAGACAGGTCGAGAAAATGAGGAGGCCTCTCGTGGGTTTCGTGGCATGGCACCGGCCCAACGGCGCTCGATGGTTCATGGTTGCCCCCTTTCGCCTCTGAGAGACAGATATCAGGTTTCAGCAAAGATTTCTCTGCTTCAATTGAAAGGCGCTTCACCGGCCAGGTCGTGGCCCCAAAATTACCCTAAGGTGAAACTGGCTACGCCGCGTCATGAAGTCAAGGGAAGCACCATCCGTACCGATGATCTCCAGCAAGAATTCGACCCCTGATGCGCCTTCTTTGGAATGAGCCCGAAGATAGGAATAGGCCCTGGTTCTCCTCCCAGAAAAGATGTGTCGGTGGTTTCAGGAAGGACTTTTCTCACTCACCCATGCCTTCAACCGCTTTATGGCGCGGTGCTTGATGGTGTAAGCGTTTTGAAGACTGAAGTGCATGACGTCCGCGATCTCTTCAAGCGCAAGACCCTTTTCAATGTGAAGTCGCATGAGGAGTCTCTCTTTCGCGGGGAGAAGGTGGATCCCTTCCTCCACCATTCGCAATTCCTCCTCCTTCTCCACCTTTCGGGAGGTATCATCGCCATCCGCCGTCACCTCGCTGTGCAGGTCCTCGATTGAACTTCGTCGATCCCCCCACGAAAAGGAATCCATCCCCCGTGTTCTCAAGTGATTCAGCACGGTTCGAACGGCGATGAGCCTGACCCATGAAGCGAGCGAACAGCCGTTTGTCCCTCTGTATTGTCCGAGCTTACGGCATCCCTTGTCCAGCAGTTGGAGAAAGACCGAGCCGTGGAGGTCTTCCAGATCCTGATGGGTGTGGGGAACACGTTTCAAGACAAGGGTGCGCTTGACGGCGTGATAGACCAGACCGGAGAATCGGTTGACGAGCGCCTCCAGCGCCTCTCTCTCTCCTGAAGCACACCGCGACGCCAGACGACGATCTTCTTCTCCCGATGGGGTCATTCGGAAATGACCTTGTCGAGTGATCGAATCAAGCCCGAGTCACCTTCCACCACCTCTGCCTTGGACATCTCCGGCATCAACTGGTTGACCCTGACATGTCCGAGGATCACATCGTCCATGCCCATCAGCTTGCCAGTGACCGGGTGTTTGACGGGTTCTTCGCGGTACACGATCAGACGCCGGTTCATCAGGATCTTGTCCTTCCCCAGATCCGTGAACACGAAACGATCCTTTTGATCAATCACGAGCCCATTCACAAGGGGGAAATCCCTGTGGAATTTGATGGCCATGCCCTCCGCGGTCCGCTTTAGCGCCATCAGATCTCTTTCTTCCGTGTAGACGTCCTCGGTGGCGAGGATCTCGGAGGTCTCCGTATCGACCACCCGCCCCACCATTTCGATGCCGGTCCGGCTTTCAATGATGCTTCCGGTGATGATCGCCTGGGTCGCCACGAGTTTTCCAAGACTCAGGGCCTTGTCCTTATCGATTAGTTGGGTTCGGCTCAATTTCTGTTCAACTAAAATCATATCCAGCTTTTCCCTCTCCACCACTCGAAATCGGTTTTGTTTCACGAGTGCGTTCATTAGGTTGTCCTGGTAGGAGAGGCTCACATCGGAAACGTTCCCCTTTTCTTCGAAGGGCATCACGGTCAACCGCATCCTTTCGGCTAGTTGAACGGCCTTGGGGATCTTCCGGATGACAATCAAATCCTTCCTCGACGTGTTGCCATGTCGGTCTTCCGCCACAATCTGCAGGGTGTTCTCCCCTTCCGCAAGCTCGACGACATCGCTGAAAAAGATCCTCTGCCCCTTGCCACGCAGGATGGAAGCGTCGTTGATCTTGAGGGCCACGACTTCACTGTCATCACTGATCTCACCCTCCAGGTAAATGCGGTCCATGTAAACCGTCTGACGGCCGGACCAGCCGGTCAACCGGATCATAGGGGGTTGGGTGTCCTTAGGACCCAAAAAACCGGCATAGAAGTCCTTTTCGTTCAAACCGGCCACCAGCACAGGCCCCGAAAGGCCGGTGGTCTTTGTGAGATCGATCCATGCACTGGTCCGGTTTCCCAGGCGATCCACCGCCACAAGCTCGACCCGGCCCTCTTCGGTCTTGAGCTGCAGGTCGAAAGGGGTCTCCGTCCCCTCCACCACACCGTAAGGCCGCCCATTCACCATCATGCCGGAAACACCCACCTCATCGTACAGCGTGCCGCTTAATCTCACCTGCCCTTCCGGCACATTCTCATCGAATTGCAGAGGCTTAAGCGCGATCATGGGGCCGACCCGATCCACGTGGAAAACGACCTTATGGCTCGCCTTACCCCCCAGTAGATTGGCGGCCTCTATCACGACAAGGTGCCTTCCCTGCGGCAAAGGCAGCTTCTTGGAGAAGGAGATCCTTTTGTCGGAACCATCGATGTAAAGGGGCGCACCCCCGATGCGCACCGAAGAGACAAAATGTTCGTCCTCGGCCGTTCCCTCTATGACCACAGAGTCCTCCCTCGTCCAAATTTCCTCTTCTTTCAGCGCAAGCCTGATCACAGGCGCACCCTTTTCAACACCTGATTGTCTGAGGATGTGCTTCCGCACCTGATCCAGGTAGAACTTGGCCTTGGCCGAAGGAAACTGGGCGAGGGATAGCGATAATTCCTCCCTGGCCTCCACCAGATCGCCCAGAAGGTAAAAGGCGACCCCCAGCTCACGGTGCGGGAAATAGGCAATGAAGTGCATCCCGTAAGTGCGGGCCGTTCTTTGATCCTCGTTTCTCTGAGAGGCGGCCTTTCGAAAATCATCGATAGCCTCGCTATAAAACGTGCCTTCAGCAAAGGAAAGACCACGCTCATAGTAATTCCACCACCGGTCTCTAAAAGTCCCCCTGACCGTACCGTATTCTTTCCCATCCTTGACGTAACGACTCCCAGTCGGCCCTTCGGCGCAGCCGGCGGCCAGGATCATAACAATAGCGACCCACAAAACCCGCAGCGTGTTTCTCATGGCCCCCTAAGCTCCTTGCTTTGGCCCTATTGGTCGTTCCGCCATACTGCCCAAAAAAAACGCACCACGATTCATGCTCCTTTGTCAATAGGTTGGCTGAGTGCTGACCGCTGACTGCTGAGAGCCTGACTGCTCTCTCTACAAACAAAGAGACACGGAATCAACTTTTTCCTGACAGAAATGAAAGGAAATCCTGTCTATTGTGTCAATTTGTGATAGAAAGCGCCAAAGGAATTCACTAGGGGAGATCATGAAACGAGACTGTAAATACGAAACCTGGCTCCCGGATTACATCGAAGGGACACTGGACGAGGCCGTGACGGACACGCTTGAAGAACACCTGGCAGACTGCTCTGCGTGTCTCGAGACGGCAACCATCCTGACGGCCCTTACCCGTCAGGATGAGGGTTTCGAGCTCGAACCTGTTCCGCCGGAGCTCACATTGTCCATCCTGACTTCTATCCTTCCTCAGACGAAAGGGGGACAGGGCCCCATGAGGCGTCTTGGGATGAAGGCCCAAGCTATACGACATCTGGCCCTTGGCTCGCTCAGGGCCGTCTTCGGGGGACCTTTGGCCCTTTCCTTGGCTCGGGGTCTCGATACCGGGATGAACGGAAACCTCGTACGCGTCAAAAAGATCTTCAAGGGAGGGGTCGTTGAGATCGAGATTGAAAAGACCGGACCAAGAACGGCCCTTATTCGGATCCTGCTCCCGGACCCCTCACCTAAATGGCGAAAGGCCAGGGTTACCCTAAAGAGAGGGCGCAGAGAAATGGGCTCCTATCCCTTGAATGAGGGTTACGTTGTGATCGAGGACATCGATTTTGGCCGGTTTAACCTCCTGTTCTCCCGTAACGGGACCGAAATGGGTCGATACCACTTTGAAATCAGGGAGACGCCCGATGAATGATGAGACGCAGGGGATAAAGACCATTCTCCATGAAAGGGAGCGGTTGGACCAAATCCTCAAGGAGAAGTTCGTCAAAAAACGGACGATCTTTTTCAGCGACGTGGCCGGATATACCCAGTACATGGACACGCGTGGGGATATCAACGGCAGGGCATGGATTCAAAGGCACCATGACATCGTGCTCCCGACCATTGGTGAGCACGGAGGTGAGGTGTTGGACATCATGGGCGATGGCGTCATGGCCTCCTTTGAGTCCACCCTTTCGGCGGTGAAATCCGCCGTCGCGGTCCAAACGCGGCTCGATGAGCACAATCGCAATACACCCGCCGCGGATTGGATCAGGGTGCGGATCGGTATCCATGCCGGGCAAATCCTGGCGGACACGGGACACGTGGCCGGGGACGTGGTCAACGTGGCATCGCGCATCCAGAACCAGGGTGAGCCTGGGGAGATCCTGGTCTCGAAGCAGGTCTATGAAGAAGTCTGCGGCAGCGAGGATATCCTGTGCCGTTTTCACAAAACCGTTCAGTTGAAGGGTAAGCCCGACCCCTTCGAGCTTTACCGGATCGTGTGGAGAGATGAGGCTTCCAGGCTTGAGTCGGGACTTAAGGTAAGGGCCCTCCCAGAGTCGGACCGAATCGCGGATGAAAAGCCCACCAGCGTGTTTCACCTGGAAGTGGCCAGGGAGGGAAATCGAATCAAGTTGAGCGCCCACGAGCAGACCGCGTCGGAGGCAAGCACGATTCGCCACTATGAAGAGATCCATGCCTCCATCGAGTGGGTGGTGCAACGTTCGCAAGAGATGGCGGAGCTTCTGAACAGGGCCAATCGGTCAGGAAGGCTGTCCCGCGAGCTCATCACCAAATTGAGGGAACTGGGGCAACGCTTCTCGGACGAACTTTTCACGCCCCGTATCAAGGAGAAAATCGCCGTCAGCCAGGCCGATCATTTCACCTTGCATGTGGACGACCGGCTGGTCCATTTCCCGTGGGAGCTGCTTCACGATGGGAGGCAGTTTTTATGCCAGCGGTTCAGCATGGGGCGTCTCGTCAAAACCCAACAGTCCTTCCTTCCGGCAAAGGTGCGTCCCCTTGAAAGACCGCTCAGGGTGCTGATCCTGGCGGATCCGAAAGGGGATCTCAAGGGTGCGTACCAGGAGGGGACCCTGCTGAGGGATCTGCTGGATCGGGACAACGATTTGTTCAATGTGACCCTCAGATCCGAGAATCTAAAACCGGACTGGATCAAGGAAAAAATCCGCAATTTCGACATGGTTCACTTTGCCGGCCACGCGGAGTACGACCCGAACAATCCCAATGAAAGGGGATGGCGCCTCAGCTCCGGCATCCTGCGGCCTGACGACATCATGAAGATGGCCGGGACGGCCGCCATGCCGACGCTGGTTTTCTCAAACGGATGTCAGTCGGCCAGGACAGAGGAATGGTCCATCAAAGACCGATTCCACGAAGAGATCTTCGGTCTGGCAAACGCCTTTCTTCTCTCCGGGGTCAAGCACTATGTTGGGACCTTCTGGGAGATTCTCGACGAGCCGAGCCGGCGGTTCGCGCTTGAATTTTATGGCAGCCTTATCGCCGGTAAAACGGTCGGCAGGGCATTGAGAGATGCGCGGGCAGAGGTGATCAAGGCTTTTGGCGAAGAGACCATTGTTTGGGCAAGCTATGTCCTCTATGGGGATCCTGTCTTCAACTACATGGATCAGATCAGAGAGTCGAAGGCGACGGGAAGAGAACAGAGGATCAGTCAAAGACCCCAGGAAATCAGGACACGGACCCATGAGGAAGTCATCGAGTTTGGCAAGAAGGGTGTTCCAAGGGCCAAACGAACACGATGGGCCGTCGTTGCGCTGTGTCTGATTTTGGCAGTGGCCGGGGGCCTGTTCGGTTATTCCAGGATCTCTGAGAATCAATACAGGCAACTGAGGACAGAGGCACTGGCCTATTACCGGAATGGGGATTTTGACCGGGCCCTTGCCGCGTGCGAGACGATCGATAAAAAGGGGAAAGGCCTGGGGCTCTCGACGCTGATCCGTGGAAACATTTGGCTGAGGCAGGGCAAGCTCGATGATGCCAAGCGGGCCTATGAGGCCGGGCTCGGTCGTGATGAGGCGGAAGCCGGGGTCAAGGTCGAAATGTTGAACGGCCTCGGGCGCATCGCCTCGATTCAAAAAGACTACGACGCCGCCCTTGAATTCTATCGCAAGGCCGCAGACCTGGCACCAAGAAATAGCGGTCCCCTCCTCTCTCAAGCGATCATCCTGGGCGAGAGAGGCAAATATGACGATGTATTGAAGCTCCTTGAGACATCACAGACCCTCTCTCCGGACGATTTGTCCGTCAAGGCGCTTCTTAAGGAAACGCGCGAGACGGTCAGGAACCTTCATGAAAAAGAGCGGCAGGACCGGATTGACCGACTGGTAAAGGAATTGATTGAAAGCGGGCCATCGGCATCCACGCCAGCGGTATCAGGCGACGGATGGACATCCACGCCTCTCACCCTCTGGCTCATGGATCTCGAAACGTCAGGGTACGCCTTCCAGGAGGGTGAGGCGCAACTCCTGGGCGGTGCACTCAGTGAACGGCTCACCGCAGCCAATCGACTCCACCTGGTGGAACGCGCCATCCTGCCGGCCCTTCTGGAAGAGCTCAAGATCGGAACATCCAGACTTTCGGACCCGGCGACCGCCCTCTCGATCGGCAGACTCATGGCCGCGCGGTTGATCCTTGCGGGACGCTTGAGCTTCTCGGGACCCCAGGGACAGGTAGCGCTGCGGTTGATTGAAACGGAGACAGGAACCATCAAGGCATCCCTGACCGAATCCTTCGGCCTTTCCATGCCGGCATCCACCTTGGCCGAAAAGCTATCGTCAGACCTCCTTGAGCAGATGAGGAAGGTTTATCCCCTCCGCGGCAAAGTCACAAACGTTGAGGGAAACAGGGTCCATCTGAACATCGGTCAGACGGTCGGCGTGAAGGAGAGCGATCTCTTCAGGCTGGAATCCTCCGAGACGATCATCAAAGTTGTCCAGACGGATCAAGGGACGTCTCTGGGCGAAATCATCAAAGGCGACACCATTCCGGAGAGAGATCATCGCGTGGAGCGTGTCAAACCCTCTTCACCTTGACGGTGAGGTTCCTGATCTAAGAAAATCCTTGGCGTTCTGGCGAGAGAAGAAGGATTCCTCTCGCAAAGCCGCAAAGGACGGAAAGAAAAACAATCTGGGTCGCTGAAACATGGTACGGCGGGATTTTGTGGGGTTCGAATGCGACACTTCCTTTGGGTTGGTTTCATGGTAGTGCTCATGGTTGCTCCCGAATGGACGAGCGCTCAGGAAATCACACAACAGGTCAGGATCAGCAGTTCCCCAAACCCCGTGGGCTCCGGAGCGAGGGCAGTCGGCATGGGCGGCGCCTTTATCGCCATTTCGGACGACGCGACGGCCGCCTCGTGGAACCCAGGCGGATTGATTCAGCTTGAACGGCCTGAGTTGTCGATCGTGGGCTCTTACTTCCGGAGACAGGAAAATTACTCATCTTCCTCACACCCAGAGGCCGCCACGGACGACTCCTTCGACAGCGCGGACTTAAACTACCTGAGCGCCGTCTATCCCTTCGCGCTCTTCGGTCACAACATGGTGGTTTCTCTCAATTTTCAGCGCCTCTATGATTTCACCAAAAATATCGACTTCACCTTCACGAACCGGGATCAGATCGATGCCGCCGCCTTCTCCACCCTCACACAAAAGATTCGATTCAAACAGGACGGTGGGCTCAAGACCATCTCGCCAGCCTACTGCGTTCAAATCACCCCGCGTTTTTCTCTTGGGGCGACCCTCAATTTCTGGACGGATCAGTTCTTTGAAAACGGCTGGGATGAGAAGTATACCGCCAAGGGTAACGGAGACCTGAACATCAACGGCAATTCCAACCCCTTCACCACCAACGTCCGCATTGAGGACAAATACTCTGACCTCGAAGGCATCAACTTCAACATCGGATTCCTGTGGGACGTGACCCCCATGATCACCATCGGCGGCGTCTTTAAAAGCCCCTTTACGGCGGACCTCAAACATAAAAAATCTACCAATATCAGCCAGAAATATACCGACCAACCCGACGCCACGAGCACCTTTTCGGACAAATTTAAGGAAGACGTGGAAATCGACTTTCCCATGTCCTATGGCCTGGGCATTGCTTTTCGTTTCTCGGATGCCTTCACCTGCGCCCTGGACATCTACCGGACGGAATGGGGCGAATTCGAGTACAAGGATGGAAAGGGAAACAAGACCAGTCCCATTGACGGCAGACCGGCCTCCCAGTCGGACATCGATCCTACCCATCAAGTCCGGCTGGGCGCCGAGTACCTGCTCTTCCTCGAAAAGACGATTGTCCCTCTCCGTTTCGGCGTTTTCTACGATCCCCAGCCGGCGGAGGGAAGCCCCGAGAATTTCTACGGGTTCAGCCTGGGCTCAGGGGTGATGATCGGCCCCCTGATTCTGGATGCGGCCTATGAGTACCGCTTCGGCAACAACGTGAACGGCAATGTGATCGGAATTCCTGGCACCGATGCGGATGTAAGTCAACACAAGATATTGGTATCGGCTATCTATCATTTTTGAGCTTCTTTGAGGTTCTGGGACATATTGATATATGATAAAGGATCGACTGAACGGATGACTACGTCTTTGCAATCGGTCCAAGGAGGAAATCGGTATGAAAAGGGTGTTTCTTATCGTTTTAGGAATTATTCTTGCTTATTCTATACCGGCCAACGCTGCGATAGAGCATGTCCGATTCGCAGATGGTTCCTCACAAACCCTTTATGAAATAGAAATCCCGGCTGGAATATCACCTGAACAGATCGATTCTGTGACGATTTTGCGAAATGATACCCCTTTATCTTTCGTGAAGGAAGATTTCTCTCTTTGGCGCTTCGGGTCTTTTCTCGGAGGGCATGCTGTGGGTGCCGGGCAAGCCGGCGTTGGGTAATTACATCTTCATTATCAACGCTGGCGGCACGCAGGTGACAACCAGTGACGCACAGAACGTTAATCGCGATATCCCGAGCGCCGATGTGAGCACCTTCTCTGTCCAGGGGAATACATTTTCTTGGGGCGCTGTGAGCTTTCCTGAGACCCCTCTTTATTACCGCTTGGTCATAGATGACCAGTCAGGAAACCGGGTCTACAATTCCACCCGCGAACTCAACATGCTTTCTCACACGGTACCCGCCAACAAACTCGTTCCGGGTCAGACTTACAAGTGGCGCGTCCATGTCAGCGATGCCGCGGACTGGGTCGCTGAACAGAACCGGTCGAATAGCCAGTATGTTCAATTAACGTGGGGTGGCAGCATTGACGCTTTTTGGGTCCAGCACAGAGAGAAAGGCGATGGAGAAAACCTAAACCGGATCCATTTCAGATTCAAAGATAAAAACGGCCAATATATTCAAAACCTGGCCGATGTGAGTGACGTTAGACTCTATGACCCGAGCGATCAACTGGTAACCGTTGCGCCCATGGAGTTACGTTATGGGGTGGACGGTTCTTACGATGAGACCACCGGCCAATGGAGCCTTCCAGGCCTCTCTTTTGAGGGTAACATTTATGCGGAGATCGCGGCTCCCCCGATTGCCGGAACATACAGGCTAGAGCTCACCTATAAGGGAGACACATTCCGGAAAAATTACCAGTCAAATGGTGTCGTTCCTCTGCCGGTCGTTTCCCTATCCAGCTTCAAAGTCACAGCGGATGAGAACGGCAACCTAACCTGGACATGGGAACTCCCGCAAGATCTTTGTTCAACAACAGCTCAGATCCCGAACACATTTGCAGCACCGGTCATCGACATTTATAAACAGGGCCAAGAGGTGGGATGGATCTTCATGCGAGGGCCCACTTGCCTCGGTCATTTTAATCTGCCCGCTGCCCTGGTTCAAGCGATCAACAATCTCGGTGATGAGTTTCGTTTGCACATTGATGTGAGGACCACCGACAACAATAACAGTGCGGTTTCAGACCCATTGGTTCTACCACGTCTCGCCGGTTATCCGCTTTCAGCCTCTCT
This sequence comes from uncultured delta proteobacterium, assembly GCA_963830155.1. Classification (GTDB taxonomy): domain Bacteria; phylum Desulfobacterota; class DSM-4660; order Desulfatiglandales; family Desulfatiglandaceae; genus CAWHLE01. Next base: position 175,109 of record CAWHLE010000013.1, on the reverse strand, counting down.
CCAAGGGACTGCCACCGACGCAGCCACTGGCGGGCCCATTTCTGGCGCCGCGCTCTCATTTAACCCTGGGAACTACCAGGTGATTTCGGGAGCGGATAGCAATTTTTTTTCTTCTGATATCCCATCGGGCACTTATTCAGTGTCGGTCACAGCACCCGGCTACAATAGTAAGTCGCTTGCAAATGTCTCATTGTCTTCGGCTCTTCCGAATCAGCTGAACGTCTCGCTCACGCCCTATGCGCCACAAGTGATCTCCGCTGCCGCTGATCCCACCGAATGCGCCAATGACGGTCAGAGCACAACTCGGCTTACGGTTCGCGTGACCCATCCCTTGGGGCCTGCGTCGATCGTCTCCGTGCTGGGGGATCTCAGAGACATAGGCGGGAGCGCCCAACAGCTGTTTGACAAAGCCGGGGACGGGACTTACAGCTTTTTGTCCACCGTAAAGCCAGGCACCAAGGCCAGGCTCTATGCTCTAAACGTAACGGCCTTTGACAAAGCAGACATGGCGGGTCTTGGTTCCATTTCCTTGAACGTCATCGATATGGTCTCAGGGGTGGTGCAGCCGGGGCAGTCGGATTCCAAGAGCTTCGATAACCCCCTTGAGGGCCAGACCCTCCAGATCCACCTTGATCTTTCAAAAGCCGTTTCAAGGCTGAAAGTTACCAAGAGCGAGTGTCAGATCGAGTTGACCATCGTGGGTCCAAACGATGAGCAATACGGCCCCTATTCTGTCACCGACTCCATCGATGTGAGCATCCCGAACGCTGCGGCAGGCCAATGGAAGTATGAGACTTCCAACCAATGTGCGTCGGAGCAATCCTACGAGATCGAAACGAGCGGGAGCGGGACCGGCGTGCTGGTCGGGCGGGTCACGGATGCCATCACGGGTGGCGGGCTTCAGGGGGCAAGCATCAATTGTAACACAGGCGGCGCCACGGTGAGCCTTGCGCAAGGCTACTTTTCAAGCGTGGCGGTTGCAGGGACAGGGGTTGTCACGACGGCCAAGGCCGGCTACCAGACCAACGTGAAAGGCGCGGTTTATGTGAAGGCCGGCGGCACGACCAATCTGAACATCCAGGTTGTTCCCCAAGGCGCATCGGCCCAGACGTCCCCATCGGGAATCCATGTCTTCAATATTCTTGATCCGGCAGAGGACCCCAAACCCCCGACCCAGCCCTTTGCGGCCAAGGTTTCAGGTAGCAATCTGGAGTTCAATGCCATTGTCCCCCGGTATCAACAGTCCGTGGATGTCTATCTGGGCCTGACCATCAACGACGCGCAGCATGCCGGGAGGTTCTTTCTCGTCAACGAAAGTGACTCACTCGTGGAGCTCACGGATACCCTTTACCCGTGGCGGAAGGGAATCTCCCAGGGGGGTTCGGCCCAGGTCCTCAAGGCCATTTCAAGTGCGTATCCCATGGGGAGCTATACACTCTATTCCCTGGTCACCACAGACTCTGCGACACTGAGCAATTACGACCTGAGTTTCTTTACAACGACCCTGGCCCAACCGGCGCCGGTGGGCCAGAATGTCACCTACATTTCCAGCCCAAAAGAGGATCCGGATCCCTTCACCCAGCCCCTGGCAGCCAAGATCACGGGCGGGAACCTGATCCTGAATGCCCATTTCCCGATGGAGAAAGAGCCTGTGACCATTTTCCTGGCCTATACCACGCCAAACGGGGCACTTTACCTCATCAAGGCGGATGGGTCGCGCCAGGTGTTCACGGACACCCTCTGGCGCTGGCGGGAAAACGTGACCGCAGAAGTTGCGGAACAGGTGTTCTCCATCCCCGTGAGCCAAACGACGCCGGGGGTGTACTCCTTTTTTTCGCTGGTGACCACAGACCCCGTTTCGCTGTCAAATTATGACCTGCTATATTTTTCGATGAGCGTGCCACAATAGGAAGCTGAATCCCAGCCTGCCCTCCCCCTCGAGGGGGAGGGATTGAGGAGCAAACAACATGTGCAGACGCAAAGCGGATCTTTTGATATGGATCGTTTCAGTGATCCTTCTTCTGTTCACCACCCCTTCGGCGAAGGGTGCCTATTTCGCAGAATACTTTCCATTGACGCTCGGCAGCTGGTGGCAGGGGGAAATCCTTGTACCGTACGAAACCCAGGGCGATATCGTCATGCAGCCGGCGAAAAGCGGGCAGATCGGCGTTTTTGACTCTCTTGTGTATGACGGCCACAACGCCTTCAAGTATGGCGATCCCTCCGACTTCACGATCGTTTCAAAGAGCGGCAATGTGGTGACGGTTCATGCCACCTATGATAACGAAGAGAAATACAATTACAACAGCTTCACAATTGGGAATATTGTCGATGGCGCCCTTATCCCAACGGGTCACGGGACCATGCTGCTCAGGGAATTCAGCAAGATTCCACGCGACCGGTGGCCGGATTTAAGGTTCGCCGAGCCGTATGGTGATTTGGCTGCGTCCTATCTGGACACGCCAGGGCTCATTTTCACCGTGGAATTCAGCAGCTCGTCCGCGCCGAATCAGTTGAACGATATCGTCTTATACGGGTTGAGCCCAAACATCACCGCCGGTGTGTCATCCGTCAGCTTCTGGGCGCCGAGGATAGGCCGAGTGCTGGAAATTGAGATGGATGAAGACACAGGGGATCTCGACGAAATCACCGTTTTGACGAAATACTATATTGCACCTGAAGCAAACCCGGCCGTGCTTGAAGGAGTGGTCACGGACGCGATCACGGGTCTGCGTTTGGCAGATGCTCAGTTGGCACTCACACCTGGTTCTCAAGTCTTGACGACCGACACAACGGGCAGCTTTTCATCCAGTTCGGTTCCCGCCGGGACCTACACGGTCCAGGTGTCTGCCGCTCACTATTACACCAAGACCCTCGCCGGCACTTCGCTCCAGTCGGGAACGACCCATGTCATGAATGTTTCCCTCGACCCCAAAGCGCCATTGGTGGCAGGAACTCCAGTTGATGCACGCAACGATGGCCAGACCCAGCTCCTTTTCACCGCCAGGGTGACACACCCCGAAGGCGCGGGATTTATAGCAGGCGTCACTGCGGACCTGTCGGCGGTAGGGGGTAGTGTTTCACAACCCCTTCGTGACGATGGGACAGCCGGCGATGCAATATCCGGAGACGGGGTTTATTCCTGCAAGACCACCCTCCCCTCGCGCGTCCGGGCGCGCGCCTACAGCCTGGCCGTCAAGGCGACAGACAGAATGGGTTTCTCGGGGTTTGGTTCCATTTTGTTAAATGTGATCGAGACGGTGACGGGCACCGTGGCGTCGAATCAATCCGACACAAAGACCTTCTCCAATTTTCTTGCCGGTCAGACCCTCTTGATTTTCTACACCCTTCGGGCTTCCGCTCAGAGCGCTTCATCAAAAATGCTCTTGGGTGGTTGCGCCGTCACGCTCAGCGTCTCCGGGCCAAATGGGGAGCACTATGACCCATATGAGGTGGAAGATTCCATCGACATCTCCATCCCTGGGGCTTCAGCCGGCACCTGGACATATGAGACTAAAAGCCAGTGCCCTTCGACCGTCAGCTATCAGATCCAGACCAAGGGGGGCGGCACCGGCCTCCTGGCGGGCCGGGTTTTGGACGGTCTCAGCGGAAAAGGGCTCAAGGGCGCCCAGGTTACGTGCGACACCGGCGGCGCGACCCAGAGCCTGGATGAAGGATATTACACGATGGTGGCCGTGGCCGGGACGGGGGCCACCGTTTCGACCAGCAAATCAGGGTATCAGACCAATTTCAAGACGGGTGTGGTTATCACGACGGGCGATACGACACCCCTGACCATCCAGGTGGTCTCTGAAAGTGCCTCCGCCGATCCCGTTCCACAAGGACAGAGTCTCTACCAGGTCCTCGATCCGTCGGCCGACCCCAATCCGCCGACTCAGCCGTTTGCGGCGGCGGTGTCCGGCAACAACCTCCACTTCAAGGCCCTGTTTCCATCCTATCAACAGCCTGTGGACCTCTACCTCGGAATGACCATCAACTATCCAGGACTTCCAGGTCGGCTCTTCCTCATCAATACCGACAACGCGATCGTCGAGCTCACGGGACCGCTCCATCCATGGCGCCAGGGGGTGACCGCGGCCCAAACAGGTGAGCTCGCCATCCCGGCATTCACGAGCGGCTTCCCTCTGGCCGCATACACCCTGTATGCGCTGGTGACCCCGGATTCCTCGACGCTCAGTACCTTTGAGTTGAGCTATCTCAATACAACCCTGGCCCAGGCCCCGCCAAACAGTCAAATCGTAACCTATGTCTCTATTCCGTCCGAAGCCCCAGACCCCCTCGCCCAGCCACTGGCCGCGAAGGTCTCGGCTGGCAAACTGCTCCTGAACGTCCACTTTCCCATGCAAGAAGAGCCCGTCACCATCTTTCTGGCTTATCTCACGCCCGCTGGTGAGCTTTATCTCATCAAGAGCGACAATGCGCCCGAAAAATTCTCCGGCACCTTTCGGCCATGGCGGCAGAACGTGCAGGCGGAGCAACGGGAACAGGTCATCTCCCTTCCCCTCAGCGCCATCGGCGGAGGCAACGCCATCTTTTATTCGATGGTCACCACGGACCCAACCGGGTTCACAAAATTCAATCTGGTCTATTTTCAGAAGACGTTGCAGTAAAAACAAGGCTTGGAAGGATAGATTTCAGTCACGAGCAGGGCCCGGTGGGCCCGCACACTTTTTGAAGTCCGATGCAGCACGATTCCTGACCCTTTCTCGGACGTCGGGGGCCAGTTCCTCGATCCTTTTCAGCAGGGTCTCCCTGTCGATCATACCCCGTGAGATCAAAACGGAGGCCAACTCAAGATCCTTTTCTCTTGCCGAGACGTACTTCCCTGCAACCAGATCGTGAACCTCCACACACCATCCCGTGATGCCACCCGTGTTCTCGTTTCGAATGCGGATCAATCTCTTCTCCCAATTTCTGGGAAGATTGCTTGCGGTTTCCTTGCCAACCCCATGAGCATAGTAACCATATGCCCGTGTGGAAGGGGGAAAGCTCTCCGATGCTTCCATCCACCAGATCTGCCAGATCCGGCTTGTTCTTAGGGAAGATATCCGCTTCCACCGATGGGATGATATCCTCAGGCAGAGAGGGAAATTGTGCCAGGACAGAGCCGCTCCCAAGGATGATCACCTCGTCGTCTTGTGTGATACTTCCCGCAGCCCTTATAATGTGCTCAAGCTGAGAACGCTTCATAGATCTGCCATCTCTCCCTCGGTTCAAGAATCCCCGAGAAGGGGCTCGACTGTCGCAACCATCTTGCCTTCTCCGACGGGCTGATGAGAATGGCCCGAATTTCGCCGATTGGGCAATCCAGGATCCTTGCCCACTCCCGGAAAACGGGGAGTTCCCCGTGGACTTCCACCGCTTTCAGGAGATTACGGAAGGCCACATCCAGCAGTTGCGGGTCTTTTTCCAGTAATTCAGAGATTCTCTTATGAAGGGCGATGCTCCGTTCCTCGATCCGCTGGTGGCCGGTGATTTTTTGCATGTTTGCACCTGGGGCATATACCCTATGAAGGGAAAACGTTGTCTCAGGATAGAGGGGAAGAATTGGTGTGTCAACTGAGTGGATTGAGCACATATGATCTTTCCCATTTCAAATAGTGCCTTTGTTATAGCGTACCTCTGATGAATAATTCTTGCATTTCGATCATGTGCGCAAAATGGCCAAAAAACTCCATTCATGGCAAGAGGAAAATTTATGCGGCGTCGAAAGACCCTTACCTTAATCCTGACGCTGGCCATTCTCATTTGTGGCGTCGGCGGGTTCGACTCAGGGGCCAATCTGCCAGGCTATCACCCCCTCACACTGGGGAGTTGGTGGGAATACGAAATTGCGCCTTCAAATCCGCTGAATGGCTCCGGTGAGCCGTCCTGTCTGACAAGATACAATCCACCGCCAAACGTCACATATGCTCGGTCCTGATCTGTAATTTGATACGAAGTTGGAGGAGGCAGGCGGAAAAGAAAAAATGTTGGAGGCAAAAATTATCCTGCCGCAAGTCACGCTCCGGCGTGACGCGCCTCAAGTGAAACGATCCTCAAATCTCAAACCACAGATTCCGAATGTGGTGCGAAAGGTCATACGGTTGCAAGACTGTCAGCCCAACCCAAAGCATCCACATAGATTGAGGGGATCCCCTTGTCGTTGATTCCGAGATCCAGGGCTGCCTTTGAGACCCCTCGCCAATTCCCGGCCTCGTAGTGACGCACCAGTTCAATGAATCCAACCAGGTCCCCTTCTCCCCGCACCAGGGCGGCCTTGATGCTTTCAGACAGGGGGAGTGTCTTCATTACGGATCCCATCGTTTGATCCAAGATGGCGTCTATCAGAGAGAACAACCCTAAGGTGAAAAGTTCGGAGTCCTGAAAGCCTCCAGGGCAGGCTTTTGAAAGCTGTTCGCAGAAACGGGCTCTGACAACCGATGTCCTGGCCAGTTCGTCAGGTTTGGACTCGGCCAGCTTTGCCATGGCGATCAGAGCGATGAATCGACGGATTCCCACTTCCCCTAGCATCACCATTGCCTGGCGGATCGACGAGATCTCTCGGACCCTTCGGAAATAGGCAGAGTTGATATACCTGAGCAACTTGTAGGAAAGAGACACGTCTTTCTTGATCAGGTTCTCCAAGCGGCCGTATTCGAATTCTTCCTTGTTTACTTCGGCCATGAGTTGAAGAAGCGCCATGTTGTCCCTGTTTGGAACGATGTCCCTCGCCTTCAAAGTGTGAGGCTTGCTGAAGAAAAACCCTTGAAAATAGCTGAACCCGACGTTGTATGCCTGGGCGAAATCCTCTGGGGTCTCCACCTTTTCTGCCAAAAATTTGACGGGATAAGTGGACAATTCCTTGACATTTTGCCCTATCTTCTCCGCATCGGAGCATTGGAAATCCATTTTGATCAGTGTAACGTGAGGGAGAAAAGACATGGCAGGCGAGCCATAAATAAAATCATCCAAGGCAATCATATAACCGGTTTCGTTGAGCGCGCTGCATGCTGATAGGGCACCTTCGGTTGGCAGGACATTCTCAAGGACCTCCACCACGATGGTCTCCTTTGAGAAGAGCGATGGGACGTTTTTGACCAGGAGATCCTCGGTAAAGTTGACAAAGGCGCGCTTGCCAGACGTCAGCCTTTCAAGGCCAACCGTCAAGAGGCTGCTGGATAGGAGCTCGGAGGAAGCCTTGTCTCCGTTCACGTTCGGGAATGCGTTCTCGGGGCCATCCCTGAACAGGAGCTCGTATCCGAAGATCCTCTTTCGTCGGTCAAATATGGGCTGTCTGGCCACGTAGACATCGTTTGCCGCAGCAACCATGCCGTCCTCAGTCTTGCGCTCATTTTGAAATTCCAGGGTTTCCTTGACACACGGATACCATCAGAGCAAAAATGATGCCACTCTCGCTACCATGTGCGGCAGACAATCGCAGACCTAGGAGTCCAAAGGGGCAAGTTTTCCCATGCAACTCCGATTCCGGAGCTTTTTAAGTGTCTTGACCTGAATCTGGCGTATCCGCTCCCTGGTGATCCCGAGCTCATCTCCCACTTCCTGCAAGGTGTGCTCTTCGTTTTCCCCAATCCCAAACCTCCTGCGAAGGATCTTTTCCTCTCTGGGCGTCAGGGTGGACAGAACGCTCCGGGTATGTTCGGCCAAATTCTTTTGAATCAGAACATGCTCGGGAGAGGGAATCTTCCGGTCCTCGATAAAATCTTTGAGATGAGCATCACCATCCCCTATGAGGCTTTCCAGGGACACCGTATACCTCCTTTCCATAATCTCAAGGGCCAACATCACCCTTTCCTTTGGCATTCCTGTCCGTGCCGCCACCTCTTCAGGGCTCGGTGGTTTGCCCGTTGTCCGCATGAGTCCTCGATAAGCCCGCGCCACCCTGTTGATCATCCCCTCAACATGAACGGGAATCCGAATGGTCTGGGCCTGGTTTTGTATGACCCTTGTAATGGCCTGCCAGATCCACCAGGACGCATAGGTGCTGAGCTTGAATCCGCGCTTATAGTCGTACTTGTCAACCGCCCTCATGAGGCCGATATTTCCTTCCTGGACCAGATCTTGAAGCGGGACGCCGGCTCGGGCATATTTCTTTGCGATATTCACAACCAGGCGCAGATTGCCTTCCACCATTTCTGTTTTGGCCTGCGCGACGTCCGCTTGGGCCTGAAGGAGCATTTTCAGATCCGCTTTCACCTGGAATGCTTCCCTTTGAATCTCCGACTCCACCCGATGGATTGCCTCATAGCCCTTCACAGCGTCCTCCATCAAGCCACGGAACGCCGCGGAAACCTTTCGAGACCCTCTCCCCTTTCGCTGCAGTATTTGCTTTGTCTCCTCCCGGGAAAGGCCAGCGCGTTTTTCAAATTCATCTATAACGGTCTCGGCCCTTTGGATTTCCGCCACGCACTCGCCTAGTCTCCGAATGGTACCGGCCACCTCGCGATCACTGATCTGGAGAGATCTAAGGGCCTTTTTCATCTTGCGAAGCGTTTGGCTTTCCTCTCTCTCTTTTTGGTGTATCGCCTTCCTGCCAAATCGCACCTCCAACATACGCCGTTCACGGTGCAGTTCGAAAAGATCGCGCAAGATCTCGCAACGATTTCGAACCTGCACGGGCTTGATTTCGCATGTCATTTCATCCCCATCCCAGGCCGTCTCGTTCGAGGCTGCCTTGTCAGACTCCGCCTGCTCTCCGAGCGCCAGCGCCTCCTGAATCAGACCGGGATATCGGATCAGAATCTGAGCCATGTTGTCTTTCCCGCCCTCAATTCGCCTGGCAAGGTCAATCTCTTCTCCCCGTGTCAAGAGCGCTCTTCGAGAAATGTCCCGGAAGTAAAGCTTAAGGCTGTCTGTGGGGACACCTCTTCCATATGAGCCGGGCTCGTCTTCGCCATCCGAATCGGCGTCCTTTTCTATTTCATCATCTTCATCGTCTTCAGGATGCATTCCGGTGGGGGCGAATGGGGTCTCTCCTTGCCCTTCATCCTCATCTTCAGGTGCCCTTTCACCCTCCATGTTTCCTGCAGATTCCCTCGCCTGCAGAACGGCCAACGCCCCCGCCATCTCTGAGCAGATGATTTCCGACGCAGAAGCGTTCACGCTCGTTCTCGGTAGATTATTGTTCCTTGCCCTCATTCCAAATTGACTCCAACTCTTTGATTGTCCTGGTCATCCTTACCAGCCCATCTTCGGAGGCCCTAACCGGACTACCCCGCTCGACCGCATTTGCGGCTTCATGTCAGACTGAATCCCGGCGCACAAGAAAGCATAAAAGGAAAAAAATATCATGACGTAAGAAAAGATAATCTCGCTCTAAGTGCTTGCAATGGTAAGGAATACGAAGAAGGGCCTGACCGACGGGCGGAGGAGGTGCGCTGAAAAATGAGGATCGTCGCGCAAGAGGTGGACGCTGGGGCGTTATCCGGTCTTACGCAGGAGCAGCAGCGTGTTTCCGGTTACGCTCAAACTGCTGAGAAGCATGGCCGAAACCGCCAGAATGGGGGTCAGTGCGCCGCTCATGGCAAGCGGGATGGCCGCCAGATTGTAAAGAAATGAGAACAGGAGATTTTGGAAGACCTTTCGGTTTACGCGCCGTGCGAGATGGAGAAAATCCAAAACCTGTTCCGGTGCGCCCCTCATGAGGGTGATATCCGCCACCTCCCTCCCGAGGTGCCCCCCTGAGTGGACAGCGATGCCGAGGTCCGACTGGCTCAAGGCCGGGGCGTCGTTGATCCCGTCGCCAGCCATGGCCACCCTGAAACCGCGCGCCTGCAGTTCCTTCACAAATTGGGCCTTTTGCCACGGGCCCATGTCGCCGTGCGACGCATGAACCCCTGCACGCTCGCCGATGATTCTGGTCGTCCGGTCCCCGTCCCCTGAGAGGAGGACCGTCATAAATCCGATCTCTTTCAGCCTGTTCACGACCTGCGAGGCATAGTCTTTGAGATCGTCACCAAACTCGAAGATTGCAACCGGCCGGCCCCCGAGACTCATGTAAACGGACGAAGCATCGCCGTTCTTCATCGGAAGCGCGGCGAGGTCGCCATCCATCATGGACCGGAATTCTTCTCTCAAGAAAGGTCCTGATCCAAATTTGAGCGCATGCCCTCTGAAATCCCCTGACAGGCCGCCTTCCATGGCCTTCACCCGAAGGACCTCGGCCCCTTGCACGCCCCGCCGGCCACTGTATTTCCTGATTTCCCCTGCGATAGGATGATCCGAGTAGGCCTCAATCCCCGCCGCCATCGAGAGCGCCTCCGCTTCCGTGAAGGCCCCCACCGTGAAGATCCGTTTCAACACCCAGGCCCCCTTGGTGAGAGTACCTGTCTTGTCAAACACGATGGCACTCAACCGGCGTGTCTTCTCGAAGGCGGTGAAATTCCTGACGAGAATCCCCTGACGCCCTGCCATAGAAATTCCTGCGACCCGGGCGAGCGGCACGGCAATGCCGACCGCACAGGGGCATGAAATCACGAGAACGGTCAGCGCCCGGATGAAGGCCTCCTCGAGACCTTCCCCCATCATGGCACAAACGACGCCCGTACCCAGGGAAAGAACCAAGAATAGGGGCACGAGCCATCGGATGGCCGCCTCCACCTTTCCCTCAACCGGCGCCTTTTCCTTCAGGACCTTTTCGACGGTATCGATCATTTGACCGAGTGCCGAATCCCGCCCAACCGCCTCGGCCTTTACATTAAACCACCCTTGAACCACCCGGCTGCCGCTCCTCAGTCTCATCCGTTTTTCTTTTCTCACCGCCGCGGGTTCGCCGGTGAGGGATGACTCATCCACGGCACCGCCCCCATCGATGATCAGGCCGTCCGCTGCAACCACCTCTCCGGGTTCCACGCGAAACACGTCTCCTTCCCCCAGCTGTGCGGCACTGACATGACGGCCCATGGGGAATTCTTCAGTGCACAGGCGGACCTTGTTCGGCTTGAGCGAAAAGAACCGGCTCAGTTCCCTTTTCACTTCCATCCTTGCCCGCCCCTCCAGCGTCTTTCCGAGCAGGGCAAGGGTGAGGAGCATGGCGGATGTGTCAAAATAAAGGTGGAGACTTCCGAGCAAGAGGTTGTGAAGGCTCAAAAGAAATGTGCTGATCGCCCCCACGGAAACCAGCGTTTCCATGCTGAAAACCCCAAAGGGAATCCCGCGAAGCGCACGCATGAAAACGCTGCGGCCCCCATAGGCGAGCACGATCCCCGCCATGACTGCGATGGGCCAGGACAGGGTTCTTACCCCATCTGCAGCGGCCTCGCTCAGAAACCCGGAATAGACCCCAAAGGACATCATCATGATGTTCATCGTGAGGAACCCACAGATTGCGAATTCCATTAACCCTCGACGAAACTCAGCCCCCCCATCCTCTTCTTCAGGGTCAACCGCACGGTATCCGAGCCTTCCGACCACCGCCTCGATTACCGGGGGTGAAACACGCACCGGGTCGTATTCACATGTCAAACGGTCGGTGGAGAAATGGCACTCGGCCTTCGCAACACCGGAGAGCCTTTTCAACGATGTCACAATGAGCCATGCGCAGGCAGGGCACCACATCCCCACGATTTGCAAGGTCAAACTGAGGGTTTCGTTGGTTCCGGAGCGGACGGATATCTCCGGATCATCAAGCCCCTCCTCATCCTTTGGGATGATCCCCATCTCCTGACAGGTCTTGAAGAGTTTGTTCTCTCTGAGCGCGGCGGGATCTGCAGAACCCGTGGCCTCCGTGAGAATCGAAAACACCTGCTTGCAGCCCAGGCAGCAGAATCGATATTCCTCGGTCCCTGGAACGGAAACGGATGCACGCCTAAGGGGGAGTCCGCAGAGGTCACAAAAGCCGTGAGTGGTCATGACGCAGGGGCTTACTTCCGGAGGCCAAGGGATTTGACGTACGCAACGACCCGCCAGCGGTCTTCGACCTCGATCGTGGTCGCCAGAGCGGGCTGTCGGCCGCCTTGAATCCCATAGCTGATCTCCTTGAACAGGACACCATTGGGGGTTTGTCGAACCTTTTCGCTCATAAGGTCAGTGGGGAGCGGGTGAAAACTCTGGCCGACCGTACCGTTGCCATCGTGGTATTTTCCGTGGCACTGCTGGCAGTAGAGGGAGTACACCTTTTGGCCTTGCTGGATGACGGCGGGGTCAACCATATCAATGGATGGCTTCAGATCCTTCCCATCGGTGACACGAATAAGTTCCTCGCCACCGCCGTAAGGGACGAGCCCTTCCTCCGTCTGGAGAAGGGGCTCCTCAAGGGGCCGGACGGCAGGGGTCTCCCGCATGCGCCCGTAAGGGAATAGATTGTCATAGAGGATCAGCCCCTCATAGAGAACAATCACCACAAGTACCGGAATGAGGGCGATCAGAAGTTTCTTCATTCACTCCCCCTCCGGACCACGGACATGCTGTGGGAAAGGCAGCGGATTGTAGATGGCATAGGGCGATTGACCGGGGACGTCCTTTACCGGACGATAATCCCAAGTGGGCGGCCCCAGGTCGCCTACGAAAAAAAAGGTGAAGGCGCCTTTGAGCAGGATAAAAAGGGCAAGGAGGAAAACAAGTCCCCATGTCAGCCACGCGCGGCGCTTTGTCTCTTCTGAAGTCATATCAAATCTTCACTCCGAGCAACCCGTGCATCAGAATGTAACCGATGGCCCAAATCACCGTCCCAAGAATCAGAAGAAAGAGGAAAAGCGGGAACGGCGCATTTCGCTCCGCCAACTCGGAGGGGTATCTTTGGATCACCTTGTCCTCTCTCTCATCTCTCCCCTTTCCGTGGAAATGGCTAAAGGCCAGGGCTGATGCGACCAGCAGCACTGCAATCAAGCCCGGAAAAAAATAAAGGACCACGTGCTGGATATTTAGCAGTTCGAATAATCGCATAACGGACTCCTTGTCAGGAACCGCAACCAAACATGTTTTTTGTTTTGTTTCCCATTTCCGCAAGTGCTTCCAGGTGTCAGCCGAGGCAAGAACTGAAACCCGAACATTGAACCAAAAACGGTGACCGTTTTGCGCGCGATTTCACCGCCTCAATACCAAGGCCCCGTTTTTCAACAGACTTGACATTCGTCAGCCGCTCCGCATCAGTACCACGGCCAGGAAGGCGGCGCTTGCGAGAAGCCCTGAGCATATGAGCCCAAAAAGCAGATACACCTCAATGCGGCTGTATTTAGCGGGCCTTGCCCGTTGGACCCGTGGCTCCGGATCCAGGGGAAGAAACCGTGCCCGCTTCTGGTCTTTGAACTGTCCGTTTCTGAGTGCCCATATGAAAACCAAGACGCTCAGCCCGAACCCGATCACCATGTATGTAATGAAATAAGGGTAATACAAAGGTGCAAGGTCCCAGGTTTAAGGTTCAAGGTAAAAAACAAAGATAAAACATGGGTGCAGCAAGGTTCAAGGGTCTTGTCTTACGTCTTTAAACCTGACACCTTGTACCTCGCACCTTGCACCCGTTATTCACGGTTCATACGATGCGTCGATCCCACGAGGTTCCGTGTTTGCGTCGCTCTGCCCGATGAAAAAGTTCGCCACATAGTCCCCCACGTCCCATATCTTCTCTGACTCCAGGTCCTTTTTGAAATAGGGCATGGCCGTCCCCGTGATCCCGTTCATGATTTGATAGTAAAGGATCCCGCCCGAGATCCCCCTGCCGTTTAGGATGGTAAAATTGAGCGGCGGCGGGTATATCCAGGGCTGAGCAGGACCCATGCCGTCTCCGACCGGCCCGTGACAGCCCAGGCAAAAGTCCTGGTAGATCTTGTGTCCTCGCGCGAGCGCGGCTTCCGTTGAAGGATAAGGGTTTGGGACGTTTCGCCAGCCGTCGGGCACGTGGGCGAACAACCACTTGACGTTGGCCTCGGGCCCATCTTCGTAAGCCTTGGTGGACTCCGCCTTCCAGTGATTCTGTCTCGCCATTCTCCGATCTGCTGCCTTAAGACCCAGGCTCTGGATAAAGCGCGTTAGTTTGCGCTGGTTGCCAATGCCCAGCCACTTGAAAGGCGGCATGATGGAATTTGGTCGAGTGTAGCGGGGATTGACGAAATGGGCGATGTGCCAGTCGTCAGGATGCTCCCCGCCTTCCTGGGACAGATCCACCCCGGTCCTCTCCGAACCCAGGAGGATCGGTCTGTCTCCCACATAGTCCCCTGACTGCGCGATCCGCTCAGCGCCGTTCCCCCAGTCGATGCTTCGAATGGACTGGCTGTGGCAGTAGACGCAACCGTTCGCCATGTAGATGGCACGGCCTTCTGCCTCTTCGGACGTCCGATCCCTAAAGATCTCGGAAGGTGCCGTGTCCCGTGTCGCATAAGGCCAGAAGACCATCACCAGGACCACAGCCGCCAAAATGACGAAGGAGCCGAGCGTGACGACTGCTGGCGTCATTTCCTGTCTCATTGCTCCATCACCCTCGGGTTTGAATAAAGGGTCCGGACCACGTTATAGAGGCCGATGTAGGCCCCGCTTGCAACCAGCACGCCTATGCCTGCCCTCAAGATGTAGTACAGATGTACCTCGGGAAGGATCCGATACACCGTCTCCCCGTTGAGCCATGCGTTGCCCTGAATCAACCCCACAATCGTCAAGACGATGGTAAAGCCGCTTACACCAAGCAAGATCAGCCAGTACTGGAGGTCTGCCAAAAATCGGCTGTAGAGCGGTTTGCCGACCATCCTCGGCAGGATGTAATAGAGGCCACCCAAGGCCGTCATTGCTGCAAAGCCGAGCACCCCCACATGCGCATGACCCACGGTCCAATTGTTGAAATGGGTGACCCGCTGCACTTGGGGCAAGGCCATCATGGAGCCCTGAATGGACACAAAAAAGTACATGATGGTTCCGGTGAAGACAAACTTGCCGCCGATATCCGCGTGGATTTCACCCAATTTCCCTTTTGCCGTATACCAGATGTTGATCAGGAAGACCATCACCGGGATGACCATGCCAATGCTGTCAACCACGGCAATGACCTTCAACCACGTCGGGACCGGCACCTGAAGGAGGTGATGGGTCCCGATATGGGTATAGACCACGAGGAGGCCCCAAAAACCCAGAAGGGATAAAGTATGGCTATAGAGGGGCGCCCGGGTCACCCTGGGGATGACGTAATAGGCCACGGCAAGAGAGAGCGGCGTGAGAAGCAGCCCAAAGATGTTGTGTCCGTAAAACCAGAGGATGATGGCATCCGGGATACCGGCCAGCGCTCCGGTGTCAGGGTGCCAGATCACATTTCCCAGGGAGTAGGTGCAGGCCGTCATCACCACCGCCGCGCAGACGTACCAGACGGAAACGAAAAGCAGCGGCTCCTGTCTTCTCCGGATGGTCATGATCAGATTTATGAAGATTAGGACGAAACTCACCACAATTCCGATGTCCACGGGCCAGATGAACTCCGCATACTCTCGCGCCTGCGAATACCCTGCGGAAAGGCCTGCGATTCCCGCGGCGACGCTCAGATTCCACAGGACCACGCCGATCAGACCCAGCGTCTCACTAAAAAGGGGGGTGCGCATCAACTTCGGCACGATATAAAAGGCCCCGGCCAAGAGCCCCGGCGTGACGAACCCAAAGAGCACCAGGTTCACGTGTATCGGTCGAATCTTGCCGAAATGCATCCATCCGATGTTGGCCAGAAAGTCGGGCGCCACGAGGTACCCTGCGGCCAACAGCCCAACGGTCGTCGCCACGGCAAACCAGAAGACCGAAGTGAGTGCAAAAGCCTTTGCTGTCCTATAGGATTCCATTCTTTAGCTCAAAGTTAACTGCCAGGTAACAGGTTCAAGGTACAAGGTCTTTATCTTCTGTTTTTCAACCTTGTACCTGACACCTTGCACCTTGCACCTTTTCTTTATTCAACCTTGCACCTAGCCTTCAACTGTGACACGCAAGCCAGCAATTGAGGTTCGCCTTCTTTTCACGGTGGCAGTTGATACAGAACTCCATGTAAAAACGGGTCCCCTTGATCCGGTCCATGGTCTCCACCGGCCCATGACACTGCTGACATAAAATCTCTTTCCTGATGTGCCTCTGGTGATTGAAGAGCACATGTTCAGGGATGTAGTTTGCCTTTCGCCAGGGCGTCGGCGTACTCGTGTCGAAATAATGGTGCTCCTTAAGGATCTCGGGATGCTTTGTAATGATGTATTTGTGGCAGTACAGACACTTTTCCACCGGAGGAATGCCGGGGAAAGTGGATCGGGCCACATAGGGGTGACAGAACTGGCACTGGATGCTTTTCACCCCCGCGTGGATACGATGGCTGAAAGAGATTGGCTGCTCGGGCCCGATGTCCGTCCCCGGTGTGCCATAAAAAAAATTTAAAAATGCGATCGCAAGGGCAATGGCCCCCACGGACAGTGCCAGCGGTTTCAAATTCTTGCGCATGTGGCCGGCCACGTTCCGATAGAGCAAGACCACGATCATGAGGAGCGCGGCCATCGCCAGGAGGATGATCACGATTTCAGTCATCCCTCCTCCTGCGGCGCAAACCTCACGACTTCAGGCAACCGATTCATGATCCAGCGGATCGAAATGGCCATGAGGCCCAGGAATCCAAGGCTGATGAGTCCGTCCAAGACCCCTATCGAAAGCGACTTGACCCCATGGTTCATGGCCGGGCCAATCAACATGAGATGTTCGAACCAGAACCCCAGGATCACCACACCACAAATCACGATCATGGGGATGGGCAGCGTCTTAATCCGCTTATTCAGCAAAATCAGAAATGGAAAGAGGAAACAGATGAGCAGGACGCCCCAGGCGATCAAATTCCAGGGAGCAAGTACGGTTCGCCTGATCACATAGTTTGTTTCCTCCGAGAGATTGCCGTACCAGATGACCAATAGTTGAACATAATAAAAATCCGCCCAGAGCAAACCGAATGCAAAAAACAGTTTTCCAACATCGTGAAAGCTGTCCGGCGTCAGGCCGGACCGCGTGCCCTGCCGGCGGTAAATCAGGAAAGCGAGGATAATCAACCCCCCCAGTCCCATGTAGAAAGCCTTCACAAAACCGTAGGCTCCGAAGAGCGTCGAGACCCAATGGGGCTCCATGCTCATGACCAGGTCAAAGGCAAGAAGGGAACCAACCAGCGTAAAGAAAAGGATATAGAGGGATGCAAAGAGGGTCGTCCGGGCTTCAAGCCTATCAAGCGCCGTAGGGTTTTCGTTCACCCGGCTTGCGGACGCGCCTGTGGCCCCCTCCCGCGCGTCCATCCGGGCCGAGCGGAGCAGGATGGCGTAACGGCGGTAAACAAACCCAAGGCCGTAAAGAATGACGAGGCCGGCGCCATCCCGGGTGAACAGGAAAGGCAAATTGAGCCATGCGGCCTTCCCGTGCAGTTCCTCGTGAAGCCATGGAAAGACCGCGCCTCTTCCAAAGAAAAGAGCGAGGAAGAGCACGAAAGAAACCGGGAAAAAGGCCGAGAAGGATTCCGCCAGACTTGAAAGCCCCTTGGTCCATCGGGCCTTGGTCACGTGGGTGACCGCAGAGAAGGCAAAGGCCCCCTGGGCCATCCCGGACCACAGAAGGAAGTTCAGAATATAGGCGCGCCACGCCTTCTCCGGGTGGTCGCTCCCAAGCGCCATGACAAAGGCACCAAGACCGACAAGCACCAGAGCGATCCAGACGAACCCGACCACGCCCCTGTTATCGGTCTTTGCGATGATGGCTTCCTTTGAGCTCATAAGAATATGGGGTCGTTCAGGATCGGTCAATCCGTGACTCCCCGCCCCTTTCCTCGATAAACCGTTTCAGATCCTCCACCTCTCCTGCGCGGCAAGATGCCAGAATCCCGAAGTGATGACCGGAAAAACGCGGATCATAGTATTCCGGCCCCTCGAGCCGTGGCATCCTGGCGAGGAGTAAAAAAGCAAACAGATTCCCAAGCACCGCAAAAAGAATCGTAAATTCGAATCCGACTATCAGAAAAGGAATCAGGGCAAGGACCGGTTTGCCGCCCACGATCAGCCCCCATCGTTCGGCCGTAAAAGCCGCGAGAAGGATGCCCGAAAAGAACCCAAAAATACCTCCGGCCAACGTGAAATACCCGGCCCGGCTCTTTTTGAGCTTCATGGCATCCATGATCTTGTGGCTGGGGATGGGCATGTTCACCCGGCGGAGCCGAAAGGGTGAAGCCTTGATGGCCTCTACCGCCGCCGCGGCATCGTCCTGGCGCTCAAACACCCCCATCACAAAGCGCTCGTTATCCATGGGACCCCCTCCCCACCAGGCTCTCCTTCATCTCGGTCATGGAAACGGACGGGAGGTGTTTTACAAAAAGGACGAAAAGGAAAAAGAACAGACAAAAGCTCCCCAACAAGATGCCGTACTCTATGAAGGTGGGATAGTAAAGCCCCCAGGCATGAGGGATAAAGTCGTGGGCCACACTCCCGGCGATAATGACAAACCGTTCGTACCACATGCCGATGTTGATCAGGATGGAAATCCCGAAAAGAAAGCCCAAATTGGTCCTCACACGCTTTGAGAGAAAAAAGAGCGGCGCAATGGTGTTGCAGAAAATCATCAGCCAAAACTCCCATTCATAGTCCCCGAAAGCCCGCCACCGGAAGCTCTCCAGTTCCACGACATTCTGGCTAAACCAGGCAATGAAGTACTCCGTGACGTAAGCATAAGCGACGATCAGCCCGGTAAACACGATGGTCTTGGCGACGTTTTCCAGCACGGACACGGTGACGATGGACTCGTAGCGAAAAATCTTTCGGAGCGGGATGATCAGGGTCAAGACCATGGCGAGGCCCGAATGAATGGCACCGGCCACAAAATATGGGGCAAAAATGGTGCTGTGCCATCCGGGAATGATCCCAAGCGCGAAATCCCAGGAGACCACGCTGTGGACGGAAATGACGAGCGGGGTCGCAAGGGCTGCGAAAAAGAGGTAGATACGGCTGTAGTGTCTCCACTGCTCGTGCTCGCCGGTCCACCCGAGCGACAGGACATGGAACACCTTCTTTCTGAAACCTGCGGCCCGGTCTCTCACGGTTGCCAGATCGGGAAGCATTCCCGTGTACCAGAAGAGCGTGCTGACAATCAGGTACGTGCTGATGGCGATGACATCGAAGACCAGGGGTGACTGGAAATTAGGCCAAAGCGTCCTTTGATTCGGATAGGGAAGGATGTAGTGGACCATCCAGACTCGCCCCAGATGAATGAAGGGGAAAAGCCCCGCGATGCAGACCGCAAAGACGGTCATGGTCTCGGCGGCGCGCGCGATGGGGTTTCGCCACCCGGCCCTGAAGAGATGAAGAATGGCGCTGATGAGGGTTCCCGAATGGGCGATACCGACCCAGAAGACGAAGTTGATGAGATAGGTTCCCCAGTGGACCGGGTTGTTCTGGCCGCCGACGCCGATGCCCACAAAGATCTGGTATGTCCAACAGGCTGCACCTAAGACGATTCCCCCGGCTAACGCCGCAATGACGACCCAGTAACCCCGCGGCGGGGGGCGCAGTGTATCCAGGACCACGTTGTCGATCGTTGCGAAGCTTGTGATGCTCGATTTATCCATGATGTCTTGTTTTTTCGCCAAGAACGCCAACGAATATCAAAGAGAGTTTAGGGGATCGCTGATGATTCCCTTGACCCCGGCCAAGATGTTCATCCCGTCTCAGTTCGTGGTTTCTTCCGGATCCTTTGCGTCTTTGCCAGACACTTCCCATTCTGCCACTCCAGCACTACACCTCATGAAGCACCTTTTTCAAATAGATCACCGCAGGTTTCGTGTTCAGATAGCCCATCACCTGATAGGCCCTCGGGTCCTGGACCATTTGGCGGACCCGGCTTTTCAGGTCCATCAGGTTCCCGAAATGGATTGCGCCGGTGGGACAGGTCTGCGCACAGGCCGGGACCATTTCCCCGTCCCGGATCATTCGATTCTCGTTCTTGGCCTGGTCGTGAGCCGCCTTAATCCGCTGAACGCAGAAAGAACATTTCTCCATCACCCCTTTGCTTCGGACGGTCACCCTGGGGTTGAGCTGGAGATTCAACGGCTTGGGCCATTGCCAGTCAAACCAGTTGAAGCGCCTGATCTTGTATGGGCAGTTCTGAGCGCAGAACCGGGTCCCGATGCACCGGTTGTAAATCTGGACGTTCAGCCCCTCCTGGTCATGATGGGGGGCAAAAACCGGGCACACGGACTCGCAAGGGGCGTTGTCACAGTGCTGACACGGAAAGGGCAAAAAGATGACCCTTTCCGGGTGGCTTTCATCAAAATACCGTTCGATCCTCAACCATGCCATCTCGCGCCCGTTAATAATCTGTTCTTCTCCGACCACGCCAATGTTGTTTTCCGCGTAACAGGCTACCGTGCATGCGCCGCAGCCGATGCACCGGTCAAGATCCACCACCATGGACCACCGGTAATCCTTGTGCGCGTGAGGTGGATAAAAGTCACGGCTGGGGTCGTAGCCCTCCGGGAGCGGCAGGGTCAGGGGGAAGTCGTACATCGTCAGGCCGGTCTTCATCTCTTTTGCAGGCCGGCCCGAGCTCTTGAACGAGACGGTCATGGCTATTTTTCTACCGTGCTGATAGCGGCTGCCGTCCGTGTGGGCCAGTCTTACGGTTTGTTGAAAGGAGGCGACCGACACCGGGAATATTGAGAATAGCGGCCCCCCCGAGACGCGATCCGTCTCGGCGGGCAGGATGCGGACAGGGTTTGCGCCCTTTCCTTTCGCGTATCGGCCATATGACGTGTGTCCCTGTCCCATCGCCATCACCAGCACGTTTGGCCGAACCCCTTCCATCTCATAGGCCGGGGCCTCCACGACACCCTGCGGGGATTCAATCCGGATTAACTCCGCGTGCTTGAACCCCTTGGCCGTCAGGGTCTCGGGGTGCATCAGCACGGGCGTCTGCCACGCCACTTTGGTGATCGTATCGGGGAGCTCGGGCAGCCAGGGTCGGTTGGCCCCTCGTCCGTCGAAAAATCGAATCGATGGAGACGCGATAAAAGCCATCGCATTTTTGAGCGGAGGGGCCAGACCCTTCAGACCTTCAAGAGATTCGATGAAGGGGGAGGTGTGCTTCTCCGCCACGCGTTCCGTCTTGACAGCGCCGCCCGCCTGGATGGTCAGAAGCCAATCCCGTTCATCCGAAATGACACCTTTGGCCTTGAACCATTCGGACAAATAGGACTTGAAATCGGCCCACTTCTCCATCCCGCTTCGAATGAGGACATCTCCCACATGGTCCGCTTCCGTCAGTCGGCCCATGGCCGGCTGAAGGGTGGAGACGAAGCCCTGTTTCCCCTCGTATTCTCCCCAGCACTCAAGCGGGAGTCGAACCGGAAAAACGAGGTTCGCCAATTCAGTTGTCTCGTCCATGAAATTCGAGAAGCTGACCTTGAAGAGCGAATCCCTTTTCAGGGCAGCGTGCGCACGGCTGCCTGGGGGCAGGTTGAAGGCCGGATTGGTATTATGAAGGATCAGGAGATCCGCCGAGTCATCCGCAAGGGTCGCGAAGAAATCTTCCACATCGGAACGTTTGGCGGCCGCCTCCACGCGGTGCCGTTTCGTCATGCTCAGTCGCGTCAGTTCCGGATCCAGGACGAGGTTGAGAAAATTCACGGCCACGTTGGTCTGAAGTGTGTTCGCCCCGACGCAACCGCTGCCGGTCCCCAAAACAAGTGGTGATTTGGCTTCGAAAAGCCTTTTACGCAACAAATCAAGGTGCGTTGGCGAGACGCCCGACTCATTGATCGCCCGATCCCGGGAAAAAGGCTCAACGGCTTGGGCAAGACTTTTCGTGAAGGAAGGATCAAGACCGTTTCCCCGTCCCATCAAGAGCGCTTCTCGGATCAGCGTCAAGGCGATGGCCGCCTCTCCCCCGGGCGCACAGGTTATCCACTGATCCGCGTTGGCGCCGGTCAGGGAAAGATAGGAACCCACGTGAAGAAAAAAGCCCTTCGAGCCTTCGCTCAAGCCATGCATTTGTTTGAATTTCCAAGCATATTCTACGGGCGACAGCCACGTCTCCAGGAAGTCAGCCCCGAACCCCACCAGGACATCGGCCTCCTGGATTTCATAGGAAACCAGCCCATCGACACCCAGAACGCCTTTATTTGCCAGGCGAAGCGCTTCGTATCCAAAGGGTTCAAAAAGCAGCGGGCCATCTGATTTCCAGTGTGCCAGCCATTCCGAGAAAAGCACCGCCAACCCCTCACCCACCACCTCAGACACCATGCGCACTCGGTTCTTCCCCTCTAGAGCGGCCTTTTCTGCCATTTTTCTGAGCAAGGTCTCCGCCTCCTCAAAGGAGATGGGCTTCCAACCCTTGTCCGTTTTCAGAAGCGGTTTTCGAACGCGATCGGGATTAAAGACGGCCTGAAGGGCGGCCTGCCCTCTTGGACAAAGCTTTCCTCGATTGATGGGGTGGTTCGGGTTTCCCTCGACCTTGGTGATTCTGCCCTCTCGTTGGATGGCCAGGACCCCGCACCCCGCCGGGCATTCCCGGCAGGTTGAGGCGTAAAAACTCGGTTCTCCCGTGACCATGTCCTCCGGGGCGTGGACAAGGGAATAGAGGTGCTTTTCAGGCTCAGAGGAGCAGCCCGCTGCGAAGGAAGCGCCGCTCATACCGGCGATCTTGAGGAAAGTGCGCCTGTTCATTGGACCGATTGCTTCAACGGGAATCCGGGGGCCGAGAGGCCCCAAGCCTCGTAAAATAGCACGTTAAATGAAAGATCACCCTCAGGAGTCAAGAGGGTTCCTGCGAAATGGATGTTTGGCCGCAGCACTGGGCGGCGAAGCGAAAGCTTGTGTGGTCCCTCCGTTGGATCAGAACGCCACGAACCCGCTGAAGCCGGGATTCACACTAACACATACGTTAGCAAAGGAGAAAATTTGGTGTCAACCAGCAAATCTTGGATTTGCGCCCGTCCTCCGAACCAGCAGCCTGGCTCTGGAAGATGGCGTTTGAAGGGGATGTTTTGAGGAGATGACACGGTACCGCAAAATCAAAACAAATGACCAGCAGCATATTCCACACGTGCCTCAGTGGCTCTGGGCAAGAGTGGCCAGAAGGAATGAGGGACCCCGAAACTCGACACTCTTTAGTCCCTTAGCGGTGAAATTGCGCGCAAAGGGGTCAGAAATTTAGGCTTCAGGGTTCAGGCCTGAAACCCGAAATCTGACAGCCAATTTGGTTGCGGTTTGTTCGGATTAAGATGATTCCAGCGCGTAGACCATCAGTTCAAAGGTGCGGTTGTCCAACTCGAGCTCGTCCCACCCGAGGCGTTCCATCCCCACACCCACTTGCTCAGAATTCATGGTCGAAGCCGCGGAAAGGCTGTGAGAAAAATCTCTGAAAAAGGCTGGGATGAGATGTGAGGCGATCCCCTTTTCCGTCAGACGATGGTTCAAGACCTCCAAAATGAGCTCCATCTTTACCTCCTTCGGTCCTTTTCGGGGTTTGCGCGTTGATGACCGATCCATTTGCTGATTCTGTTCAGGAGAGTTCGCTGCAGGGCGCATCAAAGAACAGCGCTCCTCTTCGACAGCTTACGTCTATTCTAATTACGCCGCCAGGCTTGCGCAATCCGCAAAACGACCTCATGGCGCATATGCAAAAATTCCTACTTAATTCTTAGTAGCGACATTAGGAGTGACATTGCGCGCAAAACGGTCACGATTTCAGGTTTTCCCGCCATGGCGAGATTCAGGGGTCAGGCCTGAAACCCGAAACCTGACACCTGAAACCTTTTTGGTTCCGGCTTGCCCGAGTTGGGAGTTGGATTCTGTTTGTGAGGGATCAGGGACGGTGACAATGGAACTTTGGTCAATGAATATATAAATTTTATTTTGTAATTATACATAGATATTAAATTCATTTAATGTTTTATTTTAAAATGATACGGGAGCAATTATAATCCACTCCCGGATGCGGGTGGAGAAGGGATGGGTGCCTTCCTCCTCATCAGCCCCATTTTATCTCGTTTGAATCTGAGCGAACCCGCCCCGCAGTTTGACAGGGAAAAGGGGCGCCATTAATGTATATATAAAGTAAGCAAGTCAAACGGGAGAGGAGGTGAAACGAATGGCTGAGAAAGAAAAAGGCCGTAACTTTGAAGATTATACACTGAGAGAAGCCTTCTCCCATGGCGATTGGATCAGATATGAAGAAGAGCTGACACGACCTCGGGTCGAGGTGTGGGACGCGGATGATGGCTGGATCCGGTGGGTTTCAAGCCACCGCGATGACAAGAATCTTCTTATCTGCACGCCGGAGACAAGGGCAAGTCCTCTTTGCCCGATCGGCTATCACTAAAAGACCCCCGGGACGGAACAGCTGTTCCTGTTAAAATACGAAGCCCCGCGTGAGGCGGGGCTCTTTTTTGAAATATCTGCCAGGGGGCCTGAGTTATGGCTGGTTTTCGCGTTGCCCTGGTGCTTATGTTGTCCTCTCAAAGCTGGGCAGAGGTTGCTTCCTCAATGGCCTCTTCAAGCTCGAACCGTGGCGGGATCATATTTCGTGATTGGTCAACGACTCCGCTGATCAAATTTCCCGCCACGAATCGCATACCCGATCCATGTGGTGCCTTGTTTTTAACATGTGGCGACCACCAATTTTATTAAAGGACAGGCCACACCACTCTCTCATCCGATCCCGAATGCCTCTTTCAGATTTTCCGCAGCCGTCCTGATGTCTCCTTTTATGATGGCCGCGGACCGCTCCAGCTCCGGACGGATGTCTTCCACATCCAACTCGTATATCTTCTCCACCCCATATGCCCCGATCTTGGCCGGCACGCCGAAACTCATGGAATCCAGGCCGTCTTCGGGCTTCAGGAGGCCATATTCATTTTCCAGAACCGCGATGACCGGTTGAACCTCCGGCTCACTGGTGATAATCGCCCTCAGCATGTCCACCGCCGCCCTCGCAGGCCCCGCCGATGCGCTCTGACCGGTCTCATTCACGAAATGGGTCCCGCCCTTTTTCGCATCCTCGATGATCTTCTTGATCTCGGCAGGATCGACCGACGCAGCCTTCATAAGCTCAGGGAGCGGAATTCCACCACACGAGAAGTGGCGAGGACTCGCGACCATGGAGTCGCCATGCTCACCAAACACGATTCCGCGCATGTCCTTGCCCGAGAGCCCGAGCGCCCTTGAAATGGCGTGGCAGATCCGTCTCGAATCCAAATTTCCGGCCTGTCCCATAATATTTTCCTTTGGAAAGCCCGTGGCCTTAAAGCCCACCCAGGTCATTACCGTAACCGGGTTTCCCATGTAGATCAGGATGGGCAGGTCCCTGACGCCGCATCCGGAATAGATGTCTTTGATCTCAAGGGACGTCTCCGCAATCACCTTCGTGTTCACGGCCAGGAGATCCCTCCGGCTCTGTCCCTCTCTACGAGGCACCCCGACACCGATAAAGATCACATCCAGGTCCGCCATGTCTTCAACCCGGTTGGTCCCCATGATCCGTGGCCTTCTGACCGCATTGGCCTTCAAATCCTCGATCCAGGCCGAGGCCCTATCCAGGTACTGGTCCTTGGGCCTGCCGTAAAAGACGATCTCCTTGCCCAAGCCTTCGCTTAATAGCGAAAGGACCACGTCTCTGGACACATTCCCGAAACCCCACACCCCCACCTTGTCCCTTTCCTTCTCCCGATTCCAGATGCGGCACGTCTTCACAGCCTGTTGATTCATGACCTTTTCCTCCACGTTAGAGGGTAGTTGTCCAGTCCAAACCCCCTGCGGCCCACAAGAGATACGAATCGCTCAATTTAGATGTAAAAAGGACGCCTTATGGAATTCTATATTCGAAGGCACCCGAAAGATCAAGCCGCACCCTCCGTCTCGCAGTCTCCAGGCGCGGTTTTCCACTTGGCAGGGTTTGAGGGGTGGTGGTAACATGACACCCAACCCGAGCGGATGTTTGAGACGGTTAAGGAGGGCAAATGGCTTTCAAGCACGACATGGTCATCGTGGGCGCAGGGCTTGCAGGCCTCCGGGCGGCGGTGGAAGTGGCGGACAAGGCAGACGTGGCGGTCATCACCAAGGTCATGGCGACCCGCTCACACTCCGGTGCGGCCCAGGGAGGCATTGCCGCTGCTTTGGGAAACGAGGAGCCTGATTCCTGGGAATGGCACATGTACGATACGGTGAAAGGGGGCGATTTCCTCACCGATCAGGACGCAGCCGATATCCTGGCCCGTGACGCTCCTCGGGCCATTTATGAACTGGAGCACATGGGGGTTCCTTTCAATCGCAGGCCCGATGGCAAAATCGCACAAAGGGCCTTCGGGGGCCACACCAAAAATTTCGGTGAAGGAGCCATTAAACGGGCGTGCCACGCCGCGGACCACACAGGTCGCGTCATCATGGACACGCTTTATTGGGAGGCACACCGAAAAGGGGTCACTGTGTACGAGGAGTTTCATCTTTTGGACCTGCTCCTCGAAAAAAACCAGGTGGTGGGACTGACCGCCCGTGAGCTCGCCACCGGCGAAATCCATGTCTTTCACGCCCGCTGCGTTCTCCTTGCGTCGGGAGGGTTCGGCAAGGTCTACAAGACCACTTCCAACTGTTTTGCAAACACCGGAGACGGGCTGTATGCCGCTTACAGGGCCGGGATTCCCCTTCAGGACATGGAGTTTGTGCAGTTCCACCCCACGGGGATCTATGGCCTCGGCGTCCTCATCAGCGAAGCGGCAAGGGGTGAAGGGGGAATACTGCGAAACGACAAAGGCGAACGGTTCATGGAGGATCATGCACCGGTCCTCAAGGACCTGGCCCCGCGTGACATGGTCTCCCGCGCCATCATGGAAGAGATCCGCCAAGGCAACGGCATCGGAGGGCAGGACTTCGTCCACCTGGATCTCACCCAGCTCGGTGAAGAGCGCCTATCAGAAAAACTCTCCGACATCTCTTCCTTCGTGCGCATCTACCTGGGGCTCGACCCGGTCAAGGACCTGATCCCCGTCCAGCCCACCTGTCACTACATGATGGGCGGGATCCCCACCAATCTGGACGGCCAGGTGCTCAATGGCCGCAACGAGGTGGTTGAGGGGCTTTTCGCTGCAGGGGAGTGCGCGTGCGTCTCTGTCCACGGTGCAAACCGGTTGGGGTGTAATTCGCTTCTGGACCTGGTGGTCTTCGGACGCAGAGCCGGCCGACGCATGATGGAGGACCTGCGGGATATCGCGTGGGGGACGCTCCCGGAAAGACCGGCGGAGACGGCCCTCGAACGGATCAAATCACTCAAGGCCCGCAAAAATGGTGAGCGGGCCTCGACCCTCCGGCGTGAGATGCAAGAGGCCATGACTCGCCATTGCTCTGTGTTCAGGGACAAGGCCGGACTTGACGAGGCCCAAAAAGTCGTGGTTTCCCTGATGGACCGCTCCAGCCACGTGTTTCTTCACGACCGCGGCGAGCGATTCAACCAGGACCTGCTCGATGCCCTTGAGCTCGGCTCTCTCCTCGGCCTCGCCCAGGTGATCCTGGCCTCGGCGCTTGCAAGACATGAAAGCCGGGGTGCCCACTTCCGGAAGGATTTCCCGGAGCGCGACGACGCGGGCTGGCTCAAGCACACGTTAGTTCAGAAGACGTCCGAGGGGTACAAGATCTCCTACAAACCAGTCACCACGACCCGATTCGAGCCTAAACCGAGGACGTACTAGACCTAAATTGAGCGATTCACCAAGTTCGGAGCTAGCTGCAGGGGGGTGCCTTTATTTTGAGCCGCAAATCCATTCGTTCGGACTCTTTGGAACGCCCCCAACAAAAGGCCAGTGATCAGTGAGCGGTGAAAGACATTTACTGATTACTGAACACTGATAACTGATCACTCTATTCCTGGGGCTGTCTGGAAATAGATGCAGGAATTTGGTGCCGTTAATAAAGGCTGTGTCATTTTTTGCGGCTCAAAAAAAAGGCACCCCCCTGCGGCCAACAAGAAACAAGAATCGCTCAATTTAGTGCCTTAACTGTGAAATCGGGCGCAAAAGGGTCATGATTTTAGAGTTCAGGTTTCAGTGTTCGGTGTTCAAGGGTCATGCCTGAAACCCGAAACCTGACACCTGGAACCTATTTGGTTCCGGCTTGTCCGGGTTAGGTTAGACTGAGATTCTAAACCCTACTGGGGGATCCATGGAACTGAAATTCAAGATATTTCGGTATAACCCGGCCGAGGACGAGGCGCCGAGGTTTCAGAACTATCTGGTCAAGGCAGAGCCCACGGAACGAATTCTCGACTGTCTGAACCGGATCAGGTGGGAACAGGACGGCACCATCGCCTACCGCATGTCATGCGCACATGGTGTGTGCGGCTCCGATGCCATGAAAATCAACGGACGCTGCGCCCTGGCCTGCCAAAAGCTGGTGAAAGAATACGAGAACGGCGAGATCATGCTTGAGCCTCTGCCCGGGTTCACGGTCCTGAAGGATTTGATTGTGGACATGGATCTCTTCCTGGAAAAGGTGAGACGCATCCGGCCCTATCTCATGGCTCAGTCGCCTCCGCCAAACGAGGAGCGAATCCAGGACCCTGAAGACAGCAAGCGCCTCGACAAGGTCATACGGTGCATCCTGTGCGCCTGCTGCACGGGCGCCTGCCCCGTGATGCAGAATAACGGAGATTTTCTCGGACCGGCCACCCTTGTCTGGGCCTTCCGATACATCTTTGACAGCCGGGACGACGAACAGATAAAGCGGCTCGAACAACTTGACTATCCCGACGGGGCTTGGGCCTGTGAAAACAAATTCGAGTGCACCCGCGTCTGTCCCAAGGAAATTCCGGTGACCAAAGGGATCAACACGATCAAGGCCGAGATCAAGAAGGCTTTGGGAAAAAGCGAATCGTGAAAGCATCCACCACGAAGGACACGAAGATACACGAAGGATCAAACGAAACCGGAGTCCGTTTCTCCACGGATCCGGCTGATTTCCACTACATGGGGGTTAACGTGCCCTGCCAGGCCGCCTGCCCTGCAGCCACCAACATCCCCGCCTACATCCGATGTGTCCATGAGGCGCGCTACGACCGGTCCTATGATATCAATGAAACGGCCAATATCCTCCCCGGGGTGCTCGGCCGGATCTGCTCCAGGCCCTGTGAGGATAAATGCCGCCACGGGGAGCCCGAGCTCGGAAAGTCGGTTAACATCTGTCATCTCAAGCGGAGCGCTTCGGATTTCAAAGATCGCCCGGGCGTCGGCAGCCGGCCAGCACTGCCTTCCCTGAACCGGAAGGTCGCCGTAATCGGTGCCGGACCCGCCGGTCTTGCAGCCGCCCATGATATGGCCTCCATCGGCGTTGAGGTCACGATCATAGAAGCCCTTGACGCGCCCGGCGGGATGCTTCGCTACGGCATCCCGGAATTCAGACTTCCCAGACCCATTCTCGATCGCGAAATAGCGTCCATCCTGGCGCTCGGTGTTGACCTTCGGACCTCCACCCGGGTCGGTGAAGCGATCACCGTTGAGGAGCTCCTATCGGATTTTGACGCCGTTCTCGTCTCCGCCGGATGTTATAACCCCATTGCCATGGATGTGCCGGGAGAGACGCTAAGCGGGGTCTTTCCGGGCCTCCGCTTCATGATGGACGTCTGCTCGGGCAGGCCGCCGCAAGTCGGCAAGACCGTGCTCGTTCTGGGGGCGGGCTTTACCGCCTTTGACTGCGCGCGGTCGGCGTTGCGGCTGGGCGCGAAGGATGTGCGCATCTGTCTGAGGCGTACGGAACAGGATCTCCGCGTGACCAGGGATGAGATCCTGGAGACCAAGACCGAGGGAATCAAGATCGAAAGCCTCTTGGTGTCGCGCCGCATCATGGGCGCGTCAACCGTCGAAGGAATTGAATTCGTACGCACCCGGCCCGGTAAGTCAGAGAAGACCGGAAGGCAGGAGATTGCTCCCATAGAAGGAAGCGCGTTCATTCTTCCTGCTGATACCGTCATTGTCGCAACCGGGCAGAGACCGGGGCCCCTTTTCGCCCCCGGAGAAAAGGATCCTGGAGGCATCCTGCGAACCGATTTGGAGACTTTCAGAACCACCGTCAAAGGTCTCTATGCGGCCGGGGACTATCTGACCGGACCTTCCACGGTGATCGAGGCCATCGCCATGGGGCGTGCGGCGGCATGGCGGATCGTCGAGGACCTGACCGGAAATCGTGCGAAGGAAAAAGCCGTCAGGATTGAGGAGACTCAGATCACCGACCGAAAGCGCACGTGGGACTTCATTCCCCGGCAGCCCATGCCCACGGTCGCGCCCGTGGAACAACGACTGAGAGATCCGTCCATCGAGGTGGAGACAGGGTATACTAGAGATTTGGCCGCTGAGGAGTCCAAGCGGTGCTACCTCTGTTATCTACACTATGAGATCGACATCGACCGGTGCATCTATTGCCGTTACTGCGTCGACGTGGCGCCGAGGGACTGCATCAAACTGGTGAAGCAGATCGAGCTCAACGAGGCCGGCGCCGTATCGAGACTTGTGGAAACCAGGAGCTGGCGCGAGGTCAACGCCATCGTGATCGACAACGCGCGCTGCATCCGTTGCGGTGAATGCATGCGGGTCTGCCCGGTCAATTGCATCTCCGTGTCAAAGGTGGAGCTGGCGGAAAGGATAGTGAACAGTGATCAGTAGGTAGTGATCAGTAAAGACGGAAGAGTTTGTGATCAAAGAAGACGGATTACCAGGCAAGGAATGCGCAAACCGTCACCTATAACCTCTATAACCTTTCAGCTATGAGCCACAGGCGTCCCCATGTCTGAAGACCACTTTGTCGTCATAGGAAACGGCCCTGCCGGGCAACAGGCTGCCTGGACGCTCAGGGAACAGGTGCCGGAGGCCAGGGTAACTATCCTCACAAGGGATCATGAGAGTTGCTACCGTCCCCATCTCCTCCCGGGGCTCCTGGCCGGCACGATGGCCGAGTCGTCGGTCTTCGCATGCAGCCCCGAATCCTATGGGGAATCCGGGATCAAACTGAGAACCGGCCAAACGGTGGTTCATCTCGACCCCGACCAAAGGACGCTCACCTTGGACCACAAGGAGGTGGTTCCCTTCACCGGACTCATCATCGCAGTGGGGGGCACCCCCAGGATCCCCGCGCCCCTTGCCCCCTTTCGGGACCGGATGCACACCCTCAAGACCCTGACAGACGCGCGTCTGTGGTGTGAAAAGCTCGCCACGGTCGAGAGCATCCTCCTCCTGGGGGGCGATCTCACTTCCTTTGCCGTGGCTCGGGCCCTGCTTCGGCTCCACAAAAGGGTCTACTTCGCCATGGACGAGGACGCCTTCTGGCCTCTCAGATTCAGCCTCTCCCTCTCCGATGAGGCCGCCCACAAGCTGACGGAGATGGGCGCCGAGGTCCTGCGAGACAGAAGACTAAAGTCCATCTCCGTACTCCCCGACGGGCAAATCGAGGTAAGGATGGACGAGGATCGGGTGAAGGTCGGCCTGGTGGGCGCGTTCTTTGGACTGGTACCCGATATACGATTTCTTGAACGAACCAGCCTCAAGATCGACCGCGGCATTGTCGTGGATGAACACCTCTTCACGGGCATCGAGTCCATTTACGCCACAGGCGACTGCGCGCAGATCTACCACCCGGGGCTTCGGGATTATTGGGTATCCATCGGGCACGAAAACGCCTTGGCGCTTGGCAGGATCGCGGCGAGGAATCTATCCGGCCAGATCGTAGAGGCAAGGGCCCCCACGGAAAACCTCTTCGAAGTCGAGGGGGTGAAGGTGAACACGTCATGGTGGAAGTCCTTTTGAGGAAGCAGATGAACAAAGGTCCAAGGTCTAAGGTGCAGGGTGCAAGGTGAAGAAAAAGATTCAACACATTGGACCTGGAACCTGGTTTATCCTTCGTTGTGCCCCGGACCTTGCACCTTGAACCTTGTACCCTGAACCTGGTTTTCACCTATGCCCACCGTTGATATAACCATTGAAGTATGCGGCATGTCCGGAGACGGTACGATCGCGGCGGGCGGGCTTCTCAATGAGGCCCTCTCGCGCATCGGGTTCTCCATCCTGGCCTTTGACTCCTACCCTGCTGAAATCAGGGGCTTTGGCCGTTGTGTCACCCGTTCCCGGGTCGGAACCGATGAGATCCTGGCCCTGAGCGACGAGACCCACGTCCTCATCTCGCTCGACGATGAACAGTCCCTTTCCAGGATTCCCTTCCTTGCGAAAGGGTGCGCCATTTTCTTCGACAATCACCCCGCGACCTTTATTTCGGAGGATAAGTCCCTCCCAGCCCACATCGAACCGGACGCCGATCTCTACGGAATGCCTTACTCCGACCTGGCCGCCTCGGCCACAGGTACCACGAGGGGGCGGAATCTCACGGCCCTTGGCGGTTTCGCTGCGGTTTTTGGACTCCCGGCCGATCCTTTCAGGGACGCCATCCGCCGCAAGTTCGCACCCAAGGGACAGAAGGTCCAAGAATCAAATGTGAAGAGCTTTGACGCCGGTTTTGTTCACGCGCGAGAGGTCTTCCGGGATCGTCTCTTGAACATGCCCGCAAAGGAAGCGCCGGGGGGCCCTGACCAGAAGGTGCTCCTCTCCGGTAACGTGGCCATCGCGCAAGGAGCGCTTGACGCGGGGCTTCTTCTCTATTTCGGCTACCCCATCACGCCTGCGACCCCCATCATGGAGTACCTGGCTGCCGCCCTGCCGAAGCGTGGAGGGAGGTTGCTTCAGATGGAGGACGAGATCTCCTCCATCGGTGCCGTCCTCGGAAGCTTCTTTGCGGGCAAAAGGGCCATGACGGCCACGTCAGGGCCCGGTTTCGCGCTCATGACGGAGCTTATCACCCACGGGGTCATGGCCGAGATCCCGGCCGTGATCATCGACGCTCAACGGGCCGGACCTTCCACGGGCATGCCAACCAAGACCGAGCAATCCGACCTGCACGCAGCGGTCTACGGCGGTCCCGGCGACTGCCCCCGCATCGTCATCGCGCCCACCAGTGTCTCCGAATGTTACAGCTACACGGTGAAGAGCTTTCAGCTTGCCGAGCGATACCAAACACCCGTCATCGTGCTCACCGATTTCTTCCTCGACAACCGTGTGGAAAACGTCCCGGCCTCCAAGGCCACGGAGCAGGAAAAGGCTGACGGGAACGTCTATCCGGACATCGGGGTCAGAGGCAAGTATGCCCGCTACTTGGCCACCGATTCAGGGATCTCGCCCAGATCTCTGCCCGGCATGGAGGGCTATCTCTTCACCGCCACGGGGCTTGAGCACACGGAGAAGGGATCACCCGAATACAGTCCCGACAACCATATGATGATGAGCCAGAAACGTCACCGAAAGATCTACGGCGCCTTGCGGGACCTCCCCCAGCCTGTCGAGACCTCCGACGGCGGGGAGATGGATGTGGGGATCATTGCCTGGGGCTCCACCTATGGGGCAGCCTTGGAGGCCGTCTTGAAGCTGCGTGGAAAGGGGGTCAGGGCCGGGGCCTTGAAAATGACCTCCCTCTTCCCCTATCACGCAGCGGTCATCCGCGACTTCATGAACCGCTCCAGGGAGATTCTGATCCCGGAGCTCAACTACGAAGGTCAGCTGGCCAACTTGATCGGCCACCTCCACCACAAGGATGTGGTGCGGCTCAACAAGGCGACCGGGGTCCCCTTGACGGCAAAGGCAATCATGGAGAAGGTGGGATGAAAGACTGGTCCAAGGTGCAAGGTGCAAGGTCCCAGGTCCAAGGTGTTGGAACTTTTCTCTTCACCTCGTACCTTGTACCTTGAACCTTGTACCCATTATTCATACGGTTTCAGGTCCCAGGTGTTGGGCCTTTGTTTTTTTCACCTTGAACCTTGAACCTGGTACCTGGTACCTTTTATTTATGAAGACATCTGCAAGAGGCCTCGCCGATAAGGTAGCGAAGATTCAAAAATCAAAGGTGTTCTCCATCCGGTCCCCCAATTTGCCCACTTGGTGCCCCGGGTGCGGTTACTTCGGGATCCACCAGGGTCTCAATCACGCCATTGAGCGCTTAGGCCTGCCGCACCACATGGTGGTCACCGTTTCGGGCATTGGCTGCGCGGGCCGCTACCCGTTTTTCGCGGACACGTTCGGCCTCCACACGGTTCACGGCCGAACACTCCCCGTTGCAACCGGTGTGAAGCTCGCCAATCCCGAGCTCACCGTCTTTGCGGTCGGGGGTGACGGCGACGGTCTTGCCATCGGCGGTGCCCACTTCCCCCACATGTCCCGGCGAAACATCGACGTCAACTACCTGCTTTTTGACAACTCCATTTACGGGCTCACCAAGGGGCAGCCCTCTCCGAGCTCACCGACCGGCTTCAAGACAAAGGCCTCCCCCCAGGGGAACGTGGACCCGCCCCTCAATGCGACACTTCTTGCCCTCTCCTACGGCGCAGGCTTTGTGGCACGTCTCTTTGCCGGAGACCCCGAAGGCATCGCAGCAGCCCTCATGGAGGGCGTCCGGCATAAAGGCTTTTCTTTCTTTCACCTCTACACCTCCTGTGTCACCTTCGACAAGACTTACAAGACGTGGGACCACCTGAAGCAGTGGGTGCACCCCCTTCCTGAGGCATACGACCCTTCGGACCGAAAGAAGGCCATCGCCCACGTCCTGGACGACGACTTCAGCGTCGGGACCATTTTTAGACGAGAAGGTTAGCCCATCCGAATTTATACTTTCATGTCCGAAAATGGCGAGTAATTGGCTTCGCGAACCATTATAATGAAGTCATGAAACTTGATCCGGACATCTGCTACCAGGCGCTCCTGACCCATGATGCGCGCTTCGACGGCCGCTTTTTCACCGGGGTTTCGACGACCGGCATATACTGCCGGCCCGTCTGCCCCGTGAAAACGCCGAGACGTCAGAGTTGTACTTTTTTCTCGAGCGCTGCTGCGGCCGAGTCTGCCGGTTTCAGGCCATGCCTCAGGTGCCGCCCGGAGCTTTCGCCAGGCAATTCGAGCGTCGAGGCCAATGCACGCCTTGCCCACGGTGCAGCGAGCCTGATCGAAGACGACCTTCTGGAAGAATTCAGTGTCTCCCGATTGGCCGATCGGCTGCGGGTGACGGATCGTCACCTGCGGCGCGTGTTCAAGGCGGAATTCGGGGTTTCCCCTCTCCGTTTCGCACAGACCCATCGTCTGCTTCTTGCCAAGCGGTTGCTCACCGATACGAGCCTGTCGATCATTGAAGTGGCCATGGCGAGCGGTTTTGCCAGCCTGAGGCGATTCAACGGGCTGATGAAGGAGCGTTACCGCATGAGTCCCACAACCCTTCGTCGACAAGGCGGGGATGGCGAAACCGCTGACACTTTCACGTTCCGGCTTGGCTACCGGCCGCCTTTCGACTGGGAAAACCTGATCACATTTCTCGAGCACCGTGCCATTGAAGGGGTGGAGTCGGTGGCGGAAAGGCGCTATCGACGGGCTGTACGGATGGAAAGGGGCGGGCATGTCTATCGTGGCTGGATCGAGGTCTCGCCGGTGCTTCCGCGTCATACCCTGGAGGTCCAAGTCGACGCCACCCTGGTCAAGGTGATCCCTCAGATCCTCGCAGGTGTCAAGCGACTCTTTGACCTCTCTTGTCATCCGATGGAGATCACCGCTGTTTTAGGCACCATCGCGCACGAGCGGCCGGGACTTCGGGTGCCCGGGGCCTTCGACGGTTTCGAGACGGCGGTCCGCGCAATCTTGGGGCAGCAGATCACGGTCAAAGCGGCCAGGACCATCGCCGGTCGCTTCGCGGCGGCTTTCGGTGACCCTGTTCAAACGGTCTTTCCGGAAATTCACCATCTGTTTCCAACGCCCACAAGAATCGACCGGTGCACTGTTTCCGAAATCGCCCAACTGGGGATCGTATCCCAGAGGGCAAGATCCATCCTATCCCTGGCCCGTGCAATCGTGAGCGGCGCCTTGCACCTGGAACCTGGCGCGGACGTTGAGGAGACGGTGAAGGGGCTGCTGGCGCTACCAGGCGTCGGGATCTGGACGGCCCAATACATCGCCATGCGTGCGCTCGCCTGGCCCGACGCCTTTCCCCACACCGACTACGGGGTGATGAAGGCCATGAACGAAAAGAATCCCGCCCAAGTGCTCGCTGCTGCTGAAAAATGGCGGCCCTGGCGGGCCTATGCGGTGATGCACCTTTGGGCAAGTTTGGGAGGGAAAAAGAAATGAAATTTTATACGAACATTGAAAGTCCTCTCGGCCAGGTTCTCCTCGTCTCGGATGGGACCTCACTGACAGGGGCCTATTTTTACGGCCAGAAGTACGAGCCCACACCGGGCCCCGATTGGCGTCGGGACCCGGATTTGAAGATCCTCAAGAAAAGCGGCGTTCAGCTGTTGGAATACTTCGCCGGCAACCGTCGGGCCTTTGACATCCGTTTGGGTCTTCAGGGGACGCCCTTTCAGATGGCGGTATGGCGCGCCATCTCGGAGATCCCCTGGGGCGAGACGAAAACGTACGGCGAACTCGCCAAGCGGATCGAGAGGAAAACTGCCGTGCGTGCCGTTGGGGCCGCGGTGGGGCGCAACCCCGTTTCCGTGATCGTCCCCTGTCATCGGGTGATCGGGCGTGACGGGTCCTTGACGGGATATGCGGGCGGACTTGAACGGAAGGGTGCCCTCCTCACCCTCGAGGCCGCAATGTTAGGGGGAAATCATGAGAAGGGACTGTTGTAGGATCCAGAAAGGGCATATAGGCCAAATCGGGAGACGTTTGCTAATCAGTGCATCTCCCCGTTCCTATTTAGATGACCCGTCTCACCGGAAAGTTGGATTTTGTTGACGTTTTTTGGAGGTCTTGAGTTCCCGCAATGGTCAACCTGAGATAGGAAGTTCATACCACCAGAATTCCGAGACACGGGCAGGTCTGAGGTTCATAGCAGAAAGACCCAGAGCTAAGGTTCTCGGATGTTTGGACGCAAATGGAGGGCTCGTCTCCTCAGTTCGGCAGTCCAGACTTGCGCAGAGCCACAATGTATCGCTTCTTTGCAGCTTGATTTTTTTGTGGATCTGTTCTTGCGACTCGCTCCACAGAAAACTTAGGGCCCAGCCTCATAAAGTCTTTGGCTTGGGCAGAGGCCCTATCCTCAAACGCCTGGGTTTATGGGAGGTTAACCCCCGACCTCCACCCAAAGCGACCGGGCCACAAAAACCTCCCGAATACAGCATCGCCTATTTCGTATCCCAGCTTCCTGCGCCTGGCCGCCATTGCTCTCGCGCAGGCGAGGCGGGCGGGCCCGACAAGTGGCTATGTGTCGATCCTCAGTATTCTGAGACCTACACGGCCTGATGTTTGAAAGAACAGATGGGTCCAAGGAATAGCTCTACCAAGATTTCCTCGACTTTCCGCTCTTCCGGCAAGATCAAGCCCCCTTGCACTGTGTCGGTATTCACTCCCTTGCAGCGTACAGGGCCCAATTTCAGGCCTGCGAGTTGCAGCCACAACATCCTGAGGTCAAATTTTGCTTGGCACACAAGGCGAAATTGCCCATACCCCGGCCCCAAAAAAGGGGCTTCTTATCATTTCACCAATCTTCACCGAACCGCTGTCCAACTCACATATCCGGATCTTGAAACAGGGGATGTCATTTGGGTCTTTGAGGAAGACGACGGAGCTGATTTTTATGCAGGGATTGATCGGAAAGAGAACGCGTTCCTCAGAAACCACGTCCGCCACTTCTTCCTTTGATGTTTAAAGTGTAACCCACGTCTAGCCGATAAAAAGCGTATTAATACTAAACTGCATAATGTAAGTGATTATGGGAAAGCATTATGATAGGGGACCTTTGCTCATTTGCACTTAGAACCACCTCTTACCTTCATGCACTTTTAAAGTTCTTCCAGGCCGCACTGCTGTTGATGACACAGAGATATCGGTCTGCAAGTCTTCGATTCAAGATTGCTTTCTTTGTGGTTATTCTCCTCACAAGCACCTCTTTCATTCTCTGTATCATAACGGTCCAGATAATGAACAATTACATACTGAATGAAGTTATCAAGAGAGGCGAATCAGTGGGTAAGAGTATTGCTGCTTCGGCAGGATACAACCTTCTGTCCAAGGATCTCTTGGGGCTTGACAATCTTGTCTTTAAGGCGAAGTCATCAAATAGCGATATGCTCTATGTGGCCATCGTCGATCCGGACATGAAGACGGTCGTTCATAGTGCGACAGCGATGATCGGGGAGACCAAACCAGTTGCCGAGGGTCGGTTTTATCGAGAGGCTGCTGACGGAACCATTGTAAAAGAATTGACAAATTCATCTGGCAGTATTTTCGAAATATTGTGCCCCATAGTCTTTATGAAGAAGTCACTGGGTAGTGTGATCATTGGCATGAACAGGTCCATCCTGCTGGAAGCACAGCAAAAAGTCGGTAAGATGATATTGGTAGTCTTCGGAATCATTGTCGTTCTCGGAATATTCGCGAGTTCGTTACTGGCATCTTTCTTGATAAAGCCCATAAAGGAGCTCTCAGCGGGTGTGGAAGAATTAAAGTATGGAACTGCAAAAAATCCTTTAAAGATCTATTCTCAGGATGAGTTGGGGAAACTGACACTTAACTTTAATGAAATGTCAGCATTGATAGCCGATCAGCGGGGAAAACTTACCAAATATGCTCTTGATCTTGAAGAGGCCTACGTTTCCATAGTGAAAGTGGTGGCTGCCGCCATAGACGCGAGAGACTCCTATACACACGGTCATTCCGCCCGGGTTGCTCAGCTATCTCTCCTCCTTGGCAAACAGATAGGTTTGCCCCAAGCGGATCTGAGAGATCTCGAGGTCGCGTGTCTGTTTCACGATGTAGGTAAGATAAAAACACCTGACTCTATTTTGCTCAAGCCAGGTAAACTCAGCGAGGCGGAATACAATGAGATGCAGCAGCACGTGGTGTACGGAGCATCCATCCTTAGCTGGGCGCCATCATTATCCAAGTATATCCCTTCCACCCGTCACCACCACGAGTGGCACAACGGAAAGGGCTATCCTGATGGGCTGGTAGGCGACGATATTCCATTGTTTGCAGCGATAATAAGCATAGCAGATGCATTTGACGCCATGACTTCAGATAGGCCTTACAGGAAGGCCCTCTTTAAAGAGGAATCGTTGCGCAGGATTGCTGGTATGTCAGGGGCACAATTCCGTCCAGATCTGGTTGCGATCTTTCTTGAATTGATGAAAAAGAGCGGAGTCAAGGATGCGCCTCTCTCTGTTGTGGGGGCTGCCTGATGACTAATCTCCGCAAGTCAGAACTGCTTGTCATCATTATTACGCTCTTGCCCATCGTCCAGTCGTGTGCGGAGATGAAAAGCTGGATTTCACCAAAAAATTCTGTCAAGACGTCGGCCCCTGTCAAGGATTCTTCACAAACATCCATTCAGGGATCAGCTCAAGCTGCCAATCTGTCCAAAAAACATTCTGTTAAGACATCGGCTCCTGTCAAGGATTCTTCACAAACATCCATTCAGGGATCAGCTCAAGCTGTTAATCTGGCCAAAAAACATATGGAGGCAGGTGAGTACCAGAAGGCGATTGACGTCTACGATGTTGAGTACCGAAAGCAGCCGCATGATCAAGTACTGGTGGGAGAGTATGTGAAGAGCATCGAGAATATAACATCAGTCGCCGACAAGGCATTCGATAAAGAGGACTTTGCATCCGCTGGCAGGAACTACGATGTTCTGCTGAAAAACTATGCGAACTTCAAAGGGTTTGACAACAAACTCTCATTCAACAGCACCCATCTCAATGAAAAATTTTGTTACTGCAAGAAGGCTATTTTCAAACAGGGATTTCAGGAATACCGAAAAGGTAACCTCAGCGGGGCGATTGCGCTCTGGCAGGATCTCCTTGTCATTGACCCGCAAAATGCAGACATCAAAGAGGCGTTAAGGACAGCTAAGTTGCAGCAGAAGAATCTACAGGAAATCCAATAAAAATTTGGCCTCTCAAAACTTGGGTGATCTTGGTGAGTCCCACGGGCCTCAGACTGCTTGCACCCATTTGATTTCCAGTTGATAGACCATCCCTTTTAGGTCACGAAAGCGACCCCGCAAGATATCTGATAGAGCAGGCCGAGCACTCTACCCTATTGGTCTGAATAATATCACTTGCTATCCTCTCTCTTGTTGAGAACTAGAACGGCAAAATGCTTTTGGGACTTCTCACTTCAAGGCGGTCCAGGCTCCCCCTTGGCTTTGGAGGTCTCGGGGGCATCGATCCCAACGAGCCGGACTTTGATCTCGATGTTGTGGACCAGAGCCATGACTGCGTGTCACCGCCGAAACCCAGAAATTTTAAAACGGCCAGCAAAGGAGACAGCTGGAAGCACACAAAGCAGGAAGACCGATATGACTGAAAGACGCCTTGGTCAAAAAACAGAGGATCCACTCCTTCCATACCTTCTCGTGCTTTCTTTCCCCAGCATGCTCGTAAGCGCGGAGCGGCCAATGAGTGACTAGAGAACGACACCTTGCATACCAGAGTGGCGCAGTTACAACATAGTGCCTCCTCTTCCTCATTGACAATCAAGGGCAAACCTCCCGTTTTATTTAACTGTAATGGACAAGTCCTGCCTTGAACGCGAGGACCCGATGTGTGGTGATCCGTATCAGGCCTAAGCGATAGTCAGCAGAAGCAATCATGGCAAACCACCTGCAGGAAATGTCCTGGGGCGGATTGCCATTTCAGGAAGAACCTACTCTTTTGATTTCCTCCCAGGCCTCTTCTGCCGTTTCCACGTATTGGAAAATGTCCAGATCTTCGGCCGAAATGGTCCCCTGCTCCACCATCACCTCGAATCTGATCACCTGTTGCCAGAATGTTTTCCCGAAAAGGAGAATGGGAATGGGCTCTATCGTTCGGGTCTGGACCAGTGTCAGCGTTTCGAAAAGTTCGTCGAGGGTACCGAATCCTCCCGGAAAGACCACGAGAGCTTTGGCCCGCATGAGAAAATGCATCTTCCGGACTGCGAAGTAGTGGAACTGGAAGCTGAGGTCGGGGGTTATGTATGGATTGGGCGCCTGTTCATAGGGTAAAACAATGTTTAAACCGAGGCTCTTGGCGCCCGCATCATGGGCGCCGCGGTTGGCAGCCTCCATGATACCGGGGCCGCCTCCCGTCATCACCACGTGGGTGAGCCTTTCCGAACACTGGCACTCAAGGGATATGAGTCGGGCCAGTTTTCTCGCCTCCTCATAATAGCGGCTGTTGCCCATGTCCCTTTCGGCCGACTTGACTTTCTTTTTCAACTCCGGGTCATGAGGATTAAGGGACAGTTTCGCCTCTGCCGATTCAAGACGTTCACGGGCCGCTTCAGGCCCAGGCGTGCGTGCGCTCCCAAAGATAACGATGGTGGAGTCGATGTTGTGTTCCTGGATGATCAGCTCGGGTTTCCAGAGTTCCAGTTCCAGTCTGACAGGCCGCAATTCATCCCGAAGAAGGAAATCCCCGTCCTGGAATGCCAGTTTGTAGGAGGGGGATCTTGTCTGCGGTGAGTCCACATGGAGCTTGGCATGCTCCGCACCCTCAAATGCCTTTGGATAGGGGCCTTGTTTCCTCTGCGTTGAATTCATGGACATCCCTCCATATATACAAGACCCGTGTCCCAGGTTCCCAGGTTTTGTATATCAGACTAAGTCCGGGCAACCGTAATGCGTGTCCGGAGCAGGTTGATTCATTGATCTCATGAGTAGGTGCTCAGGACAACCAGCTCATGGGGATCGTCCAAATGCCACAGGGAGTCTTTTGAGGATTGAGTCGAATCCCGCTGAATGGTTCCTCTGACCGCGCCCGGCGTCGAGCACCGAGCGCCACGTCCCCGTAAAGGGCCACAGCCCTTTCGATCTCCCTGAATGTCAAATCTTCATTTTACATTTGGTGAACTTCAGAAGCTCGGAAATAGATTTCTGCACCTCCAACGGTAAAAGGCTCATCAAAGACGACATCAGGTCCCTTCGAAGCGCCACATGGGCGACGATGTGACCCAAGGCGTTATCTTCCTTGGTGAAGTGTTCAAACAGGCTGGTCGCTTTCACACCATAGCCCCAGACCTTGATGTTGTCAGTCGTTTTATGCCATAGGCGAGCCTGCTCGCCATGTGTGAGGTTTACCCGGAGCGCAACCACGATCTCTTTAGTCATCTCATCCTGCGGGGCAAAGAGGTCTTTCATGACTCGATCATACTGCTCGGCCCATAGGTGGTGCCCCGCCAGTGCATCGATCAACTGGGCTGTTACCCGAACTCGGTTAGCCGACTTCTGCACACTTCCCTCTAGAATGTGCCTAACCCCACGTTCCTCTGCTACTTGCTGCGCTTTAACCGGTTTTCCTTTATAGACAAACACTGAGTAACGGGCGATGACGAACATTTCTGATCTTTTGGAGAGAGCAGAGATAATGGTTTCTGTCATTCCGTTCGCGATATACTCCTGTTCAGGGTCGGCGCTCAAATTATCGAAAGGCAGCACAGCGATGGATGGTTTGTCCGGAAGAGGGAAAGCCATCTTCTCCACAGATGCAAATTCTACATCTGGCCGTAAATAGAAGTTCCAGATTAGCCCCCCAGCCACCCCCGCCAGTACTGCAACCGCTGCCGCGGCCGCCCATCGCCTTTTTGCCCGTCTCGGCGCCTCCTCACCAAAGACTTTGCCAGCCGTCTCAGGCTCCATGTCCACCTTGGCGTCCACTACCTGGCCAAGTTGCTCCCTTATAAGGCCAGTCATCAATTCACTGTAAACGTTGATCATGCCCACGGTGGCTTATTCATCATCCGTCATAAGAAGGCTGGACCCCTTGACATCTGCGCTTAGAATTGCTGTCAGCTTTCGCTTGGCCTGGTGCTCGGTCACAGGATCACCTCCCGGTACGCAAAAGCCCCCAAGCGGATAAACGTATCCATCGGAGGCATCGCTCTCTCCACCTTCAGGAGATACGAGGCCATGGCTTTCTCCCGAAGGTTAAGGTTATGCTGTTGATTTTACTGGATCTATAAGAAATGAAGCCGACTCAGTCCGATTAGGTATCAAAACGGGATCCCTGTCAAGGGAAATCAGGCGGCTTTAAGTAAATCCGAGGTAATTCAGGCCGGCCGCTAACACTCCAGAATTGCAGATTTCTTGCCTTATGTTGCGAGTCCATCTAAGCGACTGATTTTTACTACGATTCCAGGTTGGGCATGCTACGTGTAACATACTGATATCACTGTTGAATAAAATGAATTAAATGATCTATAACCATTGGATATTATTAACGAATAAAACTCGCAACACAACTCGTCAGAGAAACTAGCCTCAGTCGCCGATTTACCTGTGGATATCTAGACCAAAGAACACCCCATGGGTTCATGGACCTCCAGCCGAATAGACTTGACCGGTTAACTCAAACCCGTGATCTCACGCATATCCTCAAGCACCCGCGAGCCCGGGGCCTCTCCAAAACCTGGTAGAAGGCCCCTCATGACTCTGACCAAAGAAGCCATTACAAGATTAGTCTTTGACCGCCTCGACCTATCCAAGGCCGCCTCCGCCAAAGCGGTCAAATCCACCTTCGAGATCATCAAGAAAATCCTTGAAGCCGGCGAGGATGTCCAGATCGTTAAACGTTCCACTTGAGCGGCGGAAGGGTAAGCTGCCCGACTCGAAGTGGCCGTTATGGGAGCATTTCCACTCTTTTTATTCTATGTGTGCTTTAGCCGTTTGGAGAGCAATATCTTTATCCTTTGTAAACAGCCCCCAGTTCATTTTTGATGAATGAATACCTGCTTTCTTGTCTTGACCTCTACAGTAATACCAGTGTCCAAAGCGTTCGACCGTAGAAAAGGGATGATTCTCTGTACAAAGAATCCCGCAAGGATTAATCTCAACGAAAAAAATAGTTTCATCTGGGACTTCATCATAAGACATATCTCTAGGCAATGCGATTTGAGATACATCCACGTTCTCTGCTTCCTTTTCATCCAGCCAGTCTGAAATTTTCATTTGATTTTTGTCTCCTTCAGAAATCTAATCGCGGCGCTGACCCGCGAGCACGATGGATGGGAGCAGGCCTGCCTGCGGACAGCCAGCGAGCGCAGTCGGGCACGGATATCATCACCTTCGTAATGTTATCCGTGCCAAAAATGAATGTGTTTGCCAGAAAACCAAATATGAGCCGGTGCAGATATTTAGAATATGCCATAAGAATTCGTGAGTTTCAAACATGCGCTTTCTTGCCTTATGTTGCGAGTTGGCCTAACCCTTCAGAAGGAGGGATGTTTCGTCTCTCTGCTTGGGATATCCCGAATCGCCATAAATGGCAGTAGGTTATCGAGGATTTGGGGGATGAGGGGGCTTCAGTCCGCAACATAATATTTTCCCTCCGTTTGCACCTCTCCCTGTGGTTTCCGGCCCCTTTTCCCCCTGGTTCTAAAGGGTGTCGAGCCACGCCATGATGTCGTGATTTCCCTCCCACTGAAGTAATTCGTCTATCTTTGGGTCATGGGTGAGATGACCGACTGCATGTACTTGATAAAACCGCTCTGGATGTGGCGTCTTCGGTTGAGATCGAGCTGGAGATAGGTCATGGTGGACTGAACGTTGTCATGGCCCAGGCGGTTTTTGATGTCAGTGATGGCCTGGCCCCGATGGAGAAGATCCATTGCCCGGGAAATGAGATGGGTCGGACCCGTGCGGCCAGGGGATGAGTTGCGGATTAGAGTGACCGTGCTCGAAACGAGACGTTCGAATTCCAAGCGGGACCGGGGCATCGTCAGGTCCTATATAGAGACCC
The DNA here is from genome assembly GCA_963830155.1 of uncultured delta proteobacterium. Classification (GTDB taxonomy): domain Bacteria; phylum Desulfobacterota; class DSM-4660; order Desulfatiglandales; family Desulfatiglandaceae; genus CAWHLE01. The sequence goes on along the minus strand of CAWHLE010000013.1, from coordinate 130,358 downwards.
TGAATCAGAAGGACGAAATCGTCCTGACCATGGAGCCAATAAATTTCATGCTCTGCCGAAGCCCTTAGAAATCACACCTGACTGCTCCCCTCACATAATCTGGGGTTATCTTGATACATCCTAAGGGCCTGATGGTACTTTGGGCCACCATATATCAAGTTGAAATCACATGACTTCTATGTCTAGGAGGCTCCAAGAAAGATAGCAGATACAGCAGGTTGCATGATCCACCCAATCAACCTCGTAGGAGAGTTGTTACGCGACCAGTGGAAGCCTTTCTCCAAGAATGACCGCGACCTCATCATCCCGCCTCGGTGAAGCGGAATATGCCTTCCCCTCGAATCTACCCATGTCGGAGAGCAACCGCCTTTGTCTCTACGTGTCACATCTTAACCCGGCCAAGCCGGAACCAAACAGGTTTCAGGATCTGGGGTTTGCTGAAACCTGAACACCGAAACCTGACACCAAAAATCGTGTCCATTTTGCGCGCAATTTCACCGCTCAGGTACTAATCTCAGAAAGCAAACCTTTTGGTAAACCTTTTGGTACTTGGAGTGTCTAAGAATTCATAATACAATGAGGAGCAAAGCCGGTGGGGTAGGCGAGTTCTCATCAAATTCTGTGGTGCAATCATGATCGAAAAGAACATATACAGGCTGGGAGAGTATCAAATCACCGAGTACGAGGGCGGCGCCCTATGGTGGAATACTCATTATGGATTCGGGGAGCATCAGAGTGGAAGATGCTTTATTTATGAAAACATCCTCATGTTTGGGCCATCCAGCAACAAAGAAGACGGATTCTTGAAAAGAGAATTTCTGCAGAGATTGAAGAAATTGCCCATTTGGAACAAAACGAAGTTTTATTGCTTCCTTTCGGACCTTTTAGATGTTTCCTCAGGGCGAAACCTTGGTCAGGCTTGGGGAAGTCAGATACCCCCAATGCTGAGCGAAAAAAGGAGCCGTGACCAAGATTCACAGGATGAGGGTCCAGGGACTTTCCGACTTGCCAAATATAGAATCACAGTCTCTGGCAGCAACCAAATCTCATGGCAATCATTGGAAGCAATGGACAGAGTCGTAGGTGGACAATGCATTATCCACTCAGGCATTCTTTTCATCGGCCCCAAAGACCATGAAGCCGGGGCGCAATCCAGCGGCGAATTCTATAAGGGACTAAACGAAATAGCCCCGTGGAAAAGAACCAAGTTTTGGGGTTCCAGTCTTGCCCTTCGGCCTTGCGAGTCTCCCCCACCAACGGCGCGGCAATATAACATTGGAGAGAAAGCGAGGTGCCACGATAGTAAATATTGCGAAAAACTCCTCACAACCTTATGGAAAGAATGCCAAGAAGCATTTAGATCTCTATGGCCATCAGACAGCAACATCAGGGAGTCATGGGCCCGCCAACCACACTTTATGTCAAGCTTCAAATTCCGAAAGCTATCATCGCATTTTCATGGCCAGCTGAGAGTTCGGATATTCGAAATCCTTCCACCTCTTATGCGGCGGGTGATTGGGTTTATACGGAATTTATACCTGTGGAGCACAGATCACATCGCTAGCATTCCTCTGAGGAGGATCATGGTAAACAAGAATGATGGGAAAAGGCGATACAAGAGCATCATGGAGGTGTTTATGCGTTTAAAGAGATACTTGCTTCCAGCATTGATCCTTATAATGCAGGCCGGCGGTATTTTCGATGTGACGATTGCTAAAGGTGACGATTTCGATCGCCGACACCGGAACAGATACCGCGAAAGACACGGAGATGATGCCCGTGGCAGGGGCCAGCTGAAAGCTGTGGTTGATCCAATGTACAAGGAGAACTGTGGTGCCTGTCATTTCGCCTATCAGCCGGAACTGTTGCCTTCTGCCTCCTGGGTAAGAATTTTGAATAGCTCAAATAATCATTTTGGTGAGTCTCTTGAGCTTGATGAGGAAACCAAAAAGGCGATGCTGGATTATCTTCAAACAAATGCTGCCGAACATTCCAGTGCGAAGCGGGCGGTCAAAATAATGAGGAGTTTAGACGGCCAGGTGCCGACACGAATCACCGACATCCCATATATCAAGGAAAAGCATCACGAGATCTCTGTTGCGATTACTAAACGTAGATCAATCGGCTCTTTATCAAATTGTACGGCATGTCATGGGAGAGCGCAGGAGGGGATTTACGATGACGACTTCGTTGTTATACCAGAGTAGTATCGCTTGCGGCTCTTTGCCGTGTCATAATGAACACAGATAACCCATTGGTTGGGTTAGCTCGTTCTCTGCCATTTTATTTCTCCTCATCCGTGTACTAAAAAATTCTCCTCATTAGTATCTGCTCTTTCTTGCCAACTTCTAAGGCCATCAGGCCGGTTTGGCACCTTTGGTATCCAGAGCATACATGCACCCTGCAGTTTGATTAGAACCCCCGGCCTCCATTTTTTAAGGTTAGGCCCGGGGAAGAGGGCGAGGCAGTCCGCTCAGGGATAATGATCCAGCCACCACATATAATGAAATCGACCCTCATCTCACTTCAGTCCCGCCTCGCGCAACGCACCAATAGTTCCATCTATTACCGATTGATCCTTATACGTCAGGAGCTTTGCATAGTTATCCAATGAGAAGTTCCTATGGCCGAAAATGACGGTTGGCATCGGTTTTGCCTAACAGCCGAACAGAAGGCCCAACTTTTCTGGGAACGCCGGTTCTCTGATCATCTTCTTTAATTCGCGAGGGAGTCTGCCGGGTTCCTTGTCGCTTTTTTTCAGCTCCTCCACAACCATTTTGCTGTCAATCCTTGCGAATCGTTCTTGAAGGGTACTGCATCCGTCCAGAATGATCCTGAGATACTCCTCGTTGTCCAGATTTTTGACAAGCGGTGTATCGGAAAGAATCGTCTTGAGGGTCTTGGTCAAAGATATGGTGCCAGTCCTTTTGCGGACTCTTTTCTTGATGTCGCGGAAGAACCGCTCTAAGATATTGTTGGTGCGTTGGGGCTGGATGAACATTTCACCCTGATGGGTATGCACGGCGATGGGGTCGGCAAAGAGCTTTTCCCAGTACGTGTCAATCTGGTGAACCATCTTCTTGTATTGGTCTTTTCCTGATAGTTTGCTGCGGGAGGCGATTTGTTCTCGGAACCCTTTTACCCTTTCTTGGATCGTTTTCATGTCCGTGTCATCGCCGTCGTCATTGAGACCATTCTTCCCTTCGGGAAGCGCAATGCGAAGCGCTTTGCGTAGGGTGTCGAAGACGCCCGCGCGCTCATCGAGTTGGGCTACGGATTTGCTCAACGCCAAATCATCAATGACCTGCTTGATCGATCTGAAGAGTTGATTGAGAGGCCGATGGTTTTTTTCGTGCCTTCGTGGGGTTTGCCGAATCGCTTCTACGAGGGTGTAGACCGCCTTCAATCTATGGTAGAAGAGCAGATGAGGACGATCAAAGGAAAATCCATATCCATTCAATTGGGCCGATGTGTCAAAGGTCCAGTGGATCAGCGCAAAGGCGGCAACAGCGGGCATCTTGCCAAAAAAAGACAAATCCGTATCGCCACCCTTGCTCATGGCGACCTGTAGCGTCCCCATTGCCTTGTGCTCTTTTCCAATCTCCCTTTGGAGCCTTTTGGCCATCTGTCGCAGCGAAGAACGGACCCTGTGCTTCTTGAGACGATTCCTGATCCGCTTATAGTCATCCTCCAACAGGTCATTGCCGATGTCCCTTAAAAAGTGAAAGTGGCAAATGAAGTCAGGTTTGCCTGGGAATACCGTTTCTACCGCTGAGAGGATCCCCTTGCCCATATCGTGAACCAATGCGATCGGGTCGCCGTATTGCCGCTTGATCTGTCTCAAGAAAGGAATGAGCAAATCAGCCCTTTCAGAGGGTAGCTTCACATTCTCGAGGACGAGCTGGGCAATTCCATCGAGCCCTGAGACAAGATGCGGGCTGTCAGCTTCGCAGGTACCATCGAGGTGCAGAATATATCCGCCACGCCGATCCATGGCCTTCTTGATTTGCTGCCGGCTTTCCCGGTGGGCCACGGCAAGGTAGGTGACGAATTTCTTGCCAAGAAAGCTGATCTCTCTATCCGAAATCGAGATGTTCCTCTCGGCCAATTCCTTGATGATTTCCTGCTCGTTGCGACATTGAACAAACAGGGCGTAGCCCACATAGACAATGACATCATATCCAAACGTACACCGCTGCGGCGCAAGCGCTTTCAGGTCCTGGCAGGTGTAAATCTTTCCATCTGCGAGAGACTGCAAGACGCTCTCTTTCGCCCGCAATGGCCCAACATCCAGCGTCACGACCTTCTTTTCGCGCGTCTTCAACACCGTGAGGTCCCTGGCGCAACCATCCCCTTTCGGAGAAAAGTAAATGGTGGGAGCCTCGGCAAACAGCCTGCCAGCGGCAACTCCCTCCACAATCTTATCAATATGGCTCTTGAGGCAACGGATCACTTGGTATCCGGAATTTTTTTTAACAAGTCATGATGTTTGAGAAATCCATAAATCGCATTGCGGTCAATGCTTCGCCCTTGCCCGCTAACCCTCTCAGCCAGATCCTCCATGCTGCTCTGAGGGTGTTTGATATATTCAACAAGAATCATCACGGCTTCGGCATCTGACAAACGCCTTCCTTGCTGCGTTTGACATAAAGCCGCTTTCTGCTCTTGGTATCGCTCATCGGAAAAATACACAAAGTGTCCTTGCTGCCTTTCTCGTCTGATGCCGGCAACACTGTGCAGACGGGAAAACACCGAACTGTTCGACGCAACCTCGACCACCCGAGCAATATGCCTGGCACTCAAGCCCGTTTCAGATCGCCTGATGAGCTGGCAAATGGTTTCGGTGAGAGTTCCATATTTGGAGAAAAGGACCCGCTGATACTTCCAGATGCCGTTTTCATCAAATCGGGGAATCCCCGGCAGAGTGTAATAGCGCCCATTCATGTTGAAGCTCGTGTGCGCCTTCCACTTTTTCAGCTGTCTTCTGGCGGTGATGACCGAAGACTCAAGCAGACCGACAAGCTGTTCAATGGTCAAAACCTTTAGCCCCTTGAATCTCTGGATCGCCTCGATTGCATCCATGGCCCGTCTCCATGATAAAGTATACGCAAATAGACGGATAATTGCGCATACATTATCATTTGGAAAGGCCCGAATCAAGAATTTTGTCTAAGGGATTCCCTCCGTTATATGAATCTTGAGTAAAACTGAGCTCATCGGAAAAAGCGTATACTTGATCATGAAACCCAAGAAAAGGCTAACTAATTGAATAAGATAGGATTATCAGTTCCCAACCGTCATTTTCGGCCATAGAGAAGTTCGGATTAATCCTGAGGACTTCGTCAGCTTCAATGCGGGCCTCCTTCTCTCGGCCGATCGCAATGTAGGCGGAGGTTAGACCAAGATGAGGGAGAATGTTATCAGGATCTGGCAGGAGGGCCTTCTTATAGGCCGAAACCGACTCCTCTAAACGACCTGTATTTTTATAGGCGGCGCCCAACAAAAAATAGATAGCGGGCGGACCGTTGGGGTTGAGTCGAATGGTTTTTTGAGCCATAGTAAGGCCTTCCTCCGACCGGCCTGCGTAGAGCAGACTCCAGGCATAAGACTCATGGGCCATCCCCCCGCCTGGATCAAGGGCCACGGCCCGTTCGCCTTCAGCAATCGCCTTGTCATGATCTCTTATTATGAGATAGAGACGACCCAACAAGGAGTGGGCAAGAGATATGGAATCATCCATGGCCAGGGCTTTTTGAACCGGTTCCATCGCTTTCTCGAAAGACTCCTTAGGGGACTTTGTGGAGCCAAAAACTAAATCCGCCCAGTGGACCCAACCCATGCAGATATAACCCCATGGATTCTCCGGCCACTTCGCCACAATCTCCTCTGCGATCCGCCGAGCCGAGTTCATATCCTCGATGGTCCAAAGTTCAGCGTAATGAATCCATTCCATTACCTTAAAATAGCATTCGAGACCTTGCTCCCCTCTAAAATGTTTTTCCCACGCTACGGCTTGTTCCCCTTCCGTCAGTTTCACTCGCATGGCCGTTAGTACCTTCGTCGTAACCTCATCCTGCACGGCAAATAGGTCTTTCAGGTCACGCTCGTAACGCTCGGCCCAAAGGTGATGTCCGTTTAGGGCATCGATCAATTGGGCTGTGATCCGAACCCGGTCGCCTGACTTCTGAACACTTCCCTCCAAAACATACCGAACACCCAGTTCTTCGCTCACCTGTTTGACATTCACCGGTTTTCCCTTGTAGGTGAACGTGGAGTTGCGGGCAATCACAAATAGTCGGGGAATTTTTGAAAGGGCGGTGATGATATTCTCGGTGAGCCCGTCGCTAAAGAACTCCTGTTTTGGGTCCCCGCTCATGTTATCAAACGCCAGCACGGCGATGGAGGGCTTGTCGGGCAGGGGAAAGGTCATATTTTCCTTTTTGGCCTTGATCAGCGGGTGGGCGTCAGCACCTGGGAAAGACAGGACCTTGTAAACTCGGACCGGTTTGTCAATGTTCTTGACCTTATGCTCGCCCAAATACTCATATTCCAGACCAATCTTGCTTTCGATTGCATCATAGACTGTCCCGGACATACAAATCTCTCCCGCTTCGGCCAGGCTCTCTATACGAGCAGCGATGTTGACCCCGTCTCCATAGATCCGATTTCCCTCCTCTAGGACATCACCTAGGTTGATCCCTATTCGGAACCTCATTTGACGGTTCTCGGACAACTCGGCGTTTCGTTCGGCCAGTTCCCGCTGGATCTCTACCCCGCAGTTCACGGCATCCACAACGCTGGTAAACTCCGCCAGGATGTTGTCCCCGGGGGAATCCACCACCCGGCCCCGGTACTGTTCGATGAGATGGGTCATGGCCGTGCGGTAAGAGGTGATGCTTCGTACAGTGGCCTCCTCGTCATCCCGCATGAGACGGCTGTAGCCCTCCACATCTGCGCTCAAGATGGCTGTGAGCCGGCGCTTGAATCCTTCCGTAGCCATGGTAGCCCCCCTTATAATTCAAAAGCCCCCGAGCGGATACTAGGGATCCACTGGAGGCCTTTGTTTTCACCATCTTCAGGAAACGCATGAGCATGGTTTCCTCTCAGAAGGTTGAGGTTATGCTGTTGGTTTGACTTGGATTAATCGGAATGAAGCCGATTCATCCCGATTAGGACCCAAAACGGGATTTCTGTCAAGAGGAATCGGGTGGCCTGGGATGGAGATGGGTCATTGAACTCGCCCGCTCGCCCTGGCAAAATTTGGTTCTTTCTTGCCTTATGTTGCGAGTCCATCTAAGCGACTGATTTTTACTACGATTCCAGATCGGTATGCTACATGTAACATACTGATATCACTGTTGAATAAAATAAATTAAATGGTCTATAACCATTGGATATTATTAACGAATAAAACTCGCAACACAACTTGCCATCTGACCCAGCCCATGCGGTAGGTTTTCTCGTGGATATCCAGAGCAAAGACCATATAGGAGGTCATAGTATCCGCCTTTCCTATAAGTAGATCGGGGTCTCCCCTACCCTCACTGCTGATACTGGCCAGTTTGGTAAATCGTTTCGGTCTGGGCAATCAATTGGTCTACTGACCCGATAAGAGATTGCCGGCGGTTTTCTTCAAATTGGTCCCAGTTCTTCATGACATGGGCTGCCAGTTTCAATCCCTCCAGAAGGGCAAGGTTGACTTCTCTGAGAACCAAGAGACGCTTGGCGGTCTCTGACTCCATCTACTCTTCTCTCCGCATTGCCCGGGATAATAGTGCAGGAAGCAGGGACCTCAATTCCCAAGTCCGGATCGACCGCGGTATCAATGACGGTATTGAAACCGAAGGACTTCCGCTCGCGGTTGTGAGTTTCGGTATTTGAGCGAAAACTGATTGTTGCATCCATATCGGCGGAGAGTGACGCCAACGGCGTGAAAGAAGTCCGTTTTGGTGTTGGTATCCAAGAGAAAGTCGGCGATGACTCCCCTTTTTGGGACGTCGATCCGTCCCAAGCTTACGAGACGAGAAACCCGATCCCTGCCCGCAGAATGCCGGCGATGATAAAGGTGATCTTTATTGTCCGCTGCGCGTCCCAGCCGATGAAAAATCCGCCGAGATAACTCCCGGTGACGGCCATCATGAGCTTTTCATGCCGAGCGTCTGTTCTAGCTCGGCGATCGTGGCCGGATTCAAGCCCAGACGTTCTCCCAAATTGCTCATGTAGTCCCGCTCCGCCGGTGTGTCGACTTCTATGGCCAAAAGTGACGCGGCATAGAGCTGGGCACCCAGTCCCGGGCGATCGGCGGCCGCATTGACCAGCGAATCGGTGTCCATTGGTTTCTGCATTTCGGCCATCACAAATTCCTTAGCATCGCTGTCGATCCCCATCTCATCGAGCTTGCCGATGATCCGGTTCACTTCGTCTCTGTCGATCTGTCCGTCGGCCTTGGCGGCATTGATCATCGCCTGAAAAATCAGGCCGGCTTCGCGTTCCAGTGTCCTTTTTTCTTCGACCGTCTTTGCCTCCTGGAGCGCTACAGGCACCTCGGCGGCCGGCTGCCCGGCGTTCTTGAGGGCCGAAAACGCCATTGCCCCAAGCAGCGTCATGATACCCCCGCCGAGGGCACCCCCTATTGAACGCCCCCCGCCGCCGAGCAGCGCGCCGGCCAAAGCCCCGATGCCGCCAACGGCCAGGTTCCGTTTTCCACCCACCGCACGACTAGCGTCGTCGAGAACGTTGCCGAGCATAGCGCCGATACCGCCGCTGCCGCCACCGAGCACCTTCGAAAGGGCATCGCCAAGTCCCCCGCCGGAGGCACCGCCGAAAAGTCCGGACAGAAGACTGTCAGGTGGTTTGCCGCCCGCAGACAGTGCGTTTTTCATCCGTTGGTTCGTCGATTTTGTCATTCCCGACTGCGTGAACGCACCGAGGAGATCACTCATGTTGAACATTTTTGACTCCCTTCTTTTGCGGTTGTTTTTTTCATCGGGCCGCTCGTTACGCAGCCAAAAATCGGCTGGACGTGCGGCATGCAAGGATATGACACGCAGGCTTGGCTGCGTTCAGAAATTGCCACCTGTGCGGAAGCCACCGCCGCCCATTCTGCCGCCGAAACCGCCCCTCCCGGCTGACCTCCTACCGCAACCGCCCGGCAACACGCCTCCGCCGAAGTCTCTCGGTGTGCGGGGCCGGCGGAATTGCTGTTCCCGGCCGATGCGGTCCCAAATGTCGCCCCCGGAGGCCCTGCCCGATAGGAGCATGCCTAGCAGGGCCGCCAGCTCGAAACCGCTTGGAAAATATGACTGTTGGGAGTCATAGTCACTTTGCCTGAAACGTCGTCTGAGATCCTCAAGTTCTCGAAAGGATTGCTGGTGCTGTCGTTCCTGTTCCTGAAGTTCCTTGATTCCCTCGACGAGATTTTTCTCTTCTTGCAGCAGGTCTCGGATCCGGGCGACGATGACATCGTCGTCGGGCTTCCCTGTCATCTTGGCCTGCATGTAAAGTTCGGCCAAGGTCTCGCTCTTGATTTCGGATAACTGAAGCTCGACCGCTTGCCGTGAGGTTTCGTCCGAGGCTGTGGAAATAGCCGAACGCTGTTGGAGAAGCGTTTCATGTCGCTTCTCCTCGGCTTCGATGCCAGCCTCAATGTCCTCCAGGGATTTCTGCACGGCCGCAAGCGATGCCTTGTCCCGGACGATCCCGTCGATCTCAAGGGCCTTGGCCTCAGTGTCGTGCAGCTTCTGAAGCGCTTCGGCATCGATCGCCTTCTGTCGCTCAGCGTGCCCGCGCAACCGCACCGGCAGTTCCGTCAGCATGAAGTAATTGCTGCGGGCATCTCCATACTTGATCATCTTTGCCACCCAGCCATCCAGACTGCGGGTCAACCATCCGCCGGTATAATCCGGCGTCAGGAAGCGGCGCTTCCACAGGTACATGAACAGCGGATCCTCGCGGTATGGCTTGCCTTTTTCCTCCTGATCGGCCTCGGCCTGCGTAGCCTTCTTTTCGGCTTGCTCGGCTCGGGCTGTGGTTTCTGCAACACGCTTCTCCTGCTCCCGGTAACCTTCCTGCCGGCTGAGCTCCAACTTGACCTCGGCTGCCTTTTCGTCGATCCGTTTTAGGAAATCGTCGCGTTCGCGAACCGCCTGTTCCCGTTCCGCATTCAACGTTGACTGCCTTGCGGCTGACTGCTCGACGGCACCATCCACCTCTCGCAGTTCCTCTGAACGGCGTTCTAATAACTTCAGCACGGCCTCGGTCGGTTTCATCCAGCTGAGTGGCCACCCTATTGGCCGAAAGCTCATCCAGACGGAACCGGGCCAGTTGTCGATACGATTCGGCCAACTGGTTCCGCAGTCGAACCAATTGTTGGTTCGCGGCTTCCATCCGCTGGTAAATAGTACCGAGGCCGTTGCGAGCCGTCTCAACGTGCTGGTTGATGATTGCCAGCTGGTCTGTTCCGTTCATCATTTCGTTGCCTCTCCTACCATTGGGTGATCGTAGCCCCCGTGGTGGCAACCGTGTATTCCGGTGTGAGGTATCCCCGTTTCTTGAACCCGACGATCTTTTTATTCACAATGCCGTCCGCTGCCTTGTCCTCTCTCACCTGTTCGTAGACCTGCGGCTCGACCCGCAGCCCCCACTCGCTCACCTCGCTCACCTTTCCGTCCTCCTCAGAGGTGATGGGAAGCTTGAGCCGCTGACCGCTCGGTAAAACGGCCTCCACGATCAGGTAGTAGCTGCGTCCCGTGCGGCTGTCGACGGGATACCGCCAGACCCCGCTGGGCGATCCAGGACGCGAGACGATTTGCAGGGTGTATTCCTGCCCCAGCATATCACGGGTGTGCTGTAGCGCCTGCCGGGCGGTTTTGGCTGTCTCCAGGTCGCCGGTTTTGACGGCTGATAGCGCGTTGTTGTAAAGTGCGTCGACCTTTTCCGCCACCCCTTTCTCCCGCGCCATCTTCAAGGCCTCGGCACGCAGCGAATCGAGGTCGTTAAATTCGGTTCCCAAAGACCGGATCGATTGGATAGCAGCCAGGGCGCCCTTCAGGTCGGTTTGGGCGCGGTCGATGATTCCTTTGCGCTCGGCCAGGCGCTGTTGGATTTTCTCCGCCTCGGTTTTCAGAGTTTTGGGGTCGATGCTGGCAACCGAGCCGAGTTTTTCAACGGCTCCCAGCTGCTGGGCGGCAGAGGCCAGCGATTGCCGCGCACCATCCGAGAGCCTGCGGGCTGCGGTTAGGACCGCAGCCGGCGCCGACTGCAAAGCCATCTCCAGATCGTTGGTTGCGGTATTGATCCGATCCTTCAGAACAACGATGCTCTCCTGCTGGTTGGATACCTGGGTTTTGAGCTCCTGAGCCAGCCGGCTCTGGCCGCGCTCGGCCGGCATGACGTAAAGATAATGGTAGCCCGCCCAAATGATCGCCACACCGATCAGGAGCCACATAGCCCGCTTGGCCCATCGACCCCGGTTCACATAAAGTCTGGCCAGGGCAGTTTTTAGGCCAGCGGCCGGCGGGCGGTAGGCGAAGCGCTCCTCCCGCATAGCCTTCACGCCCTCTGCGATCACCTCATCCGAGACCTCCAGTCCCTGATCGGCGTAGATCTTGCGAAGCTTTTCGACCAAGTCCGCTTCGCGTTCTTCGGACTGAAGCTCTCGCTCGACGAGCGACCGCTGATGCCGGAGCGTGTCGACCACGTCCATGGCGAGCATCACTTCGGAAAGATCCATTTTCTTGGGTGCAGGCTCTTCAGCCATTTTTTATCGCGGCTCCTGCATGGGCCAGTTCGGCCAAGCGTTTCTTGCTCTTTTCGACCGCCGCGCTGATCTCTTGCTCGTTACGGGTGGCAAGGTCCCGCATTTCGGCGATGAGGGCTCGGGATTTCTCCTGGAAGTTAACCACCGAATCGACCAACTTTTTCACCGATTCGGCCTTGATCGTCGGGCCGTAGCCCGCCCGCAGGGCGTCTTCCTGGACTTTTCCGCCCACCTCTGAAATGGTCTCCAAGCTCTGGTTGACCCCCTCCTTCATGGCATCCAGCGTGCGGGTGCTCTCGTGCAATCCCTGCAGGCTGGTGAAAGAAGCATTTAATGCCGTGAACACGGTCTCGTTGGTGCCGAAAAAAGACACCGCCTGCGAGTAAACCCGCTCCTTGACCTCGCTTGACTGCGCGAGGCGCGCCATCACCACCTCGGTGGTATTGTAGCTGACCGACAGGTTCTCGGCCAGGTCCTTGACGATCTGATAGCGCTTGTCTTCATCCTGAAGCTCCCGCAACCGCTGGTCCCGGGCGAGCTCCAGCCGAGCCATCTGCTCGCGGTCTTCTTTGAGCCCGGCATCCAGCTCCCGGGTGGCCTCATCTAAGCGACCCTTGCCGGCCTCGACTTCGGCCTCGGCCTTCTTTAAAAGCTGGAAGGCCAGCACCTGGGCCTCTTTGATAGCCCCGCGAAAATCCTTGTAGGATTCGAGGATCTTGGTTTCTCGCTCGATCTGGTCCTTAGTGTCGGAGGTCACATCCAGGTAGGTATCCTTTATCTTCCTGAAACGATTGGGGATGTCCCCGCGCGTGGCCCTCATCCAGAGGTTCTGAAGCCTTTCCATGGTCGAAATCTTGCCATCGTCAAGCTGGTCCACCATCGCCTTGGCATCATCACGGATGCTGTTGAAGGCTTCAGTGATTTCTTCGTAGCGTTCACCGACTTTCATCTGAGTAATCTGCTCCCTCACGACCTCGTTGAACAATGTAGTATGGCTCAGGGTGCGCGCAATGGATACGGCCTTTTCTTCATCCAGGTTGCTGACTTGTTGGATCAAGGCTACAATCGGGGCCTCGTTAGGCTTTTCAGGCATCAGGCCCAGGTCGCGCAGGCCATTGATGGCCTTATCCAAATATTTCAACGGGGTGCTGCCAATACTGGTCGTGTTCATGATCGCCTCCTTTATAAAAATATGTCTTCGACAGCGATGTCGGCGAGCTTTCCGGACAAGAGACCGTTGCCAGCTCTAACTGCTGCCCCCCAGTAACAGATTCATGAAAGGCGCGCTGATTGACGCCTGCAAAGCGTAAACGGTTCCATCCCCTCCCCCTGCCTACTTCAGGGACTTGAGAAATTGGTCAGCCTCTTCGATGGATTTGCCCATATCACGGATGAGGGCGGCCACATTGATACCATCCCCGTAAATGGTTCCCTGCTCCTCGATCACGTCGCCGAGGTTGATCCCGACCCGAAACTCCATCCTGCGATGTTCCGGAAGATCGGAGTTTCTTTCCTTCAATTCCTTCTGGACCTCGACCGCAGAGCGAATCGCGTCAACCACACTGGGAAACTGGGCCAGCACGTTGTCACCCTTTGCGTCAACTACCCGGCCAGCGTGGCCACTTATGAGACCGATCATCACCTCCCGGTAGTTATTGATAGTGGGCACCGTGTCCTCTTCATCATCTGCCATCGAGCGGCTGTATCCCTTGACATCTGCGCTTAAGATCGCCGTTAGCTTGCGCTTTGCCCCCTCCTCGGTCACCGGCTCACCTCTCCTGCAACAAAAATGCCCCCAAACGGATACGCATATCCACCGGAGGCTTTGCTTTCACCTGACCTTCTGGAAACACAAGACCACGGTTTCCTCACAGAAGGTTGGGGTTATGCAGTTGATTTGACTTTGATTAGCTCATGGAAAGCCGATTAGTGCCGATGTAGGCCCAAAACCGGGTTTCTGTCAAGCATAATCGGGCGGCCGAGGACAGAAATGGGTAATTGAACTGGTCCGTTCCACCTGACAAATTGGGGATAGCTTGCCTTATGTTACGAGTTGGCCTAACCCTTCAGAAGGAGGGATGTTTCGTCTCTCTGCCTGGGATATTCTGAATCGCTTAGTATGGCAGTAGGTTATCGAGGATTTGGGGGATGAGGGGGCTTCAATCCGCAACATAATATTTTCCCTCCGTTTGCACCTCTCCCTGTGGTTTCCGGCCCCTTTTCCCCCTGGTTCTAAAGGGTGTCGAGCCACGCCATGATGTCGTGATTTCCCTCCCACTGAAGTAATTCGTCTATCTTTGGGTCATGGGTGAGATGACCGACTGCATGTACTTGATAAAACCGCTCTGGATGTGGCGTCTTCGGTTGAGATCGAGCTGGAGATAGGTCATGGTGGACTGAACGTTGTCATGGCCCAGGCGGTTTTTGATGTCAGTGATGGCCTGGCCCCGATGAAGAAGATCCATTGCCCGGCTGTGCCGGAAGGAGTGGACCGGGTGGATGTGTTGAAGGCGTCTTTGGGGTAAGGCCTTGGTCAGATGCTTTTGACAGATCCGATAGATACCGTGGCGGGTGAGTTCTTCCCCTCGCTGATTGACAAAGAGACAATGCTGATAAGGGGGCTTTGGAGTGAGGCGATATTTTTCGATATAGAGACGCAGGAGTTGAGAGGTCCGCTTCTCGATATCGATCAGTCGGAATCGGTCTCCCTTTCCCAAGATGGCCAGGGTATTTTGCTGGGGGTTGAAGTAGTCGAGATGGAGGGAGGCGATTTCACTGGCCCTGGCCCCTGAGTCGAAGAGGAGGTGAAGCAGGACATAATCCCGGAACCCCTCTTTTCTTTTAAGGTCGACGGTTTCAAAGACCTTCAAGATTTCATCGTGGTAGAGGAATCCGATGAGCGTTTTCTGGTAACGCTTTTGGGGGAGGTTGAGGATAATCTCTGCCATTTTTCGCTGATCGGGATGCATGAAGCGGATCATTTTGGCAAAGGATTTGAGGGCCGCGAGTCGATGATTTCGGGTTCGTGGGAGGTTTTTTCGCCCTCCCTGGAGATCGTCGAGAAAGGAGACGATGAGACGTGAGGAGAGATGTTCCGCCCTGAGGGATCGGATCTTGATGCCGTAGTACTTTGCGGCGAAGGGCAGAAAGAGCTTGAAGGCATCCCTGTAGGCTTTGACGGTATGGGGGCTGACCCCCTTAATGTGGTGAAGATATTGGCGGAAGAAGTGATGGACAAGGGGGTTGAGTTTCATTGCTTTCTTTTCTGCCAAAGGGAAAAATCCACAAGATGGTTGCGGCTCCTGGCATCGGCTACCCGGAGATAGACGGAGGTGTATTTGTATTCACTGTGGCCCATGTAGGCGGCAAGGACCGGGAGGGCGCTTTGGGCGGACTCTCCCCTCTCTTTGATGCGGATCAACGTGTTGACGGCTAGACACACTGGGTCTCCAGTTATACCTTCCCATTGACTCAAGACCGGGATCTAATTCATGTTCGCCAAAGTCCGGTGGTTGCTGGCTCCGCCCTGGTGGCGGTTTACCACTCTTTGAAGGAGGAAAAAGTAAGATGACCTCTTCGGAAACGTTCAGGTTCGGAGTTGAGAAACGCTATTTCGAGGATTATATCCCTGGTTCCGTGCACGAGTTCGGTCCCATCACGGTAGAAGAGGAAGAGATCATCGCCTTTGCAAAGCGTTACGACCCGCAGATCTTCCATACCGACCCGGAAGCGGCGACGAAAAGCATTTACGGGGGGTTGATTGCGAGTGGATGGTTGACGGGATCATTGACGATGCGGCTGCTAGTCGACCATTATCTCTCACACGTTGCCAGTCTGGGCTCGCCGGGCGTCCGGGAAATGAGATGGGTCGGACCCGTGCGGCCAGGGGATGAGTTGCGGATTAGAGTGACCGTGCTCGAAACGAGACGTTCGAATTCCAAGCGGGACCGGGGCATCGTCAGGTCCTATATAGAGACCCTGAATCAGAAGGACGAAATCGTCCTGACCATGGAGCCAATAAATTTCATGCTCTGCCGAAGCCCTTAGAAATCACACCTGACTGCTCCCCTCACATAATCTGGGGTTATCTTGATACATCCTAAGGGCCTGATGGTACTTTGGGCCACCATATATCAAGTTGAAATCACATGACTTCTATGTCTAGGAGGCTCCAAGAAAGATAGCAGATACAGCAGGTTGCATGATCCACCCAATCAACCTCGTAGGGGAGTTGTTACGCGACCAGTGGAAGCCTTTCTCCAAGAATGACCACGACCTCATCATCCCGCCTCGGTGAAGCGGAATATGCCTTCCCCTCGAATCTACCCATGTCGGAGAGCAACCGCCTTTGTCTCTACGTGTCACATCTTAACCCGGCCAAGCCGGAACCAAACAGGTTTCAGGATCTGGGGTTTGCTGAAACCTGAACACCGAAACCTGACACCAAAAATCGTGTCCATTTTGCGCGCAATTTCACCGCTCAGGTACTAATCTCAGAAAGCAAACCTTTTGGTAAACCTTTTGGTACTTGGAGTGTCTAAGAATTCATAATACAATGAGGAGCAAAGCCGGTGGGGTAGGCGAGTTCTCATCAAATTCTGTGGTGCAATCATGATCGAAAAGAACATCTACAGGCTGGGAGAGTATCAAATCACCGAATTCGAGGGCGGCGCTCTATGGTGGAGTACTCATTGTGGATTCGGGGAGGAACAGAGCGGAAGATGCTTTATTTATGAAAACATCCTCATGCTTGGGCCATTCAGCAACAAAGAAGACGGATTCTTGAAAAGAGAGTTTCTCCTGAGATTGAAAAAACTACCCATTTGGAACAAGACGAAGTTTTATTGCTTCCTTTCGGGCCTTTTGGATGTTTCCTCAGGGCGAAACCTTGGTCAGGCTTGGGAAAGTCAGCTACCCGCAATCCTGAGCGAAAGAAGGAGCCCTGAACAAGATTCACATGATGAGAGCCCAGGGAGTTTCCGACTTGACAAATATAGAATCACTGTCTCTGGCGCGAACCAAATCTCATGGCAATCATTGGAAGGAATGGACAGAGTCGTAGGTGGACAATGCATTATCCACTCAGGCATTCTTTTCATCGGCCCAAAAGACTCTGAAGCCGGAACGCAGCCCAGCCACGAATTCTTTAAGGAGATAAATGAATTATTGCCGTGGAAAAGAACGAAGATTTGGGGCTCCAGTTTTGCCTTACGGCCTTGCGAGTCTCCTCCACAAACCGAGCGTCTATATGAATTTTGGGGGAAGGCGAGGCGCCACGATACCAAATATGCCGGCGAAAAACTCCTGACACCCTTATGGAAAGAGTGCCAAGATGGATTTAGATCCTTATGGCCATCAGGTAGCAAGCTCAAGGAGGCATGGGGCCGTCGACCACGCCTCCTGTCAAGCTCCAATTTCCGAGGGCTATCATCGCATTTTCATGGGCTGCTGAGAGTTCGGATATTGGGAATCCTTCCACCACTTATGCGGCGCGTGCTTGGTTTTATACGAAACTTATACTTGATTCCTGCCCCTGTAAACACGACCAGATACTTGGATTCGTAAAGCCACTGGGCCAGCGTTTGAATCCTATGATCCAATTCGTTGATCATGGACTGATGTCCCTTCATCTTTGGATTTCTCAAACGGGGTTACCCCTACGGAATCTGCTCCTTGTTTAATCGCCGCCTTCGCTTTGAGCTGATTGACGACATCGACCAAACTCGGGAAGACATTCTCTCGGATGTCGCCTGCCACCAGCACTTCGCTCGCCGATCAGGTTTGCCCAGGGCTCCTGTCTTTGAAAGCTGCGGCGGCTTTACTTGCATCGGCTGAAAAAGGACGAAGATCACTTTATTTTTGATTGGCAGTTTCGTGAAAACCAGATATTTTCAAAAATCAGGATAGGATCGGCAGGGTAGTCAAATCCACTCGAACCTTATATCACCGGCATTCGGAGAAAGGAGGCAACCTTATGGGAGAACTAAAACCGGGATGGAAGATTAAAGGGATCTATAATGAGTCATGCGCCTCGCAGGGACATTGCCCCTATTATTTCGGAAGGCCAAGAGACGGTGGATGCAGGTATTTCATGGTCTTCAGAATTCAGGAAGGTAAAGTAAATGATGTTGACCTTTCCGGAATCACCGTCATCTATCAGGGCGACCTGCCCCACGCCACATTCAAAGAGGTGCTGGAGCGAGGATCAAACGGCGGCATTTACGTCAGCGATGAGGCCACGCCAGAGCAGCGAGGGGTCCTTGATACCTTCGTGGTCAAGAGCCTCGGTGCCGCTCTGATGAAGAAGAATTTCGGCGTCAAATACGTGGATATTGATGTGGAAGATAAAGGAGACACTGTCTATTTCAAAATGCCCTTCGGGGAGATGAAACAGGAATTGACGCGGGGCAAGGACGGAACACCGGTACGTCTTGAAAACCAGACCCTGCCATTTCTGACCAAGGTCAAAGCGGCCCATACGCCCTATTGGAATTACGATGATCATGGCAGGCATTTCGATTACAAAGATCGCTGCGGAACGTGGGCCGACTTTGCGATGGCGGGGTAAGATCCGGGACGTCACTCATCCGACAAAGCGCGGACAGACGTGATGCTGTCCGCGCTTTGTATATTTCGGCCGTGTCTGCGGGTATAGTCAGTTGCCGATCGAGTCAAGAAATCCATTGACACAGGCCCAAAGGCATGCAACAAATAAATTAGATGAGCCAATGGATCGAAGCGGTCCATGAAGGGCCGATCAGGTTCATCTAAAGAAGCTTGGCACTCTTGAGGGTTTCCGGCGACCGAAAGGACGGGAACCCATCTTTGTAACCTGGTAGCGTTATCAAGGCCACGAAGGTCTTTGCAGGCGAAGCCTGTCAGCCGTCGTGGCCTTTTCTTTTTTGGCCCAGGGCCGGCGCGGTATTCCCTTTCTGAGAGGAGTTACACCATGAATTGTGTTTTTCACCGGCATCGATTCTTCTTCACCCTGATGATCCTGTTGGGCTTCACACTCGCAGGCCCTGTCGTGGCCCAGGTGAAAGAGGTTCGAATAGCCGACAGCAAGGGCGACTGGGGCTACCCCAATCCCTTTCGTCATTATCCGAGAGGTCCCGGCTATGTTCGGATGAGCTGGGTTTTCGACACCCTGATCTGGAAGGACCGCAGGGGGTACATCCCGGCCCTGGCCGATGCCTGGTCCTTCGACCCCGTGAAGCAGGCCTTTACCTTCAAGTTGAACCCGAAAGCCAAATGGCATGACGGTCAACCCCTCACAGCAGAGGATGTGGCCTTCACCCTGGAATACTACAAGAAACACCCCTATTCTTGGATCAGCGTGGACTCGGTGGGGCGAGTCGAAGTCCCGGACCCCCACACCGTTATCGTGCATCTGTCCAGGGCCTATTCGCCGTTTTTGTCCGACATCGGCGGGACCATGCCGGTCCTTCCCAAACACATCTGGGAGGGGGTGGACAAGCCCGAGTCCTTTGATGATCCGAGGGCGTTCATCGGCAGCGGGCCATATGTGTTCAAGGATTTCAACAAGGCCCAAGGCACTTATCTTTACGAGGCCTTCGCAGATTACTTTCAGGGCCGCCCCAAGGCCGAACGGCTCATCTATGTCCGCTCAGGGAAGCCCCTGGTCTCTCTTTCAAACGGGGAGGTTGATTTAGCAAGCATCCAGCCCGAGATGGCTGATCCCCTCGCGCACAAGGGGTTTATGATCATCAAGGATGAGCGGAGCTGGAACAAGAAGCTCATGATCAACCACCGGAAACCCCCCTTTGATGACAAACGATTTCGTCAGGCCCTGGCTTATGCCATCAGCCGGCAGGAGATCATCGAGAAGTCCCACAGGGGCTTTGCTCAACCCGCTTCCTACGGGCTTCTGTCGGTAGATCACCCAATGTTTAACCCGAAAACCCCTCGCTATGCCTTTAGCCCGGAGAAGGCGCGTGAACTCATGGAGTCCATGGGCTATCAAAAAGGGGCTGACGGTTTTTACCAGAAAGGCGGCCAACCTTTGAGGGTGCAACTGTTGGCCTCCAGTATCACTGTGGCTGGCCAGAGCGTGGCGGACCGGGACGGGGAGGTGATCAAGAAACAGCTGGAGGCCGTCGGCATCCGGGTGGACCTTCTGAATCTGGAGCAGACCACTGCGGACAGCAAGGTCAGAAATTGGGACTTTGATCTGGCCGTATCCGGCCATGGCGGTATCACCGGAGATGCCAGGATCCTGAATGAGATGATCTCCTCCGAATTCGGAGCGGGATCGGTCAACAGCGCCCGTTATGATTCAAACCCACAGCTCAACAAACTGCTGGAAGCGCAGATGACGGAAATGGATGAGGCCAAAAGGAAGGAGATCGTTTACAGGATCCAAGAAGTCTATGCCGAGGATTTGCCGGCCATTTCCCTTTACTACCCGGATTCCTTTTCCGCGTACAACCCGAAAAAGGGAATCGAATGGTATTTTACCAAGGGGGGAATCAGCAAAGGCATCCCTATCCCCCAGAACAAGATGAGTCTCGTAAAGGAGTGATGGGTTGTCAGTTGTGGCCCGGCAACTAAAAAAATGGATCGTCTGGCCCTACCTGCTGGCAGGCCTGGTCATGGTGGTTCTGAGCTACAGCGTGCCGAGGATGCTGCCGGGTGATTTCGTGAACGCCATGTACTTAAGCTCCCACGTCACCCTGGACGCCGAGCAGGAGGCAGCGCTCAGGGCCACCTACACCCGCGATGACGGTTTCGGACGCTATGTGGTCCGGCTTTTCACACTGAAGTGGGGGTATTCCTACGCCTTTCTCACCCCCATCTCGAAACTGATCCTGGGCGCCCTGCCCTGGACCTTGCTGCTGGTGGGAAGCGCCCACCTGATATCCATGTTCTTCGGGTTCATGGCCGGGGTGGAGGCGGCCTGGCGTCGAGGGGGTTATGGGGAGAGGGCGGGGGTCGGGCTGATGACCGTGATGGAGGGCGTGCCTGAGATCGGGACCGGCGTGCTCCTCCTGCTGGTCTTTGCCCTTTCCCTGGGATGGCTCCCCGCATCCGGCTCGGAGAGTGCCTATGCCCGCCTCACTCCGCTGGAGTGGGTCTGGGATGTGCTGCGCCATCTGGCCCTACCCCTTGCCACCCTCATCCTGGCCTACTTCCCCGGAAACTTTCTACTCACTAGGGGGAGCATGGTCATGGTGCTGCGGGAGCAGTTCGTGCAGACGGCCCGCGCCAAGGGGTTACCCCCGGTGAGGGTTCGCTACGTCCATGCTGCCCGAAACGCCCTGTTGCCCATGATCACCCGGTTCGGGCTGCGCTTTGCCTTCATGGTGACCGGCGCCCTGGTTGTGGAAACCATCTATTCCTACCCGGGTCTCGGCACGCTCCTGTTCAATGCCATTTCCATGCGGGACATGCCCCTCATTCAGGGTATTGTGCTTGTCTCATCGCTGATGGTCCTCTTCATAAACCTGGTCCTGGAATGGGTGTACCGCAGGATCGATCCCCGGGTGAGCCATGCATATTAGGGCGCGCCATCTCCTGGGGAAAGACCCCTGGTTCGTGATTGGGGCCGGGCTGGGCCTGGTGCTTGCCCTTGTGGTCCTCCTGGGTCCTCCCCTGGCCTCCTACGATCCCCACGACATGTCCTTTCGACCCCTCAGTCCGCCCTCTCAGGCGCACTGGCTAGGGGTCAACGACGGGGGGATGGACATTTTGTCGGAACTGCTCTACGGGTTGCGCAACACGGTCAGTTTCGGCGTACTGACGGGGATTGTGGCCTTGGCCCTGGGGGTGGGGATAGGCCTTTCTGCGGCATGGTTCGGCGGCCTGACGGATCAGATTGCGATGCGCGTGGCCGACATCCTGCTGGCCATCCCCGCCGTCATGATCCTGATTCTGAGCGCCGCGCTTTTTAGGCCTTCGCCTGCGGCATTGGCCATCCTCTTGGCGTTTCTTTACTGGCCCACAACGGCAAAGGGCATTCGGGCCCAGGCCCTGGTGGTGAAATCCAGGCTTCACATCCAGGCGGCCAGGCAGATGGGGGCCTCGGGCGTCTATATCATTTGCAAACATCTTCTCCCGGAGCTATTCCCCCTGTACCTGATCGGGTTCGCCACCAAGACCCGGATGGCCATGTTCATGGAGGCGTCTCTTTCGTTTCTGGGGTTGTTCGACCCGAGCCGCAAGTCCCTGGGGATGATGATCAGCTATGGGCTCAAATACTATTACCTGGATGTGTGGCGGAACTGGCTCCTCCCGCCCATCCTATGCCTGACCCTCCTGATCATGACCGTGACGTTCCTGGCGGTCAGTCTTGAGAAGGTCTTTGATCCGCGGCTGAAGGAAGCAAGGTGAGGACCTGCATTCAGAATTGGTCCGTGACGTACCGGGACGGGGATCATTCCCTGCTGGCCCTCGATCAGGTGAGCCTGGATCTGGAGGCAGGTCGAATTACGGCGCTCGTTGGGGAGTCCGGCTCGGGAAAGACCACCCTGGGGAAGTCCCTCATGGGGCTTTTGCCTCGGAATGCGGTGACAGAGGGCAGCATCAGGCTTGGCGATGTGCAGATCGTGGGGATGGGGGAATCGGGCTTCAACCGGATCCGGGGCTCTCAGGTGGCCATGGTGTTTCAGAACGGACCCGCGAATCTGAACCCGGTCTACCGGATCATCGATCAAGTGTCCGAACCCCTTGTCCAGCACGTCCGGATGAAAAGGGGCGATGCCCTGCAAAAGGCCGGAGATGCCCTTCAGCGGATGGGGCTCGGATCGGAACTGGGTGGGCGCTTCCCCCATGAGCTGAGCGGTGGCGAGGTTCAGAGGGTGCTTCTCGCCATGGCCCTCATCCTGGATCCGGAGGTGGTAATCCTGGATGAACCCACTGCGGCCCTGGATGCCATGACCAAGTCCTTCGTGGCCCAGACGATTCGCGACCTGCGCTCGCGACAGAAAGCGGTCCTGCTCATCACCCATGATTTGGATCTGGCCAGGGGATTGGCAGACGACCTCATGGTCCTCTACCTGGGGCAGATCATGGAGAGCATGCCGGCAGGTGACCTATTTGAAAACCCCTGTCATCCCTACACGCTGGCCCTGGGGCGATCCTACCCGACCCTGAACGCCACCAGGGACCTGGGCGGGATCCGGGGGGATGCCTTTTATCGGGTGATGCACACCCACCCTCACAGCGAAAGCCCATCCCGGGAGCATGCTCATGTGGCGGGCCCGGGGTCCCATCACGATAACGGGCACATGCTCCAGACAGGGTGTCTGTTTCAACCCCGGTGTACCCAGGCCATCGGCGAATGCAGGGAGAGACCGGTTCCCCTTTCCCGGGTCATGAATCACCAGGTCCGGTGTTTGCGGGAGGGGATTGTGACCGTTTTGAATCTGAAAGGGGTGGCAAAACGCTTTGATCGGGTTGCGGCCCTGAGGCCCACGGATCTGTCCCTTCGGGCCGGAGAGGCCTTCTGCCTGGTGGGAGAGACGGGATCGGGCAAAACCACCCTGGCCATGATCGCAGCAGGCGCGCTGACTCCGGATCAGGGACAGCGGTCGTTCGAGGATCAGGACATGGACCGTTGGATCAAGGAAGGCTATCGGTCCCTGGCCAGAAGGATCGGGGTGATCTACCAGAACCCGGCGGAGGCGGTGAGCCATCGTCTATCCGTCTTGGATATCGTGGCCGAGCCACTGCGGATCCAGGGCCAAATGAAAGAAAACAGCGAAATCCGTGATCGGGTAAAGCGTGTCCTGGCCGACGTGCACCTTTCCACGGAGCCTGAGTTTCTCAACCGCTACCCCCATGAGCTCAATATGGGAGCCATCCAGCGCGTCTGCATGGCTCGTGCGCTGATCCTTGAGCCCGCCTTCCTGGTCGCAGACGAACCCACGAGCTCGCTGGACCCGAGCGTCCAGGCCAAAGTGATGAAGATGCTGCTTGACATTCAGGTGGAAAAGGGTCTGACCATGCTTTTTGTCACGCATGACATCGGACTTGCCCGCAAAATCGCGGACCGGATTGGGGTCATGCTCGCGGGAAGAGTGGTGGAGGCCGGCCCGGCCGCCGGGGTGCTCGCCCGTCCGGTTCATCCTTTTACGAATCACCTGATCCGGTGCGCTCAGGGTCGGGACGAAGGGTTGCCGTCCGGAGGCAATGCCCCGGAAGGCGACGGCTGTCCCTACGCGCTGCGATGTGACCGGCGCGGGGAGCGTTGCATGAAGGAAGCGCCGCCCCTTGTTCGTCTGGAGGGTGGACGTCACCTGGCCTGGTGCCATTTTCCGTTTTTCGAAGGTATGCAATCGCAATAAGGAGGAAACCATGAACGAAACAACCATCGGTTCTGAACTCGTTGAAAAGACAACCGCCTTTCACGGCCACTGGTGTCCGGGACTTGCCATCGGCATTCGGGCATCCGAGTGGGCCTTGCAGGAGATGGGCAAGTCGGCTGATGAGGAGATCGTGGCCGTTGTCGAAACCGATATGTGCGGGGTCGACGCCATCCAGTACCTGACCGGATGCACTTTCGGCAAAGGCAACCTCATTTACAAGGACTACGGAAAGAACGCCTTCACCTTCTATTTCCGTGAGGACGGAAAGGCCATGCGCTTGGTCCTCCGCCCTACTATTTACGGAGACACGGGACCGCTGCTGAGAAATCTTCACCGCAAGATGGAGACGGAGGGCTTGAGCGCAGAAGAAGAGAAGACATGGAAAGAGACAAGAGGCGCCATTACGAGGCGAATCATGGAATCCGAATTATCGGAGGTCTTTGAGCTCAAGACACCGGAAGGCCCGGTGCCGAAAAGGGCACGAATCTTCGCAAGCCTTATCTGCGAGCGTTGCGGTGAACCGGTGATGGAGACCCGCACCCGGCGTTTCAACGACCAGGTGTTGTGTATCCCCTGTTTCGAAACACTCGAAGATAGGTTCTGAAAGACCGTTAAATCGCCGGGGCCACATGAGGAAACGGGAACACGATCCATGAAACGTATTTGTGTTGTTGATGGCCAGAGGGATGGAATCGGTGCGACCATCATCAAGGCCCTGAAGGCAAGATGCGTCGAGTCCGTTCCAATATGGGCCTTGGGTACGAACGCGGTTGCAACCTCACAGATGCTGAGAGCGGGCGCCAATCGCGGCGCAACGGGAGAAAATCCGGTTAAACGCACTGTGACGACAGTGGACCTGATCGTGAGGCCGATCTCCATCACTTGGCCGAACGCCATGATGGGGAAGTTACCCCCCGCATGGCAGAAGCCATTGCTTCCGTGCCTGCACCGAAAATCCTGCTGCCTTTGCACCAGGAAGGGATCTTTCTTGTCGGTGCAAGCAAGGAGCCCCTGCCCCATCTGATTGAGAACATGATGAATGAATACATGACGGAGGTATTTAAGGATGTGTGAAGCGAGTGCGTTTTTGCTCAGGGGCGGCCAGGAGGAACTGGTCCTGGAATCGGTGGACGAGCTTCTCCCCGAGGGGGACAGACAGTTTCGTCTGGTCAATATTTTTGGTGAGCAGAAGATCGTCAAAGGCAAGCTCAAGGGCATGAACCTGGTGAGCCACAAGATCGTTTTCGAAGAATAGTCGCGAGCTTTTGCCATATTTCTCATTTGTCCCACGTGACCATTGAGGTACATAGGGCATCGCCGTCTCCGGGAGACCGGGGCGAAGCATTGGGGAATGATCAGGTGAACCAAAAAATTCGAGGAGGTCTGTCTTGTTGAAACGGGAACCTGAAATGGGGCTGTTGCAGTCCATCGGCGTGATCCATTCTCCCTACAAAGACAAGAAGGGGACGCCATTCCAAGGAAGACACGAAAACAAGGCGTGCACCATGGAGATATTCGAGAAATACGAACCCGGCCTTATGGATATCGACCGGTGCACGCACCTCTATGTCTTGTATTGGCAGGACAGAAGTGACAGAAGCATCCTGCAGACAAGGACACCATGGGGGCCAGAGACACACGGGGTCTTTTCGACGCGATCGCCGAATCGTCCCAATCCGATCGGGTTGTGTGTCGTCGATTTCCTGGAACGCAACGGGCGATTTGTGAGGGTGAGTGGGTTGGACGCACTGGATGGATCGCTGATAATCGACATCAAACCCTACTCCGGATCCATCGATGCGTTCCCCGACGCGCGCATCGGATGGCTTGAGGAAAGGAAAGGCCCATGAGACTTTCAGGGGTCCTCCCCACCTATCGGCCAAACCCTGTTCGAGCCTTCCGGAGAGCCCTCTCCCCGGAGGCCTAAAACTCAAGAGATGCCGTCAACACAGCTGTGAAAGGTGCCCCGGCATAATAGCCTGCGTTTCCGGCCCTGGTATCGTCCAAAGCATTGACGACGGAGATGTATCCCTTGTCGAAGAGGTTGGAAAATCAAGGGCCGGCTTCAAACTGCGGGCGACAGGAAGTTTGTGCACGGTGGAAGTCAATCGGAGATCCACAACGGTGTAAGCGTAGACCTTTTCCTTGTGCTCCACATCCCCATATGGCGAGCCGATGTACCTCACCATCGGGATGACTTCCAAGATCACCCCATCTGTGAAGCAAACCGGTCCTCAAAAACGTTCAGGTGAGGTGATAGACCTTTCCTTTTGGGACTCAGACCGTACGGGACCCCGACCCGTATCCGCATAAGGCATTTCTCTCTTCATGCTCAATGATGAGCCATATCCATGCAGCCTCTGCAGATCCTCTGGCCGTCCTTGTCCAAAAGTTTTGAACGCAAGGCCGGCTCGCCGCATCGGTCACAAGGCTCTGACGGTTCAATCCTGGCTTTGACGGGTAATTCCATCTTGACCTTTTCCACAGAAAAGAGCTTATCCGTCGGCATTTCGAGGATGTCGGAGCTCCTCTGAGAATGAAGCGCCTCGAAGTGCTCTCGCTCTTCTTGGTTGGCTTTACCGCGCATGACTTTCTGCAATAGCTCGAAGTGTTCTTTTTGCGGAGTGGCGCTTGCCACACTGCGACCGCCTAAACCTCAAAAGGATGCTATCTCTTTATAAAGCGATATAGAATCAATAGGAACAGCACCACCGATAGACGGCAAGAAACTCCCTGTATTAAATCCTGTAACTGTTCCAAGTCCCAGAAAGGATCCAATAAACCCGCCTACGAAAGTACCCGTTATTCCTATCAAGATATTAATGATAATTCCTCCAGGGTCTTTGCCCGGCATGATGAATTTTGCGACCAAACCTACGATTAACCCCATTACGATCCAAGATAGAATTCCTATTGCTAACCCTCTTTATTGAGTTTGTGTTCAATTTCTTATTTTAACAATGTTTAGATTGATTCGCATAAGACGCGGAACGCTGGTCTTCCGTAAGCACAAAACTCCTCGGCACAGAACATAATTTGCATTATTGCCATTCGTCATCCGGCAAAATCAAGTTTCACAGCGCTTTGGTATACCGCAAGAAATTCACTCTACAATACACTGAGTTAGGATAATGATCCCTGACGGCAAAGCTCACCTGGCAATGAGGGAGCGGATTGCCAGTCAGACGCAGCGCATTATTATGCATCAGTATGCCTAAAGATCCGGGCAAGTGATCGCCTCCAACAGAACACGAGCACAATCGATAAAGAGGCAAAAAAGGCTGCCCCAAGCGCACAGGCAAAGCGTGCGCCCTTGGCCAGCCTCAACTGTTCCCTCCCTCGGCTTAGTTCCAGCTCGCTTGCATCAATTCGACTTTCCCCAACGTTAACCTTGCCCTCTCCTTCGGCAACCTGTTTGTCTCCTTCGGCGATCCGCTTTCTAGCCTCCTTGAAGCCCTTTCCGCCTTTCAGCAACTTGTCCGCTAAAACCAAGAACATGTTGTCTTTAGCTTGCTCGTACTCCTTCTTGCTCTCTGACAAGTCTCGCTTTCCGGCCTCCAACTTAGCTTTGCCCTCCTCGATCGCGGGCTCTCCCTTTTCAAGCTGTCTTTGACCGTCGGCTATTTGCCTTTCCCCGACAGTAATCTTCTCGGTGAGAAACAGATAGCCGGCCACCGACGCAAGAGCCAATAGAATTATAAGCAGCAGCGCGAGCACCTTGCCCATGATGTTTCCCTCTGTGGTTTATTGACCTGCGTGTCAGGGGCGGCATGGTCCGCGCAGTCCCCCGAACGCGCTTGGTTAGCTGCTCGATTGTTCCTCACACAGTGTGTCCGTCCATTCTGGACAGAATAATAAGTCGCTTCATCAGTTTTGGTTGTCGGGCTTTCCCATCCTTTGCAGCCACCGGTAATGCGCCGCAATACCTGCCCAGAATGATTCGTGCTCCGAGTACTTTATCCCGTGGTCTCGACAAGTTTCTTCCACGATCTTCGTGATTGCCGGGTAATGAATGTGACAGATCGTTGGGAACAGGTGATGTTCTTTGTGAAAGTTCAACCCACCAAGAAACCAACTCATGATTGGGCTGCGTCGGCCATAGTCCACGGTCACGTTCGCCTGGTGAACCGCCCAAGGACTTTCCATTTGTCCGGTGTCCTCCCGGGGGATCGGGAATTCTGCCTCTTCCACGCAATGTGGCAGTTGGAACACCACGCTTAGGGTCGCACCCAGAACCAGGACGCCAACGCTATAGTAAAATATGACGGTAAGCAAAGGGTGGAAGAAAAGTGGTATCACAAATGCCCACGTGAAAAAGACGGTCTTACCCGCCAATGAAAACTGCCAATTCCCATGCCGTTGGCCGAGGGAACCGATGTCTTCCGATTCGACCCGAAATAATATTCCGGAAATCATCGACAAACTCCCACTTTACGGCCAAGAACCCGTAGATGAACCAGAGATAAAGATGTTGCCATCGGTAAAACCAAAGCCTCTTCCGATGTGGCGACAGCCGACCGAGAACGCCCAGGTCGATATCGGTATCATAACCTGTGATATTGACGTACCTGTGATGGATCACGCCATGCTTCCAAAACCACAAGTACGAACTACCTCCAACCAGATCCATGGTCCTTGCCATAACCTTGTTGACCCAGGGGGTCTTCGAATATGCCTTATGCCCTCCATCATGCGCAATGTTGAATCCAATTCCAACTGTGGACAATCCGAGCAGGATGACCAAGAGCAGGCCTTGCCAGATGGTCTCAGCCACAAACACCAGAAGCAAATACGAGGACACGAAAGAGGCAAAAATGACAGCCGTCTTTAAGTACATCTGCCAATTAGCTGTTTTCGATCGCCCGGTGCCTTCTTGAAAGTATTCGTTGACCCGCTGGCGCAGATCAGTCTCAAACCTTTTGTCTTTATCGAATTCCAGGCTTAAGATCGATCCCTTTGCTCGATCTCGCCGACCTGTAGGGGCCTTTTGGGTTTCTTGTTTCTGTGCCATGTCAATTTCCAGATTGCCGAAGTTTCTTTGATACCACGAACCAATCGCAGCGAATATCTGTACCATCCCAGCAATATGGTCTTCTATATACGTCGTCGTGTTGATTGACCAGTACTCGGGTCATCGACGGACCGATTCTTGGATGATAATGATCAACTCCATCAGGCATGAGAGGTGAAAGGCAACCTCCACTATGACATTACTTTGTTTCATTCTTACTCCTTAAAGTCTCATTGAATTCAAAGAACCACAGATATCGCCAAAATTCGGTCACATGGGTTTAAAGGAGCGTGAATTGATTTTGGTGTTTCCAAAGCTTTGTTTTCACCACCTTCAGGAAACAGGAGACCATGGTTTCTTCTCACAAGGTTGAGGTTATGAACTTGATTTGACTTTGATTAATAGAATTGGAGCCGGCTCGGCGCAGTTAAAAGCCAAAACGGGATTTCTGTCAAGACGAATCCATCGGGATGGCAGAGAGATGTGGCGCGAAGGGGAGCCTTTTCCCTTTTTCCTGCAAAAGGCCCTCTCACATCAAAGCACAGGACTCGGTTGCCCTTTGCCTCGTAGACGACTATACCAGGCCGGAACGCCCCAGTATTCCGCAATCCTCTGACCCCCAACATGATGTGCCAGCTTCGTCCTTGACACACAAGGTCCGAACTTCCTATATTCTTCCTCACCGGGAGCAAGTTCTTATCACAATCATAAAGGTCTGATGCAATTCGGCCGAGGAACGGAGTAGGAATCTGGACGACACATTGAGATCCGTGAAGCCGTGGGTGACGTTTGCCGGCGGGGCGCTGGTCATAGCCGTTCTGTACTGGGCAAAGGCCGTGCTCGTTCCGTTCGCATTCGCCATCCTTTTGACGTTCGTCCTGACGCCGCCGGTCACCTGGCTTCAACGGTGGATCGGTCGGGTCCCTGCGGTGCTGTTACTGGTCACGCTGGTGTTTGCGGCGCTCGGTCTCGCCGGCTGGGGCCTGACGCGGCAGATGGAGAGTCTCGTCGAGGACCTACCCGGCTATCGGGCCAACATCCGAACGAAGATTGCCGACGTGCGGGGTGCGAGCAGGGGAGGCGCGGTCGAAAAGCTGCAGGGAACGTTGGAGGGCATCAAGACTGACCTGGGAACTTCGGAGGCGCCGAAGGGAACGGTCTCGCAGCCCCTCGTAGTGACCTCCAACCCGGCTACGGGTTTTTCGGGCTTCGCGTGGCTCGGGCCCTTCTTCGGGCCGCTGGGCACGGCGGCGCTGGTCGTAACGCTGGTCATTTTCATGCTGCTCAAACGCCGCGATCTGCGTGACCGCATGATCTGGCTGATCGGGGGCGGACGGCTCGCCACGACCACGAGGGCATTCGACGAGGCCGGAGGTCGGGTCAGCCGACAGCTGTTGATGCAGTGCCTTGTGAGTCTGCTTTACGGCATCGCGGTCTTCCTCGGGCTGCACTTCCTGCACGTCCCTTACCCATTGGTCTGGGCGACGCTGGGTGGGGTGCTTCGATTCATCCCGTACGTCGGTCCCGTGCTCGGAGCCGGCGCGCCGATCCTCGTCAGTCTCGCAGCCCTGGAGGGATGGACCGGTCCATTGATCGTCCTCGCCCTGTTCGTCGTCATCGAGCTGTTCACGAATCTCGTGCTCGAAACGGTGCTGTATGCCGGTGCGGCCGGCGTGTCGCAGGTGGCGCTGCTCGTATCCGTCGCGTTTTGGACGTGGCTGTGGGGGCCGCTCGGGTTGCTGATGGCATCGCCGCTGACCGTGTGCCTCGTCGTGCTCGGCAAGCACGTGCCCGGCCTCGCGTTCGTCGGGACGCTGATGGCCGACACGCCAGCGCTCGCGCCTGAGTACGGCTACTATCAGCGCCTGCTGGCCCGCGACCAGAGCGAAGCGGCCGAACTGATTGCCAGCCACATCAAGACCGACCCCTCGGAATCGGTGTACGACGCGCTGATGCTGCCGGCACTCAGTTATGCCGAGCGTGACCGTTTAGAGCAGCGGCTCTCTCCGGAAGAAGAAGCGGCGATCATCGATGCGACCCTGGAGTTGATCTCGGACGCGGCCGAGGGCATCCGCCGCCGCTTGGATACGGCATCCGCCGCCGCGTCCGGCGATCCATCGCTCTTGGGACCGCGCGAGCCGCTGGGCGTACTGGGCTATGCGGTCAACGGGGTTGCCGATGATGTCGCGCTCGCGATGCTGGCACACCTGCTGGACGATCTGCCGATCGCCCTGGAGATCGCCGGTACGCGCATGACGGCGTTGGAGCTGGTGTCGCTGGTGCGAGACCGGAAGTTCTCTGTCGTGTGCATTGCTGATCTACCACCCAGCCCGTCGTCGAGAACACGGTATCTCGTGAAGAGACTTCGCTCGGCACTGCCCGAGTTGCGGATCGCGGTGGGACGATGGGGACCGCCGGCGTTGGCGGACGAGAGCCCGCAGACGCTCTTGGACGCGGGCGCGAATCACGTCGCCTCCATGTTGGTCGAGAGTCGGAATTACCTCGGCGGCCTTCTGGAGATACCGCGCATTCCGGTCCCGGACACCGCGGACGTGCACGCCGGCCTAACGGCACCACTGCCCTCCAAATGAGCTGACGACGAGGACGCGATCGGACTCAAATGGTACGAGAGCTTCTCGCGGGTCATGCCTGCACGAACTGTTCCTTCGCAGGCGTAGGGCACCGCGCTGCACGTACCTAACAGCGGTCGCCGCCTTGGCGTGGGCGGCCCGTGACAAGGGGGGCTTGACTGTCGAGATGGCGGCACTCCGGATTCAACGTCCATTGCGGCCCTAGGATTCAACGGGGAGACGAGGAGGCCATGGAGAACCTGGCTCGGTATGTTGTCCGGGCATCCTTCTCCCAGGAAAGGATGATCTATATCCCTGAAGAGTCCAAGATCCTCTACCGGTCCAAAGACGGAAGAAAGGAAAATATGTTTTACGCCTTGGAGTGGTTAGCGGCCATGTGCTCTCATTTACATCAGCCGGGGCAAACGAAAAAAACAAAACCATGATGAATGGATACCCTGTATCCTGGAACCGGGTGAATCGGCTGGCCTGGGTTAAAGATGGGTCATTGAGCTCGGCCGCTCCACTCCACAAAACCTGGGGCTTTCTTTCCAGATGACACAGGCTTTTTCGGCCGATTTCCCATTTGATATCCATACCAAAAACTATCCCGCGGACCCATTGGATCTCCATGCCATACACCAATCGATTGACTCAGGCCAAGGATCTCATGCATATTCCTCCAGATCCCGGGACCATCGGGGTCCAATCCATAACGGGTACAGAAAGTCTCCTTCATGACCCTGTCAAAGGAAGCCATCACAAGATCGGTCTTTGACCGTTTAGACATGTCCAAAACAGCATAGTCCAAGGCGGTCGAAGCCACCTTTAACCACTCAATGATATAATATGTTACCCCAATGTGTTCTTTATCACCGAATCATTTCCCTGACCCCTTCCCTGACGGAGATCCTGTTCGCTCTGGGACTCGGGGACTCCGTGGCCGGAGTCACCGACGCCTGCGACTACCCGCGTGTGGCACGCCAAAAGCCTCACGTTCACTCCTGGTTCGACCCGGATATGGACCGAATCCTGGACCTCGGCCCGGACCTGATTCTGGGCTTGGAATCCGCGCATTTGCATTTGAAAAGGCTCTTCGAAGAGAAGCGCGGAGGCGTGCCGTTCGTTCTCACCCAACCGAGCTCCGTGGATCAGGCCCTGGGCGATATCGCGTTCTTGGGCAATCTGCTGGGCGTGCCCGAAAGGGCGCAACGTTTGCTTACGGCCCTGCAGGAGCGGCTGGCGTGGGTGGACGATCGTGTGCACCGCATTTCCCCGGACCGGCGCCCCACCGTTTCCCGCGTGCTCGAATGGACGGAAGACCGGCTCATCGTGGCAGGTCCGCTTTCCTTTCAGTACGACGTTATTAGCCGCGCCGGAGGCCGGAATGTGACCGGAATGGTTCCTGAGGCCTACCCTAAGGTTTCATTGTCGCAATTTCAGGTTTGGGATCCCGAGGTGGTGTTTTTCTGCGGAGTGGGTTCCAGTTTTATTGCCCGCCTCCGGCAACATCCCCGGTGGATGTCCTTCCGGTGCGCCCGAGAGGGTCGCGTGCACGGGTTCGACTGCGGTCTCACATGCCGCACCGGCCCCCGGATCGTGGACATGGTGGAACTTCTTCACCGTACGCTGTATGGGGAGGAACCCGGATAGGAGCCGCACCCTGCGCCGCTCCACCTGACAAAATCTGTGGTGCTTGTCAGATCCACGGGCCTCGGGCCGGTTCGATTCTTTTGATTTCCAATTTCTATCTGCACCAGGGACTGCGACCAGTAAGGTGCAGAGCCTGATCAGCGAAAGCCGGGAAATCCTGGGCGGCCTCCCCTATTGCTCCGTCCAGTCCAGATCCACCATATAGGGGAAGTGGTCGGAGGGATAGCATCCGTCAAAGTCATCCCGCACGATCCGGGCCTCAAGGACTCGGAAGTGGCGCGAGGCAAGGATCCAGTCGATCCTTTGGTCCTGAGGAACGCCCGTGAACCCATGGTGGGTGCCGGTGTCACCGCCCTCCCCCCGCCCGAGGGACTGCCAGGTGTCCTGAAGCGCGCGCTCAGGACCTGCGAGCAATTGATGTATCCTCGATTGGGGATCGTCGTTGAAGTCCCCCATCAACATCACAGGTCCCTCTCGCTCCTTCACCCATCGGGAGAGGATCGATGCCTGCTCAAATCTGGCCTCACTCCCAATGTGGTCCAGATGGGTCACTGCCGCCCAGAAGGATTTGCCTCCCTTCCTTGCGGTCAGCTTCAGGTAGCTCATCATCCGTGGAAATCCGCTGTCCCAGTTCTTGCTCCGATGAACATCAGGGGTCTTCGAGAGCCAGAATTCACCGGCCTCATCCATTTCAAATCCCCCCTCGCGATAAAAAAGGGTCGGATACTGAGATGTCTCGTCCACGACCCGCCCGGGTGCGCAAAAGGCGTAGCCGGTAAGCCGGTCACGAAGGTAGAGGAGCTGAGGCCACTTGGCCTCCTGTGTGCCCACGATGTCCGGGAAATGGCGTTCAATGGTCTTGGCGACCAGCTCACGTCGATGGACCCATGCGTTTGGACCGTCCTTTTCATTCTCAAACCGTATATTGAAGGTCATGACCCGCATTTCAACACCTCTTTTCTTCTTCATGGTGGGTAGCTTACTAACATTTTAGATCCTAAATTCGAACGCTTATGGCAAAAAAATCCGAATGACTGCATCCGCGGGACCGAGGGATAAGACGGGTTACAGGATGATCCGCCACACTACCCGCGGGCAAGATGGTCCGCGAGCCCGCGGGACTTGAACCTTCGATATCCGATATTGTTTCGAGCTTCGTGTTTCGGATTTCGAGTTTCCAGTTTATCCGGGTTGGGTAATATATCCAATAGGCGGCGGTTTCCAAGAAAAATCTGTAGATGACACTTCCCTCTTCCTGGCCTATGCGGTAAAACCCGCCGCAAGAAGCTTCTTTGGGGTTGCCGCCTTCGGCCAGTCTTGTTATGTTGTTTAAT
The DNA here is from genome assembly GCA_963830155.1 of uncultured delta proteobacterium. Classification (GTDB taxonomy): domain Bacteria; phylum Desulfobacterota; class DSM-4660; order Desulfatiglandales; family Desulfatiglandaceae; genus CAWHLE01. Next base: position 95,706 of record CAWHLE010000013.1, on the reverse strand, counting down.
CAAATCAGCCCTTTCAATAACGAGTTGCTTGAGCCCTCATTCGGAAAAGGAGAGAAGACCCCATGAACAAGGCGCAGCAGGAAAGGTTCTCTCAGTTGTCAAAAGAACAACTCATCGATGTCATTGACATGCTTCAGAAGAACTGGTGGAACCTGCAAAACAACTACATTCTCCACATCGATAAGGAATACGGGGAAGAGGCTGCGATCAAGGCCGATGCCAACTGCTTCCCGGCCAATGCCAAAGTGCAGATGTATCGACTGAAGAAGATGTTCAATCTCACGAACGATTTGAAGTCTCTCATGGACGCCATGGTCTTCTCTACCATCTGGACCAACGGCGACTACGAGCTAAGAATCCTGGATGACAAGGCCTTTCGGATCACGGTGACCCATTGCCATCAACAGGTCCGGAGATTGGAAGAGGGATTGGGAGAGATCGGATGCAAACCTGCCGGCATTGCCATCTGCGAGGCGGCCGCCGAGGTGATCGTCCCCGGGGCGGAAGTGAAATGTCTGGTCTGCCCGCCTGACGGCCATCCAAAAGACGTCTGGTGTGACTGGGAGTTCAGGCTCCCTTGAACCCAACGGGAAAAGGAGGAAACACCATGCATATCCGGACTACGGTTCCCGCAGCGCGAAGGACTATGGATCTGGCCTCTGATACCGCTCTGCGAATGGCGGAGGCGGCCCAGTCTTTTTTGGCATCCTTGGGTGCGGACCAGCGGATGAAGGTCTTCTTCCCTCTGGGCTCCCCCGAGCGGCAAAACTGGGATTACAGGCCCAGGCAGAGGCAAGGACTGCCCATGCTGGAAATGGACTCAAGTCAACAAAGACTTGCGTTAGCGCTGCTCCTCTCGGGCCTCGGCCGTCACGGCCAGGCCAAAGCCATGCGCATCATGGCCCTTGAAACCATCCTGGGTGAAATGGAGGGACGCGGTGGCCGCCACAGGCGGGACCCGGATCTCTACTTCTTGACGGTGTTCGGCGAGCCTTCCGACCGGACGCCCTGGAGCTGGCGGTTTGAAGGCCACCACCTCTCCCTCAACTACCTGGTCGCGGATGGAAAGCACATTGGACCGACACCGAACTTCTTTGGGGCAAACCCCGCGCGTGTCCTTGAAGGCCGGATGGCCGGACTCAGGGTACTGGCGCCGGAGGAAGACCTGGCGCGCACCCTGCTTAACTCCTTGACCCCAAATCAGCGGTCCCGAGTCATCATCGCCCCTGAGGCGCCTCCTGACATCATCACCGGCTATGAGCCCAGGGTGAAACTGGATGCGCCCTCCGGCCTCCCCTTTTCGGAATTGAGCGATGTTCAGCAGGAGATCGTTACAGACCTGGTATTCGAATACGTGGCCCGCACACCGCAGGACGTGGCGGACATGCGAATGAACGGCATCGAAAAGGAAGGAAAGCAGCACATCCATTTTGCCTGGGCCGGCGGGGAAAACCAGGGAGAACCCCATTACTATCGGGTTCACGGACCGAGCTTTCTGCTGGAATACGACAACACCCAGAACAACGCAAACCACATCCACACGGTGTGGCGGGACCTCAACGATGAATGGGGCCTGGATCTCTTAAAAACCCATTACGGAGACGCCCACGCCCGCATGTGACTTTTCGGATCGAATGGTGGACAGATGCCGGCGGCAAATCAGATCAAAATCGCTGACGATGTGGAGCTTCTGCTCGGTGTGATGCCGCCTCATATCCAAGAATCCATTGGCGGAGAGGAGGACCGCCATTCCTTGATCGAGATCGTGCTTGATCTGGGGCGGCTTCCTGAGGCGCGCTATGCAGATCACAAGGTAGTGGCACTTTCTGACTATAATGTGACCCGGGAAGAGATCGACTATGTAGTGAAACGGGTGGGAAGATTCACCGAGGACAACCGGGCGGGCATCGAGCGAACCCTTCACCGGATCTCGGCTATTCGGAACCGACTGGGAACCATTGTGGGTCTCACCTGTCGGGTGGGTCGAGCCGTATTCGGCACGGTGGATATTCTCCGGGATGTCATCGAAAGTGGGAGATCAATTCTGCTTTTAGGACGTCCCGGAGTGGGGAAGACCACTCTGCTGCGGGACTCGGCGCGCGTCCTGGCCGATGAGCTGGCGAGACGTGTTGTGATCGTGGATACTTCAAACGAGATCGGAGGGGACGGCGATATTCCTCACCCTGGCATAGGCCGGGCCCGCCGGATGCAAGTCTCCTCCCCGGACCGCCAGCATGCCGTAATGATCGAGGCGGTGGAAAATCATATGCCCGAGGCCATCGTGATCGATGAGATTGGAACGGAAACAGAGGCCGCGGCATCTCGCACCATTGCCGAGCGGGGCGTCCAACTCATCGCCACCGCGCACGGAAACACCCTGGAGAACCTGATCCAGAATCCGACGCTTTCCGACCTCGTGGGAGGGATCCAGGCAGTCACCCTTTCAGACGAGGAGGCTCGCCGACGAGGTACGCAAAAGACCGTCTTGGAGAGGAAAACCGCGCCCACATTCCAGGTCCTTGTGGAGATTCAGGACAGAGACGCTCTCGCCGTGCATCACAATGTGGCGCGAGTGGTGGACGCCTTCTTACGAGGCATACCGCTCTCCCCGGAAACCCGCGTCCGTAAGAAGGACGGGGAGATTGACGTCCGGCAGCCCCAAGAGCAGATTTTGCCGGAGTTGGGGCTCGAAAGAGAAATGGTCCTCCAGCCCAGGCACTTCCGAAACAAGATTTTGAGGATCTTCACCTACGGTGTGAGTAGGAGCCGATTAGAGAGGGTGATCCAAAAACTCCAGGTTCCTGCTCAGGTGGTTGCAGATCTGTCCAGAGCGGACCTGATCCTGACCCTGAAATCTCAACAGAGGCGCCAGCCTAACGTGCTTCGACAGGCACATGCAGGCGGTCTTCCCCTTCATGTCATCCGAAGCAACACGCTCACCCAGACGGAGGACTTCCTGAGATCCATGTTTCAGCAAGCGGGAGGATCGGAGAGCAAGGACGAGGCGATTGAAGAAGCACAGGGTGCCATCTTTGACGTGCTCGAACACGGACAGCCTGTGGAGCTCTCTCCACGCATCCCTTCTATGCGCCGGCTACAGCATGAGCTTGCCGAACGTCACGGACTGAGCACGGCAAGCAAGGGCCGGGAACCTGGTCGATTTGTGGTGATCTATCCCATGGACAGACATGAGGTCCCATGGCCCAGGGAGTAGTGCACCTTCCAGGGCAAAAGCCGTGCACACGCAAGAACCCCAATGCGCACAGTCGAGGCGTTAGTTTTCATCGAGAAGGCGCCGTATCTCTCTTGCTAACACCTTCATGCTGAAAGGCTTCTGGATGTATCCCTTACACCCCCGCTTTATGAGGTCCGTTACTTCGCCTTCCACGCTGTAACCCGTCGATATGAGCACTTTCACGCCTGGCTCCATTGCCGTAAGCGCATCGAATACCTCCCCGCCGCCCATTCCCGGCATAACCATATCAAGAACCACGATGTCGATGTTCACCTTGTGCCTCTCGTGCTTTTTCAGGGCTTCCGCGCCGCTCCTCGCCGTCAAGACCGAATAACCGAGGGACTTCAGGAACCGTTCACAAATGTCCAGGACCCTCGGCTCGTCGTCTACGATCAGGACAGTCCCTGTTCCACTCAACACGGGTTCAGGAGATGGGGTGAGCTCCGCGGTGATGGCTCCTTCGGACGCCGGCAGGTAAACGTCGAAAGTCGTACCACCACCTGGTTGGCTCGATGCCGCAATGATGCCGCCATGGTTCTTGATAATGCCGTAAACAGACGCGAGCCCCAGGCCCCTTCCTGCCCCCATTCCCTTGGTTGTAAAGAACGGCTCGAAAATTCGTCGAAGGGTCTCTTCGTCCATCCCTACGCCGGTGTCGGTGATGGAGATACGTGCGAATCGTCCCGGAACCACGCCATGGGGCTCGGTAAATTCCTTGTCGAGTAATTCATTTTTAGTACATATGGACAAAGTGCCGCCACTCGGCATGGCCTCGGACGCATTCAGAAACAGGTTGAGGAGCACTTGATCAAGTTGTCCCCGCTCAACCTCCGCTGCCCACAAATCCCTTTGAAACCTTCTTTGGACTCTTATGTGTTTATTCGTCCTCCTGAACAACTCTGAGCCTTGCTCGATGAGACCATTCAAGTCTGCAACTTTGGCCTCACCCCTTCCGCCCCTGGAGAAACCCAAGAGCTGTCTGGTCAACTCGGCGCCGCTTTTGATGATGTCATCAATGTCCTTCAGGTCTCCATAGTGCGGATGAGAGGCGTCGTTGTCCAGCAACATGATGGAGATGCGTCCCCTGATTCCCATAAGAAGGTTGTTGAAGTCGTGGGCAATCCCTCCGGCAAGCGTCCCCAACGCTTCCATCCCGCGAGCGTGCTGAAGCTCCGCTTCAAGTGCCTTCTGATTGGTGATGTCTCTTAGAAAATTCAGTGTCGAAGGCTTGCCTTCCCAATCTATCACAGAAGTGTTCAATTGAACCCATCTCTCTTCATCTCGATCGTTTATCAATCTAAAAGAATAGACAGAGGGTAAAACTTCTCCCTGGATTCTGCGCACGTGTCTTTCCAGAACCACTGCCCTGTCTTCCGGATGGATGTAGTCATAGAAGGGCTTTCTATCCAGGTCAAACCCCAGTTCTCTGCTCATTGCCCTGGCCTTGGGATTTGGGAATTCAATTTTACCATCCTGGAGAACAAAAATAGCATCATTTGCATTCTCCACCAGAAACCGATACTTTGTCTCCGAATCAATGAGCCTGGCGAGAGCTTCCTTTTCTTTCGTAACATCAATGGTGACACCCTCGATGCAGCCCTTTTCAGGAAAAATTCGGGCAGAAAACCTTACCCAAATTATTTGTCCGTCTTTGCACGATAAACGGGCCTCAAAGTCGCTGACCTCCCCTCTTTCCATTAGCCGTTCCAATAGTTCTTCTCGAGTCCCGGCGTCAACGTAATGTTCTGAGAACCTGAACTGCTCAACGAGTTCATTCAGATGATCGTATCCGAGCATCCTGCTCAGTCGGTAGTTTGCATCAAGGACTTTCCCATCGGGGATCCTTGTTCGATAGATTCCCACCTGGGCGTTGTTGAACAAGCCCCGGTACTTTTCCTCGCTTGCACTCAAAAATTTTTCGAGCTTTTCCCTCTCAGTGATATCCCTTGAAATGAACAAAATATGGTCATCGTCCAGAAGGTCCCCTGTCGTCTCCAGATAGCGCCAGTTCCCCCACGAATCCCTCAGGCGGAAAATAATTCTTTCGGTAGGGCCTTTGTCATCCTTGATCAGCCTCTTCTTTGACTTCGCCGTGACATAAGTGTCTAACAGCGGGGTAAGCTTTTCGGTGTCTTCGGGATGGATGAGATCAAATGGACATTTCCCAACCAGATGTTCTGGCTTGTATCCGAGAATGGCTTCATGTGAAGGGTTAATGTAAATGTAGTGAGGCTCGGAGGAAAATGTTGTGATGGAAACGAGGTCGCTCGTCCTTTCTGTGACGAGACGATAGCGATCCTCGCTCTTCTTTCTCATCTCCTCTGCCTTCTTCCTTCTGCTGACGTCACGCACAATACTCACCCAGCCGGTCCGTTCACTCCCTTCGCCGTTCAATGGCCATACGGTATGTTCACTGGAGAATTGCTCCCCATTCTTTCGCTTCATCATGAATTCATCCAGAGTAAAGAACCCTTGCTCAAGAATCTTTGGGTGCAGTTTCTGGTGAAAGTCCCGCATACCACCATCACCGGTATGCAAAAGCTCCGTTGTTTTGTTCAGCATCTCGTTGCGCGAATAGCCGAATATCCTTTCAGCAGCCGGATTGCAGTCGATGATTCTGGGGGGTATTTCAGCGTCCAGTATGAAAACAGCATCTGCCTGGCTCCTGAAGGTTTTCTCGAAGAGCTCCGTTGATTTTTTAAGTGCCGCATTGACAGCCTTCAGGCCCAACTGTTCTTCCAATTCAGCAACCCGCTGTTCCAGCTCTTTATAGGATGGCTTCTTGGGCATCGATGTTTCTCCCGATCGATTCTAAGCGAAATGCGTCATTCCAGCCCGGGCAGAGAGGCCGTCTGGGAGTGACGATCTCAATTCCTTTCTTCACTCTGAAAGCTTTTTAGAAGGAGGCTTAAAGCAAAGATGTTGGTTCTTTACATAAATTGCTAAAAGGTGTCAACCACTTAAGATCGATAGGGGCGAGGGGCCACTCCGAGAACGACATCGCGAGTGGTCCAACACACCCATTTTCTACCCTTTCTCCTCCCTTTCCTAAAAGGAGGCCGGGAGGGATTTTGGGTTTGTGAGGTCGATGATCTGGCAGGATATCGAAGAATTGAAGCATTCTTCCCACCTCTTTCCAGGCCGCACCTATCCCCGAGTTCGTGCGGTCGCGCGCCTGCGCCACCGCCTCGATCAGGTGCTTGTGAAGGATGGGCTTCGCGAGCCTAACGGCATGGCCGGGGTCATTTCTGCCTACACGGCCTTAGACCGCAACTAATCCTTGTTGATAATGGCGATCGCAGCCACATTCATCCAAGGGGTCCCGCCCAGATTATGCCTCGGCCCGACGCCCGCGTTCTTGACCTTTCTCTCTTCCGGGACCCTCTCCAGGAGCTGCTCGTACATGTGCATAAAGCACACGTATCCCCGAAGCGCCGATGGGACGACCGAAGCACTTGAACCCGCCATCTACCTGGCAGGAAACTTTTCCGACCAGGTCAAAGAACCCGTTCATCACATCCTCGATGGCCCCGCCCTTCGGCGAGATATGGATGTCTGTCCTCCATGGTGACCAATGCGGTAATGGAGAAGCAGTCATGGACATCCATCATGCTGATCTCCTTCCGCAGGTTCTTGATGGCGGCCTCCTGGCAGGCCTTTTCGCCCCTTGCGTTGGCGATGTTCCCGGGATACATCCAGCCCATCGCCTGATAAATCTTCATGCGGTTCAACCCATATCGAGGCACATAACCGCCATAACCACATATTCCGGCCATAGGTGCTTCTTTCATGTTTGTTCGAAACGCTGTCGATTCCCCGGCGCCTCACGGCCGATCGACAGCGCCTGTTTGACGGGCGTCTGGAGTTCAGACGAAAAAGGTCCCCCAAGTACCAGGGGGACCCCTGAAAGTTGACCGACGAGGGCGACGGCGCTCAAATATTTCCCCTCGAGAAAGGTCTTGAGGGGTTCGGCGAGCTTAACGTTGCCTGGCGGCGAGCCGCGGCGCCGAAAGTGGAGAATCCTTCTATGATTTGGAAGGGCGGTCATGGAGCGTGCCGTCTCTCACTGCCTGGGAAGCAGCCCGCGGTGCAACACGAGGCCATGAAGGCACATGTGACTGAGAAGGGGAGCGACCACTCCCCTTGAGGCGTACCCTCACCCGGATAGTGCATCGCCCCATCTCCCATCACCCGTGCCTTCAACCATTTTCCAATCGTCCGCAGTATCACACCATCGCATACCCGCTTCTTGACGAACTCACGCAAGAAGCACTGCCCAACCTTGTCGAGGTAGCTCTTTATGTCAACTTCGAGCACCCAGCACCCACCCATGTCCATGGCCGCTTTCCACAGCGCCTCCCGTGCACCGTGCACCGATCGGCCGGGACGAAATCCATAGGAGACGTCCAGAAAGTCTGCCTCATAAAGCGGTTGAAGCACCATGACCACCGCCCTTTGCAGTATCTTATCGTCCAGGGCGGGTACCCCGATCGGCCTCAATCCGCCATCCCCTTTGGGAATTTATACCCGCTTTACCGGGGGGGCGTAATAGCGTCCAGGTTTGAAACGCTCCAGCAACGGGCGAAGACTCTCTTCGAGATCCTGCTCGTATTCCTCGGCCGTTACATTGTCCACCCCCGCAGCGCCCCCTTGCCATGCCATTTCAGCAAGGCGGTGTTGCCCCCCTTTCACAGATAACGAAGGCCGCAGCTTTCAACAGATTTTCGAGGCGGATACACAAGGCTTCAGCGCTCACTGTCTACGCTTCCAGATTCGGCTTTCCCTACACTGGCAAGACTCGCTTCCGGTGGTGGCGAGCCCTTACCGGATGGGATTTGAACCCATTGGACTCCAAAGTGAATTTCAAGTACGGTGGATATTCCACACTATTCCAACGCGCCAGGCTTAGCCTGGCGCCACTGTGAGCCCTGCGCACCCGAGTGAGACATTGCCTTTGATCCTTTGTTCACTCCCCCTCGGCGTCCCATCACTCTCTTCGCGTCCCTGGCGTGCTCTGCGAGAGACGTTCTACCTATTTGAATTTTGCTCATTTGGATTTGTTTCGGATTTCAGATGCATTGTGCCATCCCCTGCCCGCAAAGGCTGGAGATTTGCTCAACGGGGTATAACTCTTTGACTTATTTATGTATAACATGCATCATGTTATTACTTGTCTCGGCGCGTGAATACCAGAGAAAGCGTCTCCTTTGTTGTCGTACGGTCAGATAGATAGGAATGGCCGGTACCGCCGTTGTGAAGCTACTGGGGTTTACGCAGTCTGCTGTGAGCCGAGCTGTTGCGCGTTGAGGAACGCGCCGGGATAGAAGAGCCACTAGACTGGAAATTGGTCATCAATAAGCGCCAAAAACCATAAATCCATAGGGCTCTCTTTCGTGAAATGATGAAGTTCTGCTTTTTCAGGCTATCCGGGATGGGACAGCGTTGAGTTATTGGCGCATGAGAACCAAGAACGAAGTCAGGATGTCAATCTATCGCGGGCGTCCCCTGCGGCGACACAGGCCGGTTCCCCTGGAGCTGAAGTGGCCGATCAACCGGTTGTATTCGTCCTGGGGCAGGGAGTCAGGTAAGGTCTTCCCGATTTTAGTATATGAAAGCATTTTGGCGATATTTTGGGCCCACCCACCTGGGGAGAGAAAGTGGTAGAATTACCTGAGATTCCATACCCACGATTTGCGTACAAGGATGGGAAGCATGAGATTCGGGATGCTGGCACTTGAAAAGCCCAAGCCTATATTATAGGAGAGTATTTTGAAATTCAGTGAATTGGTGAGACTGCTCGAAGCTCACGGATTCAACCTGGTGGAAGATAAAGTTGGAGGGCACGGGCACGCTGTTAGGTTCTTGAGTTCCCTATATCGAGCATTTCCCGTGGGTGGCGAGGTTGTACGAACCTTATGACTAACAGCGTTATATATAATAAAGTCAAATGGTTATATCCATGATGATGCAGAGAAAAAAGTCCCATTCACACAAGACGCTTGTCCGTGGAATACAGGACGATGAAAAGAAACTTTCTGAGCTCATGGTGACTCAGATCAAGATGGTTGAATAAGGAGGTCAAGGAGATGGAACGACGAAATTGGCTTGCCGCATTTCTCGTTATCCTGGTCTTACCCTTCGCACCGAGCCCTGTCTGCGCAAGCCGATCGAGTTCAGGTGCTCAAAGCAAGGACGTCGCGGTCGATGCTGTATTTGAGGATCACGCGGGGCTGAGGCACGTCTGGACCCACGTGCAGGTGCGTACCGCACAAGGCGAGTCAACAGAACTCGAAACCAGGCTCGGAGATACGATAATTCGTCTACCGTTAGCAAAGATCACCAAGGTTTCTCTGGTTGACGAAAAGGCGACGCCGGATGGCTATGCGAAGGCAACCATAGTCTTCCCTGATGGGTCTGAAGAACTATATGAACTTCGTGTCGAAGAGAAAAGCAACCCCATCGCCCTTGTCGGCGGCACAAAGGGTGGCAAGGGCGAAATTGCCCTTCTGAAGTGCAAGTACATACAGTTCTCTGGACCAACGCCAGGCGTGGAGCAAAAGAGAAATGAGCATCCGCCTGCGAAGAAGTAGGTAAAATGCGCATAGGCCTAACCCCGGCGTCAAATCTGGCGGTAGTAATGCGGCGCCCCTACCCCAGGTTACTACCGCCGGTTAAACCCCCGGGGATTGGAAGGGGGCGACTTTTCGCCACAAAGAGAATGTTAATTGGGTGCACGTCATATACATTCAAATTAATGTTACGTATAGAGCAGAATGAAGGCAATAGAATTATGCTGCTTCTCGTTGAAGGAAGTTGGCCTGGATGAGGGGCTTCCGCGAGTTGCTAATTGGCTGTTCATACGTCGAGTGAACTGAACTACATTCTGGTTCGAGGGATAGAAGGCTGGAGGGTTTTCCTGAACGACACAAATCGGGGAACAATTTTGAACAACCTGAAACTTCCTTGGCGCGGACGAAGAAGTGCTGGTAGGTGTGTGTACGTATTGCCTAATATATTTCTGGTCCGCAGCGCTGAGCCCTTGCTGGTCACGTTCACGTGGAAAGATAGGGGACATCACATTATTACTTGACCCGGCCGATAACGTTCAAGGGAGCACGCGGCGACTGGAGCTTGGACAATTCAGCAAGGTATCTGAAAGGAGAATACCATGATTGAAGTGCTACCGGGTAGTGAGGGAAATATCCTCATTCTCAAAGCTGCAGGCAAGTTAACAGATAAGGACTATAAGGAGGTGCTCATTCCGCGCCTGGAATCAATTATTCAGGAACATGGCAGGGCGCGCCTTCTGATTGATATGGGTGATGAATTCCATGGATGGGAGGCCGAAGCATTGTGGGACGACGCTCGGTTTGGCCTTACGCATAGAAACGATTTTGATAAGATGGGAGTGATTGGCGGCCCTAAATGGCTTGAGTGGGGATTGAAGTTAGCGACGATGATAATGAGTGGTGAGATAAGAAGCTTCGCTTCAATTGAGAGAGCAGAGGCGATGCGTTGGATCAAAGCCTGAGATCACATAAACAGCAAGGGGCTCAGGGGTGGGGCCATGTAAAGTGGTTAAAGACAATAAGAAGATTACCTTAGATGGAGCGATCAACCCTAACCCGAGCACAACGATAGTAGATTTCGCCAAGGTTTATGATTAGGTTCCCGCCTCATCTTGTATCCAGGCGAGAACGGCGTAGGAGTCGAGAACTGATTTTTTCTTCGCGTTCAATCTCTTTTCTCCTCTCTTCAAGCAAAGCCTTTGTCATGGAGGGCTTTCCTTTAAGTACCCCTCTCAGGGCCTTGATAGGATCTTCGGGAAGAGGGCGAATCACGGCTTCCCGTCTACAAGGGTCAAGTTGACTTTCTGGCCGGGTTTAATGCCGAGCTTCTTTCTTATTTCTGCGGGAACAACAAGTTGCCCCTAAGGAGACATTTTGACAACAGCCATGGGTTTTACCCCAATAATTTCGTTTTACTTTTGAAAAATTTAATTTTTAAAATGGGGTCGTCAAGACTGGCAGGGGTAAGAGTTCATTAAATGAGGAAATGGAGCTAGGGTGAGGAGGCTGGCTCCCGGCTCGGAGCTAGTCAAATGGCTGAATGGAATAGAGAAGTTATCTTAAAATGGCGCCTGACGGCTTGATCTGAAAAGGAGTAGAAGAATGACTGTTAAGACGATTGAAACGCTGCATTGCGACGCCGGTTGGCGCAATTGCATTTCGTCAAGTTCCTCACCAAAAATGGGGTCACAGGCTGGAGTGAATGCGTGGCCCCGCATAACTTCTACGGTCACTTGAGTACGATGATGAACGCCCATTTCGCAGCGGCTCTGCCCAATTTCAGGATCTTGGGGATCGATATGGATCGGCTCCCTTGGGACCATGAGCTTTGCACCCATCTTCCCACCATTGAAGACGGCCATCTGCTCCTTTCTGATCGACCGGGCTGGGGAACCGAGACTGATGAAGAATCTGTGCGCCAAAGACCGCCAAAAGGGGGAGCAGGCTTGCTTCATTGCAGAAATAGATAAATGACCTCACTTCTCAGCGCTACGAAAGGAAGGAAACGATGATGATTAAAATACCTTATGGTGCCGATTTCATGCAGATCGAACTTCCCCAAGGGACCGAAAAGATCTCCAACACGCAGGCAGTCCGACTTGAACCGGTAAAGGACCTTCGATCCACTGTGCGGAGTGCCCTCTCTGCGCCCCTGGGTTCAGCCCCGTTACCCGAACTCGTTCATTCCTCGTCGCGAGTGGTCATCGCATTTGACGATCTGACGGTCAACTCTTATGGCCCGGTTCGCGAAATCGTCATCAAAGAGGCTTTGGACCTGCTCAAAAAGGCCGGGGTGGGACAAGAAAACGTGACCCTTGTTTGCGCAAATGCGCTGCACCGAAAATTTCGGCCGGAAGAGCTGTCAAAGGTGATCGGGGAGGATCTGGTCGACGCGTTCGGCCCCCGTCTTATTTGCCACGACGCCGAAGATCCGGACGCCCTTGTCTATCTTGGCAAAACCCCCAGTGGCTACGATGTGGAAATAAACCGCCTTGTAGTGGAAAGCGATCTTACGATCTACGTCAATGCTGAGCACAATCGCGGTTTTTCAGGCGGCTGGAAGTCCGTCTGCGTCGGGCTTTCGACCTACCGATCCATACGACACCACCATACGCCCGACGGGATGTCCATGTCCATCAAGAACAACCGCATGCATAGAATGCTCGATGAAATGGGAGAGATGCTTGAATCGAAAACCAGGGGAAAGATCTTTAAAATCGATACCATCCTGGCCAATCCCCTCGAAGTCGCCGGGATCTTTGCCGGGTCCGTTTGGGAGACACGAAAAAAGGTCCTCGAGGTGCAGGCCGGACTCTTTTCGGACCGACGCACCCTTAGCTCCGACAAATTTGATGTCCTTTTGTACGGCGTCCCTGACTGGAGTCCCTACGCCGTCCTTTCATTCACCAATCCATTGTTGACGTTGATCTCTTCGGGCCTTGGCTACCTGGCCGGCACGGTTCAAGCGCTGGGCCGGCCAGGATGTTCGATCATTATGATCACGCCTTGCCCCAACCGATGGGACAGCGTGCACCATCCCTCCTACCAGGATGTGTGGGAGAACGTTCTTTCAAAAACCCTCGATCCATACGAAATACAAGCAAAATATGCAGAGCCGTTCGCAACCCACCCGGGGTACATTGAAAAATACCGACGGGGGTATGCCTTTCATCCCGTTCATGCCATCATGGCGGCCTATCCCTTAAAGCGTATGGAACATATCGGACGGGTTTTCGTGGTCGGCGCAAAGGACGATGAGGTCGTTCGGCATGTGGGCTTCACGCCCGCCAAGGACGTGGAAGAGGCTTTACGCCTTGCAGGGGAAGCCCATGGGAGGAACTTTCGTTTGGCGTACGTGGCGCAACCCGTGCCCCATGTAAAACTAACCATGTAAAATGAGGAAAGCGAAGGCCTTTACGGAAACGAAGGATTGTCCCCGAAGGTGGGTGGCCTTGGTGTTCAAGTGACAAATCAGCCGGTTGTATTCGTTTTGGGTCTGGAAGTGAGGTAAGGTCTTTTCGATCTTGAGATAGGGAAGTTTTTTGGCGATAATGAGAAGAAAATAACCTTGATGTGGGCGTAACCAAAAGAAAGGAGGGAGGATTATGCAAAACATGGCGGTTTTCATTCACAGTGTAATGCTGACGATGTTGTTCTGCGTGGTTCCCCTGTCAACTGTTTTCGCCGGGGAGAAGACAGGTGTGATCGTGGTTGACATGCAAGGGGATTTCACCACGTGGAAGAACGGGACCCTGGCGGTCAATGGGGCGGATGAAGCCTACGTCAAGAAGGTTGCGGACGCCACGGCCCTTTTTAAAAAAGAAGGATTTGCCATCTTCGGCACCCAGGACTGGCATCCGATCAATCATATTTCCTTCGCCATGAACCATGCGGGTAAGAAGCCTTTCGAGGTCATCCAGGTAGACGGCAGGACCCAGGTGCTGTGGCCGCCACATTGCGTCCAGGGGACCGATGGCGCCAAGGTCCTCCTCGACAACAACATCTTTCAGGCAATCGTCAAGAAGGGGCAGAACCCGAAATTCGACAGCTACTCAGGTTTCCAGGATGACGGTGGCGCCAGGACCGAGATGGACGCCATCCTTAAAGCTGTGGGCATCAAGAAGCTTGTGGTCTACGGGCTTGCTACTGATTACTGCGTCATGGCAACAGCCGTCGATGCAGCAGCGAACGGGTACAAAGTCGTTGTAATCGAAGGTCTGAGTAAAGGCGTGGCGCCTGACACCACAACGAAAGCCCTCGATAACATGAGATCGAAAGGCATTCTAATCCTCAAGGAGATCGACATGCAGAGGATCAACGGTCTATAGGACGGACACCATAATGGTAGCGATACAAATGGTTTGAATCACGGGGGACCAAACGAGTTTACTGAATTCTCAGTAAATCATACAAAAAGTGAGGGGTAAAAAGGACCTTAAAATGGGCTTTTTAATCCCAAAAGGAAGCTTCTAATTCGTTGGTAATGATTCCTCCGACGGACTTTGTCGGGACAGTGAAAGGGAGAACAGCGATTCGGGTATTGAACGGGCACCGTCATTTGAAAAACAAATCCTATTGGGACCATCATTTCTGAGCACAAGGCTACTGCGTTGACACAGTAGGGTTGGATGCAGAGATGATCCGCAAGTATCTCAAGTACCCGGAAACCCGAGAACGAAGGGCTGAGCAATTAGGTTTGTTCCAACGTTTACCGAGGGGCCCCCCCTCGGCGCAGTCCCCTTCGTTCCCAAATCCGGCCCCTGGAGTCGGATTTTTACCATGAAAGGTGTCTAGATTGAGCCGCACATAACTTAAGGAATGATTTTTTAAGAAAGGAGCACAGCATGAAAGACTTGAGGGATTTCATTGCGAAATGCGAAGAGTTGGGGCAGCTTCACAGGGTCAAGGCGGAGGTGGACTGGGACCTGGAACTCTCCCACATTGCCAAGCTCAATGAAGAAAAAAAGGGACCCGCTCTCCTCTTTGAGAATGTGAAAGGCTATAGTTCGCCCGTTATCACCAGCACCTGCACGACCACTGAAAGGCTCGCCATTATCATGGGCATGCCCACGGAGACCCCCCTAATCGAACTCATGAGACACTGGGTGGAAATAGGGAGCAGGAAGATCCCACCCAAGCTGTTAACGACCGGGCCGTGTAAAGAAAACAAAGTAATGGGAGACAAGGTGGACCTGTTTAGGTTTCCCGTGCCCAAGTTTTTTCCCAGAGACGGAGGGCGCTATTTTGGGACAGCGCACTGTGTGATCACCAAAGACCCGGAATCGGGCTGGGTCAACATCGGGACCTACCGACTCCAACTCCTCGAGAAAAATATCCTGGGAACCCAGTTCATTAAGGGAAAACACGCTGATATCATGCTCAAGAAATATCAGGCCATGGGCAAACCCATGCCGGTGGCCGTGGTGGTGGGCTCGGATCCTATCATGTTTGTCATGGGCGGAGCCAGATTCTCGGCCTTTGAGTCGGAATATGATCTGGCCGGCTCGATCCGAGGAGAGCCGATTGAGGTGGTCAAGTGCGAGACCAACGATTTGATCGTACCTGCAGGGGCGGAAATCGTCGTTGAAGGAGAGGTGGATGCCGATGACTTTAGACCGGAAGGACCTTTCGGCGAATACACAGGCTATTATTCAGGAGTGGGGACCGACCCGCGAAATTTTATCAAGGTCAAATGCGTCACTCACCGGAACAACCCCATCTTCATGGCCACCACAGTGGGTCGGGCGGTTACCGACACCCATATGTGCCTTGCCCTCGCTTACGGCTCCACCCTCTGGCAGCAACTATCGGACATGAAGATTCCCGGCATCAAAGCAGTCTACTGTCCACCAGAGGCCGCAGGAAGGTTCATTGCAATCATCTCCGTGAAGCAGATGTACCCAGGTCATGCTGATCAGGTCTTGACCGCGGCCATATCGACCGAAATGGGGGCTTATGGCCTCAAGACGGTCATTGTGGTGGACGACGACATTGATCCTTGCGATATTCCCCGGGTCCTATATGCCCTGGCCTTCCGGTTCCAGCCGAATCGCTCACAGGTCATCAAGCGGGGTCGTTCCACGCCACTGGATCCCTCCCTTCCCATTGACCAGCGGTGGATAACAGGTCGTCTCCTTCTTGACGCGACCATTCCCTACGAGTGGGAACATAAGCCCATTAGAATCGAACTGGATACCGATACCGTTAAGAAAGTTCTGGCTCGCTGGAGCGAACTCGGCTTCAAGGATTAAGCCAGAGCCCAGTTGTTTACCGTAACCTTCGCGCTTCGGATTCCCGGTGTAAGCAAGGGGCTTTCTTTAAATCCCGGACTTTGCGGTAGTCGTAGAAGATTTCGCAAAGAGTCTGGGAGAAGATCAGGTTTCGATTGCAGCGGTCTTTTTCCGCGGGCCAGATCAGACCGCAGAAGGCATCAACGTCGGTGATATTGAGGGCTAACAAGGTGGAGGGCATCAGCCCAAGGGTGCCTGGCGGCAAAATGATGACCAGATTTCGGTCTGGATGGCGGTCGGACCAAACGAGCTTAATGAATTCTCAGTAAATTTTACAAACAATAAGGGGTAAAAAGGACCTTAAACATTAGAATGATCATGTGTGAGTGTAAGGCAATCTCCCTTCTAATGAACCCGATCATCGGCAACGGGAGAGTATTCGCCAATCCTGCAAATCCCCCCCACTCCAAGCGTTCCCTAAGACAGCGTGTGAGAGAAAGCCTTCCTTCCCCCTCGTTCAAAATGTTATTCAATTGGCAAAGAGCCTGCTGCGCTGCTAGAATCCAACCGGAACCAAAGGGAGATTCAATCTCTATCCTGCGTGTCTTTTGCGATCGAGGACGCAGTGCCTGGCCGTGTCACCTTTTCCCCGACGTTGGCGCCATAGCAATGAATATCGTCGATGGCAGTGGACTTAACTAACGCTTCGATAGCAGACTGTTGAACCTGCTCGGCACACCAAATGAAGATGAGTCAAAAGAAGGCATCACGTACTACAAAATGGAAGGGCAAGGCACTCAACGAACTCTTCTCCTTGCATAGCCTGAAAACGTTTTGTCCAGACCGTGGTTGGAGCGCCCCAAGACCGTTTAACCAAAAACGAAATGGCAACAGATGAACCCCGCTTGGGAGAACACTTATAAGGTCTCCCCCTGTCAAGGGGTAATAGTATTCCCTTATAAAGGGCGTCAAGATCAGGTTGGAACGGGTAAACTAAAGATTTGATCGCACTGCTATAAACCTTTCACGCCTATTTGGAGCCCCTTCGTCGCCTCATGCGCCTTTCCATCGCTTAACCCTTTCATAAACCGAATGATTGTCTAAAATGAACCCCAAAAACATAAGGAGGAAAGACGATGAATCGTATTTCTTGTAAATCCATTAAAGGCCTTTGGGGAATGGGTCCGATTTCTTTTTGTTCCTAACCCCTTTGGCCCTAGAAGAGAAAGAGCTTGAAGGAATGGATCTGGCCGCCTCATCGGGAGAGGCGGTTCAATTGCAGAAATCGCCCGATCGAAACCCTTCCGACCATGAGGCCCTTCAAGAGATTGGTATCGTCTATCATTAGGCCCTTAGCGGTGAAATTGCGCGCAAATTGGTCACGATTGCAGGCTTCAGTGTTCAGTGTTCAGGCGTCAGACCTGAAACCCGAAACCTGATCCCGCGGACCCACGGAGCTGATTTGGTTCCGGCTTGGCCGGGTTGGGTGGTCACCAAAGACTCCAGGGCCTATACCAAAAAGGCAGTCCAGCTTCTGGAACAGTCCCGCAGAAGCAAATATCAGGCCATATCAGGCTATAGGAAACACTTTCAATAAGGAGAAATGAGGATCATGGCCTTAATCGAAATGAAAGGAATCAAAAAAGACTACTTCCTGGGTGAAGCCGTGGTGCACGCCCTCCAGAATATCGACCTGCAAATCGATAAGGGGGAGTTTGTGGCCGTCTGGGGGCCGTCCGGTTCCGGTAAGACCACCCTTCTAAATCTGATCGGGGCTATTGATGAACCTACGGAGGGGTTCCTGGCCATTGCCGACCGGGAAATTCGTTCCCTGTCGGATAACCAAAGAAGCGAACTTCGTAATGAAACCATTGGATTTGTCTTCCAGGGTTTTAACCTGGTCCCGGTACTTTCCGGCCTGGAGAATGTGATGCTGCCGCTTCAAATCAAAGGGGCCTCCTCGGCGGAGGCCAAAGCCAAGGCCACGGTAAGGTTGGAGGCGGTCGGGCTGGCTGAGTTAGTCCATCATCGCCCTTTCAAGATGTCAGGGGGGCAACAGCAACGGGTAGCCATTGCCAGGGCCTTGGTGACGGATCCTTCTTTGGTGATTGCCGATGAACCAACCGCCAATCTGGATTCGGACACCGCGCGCATGATTATCGGTCTTATGCGAAAGTTGAATGAAAAGGAAAGGACCACCTTTATCTTTTCCACCCATGACCAGCGGCTTCTGGACCAGGTCGATCGTCTTGTGCGATTGGAGGATGGAAGGATCGTGGAGGGAGGGATGAAGCAATGATGAAATGGATGAAATTGGCGGTTCGCAATATTCTCCGGAATAAAAGACGCTCCATGGTTACTCTGCTGGCCATAGGGGTGGGTTTCGCCGCCATCAGTCTCTTTCGCGGTTATGTCAGCAATGTCTATTTCGGGTTAAGGACATCGGCCATCCGGGGCGAGGGTCTGGGGCATCTGACGATCTACAAGTCCGGCTGGCTGGAGAAAGGCAAACTCGACCCGGAGCGCTATATGTTTTCCAGGGCCGAAATCGAGAAGGTCGTCAACCTGGTTCAGGCAAAAAAAGAAGTCGTTTTGGCCACTCCGCAGATTCAAGTCACCGGGATTGTTTCCAATGGAACCATCTCGACCATTTTCATTGCCCAGGGAGTCGTTCCCAAAGACGATAAGACCATCAAAGGTTCATGGGTCCTCTTCAGACCGATCAAAGGAGAGGGCTTGGACGAGAAAAAGGCTTATGGTGTGGAGATGGCCCAGGACCTGGCCAAATATCTGAACCTCACCCCCGGCAGCGATGGGGTGGTCATGGCGACGACCTTGAGTGGACAGATGAATGCCATGGACATACAGGTTTCCGGCGTTTATGATTCCGGCTCGGACGCCACCAATGACAAATTCATGCGTTTTACCTATCCTTTCGCCCAGTCCCTGGTGGACACCCAAGGGGCTGAAAGGATCGTGGTCCTCTTGGATGACTGGGGCAAGACCGAGCAGATGCGAAGGCGTCTGCTGGCTGAACTGAACCAGGCCGGCCTGAGCTGCGAGATAAAGACCTGGAACGAACTGTCCCTGTTCTATTCCAAGGTCAGGGGGATGTTCGATATGATCTTCATGTTCATATTTTCCATCGTCCTGGTCATTGTGGTGATGAGCACGGTCAACACCATGGGCATGGCGGTTCTGGAAAGGACCCGGGAGATCGGGACCCTGAGGGCCCTGGGCTTGAAGCGAAGAGGGGTATCGATGCTCTTTGCCCTGGAAGGGGGCTTGTTGGGACTTTTTGGCAGTCTGATCGGGGTGATATTGCATACAAGCGCCTGGGCGGTTATTCGCACCTTCTCTCCTACCTACACCCCCCCAGGTATTTCCACGCCGGTGCCCCTGATTGTCGACCTGGTGCCCCAGGTTTTGGCGGTGTTGATGCTCAGTCTGATTGGGCTTTCCTTATTAGCGGCCATTATACCGGCCAGACGGGCGGCCAGACAAAATGTAGTGGACGCTTTAGGACATGTGTAAATGTGACGAGCGACAAGGGATGGAGACGAGCTGAAGCCCTTTTAGTGCCTTATGGGTAAAATTGCGCGCAAACCGGTCACAATTTCAGGTTTCAGCGTTCAGGTTTCAGGTCTCACCTTTACTGACACCTGACACCCGACACCTGACATCCCGTGCCTGGTGTCATTTGAGGGAGTGTGAAACAAAACGAAAAACCTCTTTGGTTCCGACTTGCCCGCGTTAAGGATTACAAGCCGCATAAATTGCGCCATGGGTGATAGGAGAGGATGATGAATATTCAAGCTGATAAACAATATTGGATAGTGCTCGTGCTAACGCTTCTTTGTATTGCGGGTTTTCCCGTTTTCTCTCTTCACGCGGCCATGAGCCCTCAGGAAATCCTGGCCAAGGCCGATGAAGCCCGGGGGAATGCCGAGGGCGTAGAGTGGGAAATACAGATTGAATCCATTGAAGGAGGGCGGGAGCAACAAAGGACCATCCGAGTGACGGCCCGTAGCTTCAATTCATTAGCCGAATTTTTGGCTCCGGCCAATGTGAAAGGCCAAAAACTGTTGATGTTGGACCGCAATATGTGGTTTGCCAAACCGGGCCTTTCCAAGGCGGTTCCCATATCTCCCCGGCAAAAACTGATGGGTGGTGCGGCCAACGGGGACATTGCCTCCACCAACTATGCCGGTGATTATAAGGTGGCTCATGCTTCTGAAGAGGACGTGGATGGGGATGGGTGCTATCTCTTTGATTTGGCCGCGGTGGATAAAAAAGCCACCTATGACCGGATCAAATACTGGATATCCAAAGAGCGGCTGGTGGGGCTCAAGGCCGAATTTTATACTGTTTCGGGAAAAATGTTTAAGACGGCTACCTTTGAATATGGAAACAGCATCACCATTGACGGTAAGCCGCGGTCTTTTATTTCCAAAATGATCATAACGAGCGCCATCATCAAAGAAGACGTCACCACCATGCTCTATAGTAAGGCATCGATCAAAAAGGTGCCGGATTCGGTGTTCAATTTGAATCTCTTGACGAAATAGAATACCTCAATACGAAAATGGCGTCGTCCTTCGGGGGACGGCGTCCGGGGAAACTCGATTTCAAGTTTCGTGGCGCCTGCAATGGGTGGACATGAAAGTCTAGGATGCGACCAAATCCCTTCAGGAGAAAAACTCTTTTCCGCCTTGGTGTTTTACTCGTGACCTTCTTGCTATGTTGGGCGAAGACAGGTCTGGCCGACGAAGAGAAGTCAACAAGCCCTGATAGCTTCGGGAAGATTTTGACCGAAGGGTTTTCCTGGGATTTGCGGGTATTGACCTATGGGATGGTTCAGGAACCGGCTCATTCAACCCAAAATCCGGGAAACAACTTCCTTCAAATTCCGCATTATACTGCAGATGTGGAAATACGGCCGGATCTGCGTCTGAAACTGGCTTCACTGGACCTGATGGCCAAGCCCAGGATCAGACTGGAGGAGGATTTTTGGCGGGAAGGGTCTCGCCGTGGTGAAAACCAATCGAACAATGATGAGTATATCAATGAGTGGTTGGCCAGATGGACCGCACGGGAAAATTTGTTCATCTCCTACGGCCGAGAGAATTTGCAATGGGGGCCTTCCTTTCTGTTTTCACCTTCAAACCCCTTTTTTGAGGAGAACGGCCGTCGAAACCCCTACCGGGAAGTACCGGGCACGGATCTCGGCCGAGTGGTCTGGATCCCGGAAAGCGCATGGACCTTCTCTTTCATCGCCAATACGGCTGCCGGTCGCAACACACCCCTCGGTCCTGGTCCTTTTGAAAGGACCTATGCCCTGAAGCTCGATTTTACGGGCCGGGAGAATTATGGCTCCTTGGTCCTCTCCCATAGCGAAGGCTCCCGAAATGCATTGGGATTTTTTGGCGGATGGACCCTTTCTGACGCCATCCTCCTTTATAGCGAGGGGGTTTTCACTCAAGGGAGCAAGGCCCTATATCCTCAAAAGGATGGTTCTCCTTTCGGAGCCTCCCTACAAAAGCATCAACAAGCCGACTCGGTGATTAGCCCGGTTCTATTGACCGGCGGTTCTTATACCTTTGAAACCAACGGGACCTTAACCTTGGAATACGCCTATTACAGCCAGGGGTATAACGGTGGAGAGGCAGAAAGTTTCTATGCGTTGAGACGAAAGGCTGCAGACGCCTTTAGCTCTGGGGGTCCCTTGTCGGGCCTGGGACAAAAGACCCTCGGCCAAACCGCCAACACAGGATTACGATTCTTGCGAAAGAATTATGCGCTTCTCCAGTATACCCAGAATAACATCCGAAACAACCTTGATCTCACCTTGCGGTGGACCCAGAATCTGGATGACGAATCTGGTCAATTCACATCGCTTCTGTCATATTTCCTGGGTAATCATTGGGAATTGTTTTCTGTCACCACCGTCAATGGAGGCAACAAGGACACGGAATTCGAGACCTTCCTCGATTATCAATGGATGATCGGTGTGCAATATACGCTTTAGATTTCGTGGCCACGCTTTATCGGGAATAGGGAGGAGCAAAGATGGCCCTTTACCTCGTACAGCACGGTAAGAGTCAGCCAAAAGAGATCGACCCTGACCAAGGCCTCTCGGAAGAAGGCATTGCAGAGGTTGAAAAAATCGCCCAAGTCGCTAAGGGATATAACATTCAGATCACGCAAATTCGGCACAGCACAAAGGCGCGGGCATGCCAGACTGCAGCCTTTTTCCAAGCGGCACTTGCGCCGAAAAAGCCCATGGCGGTCATGGAAGGCCTTGGACCGCTGGACGACGTTAAGGCGGTTGCCGCCCGGATCATCCATGAACGCAATTTGATGCTTGTGGGACATCTGCCCTTCATGGAACGGCTGGCTTCCTATCTGATCACGGGGTCGATCGAAAAGAAGGTTTTCAAGTTCCAGAATGGGGGCATCGTCTGTTTGGACAGGGAATCAGAATCCGGTGATTGGTTCATCAATTGGGCCCTGATACCGAGCATCAAATGAAAACGTTTGAGAAATCCTCCAGGCTTCCTCCTGGAATGGGCACTGGGAGGTTCAAACGGGAGGATTGGCCGCTAACGGCGCGCCCGTTTTCTTTCCAACTCCTCTTTTGCCCGCCTCAGGATCTCGGGCTGCGTGATCAAATCAACGGCGGTCATGGCCATGGCCTTGGCGCCGTCCATTGCGGCCTTCATCCCGCCCTCCGAACGCGCTGCATGGCAGAACTCATCGGAGTGCAGGGGCAGGTTCCCATCTGAAATGGAGACGAATGCATGGATGGTGGGAACGGTCACGCTCACGTTCCCCGTGTCCGTGCTGCCTGAGTTCTCAACGATCTCCCCCACCTGGCGACCTATGGCCTTCATGTTCTTTCGCCAAGGCCCCAAGAGCGTTTGATTGTTGATCATGGCGTTAGATCTCAGGCCCCACTGATATTCGAGGCGGCATCCCGTTGCCATGGCCGCCCCCTCAAAACATTTCAAGACCTTCTCCTTGAGCTGGTCCAGATAACCATCCTCAGGGGACCGGATTTGAAAAGTCCCTGCAGAGTGGGCGGGGATGACATTCACGGCCTCCCCCCCCTTGGTGATGATGCCGCTGATCCTCCCACGATCTCTCACATGCAGACGGAGTGCGTTCACGTGGTTGAATGACTGAATCATCGCCTCCAAAGCGCTTGCGCCATCCCAGGGGTTGGCGGCGGCATGGGTCTCTTTCCCAAAGAACTGCACATCCAGAAAGAGACAGGCCGTGCTCTCAAATCCTGCCCAGTTCTCTTTGATTCCCAGGGGATGCACCTGTAAGGCCGCATCCACCTCCGAGAAGGCACCCCTCTCAACCATGATGACCTTGCCGCCTAGCAGTTCTTCTGCAGGGCAACCGAAAACCGAGATCCTTGCGCCGGTCTCCTCGGCAACCCCTTTTGCGGCAACCGCAGCGCCCACGGCGGCAGCGGCGATGATATTGTGACCACACCCGTGACCTACGGCGGGAAGGGCATCATATTCGGCCAGGAAAGCGATCTCGGGCCTCCCTGCCCCGTAGCTGGCTTTGAAGGCGGTCTGCAAGTCATAAACACCCCTTTCCACACTGAACCCGTTCTGCTCCAAATAGTCGGTGAGCCAAGTCGCCGCCTTTGTTTCCTTCCAGCCGGGCTCCGGGTTTTCGTGGATCTTCGCGCTCAGCTCGGTCAATTCGTCGCTCCGAGTGTCGATCTGCCTTTGGACATGCCATTTCAACTCGTCAGCATCCATCCCCTTCCCCCATGAACCACCTTCAGCTCAAGGCGTTTTTGATTTTGCCTTGACACCTTATCCCCCATTCAATAATGTTTCGCCAAACCGTCTTGGTCCGGATGATTCATACGGAGCTGACCAAGACAGCCGGGACACTCACCATGAGACAGGCGTCAGGTCTTAGAAGGCCTGGCGAGTGTGCCCGGATAAAAACAGCCTGCCACAAATAAGCTGGTTTTGGAAGATATTTTGACAAAGAAACCGGGGCCCATGGCCAAGGCGCTTTATTCGCCTTCGGCTCGAGGGCCCACAGTCGCTGAGTCTCTTCCATGACGACCCACATGCCTTCCACGACGCTGCGGCTCCACGAGGAGCCCAGATGGGCGTTTCGTGACCACAAATCTGCCGGTTGCGTCAAAAAGTCTTTACCGTCCCCTTCACCTTTGATAAGGGGCTCTCTTTTGTCTCACATGTAGAGGCCCTCCTCTCATGTGGTTCCGCGTGGCATCTCTCATGCGTTCATGATTGACCTTTTCACATATCGACCAACCCTTTTTTACATGGAAAAGGAGGTGATCATCGACGAGGATTTGAATGGATATGGGACATTTCATGGTTTGAGATGAACGTTTCACGACCGAAAGGAGGAACACTGATGTCCGCAAGAAAGATGGGATGGATGATCCTGATGGCGTTTTTGGCGGTGACCTTGGTGACCAGTCCGTGCACGGCTGCAAACCGTGATTTCAAAAAGGTAGATACCATAAGAATAGGTGTCCTGGAACCCGTCCAGCTGGCCGTCGGCATCGGAATTCACAACGCGATGAAGCTGGCCGTCGAGGAGATCAACGCGGCAGGGGGAATCCACGGGAAGAAGATAGAGCTCTTCATCGGAGACACCGAAGGCAAGCCCGAGCCGGCCATCTCGGCCTTGAAAAAACTCGTGATGGAGGACAAGGTGGATGTGCTGATCGGAAGCTATTCCACCGGCGTCTGCCTGGCCCTGCAGCCATACCTGGCCAAGTATAAAACCGTCTTTATTACCACAGGGGCGGCCTCCAAGTCCCTGACGGATAATGTGGCCAAGGACTATAAGCAAAACAAATATTTCTTTCGGTTCATGATCAACTCCGACCGCCAGGAGGTGTTGGGCGCCAAGTTTTTGAAGGATTTCGTCCACGGCAAACTCGGGTACAAAAAGTTCGCCATCCTCTCCGAAAATGCGAAATGGCTTCACGAATACACGCCTCAATTGAAAAAGGACCTGGAAGCGGCTGGCCTCGAGGTGGTCTTCTACGAGATGTTCGACACCGACATAATGGATTTCTCCCCCACCTTTGCCTCCATCAAGGCCAAGGACGCCCAGTGGATCGCCGAGCTGACCAGCCACGCCGCGAGCGTCCCGCTGGTCAAGGCCTGGCAGGACAATCAACCCTGCCCCATGGGATTGGTCGATGTGAAGAGCATGGATTCCAACTTCTGGGACATGACGGACGGCAAGTGCTTGTGGCATATGACCTACAATTTTTTCGTGAGGGCGCCCCTCAGCGACAAGACGGTCCCCATGTGGGATAAGTACGTCAAGCAGTTCGGGGTCAGCCCCGTTTACACCACCGGCTTCACCTATGATGTGGCCTACATGGTCGCGGAGGTGATCAAGCAGAAGAAATCGCTTAAATCCGAAGACATCATCAAAGGGCTCGAGGACATCAGCTACAAAGGTGTCATGGGCAACGAGATTGGTTTTGACAAGAAGACCCACGATACAAAGGAAGGTCTTGAACTGGTCGTGGTTCAATGGCAGGAGGGCAAAAAGCAGGTCGTGATTTACCCCGAAGCCGCCAAAACTGGCGAGTATGTGCCACCGGGCTGGTGGAAAAAATAACTCGCCGGCGCCCCATATCAATGGTCAATGACGGACCCAGTCCGTCATTGACCGGTTCAAATCAGGCGATCTGAAAGCCATTGTTTAAATGATCACTCGGAACGCGAGAGCCAGGGGAGCGTCTTTTCTATGACAACGCTGACCAATATTCTTGTACTGGGTACCATCTGGGGGGCGCTCTACGCTCTCATCGCCGTGGGATTCACACTTATATTCGGGGTGGCCAACATCATCAACCTGAGCCACGGCGCCTTTTACATGCTGGGGGCCTACCTGGCTTACACCTTCATGGGGGTCCTCAATATCAACATTCCGCTCTCCATGATCCTGGCCGTGGCATCCACGGCGCTCATCGGCATGTGCCTCGATGGCTTCGCCATCAGACCCATGCGGGAACGGCATACCTATGTGTTGATCATCACCCTTGCCATGGCCTATTTTTTTCAGGAGCTCATCTATGCCTTCTATGGCCCCCATGGAAAACCCGTAAAGAGTTTTGTCGAGGGGGAATTGGTCCTGGGCGATCTGCTTGTGACCTACCAGAAGGCGCTGACCTTTTTTGTTTCAGCCCTGATGGTCGTACTGCTCCTGCTTTTCATCAAGAAGACCAAAACGGGCAATTCGATTTCCGCCGTGGCCCAGAACCGGGATGCGGCGGTTTTCATGGGCATCCAGCCCGAGCGGGTCTATTTGATCACCATGGGGATATCCGCGAGCCTCGCCGCCCTTGCCGGCGTCCTTATCGCCCCGATCCTGGAAGCGGTCCCCACCATGTGGACCTTTCCGCTTTTTAAGGCCTTCGCTGCGGTCATCCTCGGCGGTCTCGGAAGCGTCGTAGGGGCCATTATCGCCGCCATGCTCCTGGGCTACTCGGAGACCATGGTCAGCGTGCTCATATCCGCCAACTACCCGGATTTGGTCTATCTCGTGGCCATCATCCTGGTTCTGCTGCTGCGGCCCCGGGGCTTGATGGGCAAAAGGGCACAGTGACGGAATGACGCGATCGGCAAGGATCCTCTATTTCCGGAATTCCTTTTCTTAGTCACTAGGAGAGCAAGCGAACATGCAAAACAAAGAAAATTTATTTGGTCCCAGGCTCCTGTACAAGCAAATATTGGGTCTGGGGATCTTTGCTGCGTGCGTTCTGCTGGCCCCTCTCGTTATCACGGGATACTATTATCAGGAGATCCTTTTTCTCTGTCATTACTACGTCATCCTGGCGTGCAGCTGGGCCCTTCTCTCAGGGTTTACGGGCAACATTAACTTCGGGCACTCTTTTTTCATTGCGGGGGCGGGTTATTGCGGCGCACTCCTGAATACGAAGCTGGGCTGGGGGCCCGTATTGACGCTTCCTCTGGGGGGGCTGCTTGCGGCAGTCTGCGGTCTGGTGGTGGGATCCTTCACACTCCGGCTTCGAGGTCCCTATTTTGCCGCCGTGACCTTTTGCTTTGCCGCCCTGCTCTATAAAATGGTCCAGATCAATTATCAATTTTTTGGAGGAGAAGAAGGGATTCCCGGCATTGAAAGCCTTACGGAAACCACCGCGGGCGCCTATTACTTCTCCGGCATCCTCATGTTGATGGTCGTGGTTTTTCTCTATTTCTTGTCCAAATCCTCTTTTGGCCTGATTTTGCGCTCCATCGGTGAAAATGAGCCTGCCAGCGAAGGGTCGGGGATCAACACGACGTTCTACAAAATTGTCGCCTATATGATCAGTGCATGCCTCGCCGGGATCGGCGGGGCCATGTATGCCCACGCCCAGATGCATGTGGGGCCCGAGCTGGCGCATGACTCCACCTCCATGACGATTGTCTTCCTTGCGGTCGTCGGAGGGATGGGGAGTATCGTCGGTCCCATCATCGGGGCCTATGTCCTCACGATGGGAGACGAACTCCTCCGGTTCATGGGCCAGTTTCGACTCCTGATATACAGCAGTGCGGTGGTTGTGATCATCCTGTTCGCCCCCAAGGGGTTGCTTGACCTGATTCTACGTGGCTATAACCGGGTGTTGAAAACGCAGCGTGAACCGAACAGCTAAGGGAGATGTCTTTTTGATGGAAGCGATTCTTGAAATCAAGGGACTCAGCAAGGCCTTTGGCGGACTGCAAGCCCTACTGAATTTCGACCTTACCGTCAATCAGGGAGACCTCATGGGCCTCATTGGCCCAAACGGTGCCGGGAAGACGACGGTTTTCAATCTGATCACGGGTTTCATACGCCCCGACTCGGGAGAGGTCCGGTTTAAGGGGAAGACGATCACCCACCTGAAGCCTTATCAGATCGTCAATCATGGAGTGGCAAGGACTTTCCAGTTGGTGGATCTCTTCAAGGAAATGACCGTCCTCGAAAACGTCATGGTTCCCTGTTTTTCGAAGCGCGGCAAGGCAAAGCGGCATGACGGGAAAAAGGCCTGGAAAATGGCCCTGGAGTTTCTGGAGGAAGTGGGCCTGGCCCATCGCTTCAGCGAGTATGTAGGAAATCTTGCGTTTGGTGAACTTCGTCTCCTTGACATCGCACGGGCCATGGCAACAGACCCCGAGATCCTGCTCCTGGACGAACCTTTTTCCGGACTGGATGTGGAGGACGCGGCGATTCTCTCTAAGGCCATCCAGGGCATGCACCAGAGAGGCCAGACTATGATCATCATCGAGCACCGCCTCAAAGACCTTCTCAAGCTGGTCAAAGGCGTAGTGGCCATCGTCTTCGGGCTCAAGATCGCTGAAGGAACCCCTGAGGAAATCATGAACAACAAGAAGGTGATCACGGCGTACCTGGGAGAAAGGAGAGAATAGATCGATGATGCTTGAAGTGAAGGACATCCGCGTTCTTTACGGGAAGGCCATCGCCTTGAATGGTTTGACCATGAACCTGAATTCCGAAGAACTGGTGGGGGTCGTTGGCCCAAACGGTGCTGGAAAGACAACGCTTCTGAGAGCCATTTCAGCGGTGGTACCCGTGGAAGGTGAAATCACGTTTAACGGTGAACAGATCCACAAGCGGAAACCCCATGAGATCGTCAAGATGGGAATCATTCATTGCCCGGAAAGGAGGCAACTCTTTACGGAATTCACAGTGCATGAGAACCTGGAGATGGGCGCCTTTTTGAGAAATGACCGGGACGAGATCCAACGGGACATGGCGCATGTTTTCAACCTTTTTCCCGTCCTCGAAAAGCGTCAAAAGCAGATATCAGGGACACTCAGCGGGGGGGAACAACAGATGCTGGCCATCGGCCGTTCTCTCATGAGCAAGCCGAAATTACTGATGATGGATGAGCCTTCCATGGGGCTTTCCCCGCTGGTTAAGAATAACCTGGCTGACAGCATCGTCGATATCTGGAAGTCGGGCATGACGGTCCTCGTGGTGGAGCAGGATGCAAGCCTCACCCTCGGGCTCACGCAACGGGTGTATGTCCTCGAGCACGGAAAGATCGGCCTGGAAGGAGACAGTCAGGCGCTCATGGATAATGAAGAGGTGAAACGCGTCTATTTTCAGCTGGGATGATTTATTCCGGATCGTGCCGCCACCCACAGGCCCGGGCCCCCGCTCACCGGAAACCAAATGAACCGCTTTGACATCATCTTTGTGCTCCCCTATCCCTTCTCCGACCATCCTTCCTTCCCCGAAGGCATCCTCAAACGTGCACTTGAAATGGAGGCCTTCTCCGTAGGCATCATCGAGAGACCCTTCTGGCAGAAAACGGAATCCTTCAAGATCTTAGGGCGCCCTCGCCTCTTCTTTGCCATCATAGCCGGGCCGGTCGACTCCCTGGTGCTGAACTACACCTCATCCCGGAAACGTCGAAAAGAAGATCTTTATCAACTGGCGGGAAACGGTTTTTTCGCGGACTGCCCTCCTTCCATCCAATACAAGGTCAGACCGGACCGGACCACCATTGTCTTTGCCAACCGCTTGCGCGAGGCCTTCAAGGATGTCCCCATCGTGGTCGGGGGAATCGAACCATCCCTCAGGCTTTTTGGCCACTATGACTTCCACCAGGACGGCCTGAGGCGCTCCATCTTATTGGACGCCAGGGCAGATCTCGCAGTCACCGGCATGGGGGAAAAGCAGATTGTGGCCATCGCCCGGGCATTGCATGAAGGCGCCATACCTCAGGCGGTGTCTATCCCCGGCACCGCAAGGATCTGCACCTCTGCCCCGAAGGAAGACGGCTTTGTGGCCCTCCCCTCTTTTGAAACCATTCTCTCTCATCCCACAGGCCTGCTCGAGGCCCAAATGGCCATGGAAAAGGCGATCATGCAGAAAAGGGGCGCCTTTCAGCAATTTGGGAACCGATATGTGGTGGCGCAAGGACCGCAGACCTATGAACCACCGGACCTCGACCGCATTTACGGGCAGCCTTACACGCGAGCCCACTCCGTCGGATCGCCCCTTTCCCCCGCTTTGCAGATGAATCTTTTTTCCATCACATCCCACAGAGGCTGCTGCGGGGGGTGTGCCTTTTGCGCCATCGGCATGCACGAGGGAAAGACGGTGATCTCACGCTCGCCCGATTCCATTATTCGCGAAGTGGATCGGTTCACGCACCACCCACGATGGAAAGGCGTCATATCCGATATCGGCGGCGCGTCGGCCGAGATGTACGGAAGCAACTGTGCGAAGGAGGACTGCACGAGGCCCTCTTGTCTCCATCCAAAGGCTTGCCCGAGCCTTTCTTCCGTCTCCCCGTACCTGGAGCTCCTCCGCGCGTGCAGGAAGCGGTCCGGTGTTCGAGAGGTATTTGTGGGATCAGGCGTACGCTACGATATTCTCCTCAAACACCCCGACGCCCTAGAGGAGATCATGGAGCACCATTGCGGCAGGTTCCTTCGCATCGCACCCGAACACGCGTCGGACCGGGTGCTTCGAGTCATGCGAAAGCCGCCGTTTGCCGTCCTCGAGAAATTTGTGGCGCTCTTTCGTTCCATCAACAGGGGACTGCGTCGCAAGATAGAACTGGCACCCTATTTGATCGTCGGTCACCCGGGAGAGACGGAGAAGGATGTGCTGGAAGTGAAAGAAAAGCTGAGGGCCCTGGGACTGAAATCCACGGACGTTCAAATTTACACGCCCAGTCCTGGCACCCTTTCCACCGCCATGTATTATTGCGGCGCAGACCTCTCGTTTTCCCCGCTTCCCGTTGAAAGGAACGTAAAGGCCCTCATTGCTCGCAAACGACGCCTTGTCGAGTGAACCATTGCCTTATGGATGGTCTCGCTCACCGTGGTGATCGGACGGGAAGATGTTGGATGTGGGATCTAGGTCGTCTTATCTCTCGCCGCGCGCCTATACTTCACCTATGCTCCCGCGAACAGATTCCTCGTCAAATAGCCTGGGACATTCGTAGTAATGGACGCAACCCCGTAGCTCATGAACCGCTTCGCGGTATTCAGGTCATCGATGGTCCACACGTGGTATTCGTAACCTCTCTCCCTGAGCGATGCCACAAAGGAGGCATCCGCCATCGCGTCTGCGGAGGAGCTTAACCCATCGGCACGGGTCATCTTCAAGACTTTCAGGATCCTGGCGATTGAAGGTGCGAACCTCCCGTCTTTGCTTCTGCGGAAGCTCGATATCCAAAGGGCCTTGAGGTGCGGGGCGATGACTTTGAGCTCATGAATCACCTTCCGATTGAACGAGATTACCACCGCATCTTCCCACCTGACCTTTGAGATGCGGATCTCTTCGAGGAGCCTTGTCAGGATTTCGGGGCCACACTTTATCTCTATAAACATCCCCTTCCCTTGCGGCATGGTCGAAAAAACCTCCGACAGGGTCGGTATTCGCGTCCCCTTAAAAGCCTCTCCAAACCAGGCGCCCACATCCAGTGCCTTCAGCTCCTCAAGCGAACAATCCTTGATGGCCTTTCTTTGACCCGTCAGCCTCTTGATGTCGCGGTCGTGTATGCAGACGATCTGACCGTCGCGGGTCAGGTGGAAGTCCCCCTCGATGGCGTCTGCACCCTGCTCCCATGCCAGGGTGAAGGATGGGATCGTGTTCTCCGGTGCGTCACGGGAGGCCCCCCTGTGGGCGACAATGAAAGGTTCGACGGCAAAGCCGCCATGTTCGGTACACCCATTCATGAACGCATCCCCATCTCCCAGAAAAGGCCCAACGCCATCAAAACGGGCGTCACAAGATTGATGACCACATTCAGGCCCAGATAGGGCATCAAATTGCCTACCTCTTCGGCGTGGCGATAGGCCCCAAGCATTGCCCTCACAGCGATCACGAGGGTGAGAACCCCGAGAAGCGTGCCACCCGGCAAATACCCGAAAATGACCCCTAGTCCAATGGATGCATAAGCCAAAAGCAAAAAGGCCCCATAGACAAGGCTGCTCGCCCTTCGGCCGATCAGCACCGGGAGGTGCCTCCGACCAACACCACGGTCAGGGTCCACGTCTGGGAACTGGTTCAGGAGCAGCAGGTCATTGACGAGGAAGAAAGGGACCAGCGACGCCACGAAGGCGGCCCAGGAATACTGCCCTGTCAGCACCAAATCCGTGCCCATGACCATCAACGGTCCAAACCCCAATCCCGGGGCAATCAAACACAGGAAGGGATGGCGGGTAAACCAGGGCGTGTAGGCCACGACCACCAAAATTCCCAGCAGCCCCAGCGGCAGCAGAAGCCACCCCCGGACCCACAGAAAGTAAAGGCCAATCAATGCCGTAACGGCCAGGGTGGTCAACGCCGTAAACAGGGCCGACCGCCTCAGTTCGGGGTGTGCGGGCAGGGTGCCGCTGCCCCCACTAAAAGGTGTCCGTTGGGTCCGGCTATCCAGGCCGCTCCGGAAATCAAGAAATTCGTTTAAGGCGTTTACGCTGATGTGGGCTGAAAGGGCCCCAATCAGGACGAGAACGAGGTACGGGATGCTCACCCGGCCCATGCGCCAGCAGGCGGTAGCAAGCCCCAACAGAACACAAGCCGGGGTCAGAAGCAAAAAGGGAGGCCGCATCGGCCCCAGAAGCCCCTTGAGCTTACTCAATCTGATGATCTCCATCTTCCTTCCCCCCTGCCGGCCGTTCGCTGTCCATCTTGTGGCCGAAGGCCTCACGGCACTTGCACGGGACATACACCAATCTTTTCAAAATGCCAAGGACTTGAGGATGCACAGGGATTGTGATATCTGGCTTCCCTGAGACTCAACCTTGAGGAGGAACGGTAGACAAAGGCGATGGCCCATCTCTCAGAAGATATTGTTTCGATCCTCGGGCTCGATTACCTGCCCGCTGGCGTGGCCCTTTATGGAAAGAAGGACACGCCACAAGGGTTGCCTCCGATGGTCAAAACCTCAAGAGCTACTGTCAGGCCCTCGTCCTGGCGGGTCAAGGAGAGACCCTGCTGCTTTCCAGCGAGCGGATGGGGTGCAAGCTCATGATGGGAATGCCGGAGGGCATGCTCGAAAAGGTCCACGCCCGCATCACGGATATGGCCAAGCCCATCGCCATGCTCAATAAGTCTCCGCAGATCTCCTGACCCGACCATTGCCTTTCCTTTATCAATCTGGCAGATCTCTTTTCAGATTTGAAGTCACACTAACAGACACAATGGAAAAATTTATGACAGTTACCGCGCTATACGCGCGCATTTAATATCTTTATAACCAAATTTAGAAACAAAAACACAAAAAACCTAAACATGGAATGAAATTTGCTGTATACCTTTGAACCCGAGAAATCCAGCTTTACCACGGGGTAATGTTCACTTGGAAGTGCCAATCGGAATTTCTGAGGAATTCCGGTTTGAAAACCCAGAGTGGCAAGTCTCACTTCAATCGTGGAGCTCTTGGTACAGTTTTATCGATGGCGGATACATGGCAAGACGGCTTTTCGACAAACGTGATCACCAACTCTTGGAAATCGTCAACGATGTACTTACGCGCGACAAGTCCCGCGAGTACGCCCGTAAGGTGGTGTATCCCTATCTCCATCCGCGCGGCATCAAGGAAATGGCCGAATCAAGGGGCCTCAGGATTGCCTTTGCGGTCATCCACCTGCTCCAATCCCTGGAGGCCGGAAAGGTGGATGACCGTCTCAGCGCTTTGCGTTCGCTTCGGGACGAGGTACTGAACACCGCCGCCGGCCCTCTCCCAAAGAACACCGCGCGGGTCCTTTTGACGATCATGAAAGAACTTGTGCGCGCCCACGGCGATGAGATCCGCCAGCTCATGCTTGCCCACGACTTCAGGATCGCTGCCACCGGCAACCCACACATCATCCGGAGCCAACTCCGCCGCTATCATCTCTTGGAAATGCCCGAAGAGTGGAACCAGCTGACCTTTGATGATCATGTGCACGACGTCAACACCAAAGGCCGTAAGTCCTCCAGCCACCTGATCATGGATGCCTGGATCAAGGG
This sequence comes from uncultured delta proteobacterium, assembly GCA_963830155.1. Taxonomy (GTDB): domain Bacteria; phylum Desulfobacterota; class DSM-4660; order Desulfatiglandales; family Desulfatiglandaceae; genus CAWHLE01. The sequence goes on along the minus strand of CAWHLE010000013.1, from coordinate 61,663 downwards.
AATCCGCCGCCTGAGGGTGATCTATTACAATTACCTGGAGGCCAAGTTCGCGGTGGAACTGATGGAGGCCGCCGAAATCATGGGCATCACCGTGCGGATAGGTATCGAGTTCTGTACCAGAATTCGGGACCGTTATGCACAGATCATATGGGTACCGCGGAGCTTTCCCGATACGCAGGCCTTCTTGTGCTTTCTGGCGGAAGCGCCGGTTGTGCACTTTATGGAGGAGGGGAAAAAGGTGTCACAGTACCAGCAGCGATTTGTCACAGCTGTTCTGGACGAATTCAACAAGCGCCATCGATATGCGATCAACCAGGCATATGGTTTCGAAATGGGCCCGTTTGACCAGACGGAGTTCAATGCCTTTGTCGGAACGGGACAGCCTTCTATCGTCCACCTGGCCGAGTTTATCCACAAAAAGATTCTTCCAGTGATGAAGGATCATGTGGCGGCCATTCGCGAACGTTACGCCAAAGCCAGCCAGGATGAGCGTCTCGAAATGGAAGGGTTGGTCCAGGACATGAACCGCCTGGATTCAGAGGCGATCATGGAAAGGTACCTCCTGCCATCCAGGAACCCGACCATCCCTGACCCCAACGTTCCCGCTGAAGGACCGGACGTTCCTCCGCTCCTCAATATTTCCCCTCAGGCCCTGGTCGCGAATCTCAACGAGCTTCACTCCGCATATCGGATCACCCTCAACCTGTCAAATCTCAAGGTAGAAGACGTTTTGGAGCTTCTATATGACTGCGAGGGGGCCATCACGCGATTGGAGATTTTCAATCTCAAGGATTACGCCGAAGGCAAGACCGCTCACCTACCCAAAATCAATGAGCTGCAACGTGCCATCAACGATGGCAACGTGGTCCAACTGAAACGAATCATCAGGGGGTTGATCGATGACCTGAAGCGCAACGGAGGAGAGAAAAACCGCATCGACAAGCTTTCCACCATTCTCCATGACATCGCCACGCTCAAGGATTCATACAAGGGCTCTGTCATAAAGGCACGCATGGGGAGCGATTCCACCGGGCGGGCGCCCCGTGTCCACGGGATGGGTCTGGCCATCAAGGAAACCCTTCCCCGACGGGCGCGGAGGGAAATTGATCACCCAACGGGTCGGCCCAGGGAAATCATCCCAATAAGGGTGAGGGCCTTCCCGCGAACAACCCACATCCCTTTCGGGGAAGGTTCCCGCATCACCCGTTCGCTTTTCAGAATTGCCCATCACCTGCCTTGCTTGGGGCCGCTGACGGAACAGCGCCGTGAGGACTGGGTGGTCGAGGAGCATTCCATCCGAATGGAATCACCCGGGAACATCGTCACCCTCGGCGGTCTTCAAACAGAGGTCAACAACGGACTGTCACTCAATCCGCCTGAGCTTTGGTCGGAGTCAAAAGCCGGATCTTGGAAGTACATGAACACCGGTCTTAAGAACGCCATGAAGGTCCTGATCGGTTTCATCCCGGCCTTCGTGACCTTTTTCCTGACAAAGGACTGGTGGTTTCTTGCTTACTTCGGCGCCTTTATCTGGTTCGGTATAACCGGTCTTCGCAACGTCCTCCAGTCGGTTCTTGGAGGCGGAGGTGTTCGACGTTCGCCCCTTCTCAGGTGGAATGACATTGTGAGCTGGGATCGAATCACCGACTCACTCTTGTATACCGGCTTTTCAGTGCCCCTGTTGGATTATGTCGTAAAGACCCTTTTGCTTGACAGGGGCCTGGGCATTACCACCGCGACGAACCCACTTTGGCTCTATGCGACGATCGCTCTCGCCAACGGTCTCTATATCTCCACTCATAACGCGTTCCGGGGTCTCCCAATGGCGGCTGTCTTCGGAAATTTCTTCCGGACTCTCCTGTCAATCCCCATTGCCATCGCCTTGAATGGATTCGCCGCTGAACTCCTGATTTTGGGGGGCGTTGTGGGTGCAGATTTGATCCTGCAAAAGTGGGCTGCCGTCATCTCCAAATTGGCCTCTGACGTCGTAGCCGGAATCATCGAAGGCACCGCTGACCGCTATCAGAACATCAGCATGCGTTGGAGAGACTATAGTATCAAGTTCACACAAATTTTCGATATCTATGCCCAGCTTGAGCTGCGTTTCCCGGACAGCACTGCTTTAGAATTGATTCGGTCATCCGAAGCGCCAAAAGGCACATGGAGTGACGAGGTCATGGAACTTCGTAGGATCAATTTTATCAACGCCCTGGATCTCCTCTATTTCTGGATGTATCAACCCAGGGCCAGAACAGCGTTCAAAAGCCTCATGCGCACGATCTCTTTTGAGGAGCGCCAGATTCTGGTTGCATCCCAATCAGTCCTGCGGGAAGTGAGAGAAACCAGTCTGATGTTCGTGGATGGCCTCGTCGGCAAGAACTTCTCACGGGCGTTATCTTTTTACCTTGATCGTTCCCAAGAATATCTGGAAGCCCTTGAGACATGGAATAGTGGCGTGCAAGAGGCTTAATTTCGGTTGCCCGAGTCCCATCGAATGTCTCCGTACCCGACTATGGTCGCAGTGATGAAGGGCCAGTAGAGCGAATCGAATTTTCCCCACGATTCGAGCCAACCTACAATCTGCCCGATCAGGGTGGCTGTAAGGGCCAGAGGCCACATCTATGGTCCAGCCAGATAGAGTCCCTCCAAAAACACTTTGGGAAATGTAAAGTCCATTTGAGGGATGTCCCAAGCCTGCGGAATACCCTTACTTCAGGCCCCGAAAAGTGAGGCCACATCGCGCATTTTGTCTCTGCCCTTCCCGGCCAGTCGGTCAGTTTTTTTCAAGACTTTGACCACATTAAGCCCCGCACGGTTAAAAAAAGTCCAACGTTGACCAACGCGGTAAAGGGTCGGTCTGGCCAGGGCACGTACTGCCCAGCGGGGAAAATGCTCCACGTTGATCAACCGCAGGAGGACTTCGTAAAAATTGGTAATGCGCGGGATATAACCATCGTAGCCCTCCAGACGGCGGTTCATCTGCAAGCCTGCTGCACGGGCCTGATCGTTTATGGCAGTTCCCGGAAGCAAAAGCATAGGATGGTTGGCCAGCTTGCCCGGCACCCGACTAAGCATCAATACGGACTCTCTGGCCTCTTCGGGCGGTTGCAGGGGGTCATTGCTGATCACGTCGTACTTCGTCGGCAAAAGTCTGCCTCGGTAAGAGTTGATGAGTTCAGCCGCCTTTAACACGTGCTTTGGTAAGCCCGGTCGGCGGTAACGTTTGAGGGTGGCGACTGAGCCGGACTGAATGCCCATGGAGAATCGAGTGAGGCCTGCCTCCAAGAGTAAATCGAGCCGTTCGCGGGTCGCATGAATGGGATGGCCGACGGTATAGAACGGCAGGCCTATTTCCTGGCTATACTGTTCGGCGAAACGGCGAATTTCATGCAGCGGGCGTGCCAGGAAATTATCTTCGGTGATGCAGAAAAGTTTCACAAAATCGTTTTCTGCCTTTACCCGTTTCAATTCGTCCAAAAGGTCCTCGATGGTCCGCAGTCGGTAATGGCGTCTGGTGTAAAGCCGATGGTAGAGCTCATTGGAGCAATAAGTGCAGGACATGGGGCAGCCGCGACTGCTTACCGTTCGGTAGTACTCGAGGCGGTTCCCTCGCAGGTCCTTATAGAGTTTCTTGCCCGGACGGCGCAGATAATAATCTCGAGACAAATCGTTCACCTCTCCGCTGTCCGGGTCAACGGTGAAGTGGCCCTCGAAGCTGAAATCCTGGTGGGGAAGCGTGGATATCTCTTCAATCATCTGGCCGGGGCCTGTCTGCTTCAGGTCGCCATTGCGTTTACTCCATAGGCCGGGAATCCCTTCCGATTGGTTCCCTTCCAGCAACGACTTTAAGGCCAGCTCGCCTTCGCCAACGCAGACCAGATCCGCGTGCTCCAAGCACTCGATCGGCCGTGCCGTGGGGTGGATCCCGCCCCAGATGATCCCGGCGTTGGTTTGTTGACGCAATGCCTGGGAGATCTGGACTGAAAGATTGAAGTCGCTCGTAAAGACGCTCAATCCGACGTAGTCGCTGGTCTTACACAGGTCGGCCAGGGCGTGAGCGGCTTGAGGCGAGGCCACCCTGCCTCCGCCGGGCGATGGCAAAAAAACCAGCCGGGTGTCATGCCCGAGGCTGCGCAACCAAGCAGACAAGACTCTCGACCCGATGCCCGAAAAATCTCGCGTAGTGGATATCAAAGTGATTTGCGAGCTCATAATCTTTGTCCGTGAAATAAGATCTAATAAAAACGGTTAATAATTCGACCACGATCTAATAAATATATATAAACCAATCTTGGATGTCAAAGGGAGTTGAGTTTCAGGCCCTCTGTTAAAGTCAGTCGATCCCCACCACCACGTCTGGGACAGATTTCCCAGCTTGGGTGTCTGCAAATGGTAGGCATCGTTTGCTTGTCGTTGAATCGATCCAAAAAGCCCAGAGGTCATATGCCGGGAAAATTTCTCGGTAACGCCTCGGAAACGCGTCGTTTTCACCCCCCACCTCCAAGATTCTCCCTTTCTCAAGTGAATGTGACCCGCCTGAAGTGGTGACGACTCATCACATTATCTCCTTCATCCCCGCTTGAAGTATTTCGAGCAGAAATCAACCAGCATCTCCTCTGAAAGCTCGGAGGCCTGTAAGTACTCCCTGGCCTCTGATAGGACCCTCGCTGGGTCCCCAAAGGCCATGTAGTGTAACAACCGGTCTTCGTGAACGATCCCCATGGACTTTCCCAGCAGGGTGATGACGGATTCGATCCTGAAGGGAAGTCTGGCCCTTTCCGTAGCGAAGATGGACAGGCAGGCGGGGCAATAAAGCGCCATGACGTCCGCGCCGGATTCCTCGGCCTGTTTCAACCTCCGTGCCCGGAACCTTACCCCCGGTGCGCCAATGGCCGCCATGGCTGTTGCGCCACAGCACAGGCCGTTTTCCCGGCTGTCTGTCATCTCCACAATCTTGATGCCGGGAATCGCCTTGAGAAGGTCTCGGGGGGATTCGAGATCGGGATTCTCGCTGCGGACCAGATGGCATGCGTCGTGAACCGTCGCCGTCACATCCATTTCTTCAAGGGGTCCCAGCTCGCTCAGGTGATCTGCCAGAAAACGCGTGACGAAATGCGCGGTCCAACTCGTCCTTGGCCGGTGCTGATCAAAATAGAGCTTGCAGGTGGGACACAAAAAGACCACGTCTTCAGGAGAGAATTCACTCAATGCCTCCACGAGCCTGAAAAAGAGGTCCCTGGCCGTTTGAGGCTTTCCCGCCCGAAGCGCGGCGTCGCCGCAGCAGTAGTCGACGCCGCCAAGGGCGCTCACCGTCGGATCAAACCGGCGGATGATGTCGAGCGCGGTCGAAACCAGGTCAGGCTGCATGATACCGGTGCAGCCTGTAAAAAGGACCGTCTTGCACGCCGGAGGCCTTTGGCGCTCCACACTTGTCACCCACGGTCGTTGATCCGGCCTTATCTGAAAGGCCTCCACCGCCTTCATAAGATTGAATTTCGTCTCAGGCAGCAGAAATGAGAGGGCTCTGGGAACGGGTTCCCCTCTTTCCACCAGGATGCTCGCCGCCAGGGCCAAGCCCAGGGCGGGGTTGAGGCCTTCAGGACAATGTTTCCTACAGTTCAAACACCCCATGCAGGAGTAGACCCGCGTCCTGATTGTAGCGTTAGGTCTTCCCCCACGATACAGATTCGTGATGGACACCATGACCTCCGCCGGGTCGATGCCTTTGATATCCGTAAGGGGAATGATCGGACAGACGGTGACGCACAAACCGCACCCCGTGCATTTTTCCCCGAAACGCTTCTTTTCCTGATCAAGATCGAACATGCAATGTCTCCTCGAGACGCGAAACCGGACAACCTCCCTTTACGGGACGAGGGCTTCGGATAAAGGTTGATTCCCTTAAAACATGGGACGCGCGCAAAGAGATTCCACTATTCCAGAACCGGCGCCCCTCAGCCCTTTTAAGAAAGCAGGGGCTTCCCCTTGCACGAGCCGGTCTGGACTTTGATGAGCCGAAAAACCACCGGGAACGACCTTCTTTGCCCCATCATAAAGCTCATTGGAACGCGCGAGCCTTCTCATGATGTCACCTCACCCGTTTCGAAACCCGGCACATCGAAAACCGGGTTGCTTCAGTTCCATTCCCCGAGGCTTGCCGCTGCAGGAGGGCTTGGATCAGGGAGGCTCATTCTTCGATTTCCGCCAGCACCACGGTTATATTGTCTTTCCCTCCCGTGCTTAGTGCGGCCGTGATCAGGGCTTGCGCCTTATCTTCAATGGTTCGGTCTGAAATCAGAATCCGGACGATTGTCCCGTATGGGACCTCCCCATGAAGGCCATCCGTGGACAGCATGAGGATGTCGCCACGTTCAACCGGGAAGCGGCCCATCTCCGGTTCGCATTCTCTACAACCGACACATTGATCCAGGACATTCCTCATCACATGGGTTTTGGCTTCCTCAATGGTTATCTCACCTTCATCAACCAGAAACTGCGCCCAATTCTGATCTCTCGTCACCTGCACGAGTTCTTTATCGCGCAGCAGGTATATCCTGGTGTCCCCCACGTGCACGTAGTGAGCCATGCCATTGCACACCAGCGCGCCCGTTACAGTTGTCCCCATCCCTTCCAGTTGGGGATCCCTCTTGCCTTCATCTTGAATGGCAAGAGAAATTTCCTTGACTGCTTGAGCAAGCACGTTTTCCCTGTCGTCGGCCTCAAAATCAAGGCTTGTCAGTCTCTCTTCATCATCTCGGCGGCATAGTCTCCGGCCGCCTCGCCGCCCATCCCGTCTGCCACGGCCAACAGGAAGGAACCATTCGCCATCTTTCTGATGACGTAGCGGTCCTCATTCCTCTCCCTCACCCGCCCAATGTCTGTAAGCGCAAAAGCCTTCATCACTTCAACCCATTTCAACCCGTCCGCGAGACCTTTCAGTGATCGAAAAAGACCCTCTTCACACGTTTTACCGGCCAACCGGGCCTGAGCATTGACATCCCGGATTCCGGCTCAGAGCTCCACCCAGAAATTCCCAATTTATGGATGGACACGAGCTATATGTCCTTCAGATCGCCAACCTTAAGATCGATACCCAGTTCCTTCGCCTTTGCGGCGAATTGTTCCACCAGGCCTTTTAGCGCAACCTGATGCTCCTCCTTATACACCAGAAACAGCGTGGTCATCTTCTGGTTTTGGTATCCCATGCCTCCCTGCGCAGCGACGGAGTGTTTTATTAACGGTCGCAGCGCTTCCGAGGCTTCCTCTGCACTCTGGTATCTCTGACTCGAATCCCGGCGCCCTGCTTTCAGGATAAACCGTCTGAGCGTTTCCGGCAGGTTGGGAACCAAGTCCTTGGGATCCGGTACATCCTTCGTCAGGTGCTCATTGATGAGGCCTCTTACGTTATCCTCAGCAAAGGGTCTTCGTCCCGTCACAAGCTCATATGCGGTGATGGCCAGAGAATAAATGTCAGTGCGTTGATCAACAGGTTGGCATTCCATCTGCTCCGGGGCCATATAAAAGATGGTGCCATCAAAGAGGCTCCGATCATCAGCACCTTGATGGCAGGCTACGCCGAAATCAAGGATCTTCAACTGATCACCGCGCTGCACCAGCACGTTGGTCGGATTGATATCCAGATGAAGAATCCCATGCTCATGTGCGTAATGAAGCCCCGAGCAGATCTGAGCCAGGAAGGTGGCAGCCAGCAAAGGAGGTATCTTTCCGAGCCGATGAATCATTTCTTTCAGGGACTCCCCTTCCAGGAGCTCCATAATGATGAAAACCGTCCGATAACGCTCCTCGATGTCATAGACCCTGACGATGTTCTTGTGATCCAGGCCCGCAATGATTCTGGCTTCGTTGTGGAAACTCGTGAGAAAATCCTCCTTCATGACCAAGTTATGCCTCATCATTTTGATCGCAACCGGCATGTTCAGGCCCTTATGGATCCCTTTGTACACAATGCTGTAGCCGCCTCTCCCGATAATGTCCGTGGCGACGTACTTGCCTATGACCCTGTCGGCCATGGGTCTCTTGGAATCAAACCGGTCAGCAATGATCTCGGTCACAAAGTCCAGGAATTCAGGGTCTCTCCTGGAAATATCTTCAAATTGCTCCCTTTTCAGGACCCAAAGCTCCATGTCGGTCTCGGCTTCAACGTGGGCATGCTGTGGCTCCCCGGTGAGGATCTGCAGCACCCCCACAATATCCCCCCTGCCTCTGTGACCGACTGGGTGCAGTTCACCGTTCTTTTCCACCACAACCAGCCCCGAACCTCTATTAATGATGTAGGCGCAATCCCGAACCTCCCCCTGAGTGATGAATCTCTCACCCGCTTTGACAAACTTGAATTTCAACTCACCCAAGATGGATCTCTTTGCATGATCAGAAAGATAGCTCAAGAACTTCTCTGGGGCATGATCGGTCCCTCGCTCTGTTTGGACCCGTTGAAAGAAATCACATTGAACGCATGATTCCCGCTTTTCGGCAAATGTGCCCTGAGTCTTCTCTCCGCAAAATGTCCCAGCAACCGCCCAACAAATTCTGCCCGCGTTTTTCCCCAAATTGATTCCATCAAACGACTGATCATCAGAAGCGGGACAAACTCCCCGTTCCGCGCTATTCTCCCCCCCGGGCTCTCTTCCGCATCTCATAAACTCCCAGCAGTTCTCCAATCTTTCATTCATTTCGGCATCCCTCGCCTCTGGACAGAATAACACAGCCATTCCATAGCGCCCCTTCGATTCGTTCGATGTCTGTGAAACGCCCCCAAACGAAAAATGAGTGAGCAGTCCGCCCCGGGGGAGTGAGCAGTGAAAAGCATTTACTGATTACTCAACACGGATGACTGACTACTTGATTCCTGCAAGGGGACAGTCGTATCCATTTTCACCGCTTCCGTTCTCTCTTCTTGACACTCCAGTATTCGTACATCAGAGAGAGCAACTGCGCCGTTTCGTCGATCCTATTGTAAATGCGTATTACATCCTGGTTCAAGTCATAGGCGGCCTGACTTTCCCAGGGGGTAAAAATGCTGCCGATCAGGACAGGCAAACCGGTCTCCCTTTCCAGATCATTGTATCCTTTCATCACCCCTTTATTGATCTCATGAAACACCTTAAGTCTTTCAGGCGCATTCCCGCCCAACATGCCCGGCCGGGCCATGCCGTGCAGTATCAGTCCGTCCACTTCTCCTGATCGCAGGATCACACGACCGAGGCCCAGCAGGATCTCAGACGAAAAGAACAGGCCAGAGGCACCGATATCCACAGGATTCCTGGTTGAAGCCCTGTCCGGCATACCAAGGGACCTAAGCGACCCCTGCAGCGGCTCGCTCAGCTCAGGGACAACCAGACCCGCTTCTTCCAGGGCATCGCAAAGGGCCACGCCCCAGGACCCACCCATGGTGACCACCCCAATCCTTCTCCCCCTCATGGGCGGACGCTCAATGAGCGCATGACCAAGGGGAAGGAGGATCTCCATGGTCGGTGCCAAGATGATCCCGGCCTGTTTGAAAAGGCCTTGATAGATCCCCTGTTCGCCCGCAAGCGCCCCAGTGTGACTCCTGGCTGCCCGCGCAGCGCCCGATGTCCTGCCGGCCTTGTACACCACGATGGGCTTTTTCTCGGACACCGCTTGGGCAGCCTCGAAAAAGCGTTTCCCGTCCCGGACCGCTTCAATGTACATGACAATGGCCTGAACGTCAGGGTCATCCCCGAAGTGCTCCAGGAAATCCGTGGTCGTGAGGTCGGACTCGTTCCCGGTGTGGATGAATTTCCCAACGCCCATGCCTCTTGAGAACCCGGATGCGAGAAGGTCATAAAAGGCGTATCCCCCCTGGCAGACAGCAGCCAAGGAATTGCAGAGCAGGTGCTCGGAGGGTGAGGCCGAGGCATTGAACCCGGCATGCAGATTGAATGTCCCGCTCACATTCGGGCCGAGGACCCGCATCCCATAACCCCTGGCAAGTTGGGCAAGGGCCTTCTCTCTGGCCATTCCCCTCCCGGAGGCCTCTCCAAAGCCGGCCGTGATGATGGTGACCCCCCTTATCTGCTTTTCACCGCAGGCTTCAATCGTCTTTTCAATCGAGCCCTCCGGAATTGTAAGGACAGCCAGGTCGATCGGTTCAGGGATCTCTTTCACGCTCCTGAAGGCCGGGATGCCATAAATCTGCTTCGCATGCTGGTTGATCGGATAAATCTTTCCGCCATACGCCTTGGACAGCAAGCCTTGCATAATAAACGAACCCCATGAGCCCGGCCGTTCCGTGGCGCCAATGACCGCTACCGACTTCGGATTGAGAAAAACCTCCAGTTCGCAATTGACTTTCATTCACCGCCTCACCGTTTATCATGGACTTTGCCTAAACTGAGCGATTCCTACTCCTTTGTGGGTCGCCATTTTCCCTTTCGACCCCATCACCAATATGGAAAAACCGAAGATCCACCCGCGGATACGTTGGGAATCTTCAGCACATGATTCCGATTCCGGCCGGGATGTCAACCCTTCATTGGCGCCCCATGGGCCGATTTCGAAAGGAAATGGGCCTACGACGCCAGAGAATCGCTCAGTTCGAGTGATCTTTGATTTCCGGGTGGACATGGGGTTATTTTGTCTTAATAATGGTATGAAATCTTCTCGGACGCAATCCGCGCAAGGAGCCCATAACATGCCCAAGAACCTGACCCACAAGATTCTTGACGCCCATCTGATGGAAGGAAAGCTGGTCCCCGGTGAAGAAATCGGCACCAGGATCGATCACACGCTGCTCCAGGATGCCACCGGCACCCTGGCCATGCTCGAATTCGAGGCCCTCGGCATCGACGCCGTGAGGGCCGAGCTCGCGGTCCAGTATGTGGACCACAACATCCTTCAGACCGACAATAAGAACGCCGACGACCATCGCTTTCTCCAAACTGCCTGCGCCAGGTTCGGGATTTACTTCAGTCCGCCGGGAAACGGGGTCTCTCACCAGGTGCACATGGAGCGCTTCGGTGTGCCGGGCAAGACCCTCCTGGGGGCCGACAGCCACACGCCGGGGGCGGCAGGCGTCTCCATGCTGGGGATCGGGGCGGGCGGGCTCGACGTGGCCATGGCCATGGCAGGCAGGCCTTATTATTTTCCCTGCCCCAGGGTCCTGGGCGTACGGCTCACGGGCGCGCTTCCGGACTGGGTGAGTGCCAAGGACGTAATCCTTGAAATGTTGAGGCGTTACGACGTGAAGGGCTGTGTCGGCAAGATCGTGGAGTATTATGGCCCGGGCGTAAGATCCCTTTCCGCGACGGATCGGGAGACCATCGGAAACATGGGAGCCGAACTGGGCGCAACCTCTACCCTCTTCCCATCGGATGAAAGGACCCGCGCCTACCTGGAGGCACAGGGGCGGGGCCATCAGTGGATACCGCTCGCTTCCGATGATGGCGCGGACTACGACGAGCACGATGAGATCGACCTCTCCACCCTTGAGCCCCTCATCGCTTGCCCGTCCTCACCGGGCAACGTGGTGCCTGTGAAGGAGGTGGCCGGGACCCCGGTCCATCAGTCCATTACAGGGAGCAGCGTGAACTCTTCGTTCCGGGACCTCATGATCGTTGCCAAGATCATGGAAGGCCGCCACGCAAATCCGACCACCTCCTTTCATATCAACCCGGGGAGCCGCCAGGTCATTGAGAACTTGACCGCCCAGGGAGGCGCGCTCGCGCTCCTCAGGGCTGGGGCCCGCATTCACCAATCCGGCTGCCTCGGATGCATCGGCATGGGACAGGCGCCGGGCACAGGCCAGGTGAGCCTTCGCACCTTCCCCCGGAATTTCCCGGGCCGATCCGGGACCAAGGACGACCAGGTCTATCTCTGTTCCCCCGAGACGGCGGCTGCCGCCGCTTTGAAAGGGGTCATCACCGACCCAAGAGAGCTCGGCAAGGAAATGGATTATCCCAGGGTCCAAGACCCCGAGAAATACGTGGTGGATGTTGCTGTCGATCGTGGCGCCAACGCGCGGAGATGCGGCGAACCGAGATTGTGAGGGGGCCGAACATCAGGCCGTTGCCCATGATGGAGCCCCTCCCGGATGCGCTGGATGCCGAAGTAATCCTCAAAGTAGGTGACAATATCTCCACGGATTCCATCATGCCTGCGGGCAGCAAGGTCCTCCCACTCCGTTCAAACATTGAGGCTATCAGTGAATTCGTCTATTATCAGATCGACCCGGACTTCCACAAAAAGGCAAAGAACAAGGGAGCGGTGGTGGTCGTTGGCGGTGAGAATTACGGTCAGGGGTCCAGCCGCGAGCATGCAGCCCTGGCCCCAAGATACCTGGGCGTCCGCGCCAAAATCGTAAAGGGATTCGCCCGCATCCACAAGGCCAACCTGTGCAACTTCGGGATTCTCCCGCTCACGCTCAAAAATCCTGATGACTATGATCGTTTTCACCAGGGGGCTCGCGTGACCTTCCCCGACGTGAGAAAACGGATCGAGAAGGGAGACGTGGAAATCCCCGTGAAGGTGGACGGACACGACATCATGACCGTCCTTGGGGTCTCCAGGAGACAGCGTCAATACCTCTTGGCAGGCGGCGCGTTGAATCTTGTAAAGAAAGAATTGGCGGAGGTGACCATGGCAGAAGTCGTTAATGTGAAAAACATCGGACTCAGGGGCGTGACGGTCGCCGACACAAAGGTGAGCTTCATTGACGGCGAAAAGGGGATTCTCATTTACCGAGGCTACCGCATCGAGGAGTTGGCCGAGCGTTCATCCTTCATGGAAGTGGCCTATCTGCTGCTCGAAGGTGTCCTACCCGACAAGAAGCAGCTTGAATCTTTCGATCATTCCGTGAAGGCCGCAAGGGAATTGCCGGGATTCGTCTATGACAGCTTGAAGCGCTGGCCAAAGGAGGCCAAGCCCATGGACGTGCTGCAGGCGGCCGTGCCCATCCTGGCCATGGCTGATCCGGACCTGGAGGACGAATCCAGGGAGGCAAACGTGAAAAAGGCCATCCGATTGATCGCGCGGATGCCTATCGTTGTGGCGGCATGGCACCGGGTTCGGCAGGGTGAAGGGCCCTTGCAGTCCGACGAATCCCTTCCTCACGCCGCCAACTTCCTGTGGCTCCTGCACGGCAGGAAACCTGATTCGGAAACGGCCAAAGACTTGGACACCTGCCTGGTCCTTCATGCTGACCATACCTTCAATGCCTCCACCTTTGCGTGTCGGGAGGTGGTCTCAACCCGCGCCCACATGTATGCGGGGGTTTGCGCCGGCATCGGCGCCCTCTCGGGCAGCCTGCACGGTGGGGCCAATGCCCAGGTCATGCGAATGCTTCTCGAGCTGAAATCCGAGAAGGATATCCCTGGATGGGTCAAGAAGACCCTCGAACGGGGCGACCGGATCATGGGCATGGGTCATGCCGTTTACAAGACCATGGACCCAAGGGCCAAATTCCTGAAGGAGATGGGGACAAGGCTTGGGAAAAAGACGGGCAACGAAAGACTGCACCAGCTCTCGATGCAAATCGAACAGACGGGGCTCGCTGAGTTCGGCAGAAGGGGCAAGAAAGAGATTCAGCCAAACGTGGACTTTTTCAGTGCACCCGTCTACCACATGATGGAGATCCCGGGAGACATCATGACGCCCATCTTTGCCATCTCGCGGGTCTCGGGGTGGTGCGCCCACATCATTGAAGAGAAGTTTGGCGAGGCTCAGGGCAAACCTGCGCTTTACAGACCACAGGCCGAGTATGTGGGCCAGTACTGCGGGCTGATCGGTTGCACCTACGAGGGAATCGAGGCGAGGGGATGACGGGGGAAACGAAGATAGTGATAAGTAAGCAGTGACCAGTGATCAGTAAAGGCGGAGAGATCAGTGGACAGTAATCAGTGATCGGATGACGGAGACTCATGACCTACCGTGAAGAAAAGGACAGCATGGGGGTGGTACGCGTCCCGGAGGACGCCTGCTATGGTGCCCAGACCCAGAGGGCCGTGGAAAACTTCCCCGTGAGTGGTCTGCGCTTTCCCCGGTCATTCATCCGCTCGCTTGGATTGATCAAAAAGCACGCGGCCCGGGTCAATCTAGAGTTGGGTCTTATGGAGCCCCAAGTGGCCGAGGCCATTCTCACTGCGGCGACAGAGGTCGTCGATGGCAGGTGGGACGATCAGTTTGTGGTGGATGTGTTTCAAACGGGGTCTGGCACTTCGACCAACATGAACACCAACGAAGTGATCGCGGGCCGCGCAAACGAGCTCCTCACGGGCCGGCGGGGCGGCAAATCGCCCGTTCACCCCAACGACCACGTCAATCTCGGTCAATCCAGCAACGATGTGATTCCCTCAACCATCCACATCGCCGCCCTCTGCGGGATCCGCAACGAGTTGATCCCTTCCCTGCAAGCCCTCCGTCAAGCGCTGCAGGACAAGGCCACGGCATTCATGGGGATCAGGAAAATCGCCAGGACCCACCTCCAGGATGCGGTGCCCATGGACCTGGGACAGGAGTTCAGCGGCTATGCAAGGCAGGTGGCCCTTGCCATCGGACGCATCCAATCCGTGGAGCCCCGCCTCGCGGAGCTTGCCCTTGGCGGCACCGCGGTGGGAACCGGTATGAACACCCACCCTCGCCTCGCGTCCATGGTGATTTCAGCCCTCTCCAGTGAGACCGCGATCCCCTTTGTGGAGGCCGCAAACCACTTTGAGGCACAGGCCGCAAGGGATGCGGCCGTGGAGGCAAGCGGGGCCCTCAAGACCATAGCCGTGAGCCTCACCAAGATCGCAAACGACGTCCGTTGGCTTGCGTCGGGGCCGCGGTGCGGGATCGGCGAAATCCGCATCCCGTCTCTCCAGCCCGGCTCCTCCATCATGCCTGGCAAGGTCAATCCGGTGATGCCCGAGGTGGTCCTGCAGGTGGCTGCACAGGTCATCGGCAATGACGCGGCCATCACCCTGGCTGGACAGGCTGGCAATTTTGAGCTGAACGTGATGCTCCCCGTCATTGCCCACAACCTGCTCCAGTCCATCTCCCTGCTGGCCAAAAGTGCGTCCCTCTTCTGTGATAAGTGCATCCTGGGGATCGAAGCGAACGAGGAAAGGTGCCGGTCCTACCTGGAGCAAAGCCTGGCATTGGCCACTGCGCTGGTCCCTGTCATCGGCTATGACAGGGCCGCCTTGGTGGCAAAAAGGGCTTCTGAAACGGGAGGGACCATTAGGGAAGTGGCCATAAGGGAAAAGATCCTTCCAGAGGGAGAGGTGCACCGGATCCTCGACGACGCCCTTCGCGCGCCAATAAAATGAGTGAATTCGGTTGATTTTCAACGGACCTTCATTATCTTCGTTCGGGAATGGAGTAACGGAGAGATGGTTTAAAGAGGATCCCATCACTCCAGCACTCCGTTAAGCCATGCCTTGAAAAGGACCAAAGGGCGTGAGAGAAGAAATCTACAGTCGAATTTTTAGTCCAGAAGTCTTATCGCTTCTCTTCCCCAGCGATCGGGCGGACCGGTTCTTTGAGGCACTCCTGGGGGACGCTTCAGAAGGGGCCTATGACATCCATCTGGCCTTCAGGGGACACGACCCCGGAAAGCGGAAGCTCCACTTTGAGCTGCAGCTCAAGGAAAGGCCTGGCAAGTGTCTCGCCTGCAATGTCACCTACGGCTTGCCGCAAGTCTTCTCGCGACATCCCGTCATCAACCTTAAGGGGGTTGTCCGTGAGGTAGAGACCCTCCTCAATGGCAGGGCGAAATGTGTCGACTGGACCTTGCATAGCACACAGGCGGTTTCAAGAGCGCTCCACATCATCCCCCTCACACTTACGCTCGGGGGATAAACACGCAGTTGAAGGACTTGGGTCCTTCCGGTGGGCACTGGTCCTCCATGGGACCCTCTCCACCTCAATCTGCCGATCGGGCACACTTGACACCGGGGATAGTTCAACGAGTTGCTTTGATGGCTGTCACGCATCTGAAGGGACGACTTCATGCAAGAACCGTTGATCTGGATCGATCTCGAGATGACCGGCCTTGACCCCGAAAGGCATGTGATTCTGGAAATGGCCTCCCTGTTGACCGACGAATCACTCAACATCATTTCAGAGGGTCCCTGCATGACGATTCATCCCAAAGCCGACGCACTCGCCTCCATGGATGAATGGAGCCGGGAGCACCACCATCGCTCGGGACTGTTGAGCCGGGCTCAGAGTTCGCCCTACGATCACCAGGCGGCGGAGCGATTCACGCTGGGTTTTTTGTCCCTCCATTCCCGAAAAGGCCAGTCTCCCCTTTGCGGGAACTCCATTTGGCAGGACCGTCGCTTTCTCATAAAACATATGCCCGAGCTCGAGGCCTTTTTCCATTACCGAAACATTGATGTGAGCTCCGTAAAAGAACTGGTGCGTCGCTGGTACCCTGCCCTGCCTCCGTTCCAAAAGCAAAAGACCCACACCGCCCTCAGCGACATCAAGGAATCCATCGCCGAGCTCCGCTACTATCGCGAAAAGGTATTTGTCTGAGACAAATGGACGCCCGCGAGGCAGGCCCGCCTCCACGGACAAACCCAGGCGGACTAGCCCCGGGAGAATGGGCCCGAAGGGATTCAAACGATCAGGAGTGGTCCCGAGATCGTTTGAGAGTGGACACCCACAACCCGATTCTTTGTGTGATAGAGAGTGCCCTCCGGATCTCCGGCAATTTTTCGCGGGCAGCCCTTTCCCCTTCCCGGGTGAGCTCCTTGGCCAGGTCGAAGTCGGTCCAGTGGAGGGGTCCGGAGCGAGGTCTGATGACCACGTCCGCCCCCTTCAGCATTTTCTGTTCCAGGTGATAGCTCATGATATTGGCGGACCGAACGTAAATGTCCACAGCCGAGCCGATCTCCTCCTCAACCTGAATGCCATGGTTGACACTTACGGCCACCACAAACTGGGCCCCCGCCTGCCTTGCGATGTCCGTCGGCACCATATGGATGATGCCGCCGTCGGATAGAAGCATGCCTTCGTGTTCCAGGGGGGGGACCGCCCCTGGAACCGCGCAGCTGGCCATGACGGCCTGGCGGATCGGTCCCCGTGAGATGACCACCGGCTCGCCGCTCACCAGATCGGTTGCGACGGCCCTGAAAGGGATCCGCGTATCCTGGATGCCCACATCAGGCAAAAAGTAATCGATCATGGCCTGGAAGTCGTCTGTGTGCAGAAGGCCTGGTCTGAAAATGGCCTGCGCGAGCAGATAACGATTCTTGAAAAATGCCTGGAATCTCTGGCTTAGACTCATATTTTTGCTCGCCTGCACTTCTTTAATGGATCTCAACGCCGAGTTGAGAAAAAGATCGCTCTCAAGAAACGCTTCAACCATTCTCTCGATCTCTGAGGTCCTGTGTCCGACCGCGTAGGCTGCGCCAACAAGCGCACCAATGCTCGTTCCAACCAGGATATGGATCGGGACGGACTCTGCCTCGAATACCCTGAGGACTCCAATGTGAGACAAACCTCTCGCCCCGCCTCCGCCAAGCGCAAGCCCGATTCGTTTTCCTTTCAACCCCATGGAAGAACACCTGTTACAGGTGCAGAGAGACAAAAAGCAAGAACCACTTGTACTGGAACCTGCTCTGCGGCTATAAATTCAAACACGCCATGGACAAGCAACCAGCTTCTTGCGATCAGCCATGCGCTATGAGCTATCAGGTATGAGCCTTCCTGTCATAAAACCGCCCGCCGAAATGGGGATCATTGTGGTCTTTGGTATCCTCGGCATCCCGTCCGTTGTGTATGGGATGATATCGGAAAACCATCCGATTTTCATCATCGGCCTGATTCTCGTTCTGGTGGCCTACCTCTTCATCCGACGGCGATTGAAACCATCAGTCCTGGATAAGGGCTAAGACTCCCTGCCGCCCGCACCCCAGGGCTGGTCGACAACGCGTCCCTTTCGGGCCTCACCATGCCTCAGGCCGAAAGCGTGTGGTGCTGTATTTCCTGAGGACAGGGTCTCACGCTAGAAATATTTGCTCGTCTTTGGCGATTTCCCGAGCCACCCCCGCGCGACAAGGAGCGACTGGTTTCGGTCCTCTACTTGGAGCGCCTGCTCCAAGCCGCCGGCATTAAGGTTCGTGTTGATGGCCTCCTTGGTCAACCGAAGCCCCATGGGGTTCTTGGCATTCATTACCTTCGCCATTGCGAGGACTGTCCCCATGAGTTGCGAGCGTACCACTACCCGACTGACCAATCCCAGAGAAAGGGCATCGTCCGCCCTCATGAAATCCCCGGTGAGCATGAACTCGTACGCACGGCCCCCTCCGATCAGCCTCGGCAAGAAATAGCTGCATCCCATATCCGCACCCCCCAGGCCGATATTGATGTAGGCAGCAGAAAACCGAGTGTCGGGGGTAATGATCCGCACGTCGGAAGCCAGGGCGAAACTGAAGCCCAACCCGACAGCGGCCCCGTGGACCGCACAGAGGATGGGCTGCGGCGCCTGCCTCATGGCCAGGAGCAACCGTCCGAGCCGGGCCTGGAATTGGTAAAACCGATCCGTGTCCATATCATCGACTAACGTCATGGCCTCTTTCATATCCAGACCGGCACAGAATCCCTTTTCGCCCATCCCCATCAGGATGACCACGTGCGTTGCTGAATCCTCTCTTCGTTCCCGCCAAAATTGCTCCAATTCCTCCATCATCCGGTAATTGACCATGTTGAGTCGTCGTGGCCTGTTCAAAGAAAGGACGCCGATCCCTGGCTCCGGACACTCGTAAAGAATGGTCTCAAATTCCATATGGTCTTTTCTCCAAATCCTGACAGAACAAACCGTCACATGCCCATGTTTCTTTCAGGGGGGTATTGATCAAGACCCTGCGCTCCTATTGTGAGATCGCAGGATTTTCACCTTGATGGTTGTTGTTCGTTACCCTATAGTTTATCATCACGCTTCAAATCAAACCCTTTTCGGATCCGCGCCATCAGCACCTGGCCTTTGAAGACCATGAAAAGGCAGCATCTCAATTTGGCTGCTGACCATTCCGCTGGACCACCAGCCATTCGGCGTTTATGAAAGACCTCGACCTCGAAAAAATCCTGGCAGACAAAGAAAACCTGGAACGGATCCTCGACAACCTCACGGAAGGTATCATAGCCCATGACACGAAGCGTCGCATCCAGTTTTTTAACCGCGCCGCCGAGCGAATCACGGGCTATCCGCGAGAAGAGGTCCTGGGACGGGACTGCCATACGGTTTTCGGGGCCCCTTTTTGCGGGGACCGCTGTTCCTTTTGCAACGGTCCGCCGGATGAATGGCAAGACCTGGGCTACCCCCTGAACATCCTGGCAAAGAGCGGCGAGATGCGCCGCATCGAGATGCGGGTGACCGGCATGAAAGCCAAATCCGGGACGTTCGCCGGCGTCATAGCCGCCATCCACGATGTGACGGACCTGCTGGACCTGCAGATTGAGCTGGGACGCTTGACCGGTTTTTCCGGCATTATCGGGAAGGATCACAAGATGCTTCAGATCTTCAAACAGATCCGGGATCTTGCGGCCACTGATTATCCGATCCACATCATGGGGGAGACCGGAACGGGAAAAGAACTTGTCGCAGCGGCCATCCACAACGAAGGTCAGAGGCGGAGCAAGCCCTTCGTGCCCATCAATTGCGGCGCGCTCCCCGAAGGCGTGCTAGAAAGCGAGCTTTTTGGCCATGTTCGCGGGGCCTTTACCGGTGCCCTTCGCGACAAGAAGGGGAGGTTCGAATTGGCGGATGGAGGGACCATTTTTCTGGATGAAGTGGCCGACCTTCCAAAATCGGTGCAAGTCAAATTATTGCGGGTCCTCCAGGAGGGCACGTTTGAGCGTCTCGGTGGTGAAAAGACCGTCTCGGTGAACGTCCGCCTCATCAGCGCCACAAACAGGGACCTCAAACAGGCGGTGGAACAAAAAATCTTCAGGGAAGACCTTTATTACCGGATTAATGTGGTCCCCCTTCGATTACCCCCGCTTCGGGAAAGAAAAAACGACATTCCCCTTCTTGCTCGCCACTTTTTGACAAAGGCCGTGGACGAGGGTCAGAAATACAGGGACCTATCCTCGGAAGCCCTCAGTGTTATGCTGGACTATCCCTGGCCCGGAAACGTCCGAGAGCTTCAAAGCGCGATTCGGTTCTCGCTGGTCCACGCCAGGGGGTCGATCATCAAAGTCGCCGACCTTCCCCTCGAACTCAGGGAGCGGCACGACAAGAAAACCTGCCGGGGACCATCCAGAAAACTGGACGAAGAAGCCGTGCGCTCGGCCCTGGGCCGGACCGGTGGGAACAAGGCCAAGGCGGCCCGCCTCCTCAGCGTAGGGAGGGCCACTCTTTACCGGTTCCTCAATGATATCGAGAGTGTCTCGTGATACACTTGCGTCTCGCAGGCTTTCTGAGACGGAAATCGGGGAGTTGAGCACAAGAGGACTGGCGTGTTGGAGCAGTGGAGAAAGGGCCTAATATACCCCTTTTGTAAAGCGCTTTGCTCTATGCCCATCTGCGGTCCCACCGGGTTCCCCAACACTCCATTGACCACCGCTGTCTCAGAACTGTCTCGGGTTTCCCCTTCCACGCCACTCAAGTCAGTCCCGCTTTCTGGCATAATGGCTTGGTTTTATTGGATTTCATCGACACATCTCCGTTCGGCACGGGCCTTGTATTCCGGATACAGGCAGGAGGGGTCGATAGCGCAACATGAGGTTCTGCAACAAAGACATCGAGGACACCCTGAGACTGGCAGAACGGATGATCGAGGTGGCCGATCAGGGCGATGAGGCGAGAGAGGATACGGGTTGCGGGGTTCTTTACGGCGTGCTCCGAGATTATGCGTTCAAGATCAGGAAACTGGCAGAGGCCGAAAAAGAGGCTCACATCAGAAAAGGCTGGTGGAAACCACAGGAATCCTGAACAATACTCAGATGGTAGTTTTTTGGCTTTAATTCATGATTAACCCAACCCGGGCAAGCCGGAACCAGACAGGTTTCAGGTGTCAGGTTTCAGGCCTGAACACTGAAACCTGAAATCGTGACCGTTTTGCGCGCAATGTCACTGCTAAGGAACTAACGTCACGTTAAGGAGGAAAAAATGAGTAAGTCGGAACAGAATCTTTTGGCGGCTTTTGCGGGAGAATCGCAGGCAAACCGGAAGTACCTTGCGTTTGCGAAGCAGGCAGAGAAGGAGGGCTACAAAAAGGTGGCAAAGCTTTTTCGTGCGGCCGCCGAGGCGGAGACAGTCCATGCCCACGCCCATCTGGGTGTTTTGGGCGGGATCAAGAGCACGGCTGAAAACTTGAAAGAGGCCATTGCAGGGGAGACCCACGAGTTCAAGAAAATGTACCCGGAAATGATCGAGGTTGCGAAGGCAGAAGGAAACAAGAACGCCGAGCGCTCCTTCAGCTATGCCAATGCGGTCGAAAAGGTCCACGCCGGCCTCTACCAGAAGGCCCTGGACAGCCTTGGAAAGGGAAAAGAGGAAGACGTCACCTACTGGGTCTGCTATATTTGCGGCTACACCTGTGAAAAAGAGCCGCCCGAGAAGTGTCCCGTTTGCGGCGCGGCCAAAAAAATATTCTGCCGGGTGGATTAGACAGTGCCCGTCCCGCCATCATCGGCGGGACTGAAAGCTCGAGATCCTCCAGGAGGACCACTCATGGCCAGGCCCGAAGAGATGTGGCAATGCCAGACCGTTAATTGCGGCTATATCTACGACCCGGACAGGGGGGATCGAAAGCGTAAGATCCCCAAGGGCACCGGTTTTGAGGACCTTCCGGATGACTGGAAGTGCCCGGTTTGCGGGGCCGGAAAGAAGATGTTCCGGCCGCTCGGAGGCCCAGGGTCAGTGGCGGTCGATGGGAGATAGGATGAAGAATGTGATAGCTCATAGCTGATAGGTCATACCTGACGGCGTATCACCGAGGCCTCGGGAGGAATTTGAGATGGGCGCGACCGGGTGGAAAAAGGTCCATTTGTTTCAGTGTCCTTGCGGTTACAGGTACGAACCGGAAAAGGGTGACCGTGAGGCCGGCTGGGACCCCGGGACCCCGTTCGACCGCCTCCCCGATGAGTGCACCTGCCCGAGGTGCCAGCGAGCAAAGGTCCATTTCCGAGAAAAGAAGTTCTCGGAACCGGTCTCCATTCCATAGTCCCAGATCCGGGGCAGGCAGGTGCGTGTCCCCAATACTCCGAAACGCCGTTTTTCGAACACCCCACAAAGCCGTTCTTCGAATCCCCGTCCCTCCGTTCCATGCCGCACTTCAAAAAAAGTTGACATACCTCGCCTCTTCTTCTAGTATTAGGAATCATTCCTAATAACATCTGAAAACAGTGGGCGCGTTTGGATCCAGAGAAGAAACATCGCATGACCTCTCAGCGAAGGGTTATTCTGGAAGAGGTGAGGAAATTGGGCTCCCACCCCACAGCCGACCAGATTTACGAGAAAGTCAAGAAACGCCTATCCAGGATTTCCATGGGCACCGTTTATCGAAACCTGGATATCCTGGCTGCTTCCGGTCACATCCGCAAACTGGAGCCGAACCAGACCCAGATGCGGTTCGAACGGACGACCCAGGAGCACTACCACATCACCTGCATCCATTGCGGTCGAATCGAGGATGCGCCCGTAGAGCCGCTGCACGACTCGCTCGCAAACATGGAAAATGCACTCGGCAATCTCACTAAGTTCGGAATCTTTGGACACAAGCTGGAATTCATCGGCGTATGTGCGGCATGCAGGGAAGCCGGGAAGCCGTTCCCTGTTGAGGACCCAGGGCCTGAAACGGATCAATGAGTGAAACGTCTCACGGAGAACCGCATGCGGAAGGAGAGATAAATATGGAAGAGCGCACCGATCAGATCACCATGAAAGGAAACCCCCTGACCCTTCTCGGAAAAGCGCCGAAGGTGGGCGATCCGGCCCCTGACTTCGAGGCACTGGACAACAGCCTCACTCCCGTTCGGCTCTCGTCGTTCAAGGGCAAGACCTGCGTCATCTCGTCGGTCCCTTCTCTTGACACGCCGGTCTGCGACGTGGAAACCAGGCGTTTCAACCAGGAAGCCGGCAGCCTGGGCGCTGGGGTCCAGGTATTGACGATCAGCATGGACCTGCCTTTCGCACAAAAACGGTGGTGCGGCGCAGCGGGCGTTGAGAGAGTGATGACCGTGTCGGACCACAGGGACGCAGCCTTTGGGAGGGCTTACGGGGTCTTGATCAAAGAGCTTCGTCTGCTCGCGAGAGCAGTGTTTGTGGTGGATGCCAAGGGAATCCTTCGCTATTCACAGTTGGTGAAGGAGTTGAGCCAGGAACCTGATTACGACGCGGTGCTTGACGCTGTGAAGGATCTGAAATAACAAGGGATGCTTCATCCGCAGCGGGCAATCGCCATGATCAGCCAAAAGGTACAAGATGCCTTGAATTACGATCAGAAAGGAGTGATGAGAGATGGGAGAATGGAAATGTCAGAAATGCGGTTACCTCATCAAGGCGGATACACCGCCCGAACATTGCCCGGGCTGTAAAGAGAAGTGCGAGTTTGTGGATGTCTCCTGCTACATCCCGGACTGCGGAAAAACCGGCGCTGACAAAAGACTTGCCTAACAGAGTGGGAGGTGGATTCACATGTCCAAGCTTAAATACAGGGTCAAGGCTGAGTGTCCGCAGTGTGCCTGTGGGGATGTGACTTTCTTGGGCCCCGAAAAGCTGCGGGAAAAATTCATTGGAAAGGAAGAAGAAATAGAGATCACCTGCCCTGCCTGCGGCACAAAGCACAAGGGAAAGGTGGAGCACGTGGAGGAAAAATGATCATGCCGGATCGGATGGCGGTCAGGTAGGTCACTCGATCAGGAGGGAATCCATGGCAAAGGCACTGGTTGTTTTTTGCACGCGGACCGGAGAAACCAAACAGATCGCCGAGCTCATTGCTGAAGGGATCCGCTTTACGGGCTCGGAGGCGACGGTGGTCAACGTTTCCCAGATCAAGAAGGAAACAGACCTGGGCGGTTACGACGGTTATGTCTTCGGCTCTGCCACTTATCACGGCGAGATGATGCAGGCCATGAAGACCATGCTTTTCCTGGCCGAACAGGCCGGATTGAACGGCAAGGTGGGAGCCTCATTCGGTGCATTTGGCTGGAGCGGAGAAGCCCCGGACCGTATTTATGACACCATGAAGAACATCTTCAAGATGGACATGGTGAGAGAGGCCCTGAGGCTCAAATCCGCATCGCTTGGCGGCGGCATACAAATGGCACAGGACTACGGCCGCCAGATCGGCAAGAAGTTGAGCGGTTCTTAGCGGATCGATTTCACATTTATTTAGAAGGAGGAAAATATATGAGCACACCCATGCACTGCCCAGGGTACCAGGAGCTGAAAAACCTTAAGTCCTTTGTCTGCAAATGCCCGGAATGCGGCAAGGAAAAGGAGATCTTTTCGGACGAATTTAACCGTTCCCACACCTGTGCGGGTTGCGGCAGGCCGATCGATTTCAGCAAGTGTTCCCTTGAGGGCCAGGCCGCGACACCCGGGCCCCGATGACAAGGTGAAAGGCGGATTGAGATAGTCTTCGCAAGGCCAAATAGCCTGGCGATTATGAATCAACAATTTTAGACAATAGAGAAGCGTAATCCACGAAGGAGGATCAACGGATGGAAAAAATTGAAAAAGAGAAGACCAAGGCCGCAGAGCCGATCAAGTTGAACATTAAAGACGTCACGATCTGTGACGCCACGGCGCAGATGCTCCGAAAGGCGGAAGCGGACGGCGTGGAAACCGCCTTTCACCGGGCGGCGGGCATGAAGCCCTGCCCCATCGGTGCCGAATCTGCCTGTTGCAAGCACTGCTCCATGGGGCCCTGCCGTCTCAACGCGAAGGACCCCTACAGCAAGGTGGGTGTCTGCGGTGCAACCATCGACACAATTGAAGCCAGGAACTTCGCACGTATGGTTGCAAGCGGGGCCGCTGCCCATACCGACCACGGCATGTCCATGCTCGATCTTTTCCGGGACGTGGTCAACGGAAAGATAACGGACTATCGGATCAAGGACACCATGAAGCTCGAGTCCGTGGCCAAGTCCATCGGGATCGAGACCGAAGGCAGGGAAGTGCTTGACATCGCAAAGGACCTCTACACGGAGCTCGAGCGCACTTACACCCAGGTGGACGGCGAGATCCCCTTTGCCAAGCGGGTTCCCCAGAAGACCCTGGATGTGTGGCGCAAATACAAGACCGTCCCACGAGGGGCCATGCGCGAGATCATGGAGCTGATGCACCGCACCCACATGGGTGTGGACCAGCACTACGAGAACATCACCCACCAGTGCAGCCGGACGGCCCTGTCGGATGGTTGGGGCGGCTCCATGGTTGCCACCGAGATCTCCGACATCCTCTTCGGCACGCCGACCCCTGTCAGGGCGGAAGTCAACATGGGCTGTCTGAAGGCAGACCAGGTCAACGTCATCATCCACGGCCATGAGCCCAACCTCTTCGAGTCCATGCTTGATTCCGTCAATGACCCTGGCCTGATCCAGGCCGCCAAGGACGCGGGGGCCAAGGGCATCAACCTTGTCGGCATGTGCTGTTCCGGCGCGGAGATGCTCTCCCGCCACGGCATTCCCCATGCCGGGAACTTCATGTCCACAGAGACGATCCTCGTCACGGGCGCGGTGGATGCCATGGGGGTGGACGTCCAGTGCATCAAGCAGGGCCTCGCCAAAGTGGCGGACTGTTACGGAACCAAGCTTTTCACCACCAACCCGCGCTGCCACATTGAAGGCGTGGAGCACATCGAGTTTCATGAGCACAACGGAAGGGAATGTACGGACGCCATCGTTGAAAGGGCCATCGTCCGCTTCAAGAATCGGACCCTCCCCATCGAGATTCCCAACATCCGGAACATGGGGATCCACGGGTTCTCCCATGAATATGTGAACTACATGTTGGGCGGCACCTTCAGGGCCTCCTACACCCCGCTCAACGACAACATCATCAACGGCCGCATCCGCGGCGTGGCAGGCGTAGTGGGCTGTACCAATCCAAGGGTGAAGCAGGATTGGGTCCACGTGGAGCTCGTCAAAGAACTTATCCGCAACGACATTTTGGTCGTTCAGACGGGCTGCTCTCAGATCGCGCTTGCCAAGGCGGGCCTCTACACCCCTGAAGCCGCGCACCTGGCAGGCCCGGGCCTGAGGGAAGTCTGCGAGACCGTTGGGATGCCGCCGGTACTGGGTCTAGGCTCCTGCGTGGACAACAGCCGGATCCTCATTGCCTGCGCCGAAATGGTCAGGGTCGGCGGCCTGGGCGATAGCATTGCGGACCTGCCCGTGGCCGGGGCGGCGCCTGAATGGATGAGCGAAAAGGCCATCTCCATTGGTCATTATTTTGTGGCATCCGGGGTTTTTACCGCCTTCGGGGTAACCTTCCCCATCGTTGATGGGACCAAATTCTATAACCTCCTTTTCGACGGCCTGGAAAAAATGGGATTTGGAAAATGGGGATTCGCTAAGGATCCCTACGAGATGGCCAAGCTGATGATCGATCACATCGATTCCAAGCGCAAGGCCCTCGGCATCGACAAGGCCAGAGACCGGGTCCTTGTGGATATGGCAAGCCGGCGGGAGATGGAAGCCGCATAAAGGAATGGGGAATGCGGAATGCCGAATTGAGGATTCCATGTTCCCCCGTCTATCTCCGCACTTCTTTTGTCTAACATCTTTTGCATCCGACTGGGGGCTGGCGTGGACCTGCCTGCAGTCGGATGCCCTTATTTTGAGGACTGACCGTCCATAAGGTTGCCGATCGCAGAACCCTTGAGAAGGGAGAGCGGGCATGAAATGGAAGCAACTTTTCACACCCACGGAAAATCTGGAAGCCTCTGATCTCAGGGCATTCATTGTGGAACAGCCCGAGGGAAGCTACACCCTGCTCGACGTTCGTCAGCCCGGAGAATACGAGGAATCGCACATCCCGGGGAGCCTCCTGATCCCGCTGCCCGAACTGACGGATCGTATTCACGAACTGGATCCCGAAAAGCCGACCATTGTCTACTGAGCGGTCGGCGGCCGCAGCCGGGTGGCTGCCCAGATCCTTTCAGGCCGGGGGTTTGAAAAGGTCTACAATCTCAAGGGAGGCATCAAGGCCTGGCAAGGCCTCACGGCCGTAGGCCCGGCAGAGACCGGCATGGCCCTTCTCACGGGAAAAGAGACGCCCGTTGAGATCATTTTCATGGCGCTGGGCCTGGAGGAGGGACTTCGGGCCTTCTATGATGACATGGCCCGAAGCGCGGGAAGTCCAGCCATTTCCGAGCTCTTCGGCCGATTGGCCGCCATCGAGGTCAGGCACAAGGCGAAGCTGCTCTCGCTTCACGCCATCCACGCCGGCACGGAGGCGCGAGCGAAGGCCATCGACGGGAAACTCATGACAGATACGATGGAAGGCGGGCTCACGTCCGAGGAATTCGTGAAGCTCAACCGGCCGGCCATGCAGACCAATCAGGAGGTGGTCGCCATGGCCATGACCATCGAAGCCCAGGCCCTGGACCTCTACATGCGCCAGGCCCGCAAGTTGGACGACCACACATCCAGAGGGATCCTGCAAGGGTTGGCCGACGATGAAAAGGCCCATCTTGCCGCCCTGGGCAAGCTCATGGACGAGCTGTAATTATGTGTGCGATCTCGGCCGCGGCCGACCCCAATCAAGGTGAATCACCCAATTTGCCCCCCAGTCGCGTCCGCGGCCGAAAAGAGGCACGTCAGGAAGAGGTTTAAATCGTCGGAGAAAGGGATGATCATGTTGAGACTCAGCGCGCTGTTATTGGCCTTCACCCTGGCTCTTTCTGCGGGCGGACCGGCTTGGCCGGAGGAAAATGCGGTCCCGGTCCCTCCATGCGATGAAGAGGGGACCCAGGGTATTCAGCCTACCGATGATCTGGCCTTTGTGGACGGCCTTCCGATTACCCGAGCGGAAGTGGAAGGCCCCATTGAAACACAACTGAGTGAACTGCGTCTGGAGATTTACAGACTTCAGAGTCGGTCTCTGGAAAGGCTCATCAACCAGAAGGTGCTGGAGAAGGAGGCAAGAAAAAGGGGGCTTTCTCTTGATGGGTTGGGGAATCTGGAAATCAAGTCCAAGATCCCTGTGATCACCCAACAGGAGATCGACAAGGAGTTTGAGCGGCTCCAACAGGCCCCTGGAAAAGCCAAAATCAGCAAAACCGACGCGTACCGAAGCCTTTACACCCGGAAATATTATGAAGTCATGGGTGAATACCTCGAACGGATCAAGAAAGAGGTCCCCATCCAAATCATGCTGGAAGAACCCAGGCCCATTGTTTACAACGTTGCCACGAGCGACAACCCCTGGACCGGAAGTGCCCAGGCCCGGGTGACCGTGGTAGAATTCACCGACTTTCAATGCCCGTCCTGCAAGCAGTTTAACACGACCCTGCGGTCGATTCTCCAAGATCTCGGCGGTCAGGTAAAGCTGATCGTCAGAAATTATCCCCTCACAAGCCATCCCCTTGCGCAAAGGGCGGCCGAAGCGGCCCAGTGCGCCCATGACCAAAAAAAATACTGGGAGTACGAGGCTTCGCTCTTCGAGAACCAGGAGACCATGAATGGGGGCACCTTCGAGGTCCTGGCTGAACACCTTGGTCTTGACATGGACCGTTTTCGAGGATGTCTATCTTCTGGAGAGCACCGCGACAAGGTGGCTTCTGACAAGGCCGATGGGGTCAACGCGGGGGTTGCCGGTACGCCTGCGCTATTCATCAATGGAAAGCGCTGGACCGATCTTCGTCCGGAGGCGGTCCGCTCCGCCATTGCCAGGGAGATTGAAACGCTCAAAAAGTCCACTCAATCCGGTTCAGGGTGAAACCCGGCTTGAATTGACATACCGCACAACGTACCCACTAAATGAATGGTGGATGCACGAGGACGACGGGACGAAATGCGAATACCATGACCTATCAGCTATCGACAATGAACTATGAGCTTTCCTCCTATTCTCCCGGATAGATCATCTTCCCGCAGACGCTCAGATCGTAGCCATCCAGGTCGCGCGCAAGCTCCTTCACTGCGGGGTCGTGCAGCAACCCCAGGAACAGCTGTACCCCTTGGTCGAAAAACCGCTCCTTCAGGATGATCAGGTCATAACGCTCCCACCGCCAGGAGATAAAGCCGAGTCCCAGCATGGAGGCCACAGCCCGTATCCCCGGGCCTGCGTCCGCCCGGCCGGAAAGGACTTCGAGACCCACATCCAGGTGCCGCTGGGCCTCCCGCTCGTACCCCCGGAGTTTCGTTCCATCGATCCCGGCCTCGACAAGCACTCTCTCGAAAAGAAGCCGCGTCCCGGTGCCCACCGCCCGGTTCACCACCGTCACGTCAGGTCCGGCCAGGTCTTTCACGGATCCGATGGATTTTGGGTTCCCGCTCCCCACCATCAATCCCTGCTCCCTTCGGCACAGGCCGACCACGGCGGGGACCTGCGCCAGTTCGTCTCCGAGAAAACCGAAGTTGTAGTCGCGGTCGTTATCCTGAAGGAGATGGCTGGATGAGATGTGACAGAGGTTTCGGCGAAGGGCCTTGATGCCGCCCATGCTCCCCAGGTTTCCGAACACGCCGAGGTGGTCGGTATGGGTCCGGTTGAAGAGCGAAACCACCCTGTCAAGCAGGATGTCATTGCTCCCCGCCAGGACCAGGAGCCCCTCATATTTGGGAAGCGGGGAAGCAGTCTTGGGATAATTGACGGTCTGGTTCTCCACCCAGGCTTCCACCAGGTGTCTGGGGAAGAGCCACTTCCCCGTGGCCTTCGATGCAGGGAGGCCCTTATCGGCGATGAGCGCGTAGACCATTTTCTCGTTGATGTCCAGAAGTCCCGCCACCTCCCGGGTGTTCAGAAATGGCTTCTTCTCCGTCATGAGGTCATCTCCGATCCAAAAGCGGTTAAAAAATCAGATACGAAGATACCGTGCGCGTCGTGCCTTGTGACTTGCGCCGATTTTTCGTATATACATACCACAACCTGAAGTGATCATGAAATCCAAAGACGCCAAATTATCCCTTCGCTGGTACGACCGTGTGCTCCTGGTCAGTGCTGCCGCCCTTGCTTGCGTGTTTGATCAGGCTGCTGACGGCCTCATGCAGGGTGGTCAGGATCGAAGGGCTTGAATGGGAAAGGGAAGCGCGGGCCGGCTCAACCGCGGCCCTATACACCACATGGCATCAGCGGATGATGTACCTTTCAGGGTTCATGAGGCCCCGCCGTTTGTGGATCCTTGTGAGTCAGAGCAGAGATGGAACCTATGGTGCTGCAATCGCCAAATGGCTCGGCTTCAGGACGATCCGTGGCTCCTCCTCAAGGGGAGGGGCCCGCGCCCTCTTGCAGGTGTCCAGGCAAATTGAGGGATGGCCAGCCGGTCGGCATTCTGGCCGACGGACCGAGGGGTCCGGCGAGGACCGCCAAGGAGGGACCTTTGCTGATGGCCGCCAGGGCCGGTGTTCCGATCTTGCCGCTCATGTGGGGCGCGGATCGATGCTGGGTGCTCAACTCCTGGGACCGCTACCTGATCCCAAAACCCTTTGCGCATATCGCCATCCACTTCGGCAGACCCATTTACGTGCCGAGATCAACCGCTAGGGCAGACCTCGATATCTACCGACAGCGGCTCGAAGATGAAATGAACGCGGCGGCCAGGTGGTGTGACGAACAGTTCGGGAAGGAGAGACCGTGGAGAAAGGTGTAAACCATTCCTACCCAATGGGCATCTAACCGGTTAAAAAGCCTTTGACGGGAGGTGCGCCATGAACTGGAAAATCTTCTTGCCTCTCATTTTTGCCGCGTTACTGTTCGTGGGTGGAAGCACCGCTGCCCTGGCCGATGGTTACGGGGGTCACGCCCGCAGCAACTACGGGCGCCGGGTCTCTCCCAATTACAGGTATTACGGGGACGCCAACGATTACCGCTGGCACAAACATGACGGTCGAAATTATTATGACGGCCGGAGATACCCCGGAGGGCATTTTAACTATGGGCCGTCGTTCAGGCACTATCATGGCTATCCTTATGGGTGGCAGGGGGGACCTTTCTTCGGCGGGACGTTTTTCCTGCCCGGGTGGGGAGTGGTTTTCGGCGGTCGCGGCCGCTGGTGAACAACACCCACGGTTACGACGCGGTCGGCCTCAACGGCGCCGACGCGAAGATAATGGTCAGATGCCGGGCTTTATACGCTTGGTTGCTGGATTTGATGAACGGACAGCGTTTTGACGAACGAAAAACCAAACAGGCCCGGAATTCGCGCAGGCCCAATCGATCGCCCGTTGGCCAACCCTTTAGAGGATCCTCCCAAGGCCGCTGAAGAAAAAGCCCTCATCCTAAGGGCCCAGGAGGGAGACCGGGAAGCAGTAGAGGCGCTGGTGCGACGTTACCAAAAAATGGTATTCACCACGGCCTACCAGTTCTGTGGGTTTCAACTGGATGACGCGCAGGATGCAGCGCAGGAGGCTTTTCTCAAGGTATTTAGGAGGATCAGACAGTTTGAGGGCCGATCTTCTTTTTCCACCTGGCTCTATCGCATCGTGGTTAACACTTGTCTTTACGAGGGCCGGAGAAAAAGAAGGTGGCAAAAGATACTGATGCCGTGGCGGTTCTCCAATAAACGGGACGGGGATGACCCTGCACCACTCGAAAATCACCCGGATTTATCTCAAGAAGCGGATCCCACGTCAATCTTGAGGGGGCGGGAGCTCGGGAAGGACGTGGCAAAGGCCCTGGAGGCCCTCTCGGACAAGCAGCGGGTGATCTTCCAGCTTAAGGCCTTCCAGGAAATGAGCATCGCGGAGATCGCTGAGGTGACCGGTTTGGCTGAAGGCACGGTAAAATCACACCTATTTCGGGCGACCCAGGCCCTTCGACGGCGGCTGGGCGAGTGGGTCGAGAGGTGAACACGGAGGCCTCACATGATGGCATGCAAAGATTACCATGAAAGCCTGATGCTGGATGTCATGGGGGAACCGGACCCGGAGATCCGCAATCATTGGAAAAACCACCTCGATGGATGCGGGGCATGTCGCTCCGAGCGAACACGGTTTATGAGGCTCCTCGAAGAAATGAGGAACAGCGCAAATCCGCCGGAACTCCCGGAGACGGAGGTTAACCGGTTTGCACAGGGGATCAGCTGGACGCTCAGAAATGAAGAGATCCAGGCGGGGTTGAAGCAGCCGCCGCGGGCAACGTTTGTGAGAAGGATTCCCGCCCTGGCCGCGCTCTGCCTCCTCCTGGTTTTCGGCGCCGTTCTTTGGTACCGCGCAGGGGACCGCTTTTTCCAATCCGGCCAGGCGGACGAACAGAGAGCGGAGATGGCCTTGCCAAGACAAGATCTGGATGTTATCAAAAACTTGGATATGCTGAAAGACATGGAGACGATCCGGACGCTGGTGCAGACCATCGATCAGCCCAACAACACTCGTAAGGATTCCCCAATGTTTGATCCCGACACTCAGGGAACGCTGAAATCGAAGGGCGGAGGTATTCATGCCTAGTCCGTTTGGGCGGTTTTGCCGTGCTGCGTCCGTGGCACTGCTGGGGGGGGTGGTATTTGTGTCCGGTGAATCAATGGCGTCCATCCCTTCGGAAACAAGGCATGCCCCCGCCGCCATCCGCTCAGGAGGCATAAATGACAGGAGGTCCCTCCATGGCGGATGGCGGCTTCTGAGCGAAAGAGGAGGAAGGTGGGGGGACGAAAACAGGTCCATGGACCGGCAGTACCGGGAGTGGCAGTCCCTGCCCCCTGAGCAGAAAGAGATGATGCGTCAGAGGATGAACCGCTATCGAGACCTCTCCCCGCAAGAGCGAGACCTCTACAAGCGTCGATACCAGCAGTGGCAAGAGCTTCCCCCTGAGGAGCGGGACCGGATCCAGAAAGACCTCAAACACTGGGAAAACCTCTCACCCCAGGAACGGGACGCCATACGACGGCGATTCGGCCGCTAGAGTCGGCACTAAGACCACATTTCCCCGTGGCAT
Source organism: uncultured delta proteobacterium (assembly GCA_963830155.1). GTDB lineage: Bacteria > Desulfobacterota > DSM-4660 > Desulfatiglandales > Desulfatiglandaceae > CAWHLE01. Next base: position 28,659 of record CAWHLE010000013.1, on the reverse strand, counting down.
GAGCGATGGAATCAACAATTCCGAACAGGGTCCGTTCGGCTGACCAGATCTTCCAATCCACTCAGGCCTTTTTCAGGAGGACCGCTTCCAGCAGTCTGCTCCTCCTTCTTGCAACGCTCGCGGCCCTCGTCTGGGCCAACTCCCGCTTCGGCGATGGTTACTTCCATCTCTGGCATAATGAGCTGACCATCTCACTGGGCAACGTCCAACTCACCCGGTCGTTGCTTCACTGGATGAACGATGGGCTCATGGCCATCTTCTTTTTCACCGTTGGTCTTGAAATCAAACGTGAAATCCTTGTGGGTGAGTTGGCCTCACCAAAAAAGGCCCTCCTGCCGGCCGTCGCCGCCCTGGGCGGCATGCTGATTCCTGCCGCCATTTACATGGCCTTCAACGCACGAACGGAGGCGTCCAGAGGCTGGGGTGTCCCCATGGCTACGGATATCGCTTTCTCCCTTGGCGCCATCGCAGTGTTCGGCAAAAGACTACCGCTGGGACTCAGGGTCTTTCTGTCTGCCTTTGCCATCGCAGACGACCTGGGGGCCGTCTTTGTCATCGCCCTCTTCTACACCCAGGAGATCGTCGTCCACCTGCTGTTGATATCACTCCTCATTGTGGCAGGTCTGGCGGTGGCAAATCTGCTGTGGATCCGGTGGGCGCCGCTTTACGCGCTTTTGGGGGTGGGCTTGTGGCTCGCCATCCTGGGCTCAGGGCTTCACGCCACGATCGCAGGCATCGTGGTTGCCCTTTTCATCCCGGCACGCGCCAGATACGACACGGACCAGTTCGTCCGAAAGGTGGACGAAATCATGGACCGGTTCCAGTGCCAGGAGCAGAGCTGCGGGTACACCATTTTGATGAACCGCGAGCACCTGGACGCAGTCCACGACCTGGAACTGGCATGCCAGGAGGTGGAAACGCCGCTTCAACGGCTGGAGCACGATCTTTATTCGCTTGTCACCTTCGGCATCATTCCCCTTTTCGCACTGGCAAACGCGGGGCTCAGGTTATCGGATTTCAACCTGAGCGCCGCTGTGACCCATCCCGTCACGCTGGGCGTCACGTTGGGGCTCCTCCTCGGCAAGCCCCTAGGGATCACCGTATTTTCTTATATTGGTATTCGGTTGGGAATGGCCACCCTTCCCGAGGGTGTGCGATGGCCTCACATCTTCGGGGCAGGCATGCTGGGGGGGATCGGTTTTACCATGTCCCTATTCATTTCAACCCTGTCATTCCACACGTCAGACCTGGCCAACTACTCCAAGCTGGGCATCCTGATTGGCTCCCTCTTGTCGGCCATTCTGGGCCTCATCTACTTGTGGTGGGTCTCCAATCCACCTCGGCCTAGAATGAATACGAGAAACTGATTGAACCGAAGCTGCTTTCGCTGTTTTGTTTCTTGAACTCCTTGCTGCGCGAGATCTGGGCGTAGGAGACCTTGAATCGATGAAGGATCAGGCTCGCACCAATGATCAGGTCTCCCACGAAGGGTTCCTTGCTCACGCTGTGACTGTCCGTGAAGGTATTTCCGTCCAGAAAAATGTCCCGAAGCACGGCGCGACCGGTCAACGCGCCAAAAAGGTAGAACCCGAAACCCTTTTGCGGTGAAAACCGGGGGTCGCTCGTGTCGCTGGGGCTGTTGGCATCGCCGCACGGCCGGATGAGTGAAGTGCCGAAATCGCTCGGGACATTCCAGCCCGCTCGCAACTCGAATCCGGCGTTGAGATAGGTAAACACGTTTCCCAGTGCGCCACCCCCATGGGTGATCAGATCCGCTCCCAGGCCCGAGTCATGGTTTACTTGGAGTGCACGCCACTTTCGCTCCAGGATCATGGCCACAGCGGGCTCGTTCTTGAGCTGGTGATCCCACCCCTCGGCCTCTCCGATGCCACGGTAACGGTGGACGGTGTTCTGGGATTGCTCCCCCAGGGCCGCCGGGCCTATAACCCCCAATTGGATCTCGATGGTGTCGAGCCGTCTCACGTTCTTGTTGTGAAAGGCGGTCCCGAGATAAAGCCAGCCGGCGTAGGGACGGTCGTCCTTGATAAGCGCCTTGGTCTTGGTGTCCTCGGGCGTGAAAATCTTCTGTCCCAGAGAGAAGGAGACGTTTCGTTGAAGGCCCGGCTCGTTGATGAAGGGGAGCCGGTGAATCAATGGCAGGCTCCAATCCGGCAGTTTGCCGCTGTCCTTGTAATGGGTGAGATCCGGCGAGATCCAGCTGATCTTCACGCCGTTTGTGTAGTAGCGGTCAGTGTTTCTGAAAAGGTCGTTTTCAAACAAGACCGTCAGGGTCGAGGATGTCTCCTCTCGGTGGGGACCATTGCCGTCTTCCGCCCAGCCGGTTCCCGTGAGACCGAAAAAGACCCATGCGAACGCCAGAAAATCTTTTTCTCGTCATGGCGCCAAGAACGCTTAGAAGCCCAAGGGCATGTGATGGATGTGGGATGTGAGATGTGGGAGGCGGGTTCGATTCGCTCACATCTCACATCTCATGATTTGTCTTTCCCTTTGCGACCTTAGCGGCTTTGCGACATACGTTCCTCTCATTTCGGGCAGCCCGATCACCTCACATGCGCAGATCTCGCCTCACGTCTCCCTCGTAAAACCGGTCCATCTTTTCAACAGCCTCAAGGACCTCCCGGTCATCCGTCTGGGGGACTTTGACCACAAGTTTGATCATCAGGTCCCCGTGCGACTTTGTCTTGGGATTGAGGGCACCTTTTCCCCTCAGTCTCAGGGTCTGACCGCTCTGGCTCCTGGGGGGCACCTTCAGGTTAAGCATGCCCTCGACGGTTGGGATTGTGATGGTACCGCCTGCCACCGCCTCCCGCACGGTGATGGGCACGTCCATGTAAAGGGTGTCCCCTTCCCTTCGCAGGAACGGATGGGGCGTGATGTGGGTGATCAAATAGAGATCGCCGGCGCGGCCGCCATTCAACCCCGGCTCTCCCTTCCCGGCCACACGCACCTTGGAGCCCTCTTTCACCCCAGGGGGGATCGTCACGCGGATGCGCTCAGTGCCTGGTACCATCCCGTTGCCGCCGCACTGGGGGCACGACTTCCCGACATGGCCATGCCCGTGACATTGCGGGCAGGGCCTTGTGAAACGCATGGGACCCTGCGCTACGTTCATCCGCCCGGAACCGCCGCAGGCTGTGCAGACGGTCATCTTGGTGTCCGGATCCATGCCCGTTCCGTGGCATTTCGCGCAGGAGGTCATCTTCTGGAGGGAAATTTCGGTCTCAAAACCCTTAAGGGCCGAAACCAGGTCGATGTTCATTTCATATTGAACGTCTCGTCCCTTGCTGGTCTGGGTGGTCTTGAAACCTGCCGCGCCCCCGGAACCGAAGAGATCGCCGAAGACGTCTTCGTAGCTCTCGTATCGGCCAAAGTCCTGGCCTCCGCCCTTAAAGCCCCTGGCCTGCTGAAACGAGGACCAGTCCCTATACTGCCTGGCCTTCTCTGCGTCAAAGCCTGCCTTTAGGGCGTCCTCGCCGAATTCCTCATAGAGCTTCCGTTTTTCATTGTTTCCAAGGCACTCGTAAGCCATGGAGATCTCTTTGAACCGCTTCTCGGCGTCTTTGTTGCCCGGGTTCAGGTCGGGATGCCACTTCCTGGCCAGTCTCCGGTAGGCCTTCTTGATGTCTGCTTCCTTTGCATCCTTTTTAACACCCAGGGTTTCGTAAAAATCCTTTGCCATGGCAAGGGGCCTCTAGCTGAAGTTCTGCCTGTGCCCGTCGGTAGAAAACGATTGCACGCAGGCGAAAGAAGAATCGCTATTCACATTTTTCAGAATTCGACCGTTCATGTCAAGGAAACTGCCGAAGAAGCAATAATTGATTGACTTCGGCGTATGAGTGTGTTTTCTTCGTAGATCGTTCGGGCACCGCGTTGGTTTAATAGGGAATCCCGTGAAACTCGGGAACGGATTCGCCGCTGTGACCCTGCCCGCTTCATGTCCATCATGAATCGGGAACCCTTTTGGCTGTTTGTGCCACTGTTCCGCCTAGGTGGAATGGGAAGGCCGTCGAAAGGGCGGGGAAGTCAGAAGACCTGCCTGAGTCTGTGACGTGGGCCATTCCACAAGATGGCCTTGCCTGCAGCTTAAGGATTTAAAACCGGATCACCCCGAATCGGCTTCCCTGATTCGGGGTTTTTTTATGGAACGCATGCACTTCAGGGTACGTCTTCTGGTCGCCTCGCTCACCTGTGTCCTGTGGACCCAGGCCCAGGCATACACGGTTCAAGATGCCATGGGAAAAAACATCCAATTTGAGCGGCCACCGGCAAGGATCGTCTCGCTCGCGCCAAGCATTACTGAGATCCTCTTTTCCCTGGGCCTGGGAGAAAGGGTTGTGGGGGTCACCACTTACAGCAACTACCCGGTCGAAGCCACGCTTAAACCAAAGGTGGGCAGTTACATCAACCTTAACGTTGAAAAGATCATCAGCCTGTCCCCCGGATTGGTCATCGGCACCAAAGATGGTAACCGAAAAAATGTCGCCGACCTCCTGGAGCAGGCCGGAATCAGAGGTCTTCATCGTCAATCCCAGAGATGTGGTAGAGGCCATTGAAACCATCGAATGGGTTGGCATGGCCGCGGGGGTGCCGGAAAGGGGGAGAGGGCTCCGAAAGACGCTTGAAGGGCGATTGTCCCGCATCCAGGACCTCGTTTCCCATCGCCGTCAGCCCAACGTCTTCATGCAGATCAACCTCAAACCCATCATGACCGTGAACCGCGACACCTTCCTCCATGACCTCATTCGTCTATCGGGAGGCTACAACATCTTCGAAAAGGAGCCGTTCCACTACCCCCGGATCAACGTCGAGGAGGTCATCGCCAGAAAGCCGGAGGTGATCATGATCTCATCCATGGAGCCGGGCGGGAGATTTGAGGCCGCCAGGGAAGAATGGCTCAAGCTGACGGTCATCCCTGCGGCTCGCGACAAAAGGGTCCATCTCATAGACTCCGACATCTCCAACCGGCCCGGGCCTCGAATTGTCGATGCACTTGAAATCATGGCCAGATTCATTCACCCAGAGGTGGTATGGCGATAAGAGTTCCTGTCAAAAGGGTCTTGACCCCGACCCGTGTGGTCGTCACGACCATCCTCATGGGCCTGACACTCCTGATTGCCATTGGTGTCTCCCTCTTGGTGGGCACGGCGGAGGTCACTTTCAAGGATCTTTGGGGGCTTCTCTCAGGTGTGGCCACAGATCCAACGTCGAACCTCATCCTGCTGCAAATCCGCCTCCCTAGGATTCTGCTCGCGGCCCTGGTGGGCTTCACCCTTTCGCTGGGGGGGTTGGTGTTCCAGGCCCTTCTCCGCAATCCCCTGGCGGACCCCTTCATTCTAGGGGTTTCGAGCGGATCCGCCCTGGGCGCCATCACCGGCATCGTTTTGGGTCTAGGGTTCGATCTGGGGATTCCGCTCATGTCGTTTGGCGGGGCACTCCTGACTGTCATCCTGGTGCTCCTCCTTGGGACAAGGACCATGGGGCTCGAATCCTCCACCATTCTCCTCACGGGAGTCATCGTGAACGCCTTCTTCACCGCCGTGATCATGTTTTTCGTTTCCGTATCCAGCGACGCCCGATTGCACACCATGCTCTTCTGGCTCTACGGAGACCTGTCCCAGAGCCGGTTCACCCAGTCCATGGTCCTGGCACCGGTGATCTTAACGGCCGCGGTCATCCTCTATGGATTTGCGAGGGACCTCAACATCATCACCTCCGGCGAGGAGGTAGCGCTGCAGCTGGGAGTGGATGTGGACAGGACGAAGAAGGTCTGCCTGATCCTTGTCTCTTTGATCACCGGTCTCGTAGTCTCCTTCTCCGGTCTCATCGGTTTTGTGGGACTGATTGTGCCTCATTTGGGAAGGATGGCCTTTGGCTCAGACCATCGACTATTGATCCCCGTGTCCTGCATGGGCGGTGCTATTTTCCTGGTGGCCTCCGACGCCCTTGCGCGCACCCTGATTTCCCCAAGTGAGCTCCCCGTGGGTGTCATCACAGCGTTCGTGGGCGCGCCGTTTTTCATCACACTTTTAAGGAAGAAAGGGAGTCAGTGGAGCCGATCCTGAGCCTCCGAAACGTCGGATTCCGTTACGACGGGCGATTTACCCTGAAGGAGATCGACCTCGACATCCACAAGGGAGAGTTCCTGGGCGTCCTGGGGCCGAACGGATCAGGAAAGAGCACGCTCCTGCGGCTCATGGATGGTCTATTGATCCCCCAGGAAGGAGAAGTGCGTTTCAGGGACAGGCCGCTTGCGAGCCGGAAAAGAAAGGGGTTGGCCAAAGAGGTTGCCTTCGTCGCCCAGGAAAGCGTTTTCCGGTTCACCTTTTCCGTGCTGGAAGTGGTCTTGATGGGCAGGGCCCCGCACTTGGGCCGGCTCCAGTTCGAAGGGAAAACGGACATTGACACCGCACTTCATTCGCTGGAGACCATGAACGCCCTGGACCTGGCCGAAAGATCCATTCATGAGCTCTCCGGAGGTGAAAAACAGCGGGTGTTGATCGCGCGGGCCCTTGCGCAGGAGCCGCAGGTCCTGCTCCTGGACGAGCCAACGTCCTTCCTCGACATCAAATTCAAGAGAGAGATATTCGATCTTCTCTCTTCGCTCAACAAGAGGGATGGACTGACCATTGTGGTCGTGTCTCACGACATCGATCTTGCGGCACATTACTGTCAAAGGCTCATTATGCTCAAGGACGGATATCTTTTTTCGGTGGGGACACCGGAAGCCACCATTACGGCCGCAAATGTGGAAAGCGTTTACGATTGTCCGGTTCTCGTCGACAGAAATCCAGCCACGGGGAGCCCCCGGGTCAATATCATCGGCAAGACACGGTCCAATAGAGAGAGTTGAGGGATGCGGGTGTCAGAGAAGAGACGCGGAGATGCGCGGAAGAAATGGGAGGAGGAACCTGCCGTCGCATTGCTTGTCGATCGTGATGTTCTAACGAAAACGCTGACAGCTGACAGCTGGCCGCTGATGGCTCATTTACGAGGTAGCACTCATGATGGAAATCTTCGTGAAAGGCGGACCCGTCATGTATCCGCTGCTGGCCTGTTCAATCATCTCCATGACGGTCGTGATCGAGCGGCTCATCTTCTGGATCCGCCAGGACATGCAGAGGGATCAATCCCTCGTCGATGACGTTCTGGAACTGTGTCGTCTGGGAGACTGGGAAACGGTACGGCTCAAGACAATCGGATCAAAGGATTTCGTCATCAAGATCCTGGTGACCGGCATCCTTCACCGGGAGTTTTCCATGACAAAGGCCATGGAAACCAAATCAGCCGATGAAATCCAAAGAATGCGACGTTATTTGAATGTGCTGGATACCATGATCACCGTAGCGCCCCTTCTGGGCATCTTCGGAACGGTGCTTGGCATCATCTCATCCTTTGAGCTATTGGGGTCAGCCGGTATCGAGCATCCACAGGCCGTAACCGCAGGCATCGCGCAGGCACTGATCACTACTGCAGCCGGGTTGGGCATTGCCATATTTTCAGTCTTGCCTTTAAACTATTTCAATTCACGCGTGGAGAACGCCGTTCTGGCCGTCGAAAGTGCGGCAACCAGCCTGGAGATTGTCTATGAGAAGCTGATACAGAGCGATGAACGGGGAGCTGAGCATCTTCATGAAAATTGAGATTCATCCCAGGAAAAGACCCAGGATCGAGATGATACCCCTGATCGACATCGTTTTTCTCCTCCTCGTCTTTTTCATTTACACGATGCTCTCCATGGCCGTGCATCGGGCGCTTCCCGTTGTCTTACCTGCTTCATCGACCGCCGATATCGACAAGCGATTGACTCTTTCGGTCACCATCGAGGCCGATGGGACGGTCTTCCTGGATAAGGAGCCGGTACCACTTGAAAACTTGAGTGGGGCCATCACTAAGGCAAAGGGCGAAAAAGACGCGGGGGTTTTGCTTTTCGCTGATCGGCGTCTTTCTTATCAACAACTCTTCAAGGTTCTCGACCAAATAAGACTTGGCGGGATTCACCGCATCTCATTGCAGGCCGAAGCAGACCGATCGTCATGAAACGGTTTCTGATTCCCTTCACCATTGCCATCCTGATCCATGTCTTCCTGCTGCGGCTCCAGGGAGACTGGGTCCAAGAAAGGCGCTTTCAGGCCCAGCCCGCCCCGATTGCCCTGGCCCTGACCTACGTGAGGCCCGAGGCGCCTCCCCTGCCCTCCCTCCCTCCGCCTCCAGAAGAGACACGGAAAAAGATGCAGACATCCGAGAAGCCGCGGGAGATACAGGCTGAAAAGCCCCCTGCCCCCAAACCGGAAGTTGTGAAGCACAAAGCTCCCCAAATCCGGAAACCGCGAAAAGAGATCGCCAAGAAAGAGACCCTGGTGCCAACCCCCAGGGCGGAGCCGTCGCCGCGACCGCCGCTGGATAATGAGAAGCCTCTGCTCCCACCACCCCTGCCGCCCCCCACCGCTCAAAAGAGCGGGCCTGAACCACTTGTCCCCAGCCCGGAAAGCCCTCAACAAACCTTGGGAGACCCCTCACCCCCCCACCGTGAGTCAAACCCTGATGGCGAGCGGCAGCTGGCCGCCCTGACACCCGTAAAGGCGCTGAAAGAGGCTGTTCCCATCTATCGCCAGAACCCGCCGCCCGGCTATCCGCGGATTGCGCGACGCAAGGGCTATGAAGGAACCGTCGTCCTGGAGGTCCTGGTCGGCCGTAAAGGGAGGGTCAGTGATCTTCGGGTCTTGCAGTCCTGCGGCCATGCGGTGCTGGATGAGGCGGCAGCGGATTCCGTCCGGTCCTGGATGTTCGACCCTGGAAGACTCGATGACGAACCCGTCGAGATGTGGGTCAGGGTGCCCATTCGCTTTCACTTGAAGGAATGATTCTTTAAAAACCAACCTCTCGCAAAGACGCGAAGATCGCAAAGAAAAACTGATAAATTGTTTGGAAAAGGCGTTGGCAGATGTGAGGTAAGTAATTCCAAGTGAATAAGCTCATGCCTCTAAAGAGTCTTGGCACTGGCCATTAAATAACCCCTTAGCGTTCTCGCGTCTTGGCGAGAGAAAATTTTTTTCTTGCTTGACAAAGTGTTTCGACTCGTCTTACATGCGACTCAAGGTGCCGATTCGGCTTAATAGGGAATCCCGTGAAAACCGGGAGCGGTCCCGCCGCTGTAATCGGGGACGAAATCTGCACGATGCCACTGTTCGGCTTTAGCGGGATGGGAAGGTGCAGAAAGTAGGATGATCCGAGAGCCAGAAGACCTGCCTTGAACACCGTCCTTTCTCTGCGTCGACAGACGGCGGATGTGTTACGAAGAAGGCGAAGTAAACTGGGTGCAGCCCTTCAGGTCAGACGACGTGAAGGGCTTTTTTATTTTATGGACCTTTTTGAAAGGAGAAACATATGGACGGCAAGAAATTATTACTTTTCCCTCTCGCACTGGCTTTTTTCATGCTCCCTTCTTTTGGCTTTTGCGCCGTGAGTGACTTTGAGGACTTAAGCCTTGACCCTGAGTCTTTCTATAATGGTTCTGACGGCGCAGGGGGCTTTTCAAGCGGCGGGACTCTTTTCAGCAACAACTACAATACCGAATTCGGCTCCTGGGATGGTTTTGCCTATTCCAACGTAACGGACAACCAGACACCCGGATTTGGAAACCAATATAGTGCCATTACGGGTCGAGGCGTCAAGGGGACGAGCAACTACGCCGTCGGGTACGTCGGTTTAGCGGACCCGCCTACCATCACCTTCCCGGAGCCGACCGTTGTGTCAGGCCTCTACGTCACTAACACGACCTATGCCTATTTCACCATGCTCCTGGGGGACCCCTTCACCAAGAAGTTTGGCGGTGAGACCGGCAACGACCCTGACTGGTTTCTGTTGACCATCACAGGGATGGACGGTCAAGGCAATGCCGTTGGAACGGTCGAGATCTATCTGGCCGACTACCGTTTTCAGGACAATTCTAAAGATTATATCATCAACCAATGGGAATGGGTCGATTTAGGTGCACTTGGCCAGGTCACGTCGCTCGTTTTCACGCTTTCATCATCCGATGTGGGAGATTTCGGCATGAATACGCCCGCCTACTTTGCCATTGACAGCATAAACGCACCAAAACCGTTCTCCATCCGCGCAAATGGGGCAACCGGAACTCTAACCGTGACGCCTGGAACGCCGGTGTCGGTCACCGTTCATGTAGACAACGCCCGCCTGGCTGGCTCGGCGCCCGAGTGGTGGATTGTCGCCGCAACGCCTTTCGATGAACCCCTGAAATGGTTTTCCCTTGTAAGCCCAGGCCACTGGGAACCCACGGTCAACCCCTTTGACCCCATGTTCCTTTTCTTCTATTCGTTCATGCCTTCATGGGAAGTGTTCAATGGTACCCTGCCGCCAGGCGTCTATACCTTCTACTTTGCAATCGATGATAAGCAGGATGGCATCCCGGACTTGAAATGGTGGGATCTCGTCGAAGTGCAGGTCCGATGAAGCAGCGGAATCCGCTAGGCCGGGGCGCCAGGCGAACGAGGAACTCCCAGTTGAAAAGAACCTGTTTTAGGTGGCCCGCAACGACATACCAAAGAAGGACGAATCCAGGAACAGCATGAACAAACGCCATCTTCTACCACCATCCATTTGGCTCTTCATCCTGGGCCTGCCGGTTTTTCTGGGTCCCCGCGTAAACTGGTCGATCGAGACTATGACCTGTTTCCTCTCTTGTGCCGTGGCCGAGGCCGCCGACCAGGGCCAGCCAGGGGCAGGCCGCTTCGAGATGGAAGAAGTGGTGGTAACGGCGACCATGATAGAAGAGCCCATCCGCGAAATCCCGAAAAATGTCACCGTCATCACACGCGAAGATATCGCCCAGGCATCGAGCAACAACGTCGTTGACCTCCTTGCCAGGGAGGCCAACCTCAACCTCTTGAGCTTCTTTGGCACCGACAAGAGATCAAGTGTCGACATACGCGGGTTTGGTCAGAGTGGTGTGAGCAACGTGGTCGTCATGGTCGATGGCTTTCGGCTCAATCCGCCCGACCTGGCAGGACCCGACTTCTCCTCTGTTCCCCTGGACCAGATTGAACGGATCGAAATCGTCCGCGGCGGTGGGTCCGTATTGTACGGTGATGGAGCAGTGGGTGGGGTCATCAATATCATCACCAAAAAGGGTCCAAAAAAGTCAGAGGCACGCCTTCTAACATCCTATGGGAGCTATGACGCCTTCGAGGGTGCAGCCTCCGTGGGCGGACAAGTCTATGGCGTGAACGGAAGTCTGGATGGGAGCTATTACGATTCGGATGGATACCGAGACAATGGCGGTCTTCGGAAGAAGGATGGGGGCGCCAAGTTCTCCTATGATGTAAACGACCGCATAGGATTGTCGTTGGGGGCGTCCTACCACAAAGACAAGCAGGGCTTTCCAGGAGGCGTTCCCCTTGAGGACGTTGATTCGATGGGAAAGCGAACGGAGAGCAGCAGTCCCAATGATTTCGGAGAAACCACCGACAATCGGGTCTCGGGCAGCATGGAGGCGGAGGCGGGCCCGTTGGGCGTTCTCAAATTCAGCACCGGCTATCGCTGGCGGGATAACGATTTTATCATCGGCTACACGCCTCTCCTCAGCAAAGGAGAGCAAACTGACACTATTGACGAGGACACGTGTAACTTTAACCTTGGGTTGACCAAACCCTACGAACTCCTGGGCCTAAAGCACAAACTCCTGCTTGGAACCGAATACTACCGTACAGACTATGTCACCGAAAGGATCGGCCAGCGTACCAAGAAGGACAGTGATATCGGCGACCTGGGTCTTTTTGTCATGAACGAATGGAGACTGATGAAACCGCTGACCCTCAGCCTCGGGTACCGATACAATATTTATGAAAGTACCATCCGGACGAGTCGCCTGGTCCATTCAGGGCAGGATGTGAAATGGGAAAGAAGCGGCAAGTCTGACGAAAACTGGAATAACCAGGCGTTTGAAACCGGAATCGTCTATGAGGTAGGATCCGTCGCCACCCTCTTTGCCAGTTGTGCAAGCAGTTTTCGAACCCCCAATGTTGACGAGCTCGCACTCTCCGAAGGGGACTTGAAACCCCAGGAGGGGAAACACATCGATGTGGGCCTGCGCGGCTTCGTCGGAGATCACCTGGAGTTCTCTCTCACCCTTTTCCAGATAGACATAAGCAATGAGATATTTTTTGACTCCATCAACCAGGTAAATAGAAATTTCGATGACGATACCCGTCGAAGGGGCATCGAGACCGAAGTCAAATACTATCCGATCGACATCCTGTATCTCTGGGCCAATTACACATATTTGCAGGCAAAATTCGAGAAACAGGATACCTATGTGCCTCTGGTTCCAAAATACCAGGCCACCTTTGGCCTGGAATGGACCATCATCTCTCCCCTTCGCCTGGCCGTCACTGGGACATGGGTAGGGTCACGCTACGATGGGAACGACGAGACGAACGAAGAATTCAAGAAGTTAGACGCCTACAAGGTCTTTGACACCAAGCTTACCTACACGCGAGGCCCCCTAAGGGTGTTTGCCGGTGTCAACAACATTTTCGATGAGCTCTATTCCACGGTGGCATTCAGCGAGATCTATTATCCCATGCCCACACGAAACTATTACGTGGGTGTGGAATGGAAATTTGGAGGTTAGCATATGAAAACTGGAATCATGTTCTGTGTGTTGATGGCCCTCATAATATTTCTGGCCATCCCTGCCAATGCCGGCCCCTATCCCCCAGCGGCCGGCGAACCGGGCTCTACGGCGGTCTCCAAAGATGACCCTGCCTTTGTGGCCTGGGCAACGGGGTCGGAAATTACCAACCCGGCGCAGATGTATACGATACTTTTTAACCCCGATGAAGCGCTTGGGCAAGGCCGAGGGCGCGGCAACATTGGACATCGTTTCCCTGGGAACGGAGGTTCCATTACCCTGACCTTCGATCATCCCGATACACAAACGGAGATGGATGGGACTTTGCTGTCTTCGAGAATTCGTTTAACGACACTTTCTTGAACTCGCCTATGTGGAGGTTTCTTCTGACGGAGAGCATTTTGTTCGCTTTGATAGCGACTCTCGGACCGTCTCCGTAACCACCAGTACATTGACCCGACGGATATCGATGGACTGGCGGGAAAATACAGGCAGGCTTGGGACACCCCTTCGACCTCGGGACCTCCAAGTCAAAATCGAGGTCACTTCAGGGATTGTCAACCTTTACCGCATCACCCATGTGCGCATCGTTGACGTCATGGGAGATGGCAGCTGCCTTGACACGACGGGGCGGTCCTATCTATGACCCCTGGTCCACTGAAGACGAGAGCGCAGGTTTGATCTGGACGCCATCGGGGTGCTGCTACCAGGCATCCGCGGCTGAGACTGCGGTGGATATCAAAATAAACGGCTCGGATGACACCGTGACCGTTCCACAGCACACGCCGGTAACCATTTCGCTGGCCGTGACTGCCGGCGCTCACGTAAACCAGAACGTGGACTGGTGGCTGGTCCACAACCATTCCAGCGACTGGCTGTCCTTTGTGATTACCGATGGTTGGGTGGGCGACATCAAACCGGTTTTCCAGTCTCCCCTTTTTGACCTGCCGCTGACCGAATTGTTCCAACTGGATCTCCCAAAGGGCGTCCACACCTTTTACTTTGCGGTCGACGACAATGCGGATGGAAATCCCGATGCGACCTGGTGGGATTTTGTCACGGTGGTCGTTGAGTGATGCCGAAGTCCTAATTGACTGTCAGTTTGCGGCAAAAGCGCATTTCCGCGCGCTGACAAAAAAGTTCAAGCTGATCGAATGCCCTCATGAAATACCGCCCCCTCATGATCCTTGGAACCGGCTCGGACGTGGGCAAGAGCACCATTGCCACGGCCCTTTGCCGGATCTTTCACCAGGAAGGCATCCGGGTGGCCCCTTTCAAGGCACAGAACATGGCCTTGAACAGTTTCATTACTCGCGAAGGGGGCGAGATGGGGCGGGCACAGGTCGTCCAGGCTCAAGCCGCCGGGGTGGAGCCCCACGTGGACATGAACCCCATCCTTTTAAAGCCCACCGGTCATGTGGGATCACAGGTCATCGTGCACGGCAAAGTCTGGGACAACTTCACTGCCAATGAATATTACGAACAAAGACGTCTCCTGGTCCGAAAGGTCATGGCCAGCTATAGGCGGCTTGAGAAGGAATACGACCTGATCGTTCTGGAGGGGGCCGGCAGTGCCGCGGAACTAAACCTCAGGAAAACGGATCTGGTCAATTTCAGCATGGCCCGACGCGCCGGGGCATCGGTAATCCTCACGGCTGACATCGACCGGGGCGGCGTGTTTGCCGCAACCATCGGTACTTTTCACATCATGACCCCATCGGAGCGGAGGCAGTTGGCCGGATTCATCATCAACAAATTCCGGGGCGATGCCTCCCTATTCGAGGAAGGCGTGCGGATCATCGAAAACCGCACTCATCGACCTGTCTTCGGGGTGCTCCCCTTTGCCTCGGACCTGATTCTCCCCCAGGAGGACAGCGTTGCGCTGGAAAGGCATGAGGTCCACGGTGATTGGTCGGATGCTTCCGTGTTGAAGATTGGTGTCATTCGCCTTCCACACATCTCCAATCACACGGATTTCGACCCGTTCAAACAGGAAAAGGGCGTGGCATTGCGCTACCTCGATCACCAGGACCCTATCGAAGAAGTGGACCTCTTGATCCTTCCAGGCAGCAAGAGCACCATCCACGATCTTCGGTATTTGAAAGATTCTGGGCTTTTTCAGCGCATCATCCATTATGCGCGTTCAGGAGGCAACGTGATCGGCGTCTGCGGGGGCTATCAGATGCTCGGCGTCTCCGTGCAGGATCCTCTGGGAGTGGAAGGCCAAAACAGGGAGGAAGCGGGGCTGGGGCTCCTTGCGGTCGTCACCACCATGGCAGAGACCAAGACCACGACTCAAGTCAAGGCCAGTGCGGCCAGTATCTTCGGACTGGACGGCAATGCCCCTTTGACGGCCTACGAGATCCACATGGGGACTTCAGAGACCTCCGGTCCCGGGGAACCCCCCTTCCAGATTTTTGATCGAAACGGCCAGAATACCCAAGTTGATGACGGGTGGATTCATCCGGAAGGTCGCATCTGGGGAACCTACCTTCACGGGATTTTTGAAAACGATGACTTTCGCAGAGCCCTCCTTGGCCGCCTCGCGTTTGGAAGAGGTCGATTGCCCGCCGAAGGCGACGAGACGCCATGCTCCTACAAGGCGCTCCTGGCCCATCAATTTGACCGTCTTGCCGACCTCGTCAGAGCTCACATTGACATGGACCGGATCCGCGCCCTGATTCAACTTTCATGAACCAAATTAGAGGCCCAACCCCTGATCCGGCCAAACGATCCCGTCAAATGCCAACCTCCACAACCACCGGTTTCAATACCCGGATCAGATCCGAAGGCGCCATTTCCGCGAGGAGCCCCCTCTTTCCCGCATTGATGAAGATCTTGGAGAGCTCCAGGATCGTCCTTTCCAGATAGACTGGGAGTGGCTTCCTTGTCCCGAAAGGTGACGTGCCCCCGACCATGTACCCGGTGTGTTTGTTGGCGGTCGTCGGCTCGCATGGGTGAATGGACTTGACGCCGAGGACCCTGGCAAGGGACTTGGTGGATACCTCTTTGTCTCCGTGCATGAGGATGATAAGCGGATTTCGGTTTTCGTCCTCCATCACGAGGGTCTTGATGACCTGATGCTCATCTACACCCAGTTCCCTGGCTGAAACCGCCGTCCCGCCCTTTTCCTCATAGTCATAAGGACGAAGAATGAAATCGGCCTTGCTTTCTCTCAGCACACGGATGGCGTTCGTCACGGGTGATTTGTCCTTTGCCAATGGCTCTCCTTTCTAGCGCTCGATTGGGGAACGCAACGTGTGGTCGCTCCACATATCTATTCGCCGCCCTAAACCAATTATGTCCTCTTTCCTGTCGATTTCAAGGCTTCCATTTGCAGGGTTATCTGTCACATGAACAACCCCGCAGCAAGCTGCGGGGAATTTGACCCACTTTTAGATTCAAATTCGAAACTGACACAGAAATTGCGAAAAATAGCCATTTATGGATAGACACTACTTAGGCAACCGCTCCTTCTCGGATTCTCATTTCAAAACCCTCCAGCACTGTAAATGAAGCCAAAGACCAAGGAATAGGTCTCACGCAAAGGCACAGGATCCGCAGAAAAAGTAGATGTCGGGTGTTAGATATCACCTGTCCGATTTGGCCAAAACCCCTGGTTATTCCGCCCTCTCCCTTCGCGCACTTTATAATGGCTTTCCCCGTGCGCCTTGTGCCATGCGCCGCTCCCTTATCTCGCCGCTCCTCAAGTGAAACGGTCCTCCAACTTTATTCGTCCATGGCCCCTTGGGGCTCAACCGCCGAATCATCCGCCGGACTCCCCCCGAATTCAACCACTTGCCATGGTCCCCGGAGCCGCTGCACATCAGGTGCGGCGACCTTGAGCGTTTGTGTCGTCTTTTTCTTTAACCAGCCGTAAATCGAGCCGACAGCCCAGGGCGCGTGCGTACCTGCGTAAAGTAGTCAGCGAAGGGGAGTGCTTCCCGCGGCCGGACTCCAAACGCGCGATGGCCGACTGGGTTGTACCCATGCGTTCGGCAATCTCCGCCTGGGTGATACCGGCAGCGGCACGAGCCTTCAGGAACTGATCCAGCAATGCAAATTCTTCATCAAGCAGATCGTATTCGGCCCTTACGTCATCACGTTCAAGGGCACGGGACTTAACTTCTTTGTGACTCAGCATCTTTGACCTCCTTCATTCGCCGGCGGGCTATGCGAAGCTCTTTGGCCGGCGTCTTGTCGGATTTCTTAATGAACAGATGTAGGATCATGATCTCTCTTACGATCATCGTGCAGTAGAGAACACGGGCAATCCCCTCAGTGGCCTTCAGTCGCAGTTCAAACAACCCGCCACCCATAGCGCATGTGTGAGGCATCCCCAAGTCGGGTCCGTAAACCTCCATACGGTCCGAGTATCGAAGATATCGGGCAAGGAGGCGGGCGGGTAAGGCGAGAGTTTCCGCCTGGACTAACGCGCTGTAATAGGTGATTGTCTAATTCATATACTGAATTATAGCGTAAATGCTATATTGCGTCTACCCAAAAATCCGGGGGATTCATGTGGTCGAACTGGCTTCCACTCGCAGCCTTCAGCTCCTTCCTCCGACATCTGATCTCTGACCTCTGATCTCCGATTTCCGGTCCTCCTGCCTCAAGCCACGCCCGCGGCGTGACGCTCCTCAAGTGAAACGATCCTCCAACCTCTCCCCCAGCCATTCCCCCGTGCGCCTTGCGCCTTGAGCCGTGCGCCCTGGGCCTTGCGCCGCTCAGTCATCTAGGCTTGACTTCGCCCCCTTTTTGGACTATCAGAGCCTTAATAGAATGTAAACGTCCCAACCTAATCCAATCCAATTTTCCTGCTTTACACTTAACCAGATTTGCCAGGCCCTTTTATGGAAAGCGCGGTATCCACCCAATGACTGAGGAGCAAGCACTGTGGCGAAATCCGACTACATAAAGGCCCTCATCAGCTCCCACGCGGAGGGTGACGATGAACGCTTCTATGCCATCGCAATGCAGGTCGCCGCGCAGGCGGCTCGGCAGGGGCACACCCGCTTTGCCCAGGACCTCCGGGACCTCGTGGACCGGGCGCGAGAGAGGAAACAGGCGGATCTGAGTCGGCAGCAAACGAGACCGGTGCCTATAGTCCAGCCGCGTGGAGAGCTCGCCGGACTTCTCATCGCCACTTATCCAAAGGCGCGTCTCCCCGACATGTCCCTAGATGAGGATGTCCGCAAACGCATTGAGCGCGTCATCGTTGAATACCGCCAGCGCTTGGCACTGCACGAACACGGACTCGGGCCTTTGCGAAAGCTCCTTCTGCTTGGGCCGCCGGGCACAGGCAAGACGATGACCGCCAGCGTGCTTGCAGGGGAACTGGGGCTTCCGCTCTTTGCTATTCAACTGGACGGGCTCATCACAAAGTTCCTTGGCGAAACGGCCGCCAAGCTCCGCCTTATCTTCGAAACGATTCAGGAAACGCGGGCAGTCTACCTCTTCGATGAATTCGACGCGCTCGGCGGTGAGCGGGCGGCGCGAAACGAAGTCGGCGAGATTCGCCGCGTGCTCAACTCCTTTCTGCAATTCCTCGAACTGGACAATTCGGAAAGCCTCATCGTCGCCGCCACGAACCACCCACAGCTACTAGATCGCGCACTATTCCGGCGATTCGACTCGGTCATTGAGTATTCGTTGCCATCCCGAACCTGCGCAGAGCAGGTGCTGCGCATGCGGCTTGCCTTGCTCGACACGAAGGCTGTGAATTGGGCCAAGGCCCTTGATGAAGTCGAGGGGCTAAGTCATGCGGATTTGACCCGCGCTGGCGAGCAAGCCGCCAAGGATGCGATCTTGGCAAACCGCGGACACATTGAAACCGTCGACATCATCGAAGCGCTCAAGGAACGGCACCGGGCGCACAATAGACCAATCTAGAGGAGCGAGCTTTGGCGGCGCCTCGGAATCGCAGACATTTAACCGTCCCGAACCCACCTACGACGAATCCCTATCGGCCCCACGGCAAAAAGATTAAGACGCCACAGTTCCCCGATCCGCGAGATCGTCTGGCGCATGCAAGGACGCTTCGGGAGGCACTTCAGCATGCGGCGGCTCAAGCATCCGAGTGTCGTGCAGCAACCGGCATCAAGGTGCACGGCGCGGAACCGGGACTCTACATACAGTTCGAAAGTCCGCCTGGGATCGAGCTGAAACTTGAATCGCTTGAGAACAGGCAAAAAGGCATCGAGCTGGTGGCGGTACAGACCTTACAGCCGACGCCGGGGGACGAAGTGGTACAGCTCGCAACCGTCTTTGTGCCAGACGGCCAACTCAAACATTTTGTGAGTCGTTTCGAGCAGTACGCGAGCGAACAGACCAAGAGAGGCAAACCTCGCCACAAAGACTTGGTGGACCGGATCGCCAGCTTGCGCCGCGCGACGTTGCGGGCGCTTTGGACGGATGAGGCAGAGGCTTACCCGAAGGAAGGCCAGGCGATATGGTGGGAGGTATGGTTACGCCGTCAGGATGGGCGTGAACTGGAACGTCTTTTTGAATTCGCTCAAGCAGTTAAGCTCGCTGTGGGTGAAAGGCGGTTGGCGTTCGACGACCGGCAAGTCGTTTTGGTTCGTGGAACCGCAGAACAGCTCTCAGGATCCCTGGACGTCTTGAACGACCTGGCCGAGGTGCGGCTGGCAAAGAAAAGCGCCGCCTTTTTCGTGGATGCGCCTGCCGAAAGACAGGCCGAGTGGGTGGACGACCTGGTCAAACGGACGAGACCGCCGTCCAGAGATGCACCAGCGGTGTGCATCCTCGATACTGGAGTCACGCGCGCCCATCCCCTCTTGGACAAAGTCATTGCCAGCGAGGATGCATCTGCCGTGGATCCCGCGTGGGGCCCCCATGATAACGGTGGAGGCCCCGAGAATATGGGGCACGGAACCGAGATGGCGGGGTTAGCTGCTTATGGTGACCTGATTGACCCATTTCTTTCTGGGCGATCTGTGCGTTTGAGTCACCGTTTGGAGTCCGTCAAAATACTACCGCCGAAAGGTGCCAACGACCCGGAGCTTTACGGAGCCATCACGGCACAAGCCGTCACAAGACCGGAGGTGACTGCGCCCCACCGTCCACGGGTGTTCTCACTGGCTGTTACCGCTCTTGATGAGCGTGACCGTGGCCAGCCGACATCATGGTCAGCAGCTTTGGATGCCCTGGCGTTTGGCCGCATCTTCGACCCGGCACGACAAGAGCTGCGTTATCTTGACGACCCCGATGATGGAGCGCGAAGGCTCTTCATCGTCAGCGCCGGAAACGTGGCCCCATCCAAAATCGGCGCCGATTATTTGGACCGTTGCGATCTGGAAGCAGTGCATGACCCTGCCCAGGCATGGAATGCTGTGACTGTTGGCGCCTGCACGGAAAAGTCGGTGATTACGGACCCCGACTGGATTGGGTGGTCGGCGATTTCGAGGCCAGGCGATCTTTCGCCGTGGAGCTCCACTTCAGTGACCTTCCAGGACCTCTGGCCCATCAAACCGGACGTCGTATTCGAGGGCGGAAACGTGGCCTTAAATGGCGCTGAAGTAGACTTCCCTGTTCCCGACCTATGCGTGTTGTCCACGTATTACAAACCTACTGAAAAATTGCTTGTATTGTCATACGCGACGAGCGCTGCCACCGCTCAGGTGGCACGTATGGCCGCGATCATTCGTGCCGAGTATCCGGCGTTCTGGCCAGAAACGGTTCGCGCGCTTCTTGTCCACGCCGCGCGATGGACACCGACGATGAAGAAGAACATTGAAAACGCTCAAGGTAAACGTGCCAAAGCTCGTCTGGTCCGTCGCTATGGATTTGGTGCCTGTAATCTCGAACGCGCAATACTCAGCGCGAAAGATGCCCTCACCCTTGTTGCTCAAGCCACGCTACGTCCCTTCCAGGACGGCCGTATGCGTGAAATGCATCTCCATGAACTTCCTTGGCCTATAAACGTGCTTCGTGACCTCGGCGAGGCAGAGGTGCGCCTCCGTCTCACGCTCTCCTATTTCATCGAACCGAACCCAGGAAGGCGCGGGTGGAAGCGCCGTCATCGTTACGCCTCCTACGGATTACGCTTCGACGTGAAGTCACCCACCGAAACGCTGGAAGGATTCCGGAAGCGCTTGAATCGCCTAGCGCTTGAAGAGGATGAGCAAAAGCCGGGTGGAATCACGGAAACAGAGGGCTGGCTCCTGGGTGAACGGGCCCGCAACAAGGGATCCATTCATTCGGATATCTGGGTGGGTACGGCAGCGGATCTGGCTGAACGCGGCGCGATTGGTGTGTATCCTGTATCGGGGTGGTGGAAGGATCAGCCAAAGCGCGATCGCAGCGATCAAGGCGTCCCTTACTCCCTTGTCGTGACCATCGAAACGGATGCACAGGATGTCGACATCTGGACACCAGTTGCTGTGCAAGTCCAAGCTCCTGTTCAGGAGGTCTCGATCCAGTGGTGATACAGAGCATCTCTGGTTAGGATGACGTGATGCTAATCAGGCGAAGGGTTTACAGGTGACTTCTTGAGAACTCGGCAACCGGATGGTCTTTCCCGCCTGCCTCCGCCAGGCCCCTTTTTCATTAAATTCAAACACTTCCCTTGACCCCGAAGCCGAGCATGAAGTCAAAGGCCAAAGGATATGTCTCACGCAGGGGCACAGGGTCTGCAGAGAAAGAAGCACCCCATTTGGCCATAACGCCTGTGTGGTCTGGGGCTCTCCACCAATGGCCTCACCCTTTGCCCCCGCAATGGTGATCCCCGCGTGCGCCCCGCGCCTTGTGCCGCGCGCCGCTCCGTCACTTCGACCTCCGCTCTCTGCCCTCCGATTGTCCGATTTCCGGTCCTCCTGCCTCAAGCCACGCCCGCGGCGTGACGCTCCTCAAGTGAAACGATCCTCAAACCTAGCGCGCGTCGAATGAGCCTTGCGCCTTGCGCCGGTTTTTCATCTCCTCTTGACTTCCGCCCCCTTTTGGTCTATCAAAGGCACAAACAAACGTAAACATCCCAACCCAACCATTTTGCTTCACATTTAACCACATTTCGCAAACCCTTTCATCGAAGGACTCATAGGAAAGATCCGTGAGCTTACCCATCATGGCGTTCAGGAGGGATTCGAAAGCCTCTTGTGCCCAGAACGCACCGAATTTTGAATTGCTGAGGAACCCGATCTTCAATTAATGGAGTACTGTTCTCGGCCCAAACTTCAATTTCAACTGACGCGGGTCGCCCAACATGGTAGACAGGGGCTACGTTTCGGACGCTTCTGGAAAGATGAATACCCTCGGCATTGTTGAACTTGGCCGAACTCAACCATTATGCAAGTATGTGTGAAAACCAGGCTGCTTGTGCCAGCAAATTTGGATGAGCGGGGGTTCGGAGGTCGCTCATTGGGTTTGGCGAAAATGGACGGGATCCGCATTTCCGATCCGGAATAGACGCAGAGGGTACTCACTATGATGACGTGGTCCGATAAACAGAAAAATAAATTAAACCGACAACCCTACCGAAGGAAATTGGCATGCTCACTGAGCCGACTGTAATTGTCTTGGGTGCGGGCGCTAGCTGTCCATTTGGCTACCCTTTGGGCAAGGAACTGGTTAGACTCGTTATTCATGCTCTTGGCGGAGCAAACAACAGCGTTTACAAGACCTTGAGAAATCTAGGCAACACCGACGAAGATATTTCCAGATTCAGGTACTCCCTGCAATATTCAGCAAGTTTTTCCGTCGACGCTTTTCTCGAACACAATAGGGAGTTTGAACAAATGGGAAAAGCCGCTATGGCTCTTATTTTGAAATCGTTTGAGAAGCTAGGTAGAGCTTTTCGAATATTTTCAAGATGATCAGTGTTGGTATGCGCTCATATTCAATAAGCTTAAGTTATCATTTGCTGAATTTGATGGTAATCCAATCTCATTTGTAACTTTTAACTATGACAGATCCTTGGAGCAGTTCTTGTTTACAGCCTTCTGTAATAGAAACAGATCTAAAAACGAACAGGAGTGTGCTGAGAAGGTTCGAGCGATACCCATTATTCACCTCTACGGCCATTTAGGACTTCTCCCCTGGCAAGATAAAGAGAATGGGATCACCTATGAAGGCAAGTTCCCCGACCAAGACAGCTTCATGAAAGCCATATCCGGGATCAAAATCATCCATGATGACTTAGATATTAAAAGCGATGATCAATTCCTAAGAGCAAGGAACATAATTTCTAACACGAATAACGTTCTTTTCATTGGCTTTGGATACGACAAGACGAACATCGAACGGCTGATCCCCCCTCAAAAGGACCACCGAGGCATGTGGGGGACAGCATACGACATGACATCCGCAGAGAAAAGCAAAGTAGTGGCAACCTTTAAGGATCTTAACATCAAAATAAACCTGCGTGATGCGAAGGAGACAGCTTACGGCTTTATTCGAAATATGGGTTGCTTCCACGGTTAAGAGAACAGATGGGGCGCCGGCCTAAGAAGCGCGCGGCTGATTTGCCGTTTGGCGGCCTCCCAGACGTGAGGGTCCGTAGACGTTGAAGATCATGCTTGACACGAATGTCGTAATCCCCCTTGAGCCAGCGAGTCCGCGGGACGTGGAAGCACTCTCCACTGTTGCTGCAGAACTAATGAACGTTGCTCTCTCGGGTCATCACGAGATCTTTCTGCATCCTCTGTCAAGAGTTGACCTCGCCCGAGACAAAGACGCCCAGCGCGCCGAAATGCGGCGTCTGCTTTTGAGTAAATACCCGGAGCTTCCGGACCCGCCAGCACTGGCCGGAGAACTAGCTACGATACTCGGCACAGCTCCAACCGGTGGGAACGACTGGGTGGATCACCACATGCTCGCGGCGCT
The DNA here is from genome assembly GCA_963830155.1 of uncultured delta proteobacterium. GTDB lineage: Bacteria > Desulfobacterota > DSM-4660 > Desulfatiglandales > Desulfatiglandaceae > CAWHLE01. The sequence goes on along the minus strand of CAWHLE010000013.1, from coordinate 5,150 downwards.
TCAATCAGACGCTATCGATATTCTCGTGAGCGAAGATATTGGCATTCGCAGGAAGGCCCGGCGCCTCGGCCTTGACGGGCGAGTGCTGACTATCAAGGAGACCATAGAGGCGCTCGCCAGTTTGGCGGAGAGGCCTGCTACACCGCCGCCAGCTGTAGTTCCTGCCAAGTGCCATGCCTTACGCACAGATGATCCGATCTGGCAAAGCTTCCGGCAAGACTATGCTGGATTCGATAGCTGGCTCTCGCGCTGCCGGAGAGAGCATCGCCAAACCTGGCATATTCCTGGTCCTGAGGGGGATCTCGCGGCAGTCTGCATTGTGAAGCCTGAGAACGAAGTCCAATACGACATGATCGGCAAACTGCTGAAGCTGTGTAGCTTCAAGGTTTCGGATGAGTACAACGGCCTCCGATACGGTGAACTGTTGCTGAGGTGCGTGTTCGATTTTGTCCAGGATAACCACTATGACTGGAGCTATGTGACAGTTCTGCCGAAGTACAATCAGCTTGTGGAACTGTTCGAAGCCTTTGGGTTTGAGGTACACGGAGTGCGGACTCCCCGCGGCGAGTTAATAATGCGAAAGCAGCATACGCCGCCGGTCGGGCATTCTCTCAGAGGCCTCTCCTTCACTATTGCCTACGGACCCCCTCGGTTTGATGGGTCTGTGGATTGGTTCTTGGTTCCGATTCAGCCTCGGTACGCGTTTGCTTTGTTCCCAGAGTCGGCCCAGAACCTTCCTCTGTTTCCGGGCCGACTATCCTATGGCAATGCTATCCGAAAGGCTTACCTGTGCAGAGCGCCCATCAGGCTAATCAAGCAAAGCGACGTGCTTGTGTTCTATAGGTCAAGGGACTCCAAAGGCATAATCGCCCTCGGCGTCGTAGAACTGGCGCTGGTGTCAAGGAGTCCAGAGGAAATCACGAGAGCGGTGGTGCGCCGGACGGTATACTCTGAGCGTGAGATCGCAAACCTCTGTGCAGAGGGGCCCGTTCTAGTCCTACTTTTCCGACTGGCAAAACTTGTGCTCCCGTTTATCCCCGCAGACGAGTTATTAGAGCGGCGAGTGTTCACGCGGCCGCCGCAGTCGATCATGAGAATTGAAGGGGAGGGTCTTGAATGGATGAGACAGTCTCAGGGGAGGTAGCGCTCCTATCTATTCACCCGCGCTTCGCGTCAGCCATTCTAAAAGGTACCAAGTCTGTCGAGTTCCGAAAGCGATCTTTTTCAAGGAGAGTTGGCTATGTGGTGTTGTATGCAACCGCGCCCGTAAAGAGAGTTGTTGGTTGTTTCGCGGTCGCTAGCATAGAGCGGGCCATCCCGGAAGTGATTTGGGACCGCCATGGCGCCGATGGTGGGATCACACGTGAAGAGTTCCGCAACTACTATGGTGATTCGACTGCGGCAGTTGCCATCACAGTCAGAAGAGCGGTACCCTTCGAGGATCCAATTCCTCTTGCATGCGTACTCGGCTCCGGGAAGCCAGCCCCACAGAGCTTCGTTTACCTCCAGGGCATGATCTCAACCAATGCGGCAGAACCAGGTAAGAAGCATGGCTGCATCACCGCGGTAGCGGCCGCGTTGGAGCGAGCGTTTGCGCACTCCGGGTTTAGGCGCTCAAACGGATGCGTGATGAGGTCTCACTCGGGTTAGTGCGTAGGTATGAATTATTATCCGATGGAAGGATCTTGTGGATTCAAAAAAGTTATGATACCAACAGGATACACAAATCGAAGTCTTGCCGCGGAATGGCTCAGGTTATGCAAGAATGTCTAAAACTGGGGTTCACCATCAATAGCAGACCGAATGGCGTTTGCAGATCTGTCTATCGACGGGACTTCGAGGTTACAAGGAGGTACTTATGCTGATCCGCATAAGACACCATGATAAGCCATCCAGATAAGCGTAAATACCTGCTTTCGTACATATATATATGGTTCAACCCATCTAAGAAACGAAGGGGTTTTATACGGACAGAAAACCACGGTTCCGCATTTTATGCGGATCAATCTACACACTGTTGGGCAATGGAGCAATGATATGAAGAAGCCGAACTGCTATGTCGCCGCAGCTCTGCTGTGTATCGGGGTCGCAACGGTATCGCAAGCGCAGTCCCCATTCGATGATTCCAGCATGCGCAAAGAAACGGCACAAAGAATCGCGACCACACACGGTATCAGACTGGACTGGCAGCGAAACACGCTCATGCAACTGATGGACTCTGAAGCGCGGCTCGATACAGTGAAACGCATCAAGCAGAACCACGGGGTTGAGTTCGACTGGAGGGAATCGACGGTAATGCAGCTTATGGATGCGGAGACACGGATGGACGCTGCAAGTCGGACCAGCCGCGCAACGGGCGAATTTCTTGATTGGAGGAAGTACTCGCTCATGCAGTTAATGGAGGTGGAACTTCGCGCTTCTGGCGTCGATGTTGAGGCGGTGAAAAAGGCCGCGGCGTCAAAAGCGCAACAACACAAAGGTGGCGTGGCAGCATGCCCGGTGTACATCACCAAAGTCGATGAAGATAAGGACGATGTCCTGCTACTCACCAATGGTGGCATTGTTAAGATCACCCTGGAGTTCTTGGGTTTCGTGGGCTTCCGCAAGGATGCCGTCCTCTTCAAGGACGGATCGAGATGGAAAATATGGATTGAGGCGAAGAAGGTACTACAAGTGCGACATCCTCAAAGCCCCGTCCGGTCCTGCATCGGGAAGCGGAGAGACCGTCTTCATTTCGGAAGTCAAGGGGGATGGGAAAATACTGATGATGTTGGATGGCTCGATCTACGAGGTTGATGATCTTAACACGATCGACACAGCCCTTTGGCTGGGAAACTCTGACGCTCTATTGATAGATGGAACACGACTGATCAACTTCGACGAGGCTGACGAGATCATTGATGTTACCAAATTGAAGTAGAATGCCCAACAAGCCGGATGCACTCGACGGCTTACAGCCGCGCGTGATACGCAACGTTGGGCTGTAAGAGTCAGCTTTCAGTTTCTCAGCAAGATGAGTAAGATGTAAAATGAAATGCTTTTTAAAGCAACTATTCATGGGAAAGCCGAAAATGAATGCAAAACCTGAAGAATTTATGGAACGAAAGATTCCTGAAGAACCTAGCGTGACTTTATTACGCGAAGGCCGTAATTCGGTCCTGCTTTATAGAAATTACAAATGAAACCAATGGCTTAGGCTATTGTCAGGAGTGTGATACACGTATACACTGATTTGCCTTTCCCAGCTTACCTGGAAGCGTTGATCATTTTCTATCAATAAGGCGAAAATGTTAACCATTTTATATTTTTTTTGTTGACATATAAGAAGGGTCTGTTTAAATGTATACACCAATATGGCTACCCTTCAAAAGCGCATATCCAGGGGCAATACTTACTGGAGCATCGTCGAGTCCAGGCGAGTCAACGGCAAACCGAGGCCTGTTATCCTGGCTTATCTGGGTCGTGCCGAGGACCTCCTTAAACGGCTGAGTGAAGGTATTCCTCATAAAGTAAAGAGCTATAGTCATGGATCTGTCGCGGCTCTGCTTCAGATCGCCGAAGAGCTGAGGGTGGTAGAAACAATCAACAAGCACCTTCCCGACCATTGCAGAACAATCCGTGCGGGATTCACCGTCGGGGGCTCTCTGCTGTTGGCAGCGATCGGCAGAGCCTGCAAGCCGACCAGCAAAGACAACTGGTATCAGGGCTTTGCTCGTTATACCAGTTTGTCCTATCTGCTGAAAATGTCTCTTTCTAAGCTCGATAGTCAGCATTTCTGGGACCAAATGGATGTCGTTCCTTCTTCCGCCATTGCGCTGATCGAAGAGGACTTGGTGCGGGCCGTTATGGAAATTGAAATGATCAAGCCTGGCACCTTGCTTTGCGACATGAGCAATTTCTTTACTTATATAGCCTCCGACAATAGGCGATGCAGCTTGGCTCAGAGAGGCAAAAACAAGCAGAAACGAATTGACCTCAGGCAACTGGGAATTCTGCTTTTGGTAACGCGAGAACACCATCTTCCGCTTCTGCACAAAATATATCAGGGAAACCTCCAAGATCGGACAGTCTTCAAAGAATACTTCGAATCTATGGTCAACCGATTCAAAGCCATCTACGGATCTTTGGAGGACATCACGCTTGTTTTCGATCAGGGCAATAACTCCAAGAAGATGCTCAGTAAGGTCGATGCGGCTGTCCATTTTGTAGGGGCCGTATCTCCCTTTCATCACAAGGAATTGGTAGAAGAAGCAAACCGATCAATGACCACCGTTACCGTTTCCCGGAAAAAGATGCAAGCCTATCATAGGCGAACTGTCATTTGGGAGCTTGACCTTACTGTGGTTGTCTATATTTCGGAAACACTCCTGCAAGGACAAATCCAGGGTATCGAACAAAATATCGTAAAGCTTTTTTCCCAGATGAACGAACTGAGAGAAAAAATCAGGATTCCCACCCAAAGGGGACCCAAGAGGACCAGGGATGCTCTCGCCAAAACCATCGAAAAACTGATTTCCTCCCGGGGGCTCAAGGATCTTGTCGTTTGGCAACTTGATCAACTCCGTGAAGATGCCTTTCAACTGGACTTTTGGATTGACCAGGAACATCTTACCGCCTTAAAGGACAAGTGGTTGGGGCGGCGGATACTCATTACTAACCATCACAACTGGTCGACCGAAGAAATCGTCCTGGCATATTGGGGCCAGGCTCAGGTGGAGTATGCGTTCAAAAATCTGAAAAATCCCTTTCATCTGGCGGTTCGGCCACAGTATCACTGGACGGATCAGAAAATTGAGGTCCATGCTCTTATTTGTCTAATTGGTTTTCTGCTATCAATGGTTCTCTACAAAAGGGTTGTAGAAAAAACCGGCTTCAACAAATCTCCTCACAACCTTCTTGAAAGGCTTTCGGCCATACGTCTGGCCACCTTCATCGAGAGCCCAAAGAAGAAAACCAAAGGCCGCTACAAAGCAACACAACGGATTGAAGAAATAGAGGAGGAGATGACGGACATAGCCGGCATACTGGGTTTGTTGGATCAAAAGTTCAAAACCAACATCCCCTTCAGTGTATACAAGTAATTTTCGTATATTCTCCAATATATTCAAAAAGTTACGCTTGATTCATGCGCGTCGCGTAATAAAGTCACG
>CAWHLE010000012.1:0-280521 GCA_963830155.1 uncultured delta proteobacterium | reverse complement strand
TAGGACTTACGCAAGCGTCATCCGAATAGCAGGTGATTTCAACTGTTGACGTAAATAATCGGACAATAAACCATGTTTGACCTGATAAATCGTCTGTTGAGTTTCCTGGGCAACCTGTTTGAGCCTGACCCACACCAAGATAGCACAGCCAATATGGTTGCGGATAATTCTGGCTTTGCGACATTGGCAACCTTCCAATCCGGTCAGTTGTTTCGTCTCTCGGTGAAACTGCTCAATCTTCCACCGCAAGCCACACACTTCTTGTACGGCCTGCGTGTTGTCCTGAGCAAAATCGTTGGTAACGACATAATCCGTGCGCTGGGTAGACAGCACCACCCGGAACAGTTTCACTTTATGGTCTTTGGGAAAGCCCTTGAGCTTCACCATTTTGCCATGCTCTCTTTCCGTCTCCGACCATTGCAGCCCATCCACACGCCGATAAGGCTGCACCCCACCCGAATCATCCACCTGCCGGTTGTCCTTGAGCGGGCAATAATAGATCTTTTTCAAGTCCTCGATGATACAGCATGATTTCCTTGGTCGCATACCAGCTATCCATCAAGACGAACCGAAACAACAGTTGCTTCTGATACACACCATTTGCCAGCATGTCATGCACATGCTCCAGTTTGGTCTTGCCATCTCCTGCAGGATCATAAATGCGATAGTCGATGATCCAGAATTGGTCCAGAGCGGGATTGACATACACACAGGTCACCACCCCAACCCCTTTGATGACCCCATGCGCATCTCCACTCCATTGCCGCCGCACCAAATCCATTTTGAACGAGAAATTCTTATCCACGACGGTGTCATCAAACACCAAGTATCCTTCGGCAATTTGTTCCACCTGTCCTTTCACATTCTCCCATACCAGGTGAGGCGTAATTTTTTCGCCCGCCAGATAGCGGTTGATCGCATCATGACTAAATTTCTCGGTGTGATCGGCAAAATTGGTCAGCGTATAATTGATTTGGCTGATCAGCAAATACTGGCAGTAATCCAGACGTGTGACAGTTTCTTTGTTTGTCTCCATACTTCCCAAACATACTCGCATTCCTCTGTCCTCGTCAAGATCTCTGCTTATTTTGCGTAAGTCCTATTAATTATCTTTACCATCATGATTGCTAATCTTATCAGTGTGTTTTAACTTAGAAAAACCAGCCACCCAGCCAGAAAATTAACTTTGAAAAGTCGACCACCTGAGACCCACTCCGATACCATTAAGGGTATTGGAGGTAAGGAGATGAAAACGGTGGAAGACTATGAAGAAATCCGGAAAGCATTTTTTGTCGAAGGGTTGAGTATCCGGGCAATCCATCGCAAGCTGAAGGTGGATCGGGAGACGATCCGCAAAGCGATCGTTCAGCCGGTGCCTCAACCCTACCAGTTGAGCCAGGGACGTGAGGCCCCGGTGCTAGGGCCTTACAAAGAACGAATACAAGCGCTGCTGGAGGAGAGTGACCAATTACCTCGCAAACAGCGGTACACTGCCAGAACGATTTATCGTCTGATCCGAGAAGAAGGCTACCAGGGTTGCGAAGGCAGCGTGCATAATTACGCCAGTCGACAGCGTAAGGATCGCAGGCGCAAAGAAGCCTATCTGCCGCTGGAATTCGATGCGGGACAAGATGCTCAGGTGGATTGGGGGGAAGCCTGGGTACGCCTGGCGGGTAAGGAGATCAAGGTCCAGTTTTTCAGCATGCGGTTGAACTACGCCAAGGCCCGCTTTGTGATGGCATTCCCCTTCCAGAAGCAGGAAGCCTTCTTTGAAGGACACGTTCAGGGCTTCCACTTTTTTGGCGGGGTCATGCGGCATATCACATATGATAATTTGAAGACCGCCGTCTACCGGGTCCTGGAAGGCAAAAAGCGCCAGGAACAGCAAGCCTTCAAAGAGTTTCGCAGCTATTACCTATTCGAGAGCCGCTACTGTACGCCCGGACAAGGGCACGAGAAGGGTGGTGTAGAGAACGATGTAGGTTACGCCCAGCGCAACTTCTTCTCCCCGATCCCGGATGTGGACTCCTTTGAAGAATTGAACGCTTTCCTACACCAGGCTTGCTTGCAGGATGCTAAGCGGCGTACGCGTGGCCAGAAAGAGCTGGTCGTTGATCTGTGGAAAGCAGAGCAAGCCTTCTTTTTGCCGCTGCCCGCCAAAGATTATCGGGCCTGCACGACCAGGGTGGTGAAACCCAACACCTATCTCCAGGTGGATTACGACACCAATCGCTATTCGGTGCCTTACGAGTATCGCGACAAGCAGTTGGTGCTGCGCGCTTTCTCCTTCCGCATCGAACTGCTTTACCTGGATGAGATCATTGCCAGCCACCTGCGCTGCTTTGAGAAAGAACAGGATGTTCTGGATCCACTGCACTATCTACCGCTCCTCCATCAGCGCCCGGGCGCTTTTGAGCATGCCAAACCGATGCGCCGCTGGCGCAAGCAGTGGCCTGCCTGCTACGAGCAGCTCCTGGCTGAATTGAGACAGAGCAAAACCGAGGGTCGCGGGGTAAAAGAGTTTCTGGAGATCCTCAAACTGCACCAGACCTATCCTGAAAACCTGGTCGAACAGGCCGTGAAGATGGCCTTAAGTTGTGGTGCAGCCCATCTGGACGGTGTGCAGCTTTGCCTGCGGCAGTTATTGACCCCGAAACCAGCTATCCGTGCTCTCAATCTGGATGTTCGCCCCGAGTTGAATGGGATTGGCAGACAGCCGGTGGATCTGGACCAATACAACCAGTTGTTGGCAGCGAGGTGAGCCATGAAATCGAATGAATTGCTCGACAGCTACCTGCGCCAACTGCGCCTGCCTACCTTCCTCAAGAACTATCCAACCTACGCTACCGATGCAGCCCGCAACAATCTGGATTACACCCGCTTCTTGCTGGCTTTAGCCGAACAAGAAGTGAACCAGCGCGAAGACAATATGATCCAGCGCCGGATGAAAGCTGCCCATTTCCCAGTGTTCAAGGAACTGGCTGACTTCGATTTCTCGATGATCCCATCCTTGAACAAAGCCCAGATCCTGGACCTGGCTCGCGGCGAGTATCTACAAAAACGGGAGTCAATTATTTTCATTGGCAACCCGGGCCTGGGAAAAACTCACTTAAGCATCGGGCTGGCTTTAGCCTGCTGTCGCCAGAAACATAAGGTGCGCTTCTGGACGGCTGCCAGCCTGGTGAACGAACTCTTACAAGCCCAAGATGAACACCGCTTGCATCGCTTCATCGCTCAGGCACTCAAGCTGGATTTGGTGGTATTGGATGAACTCGGTTTCATCCCCTTTTCGGACGATGGCGCACACGCCCTCTTTACCTTCTGCTCCGAACTTTACGAGCGGTTATCGTTTATTATTACCACCAATTTGAAGTTCGCCGATTGGATACAGGTCTTTGGCAATGAACGCTTGACGGCCGCGCTTTTGGATCGCCTCACCCATCACGCCAACATCCTCGAATTGGTCGGCGAGTCACATCGCTTCCGTCAGCGCATGCAGCAGGAGGTGAGCCATGAATAGCCTGTGGACAGCCTGGACAACTCTGGCGAGTTGCCCACCCTGCCCACAGGCATTACGACTACGACGATGAGATCGGTTATTATTCAGTTGTCATTGTACAAGGTGGTTGGTTTTTCGTTATTAAAATGGGCGACTTTTCGATGTTAAAATTAATCTGGCTTAGGCCCAAGTGGTCGGTTTTCTAATGTTAAAGTGGGCGGTTTTTCGAAGTTAATTTACACGCCTGGAATTCCCTACCTCCAGCCTATTGTCTGGATCCAACCAGGCCTTGCCATGGATTATTTTTAAGCGCGACAAAGAAATCTTCATGCGCGAATTCCCACAATGGGAAATAAAGGCGTTTTGCCCAGGCATGGCGCTTCGTTATCTTGTTTCGGGCGGGTTTACGACGCGCAGCCTGATGCCGGGTTGGAGCTGTGGATTTTGGAAGCTGGCGGAACGCTTGACCTGCCTGGGCGGTATGTTTGTATTTATCGTCTTGGAACATAAATAAAAGAAAAGTACTTTAACTTTCCAACTTCTTCCCAAACTTTTTCCCCGGCTACCTTACAGGATTTTCCTGTTTATCTTTACCGACCTGGCCGAAAGGACAATCATCTGCCGTCTTGGTTTTGAGTAGGCGTGGATTTTTTTGTCCTGATTTCATATTCGGTAGACATACGAATCACTATCAATTGCCGAATCCAGAAAATAACGAGTAGACACAGAATGATGATGAAAAGGAATTGGTGAGAATTCATTCTGACAAGTTTATCTCTGCCAGAAGGTATCGTCTACCATTTCAGCCTGAATTACCATCCATGGATTAGGGCAGGATCCCACAGATCGGTCACATATTTACCTGGTGGAAAGGCCTGATCGTCAACAGGCATGAACTTCAACTCACTAAATTGTAATCTCCCTTTCAGCATTGGAGCATTGGTAAGCATGACGCACTTATTATGAGAGCGCGAGAAGCTGTCGTCGAGCAAAGATGCATTTATCATTAACTATGAACCATCAGCGACTTTATCGATGACTTCATTCGCAGAAACCATTTTTTTTCGCTGAAACGCTTAAGAATAGGATAAGTGAGCTGCCGGAATGCGAAGTAAAAATACGTACTGGCCGAAACTGGGGGCATTTCATTAAGTACAACAGGCGTGGACCACCTAAGTAATTCATTGGCACGGAAATATTCTGCTGTCTGACGACTAAACAGGCAAATAAGATCGTCCCGATCAGGATTCCGAGGAGATCCTTGCCTTAATTGCCCGGCCTTGTAAATTAGCGACTCCATACGCTCACCCATTAATTCCAGGCTGAAGTGATTCTCAACGCGCTCCCTGCTGTTCAATGCCATCTGACGTCGTTTCTCCGGCTCTCGGATTAACCCTGCTAAGGCCAGCGCGTAGGCTTCGGCTTCCTGGTCCTCCGAACTGCGTGGAATCAGAATGCCACACTCGGGGGTCACGAGTTCAGGCTGCCCGCCCACCATCGCCCCCACTGGAACAACGCCGCTTGCCATCCCTTCAAAAATTGTTAATGAGATCCCTTCATTTTCAGAGGGCAAAAAAACGATATCGCCCGCTGCCATCAGCTCTCGGACCTTGTCTTGGGGAGTGTCGCCTAGAAAACGAACCCTTTCGTCAAGTCCTTCTTTTTGGATATAGTCTTGCAATGGAATTCGTAGAGAGCCATCTCCGACCACCAGTGCCAGGAAAGGCAGCTTTTCTCGTTCCAATAATCGCATCGTTTTGGCGAAAACGAGGGGTTGCTTCTGCTTCTCGAGCCGAGCAATATATAAAATCAGGGTTCGATCGTCCGATAAGGCCATGCTGGACCGGACCTCCGCTCGCTTCTCAGGGTCGGGATGCCAGGCATGGATATCAATATTGGCGGTGCAAACCTTGACCCGTACCTCATCTGAGCATTCCTTAACCATCCAATTCTTCACTTGCTGGCTGGTCACGACACTCAAATCCAGACAGGAATGAAACAACATCGATAGGCGCGGAAATCCGCCATTCATCCAATCCATGGTAACAAAATGGATATAGTCAAGGATGGGAAGCCGTGGAAAACGCAGACGTAAGTATGGGATCAGGCGGTAAGTCTCCTGACTGGCACTAATCAGGACGGCATCGACCTGTCTGGATTGGATCAAATAGGCCAGGAAACGCGGGTAATCCTTCCATTCCAGGAAATTCCTCATTGGGAAAACATCTGGCGTGATCGTCTCGAACTCGTGCTGCCAGGGGTTATCCGAACCGAGAGTGGTCGCGATGGTAATTTCCCATCCGCGCTGTGAAAGCTGGCGCATCAGGTCGAGGTTAAACTTTTCCGCACCTCCTGTGACCAGCCAGGGCGCCGCAATCAGCAACCTGGGGTTATCCTTCTTCAGTCTGTTTTCGCATGGAAGGAGCTCATTCATCGCGACCAGGTTGATGTCTACTTCCCTGCTGATTTTGGGAAATTTGTCTTCCCACAGATGCGGATAATGTTGGCGGAATTCGTCGCGTTTCTCTTGCAGGCGTTCTTCATTTAAGCTGTCCCAACGATCGGTATGGCTGGCACGTGTCCGGTACCAGTGTAAGAACTCTGGGATAAAATCGCCCCAATAGCCTTTATCTGCCGAGCGTACCCAGAAATCCCAGTCTTCCAGACCCTGGCGCATGGTCTCGTCATATCCACCCACAATCTCAACCACCTTCTTACGTACCATGAGGATGTGATTGATCTGGTTGCGGTCAAGATTGGCCTCTTGATTTTGAAAACCTGCCCGCCACAGGTATTGATGTGCGCCAAACCCAACCAGATAGCCCCCGACAAAGGAATACTGAGGGTAGCTTTCCAAAAACCACAGCCATTTTTCGGCGGCAGTTGCTTCCAGGAGATCATCGCTGTCCAGGTACAACAAGTAATTGGTGCGCGCCTCTCGGGCCCCCGTATTCCTGGCGGCGGATAATCCTTTATTTTCTGTATGATCTACCACACGCACCCGGGGATCCATTTCCCGATACTGATCTAAAATCTGGTTGGATTGCGGATCGGTCGACCCGTCGTTAACGATAATCCACTCCCATTGTTGGAGAGACTGCTGCAAAACTGACCTGGCGGTTTCATCGAAAACCGCGCCGGTGTTATAGAATGGGGTGACTATCGACACAATTGGGTCTGCGTCTATATCTTCCGGTTTATAGTGGAAATGAGGACGCAAATCACTGACAGGGGTATTTTGATAATCTGGGTTTTTAGGATTGACCATAATTTATCAGGTTATTGAGCATCAGAAGACATTTGGGTATTCGAAGGCAGCTTCGAAGGCACAAAAATGATCGGCCAGAATGCGAGTGCGAGCATGTAAGCAAGATAATGATAACGAAAATTCGGTAATGTCTCTATTAGCATGAAGCCTATCGATTGGACCAAAATTGGGATGGCGATAAACAGAATCCAGAAGTTTTTTCGCCTCATCGCGCAGATAACGACAACCAGCAAAAACAGGTACAGGTACAGCGCCGGGCGCCATACCAACCAGTTGATACTCGGATCGTGGGCTGTGGTGGCCACAAAATTCGTCACTGCAGTTTGAAGAGGCGGGATTTTCGAAATCGGGAATGATCCCGAAAGAGTTCGCATCGATCCAATACTCTGCGTGGGACGGGTTACGAACTTCACCATTTGGATCCCATATGATCCATACCAGGGAACGATTGCAGCGAAAATCAAATGCAAAAAGGCTTGGTGCGTGTGCAATAAGATTTTTCACTTTTTCCAGCAGATCCTCCGGGGGATTGGCACCGGCGTCCTGCCCGGCCTGGTGTAAAGAAGTGCTGATAGAACACTGCCATTCGTTGGAAAGCGGGTTCATGGACTGAAATATTGTATCTGCCTGTGATCCAGGAGCCGCGTTGGCAGCGATCATATAGAGCGAAGTGAAAAAATCCAAAAGCACGTCAGTACTCTCGACATGAACCAGTTGATATAAAGGACCAGTAATCGCGTAATATAGAAGCATGCTCAGTGCAAAGGCAGCGGTAAGCGGTTTCCACAGGCGGCGGAACCCCAATATTAGAAGGGGAAACGTGGCGAAGATCACTTCCAACCCATTGTGCCGATAAAGTGCTGCGAGCGCCGCGGTGATTCCTAATATTATCCAGCTATGCACGCTCGCGATCCAGTTCCCTTTGGATTGCGCCAGTCTGAGGATCAGGTAAGTGAACCCCAACATGGCAGTGCTGTAGGGGACGTCCTTCCAAAGCGTGATGACCATCGTTCCATTGACGGGGGAGATTGCAAAAACCAAGCATGCCGCCCAGACCCAAACAGAAGCCACGCCCAGCGATTCGATAAACGCCAGGATGGCCCCAACCACCAATGCCAGCGCGATGATTTGCGCCAGAGCTACGATGGCAGGGGTCAAACTCAAGCGCGTCAGCAGCCAGATGGTAAAGGTGTGGAAAGCCGGGTGGTGATCGTTAAAACTGCCACTCAGCACCTGCCCCCATTGGTCAAGTGAGTCTGCGCTCATCATACCCGGCCAGAAAGCCAGCAAATATATCACCCAGACCACAATCATGGGCAGGGCAAAGACCAGCCAGCGGAAACGGCGGCTCACCGGTGGATTAGGGGGGCGAAATCGGGTAACCAATAAGACGCTCAGCAAAAACAGCAGGGCTCCAATTCCAAGCCCTGTGCAAAGAAAATATACCCCCTTCACCAGACCTGCCCCTGGCAGGATCACCGGGATGTTATCTGCCAGCCAAAAACCGGCCAGCAGGCTGCCAAGGGCCCACAAAATCTTCCAACGCAGCGTATACGGCCCGAGGCGGGGTGCAAGAAAATATAACCAGACCAGGAAGGACGCCAGGCTGAAGAAAATCCACAGGTAGGATAGAACAAACAGCAGCTTAACCCCATGGATTGGGGAATCGTTCATCAACCAGACCATGTAGAAAATGGAGAGAAATCCCCCGGCGAGGGCATGGGGAAACAAAAATTTTATATACCAACTCAATGGGGATTTCATGGGTATAGGAGGAACATCAATTTCCGTGAAATTATGGATTCTCGCAAAGCGATTTCCAAAGATTATATCATAGAGACTTGCGCAACCCTTTTTGAGCGAATTGCCTCAAAAAAAATGTTACTTTGGCCAATAAGGTTGCCTCACAAAAGATGTTACCCTAGAGCGGATTTTGGATCCGCGGAGGGAGCATATGATGAGTCAACGCAGCAAACGCGAGATGATCGCAGCCATTCGTCCGCGCTATTTGAAAGCCAACAAAGCGGGGAAAGCGCATATCTTGAACGAGTTAATTGCCACTACAGGTTACCATCGCAAATCGGCCATTCGGGTGCTCAAGCACGGTCCCAAGCCAAAGGGGTTGAAGAAACCCGGTCGCCAGAAAGTCTATCAGGGAGAGGTGGTTCAGGCCTTGGAGCAGGTCTGGGAAATTTGTGGGCGGATCTGTTCCAAACGTCTGCAACCTTTCTTGCCCGAGATGGTCACCGTGTTAGAGCGCTGTCACGAACTCGATCTCCGCGAAAATACCAAATCGCTCTTATTGGCGATGAGCCGTTCAACCATCGACCGCTGCCTGAAAAAAGCGCGCTTTACTTCGCCCCAGCGTGGGCTCTCCACCACCAAACCAGGGGCACTGCTCAAACAGGCGATCCCGATCCGCACCTTTACCCCTTGGGAGGAGGAGCACCCAGGCTTCCTGGAAATCGATCTGGTGGCGCATTGTGGCTCCACCACCGAAGGAACCTATCTCAATACCCTCACCGCCACCGATTTAGCCACCGGATGGACGGAATGCCTGGCTCTGGCCAATAAAACTCAAGTCGCGGTCTCGCAAGCTATTGGCCAGTTGCGCCTGGACCTGCCTTTCCCACTCCTGGGGCTGGATTCGGACAATGGCAGCGAGTTCATCAACGACACCCTCTTGCGCTACTGCCTGACCGAACAGATCACCTTCACCCGCTCCCGACCCTACCAGAAGAATGACCAGGCGCATGTCGAACAAAAGAACTGGTCGGTGGTCCGTCACACGATCGGCTATGATCGCCTGGAAACCCCCGAAGAATTGGCTTTGTTGCGCTCGATTTATACCGATCTGCGGCTGTACATCAACTTCTTTCAGCCGGTGCTCAAACTGGTTGGAAAAGAACGGGTTGACGGCAAAACCGTCCGGACGTATGATCGAGCTACCACCCCGTATCGCCGGGTGCTGGCCCTGGATTCTCTGCCGCTGGAGGTCAAAGCCAGATTGACTGCTCTATATGTCCAACTTAATCCGGTTGCCCTCAGGACCAGTATCGATGCCAAAGTGGCACTATTGTGGAAAATCGTTCGGTAACATTCTCATTTGAGGCAACGATACCTCTAAGGTAACATTTTAATCTGAGGCACTACGTGAGGCAATGCGAGTAGCATCTTCTAAACAAGTCAAGTAGTTGGCGAAAAGCAACACTTGACTTGTTTAGAAGATGCTAGCAATGCGAGGTCACTGACGTTTTATTAAACTCGAGTATAATACAAACATTCTATATATCTCATGCGGTGATTGGGCAAGGTCTACAGAAAACCCTTCGCTACTCAATAGGCTTTCTTATCTTTTTTTTCAGACAAAGGAATGGGGAAATGAAAAAAATTTCTGTTGTAATACTGCTCTTGATCCTGTCTCTGACCAATTTGCATCCAGTATCTGGTCATGTCCAGACAAATTTTGTTTATTCTGTCCCGGTGCCCAATGCGCTTTACGTTCCCCCTGAAACTACGATTACACTCAATTCTGCCATATCGATGAATGCCGGGGGGGCTTTAGCCAGTTACTTTACTGTGACTGGTACGAAAAGCGGCACTCATACAGGGAAAGTGGTGCTGTCTGATGATTACAACAGCATCATTTTCAAACCAGATGTATCGTTTGAAAATGGAGAAAAGGTTTCTGTCATCGTAAAGCCAGGCATCAGCACCACATCGGGAGCCATTCTAACTGGCTTTTCCTTCAGCTTTACAATCGAGAAAGAGCAAGCAAAAGGACAATCCTACAACCAGTATCTGTCGGATTTACTAGAGATCCCGGCCAATTCCTCAGCAACTTCCCCGAACGTTAAATCTGCCCTGACAACCAGCGTTTATAAGACTCTGCCGGCGGATTTGCCAGAGATCAATGTAACGGTACCTGCCAATGGAACCGGGGATGGCTACCTATTTTTAAGCAATTTCTCTATTAATCCTTCTCAACCTGCTGCGTTATACCTTCTAATGATTGACAATAATGGTGAACCCGTCTTTGTTCAACCGGTATCTGGTAATATTTATGCCACCGATTTCAAGAAACAGCCTAACGGATTATTGACCTACTGTAATCAATCTGTCGACACTTTCTTTGTCATGGATTCGACTTATACAGTGATTGATTCGGTAAACGCGAGTAATGGGTTTTTAACTGATGTACATGAGCTTCTAATGCTGCCCAATGGACATATATTAGTAATTACTTTTGAGCTTCCAACAATTGATATGACGGCATATGGCGGTTTGCCCGATGCCACTGTTGTGGGTTTTGGTATTCAGGAATTGGATTCGAATAAAAATGTGGTCTTTCAATGGCGAACATTAGATCATCTCGATGAGCTTCCATTTACAGATAGCGCTGTTGACTTGACTGGTAATCGTGTTGATTATGCCCACGCGAATGCTATTTCGGTTGATACGGATGGTAATTTGCTTTTTTCAATGCGCCACATGAGTGAAATAATCAAAATCAACCGCTTTAATGGCGACATCATGTGGATTATGGGCGGCAAGGGAAACCAGTTCGATTTTGGATCGGATGAAGGCTTCAATTACCAGCATGATGTCCGGAAATTAGCCAATGGCGACATTTCCCTGTTTGATAATAACACTATTGGCCCTGCGCCGCATTATTCCCGCGCAGTGGAATACCAGGTTGATGAGTACTACAAAACCGCCACCATGGTGTGGCAGTTCCGAAATACGCCCGACACATTCTCAGCCGCAATGGGTGATAACCAAAGATTGCCCAATGGAAACTCCGTCATCGGTTGGGGTACAGCGAACCCGCCGACGCTAACCGAAGTGAAACCGGATGGCTCAAAGGCCTTCGAAATGGCACTGGGTAATGGAGAGGTTAGTTATCGTGCATTTCGTTTCCCGTGGGTAGGGCATCCAATCGATCCCCCCGACCTGGTTTATGCGGCGGATGGCGGCATTCCAACTTTGTATTATAGCTGGAACGGTGCTACAGAAATCAAATCTTACCGGCTTTATGGCGGGGTGACACTTGATAACATGACCCTCTTGACCGAAGTGCCGAAGGCCGGGTTTGAAACCAGCACTGCTGTCAGCACCTGGGTAAACGACTATTGCTATTTTAAGATCATGCCGGTCGACATGAACGATGCCGAAACCCAGTTCTCCAATCCAGTGTTCTTGCCGGGCGCTGCCTGTCATCCAATATATATGCCTACTGTATCAACTTCAAACTGACCCTTCGCATTTGACAGAGTCTGTCTAGAAAGCCTCCCGTCTGCACCTGGCGCGGAGGCTTTTTTTATAATTCTCTTCTAATCTATAACAAACATTTGGTAGAGTACCGATAATTGGTTGAGGTTGAAACACCTATGGATGAAAGCCAAACAATGGATGATAGATACACCAAACCAATAATATCAGATTGCGCATTCATTGCTGGCAAACCCCAAAAACCCATTGACTTCGTGATTAGACAAAAGGGAGTGCGGTTTTCCGTTTGAGGAAAACCGCACCTTGGTAGAAATTTGAAGCGACTGACTTTATGTTTGACAAATAATCTGGAAGCCATTCTCTCTTCGTATTAGATTTTCTCAAATTCTTTTATTACTTTCGTTTCGTGAATTTCTCCAAGCAACCATGTAGCTAGAACTTCCTTATCGATCGCAGAACCATTTTTAAATTTGTGGGGTATCTGATCGTAAGTAAAATAATAAATATCTACCAATGCATTTTTTTGATGTATTTTTCTTGAATGTCCACTTACCCGGTTTGCTTCTTTTAAGGAATTACAAATTATCACATCACTTTCATAAAGTATATCCGGAATTTCATCCAAAAGTGAGGCATCGTACATAGATATAATTTTTCCACCCTTTACTTTAACATCATTTATAATTTTTAATAGCTGACCTGAATTGACTTTAAAAGTTGGAGTTAAGAAAAGAATGTCGCCTGGTAGGATATCCTTTTTCTCCTCTATTGATATATTCGTTTGTTCAGGTAAATTAAAAAATCTTTTTACAGCCCAATTGGCTCGAACCAGTTTGTTTTCAATTATCTCCACGATATCGAAGTGGATCGATCGATCGTTTGTGGCAAATATATTTCTAACCAGTCGTTCAATCTCGGGCTCCCCCTGGATTCCAGTTATATCAACCAGGATTCTCGGCTGGCAGCGTAATTCGGTGTTCAATGCTGCGCACCTTGCTGCAGGTTGCAGGTCAGTAAAAGGACGGATTTGCGAGAAAGTATCAATAAAAGGTGCGAAGAGCTTGCGCTCATCATCACATATTGCTCTCTCAATCACTCTGGCATAATCAAGAGCAATTTTTTCCGGGTGATGCTTTTCGAAAATCGTGTCTTTTGCTCGCTGTCCCTTCAAAATCCGGAACTCTTTGTCAGTCAGGATTCTAATCATCGCTGCAGCAATTTCATCGATATCTGGAACCTCCTTCAGTTTTACGACATCATCATCGCAATAATCATTTAGAGATCCGTGAGCGTTGATGACGGTTGGCAAACCATACGCCATGCTATCCAGAACTGCCCGGGAAGTTTCACCTCGCGATCCTTGGCGCAACTGGATAGCGGCATCGGCGCATGCCAAGTATTTATCATATTCATTCTTATATTTGTAACCTGTAATCATCAAACGATCGTTCAGTTGGAATTCTTCGATAAACTTCTGCGTTTGTTCTCCATACTCTCCCCCTGCGAGTGGACCTACGAAAATCAAAACTGCATTCTCATGGGTTACTTCCATCAATTGGTGGAAAGCCTGGATCACTTCATTATTCAACTTGGATGGCGCCATCAAGCCAAAGGAGCAGAACACAAATGCGTCAGGATCAATTCCAAGCTCTTTCCTTAACTCAAACTTTATCGAAGTCGGGATATCCTCAACAGTCTCTCGAATTCTGATTGATAATGGTTGGATTTGGTTTCCACCCATAGAAATAGAAATCTTTCATTAACTCGATCTGGTGAACTGAATGACAGACTAATGCCTGGGCATTACTCAGAATCTTCCAATTGATGGGCAAATTCATTCTTGTATCGTCCGCGCCATATTTCAACAACTCAATCAATCCACCCAAACCATGGCTATCATCGATTTCCCCAGCAAAAACATTCTTTTTACCCAAGACATACTCTGAAATATAAGCAATATTACTCAAATAGAAATCATGAGTTACCACAATACCGGGAAATTCTTGAATTAACTCAACCATATAGGAATGAAAATCCGAATTGCCAATATGATAAATGACGGATTCGTAATCATCTCGGCGTGTGAGTAACTTTGTCCAGGGGTAAATATTAAAATTCCTTTTTTATATATTCATCCTCAACCTCTAGGCCAATTTCTGTAAAAAGATCAATATTAAAATAGGCCGCAAGGTAAGGTAATAATGCGGCGCTATATTCTGCCACTCCTGATTTATCAGGGGGAAGGGGAGAAACAAAAGCGATACGGTGTAGAGGTTTACGCGGCGAAATGGAATACACCCGGTTCTCAATATCCAGTTTTTCATTTTGACGCAGTCTAATTGCTTCCCAAGTAAGATTTGCTGTTTTCGACCATGAAAATTGTTTTGCACGTACCAATCCATATTCAGTCAAATTCCTGAGATAAGCCTCGTCCGTAAGTGCGTTGTGTAAGACTCTGACGACATCTTCGTTATTTGACACATCGAACATTGCATCCGACCGACCGATTACCTCCGGAATGGAGGAATTATTTGAGGCAATCACCGGAGCGCCACACGACATGGCTTCCAGAATCGGTAACCCAAATCCTTCATACAGTGTAGGGTAGATCGAAACCTTGCACAAATTGTACAACGCCACCAAATCATCGTCAGACAGGCGGCCAGTCACCACAAAATCGTCGTCTTGCAGGCCCAAGGCATATGCTTTACTGCGGAATTTAGATAAATCGCCTACATCATTAAGCACAAGCTGATGCTTTTCCAGAACATTTCGAGGCAAACTAGCAAAGGCACCCAGTGCGCCATCCATGTTTTTCCGGTGATCGTCACCACCGATATATAATACGAACGGTCGTTGAAGGTTAAACCGTTTGAGAAATTCCTGCTTCTGGTTAATTGAAAAATTTACCTTATGAAAAATCGAATTTGCTGCACCTGAAATATTAACCACTTTATATGGAGGAATTCCCAATAAATTGATTGCATCTTGCCTGGTTGATTCGGAAATCGCTAAAAGTAAATCAAATTTATTTTAATTCATTCAATCCATTCAAATACCAAATTTTTAATTCGGGATTGGGATTCAGATACAGGTCAGGAAAGATATTTGGGATCAAATCATATAGGATCATAGCCTGACTGAATCCAGGATTATCAGCCGGCATGGGTACATACCCTTGATCATTCAGACCGTCAAAAAAACTCGGGGTCAATAACCAGTCCGGAGCGACGATCTGGTAAGCCTGCCTGATAAAAGGCTCTGCCAGATGCCCTGTATTGGCAAAACTTTCCCAGGTATCAAAAATAACCGGCTCATGATAGTATGGCAAGAATGAACCCGAAGGTAATAAACGGTTGAGTTTCCGCCTTAATTCTTCAAAACTATCTGGTATGAGGGGATCAGCCAGAACGATCATTTCATCAGTACCGCGCTGTTTTGTCATTTCACTGATTAATGACAATGAGTAACGACCAATACCGCGAAATCGAAATTTTGTTTGACAGGCAAATAGGTCAGCAGCTAATCTCATTAAAATTCCCCCGATTTGGCATCTTGACGGTTATCAAGCTCCCGCTTGAACAGCTTCATAAAATGAATTTCTTTTTTCGAAATTTGGCGCTCGTCATTTTTAATGGGAGGTTCTTCTAAATTGTTGACAGGCTCCTCTTGTATTGGAGTTCGAAGCAGAAAAAATCCGGCGAATATCAACTCCTCATACTGGAAAGAAAACCATATAAAATTCTCATCGGAGCGGTAATTCGATAAGATTTGCTGTAAAGGATATTTATGTACTGGTATCGAAAATCTTCAGCAGCATTACGTGCGGTTTCAAGTTCAATCTGAGTCGTGTTCAACTGGGAAAGCAGGTGCTCACGTTCTTCTTTGCCAGTCTGGATCTCCATATGTGATAATTCCAACTCTTTCTGCGCGAAAATCATCTCGGCTTGGTTTTGGCTTATCAGTGAACCCATTCGTATGAGTTCCTTATTGCTGACCTCGTTCTCCATCTTAAAGGTCGCCAATTCCTTGCGCGTCTTGTCCAACTCTAATTTAATAAAATCACGATCTACACGCGTCTTGTCCAACTCTACTTTGATAAAATCACGATCTACACGCGTCTTGTCCAACTCTACTTTGATAAAATCACGATCTACACGCGTCTTGTCCAACTCTACTTTGATAAAATCACGATCTACACGCGTCTTGTCCAACTCAACCTTGATAGAATCCCTATCCTTACGAGTTTGATCCAATTCTGTGCTGGTGGAATCCCTATCTTTACGAGCCCAGCTTAAATCAAATCGCAACGATTCCATTTCCCGCAATAATGAAGAATAACTGGTATTTTGTTCAGCTAATTGGCTATTCAGCCGCCCTATTTCCCGTTCAGCTTTAACCTGGTTTTGCATGACAAAATTATCAAAAAGGTTGGGAGGCGCATAGAATGATCGGTTAAGTTCTGAATGCTCGTCTGAAACATAAAAACGATTGAGACCGTCAAAATACACAAAAGTGTAACCAGAAGAAAGCACCAAGGGTTCCCAGGCTTCAAAATTCTTTTCCGGAGAATTTGGTTTTGTTAATTCGATCACCAAAATCCACGGCCGCCAGTGATGAAGATCGAATCCTTCAAGCACAGGCTTTTCAAATTCCTCCACATCAATTTTTAAAAAGTGGATCTCACCACATTTGTTATTCTTAAAGACCTATTTAATGTGGTTACTCGCACCTTATGCTCAATGACAGTGCGGCCCGCTGATTGATATTTTTGAGCCAGTTCTGGAACGACTGAAGAGTCGCCTGTATCCGGTAATTCAAAAAAAGTCAACTCGCCTTCAAAAGACCCTACCGCGATGGGCAAGTTGATATCATGCACCCGTTCTTTGCAAAGATTCTCATATCCTGCTGGCAGTGGTTCAATGTTAATGCCGTGCCAACCACGTTCGTAAAAAGCTTGTGTTACAGAGGCAATAAATGGGTCGAACGCTCCTACATCCACATAAAAGCCATTCTTAACATGCTTCAGCGCCCGCCACAACATGACATCTTCATAGTTTTGCGCATACGAGACAAATAAATCCATATTTATCCTCGAAATATCTGGACCGCGGAGCAAATCTTCAGTCCATCCAGCGAATAAATTCTTCGTCCATGCCCTTATTTTGGAGAAAGTGTACCACCGCAGACAACCGCGGTTTAACAGCAGACTCGGTAAAGCGATGCAAGTTCTCTCGCTGACGGGTGAGAAGTTCTTCGCGATAAGCGGTATCGTTGTTCAGTTTGAAAACATTTTCGGCAGCGATTGCGGCATCCCACTCGCTTACCAACATACCCGCGCCGCCCATCGTTTCCGCCACTGCACCGGCGGCATATGCCAGCACCGGGATATCCAGTGCCATCGCCTCGATCAGCGGCACGCCAAAGCCTTCATGCTCCGAGGCACTCACAAACACATCCGCAGCACGAAAGTAGCTATATAGCGCCGCATCACTCACCTTGCCGGTAAAGATAATTCGGTCCTTCTCCGGCGACCGGGCGAGCAGCGCTTCCATTTCTGCGCGGTATTGTGGATCTCCCTGGTCACTACCTACCAGGTATAACCAGGCTTTTTCAGTTTTCGAGTTGCATAAGGCTTCCAGAAGTTCAATCAGGCGATCCTGGCGCTTGTTGCGCACAATCCTTCCCACAAAGAGGATCTTCAGCCCCGCCTGCTGCCTCAACTGGTCCAACAGCAGCCCGTCATATGGCTTCGCGCGCACTTCTTCCGCTTCAATCACCGGCGGGACAACGATGCCTGGCCTGGGGCCCTCCAGATAGGGTCTGCAGGTTTCCAGATTGTAGGTTAAGTCGCCGATCAGCAGATCGAACAGGTTGAGCATGGCAGGCAACTGCTCGTACCCCCGGGTAGTGGCTTCAAAACCCGGGGACCCCGGTGAAAAGAATTCTGGAGGGGTGATGTTGTGAAAATGGATCGCCTTGGGACCCGGATAACTGCGCACAAAACTTTCCAGGTAGCTGAAATTCCAGTAATGAAAAATCAATGCTGAGTTAAATTCGATATCGAAATGGTCCACCGATCGGCTTTTCCCGGCCAGATCTGGATGTTGGTATTGGCTGAGAATGGTGCCGCCGGCGTGCATCTGCCGCAGGAGTTCCGCGTTGCGCAGCGCTATCGTACTGACTGCATCACCCACGTCCAGGGCTTCCATCACCTGGAAGACGCGCCGGGGTCTTGATATCCTGGTTCGAGGAGATGCCTCAACCACTTTGCGGTAATAAGCTGCCGTCTCCTCAACCATGCGTGTATCGGTGAAATAACGAATATAGCGCTCCCGCCCGCATTTTCCAATGGTAAACCGTTTCTGTTCATCCTGAACAAGCGCCTGCACGGCGTTCAGAAAGGCAGGGTTATCTTGTGGTGAAACCAGGACCGCACCGTCTTCCTCGCCACGTGCAAAAATTTCAGAGGCTGCGCCCAACGAAAAAGTAATGATTGGGAGACCGGCGCGCATGGCTTCGATATAAATCAATCCAAACGATTCGTACTGTGAAGGAACCAGCATCAGGTCGGCCTGGCTGTAAATCTCAACCAGACGCCGTTCAGAAACCGACCCTTCGAAGATTACCCGGCCGCGAAGCCCAGGCCAGTGTTTGTGGAAATATTCCGGATAGGTTTGCCCATACTGTTGGTGAAAACCATCCCATAGACTGTTATCCGCGCCAACAAAGCGTACAATCAGACGTCGGTCCCCCCGAAGCATCTCAGGCAGGATCTCGAATATATCCGGTGTGCCTTTGCGTTTTTCCAACCTACCGACCAGCAGCGCTTCAATTGCATCGCCTTCTCGGCGCGCCTCCCTCTGTACCTTTGGGAGATCCGGCAGCCCCAGGTGAACCACGCACGATCGGTTTTGCAATCCTTCCAAGTGATACAATTTTTCGAAATCTGTCAGGACGGTTTGCAAATCTGCAATGATCCCGCGCGCGCGCCGAAGGCACTCTTTTTCCAGCGCAATGACACCCAGGTCATCCGCCCGCGGCATCTGCTGGCCGAAAGAGATAAGCTGTGCAAAAGAGGTTTGCAACCACAAGACAGCCGGTATCGTATCCGCATAGATTGGGATAAAACCTTCCAGGCCCCACAGCGGCGCATCCAACACGTCGAGCTGCCTTTCTTGGTTAAGAACCCGAATTTGTTCCTGGATTGCAAGACTGTGAGTTAACCGGTAATTGAGGGATGGATACTTTTCAGAAAAGTCTAAAGGCTGTTCAACGAAGGGAACTGTGTGGACGATGACCCCCTTTTGTTTGACAGAACGCTGACGCTTACCCTGGATGATTACATGAACTTCATGGCCTTGCTTTACCAGACCATTTGCCAGAATCTGCCTGTGGCGTGGGATACCGCCGGTACTCTTAGGGGGATAAGACGTGGTCGCTAAACAAATACGCATGGTCCCTCAATCCCGATCGTCGCCACTGGTCTCATCCGTTAAGCGATCCAGATCCTCTCGCAGTTCTCGCACAAGCCAGACCAAACCTTCAATTTTTTGGCGATAATCCTTGTTTTCCATTTCGAGCATTCGGAGCCTGTCATTCAAGGTATCGACCGTCGATGCCAGAGCTGCTGTCTGTTCGTTGAAATGCTGAAAAGCGGTTACTGATTCGCCAAGGTACTCGCGCAGTTCTCTGTTGAAGCGAATTTGCGGGGAACCGAAGATCTTGATTGCCAAATTCAATACACGATAGGCAAATCCATGCGCTCCTCCCACACTTTGTGACAGATGGAGAGGCGCGCTCGACATTTTCAGCCAATCAGCAATTGAGCTTAATTGCGTCAGCGAGACCGGTGTGACAGGCGAGACCGGTGTGATAGGCAAGACGGGTGGTTTTTCATCCTGGGCACTGACAGAATTGTTATACAATACCTCCCAGAATGCAAGGTGATCTTCGATGTTATCAAGGATTATCTGAAGCTCTTCAGGGTCAAGGTCGGTATCTGAAAGGATCCCTTTCAGTTGGACAGAATCTGCCATAACTTAATGATCCACGATCATGAATGGCGGTATTGGTATACAATCTCTTCCGCACTGCCAACAGCACGTAGCTGGCCTTGATCCAGCCAGGCCGCTCGCTGACACATCTCCTGGATGGTTCCCATCCCATGCGTCACCAGCAAGATCGTACCTCCATTCTCTTTAAACGATGTGATGCGAGCCATGCTTTTTTCTTGAAAAGCGCTGTCGCCAACCGATAACACCTCATCGACGATCAGAATATCAGGCATACTGTCTGTAGCGACGGCAAAACCCAGGCGGGCTTGCATCCCTGAGGAATACGTCCGCAGCGGCGAGTCGATAAAATCCCACAACTCAGCGAAATCAATAATACTTTCAAATTTTTCATCCATCTCTTTACGAGAGAAACCCAAAAGCGACCCATTCAAGTAGACATTTTCTCTGCCGGTCAGTTCCGTATGAAAACCGGCCCCCATCGCCAGCAAAGGTGCCACATTACCCCAGATCCGCACCCGCCCCTGCTTAGGACGCATCACGCGGGCAATCAAACGCAGGAGGGTGGTCTTTCCCGCCCCATTCCTGCCAACCAGACCAAAAACCTCGCCTTTATTGATGCACAGGCTGACATCATTCAACGCGAAAAACTCATTGTGTTGAATCCGGCCCTGGATGCGCCGAATCGCGTATTCCTTAAAGGTTCGCACCTGCTCTTTGGGAACACGATAGCTGACGGTCACATTCTCTACCGCGACAACCGTTAAAGAGTCGCTCGAACTCCGCGCGTCACGTGATTCAACCGCATCTTGTTTCTTAGGTGCGGTAGGCAAATTCATCTGACTTCCTGGCGAACACCCACCAACCGACAACGAGAACCACCAAAGAAATGACCACTGCCGGAGCGAGATCCGATGAAGGTAGGAGTTTTCCCATCATAAATTGGTAGTCGGAAAAGGTTGACTAAGGGCATAATCGGGTTCAACCATATATACGTCCGCACATTCTCCGGTAAGATATCTAACGGGTAAAAAATGGCCGACAGATACGACCAGGCCATCAAGATGATCTGGTACATTTCAACCACATCCGGATAATATACGGCAATGCTGGAGATCAACAGCCCAAAGCCAAGCGAGAAACAAGTAAACAGCACGATTGGGATCGGTTGGAATATGATCGCCGGTTTGATCGGATAACCAATAACCAGCATGACGATTATCAGCGGAACAAAAGACAATAATAAATTAACCAAACCTGTTCCGATGGCAGCGATGGCAAACGTTGAACGAGGCAGATAAATCCGTTGAAAAAAGTCCCCACCCCAAACAAAGACATTGATGATCGCTGAGGTCGTTTGTGAAAAAAAGGTCCAGGCGATGATTCCGCTCAAGACGTATGCCGGGAAGCCTGGAACCATTTTGAAGACCTGCGAAAACACGATGCTCAGTACAATCATCATCCCCAGTGGGTTCAACATCGTCCAGGCGACGCCCATCACCGAACGCTTGTAACGCGCGACCATATCGCGCCGGACTAACTGGTAGATCATTTCGCGATAGTGAAAAACCTCTTTGATCTCGTCCAGGATGATTATTCCCCGGCGCGAACTATCATAATCTGGTGTTCGTGAAGGAACAGAAAAAAGCTCTTGCCCAATCTTAATCTGGCTGTTGTCAGGCATAAGCAAAATTTTACCATAGTTAATCTATACATGAAGAAAAGGCTGAGCGCGGTAAACCTAATTGTAGAACGGCTCAAAATTGACGGTGTGGCATGCCAAATGAGTATGGTTATGTTAGGACCACAATTAGGAATCCGCCCCCTGTTGGTTTGTTCTACAAAGCTAGAGTTACCTAAAAACCTATTCACCACCTTGCGATGGTGTAAAGAGCAGGTCGTGATAAATCAGGTAAAATAATAAAAAATCGAGGAAAAATTCTTCTTGAATACAAAACAAAAGACACGAAACATTATTGAAAATGCATTCCATTTCCTTCTCATCATGGCGTTTTTGCTGGGACCGCTCACAACAGCAACTACGGTTTACGCTCAACGGAAATCAAACTCGCTCAGCGCAAAAACGGCATACCAGGGGAAGTTTTTTCTCCCTCTCATTAGTAAAGGGATATCAAACGCCCTGCCGTTAATGATCGGCGTGTATCCAACCGGTTGGCCCAATGCAAACACCATTAATAACGAGATGAAGCCGATGGATAACTGGCTAACCGGGTTAACCGGCGGACAGTCAACCTCCATTTTTGGTACGTTTCATGCCGCTCAATCTGACCGATGCGATTGCAAAATCCAATGTAGAAGACCCACTAACGCTCATCTGGAATTCCGGGTACACCCCTTTTGTAAATTTACCCGCTCTATCCGGCGATAAAGCTTATGATGTGGCCTCGGGTAAGTACGACGCCATGATCACGACCTGGGCGAAATCCTTTAAAAATTATGCAAACGGTGGCGCACGTTTTGCCTACCTCGCGCCCCTGCAAGAAATGAATGGGGAATGGGTAAGTTATGGCGGAGACCCGCCTAATTTCATCCTGGCATTTAAACGATTCAGGACGATTTTTGCCCAGCAAGGGGTTCCATCAAAGTCGGTCAAATGGGTCTTTGCGCCCAATGGTTGGAGCAAGCCAGGACTTCCCACTTTTGAAGCCTATTACCCGGGCGACGCGTTTGTGGATGTGGTTGCAATCAGCGCATATAATTTTGGATACTGCCAGGGCGGGCGTTGGGAAGAACCAGAAACCGTGTTTAACAACCCCAATATTACAAACGGACATTACCTGGACCGTATGCGGGCCCTCGCCCCAACGAAACCGATCTTTATCGCCCAAACCGCATCTTCTTCTTACCGGACTTCAGGGTCCACCAATGCCGCAGAAAAAGAACGCTGGTTGAGAGATGCGTATAAGTACCTTTCAACCCAACCGCAGGTCCGGGCAGTTATTTACTTCAACATGAATAAAGAATGCGATTGGGCGGTCTTCATCCCAAGCAAAATCCAAAACCCAGGGTATAAAACAGGTGTAAACAGCAACGGGTATAATTACATATCCCCTACTGCGTTGATCGCAATTGACCACTCCTTCCACTAAGAATTGCCACCGTCTGAAGACAAAAGTGATATCAACCACCCGTACTTTTTTCAGCAAGTCATGGCAATATCTAAAGGAATTAAAGATACGCGCCGGTGGAAAAAATCATTCAATGCCTTGTTCCGAGGTATCAGCAGGCGATATGGACCCGCAGGTATCACGGATGGAAACGCACGCTTCATCCTAAACTTAGTGAACAGCTTCAAGAAATAATATAACAACCACCCCAATCCTCGAACCACAGTTGTGTTTGCACCGAGTCTGGATTGGGACCGACAGTTATTTCAAAGACCACAGCAGATAGCACTGGCGATGGCAAAACGAGGGGCAATGGTGTTTTATACACAGATCACCCCGCTCGAAGGAAATATCCCCATCAAATCTATTCGCGACCGGTTGTATGTGTGCTCCTTCCCGGTCAGAGCAGTTTTCAATCTTCAAAAATTTTTTTGTTTATACCCTGACCTGGAACCGGAAGTACCTGTTAAAATTTGACCACCCCTACATCCTGTACGATTATCTGGATGAGATCAGTGCTTTCAAAGGGGATACCCAGGAACTCATACGGAGCCATCGCTGCCTGCTGCGAAAAGCTGACGTAGTTACGGCAACAGCCTCTCCTTTTATATGAAGAAGCTAAGAAAAAACGGGCAGATGCACTCCATATCCCAAACGGTGTCGATATCGATCACTTTGACAGTCGGCCAGATCCTTTTACACCCCCGATGGATATCGCTGCCCTTTGCGCGACTGGGAAACCGGTTATCGGGTATTATGGCGCATTTGCAAGCTGGTTTGATTACCCTCTGATAAACGATCTTGCGCTGAACCGGACGGATTTGAATTTTCTCCTGATTGGTCCAAAACATGATCACAGCCTGGAAGCAAGCGGCCTGCTGCGGCTGGCCAATGTCCATTACCTGGGACCCAAATCCTATTCAGAACTGCCGGCATATCTGGCTTGTTTTGACGTAGCGATCTTGCCGTTTATCATCAACCAGGTAACACAATCGACCTCGCCAATTAAGCTGTTCGAGTACTTCGCCGGGGGAAAACCGGTTGTTTCAACACCGCTTAGAGAAGTCATGCAGTATGAAGAAGTATCGATTGGCAGGGATTCTCAGGAATTCGCCGAAAAGATCGATGAGGCGCTATCCATAAAAAACAGCCTGGAGTTCACAAGCAAGCTTAAGAAAATCGCCCGGGAAAACACGTGGGAGATCCAGGCAGAGCGTATCCTCCAGGCCATGGAACAAAAACTGAGGCAGCCTGAAATACCGTGATCATGACGCGAACCCTGACAACCATCGCACAGAAAGTTATCCATAGACTTCGGCTGTATAAAAACCGCGCCGTACTTCTGCGTCGTAAATTGATCCGCCGCCCATTGATCTTTGAGGATGGATACAGCTTTGACGATAATACGATGGTCACCCTGTACACGAATCAGGATGACTTGTTTCCCGATTTTGCGCCACGGGTAAAACCCTTCGATTCCAGAAAAGCACAGACCGTATCCGTAGCCCTGATCGCCGTCGCGAAGAATGAGGAAGATTCTGCGCGAGAATGGTTTACATCAATCATCCATCAAACGCGCCTGCCGGATGAAATTATCGTCGTAGACACGGGTTCTTCAGATGGCACAGTCCCCTTGCTTAAGCAACTGGCCGCGACCAGCCCTGTTCCAATTCGTGTGATCGAAGCGCCAGGGGATAATATATCCCAGGGTCGCAATCGTGCCGTTCGGTCAACCAGCTTGGATTACATCGCCGTGACCGATTTTGGCACGAAACCCCACAGGGATTGGTTAGAATTGTTGATCCTTCCGTTTGAAATTAACCTGAAAACAGAAGTTTCCGGTGGCTGGTATGACGCGGTTGATCAGAGCGGCAAACCATACCGCTGGCGACGGTGGATCTCGCTGCTTGGAAAAAATCCGCAGGACATATTATCGCCCTCTGTATCGATCGCATTTACCCGGGCAGCCTGGGAACGGGTGGGCGGATACCCGGAATGGCTCACTCTTACCGGTGAAGACACATACTTCGACCTCGAACTAAAACGGACCTGCTGGTATTGGGCTTTTTGTCCAGATGCACTGGTCGATTGGCAAGCGCCCAACTCTGTTTGGGCATACTGGAAAAAAATGTACCGCTGGTCCAGCGGAGATGGGGAAACGGGGATGCGGGCATCTGCGTATTGGTATGCTGCGTTGGTTGTCGCACTAACCTTGCTCGGTCTCACCGGAAGCCTGCTATTCATCCTGCTGGGCGCTATATTCCACTTGGTCGTGTTGCTGATCGCTGGCAGCCTCGTACTGCTGACGGTATTTTTCAGAGCCGCCATTACCGGACGGAAGGCTGGATACTCAACCTCGGAAACTGTTCTGGTTTTCGGTATACTGGCTGCACAGGCAAGTGGTTTTATCCTGGGAGCGTCCAGACGAAGAGAGGTCACTCGGCGCCGATTGAAAATGGCAACCAGCATATATTTCATACTCGCCGGCATTCCAATTGATGATACTGGTGGTGGAGCGCGCAGCACTCAGATCTCACTCGAACTGTTGAGAAGGCAGTATATCGTGTGTTATCTAAACAAATATCCCAAATCGGAAAGCGTCGATCTCAATTTATCGATCCACCATCCAAATTTATTTACATTCAATGCCGGTACTTTTTCTGTAACGGATTTCGCAACACGATTTAATATTGACTTCTCCAGATACAAGGTGGGCGTAATTGTCGAACTACCCCATGCTGATTGGCTGCCAATCATAGATACTCTGCAAAGTCACGGAGCCAGGGTTATCTATGAGCTCATTGACGAATGGGACTCGATGTTAGGGAAAGGTTGGTATAGTAAGCAAGTTGAACTGCAAATAACCCAAAAGGCAGTTTCGCTGACCGCGACAGCACCCATTCTCAAAAGCCAGTTGGAGGAATTGACCCATCGCCCGGTGCATCTGCTCGCAAATGCAGTGAACCTGCGCTTATTCAATGGGTTGAAGACCTATCCTGTTCCAGCAGACTTTCCCCGCGCAGAACTGGTAATCACTTATATTGGCGCATTGTATGGAGATTGGTTTGATTGGGATCTGCTCGTGGAAACAGCGCAAGCCTACCCTTTGGCAAATGTAATGGTAATTGGCGACTACCATGGACAATGTCCGGCTGACATTGCCTAACCTGCATTTCTTGGGACTGAAACCGCAATCCAGTTTACCCGCATATCTTTCATACACAAACGTAACCATCATTCCCTGGAAGGTAAACGACATAACCAGGGCAACGAGCCCACTAAAGTTGTACGAATACCTTGCCATGCGCGTTCCCGTCGTTGTTCCAGATCTTCCTCATCTCACAAATATTCCATCCGTTTATCCTGCGAAAGATCGAGATGAATTCATACGGAACATAAAGATAGCAGCATTTGAGCCCATCCATGAGGCCTCGATCGATGAATTTCTGTCAAAGAATTCCTGGGAAACACGTGTGACTCAGTTGATTCAAATATTTGGTTTTGATCACTCGAATCTTCAGGCGTGAGAATTTTGAGTTGACCCGGTAAAATGGTTTTTCCGCAAATTTCGTGCTCATTCATCTTGGATGAAGGAAGCGTGAGGTAAGCAAGTCAAAATTCGCACGGCCATACATTTGCCTTTTGAGCAATTTCAATCGATTGACTTGCCCTTCGGTTTGCCATTACTCCATCGAGAAGAAAGAGCCTCCTTGATCGCATCATAGTCCTTTTTCATTCCCACCGCCAAGTTCATAAACTCAGGAATTTCAGAATTTTTCACAAGCCTGCAACCAATCTACGAACATGTTCATGTCTCGTTTGTGAATCATCCGCTGGAATTCACAAACCAACTTGCAGTCTTGCTGCAACATGGAGTGGATCGACAAGGATTAGCGTAACGCCATTTCCTCCGCATCCAGATTGTCCATTGGAAGGAGAAATAACCAGACCAGGCGTCGAGCAACCGGTAATTGTTGTTTTTCTGAATTTGGTCTGGCCAAACTGAGAACAAGTTGCTCCTTTTGATTTACTTCCAAATGCTTTCTCGGGGTGGTTGGAGCAGGAGACTGGCGTCGTTTATATGCCCAGCGGGATACCTGCCGGTAGGTGCCGGGATAGTCTCTCTTCCTGATTTCACACCATAGGAGGCGTACATTTCGACAACCTTCTTTCCAGCGTCGACTAAGATAATCTCGGTACGGATCGAGGATGCTGGACAAACGTTTACGAACAATCTGCTGAGGAAATTCCGGCATCACCAGGTATTTGTAGATCGTGGTGGGACTCTGTACTCAATTGACGGGCGATCGTGCGGATGGGTAATCCTTTGTTGCGCAGGCGATGGATATTCGCATGGAGCATCTGGCGTTGCCGTTGACGAGCTAGACAGGCGTTCTCTGCTTGGTGAGAGCGAGAATGACGTCTGAGAATCGGGATTTCTTCTTCTTTCACTGAAGAAAAAGTGGAAGCCAGCGCGTTCAATTCGGGGCGGATGCGATCCAACAATCTTTGGAGGGCTTCTCGCAGGTTAACCAACAAGTGCCAGCGATCTGCCACCTGGGTAGCCTGAGGCGCACCTTCTGAGATGCCCCGAGCGTATTCCATTGAGCGATCCCGGGCGACAATTTTCACCTCGGGATGAGAACGCAGCCATCCAGCCAGCGTCTCTTCCGCCTTTGTCATGTCTGGGCATTCCAGCACCAGGACTGCCTCGTCTTTCTCCTGCCGGAAATAGATCTCGCGGATCACCCCGACCTGGTACAGCTCCCATACCTGGCGCGCTTCGTCTTCCAACAGGGGAGCGAAATCACCTGCTGTACCGCCCGGGTTTTCGAATTCGATTGCCAGGATCTTCATCGAGCCCCCTTCTCTTTCACAGATCTCTCGGCCAGATTCAACTTTGCCACAGCGCGCCCGAGCGTGCGTCGCGCAGTACGTTGACGATCGCCGACGCGAAATGGGAGACCACCGCGAAAATCGGTGTGAGCGGCTGCACCTTGCCAAAGACCACAAAATGAATTTTGCCGGGCACGTTTCCCTCTCGCCCCGGGCAGACGTCGCGTTCTTCGCCATTGATTTTTACCCGCAGCCAGGTGTGCCCGCTGACAGTCTCCGGTTCGTACACCCCATGCACCACTTTGGGCGGGAACATGGCGCGGGTCGTATACACCGGGCGCGATTCGATTCCCAGCTGGTCGTAAATCATTTTCAGCGCCAGGGCCTGCTGCTGGCAGTAACCCATCCCTCGCAAGAAGGCCCGCGCCGGGGTGTCCCAGGCGTTGCGCCGCGAGTAGCTGAATTTGCGTGCCGCCAGGTGCTGGGCATAGGCCACCAGGGCCCAGCCGGTGAAACCGCTGCGCCGGCAGGCTGCCACTGCATCTTCGAGCGTGGTCACGCCCTCCACGCTTGTACGGCCTGGCCTGGGCAGGCGCAGCATCCCCGGCAGGGTAATTAATAATACGAAAGTCAGAAAGCCGATGAAAAACCCAATCAGGGTGGCTAACCCTTTAAATATTTTGCGCAACATTGCCCTCTCCCTCATCAACTTGGCCCTATTCCATTATAGAAGGGTTTACGAAACAGAGCGCCTGCCAGTTTCAGTTCCGACCCTTAAAAAATCCTCCCCTCTCCACGCGCTTCGCGCCCCCACAGGAGGGCCGTGGAGAGGGGCCGGGTGCGAGGCCTTTTCACCTTACAGGATGGTCTTGGCCCCGGGAATCTGCCGCAGCAGCCAGCCCAGTGCGAAGCTCAGGCTTACCGTCATCAGCACGGCGATCGCAAACTTAAGCAGCGGGTAAAGCGCCAGATCGGTCATATTCGAGGTGGTCGCCACCAAAATCACCGGGTGGATGATGTATGCCGTGAAAGCGCTGGCGCCAATTTCCCGGCCCAGTACACCAGGCTGGCGTTCGGCTTCGCGTTCGCGCAGCCATAGGAGCAAGCTCACGCTGAAAGAAATGCAGGTCAGCGCCACCCACAAATTCAGGACGATAGACTGCCAGGCGAACCCGCTGATGAATTTGTCAAATTGCCCGTCGGCGGCGCCTCCCGTCACAAAGATTACCGGCAGGGCCAGGCTGCATCCGGCGGCGATCCACGCCCAGTTGCGCAGTTGCCGCCTGTCCATCCGGTTCAACCAGTCATTGCGGTAGGCCAGGATACCCGCCGCGAACATCATCAAATACTGCGGGAAGAAGGCCGGCTGCAGGAAAATAAAGCCGAACAGGGGCTTAAAATCCCCGATCGGGCTTACCTGGGCGGTCAGCAGCATACTCACCGCCATCACCAGACCGAACCCCAGCAGGGTCGCGATCGATGGCGTCGCCAGTCCTGTACCCAGAGGGGCCTTGCCGCGCCGTACCAGCCGCCACAGGCAGTAAGCGCCGCCCAATACCAGCAGGGCGAACAGGAACCAGGTCGGCCCGGCATCCAGGTAGCGGAAAAAGTTGTCTATGGCAAACTGCCACAAAGAACCCGTATAGCCGGCGTTGCGTGAATAGTAGATGTACAGCGGGTATTTGGCCAGGATCAGGCTGAAAACCAGCAGGGGGATCCCCAATCGCAGCAAGCGGTCCTTTAAAAATGGCCCCAGGCCTTTGCGGTCGATCGATCCCGGGGAAAAATAGGCTGAGATGAAGAAGAACAGTCCCATAAAAAATGCCTGGCACAGGGTCACGAACAGCGAAAGCAGGGTTTTGGTCAGGTCGTCGCTGCCGGCTTCCACGTAAAACCAGCCGCCTACCGATCCATAGGTCACGCTGGCATGCACCATCACCACCAGCACGGTCATCAGTGTGCGGATGGTGTCAATATAGTTCAGGCGCTTGGTTGCGCTGACGCTGCGGGTTGCTTCTTTTGAGGCTGGAATTGAGATTGCAGTAGACACGGCTCACCTTTGATAGATTAAAGATGATCGTATCTTAGCCATTTCTTCTGCCGGCTGCATTCACCCTGCGGTGGATAATACGGTTGTATTTTCTTTCCCTAAACAGTTTTTACCCCACCGCCTGGAACTCCTCGGCGTAATAAGCCGTCTGCTGCACGCCTCGCCCCTGCGGGCGCACCAGGGGTGCCAGCGCGCCCGCCGTCAGGGCCTGCACCATGAAACAGCCCGGCGGTGGGTTGAATTCGCAGGTGATCCCCAGCGGGGTGGCGTCCTCGAAGCCGAAGCGCGTGTAATAATTGGGATCCCCTTCCACAATGACGATGGTGTGCCCTGCCTGGCGCAGGCCCGCCAGCCCGGCCCGGATCAGCGCCGAACCGATGCCCTGCCCCTGTCGTGCGGGGCGCACCGCCACCGGCCCCATGCCTACCGCCGGCGTTTCCCCGATCCGCGCCGGGGAAAACAGCACGTGCCCCACAATTACCCCGTCTTCCTCCGCCACCAGCGACAGGGTCACCTTGCCGTGCGCCCGCAGCGCATCCACCAGGTCGGCTTCTGCCGCCCGTTCGAAAGCCAGGATTTCCACTTCCCGTATCCCTTCGATGTCCCTTGTTTGTTCTGCTCGGATGATCATGGTCCTTCCACCTCCATGATAAATTGGCGCACGCGCTCCTGCGCCTTTGCGCTGCGTATGATCAGCGTGTGGCTCTCGCCTTCGATTTTTACCAACCGCGCTCCTGCGATCTCGCGCGCCAGTTCCTCTCCCTGGCTCACCGCCACCTCGCGGTCGTTGGTCCCGTGCACCACCAGCGTGGGCGCTTTGACCCAGGCCGCGTACGGGCGCAGGTCGAATTTAATGTACGCGCCCATGCTGCGCAGTTCGGCGGCATAATGCCGCAGGCGCACCGCGGGTTCCAACCCGGCGGCGCGCTGGTTGATTTCCGCCTGGCGCGCCAGGTAGCCCTCCAGCGTGCCGCGTTCTTTCATTTCCTCCTGCTCCCACAGGGCACCAAAGCTGGCTTCCACCCCGGCCGGGCGCGCCGCGAAAGCCGCCTCGGCGCCTTCTCTTTCCAAAAGGTCCAGTTGGGCCTGGATCACGCGCGTGATCGGGTCGTCTGGCAGTTTAAACAGGTTGAGTCCCGTGCCGGCCAGGGTCAGCGAGCGCACCCGTTTCGGCCGCGTGGCGGCGAACAGCAGCCCAATCGGTCCCCCGGCCGAGCTCCCGATCAGGTGCGCCCTGCGGATCTTGAGGTGGTCGAGCAGCGCTTCCAGATCGGCGGCCTGGTTGGGCAGGCCGTAGCCTTGCTCCGGGCAGCCCGAGCGGTAGCAGCCGCGCCGCTCGTATTCGATGAAATCGAAATGCTCGCTGAAAGCCCGCTCCCAATCCCAGGCATAATCCGCGGGGGGTGTTAACCGCGAGGCCAGGCTGGCAAACCCGCCGTGGATGTAGACCACCGGCGGGCCCTGTCCGGCGCGCTCGTAATGCAGGTTAAACCCGTTGAGGTGGGGGCTGGGCATGTCTGGTTTCCTTTCGGATAACGAATTTTTGCATTAAAACCTGAGTGGAAAAATTGTAGCATGATTGCGATATTTTTTTCTCCCCTCTCCGCGTATGTGGAGAGGGGCAGGGGGTGAGGTCCTTAAAAATTGCCTCTTGACATCGTGAAAATTATATGTATATTAGTATATGTATTTAAGTATACATATATAACATTAATAAGCCGACTAAACTTCCTAAGGAGAACCTGCCATGCCTGCCACAGATGAATTAACCGGAACCCTCACCCATGATGCCGTCATCGAAAATTTCGAAGCCGTTTGCCAGGAAACGGAGAGCGTCCGCGCTCCCCTGGCCGTCATCAGCCTGGATATCGACGAATTTGCCGCCATCAACCGCCAGTACGGGCATGTCGTCGGCGATGAAGTCCTGCGTTCGGTCGCCGCCTCGCTGAAGACCAATTTTCACGATCTTGGCGCGGTCGGCCGCTACAGCGGTGACCAGTTTGCCGTCGTCCTCCCCGGCGCCCGGGCCGAGACCGCCTTCGTCCTGGCCGAAGAGGTGCGCAAAGTCATCGAAGATTCCCCGCTCAAGCTGCAGATTGCCGACCAGACCGTCCACCTGGCGGTGCGCGTCTCGGCTGGCGTGGCCGAATATCCCGCCGACGGTGCCAATTGGGCCGATCTTTTCCGTAAGGCCGATGAAGCCCTCTACCGCGCCAAGAATTTGGGCCGCAACCGGGTTTGCCTGCCGGTCAGCACCCAGATGGTCACCAAAACCAGCCATTTCACCCAGGTCCAGCTCGAAAAACTCTCCGAACTGGCCAAAAAGGTGGGCAAAAGCGAGGCCTCTCTCCTGCGTGAAGGCCTCGACGACCTGCTCAGCAAGTACGACATTGCATGAAATAATTACCCACGCCAGAGAGGCGGGGATGGGGTGGTGATCCCTCTCCCCAATTTTCTTAGAGATACGGCTTTTTTCTGATTAACATGCCAGGATAATTATTTTTATGAATTGTCCTGGCATGTTATACTATTGAAATCAACTTCGCATGAAAGGTTTTTCTGGCGCATATGGCAACCAATGTATTTGACGAACTACAATGGCGTGGCCTCGTCTACGATAATGTCGAGGGCGTGCAGGATTTGCTGGTTAAGGAACAGGTCACCATCTACAACGGCTTCGACGCTACCGGCGACAGCCTGCATGTCGGCAGCCTTGTCCCCTTGATCGCCCTGGCCCGCCTGCAGCGTTTCGGCCACCATCCCATCGCCCTGGCCGGCGGCGGCACGAGCATGATTGGCGACCCCAGCGGCAAGTCCTCCGAACGCCAGCTCCTTTCGCGGGAGATCATCGAGGCCAATGTCGAGTCGATCAAGGCTCAGATGGCCCATTTTCTCGATTTCGACATCAAAAGCAACCCGGCGCGGGTGATGAACAACGCCGATTGGCTGCTTTCGCTCAACCTGGTGGACTTCATGCGGGATGTCGGCAAGCATTTCACCGTCAACTACATGATCACCAAGGATTCGGTGCGCACGCGCCTCGACCGCGAGGACGGCATTTCCTTCACCGAGTTCAGCTACATGCTCCTCCAATCCTACGACTTCCTCCACCTGTACGACGTTACCGGCTGCAAGCTGCAGGCCGGCGGCAGCGACCAGTGGGGCAACATCACCGCCGGGGTCGAGCTCATCCGCCGCATGCGCGGCACCTCGGTCTACGGTATCGTCTACCCGCTCATCACCAAGGCCGACGGCACCAAGTTCGGCAAGACCGAATCGGGCACCGTCTGGCTTTCGGCGGAGCGCACCTCGCCCTACCGCTTCTACCAGTTCTGGTTGAACACCGCCGATAAGGATGTCATTCCCTATCTCAAGTTCTTTACCTGGCGCACCCAGGAGGAAATCGCCGCCCTGGAGGC
Organism: uncultured delta proteobacterium; assembly: GCA_963830155.1. Taxonomy (GTDB): domain Bacteria; phylum Desulfobacterota; class DSM-4660; order Desulfatiglandales; family Desulfatiglandaceae; genus CAWHLE01. Next base: position 247,074 of record CAWHLE010000012.1, on the reverse strand, counting down.
GGCCGTGGCCGCCAGCCCCGAGCAGCGCGAGGCCCAGCGCGTCCTGGCGCGCGATATGACCGCCCTGGTGCACGACGCCACCGCCCTGGATAAAGCCGAACAGGCCGCCCAGGCCCTCTTCGGCGGCGAGATCAGCGGGCTCTCTGGCGCCGATATCGCCGATATCTTCGCCGAGGTCCCCTCCAGCGAGACCCCGCGCCAGCCGATCAGCGCGGGCAGCCTGACGGTACTCGACCTGCTGGTTGCCAGTGGGGTTGCCAAATCGCGCGGGGAAGCCCGGCGCTCGATCTCCGAGGGCGGCATTTACCTCAATAATATGCGCGTCGGCGACCCGGCCGACCTCGTCTCCCCCAACGATATCCTCGATGGGCAGTTCATCCTGCTGCGCAAGGGCAAAAAGACCTATCACCTGGTGAAAGTGCTGAGTTGACCGTCTGTAATAGGTGCAGATAGTATTTTTCTTTTGAATTAGCGTTGATTTGCGTTCATCTGCGGTAAAAATAAGCAGGGGTTAATGCCCGAATCGTTTTTTATCCGCCTCGAAATGCTCGCCAACCGCCGCCTGTTGGCCGTGCTGTTGGTCCTTTTCCTCGTCCTCTTTCTGGTGATTTTTCCCATGGTTTCAGCCCAACTGGCGCTCCTCTCAGGCGGAGCGCACATGATCGATATGGAAATGGGCTATACCCCTGATCAGGTCTACCAGATGATCGCCGCCTACGGCGAGCAGGGCCGCTCGCTTCATATCATCACCACCCTCACCGCCGATCTGCTCTTTCCGCTCGATTACGCATTCCTGTTTGCCTTGCTGATCGTCATCACCTACGAGGAGGCATTTCCTGCCGGGGGCATGCTGCGCATGCTGCGAAATTTGAGCCTGATGCCCTTTGCTGCCGCAGCCTTTGACCTGTTAGAAAATGCCGGCATCGTCGCCATGCTTTCCCTTCATCCCCGGCAGGCACCGTTCCTGGCTCAGGCCGCCAACCTCTTTACCACCCTTAAATGGGGCTTTCTGGTTCTGTCCATCGTCCTCGCCCTGATCGGATTCCTTGGCCTGGGGGTTTCCCGCCTGAAGCAGCGTTAATCTGCTCGCCCCTCGCCCCTTCGAGCGTCCAGAAGAGGAGCGGGAGCCTTAATCCCACATTTTGTCATCTTTTTATCAACGGTCTGTCAAGACTTCTTGCCCCGTCTGGGTTATCCTGAAATTGGTTCAGGATCGTTCAAACGGAGGTAGTCATGAATGGCGCAACTATTTTTATGCTCATCGTTTTAGCAGTCGCCCTGTTGCTGGGTATGGGCTTTATGGTGGGTGAGCTTGATCGCAATGCCGTTGAGATCCTGGCGGATCGTCAGACCATCCAGGACCTGCAGGCCGAGTTGGAGCAGGCTCACGCCGCCGCGGCTCAACAACAGCAGACCGTGGACCGGTTGAACGCCGCGCTGGCCCAACGGGCCGCCGAGTTGGAGCAGGCCCGCCAGGCCTTCCAGGCTGCCCAAAGTGATGTGCAAGGAATGCATCAGGCGCTGTTGGAAGAACAGGCTGCCCGGGCGGCCGCCGAACAGCAGTCCGCCGCGCTCTCCGGTCAGGTCCAGATCCTGCAGAACCGCACCGTCGATCTTGAAGCGCAAATGAATAGCCTCTACCAGGAAAATACGCGCCTGGAGCAGCAGGTTTCGCAGCACTCGGCTGCCCAGCCCCAGATCCCGCTCACCGGGGCCGTGCAAACGTCGGCACCAGCTTTTCCCTGCGCCGCACCCTTTGCGGGCCTGGCGGTGGCAGGTGGGGGCCTCGCCTGGCTCAAGAACAAAATCGCTTGATTTTTCAGAATTGCAGGTCAGGGCGGGGTTTTTACCCCCCGCCCTGACCTTTTTAATTGATTGATAACGATAACAAAATGTTAACATACCGTATCTAAACCTTTAACATGAATTATGCTATACTAAATGCGGGAACAAACAGTGGCAAGGGTTTTTGATCCTGCAGGTTTGTGGTTGAGGGAACTTTTTTTATTGGTAAGCAAAACAGGCAGCCATTGAGTGGAATGGCTGCCTGTTTTGTGTTAATGGTCTGTGTTGGTCGGACTTCTGGCTGTTAATCTGGCCCTTTATGTCCGCCGCTGCCCAATCCGCTTTGTTTTTTGCCATATCAAAGATTCATCAAACTCGCCTTTCTGAACGCCCGGATCAGGTGTAGTTCCCTGCGAATTTGTGTATAATGAATTTACATCGCGCGGTTTTCAAGTAGGAAAAGGCAGGTCATGAACATCCTGTTTGACCCCAATGTTGCATACCTTTTGTTGGTTAGTGGTTTCTTATTAGCCATCTTATCCCTGTTTGCCCCGGGCACCGGGGTCATCGAAATCGGCGCACTTTTCCTTCTGGCCATGGCCGGGTTCAGCATTGCCTCCCAGTCGATTAACTGGTGGGCGCTGGTGCTTCTGCTGGTGGGCGTGGTGCCCTTCCTCCTGGCCCTGCGCCGTTCCCGCCGCATCTTGTTCCTCATTCTGGCTCTGGCATCCCTGATCATTGGTTCTACCTTCCTCATCACCACCCCGGAGGGCCAACCTGCCGTCAATCTGCTCCTGGCAGCGGTTACCTCAATTTTAGCGGGCGGCACCGTCTGGTTGATCTCACACCGCGTGTTGGATGCCATCGCCCGTCCGGTTGTGTCTTCCTCTTATGTCGTCGGTAAAGTCGGCGAGGCGCGCACCGATATTCTTGGCGAAGGTGCGGTTTATGTCGGCGGGGAAGAATGGACCGCGCGCAGCCGCACGTTTATCCCTGCCGGCAGCACAGTGGTCGTCAAGTCTCAGGACGGTTTGGTGATTGAAGTCGAAATGAAATCTTAAGTCCGTCGGCCGCGGTTTGCGGCTTGCAGTCTGGTTAATACTACCCTTTTGAGGAGAAATTCCATGAATCTTGCTTCGATACCAACAGTTACCTGCCTTTTGGGTGTTGTCATTCTGGCGGCGATCATCTTCCTGGCCAGCGCCATCAGGATCGTCTCCGAGTACCAGCGCCTGGTTATCTTCCGTCTTGGGCGTTGTCTTGGTGAAAAAGGTCCCGGTCTTGTGATTCTGATCCCCTTTATCGATCGCGCCGTCAAGGTCGATCTGCGCGAGCAGGTGCGTGAGATCCCCGCTCAAACTTCGATCACCAAAGATAATGCCCCCATCTCGATTGACTTCCTCTGGTACTATAAAGTCTTCGATCCGGTAAATACCGTGCTTCAGGTCGGCAACTTCGAGCTGGCGGCCCAGGGTATTGCTACGACCACCCTCCGTTCGGTGATCGGCGGCATCTTGCTCGATGGCGTCCTTTCCGAACGTGAAGCCATCAATAACGCCCTGCGCGCCCGCCTGGATGAGGTCACCGAGCGCTGGGGTGTTAAAGTCACCAACGTTGAAATCCGCGAGATCATCCCGCCCCGCGACGTGCAGGATGCCATGAACCGCCAACTTTCGGCTGAACGCAACCGCCGCGCGGTCGTTACCGAATCCACCGGGCGCCGCGAGGCTGAAATCAATGTTGCCGATGGCGAAAAGCAGTCCGCAATTTTGCGCGCCGAAGGCGACAAACAGTCCGCCATTCTTAAAGCCGAAGGTGAAAAGACCGCCCAGCTCTTGCGGGCCGAAGGGTATGCCAGCGCTTTGGATAAGATCTTCAGCGTCGCATCCACCATCGATCCCAAAACGATCACCCTCCAATACTTCGACACGCTCAAAACCATGTCGGCCAATCCTTCCACCAAATATATCTTCCCGATGGAGTTCACCAGCCTGTTAGGCAACTTTATCAAGTCGCGTGAAGAATTTGATAAATAGGATTAGTCCCACGATAGCTGGTTTCATTCACCTCTTTGGTTTGAGATCGGAAGTTTTTCAGAATTCTCGATTGTTCGACCGCTAGAAATGGCGGTCGAACAATCCATTTTGATCGCGCTGCTGCCTTCACCCTACCTCATTGATGCGCATGAATACGACCAATAATCAACCGGCTGACATCCTTCCTGTAGGCCTGCGCGATCTGCGCCAGGTGGTTCGGGTGGAACGGGAGTGCTTTCTAAGCGACGCCTGGCCGTGGATCGATATTCTCAGCGTATTGATCTTTCCGGGGATCATCCGTTTGAAAGCAGTCGTCGCCGATCAAATCGTCGGTTTTGCCGCCGCCGAGGTTCGTGGCGGGGTCGGCTGGATTACCACCATTGGGGTCGTTCCCGCCTATCGCCGCCGCGGTATCGCGCGCGCCCTGCTGGCGGCTTGTGAAGAGCAGCTCTCCGCGCCCCGCATCCGCTTATGCGTGCGTCGCAGCAATCACGGCGCTCAAATCCTCTACCAGCAGCGGGCGTACCGTCAGGTCGATATCTGGCCGCGTTATTACCGCGGTGGCGAGGATGCCATTGTCATGGAAAAAAGTCGTTGACTTTCCAGGCATTTTTGGCTATCATATACACACTGGAGTAAACGATCCTATGCGAGTATTGGATTCAATTGGCGTTTGGTGAGTAAGGGCACGTGCGGTTACGCGCGTGTTTTTTTCTATCTAACGTATGAAAGGAGATTTATAAACCATGGACTACGGCATGATTGGTAAAATCCAGAAGGCAAAGCGCTATGCTCAAGAACGCGACCGCATTCACTTTGATTCTTTCCAGGTTACCCTCGAAGGTGAGAATAACCCGCACACGGTCGGTTATGAAAACGCTGAATGGCATTGCGATTGTGATTTTTTCCAGAGCCGCGGTCGATGCAGCCATACCATGGCATTAGAAATGATATTGGAAGGGATGATCCCTGTTTCTGAAGTCAAGGCCTGACCTGTCATCCGATCACATGTTTTCGATCGTAGTAGCGCAGGGTGTCCGAGCTGAACTCGAACACCCTGCATTTTTTTGAAAAAAAGGTATCATAGTTAAAAATTCGTAAGGAGCGCTGATGACCGATCTCATCACCACCCATGGACCGTTGTCGTCCGAGCAGTTGGGGATGATCTTGCCCCACGAGCATATTTTTGTCGATCTGCGTCCGATCGATACCCCTGATTTTGGCCAGGCCCAGGTTGAAGATGTGATTCGCCTGATGGCGCCGGAATTGGAGCGCGCCCGGGCTGCCGGGGTGACCGCCCTGGTCGAATGCACCCCTGAAGGTGTTGGCCGGCGCTGCGATCTCGTTGCGGCAGTGGCCCATGCTGCCGATTTTCCCGTGGTCCTGGCTACGGGTATCTACCGTGAGCCCTGGGTGCCCGCCTGGGCGCAGCGTGCCACCGAGGATGAGTTGGCGGAGTGGATGCAGGCCGAATTGATCCAGGGTATTGGCGAGACGGGAGTCCTGGCCGGTTTCATCAAGCTCAGCGCCGGAGATGACGGCCTGACCCCAACCGAAATCAAGATTCTGCGGGCTGCGGCCCGTGCTTCACTTGCTACCAATGCCGTTATCGCCAGCCATACCATTCGCGGGCGGGTGGCGGCCCATCAGCTCGACATCCTGGAATCCGCCGGTGTCCGCCCGCAGCGTTTCATCTGGGTTCATACCCAGGCTGAACCTGATCCGGCCCTGCACCTTGAAATGGCGCGCCGTGGGGCCTGGCTGGAATATGATGGTATCGGTGGAAGCGACCCGGACGACCAGTATATCCAGCATATCCGCCGCGCCCTGGATACCGGTTTTGCGGGCCAGGTCATGCTCAGCATGGATCGCGGCTGGTATTCCCCGGGGAAGCCCGGTGGGGGCACGCCGAAACCTTTCACTTACCTCAGTGAAACCTTTCTGCCCCGCCTGCGCGCCGCCGGGTTGGGTGAAGACACGCTGGCTGAACTGACCGTACAAAACCCATTCCGTGCCTTTGCCCGTTAAGACAAGGGTTGTTCCACGGACCGCAGGTTTATCATCCCCGTAGGGAATAATTGAAAGCAGTCTTTCCTTATAAAATCCTTCTCCCCGTCGCCGTGGTTATCCTTGTAGTTAATTCATCCTTTTAGGAGCAACGTATGCAAAAACATGCCGAACTTACCCGCCAGAGGCTCCAGCAGTTCGCTGGCTCCCAGGGATTGCGTGGCCTGCTTTATCCCCGCCGCGCGCCCGTCGCCCTTCAAGTATTTGCCGCCCCCGATCGTATTCCATATGCTGAAGCCGTTCAGGGTGATTACCGCCCGGCTCAGTTAGGCCAGGCCTTTGGCCCCAATTGGGCCACCCACTGGTTCCGCATCGAGATCGACGTTCCCTCCGATTGGGCCGGGCAGGAGGTTCATTTTCTCTGGGATTCGTCCTCCGAGGCCGAGGTCTGGATTGATGGTCATCCCGTTCAGGGATTGACTGGAACTGAATGGGCCTGGGGCACCGGATCCGAGACGGCACTGCGCCCCGCCTACCGCCTGATCGAAGTCGGCTGCCGGCGGCGAGCATCTGACCCTGTACGTCGAAATGGCCTGCAACCGCCTGTTTGGCATTGAAGGCGGCCTGCGTTTCATCCTCAAGCAGGCTGAAATCGCCGCTTTCGACCGCGATGCCTGGGACTTGCTTTGGGATTTCAAAGTTATTGCCGATATGGCGGTCGAACTGCCGGAGAACTCGCCGCGTGCCGGGCAGGCCTTGCAGGCTGGCAACAACATCGTCAATGCCGTTCGTCTGGACGATCGCGCCACCTGGGCCGAAGGCCGCCGCATTGCCGCCTCCTTCTATTCTGCCCATAATGGGGATGGTCAGCACAATCTCTCCGCCGTGGGTTATGCCCACCTCGATACGGCCTGGCTTTGGCCGCTGGCCGAAACCCACCGTAAAGCTGTGCGCACTTTTACCAATACCCTGCGCCTGATGGAAGATTATCCGGACTATAAATTTGTCAGCGCCCAGGCGGTGCACCTGGACTGGATGAAAACTGAGCACCCCGATCTTTACCGGCAGCTCAAGGAGCGCGTCCTCAGCGGGCAGCTGATTGTGGCGGGCGGCGTCTGGGTCGAGCCAGACTGCAACATTCCCTCTGGCGAATCCCTTGTCCGCCAATTTCTTTACGGGCAGCGCTTTTACCGCCAGGAGTTCGGCATCACCTGCTCCGAGTTCTGGAACCCGGATGTCTTCGGCTATTCCGCGGCCCTGCCGCAGATCATTCGCGGGGTCGGGGCGCGCTATTTTCTCACCCAGAAGCTTTCCTGGAACCAGTTCAACAAGCCCGCCAGCCACACTTTCCTCTGGGAAGGCCTGGATGGCAGCCAGGTGCTCACTCATTTCCCCCCGGCTGACACCTACAATTCCATGGCCAATGTGCATGATATCCTGAAAAGCAGCCAGCTCTTTAAAGAGCACGACCGCTCTAACGACAGCATGTTGGTCTATGGTTACGGCGATGGCGGCGGCGGGCCCACCCCCGAGATGCTGGAACAGCTCGCCCGCATGGAGGATGTCGACGGCCTGCCGCGGGTTGCCAAGCGCTCGGTGTCCGATTTCTTCGCGCGCTGTGAAGCCGGCATTCAAGACCCCGTCACCTGGGTCGGTGAACTTTATTTAGAGTATCACCGCGCCACCTATACCACCCAGGCCCGCAACAAGCGCGATAACCGCCGTTCCGAATTCCTGCTGCGCGACGCCGAATTTCTTTTCGCGCTGGCTTCTCATCTTTCCGCCGCGGACTATCCCGCGGCTGAGCTGGAACGCCTGTGGAAGCTGGTCCTGCTCAATCAATTCCATGACATCCTGCCCGGTTCTTCAATCAACGAGGTCTACCAGGATTCTGCCCGCGATTACGCCGAAATCCTCTCAAGTGGTGCCGACCTGCGCCAGCAGGCGCTGGGTCTGCTCTTCGCCGCTGGCCCGGTCGAGGAGTTGATCGCAGTAAACACTCTTTCTGAACCGCGCACCGAGGTTGTTGAACTTCCCACGGGGGAATCTGCCCTCCAGCGCAGCGCTCAGGGCGCGCCGCTTGCCGTCGTATCTGCGCCTGCCATGGGGTATGCCGTGGTTGACCCGGCCCTCCAGCCGCCTGTTCCGGTCACGCTTGGTGAAACGGATGCCGGTTTTGTATTCGAAAATGCTTTCCTGCGGGCGACCTTCCAGCGTGATGGTCACCTCACCAGCCTGTTTGATAAAAACGCCGGCCGCGAGGCTGTCGCTGCCGGGTCGCTGGCCAACCATTTTGTCTTCTTCGACGATCGGCCGATCAACTTCGATGCCTGGGATGTGGATATCTTCCATCTCGAAAAGCGCGATGAAGTCGCCGGTGCCCACTCCGTGCGCCTGCTGGAAGAGGGTCCCCTGCGCGCTGCCCTCGAATTCGAGTACGCCCTCACCCCAAACAGCTGGCTCAAGCAGGTCGTCTCGCTGACCGCTCTTTCCGCCCGCCTGGAATTTGCCACCGAAGTCGAGTGGCAGGAGCGCAGCTGCTTCCTCAAGGTCGAATTTCCGCTCGAAATCCACGCCGAACAGGCCGCCTATGAGATGCAGTTTGGTCACGTGCTGCGTCCCACCCATTACAACACTTCCTGGGATATGGCGCGCTTTGAGGTTTGCGGGCATAAATGGGCCGACCTGGCGGAACCCGGCTTTGGGGTGGCTTTGCTTTCCGACTGCAAGTATGGCTTTGCCACCCAGCGCAATGTACTGCGCCTTTCACTCCTGCGCGGCCCACTTTCTCCCGATCCCCAGGCCGACCTTGGACGCCACCGCTTCCGCTACGCCCTTTTGCCGCATGCCGGCGACTTCCGCGCTGCCGGGGTGGTCGCTGAAGGTTACCGCTTCAACGAACCGCTCCTCCTCCAACCGGCGGCCGCCCGGCCCGGGCAGCCCGCCAGCCAATCTTTCTTCCAGGTGGATCAGCCTAACGTGGTCATCGACGCTGTCAAAAAAGCCGAGGATTCTGAGGATTGGATCGTGCGCCTGTATGAGAGCCACGGCGCGCGCTGCCGCCTGCACCTCACCAGCCCGCTGCCTTTCCAATCTGCGGTCCGCTGCAACCTGCTGGAGGAAGAAGAAATCTCCCTCCCTTGGGAGAATGGCGGCCTGTCGCTGGACGTGCTGCCGTTTAAGATTATCACTCTAAAATTAAAGATTTCGTAACCTTACCCCCTGGCTTTTAGACTGCTCCTTTTTGGGTCGTTTGGCCGCTTAAGCGGCCAAACGACCCAAATCCAAAAGCGCCCCCTCCCGGGGGAGGGGGTCGGGGGGTGGGTGATTGGATTATTTATGCCCACCTTAGAGCAAGCCCGCGCCTGGTATGCAGGCGCCGATCCCGTTCACGACTACGATCATATCCTGCGTGTTTACCGCATGGCGGAGCGCCTGGCGCGCGCTGAAGGCGCCGACCTGGAAATCGTGCGCGCCGCCGCCGTCCTCCACGATGCCGAAGGCACCACCCCTGGCGGCGCGGAACGTGCCAACCACCACCTCTCCTCCGCCGAGTTTGCCGCCGAAATCCTGGGCATCGAGGGCTGGCCTCCCGAGCGCATTGCCGCCGTCCAGCACTGCATTCGCGCCCACCGCTACCGCGATAATCGCGAGCCGCCGGCCACGATCGAGGCCAGGGTCTTGTTCGATGCCGACAAGCTCGATGTGCTCGGTGCGGTCGGCGCCTGCCGCACTGCCGCCTACGCCGCCCTTGATGGCCAACCCTTCTACGCCGTTCCGTCCCACCGGTTTATCACAACTGGTGAAAAAGAACCCGGTGAGCCGCACAGCGCCTATCATGAGTTCGTCTTTAAGCTGCGCAAGATCAAGGACCGCCTCTTCACCTCCTCTGCTCGTGACCTGGCCGAGCAGCGCCATGCTTACCTGCAGGCATTCTTTGACCGCCTGCAGGCCGAGTGGCAGGGGGAAGTGTAAAACATAAGGACTGCTTGCTTTTTTGTTAATTGACGGCTCAATCTTTACCCGCTAAAATCAATCTATGAATATCCCTTATGGCCCCATTTTGATCGTCGAAGATACCCCCAATGTACTCGAACTGCTCGATGTAACCCTGCGCTTCAAAGGTTACCCGGTGGTTACCGCCACCAATGGGCAGGAGGCGCTGGATAGTATCCGCCGTGAGCGCCCGGCCCTGATCATTACTGACATCCTCATGCCCAAAATGGACGGGTTCACCCTGGCGCACACCCTGCGTAAGGACCCGCGCACCCTTTCCATCCCGATTATCTTCATTTCTGCCACCTACGTCTCATCAGAAGATAAGTCTTTTGCGATGCGCCTGGGCGCAGTCCGCTTTCTCGAGAAGCCGGTCGATACGGAAGATTTTCTGCTCAGTGTGGCCGAGGTACTCACCCAGAGCAATCCCACCATACCCCGCCCGATTGATGAAAAGGCTTTTTACAGCGGTTACCGCGAGCGCCTGGAAGCCAAGCTGCAGTATAAGAACACCCAGATCGGTCGCATCGAGCGCCTGCTCGATACCCTCCAACCTGACCAGCAGCCTGCTTTTCAATCCCTGTTAAACAGCGCGATCAATGATCGTGGAGAGATCCAGCACGAGCTTGATTCCCTGATCGATCTGCTCGCCAATAACGGCGTCCACCTTTAAATTCTGGAAAGGCATGATATTTAACCGCAGATGGGTACAAATGGACGCAGATAGGAAATTAAAAAAGATTTTTTACCAGCGTCTATCTGCGTAAATCTGCGGTTCGTTAAAAGGTTTTTATGAAACCAACCCTCAATCAGTTGATTGAATGGGCCCGCGAAGCCGGGTCCATTTTACGCTCCGGCCTCGGCACAAATTTTCAGGTGGACTATAAGGGAGAAATCGATCTCGTCACCGAAATGGACCGCCGTTCCGAAGATTACCTGATCGGGCAGGTGCATGCCCATTTTCCCGGCCATGCCATCGTCAGCGAAGAAGCCGGCAATCTGGATGGCAGTACTGGCTGCTGGTACATCGATCCCCTTGACGGTACGATGAATTACGCCCACGGCGTGCCCATTTTCAGTGTCTCCGTGGCCTACGCCGAGGGCGATCAGAATTCTCCTGGGTGTGGTATATGACCCCATGCAGGACGAGTGTTTCAGCGCCGAACTTGGCGGTGGGGCATTCCTTAACGGCCGCCCGATCCATGTCGGCCCGCAGTCCAGCCTGGACCAGGCCTTTCTCGTCACCGGCTTTCCCTACGACATCCGCCGCACAGCCTTTAACAACGTCGAGCTCTTCGGTCGTCTGGTCCTGCGCGCGCAGAGTGTGCGCCGCCTCGGCTCAGCCGCACTCGACCTGGGCTATATCGCTGCCGGTCGTTTCGATGGCTATTGGGAAATTCGCCTCAAGCCCTGGGACCTGGCCGCCGGCGCCCTGATCGTCGCCGAAGCCGGGGGCGTGATCACTTCTTTTGAGGGCAGTCCGAATTATCTCCAGCCGCCCTACGGCATCCTCGTCTCCACCCCTGCCCTGCACCCCATACTCTTGCACGTGCTGCACGAAACTTAAACCAAACTCGCCGCCTCGCAACCCAACTTGCGCACCGCTGCAAGCGTTGTAATGTTCCAGGTAGGTTGGGTTGAGGGGCATGAGGATCCTCCTGTTCAAATCAACCTCGCTGCCCCGAAACCCAACACAGGCATGATCCTCCCGTTCAAACCAAACCCGCTGCCCCGCAACCCAACTCGCACCGCCGCAAGCGTTGTATGCTCCGGGTAGGTTGGGTTGAGGGGCATGCTGCCCCGAAACCCAACACAGGCATGATCCTCCCGTTCGGCCAAACGTTCCCCGTCCACCCAACGCCAAGCTTGGCGCGGTGCGTTCGAGATCGGTCCGGCAAGGTGAGGATTATTGGAACACCGAGAAAATACTCGCTGAAGAACGCCTCAGGGTTCACCTCCAAGCGCCACCTCATGTGATCCCTTCGGATCCGGCGTCCACTGCGTATACCCGGCGAAGCGCGCGCTGGACAGCTCCACCTCCACCCGCCCGCGCTTGAAGGAGCACACCTCCTCGTTGAAGATCGTCACCGCCGCCAGCGGGTCGTGGAAAGTTATGTGCGGGCGCTCGGCAAACCACACCTCGGCAAAATCCAGCACGGGGCGCAGCAGCGGGTGCTGAAAGCGCTTTCTCACTTCAGCGGCTGGCAGCGTCACCTGGGTGGTCACATCCAGGCCGATCGAGCGGTGTACTTCTACCGCGCTCTGGTACACAATCGCCGTGGCGTGCGGGTCGACCAGGGCGTTCCATTCCAGCGGCCCCACCCCCGGGCGGCGGTTGGTAAAGACCCCGCACATCATCACCAGCCCCTTAAGCATTGCACCGATCTCCGGGTCGCTGCGCAGCAGCAGCCCGGCATTGGTCAGCGGACCGATGGTCAGCAGGGTGATCTCGCCCGGGTGGGCGCGGATCGTGCGCCGCAGGAATTCGACCGCCTCGCCCTGCGGAAAAACCGCCTGGTGCGGCCAGCGTTCGAGCGCCGCCGCCTGGGGGCAGTTTGGTTGGCGCTGACCGTTGAGCAAGGTCAGCGGTGCGCCCGGAAAAATGGGAATTTCTTTCCCCGCTGCCCGGCACTGCGCGCTTGCCATCGCGGCGCGCTTTTCCGGCTCCCCGCTGACGGTGGTGATTCCCAACAGTTCGCACTCCGGCTGGGCCAGCAGGTAAGCCAGGCACACTGCGTCGTCGATGTCCGACCCGATGTCTGTATCGAGTATGATCTTGGCCATTCCATCTCCTTAAAATCTAATGAGTAGGTGCGGGCACCCCCGCACCTACTCATTATATACATCGAAATGTTTTTTTACTTGTTGAGACTGATCACATAGGCGATCACATCCGCGATTTGCTGCGGGGTGAGCAGTTTCTGATCGCCAAAGGGTTTCATTTTCAGGGTTGGGCTATCTCCTTCGGGGGTTGAGCCGTGTTCGATGAAGAGATCCAGGTTGGTGGCGAAGACCTTGGTGTCGGCACTGACCAGGGTCGGGTCGATCGGATTCAATGCAGGTACGGTGCCGTCATCCGTGCCAGGGTTGGGGATGCCGCCTTTGCCCTGTTCGCCGTGGCAGGCGACGCAGTTTTCACTGAAGATGGTCGCCCCCGCTTTGGCGTCCCCGGTCAGGTTGATCGCCTCGCCGGGACCGCCACTGTTGGAAGGCCGGGCGACTTCCTCTTTGGCCGGTTGTTCAGCACAGGCCGATAAAACCATTGCAGAAAGCAATAAAATACCAACGATGCCGATCCAAGTTTTCCATAAATTTGGCTTGCGATTCATTTTTCCTCCTGTTCACATTCAATGATTTGGGTATTCGTTATCTCTTTCATCATAGCACCAATTCTATAAAAGTGAAGGGGATTTTTTTTTACCCGGCGTTGCAAATCTCCTTTCAGGTACGTCCCTTTATGAAATAATAATGCCGCGCAGCGCGCGGCATTATTATTTCCACAAACATATTTTTCGCTGTTTACAGCTTTTCAATCGGCTGGGGGAAATGGCCGAACTGGAAGGTGCCTAAATCTTTGGGTGCTGCCCATTCGACCGCGTTGGCGATCACCCGCAGCACTTCGGGCTGGTAATAGGTGCGGTATGTTTCGTGCCCCGGGCGGAAGTAAAATACGCGGCCTTTGCCGCGGTTGTAGCAAACGCCGCTGCGGAAGACTTCACCCCCCGCAAACCATGAGATGAACACCGTCTCGTCCGGCTGCGGAATGTCGAAGTATTCGCCGTACATCTCTTCGTGGGGGATCTCGAAGTAATTATCGATCCCGGCCGTGATCGGGTGTCCGGGCGCAGTCACCCACAGGCGTTCCTTTTCGCCGATCTCGCGCCATTTGAGGTTGCAGGTGGTGCCCATCAAGCGCTTGAAAATTTTAGAGAAATGCGCCGAATGCAGCAAGATCAATCCCATCCCATCCAGCACGCGCTGTTGGACGCGGTCAACGATCTCGTCCTTCACTTCTCTGTGGGCCATATGTCCCCACCACAGCAGCACATCGGTCGCCGCCAGAACGCTTTCTGTCAGGCCGTGTTCGGGCTCGTCGAGTGTTGCGGCCCGGGTTTCACATCCCTGGGCCTTTAAATGCGCCAGAACGGGCACATGCAGGCCTTCGGGATAGACCTCCTGCACCTCTTTGTGGCTTTTTTCGTGTCGAAATTCGTTCCAGAAAGTAACGCGGGTCATACCAACTCTCCTTTTTTTATATCTGCCGGTTTCGCAGATCGAACTCACTACAAGGATACATTCAGATTATTCTAAAATACCTGACCGCAGACCCTGGCACCAGCTTCCACATCGTCCCGATGTCCTCGCCCCAACGCGAAGTGCGCCTTCGGCGAGCGACGTACCTCGCGTATCCGGGAGCGCAGGCGTAAATACACAAGGACACAGATAAAACTTTTCTAAATACGCTTGGTCAGCGTGGTTCCGCGGATATTCCTCTTTTTCTCTTTTTTTCACCCACAAATCGAACGCTGTGCCTCTATGATTTTGTGGTGGATTTTTTCCTTTAAGCGATGTTCTGCGGTTAAAACTACCCGCATTTCACCGGCGTGCCGTTTTGGGCGGCCGATTCGCGAATCGCATCCCACAGGCTGGCCATCCGCAGGCCGACTTCGGGTGGGCAGGGGTTGGCCATCTTGCCCGTTCGCACATCCAAAAACTGCTCCCACACCCCCAGCGAAGGCGGCATGGTCACTTTGCGCAGTTTTTTGCGCCCGTAATGCTGGATCTCGAGGTCTTCGCCCCAGATACCGGTGCGCAGGATGGCCTTGGTACAGAACACGCGCACGTCGGAAGAACAGGATGGGATCGCCTCGCCGCAGCCGTTCAGCGTCACCAGCGCGCCCGAAGCCAGGCGCCCGATGACCGCCGCCCGGGTATCCACCGGGCGCTGGTTGTTGTCCAGCCAGGCCGCCACTTCCACAAAATCTTCCCCGGCCAGGTCGGTAACCGTATTGAGCATGTGCGCGCCGGTGTCGAACAAAAAACCACCGCCCGCGATCTCGGGTTCCTGACGCCAGGTGCCGGCCGTATTTGGCCCCCAGTTCTGCCAGACGGTGGCGCTGATGTTCAGAATCGGCCCTAATTTCCCAGACCGCAGCCATCTCACCGCGCTGCGGATCTGCGGGGACAGGCTGCCCGGGAAGGCCACCACCAGCAGCCGCCCGGTCCTGTCCCGGCTTTCGATCAGGCTGCGCGCTTCGCTGGCATTCATCACCATCGGCTTTTCCAGCAGCACGTCCAACCCGGCTTCCATGCAGGCGACCGTCTGGTCATAATGGCAGGCATGCGGGGTAACGACGAAGGCCGTGTCGAGCTGCCCGGCGTATTGTTTCAACAGTGCGCCCAGGTCGGGCTGGTTGGGCGGCGCTTCCAGCCCGGCTTCGCTGAAAAGCTGGGACGCCAGGGCATAACTCTTCGGGGAGATATCGCACAATACGCTGATCCGGGTCGAAATCTTGCTGCTTGAGCATCATGCGGATGTGGTGGCGGCCCATCCCGCCTGTACCAATGAGTACCGTCCGAACTGGAGTCATAGATCCTCAATTTTCTTCATGTGCGTTTTTTTCGACGAAGCCGAAAAAACGCACTGAGATAAAAAAAAGTTAAGTACTTAATCGCCACCTGTTTTTCGGATGCTGCGGATTTGAGAATCGCATCGCAGATCACCGCGTTGCGGTAGCCATCCGTGAAATCCGCCCCGTACGGGGCAACTTCCCGGTCGTTCACGATCGCGTCCAGCAGGTGGCTGATCTCGTGGATAAACGTATGCTCCCAGCCGATCATGTGCCCCTGCGGCCACCAGTGTCCCCAGAAGGGATGGTAGGGCTCGCTGACCAGCACATCGTGGAAGCCCTGCCCCTCTCTGGGTTGCTCGCCTTTCCAGAAAACCTGCATTTCGTTGATCCGTTCGAGGTTGAAGACTACCGACCCCTTGGAGCCGTTGATTTCGACCACCTCTGCATTTTTCCGGCCTGGGCAGAAGCGCGACGCTTCCAGCGTGCCCAGGGCGCCGTTCTCAAACTCGAACAGTGCCGTGATGGCATCGTCCACCTTCACTTCGGCCATTTGCCCCGAGCCATCTCCCAGCGGGCGCTCTTTGATAAACGTTTTGGCCATGGCCGAAACGCGCACCGGCTCACCCACCAGCCAGCGTGCCAGGTCGATGATGTGCGCCCCCAGATCTCCCAGCGAACCGCTCCCGGCTCGTTTTTGGTCCAGGCGCCAGTTCATCGGCACATTGGGATCGGTGATCCATTCCTGCAGGTAGACCGCCCGGAAGTGGTAGATCTCTCCCAGCCGTCCCTCCTCGATCCACTGCCGGATCTGGCGCAGGGCAGGCACGAAGCGGTAGTTGAAGCCTACCATGTGCTTCACGCCGGCTTTGGTTACCGCCTCCAGCATTTTGGCAGCCTCTTTGGCATTGCGTGCCAGGGGTTTTTCACAAAGGACGTGCTTGCCCGCCTGGGCCGCGGCAATGCATGGATCAGCGTGGGCGTTGTTGGGGACGCCGTTATCAAATAGTTGGATACGGTCGTCCTTGAGCATCGTGCGCCAATCGGTGGTTGCGTTCTCGTATCCATAGCGTTTGGCCGCTTCATGCACGCCCTCGCTGTCGCGCCCGGCAATCGTCACCAGCCGTGGGATTGCCGGCGGGGGGTAAATCATATAGGGGATGGTCTTGTAAGCATTGGTATGGGCTTTGCCCATAAAGGCATAGCCCAGCATCCCCACCCCAACTTCGGGAATTTCGCCGCTGGCTTTGGCAGCGGCCATGGTGAGAAAGCCAACTTCATCAGACATGCGAAAACCTCCATTGTGAACTAAATCTTAATCGCTGTGGAATGCGTTAACTCGCGCACCTCGTCGACCGTCACTTCCCGCCCCAGTTGTTCCGAAAGGTAGATGCCTTGCGAGATGAGCATCGTGTTCAGGGCCAGTTCCGCGCTGGGCAGCAGTTCTACCCGCCCTTGCAGTGCCCCGATCCAGTGGTGCTGGGCGCTTTCGTAGGCGTCGTTGTTGGCCCGCAGCAGCGCCTTACGCCCTTTGTACCGGTCCAGGTCGACGCTGGCATTCAGATCCACGTCCCCGATGCTCGAGTAGTAGCCAAACGGCTCCAGGCGGATCCCGCCCTGCGATCCAAAGATCATCGAGCCTTCGAACTTCTCCTGCTGGACGGCCCAGGCTTCCACGATATCAAAGGTCAGGTTGTTGGCCATGCGTACAAACCCCAGCCCCAACTCCTCGACGTTGTACCCGCTGCTCGCCTGGCGTTCTGCATCCATGGGCATTTCCTGGTAGGTTTTGCCAGAGATGCGCTCGACGGCTGGGTTGCCGATCAAGTACAGCGTTCTGGCGATATGGTAGACCCCCATGTCGTACAATGCGCCGCCCGCCGAAATATCTTTCTGCACGAAATTGATGCTCCCGTAACCATCCACGTAAGGCCGTCCGCGCCGCCGGAAACCGGCGCTGCGCGCGTGATAAATCTTTCCCAACTGCGCCGGCATCGATCAGTTCTTTGGCCGCGCGCACCTCATGGGCAAACAGCGTGTTTAGCTGGATGCTCAAACGGCGGCCCAGGCGCTGTGCGCTCTTGAGCATTGTTTCGGCGTCCAGGAAGGAACCCGCCATCGGCTTTTCGCAGTACACGTCTTTTCCAGCTTCCAGCGCGGCGATCGTTGCCGGCGCATGCAGGTTGTTGTGCAGGCAGATGTCCACCGCTTCGATATCGTCCCGCGCCAGCAGCTGGCGAAAATCTTTATACAGGTTGGTGATGCCGTATTTTCCCGCCACGCGCTGCATCTTGGGCTCGTCGATGTCGCATACTGCCACGATTTCCACATCGGGCATGTGCGAATATTTCTCGATATGTACGGTTCCAATCTGACCGGTGCCGATCAACCCTACTCGAATGGTTCTTGCACCTGCTGAATCCATACGTCCTCCTTTTCGCCGGGTCACACTCACCCACCCGTGATGAGGTGTGCGTTTAGCTTTTTGATTGATGTTATGGCTGCAAACCGTTAATGGCTAACACGCCTGCTTTTTCGTTTATCCTGTTAAAAAGCTCTTCTGAAATTTCGATGCTTTGCGTCTTCTCTAAAATCATTTTCTCCTGGTAAGAATGGCTGCCGGAATGTGAATACCGGGCGAAAGCCCCTTGATACGCTCAATCATGGATGAACTGCGATCCAAAAAGGTCTGTCTGTCCATCAAGGCATCCGCTTTAATGGCAAGGGCCGTATGGGAAGTAATATTACGAAGACCGTTTTCATCCTCATTTTGGTTAAGGATCAATCCGCTGGAAAGGACGCCTGTCAGCAGTTCACTCAATAACGCCAATCCAAAGCCTTTATGCTCTCCAATTGGGTGGCGGATCCCTTTAAGAGGACCGCTGGGTCGCTGGTGCTTTCTCCATCTGGGCCAACCCCCCACCACGATGGAATCGGTTGTCCTTCTTTAGCGCGCTGATTCAATTGCCCAATCGAGGCGTATGCCAGACATATATCCATCATTACAGGCCAATCTTCATTGGTAGGAAAACCAAATGCCATGGGTGAATGACCGATTACGTTGCTGGCGCTGCCGGGTACACCCATATTGGCCGCCCCTTTCGCCATAACCAGGCCAATACAGCCAGCCTGGGCTGCCTGGATCACGTATGGGGCTCCTGCCAGGAAATGGTTTGAATTGCGGGCCGTACAGAACCCTATGCCATTCGTTTGGGCCAGGGTGATCGCCCGATCCATAATGAAGCTGTTGACCAATTCTCCAAGACCGTTATCGCCATCCCAACTTTCCATGCAGCCGAATTCGGCCAGCTTTTTAAATGCCGGGTTGACAGTAACTTTTCCCTTTAGCAGTGTATCCAGGCGCGCCGGAAAATCATAAATATCATGATGCCCGACGCCCCGTTTTGTCGCGCTCATAAACACATCGATCATCGTCTGCGCATTTTCCGTTGTCATCTGGACTGCTGTCAGACTGTTCATCATAAATTGACTTAATTCATTAAAGGTTACCCGTTTCATTTTTAAACCAGGTACGATTTTTTATTTGCCTCTGGTCAGGATTTGCCCGCTGAAATCAGTGTGCGGCGGATCAATGCCAGTGTTTTTTCTGCTGCGCCAATTTCGTCGCCGTCTGGAGGGGCGCTTTCCACCCCCCAGCAGCCGTCGTAACCGTTTTCCAGCAGAATTTGAATTGCCTTTTCCAGGTCCACGGAAGGGTCGCGGCCGGTTTCGTCGAAGCTGAAGGCTTTGACATGGCAGGAACGTGCGTATTTCGCGCACATCCGCCAGCCGTCGATCTGCCGGCCTGCCGCCCAGTTGTTGGTGTCGAACAGCAAACCCAGACCGGGCGCACTTTCCAGGATGCGGATCACGTTTTCCGGCACGGGTGAAGGCCCCCAGTGATTCTCGATCAGCACCTCGATCCCCCGCTTCGCGGCCCGGTCGATCAGGTCCTGATAACCGTCGCTGATGACTGCCAGCATTTCATCTGGCAGTTCAGCGCTTCCGCCGGCGTCAATGCGCACCTGGGCGCAGCCCAGGCGGGCGGCCGCCTCCAGCCAGCGGTAGGCCAGCCGCCGGTTGGCGCGGCGCGCTTCGATCGAGTCTTCGTAGATATGCGCGCCGTCTATCGCCAGGCAGCCGAACGGCAGCCCGGCTTGCTTCGCCGCAGCCAGCACGCGCGCCAGGTAGGCCTCCTCGGCCGAATTCAGCACAGGCTCGCCCGCCTTGATTTCCGGGTCGCGTGTGCGCAGCAGTGCCAGATGGGCATTCCATGGGTCGAGTTCGGTCGTTCCCATCCGCTTGCACGCTTCGATGTAACCAAACATGTCCTGCTTGCCGGATTCAAGCAGGCGGTGAAAACTGTAGGATGCGATGCTCAGGCGCATGGCATCACTTCTTTTCAAAAGCGGCGTCGAAGGCGATTTCCGAGGGTGGAAAATCGACGCGCTTGACGAAGGCGCAGGCTTCTGTTGCGCCATATTCTCGGTCCATCTTGCTGTCTTCCCATTCCACCGAGAGCGGCCCATTGTAATGGATATCGTTCAACGCCCGCATGATTTCCTCG
Source organism: uncultured delta proteobacterium (assembly GCA_963830155.1). Classification (GTDB taxonomy): domain Bacteria; phylum Desulfobacterota; class DSM-4660; order Desulfatiglandales; family Desulfatiglandaceae; genus CAWHLE01. The sequence continues at coordinate 227,113 of CAWHLE010000012.1, read as the reverse complement.
AAATCGACGGATCCGTGCCCGAGCGATCGGAAATCCCAATAGCGGCGCGAGTCGCCAAATGCCAGGTGCCCGCCAAAAGAGCCGGCTTCCATCCCATGCTTGGCCCAATACACATCCTTCATGTGCACGTGGAAGATGCGCGCCGCAAATTTGCGGATGAAGCCAACATAATCCACGCCCTGGTAACCCAGGTGGGATGGATCGTAGTTGAAGCCAAAGGCGGGGTGTCCGTCCAAAGCCATCAAGGCCCGCTCGGCACTGGCCGTATCGAAGGCAATCTCCGTTGGATGAACTTCGAGGGCAAATTTGATTCCTTGTTCGTCTAAGACGTCCAGGATGGGCGTCCACATCTCGGCAAAAAAGGCATAACCCTCGTCGATCCAATCTTGCGGAACGGGCGGGAAGGAGTACAGGTACGGCCAGATCGAAGATCCGGTGAAGCCGGGCACCACCTTGACCCCCAGCAGGGCTGCCGCGCGCGCCGTATTCTTCATCTCTTCCGCTGCGCGCCGGCGCACGCCGTCTTGCTGGCCGTCGCCCCATACATGTGCGGGCAGGATGCTCTTGTGGCGTTCATCGATCCGGTCGCAAACCGCCTGGCCAACCAGGTGGTTGCTGATCGCATACACTTTCAGGTCGTAGTTCTCCAGCATGGCCCGTTTGGCTGGAATATACCCGTCATCGCTGAGCGCCTTGTCCACTTCAAAATGGTCGCCCCAGCACGCGATTTCCACACCATCGTAACCAAATGATTTTGCCTTCTGGCACAGCACGTCAAAAGGCAGGTCGGCCCATTGGCCGGTAAACAGGGTAACAGGTCGCGGCATAACAATTCCTCCTGTGAAAGGTTTACCAGTCAATTATAGATCAATCTGTGGAAAGTTCCTCATCTAATGCCTCTTCTTCCAGCATCAAAATGAATTCATTCACCACTTCCGGGTCCAGCTGCTTGCCCGCCTGTTCGCGTAAATAGTCGATCACTTTTTCCTGGGGCCAGGCATCTCGATATGGGCGGTCATTGGAGAGCGCATCCCACACGTCGACCACAAAGAAGATGCGCGCCGCCTTTGGAATTTGCTCGCCCTTCAGCCCGCGCGGGTAGCCGCCCCCATCCCAGTGCTCGTGGTGGCAGTAGGGAATATCCAGTGCCGGTCGCAGGTATTCGATCGGTGACAGCAGGTCGCGCGCAATATCGGGATGCCTGCGCATAATTACCCACTCATCCTCGGTTAGCGGTCCTGGCTTGAGCAGAATGTGGTCGGGCACGCCCATCTTGCCGATATCGTGCAGCAGTGCTCCGCGGCGAATGTGCGTCAATTCGTTTTCATCTATCCCCATCCGCTTTGCCAGTTGCAGGCTTTTTTCACATACGCGTTCCGTATGGTGTTCGGTTTCTCGATCGCGCAGGTCCAGCGCGCGCGACCAGCCTTCCAACGTGTAATCGTACGCCATTGCCAGTTCCAGGCGCGAACGCTGCAGGTTTTCGAACAGTTGCGCATTATCGATGGCGATTGCGGCCTGCCGGGACAGAGCATCCAGAAAATCTTGCCATTCTCCCGTTGGCTGGAAGAGGGAACGTTGGAAGAGTTCCAACACACCCTTGATTTCGCCTTTGATCATCAACGGGATCCCAAAATAAGTGACGAAGCGCTCGTTGGCCAGATGATCGAAGCTGTTTAAAGCGATACTCTTTTCGCGCAAGTCCGGCAGGAAGATCGTCCGGCTTTCGAGTGCTGCCTGCCCGGCAAAACCCTGGCCGATGTGTAAATGGGTCTGCTCTACTACCCGCGAATAAAAACCTTTGCTTGCCCCGTAATCCAGCGTTTGCAGGACCGGGTTAAACAGCAGGATGTCGGCGGCGTCAACCGCCAGCTGGGTTAAGGTCTGCTCGAGTAAAACGTTAAGGGTCACTCGCAGGTCAAAACTTGTGGTGATCGCCAGATCGATGGTGCGCAGCGTCGAGAGGTACTGCAGCCGGATTTCTGTCTCTTCATGCAGCCGCATGCGGTGGAAGGTATTTCCGGCGATGTCAACCAGCGTCTCAATCAGGTGCTTTTCAGCAGTGCTGGGCTGGCGCGAAGCCTGGAATGCCAGCGCAAGCACGCCAAAAGTTTCGCGTGCGGTGCGCAGCGGCAAACACAGCCCGCTGACCCCGGCAGGCACCTGGTCCATCGTTTCTTGAAAGATCTTTGAGTTGGTTAAAAAATCTGACGAGAAGCAGGTTTGCCCGGTTGTAAAGACCTCGCCAATAATCCCTGTTTTGGGTGAAATAGGCGGGGTGAAAAAATTTTCGTACTGCCCGCGCCGGACGGTTAGAATCAGGTATTTTGTCACCGGATCGGCCAGAAAAATGGCGCCGGAAGGGGTGTCTGCCACTTCCAAGAGCCCGTCCATGAAAATTGGCAGCATCTCATCCAGGCTTTCAGCGGTGCGCAGCGAGGCCGAGACTTTGTTAATTACCTCCAGCTCGTAAATTCGGCGCCGTTTTTCATCCAGCAGGCGCGCATTTTCCAGAGCGATCGCTACCTCATCTCCAAAAATGGATAAAAGCGCCAGATGGCGCGCCGTGTAAAAACCGGGTTGGGTGTGGTGTACATTTAGGAATCCGGTCACTTTCCCTTGCACCCGGATCGGTACGCCGGCATAAGAACGGATGTGGTCCGTACCGGGAACAGAGACCCAATCGGAATGCTGGTAAGTATCCGTGTTGAGCACCGGTTGCATCGTTTCCAGCATGGTCTTCACGTTTGGGAAATCATCGATCCGGTAAACCGTGTCAGGGCTGATAATGCCCGGGTGAAATTTTTCGTAACCCAGCCATTGTACAGCCCGGATATGGTCGCCTTCTATCAAATAGATGACCGCTTCTGCAAAGGGCACCACCCGTTCTACCTGTTCCAGCAGGCGTCGAAAGATCGTTTCCTGGTCGGTGGCGGAGACCAGCAGAGAAACCACATCGCGCATGGTTTCTGCCAGTTCGCGCTGCTCGTGTTCGGCCTGGAACAGGTGTTGGCTTTCATCTCGCGCCTTGCGCAAGGCATTTTCTGCTTCCCAGCGCTGCAGCGCCAGGCCGAAAAATTCTGCCAACCGCTGCGCCATTTTCAGATCGAATTCGTCGTAGTCTGCTGTTGCATTGAGGATAGCCACCTGGCCGACCAACCGCTCGCCGAGCAGCACCGGCACAGCCAGGTAACGCTTTATCTGGAGTTGTTGCTTCTGGCATCCGGTTGGTTCATGCATCGTTTCGATCTGGTTGCTGTAGAATGGCTCATGTGTATTCAGCACCCTTCCGAACAGGCCGATGTACTTCCTTTGCGCATCGCGTGTGATCGGCGTGTTTTCATGCTTTCCACCAGGCGTAAAGACCCATTTTCTGTCGTCATCACTGCCAGAACCTGTGCACCGGCCTGATTTTCCGTATCGAGGGAAGCAATATACCCGGCTGAGCTGTGCGTCAGTTGGCATATCCGCCGCAAATCTCTCCCGCGATATCGTGGATGTCTGCGTCTGGTGAAATTAATGGCGGGTAAAGCTCTGAAAGGGCCGCGGTCAGGTCAAGTTCGGCCTGGTGTTCTTCTTCGGCGGATTTCCGGGCTGTGATATCGTGCAGCGCGATTAAATAAACGGGTTGACCTTCCCATGTGGTCTGTGAAACTTCCATCTCGGCCGTAACTTTGCCAGAAGACCGGTTTTGAATGGCGATCTCGGTTTTCAAGTTGTTCCTGATTGGGTAGCCAAATTCCCCACCCAGCAATTCGCCGGCTTCCTTGCCAAACATCCTGGCTTTAGCCGGGTTTGCAAACAAAACACTGCCGTTTAGCGCCACCACCAGGATGGCGATGCTGTTTTGATCGATCATTTTGCGCAGGCGCTGCTCGCTGGCTTGCAAAGCCAGGTGAGAACGCTGGCGCTCGATCGCATAGCGCAGCGCGCGCACTAATAAAGCCCGGTTAACTTCGTTCTTGCTGAGATAGTCTTGGGCCCCGGCCTGTACGGCCAGGGCGGCGGTGCGCTCATCCGGGTGGTCTGTTAGCAGGATCACCGGGGTGTTAGGGACGGATGCATGCAGCCGGTAGAAACTATCAATCCCCTGGCTGTCTGGCAGCCCCAGGTCTAACAGGACGATATCGACCGGATTTTTGGCCAGCATTTCAACACCTTCCGCCAGGCGGGAAGCGGTGAAAAGCTGAAATTGTTCTCGTTCCGAAACCCCCTCCAGTAAGTATTCGCGCAGCAATCTGGCATCTGCCGGATCATCTTCTATTAGAAGGATGTGCAGCAATTGCATGATCTCAATCGGTCACTTTGTTTGAAGACATCTGTGAATTAGCCAGTTTGAGCGTATCCGCCAACGATTGGCCCGTTTCTGCGGTGGCGATTCCCAAAGATAGGTTGAGGGGTAAGGTGGGTTGTTCCATATTGAACGCCTTCCACCATGTTTACCACGCGCTGTAAAGCCTTTTCGGCGGCGCAGGCACTGCAGCGCGGCATCAGGGCAATAAATTCATCGCCGCTGATCCGTGCCACCATATCCTCTGAGCGGAATACGGTGCGCAGCAGGGTGGCGGTATGTTTGACCAGTTCGTCGCCAGAGGACATATCGTACTGGTAATTAATTTTATTAAGGTCTTCCAGGTCGGCCAGCATGATCGTAATCGGGTACAGTCGGCTGAATTCAAGCCTTTTTAGTTCTTCCAGGAAATACGCCCGGTTCATGACCCGGTCAGCGCGTCGTGCATGCTCAGAAAATCTAGCTTTTCCTGGATACTATGGCGCGAAGAAACATCCCGCGTCACCCCTGTCCATCCGCTCATTTGCTCCTCGGAAGATCCAAACTGGCTTTGAGTGAGATCTCGCACCAGAATGTGGTCTTGTCTTTGCGCAGGTGTTCCAACTCAAGCGTCGGAAACCGGGTCGTGTCTTCTGTGCGGGCCAAAGAAGGCAGCGTCTTCAGGAAATCCTCGAGCACCGAGTCCGGGAGTTCGGGGGCAATCCACTCTGCCAGAACCTTCCCGGTCACCTCCTCGACGGAATAACCGGTCATGCGATAAATGGAGGGGGTAATTTCGAGAATGTGAAAATCGGGCGTCGCTCGCCACACAACTTCGCATACTATTCTCTTCTACCCAATTCAGGCGCTTTTGGCTGGCATTCAGGTCGACAAAGTTCTTTACATGGTACATCACCTGGGCCGTCGTCCGCGGGTCGCCGCCTTTTTCCAACAGGTAATCCGTGGCGCCCTGCGATATCGCCAGCAGCGCCAGTGACTCGTCGTCGGGTCTGACACAGGCTACCACCGGCAGGGCGGGATACCGCTGCCGAAGTTCTGCCAGCATGGATAAATCGTCTGGTGAAGAAAAACCGGCCAGGATGGAATCGATGCCGCCTCGTTCCAGGCGGGCCAATCCCTGCGAAAAATCCGCAGCTGGTTCAAAAAGGATCTGCAGCCCAGGCAGCCGGCCGGATTTCTCGGCTTCTACCAGCATTTCTTCAATCAGGTTGGCGCCACCCGTATGATTTTCGATCATCAAGATCCGCAGAATATCTTCCATAGGTATACCTCCCGCTACAGTTTAACCATTCTTAACCAGACGCCTTCATGGAACACATCACTTCCATAAACGGATTGAAATCAACTGTCTTTACCTTGTCCACGAATATTTCCTCTTTGCGCGCTTCGATCGTCAGGTGCATGCCGCTCGGATGTTATTTTATCCGTAAGATTTCAATCCTGCTGGCTCGGTCCATCGATGAAAAGGGTACAGGATTCATACCAAAATATTGCATGGCATTAAAACTGGCAGATCAGGTTGCCGATTAACCCATGATTGAATTGTACTCAGTTTCGCCTTGTGTAAGCCTTACAATCACTTACCTGCCGAATTATTCAGGGTGTTTTTTGCCCTTTATGGGGCAAAAAAACACTCTGAGATATTTTCCAGGTATAGAAACTTGGATTCCCAGGTTAGAAATTGTGTTAGTCATCGGCATGGTTTGTGGAAGTGAAGCAGGCCTTCTGGCACAACATTTGCAAGGGTACAGGCCAAACAGCAGAATCGATGTCAGGCTGCCCGTGAGGTGTAAATCGTGCTATGAACCAATCTGCATTCCGTGCCCGTAATTATCGTCTTGGCTTTCAACGTCCCCCAAATTCACGTCTGGCGCCGGAAGGTGGCCGGCGCGGGTTCACGGACCTGCCCCCGGCTGTTTCCCAGGCCTCGATCCTGCGCGAGAAATCTCATCGCTACCATACCAAGCTGATCCTGGTGAACAAGCTCAGCAATTCCCTTGCTGAAGCAGCCAGCCTGCCCGAACTGTACGGCCGTCTGGCGCGTTCTATTTTTTTCCTCCTTCCGCGGGTTCATTTCTTTTACCTGTTTCGCGCTGACCCACTCACCGAGAGTTTAAACTGTGTCTATGCGGCGCATGAACTCGACTTGCAGCCCCAGGCTTTTGACCCCGCCGCCAGCGTCAGCCCGGCTGGTTATGAAATTCTGCAGGATGTGGTCCGCATGCGCCGCCCGATAGTGATTAATGACCTGGTTCACCGCCAGGGAAGCCGCCGCGGTCCCTTCCATTCAATCCGTGCTGGCTGTGCCCATGATCCATGAAGGCCGGGTGGTTGGCATCCTGGAACTATTGAGCAAAATGCGCCGCCGGTTTGGCATCATTGAGACTGATATCATGTCGTTGATCAGCAACACCACGGCAGTATCCCTCAAAAATTTGCAGTCTGGGCAGCGATCTGGCGCATACCTGCCAGCAGTTAAACAGCGCTTATGATTCGACTGTGGAATCCTGGCGCAAGGCGCTCGAGCTGCGCGATCGCGCCACCGAAGGCCATGGCTTTCGCGTGGCAGAACTGACCGTGCGCCTGGCGATCTTGCTTGGGGTATAGTTCATACGACCTGACGCATATGCGTTTTGGGGCCCAACTTCACGATATCGGCAAGATCGGCGTGCCGGATAGTGTGCTTCTCAAGCCTGGTCCGTTGGATGAAGAGGATAGGAAAATCATGTACAAACATCCCATCTACGCTTACGAGATGCTCAGTTCAATCCCCAATTTTGCGCCAATCCTGGATATTCCTTATTCGCATCACGAACGCTGGGATGGTCACGGCTATCCCTGCGGTCTGAGAGGGGAGCAAATTCCCATCGCAGCGCGCATCTTTGCCGTGATCGATGTCTGGGATGCATTGAATTCTGACCGCCCTTATCGTACCGCCTGGCCGAAAAAAGAGGTGATCACCTATATCCGCGACCAATCCGGCAAGCATTTCGATCCCCAGGTGGTGAAAGCCTTTTTAGCCATGATCGTTAACCGAGGATAAGGCCGCTGCAGGGGCGCCTTTTCATGGTTGCTGCCGGCGGGTCATCCGCCCGCCGGGAGTATGTTTGATCTTAAAGAAAACAGAACGCTTTTCTATTCTGGCGAAAATGTACTATAATTATTATGAAAGGGGAAGCGCATGGATACGACCCTCTTGCTGGTGTTGTGTGTATTTGTCTTACTCATCGCCGTCGCGCTGTGGGTCCTGTTCCGTCTGCGTACTGGCCTCCCCAACCTTACTCACCGTCGCGCCGGTCTGGCTGAACGCGCGCGCGGATTGAGCCAGGAATTCAGCTTGCTGGCGCGTCGCCAGCCGTCTAACCCGGGCGAGCCTACCCCAGCCGTTTGACCCGGGCCAACCAGGATATTCGCGCGGGTTGGCAGCGAGCCCGGGAGATTGAAGCGAGCCTGCGCACCGTCTGGCAGGATCCTTCGCGCCGCCCGGTCTGGCAGCTGTTCTTGATCGTCCCCCTCTTCCTTGAACTTGTGCCTCGTTTTTTGTCGTGGCTGCGCCTGGTCTGGTTGGAACGACAGGTCGGGCAGGTAGAAAGCGCCCTGGCCGGCGGTTCGCCGCCAGTTGGAGGAAGTCGCCACGCTGGGCACGCAGGACAATCTGCCCTGCGAAGTTTGCGCGCGGAGGTCGATAATTTGGATGAGCAGTTGGCCGGGCACCGCCTTGCGCCCGCCCTGGCAGCTCAACGCGATCAGCTATCCCAGATCAATCAGAATCTGGCGGATGCCGCAGCTCAACTCGGTGAAGAGGAAACCCTGCCCGAGCCGGCGCAGGTGGCGGCGGTTTATCCCATCCGCACCCAGGCCGAATTGGAACTGGTTTCTATTCGTAAATCCTTGCAAGCGCATGAAGCCAGTCAGGAAAAGCTGCGCCCCCGGCTGGAAAAACTGGTTCAAAAGCTTGAAGGCTTCGAGCCGTTATGCGCGGCCGAAGAAAACCGCGCCCCGCTCCCTCGCCTGCGAGAACGGTTGGATGCGCTGCGCAGCACGCTGACCAACCTGGAAGAGGCGCTTACCCGGGGTGATTATCCTGCCGTGGAGGCCGGGCTTGTCCAGGGCGCAGCCCTTTACAAGGATCTTGAAGATTCCCTGAAGAAAATTAGCACCCTGCGCGATCGCCTGGCGGCTGCCCAGCAGCAAAACACCGCTGCCCTGGCTGCTTTGCGCGAATGGTCTCGCCAATTTACGCCCCCATTTGTCATGGATACCGCCAATGAACAGGCTCGCCTGCTCCAAACAAAAATCCAGGAACAGGTCCAGGCTGCATCCTCGGAAGATCCTTTGGAACTGGAGCGGCTTTCTCAGGTGCAGATGGATGAAATTCGCGAAGCAGAGCTGGGGTTTGAGCGCAGTCTGACGATCTATGAGCGCCTGGAACCCCAATTGGTCCCCGAAGTGATCGAAGGGCTGCAAAAACGCGGCGAGCATCTCGCCTCTCGTTTGAAGCTGCGCCATGCCAGCTATCAAGAAAGATCTCGCCTCGCGGTATTGGAGGAGCATCTTGGCCACCTGGCAGGTGGTTGGCAGCGTGTCCAGCAGGCCAACCTCAACCTGCAGAGCGACCTGACTGGCCTCGGTGAAACCCTGCGCCAGCTGGAGAACGCCTGGAATGATCTGGAACGTGATGAAAAACACGCCTTCGAGACTCTCGAACAGGCGAAAACCCATCAGGAGCGTGCCCTTGCCCACCTCGAGGACGAAGCCTTTGGCGAACTGCCCACCCTGGCCCAACTGGAAGACACGCAATGGGCTCATGCGGCCCGCGGGCTGCTCGACCGTCATGCTGCCCTGCTCGATCGGGCCGGGCGTGGGGATTCTGATTTTGGCGCCCTGGTGGTTGAGGCCGGTGCGCTTCAGAAAGATGCCGCCAAACTGGTCAAAGAATACCAGCTCCGCCTGGCGCGCGTCCAGACCGAGACCACTCGCCTGGTAGCGGCCAATAATGCCTGCGCCGACCGCCTGGAACGGGTCTCCCAGCATCCCTACCTGGATTTTGAAGAGCGTGCCAGTGGGCTGCTGAACGATTTGCGCCGCTGGCTCGGGCAGGCTCAGGTTCCCGCCCAAAGCGGCTTCGACCGCTGGAACAGCCTGGCCGAACAGGGCGAGCGTCTGCGCCAGGAATTGGAGGCAGTCTGCCGCGACCTGGAAGGTGAATTTGCCGCGGCCGATCAGGACCGCGCCTGGACCGAGGATATGCTCGTTACCGCCGAAGAGTACCTGGGATCAGCACGCCAGCAGCAGCCACCTAATTCTTTTAATGGTGAACTGGCTGCCGCCCGCAATTTGCTTGAGACCGCCCGCCGCAAGCTGGGTGTCCTCGCCGCGCCGCGCCGAAAATTTCTCCTGGATGAATTCCAGGCCGAGTTGGTCGATGTGCGCCAGATGATCTCGGGTGCCCGCGCGCACGTCGACAATGTCCTCAAATGAGTTGATTTTCCGATGCAAATGGCAACCTGCCGTGCGCTGATCGCCTTCGACCCAGATTTGCGCACTTTACTGCCAGCTCCTCAACGCTCCCTGGAGGAAGTCCCGCTTGAATTCAAGGGCAGCCCGGCCATCAAGCACGAAATCGAGTCGCTGGGCATTCCCCATACCGAGGTCGGTTCGCTGCGTGTCAACGGTCTGCCTGCCGCGCTCAGCGATCGCTTGCACGATGGCGACCGGGTCGCTGTGCGTGGGGTCGCCCCTGCTCAAGGAGTTTTTAATGGTCGCGGGCAGCCCTGCTTTATCGCCGATAACCACCTTGGGCGCCTGGCGGCATACCTGCGCATGCTCGGCTACGACACCCTCTACCGCAACGATTACCAGGACCCCGAACTGGCGGCGGTCGCCCACCAGGAAGAGCGTATCCTGCTGACCCGCGACCGGCGCCTGTTGATGCGCCGCGAGGTGGCTTATGGCTGCCTTTTGCGTTCGCTGGATCCGCAGGAACAATTAGGCGAGGTGGTCCAGCGCTACGCCCTGGCCAAATCCGCCCGGCCTTTCCGGCGCTGCCTGCGCTGCAATCACCTGCTGGAAGCGGTGGATAAAGCTGACGTATTGGACCGCCTGCAGCCCCTCACCCGGCGCTATTTCGAGGAATTCGCCCGCTGCCCGGCCTGCGACCAGATCTACTGGAAGGGTTCCCACTACGACCGCATGCTCGAGCTGATCGAGCATTGCGATGCGCCGCATCCTTAATTTGCGTCGAAGGCATACCCTTTCATTTTATCGGGTCGGGAGCTTAAATTTGCGGTGAATGAGTTGAATGCAGGTCCCCCACGGGTCCCGCACGATTAGCTTTTCGTTTGTATATGCATTTCTGGGTGATTCACCGACCAATGTGGCCCCTTGCCTTACCAATCGTTCTGCTTCTCGGACGGGTTCATCGCAATCAATTGCAAAATGCAGCTGAATGAATTTCAAGCGGTTCAAATCTAGACAGGGAACTTCTTCCAGCCTTCCAAATTCTAATATCGTGCCCTGGTCGTCCGTGATAAAGGCCACCCCATCATCATCCGTTCCCGTTTTTGCCAGGAACTGGAACCCCAGGTTAGCCACCCACCATTCGGCCATCGTGATGGGGTGTTCGATGCATAAACCGATATGCTCTAATTTCATCTTTTCCCCGTTCAATGCATGAGTTTTTAAAAAAGGGCTGGCTGCTGAGCCCGGGGGTTGTATTGCGGCATGCGCTGCGCCAGGCCCAAACGGGCGGCTGTTTGCGAAAAAACTTCAGCCAGGCGGCGGCTGTTGGGCACGGAACAGTCGTAGCGCGCGCCGTACAGGCGCTCGTACTTCGGGCGCAGCCCCGGGAAATGCCGGTCCAGTTCGCGGTAATACCATTCGCGCTGCCGGTTGCGCAGCGACATCCCAAACCAGGGGATGATAAAGCTGCCCCCATGGGCCGCGGTCTGCTCCACCACTCCTGTGATATTTTCTTCATCATCTGTGATAAAGGGCAGCACGGGCATCAAGGCTGTTCCCACATGAATGCCGCGTGCCGCCAGAACCTGCATCGCTGCCAGCCGGGCCGAAGGTGGCGGCGCGCCTGGCTCGATCACCCGCGCCAGCGCGTCATCCGGGGTGGTGACAGTGAAACACACCACCGCCTGCGTGCGGTTGATCTCGACCAGCAGATCCAGGTCGCGCACCACCAGGTCGCTCTTGGTAATGATGTGCACCGGGAAGGCCCACCCGGCGATGGTTTCCAACGCCTGCCGCATCAGCCGGTACTGTCGTTCGACCGGGTTGTAGGGATCGCTCATCGAGCCCGTGCCGATAGCCCCTTTGACCCGTTTGCGTGCCAGCTCCCGCGCCAGCAGCTCGGGGGCATTGACCTTGACCAGCACGTCGCGAAAATCCTCGATACCGTAGCATTCCGAGCGCGAATCGCAGTAAATGCACTGGTGCGGGCAGCCCCGGTACAGGTTAAAGTTGTACTTGATCCCGAACACGTCATCCGTGCCGCGCACGCTGCTCAACAGGGTTTTGGCCTGAATCTCGCGGATCATAAAGTTATTATACAGTCCTGTGCACCTGTTTGGCACAGGTTTCAGATGAATGATGGCTGACTGAATTGGGCAGGTTCGCTGGATTCAACAGCGGCTGGATCAAATCAAATCCAAAGTAAATGGGCCTGGCTGATGTGGTTTCAAGCCAATCAGGTTAGCGCTATAAACAGCCTGTAATCACCCGGTGCAGTCAGATTTCATATAATATTGTCCGGTCAAGCGGCTATAATAGATTTTGTGAACAGAGGTAGGTTCCTGCTCGCGCCGGAAAGACATTACTTTCAATGAAAAGGCAGAACTTTGTAAAACACACGTTTGAGTTTCAAGGAGTGATACCATGCGCAAACTTATTGTCTGTAATCTTGTCTCATTGGATGGCTATTACGAAGGCAAAGATCGAAACCTCAACGCCTTATTTGACTATTTCCATGAAGACTATGCCGGGGACGAGAACTTCGATTACTATAATACCGAACGCCTGCGAGCAGCCGATACCCTGCTGTTGAGCGGTCGCACCTCATTTTTGGGCAACAAAAATTATTGGACGGGAGTGCCGGATGACCCCAACGCCACCCCGATCCGCCGTGAATTTGCCGGGCTGATCAAGTCTGTAGAGAAAATTGTTGTTTCCGATCATATCACCCGCGAAGACCTGCTCCCCTGGGATGATACGCGCATCGTCAAAGTGGCGGATGCGGTCAAAGAGATCGCGGCCCTCAAGCAGCAGCCCGGCAGGGATATTCTGGTGCTGATGAGCCGCATCCTCTGGAATAACCTGCTGGCCCACGATCTCGTCGATGAACTGCACCTCATGATTTTTCCGGTGATCGCCGGTGAGGGTACCCGCCTTTTTGACGGCCGCCCGCCGGTCTCGCTCAAGCTGCTGCACACGCGCACCTGGCAGGGATCGGGCAACATCCTCGCCTGTTACCAAATCAGCCGCAAGAAGGCCTGACCGCTGGGTTTATCCGTTTGCCGGAAAATAGGGTTGAAAGCATCATACTTTGCCAATAATACGCAGTAGCAGTTTTGCAGGTGCACTTACATTTTGGAGAAAACTTGTAAAATTAACCCTATGCCGCCTAAAACCGCTTCTGCTCCAATCTCCCCCTTGCGCCTGTGGCTTTCCCGCCTGCTGATCGCGTACGTGCTGTTCGTCAACGTCCAATCCGCCGTGCTCTTCCTGCTCCAGCCGGAGGTTTACGCCCCCGGTTTTGAACTGAGCGGGGCTGCCGGCGCCGGCATGGTGCGCGGCATGGGCCTGCTCTTCCTGATGTGGAACGTGCCCTACGCCGTGGCCCTCGGCCATCCGCTGCGCCGGCGCGTCTCGCTCTACGAAGCGATCGTCATGCAGGCCATCGGCCTGTTTGGCGAGACGTTCCTCCTGTTGAGCCTGCCGCCCGAGCACCTCATCCTGGTCACCTCGGTTGGACGCTTTATCCTCTTCGACGGCATCGGCCTGGCGGCGCTGGTCGTGGCCCTCTTCCTGACATATTAAACCGATGTACATATAAGTGAGTTTGCCGCACGAAGTGCGGCAAATCGTTCATCGTCTACTGCGTTAAACGAGCTTAAATCCCGTTCGCCTGTCCCCACTCGTCCAGGGTTTCTTCCATGCCGTCCAGATAGGCATCGAACGCATCCAGCCGGCCGGAAAAGCCCGGCCCATCCAGGCCGGTAGCCGCCAGGGCATTCTCCCAGGCGGCCAACGCGCCATCCCCGGCGGGCAGCAAGGCGGCGGCCTCCGTCCAGGTGCGCAGCGCCAGCCAGACGGAGGCCGCCGGGCAGTCTCGAACAGCGCCGCCGCGGCGCGCGTGTAGTAGGGATGGCGTGCAGCATGCAGCCGGGCCGGGCAGTCTGGGTCTTCCGCCGCGGTGCTCAGCGCCGTCTGCCAATCTATCTGCCACCCTTCCCAATCTTCTGCGGAAAGCGCCTCCGGCAGCAGCAGGTCGAGCAGTCCCGCTGACAGCCCCGGCCGTCCCAGGGTTTCCGCCCGTTCGTCCAATTCCAGCCAGAAGCGGCGCTCGGTCAGCGGTGCCCCAGAAAGGCAGGCAAAAGCGTTGCCGGCATTTTCCAGCGCCTTAAGGAATTGCCATACCTGTTCCGGGTCACATCCCCGGACAGGCGCAGCCCCAGCCAGGCCTGGCGTGCCGCTTCTGACATGACCCGCGCCCGGCCCAGCGTGTTTTCCGGAGAATGGAACTGGGCAGTAATCGCTGCCTGGGTGAAATCGAACCAGTGTGACGCATCGTGCAGCAGGATAGGGTGGCTGGTGATTTGCGGGCCCAGCCAGGGATCCTGCCGTAATTCGCGCGGCTGGTCAAAATCGGACTGGGTGAAGTGCCCAATATCCAGGTGCACTTCGTCTACCAGGCGTACGATTTCGCGCCGCACGGTCGGTTCGCTGTCGTGCACGCAGATCAGGTCGATGTCCGCGGTACCACCCAGCAGCGGTTCTTCGCTCAGCAGCGAACCGGTCAGGTAAATGCAGATCAACCGGCGGTGGGTGCGCACGCGCTGGGCGGCGGTATCGCGGGCGATTTTCAGCAGGGTGTCCCGGGTAATTCTCATCGGTCAGCCATCAATCAGTTTGGGTTGGAAGGGCGCCACCTTCAGCTCCTGCCGGATGCGGTTCTCGATCCAGCGCAGGTCGTCGGGGTTGCGCACATAGTTGAGCTCGTCGGTTTCGATCATCAGCACCGGTGTGCGGTGCCCACCGGCCGGTTCAAGGTAAAAAGCGTCGTAAGCCTCATTCAGCTCATGGATGTATGCGCGCTCCATCTGGCGCTCGTAGGGCCGGTCGCGCTGCGTAATGCGCTGCATCAAGGTATCCGTGGTCGCCCGCAGATATACCACCAGGTCCGGCACCGGGATCTTTTCCGCCAGGGCCTCGTGCACCCGGTAGTACATTTCCAGCTCGTCTCCCGCCAGGTTGATCCGCGCAAAAAGGGCATCCTTCTCGAAGGTATAATCGCTGATCACCGCGCCGCCGCCCTCCAGGGCCTGGGGGACGGTGCGGCGCTGCTGGTGATAGCGGCTGAGCAGGAAGAACATCTGCGTCTGGAAAGCATACCGCGCCCGGTCCTGGTAGAAACTGCTCAGGAAGGGATTTTCCTCGAATACTTCCAGGTTGAGTGCGGCCTCAAACGAGGGCTGCAGCAGCTGCGCCAGGGTCGTTTTTCCGACGCCGATCACACCTTCAATCGAAAAGTACATAAGCGCTCTACAGTTTTTCCAATTGGTCGACCAGTCCGGACAGGACGTCAAAACCGCCCTGCCAGAAAGAGTCCTGGTAGATGTCGATCCCGGCCTCGGCCAGAATCTTGACCGGGGCTTCAGAGCCGCCCGTAGAAAGGATCTTCAGATAGCGCGGTTTGAAAGATTCACCTTCTTTTTTGAACTGTTGGTAGAGGGAAAGCACCAGCAGTTGGCCGAAGCTGTAAGCATATACGTAGAACGGCACCTGGTAGATATGCGGGATGGAAACCCATTCCCATTTGAACTCGTCGCTGACCTCGACCGCGTCGCCAAACTGTGTCTTGAGATTCTCCATGTAGGCCGCCGATAACTCGTCCACCGAGGCCCCCGGGCGGTCATCTCATGCGCCTGGCGCTCGAACAGCGCGAAGAATGCCTGGCGCAGGATGGTGGCATACCAGTTGTCGATCTGCTTGAAGAGCAGGTCGCGGCGCACGGCGTCATCGCTTTCCTCCGCCATCAGGCGGTCGATCAGCATCATTTCGCCGAAGGTCGAAGCCGTCTCTGCCAGCGGCAGGCTGGAATGGTAGGTGTAGATGGAGTGATGGCTGGCCAGCATGGCGTGGATCGCATGGCCCAGCTCGTGCGCCATGGTAGCCACGTCGTCGGCCCGCCCCTGGTAGTTGAGCAGCACCCATGGCGTCAGTTCGGGCACCGTGCTGGCGCAGAAGGCGCCCCCGCGTTTGCCCTTGCGCACTTCGCTGTCGATGTGTCCCTCGGCGAAAACCCGCCGTGCCAGCTCGGAAACGCGCGGGGCGAACTGGTAAAACAAATCCAGTACCACATTCACCGCTTCATCAAAGGCATATTTCTTGTCGGATTTGACCACCGGCGCGTAAACGTCATAGCGGCGCAGTTTTTCGACCCCCAGCAGGCGCGCCTTGAGCCGGAAGAAGCGTTGGAAGATGCCCGCGTTGCGCTGGCTGACCGCCAGCAGGGTGTCGACCACCGCGTCCGGGATGTCGTTGGCCAGGTTGCGCGCCGAGATAGGCGCGGCAAATTTGCGCAGGGCCAGCTGTTCGTTGCGCCAATCGCGCACCAGCGTCTGGTAGATCTGCCCCAGGATCGGTCCGTCAATACCGTACACCCGGTACAGTTCCTGGTAGGCGGCGGCGCGCAGTTCGGGGTCGTGGTGGCGGGCGTAGACCATCAGCTCGCCGCGCGTCATCTCGCGCTCTTCGCCGTCCACGGTCAGCTTGAAGGCGTAGCGGTTGGTGATCGAATTGTACAGGTTCCCCAGCGCCGATGAGCCGGTCACATTCTTGAGGTTGACGATCTTTTCTTCGGCCTCGCTCAAGGTATGCGGCTTAAAATGGCGCATTTCTTCCAGGAAGTAGCGCAGATCTCCGGCAGCAGCCATCAGGCGCTCGGCCGCGGCATCCGGCAGGTCTTTCCACCACAGGCTGAAGAACAGGGAGCGGTTGCTCAACTCGGCCATGAACTGGTCGACCCGCGCCATCAGGGATTGGGCCGCCTGGTCCTGGGTATCCTGCGAAAACGACAGGCTGGCAAAGGCGTTCAGCTTGTAAGCCAGCCGGGTAGCTTCTTCATCGAGCTTCATGATTTCCATGAAGCGTTCCGCACTGATCTCGGGGGTCAGTTCGGGGCGTACTTTTTCAAATTCTGCCACCAGCGCTTCTAATTTGGGAAAGGCGGCTTCCAGATCAGGGGTATTCATCCCTGGGAAGAGATCATCCAGGCTCCAGCGAGTCTGGGCAAAAGGTGGGGGGGTTGGGCTCATTCGGGCTCCTCGGAAAGTTGGTTTTGGATTTGGGCGCGCACCTGCTGCCGGAGGTGATCCAGCGGAAAACGCTGCCCACTCTCAGGGTCGATATAAAACCAGACCTGCCAGCCGTTGGTTTGCCCCGGATTTTTCTGAGCCGCCAGGCGCGCCGTTTGGTGGATCGACCCGCGGGTTCCATTATACTCGATGCGCCCATCCGCCAGAATGCGGGCCGCTTGCTGACCCTGGGCGCCGAGATACAGCCGGTCGCCAGGCCGCAGCAGGCCCTGCTCGAGCAGCGTCCCAAAGGGCAGGCGCGCTTCGCGCCGCGGATTGGGGCTGCGGTACAAATCGGGTTCGGCCGCCGGTGCCGGCAGTGCCGCCAGGCGCGTTTGCGCCAGTTCCACATAGGCCGGGTCGCGCTCGATGCCGATCCAGTGCCGGCGCAGGCGGTGGGCGGCAGCCCCGGTGGTCCCTGTGCCAAAGAATGGATCCAGAATCACATCCCCCGGGTTGCTCGCCGCCATCAAAATGCGGTACAGCAGCGCCTCCGGTTTTTGGGTGGAGTGCGCCTTATGCCCGTTGAGCTTCAGGCGCTGTTTGCCGGTGCAGATCGGGATCAGCCAGTCGGAACGCATCTGCAGGCCGTCATTCAGTTCTTTCATGGCGTGATGGTTGAAGGTATACGACTGTCCGCGCTGTGTCTGGGCCCAGATCAGCGTCTCGTGCGCATTGGTGAA
Source organism: uncultured delta proteobacterium (assembly GCA_963830155.1). Taxonomy (GTDB): domain Bacteria; phylum Desulfobacterota; class DSM-4660; order Desulfatiglandales; family Desulfatiglandaceae; genus CAWHLE01. The sequence goes on along the minus strand of CAWHLE010000012.1, from coordinate 209,555 downwards.
GCGCACCCCGCGGAAGTTTGGCATGGGGTTGGTCTTGATCCAGGCTACCTCGTTAAGAATCCAGTATCCCAGGTCCTGTAAGATCGCCCCCACCCGGTGGATGTTGTGGTACGTGCCGATCACCCACAGTGTGCCGCTCGGTTTTAACACCCGCCGGCAGGCCGCCAGCCAGGCGCGGGTAAAAGCGTCGTAGGCCTCGAAGTCGTTGAACTGATCCCAGGCGTCATCCACCCCGGCCACCCGGGTCTGGTTTGGGCGCAGCAGTTCCTGGCGCAGCTGCAGGTTGTAAGGTGGGTCGGCAAAAACCATATCCACCGACTCGGCCGGCAGTTCCGGCAGTACGTCGAGGCAGTCTCCGGTCAGAATCTGGTCGAGCGGCAGGGTTGGCATTTTTTAATTGTACCAAACCTGATGCGATGCGGTGCCAGATTGGGGTCATTGAGCCGCTTTTACAGGATTCCCCTGCTGATTGTACGCAGATGCGTTGTGAAATCCGCCAGCGTTTTTGGATATAATCCTATTAACACGATTGATTTGGAGGTAGGTTTATGAAATACCGCATTTTAGGCAGCACCGGCATCAAGGTTTCCGTAATTGGTGTCGGCACCTGGCAGTACGGTGGCGAGTGGGGCATGCGCTTCACCCAGGAGATGGCCGATCCGATCCTCGGGCGCGCCAAAGAGTTGGGGATCAACTTGATCGACACTGCCGAGTGCTACGGCGATCACTATTCCGAATTGCTGGTCGGCCAGTACCTGCGCGGCCAGCGCCAGGAGTGGATCCTGGCTACCAAGTTTGGCCACAAGTTCCACGGTAATTTCGAACGCACCGATCATTGGGACGCCGAGGGTGTGGTGCGCACGGTCGAGGATTCGCTGCGCGCCCTGCAAACCGATTACATCGACCTGCTGCAGTTCCATTCCGGCAGTGACGAAGCCTTTGATAATGAAGCCATGTGGTCCGCGCTGCATGGGTTGGTCCAATCCGGCAAAGTGCGCCACCTGGGGACCTCGATCGGCAGCAACACCAACATCCACCAGACCAGTCGCTCGAAGCAGGTTCGCTCGGAAGCCATCCAGGTGATCTACAACCGCCTGGACCAGGCCCCCGAGGCCGAGGTCCTGCCCTCCTGTCAGGAGCAGAATCTGGGTGTGCTGGCCCGCGTGCCCCTCGCCAGCGGTTTTTTGAGCGGCAAGTACCGCCCCGGCACCACTTTTACCGATCCGGATGACGTCCGTTCCAGGCGCGATCCGGCCGCGGTGGAAGAACGCCTGCGCCAGGTGCAGCAGATCCAGCGCGATGAAGTGCCGGCCGGCGTGCCCATGGCGGCCTGGGCTCTGGCCTGGTGCCTGCAGCACCCGGCGGTGACCTGTGTCATACCCGGCTGCAAGTCGGCGGAGCAGGTCGAATCCAATGCCGCCGCTGCGGACCTGCCCATGGTGCGCGCCGACCATCCCCAGGCGGCTTGATGTCAATGACCGGAATTAAGCCCCTCTCCCGATCCGGGAGAGGGGCTGGGTCAGGGCATTTTCATAAGTTTACTGCGCAAAATAACTAACGCAGTTTCGACGCTACAAACCCCCGCACCAGGCGCGCCTTGCGGTCGATTTCGGCCACAAAACCGGTGTGCAGGGCGTCGTCCAGCACCTTGAGGATCGTATCTGCATTTTCCTCGGTGATCGTCAGTGGGGGCATGAAGCGCAGGTTGTCCAGCGAGATCAGCACCCCTCGTTCTACGACATCCAACACAAAATCAAAAATTTCGTCTTCGTTGAAGGGTTCTTTGGTCTGGCGGTCCTTCACCAACTCGATCGCCACCATCAGACCCTGGCAGCGCACATCCCCGATGATCTCGTGCCGCTTCTGCAGTTCCAGCAGGCCGGCTTTGAGATATGCACCTACCCTGGCAGCATTCTCAACCAGATTTTCCTTCATAATGAGATCGATAGCCGCCAACCCGATGGTAGCGGACAGGGGATGTCCGCTGTGGGTTGAGCCGCTGATGAAATGCCGTCCTTTGCCTAAAAAGTGCTGGTAAATGGTTTCGGTAGCCAGTAAGGCTGAAAGCGGGGCATAACCGCCGCTGATGATCTTGCCCAGGCAGAGCAGGTCTGGTTGGATTGCCCAATCCTGGCTGGCAAAAAGCACCCCGGTGCGTCCAAAGCCGGTGGTCACCTCATCCACAATCAACAGCAGCCCATATTCGCGGCAGATCGCTCCTACCGCCTGGTAATATTCAACGGGAGGGATGATGACTCCCATTTCTCCCAGAATAGGTTCCATGAGAAAGCCGGCCACCGTTTCCGGCCCTTCTTGTTCGACCGCCGTGCGCAGGCCCTGGGCGCAGGCCAGCTTGCATTCCGGGTAGCCGCTCTTGCCATATGGGCAGCGGTAGCAGTAAGGTGGCTCGATTTTTACGAACCCCGGCAGCAGCGGGCCGTATTTTTCCTCGTACTGGTCGTGCCCCGAGGCGCTGATCGCGCCAAAACCCAGGCCGTGATAGGACCCGCGCAGGGAGATAAATTTATAACGCCCGCGTTCGGTGGGCAGTGGAGACTGTTTGAAATACTGGCGCGCCATTTTAAGGGCAGTTTCCACCACTTCAGACCCATTTGCCCCCAGGTAGACATGCGCGTAATTTCCCGAGGTGATCTCAACCAGCCGCGTTGAAAGCTCCATGGCGCGCGGATGGACGCTGCCCCAGCAGTTGCTGAAGGCCAGCTCGCGCATCTGCCGGTTGGCGGCTTCTATGATTTCTTCGCGGCCGTAGCCCAGGGCGAAATTCCAGGTGCAAGAATTGGCATTCAGGTAGCGCTTGCCGTAGCGGTTGAAGATATAGTTGCCTTCGCCGCGCACCAACACCGTGGGTCCGAAGCCCATAAAAGACATCAACTGGTCCATCGGTGTATATGGATTCCAAAAATGGCAGCCTTTTTTTTGACTGTGATTATCAGACATGCTGGTCCCTCCAATGTAGATTAATCATCGTGGGCCAACCTGTTTAATTTGGATGGGGAATCAACAACCCGGCAGGAAATCCCTACCGGGCGTGGATGTGCGGTTATGAGAGGATGATGGGCGGCGGTGTTTTGGCCCGGTTCTGGTGCTTGTTTTTAGTATAAGAGGATCTTATTCCAAATTCAAGCCTGAAAAAATCCGCTCAATGCGTAAAGCGGCGCTTATAGTACTCTTCGACCTTGAAGTCTGGCGAACGGATGTAGGCCATCAATTGGGCTTCTTCGGCGCGCACCTCGGCCGCGGCCTGGGCCACCTGTCCGGCGATCTCGCGCGGGATGGCGGTTACCCCGTTGGCGTCGCCGTGCAGCAGGTCGCCCGGTTCGATGCGTACGCCGTCGATCGTCACCGGCACGCCGACCTCGATCAGGCGCGGGTTGCCGTGCGCCGGCACCAGGCCTTTGGCAAAACACTGCAGCCCGACCTGCTTCACTTCCACGATGTCGCGCAGGCCGCCGTCCGTCACGATGCCGACCACGCCCAGGCGGGCGGCGATCGTCGCCATCACCTCGCCCAGGTGGGCGCTTTTGCGCGGCGCGGGGCCAATATCCTTGAAGACCACCACCGCCGGCTTGGCCGAAACTTCCATGGCCTTCATCCAGTTAAACCAGGCCTGGGTGTCCAGTTGCGCGTCCTCGGTCGTCGAATCGACGGTCACCGTCACGGCATAGCCAACCATCGTGCCCAATTCGGGCAGCAGGCAGCGAATGTCCATCCCCATAAAACCCTGCACGCGCCCGCGCACCTTGAATTTCTCGATGGCGTTGCAGATGGTAGGGGTGTCGATCGTTTTTAACTCTTGGATTTGTTCGTCAGTTAATGGGTACATAACGTTATTCTAGCACGATTTGCGTGAGACGCTGCATTTATTTGACGTGCTTGAGGATGAACTCAACCACCGGCGTGGGGATTTCCAGGCCGTGGGGATGGTGCCCGGCGCCGCCTTTGAGGATGACGGTCATCTCTCCGCCCAGGTCGCTGTAGCGGCTGGCAGCCTTCGCCGTATTCTCCGCCACCGGCACCGCTTCATCGGCCGTGCCGCACACATGGATGAGGGGAACGCGCAGTTTGGCCAGCGGGGCCAGGTTATCGACCGGGTTGAGGGGGTAAGCCAGCGCCTCGGCTTCGCTCAGCCCGTAGGCGGTTAAGCATTTCTGCCAGTCTTCCGGGCTGCCGGCTGAACTGCCTTTACCGCCCGGCCAGCTCTTAAAATCCATCACCGGGGCGTCGCCGTAAATGCAGCCGGTCTGGTCCGGATGGCGCGCGGCCCAATTGTAGACCATCAGCCCGCCCCGGCTCAGCCCGATCAGCGCCGGGCGCGGGTGCAGCCCCAACCTGCCGGTAGCCCAGCGGTAAAAGGCATCCCAGTGGTCGACTGCAGCCGGGCAGCCGTACAGGTCGGTTACGTCCATATACGCCAATGCGAAACCGCGCCGCACCAATTCCAGGTCTACGCCGGCAAATGCACCGAAAAATTCTGCCCGCCAGGCCCAACGCTGGCGCGGGTCCGGCTTATCCGGCAGCACAAGTTTGCAGGCCCGCTTGTTCACATGGCCTTCATAGCAGGTGTAGCCTTCCCAGGTGGTGCGGGTGCCCCAGGATTTCAACAGTTTATGCAGAGGGGATACAGGAATCATCAGGTGTTTTTTGCGGTGGGCGAGCTTGGATTAAAGCGCCGCCAGCCAGCGCTTCAGCACGGCCGCATCCTCCATGAGTTGTTCGGGGCGATCATCGCGCACGAATTCCAGCAGCGCACAGCGCGGCACGCCATCGGCTGCTGCCTGGCGCAGGTAGATCGGCCAATCCGCTTCCCCTTCCGCCAGCGGGCGGCGCGCCACCAACGGTGGCTTGCCGGTGCCTGATCCAATGAAAAACGTGCAGGTTGGCAAGCCACGGCCCCACCATCTTCAACCCTTCCATATTATATGCTTGATCTGTGACGCGCTTCGCGCCTCCGTAGGGAGGTCTGCGCGGCGGCTGCCAGAGGCTGCGCAGCGCGGGCCCCCTTGCCGCTGCGGGTGCGCCAGGCGATTGGTTTACCATCTCCAGCAGGCGGCGGGCGCTTTCGTTGGTATCGGTCAGCGTCCCTGCGTGGAATTCATAGGCCACCGTCAACCCTTCTCGGGCCGCCAGGTCGCAGATGCGCCGCGAATCGGCCGCCACCCGCTCCCAGTCTGCCGGAGAGGCATCTCGCGAACCCAATCTGCCCGCGCCCCGCGCCCCCATAGGAGGGCCCGCCCATACCCGGATCAACGGCGCGCCTAATGCCAGCGCCGTGGCAAGCACCGCTTCGAAATCAGGCGCTTCGTTTGCGCCCACCCGGTAGTACGATCCGTAGGCGCACACCCGCAGCCCGGCCTCCATGGTCATGCGCCCCACCTGGCGCGCGCGCGCCAGATCGCCGTGCGGCACGTGCACGTCTCCGCCCCATTCCAACGCTTCCAATCCGGCTTGTCGGGCCAGGTCCACGATGTCTTCAGGCGGTAGATGGCGAAAGGTAACCGAGACCAATCCGGGGGTGATCATCAGTCCATTTTACCTGAACCAGGCCGGATCGGTGGCGAGAATAAGTTGTCTAGAGCGGAGCCTGAGAAAAACCATAGGAAATACTTAGAAAAATCTAATGTAAAATTGAGTAATATGATGTATATTATCAACTAGACACTGAAACACTTTATTGGTAGCTTAAGTGTCTACCACCCAAAGCAACAACCAGCATGCCCCCCCCATGCTGGCCCCGAAAGGGTGCTGAAGGTGGCATTCCCTCCCTGAAGGTCGCCTGGCATACCCCCCCTATGCCAGGCGAGCCTTCTTTTATGGAGGGTTGCATTCCGCGAAAAATCCTTTATAATTCCCTTAACGCCCCAGTAGCTCAAAAGGACAGAGCAAAGCACTCCTAACGCTTAGGTTGAGAGTTCGATTCCCTCCTGGGGCACTTTTCTTTTAACAGTCTACTAGGTTGAGAGCATCCGGAAGAGTGTGGCGTTAAATTCCCTCCTGGGGCACTTTTCTTTTAACAGCTTTATAGGTTGAGAGCACCCGAATGGGTGTGGCATTCAATTCCCTCCTGGGGCACTGGCTTTTTTGTAGGTTGAGAGCACCCCATGAGGGTACTTTTCGATTTCCTCCTGGGGCACTTTTCTTTTAACATGCAAAGTGGGTTGGCGGTTTTACAATGTACTTGCCTGGTGTTCTGATCCTGCCAGCCAGTCGGGGCTGACCTCAACGCCCCATCCCGGACCCTCTGGAATCTGGACGGCTCCGTTGCGCACTTCCAGTGCAGGTGTATACAATCCATCTGCCCAGGGGGTCGGTTCGATCGAAAACTCGATATACGGTCCAGCATTGGGGATCGCCCCCATCATATGTAAAGTGAACACGGTGACCATAGACAGGTTAGCCGAATGCGGCACACAGCGCATCTTCGCCGCCTCCGCCATGCGCGCAACTCTGCAGTGCGCGCGTCAGCCCGCCGATATAGCAAATATCCGGCTGGGCGATATCGACCGCGTGCATATCGATGATTCGCTTCCACTGGCGAAGATCATAGTCCTGTTCGCCGCCGGCTACGTCCAGATCCAGGGCCGCGGCAACCTGGGCGGTCCATTCCAGCTCCCAGTAAGGGCAAGGCTCCTCAAAATGTACAACGCCGTATTCTTGCAGCAGTTGGCCGATCTCGATCGCTTTTTGCGCGGTATAACAACTGTTTCCGTCTACCAGCAGGGCAGTTTCTGAGCCAATCGCCTTGCGAACGGTGGGAACGAGCGTTTCTGTCCGCCCGGGCCACTGGTCTGCATCGTGCCCGCATACTTTGCCCACCCAAATCTTAAACGCACGGAAACCCTTCTCCTGCATCAGCCTGGTAAGGCGTTTCGCTTCTTCCTCCGGGGTGATATCACGCCGCATACTGGAGCCGTAAACCGGGAACAACCTGGGCTGGCCCCCCAGCAGTTCGCATACGCTTTTACCTTCCAATTTGCCTCGCAGATCCCACAGGGCGGTATCTATCCCGGTCAGCGCCCGGCAGACATAAGATCCTGGGAATTTATAGGTGCCTTCAATAATCCGATCCGCCAGGACGCCTGGGGCCAGTGGATCTGCGCCAAGGGCAAAAGGTGCAACCTGGCGGTGGAGAACCAGGGCAGAGATATCGGCGTTGAAAGGGGAAATCTGGCCGATTCCTTCCGCTCCGTCATCCGTCCGGACGCGGACGATGCTGATATTTTCACGGGTAAATGTTTCGACAGATGCGATTTTCATCATAACCTCCTGGGTTCCATTCATTTTACGCCGAATTTTCCACCAGGCTTCGGAGCCGGATACACAATAATCCCTGGAATAACTTTCCTCCGCAGGAGACGATATTTTCTGGGAGCGCGCTCCCACTTCCCGGAGCGATATCGTCCACCAGCCGCGTCCCTGCTTCTCTACCGGCGCTTTTCGCCGAAAATCACCTCTTTTTTTCGCTATACTTTCTGGATCCGCACCGCGATATACTTCTGCCCCGGCAGGGCTATCCGCGTCTCGCCGCTAGCCTGCTCCAGAATGGTTTCGACGGTCATATTCCAGGTATCGATCACATCCACCTGGTACTTGCCATCCCCCAGGTCGTACACCTGCGCGGCGGGCTGGTGCAGGCCGTAGTAAAACAGATAGTAGCCCTGCTCCAGGTTGTAACCGCACGCCTCGCTGCTCAGACCGCCTGCGGCGATTGGCGGAACGCCCATTTCGTTGAATTGGGCGCGCAGCTTCTGAAACCCGCCGTCCATCAGGTTGAGGTTCTCCATATCCAGCTTCTCGATCGGGGTCAGGTCAGGCGCCTGTTCAAAGACTTGGCGCAGGAAGGCGATCCGCGCAGGGCTTTCCCCGTGCAGCGCGCCGCCCTTCGACCACCACAGCACCTCTTCCGGGTTAAGATAGGTCTCGCCGTGGCCGACATACCCGCCGAGGGTGAACCCGAGCCAGAAGCGGAAAACCATCTCTTCCGGAGAGAGGTCGCCCCAGCTCATTTGGATATTACCCTCATAGCCGCACTCATCGATCACCACCGGCTTGCCATACATCTTACGCCAGGCGGGGACGCGCCCGATCGTCCCATTCTGCACGCTGGAATGGGTCACCCAGGGTTTGGTGTGGTCGTAAAATGTGCCGCAGTTGTGGACCGAGCGCAGGTGGTGGTAAGGGTCCTCCTGCTGGACCAGCTGGAAGTAATGGTCCCAATCCGCCATCGTGCGCTTGGGGAACAGGTCATACTCATTGGCAAACGACCACCACAGATTGCGCAGGGCAGACAACCGCGCAACCAGGTAGCGCAGGTAGCGGTCATTCACCTCGGCGGGTAGTTGGTCGAAACCCCAGGCGCCAAAGTCATAGGGGTGGAAGACGATCAGGTCGGCCTCGATCCCGCGCGCGCGCAGGTCGAGGATGCGCTGTTCCAGGCGCTGGAAATAGGCCGGGTTGAAGCGGCTGAAGTCCCAGCACTGCGGCGGCTCGACATGTTGATAAGGCCTGGTGGCCGTGTCGGGCGCTTTATGCGGCAGTTCGCCGGGGAAGGGATAGCTGGGCGGCTCGTTTTGGTTGAAAGCGTAGCGCTTGGGGAAAACGCACATGCGCATCTTGTTGAACGGCGCCTGCTCGAGCGTCTTCAGCGTCTGCTCTTCCAACTCGTCTCCCTGCAAATTCCACACATAGCAAGTGGTGCCCACCGGCTTGTAGGGCGTGCCGTCTGCATAGGCAAAGTGGAACTGGTTGGCCACGCACACCGGACCATGGTTATCCCCGGTTGGCGCGGTGCAGAGGAACGCCCCCTGCTGCCCATCCAGCGCGCTCACATTGCTGCTCGTAACGTAGCGCCACTCGCCCTCCTGGTCGGGCATAAAGCGGACCTTGAACACATCCTCGCCATCATAGAAACCGGTGACCTTCACCTTGCGGCCTTGAAGAGAAAATATGGCAGTCAGGGTAACGTCGATAAACGGGTTTCCAGGGAATGGGTGGGCAAGCGCAAGCTCGAAGAAATCCCATTTTTCAATTGGTGTGGCCATAGTTCGATGGTCTCCTTTACCTCAGTTTGATTTGTAGGGCGGCATCCCTGCCTGTAGGTTCCGCAGCCTGTCAGGTTACGCGGAACCGGTTGCGCCAATCTATCTGCAAAACTCGTGGGTTGTTTTCAGTCAGGATCTGGCTGTTATTATTCAGTCGGGAATGTTAAAACACTGCTCAAAGTTAAAACTTGAGTTCCACGTCAAAAGATCAATCTCTGCATATTACGTCCAACTCGCGAAGGTCTTTTGGGGAACTTTCACCATTGTATCATTTTTCGTCTTACCCTTGCCGCGAATTAACCGATATTTCTGATGCCTGACCCCCTGCTTAACCTTCCTCCAATGCGTATTCAATGGCCTGTGCCGTGGTCATCGCCCGGCCTTCGGCATACGCCGCGGCAAAATCCTCGGCGCTCAATGCGCCGCGCACGGCTGCCAGAGCCTGCTCGAAGGCCTCCCGCTCCGGTTGGGGGATCACGTTCATCAGGCAGGCCTGCATCGCGTCCTGCGCGCCAAACAGGGTTGCCGCCCGCCGCGCCTGGGCAGGCTGCTCCGCCATCTGCCTGGCCGCCAAAATCCCACAGACCTGGATGCCAAGCTGCACCGGCGGCCAGCTGTAATAATTATTTGAAAAGAAGGCTTTCAAGATAGTGTGGACCTGGCTATATTTTCCCCGAACCAACGCCACCCGTGCCAGTACGTACCGCGCTACCGCCAATAAGTTCTGATCCGGTTGTTCCGTCAGGTTCAACGCCTTCTCGCAGTACGCCACCGCCAGATCCATGTCACCGGCGGTAAAGGCCTCCCACCCTAAAAAGCCCAGGGCATCGGTCATCACCCAGGGGATGAAATGCCGTGTCCCCGCGGTAAGCTGCGCCTGGCTGTACTGCACAGCCTGCTCTACATCCCCAGCTGCCAGCGCCATCCAGGCGTAGAAGCGGTACAGTAAAGGATAAACTTCCTCGCTCCCAGCTTCCTCGCAGCAGGCCTGGCTGGCTTCAAAATCGGCTCGAGCCTGCGCCAGATTGCCCTCCAGAAATTCCAGCATGCCCAATTCCCATAGTTTGTCTGCCCAGCCGTCCAGATCCCCCGCTTCCCGCTGCAGCCGTATACCTTCTTCCAGATAGGTCCTGACCTGCCCAAGCTCTCCCCTCCCACGCGCAGCCTGGGTCAAAAAAAGCAGCATTTCCGCAATAAAGAAGGGATCGCCGATTTCGCGGAACATTTCCAGGCATTCTAGCAGGTCCTTTTCCTCGGACAAATAAATGGAATACCCCAGGTCTTTGGGACACATATCGCCCAACGACCTGAAAATAGCCGCGGCTTCGGCCGCCATGCTCCGCCCATCCTGCCCGAGTAAGCGTCCAATGTACGAAGATGCATTTAAAGCCTTGCCGCGCGCAATCATGTAGGCGGTCGTCCTGGTCGATTCCTCAATTTGGTTGTTATCTTCGCCTAATCCGGCCGCCAGCAGGCGGTTAAGCCAACCCACTCCTTCGATGCGGTGCCGGCTGCCGGCCCAAAACCACTGCAGTGCGGCTGCCAGGCGCAGCCCTTTCTCAAGCGAACCGGAGAGCGACCATTCCAGCGCCTGGCGCAGGTTGCCCATTTCCGCTTCCAGCCGCTCTCGCCAGGCCCGGCTGCTTTTCGTGCGCAGGTGCTGTTCGGCCTGCAGGCTCAAGGCCAGGTAGTAATCCAGGTGCTTCTCGCGCATTGTCTCGAACTCGTCCCTCTCCAGCAGGCGCTGGTGGGCATACTGGCGGATCATCTCCAGCATGTGGTAGCGTTTTTCCACGCCTCCATCCTGCACGACGACCAGCGATTTATCCACCAGCTGTGCAAGCAGGTCCAGGATCGCCTCCCCTGGGATGGCTTCCCCATCCGCTGGTCCCGCGCAGACCGCCTCGGCTGCTGCCAGCGTCCAACTCCCGGCGAAGACCGAAAGCCGGCCCAACAGGCAGCGTTCCTGCGCCGATAGCAGGTCGTAGGACCAGTCCACCAGGGCTTTCAAGGTCTGGTGGCGGGGGAGCGCAGTATGCCCGCCTCCAGTCAGCAGGTGAAAGACGTTATCCAGGCGGGCCGCGATCTGCTCCAGGCTCAACAGGCGCACCCGCGCTGCCGCCAGCTCGATCGCCAATGGGATACCGTCCAGGCGTTGGCAGACGTGGGCCACCAGCGGGGCGTTGCCCTCCGTCAGGCGAAAATTCGCTGCCACAGCCTGGGCCCGTTCGGTGAACAGGCGCACCGCCTCGGACACGGCCAGCGCGGAAAAAGTGGGTTGGGACTGGGCATCAGGCAGGAAGAGCGGCGGGCAGCGATAGGTTTTTTCGCCCTGGAACCCCAGCACCTCGCGGCTGGTGGCCAGGATGTGCAGGTTTGGGCAGGCATGCAGCAGTTCTCTGGCCAGGGCCGCCGCCGCGTCGATCAGGTGTTCGCAGTTGTCCAGGATCAGCAGCAGGTGTTTCTGACTGATAAATTCGCTGAGGGCCTCGGTCGCATTTGAGCGGGGGACGGCGTGCATCCCCAGCGCGGTCGCGGCTACCTGCGGGACCAGTTCCGCATCCGACAGCGGGGTCAGGTCCACCCACCAGGCGCCGTCCGTGAAGGCTGGCAGGACTCTGCCGGCCACCTGCAGGGCCAGGCGCGTCTTGCCTGTCCCGCCGGATCCGGTCAGGGTCACCAGGGGCAAGTCCCGTGAGAGTGCCAGCAGTTCCGCGATCTCTGCTTCGCGTCCGATAAAGGAGGTCAGCTGGCGAGGCAGGTTGTGTCTTTCAATCAATCTCGGGGGTAAGGCCGCCGGTTCAGACAGCAGCTGCAGCTCATTGGCTCGGGCGATGGCTTCGCGCCGCCGGTTGACCCCCAGCTTGGCATAAATCTGGTGGATATACCACTTTACCGAGGAGTAGGCGAGCGTCTCCAGCCTGGCGATCTCCTGGCTGGACCGGCCGTTGGCCAGATGCGCCAGGATGTTGTGCTCACGCCGGGTCAGGGGTTCGTGCAGAAAACCTGATCCACCCTTTGCGTTTTCCATTACCCCCTCCTTGGGGGTTACCCCCTCCTTGGGGGGTTGCTCTCTCCGTGGGAGCCCAGTTAGAACTTCATTAATAAACGGTGAGAATATTATAGCGCAAAAAGACCAAATTTATAACATTACAAAACCTATCTTTTTCCCCTCCTTAATCCCTATCCCTGAGATAGGTGTAATCCCCGGTGGAAACAGGTACAGTGGAACCAATCAGCCAGGGGGGAAATCCAACCCTATTTTCAGTTGGTATCCAAGGAGATTGAGATGAAAAAGTATATTGCTGTCCACACCTACAAAACCACCCCCGAACAAACCTGGACGAAGCTCGGTGAAGTGGCCAACGAACTGGCCCTGGCCATGGACGCCGGTAAAACCCCGGCTCGCTGCCTCAAGACCTGGAATCCATTTCCCCAGGGTCGCCGGGACCTGGCCTTCTGCCTGTGGGAAGCCGACAAACCCGAGGACATCATCACCACCCTGGGCGATTTGATGGAGCATATTACCGCCGATCTGCTGCCCGTGGATGAGATCGACTGGGCCGAAATGACCGTGGCTGCCAAAGCCGCCGCCAAAACTGCAGCTTAAAGCAGCGCATCTGCTTGTGCTGCATTGAACGATAAAAAAAGCTCCGCGCACGGAAAGGGGATACCTGCGCGGAGCGCACCCACGATGAGCACCTATGGTGTTTGAAGAGGCGCACTCCGCGCGGCGAGATGTTTTTTCTTACCGGTGTCCTTGCGCGTCCGAATGGAAGCTCGTACCCCCATGGTAAGTTCATACTAAGTTCATACAAGGAAGATCACCATGTCTACCGAAGAAAATAAGGCTCTTGTCCGGCGTCACCTGAAAGAGGTCCTGGAAGGGGGCCACGTGGAATTGCTTGACAGCTACTATGCCCCGGATGGATCTATCGCGATATAGATACCCCTGAGCAGTTCCGAGACCGTGTCCTTTGGCATCACAAGACCTGTCCGGGTTTTAAACTTACCATCCTGGATCTGATGGCCGAGGGTGATAAGGTCATGGCCCATCTTAAATATAACCTTACCTACTCAGTTCCAGTCGACCCGCCGCCCGCCAACTTTCCACCCCTTGGCCAGCCGGTCACCTGGCGGAACTTCAATGTCTTTCGCATCGTGAATGGCAAAATGGTATCGCAGCAGCCTTTAACGGGTTGGACCGATATGCTGATCGAGATTGGCGTGATCCCGCTGGAGCAGATCGATCACAACAAGACCGCGGTGCGCAAGTTCGTCGATGCGGTTAATAACCAGGATACGGCCCTGCTGGCGGAAGTCTGCACCCCGGAGTTGGCCAAAGATTGGACCGGCTTGCTTCCCGGCGTTTATGCGCAGTTCAAGGATCATCGCGTCGAAATCACCGATCTGGTGGCGGACGGCGAGAGTGCGGCGGCCAAAATGAATTCCTCCGGGATCCATACTGGCGACTTCCTTGGCCTGCCGCCGACCGGGAATGCGTGGACGAACCAGGGCATTTGCTATTTTAAGTTCAGGGATGGCAAAATCGCTAATTTTGACGGACAGTGGGACGTCGTCAATCACATCGCCCAGTTGGGCGGAGCCATTCAACCGCTGGCTTAAAGCAAAAAGCCGCTTACCAGTTGTGCCTCACCCACGTGAATCTTGCACCTGCGCGAGTACCCAGCGTACATCGCAAGGATTCGCTTTATGACCCTTGCGGTATGGTCCCCGTAGGGGGTGAAAGCGGCCATTACACCCCTCGCAACATCGGGACGATGTCCTTGCGGGAGGACGGGCATAAACGCTGATTAAGAGTATATGAATTTGGCTCTATCCGTAGTCATCTGCGTTTATCCGCGGTTAGATTATTTGAGGAGATAAATCATGAGCGCAAATCCCCAAAAACTGAATTTTGGCCTTTTTTATGACTTCCGCAACCCAACGGCCTGGAAGCGTCCTTTCACCCAGATCTACGGTGAAATCTTCGAGCAGATCCGCTGGGCCGACCAGCACGGTTTTGACAACGTCTGGCTCTCGGAGCACCACCTGGTCGAAGACGGCTATGCCCCTTCCCTGCTGCCCATCGCCGCCGCCATAGCCGCCCAGACCAAAACCATCCGCATCGGCACCGCAATCATGATCCTGCCCTTGCACAACCCCATCCGCGTGGCGGAGGACGCCGCCACGGTCGATGTGATTTCGAACGGGCGCTTCGAGCTGGGGGTATCCCTGGGGTATAACGTGGAAGAGAACGTCAGCTTCGGCGTTCCCAAAACCGAGCGCGGAAGGCGCACGAGCGAAGGGCTGCAGATCATCCGCGCCCTGCTGGACGGCGAGACGGTCAATTTCACGGGGAAATACTACCAGGTCGCCAATGCTCGCCTGGCCCCGCTGTCCGTGCAGCAGCCTCGCCTGCCCATCTGGTCTGGCGGTTTCACCCCGGCTGGCACCCGGCGCGCCGCCCAATACGCAGACGGTTTCATGGCGGTCGGCGGTCCCACCGCGGAGCTTTTCGCCAGCTACGTCGCCGCCCTGCAGGCCCTGGGCAAACCCACCACCGGCCTGCGCCTGGCGGGTGGGCATTTCTGGTTGATCCCCGCCGCCGACCCAGAAAAAAGCTGGCACGAGGCCGCTCCCCACGTGATCTACCAGTTGAATTCCTATGCCGAATGGTTTGAAAAATCCGGATTTCCAATTCTCCCCCATATCAATGACGAAGACCATCTGCGCCAGACCGGCATCCTCAACGTGGTGGATGTGGATACCTGCATCGCCATGATCCGCGGCTTCGCGGATGCCGTCCCCCTCACCCATTATTATTCCTTCACCCTGCCGCCCGGCCTCCCGGCCAGTTGGGCCCAGCCCCACCTGGAGTTGTTCGCCGACAAGGTTATCCCGGCCTTCCGTTAACATCAAAGCCGGAGGGATTGGCAGCGGAGAAACCGCTGCCAACCCTCCCTACAAGAAATCTAAGTGTCTGTTGAGAATACCCCCTGAGATATTTTCCGGATAGATACGAAGCCCAATTCAGGAGGAAAATGATATGGATACCGGGCAAGTGATCATCGATCAAGCCGCACATGCAGCGGTCATTCAAAACCTGACCGAGAAATTAAAGGAGAACTATGTGTTCCCCGACCTGGCCGAACGCATCAGCGAACGCATTCAACAGTGCCTGGAGGAGGGGGTTTATGCCCAGATTACCGAAGGCGCGCTTTTCGCGAAAACCCTGACCGAGCATCTTCAAGAGGTCAACCAGGACAAACACCTGCGGGTGTTCTGGTCTCCAGAGCCGCTGCCTGAGCAAGAAGATCCGGCGCATCAAAACCCGGAAATCGTTGAGGAATGGCGCCTGGGGGCCAGCCTCGATAACTACGGCCTGTACAGGGTGGAGCGGTTGGCGGGCAATGTCGGGTACCTGGACATCCGCGCCTTTTTTCCCCCGGAATGGGCCGGGGACCTGGCGGTCGCCGCGATGAATTTTTTGGCCAATGCCAGCGCGTTGATTGTGGACCTGCGTAAAAACGGAGGCGGGCACCCCGCTATGGTGGCCCTGATCACCAGTTATCTTTTTGGCGATGAACCTGTCCTCCTCAACAGCTTCCACTGGCGTACCGAAGAGACCCCCAGGCAGTCCTGGACGCTGTCGTATGTCCCCGGCAAGCGCTTTGGTGACAAACCCATTTATCTGCTGACGAGCAAAGATACGTTCTCCGGCGGCGAGGAATTTGCCTACAACCTCAAGACCCGCCAGCGGGCCACCCTGATCGGTGAACCGACCGGCGGAGGGGCCCATCCCGGTAGGATCCACCGGCTGCATCCGCACTTTGAAGCCGTTATCCCTGGTGGGCGGCCCGTCAGCCCCATCACCGGGACCAACTGGGAAGGAACCGGCGTAATTCCGGACATCCCGGCTGATCCGGAGCAGGCCTTGCCGGTGGCCTACCGTCTGGCGCTGCAATCCGTCATCGAGCGCATCGCTGAACCGGCGTCCGCGCCTTTCCGGCGCCTGAAGGATGAGGCCCAGGCCGCGCTCCAGGGGTTGGAGACCCCTTAAGGAAGATGAGGGCGGATCGGCCACGGCGTTTTTTTGACCTACCCCCCTGGAGATATTTTCCGGATAGATACTTAATCTTTTCAGCATTTCTGGTTTCAGCCTGACCAGCTTTCTCTAAGGTTTCTCTACCCTTCAAACAGCCGCTCGCCGCGCGACAGGCGGTAAGCAATCTGGTAAGTCTGGCCTTGGGCGCGCAGGCTGGGGGAATGCGCCGCCAGGTAGCGCGCCGCCGCCACCAGTACGTTTACCGCCGCGGATGTCTCGGCCTGTGCAACAAGCGGCGCGAAGTGTTGGTTGAGAAGTCGTTCGGCCCGAGAACCCACATCCTGGGGATCTTCCTGTTCCTGCCCGAAGTGTGCGCCGTAGATGGCAGACGCCTCATCCACCAACGTGGACAGAGCCTCATCGAATTCCTCATCATAAAATTCGTTTAAAAATGTTACGTATTCTCGAGTCTCCGGGCTGACAAAGTCAGCGCCTTCCTCGGACTCATAGACCGACACGAAGGGACTGATGGCGGGAACCGAAGTCTCGCTTTCGGTTACTTCCGGACTTTCTTCCGCAACGAAACTCCCAATATCCAGAAACGGTGCCTGATTCTTCATCTGAATGCCTCCTTAAAGGTCTTTGCGCGATGCCGCGGTAATCCAAGTCTATAGCGAGAGCAACGTGTATTAGTTGGGAATCTGCCTCTCAGCAGCAATGCGGTGACATCAGGCTAAGCAACCATCGTAAACGGTAACCTGACGGCTTACCGGAAAGGGTTTAGGACAATTCTACTTGAAAAGGGAAGAAGGTAAATGGGGTGGACGCCCTATTATCAGATGGAAAGGACAGTATTTTGCTACTGGGGCTATGTACTAAACCCTACCTGTAACCCTTTATGGTCGGACTGAAACCCTGACCCAGTTTCTGTCACTCGCTTGCGTCAGTATGAGTCGGGACAGATTATTCCCTAAGGCTTTCTTCTTCGCGAACTCTAGAATGGTCGCACGCTGACAATAGCATCGCCGGTGCGCTTCTAGCAAAAGGGTAAACACCAATTCCTTTTGAATCCTTCGATGGAATCAAGGGCAGACTGTTATAATCGGGCTGTGAATTAGCTGCGGGTGGAAGGGGCAAAGGTCTTTGGGGTGAAGAAAACATTTGTGGGAAGGAATTGCATCTATTTTGATACATCCCACGGGCCTGATGGTTCTTTGGGCCACCATATATCCAGTTGAAATCACAGGAATTCTATTTCTACGAACCCCCAGGGTCTAGTCGCCTTTTGTCTGACGGGTTCAATGGGCAGCTTTATGGTGAGCCTGGCTACCAGGACATCTTCCTTCCCTGATTTTTGAAGATGAAGCCAGGGTTAAAGGGACCGCTTCGCTCAAAGCATTTCGACTCACCGCCCCTAAGAGTCATGATCAAGACCCTTGGCGCGACGGCGGCATTTGCGCCTTTGCTGGGCAAAGGCGACCATTTGAGGCGCGCCAGTTGCGGACACAACACCAGGAGCCCAGATTCTACTTGAACTGCGAGCCAAAAACATCTCATGATCCGGCCAAAAAAAAGTTCTTATCACCTGGCGCGACAGAGCGGATGGAGGAGAGATAAAGAGAACCGTTCCCTTTAACCCAACCCGGCGAAGCCGGAACCAAACAGGACAATATTTGTGGTTCACACCATCCCGGCGATCTGGCAAGATGAGGCGATCAATGATCTGAGGTGGCAGCCCTTATGAAACTGTTGACCGAGCGCCATGCTGACAAGATTCGTGGTGTCCTCTCCTGCCTGGACCGGATTGTGATTACCGGCACCATTCCTCATATCTGCCATGCCGATGGCATGAGCGGGTTTCTGCGTAATGAGGGTATCCGGATCTTTGACTTCCCTCAATGGGCCAAGAACCTGCGCGATGAGATCCGCGCCAATGCCGAGAAGATCGCCGAGAAAAATGGCATCGAGATCGAATTCATGCGAAAGAGCACCTTCCGTAAGGAGGACAGGGTCAAGGAGGTTCTGGGCAGACGAGGAAGTCACCCGGGCCTGGTGCATATTCTCTCTGCCATGGAGTCCTGTTCCACCTATCAACCCTGGCATGACAAGAAGACCCATAAAACCTTTCTCAAACCCGATTCTGGAAAGTGTCTCCATTATTACTTCTATTTCATCCTACCCGAACTTGGCCTGTGTTACCTTCGGGTGCCGACCTGGGCGCCCTTTCGGTTGCAGTTCTACTGCAATGGCCACAACATCCTGGCCTTCCAATTGAACCGCCACGCCATCCCCTTTAAGATGGTCGATAACGCCTTCAACGAGATTGAACACTGGGACAAAGCCCAGTCCCTTTCCGACAGCTTTTCCCCCAAACAGCTTCACCGCCATTTGGACAGGATTGCCAAAGAGCTCTGTCCCGTCATCGCCCACTTCCAAGAGAGATACCATTGGAGCATCATGCAACTGGAGTATGCAACCGACATCGTTTTCCGCCGTCAAAGTGACCTGGCCCCCCTCTATCAGGACTTGGTCCGTACCGCCATCCATTCGGTCAAACCTGAAAACGTGGCCACCTTTCTAGGACGCCGACTCACGGGTCAATACCAGGACGAGATCGGAAATGACTTCCACACCCGTATCGAAGGAACACGCATCAAGCACCACATGGGCAAAGTGGCCATCAAAATGTATGACAAGTACGCTTTGATCTTACGCATTGAGACCACTGTCAATGATGTCTCCTTTTTCAAGCACCACCGAGAGGTGGAACATCGCAACGGCACCACAGAGATGAAAGTGGCCCCCGTCAAGAAAACCATCTACAGCATCCCTCCCCTCATCGGAATCATGGCGGCTGCCAACTGGCGCTATCTCCAATTCATCTCAGCCATCGAGGACCCGACCTTCTCCCTCCGCCAACTGGACAAAATCTCCCGTCCCGCTACTGACGTCCAACGCTCCTATCGAGGTTTCAATCTCTTCCATGGCGACGATCTTCTCCTCTTCCAAACCATCAACCGAGGCGAGATCAACATCAGAGGGTTCCAAAACCGCGACCTTCAAATCCGCCTTAACCACATGACTACACAAAAGATCTCACGCCACATCAAACGACTACGAAAACATGGCCTGATCAAGAAAGTCGCAAAAACCTACAGGTACTACCTCACTTCCCTGGGCCGAAAAGTTACGCTTGTAGCACTCAAGTTGCGTGAAATGTTCATCATCCCATGCCTGCGAGGTGATCTGGCTATATGAAAACAACATCACTACAAAATGTTTTGCCACTTTTGAGCTCAATTTATCTGGTAAGGCACTAAAGGATCAAATTCCCCAAAAGGGTGTCCAAATTTCGCAAAGCGAGTTACTCCGACACTCAGGGCATGACAAGATAATTTACAAGGTTGAGGTACCATTGTCCTAGCGACGCCCCGCCGAGATACGCAGGATTTCCGGTAACGTCCGATAATTGGCCGGTTCCTGAGAGTGTGCATTTGTCGGCATCGATGGCATCGGGGTCGAAGGCAGTCTTATTGTTATAATCTGCGCACGCCACTACGTAATACCCGTCGCCTCCAGCGTTTATGACCATGAGGTGCGCCCATTTGCCGTACTCGATGCCACTCTGTTTATAAACGGTGTACGAGCGCACGGGCCTGAACTGGCCGTTGAGAAATGTCTGGCCATAGAAGGAACCAGGACAAATTGAGCCCTGCTGGGTATTCTGGCATTCTACCGACGTGGGGTGTGAGTCATAGGCAAAGTAAGGCCAGTACTGCGAGAGTGTCAGGAAATGGTTGCCGGGAGAAGGCACCACAGGCGTACCGACAAGGAGCAATCCCCCGATGACGAGATCTGAAGCGGAACTGCCGATGATCGTTCCGTCCGCAATAACCCAATTCCCGCGTATCGACGGCTGCCCAGTCTTTACTATCACGCCAATCGTTGTCTGGAGGCCCGAGGGAGCCTGGATCAGCCCCAGATTGGCCAGAAGGGGATACCCCCCCTGGGGGTTCGGGAATTCAAGCGTCACAAGGGCTGCGACTGGTCCAAGGGGCGCAAAAAAGGAAAGCGGATCGGGGACATCGCGGCTCCAAACGATCACGTTTGCCGTGCCCCATATTTCGCCGCCTTTCTTCCCATTTACTACCGGATGGATAGCCCCAGAGGCCGTGTATACAGAGAGGTCGTGCGAATCCGAATATTGAACGCTGTTAAAATCGAAAACCAAGCCGCTATCGATCACTAATACGAAGGGTACGCTCGATGCCTCTGGCAGAAGCGCAAGGCACGATTACGAAACCCAACGTCACCACAAGCGCTGTGAAAAAATTAATGAAATACTTCATCGCCACCTTCTCCCTCGGCCCCTAAGGGGCCAGATTTTTAGCGAGAAACTTCTAAGAAAACGTATAGCGCAAAGAGGTGGCTGTCAAGACGGTCTATGGGTTCACTACATATGAGCCTGAGAGAGGGGGCTTATAATCGTCTATTTTGCATTGTTTTTGAGAGGTTGAAAGGCGGGTCTGTTTCTTAACGAGTTACGGGAGCTTATTAGCAGTCGCAGGATGGTAAAGAAGAAGTCTTCGAGACTTTAGAGTGGTTGGTCCGCCACGGCGGATGCTTTCATGTCCCGAACAAAGTACAAGGCCTTGATTGCGGTTACCGACTCATCATCGCCCATAGAGTGGCCGTAGACGGATAAATGGGCGTGATCGAGCTTTACTGCTCCGCTCAAAATCTGGCTAACTTGCCACCGGAGCAAGTATTCTGAATCAATATATAATTGCAGATTTGAAGTTGATAGACCATCCCTTTTAGCTCAGGCAAGCGATCGCACGAAATGGAAGGAGTGCCACCATCCAGGTATTATGGTGCAGCTTTTCCGGGAAAACAGGTTGAAGTCCAAGTAAATCGCATGCAAGGAATAAGAAAGGAGGCAGGTTCTTCTTTGTCCTGCCTCCTTTGCGTAGATGGGTTTTACGGATATAACGCCCGCGCAATCACTGAACTTCTGTTATGCCCTCCAATTTAAAGTGGAGATTGACCGAATTGGCACCAAGAAGTTTCATTTGCACCCGCCATTGCTTTTCCCCTATTTCCAAACTGGGGAACAAAAGGCTGTTTGAAAGCAGCTCATAATGGGCGCACGTGCCTTCCGGATCGACAATTCCGTTCATCTCCGCCTGGGTCACCACCTCCGCCTTTTTCACCTTGAAGTGGAAATTTTTCGATGTTGCTGAAGTCAGATCCATGTCCACGGCGAAATACTGCCCTTCTCCGATTTCCACACAAGGGATGACTAAATCGTTTTCAGTCAGCTCAAACCTGGCCCGGTGCCGATTTTGCCCAAGGCCGGAAGCATCGTCACCGCAGGATTCGCATGGCAGGCCGCCTATACTGGATTGGGCAGCACAGCTCTGGATCGCCCCTTTTTGCGCACTCGATAGCACCAGTGGCTTCAATCCGTTGGTGAGGTGGGACACGCAACTGACGAACTCGCCATGGTTTTGAACACCATCGGCGCAGCCCATTACCAGATCGGAAATGGTGCAGCCATCCTCAATCATGAAATTATCCACCCCGGAATCACATCCATCGATGACCACTGTACCCCCCAGATCACTGATCAAAGGGGAATTGAGGCACTGGTCTACATCATCGGTTACACCGTCCCCGTCAACGTCCCAGACAATATACAGTTGAAATGACAATTCTGGCTCTTCTGTATTACAGGATGAAACCATATACGTTCCGCTGGGATAGTCCCCCGGAATGTTCAGCGGAAGTTCGGCCTCAGACGCGCCCTCTGGCTCCTTGAGACAAAGACCAAACTCCAGGGGGGGGGTCGGCGATGACGTATCGATGATATAGTCAATGACATACCCTGTATCAGGATTTCCATCTATGATGAGCACATACGAGCCGGCTGAGTCCTGGGTAAGTGCAACCCCGTTCCCTCTCAACACAACGTCTTCAAGAGTTTGTCCCTGCCCGGTTACGGCACCTCCTAACAAAAGGAGGCTCACCAACGGAATATACAGATATTTATTCATTTTGATCTCCCCTGAAAATAGTTTTGAGCCGGCCAAAATTAAACCGACCTGCAGACCCATTTGAGGATAATCCAGCCAAAACGGATTCAACGATTCTGCATCAGCCCTTTTGGGTGCAACGTATCGAACACAGGAATGAGCAGAGATCATGCCAGAAAAGAACGAATACAGACAATTTGAATCCATTTATGCATACATGATAATCAACTATACTGAAATGAGCTCCATTGGTCTTTACAATGACAAAGGCTTACCGTCACGTTTTGTGAACACCGTCTCTTCTAAGGCAATAGGAATCAGGAAACGTCATACTTTCAGCTCTGTCACAAACCATTTATAGATAGGCAAAATAAATGAACATTCCAGAATGGTAATAATCTAGCACTTTCAGTGGCTTAAGAATTGCACAGGCTTTGCTCAAGATTCTCTAACCGAAGCCAGCGATCATGTGAAAAGGATACAACTGATTTTTGCCATCTTATGGTCTTATTAGGACGCAAAGCGAAAAGAAGAAGAAATCGTTCTTCCATTGTGGATCCTATCTAATGAGGCAAAACATTGGTTTCGGAGATTCAGTCCCTTGTAGATACAAGAAAGGGGAAAGAAGATAGAGAAAATGAATGTTAAACGCGCCCATGAATTTATCAAAATTTCGATTGTTACAGTGATAATACTCTTCATCATTTCTGGATTGAATCTGGCAATTTTCATTGCGCAATCAGCAGAACGGCCAATTGGTTCCTTGGGTTCTACTCCGGCTATGATGCCTAAGTTTATGGCGCATGGAAACGATATGAGCAATTTAGGACTAAGCCATTCTGCTGGTCAGGACATCTTGGCTCAGTTGCATCCTATCCAAATCAACGAGAAAACTGTAGGACCAATCGATGGCAATGAGAGCGGCAACATGGGAGTCTATGCCATGGATTGGTCCTTTGATAACCCTCTCAGCATTATAGTCAATATTCGAAGTGACTCGAATGGAAACGAACGACTCGATGCTGAAGACGAGAGAGTGAGCAGGGCAGGAGTGACGTTGCTTCTGATACATGACTCAAACAACGATGGAATATTTGACTGTTCTCTTGACAATTGTTGGATGTTCGGCGGTCGAACGGATGACTCCGGAAACTTCAAGTCTAAGGTGCCCGGGGCGCCGGTTGGGAATTACCAAGGCGAAGTCTCTTCCTTGACTCATGACACCTGTATTTGGGAAAGGAACCTGGATCTTCAAAACCCGGATAACTTTACGAGGTAAACCACGCTTTGTACAAGTGCAGCTGCGATCGGAGAATTAGAAACAGAAGCATTCAAGAGGTGATATTTTATACCTTTTCACCCCGCCGAGAAAAAATTGAGGCTTATAGACGGCTGTATCCGCCAGGGACCCATATGACTCATGACACTGATTAAAAGGGTCGATATATCTATTGGGATCAGATTTCAGTTACCCATCTCCATGGAGGGAGGTGATGGTGAAAGGGTTCGATTCAGTTTCTTTATCCAGCCATGCAAGCGCCGGCTATCCCGGTGGTCTCGTTTCGCTCCCTGGAAACCAGCTAGCGAAGAGAGAGCATCCAAAACAGATTTGCGAGGATCCGACTGCCGCCAATTCTGTTACCCGCGAGAAAATCCACAATATCCTCCAGGCACTGCACTCATACTCAGAAGCTGCCCGAAGAGATTTGAAATTCCATATTGACGAGGACACGGGACAAGTCATGGTTCAAGTCATCGCCAAAGAAGATGGCAGGGTCATCAGGGAGATCCCGTGTGAAGCGCTTCTGGACCTGGAAGCCAGGATTGATGGAATGACAGGGGTTCTCTTTTCTAAAGACGTTTGATATAAATGCCAAAATCTGGCGGCATTCTGTCTCGTTTCCCCCTTATCTTTTCACCTTGACCTCGGGTAGGAGAGTTACCTGTGACGCTCACGAAAGAAGCACTGATTCAGAAGATCTGTTGCGCAACGGAATTGAGAAAATGTGACGCAGCAAAAACGGTCGAGAGCCTCCTTGAGATTGTCAAGAGAGCCCTCGTCTCCGGGGAAGATGTCCTCATAAGCGGTTTTGGGAAATTCTGCGTGAAGGAGAAAGGCAAGCGCCGGAGGAGAAACCCTGAGACAGGCGAGGACCTAATGCTGGCCGAGAGACGGGTTGTGACCTTCAAGTGTTCGACGGTGCTAAAAGGAAAGCTTAATGGCGGCCAAGGCTAATTTGCTGGTGCCACGAATCCAGGCCCTTGTCCCGTTTTAATACCTTTGATATCGAAATCGTATCTCTTTTTCCTTTCCCCTTTTTGCTATTTGCGCTTCGCTTCCTTCTCCAATTTCCTTATGATTTTATTGAGTTCCTTTTCCCGCCTCTTTCCCAAGCGCCTCTCAGGCCCTTTATAAAAGGGGTCATCTACGTTTCGGCGGTCCCTTCCTGATTTCCTAAATCTTATCGCTCTCGGATCAAGCTCATCCATCGATATACCCGCTTGATATGCATTTATTTACCAGGTCGCACCGGCTCAGGCATCACTGGCGATGGCCCCCAGATCTCGACATGCAGGTTGGTTATGAAGGTACGAAACTCAGATTCAAGCTGCCTCCATTCATCACTTTCGGAATAATTTGCCCAATCCGCTAAACTCTGCCAAACGGAGGTTGACCTAACTTGAGGTGATCCCAACCCGGCGAAGCCGGAACCAAACAGGACAATATTTGTGGTTCACACCATCCCGGCGATCTGGCAAGATGAGGCGATCAATGATCTGAGGTGGCAGCCCTTATGAAACTGTTGACCGAGCGCCATGCTGACAAGATTCGTGGTGTCCTCTCCTGCCTGGACCGGATTGTGATTACCGGCACCATTCCTCATATCTGCCATGCCGATGGCATGAGCGGGTTTCTGCGTAATGAGGGTATCCGGATCTTTGACTTCCCTCAATGGGCCAAGAACCTGCGCGATGAGATCCGCGCCAATGCCGAGAAGATCGCCGAGAAAAATGGCATCGAGATCGAATTCATGCGAAAGAGCACCTTCCGTAAGGAGGACAGGGTCAAGGAGGTTCTGGGCAGACGAGGAAGTCACCCGGGCCTGGTGCATATTCTCTCTGCCATGGAGTCCTGTTCCACCTATCAACCCTGGCATGACAAGAAGACCCATAAAACCTTTCTCAAACCCGATTCTGGAAAGTGTCTCCATTATTACTTCTATTTCATCCTACCCGAACTTGGCCTGTGTTACCTTCGGGTGCCGACCTGGGCGCCCTTTCGGTTGCAGTTCTACTGCAATGGCCACAAACATCCTGGCCTTCCAATTGAACCGCCACGCCATCCCCTTTAAGATGGTCGATAACGCCTTCAACGAGATTGAACACTGGGACAAAGCCCAGTCCCTTTCCGACAGCTTTTCCCCCAAACAGCTTCACCGCCATTTGGACAGGATTGCCAAAGAGCTCTGTCCCGTCATCGCCCACTTCCAAGAGAGATACCATTGGAGCATCATGCAACTGGAGTATGCAACCGACATCGTTTTCCGCCGTCAAAGTGACCTGGCCCCCCTCTATCAGGACTTGGTCCGTACCGCCATCCATTCGGTCAAACCTGAAAACGTGGCCACCTTTCTAGGACGCCGACTCACGGGTCAATACCAGGACGAGATCGGAAATGACTTCCACACCCGTATCGAAGGAACACGCATCAAGCACCACATGGGCAAAGTGGCCATCAAAATGTATGACAAGTACGCTTTGATCTTACGCATTGAGACCACTGTCAATGATGTCTCCTTTTTCAAGCACCACCGAGAGGTGGAACATCGCAACGGCACCACAGAGATGAAAGTGGCCCCCGTCAAGAAAACCATCTACAGCATCCCTCCCCTCATCGGAATCATGGCGGCTGCCAACTGGCGCTATCTCCAATTCATCTCAGCCATCGAGGACCCGACCTTCTCCCTCCGCCAACTGGACAAAATCTCCCGTCCCGCTACTGACGTCCAACGCTCCTATCGAGGTTTCAATCTCTTCCATGGCGACGATCTTCTCCTCTTCCAAACCATCAACCGAGGCGAGATCAACATCAGAGGGTTCCAAAACCGCGACCTTCAAATCCGCCTTAACCACATGACTACACAAAAGATCTCACGCCACATCAAACGACTACGAAAACATGGCCTGATCAAGAAAGTCGCAAAAACCTACAGGTACTACCTCACTTCCCTGGGCCGAAAAGTTACGCTTGTAGCACTCAAGTTGCGTGAAATGTTCATCATCCCATGCCTGCGAGGTGATCTGGCTATATGAAAACAACATCACTACAAAATGTTTTGCCACTTTTGAGCTCAATTTATCTGGTAAGGCACTAATATATTGCGGTTCGCACGAAATTCCTTGAGTCCATGAGCTTTCAGCACTGCACTGACAGTCTTTACGGCCCATTCCCCGTAAGCTTTTTGGTCTATACCCGGCACCAAATCATAAGTCATATTAACTTCAATCATCGTAGTAACCTCCTTTCTGTTTTCAGTTGTTCATATCACCTTAAATTGAACGGCGAAGGTGGTGGGTTTGTTGAAAATAAAGTGAAACAAACAATTCCGGATGCTCTTCATAGAGTCTTCCTTCTTGCCATACCTCTTTTCCATCTGCATATCCGGCGGTTAGTATTTTGGCTGGATCATCGGTGATTCCTACGTTGAGTACCATCTTGCCGGATAAGTTATCATGCCCTGCCGGCATGGATATGCTTAACTGCAAGGGCTTTACTTCCCCAGTCCCTGCTTTCTCCACGTAATAATTATAATGTTTCAGAGATCCCTGGCAGGATGATTATCCGCCCGCCAGGGGCAAAGGTTGGGCATTTTGAGAGGCTTTCGCATGGTCCAACCTCAGAAAGAGGTGGGAAGACAAATGGGCGGAATTGTCTTCCTTGCAACTAAATCGAGGTCAAGTGGAAGGGTCCCTCTGTTCGTCAAAAAGCAGACCGGAAGTATAGAGAAGCAAATAGCTGTCGTTTTGTCAATCAGCTGAAATACTGATTTATCAGGTCTAAAATTCTTAGGGACCTTGCGGGAAACACCTAATATGCCAATGGCTATCCCGCGAGGTCACTTTGTTATCAAATTAGCGGTCTATCAACTGCAAATCAAATGGGTCCGTCGGATGGTCTTTGTTCCGGTCGCTCCTTCTCCCTGGAATTGCAGATTTCTTGCCAAAGAAACCAGCCACTTTTGCCGATTTGCCTGTGGATATCCAGATCAAAGAGCATACTAAAGGGTATGCGCTCAAGAGCACCTATAAGCGCATTGTGGGTTTCGCTGTCCTCACTGTTGATACTGGCCGGTTTGGTAAATCATCTCGGTTTGTGGGAATGAGGGGGACGTTGTTTCTTTGTTGACAAATTGGCCCCAAAGAGGTACTTGAAACGCATGCCTAGGCAAGCTCGCATTGACGCCCCCGGTGGACTGCACCATATCGTCGTCCGAGGAATCGAGAGAAGAGCGATTTTCGAGGATGAAAAGGACCGGGAGGATTTTCTTGAACGGCTGTCTGGACTCATTCAGGAGACGGCTACGCCCTGCTATGCGTGGGCGCTCATGACCAACCACGTGCGTTCCGATCGCCACGGTTATGCGTCGGCTCCTGACTGGCTTTGCGGTGAGGTTCAACAGAAGGCATGGGCGCTACGGGCATCTCTTTCAGAACCGGTACAAATCGATCCTCTGTGAGGAGGATGGGTGGACACAGCGCTTTGATGGGCAAACGGCTTCGGGCTTGGCAGGATACGGAATACATACTGGCCCTCTTTGGCAGGACTGTTTCAGAGGCAAGGAGAAATCTGCAGCGACATGTTTCCAAGTGGGCCGCCAGAGGGCCGTGCCCTGAGCTTACCGGCGGAGGTCTGATCCGCTCGGCCGGCGGGTGGCGTGCGCTCAAAGAGGCGTACCGGGATGGGATTCGGCTTGCCAGCGACGAGCGGATCCTGGGAAGCATCCAATTCGTTGAAAAGACACTTAAACAGACGGGTGAGGCTTACGAGCGCAGGATGCGGGTCCGTTCAGCCGGTGTGGATCTATCTCGGGTGATCGAAGTCGTTTGCGGGTTTTTCAAGGTCGAGGTAAAGGAACTGGCCGGCCCTGCAAGACGACTTGAGATCGCACGGGCCCGAGCTCTAGTCGGCCTCATTGCCACTCGGGATCTGTCGTTCTCCGGAAGCGAGGTTGCCCGTCGATTGAATGTAGACCGCTCTGCTATCAGCCGGGCGGTGCAGAGGGCGTGCAATGACCCGGATCTGTTGGCAGCCGCAGACCCGATCCTGGCTCTGCTTCAGGCTGCGGCGAATCAACATTGAAACTATGTGCATTATTTGTGGTAATATTTTCGGATTAGTGACCAATTGTCCTTGTGTGTTATAGTGATTGTATCGGTAGCGTTTATCGCAGGAGGTGTACAAAGAATGAAAGCAACAGATCCTTCCGAAGAGAAGTTCCTCCGGAAGTTCAGGAAGCTTCCGGATGATCGAAAGTCAGAAGTCCTGGATTTTATTGACTTTCTGTCCAGAAGAAAGGTTGCGTCGGGGCCCCAAGGAGATCCTTACAGCGAGAACCTGGAAGCGCTCCGCACGAAGATACGAGAAAGGGGGGGGCTCATCGCAGGCAAGAACAAGGATCAGGTTATCAAGAAACTCAGAGCTACCCGGGAAGCCATTTGGAAAGAAGACTATGCGGATCATTTTGGATAGTAATGAGTACATCCTCGGGCTCGACACCACCGCAGGCCCGAGCTCATCCTCCATGTTGCTTGATGCTGTCCGAGTCCTCATTGATGAATCAGAGGAATTCCACCTCCTGGTTCCAGAGATCATTGCCAGAGAGGTCCAAAGGAATCTCCCTTCGGATCTCCAAAGGGATTTCTTCAAATTGATCCGGTCTTCTCCGAAGATCGAGCGTCACGATATGCTCAAAGTGCCAAAGGCGACCTTTCAGAAGTACCGCCGTCAGAAGCGCCTGAAAGAGGCAGATGCGCTGATTGCTGCCTTTGCTGACTTCATGAAGGTAGACTATGTTGTCTCAGAAAACAGACACATTTACAGGGATCTCAAAGCGACCGCTTTTGTCACCACTACAGCAGAGGACTTTTTTGATTTCCTTGAAGAATGAACAGGAATGATTTCCCATGAAAGACATCCTGCCATCACCAGGCACCGCGCCCCGCATGAGCCCTTTCTGCTTCTCTCGGTCATGGACCTGATCAGTCAGGGCCAGATCACTTCGAACTTCATTGTCCCCTCTTTCGACCTCCTGGACACGTTCAATGGTTATTGGTCTTCCGTAATGCCTGCCGGGGCCAAGACCTCCATGGCCTATCCCTTTTCCAGGCTGAGGACCGATCGTTTTTGGCACCGCATTCCTAAGCCCGGCTACGACCCGGATATCGAGTAAAATGTGAGCTCCATCGAGCGTCTGCAGGAGATGTACTTTGGCGCAAAAATGGACGATGAGCTCTTCGCCTTCATGACACAGGCGGATGCCAGGGAGCATCTTCGCATGGTGCTGATCAACACCTATTTTACTCCTAAGATCCACCCTCTCCTTATCCGCTTGGGTAAAGTCAATCTGGAGGCCTATGCGTACTGTCAGGATCTCCTTTCCGGCGTGCGCGAAACCCAGGGCCATTATCTGAAACATGGGGGGACTTCTCTTTTGCCCTGCGGGCATTTTATGTCCCAAGATCCTCAGACCCAATCACATCATTGACAAAAAACAACAGCCTTACTACTTTAAAAACTAATGTCAGGATTCTAAATGGTTGGATAAGAACCTCATTTTTTGCTTATATCCACAGGGTTCATAAAAGGATATGTTCTATGGATACTCAACTCACACGGGAATTCATCGCCCAAGCAGAATTACTGGGAGCACAACTAATCGTTATTTTGCAGCCCAGGCAACTTGACCAGCTTGCCCAACAAAGTCCATGCCAATTCAGAGATCAATTTGACCGTCTTCAATCGGAAGAGTTCAAGGACCTTCAAGTGATTGTCATAGTTGGGGTTTACGGATACGACGAGGATTTTGCCGCCCACAAGAAACAGCCGCATGGCGTTGGAGCAACCGGCGTTCATCAAAATTACTGGAAACTGGTAAATGACATCGGCGAGCAGTTGCTACGGTTTCTTGAAGGGAAGGGTTTTACAGGCAAAGGCACAGGGGAAGGAATGTTGCCTGTCAAGTATGTGCTCAACAAGGTTGGAATCGGAAGGTACGGCAAAAACTCGCTGATCTACACAGAGAAATATGGATCCTATATCAACAACTGGTTTGAAATGTTCACCAATGCCCCTCTCAAGCCAACCCAAGTAGAAGTTGCGGATGACATCGGTGCGCTCGCCATGTGTAAGAAGTGCAACTCATGCATCAGATCTTGCCCGACGCAGGCGATCGTAGCCCCCTACAAGGTGGATATGAGCCGTTGCATCACTCATCTGACGCACCGTCTAGCCTCCATTCCAAGAGATCTCTTCGACAAAATGGACAATTGGATTTGGGGATGCAATGTTTGCCAGAAGGTTTGTCCAGCCAATGCAAAAGTAATTCCTAGGAAAAGGCATGCAGAAGCTCAAGTTTATCACCCTGGACCCACTGGTCTGCCGCCAGCCCACAAGCATCCGTTTCCAAAGCTGGTAGAAGAGCTGGATCCATCCTATGATCAGACTTACCTGCAAAACGTCCTGATCGCTCTTGGCAATACGGGTGGTGCGGATGCTGTTTCACATCTGGAGAAGTTTGCCCGGACCCCGAAGGGATTGAAATTGAAGGAGTATTGCGACTATGCGCTGAAGCGTATTACGGAAAGACATTTTTGAACGGTGGAACGAGGTGGACGTTGTTTCTTTGTTGACAAATTGTCGCCAAAGAGGTGCTTGAAACGCATGCCAAGGCAAGCTCGCATTGACGCCCCCGGTGGACTGCACCATATCGTCGTCCGAGGAATCGAGAGAAGAGCGATTTTCGAGGACGGCAAAGACTGAGAGGATGGGTATCAGCCGCCTTCACCCCAAGGCTTCGCAGCGCCAAGGAACATTATACGAGATCCTGTGTCGATGTCGATTGCTCCAAGAACTCGGCGAAATGCAAAAGCTCGTGACAGGTGAGATCGACGGTCCCAGGCAAGTCATCAACAAGGGTTTAATCCTTCTCGGATCAAGATTGAAAGTGTAGATATTGTGCGCCAAATGCCTGAACATCCGGAAATTATCCAAAGCCTCCCTCGCTTGAGTCGAGATGACAGCAGGACGAATGCCGGATACCTCATTGGCCATCTGCTCAAGAAGCGTCTTATGCCAACTTTCACCAGAAGGAACAGATCTGTCGATTGACTTTGCAATGGTCTGAAAGACTCTTTCCACCCCCTGATAGAAACTCTGCAAATCAAACCCCACGCTGCCCAGGTAGTCTGGGTCCTTAGATACCTTTTGCCACCTCCTCAACGCGTGTTCCCTGATCTTATCCAACTCAGAGATCTCTCTGCGAATTCGCTTGGCAATCGCAATGAGCTCTTCACTCACAGATCAATCCCCTCCTGTTCGACAGTTTCCAAGAATGGCGATCACAGTCTTTCGGATCGACCTCGTCGACCCGTATGCCCTCTTCCAACCCGATATCCATCGCTGCCCCTGCCGCCTGGTAATACTTTTCAGGAGCGATCCCCCAGACTGCAAGGTCAATGTCCGACCAAGGGGTGAAGACGGCATTTCGCGCAAGCGAACCAAAAACAACTACACGTGTCGCCCCAAAGCGTTTCTTCGGCATTCCAGCAGCGACCCGGGCCAACTTCCATGCATCATCCCTCCGTTTGGAGGCTTCAGGATCTTTGCGATGTCGTTCCATGTTCAGCCACGGACGATAAGAGCGAAGCTCTTCTTTGGCCAGCTCACTTGCAGTCTTGGACATTTTTATCCCCGCCCTTTTGCCTGAATCTCACGAATCTCCTCGGCATCTTCTCCGCTAAACCTTTTCGAGCATATTTTCGTCAATCTTCGGCGAATTATACCGGCCTCCAGCGCAGAGCGCAACAATGAAGAGGCTTTGGGGAGTTGAAATCCTAGATTCTCCTCTGTCAATTAATGATTTCATTTACTTATTAACGGTGAAGGATAGCTTAGTAAATTGATCTCTTACATTCACCCGAACCCTGTAAGGGCTCCTTAGACCCAAAATGTTCGAGCCGGACGCCTGCTTCTGACCAGGGACATATTGCGCCGTTTCAGTGAGGTAGAGCGTAGGCGATTTCACCCTTTCTAACCCGCTGCCTCCGAGGCAGGGCCAGGGGATAAATCAGCGGGAGCGGGGAGAGCGGCAAACAGACTACACGTAACGCTGCGGGTGGATCTTCAGTTCCTTCAAGAAATCATCCACCATTCGTTCCAGGCCGTACTGTGACTTCCAGCCCCACTGGGTCCTGGCCGTGCCATCGTCCAGGGGCAGGGCCAACCCGTCGATGATCCTCTGACGCTCCGGATCGGGTCGGAAATCCACGGCGGCACCGGGGACTTTCCTTCGCACCGCGTCGACCAATTCCTGGGCACTTGGATCCGGCGTCGGGCCGGCGACGACGTAGTTGACCATCTTGATGTTTTCGGGGGCGGCCTCCCCCAGCATGATCATGGCTCTTGCCGCGTCCTTGAAATACATAATGGGCACCCTCGTTTCCGGTTTGACCCACACGCTGAAGGAATTGCCCTTGGAGCTCTCTTCGATGGCCCACGAGGTATACTGGACGATGCCCGGTGTTTTGACGCCCGGGCCCACGATGGAGGGGTAACGAACGCCCCGAAAGTCCAGACCATACTTCCTGCGGTAGAATTGGCCCAGGAGCTCCGCGAAAACTTTGGTGCATCCATAGAAGAGCTGAGGCCGCTGGAGGGTGTAGTCGTCGATGGCCTCTCCCCGCATGTCCATTCCGTATGTGGCGATGGTGCTGGAGAAGAAGACCTGGGGCACATGGAACAGCCTGGCGGCCTCAAGCACGTGGAACGTCCCCATGGCGTTGGCCCGGAACGAAGCGGCCGGGTCAGCATCCGAGGGGACTGAAAGCATCCCTCCCAGGTGGTAGATTGCCTTTGGCTGGCTCCTTTGGACCACACTCAGAATGTGGCTGAAATTCCCGAGGTCCCCCCGAACCACTTCCACCCGGTCCGCCACATCATCGAGCATCTTAGTCGATGGGTTGATGTCGAATGCCACAACGGTTGTCTCCCCTTTGCCGAGCAGGAGCCTCACCACCTCCGCACCAATAAAACCAGTTCCGCCTGTCACTAAAACGCTCATGTGTGCCTCCTTATCTTTCTCATTCAATAGCGCTTGTCATGATTCAGATTTCATTCGTTCCAGTACCGATTTTTCAATCGCTTTTGAAACTCTCGATCCCTTTTCCGCACCGCCTCATCCAATCTCTTTTTGGAGAAGTCCACCGCGTAGTCGTAAAATCCCTTCCCGCTCCTGACGCCTGGTGGCCCTGAGAGACCAGCCGTTTCACGCCCTTGGGGGTGCTCTTGATGCCTCCGATTTTCGGTGCCACGAGGAATAAGAGGAAAAAAGAGGTGCATTGTGTGTGACCTGCGGGCGTTAATTGGGACTTCTTGGCGCAAGGGGTGAAAAATTGGTTGGGTGCAAAATGTTTCGACATTGTAGCATATCGTAACATATAATATTGATATGCTACAAACTTTATCCAGACAAAGGCTGCTAGACATCTTCTTCCTGGAAGACACCATCACCCGGCAAATCGGAGATGTCCACCTTTTTGGCTGCGCGGATCCCGGCGCGCAGGGCCGTGAGGTTCAGATCCTTGGTGCCCTTGGGCGTCCTTGCTAAGAGTGCGGCCTCCAGGTTCTTCTGGGAAACCACCTTTGAAAAAAAACCCACGGCCCCTAGGGCCACCATGTTGGCCACCACCTCCCTTCCAAGCTCCTTTCTCGCAATCTGGGTAAAAGGGATGGCCACCACCCGCCCAGGGGATACCTGAGAGACCAAAGACGCGTCAACGACGATCAAGCCTTCCGGTCTGACATCCGCATGATAGGCGTCGTAAGCGGCCTGATTCATGGCGAGCAGAAGGTGCGGTCGTACGGCCTTCGGATAATCGATCGGCCGATTGCTGATGATGACCTCGGACTTGCTGCTCCCCCCCGCGCCTCCGGACCATAGGCCTGGCTTTGGCAGACCTCACGCCCCTCGTAAACCGCGGCGGCATCAGCCAACACGATCGCCGCCAGGATGATCCCCTGTCCCCCTGACCCGCTCAACCGGATCTCAAATCGAAACGGCTTATCGACCTTTCCCATCGCTTCAGCACTCCAACACTCAAATACTGCATATCTACCAGCCGCCCCCTGGCCGTGTCTATTCGTCGTCCCCCTTTGCCTGATCCCGGATCCTCTGATACTCGTGGGTGTAGACGGGCTTTTCCACATCCGTCAAGACACCGATGGTGAAGCGGCCCTTCAGCGCCTCGGGGTCCAGGTCACGGGCCTTTTCCACCGTCACGGCCTGATCTCTGAACGACTTCATCATGGTGACGGGATCCCCCATAAGGTTTCTCCGTCCGAACTGGGTATGACAGTTCGATATGGCCTCCACGACGCTGAAGCCACGCTTCTTGATCCCCTTTTCGATGAGACTTTCGAGAAGCTGTGCGTGGAACACCGTGCCCCGGCCCACAAAGGGTGCCCCGGCCGTCACAGCCAGCTCCGCGATGGAGAAGGCGTGCTCGATGTGCCCGTAGGTGGCTGTGGTGGCGAAGCTTCCATACGGCGTCGTGGGTGAGAGCTGCCCGCCGGTCATCCCATAGGTCTGATTGTTGATGATGATGGCGGTGAGATTCAGGTTTCTTCTGGCAGCATGGATGAAGTGGTTCCCGCCGATGGCCAGTGCATCGCCATCACCCATGATCACGATCACCGTAAGCGAGGGCTTTGCCAGTTTGATCCCTGTGGCAAAGGTGAGGGCCCGGCCGTGCGTCGTGTGAAGGGTGTTACAGTCCACATAGACGGTCATTCGGCCGGAGCATCCGATGCCGGACACCAGCACGATCCTGTCCTTTTCGAGTTCGAGATGATCGATGGCCCGGATCAAGGCCCCCAGGACAATGCCGTTTCCACACCCCGGGCACCACACATGTGGAAATTTCTTATCATGGCGCAAGTAGTGGTGAATCAGCTTGGTCACAGGTTCGGGCATGGTTTGCTCCTTCCCGCCAACTCCCCCAAGGATAAAGTGATCAGTTATCAGTGTTCAGTTATCAGTTTCAGTTATCAGTGTTCAGTTATCAGTAAACGCCTTTCGTCGCTCGCTCCGCCGAGGCGGGCTGCTCACGGCTCAACAGTTCAGGGTCTGAAAGCACACCCCCCTGCGGCCTACGAGGCCAAAGAATCGCTCAGTATAGGTTTGGCGCGAGCATTCAATCGACGTTTCAAAGAACCACCAACCGCTTCAGGATCTCCTCCGGCGTGATGAACTGTCCGTCGATCCGATTGTGCTTTTCGATCCTGGACATCCCTTGATTGACGCGTTTCACCTCGCGGCTGATCTGCCCCATGTTCATTTCAGGCACCAGCACCGCACGGCACTGTCTCAAGACCCCTTCCACAGCCGGACGGGGAAATGGGAATAAAGTCACGAGTTCGAGGAGTCCTGCCTTGACCCCCTGTTCACGGGCCTGTGCCACCGCTCGTCGTGCACTACGACTCACGGACCCATAGGCAACGACGCCCACCTCCGCATCGTCCATCATTAAAGACCGGGTCATCATGATTTCAGGAAAGCCCTGGGTCACCTTTCGGAAGAGTCGACTGATAAAGGACTCGATCTCGTCCGGCCGCTGCGTTGGAAAACCGCGCACATCATGAATCAGGCCGGTCACGTGGTAGCGATACCCCTCGCCCAATGGGGCCATGGGGGGGACGCCGCGGGGATTGTCCTGATAGGGAATGTACCACTCGGGCGGCATGTCGGGCGTTGCCCGGTCTACGACCTCTATCTCCGCTGGGTCCGGCATGTGAATGGATTCACGGGTGTGGGCCACGATCTCGTCCGAAAGCACGATGACCGGAAGACGGAATTTCTCCGACAAGTTGAATGCCTTCACGGTCACGTGGAAACAGTCCTCCACATTCGCCACGGCCAGCACGATAATGGGGTGATCCCCGTGGGTCCCCCACCGGGCCTGCATCACATCGCCCTGGGCCGGGCTGGTGGGCAGCCCCGTGCTGGGGCCCCCCCGCATCACGTTTACCACCACGCACGGGACCTCGGCGATGCACGCAAACCCCAGGTTCTCCTGCATGAGGGAAAACCCGGGACCGCTCGTGGCCGTCATGCTCTTAACCCCTGCAAGCGATGCACCGATGACAGCGCCCATGCTCGCGATCTCATCCTCCATCTGGATGAAAGTGCCGTCAGCCTTGGGCAGTCGGTATGACATAATCTCGGCGATTTCGGATGCAGGCGTGATGGGATAGCCTGCAAAAAACTTGCATCCGGCCAGCAGGGCCCCCTCTGCGACCGCCTCATTTCCCTGGAGGAGAAGACGTTTTCGGACCGGCTTCGGCTTCATAGGTCCTCCTCCTTCGGTGATTCAGACCGCTCGCGGATGGTGATGGCGAAGTCGGGGCAGTGGATTTCACAGAACCGGCATGCAATGCATTCCTCCGGGCGTTCAATGACAGGGGCCCCGGCCTCGTCCCGTCCGATGACCTTCTTGGGGCAAAAGGCACTACAAATCCCACAGGCCTTGCACCAATCCCTGAAGATCACCTGCTCGTAGGACTTCCTCAAACGTGCCTGCGCCGGATCCTCAGGCGCAGCCAGGTCCATCGATTTCTTGTGCGCCTCTCTTTGTTTGACCTTTTTATCTCTCTTGTTCACGTTTGACCGCCTTCAGTTCGAAACAACCGTAAGGTCCCCTTGGCCTCCCCTCCGATTGTAAGCCAGCAGTTTGTTTGGGTTTTCACGGATCATCACGCTCAGGGCTTCCCTTGATAGTCCAAGCGTTATCATTTTCTCCAGAAAGTGGGCAAAGCCCTCCACCGGGTCGCCGTTTGCCACCTGCCCAAAATCCGAAGACAGGATCACGTGTTCCGCTCCGATCACCTGAATCTGATCCAGGATCGACGCCAACGATGTCGGATTGGGACACGACGGTGTGACGGCAAAAAAGCAGTGCTCGATCATGGCCCCAAGGGAGACCGCCACCTGCTGCTGTTCATTGGTCCATGGGGTCACCGATTCTGACGCGTGGGTTACAAGCATCCGCCTGATCCCAAAGACCTTCGCCTGTTTCAACAGGATAAGGGATTCCTCCGGCGAGATGTGTCCGGTTGCCAAGACCGCATCGTGTGCGGCAATCATCCGAAGGATAGCCCCGCACGCTTCGACCAGTTGTCCGCCCCCATCAACGATGGTGACGCCGCGAAAATCGCCAATCGGCAATGGGAAGGCCGTCGGCGGTTTCCCGGCCCCCCACACTTTGACATGATTGGCCGCCCCGTATGTGGGGAAGAAGACCACATCCACCCCGGCCCGCAGCGCCGCCTCCACAGCGGTCCCATTGAGGGAGCCAACGGGCGGGTTCAGCGCCAGAGCGCTGAAGAATCGACACGGACCCTCCGTCAGCCCGTTCAGGGCCGCCGCACGCCCCACGGTGACCGTGCAATGGTCCTTGAGCAGGATGCCGGCCATGGATCGCTTGGAAGCGGCGGCCGAGATCTCTTTCAAATTTCTTGCGCGGGGAACCACATCCGGCTCAGCGTGAACGTGTAGGTCATAGGCCCCGTGAAGGATATTCACATTGCTCCGCACTCTCTTTCCCTTCTCCCGCCGGATAGTTAGATTTGGAAGGAACGACGCTGCGCTTGACGGGAACACGGCACCCCTGCCTGGCACCGGGTGCGAGTGCATTTTTTTTGACATATCATAAGGGATTGAGTAAGGCAATGGCAGTTCCATGCAACCGCATGTTCATGAGTGGAGCCGATGGTGTCATTCCACTGAAAGGGCCTATCTTTTGAATTCCTGGCTCAAGAGAAAACTCGTCGAAACCGTATCAGAGGAGAACTTCACCGATGCCTTGATCGATCTGGTCTCCTATTCCTACGACGCCTCGGACCATGAGCACAGGCCAGCGGCGGCCCTCTGGCCAAGGACCAGCGAACAGGTATCCCAAATCCTCACCCTGGCCAGCACACACGGTTTCGCCGTGACGCCGCGGGGGGCCGGCACCGGACTCGCCGGGTCGGCCGTGCCGGTTGCGGGCGGGATCGTCATGGACCTGTGCCGCATGAACCGAATCATCGAAATCGCCATTGCAGACCGGGTCGCCGTCGTCGAGCCTGGAGTCGTGTACGAGGATCTGCAAAGGGCCCTTTCGCCTTTCGGATTTTTCTTCCCCCCGGATCCGGCGAGCGGCCAGGTCTGTACCCTGGGCGGCAACGTGGCGACCAACGCGGGCGGCATCCGGGGGGCCAAGTATGGGGTCACACGGGACTACGTGCTCCAGCTGGAGGTAGTCCTGCCGGACGGCCGGATCACGCGAACCGGTTCACGATGCATGAAGACGGCTTCCGGATATGATCTGACGCGTCTCTTAGTGGGGTCGGAGGGGACGCTGGGCGTGATCACGGAGATCACCCTGAAGATCAGCCCAAAACCGAGGGCCTTCAACACGGCCCTTGCCATGTTCACCTCCCTGGAAAACGGAGGGCGCGCCGTGAGCCAGATCATGGGATCCGGCGTGATACCGAGCGTGCTTGAGATCCTTGACGCCAACGCCATCAGGGTACTCAGGGAGCACGGCAAACTCCGACTGCCAGACGCAGGGGCCATCATCCTTGCCGAGACGGACGGTTACACGGCGGCGGAGGCCGACGCTCAGATGGACCAAATCATTAAGGTCTTTACCCAAAATGACGCCGCATCCATCCAGAAGGCCGACGGCCCCGGGGAGGCAGAAGCGCTGTGGCGGGTGCGCAAGTCCGTGGGGAGTGTCGCCGGAAAGCTGCGACCCAACAACGTCTCGGAAGATGTTACGGTCCCCATCTCCAGGGTGCCGGAACTCCTGACGGGCATCTCGGCGATTGTGTCCCGCCATGACCTCCCTTTTGTCGTCTTCGGCCACGCCGGGGACGGAAACCTCCACCCCAAAATCATGTATGACCGGGCCAACCCCACGGAAGTGGACCACGTCCGGCAGGCGGTGGACGAAGTTTTCAAGCTTACCTGCGACCTTGGCGGCACCATTACGGGTGAGCATGGAGTCGGGCTGGCCAAATCGCCCTTCATGGCCTGGGAGCACGACCCGGCGGCCCTCAATATGATGCGTTCCCTCAAGAAGCTCTTTGATCCGAACAACATCCTCAATCCCGGGAAGATGGCTCTGGACGAAGGCTAAACGGTTCAAGGCGCAAGGCGCACGGCACAAGGTCTGAAAGAAATGAAGACCTTAAAAAATGCAGATGATCACAGACGCAAAATGCGCAGAGGAAAGCTTGAGATTGCAGGAAGCATTTGGGCATTGGTAATTGGGAGGTGTTGACATGACATCGAAAAAGACAATCGATCTGAACTCGGACGTGGGAGAGAGCTTTGGTATCTATAAACTGGGGCTGGATGAGGAGGTGATCCCCCTTATCAGTTCCGCCAACGTGGCCTGCGGTTTCCACGCCGGAGATCCCGCCGTCATGCGGCGCACCCTCGCACTGGCAAAGACCCACGGTGTCTCCGTTGGGGCCCACCCCGGCCTGCCCGATCTCCTTTCCTTCGGAAGGCGTTACATGGACGCATCGCTAAGGGAAATCAAGGACTATACGGCCTACCAGGTGGGGGCGCTCCAGGCCTTCGCCACATTGCAGGGGACGAAGCTTCAGCATGTCAAGCCCCATGGGGCCCTTTACAACATGGCGGTCCAGAACATCAACATCTGGGAGGCGACCGCTGAAGTCATCGCTGGCATAGACAAGGGTCTGATCCTGGTGGCCCTGGCAGGCCAAAACCGTGACCAGATCAAAGCAATCGGAGAACGGTACCGAATCCGTGTGGCGTTTGAATTTTTTGCGGACCGTGCCTACAACCCAAATGGTTCCCTCGTAGCCCGCCAGGAACCCGGGGCCGTCATGCACGATGAAAAGGCTGTGGCCAGAAGGGTGATCAAGTTGGTGAGCGACGGAAAGGTTGTGGCCAAGGACGGAACCGAGGTGAGCCTCATGGCGGACACCATCTGCGTGCATGGAGACAACCCCGCTGCCGTACGGCTGATCAAGAGGATCAGAGAGGAACTCACGGCAGCCGGTATCGACATCATGCCGATGGGGGCGTTTCTCTGATCTATAGAAGCCCCGTTTCATGTTCCGGAGCCATTTCCATCATGCTCTATGAAACGCCCGTATTTCGGCCCATGGGAGACCGGGCCCTCCTCGTGCAACTGGGTGACGAGATCAGTCCCGAGGTGAATGATCGGGTCCGGGACCTGCTTTTCGCCCTGGATCAAGTTCCCATTCAGGGGATTGTGGATCTTGTGCCCGCCTACGCTTCCCTCCTCGTGGTATACAATCCGCTCGATACCGGGTGCCGCGCCATACGCGAGTGGATTGAGGCCCTTCTGGGCCGGCAGGTTCTTCCTGCCGCCTCGACCGCCAGGATGGTCAAGGTCCCGGTGGCTTACGGTGGGGATTTCGGGCCGGATCTTGAATGGGTGGCCGACTTTCACGGGATCCCGGCAGAGGAAGTGATCCGTCTTCATACCGCCATCCCATACCGGATTTTTATGATCGGATTTATGCCGGGCTTCGTCTACATGGGCGAACTGCCGGCGCAGTTGGCAACCCCCCGGAAGAAAACCCCGAGAACGCGGGTGGCAAAGGGATCCGTTGGCATCGCCCAGAGGCAGACGGGGATCTATCCCGCGGAAAGTCCCGGCGGCTGGCAGATCATCGGCCGAACCCCCATCGCCTTGTTTGATCCCCACACATGGCCGCCGGCCACTTTGGCCATGGGAGACATGGTCCAATTTCATCCGATCGGTCCGGAGGTCTTTTCGAAATGGAGGCGGTAGCCGCACTTAGAGTCCTGGACCCCGGCCCCCTGACCTCGGTTCAGGACCTGGGCAGGCCGGGGTTTGGACGCTATGGGGTCCCGCCGGCAGGTGCGGTGGATCCCCTGTCGCTCAGGATCGCCAACCTCCTTGTAGGGAATGACCAGGGCGAGGGGGCACTTGAAATCACCCTGACCGGCCTCAGGGTCAGGGCGCTTACACGGATTGCCGTGGCGGTCACCGGCGCGGACACCCGCCCGAGCGTCGGCGACACACCACTCAAGATGTGGGCGTGTCAGGCAATGGCGCCGGGCCAGGTCCTTTCCATGAGGACAGCCGTAAAGGGGTGCCGGGCATACCTGGCTATCGGGGGCGGGGTCGCAGGTCCCCGCGTCATGGAATCCAAATCCACTTACCTGTCGTCGGGTTTCGGAGGCATTGAAGGAAGACCGCTCAGAAAGGGGGACGTGATCTTTTCCGATGATCCTCCATCCCATTTCCACGCAGTGGGAAGGGTCCTCCCCGAGGCCTTGATTCCGATATTTTCAAAATCATGGGTTTTGAGGGTCTTTCCCGGCCCCGAGGCGGACCATTTTTCAGAAAAGACAAAGGCGGACTTTCTTGCGGCCGCCTATGCCGTGACCCCCCATTCGGGCCGCACGGGAATAAGGCTTAACGGCCCTGTCATTCAAAGGTTGGACGGGCTCGGCGAATCCATCATCTCGGAAGGGGTGGTGGCAGGCGCGATCCAGGTCCCGGGTGACGGCCAGCCCATTATCCTTCTCAATGAAACCGTCACCGGCGGTTATCGGAAGATCGCGACCGTCATCAGCGTTGACCTGCCTGCTCTCGGCCAGATGAAACCGGGCGACCGCGTGGGCTTCAAGGCCGTCTCCCTGGATGAGGCCCGCGAAGCGCTGGCCAGGCAAGAGGACGCGCTGGCTTCATGGAAGGAAGAACTGGGACGGGGATCAGACCCCCGTGAAAGACGAGTCATCAGTAAGCAGTTATCAGTGAGCAGTGAAAAGCCTTTACTGATTACTGAACACTGATAACTGATCACTTGGTCTTATTGGGCGGGATCAGACCCCCGTGAAAGACGAGTCATCAGTAAGCAGTTATCAGTGAGCAGTGAAAAGCCTTTACTGATTACTGAACACTGATAACTGATCACTTGGTCTTATTGGGCGGGATCAGACCCCCGTGAAAGACGAGTCATCAGTAAGCAGTTATCAGTGAGCAGTGAAAAGCCTTTACTGATTACTGAACACTGATAACTGATCACTTGGTCTTATTGGGCGGGATCAGACCCCCGTGAAAGACGAGTCATCAGTAAGCAGTTATCAGTGAGCAGTGAAAAGCCTTTACTGATTACTGAACACTGATAACTGATCACTTGGTCTTATTGGGCGGGATCAGACCCCCGTGAAAGACGAGTCATCAGTAAGCAGTTATCAGTGAGCAGTGAAAAGCCTTTACTGATTACTGAACACTGATAACTGATCACTTGGTCTTATTGGGCGGGATCAGACCCCCAGGAAGGCCGATCGGAAAAGATCGGACTGAAGTAGCTCCTGCCCTGTCCCCTCCGTCACAATCCGGCCTGTCTGGAGCACATACCCCCGATCCGCCAGATCGAGACCCTCGCGGACGTTTTGCTCCACCAGGAGGATCGTGATTCCCTGGGCCTTGAGACGCCGCACCGTGTCCAGGACCTCGTCCACCAGGATGGGGGCGAGCCCGAGCGAAGGCTCATCGAGCATCAATACCCTGGGACTGGACATGAGCCCTCTCCCGATGGCCACCATCTGCTGCTCCCCTCCCGAAAGGGTCGAGGCCGGCTGCTGCCGCCGCTCCTTGAGCCTCGGAAAAAGGCCATAAACAAAGTCAAGATTTCCCGCCACCTTCCTGGGATCACTGAGCACATAACCACCGAGGAGGAGGTTTTCCTCAACGGAAAGCGGCCTGAATAGCATCCGCTCCTCCGGGACATAGACGATGCCGAGCCGCACAATCGCTTCCGTCTTGAGCCGGTGGATCTCCGAATCCTCGAACAGGATCCGACCCTCGAATACGGTTTGACTGGCCATGATGGCGCGGAGGATCGTGGATTTCCCTGCGCCGTTTGAGCCCACCACGCAGACGGTCTCCCCCCTGTTGATATGCACGGACACACCGTGGAGGACCGGCAGCCCCGAATACCTGACCCGGATGTCTTCCGTCTGGAGCAGGGGTCGGCTCATGGCGCGTAAACCTCCGCCCCGTGCTCCCTGACGTATCGCTCCCCCAGGTAGGCCTTGATCACCCGGGGGTCCCTTGCCACGGCGGCCGGTGGACCGTCCGCAATCTTTTTCCCGTAGTCAAGGACCAGGACCCGTTGGCTCAGATTCATAACCAGTTCCATGACATGTTCGATCAGGATCAGGGTGACCCCCAGATCCTTGTGCACATGACGGATCCTCCCCATGACCTCCTCGATCTCCCCGGGATTGAGACCCGCCGCCACCTCGTCGAGCAGGAGAAGTTTCGGTTCGGTGGCAAGGGCCGTGGCCATGGTCACAAGCTTCTGGGCGGCCACCGGCAGCTCACTGACCAGGGACCGCAGAATAGTCCGAGAGTTTCAAATCCCGCAAAACCTGCCTGGCCCGTGCCCTGGCCTTTTCACCGGACCGCGTCCTCATGAAGGCCCCCACCATCACGTTTTCCTCCACCGTGAGATCACCTGAAGCCGCGTAGACCTGAAAGGTCCTGGCAAGCCCCAGTCGGGCCACGTCGTTGGCCTTGAGAGGCGTCACATCCCTTCCATCGAAAATGATCTGACCGGAGGAGACGGGGATGTGTCCGGAAATGCAGTTGAAGAGCGTGGTCTTCCCAGCACCATTGGGACCGATGAGACCCAGGAGCTCCCCTTTCTCGACGCTGAAGGAGATCTCATTGTTGGCGCTCAACCCACCGAAATCCTTGGTCAGGGCCTGTACCTGGAGCAGCGTCACTATCTTCGCCTCCGCCGCCGCACCC
Source organism: uncultured delta proteobacterium (assembly GCA_963830155.1). Lineage (GTDB taxonomy): Bacteria > Desulfobacterota > DSM-4660 > Desulfatiglandales > Desulfatiglandaceae > CAWHLE01. The sequence continues at coordinate 165,300 of CAWHLE010000012.1, read as the reverse complement.
GCAGGACCACCCCCCATATCCCGCGGGGCTCGATGGCCGAGACCGCCATGATGATGAGACCGTAGAGGACAAGATCGATGCCCACCAGGCCCGCCTTGGCACCCAGCCATTCTTTCAAATAGCTCTTCATGGGGATCAGCACGCCGGCACCGATGATGGGGCCCCACAGAGACCCTGCCCCGCCCAGCATGGCCATGAGGGCGATGAGGATGGATATGTCCAGGCTCATGGTGTCCTCGGGCTCAATGTTCTTGATGTAGCAGGCATGGAAAGACCCCACCATGCTCACAAATGCCGTGGCGAGGGCGTAGGTCTTGATCTTGGCCCAGTGGACATTGATCCCGAGGGAGCGGGCGACATCCTCATTGTCCTTGATGGAACGGAGCTGAAATCCCAGACGGGATTTCCGGAACCAGTTGATGCAGAGGACCCCCATAAAAAAAAACGCCAGAATGACGTAATAGTAATAGATGTCCTCCTTGAAGATGAGCCTCCAGAAATCGGGAGGATGGTATTTGATGGGAGAGATCCCTAGGCCCCTGGCAGCACCCACGAATCCCCATACCTCGAAAAGGTCCTTCAGGACCAACGATGTGGCGATGGTGGCGATGGCGAAGTAGTGCCCCTTGAGCCTGAAAAGGGGATACCCGATCACAAAAGACCAGCCCACAGCCAGCGCCATCCCTACCGGCATGGAAAACCAGAAGGGGATGTCCCATCGGATGAGCATGACGGCCGTCGTGTAGGCACCGATCCCCACATACTGGGCCTTGCCCAGGTCCACCTGGCCGCCATAGCCCCCGATGGTGTTCCAGCCCATGCCGTAGAGGGAAAACATGAGAAACTGGATCATGGTGGCCATGGCGAAAGAGGAATGGGGGGTGAGCGGAAAGAGCAGCAGGAACATGGCGCCCAAGGCGGCGACGGTCAGATCGAAGCGTGGAAAGTCGGAAAAATCGACGGCGTTCCTTATTGCTTCCATCCAAAGAGCCCCCTGGGACGGACTACCATGATCACGAAATAGGCAAGATACACCCACATGTACTTAAGAGACGTCATGGGCACCTTTGCCATCCACTCGGCGTCAAAAAGGTAGGTGAAAAAGTCCCAAATTCCTGGGATCTCCGTGATGATACCCACGACCAAGCCTGCCAGGAAGGCGCCTGGCACATTCCCGAAGCCCCCCAGGGCCACGATGGCAAAGGCGATCATGGTGAAAAGGAGGCCTACATAGGGATTTACCGCCCAGAAGTTGACCAGCAGCGCACCTGCGATCGTCACGGTGCTGACCCCGATTCCCCAGGCCAGCCCGTTCATCCGTTCCGTCGAGATCCCCATGTAACGTGCTCCCTGCGCGTTGAGCGCCGTGGCGGTCAGGGCCTTGCCCGTTCTGGTCCGGTTCATGAGGAGCCACACCCCCACGAAGGCCAGAACCGAGAGACCTGCCGTGGCGAGCTTCGTGGCCGGGATGATGATCCCCAACCCCATGTCGAAGCTCTTGTCAACCAGGACACCCTGATGAACGCCCCTGTCTCCGGATCCAAACAGGAGGAGGGCCAGATTCCTCAGAAAAAGCATGAGCCCGAAGGTGCCGAGGAGCTGGGCCACCATGGGCCCTCTCAAGAGGTATTTCACAAAGCCCGCGTAACAGAGACGACCGAGCACGAATCCCACCAGCGCCGCGACCGGGAGGGTAAGGAGCGGGTCCATGCCGGTTGCCTGGGCCGTGAGGAGCCCGGTATACATCCCGATCATGAGGAATTCGCCATGGGCGAAATTCACGATGTCCATGACCCCAAAGATGATCGTAAGCCCGAGGGCCACCAGGGCGAAGACCATCCCGATCAGGAGGCCGGCAGCGATGGAACCAAAAAGGATGTCCATAGATAAAAGAAAGGTGCAAGGCACAAGGTTTAAGGTTCAAGGCAGAGGGCGCAGGAATGAATCCTGCGCCCACCCTATGAACTATCAGCTACGAGCTATCGGCTTCCCCCGGATTAATACCCCGGGAACGGATAGATCATATTCGCCGATGCCACATCAAAGGGATAGACGATTTCGAGGACCACGTTCCCGGCCTTGTCTTTTTGATATTGACCGATGAGCCCGGAGCCGAGCACGTTTTGACCCAACTCCTCACCGCTGGTGGAGAACTTAATGCCGGCCCAGGGCACCACTAACTCGTCCCCGGGAATGTCGATGGCGTTGGCGGCCTTCTGAATGGCTTCGGGTTTGGTGGAGCCCGCTTTTTCAAGCACGTAGACCCAGGTCTGAAGCCCCGTAAACGATCTGGCCGAGGCCCCGCTCAGGTCATTGCCCGTCTTGGCCTTGTACATGGCGTTGACCAGTCCGGCGAGCTTTTTGACCTCCATCACTTTGGGGAGAAACACGGTCCGTGTCAGGATCCCCACAATGCTGTCGCCAAGGGTGGTCTGGAATTCAGGGGTCTCAAACCCGGCGTCCTGTCCCCAGATGATCTTGGGGTTGGCCTTTTGCGCCTTCAGGGTCTTGACCATGAGAATGGCATCGGAGGTGTAGGAAGCAAAAAGCATGGCGTCCGGCTTTGCGCCCTTGAGAGAGCGCACTTCGCTGGATAGGTCTGCCGATTTCGCCGTATAAAGCAGGGCCTTCTTGAGATCGAAACCGTAGTCCTTTGAAAAACTGCCGATCAGATCGGAGACGTGGGAACCCCATTCAGTCTTCTCGCAGGCCGAGGCGAGGTTCTTAATGTCGCCCTTGGGGACCGCCTTGACCCCTCGGACCTTGCCCTCGGTCAATCCCTTGAGCAGCTCAAAGAGGTCCTTGGTGAACCACTTGTCGTGCGGCGTTGTCCGCCAGAACCATTTGTAGCCCTGGTAGGTCAGCTCCGGGGAGGTGGAGGAGCCGTTGATCATCGGGATCCCGTACTGCTCGGCCACGGCGCTGACGGTCTTGGTGACGGAGCTGTGATAGCATCCAAGGAGCCCGTCTACCTTGTCGTCAAGGATCAGTTTCTTGGCCAGGTCGGCACCCAGCGTTGGGTTCCCTTCGTGGTCCTTGAAGATGAGCGTGATCTTGGCGCCGCCGAGGCTCTGGATCCCCGCATTCTTGGCCATGGTCATGGGGAGGTCTTTCATGACATTGTTTGCGATCTCGGCAGCCAGCTCCGCACCGGCCCGAAGCTCACGGCCTGCGGCCGCCGCCCCGCCTGTCAGGGGATAAAGGACGCCGATCTTAACCTCGGTCGCGGCCAGGGCCGGCGTTGTCAAAAGACCGAACACGATAAACAAACCAAAGAACCATACCTGTCGCCTCAGAAATGATCTCAACATCTCCATCCTCTCCTTTCCGGCCATGGGCCACGTAAGGTTTTGTTTTTGAGAAGGGCGTTTGCCCAGAACCAAAACGAATTCATTAAAGAACCGTAAGCACTTCGTCTTTGATATCCGAAACAAACATGTGCCCCGGCGAATGAGTGATCACCAGGGGAAGCGGGCTGGATGTGGCGGCCAGGGCGGAGGTCACCCCGCATGCCCAGAAGACGGGGATCTCGCCGGATCGGATCGTGACCGGGTCACCGAACTCAGGGCGCCCGAGATCCTTGATGCCGATTTCTTCCGGGGACCCCAGATGGACGGGAGCGCCATGGGTTATATGAAACCGCGTCGTCACCTGCACCGCCCTCACCGCCTGCTCAGGCGTGAGCGGTCTCATGCTGACCACTAGCGGTGCGGAAAAAGGTCCGGCCGGTCGGCACTGCCGGTTGGTGACGTACATAGATACGTTTTTCTCCTCTTCAAGGTTCCGGATGGGAAGGCCGGCGGCCAGCATGGCGTTTTCAAAAGAGAAACTACACCCGAGAAGAAAGCTCACCATATCCGGGCGGAAGCGGTCCGTCACGTCTCTCACTTCAGCCTTGAGCTTCCCCCCTTCATAGACCCGATAAAGGGGGAGGTCGGTCCGGAGGTCTGCGCCCGGTGCGATATGGGGCGCCGTTTCCCCGGGTTCGAGCACATCGAGTATGGGGCAGGGTTTGGGATTACGGCTGCAGAATAGGAGGAAATGAAAGGCCCACGCCTGCGGGAGCATCACCAGGTTTGCCTGGACATATCCCTTCGCAATACCCGTGGTAGGCGAGGCAAACTTGCCGGACCTGATCCGTTCGCGCAACCGCGCAGGGTCGAGATCGTGTTCCTTTCCCGTCATGCCGGCGCCTCATCGAAATCGGGTTGATCCGCGGCTTCGGGCCAAAAACGATGCAACCATAACAGGCATTGGGCTTCATTTCAATGGCGTTCTCTCAATCCGCCTGACAAAGAGCCGATCCCCTTCCCTCCGCACGCTCAGCACCATGTCGAAGAGGTCCCGCTGGAGGCAGAAAATCGGGTCTTCCCGCGGCAGATAGGGTTTGATCCCTTGAATGAACCTCTGGGCCGTCGGCTGGAAGACGACGGCGCGTAAGGCCCCAACCGGGTCGTAGGGATTCCCCGTCAGCAAGTGCGTCAGGTAATCGGCGCAGACCTCATCCTCGGGAGAAGGGTGCAGCGCCCGCTCCCCCATGGCAACCAGGGTTACCAGCTCCGGTCCCTTTTCCTTGATGTAGCTGGCCACAGCCCTTGCAAGGACAAAGCTCCCGAGCAGGATTTCCTGGGCCGTTTCAAAGGCTGCCGCAACGCCTGTCACACCCGCAGTCGTGCGATGGACGATCGTCTTGTCTTGGAATGCCTCTCGGCCTGCCTTGATGATTTCGGTGGGAGAATTCCCGAAATCTGCAGTGTCAAGGGGCACCCCATCGACCTCTCCCACCAGCACAAACCCGGGATTCACCCGCTTGAGGGCCTTGGCCTTTTCCGGGTCAGCCTCCAGGATCACCTTGGCGGTGCCATAATGAAAAAACAGGGGCGCGCAGGAAAAGGCCCTGAACACATCGATCACCACCACCACGCCTCTGGCGCCCCTTGCCCCGTCCGCACAGCTCGTTCTCAGGATTCGCATTTCCCGGTCTCTCCTTCAGCCTGATTCAAGGCCCATCCGATAGGCCATGTGCTCAGTCCCGTCAAGGGATGAAAGTAATGTTGTTTTACGTTATTATTTTCCCATATGAAACTTTTAGGCCAAAATGCTTGACATATTATATCTAAAATGACATATACAAACCATTTCGAACCGAAATTCTTCCATGGGTTCATCGGGAACACTGCGCTTTGTTTTCCTGTTTCGAGGTTTTTCGTTTTCATGTCTCTGAAAATTCCCTCTTCTGCTTTCTTGTGGATGACACTGTGTTTGGCTTTCTGCTCGCTGTCCTTGAGCAGGACAGCCAGTGCCGAGCCATCGGCCATGGAACAGCTCCTGCAAATCCTTTCCACTAAAGCCGTGATGACACCCGAAGAGGTCAAGACGGTCAGGCAAGCCCTGGAGAAGGAGAAGGCTGAGCTAAATTTGAAGGAAAAGGAACTCGAAAAAGAGAAAAATGACTTGCTTAAACGGGAGAAGGACCTGGCTGAAAAGGAACAGGCCCTGCAGTCCAAGACCGCCGGCGCAAGTCCAGGTGCCACCGCAGCCGCCGCCGCTGAACCAGAAGGCACGCCCCTTCGGATCTCTTACGACCAAGGATTTCTACTGAGCACGAAGGATCCGGACATCTTCTCCCTCCGTCTGGGCGGATTACTTCAGACCGACTACCGGTATTACAATTACGACGGCAGCGACCCTAACAAAAACCGGTTTGACATACGCAGAGCACGCCTGTTGGTGGGCGGTACTATGTACAAGTATTTCGACTTTAAGTTCGAATACGAATTCCAGGGCTCAGGGAGCCGAAACCTGCTCGATGCCTACGTCGATGCGCGGTTCGTCCCCTGGACCGCCTTGAGGCTCGGGCAGGGTAAGGAGCCCTTCGGGCTGGAGCAGGTCACGAAAGACAAAAACCTGTTTTTCGCTGAGCGGTCCATGGGGTATTACCTGACCCCTCAGCGTGACGTTGGACTGATGGCCCATGGGTCCCTTTTTCAGGACCGCATCAACTATGGAGTTGGCCTGTTCAATGGCGATGGGCTCGATGACGCCAGCGGCGGGGACCAGGATTCGCCTGAGTTCGCCGGAAGGCTGGTCCTGGCGCCGTTCAAAACATCCGGATTTGATCTTCTTCAGGATCTCCAGTTTGGCGGATCCTTCACCTACTGCGACATCGACCGGAACAACGTCCAGGTCCAGGTCAAGACCACCGGGCTTACCACGTTCTTTGAGGTGTCCTCGGGCGCCAAGTTCAATGTCATACGTAACGCCGGTGATAGGAGGCGATACGGTCTCGAGCTGGGCTGGGATTTCGGCCCCCTGGCCCTCGAAGCCGAATACGTCAAGCTGGAGTTCACGGACATCGCCACAAGCGCAGGCTCCTTCAGCACCGACATGGAAGACTACTACGCAGCGTTTCTATGGATGCTGACCGGAGAGCACCCAAGATTCAAGAATGGGGTCTTTCAACCCGTTGAACCGCGACACAATTTCTTACAAGGCGGATGGGGTGCATTGGGCCTGGCTATGCGTTATGACCATTTCAGCGCGGAACCCGCGGTTTATGACGACTTGATTATAGAAGGCAATTCGGTTCGAAAGGCAAAGGCCTACACGATCGCCCTCAATTGGTTCCTGAATCCATCGGCACGAATCATCATCGATGCCACAAGGACGGATTTTGACAAGCCTCTGATCATTGACCGCGATCCGCTGAACGGGGAACTGATTTACGCTGAACGGGAGGACGTGCTGACCGGCCGCTTCCAGTTCGGCTTCTAGTAAGGATACGTTTCTTTAAACGTTAAAAAGGGAGGAATGAAAATGCGTAGGACATGGGTTTCGGGTTTATGCTTGCTTCTTGTGCTCGGATTATCAACCGTGGGCTTTGCCGCCTACCAACATGAAGGGGAACTGGATTCCCCCAAGTTTCTGGCCGTCTATCCGCAAAAGGCCGGAACCAAGCTCGATCACTGTGCCACTTGCCACACAGGCGGTTCTTATGTGAACAGCCAGAACAAGACGGTTTCCCTGGGGAGCTGCCAGTGGTGTCATTACAAATATGGTTATGACGCAAGTGGAAACATTGGTGACACCCTGAACAGCTACGGTTTCGCCTATTTCACTAACGGGAGGAGCCAGGCCGCCCTTCAGGCCATTCAAGGGACGGACAGCGACGGAGACGGTTTCAGCAACCTGGCGGAAATCAATGCCAACCGCTATCCCGGAAACGCCAGCGACGACCCCACCAAAATGCCGCCGCCTCACAGGATATACACCAAAAGCGAGCTGGAATCCTTGCCCCAGCACAGCCAGTTTCTCCTGATGAATGCGAGCCGAAACAATGACGAGTATCTGACCTATTCTGGGGTTCCCATGGAGGATCTCCTGGCAGATGCCGGCGTATCGAGCGCTGCAACGGGGATTACGGTCTATGCGCCCGATGGTTTCGCCACCTATCATCCCATGGACCCGGACCCAAACCCGAATCTTTATCACGTGAAGGGCCCTTATCCGGTGGAACCACAGGATGTTGTTTATTATTATAACGAACAGGCTGACATCGCAAAGAATGCGGATGGCTGGGCCAAATACAGCGCACCTTCGAACGCCGGACGAAGCAACGGCGATCTGATCCCGGATACATTGAAGATGATCCTTGCCCTCACCCGTGAGGGCGGCCCTTTGGACCCCGGCATCCTCAATGCCCAGAACAAGCTGGACGGAGAGGGGCCCTTCCGGGTGGTCCCGCCGCAGAAGGTCCCTTCACCGCCGGATCAATCATCTAATTCATTGAATCAAAACGTCATTTGGCCTTACGACAACGATTGGGACCACAATGCCGGTTTCTCCTCCCGGACCGTGACCATGATCCGTGTGGAGCCACTCCCCGCCTGGGCCACGGACATCGACATCCTCGAGGCGGGCTGGAACTTCGTGGATCAGGAAAAAATCATCGTTTACGGCGCCCTGGATACGGCGGCGACCCTGGACCCGGATATCAGTATCAACCTTTGGAGGGTGCAATTCGCCGGGACGACCTATCAAGGGACGCTCACCCCATGGGCCAATCCGAACGACCCGGCAGGCCTTTACTGGAGGCTGCCGTTGACCGCAGTCGGTATTTCGCCTGATACCGATTCCACGGTCGAAAACGTCACCGTCAACAACGCCGGTACCATCACGATTCCGGATATCACCTTTTACGGGACGCATTACGTAGTAACGCTCACGTTTTACCAAAACAGGAGCGACACTTCAGCACTGTATTGGAAGTTGAACACAATTTCCGCCAAATAACCATCCTTGTGGAAAGAACACCAATGCCTGCTTTGTAGTGGACATTCGTCGGTTGCTTTCAGGGAGCAGGGGTAGCCCTGCTCCCCATTTTTTTCCTGAATTGAGCGATTCGCATCCATTGTGGGTCGTAGGGGGGATGTCTTCTCCGGAACAGCAACGCCATTTGTTGAGGGCCTTCGGAACGCTCCCAACGAAAAATGAGTGATCATTGAGCAGTGAAAAGCAGTTACTGATTATTAGGCACCAACTACTGGCCTTTCCCCGATTTTACTGATCACTGCTCACTGATAACTGATCACTCTGTATTCTTAGAAACTGGCGTTCCCGGGCGTACGGGGAAAAGGGATCACGTCGCGGATGTTTGGAAGCCCCGTGACAAACTGGACAAGGCGCTCAAAGCCTAGGCCAAAGCCCGCGTGGGGGACCGACCCGAACTTCCTGAGCTCCAGGTACCACCAGTAGTCCTCGGGGTTGAGCGCTGTTTCTTTGATCCTGGACAAGAGGGTGTCAAAGTCGTCTTCCCGCTGGCTGCCGCCGATGATCTCGCCGATTTTGGGAACCAGGACGTCCATGGCTCGAACGGTCTTTCCGTCCGGGTTGACCTTCATGTAGAAAGCTTTGATCTGTTTCGGGTAGTCGGTCACGACCACCGGCTTCTTGAAGACCTTCTCGCAAAGGTACCGCTCGTGCTCCGACTGAAGGTCCGACCCCCAGGCAACGGGGAATTCGAATGTTTGTTCGGCGCGGCGGAGGATGTCTATGGCCTCCGTGTAGGTCAGGAATTCGAATGCTTCGGATGCGAGGGTTTCAAGGGTCCCGATCACGGAAGGATCTATAAACCGGTTGAAGAACTCCAGGTCTTCCCGGCACTGCTCCAGGACATTCGTGAAGAGATATCTCAAAAATTCAACGGCCAGGTCACGGTCCCCTTCCAGGTCGCAGAAGGCCATCTCCGGCTCAACCATCCAGAACTCGGCCAGATGGCGCGATGTGTTGGAGTTTTCCGCCCTGAAGGTGGGGCCGAAGGTGTACACATCGCCCATGGCCAGGGCATAGATCTCGGCCTCAAGCTGGCCGCTGACGGTCAGATTCGCCGGGCCGCCAAAAAAGTCCTGAGCGAAATCCACCTTCCCATCTTTCAAGGGCACGCCCCTGAGATCCAGGGTGGTCACCCGGAACATCTCGCCTGCGCCCTCACAGTCACTGCCACTGATGATGGGGGTGTGGAGGTAAATGAAACCCCGCTCCTGAAAAAAGTTGTGTATGGCGCGGCTGAGCACGTTCCTGACCCGGGCCACGGCACCAAAGGTGTTGGTCCTGGGTCGCAGGTGGGCGATGGTTCTCAAAAACTCAAAGGAGTGTCTTTTTTTCTGAAGGGGGTAGTCCTCCGGATCGGCCCAACCAAGGACTTTGATTTCCTCAGCCTTCAGCTCGACGCTCTGGCCCTTGGCCGGAGACGGGGCGAGGATCCCCTCGGCCCGGACGGCGCATCCCGTCTGGAGGCGGAGCACGTCTTCCTCGTAGTTGGGAAGCGTCTGGTCGGCAATCACCTGAAGGCCCCTCAGACAGGAGCCGTCGTTCAGTTCGATAAATGAAAACCCGCCCTTTGAGTCCCGTCTGGTCCGGACCCATCCCATGACCGTGAATCGGGCCCCGATCTTTTCAGAGGCCAGAACTTCAACGATCCTCGTCCGCCGCAATGTCGTGGACCTCCCCCCCTTACCCCGCCTTTTTTTCGAACGCGACCATGAAATCCGCGAGGGCCTTCACGGCATCCATCCCTACGGCATTATAGATCGATGCCCTGCACCCGCCCACGGAACGATGTCCCTTGAGTCCGGAAAGACCTTCTTTCTGAGCCTCTGAGACAAACCTGGCCTCGAGTTCCTCACTCGGAAGCCGGAAGGTGACGTTCATGAGCGATCGACTGTCTTTCTTTGCCGTGCCCCTATAAAAGCCGCCCCGGTCAATGATGCCGTAAAGCAGGTCCGCCTTTTCCCGGTTGATCCCTGCCATTTTATCGAGACCCCCAATGGTCTCCTCGATCCACTGAAGCACCAGACCGATCACATAGATCACGAAACAGGAAGGGGTGTTGTAGAGGGAATTGTCCTTTACGAAGGAGGTGTACTTCAACATGGCGGGGAGGTTCTCCGGCACCCTTTCCATCATGTCCTTTCGGATGATCACCATGGCGCTGCCCGACGGTCCGATGTTTTTCTGCGCGCCGGCGTAAATCAGGCCGAATGGTCTGGCATCGAAGGGACGACTCATGATGTCCGAGGACATGTCGCTCACAAGCGGCACGGACTTTGTCTCAGGAAACGCATGATACTGCGTGCCCTTGATGGTGTTGTTGGACGTCAGATGGAGATAAGCGCCATCCGGGTTCACCTTGATCCCTTTCGGGATATAGCAGAAATTTTCATCCTCCGAGGAGGCGACCACCCGGACGCTCTTGCCGAGCGCCTTTGCCTCTTTGATGGCCTTTGCGGACCAGGTGCCAGTGTTGACATAGTCGAGGGGCTTTCCTTCTACACCCAGGTTCATGGGAATCATGGAGAACTGCAGACTGGCCCCCCCCTGGATGAAGACCACGTGGAAATCGTCGCCCAGGTTGAGCAACCGTTTGGTCCGTGCGACCGCCTCATTGACAATGGACTCGAAAGGCTTTGCCCGATGGCTCATCTCGAGAACCGACATGCCGGTTCCCCTGTAATCCAGCATTTCCGCCTTGATTGTCTCGAGCACCTGCAGGGGGAGCGCTGCCGGGCCCGGGTTGAAGTTAAACACTCGATTTGACATATGCCCTCCTCCTCAGTCGGGGTTCATTCAAAAACATTCCTTCTCAAATTCAACCGGTGAGCCATCTGTGTTCGCTCGCTATTGGTCCTTCTCCAACCGTTTCATCATGGATTTGACCAGGGCCAGGGTCTCCAGGTCCTTCTCATAGGGGGCACTGCCGCCGAGGTCGGCCGCCATGATTTCGTCCCTGAAGGGGATGAACCCGATGAATTCGAAATCCGCCATCTGCTCCAGAAGAAACGCCTTGTCCTGCTCAGAACGGATCTTATTCCCCACGAACAGCAGATCCTTCACCCCGATATCCCCGGCCAACTTCCGGATCTGATGCGCCGTTTCAATGGACCTTCTCCCGGGCTCCACCACCACCACCAGCCAGTCCACGCCCGCCGCCGTCCCCCGGCCCAGGTGCTCAAGCCCTGCCTCCATGTCCAGGACAACCGCCTCATCCCGCCTCAAGACGATATGCCTGAGAAGACTCTTGAGCAGGGTGCTTTCAGGGCATACGCAGCCGGAGCCACCCTTTTTGACGCCGCCCATGACCATGAGCTTGATGCCATCCAGATCATAGGAGAGTCGTTCAGGGAGGTCATCCACCTCGGGATTCAACTTGAAATAGGACCCCATGCTGCCGATCTTTGCGCCGGTCCTCTCCTCGATGAGCTCTTTCATCTGGCAAATGGGGACAATGGTTTCAGCATCCCCGATGCCGAGGGCCATGGCGAGATTGGCGTCAGGGTCCGCATCAATGGCCAGGACGCGTTTGCCCGAATCGGCAAGGGCCCTGATCAAAAAGGAGGCAAATGTGGTTTTTCCCACCCCCCCCTTTCCACTCACAGCGATTTTCAATGAAGCACTCCCTTTTATATGGCGTTCCAGATAGCAAAGTGTAAAATTAGCCGACCCACCTCTCCATTTCAAGGACAAAAAGCGGGTGGCCGCACGGCTGTAAGGCGTTTGAAAACCGGGGACCAGATTGCGGACCACCCGAAGGACCATGGATGGGCCGTCGTCCCGGGCCGCGGTATGAATCAGGTGAGAGAGGTCCTTCCTGTAGTGGAAAAGAGCCGACTTGTCCTTGTATAGACCGTATGGCCTGACTGGCTGGGCAGGGCTCGGCTTAAGAAAAGACCCCCAAATCGAATCACCCACGACCGATCAGTCGATTTCCTGCGACCGCCGTTGAACACTCAAGAAAACGGACATCGGTCCGTTTTGGCTTGCATTTTCGATCCACTCCCTGTAACAAATCCCACACTGGCCCGGAGCCAACGGCCTCCTTAGAACAGGGGCTCTTCGTGCCGGGTTCCTTTTCAGAAATCATAAGAGAAAACCATTTCTCTGCCGGGGGATATCCATGTGGTACCTGATCCTTTTTGCAGCCATGATCGCCGCCCTGGCGTTCTGGGTTTCCAAGACAACCCGCAAGCCCCTTTCCACTCACGGAAGCAAGCCGGACGACCCACCCGCTGAGACCTATGTCTGCGATATCTGCGGAGAAGAGGGCTGCACGTGTCACAAGGGAAAAACGCCTTACGAGTGATACGCTTCCTGTTTTTTCTCGGCACCCGGTCAGTGTTCTGCCTTCCAGCGGCCGCCTTCGTCACAGAGGTCCACGATCCCGCATTTCTCGTGGCGCGGGTTTCGGGCGGTGCAGACCGCACGGCCGTGCAGGATGAGAAGGTTCGAAAAATGGGTCCACTGTGCCTTGGGAACGACCTTCATAAGATCCGCTTCCACCTTCACGGGATCCGTCTGATCCGTCAGGCCGATGCGGCCGGCCAGCCGCAGGACATGGGTATCCACCACGACACCGGGTATCCCGAATGCCTCTCCCAGGACAAGGTTGGCGGTCTTTCTCCCCACCCCCGGCAGCGATACCAAGTCATCCAGGTTTGACGGGACCTGCCCGCCAAACCGCTTGACAAGGTCCGTGCAAAACCCTTTGATCGCCTTGGCCTTGTTGCGGTAAAAGCCGGTGGGCCGGATGTCCGCTTCCAACGCCTCCAGGTCTGCCTCGGCATAGTCCTGCGCCGTGCGGTATTTCTTGAACAGCGCATCGGTGACCTTGTTGACCCGCTCATCCGTGCATTGGGCCGAGAGGACAGTCGCAACGAGCAGTTCGAGCGGGTTGGCAAAGTGGAGGGCGGTTCTCGCATCGGGGTATTCCTTGCTCAAAACCCCGATGATCTTCTTGACGCACTGCTGATTTTCCATGTCACACCTTGCATTCCTCTGGGTCGCATTTCGAGGCGTGATCGTAATGATGGGCCTCTTCCCCCAGTCCAAGTTCAAGCACCTGCGAGGACTTGCTGCCGTAACGATAAATGGTGATCCCCTTGAGGCCAAGTCGCCAGGCCTGCCAATACGCGTCGGCAACATCCTTTGCCGTGGCCTCCACCGGCAATTTTACCGTCTTGGACACCGAGTTGTCCACATAACGTTGAAACGCGGCCTGGATCTGAATATGTCTGGACGAAGGAATCTCAAGGGCGGTGACGAAAAGACGTTTGAGTTCCTCGGGCATCCCCTTTACGTCCCTCATGTTTCCCTTTGAGGCCAGCTCCGCAATCAACGTTGCTGCTTTCATGGGTGATAGTCCCTCAGTTTAGATAAAACAAAATAGTGTTTTCATCAGGTAGATCATCTGACGGCATGAACAATAACAATTAGAACGGAGAGTGGACTAGACGAATTCATTTGAGGTCAACCAGGAAGCCGGCCATCAAGCGCATAACCGATGGCCTGGTAGCCCTTTCGACGTCGGTCGAACATCCTGGCAAGGACCGGCACATGCAGATCGGCGTAGTCGTATATCAAGACCTCCTTCTTCATCTCATGCAGTCGATGGAGTCTCCCCGCGTACTGGGCCAGCACCCCGCGCCACGAAACGGGGAGGGCCAAAAACAGCGTATCCAGCCGGGCATCATCAAAGCCCTCCCCCAGGTATCGCCCTGTTGAGAGGATGATCCGCTCTTTGCCCTCCGGGATTTGGGACAGCCCCTCGACGACCCCTTTTCTCGCCTTCTGGCCCATCCCGCCGCTCAGGACAAAGAGGTGCTTCACCAGCGGGGAGAGCGCATCGGCAAGGAGCGCGAGGTGCTCTTTCCGCTCGGTGAGAATGACGGGAGACCGGCCCTCCGAAAGGACCGAGATCACGTCCTGAACGATCATGGTGTTTCGGGCGCCATCGGCCAGCAACGCGCCGTAAATTTCCTGAATGGTCCATTCCCCTCTGCCTCCATCGGGCTCGGAGAGCCGGAATGGGGTCTTTCGAAGGACCACCCGGTGACTAAACGGCCTCAGGGCGGCCTGCTCCCGTTCGTGAACGCGGTATCGGACCGGCCCGCACTGCATGAAGATGATCGGGTGGTGGCCATCCTTTCTCGTCACCGTGGCGGAAAGTCCGGTCACATACCTGGCCTTGCACTGTCTTGCCACCATCTCGAAGCTTCTTGCCGTGATGTGGTGGCATTCATCCACAACGAGGTGTCCGTACCCGCCAACCACGTCATCCACCACCCCTTTCCGCACGAGACTCTGAATGATCGCAACATCAACGATGCCGGTTTGTCTTCGTTTCCCGCCACCGATCTGCCCGATCTGGTCAGGCTCAAGCGCCAGGAAGGTCCGCAAACGATCCATCCACTGATCCATCAATTGTCTTCGGTGGACGAGCACGAGGGTGTTCACCCTGCGTGCCGCGATCAGGCAGGCGGCAACCACCGTCTTCCCGAAGGCCGTGGTGGCGGCGAGCACCCCGGTCTCATGGGCCACCATGGCCTGGAGCGCCGGTTGCTGGTCGGGCCTCAGCGCACCATGAAATCGCACATCGATGGGAACGCCGCAAAACCGTTCATCCACCAGGCCCGGTTCGATTTTGAGGGCACGAAGGAGCGTCTGGACGTCTTCCAGGCAGCCGCGCGGAATACCCAGGTGTTTCGGGAAGTCCTCGGAGCAACTGATGATGCGCGGGATCTGAAAGGTGGGAAGGCGCATGGCCTGTGCCTTAAAAAACTCCGGATTTTGAAAGGCGGCCAGGGCCATGAGCCGACTTTTCAAGGCGGGCGTGAGCACATCCTTGGGGATAAAGATCTGATTTCCAAGGACCATGGTCACCTTTTCGGGCAGGGGCCCGGGTATGGGGATCTCCCTTCGCCTCGATGGCGGTCCGGCCCAGGGTTCATCGTCCTCCTCATCGGTCACGACGGTCCGCACGCCCATAACACGGCCCCGGCGATGGGCCTCTGACACGACTGCCTCCACCTCGGCACCGGTCATGCGGCGAAGCGATGAGAGGAAGGCCCACTGGTCCGCATAGGGCTCAAGGTTCCCGTCAAGAAAGACGCTGTTGCCGTTCTCTCGCGGCCGCTTCTGCAGAGGAAGGGCGATCAGCCCGCCAAATCCCCCTTTCGGGATCGTGTCCTGATTGGGAAAGAAACGGTCGTAGGCGTCAAAACCCATCTCCGGCCGGCGATCCATGGTCTCCGTGATGAGAAAGGCGCCCATTTGTCGGGCGAGGCCCACCGGCACGGAAGAAGAAAAGAAGATCCAGACATGTCCGCCACTGCCGGAGCGCGATCGTTCGAGTACCGCAGGGATGTGATGGGATCCGCACGCCTGAAGGAACGCTTCGGCATCTCGGACCCAATTGTCTCCGTCAAAATCGGCCGCAAGGAAAAAGCAAGTTTCGTCTGGCAGGATGGGGTAGACGCCGATGGTGAAATCGCGCGAAGATCGGGCCTCGGGGTCCGCCCCTAGCAGATGGTTTCGGATCACCTCGTCGGTGATCGGCAGAAATTCGCGGTTCGAGACATTCACCGCATTTGACTTTGGGCTTTCTGCAAAGGGGCCGGATCCACTGGTTTCGACACGCAGGCTGGTAGCCGGACTTGCCCGTCTTGGTGCTTTCAAATCGCCTCGGGTAGACATCCGCTCTGCCCCTGAAAAGGGCGCGAAAGAGGCGGACCTTCTCTTCCTGCGTAGAGTGGTTGGTGACCGCAGGACCACGGTCAAGCGAGAGCGCGGAGGATATGGCGGTGCCGGGCGCGCTTTGCCGTTTCAGCCGCTCGATCCGCTGCAAGACGGCAGCCCGTCTCTCATCCAGATCGGCAAGCTCCCTTTCCGCTTCGGCGAGCACCCGATTCAAGTCACTGGCTTGCCCCATGATTTACCTGAACCCCAGGAATCGAGTGATCAGTTACCAGTTACCAGTGATCAGTAAACGCCTTTCACTGCTCACTTTCCACTGATCACTCGCTTTTCACAAAGGGCGCGGATCAACCACGGCCGTTGATCATCCCCATCCCCTGATCAAAGGCCGTCAGATTGATCTCCACCTTGGTCGCCGGCATGATCCTCGATATGACCTTTTCGAAACCTTCGCGATCCAGCGGGAGCATTCCCGTTGCCGCAAGGGCTCCCACCAGCATGATGTTCCCGAAAATGGGGTTCCCCAGCTTCATGGCCTCGTCCGTGGCGTTGACGAACCAGGCCTTCGTGGAAAGTTTTTGGATCCACTTCTTCAGATCATCATGGGAGGGATATTCCGTTTCGCCTGAAATAACGCCGACGGCATGGATGGGACGCATGTTACAGATGACCTTGACGTCAGGATTGCCGTAGTCCCTCAGGACCCGAAGGGCCTCGGTCGGTTCAAGGGCGACGACGATATGGGCCTTCCCCTTGGGAATCTGGGGAGAAAAATTTGAATCGCCGGAGATGCGCAGATGGCTCATCACGGAGCCGCCCCGCTGGGATGCACCGAAGGTCTCCCCGATGGTCACATAGAGGTCCTGTCCCATCAGCATGTTGCCCACCACCCTGGATGCCAGGACATTGCCCTGACCGCCCACCCCGGTGATAATTAAATTAAATGGATCCGAGGATAATCGCACCGCCTTTCCCATGACCTATGCCGCCTCCTTTCGCCGAATGGCCCCCGAAGGACAGATGTCCGCGCAGACCCCGCAACCCGCGCAAATAACTTCATCAATCTTGGCCGTACCTCTTTCCTTGTCCCAGATGAGTCCCGGACACCTGAAAATGCGTGTACAAAGCCGGTTGCAGCCGCAGTTCTCGCCGAGACACACGGCCTCGTCCACCGAGACCTGGAAATCCTTCCTGGCCTTTCGCTCGGGACTGAGGGCGCAGGCCTTTCTGAGGACCAGGACCTTCACGCCGTCCTTCTTTTCGAGCAGTTCCACAAAGGTCCGCTGGGTCTCTTCCAGATCAAAGGGGTTGCACGTCCGCACCGTCGCCCCCATGGACTCGCAGACGCGCGCCACATCGATGGCAGGGACTTCGTTACCGGATGCGTCCACCCGAAGGCCGGGATGAGGTTGGAATCCCGTCATGGCCGTACCGCTATTGTCCAGGACCACGAGGGTGATATCCGACTGGTTGTGGATGGCATTGACCAGCGCCGGCAGCACGGCGTGGAAAAAGGTCGAATCCCCGCACGCGGCCACGACCGGCTGATCCATTCCGAACATCCCCAGCTTCCCGAAGCCGCTGGCGACCCCCGTGCCCGATCCCATGGCATGATGGAGCTTCACGGTGTTAAACCCTGTAGGCAGAAGCGCCATGGAGTAGCACCCGATATCCCCGCACACGAAGCCCTTGCGGTTGTCCATCTCCAGGACATTGTGGATGGTCCAGAAGGAGGCGCGGTGGGGGCAGCCGGGACAGAAGGTCATATCACGATTGGGCGCACCGGAAAACGCCAGTTCCTGTGCCTGCTTTAAGTAGGTGTCCGGGGTGGCTTGATAGGAGAGGCCCAACACCTTGGCAAGCGCATCGATCACCAGGTCCGGATTGAGCTCACCCGTCGAAGGAATGGTCCCCTCCCGCTTACCGAAGAAGGTCTTGATCCCGATTCTGGGGGCCATCTCCGCCGCAAGGATCTTCACATTTTCCTCCAGGAACGGGATCACCTCCTCCACGATGAGGATCTTACTTGGTGAGCCCCAGGTACTTTTCCATCAGTTTCGGCGGAAGGGGCCACGTGGTCCCCAGCTTCAAGAGGCCGACGCGGTCCTCGACGCCCAATAACCGTATGGCCTCCCGGCTGTAAAGATTGCAGGCGCTGCTGGTAATGAGGAGGACCTCAGGGGCCTCCGGTCCCGTGTAGGTGTTGAAGGGAGATTCTTCGAAGCGCGCGATGGCCGTTTTCAGCTTTTCCTGCTGAAGTCCGTGCCTGTAACCCACCGGCAGACTGACGACGGGTCCTCCCATGGCATCCAGGAGAGAACCATCACATTTGAAGAAGGCATGCGGCTTGGTCTCAGGAAGGTCTCCCAGGATCACGTTGCCGCTTGCGTGGGAGAGGCGGGTCACACTGCGGACCATCACCACATTCCGAATCTCCTCTGAGAGCTCAAAGGCCCATTTCACCATGTCCTTGGCCTCCTGGAAGTCACCGGGTTCCAGGAGCGGGATTTCCACGAGCCTCGCGAAGTGACGGGACTCGCCCTCGTTGGCGCTGGAAAGTGCGCCTGGGTCATCGCACGGGATGAGGACCATTCCCCCTCTGGTCCCCGTACCTGCCAGGTGCAAAAGAAAATCGGAGGCCACGTTCACACCGTTTTGTTTCATCACACAAAGTGTCCGCAGTCCGGCAAAGGAGGCCGCCGCGGAAACTTCCATGGCTACCTTCTCATTGACCGACCATTCCACGTAGAGATTCCTCTCCTTTGTCACCTTGGCCAGGTTTTCAATGATCTCCGAAGAGGGTGTCCCAGGGTAACCGGCCGCGACGTTCACGCCGGCCTCAAGCGCCCCCCGAGCGATCGCCTCGTTGCCCATAAACAGACGCCGCTCTCCTTTCCGTCCTTCCACTAGATAAGACATATCGCCTCCCTCATTTATCCGATGATCTCACGAACCACTGCTTCGGGGACCCGCAACGCAGCCCGTTTCCCGTCTTCCGTGCAGTTGAGGAGACCTTCTTCCCTGGCCCTTGTCAGTGACCGCTTCTTTTTGTTTCCCGCCGCAAAACACAGGTGATCCAGGTTTACGGCCGGCATCTGACTCAGTTCCAGATAACCTTCCTGAGATGCCCGCTGAACCAGATCTTTTCCCTTCTCCGTTCGAACCACCAGCGTGTTCCAGTCAGGATTCCCTTCAAGAACCCCCACTGAAATGTCCGCCCACTCGGAGGTCATGTCCGGGCAGATCAGACAGGTCTTGGGGACCAGCGGTCGAATCTCACCCAGGGGGATTTCGAGCCTCTCGCTCTCTGTTTCGACGATAAAGACCTCCGCCGGGGGGGGCGGAATGTCCATCTTTCGTATCCGGGCCACGTCGATCCGCTCGGAAAGGAAGGTCATGAGCGCCCGGGTGTCAAGCGCCCATGTGCAAAAAAGGCCGACCACAAGGGCCACCGGATCCACGAAGTCCTCCTTTTTGAGGGGGTTGCTGCGCATCTTGGCCACCGCCATCACCTGGCAAGGCGTCCCAACCACTCCCATGCGGGTAAATCCATCACGGACCCCCTGGTTCAGCGCGGCGAGCGTTGGAGCGGCCATGTACTTTGAAAGGGAATATTTGACCACTTCCTGGGGATTGGTCACCAGGCGCGGCACGGGGACCAACCCTTCCCGGTCCGTGAGCACGGCGGCATCGATTTCACCCGTCTTGAGTGCAAAGGCCATGAGCGACGAAACGGCACCGCCCGCCTGGAAGTCGCCCTTCCGCATGGCCGCTCCCGCGCGTGCGATCATCACTTCACGGTAGCTGCCCAGGGGAGTCCCCTCGTAGGGTCGACCGAAGTGTGCCTGAGAGAGCTCGTCCAGGTCCATCTCCGCCTTGGGACATGTTCCATAGCACCGGCCTTGGCTCAGGGTGCAGGGGAAGAGCATGGCTGTCTTGCCCCTGTAGTTCTTAAAATAGGGACAGAGGTTCACACATGCCCCGCATCCGATACAGAGATCCCGTTTAAGGACATCTTCCACAAGCTCCTTAGGTCCAAAGGTTTGCACCACGATCTAACCTCCTGATTCGTGATTTGAAGGGCACCCGGTGGATTAGCCTCCAATTTGGGTAAGGTTGAAAGTATAGGAAATTTGGCATCATATGTCAATGAAACGGGTGCACACTATGTCGTTGCCATTAGTTGGGAGAAAAAGTATGTTAAATGACTTCGGTTCGGGAGGCCGCCCGGAGTGTGATTGGGCTCTCACAAGCATGCGCAGACGTTGACCTGGCTTGGTCGGGAGGACGATCGGAAAGGTGGCAGCACGCGGAGCGCGTGGGGGATGGGTTCCATGGACAGGGATGAGGAAAGGCCTTTAAGAATTTGCCTGCTCAGTTACAGGAGCAACCCCCATTGTGGCGGTCAAGGCGTCTACCTCAAGAACCTGGCCATAGCCCTCAAAGGGCTCGGGCACCACGTGGAGGTGGTGACCGGTCCTCCGGACCCGCTCCTGGACCATGGCATGACGGTTTACAAAATTCCCTGCCTCGATCTTTACAATCCCGAGGACCTTTTCAGGGTCCCTTCCCTTCGGGAGCTTCTCGACCCCATCAATCTCATCGAATGGATCGGGGTCTGCTCCATGGGGTTTCCGGAGCCCTTCACCTTCGGGCTCAGGGCCTATCGCTTCCTGGGGAGCAAATGCCACAACTTTGATGTGGTCCACGATAACCAGAGCCTTTCCTACGGGCTCCTGGCTATCAATCGCATGGTGCCCACCATCGCCACCATTCATCACCCCATTACGGTGGACAGGGACCTGGCCATCAAATCAGAATCTTCGCTCTGGAAGAAGATGAAGCACATGCGGTGGTACTCCTTTGTGGGAATGCAGAAACGGGTTTCAAGATTCCTGAGCCATATCATCACCGTCTCTGAGTGTGCAAGGGACGACATCAGCAAGGCCTTCGGCGTCTCTCCGGCCCGTTTTCGGATCGTCCCAAATGGGGTCAACACGGACCTTTTTCGTCCACTTCCCCACGTCCAACGGATGCGCAACCATCTCATTGTCACCAACAGTGCCGACACACCGCTTAAGGGACTCCGTTATCTCCTGGAGGCCGTGGCCCAGGTTTCCCGGACCCATGACGTGACCCTCACCGTCGTCGGAAGCCCAAGGAAAGACGGACACATCGAAAGCCTCATGAATGGATTGGGGCTTTGGAATCGGGTCACCTTCACGGGCAGCATTTCGGACCAGGAGCTGGTCAACCAGTATGCCAAGGCATCGATCGCGGTCATCCCCTCCCTGTACGAAGGATTCGGCCTGCCTGCAGGCGAGGCCATGGCCTGCGCCGTTCCTGTGATCAGCTCGAGGGGCGGAGCACTCCCTGAGGTGGTGGGGGACGCGGGGATCCTCGTGCCACCGGCGAGCAAGGAATCGCTTGCCAGGGCCATTGTGGGACTCCTGGATCATCCTCCATTGGCCCATGGCCTGGGCGAAAAGGGCTTCAAGAGAGTTCAGGCCCACTTCACGTGGAAACGGGCAGCGGAAAAGACCGTCGAGGCTTACCGAGAGGCCATTCGTGATCACCGTTGATTTTGATCGACTGGCCATAGCGCCGGGCTTCAGGATCCTGGACGTGGGGTGCGGCTCCGGACGCCACGTGTGCGCCGCTTCCAGATTCAGAGGCGTTGTGGCCGTTGGGGCTGACATCCGATTCGATGACGTCAGAGAGGCCCGAGACCGGCTGCGCCTGATCGAGCAACTCGGGGAAGGCGGAGGCGGGGAGTCGCTCACGCTTACGGCGGATATCCATGGTCTGCCCTTCGGCGATGATGTCTTTGATCTCGTGATCTGCTCCGAGGTCCTGGAACACGTCCGCGATCCCCATACGGCGGTTTCCGAGGCGGTGCGGGTGCTGAAACAGGGCGGAAATCTGGTGGTGAGCGTGCCCAGATGCCTGCCGGAGCGCATCTGTTGGGCCCTCTCCGATGACTATCACCATGCCAACGACGGGCATGTGCGCATTTACAGGAAAGGGGAGTTGACCGCCCTGTTGGAGGCGGCAGGGGTCAAGGCCTGGGCCTCCCATTTTGCCCATAGCCTGCACACGCCCTACTGGTGGCTCAAATGTCTGCTGGGGCCCACCCGAGAAGATTGCCGCACGGTCAACCTGTATCACCGATTCCTTGTTTGGGACATGATGAAGCACAACTCTTTCACCCGATTTCTGGACACCATGCTGAATCCGGTTATTGGAAAAAGCGCCGTCATCTACTGCAGGAAGGAATGAGATGTGCAAAGCGATCACGCCGACCAGTGCCCGATATCCCCAGATAGACGTTGCGGCAACAACGCGGTTCATCCTGAGCGTCCAAAAGGAAGACGGTGAAATCCCCTGGTCCGCAGGCGGAAAAACCGACCCCTGGGACCACGTGGAAAGTGCCATGGGCCTGACCGTGGGGGGCTGCCACCAGGAAGCCAAGACGGCCTATATCTGGTCCGCACAAACGCAATTGGATGATGGGAGCTGGTGGTCCTATTATGAGGATCGAAAACCCCAGCAAGGCGCCTACAAGGATTCAAACATGACCGCCTACATCGCGGTGGGCGTGCTCCACTATTTCCTGTCTACCGGCGATAGACGCTTCTTGCGGGAAATATGGCACACGGTGGCCAGGGCAATGGATTATGTCGTAGGCCTTCAGTGCGCTGGCGGGGAGATCCTCTGGGCAAAGCGGGCCGATGGGAGCGTGGACGAAACAGCCCTCTTGACCGGGTCCAGTTCCATATACATGAGTCTCGACTGCGCCCTCCACATGGCTCGAATGCTCGGGGAGGAACGGCCCCATTGGGAGCGGGCAAAGAGGCGATTGGGCGAGGCGCTGAGACACAAGCCGCACCTTTTCGACCAGAGCAAGTCACATTTTTCCATGGACTGGTACTATCCTGTCCTCTGCGGCGCCTTAACAGGAAACGAGGCCCATCAACGGATCGAAAGGTCCTGGAACACCTTCATCGTGCCTGATCTGGGGGTGCTCTGCGTGTGCGACAACCCCTGGGTGACCATGGCCGAAACGGCTGAGCTGGTCCTCTCCCTTTGCGCCATAGAGCACTTCGATACGGCCGAGCTGGTTTTTGGGTGGTTGACGGACAAACGGTACGACGACGGCGCCTTCTGGACCGGCCTCACCTTCCCCGACGGTGAGATCTACACCAGAGAGAAGACCACATGGACCGCCGCGGCCGTTCTCCTTGCCGCAGACAGTCTCTATGATCTCACCCCGGCTTCCGGGCTCTTCAAGGCGAAGTAGTTGAACCGCATCAGGCGGTCTTTGCGCGGTGTAGAAGGTCTGGGGGGATCTCTCCGAAGACCTGCCTCTGGAGGACCCCCAAGGTCTTGGTTCGGTTCAATTCTCTGAATAGGCCTGATGCCGCGGCCATCCGATAGACATAGTAGGGAGCCTGACCTCCCTCCCGAGGGTCTTCAAAAATGTCGTGGATCACCAGATAGCCTTTCGGGATGATGTGGCCTGCCCAACAATTGTAGTCTGTGTAAGCGGCCCCCATGGAGTGCCCCCCGTCAATGAAGACAAGGCTTAGCGGCATGGCCCAGGCCCGGGCCGCGATCTCCGAGCGACACACCAGGGGCACGACCGTATCCTCAAGCCCCGCCTTCTCAAGGGCCCTTCTGAAAGGCCGAAAGGTGTCGATGCGGCCGGATTCCGAATCGAACAGATCCGGATCGTAGTATTGCTCTCCGGGCTGCTGCTCTTCAGATCCCCTGTGGTGATCGACCGAAAACAGGATGGCATGGTTTTTTCTGCACGCCCATCCCAAATAGAGGGTGGACTTTCCACAGTAGCTTCCAATCTCCAGGCAGGGGCCGAGCCTGCTTGCTTGCAGGGCCAGCGCATGGAGGCGGTTGCCCTCCTCTTCGTCCATAAACCCTTTTGTCTTGTCCAATAAATCGCTACGTCGTCTCATATCTCCGATCGCCTCTGCTCAACCCACTCCCACCTAGTCTGCCCCCGATCTTCGTGATACTCGAGAATCCCCCGGTCGAGCGCATACTTCAACAGGTCAAAGACCTTCTCCTGCCGGGTTTGGGACGGTTCGGCCGCCCGATGGGCCATGGACCGGATGACGTCGTCTGTGGACGCCTTTGCAGTACCATTTCGCCACACACCGTGCTTTTCGATCACTTCGTTCATCATCATTCTATAAAAGAAACTCATGCGCTCAAGGAGGGCATAGTGATCTCGTTCCTCATCCGTGGCGATGTTTTCTTTTATATGATCTTCGATTCCCTTTATTTTCTCGAGGACACCCGCATCGAATTCCATGGCGTGCGCATCGAACATCTCCTTGGTTACGGAAGGGGTCTCGACGATGGCCCTGTTGGCCGTGTAGCAAGACCAATCGTTTGTCAGTATCCTTATGCCATAAGCTTCACTATGTTCCCGGACACGCGTGCCCGGGAACGGCGCCAGAAAATGGGAGCCGACCAGTGCACCCATGTCGTCCAGGTAGCGCTCAAAGTCGATGGTTTCCTTCATGGTCTGGGGTGTTTCGCCAGGCAAACCCAAAATGAACGATCCATGGGGAATGATGTCGGCTTCCACGCACATCCTGACCGCTTCGGTCATCTGCGCTGCGGTGATTCCCTTCCTGATGGTCTTCAGTATATCCGGGTTTGAGGACTCAAACCCAAAAGCGATCGCATAGCATCCTGCCTGTCTCATCTTTTTCAGGAGATCCATCGATACGGTGTCAGCTCGGGCAAACGAAGTCCATTTCACCTTGATGTCCCTTGCGATGATTTCATCGCAGATCGCGATACAGTGTTTCTTATCCGCGGTGAAGAGATCGTCCACGACGTTTATCTGTCGAAACCCCAACGTGCTCAAATATTGAAACTCGTCAACCACACTCCTGACGCTTCGGTAACGCACTTTGGCCCCTACCATTCTTCTCCCCACGCAAAAGATGCACTGAAACGGGCAGCCGCGGCTGGTGGTCATGGTGATCGGGGCCCCCAGGGCCCTGTATCTCGACAGAGGAAGCAGGTGTCTGGCCGGAAAGGGAAGCGTATTGACATCAATGGAAGGCGGACGCGCCTCAGTAAAACGGATATGCGAGCCCTCTCGGTGGGCGATACCCCTGATGCGACTCAAATCAGCTTCTTTTTCCAGGGCCTCAGTCAATTCGACGACGGTCTCATCCCCTTCCCCTATGACTGCCAGATCCAATGCCGGGTATTCGCGCATGGTCTCCTCGGCGCAGAAGGAAATGTGAGGTCCGCCCATGACGGTTAAAATATCGGGAGAGATGGACTTTGCATCCGTTATGACCCTTATCGCTTCATTGAAGGTCATGGTCACAGCGGTAGCCCCGATGATATTGGGCTGGAACGCCATTAGGAGTTTTTCGAGCGACGCCTTGCTGTAAGGAAAGACCACCAGGTCGAGGACTTTCACCTCCACATGGGCCCTCTCAAGGGCCGCAGCCAGGTAGCCAATTCCTAACGGGGGTGATGGGATTTCTTCTAAAGGGCAAAAGGGGTGCACAAGCAGCACACGCATAAGTTCGACTCCATTTTCAGCGCATTTTCATACAGTTGGATTGGCATAACTTATATTTTTGAGGGCCGGAGTATAGGAAATCGGCCCTTCGCTGTCAATGGCAAAGGCCGGACTGGCTTGCCGGTTCGCTTTGGCACTTGCGCAACCAGGACGAAATCGTCATACTGGACTGAGAAGAGAAAAGCATTTACTGATTACTGAACACTGATAACTGATCACTAATAAATGCCCCGCAGCTTGCGGGGTCATTTATTCAGGGGAGATGCAAATGGTTGAACAAATTTTTCCTGACATTTACCGAATTGAAATCCCGCTGCCCAAGAGTCCTCTCAGATCTCTGAATTCATACGTGATCAAGGGCAAGGAGCGGTTTCTTGTGGTCGATACGGGGTGGAACCACGAGGCGTGCCAGCATGCGATGCACTCCGGCCTGAAGGATCTCGATGTGGACCTGAACCAGACGGACTTCTTCATCACCCACCTGCATGCGGACCACATTGGCCTTGTTGGGGAGCTCATGACCAAAACCAGCAAGGTGTATCTTGGGGCCGTCGACGCCTCCGTTGCGGCTTCAGACGTGGAGAGGACAAAGGAGCGAGTCGACCAGATGTTCAAGACTTACGTTTCGCATGGGTTTCCGGAGGAAGAGCTTCGGCGGGCCGTGGCGAACCACCCGGGCTATCGTTACGTATCCCCGCGACCTCTCCACTTCAGCACCCTGCGGGAAGGAGACAGAATCGAGATAGGCGACTACTCGTTCACCTCCATTGAAACACCCGGCCATTCACCGGGCCATATTTGCCTCTACGAGCCAAAGGCGAAGATACTGCTGTCCGGGGACCACATCCTCTTTGATATCACTCCCAACATTACGCGATGGCCCGAAATGGAGGATTCACTCGGGCAATACCTGGCAAGCCTTGATAAGGTCTATCTTTTGGATGTGAAACGGGTGCTTCCCGGTCATCGATCGTTGATGAACAATCATAGGGAAAGGATCGTGGCCCTGCGCGACCATCACGCCAAGCGACTCCAAGAAGCGCTTCATGCCGTGGCAAACGGCGGAAAGACGGCATGGGAGGTGGCCCCCCATCTCTCCTGGGACATCGCTGTGCGTTCCTGGGAGCAGTTTCCTTCCGTCCAGAAGTGGTTCGCCCTGGGCGAGACCATCGCCCACCTCAAACACCTTGAGGCCTGCGGGAGCGTTGTAAGCATAGACGACGGAGGAAGGATTCTGTTTTCGAAGCCATGAGATGAGTTATGACTTCATTCTTATCCAAAATCGATTTTTGCTCGATTCCTCAACGTCCCCCTTTTAAAAGGGGGATTTAGGGGGATTTTCATTGGGTTGAGGCAAATCCCCCCCTGCCCCCCTTCTGAAGGGGGGAGCTCTGTAGTAAGCGCGTGCCCGACACCAACAGATTTTAGAGGCCAAAAAGGAGACGCGGATGATCATTGATACGCATTACCACTTAATGCCGGTGGTCACGGAGGAGATGGCTACAAACATGGCCAAGTACGCCATGGGGGCGGCCAGGATCATGGGGAAACGCATCACCCCTGAAGCGATCATCAAGAAGGCGCTTGAGACCTGGGCCGATCCGACCGGTGAACGTCTGATCGGACTGATGGATGAGGCGGGGATCGATCTGACGGTGATTTGTATGGTAGACAACGCCGGCATTCCTCAACTGACGCCCGAAAGGATTCAGAAGGCCAACCGGATCGTCGGGGATGTTGCCCGGAGATACCCCAAGCGGGTCATGGCCCTGGCCGGAATCGACCCGAGACGATCCGAGGCGCCGGACATGCTGAGGCGGTGTTTTGATGAATTCGGTGTGAGAGGCCTGAAATACCATCCGGATTACGGCTACGATCCGGTAAGCCCTGAATCCTATAAAGTCTTGGAAGTGCTCGCGGACCGCAATGGAATCCTTTTGACGCACACCGGGCCCCTTCCGCCCCCCTCCCGGTGTAAATTCGCAGAGCCACGATTACTGGCGGACCTGGCGGTGGATTTCCCGGATCTCAAGGTCATCGCCGCCCACATGGGCGCAATAGATTGGCGTTCATGGGCAAACCTTGCGACCCACCAGCCCAACCTTTTTGGCGACCTGGCCATGTGGGACCTTCATGCCTTCGGCCACTACGATCTTTTCTGTCGCGAGCTGCGCGACATCCTCGATTATGCAGGACCACACAAGGTCCTCTTCGGCACGGACAACCCGATCTTCAACACCATCGAGCCCACCCGGAACTGGATCCAGCTGCTAAAGGACTTGCCTACCCACGCGCCTCGGGGCATAAGATTCACGGAGGGCGAAGTGGCGGCCATCCTCGGCGGCAACGCGGCCACGATCCTGGGACTTGGTTGAGAAACGTGCCGGAGGTGCAGGCAGAGGATCGGTGCCGGGCAACAGGCCTCGATGAACATGAACCTGATCTCTTCCAAGCTTTTACTGAACACTGATCACTGATCACTTTCTTCTTCTGGTCACTGTTTACTGACCTTCTGGTAGAAATCAAGGGTCTGCCTGGCAATGGATCTCCAGCTGAAGTGTTCCCTCACCCGCTTGCGGGACAAAACGCCCATGGCCTTGAGAGATGAAGGCGATGCGAGCAGATCATTGATGGCATCTGCAAGATTCCGGGCGAAGCCGAGAGGATCCTTGGGCTCGGGGTTTTCAGCGCCCGCCGGCTCAAAGGGAACGAGCCGCCCGGTCTCGCCGTCGACCACCACCTCCTTAATCCCGCCCACGGCGGATGCCACAACCGGTGTCTCACAGGCCATGGCCTCCAGGTTGGTGATCCCGAAGGGCTCGTAGATGGATGGACAGGCAAACAAGGAGGCCTGAGTGTAGAGTGCGACCAGGTCCTCCGTGGAAACGGTCTCCTTCACCCAGATGATATCGCTGCGAAGACGTGTCTTGACCTCTTCGAATCTCGCCGAGACTTCCTCCATGAAGGTTTGCGTGTCGGGTGCGCTGGCGCACAGGACAACCTGCACCCCGGGCTGGAGGGATTTCGCTGCCTCAAGGAAATGAATGATTCCTTTCTGCCTTGTCAATCGCGTCACCATGAGCACGTAGGGCCTGGTGGGGTCGATGCCATAGGAGAGGAGAACACCAGGATCCTCTTTGGGCCTGAAAACGTCATCATCAATCCCATTCCAGATGACGGCGATTTTTTCGATCGGAACGTCATAAAGCCTGTGGACGTCTTCCCGCATGGACGCTGACACGGCGATCACCCCGTCCGCGCTCTGGTAGGCCATTTTCTCGATCCAGGAGGAAGCACGATAGGCCGTGCCGAGCTGCTCCCTTTTCCAGGGTCGCTGCGGCTCCAGGGAATGGGTGGTGAGCAAAAGGGGTGCACCCAACATCTCCCGCAGCAGGCAGCCGGCAAGGTGCGTGTACCAGGTGTGGCAGTGAATCACGTCCGCTCGCTGCAAAAGGCCCACCATGGCCCCGTTCCTTTCGAGCGTGTCCACGAGCGTAAGGTGGTGCTCATCGTAGACCTCGACGGACAGACGGGGGTGAATCCCCCTGACGCGCCTCTTTCCCGAAATTTCATCCTGGTCCCCGAAGCAGAGGATCTGGACCTCATGAGCGCCCCCATCCAGCTTCCCCAATTCACGGGTGAGATGCGCCACATGGGCGCCCGCCCCCCCATAGATGTGTGGCGGATACTCCTTTGTCAGAATCGCAATGTTCAAGAAAGCCTCCTCACCATCAAACGAATCCCGCTGAATCGCGTCACAGGCTATACATCTTTGCTTCATCTGTCCAGCCTGGGCGTGTTCCCCCTAGTGTTATGTGAGAACAACTCGATACCATTGACTGATGCATACGATCGAAACATACTGATTTATATGATCGAGTTGAGAGGTACACAGCAATGAGAACGACCCTGAACATTGAAGACACACTGCTCGAAAGGGCATCGGAATTGACCGGCATCAAGGAAAAGACACGATTGGTGAAACTCGGCCTTGAGGCATTGATAGCGAAGGAGAGTGCCAGATGGCTCGCGAAGCTCGGGCGAACAGAGCGGCAGCTGAAGGCCGTTCCACGGAGACGAAGATCGGAGCGACTATCCAATTGATGTCGCTCAAAAAAAATGGTATCTTGAGAGCATGAACAGGAAGCACACAGCCATATACCGGATTTCGGACCGTCGGAACGACGACTTCGTTCCCGGTACGCCGGCTGACCGGATTAGTCTCGTCTGGCCGCTGACCCGAGAAATTGCGGCGCTGAGCCCAAAGCACGATGCTGAACGAAGACTACAGAGACATGTTACACGCCTTGTCCGACGAGAAGGTTAGATTCCTCCTCGTCGGTGCCTATGCGATGGCTGCCCACGGCTATCCCCGGGCCACCATGGACATCGATATTTGGGTCATGCCGTCCCCCGAGAACGTTGATGCCGTCTTGCGGGCGTTGGGCCGTTTCGGCGCCCCGCTGCACAATCTGACCAAGGAAGACCTTCTGAAAGATGGGACCATCTTTCAGATCGGAGTTGCCCCAAGGCGAATCGACATCATCACTGCGGCGTCCGGACTTCAGTTTGAGGAGGCGTATCGGGGGTCGCTGTCTGTGAACATCGAGGGATTCGAGGTGCATATTCCGTCGATCGACGATTTGGTTCGCAACAAGAGGGCATCAGGAAGAACCAAGGATTTGGCAGACGCAGAAGCATTGGAATCCCTTGCGGGCTCCGATCAAATTGCTCCACCCGACGAGGAATAGGTTGCCAGCGCGCTATTGCCTGATGGTGAGCATCGCAATCCCCAACTCGCAGGAGCCGCAGTTTTACCCTGCAAATTGGACGGCAAGGTCTCAAGTTTCAAGGGCGCTCGGGCCTGGAGACGACCTCGAAAAAATGAGCGACCCCGCCGCAGGGAACGGCGTATCACCTGCCAATTCCTGCCGTCATTTCGGGTTTGACCCTGAATACAGTTCCCTTTCCAGACTCCAGCGCGTGCCCCGAATTCCGGACCGAGAGGGCGCAACACCCCTGCCCCTAGGACGCCGGCTTGTCAATGGCACTTCCTGCCCATCAGATCGCCAAAGCGAGCTGATTTTGGTTTGTCCATCCTTCTTCGGACAACCCAAAAGAAATAGATTATCTCCGCGATCTTTACGAGAGACCATCTTCGTGCCCTTTCGTGGTACAGTTTCTTCTTGAACCGCTAAGCCACAAAGGACGCTAAGGGGGTCATGACCGGCCCCCCCTGAACGTAGGCACCTGTTTGTCAACGGCAACTCCTGCCCATCACTCGCCGAAGGCGAAGTGATTTTGGTTTGTCCGGCCTTCCCGGACAAACCAAAAAACCCCATCTCTTCTTCGCGCCTTTCGAGCCTTCACGGTGAAATATTCCATCAGTAACACTTCGACCTTATTAATAAATTCCCTTGCGTTTGCCCAGAATAACCTCTACAAAGATGCCAAACACTTCAACCAGGGAATCGATTCTAAGCGGGATAATCCGAACAAAGGGCACCCCCCCGTCGAAAGGATCCTCATGGCCGTAAAGAAAGGAACGATCCTCAATCCCTTCGTGAATGGCCCGTACCCGTCCGGCGCCCATCTGTTCCCATTCCTCTTCCCGATCGCCAGACATACCACTGCTCAATTTCAATCCTTAAGAACGCTCTTTCCATTCCGGCGGCTCTCTTTCGACCATATCCGTTTCTCCCCCAAGTCCCACTTTTGCAAAGGGTGGGTTGTACAGGCCTTCCCGCGCAAGCCAAAAGGTCCATGTCTTCTTCGCGCCCTTCGCGCCTTCGTGGTTCAGATTGTTCTTGAACCAGACTCAAAGCACGCGAAGAAGCGACTCTTATGGCTGAAGCCGCTAAGCCATTTCGCTCTCCTGGGAAAAAGGTTGTGTTAGGAGATCCAGGCTTATTCGTTTATAATGAAAAAATGGAGAATGTTCCTCTGTCGAAGTGAACAAGAATGATCACATTGCACATGATCAGAGAATCCGTCTCCCATTGATTGAGAAATTTCTTTGCCCAGTATTTGTAGCCCGGGTTATTGGGATATGAGACTGCCCCTGCGAAAGGGGTAAAACGTCGCTGCCCGCCGATGTCAGAGGAAAGGAGATGTTATGAAAAGGGTTGATGTGGCTCTTTCCGAACTATCGTTTTCGGAGAAGCTGGACTTGATGGAGGCGCTCTGGGCGGATTTGAGCCGGGACGAGATAAAACTTGAATCACCGGCTTGGCATGAAACCGTCCTCAAGGACCGCGAGGAGGCCTTTATGGCCGGTAAGGTGGCAGTATCGGATTGGGAACAAGCCAAAAGAAGGATTAGAAAAAAGACCTCATGAGGGTAAGAATCTTAAGTGCGGCTGAGGCGGATCTTGAGGAAGGATTTAGATTCTACGAGTCTCAACTTCACGGTCTTGGGTCGTATTTTCTCGATTCCCTTTATTCTGATATCGACTCCCTGGCCTTCTTTGCAGGTATTCACCAAGTAGTTTTCGGATACCACCGACAGCTTTCCAAACGCTTTCCTTTTGCCGTGTATTACCGCGTCATCGACAATGCGGCTGTGGTCTTTGCAATTCTTGATTGCCGTCAGAGCCCAAGTTGGATAAGGAAAAGATTGATGATGGATCAACAAGTCAGTTGACCCGAACAATGCCGACTTCTGTCCGGACTTCCTTTAGGAAATCGGACGGA
Source organism: uncultured delta proteobacterium (assembly GCA_963830155.1). Lineage (GTDB taxonomy): Bacteria > Desulfobacterota > DSM-4660 > Desulfatiglandales > Desulfatiglandaceae > CAWHLE01. The sequence continues at coordinate 133,011 of CAWHLE010000012.1, read as the reverse complement.
AGGTTGGCGACGCTTCAGCCGACACTCGAAACCTACGCGGCTGAACGCCGCGTTGCCAGTAATCTCAAACCCGCGAAGAGGACAGTTGCTGTTAGTATATGAAAACAGAAACAAAACCCATGTCTGAGATTAGTCGCCGAGCTACTCACATTCTTTTCAAAGAGATGGGTGTTGTAGACACCGTTCGATTCCTGAATCTATTCACGCCCGGGAAAGGAGACTATACAAAAGAGCGCGAGAAGTGGCTGGGGGATATATCTTTGGAAGATGCGATATCTCAAATTAAGGCCGGGAGAAAGAAGGCTCAGCAATGATACCTGATCCTGCCAAGCGGGTTCGAAGAATAAACCCTTCCGCCGCAATAACTTGCCACTCTTTGGCGTCATTCCGAGCTTGATTCGGACTCGGGCGCCTGCCCCAAATTCCGGACCGAGAGGGCGCCCCCCCTAACCACAGTCCGTCTGCTCGTCAATGGCAACTCCTGCCGCTCACTCGCCGAAGGCGAAGTGATTTTGGTTTGTTCGCCCTTCCCGGACAAACCAAAAAACCCCATCTCTTCTTCGCGCCCTTCGCGCCTTCGTGGTTCAGTTTCTTCTTGAACCGCTAAGCCACAAAGGACGCTAAGGGGTCATGATCTTTGCTCGGAAAAGGGAAAAGATCTTTTCCAAGCAAATCTCCAGCCCTGCGGACAGGAGAGAAGGCGATACTCCTGACCACCGGGCACCTGCTTATCAACGGCAACTCCTGCCCATCACTCGCCGAAGGCGAAGTGATTTTGGTTTGTTCGCCCTTCCCGGACAAGCCAAAAACCCCATCTCTTCTTCGCGCCCTTCGCGCCTTCGCGGTTAAATATTCCATCAGTAACACTTCGACCTCATTGATAAATTGCTTGCCTTTTCCCCGATTACCCTCTATAAAGATGGCCAACACTTCAACCAGGGAATCGATTCTGAGCGGATCATCCAAAGACAGGGCGCTTACCCGTCGAAAGGAAGCTCATGGCCGCAAAGAACGTGCACACTCTCTACCAGACCCCGAATGCTCCCCGCCGGGCAGACGCCCCACTTTTCCCATTCCTCTCCCGGTTTAGCAGAGATACCCCCGTTACATCAGTGGGAAAGTCCCAAATCAGTTTTCCTTACTTTTTGAAGTCGAATTCCCCTTGACGCTTCTCAAGGGCTTCTTGTTCGCGGATGTATTTCCTTATGGTCTCTTCATCCAATCCCACTGTGCTTACACAGTATCCCCGCCTCCAGAAATGCAGCCCTGTTACTCGCTTATTCCCCAGTAGCTGCCGGTGGATTCGCACAGCGCTCTTTCCCTTGATGAATCCTATCGCAAATGCCACGCTGTACTTCGACGGTATGCTTAGGCACATGTGGATGTGGTCCGGCATTAGGTGTCCCTCCACAAACTCTATACCTCGCTGCCGGTACAGTTCCCGGATCACTTCTCCCACGCGCTTGCGTAGCTCACCGTACAGATTCCTCTTCCGATACTTCGGAATGATCACCACGTGGTATTTACAATATGTGCCGTCTGTTATTATGCGGAGTGCACAGCAGAAGTTACCGGAATCGCTGTGCACTCGGGCCAATGACTCTACATAATGTCCCATAGCTTACAAGGACCGAAGCCAATCCATCAAGCCCTTATCATTCTGCCAGGATGGCAGTCTGCCTAAAGGAACCATCTTTGCAGTCTTTTCTAATGCTCGTCGCTTCATTTCCATATCAGCCCTCGCATAGATATCGGTACTCCTGATATCAGCGTGTCCAAGGATGGCTTGAATGACTGTGGCCGGATTGCCTGCCTGTAGCAAGTGCATGGCCTTGGAGTGTCTCAGCGTATGCGGAGTGATCCTTTCGGGGAGGGCCGGTTTTGCCTTGCGAGCCTTTTCAGTGTACTTCATCAATAAGTATCGAACACCAGAACGTGAAAGATTTTCTCCCTGGCGATTAAAAAACAATGGTGAATCCATGCGTTCGGGACAATCCAAACGATGTTCGCGCATGTACTGAGCAAGCAACTCGACCGTGCCGGACAGGAGTGGAACCACGCGAGTCTTCCTGCCTTTTCCGGTCAGGCGGATCTGGGCAGGCGAGTCGAGCCGTACATCTCGGACCGATAGATCAACCAGTTCCTGGACCCGTGCACCAGTGTCATAGAGCAGGCTGAGCATGACGGCGCCGCGCCTTCCGCAGTCTGTGGCTAAATCCGGCTGAGCAAGAATCGCCGCCAGCTCGTCGGTAGAGAGGTAGTTCACTATGGGACGAGCGCAGCGCTGAAATGGGATGGCCAGAATTTGCTGACATTGCACCATCCGCTCGGGCGTCTCGATTTGCAGATACCGGAAGAAGGCATGGAGCACTGACAGACGGTGATTCCTGGTACGAGTGCAACAGCTCCCTCCCGTCTCCAAGTGGTTGAGAAAGCTGAGAACCAGGGATGCATTTAGCATGTTCAACGTTACTTTCTCTGGCGGCACGTTCTGCTCATCGCGGCAGTAGCGCAAGAGAAGCTTGAACGCATCACGATAAGCCTTGATGGTGTTCGGGCTGACATTTTTCTGGGCTGGCAAGTATTGACCGAGGAAAGCTGTCAATCGTACGGCAAAGTCTGTTGATTTCATCTCCCCGCCCTCCTCGGAATGACATGGCCTGCAAGTTGATCAAGGCGGCCAGTGATGTCAGGGAAGATCTCCGGGGTAAGATGGAGATACCGCTGCGTGCCGACAAGGCTCTTATGTCCCATATAGGTTGAGAGGAGCGGAAGTTTGGCACCGAGGTCTGCACCCTGTCTGTACCAGCTCTCTAGCTTATGGACAGCATGGGAATGACGAAGATCGTGGAGCCGCGGTCCTCTTCCTCTACCTCCGTGTGGAATGTGGCATGCGAGCAGCAGCTGGCGGAAGATCTGGTAGACAGTCACTTTGCTGTAAGGACCTCCATCGGGAGCGGGGAAAAAGACTCCTGAAGCATTACCAAGGACAGATGCATACCTCCTCAAACGGATCGTCATCGATGGTGCCATCGGCACCAGTCTATCTTTGTTGAACTTGCCCTCACGGACAGTGAGCACACCAGAGCCGTGGTCCACGTCCGCAACCTTCAATTGCAATACCTCGCTGACCCGCATACCGCAGCAGTAGAGCAGGCGGAATATCTCCGGCATAATCAGATGCCTCATGGGAGCACGAGTATCCGGCGGCATGCGATCCACTGCTTGCAGTATCTTTTCAATTTCCTTGTGACGGAAGATGTATGGGGTGAACTCTATTTGGTTGACAGGGGACCTTGTAGCCTCGGGCACATACGCTTTTATGCCCTGATGGCGGAGGAAGAGAGCAAATTGGCGAATCCTAATCATCCGCAGCTTTTGAGTGCCTGGCTTCTCATGGGCCTGTTTTGCTGTCCACTCATCGACGAGATCGCGGGGCAGCCCGACAACCTTCAGACCGTTTCCACAGAGAAAGCGGTCTAGCCGGAGAAGCTCATAGCTCTCTCTTTCGTAGAGATAGCCACAGGCCTGCTTCTCGCGGATGAATCCTGCCATCATCTCCGCAAGCGGACTATGGAACTCCACCTCGATCTTTTGCTCATGCATAGGTCACCTCCTCCAAGTCGATGGCTGCGCTTCTCAAAGCTTCGACATCGATCTTCGTGTAGATGCGTGTGGTTTCGATGGAGAGGTGTCCCATGATGCCGGAAATTGTCTCTAAAGGTGTACCAGCCTCCAAAAGGCGGCTTGCCACAGTGTGGCGCAGCGAGTGCAACCCTCGCCGACTCCGGGCGGGAAGGTCGATGCTTGCCATTCGGCGGTATTTCGTGACGATGTAGTAAAGATTATTATCGTGGCCAAAAGGCTCGAAGGGGGCGTTCGCCCTCAAAAATATCTCTCGGTGATGGCTCGAAGGTCGGCCGTGACGCAGGTAGTCGATCAGCGCATGGCCAACCTCTTCGGTTAGGGGTAAGCTCAAGGGTTCACCGCTCTTGGTCTGCCTCATCTCGATTCGTGCCTGATCCCATACAAGATGTTCGAAACGAAGGTTGCGGATATCGCTTGCCCGTATTCCTAGCCTTGCTGCCAAGAGCAAGATCGCGTAGTCTCTTTTCCCAGGAGGGGAGCTGCGGTCAACGACCGCTAAAAGCGCATCGACATCTTCACTCTTCCATACTGAAGGAATATGATCATCGCGACCAGCTCGGACTTTCGGGATCTGCTCGATCAGGTCTGGAGAAACCATACCCCTCATGCACAAATAACGGAGGAACGAGCGGATGGATGAGATCAAACGCGCCAGGGTCGCTGGCTTCAAATGAGCACGCCAGGCCACGAATCCGGAAAGCACCGGTCGCTGGATATCCTTGACCGTTGCTATGCCGCGGGAATCGAGATACTGAAGGAACCGGGTAATATCGCGCTTGCGACCGCACAAAGTGCCGGTGGAACTCTTTAAGTGTTCTCGGCAAAACTGCGCGTATTCGCTAAGGATATTCCCCATCTCGGTTGTGAGCTTCATCTCTTTGTTACTCCGACCGCAAAGCTGAAAGCACCCATGCAGGGCAAACTCGGTCAGAACACGCATGACGGTTCTCACGTGGCGTTGACGAAACGTCACGCCTGGGCCTGTCTTCTCTGAGGAGATCCCGTGGCTGTCAAGGAATTGATGAACCATGTCTGTGGAAAAAGCTTCTGTTTCTGAGCGATCCTGCGAAAAACGCTGAAATTCTTTCCATGTGTTTCGGTAGTTAGCAACAGTGCCGGGGCTGTAGCCCAAACCCTCCAAATGCCTCAGAGCACCCATGAGGACGGCATCAACCCCTCCACAATAGGCTGAACCTGAAGACCTGAGGTGATCCATGATGAGCCTCCTTTCTCTTGCGGACGACAAAATTGTTGCCCTGGAAGCTCATCTTCTGACGTTATGTGCAGTAAATCAACTTATAAACCCTTGAATTACGGGACGTTATATCATTGACTTCACATAATTCTTTGCAGTACATATTGTAAATTATGTTCCGCTGCACATAATTTACAATCCCATCGCACGTGGGATAAACTTTGCCATTCATGCATAGGCTCTTCCTCCTTGTCCTTTCATGGGACTTTCCCAGGGGAAGAGCCTATTTTATTTCTCCCCGGATCGGTAGAACCTATCCGGGTCCTCCACCAGAGGTGGAGGGTTTATTAAAACTTTGCTAAAATCGTTGATCAGGCATAGCCTGTTTCTTTTCTTGAAGAAGTCAAATGGCAAATCCTAAAGAGAGGGAGGGAGTGATCATGGTACACCGAAAGTCTGTTTTCTGTTTGGGGGCTTTTTTCCTTTTTGTATTCGTTCTTTCAACTGTTCCGGCTTTCGCCCAGGATTTTACCCAGGCAAGCAAAACGGCCACCGATTGGATAGATGAGGCGAAAGGGACTTATGAGGAAATCGCCGGATATATCTGGGACAATCCGGAGCTTTCTCTGGTTGAATTCAAGTCGTCGGCGAAATTGCAGGAGTATTTGTCGAAGAATGGATTCAAGATCGAAAAGGGAGTCGCGGGTATGCCCACGGCTTTTGTGGCGACCTGGGGCTCGGAGAAACCGGTCATTGGATTTCTGGCAGAGTTTGATGCACTTCCGAACCTTTCCCAGGTGAAGGGTTCCGTGACCAAAGCGGAGATTGTCCCGGGAGGCCCCGGACATGGATGCGGTCACAACCTTTTTGGGACTTCGAGTGCGACGGCCGCCGTTGCAGCCAAGGCGGCGATGGAGAAACATGGAATAAGGGGGACCTTGAAGGTCTTCGGGACCCCGGCAGAGGAGACGTTAGTGGGCAAAGTCTTTATGGCCAGAGACGGCGTCTTCGACGGGACGGACATCATGATTTCCTGGCACCCGGGGGAGACCAACGGTCCGCAGAATTCGTCCGCGCTGGCCATGACCAGTGTGAAGTTCCGGTTTAAAGGGAAATCCGCCCATGCCGCGGCTGCACCCCATATGGGACGGAGCGCTTTGGATGCAGTGGAACTCATGAATGTCGGGATGAATTACATGAGGGAACATGTGGTTCAGGAAGCCAGGATCATGTATGTCATCACCAAGGGTGGCGAGGTCCCGAACAACGTTCCGCCGGATGCGGAAGTCTGGTACTACATCAGGGCGCCCCGAATGACTGAGGTTGATCATATCTGGAAGTGGATGCAGGACGTAGCAAAAGGGGCGTCATTAATGACCCAGACGACCATGAGCTACAAGATTCTGTCCTCGACCTGGGAAGTGCTCCCCAATAAAGTCCTGTGCCAACTTGGGGATGAAAATGCCCGAATGGTTGGGGCCCCACCCTTCACGGCCGAAGATCAGAAGTTCGGGGAGCAGATCATCAAATCCATGGGGAAAGAAGTCAAGGGGCCCGCGTTCGACACCACGATCACCCCTCCCGATCTGAGCAAAACATTTCCCAACGTCTTTGTCGTGAAGGCCTCAACCGACCAGGGAAATGTAAGTTGGATGATGCCCACGCTCAGCTACAGGGCTGCAACCCAGGCCAAGGGAACCCCCCTTCACTCCTGGATGATGGTTTGTCAGACGGACACCCCGCCGGCGATAAAGGCTGGAATGACCGTCAGCAAATGGATGGCCGTATCCGCCCTGAACCTTTTGACCAAGCCCGAAATCATCGCCCAGGCCTGGAAGGAACACAACGGCTATCTTTCTGAAACGAAGTATTTTCATTCGATACCCGCTGATCTGAAAGTGCCGTCTTTCCAGGATCTCTATGGAATTGACCCGGAAGCGGTTCCCAAGAAGAAGGATTAATTTCGAAAACGCGCTCCGGTTCGGAACACCGAAGTCGAAGGTTTGTACTTAGGTCAAGGCGGTGTCCGCTCCCCCTCCCCCGACCCTCTCCCGATATTGTCCCTGATCCGGGAGAGGACTAGTGGCGGCCACGGGGCCGCCCTATACATTTTTTAAATTCGTGCAAAATGATCAGCATACTAAATGATTCGGATTGAAATGGGACAAAGTCTTTCCGAAGCTGATATAGCGAATTGCTTAAATGTAAATATGTAAAGGGCGTCCCCGTGAACCGACCGGGATAATGAGTTCGCACCCGCTGCAAATCGGGATGATTGTAACGAACACCTCCTTCACTACTGATTCTCGATGGTTCGCTGACCACCAACCCGCAATTATTAGGCTTCGTGACATGAGCGATCTGAAGCGTTGGATAGTTTCGAACTTTACCGACGAGGCTGAGTGGCGGGAGATTCCCGTTGTGATCGAGCTCTCCCCTGGGGTTACCATAAACCTGTCAAAGAAAGGCGGCTCTGGCCGGGATCGCGCATAACCTTTTAGTGCACCGGACGTTCGAAATCTCACGCCAGTGACCAAATCGATAAAATGAAACCAGAATTATCAGCAGGCTGAAAGAAAATGAGGAGCGAACATAATGGATAAAAAATTTAAGGCTACAGATATCCAGATAGGTTTTCATCCTAAGGGCTATCGTATAGACAAAACCGCGTCGCCAATGGATTTTTATACAAAATGGCAAATTACGCCGGAAGGCAAATGGATAAACCCGAAGCCAACATGCTTTGATTCAATGCCGCAGGAAGGTTGGTATAAAGAGGTACGAAAATGAGATAGGAAAAAAATGAAGAATGATCACGAAGTGACTGTGTCTTTTGTCGACCATGACCGAGCCAATAAGGCTTTTCTTAGATTGACTGCACCTGTCAAGAGGCGGACGAAGACCGAATCGGGTAAAGGGGAACTTTGAGCTCCCCCTCCCCACACCACCCCGCATGCGGGTCCGCACGGGGCGGTTCACAGAGGCTACCGAACCGTGGTTGGGTAATGGATGTTCACCCACAGCTCTTTGACAGACAAAAGGCCCTGTTCCTTAAGCCAAAGGTTGGTCATACCGGTCTGAGTCGCCAGGGTACGGGACAAATGCCACAGGCCTTTGCGGCTAATCGCCACGAAAATGGCCGCTTTCCGATACGTGCCCAGTCTTAGGAGTTCTCGCACCTTGGTGCCCGCATAGCGCCACTGCTTCCAGTAGCACATGCGGACTCTCCTTCGGAGCCAGTGATCGATCTCCGGGATCGGCCGATAGTACTCCGAGATCACGAAATAGTTCATCCAGCCCCGGAGGTAGCGGGCAAGCTCGGTAAAGCGGTACTTCATGGAGACGAACCATGACCTTCCGGTCAGGCGTTTCACCCTCCGGGCCGCGAGTGCCTGGCTGCTTGTTGCTCTATTCGCTCGCAGGGGATGGCAGCCCTTCCCTTGAGCCCAGGCTTGTTTCACCAGTGGCCTGACTGGTCGCTTTCTTCACCATGCACCTTACGGCCATGTCGGGCGTATCTCCCCGGATAAGGACGTGAACTGTGGCTACACAACCTAGGCATTTACCCTATCTCCTGAACCCGGGTCTCCGTCATGTTGTGCTGACTTGCCCGGAGACTGGGCCTTGTATGCCATTTCTGTTCGTCGGCTCACAGCTTTGCCTGAGGCTTCCTTCAGACGGTCCGTCACGGTGCCGCCCTTGCCTTCGGCTAGTACTTCTGTTAATGATATCAACCATTAACCGGATTCACGTACAGGGGACTTCCACCCCATTAGATCACGCCCATGCCGGGCGTACACAACAGCTTGAAGCGGACGCGGTACGCGCCGCTCAAGCTGGACATTGGGTCGCTCGTCAAACATAGAGCATTTGTACTGTTGATGCACCTGTGCATGGGTGTAGTTTCCTGCAATGTCTAATGGCTTGTAAAAACGATTAGATCGTCAACCCAATATCATAGGAGGCTTGAAATGAATCCTCAGACGAAACCAGACGTTGAATATCTCACTTCCGAACAAATGAAAGGCCTGCCATTCTCTGAGGCAGTGCGCGCTGGTACGATGCTATACCTGTCAGGGATGATTGGAGCAGAAAGTTCCATGAAGTTAGCTCCCGGCGGCATCACGGCTGAGACGCGCCAAGCGATGGAGAACATTAAAGCCACGCTAGAACGATACGGTTCTTCGCTCGAGCATGTCATCAAAGTCACAGTAATGATGGCTGATATGAGTGAGTGGGCAGAGATGAATAAGGTCTACGTAACCTATTTTACTAAGAACCTGCCAGCGCGGAGTGCCCTAGGAGCCAATGGGCTTGCGTTTGGCGCACGAGTGGAAATTGAGTGCATCGCTGTTCTAAAATAGAAATGCACCTCTATTGGCGCGGCCCAACAAAAGCTTGCACTGAACCGCAAAAAACCGCGCTCATTGAAGCTTAGCGTTAGTGGCCCACGGAAACTGCGCTGGTATCAAAGAAGGATAGTGTGCATTTCAGGAAATAGGGAGGAAGATTCATGTTAATAAAGGAAACCAAAGACCTTATAGGTCGATACTATGAAGAATGCAATGCTGTTAACGGGAATCTTGCCAAATTTGAAGCCATGGTAGATGCGTTTTTTGTCCCCGACTTCATAGGGCATGCCCCGACGGGTGACACTAATTTTGAACAATGGAAACAGCATAGGGCCGCTCTCTATACTGCGTTTCCGGATCTCAATTGGACTATTGAGGATATGATCGCTGAAGGGGACAAGATTGTCGTTCGATTCCGCGCAAGCGGTACTCAAAAAGGAGCTTTTCAAGGTCTTCCCCCAACAGAGAGGTCGATTAACATAACGGGAGTCGCCATATACAGAATCGCGGGTGCCAAATTCAAAGAGGATTGGGCTTTTATGGATACTCTCGGCGTTATGAGGCAGTTAGGCGTTATTCCGGGAAAGTAAACTCATCTAATCTAGGCAACTGATTTCTTTTGCTTCAGAGGTGGTTGAGCAATACATAGGCCGGAACGCCCGATGAAATGCCGCTAACCTGTCACTGGAGAGGGACGTGAAAAACGCTGACGCGTTTCCCCCGCCCCTCAGTTCCGCGTTGGGCATAAGAAGGAGATGAATACATGATCAAATTTCTTATGTGTGCTAAGCGTCACCCGAACATGTCACGGGCTGAATTTCAAGATTATTGGTTGAATCATCATGGTCCATTATTCAAGAAATTTGGAGAAATTTACAGAGCGGTACGTTACGTACAGAACCACACCATTGAATCGCCGCTAAATGAGCACATTCAGAAATCTCGGGGTACATTGGATGCATATGATGGGGTTGGTGAGATATGGTGGCAGTCGGAAGAAGACTTTCTATCAGCCATCAATTCACCGGAAGTTCAAAAACTTGGCAAGCTGTTCGTTGAGGATGAAGCAAAGTTCGTGGATTTGAAAACATCCTCAGCATTTTTTACTATTGAGCATGTTCTAATTGATGGAAAGATAGAGTGACTATGGATTTCTCAACAATTTGCTTCACGTGAGCCCAAAAAGCCGCGCCCCGTGTGCGTTAGGAGTATAGTCAGGAAAAAGAATGAAGTACGGTGAAAATAATACGGAATTGAGCATCGTAGTTGAAAATTTGGCTAATTCAAAAAGATCGAGAAACTTTCTTGATGCTAGCACTCGATCTGACACGGAGTTACGCTCTGCAAAAATAGGCTTAGGCACCTATCAAGCAGGCTGGAAATGGTCTTTACATGCGGGTGCTCAGACTGGTAAGTCATCAGAAAATCATATTGGGTACATTATTTTAGGGCACATGATCATTCAGGATGCTACCGGCGCTGAAATGGAGGTTGGACCAGGAGACGCATTTGAAGTAGGCCCAGGGCACGACGCATGGGTTATTGGCAACACACCTTGTATTGCATTGGATTTTACACACATTGGTGAGTAGTTAACGAATATCAATAAAGGTATCCATCGTACGTTTAGTGAAGGCGGGACGCTCTTTTGGAATTTAATTGACATTAGGCAGAAGCCGGATGAAGGTTTTCAAAAGGTCGACAGGATAGAAGGATAAATATTCTCTTGAAAGATGAATGGCTAAATTTTAAAAGAGCGTCCCGCTCTCACATGCGGACTCTCCTTCAGAGCCAGTGATCGATCTCCGGGATCGGCCGATAGTACTCCGAGATCCCGAAGTAGTTCATCCAGCCCCGGAGGTAGCGGGCAAGCTCGGTTAGGCGGTACTCCATGGAGACGAATCATGACCTTCCGGTCAGGCCTTTTACCTTCCGGGCCGCGAGTGCCTGGCTGTTTGCTGCCCTGTTCGCTCGCAGGGGATGGCAGCCCTTCCCCTGCGCCCAGGCTTGTTTCACCAGTGGCCTGACTGGTCGTTTTCTTCACCATGCACCATACGGCCATGTCGGGCAGATCTCCCCGGATAAGGACGCGAACTGTGGCTATACAACCGCGGCATTCTTGGTCGCCTCAGGCGACTACCCTACCTGCCTCCAGGCAGGCGAGTCTCCTGAACCCGGGGCTTCGTCATGATGTGCTGACTTGCCCGGAGACTGGGCCTTGTATACCATTTCTGTTCGTCGGCTCACAGCTTTGCCTGAGGCTTCCTTCAGACGGTCCCTCACGGTTCCGCCCTTGCCTTCGGCTAGTACTTATGTTAATGATATCAATCATTAACCGGATTCACATACAGGGGACTTACACCCCATTAGTTCACGCCCATGCCGGGCGTACACATTGCTGCTTCAGGCGACGGCGTATGCCGCGCCTGACCAGCCCGTTCGCTATTCACCACGCGACACCATAGTGAAACGAGGGCCTCTGCCATAAAGAAAAGGAGTTAAAATGATGTTCAAAAGAGTAGACCACGTGGAAATTGTGCCAAGGAATGCGAAAGATACCATTAACTTCTATGTCAACATTCTGGGCTTTAGAATTAGGAGCCGAAATGAAGTGAAAATGCCACCCATGAGAGAGGTCATTTATCTTGAGTTGGGTGATACGACCATTGAGATTATTTCCGCAGACGATCCCAAGCCAAAATCTGAAATTCTCTGGCAGGTAGGGTATAGGGGCATTGCCCTTGAGGTGGAGGATATGGCAACGGCAGTGGATTACCTGCGGGGCAAAGGAATAGGCATAGCCCGGGAACCCGTAGACTTGGGCGATTCATTTCGTGGAGAGATAAGAGATCCTGATGGGCTTGTTATTGAGCTCCGACAGTGGAAATAGCAGAACTGTGCAATTAGCGAACCAGGCGCTTAAGAGGGACCGGGCGGGCCGGGCCGCTTTCGCAGCTTTATCGGGGCACCGGGACGCTCTTTAATAATTTAATTGTTTGGAGAAGTGTGCATGTCTCCTACAACTTTGGTCGAGAAATCGGAGATGGGCTACCCGGCGTCGGATTCTCAGTGGACGGGGGAGAACCAATCGCAAAGGAAGGCAATTATTCCCTTGAACAGTGATTTGTTGAATTTTAAAAGAGCGTCCTTTCTCCCAGAAAGGGTGAAACGGCTCAAAGTGAATATAGGAGGGGACATGGGGATGCCCTTTACATTTCTATATTTGCGCGAAACGACAAGCATTTCAAATGATTCGGATTGAAATAGGACAAAGTCTTTGCGAAGATGAGAAGGCAAATTGCTTAAATGTAAATATGTAAAGAGCGTCGCCGGACTCGTCCTTGGATCGTAAAGGGATGTCTCGCCTAACACGCAAATGTTCTAACAGCTACACAGGAGGAAATCATGGCTCAAAGTACACTACCGGAATGGTTGAAGAAACTGCAGCACCATAACCCCGAATTTGCCGAGATGTATTCCAGAATGAGAGATAGAATTTTGAAGGACGGGGCCATACCGGCCAAATATAAAATCCTCATGACGATGATCGTCGATGCCATTACGGCTCATCCTGACGGTTGTGCTGCCATTGCCAACCGCGCACGTTCAGCGGGCGCTTCCGAGGCTGAGATCAACGAAGCGATTGAGGTGGCTTATTTGTTTGGTGGGACGCCGGCTCTTGTTACGGCGCTCAATGCCCTCAGCCTTGAAGAAAAGTGAGAGGAGGCAAATGCCGTGTGGCAGACGTAGAACGCTAGCAGGTTCTTAGACTGACGCTGGGCCATGAGTACGTTGGCGAAGCGATGAGATAGTTATGTTTTTTTTGTGATAGACGATTTCATTACACCCTACCGCGAAGGGCCCTGTAGGGGCGATAATATTTGTCCCGGGCAGGACTTGAGTTACGGCTTTTTCGATCTTGAGATATGAACGCTTTTGAGCAATATGTTGATCGTAACCATGAAGGGAGAGAGGGTGGTGAAATTGCCGGTGGGTCCATTCCTGGGATTTCCTCCCATGAACGGAAGGATTATTGAATTCGGCCGTGAATGCTGCCGGGTCGCAGGGTGTGCTGGGGGCAAAGGACCTGAGCTCGCACAAGCGCATCTCGAGGGCCCGGATGGAGCGGTCTCAAAAGTCCGCAAGGCGGCAGTAATCCAGAAGCTTCCCGCAGTATCGGTAAAGCATGGTCTCCCCCGGGAAGCATGCTTCGTCCATAAGGGCATGCTTTTCAAAACTTTTTTCCCTAACTGCGGCGTTTAGGGGTTAGCACGTTCTGAAGAATGCTGTGCTCTTCAATAGGAGGAGGACAGAGATATCGTGAATAACAAGGCTCGCGTTGTCACTCAATATCACCTTGGATACTGTGGCTGACCCGAGAGGGCGGGGGCCAACTCAACTGACAAAGGAGGGGCCAATGCAAAAGGGCCAGAAGATCTCCAGGCGCACCTTCTTGGCCGCAGCAGGCGGCGCCATAGTGAGCATAGGTTTGCCCGGTGTTTTCATTAGACTCTCGGACGCGGAGCAACGCGCTCTGGCAGCCAACACCAGACCGGACGGCAGGCCCCGTCTTCCTCCCGGGCAGCAGGCGGTCGAAAAGATTGAGGATATGGGTGGCACGCCTGGAACCGCTACTGTTGCGAACTGGAGCCTGCGCGTCCATGGTGAGGTGGAAAGCCCGATCGTCCTTTCCTACCAAGAGCTGCTCGACCTGGACCAGGTGCATATCATCTGTGATATTCACTGTGTCACCGGCTGGACTCTTCTGGATTCCAGCTGGAGCGGCGTTCGCCTGGCAACAATCATGGATAGAGTCAGGCCTCGCAGAAGCGGAGGTTTTATCATTTTTGAGGCCGCCGCAGGTTACACTAGCAACGTTCCCATAAGTGACACCCGAAAGGAGAACGTGATCCTTGCGCACAGCTTCTTTGGTGAGAAACTGCAGAAGGCGCACGGCGGCCCTGTGCGTGTCGTGATCCCTGATCGCTATTTCTACAAGAGTGCGAAGTGGGTGGAGGCTGTCAAAGTCACCTCTCGCGATGAGCCCGGATATTGGGAACGCCAAGGTTATAGTAACTCCGCCGATCCATGGAAGGAAGAACGCTTCCAGTAGAAGCAATGATGCAAATGTCTGGGTCGAGTCGAGTTTGGCATGTTTCTAACATGTGGCTGCTAACAAATTGCTCCCGTGGATCCTTCGCACCACTGAGCTTGACCAAAAAATTGATGGCAAATTGAAAAAGGAGGTAAGCAATGGGAATTCTATCTTGGATCGTAATGGGATTAATCGTTGGTTTGCTCGCAAAATTCATCATGCCCGGCAGAGACCCTGGAGGACTCATTATTACTATTTTGATAGGAATAGCGGGTGCTTTCGTTGGCGGGTTTATCGGGTCCTTCCTGGGGCTTGGGGCGGTTACGGGATTTAATGTAGGGAGTATCTTGCTGGCTATCGGTGGCGCTGTTCTTCTATTGATATTGTACCGGGCCATAAAAAGATAGCCCTCCATCCAGGCCTAAGTCAAATGCAGCGGATCGCTAACGCGCCGCTGATTTTTCTTAGACACCTATAGTTCAAAGATAATTGGATGACTGCAAATGTGACCAATTCAGCGATAGCTTTTTTCGCACTTTGTTGGTTCTATGGCATCGCCTGGCTAATTACAAGGGGCTGGCGTGAAGGCCTCGGGGAGGTACATGAAAATATGAAAATCTGCAAAAGATTCCCCGATTCATAGTTTCATGTACTGGCCTCTTCTCTATTCAGCTTGATCCAAGAAAGAACCTTGATCGCCACTACATGGCTGTAACCGAAAGGAAGGGAATTACCATGGCAATGCAGACCGTGGAGCTTCAATTCATCACGGGCTTGAAGCGGGCGATTTTTCGTAACGCACGCTTGCGCGGCAGTTGGAACGGTATTGGCCGGTATTCAGATGATTGGACGGAATCACCGATGCAGGAGGAAGTCGGGGAAGATGGATGCCCGATTTTTCAAGCCTCCATCTCGCTCGATCTTGCCGATCAGGGAAAAACCTTCAAGTGGGGCGTGGTCCTCGACGGTCCGCAGGGAAGTAATTTCTGGGGCATTCCGACTGAGGTACAAGATGTCAGCTCGGTTGAGCGCCATCGACAGTTTCGACTGAATGGCGTGGGAGGCGCCCCCCAAGTCGAGCGCTACTATTTTACTTACGGTCGTCGATTGGGAGCCGACAAACACTTCGCAGCCGGAAGCGCCACACCCAGACTGCGTTTCGCCGTTTGGGCGCCCAATGCGCGAAGCGTGGAAGTGGTCTTCGGAAACCAGGCTAACGGCTACATTGCCAATGACGGCACTGGGATTGATCGAACGCAGCCCGCGGTCACTCTTTCACGATTGGCCGACGGCATTTGGGAAGGCGGTCCCCAAGGGGACTTTGAAGCCTTCAAAAGCCTACCCTACATGTACCGCATCGAGAACGCTCAAGGCCAGACCGTCTATCGCACCGATATTTTTTCCCGCAACCAGATTGGCAGAGGCAACATCAATCCCGTTAAGGCCACTTGGCCGGGAACGGTGGACACCTTGGACGGCACCGTCAGTTGCAGCCAGGTGATCGATCCCGATGTGGTGCGCCGCGTTTTCGAATCCACTCCTCCTGGAGAAGCGCCGGATCTCATCCCGGCGGGGGAATTCTGGGCTACGGAATTCTCGCTCGGGTCTCCGGTCCCAACCCGTCTCGAAGCCCTCATCATTTATGAACTGCACATCGGCTCACTGGGGTTTGGCAAAGCCGGGCCGGGCGATCTGAGTGACGCACTGCAATTCCTGGATCATTTGGTTGATCTGGGCGTAAACGCTGTCGAACTGCTCCCCATGGCGGAATTCTCGGGAAACCTCGGCTGGGGGTATGGTGACAGCCACCAGTTCTGCATCGAGTCCAGCGCCGGAGGCCGGGACAAGTACCGTCATTTCGTGCGGGAGTGTCATCGGCGAGGCATCGCGGTCATTCAGGACGTGGTTTACAATCACTACGACCCCGAAGCGGAGCGCGCCCAGTGGCAATACGACTCGACCGCTCCCGAACAGAATATTTACTACTGGTATGAGGGGCGCCCTTCCGACTACCGGTCCCCAGACGGCGGCTATCTCGACAACGGCTCCACGGGCTACACGCCACGGTTCTGGGAGGAAATCGTACGCCAGCAGTTCATCAGCAGCGCCGCCTTTCTTATTGAAGAAATGCACGTGGATGGCCTGCGCGTGGACCTGACTCAGGCGATTCATCGCGATAACGTGCTCCACGCTGATGGGCGTTCGATCGGCAGCGCCAACATCTTCGGGCAGAAACTGCTACGGGAATGGAGCCGCACGCTGCACATGATTCGTCCCACAGTCATGCTGGTCGCCGAAGACCACACCGGGTGGGACGCCGTGACCAAACCGCCGGCTCAAGGCGGTTTGGGCTTTGATGCCTCATGGGAAGTGTCGTTTTACCACAATTTGATTGGGGACTCCGATATGGCCGGAGACCGGGCGCGTCTGTTGAAACGAGCGGGATTAGGAGGGAGTGAGGCGCTCCAGATGGACACGTTCTCCGGCGCTCTGTACGCCAGCCAGTACAGACGGGTCGTCTTCCACGAATCCCATGACGAAGCTGGCAACGCCGGAGGCACAGCGCGGTCGATCGTGGTAGCGGTCAATTATGCTCCTCTCGTTGACTCGACGCGCATCTGGGCGGAGGCACGCGCTCGCGTGTGCTTCGGTCTGTCACTGCTCTCGGCGGGCACGCCCATGTTCTTTATGGGCGAAGAGATCGGGGCCCAGAAGCGCTACACGTACGATAATTTCCTGCCAAACCGTGAAGACATTCGCGGCGAGCGGACCGGGATGGGTAAGGCGCTCTTTCGCTTTTATCAAGATCTCATTACGTTGAGCCGCCGGCTTCGCTCGATCCGTAGCCCCAACATTGACATCCTCCATCAGTCGAACTCCAACCGAGTCATTGCCTTTAAGCGGTGGAGCGGAGACGAGGAAATCATTATTGTCGCGAGTCTCAATAACATCTCCTTTGCTGACGGTTTTATCTTCGAGCAAGACTTGCTGGCTATTCCCAATGCGGGGTGGAAGGAGATCTTCAATAGCGATGCTGCCATCTACGGTGGCCAGAACATGGGCAATCGGGGTGCCGTTATCCCCTCCGTTGAAGGCCGTCTCAACGTGGTGATCCCAGCCAACGGTCTTTTGGTATTCGTGAAGCAATGACGCATTCCCCCCAAATCATGACCACTTTCTTTTGAAGTCTGAATCCATAGGCATCGCCGCCGGTCCGGGAACGGACCTCGGCAACGGGTTGAATTTAAAGAAGAAAGAGCCCTAGAAAGCGCGATTTGGGCTCTTAAAATCATGTCTTTGGCCCCGAAAATCCTACTTTAATATTGAAGTTTTATGCCGAGAGCACACGGGCATTACCTACCCGGTTACGTCTTGCGTACCCCAGTTAAATGATCTTCGAATTTAACGGGGTAAATTACCCATCGGTGTCATAAAAAGGAGTTCCTTCTTAAGTTTGCCGGGGACCGCCGCCGGTGGCTTAGCTGGCTTTTTGAGGAAGCGCTACGGCCTTAGCGGAGTGACGAAGGAGAAACTTTGGTCCAAGGCCAAAGGGCAGGAGGTGATTGGAGGCGTTGGGCGCTACCAACTGAAGGAATCCCCTGCGCCTTACAAGGGCCATTTGCTGCTCGAAAATGAGCCTCTAAGGCTTCAAAATGAGCATTTTTGGGAAGATTCTGTTTGAGAATCAACATAATGGCGTGGCCCGACCAAGACCAAGGGCCGGAGACAGTGGGCGGCAGAAAGCAGCCAAGTATCTATGTTTGAGGTTCCTTTCTTTCACTTCTTCCGGTAGACGTTCAGACCGATTTTCTTGTCCTCTGCACCTGGGATGCTCACATTTCCCTCGGTCGAGGCAATGATGATTGTTTTGCCTGAAGAAGACGGTCCAAAATCCTTGGAAAGGTCCACCTTGACCGTCAGGATAGTTCCGTCAACACTCATCTCAACATTCTTCATATCGCATTCTCCTTTGCAGTGGTTCAGTAGGCCGGACTATAATGGTTTGCTTGATGTGCGTCAAGGGTACAGGCTGCTTCCACTAGCCCTTTCGTATTTCCACTTGTGAGACCGCCCGCCAAATTCAGTTTTCCCTTCCTTTAAAAATCCTTTTATTTCAGCATGTTGTACGCCATGGACGATGTGGACCATCGTTCCGGGCCGGGAGTGCAGGGTTAAATTCGGGAGAAATTTTTACGCGCTTGGTATGGTGTGATCATGACAATCCGGTATGTCAGGACGAGAGGTCAGCCGAACCCGAGTCGTTGGATTTTGGGGATTTTTTGAATCTGCGGAAAGGGGGACATCCTATCTTCTCCCCGTCAAGTAGAAGAATTTAGAGTATGATTTCATCTAGTTATCCAAGTTTGGGTTAGCAAGGCACTCCTCTCCTAAAAAATTCACGGCCTCATTCCGGGTCGCAGGAGGTGCCTTGCAGCGCTTGGCGACAGTCCATGAGGAGTACCTCGTTCTTCGCTTCGGCGCGAAAGAGATCTTCAGCAATCGCGCCTTGAAACCGAAAGTGTATAGTCAAGTCCATTTACTATCACTTCGTGTGCAAGGAGTAATGAAGCAGGCGAACTACCTTCCGGACCTCATCGAGACGTTTTGGCTGTTGACCTTTTGCTGCACCAAGTATAGAAGACCACCCTAATGACGCCCTGCCAATGGTGATAACCACCATCAGGCATACGTGGCCGAAAACCCGGTCAAAATCACATGACCGGGGCAAAGGGGCCAGCTAATCCCTGGTTGGACGGCTCTCGGCGTATCAGCAATCATATGGAAACGATCGACAAATTTGTTCAGAGGCTGAGTCAACGGAGTATTCTCCGCAATGTTCTTGAAGTCTTTCGTAAGTTCGGGCTTCTCACTTTAGCCTTCGGGCTGTACGAGAAGCTCATTGCCCTGAACTTGGGTGCCAAGAAGAACCGGTTTAAAGCTCCAAGTGTCGAAGGGCCTGTTCCACCGCCTGAACTAATCGTCCAGGTAGCGGGTACGCCCAATGTGGAGTGGTTCCTCAGCTTGGGCCGATCCATGTTTGAGGCCATCGTGGGTATGTTGCGGGAAGATGCCGCCCCGGTGGAAAGCATGGAAAAAATACTGGAGTTTGGCTGTGGTTGTGGACGGGTCTTGCGGTATTGGCGTGGCGTGCGCGGCCCTGCCATTTACGGAACGGATTACAACCCCAGAATGATTGAATGGTGTCGGCAGAACTTGCCGTTCGCTCAAACAAGCCTGAATGACCTTTTTCCGCCCTTATCGTACGACGACCACATGTTTGACTGCATTTATGCGATTTCGGTATTTACACATCTGTCTGCGGAACTCCAAACCTTATGGATGCGAGAGTTGGGACGTATTCTGAAACCCGGAGGACGTCTTCTGATCACAACACATGGAAAAAGCTATCGAGCGCGGTTGAACCCGTCAGAATTGGCGGACTTTGGTGCCGGTCAACTCGTCGTCCGGTATGAAGAAACCAGTGGAACGAATCTATGCAGCGCTTTTCATCCGGAGGCGTATGTGCGGAAACACATGGCCACCGGATACACGGTCAGAGATTTCGTTCCGGCGGGTGCGCGTCAGGGGCTTTATCAGGACATATATCTCATGAGATAATCAACGACCTTCTGAAGTCCATAGGGCCTAAGTGGAAAGGGGACGCTGTTAGGTTTTTAAGTTGACAGAGGAGGCGTGGGAGTGATAATGGTGAAGGATGCCAAGGAGATCTCGAATCGATGCCGCGGGTGCCTTGCACCACGTCATGGTCAGGGGCATCGAAGGGGGGGCGGTATTCCGTAGCGATACCGACAGGAATCACTTCCTTGAACGGTTGGGAGAAATCCTCCAGGATACGAAGACCCTGTGTTATGCATGGGCTTTGCTTCCCAATCATTTTCACCTTCTTCTGAGAACAGGGCCTGTGCCTATCTCCACGGTTATGCGGCGTCTTCTTACCGGTTATGCCTTATGGTACAATCGAATTCACCGCAGATCCGGCCACCTATTCCAGAACCGCTTTAGATCTATCTTGTGCCAGGAGAATGTCTATCTCCTGGAACTGATACGCTACATCCACCTCAACCCGATCCGAGCGCGTCTCGTGAAGGACCTCGAGGAACTGGGCCGGTACGCATATAGCGGCCACAGCGTACTGATGGGGAATACGATGCACCCCTGGCAGGATACGCAAGGGGTGTTGGGGATGTTTGGAGAGAAGCTGGGTGCAGCCAGGCGGGCCTTTAGCTCCTTTGTGGAAAAAGGGATTGCCCAGGGGAGACGTCAGGACCTCACGGGCGGAGGCCTCTTGCGAAGCGCAGGGGGATGGGAAGGGGTGAAGGGGCTCAGGGAAGAGAAGGTGTATCAGAGAAACGATGAAAGGATTTTGGGTGACGGTGATTTCGTGGGGCGTGTGCTGGCATCTGCCGAAGAGACTAAGGAAAAGTGCTACGCGCTCCGATCAGGAGGTTTTGACCTGGGAAGCGTCGCCGCCAGGGTATCGGAGGTGCTGGGTGTCAAGCCGGAAGAGGTGTGGGCAGAAGGTAAGTATCGGCGGATTGTAGGAGCCCGTAGCCTATTGTGTTACTGGGCGGTAAGGGAACTGGGGCTCCCCATGTCTTCCCTGGCGCGAAAACTGGGAATATCGATTCCATCTGTCAGTGAATCCGTTACCCGCGGCCGGAAAATTGCAGAAGAAAAGAATCTCCTTTTGCTGAAAACTTAAAAACCTGAGAGCGACCCAATTGGTTCACTCTGGCGAAAGCTGATGTTATTTTAAAATCTTTATTTTGCACAAGGAAAGGAAGCGACATGTCCAAATCACAAGACACAAAAAAGACCGAGAAGAAAAAACCACAGAAATCAGCTAAGGAAAAGAAGCTGGCCAAACAGGAAAAGAAGAAAAGCAAATAGCCCGGCAACAGATCATCTACGGGTGGCGGGGCGCCATGTGAAGCAACGAGGCCAGACCTCGACATGTGACATCGAGTCTCGTTGTAGAGACCTATTTGCTTCAGGAGGCGTACTGGGCCCCGGCCTTTGCGGATCGGATAGGAAGAAGCTTTTGACCGTTTGACGGATCGAGGCAATCCGCGAAAAGAGGATTTTTTTTCGGCAACAGTGACTACACTAAATTTAAGGAATACGTCGAGAAAGGGACGAATGAACGGGCCCGAAATCCTTTTGCGGATATGTATGGAGACGTGATTTTCTGAAACAACACACATCTGTGATGAACCCCCAGATAGGGGGACTTCTTGAAAACCTGACCCATCCTGATGTGCCAACGCGAATCAGAGGTTCTCTGCGCATGTATGAAGGTAGATCCTTAAGGAAGGCATTCGAGAAAATCACAAGATCTAGCCGAATGTCAAGCTCCGGCCCCAGGTCGCTGCTTGGGGTGCCGAATGAAACACGCCGACATTCGTTGGTACAAGTTCACCAAGCCAGACGAAAAAAGGACGGTTCTTATCCTGACACGACATTCAGTGTTGCAATATCTTGGTGAAGTTACTGTCGCCCCCATTACAAGTACGATTCGCGACATACCATCGGAGGTCTTTCTATCGTAAGTTGAAGGCATGCCGCTGGATTGCGCCGTCAACCGTGACCACTTGCAAACTGTATCGAAGGGAAGAATCGGTTCCTTGGTCACATCCCTGCCCCCGGCGGAGATGCCTGCGGGCGGGTAATTCGCTTGCTCTCGATATCTGAAACAGGAACGGCCAGCAAAAGCTTTGAGAGGGACGTGCACTACGGTGGCGCTTCACCTGCGACCTCAAACTTGGCGCTAGCTGGCAACGGGATATGTGGAGGGTCAAAAAATGTCAGTTGTGCGAACAATGTTCGTTGTGGCAACTGTCCTCGCTGGTGTACGGTTCGTCTCGGCCCAAACGGTTGAGACCGGTTTTTTGAATCGCTCAGTCATAGTTGACGGGACCGAGTATCGGTACCAGGTCTACGTCCCGCGTGATTATCAACGCGCTGCGTCGTGGCCCATCATTCTGGCGCTTCATGGAGGGGGAGAGCGTGGTCACGACGGCCTTGTGCAGACTGAGGTCGGGCTGGGTAGCGCAATCCGCCGACATGCTGGCCGCTATCCCGCCATCGTTGTTTTCCCCCAGAGCCCGGACGACGGGACCCCGGGATTTCAGGCTCTCGGCGGACGCCTTGCATTGGCCGCGTTGGACAGGACCATGGCCGAGTTCAATGCAGACGCGTCGCGCGTGTACCTGACGGGTCTCTCCATGGGCGGAAACGGCAGCTGGTACCTCGCCTACCATTATCCCGATCGATTCGCAGCACTCGTTGTAGTGTGCGGGTGGATTGGCGAGAGACACGAGAGACACGGCATCACCAGCCGTGTCTTCTATCCTGCGATTGTGCCCGCCTCGACTCCAAATGCGTATGTCGCGGTTGCGCAACGCGTCTCACGAATCCCGATCTGGCTGTTCCATGGTGAAGCAGATTCAACAGTGCCGGTGGAAGAGTCGCGGCGCATGGTATCGGCACTCAAGGAGGTCGGTGCCAACGTGCAATACACCGAGTTTCCGGGCATCGGTCACGATGCGTGGGATTCGGCGTACGCCCTGGAGGCGCTTCCCAAGTGGTTGTTTAATCAACAGCGGCGGTAGTGCCCCTGCCGTCTAACCACATGATGGAATCTGACTTCAAACACTGGGACCGATTTCTGTGCTGTCCCGCTTAATCCGCCGTCACAGACAGGGTCTTCATCCTCTTGAATCGCGTAACAATTGAACTAAGCATTTCTCCCCCTTTTCAAATCAGTCAAAAAGATGCCTTACCTTTTTCTCGCCGCCTCGTTTCAAAATGACGATCTTATCCCGCTCTGAAACCAACCAAGCAAAAGGGCCCCAGTCCTCTTCCGAGCCGAGCTTGCGTTAGGCTCCGGCCCTGCGGTCAGCAAAGTCCGTCACGAACGCGACACGCTTCGAGTCGAAGCCACCTTGTCGTCCCGCGCTACCCCCTTTGTTGCCCGATTCGTTGAGAAAGACGACCCCTGGACTCTTGAGAAAACGGGCAGCGAAATTCTCGATAACGGCCTTGCTTATAACCGTACTCGATCCGGCTGACATCATCCGGGTCTCACCGTTCGGGAGGCTCACCAAAATGCCGACTGCTTCGGCTGCAACTTGCCTGCCCACTTGATCTCCATGGGCCACTATAGAATCCACAGAGATTCTCAATGCCCATCAGGTAAAGAATCCCTACCCAAAAGTCGCGAGGTTCTATTTCAAACGAATCAGTGTCCATCCATAAATTGGGGATTTCTGGATGGCGCTTTCAGTTTGCCGCTTGTTGGCGGATGGTCAACATTCAGCCAATCTTTTGCCCTTTTTAGTCTTTGCTGACAGCTGGTCGATGATGGCTGATCGAGCTCATCCAAAAACAGCCGTTTTTTGATGAGCACAAATTTTTAGAAGAGCAAAGAGCCCCCAGGAACCCGCATGGTTTCCCGCGAGCGCACACGGGGATATTGCCTGAGGTTTTTTCAAGTCAGGGGGTACGTTTCTCGTCTATGAGCCTTATGAAATCGACCTTCATGTGTTGGTGCTCATCCTCTGGTGCCGGCGCATCATTATAGTTTACGATCTGTTGGCTGATCTGGATGGCCGTTAGATTAAGAGGCTCCGAGGTTTCGAAACCTGCATCCTGAATCATGCTGAATAGGTTCTGAACGAAAACATGGTTGAAATCATAGCTGGCCACGGCTGTTGGTATGTCCCAGTCATTCCAATAGCAGTGCCCGGGGTGACAGAAGATCAATCTGAAACGGCCATCGTTAAAATTGAGCAGGATATTCTGAGTGTGAGCGTCAGATAGGGGTGTAATCGATATGTCATCAATTTCCAGATATAGATAAGTAGAAGAGGTAACGGCTATACCACCCCCATCAAAAATCAACCAGCTATGATTGAACTGATGGCCGCTCTTGCCCATAAATCGAATATTATCCTTGACGAGCTTGCCATCTTCAGATACCACGTTTGACGTGGTTCCGTTTTCAAGGGAATTTGGAAAGTAGCTTTGGGTCATGTGATTCCAATCGTAATTTCCCATTAACCCGTTGTCCCATTCCTCGTTAAACCGAATCTCACCCAATGCAAAGGCCTTCCCAATAACCGCCCCCGCCTCATTGCCGAGTTTGCCCTGGTAGGTTAGCATACAAGTGACTGACCCATAGTTCATCAAAGGAATGCGCCCCTGATATGGGAGGCTAAATAATAGATCGATCTCCCCTCCATATCCGACCTGTCCTTCATCCATATCCACATCATATGCCCTCACGAACTTATCCTCACCTCCATCCGGATTCGCGCCGGTAGGCGTATAACGACACACAAGGGCAAATCGTCCTCCGACCATAGCCTCTTCCGAAGGGGTAATGTTCTTGATCTTAAGCCAAAGCGAACTGATTTTGTTCTCCGAAACATTCGGCAAAACGGTCACTTGAAGCCTGCCGCGGAAAAAGTAATCCAAGAGATTTGCGGAATAGCCTACTGCCCTTGGGATAAGTCTCTCTGCATAGTCCCCGTATACCTCATCATCGAGGAAAGCCAACCTATAAAGCAAATCATCACAGTTGGGGACACAGTCCTCCTTGAAGGGTCCCAGAAAGGGAACAGTTGCCAGGCGATAACCTGTATCCCCATCACCTACCTTTCTAAGGTACGATCTGAAAACTTTTCTATCCGGGTTTCTCGGGTCCTGTATCTGGAAATCCTCTATCTCCACGCTGGACCTTGCTGGATAATCGAAGGAATCGTTAAACATTGTATCCGGGCTGAAAAAGTTTGCATTCGTGTATTCGGAAAGCCCGATATTGGCATTTAGCGTGACATCCGGATTTGATCCGTCATATTGATTGGTGTCAAAGAGGTTGGCAAAGGGGATAGCAGCGAGCGCATTCGGACTTCCTAGCGTGGATGCGTCAAAGAAAACCGGCGAAACATGTTCGCCCCTTACACGAATCCATCCATCGTCCGCTGAGAACTGAACATTGCCAGCAGAAACGACCCAGGCCTCAAAAGCGCGCACATAATGTCCATCATCCCTGGTGTGTTCTGGGACGGACATGTCCTGAACCAAATGCATCAATTGGCCAAGCCCCCTGAATGTTTGAACAAAGTTTTCATCCCTGTCCGGTTTATCCACGGAGGTCAAGGCCTCAAAAAAGTATCCCCTCACGTCATTCCAAGAGTAGTGTCCTCCAGGAGATTGCTCCCCTAAAGGTTTTTGAGACCATATGACAGAAGACTCCCCCGATATAAAGCCGGAACCCCAAATTCCCGAAAAACCCTCGTTATTGATTGGATTGTGAAAATGATTGGCTGAACGAACATAAGGCAGATACCAAGGACTATACCAAGAGTTCGGTTCGTCTTCTCTTGTCCCACCTGTCACTTATCCATCTCAAAACCTTCTTCGGATTGGAAGCTTTCTGAAACCCCTTGCTGAAATCCCAAGTTCGTCCTTCAAGAATGGGTTCAAGGAAAATCCATTCAAAATCAGTCTGGCATATGAATTCATTTACTTGCCTATGAGTGTTTCCCTCAAATGCATGGCCTAAGTAATTCGAACCAATCGAAATAATGACAAACTGTAGTCAGAAGAATCCTTGTCATGAGAGTCCCCTTGTTCAAGTTACTTCACCTTTTTCAACCCGTATCTCATGTCGTTCCTTGTTGATCTGCATCAAATAGCAGCGGCAATTCCTCTGATCAGCATCCCCAGGTCTGTCCAGGAATGGCCTTTAGCCTCTCCTCCTTGCGTTTTTATCTTAGGCAATTCCACCACTCCATATTCGAAACTCTTGAGCCTTCCCCGCACCCATCTCTCTCCCGTTGTTCCCAATTCTCTTGAGAAAAATTCTTCGAGGCTCACAAGAGCTGACAGACCCGTCCGAATCCCCGGGTAACTTCCGTACCCCGCCTTGTAAATGATAAAATCCAGCTCCGACTCTATTGCAAACGGCTGTATCACCGTCGTGTAACTAGGGAAGCGGAATTCTCCCTTTTTGTCCGTGAGCGTTTCCTTAATTTTCACAATAGACGAGCTTCCGCCAGCCGGCCCGGTCAAAAGCGGCGCTTTATAGTAGATTACGACAACGACGGCCCCTTCAATGGGTTCCTTAGTGTCTGCGTCGATCACCTTTCCTTCCAGAGCGGGCTTGTGGTAAATGAGCCATCCGCCGAAGGCAACGCCACCATACTGGGCAAGACATATCACGGAAACAACGGCAAAGGTTACAAACAACTTCTTCTTATTCATGCTTCTCCCCTCCTGCTTCGATGAGCCTTTGCAGTTATCTGACCCTGTACGAGGCCGGAACTGGCTGCCAGAACGCCCACCTAAAACCGCCATATCTTCCACAACCCCTTTTGATCCCTGACAAAAATGAGGGCGTTCGAGTATTCTTTGCCGTTCTTAATCGTCCTAATGTCATACTCTACCGATCTCCCCTGCATCTTAATGAGCTGAATGTTATTCAGTCCCTCTGCGACCTGTGGGAGACGTGATTCAAGGGAAGTGAAGATTCCCTCGTAACGGTCTCTTGAACCTTCCTCAAAAAAGTTCGCCGCAGCTCCAATGTCGCCCGCCACAAGGGCATCGCGCATCCCTTGCCATTTGGTCTTGAGAAATGCGTCGAATGCGGCTCTGTCGATCACCTCGATCGCAATGGTGTCCGTGAAAGTTTGCCCATGGTCGTTTTGCGCATTTGCGGTCAAATAGTACACTCCTGGGTTGACCAGCCTCACCGCGAACTCCCGACCGGTATTGGTTAGAATTTCGGCCTCCTCGGGGCCACTACAGGTGAGACTAGCAGCCGTGAAATCGAATGTACCGTCTACCTTAAGGACTGTCTCCATAGGCGCAAAACCTGAATCCGGCTCTGCGCTGATTCTGATGTAATCTTCAGCCATTGACCCATTTAAGGTTATGGAGGTCTCCCCGACATTTCCCTCCGAATCGAAGAGCTCGACAGTGATGGTATTCTCCCCTTGCTCCAGGGGGACGTGGTTCGCGACAAAATGCCCCGCATACACCATCGCAAACACCCCATTCACCCTCACGCCCATTTCCCCCGCTACAGGATCAGCTATGGCGCCTTCAATGAGCACATCGGGTCCCTGCATCCATGCCCCTGAAGCCGGGGAATGGATTTCGATTCCGATGTGTCTGATAAGCGAAATGGTCACACTTTCTGTCGTCGTCCCTGCTGGGCCACTGGCGGTAATCGTGTAAGTCGTGTCCTCCGTCGGTAGGACCTCAACGGCCCCACTGATCCACACCTCCCCTATATCTGGCTCAATGACGCACGACTCCGCATTCGAGGACGTCCACGACAAGGTCGACACTTCACCCTGTTCGATCTTTGAAGGCGCAGCTGTTATCGTTGCACTCGGCAGAACCGAGGGATCGACAACATAAACCGTCACTTGCTCATTCAATATCCCTGCGGCCCCTGTCACCACGATGGTGTACTTGGTGGTCTTAGAAGGCATCACTGTGATGGATCCCGATGGGCTGACTTCGCCTATTCCAGGTTCTATCACCACCGATTGCGCGTTCGTCGAATTCCATGTCAAAGTGGCTGCCTGCCCCAGGCGAATGAGTTCTCTGTCAACAGAGACGTTCAAAATCGGAATTGGAAAAATATATGCCGACCCTGTATCGATCTTCCCATCATCAGCCCCCGGTGATCCCACGATCATATGGTCGCCACTTAAGCCGACGGACAATCCGAAGAAGTCACACTCCGATGGGGCTATCGAGCCGACTTTCAGGTGCTCGATCCAAACCGAGCCGCTTAGTTTGAAAACGTAAGCTGATCCTGATTCCAGAACAGATTCTCCAGTCGGAACGGTTCCCACAACAGCAACGCCATTCTGGATCGAGACGGACCATCCGAAAGCCTCCTCCTCGGCACCATCAGCGGGAGCCAGTTTGGACCCCTGGATCCAGGTGGTGCCAACACGCTTGAAAAAATAAACGGAGCCCGATTCAGGTCCGTTGTCGTCATCACCGTAGGCGCCAACCATAACGTCATCACCGTGGATAGATACCGAACAACCGAAGAAGTCTTCACTCTTCGAGTCATCCCCGGTGAGCTTCGCCTCTTGATCCCACGATTCACCTGAGCGATTAAAGATATAGGCAGCCCCTGCAAAGAACCCCCGTTCTCCGTCATAAAGCGCACCAACGATCGCATGATCGCCACTAATCGATACCGACATCCCAAAACTCGCATTCGGACTCGCGTCACTGGCTGTAAGTTTCGCCTTCTCCTTCCACTCGCTCCCATCACGTTCAAAAATGTATGCGGCACCCGAATCGTGTCCCCATTCACCATCAGCAGGAACCCCGATGATCGCATAATTTCCGTCAATGGATACGGCGGCGCCAAAACCGGAGTATTCGCTCGCATCGCTCGCCGTGACTATTGCCTGTTGGGTCCATCCCGATTCCTCGCGCTTGTATATATATGCTGCGCCCAGGAGGCTCCCGTTTTGCTCTTTGTCTGGAGCGCCCACAATGGCGTAATCCCCACTGATGGACACGGAAGCCCCAAAAAACTCCCAATCCGACCTATTGTTCGCGACAAGTTTTATGTCTTGAACCCATCCGGTGCCTAGTCGCTTGAAAATGTAGGCTGCCCCGCCGCGTATTCCCCCTTCGGCATCACTATCGGCGCCTACGATGGCATAATCTCCGCTGATGGAAACCGACCACCCGAAATAGCTGTATTCCGCCAAAGGATTCACGACAAGCTTCGGTCCCAGGGACAACGGCTCAACATGCACCGTAATTTCCGCAACGGCCGTCTCTCCAGGGCCGGTTGCCGTGATGACAAAAGTGGTCGTCTCGGCGGGTGATACACTGATCGAACCCGTTCGGTCGACGATTCCGATTCCCGGTTCGATCACGCATGTGTTGGTGCCGGTCGAGCTCCAGCGCAAAGTCGAGGATCCGCCCATTTGAATCGATTCCGGGGAGGCACTGATATTGGCGGTTGTTGGAGAAATATCTACTTCTATGAGGTTGATGATTCCCGTTGTGACTTGAAACACTTGACTCCAATACTGGGTGTCCCCTTGATCCACTCGGAACTTGTACGAACCGCCAGGGAGGAGGAATTCCACCATGCCTGAATCATCACTGACGGCACTCAGTCCGAGATAGGTTCCAGCCTCGTTGAACACAAAGACCCGCGTTCCAACAGCGCCATACCCTGAGTTAACCACATGCACTTGGGACAGCCCCAAGTGAATTGCGATATGCGCATCAGAGAATTGAATCTCATCTGACCAATACTGCCCATTCAGATAATCGACTCTCACCCTATAGGTCTTTTCTGGGAGGAAAAACACCATTTGTCCATTCTCGTCGGTCAACCCGGATTCACCCATGTAGGCACCGGATGAAGCAAAAAGATAGGTTTTCAACCCCGGTAATGGCGCAGCGTCCTTGTAAATCCTCTCCACCGTGACAACCACGTTTCGGTGTGGAATGAGGAGACTGGCGGAGAGCGATGCAGGAACATCGCTGGTCCCCGTCCAGAATTGATATCCCAAGTGGTCAACCCGGAATTTGTAACCGCCAGCTGGAAGGTCAAAGACGGCGAGCCCTTCATGGTCAGTGGTGGCAGATATGCCCAAGTAAATGCCATCAGCATTGAACACATAAACCTTGGTCCCTACAAGCGATACACCCTCGTTCTTCCATACCGAAAGTTTAAATGACCCCCCGCCTACCGATATGGGTACCCCATTCGTTTGATCCGATGAAAGAACTCCCGTTTCGCTCCAGTATTGGTTCCCCATGAAATCGACACGGAGCCGGTAGTTTCCCTGAGGGACACTAATGGAGGCCTCCCCATTCTCATTGGTTCTTTCGGATAGGCCAAGATAGCATCCGTCTTCCGAAAACAGGTAAACGAGAACACCCGACGAAGGCAGACCGGTGCCTAGAACCGTGATCACAGCCTCGGCCATAGGAATGTCTACGTCTACATCTTGGCCCGTGGCGGCCTCTGACCAGAACTGCTGCCCCAGATAATCTAACCGAATCTTGTACGGCTGGTCTGGAAGGTAAAAAAGCGCGCTCCCCCCGGAATCGGTCACTTCATGGAGACCTACGTAGTTTCCGCTTTCTGTGAAGACATATGCCTGTGCCCCTCCAACGGGCGACACGCTTTCATGACAGACACCGTTGACCGATAGGCTCACATTGATGTGCTCGATTGCCAACGTTTCTGCAAGTCCATCCGGAACCTCTGCAACCGCAGACCAGTACTGGTAGCCCAGATAGTCGACTCTGAATTTGTACCGGCCATCTGCCAGGTTGAAGGTGGCTGTACCCGAATCGTCCGTCGTACCGTTTAAACCTAGGTAGCTGTTTGATTCACTGAACGCGTAACACTTGATTCCCGCAAGAGGATCTCCGTCGCTTTTCTCCACTGTCAGGGCGAATCGGCCACCTCCCGTCGATATCATTATCGGGGTCTCCCGATCAGCTGACAGCACTTGGTCCAGGCCCCAAAAATGGTTCCCTTGAAAGTCAGCCCTGAAATTATAGCTGCCGTCCACCAGTGAAAACGCAACCATACCGCTTTGGTCCGTTGTGCCCCATATCCCAAGGTAGGACCCTGCTGCTGTGAATACATAGACCTTCACACCAGCGAGCGACAGGCCGCTTCCTGTCACGGCGACCTCTGCTCGGGCCATTGGAATGGGGATTGCCGCATCTTGTGCTCTGAACTCCTGGGACCAGAACTGCTGTCCCTGATAGTCCGCCCGGGACTTGAAGCTCATGACCTCGGGCAGTATAAAGGTGACGACGCCTCCCGCATCGGTCGTCGCGCTTCGGCCCAGGTATGATCCTGCTGCGGCGAAGAGGTAGACCCTGGTTGCTTGGATGGGGCCTGAATCACTTCTCACGGTGACATCGACGTTAACCTCCTCGATCCTCACTGAGACCCCCAGGTCCGTAGGGAGATGGACCACCTCCGACCAGAACTGGCCACCCAGGTAGTCCACGCGGAATCGATATTCGCCCTCTGTGAAGGTTGCCGTGTCGAAAGTGACCCGACCTGCAGAATCTGTGGTGGACTGAAGGCCTGCGTAGGCACCTGATGATCGAAACGCATACACCTTGAGCCCGGACATGGGACCTACAATGGTTCCCTGTACTGTGACCGAAAAGGTCTCCGCCCTGACCTCCGTGCCGGCAAGATCAATGCCCGGGAACGCGGAAAGGCAGACTACGCACGCAACAGCCAACATGAAAAGGATCTTTTTTCTCGCCATCATCTCTCCTCACACTTCGATTGTGCAAAGACGTTTGCTTGGCGCCGTCAGATTGAATGATTTTGCTGGCGTGTCACCGAATACTTCGCCCTGTATTCATCACTCATTAATCTGTTGACTTTTCGAAAAGCTCGGGACTCTCAGACAGAAGACATTGAACTGTAAGATGTGGACAAAGCACACCAGTCCACCCCGCGCATTTGAATAAGGCGTGCGATTGAAGAAACCGCTCAAAATTTTAAACAAAACCTTGAAACGAAAGACGAAACCCTCGGTAACACTCGAGGGGTGAGAATTTTGCTTGGCGTGGTTCTTGAAGATATCCTTGCCAGAGTCAGGCAAGGCAAACAATTTGCTTCCGAGTACAGCCCATCCAATCAGCAGTACAGTCTGCCGCAAGATTTAGAAAGACATGTGTTTCTCTGGGGCGAAATGAGACATGGCCGGAGGACGATCCTGAGGGAAAGTGATGATCCCTTACATTGGCGAACCTCCTACTCCATAAAACGGAGACCTAATTTATATTAAACGCGGCTGTCAAGATATTTCTTTTCGAAGGGCCATTTTTTACCTTGAGCTCAACATAATGCTTTCACCTGGTTCTTCAAACAGACGATGGGCCCGTATCTGCGGTCAGGAGGCGGCTGCTTACGGCACAGGCGGTTGGCTTTAACCTGAAGGTCCGGCGTCATGGGCACCTGTTTCAGGACCGTTTGCTTTGAACAAGTCGCTATCTTAACCCGGCCAAGCCGGAACCAAACAGGTTTCAGGTGTCAGGATCTGGGGTTTGCTGAAACCTGAACACCGAAACCTGACACCAAAAATCGTGTTCATTTTGCGCGCAATTTCACCGCTCAGGTACTCATTGAACGGGAAGATGTCCTTGACATGATTAAACACCAGCACCAAGACAAGCATCCGGGCCAGGAAATTGTCGTGGTCACCATTGACGATTATGCGTACCTCGTTCCTTATGCGCAACAAAGTGATGGGTTTTTCTTAAAGACGATCACTCGAAACAGGCAGGACTTGACGCCTTGTTTTTTGCACGATCTGGAATACTGGGGCGGGTATTCGAACGAAAATATGGAAATTGATTCCTCAGAGGCGGGGGCTGCGCCTTACGGCCTCATCCCTCTTCGCTTGACACCCAGTTCGCTCGGCAGCAGCCGGTATGCCGTCTCGATCCACTCGCACAGCAGGGGCCGCGTCTCCCTGGGGTCGATGATCTCCTCGATCCCGAAATGCTCGGCCGTGCGAAAAGGGGATGTCACGGCCCGGAGACGTTTCTCGATCTGCTCGCGAAGCGCATCGGGGTCCTCGGCGGCTTCAATCTCTCGCTTATAGGCGGCCATCACGCCGCCCTCGATAGGCAGGGAGCCCCACTCTCCGGAGGGCCAGGCGTACCTCAGGTTGAGCCGGCTGTGATTGCCGTGGGCCGCACCGGCCACACCGAACACCTTTCGCAGGATGACGGAGCACCATGGCACGGTCGCCTGGTACACGGCGTAAATCCACCGGCCCCCAGCCCGGATGGTCCCCTGCCTTTCCGCTTCCACGCCGATCAGAAAACCGGGGTTGTCCACAAAGTAGACGACCGGGATGTGGAATGTGTCGCACATGTCGATGAATCGGATCATCTTTTCCGCGGCCCGGGCATCGACCGCCCCGGCCAAGTGCATGGGGTCGTTGGCCATAATGCCCACCGGCCGTCCGGTGAGACGGGCCAGGCCCGTGACCACGGACCGGCCCTGCTTCGGGCCGATCTCGAAGAAGCTCCCCATGTCGAGGACCAGATCGAGAATGCGACGGACGGGGTAGGGCTTCCGCTTGTTCCTGGGGATGATGCGGATCAGTTCGTCCTCTCGGCGGTCGGGCGGGTCCAGCGTTTCTGTCACGGGAGGAATTTCATAAACCGAATCGGGCATATAGGATAGAAACCGTCGAATCTGTTCGAAGGCATCGTCTTCCGATTCCGCCTCATTGTCCACCGCCCCCGACCCTCGGGCGTGGATGTGGGAGCCCCCCAATGCCTCCTTATCCACCTTGCTTCCAGTGGCGGGCTCCACCACGGGCGGGCCCGCCACAAAGACCTGCGCGGTCTTTCGGGGCATGACGGAAAAGTGGGAAAAGATCACCCTGGCCGCCCCCAGGCCCGCCACCGGTCCCATGGCACCGCTCACCACGGGCACGGTTTCCAGCAGCGCGACCATGATGTCCATCCCCGGATTGGCCGGGACGTACGTCCAGCCCATCATTTCCAGCTGCTTGACGCTGCCGCCCCCGCCGGTCCCGTCCACGAGCCGGACCATGGGCATGCGCAGGGCGAGGGCCATTTTTTCCGCATAGGGTGCCTTGTGCGCGATGGCGGCGTCCGAGGCGCCGCCTCGGATGGTGAAGTCGTCGGCGCCCACAACGACCCGGCGGCCGCGGATGCGTCCCGTACCTAGGATAAAATTGGAGGCGCGAAGGGCCGTCAGGTGGCCGCCGTCATAGGAAGGCATCCCCACGATGGCGCCGGTCTCGTGAAAAGTGCCCTTGTCCAGCAGCCTGTCGATCCGTTCCCGAACGGTGAGTCGCCCGGCCACGTGCTGCTTGGCGATGCGATCCTCACCCCCCATCTGGGCCGCCAAAGCCTCCCGTCGGTGCAGCTCCTCGACCTCAGGCAGCCAGTCTTCCCCTGGACGTTCATTCCGTTCGTCTTCCGCCATGTTTCCCCCTCTCAGCCGAGCCAGCGTTTCCGCCGCTTGTAATGCTTCACTTCCCTGTAGCTTTTCTTCTCGCCCACCCCGGTCAGGCCGAGGTAGAACTCCTTCACGTCTTCGTTCTCCTGTACCTTTTCGGATGTGCCGTCGAGGACGATGCGCCCGTTTTCCATGACGTAGGCATATCCGGCAATGCGAAGCGCCGCCCGCGCGTTCTGCTCCACCAGGAGAATGCCGATGTCTTCGTTTTTGTTGATGTTCGAAATGATCGAGAAAATCTCCCTGGATATCAGAGGCGCCAGGCCCAGGGACGGCTCGTCCAGCATCAATACCTTGGGACGGGCCATCAGGCTGCGACCGATCACCATCATCTGCTGCTCACCACCGGAAAGGTAGCCGCTGACCTTGCCTTTCAACTGCCGGAGGGGAGGAAAATAGGTATACACCTGCTCCAGTCGCTCCTTCACGTCTTGTCGGCTCCGGTTCAGATACGCGCCCATGCGCAGGTTCTCTTCGGTGGTCAGGTGCAGGTACAGACGGCGACCTTCAATGACTTGCCGAATCCCCAAGGAGGCGATCTCTTCGGGGTCTTTTCGGTCGATCCGCCGGTCGTCGAAGTGGATGTTTCCCCTCGTCACTTCACCCAGTTCCGCTCGCAGCAGTCCGGAAACGGCCTTCAGCGTGGTGCTTTTTCCCGCGCCGTTGGCGCCGAGAAGCGCGACGATTTGCCCTTTGTCCAGGTGCAGCGAAACGCCGCGCAGGACCAGCAGGACCTTGTTGTAGATGACTTCGACGTTATTCAGACGCAGCATGGCTCTGGGGCCTTTCCAGGTTAAGTTTTCAGCAGTCAGCTTTCAGCCAATTTCTTGTTTTTCTTAGATTTTGCCCCGCTTCCAGCGGGACTGATCGCTGACCGCCGACGGCCCTGACGGGCAAGACCTCAGGGAAAGTCGATCCCCTTTGGCCAGCCCCAACGGACCGGGGCTCTTTCACTCAATGGCATCAACCGGCCTACAGCTGCGGCACGGCGAAATAGCCCTTGGACACGGGCTTCTCGTTTTCGATGGCCTGGATGTCCACGGAATCCATGCCGACCCGGCGGGTCGCAGAATAGCCGACGGGCGGGCTGGTTCCCCAGGCGTCAAAGTTGCTCATCTTGGTCAGGGCGTCGTACACGGCCTGGCCGTCCACCTTGTCAGGACCGACCGCCGCGGCCGCCATACGCGCCGCTTCGACCGCGATGGCGAACTTGGACCAGCAGTTCAGATAGCCCCACTCGTTGACCCCTTTGCGATTTTTCTTGGCGTACATCTCGGCGACCATGGGACATTTTTTCTGCATGTCCTCCACCAGGGTGTTGATTCCGGTGATGTGAACGCCGTTGGCCAGGGGGCCCACGTATTTGATCAGTTCTCCCAGGTTACAGGCATAGCTCAGCCCCATGGTGATCTTTCCCGTCATGCCCAACTTTTCCATGTCCTTGATGACGACGCCCAGGGCGGAGGGATACATTCCGCCGAAAGTGAAGTCCGCCCCGGAGGCCTTCAGCCGCATGACCTGCGCCGTGGTGTTGGAGGGCACGTTGGGGATGAATTCCGTGGCCACTACCTCGATGCCCTTGGATTTCAAATAGGCCTCAGCCCTCGGGGTCATGGGGGCGCGTCCGAAGGGATTGTCCCAGGTCAGCCAGGCAAATTTCGGTTTTTGGGCCTTTTTCCAGATGTGGGCGAGGAAATAGTCCACCCAAGCGGCGAACTGGGCGTCGTACGGGGGCGGCTGGCAGAAGGTCCAACTCGGCGGGTCGATCATGGCCTGGCTCATGCCGCCTTCCACATCGGGGATCTTGGCCTGCGCGTGCCACTTGACCAGGGCCGTGCCGATGCCCGTGGACTCCCCGATGATGACCACCGGTTTGGGCGTTTCGGCAATCATTTTTTTGAAACCCGCCATGGATTTGGCGGGGTCCGTGCCGCCGTCCACCCATGTCAGCTTGAGGGTCGCCCCGGGGATAAACTTCACGCTATTGGCCCACTCGATGGCATCTTCCTGGGCCGGGGCAAAGGACGCCTGAGTGGCCCCGTACGCGCCCGTGAAATGCGGGAGGTGCCCGATCACGATAACGGGCGCGTCTGCCGCAACGGCCGGCATACCGGCCAGGCACAAGGTGAGCGCCACCGCCAATACGGTTGCTTTTCCGAATTCTTTCATCATGTTCCACTCCTTTCTTGAAAAACGGTTTTTGCCTCAATAAGGAAACGGCCAGATTCGAAACGACGACAAAAGCATCTGCCATCGGTGGTTCAGCCCGCGGGGCTCAAGGACCAGGAAAAGAATGATGACCATGCCGAACAGCATCTGGGTGAATCCCGCCACCGACGACGTGGACAGGGCCGGGATGGCCTCCCCCAGCGCGGGCGCAAGAAAAATCACCAACTGGCCGAGCAGCCGGAAGGCAAAGGCCGCGAAGATGGCACCGGTGATGCTGCCCGCTCCGCCTACCGTGAGCATACCCAGGTACCAGATGGAATCGATCAACGGAAACTGCTCCACGGTGAGCATGCCCAGATAGTGGGCCAGGAGGCTGCCTGCCGCGCCGGCGTACATGGAGCTCATGACAAAGGCCAGGGACTTGAGATGAAAGATGTTCAACCCCATGAATTCGGCCGCGATGTCGTTGTCGCGGACGGCGATCATGGCCCGGCCGTATTTGGTCCGGGTCAGGTTGAAGGCGGCCATCAGACCGATTACGGCGAGTATCATGATCAGGAAATACATCTTTATTTCGGTGTCGAAGCGGATGCCGAAAAGGGCGGCCGTATCGCAGGGCAGGCCCCAGACGCCCCGGGTCAGCTCGCCCCCGTGGAGGATGAGCCACAAGAGAATGTAGTGAAAGGCCAGTGTGCTGATGGCGATGTAGAACCCCTTGATTCGCAAGGCCGGAAGGCCGACGATCAGCCCCACCATGCCGGACATCAGGATGGAACTGGGAAAAGTGGCCCAGAAAGGCCAGCCCAGGTGCGTGGACAGGATCCCGCTGGTGTAGGCGCCCACGGCGATAAAAGCGGCATGGCCGACGCTGATCTGACCGCAGCAACCGGTCATGATATTGAGGCCCAGCATGGCGATGACGGTAATCCAGATCAGGTTCATGGTCCCCAGGACGTAATCGGAGGCCAGCAGCGGCAGGCAAACGAAAAAGAACCAGGAATGCCAGGCCGAGCATGGCCCACCGGAAGGTGGTGCGAATCGGTGCCATGTCCTGGGCATAGGCTTCATCGAAGGTTCCGCATGGTTTTTTCAACATGGATGTCAGACCCTTTCGATCCGGGTATAGCCGAACAGGCCGTACGGCTTGATCAGCAAAACGACCAGCAGAATGACAAACGGGAAGACCTCGTCCACGCCGCCGCCAACGAGGGGGTCCAGATAGCCGGTCCCGAGCGCCTCGAAGAGCCCGATCAGGATGCCGCCGATCACCGCGCCCGCCACCGATTCCATTCCGCCCAGGATCACCACGGCAAGGGATTTCATGCCGAGGGCCACCAGCGGTTCCTGGTTGACCCCATGCAGAAGGGCCATAAGAAATCCACCGATCGCCGCCAGGACGATGGCGATGAACCAGGCCATGATGAACACCCGGTTGACGCGAACGCCCTCGCTCCTTGCCAGCTGGTGGTCTTCCGCCGTCCCCCTCATGGCAAGCCCGATCTTCGTCCGCTGAAAAAAGTAAACGAACGCGAAAAAGGCCAGCGTGCAGACCAGAAAATTGATGATCTCTTCCATGGAAACGACCGCCGGCCCCAACGAGAAGACGCCGCTTGGCAGGAGCTTGGGATACGTCCGGCCCGGCCCCGGCCAGATGAGGGTGATCAGGCCGTTGACGACCTCGGCCAGTGCCAGAGTCGCCACGATCGCGGCGAGGATGGGTTGTCCCGTCAGGGGGTGGAGGATCAGGCGCTGGATCAGGTAGGCGATCGCGGCCACGACGATCAGGCTGAGAACGACGGCCGGCACCAGGCCCAGTTTCAGATCCGCCAGAAAGGCCCACATCAGATAGGCGGTGAAGGCGACCAGGCTGCCATGGGCGAAATTGAACACGCTGGAGGCCTTGTAAATGACCACGATACCCAGGGCCATCAGGGCGTAGACCGAACCGGTCAGGAAACCGCTCACGATCAGCTGCGCAAAAAAATCCATGACGTATTCTCCTACCCAACGTCCCTGATGCTGATTTCCGTCTGGATGACGGCCGTCCTGCCGTCGCGGTACTTGACCTGGGCCTCGGTGGTCACGCTGGTCTTTCCGTCGTAAGCGGCCTCGATCAGCCCGGCGTACTTTTCTTCCAGAAAGCCCCTTCGGAGCTTGCGCGTCTTGGTCAGTTCCCCCTCGTCTGGGTCGAATTCCTTGTGGAGAAGCGAAAACCGGCGCACCCTGGCGCCGGCGGGCAGGTTCCGGTTCACCCGTTCCACGTCCGCCTGGATCAGGTCGTACGCCTCCCGCTTCTGGGACAGGTCCACGAAGGTGGTGTAAGGGTACCCGGCTTTCTCGGCCCATCGGCCGACGTTGTTGAAATCAATGGTGATGATCATGTAGAGGAACGCCCGTTCTCGTCCGC
Organism: uncultured delta proteobacterium; assembly: GCA_963830155.1. Classification (GTDB taxonomy): domain Bacteria; phylum Desulfobacterota; class DSM-4660; order Desulfatiglandales; family Desulfatiglandaceae; genus CAWHLE01. The sequence goes on along the minus strand of CAWHLE010000012.1, from coordinate 94,071 downwards.
CCACGACCATACCGTCCTTGATATACGGGCTGAATTTCAGCCGATTCTCGATGTAGGTGGGGGAGTATTTTTCGCCGCCTTTGAGCTGGAGCATGTCCTTGAGCCGGTCATAGATAATCAGGTGACCGTCGTCGTCGAACGAACCGGCGTCCCCGGTCTTGACCCACCCGTCCTTTACAGTTGCCGCCGTCTCTTCAGGCTGCTTGTAATAGCCGGCGAATATGGGGTCGGATTTCACCCAGACCTCGCCCTCCTCGGAGATCCTGACCTCGACGCCGGGAACCACCGGGCCGCAGGTGCCCGCCTTGGGCCAGTCGCCGTGCATGGCGACGGGGTTCACCTCGGTCAGCCCATAGGCCTCCTTGATATTGACGCCGATGGCCTGAAACCATCGGAACACGTCGGGCCCCAGGGATGATCCGCCGGTCAGTCCCACGCGGGCCTTCCTCAACCCCAGGCCGTCCCGGATGTGCATGAGGCAGGCCCAGTCGGCGAGCCTGTGGAGCGCCGACCAGATCAGCGGAGGATCCTGCCGGCGCTGGTAGCGGTAATCGGCGGTTCGGTATCCCACGGACATGCTGAGGTTGTAGAGCCACTTCTTGAAAAAGGCCGCGTCGTTCATCTTCATCTGCACCATGGAAACCAGATCCTGCCACTGGCGAGGCCCCAGAAGTAGGAACTGGGGCCCAATTTCGCGGATGTTCTCCATGACCGTGTCGGGGGATTCCGGATAATTGACCGGCATGCGGTACAGGAGCCAGGCCACCATGAAAAGCTGTTCGGCGATCCAGGCCACAGGAACAAAGGACAGATACTCATCCGTGGACCGGTAGGTGTTCACCTCCGAGAACCGGCGGGCGCCCTTGATCAGAAAATCGTGGCTGATCAGCGCACCTTTCGGTAGGCCCGTGGTCCCGGAGGTGTAGCACAGGACGGCCACGTCCGCGCCTTTTCCCGAGGCAATGCTGTCTTCGAAGAAACCGGGATGGGCATGCGCAAATTCCCGCCCCATCTTCTGAACCGCTTCATAAGAAATGATGAGGGGGAGGGCTTGATAGGGGCGCATACCTTTCGGGTCCCAATAAATGACCTTTTTCAGCTTGGGCAGATCCCCGGCCACTTCCAGGAATTTATCGCACTGCTCCTGATCCTTTGCCACGGCGAAGGTGCTGTCGGAGTGGTCGGCGATGTACCGAGCCTCGGCGGGGATGACGTCGATGTAAAGCCCCACGGCGGCCCCCCCGATCGTTTGCGCCGCCAGTTGGGCCCAGTACCATTCCGGGTCGTTGTCGCCCACGATGCAGAGCTTGTCCCCCTTTTGGAAACCGAGGTGCTTCAGCCCCAGCGCGAGCTCCTTGACGGCCTGGTAGCACTCGTCCCACGTATAGCGGTTCCAGATGCCCAGGTCCTTTCGGCGCATGGCCACGCGGGAGGGGTAGGCTTTGCAGTTCTCCAGAAAAAGTTTGGGAAGTGTGTCCGCGCCGCTCGCCATCTCACCGCCGCCGTTCATGCCTCGCCTTCCTCCCCCAGGTAGGCCCGAATGACCAGGGGATCGCTGCTGATTTCGCCCGGGTTCCCCTCGGCGATCTTTACGCCGAAATCCAGCACAACGATCCGGTCGGCGATGTCCATCACCACCCCCATGTCGTGCTCCACCAAGATGATCGTGGCGCGCCCTTCCTCATGGATGTCGAGGATGAATCGCGCCATGTCCTCCTTTTCCTCCAGGTTCATTCCGGCCATGGGCTCGTCCAGCAGCAGAACCTGTGGTTCCATGGCCAGCGCCCGGCCCAGGTCGATCCGTTTTTGCAGGCCGTATGCCAGGGAACCGACGTTTTTTTTCCGGACGTGCTCCATTTCAAGAAAATCGATGATCTCTTCCACCTTCCGGCGGTGCCGGATCTCCTCCTTTTTGGCCCTGCCGCAATACCACAGGGCGGAGAGCACGCCGTGGCGGATGAACATGTGACGCCCGGCCATCAGGTTTTCGAGCGTGGTCAATCCTTCGTAGAGCTGGATGCCCTGAAACACACGGGCGAACCCGAGACGGGCGCGCTTGTGGAGCGGCATGGCGGTGATGTCATCCCCCCCGAACCGCACGACGCCCGAATCGGGGTGATAAAAGCCGTTGATGCAGTTGAGAAGGCTCGTCTTGCCGGCGCCGTTGGGCCCGATCAGGGCCAGCAGCTCACCTCGGCGAACCGTCATGCTCACGGCGTTCAACGACATCACGCCGCCAAAGCTCAGGCTCAACGCGTCGATCTCGATGATATGGTCAGGGTTGGACATGCACACTGCCTCTTCAGATTCGGCCCGAGAGGGACACCGGGCCGCCGACGGTCCCTCGCAGGGCGTGCGGGAGGCGGAAAATGGGAGGTTGGAAAAGAGCGGGGGTCGGCAACCCCCCAATAAGCGGGCCGGCACATCGTAAGTGTCAAGCTCGCTCAAAGTCATTCCCGGTTTCGCGGTCAAACAGAGAAGGAATCAACCGGGCTTCGTGAATGCGAGGGGGATGAGCGTTTTGCCCCTCTCCTTGGCCAGCTGCATCATGGTCTCTTTTGCGGTGGCGGGGGGCGCGTTCCGCTCCGTTTGTGGCTTCGGATCGAGCCGGAGGGCCTCGGTGGGACAGGTCGTGACGCACAGCCCGCATCCGATGCAACGGTGAAGGTCCACGGTGGCCGTGCCATCTCCGTCCACCCTGATGGCATCCATCTGGCATCGGTCCAGGCAGGTCTCGCAGCCTGTGCATAGATCAGTATCCACGACCGCATGGTAACTGGACGTGACCATCTCTGCGGGCTTCGGGTGCTGTCTGAGGGCCCGAAGGACCCCGCAGCAGTCCCCGCAGCAGTTGCACATGCCCCCCGGGTTCTGTGCATTGAAGGGTTGCGGGACCAGGCCCGCCTCTTCACTCTGATCCAGGACCTTGAGTGCCTCCTCCTGCGTGATCCACCGGCCCATCCCCTTTTTCACATAGTAGTCCGCATGGGACCCGAAGCTCAAGCAGACTTCAAGAGGCTTGTCACAGGGATGCTCCAGGAGACCCTGTTGGACCCTGCAGATACACTTTGCGACGGCAATGCGGTCCTTGGTGCGGATGATTGCCCTGGCATCTTCATAAGGTGCCACCGGCCAGGAGACGCTGATCGCGCGACTGACAGGGATGGTCCGCATGGGCGGAGATTGGGCAATGGCTTGAAGCTCAAAGCCCTCCTTGAAATACTGCTCCATGAGCTCGGCCAACTCCCGGTCCATCCGGTCGAGCTGAAATTCGTAGATCCCCACCACGAAGGCGACCGAGGCGTACTGGGGGATTTCGCCTTTTACGGCCCTGAAAAGGAGGCCCTTTTCGGTCATGTGTTCAAGAAGGGCCGATACCTCTTTCTCGTCCCGGTTAATCCTTTTCGCCACGGAGTCGGCCGGCTCAAGCATCATGCTCAAACTTAGAAACATCCGGGCCTCTTCTTCTGTGAAGAGTTTCTTTAGAATCTTCAGCTCCACACCCGATTCGGTGGCCGGAAATCCGATGGAATATTGATCCAACTGTTCTCTCAGTTGGGCGAAGACATCATTTTGCATGGGGGCCTCCAAGGGAAAAACAAGGTTTGAACCGCATGGCACGGGAGCCATTGTCTGCCATGGCGAGCACGCATTGTTTCACAACCGCCGACTCATAATCAAGGTCCATGATTTTCAGTCAGAACACCGAAGGTTGACGCTTCGTCTCATCACAGCCCTCCCTGCGAAATTCCCGGTGTGACGCTCATCCGGGTCTGTGGGCAAGGCGGTTCTGTCTGAGAATTCTGCGGAGGGGTTTTCCCACGGGAGATCTGGGGATGCTGTCCACAAAGACAATGTCCTTGGGGACCTTGAAAGCCGCCATCTGGTTCCGGCAATACTCAAGGAGCTCCCATTTGTCGACGACCGCTTTACCTTCTGGGACCACGAAGGCCAGAACCGATTCGCCTCTGATCCGATCCGGCATCCCGATGACCGCCGCCTCTTTGACGCCAGGGTGCCGGACCAGCATGTTCTCGATGTCGCTGGGGTAGACATTGAACCCCCCGGAAATGATTAGGTCGTCCTTCCGGTCGACGATGTAATAAAAACCGTCCTCATCCATTCGGGCGAGATCCCCCGTGTAAAGCCACCCGTCGCGGATCGCCCTGGCGGTCAGTTCCGGGTTTTCCCAATATCCCGACATGATTTGGGGGCCCTTTACAATGAGTTCCCCGATTTCCCCCACCGGGCACTCCCGGCTGCCGGTTTCAAGGTCCATGATTCTGGCATCGGTATCCGGAATGGGAACGCCGACGCTCCCCGGCCTTCCCCCCAGGTGGAAGGGGGTGAGATGGGTTGTGGAGGAGGCTTCCGTCAAACCGTACGCGGCGTTCAACATGCGGCCGGTCAGCGCTTCGAATTTTTCCTGGATCCATGGGGCCAGCGGGGCACCACCGCTGATGGCCACTTCGATTGAGCTCAGAGGGTATTCCCCCGCACGCGGATGAGAGACCAGGGCGGCCCAGAGCGAGGGGACGGCAGGAAAGGAAATGGGGCGGTACTTTTTGATCATTTCCAGAAAATCCAGGATATAGGACCAGTCGAACATGGGAATCAGAATCATGCGATATCCCTTGTAGACGGAGAGGTTCAGGCAAATCATCATCCCAAAAACGTGGAAGAAGGGGAGAATGCAGATCACAGATCCGTTTGGCTGGACGGGCGTCTGGTGCCACTTAGCGATTTGAATGACATTGGATACGATGTTTCGATGAGTGAGCACCGCGGCTTTAGGGGTCCCGGTTGTGCCGCCCGTAAGCTGCAGAACGGCGGCATCAGAAGCTGAGCACGCCAGGAAGGGCTCACAGGAGGGCTGTGCGGCAATCCAGTTGTTAAAAACCACCGGTTGGGGAACACCTTCTACCAGACGCAATTCCCTTTCCTTACCGAATACCGAGTGGATAACGATGTTTTCGACAGGGGTGTGTTTCACAATTTTTAGTACATTTTCGACAAACAGGTCCAGGGTAATGACCAGTTTTGCGCCCGTATGTTTCAAAAACGCGATCAACTCCTCTCCGTGGGTCATCACGTTGATATTCACGACCATCGCGCCGATTTTCAAAATCCCGAAATAAGAGATCACATAGGTCGGCGAATTGGGAAGAAGCAAGGCTACCCGATCGCCTTTGCCGAGTCCCAGGGACTTCAACGCATGGGCCAGCCCATTTGCTTTGGCATTGAGTTCTTTAAAGGTGATGTCAACCCCGTTCAAGGTGGTCGCAATGGAGTCCGGATGGTTGGCGGCGGTATCGATCAGAAATTGGGGGACGGGATAATCGGGATAGGTCAACTCGGAGGGCACCTCTTTGCCGTAGTGGTTCAACCAGGGCTTTCCCATGACATGCCTGCCTCGATAGGATGGATTCGATGATGTGCTGCTTGTCGCCGCGTCATCATGCCGGGTTCAGGGTATCCCTTCATCATCAATGGGTGTCAATTCTTTTGTTTCGGGCTGAGGCCCATGGGGAAAACGGATCGGAAGTGCCATTTCCAATCATCTCAGTCGTTCGTTGTCGATGGTCGGTCGCTTGCTGAGTCTAGGCATGCAGAAATGGGTAATTAAATAATATCATTGAGAAAAGTATATCCTCTTCCCATTTATTCCTGTACCATACTCTAAGAGCCGGTCCTCTGCCCCTTATGGAGGAGACCGCCTCATTCATCTTAATGCCATGGACCCCGACTGGCTTTAAAGGGTATATCATGGCCTGCATTCCTGATTGACACATGGGGCCGAATCCCTTATACTTTCTCCTGCAAAAAGCGAGTCATTATAACTTGTTACAACCCTCACCCGCGTGATGGATATGTATTACGAGGCCAAGCTGCGTGTGCCTTTTCACGATCTGGATCCGCTGCAGATTGTCTGGCATGGGAACTATTTCAAATATTTCGATATCGCTCGGTTCGGGCTTTTCAAGCAGGCCGGCGTGGATCTTTACCAGTACCTCCTCCGACAGCAGATCGTTTTCCCCGTAACGCGTTTTTCTGTCAAGCATATCGTGCCGCTCCGATTCGACGATGAGTTCATCTGCAAGGCGACCGTGACCGAAGCGATCTACAAAATTGCCATCGCCTTTGAAATCAGGCTGTCTGAAGGTGGAACGATCTGTACCCGGGGAAAGAGCGAGCAGCTCTCCGTAAAAATGCCGGAAATGGAGTTGCAGTTCGAAATCCCGGGTGACATCACGAGAGCACTGGGGTTTGCCTGATGGATCTAAATCTGCAGAGTGCCTTCGCAAAGGGATACGAAAGACTCTCCGCCTGGGCGGACCTGCTGGACACGATCAATGTGTTCCCGGTTGCAGACGCCGATACCGGGAGCAACCTGATGATCAGCCTGGCACCCCTTCATCGGATGGATCCGAGCGCGGATACCACCGTTCGGAAGCTGCTCGTTTCCGCGTTGGGCAATTCCGGCAATATTGCCTCCGGCTTTTTCACGGGCTTTGTCGCCGAAGATCCTCTAAGAGACATTTATCAGGCCATCAAGACGGGAAGGGACAGGGCCTGGCAGGCGCTGGCAGACCCCAAGCCCGGAACCATGCTCACCGTTTTTGATGAACTGCTGAACCATGTGGCGCATTTGTCGTTGGATCAATTGGCGGCCACTTACCCCGCACTCATCGAAAGGCTTGAAAATGCCGTACACTCAACCTCCGAAACGCTTCCGGCGCTGAAGGCCGCGGGCGTTGTCGATGCGGGGGCGCTGGGGATCTTCCTTTTCATGGAAGGCTTTTTCGGCCACCTTGCCGGCAGGACGGATGTGTTTCGCCCCATCACCGAGACATTCAAACAGAAACTGCAATTGTCGGCCGATTTCGTTTCGGACAACCAAAAAGGGTATTGTGTCGATACGGTGATCCAGGTCGGTGAGGATTTCGATTCTTCGCTGGGGGAGCTTTCCAAATACGGCGAAAGCGTTGTGGTTCTCCAGGAGGACGACCGGGTCAAGATCCATCTCCATACCGAGCACCGGGAAGGCGTCCGCAGGCAGCTCGAAGATCTCGGGCGTGTCGTCCAGTGGTCGGAGCAGGACATGGGGCTTCAGGCCCGAAAACGGCCGGATACCATCAAACACCAGGCGATCCATGTGGTCACCGATGCGGCGGGCTCCATCACCCGCGAGGATGCCGCACGTCTGGGGATGACACTGCTCGACAGCTACATTAACGTCAGAGGCAAATCGCTGCCGGAAACGTTGTATTCCCCGGCTGAGCTCTATGCCCTGATGCGGAAAGGGGTCAAGGTGCGCACGGCTCAGGCCTCCGTGTTCGAACGCCATCAGCATTATGAAAGCATTCTCAGCCGTTACGGTCGCGCCCTCTATCTATGTGTCGGATCGGTCTACACGGGCAATTATCAGGCGGTTTCGTCATGGAAAGAACAGAACGATCCGGACGGCCGGCTGACGGTTATCGACACCGGTCTGGCATCCGGTCGTCTGGGGATCGCCGCCCTTGCGACAGCCAGGTATGCCGGCCGGGCCGATCATGCCGAAAAGGTTGTCCGATTCGCCGAGACGGCCGTGCGAAAGAGCGAGGAATACATTTTTCTCGACCGGCTCCAGTATCTCGTGGCAGGCGGCCGTCTGTCCAAGAGCAAGGGTTTTTTCGGCGACATGCTTCACCTGAAACCGATCATCAGTCCGACGGCCGAAGGGGCCGTGAAGGCCGGGACGGTTCGGAACCAGAACGAGCAGATCGAATTCGCGCTGGAAAAACTCCAAAAGGGCCTGGGGCAGGATGAGGGATCGCTCATCATGCTCGAATATTCCGACAATCGTCAATGGGTGGAAGATAATGTTCTGGGCAAAATCAAAGGGCGGTATCCCAAGGCCGAAGTCATTTTCCAGCCCCTTTCCCTGACCTCGGGCGCCCACTTTGGACCGGGTACCTGGGGCGTGGCCTTTTTGCCGTCGCCTTTTCAGAACCTAAATTGAGCGATTTTTATCTCTTGTGGGCCGCCGGCGGGATTTCAGACCGCTTCGAAAGGCTCACCCACTGCCAGCAGGATGGAGCCATTGCCCCAATCAACGCTTGCCAAGATTAAGAAGAACAGGTTCTCGACTGTCATCCCTGTTTTTAACCATGAACAAACGGTTGCCGACGTGGTTAAACGGGCGATGGCACTCAATGTGCCGGTTGTGGTTGTCGACGATGGATCGACTGACTCGACGTTCGAGCGGATAAAAGGCATCCAGGGCCCCTGGATTCTTCGTCACCGGCTCAATAGGGGCAAAGGCGCGGCCCTCATGACCGGCTTTTCAAAAGCTGCGGAGCTGGCCGACTGGGCAATCACGCTGGATGCAGACGGCCAGCATGACCCAGAGGATGCCAGGTTCCTGATGCGGGCGATCCCTGAAGACCTGAGGCCCATTGTCATTGGAAGACGAACGGGAATGCAAGGAGCGGATGTGCCCTGGACAAGTCGATTTGGCCGAGGGTTTTCAAATTTTTGGGTACGGATGGCCGGCGGGCCCGCCGTAGAGGACTCCCAGAGCGGGTTCAGGATCTATCCGCTGCCTGAATGCATGCACCTGGATGTCAAAGCCAAACGCTTCCAATTTGAAGTTGAAATCCTGGCCAAGGCCAGGTGGAATAGGATCCCGGTGGTCGAGGCCCCCGTCAGTGTGTCTTACCGGACGGGTACCCCCCGGATTTCACATTTCCATCCATTTTTCGACTTCTTGAGAAACTTTGCAATGTTCAGTCGGCTCATCACCCATCGAATTCTGACCTTGCGCCCGCTGCGGGACTGACGCGCTCGCGACGCCTATGCTATCGCTATTTTATCGGTCCATGGTTTTTCTATCCCGCATAACCGGACCGTGGCTGTTCGATTGGGTCGCCAAAGGCATCGCCGCCGGATATTTTTTGTTTTCACCGGGCCGGGTGGCCGTCAGCGTAGCGTTTTATCAAGCGCTTTTTCCCCACCGCGCCCGCGCCCACCATCTCAGGTGTGCCTGGAAACAGTACCAGAACTTTACATCGGTTTACCTGGACCGGCTTTTACTCAATGAAGACGACAAGATCACCTGTACCCACGATGGCTGGGAGAATCTTGATACTGCTATCGACCGCAACACCGGCGGGATCATTCTGATGTCCCATTTGGGCAACTGGGAAATCGCCGCTCATCAAATGCAGCGGAGAAGCGCCCAACTCAGACTCATCTTGTTCATGGGGATGCGCGCCAAGGCCGAAATCGAACGCCTCCAAAAAGAAGATCTGCAGAGAAAAGGTGTCCGCATCCTTGCGGCCGAGAAAGAGTGGGGATCGCCTTTTGATCTCTTGGAGGGGTTGCGGTTCATCCAATCGGGCGGTCTGATTTCAATGACCGGGGACAAGATTTGGCACTCGGGTCAGCGGGCCGTTGCAGTCTCTTTTCTCGGTCATGAGGTCCATCTGCCGGAAACGCCTCATTTACTGGCCATGCTATCCGGCGTGCCCCTCTTTGTTTTCTTTTCTTGCCGCACCGGCAAGCAACGGTACCATTTGACCCTTTCAGGGCCCATATATATCGAAAGGACACCACGCCATGCCAGGACGGACGCCATCCGCAGATCCGTCCAGGGCTATGCAGATCTGTTGGAAAAAAATCTTCGGGGCAACCCATTGGAATGGTACCATTTCGAACCGTTTCTCGGCCCAAAGCTGAAGTGACATCCGGGCTCGAGTTCTTGCTGCCGATATTTTTTGAATTCCGCCGCGTGTTATGGTAATAAATTTGTTTTACCTATAAATCCATTTCGAAGAGAACGGTTATGGGACGCGATGCGATCCAGGCTGCCATCATGAAGATTTTCGATGAAAAGTTCGAAATCAGAGAACCTGGCGTAGATGAAAATCTAAGGGATGTTTACGAATTCGACAGCATAGATGCCGTGGAGCTTTTGCACGAGATCGAAATCCTCCTCGACACCCAGCTGACCCGGGCTGAAAAGAAGCGTGCCATGGAGATCAGGACTATCAATCAGATCATCGATTTTATAGAGGCCTTATCCTTTGCGAGGCGTCTTGCGAAGCCTTCCGGATCCGAACCATGACTGTCGACTGCGCAACCATGATACCACGACGCGTTGTCGTTACCGCATGCAGCGCCATCACGCCCATCGGCCGAACCCGACAGGAGATCGTGCGCCACTTGGTTGAGGGGATCTCCGGGGTTAAAAAGCTTCGCGACGACGGACTCCTGACCGCCCATATCCATTCCGGCGTCTACGGCACAGTGGATTATCCCATCGATTACGATTTCAAACGCAGCCATCGCAAGACCATGGGGCCGGTTTCCTATTATGCCTGCCAGGTCGCCAAGGAGGCGCTGCAAGCCTCGGGGCTTGATCCTGCGTTCATCACCTCGGGTCGTCTCGGGGTTGCGTTCGGGTCCACCCACGGAAGCCCGTCGGCCCAGCGGAATATTTACAAGACGTTTTTCACCGAATCCAAGCAACGGGTCACTGCCATCGGCGCGGTGGATTACCTGAAGTCCATGGTCCACACCACGGCGGTGAACATTACTAAAATGTTCGGTATCACCGGGCGGGTCATTTCATCATCCACGGCGTGCACAACGAGCAGTCAGTCCATCGGGTTCGGCTACGAAACGGTCAAGTACGGCATGCAGGATGCCATGCTCTGCGGAGGGGCCGACGAATACGATACGACCACCGTAGCGGTGTTCGACAACCTGCTGGCCTGCTCGACGGAATTTAACGAAACACCGCATCTGACGCCGCGCCCCTTTGACGTGTCGCGGGACGGACTGGTTGTCGGAGAAGGAGCAGGAGCCGTTCTCCTCGAAGAGTATGAACACGCCAAGCATCGAGGCGCCCGCATCCTCGGGGAGGTCATCGGGTTTTCCTGCAATAATAACGGTGGAGACCTGATTCTGCCCAATATTGACGGGATCACCAAGACGATTACGCTTGCCCTGAAAAATGCCGCCATAGATCCGGACGATGTGGATTTCATCAGTGCCCACGCCACGGCAACCAAAATGGGAGACGTGATCGAGGCCCAGGCCATCGGCAACGTTTACGCAGACGGACCGGTCGTCACAGGTTTAAAGAGTTATATTGGACACACCATGGCTTCTTGCGGCGCCATCGAGGCGATCATCACCCTTTACCTGATGGACGAAGGATTCATTCCGCCGACACTGAATCTTGACGAGGTGGATGAGCGCTGTGCGATGATTCGGCACGCGGTTCAACTTCTTGAAAAACCGGTTCGGATTGCCGCGGTTCAGAATTTCGCCTTTGGCGGTGTCAATACCTGCTTCATACTGAAGAAATTCGAAGGGTAAGAATTGATGATATCGTAAGAAGTCATCAAGGTTCGAGCGACGATGATGACAGACAGTTTTCCATCCGGACGGCGGCGGTCTCTTCAATCCGTTTTCGATTTTGTGATCACGCTCCTGCTGTGGGCTTACTTTACCGCCGGGTTTGTGTTCTTGTTCTCCCCATTTTATCTCTGGGCCTGTCTCTTTTCACAGAACCGAGAACAGTCCTTTCAAGGACTTAATTGCAAGTTCTACAGAGGTTTCTTTTCACTCGCCCGGCTGCTCATGCCCGGACATCGCTGGCATATCCAGCCCGAGGTGACGACCATCCGATCCTCGGTGATCGTCTGCAACCACAAATCTTATCTGGATTCGATCCTGCTGATCTCGTTGTATGCAAAACACAATACCATTGTAAAGAGCCGGCTGTTCGATATTCCGCTTTTCGGAAGCATGCTGCAGTGGTCTGGCTATATTCCGTCCTCTTCGGAGGGGCGTTTTGCCGAAATGATGATTCGGCGGCTCGAAAGGATGGATGCGTTTCTTGCCGGCGGGGGCAATCTCATTGTTTTCCCCGAAGGCACCCGCAGCCGGAATGGGCGCATCGGGCAAATGAACAGAGGGGCGTTCAAAATCGCGCGGCAATACAGGGCGCCCATCAAGGTCCTTTTTGTCCGAAACACCGATCGGATGTTTCGGCACGGTTCGTTTTCGTTTCATACGCGCGGCCCCAACACGATCAGCCTTGAACTGCTCGGCGGTGTCGATTCGGCACCAGATGGTGAAAAGGGTTCCCTGTCACAGATGATGGACAAGGTTCGCGCGCTGCTCGAATCAAGAAATGAGTGCGGGGTAGAATCATGAAGATCGTTTTGATGTCAATGCCTGACGTGGCAGCGGTGATCATGCACGAGAGTGCCTTTCACATGCCGAACAACGGCATCGCGAGCATCGGCGCCAACGTAGATGACGGGCACGAAATTTTTATCATCGATCTCATCCGAAAGAGGCGCCGGGTAAGACGCTACGTAACAGAGACACTGCTGAAAATTCGGCCGGATGTGGTCGGACTCTCGGCCATGGCCTGGCAGTTTAAGACCTGCACCAAGCTTGTCCGGTTGATCAAACAATTAATGCCCGGTGTCAAAATTGTCATCGGCGGGTATCATGCAACGCTGATGTATGAAGAGATTGCGGCGTCGGACGAGGCGCCCTTGATCGATTTCATCGTCCGGGGCGAGGGCGAGGAGGCCTTTCGACGACTGATCAATGCCCTGAACGGCAAAGACCGATTCGATAAAATACCGTCACTGTCGTTTCATAACGGCAATGGATTCTTTCACAACCCCCGGGGAGAACTTCTCGATCTGTCCAAGCTCAAGCTCCCCATCCGGGACAAGCGGCGTCTGACGTGGGGGTATCATATCATGAACGACAAGGTCGAGGTGATAGAGACCTCCAGGGGGTGCACCCGGGCCTGCAACTTCTGCAGCATGAATCACATGTACGGCCGGACTTTTCGGTCCTTCCCCGTGGAACGGGTCCTGGCAGACATTGAAGATATCTACTTCAACCGCAAGACCCGATGGATCTTCGTGGCCGACGACAACTTTGTGCTGGAACCGGCCCGTGTCATGGCGCTTTGCGACGCCATCATCGCCAGAGAATTTGGGAAACTCAATTTCGTCATTCAGGCCGATTGCATCACCATGTCCCGGAACGAAGAGATGGTTCGCAGGATGGCCCGGGCCGGATTCAAGACAATTTTTCTCGGCATTGAAAACGTATCCAAAAAGAACCTCAAGGCTGCGGGCAAGGGAGACATCGTCGAGGCCTCCCGTAAGGCGGTGGCCATTTGCCACAAGTACGGCATCATGGTGGTAGGCGGAATGATCTTCGGCTTTCCCGACGACGATGAAGCGGACATCATTGAAAACTACCGGTTCTTGAAATCCATCGAGGCCGACACGTCCTACTGCCAGATCCTGACGCCGTATCCGAAAACCGCCATGCGCCAGGTCCTTCTGGATGAGGGGTTGGTGACCAACGCGGATGACTTCACCCGGTATAACGGCATGTGGGCCAACGTAAAAACGCGCCACTTGAGCTCAGAGGCGCTTCAATACCTGGTCTGGTATCATCAGCAGACGGTGATGGGTTGGTGGGAGCCGTCGGAAAGGGTGCGCCGACGGGGCCCCTTGTGGACGGGGATCTGGATATACGCCTTCAGACCCTTTCTGAAAGTCTACCTGGGACGGAAGCTCAGAAAATACGGATGGAAGGGCCGCTACGAAATGCATTTCAAGCGGGTTCCGGAGGTCAACCGGTTTCGCGATCTGGATCCCTATTAATCCCGGGAATGAGCTGATGCGGGAAGTCTATATTGTCAAACATGCCATCGCGACCGGTCTCGGAAACAGCGTTGAAGCGACCTGGCAGGGGCTTCTGGAGGGGCGCATTGGTCTGGATACCGTCACCCGTTTCCCTACGGATCGTTTGAGCAGCCATAAGGCCTCCTGTATACCCGATTTAGTGCCCATTGCCGGGGAAAACCGCGTCTGTGCCTTGGCTCGCAGGGTCCTTGAACAGGTTGCTCCCGTTCCCAAAGGAACCTGCATGATCTGGGCTGGTCTCAAAGCCAGTGCCGAGTTTATCGAAGCCGATCAGGAAAAGGAAATGCCTTACCTGCCGGAGCACTATCTTCGATGGGTGGCGCAGATCCTGGGCACCGCTCCGCTCGGGTTTGAAATCAACGCGGCCTGTGCATCTTCCACCGTGGGGATGGCCATCGGCGCGCATAAGATCGCCCGGGGAGAATATGGCTCCGTGCTGGTTTGTGCTTCCGATGTGGTCACCGGCTTCGCCTTCACCGGATTTTCCGCCCTGAAGGCGATGAGCCCCACCAAATGCCGCCCGTTTGATAGGGACCGAGACGGGATGTGCATCGGGGACGGTGCGGTGGCGATTTTGTTGGCAGATAGGGAAACCGCGCGCAACTATCAGCTGGATAGACTGGCACAACTTGCGGGTTGGGGTATTTCAAATGATGCGACCCATATCACGGCACCATCGAGCCACGGCACCGGCCTCGCCATGGCCATCGAGACCGCCACGGCCATGGCGGGGGTGCGGCCGGATGACGTGGAGGCGTTTTGCGCCCACGGAACCGGAACCCTTTTCAACGACAGCATGGAACTGGCGGCCATCGATGTCGGTTTTCGGTGATCGCCGTTTCCCAGTATTTTCCATTAAAGGGGCGATCGGCCATACGCTCGGAGCGGCCGGCGGCATCGAAGCCGCGATTTGTGTCCGCGCCCTCGCCGAAAGACTCATCCCGCCCACCGCGGGGATGGAGACCCCTGAACCGAAGGCCGCAGGCCGGGTGTCAACGCATCCCCAGGCGTTTAATGGCCGGAAGGTATTAACCTCCAATTCAGGATTCGGCGGCGTCAACGCAGCGCTTATGCTGAACGCGGTGCAGGGCTGAAAAGGTCGTGACCGGGTCCTGTTGCCGTAACAGTAGGAAATCATGGGAATCAATGTCATCGGTGGCGGCTGGGTCACTGCATCAAGCTATGGTCGAATCGGCGACGGGGCCAAACCGGTCATGGCCCCTGGCGATCCGCCGGTCCCTCCGGTCGGCGAAATCTTCATAAATCCGCCGGTCCGCCATAGACGATTTGACGATTACTGCCGGATCGGATGCGCAGCCATCGCCCTGGCTTTGAAGGATGCCGGATTGGACCGTGCAGCGAGCCCGCGTCCCATCGGAATCATCGCATCCACCCGTTACGGTTGTTTTGAGACCGACCTGGCCTTTCATGCGACAGCCGAAGAAGAAAATGGGATTTACGCAAGCCCGAATCTATTTTCCTACACCCTGCCCGGCATGGCCGTCAGTGAAGCGGCCATTCATTTCCAGCTCACCGGGCCGACCTTTACCGTCGGTGACCCGGTCGGACAAAGAGGCTACCGCGCCGTCGATATCGCCGTCGACCTGGTTTCATCCGGTATATGCCCCACCATTTTGGCCGGCTGGCTGGATGTCGGAAACCGGTTACTGAAACACAGCGTTGCCGATGATGATGGGGTGCGCGGTGCGGTCTTTGTTGTACTTTCCACCGGGTACGAAGAAAAACGCAATCCACAAAATCAGGCAGGAGGACGCAGCGTTGTTTATGGAATCCGGGACGCGGGTTTCCACGATCCTGGACCTGTTGACCTGACGGCCCGCTCATTAACAGGGTGCGGAAAAATGTCCAAATGCAACGCGCGCGAAGTCCTAAGGAATGAGGCGTATCCCGCTGGAAAGCGGGATGACGAAGGATGAGCGCAATCCCGCGTACCCGCGGGACAGATGGGCGTTTTGCCGCACCCTGTCAGATGCTTCCGGAATGGATCGGTTTTCCGAACGCATCCTTCGCCAGCACGCGATTGCGCGGTCGAAAGGTGTTATCCTCCATTTCCTTGCAGACCACTTGTTGAAACAGCTTGAACATTTTGGTCGTTTGAGATTCGTCTGCGTAAAAAGTATCCCAGGAATAGTACAACAGTTCCTGCAGTCTTTCGGGCGTCATGTGTTTCGGGATGTAGACCACCTTGTCTGCCGAATAGTCATTCCAATCAAGAGATAGAATCCGGTTCTGACGTTTCAGGTCCTTGTAGGCCCGGGTGTGCGGGAAGGGGGTCAGGACCGTAAACTCTGCAAGATCCAGTTCGATTTCCAAGAGGAAATCAATCAGTCGCTTGATGCCGTCTTCCGTATGATCGTCAAGCCCAAGCAGAATGGTCCCTTCTACGGCGATACCGCAGTCATGATAACGCTTGATCCGTTCCCGGATGTAGTCGGACGTGTCAAAGACGGCCTGATATACGTACCAGGCGCCTGCTCGGGCCGCCAGATCGAGGACTTCGGGTTTGTCCTCGATCGGGTGGCTTATCCATTTTTTCTTCAGAGGAATCATTTCCCTGAACAACGCCATCTCCCACATCGTATCTTGAGCCAGGGAGTTGTCGACGATGAACAACCGATTGTTTTCGATGCCGGCCATCTCCGCGATCGCATTTTCAATCGGTCTGGGACGGAACTGCCTTCCTCCCAAATAGGAAACCGCGCAAGGATAACAGTTATACCGGCAGCCCCGTGAAGCGTGTACCAGGTCTACCATCTGAATGCCTCGGTAGTTGTACAGGCGCCTATTCAGGATGTCGCGCCGGGCCGGGCCGACGATTTCAATGGGCGGCCGCTCTTCCAAGTAGTCGTAGACTTTTTTCAGCGCTCCCTTTTTGAAATCAGCAAAAACCTCCGCCATCCTGCCTTCGGCCTCACCGAGAAAAAGCGCATCGGCATGCGCTTCGGTTTCCTCTGCGTGGAGCATGGCGGCAATCCCTCCGAAGATGACCTGGGTCCCCTTCTTGCGGAAAATATCGGCGATTTCCCAGCCGCGTTTGATCTGTAACGTCAGCATCACAGAAATGCCGACGAAATCAGCCTGCATGTCAAAATCGATCGACTGCACATTTTCGTCGACAAAAGTGACTTCCACATCCTCCGGCAAGGTTGCGGCAAATACCACAGGACCGTGGGGAGGAAGGTGAAATTCTGTTTGTCTTTCGAGTTTAGGCCATTTCGGATAAATCAACATAAACTTCATAACATGTTGTCCTCAGCCAGCCGTGCGGCAAGCCGCGTCGTCGGAGCCGTGCACGTCCTATGGTTCGATGCGAACAGCCTCCAGTAGGGTCATGACAAGTTTATAGGTTTGGCCGCCGGAGGCGATCAGTTCCATCCTTTCCGGAAAACCGGAAAGGTGCCTTTCACCAGGCAGAACCCTGACGGTCCTGGTCAACCGTTGTGAGGGGCTATAGCGGTTCAACTCCCAACCATTATCCGCCAGAGACTCAATATCTATGGCGCCGCCGCCCGGAATCTCGTGCCGGCAAACGAAAGATCCATCGTCCAACACGCCGCAGGCGACCAGCGGACCGTCAGGCTCAAAAAAAATCAGGCGGATGTCGTCCATGAGGCCTTCGGCAAAATGCGGTGAATCAAAAGGTGGAAGTGCCCGGTGAACGGTGAGGTGCTGGTCATATTCGCCATCGAACAGCACAAATCCCTCCAGGGTCATGATCACACTCCGGATGGTCCGGAGCCGGGAAGACATCACCGTGAGGCCCATCATCATGAAATTCCTTCCGCCCGGCATTTCTGTTTTTATGGAATGAAGAAACTGCCATTTTCCCTGCGGAAAGAGGCTGCAAGCCTCTTTGCCGAACCCGGGCGGGGGGCCACCGGCTTGGGGTGTTATCCGCGGAAGACGGGCGCATGACAGACTCAGCAAGAGCACTGCGGGAATCAGGAGCCGTCGTATCACGAAATTTTCCTAAAAATGGAACCATCCAGGGGCTGGTTGAGGACAACGTTCTTGAACACAAGCTTTGTAAAAGACTCATCGGATTCGTAGATGGTGACGGCATCGATGATGCCCGGCCGATCGCTGAACAGGAGTTCGATGCGTTGAATCATCTTGGTAAAGGCCTTCTCCTTCGGAAGTAGGACAATCTTGGGGCCGGGCTCCAAATTCGCCGAGAACATCGGGTTTTCGTCAAACCGGCCGTGGAGCCAATGCGTAATTTGCTCCATCACAACCTGCATGGCCTGCAGATTGGCCCCGCTCTCCTTCACAAAGCCGGAGGTGGTCCCCACGTACCGTTCCATGCGGTCATTGTCCATCAGAAGAATGTTCTGCAAAGGCTCCCGATATTCCCAGCGGAGGGATGCGGGTGTCTGAAAATAGAAAACCCCGGATGAGATGAGCGGTTTGGCAAGGATTTTCATGTGCTTTTCTTGGACAAACTCACCGGCAACCGATTTTATCGATCCGGATGCGGATTTCAATTCTTTCCAACTGGATCCCCATCCGATCGAAAGGCAGGCCGATGTAATAAGGGCAGCGATTCGTATTAAATTGCCGATTCTAGATTTTATCATGGGAAGCCTTTTCATCGGACTTGAGACGCCTCATCAGGTTGGAATTGAAGGCGGTATCCGCTCCAAAGCCGGCAGCATGTTTGCCGGATATGCCGTTATCGCGAATTACGGCATCAGCACATGCCGCCGTTTACGGTGATGACCTGGCCCGTGATGTAGGAGGCATCCTCCGAACAGAGGAACCTGACGACTTTTGCGACTTCTTCCGGTCGCCCGACTCTCGCCATCGGAATCAGGGACTTGATGTTCTGCAGGGGGAAATCCTTGGTCATGTCGGTTTCAATAAGACCCGGCGCAACGACATTGACGCGAATCCCCAAACGTGCAACCTCGGTCGCCACGGCCCGGCTGGCGCCAATTAAACCGGCCTTGGCCGCCGCATAGTTGGCCTGTCCCCTATTAGGCATGAAGGCAGAAACAGAGGCAATGGAAACGATGGCCCCTTTTTTTTCCACGACCATTTTTTCGAGTACCGGCCGGGTGATGTTGAGAAATCCGTGAAGGCTCGTATCAATAACCGAATGCCAGTTTTTCCTCGACATGAACACAAAAAGTTCGTCGGCAGTGATACCGGCGTTGTTCACCAGTACATGGATAGACTTGTGACCCTTGATGATTTGCTCCACAGCAGACCGGGTGGCATCAAAATCAGCGACGTCAAATTGCATGATCTCCCCGCCCGAGCCCTCGGCTTCAACCCTTCTTAGTGTTTCCGCGGCTCCTGACTCATCCGACCGGTAATTGATGATTAGAAAAAAGCCGCATCGGGCCAGTTCCACGCATATGGCCCGGCCGATGCCCTTGCTCGCACCCGTCACGATGGCAAGCTTCTCTGCTGGTTTGTCCATGAACCATTCCTTTTCATGACTTGAGTCACAGGTCAGGTCGCAACACGGGGCAAGCGGCGATACCGGCAGAACGCGGTCACTTTCAATCCGTAGGGGTAAAACGTAACAGCTGGAGCGTTATTTCAGCCGCCGTCTTCGTATCTATTTTGACGACCCCATAAATGTCCCGGAACCCTTCGAACTCCATCTGGTTTACGGTCCGTGTGACCAGATGGGTGCGCAGCGGTATGGTGTCCACGAATAATCGAGCCTGGCGGATTCCGACAATCCACCCTCTCCTGTCGGCTGCAGCGCCGTGCAGTTTTTCCCTGACCCACCCATTATGAACACCTGCGGTCTGCGCCACCAGCTCTATCAACACGATGGACGTCACGCTCCGGCCGTCGAAAAGGGGCCATTTGTCCGTTACCACGGACCGGGTCACAGCCCCGCTGTCGTCCAGCCCCAGGATCTCGTCGACCAGCAGCATGGGCCCCCGGTGGGGCAGGAGTCTCTCGGGTCTCCAATCTATTGGGTTCACTTGGGCCCTGATTTTAAATAAAAGGGTTGAAAAGAGCGCCCATATTCACTACACTCCGTGAAGAACGATAAAGATACAATAGTTTGCCGGAAGTGTAAAGAAATCATGAAGTGAACCTGCGCGGTATTTGAGACTTCCGAAACCACGGTCACACTTTGAAACCCGCCCATTAACAGGTTGTAACATTCTTAAGTCATTAGAATGATGGCATTTAAATGGAACAGCTAATCAATGAACTTAAGGCCAAAATAGTCAGTATCCTGGATCTGGCCGATATCCCATCATCAGCCTTAGACATTAACGGGCCTCTGATAGGTGGCGCCCTCGGGCTCGATTCTATCGACGTCCTCGAGATGGTCATTATGATCGAAAAGGATTACGGAGTCCGGATTGATAACCGCGAACTCGGTGAAAAAGTCTTTGCGAGCCTGAAGACCTTGGCTGCGTACATACTTGATCATTCCCCCAGACTGAACGAATGAATAGGGAGCGGGTTTTTATAGCCGGAATGGGCGTCATCAGCCCTCTCGGCTCCGGGGTGGCAGAAACCCGTTCTGCCCTTGCCGGGGGGTTGAGCGGCATAAGCCCGCTGACTCTGTTTCCAACACCCGGCAGCCTTCCTCTTCCCGTTGGCCAAGTCAAGTGCCCGCTTGCAGATCCATCCATCCCCAGGACGCACCAACTTGCTCGCATCGCCGCAGACCAGGCCATGGCGGATTGCCGCGAGGTGGTCGATATCGTGGTGGTTGGCACCACAACCGGGGGGATGCACACCACCGAGCGCCTTCTAAAGACACAGAACGATGATCCGGGGGCATACCGGTACCATTCGGCCGGATCTGTGTCCGAGGACCTGGCCGCCCGTTTTGGGTGCAAAGGCGCCGCCTTGACCGTATCCACCGCCTGCTCATCAGGGGCTGTCGCGATCAAGATTGCCCTGGAGATGCTTAGAACCGGGAGGGCCCGCGTGGCGCTTGCCGGCGGAGCCGATTCATTGTGCCGTCTGACCTATCATGGGTTTAACGCCCTTCAGCTCATCGACCCACAAGGCGCCCGCCCTCTGGACAAAGCCAGGCGGGGCATGTCCTTGGCAGAGGGGGCGGCGATACTGCTGCTGGTGGCCGGTGATTCCAGCCATGCGGTTGCCGAGCTCCTCGGCGCCGGCCTGTCCTGCGACGCATTCCACCCGGCAGCCCCTCACCCCGAGGGCCACGGGGCCTATTCGGCCATGATGGCGGCTCTCGGGGATGCGGGACTTGCGGAGTCAGAGATAGACTATATCAATCTTCACGGCACCGGAACGGTGGATAACGACCTTGCAGAGGCCAGAGCCGTCAACCGGCTGTTCGGGGATTCCTCTGCACTTGTCTCTTCAGTCAAGGGATCCGTCGGTCATCCGTTGGCTGCCGCCGGGGCCATCGAAGCGGTCATCGCAGTCATGGCCATTGAGGAGAATCGGGTTCCTGCCAATACCGGCTGCAGTGTGCCGGACCCGGCACTGAAGCTCACGCCGGTGATCACACCCCAGCGTGCGAAGGTACGCACGGTGCTCTCCAACTCCTTCGGATTCGGAGGGAACAACGCCGCGCTGGTGATCGGGCAAAGAGCCGCCCGCGAAATCCCCACCCAACCACCGGCGGGGCCCATGTCGGTCATCGGAAGCGGTTGCGTAACAGGGGCCGGGGACACGGACCGCACCTGGTTGCAGTTGAGCGCGGGTGCGTCCTGCCAAGGCGTCGTGAACGTGGATCAAATATCCAGCCACCTTGCTCCGCAGGTGGTCAGGCGATTGAAATACCTGCCGAGGCTGGCCATGGCGCTGGCCCATGAAGCCCATCGGCGCTCCGGGGCCACGCCCCCACCCTCTTCCGTCTTTTTCGGCACCGGTTTGGGGGCGCAGTCTGAGACTTACGGGTTCCTGACCAAACTCTATGAAAGCGGTGAAAAATTCTCAAGCCCGACGGATTTCGTCGGCTCAGTGCACAATGCCCCTGCCGGGCATGTGGCCATCATGTGTGGGGCGACCGGTCCGAATGTTACCATGACCGGAGGAGACGATTCATTTGAGCAGGCGCTGCTGACCGCCTGTCTCCTGGGACGCGAAAAGGGCAAGAGCGCCCTGGTCATCGGCGCGGACGAATTCCACGAAAATTTGTCGCCTCTTTTCGATCCATCCGTTTTGCTGGGCGATATCCCCTCGGCCGGTGGCGCCGCGCTGCTTCTGTCTTCGGCTTCAACCGTACCCGGGGTGACCGTTTTTCCGGTGTTCCATGGCTTGGCGGATAGAAATCTCGACGTTGTGGCTGGACTGGTTCAATGCCTGGGCGGTCCGGAGCGAATCCATACGCGCTTTGGTGTCCTGCTGGCAGGGATCCCCGCAGCCTACCGCCAAGAAGGCACGGCACAGTTGGACGCCTTTCGGTCCTGTTCCGGTTTCAGGGACCCGGTGATCGAATATCGGCGACTTACCGGAGAGTTCTCATCCGCCTCTGCCGTGGCCGCATTCATGGCTGTAAGATTTACCCAAGAGGGAGTCGTCCCAGGCCCGCTTTGCAGCGGCCGCGCCCTCCGATTGGCGGGAAAGGGAAGTTTGGTGATCGGATTCGGCAAATGTGTCACGGCCATAGAGGTTGCCCCTGGATGAACGTCCTGCTGATCTCCGCCAATACCCACATTTATCCATACCCGGCGTACCCGCTCGGACTTGATTATGTGGCCGGAGCCCTGGCCGACCGTCATCAGGTCCAAATCGTGGACATGAATGCTCAGGGTGCCTGGGATACCTTGTTTGACGTCATCGAGGGATATGCACCGGATGTCATAGGCCTTTCCGTCCGGAACATCGACAACACGGACAGCACGCACCCACAGGGCTATCTCTCGGGGTACAGAGACCTGGTCGATGCCATCCGTACCCGCTCCTCCTCCCCCTGGTCCTCGGCGGGAGCGGCTTCACCATTTTCCCGGAAGAGATGATGCGTGCGCTGGGCGCCGATTTTGGGGTTATCGGCGAAGGGGAACGCATGGCTCTGTTGCTGGACGCCATGGAGGGTCGAAAAGAGGGGGTTCCGATACCCGGCATCATCACGCGCCATTCCCCGGCGGTTATCCCCCCCCCGTGGGAGCACAAGATCGCGAGAAGGTTCGACCCATCCCTGCCCCATGTCCGGTTCTATCTCGAAAGGGGGGGGATGCTGAATCTCCAGACGAAACGGGGATGCAGCTTCCAATGCATCTACTGCACCTATCCTCATATTGAAGGACGAACCTATCGGCTTTTTGCACCGGAAGAGGTGGCCCGGACAGCGCGGCAGATTCAGGAGGCTGGCGCCAAATATTTTTTCGTGACGGACTCTGCCTTCAATTCAGATGGGGACCACAGCATGGCAGTCGCAAAGGCCTTCGGCAAGGCCGGTGTCAACATACCCTGGGGGGCCTTTTTCGTTCCGGCTATCCCGACCGAGGGCTATTTTCGAACTCTGGCCAAGGCGGGATTGCGCCATGTGGAATTCGGCAGCGAGTCTCTGTCCGATCCGGTGCTGAAGGCCTATCGCAAGCCATTTTGCGTCGAAAATGTGTTCAAAGCCCACGCCTCGGCACTTGAGGCAGGTCTCCATGTGGCCCATTATCTTCTGCTTGGAGGGCCGGGCGAAAATCGCGATACCGTAAATGAGACGCTGGAACGTGTCGAACATCTGGGTAAGTGCGTGCTGTTTCTGTTCTGCGGGATGCGTATCTATCCTCAAACCGAGCTGCACGAATTGTCCCGAAAAGAAGGACCGGGCAATGAAATCCGGGATCTTCTCTCACCCACTTTCTACCGGTCATCTCTGGTCGGAAACCGTGAGATACTGGACAAGGTCAAAGAACGGGCCGCCGGGAGACTGAATTGGATGATAGGCGATGGTGGGGAGCGAGTGGCAAGCATCATCTCCAGGATGCACGCACGTGGGCATACCGGCCCTTTGTGGGAGTATCTGGTGCGATGAACCAAATTTCAGAACAGCGATGATCCCATGTGGCATGTGTTAGGCGGCATTGAAACTTCGGAAACGGGCGAGTGGGTCACCGAGGTACAGGTGGTCCCTGAATCGCTCTGGTTTTCAGGCCATTTCCCCGGAGATCCCGTTCTTCCGGCAATCGCCCAGCTGGGGATGGTCTTCGATGCCGTGTGCAAGGGGTCGGGCTTTCAATTTCGCATCGCCGGTTTCAGCCGGGTCAAATTCAAAAAGATTATCAGGCCCGGGGACTGTCTTAAGATTACCATACGATCCAAGAGGGAACAGGAGGGCGTGTACGCGTTCCGCATCCTCATCGGAGACGACATCGCCTGCACAGGTTCCATGGCACTGGAAAAACGAAACGATCCCCTTTCGCTTCGTGAGGGTTTACAATCCATAGAACAAGGAGCATGAATTAATGACGAGAGACAACATCATCGATAAGATCATTCTCCGCGTTGCCGAAATCGTTATTCAAGAGCTGAAGTTGGAAGATGTCACGCCCGAGACGTTTGATCCCGGCCTCGACCTGGTCGATGAAGTGGGGATCGACAGCATGGACCTGGCGACCGTGGCATTGGTGATCCGCGACGAATACGCGATCCGCATCGATGAGGATGACTATCCTAAATTGACGACCATTCAGCTGATATCGGAGTATATCGACCGAAAGCTGAAAGAAAAGGGTGGCGAGAACACTACGGACTAATCAGGAGAGGACCATGCCCGCTATGACCGCAACATCCGTTGGGGAGGCCAATCCCTCTCCCGACAAAGGACGAAAGTTTTCCGATATTCTGTCCGATCCCTCGATCCTTGAGCGCTGGCAGAAGGTCAAAAAATGGTTTTTTCTGCGGGAATCGACCTATGATATGACCAACCGCTGTAACATTCGGTGCAACGGCTGCTATTACTATGAGGGGGAAAAGCAGTTTGCCAAAGAAAACAGAGAGGCGGACGCCTGGCGCAGGCTGATGCAGTCGGAAAGAGGCCGCGGGGTCACGTATGTGGTTCTGGCCGGCGCCGAACCCTCGCTGGCGCTCGATCTTTGTGAGGTCTGCCACCAGGAAATCCCCTTGGGAGCCATCGCCACCAACGGACTGGTCGTGATTCCGGCGTCGATCCAATACCGGATTCACATCTCTGTTTGGGGGTCGGATGAGACCAGCCTCAAAATTCGCAAGGCCAAGAACATGCTACAACGCCAGATTGATCATTATCGCGGCGACCCCAGGGCTGTGTTTGTCTATACCTTCACAAGGGACAATGTGGACCAGGTCCAACCCGTGGCCGAGATCCTGTCGGCCGAAGGTTGCCGGTTGACCTTCAACATGTTCTCAGCGCCGGTGGGCTACAACGGCCCTCTGCGTCACAACGCCGATTCGCTCAAGGGATGCCGAAAAGCCATGACCGATCTGCTGGAAAAATACCCGCGAAACGTCCTGTTCTCGTCCTATAACGCCGTTGTTCACACGCACACGTCAGGATTGCATGACTTGTTCAACTGTCCATATCCGCGGATGAATCCATCTACCGATATCGGTCTAGGACGCTCTTTCCGACAGTATCGAACAGATCTGTCCTGGGACCGCAGGGCCGCCTGCTGTGTGCCGGATACGGATTGCGAAGACTGCCGGCACTATGCTTCGGGCAGTGCGGTGGTCACGGCCCGGATGTTTCGTCATGCCACTGATCAGGATATTTTCAAAGCCTGGCTCGATTATGTGGACACATACCTTGCCGTCTGGGTCATGGGGTATGAAAAAGGCCCCAACCTTTCCAGTGCGTTGATCGCGCCTCCCGGACAGGAACGCTTGTGACCCTTTGAAAATGGAAAGGTTCGCCAATGACCTGCGATGGATTGGGTCTCAAGGAGGACGTTGATGAAGACCGTCAGTTCGTTGCTGAACGCGCAATGGTATGAGCGTTATAAAAAGATATCTAAGCTCTACATCCGGAGCTCCATTTACGATGTCACCAACAGGTGCAATCTGCGCTGCAAGGGGTGTTTTTTCTTCTCCTCGGACGAAGACAAGGCAGCACCCGAGGAAACAGATATCAAAAAATGGGAAACGTTTATCGATCGGGAAAAGCAGCGCGGCGTTAATCTCGCCATCCTGATCGGCGGGGAACCCACCCTTTGCCTGGACCGAGTCGAGGCCTTCTTTAAGCGAGTGTCCACGTTTTGTGCCTCCAATGGATTGATCAAGGTCCCCCGGGACCGATTTCCGGATATGGTGATCGGGATCTCCTTGTGGGGAGACGAGCAGGACGAAAAGGTCCTGCGCGGGAAAGATACATTTAGCGTATCAAGCAAGAACTACGAAGGAGACCCCCACGTCTACTATCTTTACACCATCACACCGAGGCAGATCGGAAAGACAGAGAGGATCATCCGCAAGATAAGAGACGTGGGCCTGAAGGTCCACATGCAGCTTCTTTCCAACGATGAAGGCGTCAACGGTTTTTCGTGGACCCCGGAACAGCTCGATGCGATTCGGACGGAAATGGATGCGATCCTGGACGGTTATCCGGACACCGTCATTTCTTCAAAGTATTACCACGAGGTCATTACCACAGGGAAAATGCTCGGCCGGCGCTTCGGCTGGAACGAATGCCCCTCTGTCACGCACCCCCTGGACCGCCGCAACCCGCAGCCCAAGCGGTTGATCGAATTCATCCGTTGGGCCTCGGACCTGCAAAGCATGCACCGGTGCTGCACTTCGGAAACCAGGGACTGTGCCACCTGCAAGGACGGGGCGGCCCATATGAGCTGGGTGATGGTGAACAAGCAGGCGCACATCCGCACGGCCAGGGATTTGCAGAACTGGATAGAAATCTATGAAATGTTTGCCAAACTCTACCAGTTTCTCCCCTGGTAGGCTGAACGATGTTATCGAAAAGAAACGTTATTGTAGGCTATGACGCGGTGTCAGCACTGGGGACGGACCTTGCCACCCAGTGGGCGCGGGCCATAGAGGGAGAAAGCGGGATCGGCAAACTGACGCGCTTTCCCATATCGGAGGACTTCCCGGTTCGAATTGCCGGGGAGGTTGCGGAAATCGATGTCACCCCTTACCCCTTCTTGAGCCCTCGTAATTTGGCGCTTTGGCCCTCGCCTGTATTCAAATACGCCTTGCTGGTCGTCCACCGGGCGCTCGAAAACAGCGGGATCGAGATCACCCCGCAACTTTCACCCAGGGTGGCCGTTACCTTCAGTTCGGCGATAGGTGGTCAGGATGCCGTTCTTGCGGCCGACCGACGAATGATTGCGGAAGGCAAGCTGCCGCCACCCTATGCCAACCCCAATTCCTGCATCAATATGGTGGGAGGCAAAATAGCGATTTTGACAGGGGCGACCGGTGCCATTACGGGAACCGTAACGGCTTGCGCCACCGGCGCGACCTCGATGATCATTGGTTCCCTGCTTCTCGATGCGGGGCGTGCCGATGTGGCGATTTGCGGCGCGGTCGACTTCGCCCTGGTCGAGCCGATCATTGCCGGGTTCGCGACGATGAACGCCGCCTATCAGGTCACACCCGGCCGGATTGACGAGCCCCCCCGCAGGGCCAGCCGCCCCTTTTCCGCTGATCGAAGGGGTTTTGTGGTCTCCGAAGGTGCGGGCTGCATCATCTTGACGACGAAAGATTTCGCGGATACTCACGGCCTTGATTACGCGATCGAAATCGCCGGATGGAGCATGACGTCGGACGCCCATCACTTTGTAGCCCCCTACCTGGAAACGGTTTCCCGCTGTATGGCCGACAGCATTGACAATGCAGGGATATCCTTGCATGATATCGCCTCTGTGAATGCCCACGCGGCATCCACCAAAATGGGCGACAAGGTGGAATATCAGGCTTTGAAAGCCTTATATGGGGACAAAATCCCCCCGGTCACGGCCAATAAATCCATGTTCGGTCATGCCATGGGCGCCTCCAGCGCCATTGAATCCATCTTTGCCATGGAAGGAATGCTCAGGGGCATCGTCCTTCCGACGATTAATTATACACCGGACCCGGAACTGGTTTTCGATTGCGTCTCCGATGGCCCACGCCGAGTCAGTCAGGAGTTCGTATTGAAAAATTCTTTCGGCTTCGGAGGATGCAATGCATGCATCGTGTTACACAGGGTCGGATAGGATGAAAAATGAAAGCACCTTTGAATAGGCGGGTCTTTGTTGTAGGCTATGGCGCGGCAACGCCGTTGGGTAAGACGTTTGAAACCACGTGGCAGCGGGCGGTCAAAGGAGAAGCGGGTTTCACAAGGCTAAACCGGTTCCCGATGGACCCGGGTTCCAGCATCGTCGGGGAAATTCCGGATTGGGATCCGACCGCCCTTGATTTCGTGGCTCCGCGAGAGGCATCCAAATGGAACGCCTGCTATGTCTTCCTGACCATGGCCGTCTGCAAGGAAGCCCTTCTTCGTTCGGGACTTGAAATCAACAGCGATACCGGTCCCAGGACCGCCTGCCTGATCGGATCGGCCTTGAACGGCGCGGATGCCTTCCGAGTCGCCATGGACAACTATGTGAATCGGGGGCCGACGAAGGTCAGCCCCTATCTGTTGCCCAATCTCTGTGCCAATCTTCCTGCCGGAAAGGCCGGCATTCTGACGGGGTTTACAGGGCCCATTTTCTCTCCCCAGGGGGCCTGTGCCTCGGGCAACCATGCCATCGGCATCGGTGCGAGGATGATCAGGGACGGCGATTGTGATTTTGCCCTTGTCGGAGGCATCGATACCTGTTTGGTCCCTGAAATTATTCAGGGATTCGCCAACATGCTGGCCACCGCTTATATCAGCCCGAAAGACCGCGCCTATGACGATCCGAGCCCAGGCATCCCGTCCGTTCAGTGTTGACAGAAAAGGCATGATCCTTTCCGAAGGGGCCGGGGTCCTGGTCTTGGCCGCCGAAGAAATGACTCGGCCGTTGGGCCTGGCCCCGAAGGCCGAAGTGATGGGAATCGGCTGGACCTCCGATGCCAACCACTTTACGTTGCCCAATGCAAAGACGATTGTCCGGGCCATTCGGGATGCCATCGACGATGCCGGCCTGGCACCGGATGACATCGCCTACGTCAATGCCCATGGCACGTCTACCCCAAAGGGCGATAAGGTTGAAATCGAGTGTCTGAGAGAGGTTTTCGGCAAGAAGCTGGGGACCATTCCCGTATCTTCGAACAAGTCCCAGATAGGACACACCCTTGGCGCTGCCGCGGCGATCGAGGCCGCGCTGGGGATAGAGGCGATGCAACAGGGGTTGATCCTGCCAACCGTGAATCATATTCCCGACCCCGACCTGGAGGATGTGGACGTGGTTCCGCATGTGGTCCGAAGGCATCGTTATGAGTTTTTCTTATCCAACGCCTTCGGTTTCGGTGGCACCAATTGTTGTATCGTATTCAGAGGAGTGTGATTTGAGACCGAGACCTTTTGTCCCCGTGGCGCTTGACGGGGATAAATCATATTTCAGGGATAAAACGGAGGGGCTCGTATGGCATTGCAGCAGACTCCGTAGCCTGTATGCGGATACCGACCGTTCGCAGGTCGTTTATCATGCCAATTTCTTACGCTATTTCGAATTCGGCCGGGCTTCTCTCATGCGCGATGCAGCCTATCCGTACAAGGAAATCGAGGCAAACGGTTTTACCTATCCGATTATAGAAACCGGCCTCTGTTATTACAGCCCGGTTTATTACGACGACGCCATGTGCATTTACACGCGTCCGTCGCTTCTCGAAAGGGTGCGGGTTCGCTTCGATTATGTGGTCACGCATGAGCAGGGCCAAGCGATCGCCTGCAAGGGATTTACACGGCACTGTGCCGTCAATGCCAAGGGAAACCCCGTGGAAGTTGATGAGAAAACAGCGTATTTATGGAAGATTTTCCCAGAATAGTCGAATCCGCGCAACTGCCTCTCGATCTCCCGCGCCATCTCTACCTGAATGATCATTGTTTTGACGGCCGCCCCGTATTACCCGCCGTGGAAACCATGGAAATCCTGGCCCAGGCCGCCAGGCGGATTCGTCCCGGATCCGATGTGGCGGCCGTGACGGGATTAAAGTTCGACAAATTCCTGACCATGACCCCTGAGCCGGTGCAAATACGGGCATACTGCGATCTCTCCCTCTATGATAACGGAGACATTCAAGCCGTTCTGACGACACGCACGGAATCGAAAAAGGCCGCTCTGACAAGGGTCAAGGCGCATGCCACGGTGATATTCTCCCAACAAGAACAAGTGATGCCAAACCTTCCATTGGATATGGCCTCTTCGCTGGAAGGGGTCTCTTTTTCCGTCCGGAACGAGGAAATCTACCCGGACTTGATTCCTTTCGGTCCATTCTATCGAAACGTGGTCAACCTGCACGTCGCCGCGCAAGGGGCGATTGCGGAAATACGGACTCCGGCTGATCACCCCGTTGCGGAGGGCGCCAACCTGCTCGGGTCCCCGTTTGCCCTCGATGCGGCCTTCCATGCCGCCTGTGTCTGGGGCCAGCGTTTTGCAGGCATCATCGCTTTTCCAGTCGCCATGGATCGACGCAGGATCTTCGCACCTGCCCGATACGGGGAAACCTATTACGCGCATGTGCTTCCGGTTCGGACAGATCCTGGCCTGTTGATCTTTGATCTGCGAATTTATGATCGTGTCGGGTGCCTTCATGAAGCCTGCGCCGGCGTTCACATGCGGGATGTGAGCGGGGGGAAGTTGAAGCCCCCTCCATGGATTAGGGCCACCGGCGAGAATCAGTGGGCAACGCGAATTGCGGCAGAGTGTGATGCCCTGACGGTGATCGAACTGACATCCCTGGCGCCCTTTGCAGATCAGACCCTGGCGGTGGGTGAGAAAAAGCGGTTTGAAAACATGAGCGGCCGGCGAAGGAGAAGTTATTTGGCGGCGCGCCTGGCCTGCAAACGGGTTTCCCGGATCCTCTCCGGCCATGACACGCAAACCGATCCCCGACTCATCAGCACGGTTTGCGAAGACCGACCCCATCCCTGCTGCCCCCTGACCGACGGGCGCGGCGCCTATTCATGCTCGGTCTCACATGACGATCGATTCGCTGTGGCTGCGGCCGCCGGCGCGCGGCTGGGGATTGACGTGGAAAAGATCTCCGGGCGGCTTTTGAAATCCCGGCGCTTGTATATGCGCGATCAGGAAGAAAGGCTGGTCCGGGCATCTCCCCTCGGCGAAATCGAAGCCGCCGTTAGGATATGGTCCATTAAGGAGGCGGTGACCAAGGCCCTTGACATCACCCTGGCCGATGCGTGGACCCGCGTCCGGGTAAAGATGGTGGGGGCCTTTGAAAGCCGGTTTCAAATTGACGACCAAGACCCGAGCACGGCGATTCATGATGTGGTTGGAGAGCATGTCTTTACACTTATAAAAGGTCATTCAGATCGGTAGAAGCTTCATGGATGTTTTTCCAGCAATTTTTCCATGACGACCCGGGTCGCCCACCGCAGAAAAATTCCGGTGTATTTGGCTCCGGCCAGATACATCCCCGCCAGAAAAACCAGGTGTGAAACGACGTAGGCCAAAGGCCCCCCGATGATCACCACCAGGGGCTTCTGAAGATAGGCGGCCAGGACCGCCAGGGCGCCGATAGCCGGCCATCCGATGATGTAGCTGAAGCCGATGAGAAATACCCCAAACAGGATTCTGGCGGACGGCTTTTGTTTGAAAGCGCTCAGATCCGCTTTTTCCTCGATGGCTTTGCGCACATAGAGGGTGTTTCCGAGTTTGTTGATAATCCTCGATTTCATCCGCAGGTGTTCATTCCTGAAGTCCGATTCGGCGCTATCCGCGATGAGGGCATTTACTCCCGGACCCGCCGGTCCTTCGGTTTGCGTCTGACCGGTGCCAATGGGTGCCGATCATAAGCTATCCCTTGACCATGGATCAAGCACTAAGAAGGAGGGATCATGGAAATCCGGAGTGGAACCGAGTTGTAAACCGCCTCCGGAAATGTTATGTAAGCTGCTTAAAGGATTTAATAAAAATCCTCACAGACGGGGCCCTGTTGAGTGTGGAAAATGGTATTGGAACCTCATCGCCGTCCCAATCTTGGGCCTTTTTTGACAAGGTCTATTGCATCTCGCTGGATGAGCGCAAAGACCGGAGAGAAGCGGCGAGAAAGCAATTCGGCAAGGTCGGATTGGCGGACAGGGTTGAGTTCGTCATCGTAAAAAGACACCCGATCGACGCCGAGCGCGGGATTTACGAATCTCACATGGCGTGTTTTCGAAAAGGGATTCGTGACGATGCGAGGACCATGGTCATATTCGAGGATGATATCGTTTTTGACAGGTTCAATCCCGAGGTGCTCGAAGACTGTGTCCATTTTTTGTCAACGACCTCTTCGTGGAACATCTTATTTTTCGGATGCCTCTCATCGGGAAGTGAGAGAACCATGCATGACTCCGTCTTGAAGGTGCGTTACCATAGTCTGACTCATGCATACGTCGTGAATCGCAAATATGCCGAAACCCTGCTCGGATTGCCCTGGGGTGACGTGCCCTATGACGTTCTGCTGCGCACCCTCGCCGGGGGCTATTATGCCGCCTATCCCTCGTTTGCGTTCCAGAGCAATGCCCGCACGGACAACACGCGAACCCTGAAGATAGACAGACTGAGGAGGTTATGCGGCGGGCTTCTCAGAATTCAGAAGATGAACGAATTTTATCATCGAAATCGATGGGCAATCATCGGCGTCCACGTTTTTCTCATCCTTGTTCTGCTGATCCTCGTGCTCCGGCATTACTCGACGGGAATACTTTAAGAATGAAAACGTTGCCCTTGAACTGGCGTTTCCTGCTGGTTTCCGTCCTGGTCACGGTCGGTCTGTTCGCGATCGGTTTACATCGGCTTGAAATCGATACGGACATTATCGGCGCGCTTCCCAAGACAAACCCCGTCATATCCGACGCGACGTACCTTTTGTTGAACCACCCCATGCAAAACCAGGTGGTGGTCGATGTCTCCCTCCAAAAGACCGATTTGGACCTTTTGATCGCCTGCGGCAAATGGGTGGAGACGCAGCTGAAGGAAAGCGGACTGTTCAAAAGTGTCGGCATGGAAGACGCCCAGGCACTGATGCCTGGTCTGCTTGGCTATGTATCAGAAAACCTGCCGGCCCTCTTTTCGGCGGAGGCCTTAAGAGATCAAATCATGCCGCTTTTGAGGCCCGAGGCCATAAAGGAGCGGTTAAAAAACATCCAAGTCAGTTTGCTGGGGCTCGAAAGCATCGGCCAGGAAGCCTTGATTTCAAAGGATCCGCTGAATTTCAGAGGCCTTGTCTTATCAAAATTGTCTCATCTGATCCCGGCTACCGGCGCCCGGATCCATCGGGGGAACCTCATATCGGCCGACAACCGGCACCTTCTCCTGATCGCCAGCCCGATTTCGTCGAGCACCGCCACAAAATTCGCGGCTTCACTCTCCGATCGGATGGCGCGTCTGTCGGCCGAGGCGAACCGGGCATTCGGACAGGGGGGGCAGCGGGTCACCTTGACCCCGGTTGGGGCCTATCGGGCCGCCTTCGATAACGAGCGAATCATTAAGAAAGACGTGGCCTACGCAGTGGCCTTGTCCACGATCGGCATTGCGGCGCTGCTCCTTTTCGCATTCTCGAGACCCGTCATCGGTCTTTTTTCCCTGTTGCCGGCAGTGGCCGGAACCATGCTAGCCTTTTTCGCGTTTTCGCTTTTTCATAAATCCATATCGATCATGGTCATCGGTTTCGGTGGGGCGATCATATCCCTCACCGTTGACCAGGGCATCGCCTATCTGCTCTTCCTGGATCGGCCCTACGCCACATCCGGGAAAATGGCCTCCGAGGAGGTGTGGGCCATGAGTCTGCTGGCGGTCCTGACAACCCTCGGTGCATACGGCGCCCTGTGTTTCAGCGGATTTCCGGTGTTTGAACAGCTGGGGCAGTTCACGATGTGGGGTCTCGGGCTGTGTTTCCTTTTTGTTCATGTGGTTTTCCCCAGGGTTTTCCCGACGATGCCGCCGGGGCGCCGGCGATCACTCCACCTGCAGAAGATCGTGGATGCGCTCGGCATGACAGGTCATAGAGGGCTGTGGACCGCGGTGGTCTTCGTCCTCGTCATGGTGTTCTTTGCCAAACCGGTTTTTAATGTCAGCTTGCAGGCCATGAACACCGTAAGCACCGAAACGCTGGCAGCCGAGAAACAGCTCGGCGATGTGTGGGGCGGGATATTCGATAAGGTCTATCTGTTGGCCGAGGGTCAGGATGTCGCCGAGCTCCAACAGAAAGGCGACAGGCTTGTTGAAAAAATCGATCGGGATCTGCGCGCCGGGGTCCTGGCATCGGGGTTTGTGTCCTCCATGATTTTTCCCGGCCCGGGGCTCCGGCAGAAAAATATTGCCGCCTGGAAGCAGTTCTGGAGCCGCGAGAAAATCGAAACGGTCAAACATGACATGGAAATCCTGTCTTCGTCCATGGGATTTGCAGATCATGCCTTCGCTCCATTTTATGAAATGCTGGGAGGCGAATTCATGCCTGCGGAGAATTCCCCGATACCCAATTTATACGCGAGCTTCCTGGGGATTTCCAGAAATCAGGACGGATCGAAATGGATTCAGGTCTCCACCCTCACGACCGGGCCGCACTATGATGCCAAACGGTTTCACGACGCGTATACCTCCTCAGTCCGACTGTTCGACCCAGTATATTTTTCCGAGAGCCTGGGCAAGCTCCTGCTTGACACCTCGATGAAGCTGTTTTTCTTTATCGTCATCAGCGTTGTCATGCTTCTTTGCCTCCTTTTCTTAGATTTACCGCTCACGCTGGCATGCCTTCTGCCAGTGATCTTTGCGTTCATCAGCACATTGGGGACGTTGAAAATGATAGGGCATCCCCTGGACATCCCGGGGCTGATGCTGTCCGTCATTGTCTTCGGCATGGGGGTAGATTACTCGGTCTATTTTGTCCGCTCCTATCAACACTACGGCAATTTGAGTCATCCTTCCTTCAGCCAGATCCGAATGGCCGTCTTCCTTTCGAGCATAACGACTTTGATCGGATTCGGGGCCATGTGTACCGCTGATCATTCACTGCTTCGAAGCACCGGTATCACTGCATTTCTTGGTATCGCGTATTCCCTGATCGGTGCCTTTGTCATTCTGCCCCCTGTGTTGCGCTTTATCCACCGGCGCCGACAAACGAAACTGCCTAAGAACGGAACGATTCGCGAGAGGGCATTGCATCGATACCGGGGCATGGAAGCCTATCCAAGGCTCTTCGCACGTTTCAAGATACGCCTTGACCCGATGTTTTCGGAATTGGGGCCGATCCTTCAATCCACGGACGGCGTACGAACGATCCTTGACATCGGCTGCGGCTACGGCGTGCCCGCAAGCTGGCTTCTCGAAAGGTTCGAAACGTCGCATCTATACGGCATTGAACCCTCCGCTGAACGTGTCAGGGTCGCCTCCATGGCGGTGGGCCAAAGGGGTGACATTTCACAGGGGCAGGCACCGGAGATCCCCAAAGCAGGAGATCCGGTCGATCTGGCAACGATGATCGACATGGCTCATTTTCTGGCAGACGATGCGCTGCATGGCACCCTGACCGCGTTGCGGGAGCAAGCGCGAAATGGCGGGAAGTTGATTGTTCGGGCTTCGGTATGGCCGAAACGGCGATTCCCGTGGGCGTGGTGGATCCAGAATCTGATCCTTCGGGTCTCCAAAACACCGGTTCATTATCGGTCTGCGGACAGGTTGCGTGGCATGATCCAACAGTCGGGATGGCAGATGGAGAATACGCTCCCGTCAGGGTGTCATGAAGAACTTGTATGGCTTATCGGAAGGAAGGCATAACGGAATTCAAGGAAACGGTTGTGGGGGCCGTTAAACCAACCGCGGCAAAATATCGGCCGCTTTCCATCGGAGAGCGCACCGGATGCGGTGCATTCCTGGCAGCCATTCTGCTCGTAGGTGTGGACCCTTGCCTGGCGGCCATCCCCCTGTTGCTTTTCATCCTCCTCTGCGCGGTCGCCCCGTTTATTCCGGCATCGAGTTTTTTCCTTCCAGTGATCAGCCGGGGGGTATCGCGGAAAAAGGCGGTGGCGCTTACCTTCGATGACGGCCCCGACCCGCTGACGACCCCCGAATTGCTTCTGCTGCTGAAAAACCACCGCGTCAAGGGGACATTTTTTGTGAACGGCAGAAGAGCGGCCCGGTATCCGGAATTGATGGCCGAAATCCTGGCCCAAGGTCATACCCTGGCCAATCATTCTTTCAATCACGATATGTGGGGTGGTTTCAAAAGCACGAAAACCATGGTCCGCGAGATAGAAGCCACCCAATCGGCCTTGAAGGCGGTGGGTATCATGGCCCTGGCCTATCGCCCGCCCATGGGCATCACCGACCCGCGACTGGGCCGGCTGATGAAGGCGAAAGGGATGTATGTCGTGAACTTCAGTTGCCGGGCCCGGGACGGCGGCAATCGATGGATCAAAAACTTATCCCGAAGAATCCTTAAACGCGTCAGGGCCGATGACATCGTTCTCTTGCACGACATCGTGCCGACGCCCCCATCCCTTTTGCCGTACTGGGTCAACGAGATTGATCGGATTATAAAGGGAATCCAGGATAAGGGGATGGAGATCCTGCCGCTCGCGGAGATCATCGGAAGGCCGGTGATGATGGATCTCGGGGGTAACGATTGGCAGACAGCTCCAACACTGCGCCCGAGGCCGTGATTAGACGACGCGCGGTGTTTGGAAATGGGCTGCTCATCCCGTCTGAGGCTAGAAGCGCCATCCGGTAATCCCCGATTTATGGGTTGACACCAGCAGAGGAACCATTGGGGACCGGCAAGTGCATAGTGAATTTGACAAACTTCACAGCTCCTTGCAAGGCCAAAGGTGCTTCGTTCTCTTAGGCATACTCTACAGACTCTGCACGTTTTCTTTCTCCAGTTTTGCCCGTCTTTGACAAAGGCATCGGCCAGGTTGATGGCGGGCCCTCCCCCCCCCTTTTCTGTTTCGCCTGCAAAGAGATGACGGTCCGGGAGTGTCAAGACTGACGGTTCATTGACCGATTCAGAGGCAAAAATGATGTCCATGCCGGTGTTCAGTGAAAGAAAACAGCATGAATGGGTTTGAAGGCCCCGAGGGATTAAGGTCAAAATGATTTCTGTCGATTGACAGGGTGTAAGGAGTTCACATGAACAAGCAACACCCTTGGTTCCTGCAAAGAGACCAAACAGACTTTATCAACCTCCAGTCCAAAACGGTTGAGTGGCTGGCCGAGAAGATATTTGACGCATTCCCGGAGACCACCGGCCTTTTATTCTACATCCTTGACTGTGGTTGCATTTATCACCGCAGACAGGCCCCTGACGGCGGTCTGGATATCAATATCGGGATTTATCAGGACCCGGCCAAAGGCGATTGTGAGGCGTGCATGCCACAACCCGTTGGCTGGGAGGCAACGGTGCTTGAGGAGATGGTGATCTACAAAATCAAAATGGAGCTCGTATTTTGTCACCGAGAAGAATACTCATAATGCTTGCATCCAACGCGTTTCTTGTCGTCCAGGGTCTTACCGTGGGCCTGTTGATCAACACCCTCTTTTTCCTGTTCACGGGCGTGGTATTGGGCTGGGGTGTTAGTGCCCCTGAGTGGTATGTAAGCGTACAAGGGAAGATCCTCTTTGGAATCATGGCGTTTTCTGTGATCGCGAGCTTGGTGCTACTCAAGACCGCTGATACAAAGAAAGAACATGTGTAACCGGCCCAAATTAGGCCTGCCACCTCATCTCTAACCTTTTCCCTTCGGACTCAGGATCGAGAACTAAAGCTTTCGAGCCCCGGCCCGTCACCCAGCACTTCACCTCTTCGGTCCCAGCCACCTCCGCGTCGAAGATGCTGGAGCCATCTTTCTGCGTCTCGATGGTTTGGCTTTCGTGCCAGATCTTTTCCTTGATGCAGGCGGCCAAATCTGAGGAAAACAAGATCTTCACCTTTACCGGCTCCCCCTGAAAGACCCCGAAGCTGAACCTC
Organism: uncultured delta proteobacterium; assembly: GCA_963830155.1. Taxonomy (GTDB): domain Bacteria; phylum Desulfobacterota; class DSM-4660; order Desulfatiglandales; family Desulfatiglandaceae; genus CAWHLE01. The sequence goes on along the minus strand of CAWHLE010000012.1, from coordinate 56,326 downwards.
AGGATTTCATCCAGGCTGGAGTCCTCGGGTGGCTCGAAACGGTCTTTGGTGACACTCATCATCTTGACCCGATCCAGTGCAAACACCCTCACCTCCTCCCTCATGTGGCAGTGGCCGATGAGGTAGAAGGTCCCGTTGAAAAACCACAGCCGATAGGGGTCACGCGAGACGAGTAAGGACAAACGACATGAAAAAACATTTATCATTGAAATATCAAATATAGTGTTTGCTTTTTCAAGGCATATAACTTAGGCTGCAACCATGGACCTTATCGACAGAAAAACGGATCGGGCAACGTTAACCAAACTCATGTCCGTCTTTCCCGTCACGGCGATTCTTGGCCCCCGGCAGTGCGGAAAAACGACACTGGCCCGAACGCTCGCCGCCGATTCCTATTTCGATCTGGAAAACCCCCAGGATCTTGCCCGTCTTGAACAGCCTCAGCTCGCCCTGGAAGACCTGAGGGGGCTGATCGTCATCGACGAGATTCAGCGGTTGCCTGATCTTTTTCCTCTCCTGCGCTACCTGGTGGATCAAGAGAAAAATCGCAAGTTCGTCATCCTGGGAAGCGCCTCAAGGGATTTGATCCGCCAGAGTTCCGAATCCCTGGCCGGGAGGATCGCCCATTTTCAATTGGGCGGTTTCCGCCTGAGCGATATCGATCCCGGGGCCATCAAGGCCCTGTGGTGGCGCGGGGGATTGCCCCGATCCTTTCTGGCGGCGTCGGACGATGAAAGCCTGCTGTGGCGGAATCGATACGTGACGACCTTTCTGGAACGGGACATCCCCCAGTTGGGGATCACGATCCCGGCCCGGACGCTGCGCCGCTTCTGGACCATGCTGAGCCATTATCACGGCCATATCCTGAACTATGCGGAGTTGGGCCGTTCCTTCGGCGTTTCCGACATGACCGTCCGAAAATATTGCGATATTCTGGAAGGCACGTTCATGGTCCGCATCCTCCAGCCCTGGTTCGTCAACATCGGGAAACGTCTGGTGAAGCGGCCAAAATTATACCTGCGCGACTCCGGGCTGTTCCATGCCCTGCTGTCCATTGAAACCACGGGGCAACTGCACGTTTCGCCCCGGCTCGGCGCTTCGTGGAAAGGTTTTGCCCTGGATTGCGTCTGCCGCACCTTGGGAAAGGAAGATGGGGAACTCTATTTCTGGCACACCCACGCCGGCGCGGAACTCGATCTTTTCTGGCAGGCGCGCGGGCAAAGTTGGGGGGTGGAATTCAAGTATGAAGACGCCCCACGATTGACCCGATCCATGAAGACGGCAGTTGAAGACCTTAAATTGGAGCGTCTGTGGGTCCTCTATCCCGGGAAAGCGGCCTATCGCATCACCGAAAAGATCCAGGTGATCCCCCTTGCAGACGTCCGGGACACCTGGAACTACGGATAACTGAGAGCATGTAACCACCATCGATCCATGAACGCCGGCCTCATTCAAATTACTCCTCCCCGTTTGATGCTATGCGATAAGCTGTTTCGCATCTTGTTCAGAAAAGATTCGTCAGTGGATTCCGAGTTCCTCAACGCTGTTCTCAAAACACCTTCAGTGCGGCTGCAGATTGAGGCGAAAGTCACCGGCACCTCTCCGACAATGAAGAACATATCGAAACAGTCGCTCCTTGAATTTTTGTTTCCTTTTCCCACACCGCAGATTCAAAAGCGACTGGCTGAACAGTGGCTGAGGCGATTGCAGCAAACTGCATACCTGAGAAATAGGGCTACCGAAATCCGCGACGCAGCATGGAGCAACTTCATTGCAGCCGTGAGGTCCACGGGACGTCCGTAAATATGTAAGTAGTAGTTACGAATTTGATGGAAATGATTAGGAGCACATGGCTGGATTGTTGACTTATAGGAGATAGAAAGGCGTCTAACTGTTTAAATCTCTTCCAGGATATTCGCAGGCTAAAGAGCGACTGTTAACAGGATGGTCAGGAAGCCTCTAGGCGATACTTCAGAACTACGCCAAAATGTTCTCAAATCTGCGGGCAGACCAGGGCCGCTGCCGCTAACCTGCGATCACCAGACACCGGGCACCGCACAAAACCTTCCCACTTCTCTCGGTCATTGACCTGGTCGCCCAGGGCCAGAGCACATCCACCTTCATGGAATGGGATAAGCGTATGAATGGGGGCGGGTCATTCCTTGAGTTATACGCAGGATTATGGTTATCTACGTATAAAGACAAATGGTTCACCCAGGAGGTGAGATGGAACGAATCCCTCTGGAAACCCAGACCCTCTACGCAGAACTTCTGGAGCAACTGATCGCACTGGAGGCCCAACGCTCCCTGGGGCACCCCTCGGGATGTTTCACCAGGAAAGAGGTCAAGGGCGAGACCTATTACTACTTCCAGTATTCCGAACCCGGCGGGGTTTCGAGGCAAGTCTATGTCGGAAAAAAAACGCCTTCTCTTGAACGCATGGTGGAGAGATTTGCCGAGGATAGGGATTCCGTTTCAAGCGAGGTTGGGCAGATTCAGCGACTTTGCGCCCAACTGCGAGCGGATGGAGCGCTGGTAACCGATGCAACTTCCTCCAGGGTGCTGAAGGCCTTGGCGGAGGGGGGCGTTTTTCGCCTCCATGGGGTCCTCGTGGGAACGCACGCCTTTGCGGTTCTGGGGAACGTCCTGGGTGTGCGCTGGAGGGGGGGGCTCCCTGCGAACACAGGATCCGGATATCGCAGGCCCATTGGGGGTTGCCATTGCCCTTCCCATGGAACCGGAACCCGATGTTCCATCCATTCTAGAGGGGCTAGAAATGGGTTTCCTGCCCATTCCTGCTCTTGATCCAAAGCACCCCTCCACGTCATTCAAGGTGCGGAGAAAGGCCCTGAGGGTGGATTTTCTCACGACCGTGACAAGGAGGCGTGTGGCAGGCCCAGTGTACCTCCCCAGGCTCCGGACAGCGGCGCTTCCGCTAAAATATATCGACTATCTCATCGAAGGGCCAATCCGGGCGGGCATCGTGAATGGCGGCGGGATACTTGTACAGGTGCCTTCGCCGGCAAGATTCGGCCTACACAAGCTGATTATCTCGCGGGAGAGGGGGGCCGCCAGTCACACCAAGGTCGAAAAGGACTTGCTTCAAGCGGCACAGATCCTTTCCATAGTGGCGGAAGAGAGAGAAGGGGACCTGGACCTTGCCTGGACTGCCCTTCAGGATCGAGGCAGTTCCTGGGTTCGGCAGGCAAGGAAGGGGCTGTCCGCCCTTGAAAAAGAGCATGAGGTTGAACATGCAGTCATCGCCCGTGTGTTGGGTTTCGGGCCTTGAATGCGGGGGAGGCGGGACGGCCTCAAATAATTTTTGCCGGACATAAAACGAGGGTTCCGCATCTTTCGCGGATCAATCAAGACATTGTCAGGTGACAAGTGACATCTTTTAAAACCGTCAGCGAAAAGGAAATTCAGAGGATCAACAGGCGCCAGCGGAATTTATTTGATAAACTCTATCACCTCTTTGAGCCGCCTTTGCCTGAGGGCGTACCTGAACGTCTTGAGAAAATCGTGGCGCATGGCGAGATCACCGAAGGCGATACAGTTCTCGATGTCGGCACCGGCACGGGAATCTTGATCCCCATTATCAAGAAATACAAGCCTGGTCGCATTCATGCCTGCGACCTTTCAGAAACGATGGTTGAGCAAGTGAGCAAGAACTATCCCTACGTGGAAACGATTGTTACGGATGTTCGGGATCTAAGGTTGCCCGACAGCACTATTGATGTCGTCTTCATAAATGCCTGTTACCCCAACATCGTCGATAAGGCAGGCGCTTTTTCTAAGATCAGCAGGATGATGAAAGCTGAAGGACGCATGGTGATCAGTCATCCCCTTGGAAAAACATTCATTCTTTCACTAATAGATGCTATCCCTTTCCCTCTTGACGAGTTCCCGGAAGAGTTGGAAGCCGATGCTTTGCTAGATCCCTTTGGGTTTGAAATAGAAAGCTTCATCGACGAGCCCAAGCTTTTTATCTTAGTTGCCACGAAACGTAGATTTGGAGACGTAATGGATGCCGACTCTAATGAGATTGAGTTTTCCGAAGATGATTTGAACGGCTTGTGAGCCGCTAAAGCGAAACTTGAATCCCCGAGTTTGACGTCTAGAATCTCTGACTTTGTTGGAAAACCAATAGAAGTCGGGCATTATTCGCCTTTGGAAGGAAGAAAGAATGGGTGAGAGGAAGAATTGGGTATGCCCCGTTGAAATATCAGGAAGTCTGGATAACAGATTCCGAAGATGGTTACAAAACCCTCGGAAAATCCTTAGTCCTTACATTGAAGAGGGAATGACCGTGTTGGATCTCGGCTGCGGTCCGGGTTTCTTCTCTATTGACATCGCACAAATGGTTGGCGAAACCGGGCGGCTTATTGCTTCTGATTTACAGGAGGGAATGCTCCAGAAACTGAGAAACAAAATTAGAGGAACACAACTTGAGGAACGTATCACGCTGCATAAGTGCCAAAAGGACAAAATAGGCGTGTCAGACAAAATTGATTTTGTTCTCGCGTTCTACATGGTTCACGAAATCCAAAACCAAGAAGCGTTTTTTAGAGAGATCGCAGCGATACTCAAACCGATCGGGCAGGTTCTCATTGTGGAGCCACCATTCCATGTGTCCAAGACGGCGTTTGAAGAAACCATTAGAACAGCCCGGCGCGCGGGTTTATTCCCTGCTGAAATGCCAAAAGTACTTCTTAGCAAGGCAGTGGTTTTGAGAAACGGATAACCATACGAATGCATATGACTCAAATGGCATCAAAAGCCTCCCCGCACCTAACAGGATCCCATATGAAAATCTCTAATGGAGGAGTGGTTCGATGAAAAAGCTCACTTGCTTTAAAGCAATGTGTGTCTTGGCATTGACGATTGCGGGGTTCCTTGGAGCTGGGTTGGCATGGGCGGAGCCTTGGAGCTTCGGGGTCATGGCAGATACGCAATGGACGGCACCCACCGACCCTGCCCGACAGAATCCAAATGGCGTTGCCGTTTCGATCATAAACCAGATCAACCACGAATTCATCAAATCCGGGGTGAAGTTCGTTATTCAGGTCGGCGACCTGACAGAGAAAGGCAACGACGCCGACATTCACGTCCGCGCATTGGCTGCCTCCCCCTTATACCTTTCCGGCATCGGCTTCTTCCCCATGCGGGGCAACCACGAACTCTACGCCAAGCCCGAAGGCGCCAATAAGTACGGCATTACGGCTTTTAAGGAGAACTTTCCGCAGACTGAGGGGAAAGGCAGCGATGTCTTTGGCGCTACCATCTTCAACAGCCCGACCTCGGTGAGCACTGATTTGGACGGCATGAGTTACTCTTTCGACTACGGCGACCCGGGCAACAATGCCCGTTTCGTCATCATTGACAACTGGGCAACGCCCACCAAGCGCCTTGCACACGAAAACGGCTACACTTACGGGTACTCCGTCGCCGATCAGCAGGCATGGATCAGCAGCCGGCTTGACAAGAACACCCGCGGGACCGTGCAAGCATTTGTGTTCTCCCACCAGAACCTCATCGGAGCGAGCCACCAAGATTCGCTTTTCACCGGCTACACGAACGCGAACCCGGCGTGGCAGAACGCCTTTTTCGCCAGCCTGCAAGACAACGGTGTGAAGTACTACATCAGCGGCCACGACCATATCCACCAGCGATCCATCATCACCAGCCCGGACGGCGCCTCCAAGGTCGAGCAACTCATCTGTGCCTCCGACAGCAGCAAGTTCTACACCCCCACGCCTGCAACAGACCCCAAGTGGTACGGTCAGAAGGCCCGTGAAAGGATCGTGTCCCAGGAAATGTACGCCATAGGCTACTATATCTTCACCATCGATGGCCCCAGCGTGACGGTCGATTACTACTCCGACGACCACGGCAAATGGCAGTCGGGCAAGAGTTATCCCAACGGGCTTGGCTTGCCCGACACCGGGGTCACCCCCGCATTCAAATTCGTCAAGAAGGAGACTTGGGGCTACAGCCTGAAGGACAAGTAATTTCTTAGCCCGGAAATCCAAAATGTACGATCCCGAACCATTCGAGTGCTTTAGCCTAAAATTCTTCTGATCTTAATGCGCGTTTTCGTCGTCCTTTTCGTCAAATACTCTCAAATGGCAAATGTTCAAGCCTGAGGGCGTAAAGAAATGGACGAAAATGAAAAGGTCCGGCATGAAAAGCGGGTGGTTTGGTTCCAGTACTTCTCGGGCAAAGTGGTGGAACATATTGGATGCGCTGATGATTTCTCCCAACCCTATAACGGGCGGTTCGCGTACGAGGTCCATCAATCTCCCAGAGTTCACGGGAGTAGGTGGGCCGTCTCTGCATTTTTGAAAGGTTGGCGGTCTGGTAAGCTAGAAGGCCCGGTTAACCTCGAACTTTTTTCTTGAAAACGCTGCAACTCTGTTGCAGACTCAGTATCTGGAAAACCTTGTCGAAGCGCTAAATAGCATCAAATTGAGCGTCAATGGGAAATGGTCTCGAACGAGTCCTATCGGCTGCCATCCATGAACTCTACGAACATGATGAGGGAAGGCCATTGATCGGGTCCAGGGGCAAGCGGATTCGAGCTCCCATAAGGTCTCGGGAAACGAGGTATAGCGAACGTGGCCGACTTGCCGCATTCCTTTGCCTGATCGGCGTTCTCGCCCAATTCTTCCTGCCAATCGCCCACACTGCTTGGCATGCCGCGGAAGATATATCCATACCCCTGATAACGGATGTCCTCTGTTCTTGTTCAGGAGATCCACATAATGCGGCAGTGCCCAGGCTGATCTCCACGCCTGAACGTGCCTCACACCGCTCTCAGCACGATCCCTCGACGTGTTCTATCTGTCAGACGCTTCAACATTCGTCCAATTTCACTTTTGAACACTATTCGCCGGTGTCGTCAGCTCTGACCATCGGCGGGCTGCTTTTTTCTGATTATTCAGGCACCTGTGCCTCCGGCTGCAATGTTAGCGGAGGCGGCCCTCGCGCACCACCCCATCTCGTCTGATCCTCATTTTCCGCATCAAATACCAAGGTCATTGACAGTCATCAGGACCGATCCTGTGGGGGGAAGTCGTGTCTCCACGTGGTGAGGAATATCCGAGGAGGAAAGAATGATGCTAACCTGCTACTTAAAGAGAGGGGCGCGGCTCGCCTTTCTAACCTTCTTCATACTTGTCTTCGGGCTACGCCCTGTATGGGCGGAAGATCAAAGCTCCGAGCTAAAAGAGCTCAAAAGGCAAGTCGAAGAGCTCAGAAGCGAGTTTCATAGCGCCATTGCGGAGAAGCAAAAGAAGATAGACGAGCTTGAACTTCAAGTTCAAGCGCTGCGAAAGAATACTCCCGCCGGTAGAGAGTCCAAGGCGGCTGCACCGGGTGGGGTCCAACAGGCCCAACCCTCGGTTCCAGGGGCGAACGAAAAGGCGGCGCCCGAGCAGGTGCAGAAGCAGATACGGACGTTGAACGAAAAGGTGGATGAGGTGGCCGAAGCGCAAAAGAAAAGCGTTCCGAGTGTGTTCAATCCGTCCATCGGGTTCGTGGGTGAGACGATCTTCTCCTATAGCAGCAAGGGGTCGGAGGAGACGGGGAGCGACCGCCCGGGCGGGTTCGATGTGTTCCAACGTTCAATGGAGCTGAATCTGGCCGCATCGGTCGATCCGTTCGCGCGCGGCTATGCCGTGATCAACGCCTCTGCCGACTCGTCTACAGGCGAGGCCACCGCCGAGGTGGAAGAGGCTGCGATCGTCACGGACTCACTCCCCTGGAACCTCACGCTTCAGGCCGGACGCTTTTTCGGCGAATTCGGTCGGCTGGCGTACATCCACGATCATGAACTGCCCTTTGTAAATCGTCCGCTGGTGCTCGATCAATACATCGGCGGGGAATCGAAGACAGACGGCGTACAGATCAACTACCTGGTACCGATCGAACATTACGTGAGCCTAACAGTGGGCGCGGGAGATCAGTTCGGCGATATACCAAACAATGTTGGCGGCTTCCGTCCCTTCGACGAGTTGAACTTTTGGGGCCGCGTTTCCACCTATTTTGACCTGACACCCGATATCTCGCTCGAAACCGGCGTTTCAGGCCTGCTCAACCCGAGCACAATGGACCGTGGCGATGAATACGTTGAACCAGACGGGAGCATACTCAAGGAGCGTGAGCGCCGCTTGCTGGGAACCGACTTCGTGCTCAGCTACAGACCCCTGCGCAACAATCAGTTCAAAACGCTCACATGGGGCACGGAACTGCTCTACAGCGACAACCGATACGATGTTAATACGCCGAGCGGCGACTCGTCCCACCGCTCCGTTGGCTCCTATGGCCTGTACTCGTATCTCGCTTATAAATTCACTCGACAGTGGACAACCGGTTTCCTTTATGAGTGGTTGGAGGATGCACAAGATGACAAAGCGAAAACCTCCGCTTACTCTCCATACATCACATTGGCCCTCAGCCACTGGGACCAGTTGCGCCTTCAATACACCCACACCGACCAAAATGGTGCGTCCGACCTGAGCTCAGATGATGCCGTTTATCTCCAATGGGCCTGGATCATCGGCTCGCACGCTCATGGGTGGCAGCAACGCTAACGCCAGAGGAGGGGAATCGAAGATGAAATCAAAACTGTTCCGTTTGTCACCGATCATTGCACTCGTAGTGCTGTTGTTTGGGGGGGCAATGCCTGTCCACGCGGCCAAAATCCGCATTGTCACATCCCTGACTGACCTGGCGGACTTTGCGCGCGCCGTCGGCGGGGACCAAGTTGAGGTCCACAGTCTGGCCACAGGCGTCGAAGACACACATGGGGTTCCGATGAAGCCGAGCCTCGTGCCGATAATGAACCGGGCGGACCTGATGATTGTCGTGGGGCTGGAAATGGAGCACGCCTTCCTGCCTGCGTTGCTGGAAGCGAGCAAGAATCCGCGCATCCAGATAGACAAGCCAGGCTACGTGGACTGCTCCAAGGGCATCTTTCCACTCGATGTACCGAAGTCAACCGAGCACTATGCTGGAGACGTCCATCCCTATGGCAACCCGCACTATATGCTCGACCCCGTGTCGGCGAAGACCGCGGTCGAGAATATCTACAACGCTCTCGTAGAATTCGCCCCGCAGTATCGAACGGAGTTCACGCGCAACCGCGATGCCTATCTCGCTAAGCTCGACGCCAAAATCGCCCAGTGGGAGAAAGAAGCCGAAGCGCTTAAAGGGGTGAAGTTCATATCCTATCACGAAGAATGGAATTACTTCGCGCATCGCTTCGACATGATCTACTTCGGTACGGTCGAGTTGAAGCCCGGCATCGATCCGACCCCGCGTCACATTGAGGAATTGATCACCGGCATGAAGGCCGAACATGTACCTATCGTCGTACGCGAGCCGCAGTTTCCCGAAAAGGTACCGACACAAATCGCCGAACAGACGGGAGCAACCATGATAACGCTGCCCATCATGCCGGGCGGCGTACCGCATACAAAGACGTATATCGAGATGATGAACTATATCGTTCACACAATGGTCACTGCCGTACAAGCGAGGAAGTAAGAACACCACAAAACCACGTCCGCCCGGACAACACACGGGCGGACCCCAACGGGCACGCCTATGAATAACGCGCTGATTACACTGGACAATTTAAGCATCGGTTACGACAGCCAAGCTGTGCTGTCCGGGATTTCGCTTTCGATTGACCGCCACAGTTTCACCGCCATCCTCGGTGCGAACGGTTCGGGGAAGTCGACTCTGCTCAAGACGATTCTTGGACTGCTCCCGCCGGTCGCAGGCCGTATCGAAGCGTCTGCGTCGAAAGGCGCACCGCTCGTGTTCGGTTACGTCCCTCAAGCCGGCGCGTTCGATCCGGTTTATTTGCTGACGGGATTCGACGTTGCTTTGATGGGCACGTATGGACGCGTCCGCCCGGGACGTTTTGTCCCGCCTGGCGAGCGTGCCTTCACGCGTGAATGCCTGCAGGCGGTCGGCGCCGAGGAGTTTGCCCGTAAGCGATTTTCAGAGCTCTCCGGTGGTCAGAAACAGCGCGTGCTCATTGCCCGTGCCCTGGCGACACGCCCCGACGTCCTGGTGCTCGACGAACCGACCGCGGGTGTGGACGCCACGGCGACCCATGCGGTGCTGGAGCTCATTTCGCAGACCCATAAGGAGAGGATGATCACGGTCCTGCTCGCCACGCACGATTTCGCAGTGGTGCGCCATCATGCCCGTCAGGTTCTCTGGTTTCACAAAGGTAAGGTGATCCAGGGCACGGTGGAAGAACTGTTTAGTTCCGAATGGATGAAGGAGATTTTCGAAAGGAGAATCGGCTGACATGGAAACGTTTCATCAGATACTCTCGTCCAGCTTTCTCTTGCGCAACTCGGTTTATACCAGCGTACTCGTCGGATTCGCGTGCCCGCTCGTCGGTGTGTTTCTTGTAATGCGCCGACTGGTGTTCATGGGCGTGGCACTGCCGCAGATTTCCTCGACGGGTGTGGCGGTCGCGCTCTCGCTTCCCTTGTGGCTCGGATTCAACCTAGCCGGCCACGGCTCACACAGTGCTCACACACTCGCCTTTGCCGGCTCGACGACCTTCTCCCTGATTGCGATTCTGGTGCTTGCGTTTCTGGAACGACGCGGCCATGGGCTGCCCGAAGGTCGGCTCGGCACGGCGTACGTCGTGGCTGCTTCATTGAGTATTTTGTTGCTGGCAAAAAACCCTTACGGTGAGATCGGCTGGCTTGACATGATGAAAGGGGAGGTCATCACCATCTCCAGTTTCGATCTCGCACTGACGGCAGCAACGCTTTCGCTCGTCCTCGCAGCTCTGGGGCTGTTTCATAAGGAGCTGCTTCTGGTTTCGTTCGACCGGGAGATGGCGATTACACTTCGCAAGAACGTCATTTTTTGGGACGTGCTCCTATATGTTATGATCGGTCTGACCGTCTCGATGGCGGTCCTCAGTGTCGGTCCACTGATCGCTTTCGGATTTTTGCTAATCCCCCCGCTGGCGGTGCACCTGTTCGCACGCAATATGCGCCAGTTCACGGGGCTGGCCTCACTGGGGGGCGGCGCGGCAGCGTTTTTCGGTTTCTGGATCGCATATCAATACGATTTGCCCGTCGGCCCTACAGATGTCGTCCTTCTCGGGGTGCTCTACGGAGCGGTCTGGGTTGTCGTCAAACTTCTCGCCGCACTATCACGGCGCGCTCGCAAAGCCTAGCCTATCGTATATGAGAGTTGGAATACATAAGACTGAAGGACTACCAACTTGACTTTGCTCAAGGAAAGGCGGAAAAACACGGTGTTAGGCCTTTAAAGTCATTTCCTTTTTTGATGGCTCGAAACGAGACTTAGAACCCTGGATGGCATATTTGAGGAATGATGTGAGTGGACTTTGGTAGCCTTCTCCGTCATGCGCGTCAAAGAATGGACCTACTTGGTTTCAGAAATCTGGTATCTTGGAAAGTCGGTGTAGCCAAACTTGTCAAAGGAGTACCAGACTTTCATGTCTGCCGTTGGATTCAAGGGCCATTTGTTCGAAAACCGTTCTACAAGGTCCGGATTGCTGATAAAGGGCCGACCGAAGGAGATGAGGTTTCCATCCTGGCGGCGAATTGTAGCATCCGCCGTTTCCTGAATGTACCCACAGTTCCCGATGAGCGGGCCTTCAAAGACCTCTCTGACCTCTCTTAACGTCACCGGGGCGCCGAGCTCGTGAAAGCCAAACGCAAGACCATCCACAACATGGAGGTACGCAATTTTGCGCTCGTTAAGCTGTCTTGCAACATAAAGAAAATTTTCACGGAAATCTGGCGAACCCATGTCGTTGAAGATCCCGTTTGGTGAGATGTGCACCGCAACCCGGTTGGAAGCCCAGACACTTGAAATCGCAGTAACGACCTCATCCAGGAGGCGATAGCGATTTTCCGGACTTCCTCCATAGCGGTCTGTTCGATGGTTGGTCTTGGACTGTAGGAACTCGTCGATGAGATAACCGTTGGCGGCATGTACCTCCACGCCGTCGAATCCGGCTGATTTGGCCCGCTCAGCCGCCCGCCGGTAGTTCTTAACGATTCCCGGGATTTCCGCTGTATCCAAGGCCCGCGGGGTTTCATATGGTTGTTTGCCGATAGGCGCATGAATGTAGTCCGACGCCATTCTTATGGCCGAAGGCCCCACCGGGAGTCCCTCCTTCTCGTGGAAGCTGCTGTGAGAAGCCCGGCCGCAGTGCCAAAGCTGGAGAAAGATGGGGGTCCCTTTGGCATGAACCGCATCCACCACCGTCTTCCACGCTTCGGCCTGTTTATCCGAATAGATTCCTGGAGAGTTCAGCCAACCGATGCCCTGTACCGAAACCACCGTTGCTTCCGTGATGATGAGGCCTGCGGAAGCTCGTTGAGCATAATACTCGGCCATCAAAGAGTTTGCCATACGCTCGTTGCCCGCCCGAGAGCGGGTCATGGGCGCCAGCACGACTCGGTTCTTCAGCAACAGCCCATGCAGATCAAAAGGACTTAAAAGGCCATCTCCACTTGTCTTGTCGGTCATCATGTCCTCCTCTCCGGCTCCCTCATCGAGAACCATAGACCTAAAATCACTCTTATTGTCCGAGCCTCCCCGCCAACGGGGAGATACCAGGTGCCCGACGCGTCAAGCGGCATGTATTTGATAGGATCCCAAAACGAGGTACGGCATTCGGGCTCGCGCAGGTACTGGTAATTGTCGTCGGCACGATTGAAAGCATAGGGCGGGGGCGAGCAAGATAGCCCGCTCTCCGCAGATGCAAGACCCATGGGGATGAGAAACATCGCGATGAAAATGCACCAAAGGCTGGTTCTGAAATGGCGGACTGCCATCGGCATCTCTCCTTTGTCGATTGCGTCTATGGCAATTTATTTTCGGACATCGCTATTGATGTTTGATAAATGTCCCTCTTCTCATACTCTTCGAAGGCAATCCGCAGTTCTTCCTGGGTATTCATGACGATGGGGCCATACCATGCAACCGGCTCGCCAATTGGCTTTCCCGATACCAGGAGAAAGCGGACCGGCCTCTCCTGGGTGCTAATGACCACTTCATCGCCATCCTCGTATAAAATGAGACTCTCGGCGCTGCAGGTGCACTCCCGCTTCATGTCGAAATAGTTGTCCCCCACCACCTCATGGGCGAAGGCGTCCCGTTCCGGGTCGAAATACCCTTCACCGTCAATGACATAGGCGAAAACCTTATGCCCCCGTCTGATGGGGTGACGAAAGGTGGTTTCCGGCGGCAACGCCACGTCGAAATACGCAGGATCGATGACCACATCCCCTACCGGCCCCTTCACCCGGCCGACCTCGCCGCAGATGACCTTGACCCGGATGCCGCCTTTGAGGCTCACCTCCGGGATCTCCCCGCTCACGATCCCTCGGTAGCGCGGATCCATCATCTTGTGGGAGGCCGGAAGGTTCGCCCAGAACTGGAAGCCCCACATGAGGCCATTGTCGTCACCCTTTGGCATCTCCTGGTGGATGATGCCGCTGCCGGCGGTCATCCATTGCACGTCGCCTGACTCGATAACCCCCTTGTTCCCCATGCTGTCGCCGTGCTCCACCCGGCCATGTATGACGTAGGTGATCGTCTCGATCCCCCGGTGCGGGTGCCAGGGAAACCCTTTCAGATAATCTGTGGGACGATCCGAATGGAAGTCGTCAAGCATGAGGAATGGGTCGAACAAGGGGACCTGGTAGTAGCCGAAGGCCCGTTTCAGATGAACGCCGGCCCCCTCGATGGTCGGCTTGCTCTTCCAGACCTTGCTGATCTTGCGCACGGATTTCATCTTTGCCTCCAAGTGCGATATGATTTTTAGAAGGCGAAGCAGTCGCAGCCAATCCCCCAGAACCGGGACGTTTTCGGCAGCCAGACCTGTCTGTGGGGGTGACACGCACTTCTCTCATGGTTTGACGCCGAAGCAGCTTTACTGCGGTGGTAGCCACCGTAGGCGCCGACCGGTGACCAGTCGGGACTGACCGGCAAAGGGGGCGGGGCGAGGCTTCCGAATTCCTCCGCAGCGTAGACGACCTTCCCGCCCACAAGGGTGAGAACCGATTCGATCCTCTTGATCTCCTCTTCCGGGATCGTGAAGTAATCGGCGGAGAGAACCGCCAGGTCAACAAGTTGTCCCGGCGAAAGCATCCCTTTCTTTTCTTCCTCGCCCGAGAACCAGCTGCTTCCAATCGTGTAGAGGCGCAGGGCCTCCATTCGGTCGAGACGGTTCGCCTCCGGGTAAAGCTGCATCCTGCCCACAGTCCTGCCTGTTACGAGCCAATAAAGGGAGACCCACGGGTTGTAGCTCGAAACCCGAGTCGCATCCGTCCCGGCGCCGACCGGAATTCCCATTTTCAGCATCCGCCTGATCGGAGGGGTGCGCTCCGCCTGTTTTTTACCGTACCGATCAACGAAATATTCTCCCTGGAACGCCATCCGGTCTTGCACCGCGATGCCGCCTCCAAGCGTCTTGACACGTTCCATGTTGCGGTCCGAGATCGTCTCGCAATGATCAAAGAACCAGTGAAGGCCATTGAAAGGAACTTCGCGGTTCACTTCTTCAAAGACGTTTAGGGCGCGGCCGATCGTCTCGTCGTAAGTGGCGTGGAGGCGGAAGGGCCAACGATTTTCCGCGAGGTGACGGATAACCGCCTTGAGCTCGTCCTCCATCACGACAGGCATTTCCGGGCAGGGCCAGAGGAAGTCTTCGAAATCGGCCGCGGAGAAGACGAGCATCTCGCCCCCGCCGTTCATTCGGTAGAACTCATCGCCCTCCCCGTATTTCGCCATTCCCGTCCATCGCTTGAAGTCGGCCAACTCCCCCTTGGGTTTCTGGGTGAACAGGTTATAGGCAATACGGACAGTCAGCTCGTCCCTCCGGTGAAGTTCATTGATGACCTCGTAGTCTTCCGGGTAGTTCTGAAAACCACCGCCAGCGTCGATGACGCTCGTGATGCCGAAGTGGTTGAGCTCGCGCATGAACAGACGCGTCGAGCTCATTTGGTCCCCGTACGAGAGCCTCGGTCCTTTGGCGAGCGTGGAATAGAGAATCAACGCGTTCGGACGTGCGATGAGAAGCCCCGTCGGATTCCCTTGCTTATCTCGCTCAATTTCGCCGCCAAGTGGGTCTGGCGTCTTTTTGGTGTACCCGACGGCGCGCAGGGCTGCTCCATTCAACCAAGCCCGGTCGTAGAGGTGCAAAATGAAGACCGGCGTGTCGGGCGCGGCTGCATTGATCTCCTCCAGGGTCGGCATGCGGCGCTCGGCAAACTGGAACTCCGTCCAGCCGCCGATCACTCGCACCCATTGGGGCGGAGGGGTCCGTCGCGCCTGCTCTCGCAACATCGCTAAGGCATCGGAAAGAGACGGTACCCCATCCCAGCGAAGCTCCATGTTGTAGTTGAGCCCACCCCGGATCACGTGGATGTGGGAATCGTTGAGACCCGGGATGACGCGCCGGCCCTTAAGATCGATCCGCTGCGTCGTCTTCGCGGCGGTCTCAAGGAGCTCTTCCCCCCCTGCTGCAATAATGTGCCCTCCGGCTAAGGAAACGGCCGAAACCTGAGGATGCCCGGAATCGAGGGTGGTGATGGATCCGTTGTACAAAACCAGTTCAGGTGCATTCATGTTCTTGCTCCCCCTTTAAGAAGGATATAGCCAACGTTTGAGAATTCTGACCAGCACCGGCATGACCACCCAAGTGAGAAGAATGACGATGCCAGCCGCCACGAAAAGTGCTTGCAGGGTCAAAGACATGCGGCCCATGAGAGGATTCAGCAGCCACGGGACCAGTATACTGACCGGCCAAACACCAAGGACGGTGACAACGGCCATCTTCCAGGGTGGCGGCGGAATAAGCGCCCTTTGCCCCGGGAGGACAAACCACGTTTCGAGGCCGGACAAATGCTGGTGTTTCGCTTCCCCTTCGGTAAACGCAGCAACCTTTATTTCCCATTGTTGAAAGAGGGCCGATTCATAAAAACGGTCCCGGGACGCCGGGTTGCGGAACCGGCGCAGAATCCCGTATTCCCGAGACCCGCTCTCTCGAACCGGTCGAATCACACTCACCCCCAGTTGGCCCTCGCTCTGAAGTGATTGCGAGATGAAATCATGCAGCTCTGCCTCGAATCTCTCCTCAAATCCTGGCTTGACCGTGCGTAAGGCCAAAACAGCCACGGGCGTCTTGGATGCTTCAGGCGAACCCTGGTTGTTCATGACTTCCTCACTCAGAGAGGTCAAATTCGGTTCCCCTTTTGACAATGAATAATGCTTGCCGTTTCATTCTTTTACTGGCGCTCGCTCCCAGCTGCCACTAGGCACCTTACCCCTCTGTGCTCGTGGATAACCGATGTTCTTCAAGGGCCAGGATGATCTTCGTGCCTGCTTTTCCTAACGGCGCGTGCACCGCTTGGCGAAGCAGAAATTAAATGCATGACTTTGGGAGCGCCTTGCAGGTGGAAACGTTGTACTGCATCTTGCAGGGCTCTGTCGGCATGGGTTACACGTTCGTGCTGCCGCAGATGCTCAAGCCACGATTCCACGAGAAATGTCTCCAGGAACCGCCCCTCCTCAGAACCATCCTCGAATAACCCCCACTCATATGCGCCATCCCGGCGGCGCTCATGCGCGAATGCTTCAATGGCGGCCAGAAATTCTTCGCGACTTCGCGGATCGATTCGATATTCGACCATCACCAGGACCGGCCCTTGATCATGCTCGATTTCGCGCGTGATGAGTGGCACAGGCCAATGCATGGAAGGTGTCAGATCAATCCTCACACCGGTTTGGAGTTTCCAGCGCCGTGTCAGAGGAACGGCCAGCAGAGCGCCCGCCGCGGCAATGAAATGCGCAACAGGCAAGTCCAGGATTCCCGCAACTTTCCCCCAAACGGCACTCCCGAGCGTCATGGCTCCGAAGACAACGGTTACGAACATCGCAAGGCCACGGCCGCGCACCCAGTCCGGCAACGCGAACTGGGCGGAGACGTTGAGGCTCGCCAAGACCGTGATCCAAGAAACTCCGGCTATAACGCTAGCGACCAGGGCCATCATGACGCCACGGGCGAGCCCGAATAGAATTAGTGCGACCGCAGTGCAAATGGTCCCCGCTGCCACGAGCCGATCAGGTCCGAGTTTCGCTTTCAGCCACGGCAGGCCCAAGGCGGCTCCAACTGCTCCGCCTCCGATTGCGCCCAGCAATATGCCGTAGACTTCGGGACCACCCGAGATCCGGGTTCGGGCAACAAGCGGGAGCAGTGCCCAATAGGCGCTGGAAAACAGGAAGAAACCTATGGCTCTCATCAGTGCCGCGCGAAAATGCCGATTGTATCTTGCGTACCGAAAGCCCGCACGAATGGCTCCTGTGAAACGTTCCGCAGGTAGATGGCGACCACCCGTTTGCGGCGGACGCCACCAGAGCAGTGCCCCGATGATCCCCAGGTAGCTGGCGGCGTTGAGCCAAAAGGGGGCAGCGATTCCCAGTCCGGCAGCAATGATTCCACCGAGCGCCGGACCCACTGCGCGGCTGATGTTGAATCCGACGCTGTTGGCAGCCACGGCAGGCGTCAGGTCCTGCTTCGGAACAAGTTGGGGCACGATGGATTGCCAGGCCGGTGCCATCAGCGCGCTGCCGGCACCGATGAGAAACACAAAAATCAGCAGATTTCCAGGCGTTACCCGGCCCGACCAGACGAAAGCGGCGAACATTGCCGCCACTGCCGTGATCCCGGCCTCAGCGAAAAGAAGAAGCCGGCGCTTGTCGACGATATCTGCGAGCGCTCCGGCCGGCAGGGCGAACAGGAACATCGGCAAGCTGGTTGCCACTTGGACCATCGACACGATCAACGGATCCGGATTGAGGCTCGTCATCAGCCAGCCCGATGCCGCGTTATACATCCATGTGCCGATGTTGGACACAACCGTGGCGGTCCAAAGAACCGTGAACGTCGCATGACGGAAAGGGCTCCAGGGGGAGCCCGCTGCCTCGTCCGCTCTCATCGGATCCCACTCCTGCCATTGGCTAACACGGCGGCCACGATAAAGCCTCCGGCGATTGCCAGGTGTTCAAATAAGGTTGCCATCCCGTGAGCGCGGTCCATACCAGGAAATCCCCAAAATCGATGGGCCAGCAGGGTCGCCAGGAAGGTAAACACCCCCCAGAACGTCCAGCCTCCCCTTCCCTCTCGTGGTTTCATTCAGGGATTAATGTGCCTTTTTCGGCACAACCTGAGGCTTCTGCGCTGACTGGGGCGCCTTGTGAACCATGGTGTAGGCGTACTCGACGCCGCTGCCGTACGCACCGGCCTGCTGTTTGAGCAGCCCCATGAGCGCGTCGTAATGTTCCCTGTTCGCCCAATCCCGCTGCCATTCAAGCAGTGCGGCAATGGTCGTCAACCGCACCGCCCCGGCTTGCACCATGCGCGAAAGCGCAGCCGCATGGGCGGCAGGTGAAGTCGCGCCGCAGCAATCTTCAACGACGTACATGTTGAACCCCGCGCCGAGCATCTCGATGGTCGGCCAGGTCACACATACTTCTGTCCACAGCCCGGTCATGATAATGTTCTTTCGGCCCGTCGCTTCAATGGCTTTGCGGAACCCGGGGTCGTCCCACGAGTTCATGGAACTACGCTCGATGACTTGTTGGCCGGGAAACACATCGAGCAACTGCGGCCACACATAGCCACTAAACGATTCCGTCTCTACGGCGGTGAGCAAAGCGGGCACCTTGAATTCCTTGGCCACTTTGGCCAGGAGCGTAACGTTGTTGATGAGAGTCGCGCGGTCCATATTCCCCACGCCGAAAAGCATCTGTGGTTGCATGTCAATAAATACAACGGCGGAGTCTTGCGGTGTGTAAAGTTTGTGATAGTTTGGCATAGGTATCTCCTTTCTTAGTGTCTCGCCTGTCAGGTTAAGGCTGTGGTGATTTCCGCCCCCCACCACATGATAAGGGCTCTCATTCAAAACTTGTCAACAAGGCCGCGTGCCGCCTTCTTGCCTTTGCGATTTCTCGGTTACTCCACGGATCGTTTCCCTATCCCTTGATGAAAGCGAGCAGATCTTTGTTAATCGTGTCGGCCTCGGTCGTGGGCATGCCGTGCGGAAAACCCTTGTAGGTTTTCAATGTGCTATTCCTCAGCAACTTTGCCGACAGCGGTGCAGAATCGGCATAAGGCACGATCTGGTCGTCATCGCCATGCATCACTAGGACCGGCACAGTGATCTTCTTCAGGTCTTCGGTGAAGTCTGTCTGAGAGAAGGCGACGATGCCGTCATAGTGCGCCTTGGCGCCTCCCATCATGCCCTGGCGCCACCAATTCCAGATCACCCCCTGAGAGGGTTTCGCACCAGGCCGGTTGTAGCCATAGAACGGTCCAGCCGGCACATCGTAATAGAACTGGGCTCGGTTGGCGGCGAGCTGCCCCTGTAACCCGTCAAACACCTCTTTGGGCAGCCCGCCCGGATTGGCCGCCGTCTTCACCATCAGCGGCGGCACCGCGCTGATGATCACCGCTTTTGCCACCCGGCTTTCGCCGTGGCGCGCTAGGTAGTGCACCACTTCGCCGCCGCCGGTCGAGTGGCCGACATGTACCGCTTCCTTGAGGTCGAGATGTGCGGTCAGCGCCGCTAGGTCGTCGGCGTAATGGTCCATGTCATGGCCGCCACCGATCTGGGAGGAACGGCCATGTCCGCGCCGGTCGTGGGCTATGACGCGATAGCCGTGCTTGAGGAAGAACAGCATCTGCGTGTCCCAATCATCGGCCGACAGCGGCCAGCCGTGGCTAAACACGATGGGGTGACCTTTGCCCCAGTCCTTGTAGAAGATCTCAACGCCGTCTTTCGTGGTGATCGTAGTCATGGTTCTGTCTCCTTCTTTGTTTGTTGGTAAGGGTAGTCGATTTGGTTTGATAACTTGTTTGGTTTCCGAACTCTACCCGTTTTTGCCCGTTTTGCTCCAATGACCGCCTGCATCTGCTAACCGGGAGTCTTGGATGTTGGGTTCAGCACCCGCACCCGAATCCCTTCGACGACTGCACCTCTATTAGCTTACCTCGCTCGGTCAGTGCGGCATTGACGGCGGCTATGCGGGCCTGGTGATCTGACGGCCTGCCAGATCGAGTATCGGGTGAGGATTATCCAATTCAATTTCACTTTGAAAATTGAGGCAAGTAAATGGGGTGAAGCATGTATTTTGAACCACTTTGTAAGTACATATAGTACATGACTGAACCCACGACCTGTTGAATTGTTTGGACAAGACCCGAGGCTCCCTCAAACAGCTTCACGAGAGACAATCGGGTTCATTCAAATCCGAGCACACCTTGATCCAACCTCTTACAACCTATTTTCGTGCATTATCCACAAGATACACCAATCGGTTGACTAAAACCGAGGATCTCATGCATATTCCTCCCGCTCCCGGTATCCATGGGGTACCATCCAAAGCTCGTATTGAAATCCCCCTCCATGGCCCCGACCAAAGAAGTCCTTACAAGATCGGTCTTTGACCGTCTGGATCTTTCCGAATCAGCCTCTGGCAAGACGGCCGAGGCCACCTTGAGATCATAAAGAAAACCCTTGAGGGCGGCGAGGATGTACTGACAAGTGGCTTCGGGAAGTTCTGAGTGAAGGACAAAAGCAAACGCAGGGGGCAGGAACCCCCGGGGCAAGGGAGGATCTGTCGCTAGCCGGGAGGCGGGTTGTGATATTCAGGTGTTCCCTGGTGCCAAGGAACAACCTGAATGGTGGGCAGGACAACTTTGGGGGATCTCCGGCCGGCCTGAGCTCAAGCCCTTGAAAAGAAAACTTCCATGAACCAAGCCTTTATGCTTTCCGATTCTTCTTGACTGATCTCTACGTCCCGTTCAGAGTTGATATTGTCCACGCCTCAATCCGGTAACCTCCCTATTGGGGTGACTGTGGAAAGACGAATCAAAATGTGCCCGCTTAACTATTTCCGTGCTACCACAACTGAAAAGCCATTTTCAACCTGGCTGAGCAGGATACTGTAACCTATACGCCGCAGAATCTCATGAACCTGGCCTTTACCAATCCGCAGTTTTTTATAAACACTCTTCCGGAATTCCCATCCTGAATGGCGCCTGATATAGATGACATCGTGCACGTTCACATGATTTTTCGTGTACTCCAAAAAGATGGCCATTAATCTCCCATCGTCACTTCTCACCGGAATGATGCGATCCATTCCTTCCAGCTCGATCATAAGATCACGAAAGGAGAGAGCCGAATTACCTCCGTCTTCCAGAACAGAATAGACTTTTTCAAACAAAGAGGCCACGTCATGAACTTCCCGCAGGTGAGTGAGCGTATTGCCCATTGCAGATGCAGGGCTCCTCATGGGAAAAGCGGCTACAACCTACCCTTACAGCCGGAACCACGATAATATTGATAGGTTAAAGGCAAGGGGCGCGAGGGTGATTGACCAACATGTGGTTATGGATGAACGGATCATTTCCTGCGATGGGCCGGGCTCGTCCCTGGATGTGGCGTTCCTGTTAATGGAATGTTTGTTAGGGCCTGAGATGGCCAACGAAGTGCGACATTATATGATCTATCCAAAAGGAAGCATTTGAAAAGAATTCGCTGGCCAAGTGAGCACCACTATCGAGTAATTTAAGGATGTCCCCATCCCACAATGTCGCCGGCCAGCACGGCTGTTGTCTCTTTATCTATCATTGACATCGCAGGATTTCTTCCGACAATCAGATTGCTTAATGGCAAGGATGATTCGAACTGCGATCGGAGCCCCTCCTGCCTTAAGCCCCACCTTTGATTTTTTTGACAATCTTCGGAATAAAAAGCGAAAAAATGAACAAACCTACGGAAAAGAAAACCCTAATTGAGATGAGTTGCCACCAGTTGCCAGAGGCCCAGATCTCTTTGAGTGTTCCGATTAAGAATGTAAAAATAAACGTGCCGACGATAATTCCCAACCCCGTACCGAAGAAGTAGTCCCAGAACCTGACCCTGGTGAGCCCCATCCCGAAATTCATAGGTGTAAAGGGAAAATAAACGAGACGAAGGTAGAGTACGGTGGCAAATCCGTTTCGCCCAATGGCTTCGTCATACTTTTTCAGACGGTCTCCGATCAGAGAGGCGGCAAACTCCCTGCCCAGGGTTCGACCGATGACAAAGGCCGCGCTCGAGCCAATCATCGCTCCGACCCATACGTAAAGAAAGCCCCAGTAAGGTCCGAAGATGGCCGCCCCCAATCCGGTCAAAAGGGTGCCGGGCAAAAACAGGCAAACACCGACCGTGTAAAGAGCCATATAAGCGATGGGGGCCCATATACCCGCCCGATCAAAGAAACGCCCTAATGCCTCGGTTGTCAGGTAGCCCTTAACGGGCGTGAACCTTACTACATATATCGCCGCAATGATAAAGGCCAAAAAAACCACCGCCTTGATCGCTGCTTTGCTCCGTCCCCTCTGGGATGATTCATTGGTCACTTCATTCCACCTCTTAAACCTTACCCCCCACCGGGCATCACTTACCCACAAGCTCTCCCCTTCAGGTGAAAGAAAAACTTCAACCCCTTTTTTACCTTGTCGGAAAAAATCTTTGGAGAAAAGTAGGTCCCTGCGACTCGCTTGTTGATCTCCCCTAGTGTAGGATAGGGGTGTACGGCGGAAGCAAGCGTTGACAGCCTGACCTTTCCGTTGAGGACGGCGACCCACTCGCTTAAGAGCTCGCCGGCCTGGGGTCCGAGAATCTGAACCCCAATCGGTTTCTCGCTCTTGTCCAGGATCAACTTGATCCTGCCAACCCTTTCCCCTTCCGCAAGGCTCCTGTCGTTGTCCTTGAATGCTTCCGTAAAGACGGAGTACTCGATACCTGCGGCCTTGGCCGCCTTTTCGTTCATCCCGATGCTGGCAAGCTCAGGATCCGTATAGGTGCACCAGGGGAAGAAGGTATAATCAACCTTCCTGGGCAAATGAAAGATCGCGTTGCTCACCACAATGCCCCCTTCGTATCCGGCGGCATGGGTGAATTGAAAAGCCCCGGTCACGTCCCCGGCGGCGAAGATATGCTTCTGGGAGGTTCGCATCCGGTCGTCGACCTTGATGCCCTTTCGGTCGAAATGAACGTCGATCACTTCAAGTTTGAGACCATTGACATTGGGGTCCCGCCCCATGGCAACAAGGATCCTTTCCGCCCTCAACGACCTTGTTTCCCCTTCCTTGTCCTTGATGGTCACCTCCCTTTCGGTTCCCAGGTCCTTTAGGCCGAGGACCGACGCATTCAGGTAAAAGACGACTCCCTCCGAAGCAAGAACCGACATCGCCTCGTCGGCCATGTCCTTGTCTTCTTTGGTGAGGATCTGTCCGCTCCTCTGGACAACCATCACCTTTGTGCCGAGCCTGCAAAAGGCCTGAGCCATCTCGATCGCAATGGGCCCCGCACCTAGGACGACCATTGATTCGGGGAGACGATCCAGTGAGAAGATATCCCTGTTGGTGATGTAGGGGGTCTGATCCAGACCTTCGATGTGTGGGTGATCCGGTGATGAGCCTGTGGCAATGACCCATGTTTTTGCAGAAATGAGCTGCCCATTCAGTTGAATGCTGTGATCATCCACGAACGCAGGCTCTCCGAACGCCACTTTGGCCCCAAGGCTGCAAAACCTCTCTTCGGAATCGTGCTTCTGAATCGTTGCAATCACCGACCGGATTCTCTCCCTTACCATGGTAAAATCGGCGGGCGGCACTTTCATGGACGGAAGTCCGAAGGCCTGAGAATTCTTCATGGTATGATAGGCCTGGGCCGTCCGGATCAGGGTCTTACTCGGCACACACCCATAATGAAGGCAATCGCCTCCCAGGTGCGGGTCCTTTTCGACAAGAAAAGTCTTTGCACCCAGCTGGGCAGCGCCGGATGTAACGGTCAGTCCCGCTGCGCCTCCACCGATGATCCCGATGTCATAGTCAAAGGTTGCCACGGTTTTCTCCTCCCACTTTATGGTTGGATGAAACTCCGATTCACGGCGGCTCCATGTTAATGGGGCCCGCACCTTCCGTTGAGAGACCAGTCATATTGAAGATATTCCACCTTAATCTCTTTCTGGTTACTTGGGTCAATACATCCCCATGGATTGGCGCGATTTTCTTTCACGGGCTCCTGAACAGGGTGTCAAGAGCCTTGATCGATTTGTTCGCTTGCTTACCGATTTTAGCATGATTGACAGTCTGCTTATATTGACCGTCCAATCCAAAACCGGTATAGAAAGCCTCCATCATAACCTTAACCAACGAAGCCATAATACGGCCGGTCTTTGACCGTCTCGGTCTGTCCAAAACACCATCCACCAAATCGCTCGGCCCTCATGCGGTTCCGCAAAACGCGATTCTCCTTTGCCAACGCTTCTCTTTCCGATCTCAGCGAACGCCGTTATCCCTCACATGATCAGAACGACGCGGAATTCTGCTTTCCCGCTTATCATGCGAGCATAGCCTTCAGCGGCTTTCGCAAGCGGATACTTTTCGATCATTGGGCGCACGCCAGTCATTTCCGCGAATCGCAGCGTGTCCTCGGAGTCGCTTGGAATCCCAG
The DNA here is from genome assembly GCA_963830155.1 of uncultured delta proteobacterium. Lineage (GTDB taxonomy): Bacteria > Desulfobacterota > DSM-4660 > Desulfatiglandales > Desulfatiglandaceae > CAWHLE01. The sequence goes on along the minus strand of CAWHLE010000012.1, from coordinate 31,733 downwards.
CCGCCCACCCCTGGATCCGCTTCTTGCCCATAATCAAGTGAACGGGCGGCACTTCGATGGGGTCCATCGAAACTCCCACAACAATGAGTGTGCCATTCGCCCCCAGGCCGCCGATGATCCCGGACATCAATTTCCCACTGGGCGCGGTAGCAAGAACCACGCGCGCGCCTCCGAGCTTCTGAAGCTCGACCGCGGCATCCGTGGCGGTGCTGTCGATATAGAGATCCGCGCCAAGCCTTTTTGCGAGCCCAGCGTTGTCCGCCCCACGGCTTATTGCCGCGACCCGATAGCCAAATTTCTTTGCGAACTGAACACCCAGGTGGCCAAGCCCGCCAATCCCCTGGATGGCGACAAGATCGCTTGGCGCCGCACCGCTGTGGCGGAGAGCATTAAATGTGGTAATTCCGGCGCACATCAACGGCGCTGCTTCGGCCGGGTCTAGGGATTCTGGCATGCGGGCCAGCGCTTCGACCGGCGCGACCATGAATTCCTGATAGCCCCCGTCATAGCTGACCCCGCAAACCTTCGCATTCGCGCAGTTCACGAAATCGCCCCTCCTGCACGCGGGACAAGTGCCGTCCTGGCCGCCATGCCAGCCGACGCCTACGCGTTCGCCCTTCTTCCAGTCCTTCACACCGGCTCCGATCGCGTCGATCACGCCAGCCACTTCGTGTCCCGGCACGCGGGGGTACGATATGCCGGGAAAGAGGCCTTCCTTGGTAATTGCGTCGCTGTGGCAGACTCCGCATGCTTGAACGCGAATCCTCACATGTCCCGAGCTGGGCTCAGGGATTTCACGTTCCACGACTTCGAAGTCCGCCCCTGCCTTCGGCACTTGCACCACTTTCATTTTTGCCATTTTGCCGTCCCTCCGATGCCTTGCGAGCCGCCGGTTTCGATCACTGTTTTCTGCGTATTTGCCGTTTCTAACTTCCCATCTTGGAACTTTACCATTTACCTTAACACCAGCATATATAGGGACAAATGGGGTGTACGCTGTATTTTTATAAAAAAAGTACAGTAGTTTTTCAGAAGGTCCCCGGCCCTTTGATCCAGGATCTCTCCCCCTCCGAGGCCCCGGTTCGGGAAAATGGAGGCTGGAAAATCACGCGACCACTTAATGAGGCGGAGATCTCCTCCTCGATCCACGGTCTGATTTCCGAAAGGCTGGATCGACTCGAAAGCAGTCTGAATACACTCGAGCGGCTTGAATTGATCCGTACCAGAACCCTACAGCCGGATCTCGAGTACATGTTCAAGCACCCTCTGACCCAGGAGGTCGTCTATAACGGCTCGCTCAAAAAGGAGCGGCAAAAAATCCATGAACAAATTGGAACCGTCATGGAGCAACTCTTCCATAACCGACTCCCTGAATTCTGCGAGACCCTGGCCTTTCATTTTTCCCGAGGCCGGTCTTCCCAAAAGGCCGTTCATTACCTGATGAGTTCGGCAAAAAAGAGCCTGAGAAGATAGGCCGTCCAGGAAGCACACGAATACTGCAAAGAAGCATACCGGTTGATCACAGACAAACAAACCGTAACGGAAGCAGGGCCAGAGCTTCTTTTTGATCTCCTTAACAAATGGTCGTTGGTTTACACCTACCGCGGCGATTTCAAGGAGCAGACGGAGCTCCTGAGACGTCACGAGAAGGCAGCCGACCTCGTTAAGAACATGGAAGCGAGAGGGATATTCTATGCATGGCTTGGTTTTCTCCTCCAATTCAGATGGGAAATCGAGGATTCCTACAGATATCTCCGAAAGGCCCTCAATATAGGTAAAAAATGAATAACCAGCGCGTAATCGGATACGCCTGTATGTGGCTGGTTTATGTGTGTGCGGTCTGTGACAGGTATGAGGAAGGGCTTTCATTGTGGAAGAGGGCAGTAGAAATTGCCGAATCGATAAAATCTGACCAATACCTCTATTTTAAAACTATGGGAGGCATTGCCCATTTGGGCTTCTTTAGCGGAGAAAAAAAGCAGAGTGCTGAAATCGGGAATGCACTGCTTCAGTATGGTGAGAAACATTCAAACATCCGGAGCCAGGTTGTGGGGCATATCTGCGTTGGGCATGGCCATTTTGCAGACGGGGATTTAACAAAGGCGCTTTCATGCTATCAGAGAGCTGACGGTGTTGCTCAAGATCCATTCTATTCACTCTGGCCCCGGATCCACCTTCCCGACCTCTGAATGTCCTCCCCTCATCAATCTAATGTCCGAGCAAAATGAAGGGCCACCACATCATCGGTCCACCTTACCCTTGACCCACAAGGCGAAATCTCATATAGTTCAAACCTGAAAAAGGAAGTTCTTATCACTCGCAATACCCTGCTGGTCCGCGATTTGGGCCTCTGCGAGGCAATACGCAAGGCGACGCTTCCCTGAGTGACCCTGCTCAGCATTCCAGCGTAAGGGATGAGGCCAGGTACCAGATGGCCCTGGCTTGTCCTAGCGAGCACTCCCCCTATTCATGACCCGCTTTCAGCGTGAGAGTGGGTCAGTTCTTCCCGAATGAGTGGCAAGGAGTATTGTTCTGGAGGATGCGATGCCAGGATCGCCGTGAAGGCATAGGTCCTGCTGCCCTGGCAAGACGACCCAACAAGGTGACCACTGGCAAGATCACATCAAGAGGAGACAACTGATGGACGACCAGGACAATCGGGCGACCTTGGAACAACACTGGCCGCCTCCCAAGCAGGGGATCAGGACACAGAACACGCCATGTACCACGAAAACGCCGTCCTCGAATATCCTCAATCGGGCGAACGGTTCCACGGGCGGCGCACCATCCAGGCGAGCCGCACCCTGCACCCGGCCCAGCGGACATTCACGATCCGGCACTGAAAAGTCTGCTTGAACTCGAGGAGGCCTGCGATGTGGCGGTCCAATGGTCCTGTCGAACTGGAGTTTGTCACACTTGCGAAATCGCTTGTCGCTGGTGCAGTCAGGTACGGTCCCCAGCCAGTCGAACCGCCAGCTGAGGGCAATCTCTTAACGTGCTGTTCCTGCCATCGAGGGGATGTCATGCTTGACTTATAACTTCCGACAACACCTGCTTGTGATGGCACTAGATAAGGTGAAAATCACAAATCCCATCGCCCTGACCTCGCCAGTCGCGGGCTGACATCAACTATAAACCAACGGAGGATCAAGATTATGATAGAACCCGACAATCTTCGCTACAAAAAGTTAGCTCTTAGCAACGGGTCCGGCGCGATCCCGGCGCTCGGTTTTGGAACGCTGATTCCCGACCCCATCGCAACCAAAAATGCGACCAAGGCGGCGCTGGAGGCAGGATTTCGCGGGCTCGACACTGCGGAACGTTACCGGACTGAGAAAGAGGTCGGCGAGGCGATGAAGGAGCTGTTCGAGGCGGGGAAGATCAAGCGGGAGGATGTGTTTGTCGCCACGAAACTCTGGAACACCAATCATCGTCCTGAGCGCGTCAAACCGGCCTTTGAGGCAAGCCTCAAGAAACTCCAACTCGACTACCTCGATCTCTATCTCATCCACACCCCTTTCGCCTTCCAACCTGGAGACGTGCTAGACCCGAGGGACGCGAACGGCAATGTGATCTATGACAGGGGGGTGAAGCTGTTAGATACTTGGGGGGCAGTAGAGGAGCTGGTGGACGAGGGGAAGTGCAAAGCGATTGGATTATCCGACATCGGCCTGGAAAAGTTGAAGGAGATCTTTGAAGCCGCGACCATCAAGCCGGCGGTTGTTCACGTCGAGTCCCATCCGTATCTTCCGGAATGGGACCTTTTAGACTATTGCCGAAAGAATGGAATCGTGCTGCAAGCTTTCGCCCCGCTAGGTCATAGTAGCGAGCCCAACTTGCTGGCAGATCCTGTCATCACCGCTATCGCCAAGCGAGTCAACAAGACCCCCGCGCAAGTCTTGCTCGCCTGGGCTATCCAGCGCGGGACGGCCCTCCTGACCACCTCGAAGACCCTCAGCCGGATCAAGGAGAACTTTGAAGTCTCCACCCTTCCTCAAGACGCCATGCGGGAGATTAGCGAGGGAATCAAGTCGCGGGTCAGGTTTAATCCCGTTGTAGAGACCGGTGTTCCCGGGTTCATTCCGAGAAAAAAGGGAGGTTGAGACGGATGATCCCGAGCCCATCGAGGCTCCGGCGGGCGGAAACCTTTTGATTTGCTGCTCGCGCCCCAGGAAGACATGGTAATCGACATCTAGGCGCGGCCGTAGGTTCGATCATTCTATACGTTTGTCATACTCGGCCCGTGAAAGCGTACGATAATTCAATTGAAAGGAGCTTTAGTGTGACCACTTCGAGGCGCAGCATTCTGACCACCAGCAAAATACCCCCCGAGGACGCCGCACTATGAATCGGACATTGCCCACCCCCTGGAAACCCACCAAAGCCCAGCTCCTCGCCGCGCACAACAGGGTCGTCCCGGATCTTGCCGCCAAAAACCTCATCGTCCTCTTCGCCGGCATCAACCCCGGCCTCTACACCGCCGCCATCGGCCGCCACTTCGGCCGCCCCGGCAACCGCTTCTGGCCCGCCCTCCACGCCGGCGGCTTCACCCCGCGCATCTTCTCCCCCTTTGAAGAATCCCTCCTTCTCGACCTCAAATTCGGCATCACCAATATCGTCGAACGCGCCACCGCCCGCGCCGATGAACTCACAAACGACGAACTTCGCGCCGGCGCCCAGCGCCTCCAAGCCAAAGTCAAACGCTGGCGGCCCACCGTCGTCGCCTTCGTCGGCATCGGTCCCTACCGCGTCGTTTCCGGCATCAAAGACGCCAGCGTCGGCCTCCAAAAGGCCCCCTTCGGCGGCAGCCACGCCTGGGTCCTCCCCAACCCCAGCGGCCTCAACTCCCACTACCTGCCCGCCGCCCTCGGACAACTCTTCGGAGACCTCCGCCTCTGGGCCATTGCCCAGCACGAGCGCCGCCAAAATAGGCACCCCATTTCCCGGTTATGATCGGGAGGCTTTTGTCGATGAAATACCGTTGGTTGTCGTTGCATCGCCGCGCTCGTTATCGGGGTTCGCCGGTCGAACTGGAAGTCATCTTGGAAGTGCACTCCTGACTAAGCCGGTGATAGGAATTCTGACGGTGCAAAGATGAATCTCAATTCTTTAGCGACCTACTTATTCGGGGAATGGCTTTGCCGGAAAGTCCTCGAAGCTGTGCCCCACCGCCATTTTGTTTTCAGCGTACCCAAGATCCTGCTCCGGTATTTTCTCTACGACAGAAGCCTCCATTCAGAACTCAGCCGCTGTGCCTGGGAGACCTTAAAGGAATTCTTCCATGAAGCCTTCCCGGAGAAAGATGCAGTTTCTAGGGCCATTATCGCCATCCATTCGTTTGGCGACTTCCTGGGATTCCATCCTCATCTCCATATTCTGTACACGGACGGCCGTTTTTCCGGCAGCGGAATGTTGTGCTTGGCGCCCTTGTTTGAATTGAAACACTTGGAGGACGCCGCAGGCAGGTGTCGAGAATCCATTGCTGAAAACGGAGGTTGCTGTTCGCTAGGTATTCTGGGGTCGCGTTTCCCTCGGGCGTGAGAGAATGTCTGGCGGGGTTCGGGATGCTAGCGATGATACCGTTGCGCCAGTGGTCGACTATTTGCTTGGTTCGGTCTGCGAGCATCTCACCCGCGACCCGCAGGTAGCGCTGGTCTTCCTCAGCAAATCCCGCGCTGATTTTCAAATCATCCAATTCCCGCATCGAGACAGGCGACCTGGCAACTTCCCCCGTTCCGTACGAGTGTCCTGGAATAGGTTCGGGGGCTTTTATCAGGGAATGTTCTCCATTGTTCGCCTCTCCGCAGGACGTCTACCGCCTGACCTTCCTGCGGAGGAAACTCCGCATCAGGTCGGCTATATTGTCGCCCTCCTCCTCGAGCGCGAAGTGGCCTGTGTCGAGCAGGTGAAACTCCAGATTCTTCAGGTCTCCCTTGTATGGCTCAGCGCCGGCTGGAGGGAAGATCTGATCGTTCTTTCCCCAGACAATGAGCGTCGGCGGCTGGTGCTCGCGGAAGTATGCCTGCCACTTCGGGTAAAGCGGCGGGTTACTCCTGTAGCTGTAGAAAAGAGCGAGCTGGATCTCGGCGTTTCCCGGCCGGTCGAGGAGCGGCTGGTCCATGTTCCAGTTGTCGGGACTGATCGCCTCCCTGGACCGCACTCCCTTGGTGTACTGCGAGATGGTAGCATCCCGTGTTAAGAAGCCGCGCAAAGGCTTTTCGCGCTCCGGAGTCCTTTCCTTCCAGTAAGCCTTGAGCGGTTTCCACGAGTCGTTGTCAATCCCCTCGTCGTAAGCGTTGCCGTTCTGCACCACAAGGGCCTGTATGCGGTCAGGGTGCCCGACAGCCAGACGGTAGCCGACCGGCGCGCCATAGTCCTGCACGTACAAGGTGTATTTCTTCAATCCGACATTTTCCGCGAACTTTCCGATCACGGCGGCCAGATGGTCGAAGGTGTACTGGAATTGGTCCACCGTCGGCATCGAGCTGTTCCCGAAGCCGGGGTAATCCGGCGCCACCAGGTGAAACTCGTCGGCCAGCGCCGGGATTAGGTTGCGGAACATGTGCGAACTGGTGGGGAATCCATGAAGGAGAAGCACGATGGGGGCATCTTGCGGCCCAGCCTCTCGATAGAAAATACCCAGGCCGTCGATCTTCACAGTCCGGTAAGCCACCTTGATTGCTGGTCTCGCCCCTACAGAATTACTTTGAACTTTCATAGTCGACCTCCAAAGTATCGCTTTCTCAATCACTTCGTTGGAGGCAGGCCCGGTGCGCCGCAAATCCTCCATCTATACTCAGACTGGCTCTGATCAGGAAGACTGTCTCGGAGCCGGCCAGATAGGCCTTTAGTGAGGCGATCTAGTGACCGACAGCGTAGCGGGGCAAAGCGCCAGCGCCTTTACGCCCGACGCCTGTTCGTTTCAAGTCTTCCACAATGCGCCGGCCCGTCCGACCGGTTGCCCCGATGACAAGAACCGTAGGTTGTTGAGCAGACATGTCATTGCTCCTTTCCCGCCATGTAGGCGATCAGTACTTTCAATCAATAGGCTCCTATGAGAGTAGGAGCTGGCCTCTGCCACAATCCTTTATTTTCCCGCCGGTCTCCTTTAAGATAGCTGATGGGTTGCCTTCACAGGCACGTTTGTCAAAAGTGCGATCAGTCCCTCGGCGACTGTGGGATGGGCGAAAATCCCCTCGCGGAGAGTCGTATATGGCAAGTGTCCCATCATGGCGGTCTGAACGACCGCCATCAGTTCGCTCCCCTCAACCCCTAAAGCCGTGAATCCCAAGATTTCATCACTCTCCACACCGACGAGCATTTTTAGAAACCCGCGGGGTTCAGAGAGGGTCCTGGTCTTGAGGATGCTGCCCATGGGCATTTTGAACAGACGGTAGCCTATGCCACGACTCTTTGCCTCGGATTCGTTCAACCCAACGCGTGCCAGTACCGGATCGGTAAACATGCAGAAAGGGACTAATCGATTTCTTGTGGTGCGATTGCCTCCGTTAAGGTTGTCGTACACAACCCGGAAATCGTCAAAGGCGACATGGGTGAACTTCGGGCTGCCGGCGCATTCGCCCATTGCCCACACCTTCGGAGCAGTTGTCTCCAAGCGTTCATTGACTTTGATATAGCCCAACTCATTTAGCCCCACTGCTGCCTGATCGAGGCCGATGCCCTGCGTGTTTGGAATTCGGCCGACCGCGACAAGAAGGTCCGATCCTTCGATGATTGATTCCTCTCTCCTGTTTCGAGTGTGGACCCGGACGTGCCCGCTGGAGCGTCCCTCGACCCGGCTGACTTGCGTTTCGAGCATTACGTCGATTCCCTCGTCATGGAATAACTCTAAGAGCGCGCTTCCGACGTCAGGATCCTCATGGCTGGCGATCTGTGGGCCTCTTTCGATCACGGTCACTCGGGAGCCAAAACGCCGCATGGCCTGTGCAAGTTCGAGGCTGACAAAACCACTGCCCAAGACTATGAGATGTTCTGGCAACCGGTCGAGATCAAGTGCCTCAACGTGGGTCATAGGATTTGCCGCTTCAAGGCCGGGCCAATCTGGTAAAGCCGCACGGGTACCCAAATCCAGAAACATTCGATCCCCGGCGATCCGTCTGACGCCACCACTGTTCAAGCTGACTTCAACGGTTCTCGGGGCAATAAAGTGGGCTTCCCCCATGGCGAGTTCCGCGCCGCTCGCTTTGTAGTTGTCCAGATGCATCTGAATCAGTCCGTCGACCATATGGCGCTTGCGGCGCTGAACAGCTTCCATGTCAGTGGCGATTGGCCCTGTTTTGAGTCCGAATTCCGCGCCGCGCTTGGCCAGAGAGACTACTTTGGCAGAATGGATCACATTTTTGCTAGGCAGGCAGGCAATGTTAGGGCAGGACCCGCCGATCAGCCTCCGCTCCACCACCACCGTCGGCTGACCCGCCTTAGCCAGGGTCCAGGCCAAGAATTTACCCGCTTCCCCACTGCCAATAACGAGATTCTTGCACTTTTCGACCTCAGTCATATTCTCGCTCCCCTCCCCGGCCAACGATGATTCGTTCCTCTTTCCGGGCTGTTGCCCCGGAGAACTCAAGTCCGGAATGTTAAGCAAAATAAACTGATTTTTGACACACTAAACTTGGGACGGGTGATGAATCTCCGATCCAATTTATTAGCCACCGCAACTCCTATCTGCCGCCGGAGCTCACATGGTCAGGACGACGCGAAATTCCGCTTTCCCGCTTATCATGCGAGCATAGCCTTCAGCGGCTTTCGCAAGCGGATACTTTTCGATCATTGGGCGCACGCCAGTCATTTCCGCGAAGCGCAGCGTGTCCTCGGAGTCGCTTGGAATCCCAGCCGCCCACCCCTGGATCCGCTTCTTGCCCATAATCAAGTGAACGGGCGGCACTTCGATGGGGTCCATCGAAACTCCCACAACAATGAGTGTGCCATTCGCCCCCAGGCCGCCGATGATCCCGGACATCAATTTCCCACTGGGCGCGGTAGCAAGAATCACGCGCGCGCCTCCGAGCTTCTGAAGTTCGACCGCGGCATCCGTGGCGGTGCTGTCGATATAGAGATCCGCGCCAAGCCTTTTTGCGAGCCCAGCGTTGTCCGCCCCACGGCTTATTGCCGCGACCCGATAGCCAAATTTCTTTGCGAACTGAACACCCAGGTGGCCAAGCCCGCCAATCCCCTGGATGGCGACAAGATCGCTTGGCAGCGCACCACTGTGGCGGAGAGCATTGAATGTGGTAATTCCGGCGCACATCAAAGGCGCTGCTTCGGCGGGGTCTAGGGATTCTGGCATGATACGCCATACCTGTCCTTGAGCCAGCCGCATTCTCCCATTTCTCCGCCCTTGGAGAGCTTCTCTCACAGCTGGTCCACTTCTTCCCGCGTTTCGCAGTTTACGATGAATGATATGGCTGGTGAGAAGGTGAAATATGGGCCTCCGTTCAATGCCAGAAAGTCTTGTCCATCGAGCTGAAAAGCCACGGTCATGACTGTCCCCTTTGGTCTTCCGGAGGCCTTTGCCCCTGCTTCTCCATAATGGGTAGCGCATGTAGTCTTTGAGTCCCTGAAAATGGCGGTATAAAGTTTCACCGCCTCTTCAGCGTTATCATCGAACCACAAGCATGGGGTGAGTTTTTGCATATCGTTTCCTTTCAATTTTGCCGTGCTGGCGATCTTCCACCGAATCATCGCTAGTCGACTATTTGGCCGCAGCTCATATTGGCGACAGGCACGGTCATGGTGCCGGTGTAATCTGAAGCCATCAGGATCGCCACTTTGACCACGTCGGCGATGCACGTCTCGACCGAATGCCCGTCGTGGTTTTTCTATTCTCTCGCCATCTTGGCGAACGCGGCTTTGGCGCCCTCCTGGAGCTCCTGCGGTGTCGGATCTTTTATATGAGTGGCGAGGCTCCAACTGTACCCGAAGGGGTCGTTCACCGTGCCGACCCGGTCCCCCCAGAACATGTCCCGGACAGCCGCGCGGGACTCGGCGCCTGCATCCAAGGCTCGCCGGAAGGCTTCGTCCACGTTTTCGAGGTAAATGTAAAAGTTGACGGGAGAACCTCCCTTGGCTTCAGCGCTTTTGCAGTCAGCCTGTGGATTTTCTTCGCCCATCATGATGATCGAGTCGCCTATCAGGAGCTCTGCATGCATGACCCCTTTGCCGTCGGGCCAGGGCATGGCGAACCGCTCCCTGGCGCCGATGGCCCTTTTGTAAAATTCAATGGCCTTTCGTGCATCCTTGAACATGATCATCGGTGTGACGCTGTGAAATCCCTCTGGTATTGCCTTTGTCATTGAATGCCTCGTTGCCTAACGCTAACGCGGCTCTCTGCGGAAAATAATTCCCATATGGTCGAAAGCAACATGCCCCCCAGTCCTCTTGCATGCCGATCCGACTCAGCCCGTCGTCCTCTTCCTCAGCTTCCGGAGCCGCAACGAACACCGGCTCACCAGGATAGCACCCGGCGGCATATCATGTCCGAATTGGGCCTTTGCGAACTCCAAATTCCCTTTATGCTGGTCCACGACTCTTATAGAATCTCACGAGTTTCAACACGTCTTTCGCCACAAAACGGCCTATTGGCCCCGTACTATAACAGGCAACAACGATATTCTTTTCTGGACGGAGCATAAAGCCCGTGGCATGAAGATATTTTTTCTCCTTTTCATAATAAGCCCCGGTCATTCTGGATATTTCCTCTGCGATCATGCCATAACCGACAGAATAGGAAATCCCCAATTTATCAACCGTTTCTCTCGCTTTCTCAATTGGGTCGACAGAAGCCGCGATGACCTTGATCTGTTCGGATTTGAACTCCTGATGCAATCCTTGGAAGTCAGCCAACTGCTGATTGCAGAAAGGTCACCAATGACCGCGATAGATCAGAACGACACCGTATCCCTCGCCGATCCCTTCAGGAAGTTTCAGCTTTTCTCCAGAGACCAATTGCAGCTCCAATTGAGGAAACCTATCGTTGGTGTCCAAATATTCCGAGCCTATTCGTGTCATATCTACCTCCCTTTTCACTTGTGCTTTTCGTCGAGTTAGCCTGCCGCGCAACGCTTTAGCAGACTAACAAATTTCGATCGGTCTTGAAATGGGTCTCAAAACAATACGCTTGAAGAGCTTTGCGCGCTATCCACTCTAGATGCTTACACTTGCCGTAGCTCCATTCTCACTGAAGATATGGTCGTAGAAGGCGATCACCTCTTGGCAAAATTGGTCGGGCGCTTCTTCCTGCACAAAGTGCTTCGCACGCTCCAGAATACGCGCGCGGTGATTGCGAAAGTGCACTTCGAACCGCTCTCGCGCGATTTTCCAGGTTATAGCATCGGGGCTAAAGGAAACTTCCGCTCACAGCACTCTGCCGGCTCCCTGTTACGCTCTGCTTTCAGGCAACCAGGCCCGCGTCTTTTCTGTCGGCACGTCGTCGGTCTTTGTTTGCATCTCCTGGGGCCGCTACTGAGTCATTTTTGATTGCCAGAGTCCGAAGGCCGCACCGGTCGGGTCAATGATGACACTGAACCACCCCATGTCCGGTACTTCTGTGACGTCCTTGGCAATGGTAGCGCCAAGTGACTTGGCCTTCTTTGTTGATGCCGCTACATCATCAACCAGGACGTAAGGAAGCCAAATGTCCGGAATGCTAGGATCAGGCTTCTTCATCATCCCTCCGCCCGTTCCTTCGCCTACTTTGATTATTGTGTAATCCATTCTTGGAATTTCTTCCAGCTTCCAGTCAAACATGCGGGTGTAGAACTTCTTTGATTTTTCCAAGTCTTGTGACTCCAATTCAATGTGAACAAATGGATTTGCCATGGTGCACCCCCTAAAGATATTCTGACTTCTAACGATAACAGTTGATCGTAAAAATCGTCGCCCGGCTATCCGGGCACCTCCAGCACGATCTTGCCGATGTGTCCACCAGAGGACCAGAGGGAACGTTTTCGGTACGGGACACGTTTATTTTTTTAACAAAGGAAGGAAAGAAAAGATTAGGCCAAAACCGCTCCTCATCCTTTGTCAGCAAAAGTTGCCAATCGCGAAACCGCCAATGGAAATCCGATGAAGACCAAGAGAACACCAGCTGCGAGTTGCCACATTACTATCAAACGTGCCCCTTGCGTCGCCGGAACGTAATCTCCGTAGCCCAAAGTCGTTATTGTCGTGAAGCTGAAGTAGCAAGCATCTATCTTACTTGTCAATACTTCCCTTTCGGTACTTCCGGCCCTTCCTTGCGTGTCCCCCCCGGATGCGACGTCCTCGACCACATGAATGACTCCTTCTATCTTGAGATACATTCCCCCGAAGGCGAACACGAGGGCAGCCAAGAGAGAGACGAGTAGGAGGAGACTCCAAGCTCTGCTGGGCAGCTCGAAGATTTTCCGGCGATGCTCCGAGCGTATCGCCACCTCGACGAGGAGCAAGCCTTGGTAGCTGTTGATTCCGACGACTACCAGAGTCGGAATCCAAAGGGGCCAACCAAAGATTAGTGAAAAACCTCCAGCCAGGGCGAGGGTACTACCAACGAGTAGATGCCAACCATGTTTCATATGAGCAGCTTTCATTCGAATCTGAACGTTGCGAGCGAAAAGCGCTTCGCAAGCCATGTGTGCTGATTGCCCCGCTCGCCCACCCAGATGCCCGTTCTCGGCCTAACGAACCGGGAGTTCTTACGGCGCACGGCCGGGACCAACCCGCAGTCGAGCTGAACTTTTGAGCTTGCCTCTGTCTCCTTTGGAACCTTTCCTCCCACTCCGGGCGGAAGGAGGAGAGCACCGTCCAGTCCACGCGGACTGGCGGCTTGAGTTTCTGAACTCTCACTCTTGTGACGCGCTGATCTTCGTAGTAGAAGTGAAACTCGCTCGTTCCTCCGATCTTTGAATCGAGCTCCGGATCGTGTGTCCACTGGTTACGAATACCTTCGGCCGTCGTGAGCGCTTGGTAGACCCGCTCGCGTGATGCGTGGATCTTTATCAGGTGCATGATGTTGGGCATGCGCTGCTCCCTACTTGCTGTAGTGCTTCCTCCTTGGTTTTGTTACTTCTAGTAGCCTAACAACGGCAGAGGCGGTATGGCCGCTCATCGCCGTTGTCCTGATCCCTTATCCGGGTTCCCCATGCATGTCGCGTCGTCGGTGAAACACCTAGGTGAGGCACCCGTCGTCCTCTTCCCGTGAGACCTTCGTCAGTCCCAGAATCAAATCATGGAACTCTTGCTCTTTTCCGTCCTTGAGAGTGACAGAGAAGAAAACGGTAATCATTTTTCTCACTCCTTTCAGGACGACTGTTTGACTTCACACTCTGCAGGATGAGCCCCTGCGTACTTTCACCGAGGTTCTTGGCTGTTACGTTCATCGCCAAATAATTCTATTCAGAATTGAAAAAGGTAAATGGGGTGGAACATGTATTATGCTTGTCTTTTGCAAGTACAAACACCACCTCCCTGAGCCCAAAATCTGCTGACCCTGCTTATATCAAGCCTTAAGGATTTCCATTGACGTGTTTGCAGTCGCTTCCTGACTTCTCGATGGATTCTGCCTATGTCAGTTCATCTACCATCCTTTGGTTAACCAAAAGGATCAGTCCATCTTAATAATACAGGGAAAGAAGGTGGCAAAGACAGAACGCCACCCTAGAAATGTCTCTCCCTAACCCCTTTCGGTGATTGAGTTTTTTGAAATCCGGAAGCAGTCCCCCATGCGGTCGTCTGCCAATTGTCCGTCGGGCTGACTTCCGGAATCCAGGACGGGATGGTCATAACCAAATAGCTGGCAAGGGAGTTCACATAAGGCTCATACATGTGCCGGAGTTCTCTCAGCTTTTGGTCAGCAGCGCTTCCATCGTGAAGCACTAGCCCGTTTGCTTTCAGGGTGGTGCGCAGATGCTCGATCTTGGCCTCCGGAAGACGGTCGGTGTCGGGCTCGCGTGGAGGCCTTTGGAAGATCAGAGCAAGGTCCACCACCGCATGCCTCGCCATGGCGAAGGTGAGTTGAGCCTGTCGCTCACATGGCCCTTCCAAACCTGCCATAACGAAAGCGCAGGTATCCAGAATCGCAGAAAGCGCCCCCAACCAGGACTGATTATCATGCTGTGAACGGAAATAGGCCAGCACTGGATATGAAAGATGACTCTCGAGCAGTTCCGCCGACCAGAGCTCCCAATCTCGGAGGAGGTTCCGCAGTTCATCCAGTCCGTGGCCATGGCTGTGTCGGCGCAGCAGTTCAGCAGCGGTCGGTGGCGACCCTCCACGAGCATCCAACAATGAAATATTCACCTCACGGCGAGAGAAAGAGAGATTGAGTGCCGGCAGATATCCGATCACCAGCGCTAGAAAGCCAAAACCTACGCCCGCTTCCAACACGGTTAGCACCCTCGCCATGGGTGTGCGGGGTGTAACATCCCCCAACCCGAGGGTAAAGAAGTTGGTGCCACTGAAATAAAGATCCGTGCTGAAATCCGGCGTCCCTTTCGCAAAATCGATGGCTGAGCCATTGGCCCAATGAAGAAGCGCGAACCCAAAAATCAGACCTGTGGCCCAAACCATCAACAGAAGAAGGAGCGAGAGGGGGCCGTAAAAGCTCATAAAGTTTTCCCGCCGCCTTCCGGAAGAGATCCAGCGAAGCAAGGCGGAACAGGGCAGCCAAGTATAGCGAAAGAAGAGACGGGCCAGACGAACCCGGCGGGTTACCCGTCGCGACTGGACGACAGTCTCGAAGGCATCCTCGAGAATGACGAGAATCAGAGCCACCCCGAAAATCGTTGCCAGGATTTTCATGCTCAGGCCTCGATAAATCTCTTCCCGTTGTTTAACCACCAAATGCAAGGAATAGTTTTAGCAGCACTGTCTTCTTGTTCCCTGCACAAGATCATTCCCCTCCGATGCGTGCACCCTTTTCGGCTACCGAGCGCTTCATGAAAAACACGAGAGGCACCAGGGCGAATGCAATCAGGGCGAACACCCAGAAGCAATCGAAGTAGGCGAGCGACGATGCCTGCTGCTGGCGCAGAATCTCGAGACCTTGCCAGGCCATCTGTTTGGAAAGTGCCGGGTCGCCGGTCTGACCGAGGAAGAACGTTTGCACCTGATGGAGAAAGAAGTGCACCGCACGGTTGAAAGGGTCGAGGTACTCTCCCAGACGGAGCGTGTGAAATTGGTCGAGACGCTCGTGAAGCGTCTGGGCGAGTGACGTGCCCACACTGCCCCCCTCGGTACGTAACAGGCTGAGGAGGCCTACCGCAGCCCCGCGTAACCTCTGAGGTGTGTACAGGTAGGCTGCGACATTTAGCGGCGCAAAGCACATCGAGAGGCCCACGATCGTCACCACCCGAGGCCAAACCACAAGTCCCGGGCTGACGCTAAGGTTCATCTGCGACATCCAAAAGTTGCCTGCCCCCATGACCAGGAGACCTGAGAGGATGATCCAGCGTGCATCCTTTCCTTTGCCGAGCAGGTAGGCAATGACCGGCATCAGGAGGATCGCAAACAGACCAGCGGGCGACATGACCAATCCCGCGTTGAGAGCGTCATAGCCGAAGAGGGACTGTAGCAGGGCAGGCAGCGTCGTACTCGCGCCATAGAGAACCGCGTAGGCAGAGAAGATAAGGATGCATGAAACAAGGAAGTTGCGCTCGGCCAAAGGCCGGAAGTTGACCACGGGGCTTCGGTGACGCATCTCCCGGATGATCAGGCCGGCCAGCGCGAGCACAAAAAGGATCAACAGGGTTTGCACCCGCCAGAATGGGTCGCCCAGCCAGTCCCACTCCTGACCCTTGCTCAGCATCACTTCCCAGCACGCCATGGTGATAAGAAGAAGTCCCAGACCGAGGGAGTCGAACTGAAGCGGCTTTTTCTTCAATTCGGCGACCTGGGTCCGGAGGTACTCGGGGTCTTCAAGCAGGGCGTAGCAGGCTACAAGCGCCAGAATGCCGATGGGAATATTGATGTAGAAGCTCCAGCGCCAGGAGTAATTGTCGGTGATCCAGCCCCCAAGGGTAGGCCCGAGCACCGGTGCGATGAGCGCCGCAAAACCGAACAAGGTCATCGCAGCACCCTGTTTCTCCTGCGGGAAAGCGTCAAGCAAAACCCCCTGGCTGCAGGGCTGAAGCCCCCCGCCGGCGAGACCCTGGAACACCCGAAATACGATCAGTTGGCCGAGGCTTCTGGACATACCGCACAGGGCGGAGCTGAGAGTGAAGACAGCGATTGAGAGCAGAAAGTAGTTGCGACGCCCGAGGTGAGAGGCAAGCCAGCCGGTGATGGGTAGGACGATGGCATTGGCTGCGAGGTAACTCGTGATGACCCATTCGCCGTCATCGACTGTCGCTGAAAGGCCCCCGGCGATGTAACGCAGGGCGACCACGGCGATCGTGGTATCCAACACCTCCATAAAAGTCGGCACCACCACAATGACGGCGATCAGCCATGGATTCACGGCCGGACGACTTGGGAGACGTTGAAGGGTCGCACTGCTCAAGGTTTCGCCTCCACATGGCTTCCATTCGTAGGTTCGGCTGGCGTGGGTGGCACGTACGGCTGTAGGATATTCCCGGCATTAGGCCCGGTCGGCGGTTCCTTAAAGTAGACGTAAGGAATCACCGACAGGCCGATGAACAGAGGGGCCTTCTCTGGGTCATAGTCGATGAGGTCGATGCGCACCGGCAGCCGTTGCACCACTTTGACGAAGTTGCCGGTCGCGTTTTGTGCCGGAAGCAATGCCAAGGTCGAACCGGTTCCCATCGTGAAACCGGAAATGCGACCTTTGAACACTTGCCGGTCTCCATACATATCCACGTACAGATCTGCACGCTGCCCGATGCGCAGATCTGAAAGCTGGGTTTCCTTGAAATTGGCATCGACCCAGACCTCCCGGAGCGAGCGGATCGCCATCAGGCCTTGCCCGATCTCCACATTGTTGCCGGGGTTGACGTTTCGCCGCGTGATGACGCCATCGATCTCCGCCAAGACGTCGCAGTACCCAAGGTTCAGCTGGGCCACCTCCAGATCGCGTTCTGCCTGCTGGCGCTTCGCCTCGGCCTGCTTGACCTCCGGGGCATCTTCGGCCAGCTGTGCGAAAAGAAGATCGATATCGCCATGGGGTGCCCGTTTCATGAATTCATCCAGCATTCGCTTCGGGGTCTCTTCAAAAGAATGGAAAATGCCGAGCTCTGCCGCACTCTGGATCAAATCCGCTTGCGCCTCAAGGACCGAGGAAAATGTCTGGTCGAGGTCGGGCGGCACATGTGAAAGGCTTTCTCCCTTTGGAGGGATCGCGGGCAGCCCGAGGGCGGCCCGGATCTGATAGACATTTTCGAGCGCTACCTTGACCTGCGCCTCCGCGACAGAAACAGCCTCCTGCCGCTGGTCATACGCCTCTCGGCTGATGGCGGATTCAGGGAGCAACCGCTTAGCCCGGTCAAAGTCTTCTTGCGCCCGGACCAAAACGGCTCTTCTGGAGTCCACGTCGGCAACCTTGGCATCCAGCAGGGCGACTTGGTTGTGCACTTCTTCCATGGCCCGCTCCAGCCTCCATCGTTTGTTTCTGGCCAGCGCTAAAGTGCCACGCGCCATGGCCTTGGCGACCCCCAGATCGGCCTGAGCCCGTGCCACTGCCGCCTGTCTGACCTCAACCTGGGCCTCGTAGGGTTGTTTATCCAGCGCAACGAGCAGGTCTCCTTTGTGGACCGCGTTGTTATCGTCCACCATAACCTTCATGACCTGGCCGGGTACACGGGCGGCTACGAAGGTCACGTGGCCGTTCACGTAAGCGTCATCGGTCGAAATGGTGTTCAAGGCGCGCATCGCCGCCGGTATGGCGAAATAGAGTAGAACCGCCAAGGCCACAATCCCGATTCCTACTTTCAGCGCCCAGCGCCGTCCCTTGCTCCGTTCACCTTTAGACCGCAAGGGTCCGGTTGGAGTAGCTGCCTCGCCCGGAGCTGGCGAAGAATCGGCTGAGGCCTCTTTCTTTATTGAGGGGGATTGCTCCGAGACCTTTGTTTCGTTACCGTTTGTGGGTTTGCTTTCTTCCTCGGACATGGACATTTTCTCCCGCAAGATGCTTTAGGCGGCTTTCCGACATTTCGATTGTCCTCTTGCCGCTGGCTCATTCAGATGGAGCGTAACGTCAATTCGGACTCTAAGGCCTTCAGCAGCGAATCGTAATCCGGCGTGCCGTCATAGCGTGCTCCGTTGATAAAAAAGGTCGGCGTGCCGTTAACGCCGCTGCGGATGCCGCTCTGACGGTCTTCCTTGATACGCATTTCCACAACCCCTTCCCGGATATCGTTCCCGAATTTTTCGAGATTCAACCCGACTTTTTTAGCCCAGACGGGGATGATATCCGGTTTGAGGAAGGTCTGCTGTTCAAAAAGCAGATCGTGCATCTCCCAAAACTTGCCCTGGAGCGCGGCGGCTTCCGCTGCTTCGGCTGCGATCAGCGCATAGGGGTGCACTTGGGTGAGAGGAAAGTTCCTGAACACAAATCGCAGCTTCTTTCCCAAGGTCTTCTGTAAGCCTTTCACGACGGAATAGGCGGCTCCACAGTAAGGGCATTGATAATCGCCGTATTCCACTAAGGTCAAAGGTGCGTCGGTGGGTCCTTCCATGTGGTCACGTGTTGAAACGTTCTGGGTGAGCATGGCGGATTTGTCCATGATACCTCCTGATTCGGACATCGAACTAGTCCGGGACGCTTACTGGTTTTTCGCCTTTGGCCATCGATTCGAGAGCCTTTAAAATGCCGTCGGCGCCCGGATTGATGCCCACCGGCGAGACAAAACTCCAACGAATGACGCCCTGGGCATCGATGACGAACAGTGCCCTTTCCGACTCGCCGTCTTTGTCCCGATAGACGCCGTACTGACGCGCCACTCCGCCTTTGGGTTCAAAATCCGCCAAAAGCGGAAATTGCAATTTGCGGTCTTTGCTGAAGGCAAGATGGCACCAGACGCCGTCCACTGACACGCCGATGATTTGCGCTTCGAATTCGGAAAATTCCGGCTTCAACTCGTTATAGAGCGCCAATTGGTCACTGCATACAGGGCTCCAGTCCGCCGGATAGAAGACCAGGACCACGGGCCGCCCGCGAAATTCGGAAAGGGATACCTTTTGATCGGGGGTGGTTGAAAGCGAAAATTCTGGGGCTTTAACTCCGGGTTTAAGTGCTGTCATCGGATCCTCCTCACGGTTACGCAGGATCGACCCGATTCCCCCGGATGCTCCTGTCACAACCGCTCTGTTTGATTTACTTGTCCTTAATACGCCTGGTTGACAATGTTCGCTACGAAACTGGTCTCATGGTTTCGGAAAAGGTGTGTGTTTAACAGTATCGGTTCGTAGACCATTGCTGCCGTCCTAACGTGATTCGTCTTTTTCACGGATCGGATAACCCGCCTTATAAGGTGTTACAAATGGCTCGATCACATCGAGCAGCGCATCAGGCGCCTCCTCAGCCACGAAGTGGCCGCAGCCCGGAATGACCACACCGGTTAAGTCTTGGGCGATCAACCGCGCATCGGCCTCGACCATGTCTCCGCAGGCGACAGCGCCGCCGATAGCCAGAACCGGAATGGTCAGCTTGGTCTTCTTGCGTTCTTTGCTCTGCTCGATGATGTCGTCGATGCTGCGATAGTATTCGAAGCTGGCGCGCAGCGCTCCGGGACTCTTGAGCGAATCGACGTAGACCTTGACCGCATAATCAGGAATCGCCGTTAGCGTTGCCGCCTTGGTCGCAAACTGATACTCGAAATAGATCTCTTCCCGCCCCTCGACCAAACGCTCGTTGACTTAACACCCTGCAGGATGAGCCACTGCGTACCTTCACCGAGATTTTTGGCTGTTTTGTTCATCTCCACAATAACTCTATTTCAGAATTAAAAAAGGTAAATGGGGTGGAACATGTATTTTGGAAGTACACGACAGTACATCCCTGCACCCAAAATCTGCTGAACTGATTGGCCCAGGCTCGAATGTCTGAAAATTGCCCTCGCGAGAGACCTTCGTTTCTCAAACGAGCCTGGTCATTCTTGCCCTATGCTGCCGGATGACTCAGGCGCATGTGGACGATTTCATTACGGATATCCACTTGATGCACCAACCGGTTGACTCAACCCGAAGATGTCATGCATATTTCTCCAGATATACATGGCCACTTGATCCTATTCGCAACCGGTATAAAATGATCCTTTAAAAGACCCTTGAGGGCTGCGAGGATGTCCTGATCAGCGGCTTTGGGAAGCTCTTCATAATGGACAAAGGGAAGCGCAGGGGTAGAAACCCCGGGACAGGCAAGGGTCTCACAATGGTTGACAGACGCATTGCGACCTTCAAGTGCTCCGAGGTGCTGAAAGGAAAACGCTTACTATCCGAAATTGCGTGAGAGTGTGACCTTCTGGCTTGCACAAAATTCGTCTTCTGACAAGATTGGAGGACATTATGACCGAAAACGTTTGTGTTCATGATGGAATGATACCGGAACGTATCCGCCGGATCTATCCTTTCCAAAGCCGGTGGCGCGAAGTATTGGGCTATCGGATGCACTATCTGGACGAGGGTCCTAGGGAAGGCAAGCCAACAGTGCTCCTTCTGCATGGAAACCCCACGTGGTCGTTCCTGTACCGGGAGATCATCCCTCGCATCCAAGATGCATGTAGAACGGTTGCTCCGGACTACCTCGGCATGGGACTCTCCGACAAACCTGCGGATGAGCGGTTTTACACCCTGGCGACCCACACCCGTGCCATCACGGCCTTCATAGAACAGCTCGATCTCAGGGACATCATTCTCGTGGTCCAGGACTGGGGAGGGCCTATCGGTTTCGGATATGCCCTGGAGCATCCGGAAAACGTAGCCGGGATGCTCATCATGAACACTTGGGCCTGGGCAGAGCCCTCCACCTTCCATGATTCAGTGGTGCCGTGGCGGATGCTTCATGCCCCGTTTGCAGGCGCGCACTTTTTTCTTCGTCTCAATGTACTTGTGGAACGTGGGCTTTACCTGAGCACGATACGCAACAGGCATAGACTGAAAGAGGGACCGGTTCTGGATGGATACCGCCTCCCCTTCACAAACCCGGAAAGCCGGATTGCCATGCTCGCCTTTCCGCGCAACATCCCGAGGGGACCGGGCGACCTGAATTGGGAGATCATGAAACGCATGGAGGCGGCGTTGCCCACGCTCCGCTTCCCGTGCAGGCTCCTTTGGGGTGAAAAAGACATCGTTTTTCCGCCGTCGAACGCGGAAAGGTTCCAGCAAATACTGCCAAATTGCGGGGCTCCGAGGATGATTTCGGATGGGTCTCACTTCATTCAGGAAGATGCCCCGGAAGAGATTGTGGAAGAAATCCTTCATCTGGTCTAATGCATCGGATATTCACAAGGGGCGATATGACGGAAATGAAGATTACGTGGATCACGGCTGAGGAGGCGAGAGACGCCGGAACAAAAGAAGAACGGGTGTTGCTCGAACAGAGCCCCGATTTTTACCCGGACTTCAACACGTTCCTGATGAAGGAAATGGAGAAGGCAGGGGGCGACCGCCTCTTTCAGGGACCCTCAGGCATGGTCTACAGATTGACAAGGCTCACGGATGATCCGAGCGGCGTTCAGGGCATGGCGATTTACCTGTTGATGAAGGCGGAAACCGGTGTGCCTCGGGACCAAGAAGAGGTAGATCGGGATATCTGGGCCTTCCTGGAGTGGGTGGTCGACGGCGTCGGTGGGGAATGGAGCGTCGCGGCCTTGCGGAAGACAGGTGCGATTTACAAGGTCCCCGGGGCACCGCCGCGGGTCTAGATTCTGCCGGACGGCTGATGGCGCCATTCATCCGTGAACCGATAACAACCCGTATCCACCTCAACCAGAAAGCAGGTTTGCAATGGATTGTTCGGTTCATGATACACCTAACCCGGATGAACCGGAAATACGAATATCGAAATCCGAAACAATCCCCAACCCGGACAAATGGCAACTAAACTGCAAAGGCCTCAAAATATTACGCCACTTTTGAACGCAATTTCAGTAGTAAGGGCCAAGGATTCGGACAACAAATGACTCATCCGAGCCGTACATTGCAAATCCAGCGGCCTTCCGCTATCCTGCCGTGTAAAAAATTTTCTCATCACCCTTGTCAAGGTTTCCCTCCATGAGCAAGACCTTTCGATTCCCCGACGGATTTCTCTGGGGTTGTGCCACCTCCGCTTATCAAATCGAGGGATCACCGCTCGCCGACGGTGCCGGGCCGAGCATCTGGCATCGCTTTTCCCATACGCCCGGCATGACTCTTAACGGTGAAACCGGCGATGTGGCCTGCGACCATTACCACCGTATGAAGGACGATGTCCGCCTGATGGCTGGTCTGGGTTTGAGAGCGTACCGATTCTCCATCGGCTGGGCACGGGTCCTCCCCCATGGCACGGGCAGGATCAACGAAAAGGGCTTGGGGTTTTACGACCGGTTGGTCGACGCCTTGCTGGCGCACGGCATCTTCCCCATGGCCACGCTCTACCACTGGGATCTGCCCGAAGCGCTGGACAACCGAGGCGGCTGGCTTAACCCGGACATCGCTGAATGGTTTGTCGACTATGCCCGTGCGTGCTTCGAGAAGCTGGACGACCGCATCCGGTTTTGGGTCACCCTCAACGAGCCGTGGGTGATCACCGACGGTGGCTACCTGCACGGTGCGCTGGCACCGGGCCACCGTAACCTGTTCGAGACGCCTATAGCCGCACACAACCTGCTGAGGGCCCACGGCCGCGCGGTACAGTTGTATCGCGAGTCGGGCAGGCACCAAATCGGTCTCGTCGTAAATGTCGAGCCCAAATATCCGGCCTCGGATTCACCCGAAGACCTGGCGGCCACCGAACGCGCTCACGCGTACATGAATCGGCAGTACCTGGATCCGGTGTTCCGCGGCCGCTACCCGGAGGAACTGAATGGGGTCTACGGCGAGGCCTGGCGCGAATGGCCGGCCGGCGACCTGGACCGGATCCGCGTTCCCATCGACTTCATCGGCCTCAACTATTACACGCGCGCCGTGGTCCGCCACGACCCCAACCAGTACCCGATCAAGGCATCCGCGGTCTATCAGCCCAGCGCGACCTACACCGAAACCGGCTGGGAAGTGTATCCGCAGGGGCTCACCGACGCTCTCATGTGGCTGAAGGACAACTACGGCAACCCGCCCATTTTTGTCACCGAGAACGGCTCGGCCTTCTACGACCCGCCGAAAGTGGAAAACGACGGTCTGGACGACCCGCTGCGACGCAGCTACCTCACGAAGCATTTGAAGGCCGCACACGCCGCGATCCGGGCCGGCGTAGACCTGCGCGGCTACTTCGCCTGGTCGCTTTTAGATAACCTGGAATGGTCTCATGGCTACTCCAAGCGCTTCGGCCTGATCCATGTGGACTTCACAACGCAGAAGCGAACGCTCAAGGGTTCCGCCGATCTCTACCGGCGCATCATCGCCACAAACGGCCAGGTGCTGGCTGAGATCTAACCCGCCCGCGATCCTGCGCTTTCCGAACCATCCGACAGACTTCTTCACGATCAACTCTTGCCTCCCTCGCGGCCAACGGCAATGATCACCTCCGCATTCGCGGCGTCGATGTGCAAGTCGCCGTTGTGCCAGGCCGCCTCGTGCCCGTTGACTTGGGCCTTGCCGGGAGGATCGGCATATGGCCACTCAAGGACGAATCCACCCGAAGGCAACGCGTCTGCATGGAGGCGCAAATGGAGGCTTCCCCCCTGGCGCCCGAGTGTATAGGCCAGACGGCCCCACGGGGTGCGCAGGCCGGAGATGCCGACACCCTCGCCGTCCAGCCACGCCGCCGGCACCCCTGCAGCCAGCACAATCGAACCATCCGCGCTACGCCGATAGGCAAACATGTCGAGTACCGAACGAATGTAGTCCGACGCGATCCATGCGTGCGGCATGTCGCCCACGAAACCGGGCCTACGCACGTCGCGGCGCACAACCTCGGCCCAGCCGTTCCATGCCGCTGGACGGCGGTCAGCCATGAAGAAGTCGAGGAGCGGCTGAACGCAATCGCGCCGGTCCAGGCGGATGAAAGCCGAAATCGAGCGGAGCTCGTATGGGGTGTAGTCCTCCCTCCTAACTTTGTGGCCGAGACGTGCGAGAAATTCGTCCCAGTACAGCGCGAATGTGTTCTTGAGCAGGTCCTGCGGAAGCCATTCCTGATCGCCGCAGGGTGACAACGCTACGGTGGTGGAGGTCGCGTCAAAGTCGCCCAGTTCGGCGGCGCCTGGCAGATAACGGATGCCGTGCGCTTTTACCGCGGTGCGGATTGAGGCTTGCAAGTCGCCGCGGAACTGTTCGCGGGCCTCTTCAAAGCGTTTGGCCTCGTCGGACTCATCCAGGGCGCGGGCGAGATCCACGGCATCATCATACCCCTTGAGCGCCCAAAAGTCGTCCCAGTATGCATGCACCGGCTCGGCAGCATAGCCTTCATGGCTGATGGAAGCGGCCATCAGGCCGTAGCTCGCTCGCCGCTCGGGCGTAAGATTGGCCGGCGCACGCTCGCCGGCACGCAGGCGATCCATGTAGTTAACTGCCCGAACCACATATGGCCACAGCGCTTCCAGGGCAGCTCTGTCGTGGGTGAAGCGATAAAGCTCGGCGACGGTGAAGATGAACTCGCCATGACTGTCGTTTTCAGGCACGGGATCGGACCCGCGCGCATCCACACAGCACGGGGTCTTCCCGTCGGGGAACTGATGGGGCGCATACCAGCTTATGAAGTTCCGCACCAAATCGACCTCCCCCATGCGAAGCAGGGCCTCTGACATCATCGCACCATCGCGAATCCAAGTGCGCGCATAGGAGCGCGTGCCGGGCTGGAGCGCAGGCCCATCTCGGGAGATGAGAATGTAGGCCATGGAGGTTCGCAGCGTATCGCTGATGGCCTGCGCTGATCGGGGAAGGTGGAGGGTAACCCTGTTGAGCTTGGCGCGCCACTGAGTGGCCACCGTATCGCGTTCCCGAAGCGTCCAAAGATCCGGGTCCTTAAGCGCACCATCCGGCACATGAGGCGCCCCCGCCAGCGGCGCCAGTAAGTGGATCGTGCGCCGTCCGTGTGCTGGCAATATCAAGTGGAACAGCAGGGCGCCCGATGCGTATCCGAGGTTGTCGACCACCTGTGATACGCTCGGATTGTCCCCGGCCGCAAGCCTCGCGACCACGTCGCCGGCGCCGAAGCCGCACGCGACAACCGCATCCGGCCTCTGCAGCGGAAATACACGGGGCATGCCGTTGACCTCAAGCCCATTTCCCTTCCAGGCCAACGCGTGAATGGGACTGATGCCGCCCGGCGTATTCAGGGACTGGGTCGGCGGACTCACTTGAAACGGGCGGGCGGTCAGCGCCAAGGTGACCTTGCGCGTACCTCCGGTCGGGTTTTCGACCGTGTAGCGCACCAGCAAACGCGAATTCGTGCAGCTGCCGGCCGCAAATACCTCTACATGGAGCGCCAGGTCCGGCCTCTTCCAGGTCACGCCCGGCATCGGCAGGTAACCCTCATCGAGGGACTGGGTAATATCGACGTCGGCCCAGGTCAGGAGACGCCCGTCGGTCATCAGGAACGGCTCGACCGAGAAGCCGCCCCTGCTCAACTCTACTGCGCCGTCTTCCGAGATCAACGCCGAATTGGCTCCTCCGCCGTCCACGCCGACCACGGTCCAGTATGACTGCTCGCCCGAAAAGCCGCGCGGGTAAAGGCCCCGGCGCGCGGTTTTCGCGAGGTTTTCGAAAAACGCGTTGGGCGTCGCATCCCAGGCAGGGTCTTTCACTTCCTGTTCGAAAGCGGTCCCCAAACAGGCAGAAAACGTCAGGGTCAGCAGGAACCCCATAAAGACGCCAATCAATCTTCTTGGCCTATTGAACCTTTTCGACATGCTGGATTTGTTTCCGGAGCATAGAGAAACCACTGGTCGCTTGAGCTTCAACTGCTCAACCCTTCACACCGCCCACTGGATGCCTTGAATGTGACAGCGCTGCATCACCATGAAGAGCAGCAGCGCTGGCAGGATGGTAATCGCGGACCGCCCCGCCATCATCAGTTCGCTGTCCTGCCCGTATTCGCGCGCAAGCGCAACCAGGGCCACGAGCAGCGTATCGCGCCCCTGACCGATCAGAAAGATAAGAGGGCACATGAAGTCATTCCAGCTGGCCAGGAAGGTGAAGATCGCCGACGTTACGCTGATGGACGTGCGAAGCGGCAGAATGATCCGCAAGAACATGTTCGGCGCGTCGTGCCGTTTCTCCGCCAGGCCAGCCAGGATGACAAGGTGGTGGCCATCAAGCAGACCCTTTATCGCACCATGGTCAATTCGCTCATCGTTGAGGCCTTGCTGGAGGCAGACGATGCGGGCAAGAGCGTGACGGCTATGATGGAGTTGAAGGCCCGCTTTGACGAGGCAGCCAATATAGGCATCGCCCGCATGCTTGAAAGGGAAGGCGTACAGTTGGTCTTCGGGTTCCTGGAGCTCGAGACCCATGCCAAATTGAGCCTGGTGGTTCTAAGAGAAGAGGACAAGCTGGTCTCCTATGCCCATATCGGCACAGGCAATTGCCGTCCCGTGACCGCCAAAATCTACACCAATCTCTCCTACTTTACCTGCAACCCCGAGATCTGCAACGATGTGGCCAAAGCATTTAATGTCTTCTAGTGCGTGGCAACAAGGGATATCCCCTCTTAGGCAGATCAAAGGCATGAGACGGACAGACCCTTGACAGGGGGAATATAAGATGTCCCCTGACCCTCGTGAGATTCCGTTTCAGGTTGAGCGGACTCAGGCGCATGGGCGTTTTCTGAAACGAAGTATTCTCTGACCGCCTCATGGGTAAGATTCCCCGGTGGGTCCGGTACAGCGAATTGAAAAGGAAATGAGATTTTCGTCATGTCCGATTCATTGCCGATCTCATTGACAGCGGTCAAGCCGAGCTCGATGGCCCCCTTCACCAGGGGAAACGAGGGAACTCCATCCGGAAGGATGATCTCTCCAACATTGCCGAGCATGGCGCTCTCAGAATCGTAATGCACCCGTCCTCCCTCGGCCCAATAGAGCTTATATCCCACGAGACCGGGGGATGCGGATGCTTGCCACCGAAGTTTTCTCTGCTTTATCTTCGCCACTTTATCCCTCTCCTTTCTTGCATGAGATTACCCTCCCGGAACACCTCCTTGCAGAGGCTCTCTATTTCATTTACAGCTGCGCTGTTTGAGGAATACTGCATGACTGAGACTCCAGAGAGCATCGATTCGACGTAAGCGATTCTCTGGGAGATTTCTGTTTCGAATATATCGAGAGCAAACACCTTCAGAGCTTCTCTCGCTTCACGGCCTATCCTGGTCTGCGGAATCTTTCGACAGATGAGCAGCTTCCCCTTCAAGGCTCTATTCCGGTTTCCGGCTTTCTCTATCATCTGGACAGTACGCCTGCTTGCCCAAATGTCCAGAGGACTTGGAGCCAAAGGGACGATAGCAAAATCTGCCAGCGCCAAAACCGACTCCGAGATCTGGCCTATGGCCGGGGGCGTATCGACGATGATAAAGTCGTGATGCAAGAAAGGTTGTATTTCGGCGAGGGAAAGGGGCCGAGGAAAGTGTTCCACTTCAAAAGCGATATTCCCTTCAAGAGATTTCCATTGGAGCGCTGTGCCTTGAGGATCCGTATCAATCAACAAGGGGCGGAAGTTCTCCCTCCTCAAAGCGGCAGCGAGATTGATCGCGAGGGTCGTCTTACCGACGCCCCCTTTCTGATTTACAAAGGCGACGATCATTCTTGACTGCTTCCGCGAGTGGATTTCTCAGCAAGGCGTCAAGGAAAAACAGACCATTGAATGAAATATACCCCGGGAAGACTCTGGAGGTCAATCAATTCCGGAAGCCGGTCCCCCAAATCTGAGATCAGGGTCTGGGATGCCACTCACACCACCCACTGATGACTTATTTCCTAGTCTAGCATAGAAACCCTTGCGCTGTGAACAAGGTCAGAGTTCAGAGGCTATGCCCTGTGAACGACTCTGTGTTACTCCTGGGTAGAGTTATCCCCACAACCCTTAACCAAGAAGCAACACATGAGTCGATTTCGATCTCTATACCTCGCTGCCGGCACAGTTCCCGGATCACTTCTCCCACGCGCTTGCGTAGCTCACCGTACAGATTCCTCTTCCGATACTTCGGAATGATCACCACGTGGTATTTACAATATGTACTGCAAAGAATTATGTGAAGTCAATGATATAACGTCCCGTAATTCAAGGGTTTATAAGTTGATTTACTGCACATAACGTCAGAAGATGAGCTTCCAGGGCAACAATTTTGTCGTCCGCAAGAGAAAGGAGGCTCATCATGGATCACCTCAGGTCTTCAGGTTCAGCCTATTGTGGAGGGGTTGATGCCGTCCTCATGGGTGCTCTGAGGCATTTGGAGGGTTTGGGCTACAGCCCCGGCACTGTTGCTAACTACCGAAACACATGGAAAGAATTTCAGCGTTTTTCGCAGGATCGCTCAGAAACAGAAGCTTTTTCCACAGACATGGTTCATCAATTCCTTGACAGCCACGGGATCTCCTCAGAGAAGACAGGCCCAGGCGTGACGTTTCGTCAACGCCACGTGAGAACCGTCATGCGTGTTCTGACCGAGTTTGCCCTGCATGGGTGCTTTCAGCTTTGCGGTCGGAGTAACAAAGAGATGAAGCTCACAACCGAGATGGGGAATATCCTTAGCGAATACGCGCAGTTTTGCCGAGAACACTTAAAGAGTTCCACCGGCACTTTGTGCGGTCGCAAGCGCGATATTACCCGGTTCCTTCAGTATCTCGATTCCCGCGGCATAGCAACGGTCAAGGATATCCAGCGACCGGTGCTTTCCGGATTCGTGGCCTGGCGTGCTCATTTGAAGCCAGCGACCCTGGCGCGTTTGATCTCATCCATCCGCTCGTTCCTCCGTTATTTGTGCATGAGGGGTATGGTTTCTCCAGACCTGATCGAGCAGATCCCGAAAGTCCGAGCTGGTCGCGATGATCATATTCCTTCAGTATGGAAGAGTGAAGATGTCGATGCGCTTTTAGCGGTCGTTGACCGCAGCTCCCCTCCTGGGAAAAGAGACTACGCGATCTTGCTCTTGGCAGCAAGGCTAGGAATACGGGCAAGCGATATCCGCAACCTTCGTTTCGAACATCTTGTATGGGATCAGGCACGAATCGAGATGAGGCAGACCAAGAGCGGTGAACCCTTGAGCTTACCCCTAACCGAAGAGGTTGGCCATGCGCTGATCGACTACCTGCGTCACGGCCGACCTTCGAGCCATCACCGAGAGATATTTTTGAGGGCGAACGCCCCCTTCGAGCCTTTTGGCCACGATAATAATCTTTACTACATCGTCACGAAATACCGCCGAATGGCAAGCATCGACCTTCCCGCCCGGAGTCGGCGAGGGTTGCACTCGCTGCGCCACACTGTGGCAAGCCGCCTTTTGGAGGCTGGTACACCTTTAGAGACAATTTCCGGCATCATGGGACACCTCTCCATCGAAACCACACGCATCTACACGAAGATCGATGTCGAAGCTTTGAGAAGCGCAGCCATCGACTTGGAGGAGGTGACCTATGCATGAGCAAAAGATCGAGGTGGAGTTCCATAGTCCGCTTGCGGAGATGATGGCAGGATTCATCCGCGAGAAGCAGGCCTGTGGCTATCTCTACGAAAGAGAGAGCTATGAGCTTCTCCGGCTAGACCGCTTTCTCTGTGGAAACGGTCTGAAGGTTGTCGGGCTGCCCCGCGATCTCGTCGATGAGTGGACAGCAAAACAGGCCCATGAGAAGCCAGGCACTCAAAAGCTGCGGATGATTAGGATTCGCCAATTTGCTCTCTTCCTCCGCCATCAGGGCATAAAAGCGTATGTGCCCGAGGCTACAAGGTCCCCTGTCAACCAAATAGAGTTCACCCCATACATCTTCCGTCACAAGGAAATTGAAAAGATACTGCAAGCAGTGGATCGCATGCCGCCGGATACTCGTGCTCCCATGAGGCATCTGATTATGCCGGAGATATTCCGCCTGCTCTACTGCTGCGGTATGCGGGTCAGCGAGGTATTGCAATTGAAGGTTGCGGACGTGGACCACGGCTCTGGTGTGCTCACTGTCCGTGAGGGCAAGTTCAACAAAGATAGACTGGTGCCGATGGCACCATCGATGACGATCCGTTTGAGGAGGTATGCATCTGTCCTTGGTAATGCTTCAGGAGTCTTTTTCCCCGCTCCCGATGGAGGTCCTTACAGCAAAGTGACTGTCTACCAGATCTTCCGCCAGCTGCTGCTCGCATGCCACATTCCACACGGAGGTAGAGGAAGAGGACCGCGGCTCCACGATCTTCGTCATTCCCATGCTGTCCATAAGCTAGAGAGCTGGTACAGACAGGGTGCAGACCTCGGTGCCAAACTTCCGCTCCTCTCAACCTATATGGGACATAAGAGCCTTGTCGGCACGCAGCGGTATCTCCATCTTACCCCGGAGATCTTCCCTGACATCACTGGCCGCCTTGATCAACTTGCAGGCCATGTCATTCCGAGGAGGGCGGGGAGATGAAATCAACAGACTTTGCCGTACGATTGACAGCTTTCCTCGGTCAATACTTGCCAGCCCAGAAAAATGTCAGCCCGAACACCATCAAGGCTTATCGTGATGCGTTCAAGCTTCTCTTGCGCTACTGCCGCGATGAGCAGAACGTGCCGCCAGAGAAAGTAACGTTGAACATGCTAAATGCATCCCTGGTTCTCAGCTTTCTCAACCACTTGGAGACGGGAGGGAGCTGTTGCACTCGTACCAGGAATCACCGTCTGTCAGTGCTCCATGCCTTCTTCCGGTATCTGCAAATCGAGACGCCCGAGCGGATGGTGCAATGTCAGCAAATTCTGGCCATCCCATTTCAGCGCTGCGCTCGTCCCATAGTGAACTACCTCTCTACCGACGAGCTGGCGGCGATTCTTGCTCAGCCGGATTTAGCCACAGACTGCGGAAGGCGCGGCGCCGTCATGCTCAGCCTGCTCTATGACACTGGTGCACGGGTCCAGGAACTGGTTGATCTATCGGTCCGAGATGTACGGCTCGACTCGCCTGCCCAGATCCGCCTGACCGGAAAAGGCAGGAAGACTCGCGTGGTTCCACTCCTGTCCGGCACGGTCGAGTTGCTTGCTCAGTACATGCGCGAACATCGTTTGGATTGTCCCGAACGCATGGATTCACCATTGTTTTTTAATCGCCAGGGAGAAAATCTTTCACGTTCTGGTGTTCGATACTTATTGATGAAGTACACTGAAAAGGCTCGCAAGGCAAAACCGGCCCTCCCCGAAAGGATCACTCCGCATACGCTGAGACACTCCAAGGCCATGCACTTGCTACAGGCAGGCAATCCGGCCACAGTCATTCAAGCCATCCTTGGACACGCTGATATCAGGAGTACCGATATCTATGCGAGGGCTGATATGGAAATGAAGCGACGAGCATTAGAAAAGACTGCAAAGATGGTTCCTTTAGGCAGACTGCCATCCTGGCAGAATGATAAGGGCTTGATGGATTGGCTTCGGTCCTTGTAAGCTATGGGACATTATGTAGAGTCATTGGCCCGAGTGCACAGCGATTCCGGTAACTTCTGCTGTGCACTCCGCATAATAACAGACGGCACATATTGTAAAT
>CAWHLE010000011.1:0-426337 GCA_963830155.1 uncultured delta proteobacterium | reverse complement strand
GTGAACGTTTCGGGGTGATCAATGCGTTGGGTGAAGGCCGGGTCTGGGTAACAGATATCAACGGAAAAATCGAGGCGGGAGACTATATCACAACGTCATCTGTTCCGGGATACGGGCAATTGCAAGATGATGATATCCTGCATTCCTATACCCTGGGGAAGGCCATTGAAACCATAGACTGGGATCAAGTCGCGGAAACGGTCCAACACGATGGGAAGACGTACAAGCGTTATCTCATTGGTGTAGTCTATACAAGCGGTTAGGCACACGGGAGTTCGCCTGTATATCATTGAAACCATTTTAAAATTGGTGAAAGTTACCTTAGAGTCCGCTTGCTTGAAACAAGGAGGCGAATTATGAGCAAATTGAACTTCCGGACAATTGAAATATTGAAACGACATATTGAGGGGTAACCTGTTGACGCCGGAAGAGGCCGGCTATGACGAAGCCCGTACCATATGGAACGCCATGATTGACCGAAAACCGGCACTCATCGCAGAGTGTACAGGCGTCGCGGATATTATGGTGCAGTAAATTTTCGCGAGGGACAATGATTTGTTGGCGGCCGTGCGCGGGGCCGGTCATAACATCGCCTGCAAAGCCATAGCGGACGATGCTTTAATGATCGATTTGTCGGGATTGAATGGGTTCGAATAGATCCCGGTTCCCGGCGTGCCTACGTGGGACCCGGCGCCACGCTCGGTGATATCGATAAAGGCACTGAATGATCGCCCTGGAATTTTTGGGTAGTAGCCATAAACCATATCAAAAAAATCTCGATTTTGCTGGAGCGGTGGAACAGAATGACGGGGATTTGAAATTGAGGTGTGACAAACAAGCCCCAAGACTGCGGGGAAATTTCTCCTGAACCAGGCGCAGTCGGGCTCGTTGCATCAGGTTTGATAGATCTTGCAGGCTTCATAAAGAAGCGCAAGGCTTAACGTCTTAATAACTTCTACCACGTCAGGGCAGTGACTCCAGATCCTGCCATGACAGTAAAATCGTACAGGTCTACCAGTCTCTGCAAGCACCCACTGTAACCATCTCATGACATAACGCCCAATGAAAACCCGGTCCGCACCCTGCTCATAAAGCCAGATTGTGCATTCAACGAAATTATTCAGGACTTCTGGACGATGGCGAGCCCATTAGGGTTGAAATGATAGCGCAAGAAATCAAATCCTCGGTCGGCAGTGCCTATCGCACCGACTGATTCTATAGTTCCTGATTATTGAGCTGCCGGTCTCTCACGATCACGTTTGCCACTCTTCTGAAAAACGGCTGCCCCAGAAGTGACGATTACAATACGCACCTTTACTTGGGTAATATGCACTCCTTGACTTTCCAGGTTTGAAATGCCAATCTGCACAAAATGAAGGCAATTCAAAGCTAAGCTGATGCAAGCTATCCTTTTCCGTAACCGGATTGGTTTTGAGTTGGCCGACTATCATACATGTAGTGTTCGGAAGATTTCTATTTTGACGTAGAAAAGATAATCACCTATTTGGAGCTGGAATTGTTTCGTATACAAAGCATATCCCATATTTTGAAAATTCCGGTATAATCGAAGAAAGGTAAAATTTTATATCTGTGTGACGGCCAAACTTCTACGACATCGATGTTTGAATAATCTTGGAGGGTTGTCGTGTTTAGACGGAAAAGTATGCTTTTGTTTGTCGCGCTGATTATTGAGATTGCTATAGGAGTAAATGGATGGGCGGATACAACCGGAGATATTTCATCACCTGGAGTTATGATAATTAACATCGGGATGGGTGGTAACGGTAGTAAGATAGAACAAATTAAGATCCAGCATGGTATATGTAATCCGATAAGACGAAAGTAATCCAAGGTGTCATCACTGCCAAACGCACTCAACAAATCAAAACTGGTAGTTTTAGACAAAGATGGACATATTTTGTATGAAATGGAGTTTGCCTATCCAAAACTTATAACGGTTCCAATGCATCCTCCAGGGAACCCTGGCGATAATGTTCCTCCCGTTGTCACTATCGATAACCAAAGAGTATCATTGGTAACTCCGTATTTTTCAGAAGCTGATTCTATCCATGTGTTTGATGGTGTCGAGAAAACGACATCGTCTTCAAAGTCAATTCAAGAAACTGAGATTGAAAACAAGCTTAATTACTTGACTCCACCTACACCTACGCCATCACAGCCAGGTATGTTCAATGTTGTGATAATAGCCAGTGGATATAATTCTTCAAATATGACTAATTTTCAGAGTAAGGCCGAAAGCATAAAAGATACCTTGCTTAACACAGAGCCATTTAAGACATATGTCTCAAAAATAAATGTAAACATCTATAGCAATTCTGAAGATTTGGGTTGTTATACTGGGTGTGACAATATTGATAGACTTATGTGCTGCAACTGGAGCAGCGTTGTATCTGCCGCAGCTGCTTCCGGCTATTATTATGATGAGATTATCGTAATTCATAATACCAGCGTATATGCCGGAGGCGGTTTCCGGGAAAGCTTAGATGCCTATAAGCTTAATAGCTATAATACTTACTGTGCTGTTTATGATGGTTATTATTCCGATGTTATGGCACTTCATGAATTTGGCCATAGCTTTGGTAATCTTTGCGATGAATACTCCTATGGTTCGGAGGGGTATAGTTATTATGATTGTGTAAACTGCCGTTCAACTTGTAACGACTGGTCCGATACCGGCGGCACTTCGTGCCAGCAGGGATGCAAAGATGCCGAAAGCAGTTATTCCAGGCCGGAAGACAGCATCATGCTGACTTTAGACATCGCAAATTTCAACCTGGCGAGTATATATGCAGTGTATTCACCGGACGGGTTGCAGGAAAGACTATCCTATTTTACCACATCGACAACTACCGCAACTGTTACAACCGCTGCTATATCCTCAATAACCTCAACCAGTGCCTCAAGCGGCGGGAATGTCACCTCTGACGGTGGTGCCTCTGTTACCGCCAGAGGTGTCTGCTGGAGCACGTCTGCTAATTCTACTATCGCTAACAGTAAAACCACTGACAACACTGGAACGGGAGTGTTCACCAGCTCCATTACCGGTCTCAAACCAGGAACCACCTATCATGTCAGAGCATATGCCAGGAATACTGTTGGGACTGGATATGGAAACGACCTTAGTTTTTCAACATGCCCGGATTGTTCTGGCGATGAGGTCAATCTGACAAATAAGACATTCCCTCCCGGTGGAACATGTGAGTGTATCGGAACAAGCTCCATTACAATTGGAAGCGGAGTGATTATTCCAAACGGTGCTAACGTCACTTTCATAGCACCAATGATAAATATCGATCCCGGTTTTCATGCTGAAAACGGGTCCGTGGTCAATATGAGGCAGCCATAGGAGGCTGTCCTAGAAAAGGAAAACTCATATTCAATGAAAATTGCCTGATGCTACAATGCCTATCATAGGTAAATTTCCCTCTTTTTCAGTTTTTTTTGCCAGTCCTCCGAAAATCGGTTTCCCAAAAGTAAGGCTTACGATACGAAAGATTACTTGGGTAACCTTCACCTCTTGAATTCCCAGTTTTGATCTTCCAGTCTTGCACTGACGAAATGAGAGATATTGAGTTTTTTACGAAGGCGCGGGGGAAGCATGCATTGCTCCTTCGCTTTCAATTGCCTCACCTGCCGCATTATCCCGGGGAAAATTTCCCCGTCACTTCACTGAATCAACACATTGTTCACTTCATCATACAGGGCCTC
The DNA here is from genome assembly GCA_963830155.1 of uncultured delta proteobacterium. Taxonomy (GTDB): domain Bacteria; phylum Desulfobacterota; class DSM-4660; order Desulfatiglandales; family Desulfatiglandaceae; genus CAWHLE01. The sequence continues at coordinate 422,608 of CAWHLE010000011.1, read as the reverse complement.
CGGCAAGTAACCATAGCCAAGAATAAACCGCCTGCCTTGGCATAGCCTGACAAACATGGCCGCCGCCGGCTGAACAAAAAAGGCTGCTCTCCTTACCGCCAGATTGAAATTACACCTTCCAAGTCTCATTCTGCTTCCATTTCGACATGGTAACTCCGGGATATTTCAGTTTGCCTTTTCACTTTGTGAAGGAAATGGCCGATGCCACTAATTTAGACCCGAGTACTACATACCATGCAGCAAATTGTTCCTCAGAAAAATAAGGTGAGCACCTTATTTACACGCTCCCAAACCTTCATTATCCTACCAAAATAGGGGATCGGGTGGACTTCGTCTGTCCATATTAGCAATGCTTTATCATCTGGCAGGAGGGAGTAAAATGCAAAGTCGAATGATCGTAACCGCAGTGCTATTATCATTATTTATCATTACCGTTGAAACCAATGCTGAAATGAGGATCTCTCCCGATGGGGTTACATTCCCGGATAATTCAACTCAGATAACCGCCGTATCAGGTGGCGGCATCAGCGCCCCACTTCACCTGCGCGGCAGTTTCTCTACCGGAGATCCCACAGAAAGTCCTGTTGGAGCCACTATCAGCGGCGTGAACACTAAAAATGAGATTGTATCGCTGAGTGGCCCCGGGGCCACCGGCAACATGCTGCAGTTTAAGGCAGGGGGGCATGTTTTGGGATTTCAGCCGAACAAGGCTTACCTTGCCGGACTGGACCATGCCCTTAGTATCGAGTTTCTCGGAACACCTGGAGTTATGCCAACTGCCGCTTCAAGCGCGTCCACCACTGGAAATATGACCAGCGCTCCTACCCTGAGCACAGTACTTTATCAAAATCTGTGGGAGGGTATCAGCTTGACGTATGAATCCACAAAAGACGGCATCACAGAAAGCACCTATCAGATTGCTCCGGGCGGGGACATATCAAAGATCCGTTTAAGGTATAATGTGCCGATGGAGCTGCAAGCGGACGGATCGCTCAAGTTCAAGTTCGACAAGGGCTATCTGATTGAGTCGTCGCCGGTGGCGTGGCAGGAGATCGGGGGAAAGCGTGTGCCAGTGACGGTGGCATTCCGGTTATCAGATGGCGAAGTAGGGTTCAGGGCGGGTCAACATGACCTCAGCTATCCCCTCACAATCGACCCGATTTACGTCTGGAACTCCTTCTTCGGGCCCTCAAGCGGTGATGTTGACGGCCTGGGCATAGCCGTAGACAGCAGCGGCAACGTATATGTCACAGGTTATAGCTATGGAACTTGGGGATTTCCGCTCAATGCTTATAGTGGCAACTCTGACATCTTTGTGCTGAAACTAAGCAGCAGCGGCGCAGTCCAATGGAACACCTTCTTCGGGTCCTCAAGCGGTTATGATGCCGGAAACGGCATAGCCGTAGACAGCAGCGGCAACGTATATGTCACAGGTTATAGCTATGGAACCTGGGGATTTCCGCTCAATGCTTATAGTGGCGACTATGACATCTTTGTGCTGAAACTAAGCAGCAGCGGCGCAGTCCAATGGAACACCTTCTTCGGGTCCTCAAGCGGTTATGATGTCGGAAACGGCATAGCCGTAGACAGCGGAGGAAATGTATATGTCACAGGTTATAGCAATGCAACCTGGGGATCTCCGCTCAATGCTTATAGTGGCGACGATGACATCTTTGTGCTGAAACTAAACAGCAGCGGCGCAGTCCAATGGAACACCTTCTTCGGGTCCTCAAGCGGTTATGATGTCGGAAACGGCATAGCCGTAGACAGCGGAGGCAACATCTATGTCACAGGTACTAGCAATGCAACCTGGGGATTTCCGCTCAATGCTTATAGTGGCGGCTATGACATCTTTGTGCTGAAACTAAGCGGCAGCGGCGCAGTCCAATGGAACACCTTCTTCGGGTCCTCAAGCGGTTATGATGGCGGAAACGGCATAGCCGTAGACAGCAGCGGAAACGTATATGTCACAGGTGCTAGCAATGCAACCTGGGGATCTCCGCTCAATGCTTATAGTGGCGAATCTGACATATTTGTGCTGAAACTAAGCAGCAGCGGCGCATTCCAATGGAACACCTTCTTCGGGTCCTCAAACGGTTATGATAACGGAAAAGGCATAGCCGTTGACAGCAGCGGCAACGTATATGTCACAGGTTATAGCAATGCAACCTGGGGGTTTCCGCTCAATGCTTATAGCGGCGACTATGACATATTTGTGCTGAAACTAAGCAGCAGCGGCCCAGTCCAATGGAACACCTTCTTCGGGTCCTCAAACGGTTATGATAACGGAAAAGGTATAGCTGTTGACAGCAGCGGCAACGTATATGTCACAGGTTATAGCAATGCAACCTGGGGATCTCCGCTCAATGCTTTTAGCGGCAACAGTAATATTAATGTCCTGAAAATGAGCCCGGAGTGGTGCACGGCAACTTTAGATAATTCGTTGTCACTTAATGTACCTTATATTTCCTCCCAATTTAATGGGCTAACGTTGTTTTCAGCAATTTTTGTTTATGACCCCAATCCGACATATCCAACATTAATCCCCTTTAAATTTAAAGAGTTATCGATTGTAAATAATGAGTCTATATCATGTGAACCGTCAACACTGGCCAGTGATTTAACAATTCATATTTCTGATATTCTGTTCCCGGATAAAATCACCCACATATGGGCAGATTTGACATACAGTCCGGTTCTTTCCACCGATGGGAATTACTACTGGATTGTTTCAAATTATGGGGAGGTTACGAATTGATAACGATTCCAGGGCGGTAAACTGATAACCATATAGATTCACGAATAACATAGAATATAAAAGATGCAATTAGCGGTTAGCCGTTAGCTATTAGCCGTTCAATATCAGCCATTTAAGAGAAAATGGAGTAGCGCCAAAAAATGCGCGCTCCAATTAAGGAAAGAGACATGCAAGTCTTTGCAATTTTTGAGCTAACGGCTAATTGCTAAAAGCTAATTGCAGTTTTTAGGTAGAATATAATCTGGGCACCAGCCTCTAAGGTTTTAATCCCCTATTGGCTGGTGTTTTCTTTCCAACGGCGGAGATCTGGGTGATGGCGCCGGCGAAAATCTCCAAGCTCACACTGCCGCCGGCCCCCCACCCACCGCCGTCCCAACTTGGGTTTGCGGTCGGTGAAAACACGATGTCATATAAAAGTTGATATTACAGATAGTTGCATCACTTCACGAAAAGTGGCGTGTGTCTACAAAATACGCTGTAAAAAACGATGAGAAGAATTCTCAAATTTTGTTACCTGTAAGCGGTCGAGAGCCTCCCGGATTTGGCGCCAGGGTTTGTCGCAGGATAGCTCTGCCACCCGCTCGATCAGTAGCGCCAACACGCATAGCCTGACATGCGTTTCTATTCGACGGGACACCCAATGATACATGGGGGCCATCTTGATCTGAGTCTTTTTTAAAGATCGAAAGCAACGCTCAATGACCATGAGCCCCTTATATCCGCAGGCCGCATCTTCGAGACTGATGAAAGGTGTTAAAATGATTTTTTTTTAAATCCGCACGGACCTTGGTGAAGGCCCTCTTTTCTTGAAATGGACCGCTCTCTTGCTTCCTACCTTTGCAGACAACCTTTTTCTGCCCGGCTTTTCTTTTTTAACCTTTCGATTCCCTTATGAGGGCGGTTCATTTTTGCGCGGGGCATTCAGTTGTGCAAGGACGAGGCAAACATCTTGCGTAAAAATATAAATACATGATATTACTGTTCTTTAAATTAATCAAAGTGGCTTTTTGAGTGCTTCGGCTTCCTTTTTCATTGGTTGGTTGCTTGAAATAATCCTCAAAACCCTACGGCTTCGAGAAGATCTATTTGTTTTGTTTTCTTTTTCCTGCGCGTGCCTGCCATCTCTAACAACAATGTTGCTATTGTTGTAAATGTGGCCCTCGCCACCAAGCCGTGTTGACTTCTCACACGGACTTGATCAAGCCCTTCTCGCTTCTTGATCAGGTTGAAAGGACGCTCACCATTTTTGCGAATATCCAAAGCCTTTGACACCGACTCGCTACCATAAAGAATCCGCTGATAACATCCATTGTCAAGAGGAATATGCCGGAATTTAGGACAGATAGCCGCACGGTAGTACTCTCCAAATCCTGCACTGCATTTGAACTCGTGTCCCTTTTCTTCGATGCCTGCATATTCCATTGGGGTTTCGCAAAAGTCATCACACATTACTTGCAAGGTTTCTTTGTCCACGTTTTCAGGCAACAATGACTGAAACCATAAACGAGCCAGTAATGTTCGAAATGCATCAAGAGCATTCCGATTTCCCGGCACCGCATTGGATTTTTTCACCGGCATTTTTATTTTGAACACTACTGTTGTGGTCTCTTTTTCATTGACACCCAGGTCCATTGTTCCCTATTCTCTTTCATCGAAAAATTGAGTTTTTATCAGCTCATCTCGAAATGATTTTGCAGAGCAGCCATTGAATTCACCGACAAAAACTTTACAGGACTGAACATGGAAAACGATTAAAATACGCATACAACCGCAAGTTGAAAAGCTAAATGATGATATAGGAGGCTGCCATGAAAACCAAAGAGCCCATAAGAATTATTCGATGTTTTGTTTTACTGTTTTTTGCCTCGGTTGCATGGGCTGCATCCTTGCCGGAAACCGCACAGACGACATACTATCCGGTTCATTCCAATGCAGCAAGTCCCACCGCTTTGATCGGTTCCGGCATGAACCCGGCGGACCGAAATCAGGTTACCCCAACAAATGAGATTGTACCGCTGAGTGGCCCCGGGGCCACCGGCAACATGCTGCAGTTTAAGGCAGGGGGGCATGTTTTGGGATTTCAGCCGAACAAGGCCTACCTTGCAGGACTGGACCATGCCCTTAGTATCGAGTTTATAGGAACACCTGGAGTTATGCCAACTGCCGCTTCAAGCCTTTCCACCACTGGAAATATGACCAGCGCTCCTGCCCTGAGCACAGTACTTTATCAAAACCTGTGGGAGGGTATCAGCTTGACCTATGAATCCACAAAAGGCGGCATCACAGAAAGCACCTATCGAATTGCTCCGGGCGGTGACATATCAAAAATCCGTTTAAGGTATAATGTGCCGGTGGAGTCACAAGCGGACGGATCGCTCAAGTTCAAGTTCGACAGCGGCAATCTTATTGAGTCGTCTCCGGTGGCGTGGCAGGAGATCGGGGGAAAGCGTGTACCTGTGACGGTGGCATTCCGGTTATCAGATGGCGAAGTAGGGTTCAGTGTGGGTAGATATGACCCCAACTATCCCCTCATAATCGATCCGATTTACGTCTGGAACTCCTTCTTCGGGTCCTCAAGCGGTACTGATTACGGAAACGCCATAGCCGTAGACAGCAGCGGCAACGTATACGTCACAGGTTATAGCAATGAAACCTGGGGATTTCCGCTCAGTGCCTATAGCAGCGGCGGCGGAGACATCTTTGTGCTGAAACTAAACGGCAGCGGCGCAGTCCAATGGAACACCTTCTTCGGGTCCTCAAGCATTGATGCCGGAAACGGCATTGCCGTTGACAGCAATGGCAACGTATACGTCACAGGTTATAGCAATGCAACCTGGGGATTTCCGCTCAATGCCTATAGTGGCGGCGAAGACATCTTTGTTCTGAAACTAAGCAGCAGCGGCGCAGTCCAATGGAACACCTTCTTCGGGTCCTCAAACGGTACTGATGCCGGAGAAGGCATAGCCGTTGACAGCAATGGCAACGTATACGTCACAGGTCATAGCAATGGAACCTGGGGATTTCCGCTCAGTGCCTATAGCGGCGGCTATGACATCTTTGTGCTGAAACTAAGCAGCAGCGGCACATACGAATGGAACACCTTCTTCGGGTCCTCAAGCGGATCTGATGTCGGAAAAGACATAACCGTAGACGGCAGCGGCAACGTTTATGTCACAGGTTTTAGCAATGGAACCTGGGGATTTCCGCTCAATGCCTATAGCGGCGGCAATGACATCTTTGTGCTGAAACTAAGCGTCAACGGCGCATACGAATGGAACTCCTTCTTCGGGTCCTCAAACGGTAATGACGTCGCAGAAGACATAGCCGTAGACGGCAGCGGCAACCTATATGTCACAGGTTTTAGCTCTGCAAGCTGGGGATTTCCGCTCAATGCCTATAGCGTCGGCTATGACATCTTTGTCCTGAAACTAAGCAGCAGCGGCGCAGTCCAATGGAATTCCTTCTTCGGGTCCTCAAACGGTAATGATGTCGGAGAAGACATAGCCGTAGACGGCAGCGGCAACCTATACGTCACAGGTTATAGCAATGGGACCTGGGGATTTCCGCTCAATGCCTATAGCGGCTTCTATGACATCTTTGTGCTGAAACTAAGCGGCAGCGGCGCAGTCCAATGGAACACCTTCCTCGGGTCCTCAAGCGGTACTGATATCGGAAACGGCATTGCCATAGACAGCAGCGGCAACATCTATGTCACAGGTTATAGCGATGGAACCTGGGGATCTCCGCTCAATGCCTATAGCGACAACAGTGTGAATATTAATGTTCTAAAAATAAGCCCGGAGTGGTGCACGGCAACTTTAGATAATTCGTTGTCACTTAATGTACCTTATATTTCCTCACAATTTAATGGGCTAACGTTGTTTTCAGCAATTTTTGTTTATGACCCCAATCCGACATATCCAACATTAATCCCCTTTAAATTTAAAGAGTTAGCGATTGTAAATAATGAGTCTATATCATGTGAACCGTCAACACTGGCCAGTGATTTAACAATTCATATTTCTGATATTCTGTTCCCGGATAAAATCACCCACATATGGGCAGATTTGACATACAGTCCGGTTCTTTCCACCGATGGGAATTACTACTGGATTGTTTCAAATTATGGGGAGGTTACGAATTGATAACGATTCCAGGGCGGTAAACTGATAACCATATAGATTCACGAATAACATAGAATATAAAAGATGCAATTAGCGGTTAGCCGTTAGCTATTAGCCGTTCAATATCAGCCATTTAAGAGAAAATGGAGTAGCGCCAAAAAATGCGCGCTCCAATTAAGGAAAGAGACATGCAAGTCTTTGCAATTTTTGAGCTAACGGCTAATTGCTAAAAGCTAATTGCAGTTTTTAGGTAGAATATAATCTGGGCACCAGCCTCTAAGGTTTTAATCCCCTATTGGCTGGTGTTTTCTTTCCAACGGCGGAGATCTGGGTGATGGCGCCGGCGAAAATCTCCAAGCTCACACTGCCGCCGGCCCCCACCCCACCGCCATCCCAATACCCGGCGCTGTTTGGCTCATCGGTTCAGGGTTGATAGGCCTGGTGGGCCTCAGAAGAAAACGTTTTGCATGACGCCTTCATAATCAATGGCACGTCAGGGTGGTGACAACAAAACCTGCCCTGATTATACACTTATTGTCTCCTTCCAGCCCCTGCAAGCACCCACCGAAACCATCTCACCACATAATGCCCGATGCGAGCCCGGTCGTCACCCAAAGATGTGAACGAGCCTTACGGAAGATTGGGATTACGGCAAATCAATTTTCCACATCGATGGCAGCATACAATCAAGAAGGCAACCTCTTAACGAAACTGGCCAAGACTTTCGGCATGGAACGAACTACGCTCAGTCGCAATGTTTCCTTGCTGGCGCGTATGGGAATGGTCTCCACGGCAATGGGCAATGATAAACGAGAGCGAAAAATAGCCATTACCAAGAGTGGAATAACGTTGCTTGAAAAGAGCCTGCCTCGGTGGCGGAACGCACAAAATGAAATCGTGTAGGCGATCGGCCGGAAGAGATGGGAAGGATTGCTTTCCGGCCTCCATAGCATCGCCAGGGAACTACAGTTTTTTTCTAATTGACAAGGAACCCGACCAATTTGATGAGAAGATTTCCAATAATCCCTGTTTAGATTGCAGGTGAATAGGAAACGGATAAGAAATCCTATAATTTTTTTTCGCACATCTGAGGATTCGACATCCGGGTATGCCTGAATGCCCCCGAAATCCCACACTTTCCCATTACAAACCACACACTTGAAGCCTCCCATCATGCCATTGTCCCTCAGATGAAACGCGTTTGTCGCCTTCCCGCACCGCTCCCCAATATCTTGCGGTTAAATACCTGTTGACGCCCCACCCCCTTTCCGCTATGGTTTCAAACTCAAAAAGCGAGTTTTCATCACCTCACCTTACCAAAAACTGAGGAGTGGGCAAAAATATTCCTCGAAGTGAATCAAAATCCTCTTCCATCTTGCATAAACAACTACGTGACCTTGAAAAAGACAATTTGAACTATTTAGCGGTTTGGAGGAAGAAACCATGGGTGCAATCAAAAATTTCACGTTACCGCTTGCTGATCTTCAGTTCGTTGGTCAAGGCCTCAATCGTCCCGAGAGTGTCATTGCGGAAAAAGATGGGACTCTCTGGATTTCCGATGCACGGGGCATTGTGACCCGTATGGACCCCGACGGCGCGCAGACGGTATTAGGCGATGTCGGCCATGAACCGAACGGCCTGGCGATGGACACCGAGGGGGATCTTTACAACGCAAACTTCAGCGATGGCAAGGTCTACAAGATGTATCGCGACGGCTCATATGAGGTCATTCTCGATCAAATTGAGGGCAAACCGCTCGGTGCTCCGAATTTTGTTTTTATTGACAGCAAAGACCGGCTGTGGATTTCCATTTCAACCCGTGAACCAATCTGGTTTTTGGCTGCCGCCTCACCCCGGCCCGACGGATATATTGTTTTGATCGATGAAGACGGCCCGCGGATTGTGGGGGATGGCATTTACTTCCCTAATGAGATTCGTCTTGATGCTGAAGAGAAGTACTTATACGTGGCCGAGACAATGCAAAGTCGAATGCTGCGTTTTCCCGTCAACGAAGATGGCAGCCTGGGTGAAACGGAAGTGTTCGGACCAGAAACACTGGGCTTTGGCGCGTATGTAGATGGGTTCACCTTTGACGCCGAGGGGAACATCTGGGTGACTACTATAATTCGTAACGGCTTGATGATCATCACCGCCGATGGCGATGCACACACTGTCTTTGAAGACCCCGTTGATGAAGCCATCAAAAAGGCGGTGGCCAAAATAGATACAGGCACGCTTGCCCCTGAAGAGATGTTCGCTTGCGTTGGGCCACGCTTGCAATTCCCCACCAGCGTAGCCTTTGCCGGACCAGATTTAAAAACAGTATATATGGGTTCGTTGGCAATGCCTCACCTGGTTAGCTTCCAATCGCCAGTCCCGGGCTTGCCTATGCGTCATTGGAAATAAGTATTGATTTAATAGAATGTTGCGGGTGCGGATTGTCAGTTCTTTGATTATTGGATGACCGCCGGGCGTAATCGGGCAGCAGGGGGTTTTTTCTCCCCCAGCTCCCGCCCCGCATGCGGATCTACCCCAAGGGCACTTCCAATGGGCGCGCACGGGGCGGATCACAGAGACTGCCGGGCCGTAAGCCGGCCATGGCGAAATAGATTGATAGCGAGTTCTTATCACCTCGCCTCAGGCCGCCTGTTTCTCCACACTATAGTGATGCACATCCTGCTGGGGATAGGGGATGCTGATTCCTACTTTGTCGAAGGTGAGTTTGATCCTCTCGGTCAAATCGCAAAGCGTACCCCAGTAGTCTCCGGTCTTTACCCACGGGCGCACAACAAGATTGACGCTGCTGTCCGCAAGTTCCGACACCGCGACGGAGGGCGCCGGTTCGCTGAGGACCCTTGGTTCCGACTTCATAAGGTCCATCAGGACCTCTTTGGCTTTCAAAATATCATCTCCGTAACCGATGCCGACCACGAGATTGATGCGCCTGGTGGGATTGGCCGTTACATTGGTGATATTGCCGTTGGTGATGCTGTTGTTGGGGACAATCACCTTCTGGTTGTCCGGAGTAGTCAGCACCGTATTAAAAATGTTCACGCTGTTAACCGTTCCCGACGCGCCCCCGGCAGTAATGAAATCTCCCACCGTAAAGGGACGGAACAGGATTAACATCACCCCGGACGCAAAATTTGACAGGGAACTCTTCAAGGCCAGGCCAATAGCAAGGCCCGCTGCGCCCAACACGGTGAGAAAGGATGTGGTGGGTATTCCCAACTGCCCCGCCGCCGCAATAAGAACCATGATCAGCAGGGTATAGTAAGTGATATTTTCCAGAAATTTAACCAGAATCAGATCTATGCGGTTTTTCTCGAGAAGCTTGCCCAATAGGATGGAGATCCTGTGCGAGATCCATTTTCCAATTAAGAGAATCAGTAGGGCAATCAAAATCTTTACGGCATAATTGCTGATCCAGTACCCCACAAGACCTGTAGCTGCTTCCATAAATTTCTCCTTTCTTATTAAAACAAACGGACGACCAGGAAAACGCCGATCATGGCAAACCCGATGGCAAGTTTTGCCGCGGCCCCCATGGCCAGTCCCAGGGTTGCGCCGAAACCCGCCATCCCGGCTGCACGCACGCCCGAACGGACGGAAAGCTCACCCAGAACAGCGCCGATAAAAGGCCCCAAAAGAACACCCGCAATCCCGAAGAAGATCCCCACAATGGCCCCGATGGCCGCGCCCAAAACAGCCCGTGGGGAAGCGCCGAAACGCTTCGCGCCAAAAGACCCCGCCAAAAAATCAATGGCATAGGCCAACACAGCCATCACCCCCAGCAGCGTCAGCGTCATCCACCCCACATGGATAAAATCTCCCGCCCAGGCCGCCGTGAACAACCCCGCGAAGAGGATAGGCGGTCCTGGAATAACCGGAATGATCAATCCTGCGATTCCGATGGTCACCAGTAGAATCGCTATAGCCCAGAGAAGAATTTCCATACGCTCTTTGTTTGCTTTTCCGTTCTCAGCGCCTCAGCGTCTCTGCGCGAACTCTTCCATGAAATGGCCTTACGGCACCCATATCCTATTTTACAGGCCCCGCAGCCAGAACGCGATCTGATGTCCCATCCTTGAACTGCTCAAAATTTCTATGAAAAAGCACCGAGAGTTTCTTTGCCTGCGCCTCATAGGCCTTTGGGTCGGACCAGGTGCTTCTGGGATCAAGAATCTCTTTCGGGACACCGGGCGCTTCCACCGGAACCTGGAACCCGAAGATCGGATCGGCTTTCATTTGGACCTTTTCCAGGCTGCCGTTTAACGCGGCATTCAACAGGGCGCGGGTGTGGCCGATCTTCATTCGCGTACCGGTCCCATACGGCCCTCCGGTCCATCCCGTGTTGACAAGCCAGCAACTCCCCCCATGCCTCTCAATTTTTTCCGCTAACAACTGCGCGTATACCGAGGGATGTCGAATCATGAACGGCGCCCCGAAACAGGCGCTGAAGGCAGCCACGGGCTCGGTGATCCCTTTTTCGGTCCCCGCAACTTTGGCCGTATACCCGCTGATGAAATGATACATGGCCTGATCGGGCGTCAACTTGGCTATGGGAGGAAGAACACCAAAGGCGTCGGCGGTCAGCATGATCACATTTCGGGGGTGGCCGGCCATTCCCGATGGGACGATATTGGCAAGGTGTTTTAAAGGATAGGAAGCCCGGGTGTTTTCCGTAAAGCTCGCGTCGGCAAGATCAACGCGATGTATGGCGGCATCCATGGAAACGTTCTCAAGAATGGTCCCGAAACGTCTGGTGCATGCATAAATTTCGGGTTCCGCTTCGGGGGAGAGGTTGATCACCTTGGCGTAACACCCTCCCTCAAAATTAAACACGCCTTCGTGCGACCAACCGTGTTCATCGTCACCGACGAGAAGTCGCTCCGGATCCGCCGAAAGAGTCGTTTTCCCGGTGCCCGAAAGCCCGAAAAATACCGCCACATTATCAGGGTCGTCTTTGCTCACGTTCGCCGAGCAGTGCATGGGAAGTACGTCCTTTGCCGGCAGAAGAAAATTAAGCGCTGAAAAGATCGATTTTTTGATCTCCCCGGCATAGGCCGTGCCGCCTATGAGAATCAGTTTCCTGCTGATATGAATCGCCACAAAGGTCCCGCTCCTGGTTCCATCTTCATCGGGGTCCGCATGAAAATTGGGACACTGAAGCACCGTGAAAGCGGGCACGAAACTCTTGATGACTTCCCTTTCCCTCGGCATCTGGATAAACATGTTGCGTGAAAAAAGGCTGTGCCAGGCAAATTCCGTGATTACGCGGACCGGATGGCGAAACGATTCATCTGCGCCTGCATAACAGTCCTGCACAAAAACCGTTTTCCCTCTCAGATAGGCGGCCATACGGGCGTGAAGGGCGTCGAATTTCTCTTCCGGATATTTGGTGTTGACTTTTCCCCACCAGATATCCTGCGTGGATTCCGGCTCATCCACGATATATTTATCCTTCGCGGCCCTGCCCGTATGCTGACCCATGCGGACTACCAATGGGCCCAGGTGTGCAAGGCCCCCTTCATACCGGCGTATAGCATATTCATACAATCCGGGAGTCGACAGGTTGAAATGCACCTGCCCCAGATCGTGCAGACCTGCGTGTTCAAGCCCGTAATCCGGCACTAAATCCTGCAGTTCCATGGCTGTTCTCCCTTTATCTGTTCGTTCTTGTTAATGTAAGGACCACAAGGTTATCGCTATCGGGACATCGCACTTCAATGGTATCCCCCTGCCACCAGGGCATGCTGCCCCCGAACTGAAATGTGGAAAGGCTTGGAAAAATATCGTGGTAAAAATATCCGCACAACCCGCCAGGGTTGTGACAACTGATCTCAAAGGCATCCCCTTTTTCATGACCCGCGCTGCATTCTCCCTTTACACTTAACACGGTAGCCATCACCTTGCTGCCTATTCCCGGATCTTTTGCCATTTCGCCCTCCTTTTTCGAAGAAAGAAAGAATCATTGTAGCCGTAAGTGGTTTTTCGAAAACAAATGCAAATTTCCAGCGAGCAAAGCCTTTGCGCACGGTTCAATTTAACCGAGGTTCCTACGTGCCCAGAACCTTCACCGCTTCCCGGGCAGTCAATCCCTTGGCATAAACAGACGAAAGCGCCGACATGAAAGCCGCATGGACACTTTCCGCGGGGACCTCTTGTCCCCGGTAAAGAAGGGCGCGCGTGGCACAAGCATCATCAACGACTACGCATTTGAAGCCCAAATCAAAGGCGGCGCGGGTGGTGGCGTCGATGCACATGTGGCTCATGGCCCCGCAGATAAAGAGTTCGCCTATTTTTCCGGCTTTCAGCAGATCAAAGAGGGAGGTATCCCGAAAACTGTTGGGAAAATGCTTCTCTATGACCGTCTCACCCGGTTTCGGCTCTACCGTTTCGTGTGTCCGGGCGCCCGCGGTATCGGGCAGAAAAAAAGTTGCCCCTTCATTTTTGGAAATGTGCCGAACATGAAAGACGGGATATTGTCTGTTTCTGAATTCGCCAAGGAGATCCCGTGCTTTGTCGGCTGCCTGCTCCATTTGGCAAAGTTCCATTTTCCCCCCGGGAAAATAGTCGTTCTGTATATCCACCAGCAGTAAGGCTTTATTCATTTTGCACCTCAATCGATTCAGGATGGATGGACGAGGCTATCTGTTTTACAACCGCTGCAAGAAAGGCGTCCCGGCCATGTCCGGCCAGCAGCGAAATGCCTACGGGAACGCCATCTATTTCGGCAAGAGGCAGGGTAACCTGGGGAAGCCTCCCGATACCGGCCACGGAAGTCAAGGCAAGGGCACGGGCGTAATAGGCCCGTCCCCCGACATCCCGTTTAATCATGCTGCCTTTCAGAGGCGCCAGGGTGGGCGCCGTGGGCATGCAGAGCAGGTCGTTGGGTCCTAAAAAAGACTGCAATCGACGGAAGTATTCCTCCCGGCGTCGAACATTTTGAACCACTCCGCGCCTGTCCAGTTTTCGCACCAGATCAAAACTTGCCGCGGTAATCGGCCCCATGGCCGGCTTTTCAGCATCGATCCAGGCGCCCAGCGTGCTTTCGATTTCCGCCCATTGGAGTACATTGTAGGTATCGCACCACGGTTTGAGCCCCTCTTCCTTTGGTCCGTCGCAGATCTCCGTCAGAGAAGTCTCACGGACCGACGCGCCGAAAATCTCGCGAAAATGCCGAACCGGCCGATCCAGGGCCTCCCGGACGTCGGGGTCAACCAGATCAAAAGCATCAGCAATCACGTGGATTTGAGAAGGCGTGTCCGAAGATGTCCCTTCCAGGGCCATCAGCGCGGAAACCGCTTTCACAAGTACCTGCGCGCTCCCCGCAAGGACGCCCACGGTATCGAAGGTGGGAGCAAAGGGGTTCACGCCTGCAACGGACACCCTGCCCCAGGAAGGCCGCAATCCCCAGATGCCGCAATTACCCGCCGGCACCCGAACCGATCCTCCCGTATCCGTCCCCAGGGCAAAATCGACGATCCCGCGGGCCACCGCCGACGCGGAACCGCTCGAAGAACCGCCCGGTACGCGGTTAGGCGCCTTCGGATTCAGAGGGGTTCCGTAAAAATGGTTTTCTCCGATCAGGCTGAAGGCCAGTTCGTCCGTTATCGTCTTGCCTGCAAATCGCCCTCCGGCCCCCAACAGTTGCTCCACGCACACGGCGTGAACAGCCGCAACCGGATGGGTTTCCCGCCAGGTCGGATTTCCACAGCCGGTCTTATGTCCGGCGATATCAATCAGATCCTTTACGGCGAAACGAAGCCCGTCCAGCGGCCCGGAACCCGTCGGATCGATTTCAAACTCCTCCACAAAAGCGCCGCTTTCCGCCGCAGTAACGAAACCGGACTTGGCCATGTCGTTTGTCCTCTTTCAGAAGCAAGGTTTCAGGTTTCGGGTTTCAGGCATAAGGTTTGTCATTTTGAATTTGGGATCTTTTAATGTTTTATGATATCAAAATGATACAATCTACTATCGAATCCTTCGAATGGCATCAGAAAAAGCTCGTATGAAACTTGAATTATGTAAACCTGATTTTCAAGTTTCCTCTACGTTCAGACCGGCGCCAGCCAGAGACGGCGCTGACACCCGAAACCTGACACCTGAAACCTGGTACCTGGCACGTGGCGCCTCAAAATGATCAACCGGCCACCGAACCTCCGTATCAAACAAACCCGTAATGATCAAAAGCCCTCAGTTCTTGCTCATGAGATGTTGCACGGCCTTTTCAAGGCCGTCAATGGTCAACTCGAACATGGGGAAAATTTCACGGATCACATTGATGGAACGTGTATAGGGCCATTCCACTTCCATCTTGGGATTCAGCCACACGGAATGGGAAAAGGTATCCGCAATAAACTTGAGCCTTTCAATACTGGGCTTGGTGGTTCTTTCTTCAATGTGAATGGACCCGTCCGTGGCCATCAATTCATAGGGCGCCATGCTGGCGTCCCCCACGATAATCACTCGGGTTTCAGGGTCGCGGCGCATCAATTCATCAATGGAATAGGGTTTTCTGTACCGGGCAGGGTCCTCCCAGATGTTGTCGTAAATGGTATTGTGAAAGAAAAACGTCTTCAGTTCCCTGAACTGGGCCCTGGCATAATTAAAAAGGGTCTGGACCACGGAGATATAGGGGTCCATGGACCAACCCCCGTTATCAATGGCAAGGATCACCTTGAGACGATCTTTCAGACTTCGACTGAAGACAATCTCGATTTCCCCCGCATTCTTCATGGTCTGGTAGATGGTTGCGTCCACATCCACCTGATCCATGGGACCCGACGGGATCAAGTTTCTGAGTCGCTTGAGGGCCTCCCCCATCTGCGCCTGGGTAAGGGGACCTTCCTGGGAATAGTCCCGGTATCTCCGATCCATGGCCACCTTCACCGCGGATTTATTTCGGGAAACGCCTCCCACGCGCATGCCGCCGGGGTGATAACCGGAATGACCCACCGGGGAGGTGCCTCCCGTTCCGATCCATTTTTTCCCCCCGTGATGTTCCTCCGTCTGCTCCTTGAGGCGGTCCAGAAAATATTGAAGAAGCTCCTCGGGCGAAAGTTTGCTGAGCTCATTTTCGTCCATTCCCAGGGCATCCGCCATTCCTTTCGGGTCCTTCAACCACTCTTCCAGCATGGCCCTGGCTACCTGGTCCAGCTCGAATTCTTCGGGGTCTTTCAACTCCGCCCCTTTGAAATGGTGCGCGAAAACCTGATCGTACAGGTCGAAATACCGCTCACTCTTCACCAGGATGGCCCTGGCAGCCGTATAGAAATCATCAATAGAGAGGATGAGACCTTGTCCCAGCGCCTTTTGCAGGCGCAGAAATGAGGTGGGGGAAACGGGAATGCCCACCTGCCTGAGCAGATAAAAAAAACTGGTAAACATAATACGTCCTTTTTAGTGTTCTATTTCACATCCTGAGACGTGCAACCGAATTCCTGGCCATGGCGTAATCGGGGCTCTTCTTGAAAAGCACGCCGAGGTAGGGCATATCCCCCTTAATCAATTGCTTCACATTGAAATCGGGATCAGCCTGAAGGGCCCGTATCCAGTTTATCAACTCTCTTGTGGCGGGTTTTTTTTCTATCCCTCTTAAATCCCTCAGCTTATAAAATGCGCGAACGGAACTATCCAGAATATCCTTGCTGATGTCGGGAAAATGAACCTGGACGATTTTCCGCATCATATCCGGCTCCGGGAATGCGATGTGGTGAAAATTGCACCTTCCCAGGAACGGATCGGAGAGGTCTTTTTTTGCATTGGACGTGATGATGATTACCGGTCTTTTCCTGGCCCTTTTGGTCTTGTCGATCTCGATAATATCGAATTCCATCTGGTCCAGGACATCCAGCATGTCGTCCTGAAAATCGGTATCCGCCTTGTCGATTTCATCGATCAACAGCACAACCCTTTCCTCCGACATGAAGGCCTGCCCGATTTTTCCCATCTTGATATATTCTTCGATATCGCTCACGTTCCTTTTGGAGTCTCCGAAACGGCTGTCGTTCAGGCGGGTGAGGGTATCATACTGGTAAAGGGCTTCCACCAGCTTCATGCTCGATTTGACATTAAGCACAATCAGTCTCATATTCAGGGACTCGGAGATGGCATGGGCAAGCATCGTCTTTCCTGTTCCAGGTTCTCCCTTGAGCAGCAGGGGCATTTCAAGGGCCATGGAAATATTCACGATCTGGGCCAGTTCCTCATCCAGTATATATCTTGAGGCGCCGGCAAATTTCTCCGTTGCGTTGGTCTGGTTCTGCATTCTCTTACTCCTTGCTAAAAATGAAATTTTTTTATAGATAAATCCAATCATCGGTTAAATCATATGGTTTTGTCAAATAACGAGGTCCATGAAACCGGGAGAAAAGGTATGCCTCTGGAATTTCAGTCCGAAAGTCACGGCCCCATTGCCTTCGGCTTCTTCAATATAGAAACCGACATGCTGCTTCTGGATCGCCTTTTCTTCTTCTGCACCGACTTCTGCAGGGTCCTGTCGGAAATGGCCGCCGCCTCTAAAGCAAACAAGACCGGCGTAGCCTGTGAAGGCTATCATATTGCCGATCCCGTCGACATAGGCGATCTCATGGGGGCCATTTCCGGAAGCTACCATACGGGTTTCATCGGCGCTCTTTACCGGAAGTTCCCCTTTCCCGATAAACAGCAAGACTTCAAGCAAAACCCTGAAGGCTATCGGACAAGGGCTCAGGTGGAAGCCATGGTGAAAGAATATGGCAACCCCCTTCACATCGAATGTTCAACGGATGCGCGCTTTAACGAAATTTCCATCGGAAGCTACGGGTTCACAAGAAGGAACTTTCAGGAGCTGATCCGATACATCTGGCGTGGAGGATATCCCCGCTGGAAAAACGAGCAACGGCCCTCCTATGTCGTGCACATGCATGACACCCTGTCCCGCAGTTCCTCTCCACTATTCGCCGGCTTATTTTTTTCCCCCTGACAGATGATTCCACATGGCCTCCGCCTGCTTCCTGCCCGCATCCGTTTCCTTTTCCACCGGAGGCGGCATTTCTCCGCGTGTTCCTCTGAGCCTGGCGATCCTGTCTTCAAGGGGTGGATGGGTCGAAAACAGGTTCATGAGGCTCCCCCCTGAAAGCGGATTTACGATAAACATATGAGCCGTCGACGGGTTGGCGTGCATGGGCACTTTGCGAGAATAAGAGCCCAGTTTTTCAAGGGCCTCGGCGAGCCCTTCGGGGTTGCCCGCGAGCTTTGCGCCCGTTGAATCGGCCAGATACTCCCTGGATCTCGATATGGCCATCTGAATAATCATGGCGCCGATGGGAGCAAGAATAGACATGGCGATAAGGCCCACGGCCCCCATGCCTCCCCCCTCGTTATCCCGGGAACCTCCCCCGAAAATGGCGCTCCACCGGGCCATGGAAGCCAGAATCATGATAGCCCCGGCCATGGTTGCCGCAATAGAACCAATGAGGATATCCCGATTCCTGATGTGGGACATCTCATGGGCCAGAACGCCGGTGGCCTCCTCATTGTTCATGGTTCTCAAAAGTCCTTCCGTAACCGCAATAACGGCATGTTCCGGGTTTCTTCCGGTGGCAAAGGCATTGGGGGACTCTTCGGGAATGATATAAACTTTCGGCATGGGAAGGTCGGCGGTTCGAGCAAGCTGCTCAACGGCATGATAAAGACCGGGAAACTCCTGTGGACTCACCTCGCGTGCCCGATACATCTTGAGGACAATCTTGTCGGAAAACCAGTAGCTGAAAAAGTTCATGGCCATGGCAATGAAAAAGGCCAGTACCATTCCCTGTCTCCCCCCGAAAAGCCCTCCGATAAAAACGATGAGGGCCGTCATGGCCCCCAGAAGAAGGGTTGTTTTAAACCAGTTTCCCATTTCCCGGACCTCCTTCAACCTCTCCTGTGAAAAACCTGAAAAATTTCGGCGAATTGACACAATCCTTTGGTTTCCCTCCTGAAAACTCCTGAAAATCCAAAAGGAAGAAGATACGGCAAAAGTTAAGAACCGGATGATATTAGTCAAGGAAATCCGTTCTCACTCAACGATCGCGCTTTCAGTCGATAAGTTCCGTCAAGACGCCATTGAGCTTCTCGGGATGGATAAAAGCAAATTCACAATCCCTGAAAGGCCTGGCGATTTCCCCATCGGCGGCGGGAATAAAGGGATAGCCCTTTTCCTGCATTTCCTTGACGGCTTCTCTGGTGTTGTCTACATGAAAGCTGATGAGCATGACGCCCTCGCCGTTTTTGTCGATATAGCGGGCAACATCCCCGTCCGGCTGCCGTTGATTCCATCAGTTCGAAACCAACTTCTCCAACATAATATCTTGCCACATGAATCTTCTCGGGCTCATCCATGTAGACATCATCCGGTTTCGTCCTTCCAAGGAGAGGCTCCCAGACCTTTCTGGCGGCCTCGAGATCTTTCACGGCAATACAAATATGATCTATCTTATTCACCTTCATCTTTCCTTCCTCCTTGATGATTTCCATCATAAGTTCAGCCTATTCGGGCGTTCAACCAAGAGTGCAAACTATCCGCTGAAAAGGACGGAGTCAAGCACATACCGCCATGCTTAATGTTCGACGCGATTGTTTTCGATCCTATAATTCCCTTGACTGCGCAAATCTCATCGTTTACAAATCCGATGAAGAAAGCCTCCGGTATCCGCGGGGAAACGCCCCGGGAAAATTGGAACGTACGGATCCTTGTTGAGCTCCGCACGGGAACTCTCTCGGAAAAGGAGATAGCGCCATTATCCATCAAGAAGGGACATTCAAAGGGGCAGGAAACGCCGGCGTTTACCACCAGTGCTGGCTTCCGGAAGGAGAAATCAAGGGAAGCCTGCTCATCGTTCACGGGCTGGCGGATCACTGTGGCAGGTATGGAAACCTCGTCCGTCATTTCGTCCCGAAGGGGTATGCCGTTTATGGAATCGACCATCCGGGACACGGCAAATCCGACGGATGCCGGGTATTCATCAAGACCTTTGACGAGTTCATCAGGAATCT
Source organism: uncultured delta proteobacterium (assembly GCA_963830155.1). Lineage (GTDB taxonomy): Bacteria > Desulfobacterota > DSM-4660 > Desulfatiglandales > Desulfatiglandaceae > CAWHLE01. The sequence goes on along the minus strand of CAWHLE010000011.1, from coordinate 402,703 downwards.
GAAGACCTACCTCGGGATGATCCGGACCTGGCAACCCGGGAAACCCGTTTTCCTGTTCGGACACAGCATGGGTGGCCTCATCGGTTCGATTTTTCTTCTCGATTTCCAGGAAGAACTGAAGGGAGCCATCCTTTCGGGACCGGGCGTCAAAATACCCGAAAATATTTCCTCCGGGGTCATTTTTGCCGGCAAGGTGCTTTCCATAATGATGCCCAAATTCGGGTTGATTCAACTGGATGCATCTCATGTTTCCAGAGATCCGGCGGTCGTACAGGCCTACATCGATGATCCTCTCGTCTATTCGGGAAAAACCACGGCCCGTCTGGCCGCGGAATTGCTCAAGGCCATGCAGCGAATCTCCTCTGAAGCGGATAGGATCACCCTGCCTATTCTTATTCTGCAGGGAGGAGATGATAAGCTGGTGGATCCTGCCGGCGCCCGGATGTTATACGACAAGGTCGGTTCCCCTGACAAAACAATCAAAATCTATGACCACCTCTACCACGAGATCATCAACGAACCGGAGCGTCACGAGGTGCTGGCGGATATGGAGAAATGGCTGGAAACCCACATCCCGTAATCCGGGGGCGCGCCCTCAAAGAGGAAGTCTTGCGCCTTCTTCGCCTGCCGGATGTTGAACAGATGGTCCGGGAATCGTCCCGGTTCTCTCTTCGCGGCATTATCACACCCCTTTTTTCATTTCTCTGCAGCAACGACGAAACCCTTAAATGGCGGGCCGTGACCCTCATGGGAGAAACGGTGGCAAGGCTGGCCGCGGAAGACATGGAATCCGCCAGGGTAATTATCCGCAGGCTCATGTGGAACCTCAACGATGAATCGGGGGGGATCGGGTGGGGGTCGGCCGAGGCCCTCGGAGAAATTCTTTCCCTTCATCACGGACTGGCCGTTGAATATGCCCATATCCTCCTCAGCTACAGTTTTGAAACCGGAAATTTCCAGGAAACCCCGTCCATGCAGAGGGGCGTACTGTGGGGCATCGGGAGGCTCGCCCAGGCGGAACCAGGGTTAACCGCCGATGCAGGCCCCCACCTACCGGGCTTTCTGCAATCTCAAGACCCTATGGTAAGAGGGCTGGCAGCATGGGTTGCCGGCCTTGTCGGCGCCAATGAAACAGTACCGGAGTTAAAAAGACTTCAGGAGGACGGCTCCGAAATCCCGATTTACATGAACCGCGGGCTCATGAGACGAAAAGTCGGAGACCTGTGCGAAGATTCCCTGAAAATGCTGGATACATCCATAAAATAATCAGGCAGATAGCGTTCTTTATTTTCCGGAGAAATCATGCTTCAACGCTTTTTGAATATGAGAAAATTCCTTCTGATCTTTCTTGTCGTTTCCGCCTTCCTGCTCGATCATGATTTCTGTCATGCCCGCGGCAGCCAGGAAAAAGCCCCGGGCCCCACGGCCCTTCTCTCACGACTGGACAAGCCGTTTACAGGCGACCTGGAGAAAATCAGAGAGCGAAAAACGATCAGGGCCCTCGTAAGCTACAGCAAGACCAATTTCTTTTTCGACAAGGGCAGCCCGAAAGGATTTGAATACGAAATGCTGAACGCCTACGATTCCTTTCTGAACAGAGATGCGAAAAAACTGACGGATCGAATCCGGATCGTGTTTATTCCCGTACCCTTCAGTAAAATCCTGCAGTATCTTGTTGACGGACGCGGGGATATCGCGGCGGCCGGGCTTACCATTACCCCTCAGCGGGAAAAAGTGGTGGCCTTTACCAGACCCTATCTTCCTAATGTGAAAGAAGTAGTGATCCTGAATAAATCGGTCAACGATATTCAAACTCTCGCTGACCTGTCGGGACGATTAGTTTATGTGGAAAAAGGAACCACTTACCTGCAACATCTGAGAGAGCTGAGCGAACAAGCTCATAAAGGAAGGCAAAAAGCCCATTCGGATTATGGTGGATGAAAACAACCTCGTCGCGGAAGACATCCTTGATCTCGTGAATGCGGATATCCTGAAAATCACGGTCAGTGAAGAACACACGGCAGAGGCTTGGGCGGGCGTATTGAAAGATATTGTCGTCCGAAAAGATCTGGCGATAAATACCGGCGGCCAAATAGGGTGGGCCGTACGCAAGAATAACCCGGAACTTCTGGCCAGTTTGGACGCCTATATGAAGGAGAACAAGAAAGGAAGTCTGCTGGGAAACATCCTTTTCAAGCGCTATTTCAAAGATTCGAAATGGATCACCAACCCACTGGAAAAAGAAGAACAGGAGCGATTTGACAGGCTGGTCTCCATATTCAAAAGATATGGGAAGATGTATGGTTTTGACGCCCTGGCCCTTGCGGCCCAGGGATATCAGGAATCTCAGCTCAATCAGAAAAAGAGAAGCCCGCAGGGAGCCATAGGCGTCATGCAGGTCCTGCCGAGCACGGCATCGGATAAGTGGGTGGATGTTGACAACATTGAACTTGTCGCCAACAACATCCATGCGGGAGCAAAATATCTCGATTTTCTTCGGGAAAGATATTTTGACAGTCCGGAGATAGAAGAAGCCGCAAGAATCAACTTTGCCTGGGCGGCCTACAATGCGGGCCCCGCCAAAATCAATGAAATGCGCAAAATAGCAAAAGAGAGGGGCTACGACCCCAACAGATGGTTTTCAAATGTAGAGGCCGTTGCCGCTGAAAAGATCGGGCAGGAGACGGTCCAGTACGTCATCAACATCAACAAATATTATGTGGCCTACAGACTTCTTGCGGATGCGCAGAAATTGCGGGAGGAAGGCCTCAAATCCATAGAATCTTCCAAAGACGCCTTACCCGAATAATCATGCTTTTTTCATTAGGCCTTTGAGTGTTTCAAATCAAAGCACGGATTCCAAATCCACCAAAAGCTTTTGAAGGTCCAGACCGTATTTCTCCGCCACATTCCGCAGGGGTTCAAACAATGCCTGGCAACAGATGCACTCGCCGGCCTGTTCATCGTAGCTTTTGAAGACCGCTTCCGTTTTTCGGTAGCGAGAAACGATATCCAGTACGGTCATTTCCGGATTAATAGTATCATTATCAAACTGGGGCATACATACCCCTCCTTTCACACGAATAGTCTAAATAGCTAATCATCAACATCACCGAAAGTCAATCCCCTCCCATCCACAAATACGCCAGGAATGAATACATCAAATCAGATATGGTCCGTACGGAAATCCATTTAAATTCCAGTCAGGCCAAAGGAGCTGAAATTTGAATAACCGACAAAAAACTATTGACATATATTCTACGATAGAATATTCCACTTTAGACTTTTGAGGACAGCATATCAATAAGGTTCCGAAACAGGTCGAGCCTTTGTGGACGGACCTTTTACCGGAACCATTTCACACACGGAGTCCATAAAAAATGGAACAATGCATACAGGCGGGATATACAATCGCTGTTTGCCTTTACGCGTTAGGCCTATTCGCCCATCTCTTCAGGTGGAATCGTCTGAGCCTGAGTTTTTCTCTATCCGCTGTTATTGTGAATGCCGCAATTCTTGTGTTACTGACCCTTTCTTCCCGCCATCTTCCTGTTTTCGGCCTTTTTGAAGGGCTGATGACATCCGCTTTTGTCTTGGGGAGTCTGGGCATTCTTCATCCTTCACGGGAAACCAACAGGTGGGATGTATTGTCGTGGGTATGGATCGAAGTATTGTTTCTTTTAACGATCACCTTCTTCTTTCCGAAAGGACCTTCCTTTTATCGTTCGGACGACACCTTTGCGTGGGTCGTAATGTTTCATGGGTTGCGGAATTTGGCGCTGGGTGCAGGCCTGTTCAGCGCGGCCCATTTCTTCCGCTACCGATTCAACAGAAATCATGGCGCTTTGGAAAAGGACATTTTTCGACAGGGAAGGAACTACCTGTTGCTGACCACGGTCCTTTTTCTGTGTTCGGAATACGCCGGCATGATCTGGTGCCAGATGGGCTGGGGGGACTTCTGGCACTGGAGCGGCACTTTCTTCCAGTCTGCCTTGATTATCCTTTCTCTCATGGTCGCCTTCCATATTCCCGGAAAACTTCGCTTTTCAGATAACGTCCGGTCGGTTGCGGGTCTGGCGGCCGTCCTGCTGATGCTGGCAATCAGGGTCAGCAAAGGATTGCTGATATGAAACCCGTTTCAGATCGACTCTCATCCATGAAGCTGACCGCGGCCATACTGGTCCTTTTGATCCTGTGGTTTACGTGGGGCATTTTTCTTGCCGGATCGGACACCTATCTTTCCGGGTTCAAAATGATGAACAAAACCCTGGCGCCCGCATGGTTTAAAGCACCGGAAGCGCTTTCTCCAATACTGAAAATCTGGTTTTCAGGGCTTTGCCTTTTCATGTTCGTGTTGGGAGTCAACCTGGTCTTCTGCTCATGGACCCGGATGGTCGGAATTCTTCGGAACAGGCTGATCAGGTCCAAAATAGTCATGCTGATCATTCACGTAATCTTCGGTCTGGTGGCATTGGGACATTTTGGCAGCTTTCTGCTGGGTTACCGGTATGAAAATGTAAAGCTGAATCAAGGCCAAACAGTTTCCCTGCCCGATGGGTACGCCCTGACCGCGACGAATGTGCATTTCGTGGATGATCCGGAAGTGCTGAAAAAACCGATCAGGCAACTGGGGCCCGACCAATACCATCCCCGGATGAATTTTTTGGAGGCGGTCCTGACGCGAGAGGGTAATCGGGTCGCAACCGCTCGGATTTACTCTCTAAGCCCTCTGACCCACAAGGATATCCAGGTAACCCTGAAACGTTTTACGCCCCCGAAGGGGGCGGAAAATAAGAAGGGCAACATCCGAAAACCGGGAGTTGTGCTGACCATCAGCAGAAATCCGGTCAAGGTTTTTGTTTTTGCCCTCTTTCCCATAATGATTGTGGGGATCGGAATCTATGCCGCGATGACTTGGAAATCGCAAAACTTCAATGAATCAAACATAACAAAAGGAGGAAAGGAATGAAAAAGAAGAGGCAAAAAAGCGAAACAAAAAGGAATTTTCTGTTCTTGATGTTCATGGCCTTCATGCTTCCCGGCGCGGCCTGGGCACAGGAGGAATCGGAGGCGCCCATCCCTGAAACCGGCAAGGTGTTTTCCTTGGGAGAAGTCGTCGTTACCGGAGAAGGGAGCGCGGTGGACAAGATCGCCACCACGGATATTGTCAGCGAGGAAAGGATCGATCTGACCACCTCCACGAATGTATCCGAGGCACTGGATACCCTCCCCGGAGTATTCCTTACCATCGGGACCAGAAATGAAAGCATGTTCACGGTGCGAGGGTTCAACCAGCGATATGTCCCAATTTTTTACGACGGCATCCCCATTTACGTCCCCTATGACGGTTATGTGGATACGGGCAAACTGCCCACGGCCAGCATCTCCCGCATAGTCCTGACGAAAGGCAACAGCTCCGTTCTCTACGGCCCCAATACCATGGGCGGCGTGGTGAATATTCTCTCCAAAAAGCCTTATAAACCGGTGGATGTGGATTTTCGCATGGGCACGCGGCAAAACGGCACGGTGGACAGCAGCCTCCACGTGGGCTCGAAACTGGACATATTCTATTTCACGGCCGACGGGTCCTTCCTCAATTCCAATGGATATCCCATGAGCGACAATTTCACCCCCACCCCGACCCAGGGGGACGGAACGCGCGTGAATTCCGATATCAATGAAAAGACCGCCGGATTGAAAGTCGGCTTTACCCCTTTCGAGGGTCACGAGTACGCCGTTGGGATCAATACCATTCAAAGTGAATGGGGCCTTCCTCCCGACGTCTATGCGGACAGACCAAAGTACTGGCGATTCACCGAATGGAACAAGACCACCTATTATTTCATCGGAGACTCGGAGATCACGAATAAACTATCCACCAAGGTCAGGCTTTACAGGGACACCTACTATAACGTGCTCGATTCCTATGACAACCTGGACTATTCCACCCAAACCAAAAAATATGCCTTTCACAGCACCTATGACGACCACACCAACGGCGCCTCCCTAACCGTCCGGTCCAATTACATCCCCATGAATACGACGAGTTTCTCCTTTCATTACAGGGATGATGTTCACACGGAGCAGGACGACACCGGCGATCCCTGGGAGAGATATGAATCCGAGGTATTCTCCTACGGATTGGAGGATGATTTCAAAATTCTCGATAATCTGTCGCTGGTTGCAGGGGTGGCCTATGACGTTCAAAAACCCAAGTACGCAAACGGCGCGGAACTGCGCGACGACGACACCGCCTTCAACCCCCAGGGCGGTTTGTACTGGAACTGCTGGCGGGATCTGGGCCTCCACGCATCCGTGGGAAGTAAGTCCCGCTTTCCCACCCTGAAGGAACTTTATTCAGGATACCTGGGAAGAAACCTCCCCAATCCCAACCTTCAAACGGAGGAGGCGATCAACTATGAAGTGGGGGCGGAAAAACCTCTGCCCGGAAAGAATTTTGTCGGCCTCAATTTCTTTTACTCAGACATCACCAATCTCATTGTAAACAAGGAGGTTCAACAGGACGTGAGCCAGTACCAAAATGTGGGAAAGGCCACTTTCAGTGGGTTGGAATTGACCTTCAGGTCGCAATTTTTCAGAAAAAACATGTTTGAGCTGAGCTACACCTATTTGAACGCGGAAAACAACTCCCCCGACAGAACCAGCGATCACATCGCGGATACCCCGGAACACAAAGTCTATATCAGTGATTGCTATGAATTGACCGAATGGCTGTCTTTTTTCGGAAAGCTGGAATGGTATTCCAAACGCTGGTACCAGGACTACGACACCTCCGAGTGGAAAACCCTGGACGGATTTATGACCATGGATCTGAAGGCCATCGGAACCGTCACGGAGAACTTGACCGTGGAGGGGGGCGTTAAAAATCTGTTTGACAAGGATTATTCCCTTTCCTACGGCTACCCCCGGGAAGGAAGGACACTCTTCGCCAACCTCCAAGTCACCTTTTAGCAAGGAATCCAGGAACTTTCAAGGCTTGGTCCATCACACAAAATCACAAACGGGGAGACTCACCACATGAAAAAAATGAAATGCCTTGTTCTAATGATCATCTTATTCTTATTCGTGCCGGCGTGGGTGGAAGCGGAGCAGGGATTGAGCATCACGGGTCTGGTAAAACAACCGCTGAACCTGACCCCGCAAGATCTCGCGGCCCAACAATCCGTTGAGGCCCAACTCAACGGGATCTTTGAAGACGGCCGGTATCGAGGCGTATTTCGTTACCGGGGCGTCCCTTTAAGCAACCTCCTGGAACTGGCATCCATTCAGAAAGAGGAAACGGATTTTCCGAAACCGGTGGACCTTGCCGTCGTCGTGAGCAACAGGGACGGGCAACAGGTCGTTTTATCGTGGGGAGAGATATTTTACAGGAATCCGGGCCGTATCCTCGTGGCCGACTCGGCACGACCCATCATGCCAAGGCGGGATTGCGGCAAATGCCACGCGCCGGAGGTATACGAACCTCGATTGAATCAGCTTCACCGCAAGATCGGATTCCCGAAGCTGGTGGTGGCCAGCGACGGATACGCGGACCGCTCGCTGGAAAACATCACGAACATTGAGGTGGTTGACTTACGTCCCGACATGCCCAAAGAAAAGAAGAAAGAGCTTTTTTCGCCCGAATTCACGATTGGAGGAGCGGTCAAGTCGCCCAAGACCATCCGGAATCTCACGGCTTACCCAAAAGGAACGATAAAAGTGAAGCGCGTGGGAGAAGGCGATGGATATCACGGCATGGAAACACTGGGAGGCGCTTCCCTAAAGGATATCCTGGGCGATATGGACATTCCGGCTGACTTAAAGCAGGTGTTTCTGGTGTCGGCGCCCGATGGTTATCGGGCGCTGTTTTCTTACGGGGAGATCTTTCTGGATCCGTCCGGTGATCGCCTGATGGTTGCCGACCATGTCAACGGCGCTCCCCCGAAACAGGGCGGAGCCTTTATCCTCGCCGCCCCTGACGATCTCATGGCGAACCGGGAAGTGAAGGCCTTTAACAAGATCGAAGTCATCTCCCTCGGGAAAGATCCTCGAATCGCCATCATCGGAGTTGGCTGTGGAGACACGAATCTGATTACACTGGAGGCCATCTCCCAAATGGCCGCGGCGGATGTCTTTGTTTGCCCTCCTGATATTCAAAAGCGTTTCGCCAAGTACATGAACCATAAGCCCGTGCTTCTCGATCTCTACACCTTTGCGCCACCGGTCTTGAAGAAAAAGAACCCACAACTTTCGCCGTCGGAGCTGAAATCTCTCATGGAAAAGAAGCGCGCCCATGCGGCCTCGGTCATAAAAGGCGCCCTCAAGGAGGGAAAAACCGTGGGGATTCTTGAATACGGCGATCCCACCATCTGGAGCGGATCCAGGTGGATTCAGGAAATATTCGACCGCGACAGATTCTTGATCGTTCCGGGACTGAGTTCTTTTAACGTCTCAAACGCCCTGATGGGAACCGATGTGGGCTGCAATGGGGCCGTGGTGCTGGCCACTCCGGGAGGGCTCAAAGAGAATCCCGCCATGGTCAAAGCCCTGGCTGAAAAAGGACAAACCCTGTGTATTTTCATGGGGCTGAAGGAGGTGGAAAATCTTTCAGCGCTCTTCTTGAATTATTATCCGCCCGAAACACCCGCCTTCCTGGTATACAAGGCGGGATATGTGAATAGCGAACGGGTCCGTCGCACAACCCTGAAAGACCTTGTACAGGCCGCCAAAGACGAGAAGGAAAAATTTCTGGGGCTCATTTATCTGGGGCCCTGCCTGACCATCCAGGAGACCTGGCAATGCCGGTAGAAGGGCAAACAGCCGGGCTCAGACGCATCCTGGGTCCCGGATCCGCAACCCTTATCATTGTGGCCAACATGGTGGGAACGGGCATCTTCACCACCAGCGGCTACATTCTGGCCCAGGTGGGCCGGCCGGCTCTCCTTTTGGCCTGCTGGCTGGGAGGCGGGGTCATTGCGTTGACCGGGGCCTTGTCCTATGCGGAATTGGGCGCCCGGTTCCCCCGCGCCGGCGGTGAATATGTCTTCCTGAAGGAAAGTTTCGGACCTCCGTGGGGGTTTCTTTCCGGCTGGATTTCTTTGGTCGTAGGCTTTTCCGCTCCCATCGCCGCGGCCGCGGTTGCCGCCGCGGCCTACCTTCTTCGACTGTTTCCCGCCCCGCCGGTCTGGTCGTTTGAACTGGGACCCTGGAACTGGGTCTTTTCCGGTGAAACCGCCATCGCCTTGCTGCTCCTCCTGGCCATGACCGGACTGCATGCGGCCAGCCTGACGGTGGGCATAAAGGCGCAGAATTTCCTGACGGTCTTAAAAGTCTTCATCCTGACCGCCCTGATCATCGCCGGACTGCTTCACCAAAACGAGGGGGGATTATTCTCCAAAGAATTGCATCTCTCGGGGGCGACGGCCGAAAGAATGGCCACGGCCCTGGTGTTCATCTCCTTTGCCTACAGCGGCTTCAATGCAGCCACCTATCTCGGAGGCGAAATCAGGGAGCCTCGCCGCAACATCCCCCTTGCCCTGTCGGCCGGCACAGGCCTGGTGGTGCTGCTCTATCTTCTGGTGAACGTCGCCTATCTAACGGCCGCCTCGCCGGCTGAGTTGAGTGGAGCAAAGGAAATCGGCGCCATTGCCGCCCAAGCCCTTTTCGGACCGGGCGCGGCCGGCCTCTTCAGCATTCTGGTGGCCATGTGCCTGCTTTCCAGCCTGGGCGCCATGATGCTCACCGGTCCGCGGGTGTATTTTGCCATGGCCGAAGACGACCTGTTTTTCAAAGCCCTGGGCAGGGTGCGGTCCCGTTCCGGCGTCCCGGCCAACGCGGTCTGGCTGCAGGCAGGCATTGCGGGTCTGATGATCGTCACGGCATCCTTTGAGGCGCTCCTGTTCTACATCGGTTTTACCCTGTCGCTCTTTTCAGCCATGAGCGTTTTGGGACTCATGGTCCTGAGACATCGTCTGGGACCGCCCGCCTCCTTTCGCACGCCTTTCTATCCATTGGCCCCGCTCCTGTTCATCGCGTCCAATGCCTGGATCATCACATTCTCACTGATCGGAGATCCCTGGCGGGCGCTGCCGGCGGCTGTCACCCTGGCGGCGGGGATGGTTCTCTACGGAATATTTTCCCGAAAGAAATGACCTTTTGAGCGGTTTTCGGGTTGCAACAAGGTGTGCCCGCATCTTATTCAAAACCCATGGCGGGAATGGAGCCACGAGGTCTTCATACCGCCGCCGGCTCACAGCCGATTGCCGCGGACACCTCGTCTTGTGATAAGTGATCGCATTGGATCGTGTAATCGGCATACTTGCGATACAATTTTCCACGTTCTTCGAAGAGGTCCATGATGGTCTGATCAGGGCGCTTGGCTATCCCTCTTGCGCTGTAATCCCCGATTCTTGCTTCCAGGATTTCCAGACTCACATCTAAAAAAACGATCCATCCATTTTGTTTCAAGTGAACCATCGCGGAATCACTATAGATCGCGCTGCCACCCGTGGCAATGACATGATTCTTCAGGGAAAGGGATAGAATTACCTGCTCTTCAATTTTTCTTAAAGCGGAATGTCCTCGGGAATCGATGATATCCTGGAGTTTCGTCCCTTCCCGGGATTGGATAAGCACATCCGTATCAAGAAAATCGCGTAGACAAAGCTTCGCCAATACAATGCCGACGGTACTCTTCCCCGATCCCGGCATACCGATCAATACGATGTTCGATTTCGGTTGGTTCATATTCCTATTCTTCCTTATCCGCTTTTTTCTCCGGATGGAACAAGGAATAGACCGCCGGAATAAGGACCAGGGTGATCAACGTCGATCCCGTAAGGCCACCCACAACCGCACGGGCCAGAGGGGCCTGGGCGTCGGCCCCTTCACCGATCCCAAGTGCCAGAGGCAAGAGACCCAGGATGGTCGTAAGCGTCGTCATGAGAATGGGCCGCAGCCGCCGGCGTCCCGCCTCAATCAGCGCATTGCGCGTGCTCATGCCGGTGCGAACCAGTTGCCCGGCCTGATCCACCAGAAGTACCGCGTTGTTGACCACGATCCCCCCCAGCATGATGCACCCGATATAGGACTGAACGTTCAGGGTCGTCTTTGTAACAAACAGCGTCACCAACACCCCCACCGCCGCCAGGGGCACGGAAAACATGACCACCAGGGGATCCCTGAGGGACTCATATTGGCAGGCAAGCACCATGTACACCAGAAGCAGAGCCAGCATGATGGAAACGGCCAACTCCCGAAAGGCCTTCTGCTGCTCTTCGAAATTACCGGCCACCATGAGGTCGTATCCCATGGGACGGGGGATCCGGTTCAATCGGGCCTGCACCTCCCGGGCCACGGAACCCGCGTCCCGGTCGACCACATTGGCCTGGACCGTGAACATTCGTTGTTGATCCTTCCGATCAATCAAAAGGGGACCGCGTCCCGGTTCGGCAACCACGAGGTTGCGGAGGGACACCTGTTCGCCGGAACCGGTAGCCAATGTGAGACTGAGGATTTCGTCCATGGACCGTTTTTCCGCATCTTTCAGCTGCACCAAAATGCGATAGGAATTCCCGCCTGTTCGGTACTCGCCTGCTTTGGAACCGGCCACCGCCGTTTCCAGGAGCTGGGTCACGTCTCGCACGGTGAGACCCAGATCGGCAATCTTGCTCCGGTCCACGCGGATTTCCTCCTGGGGGACCCCCGCCACAAGACTGGTCTGAATATCCGTAATCCCCGGGACATCCTTAATCTCCGCCAATGCCTTTCGGACCAGGGCGCCCAGGACCTCCAGATCGAATCCCCGAATCTCGATGGTCAGCCCTTCCTCGCCGCCCAGGATCCGTTCCAGCAAAAACTGTCCCTGCGGCGCGCGGACACGGATCTCCATGCCCGGAATTTGATCCTTCAAGCGACGGCGCAGGTCGCCTGCGATTTCAACATTGGAGCGTTCCCTCCGCCCTGCCGGCACCAGGCTCAAAATGATCTGCCCTTCCGCCCCTGAATCGGGTCGCCAGCCGGAAGCCCCCACACTGACCACTGACGCCACCGCTTCAGGAACGGCCGGGTAGACGATGTCTTCCATCTTTCGGGTCTGTTGATCCACCAGTTCCAGCCGGGTGCCGATTTCCATTTTCCCGCTGACCCGCACTTCCCCCTCATCGCTGGGGGGAATAAATTCGCTCCCGATCAAAGGCAACAGCAGCAGGCTTGCGCCCAGCAGGGCGGCGGCCACAAAGACCGTGACCAATCGGTGGCGCAAAACCGTTCCCAGCAGTCTCTGATATGCGTTGTCCATAGCCAGGAAATAAGCGTTGGAGAAGGTTATCAATCTTTCGATCCAGGCTTTTCTCTTTTTCTGAAGCCCAAGGGTGGTTTTGAGCAATCGCGATGCCAGCATGGGCACCAGGGTAAGGGAAACGGCCAGGGAACAGATGAGGGAAAAGATGATCACATAGGCCAGTTCCTTAAAGAGGATTCCGGTTACCCCTTGAACGAATACCAGCGGCAGGAAAATCACCAGCGTCGTGATGGTGCTCGCCACGATGGCGTTTCCCACCTCCTGCGTCCCTTTTACCGCTGAAACGCCTGGCGTCTCGCTGCTCTCGCAGCCGCGGCGGAAAATATTTTCAAGGACAACAATGGAGCTGTCCACCATCATGCCGACCCCCAATGCCAATCCACCCAGGGTCATGAGGTTGATCGTAAACCCTCCAAAGTACATGAGCCCGAAGGTGGCGACGATGGAGATGGGAATGGAGAGGGAAATAACGACGGTGCTTCTGAGGTTGCGCAGAAAGAAAAGCAGCACCAGAATCGCCAGGCCACCGCCGTAGAGCACCGACCGGGCCACGTTCTTGATGGACCGTTCGATGAAATTCCCCTGATTAATCACCGGAACGATGTGAATCTGGGGGAAGGCTTCGTTGGCGGCCTTGATTTCCTCCAGCACCCGTTTGGCCACTTCCACCGTGTTGGCATTGGCCTGTTTGCGAATGGCCACCCGGATCCCCTGCCGGCCGTTGACCCGGGTTATGCGCGTCAACTTTTCGTAGGTGTCCTTGACGTCCGCAATCTGATCGAGCGTTACCGCGGCCCCATCCCGCTTAACAATGACCGTATCCCGAATCTGATCCAGATTGGTGAATTCGGCCGGTGCGCGAAGGGTCACCTCGTACCGGCCCTGTTCGATCTTGCCCGTGGGAAGATCCAGGTTCGCGTCTTTAATGGCGGCAAGCACATGATCCATGGAGAGCCCGAGGGCTTTCACCCGATCGGGATCCAGCTCGATGCGAACCTCGCGGTTGAATCCCCCCCAAACGTCCACCTGGGCGACGCCCGGAATGCGGGCGAATCGGTATCGGATCTGGACTTCGATCAGCTCGGTGAGTTCCACCGGGTCCAGGTTGCTGGAAATGCCTAAAATCACCACAGGAAAACTGGCAATGTCGAACTTTCGAACGCGGGGTCTTACGATATCCTCGGGGAGTTCGTTAATTTCATCTTCCAGCATGCCTTGTACGTCAATGGCCGCGGCATCGATTTTGGTTCCCCAAACGAAGCTGACGCGCACGCTGCTGCTCCCCTCCGACGATGTGGACATGATCTCTTCCACGCCGGGCACCGTGGCGACAATTTCTTCGATAATCTGGGTTACCAGCCGCTCCATCACTTCGGGGCTGGCGCCCTCGTATTCCGTGCGGATGGTAAGGCTCGGCATTTCGATATCGGGGAGCATGTCGATCTGAAGCCGACTCAGTGAAACGGCCCCGATGATGACGATGATCAAGGTCACCATGGTCGTAAAGATGGGACGTCGAACGCTGATTTCCGGAAGGTTCACGATATGGACTCCTCCTCGGGGCCCGTTTCAATTTCGCGTTTTTCCACGGGAACCGAGACGGCCGAACCGTTCTTTAAGAGCTCTTGCCCCAGGGTGACCACCCGGCCGGACAACCCTTCGCCTTCCACCTGCACCCTGCCATCCTCTCGAATGCCCACTTTCACCGGACGCCAGGCAACCGATTTTCCATCCTTGCTCACCACAAAGACCCCATGTCGGCCATCGCGGGTCGTCAACGCCTGTTCCGGGACAATGGTGGTTTCAAGCACCTTCCTCAGCACCACCGTGGCCCGCATGAACATGCCCGGCTTAAGTCGATGTCCCGGATTTTCGATGATCATTTCCACCCGGGCCTGGCGCGTGGATTTTTGAAAAACGGGGGCGATACGCTCGATTCGGCCGAAAAACGCGGCATCCTCATAGGCATCCGTGGTAAGGGAAACGGTCTGTCCGGGTCTCAGATGCGCGTAATCTTTTTCGGTGACATAGACCACGCCCAAAATGGGGTCCAATTTAACAATCAACAGCAACGGCTGGTTGGCCGCAACGGTCTGCCCCTCATCGTAATAGCGTTCGGCCACCAGACGATTATCGTCGCCTCCGGTCCAGTTGGCCGTGATCCGGGTGTATCCCAGTCTGATTTTTGCGGTTTCGAGCGATGATGCCGCTTTGGTCAACTGGGCTTGGGCAACCTGAAGTTGCGCTTTTTTGGCCAGTTGATCCGCTTTGAGCGCATCGAACTCGGAGTCCGATGCGATGCCCCGTTTGAGCAGTTTCCGGGTCCGTTCAAACTCACGATCGGCGTTTTCAAGATCGCTTCCCGCCTTGGCCAGATTCGCTTTTGCCACCACCAGATCCGCTTGCGCCTGCCTCACCGCCTGAACATATTCGGCGTTGTCCAGTTCGCCGACAACCTGACCCTGCGTGACGGTGTCCGAAATATCCACCAGGAGCTCCTCAATGCGTCCGCCAACTTTCGGCGACACCACGAAATCGGCCAGGGGTTCCAGCGTGCCGCTGAATGTTCGCTTCAACACAATGGGACCGGTTTCGATCCAGGCCGCTTCCACGGGCGATGATCGCAATGCATCGCCTGGTTTCTTTCCCTTTTCATGATCCTGAAATTGTCGAAAGATCAACCAGCCTGCTCCTGCCGCAACCCCCAGTAGCAGTACCAAAACAAAAATTTTCAGACCGGCCCTTTTCATGCTATACTATCCTTTCAAGGTTTAGGAGAATACGCACCATCCCGCAATTTGCCGTTTCCGATCGGGTGATGCCATTTCTTCCAAAAAAGAAAATTGTATCCTTTTAAAAGTCCTGTTGTCACCCAAAATATCCCCATGGAAAGGGCCTCGTAAAGAAAACCATGACGGACTCACCTTTTTTGCCGCGCCTGCCCGGACTTCTGGTCATGCTGATTTGCTGCTTCGGTCTTGCATCCTGCGCTTTTGTGGAGAAACGGATTGATCAGACCGTGGGCGGTCCCAATCGGCCGGCCGATACCACCGTGACCATGGCAAGAGACGAAATAGAAAAAGAACTCCCCGAACCGCCTTCAAGCGCCGCCCGGGCATCCGGACCTCTCAAAATCACCACCACCCAAGCCGTTCTCCTTTCATTGGAAAACAACCCGTCCCTGGTTGTGGAAAAGCTGAACCCCGATATTACCAAAACCTTTGAGGACACGGAAAGGGCCGTGTTTGATCCGAAAGCCGCGGCGGAAATCTCAGGCGGCCGTACCGAGGGAGAACGCCAGGCAAGAGCAGGATCCGCAACCGAGGACTTCACGGGGGATGAAGGGGCTGGCATCATTTCCCTGGCACAATATTTTCCCACGGGCACCACCGTCACACTCGACGGGACGACCGAAATGAATGATTCCTCTCTCTACCAGGATGCCTTTTACTGGAGCCGACTGGGCCTCACCGTCAATCAGGCCATCCTGAGAGGATACGGCAGCGATGTGAATCTGGTGCGATTGCGGCAGGCCCGTCTGGAGACCCGCATGTCGGAATACGAGTTGCGCGGTTTTACCCAGGCCCTGGTGGCGCAGGTGGAAGAGACCTTTTGGGACTACGCTCTGACAAAACGCCAGGTGGAGATTTTCGAGGAATCCCTGAAGGTGGCCCGTCAGCAGGTAAACGAAACCCTGGCGCTCATCGAAGTGGGCCGCCTGGCGAAATCGGAACTCCCCGCGGTTCAGACGGAACTGGCGGCCCAGGAGCAGGGACTCATCAACGCACGGAGCGACCGGGAAACCATGCGGTTGCGGATTTTGCGTCTGCTCAATCCGCCGGGACCGGATATGTGGCTGCGGAATGTGGATTTGATCTATCAGCCGACCATTCCCGAAATCAAACTGGATGACGTTCGATCCTATGTGGACATGGGCATGCGCATGCGCCCCCTGTTAAACGAGGCCCGGCTGAAACTGATGCAAGACGAACTGGAGGTGGTCAAAACCAAAAACGGCCTGCTGCCGGTGCTGGATCTATTCGTGAGCCTGGGAAAGAGCGGGTATGCGAACTCCTTCGGTCGATCCATCTCCAATGTCACGGGAGGTTCTTACGACGCTTTTGTGGGGGTCCGGTTTGAATATCCCATCTACAATCGAGCCCCGAAATCCCTTCACCAGCGGGCCGCGTTAAGCCGGGAACAAGCGGAAAAGTCCCTCCGGAACCTTTCGCAACTGGTGGAATTGGATGTGCGAACCGCCTATGTTGAAGTGAATCGCACCAGGCAGCAGATCAAGGCGTCCTCCACCACGCGCATGTATAGCGAGGAAACCCTGCGGGTGGAAACGGAGAAACTGCGGGTGGGAAAATCCACCAGCCTTCTGGTGGCCCAGGCTCAGAAGAATCTTTTAGTTAGCAAAATCGGTGAGGTACAGGCCATCGCCAACTACATCAAGGCGTTGATTTATCTGTACAGCCAGGACGGATCACTGCTGGAACGCCGGGGCATTGTTGCGCCGGGCAGGGAACCGGTTGCGCTTTCAAGAAATTGAAAGCGCAACCCCGGAACGGGACGGGAGACGCCATCTTCAAAGAGGCGCCTGCCCGGGTTTGTTCCGACTGTGAGGAGGGGCATGCGGATTTCGGATCAATATGTAAAAAGGGAGGTTTCAACATGTTAGGAGTCATTGCAAAATTAAGCATTAAAGAAGGGAAGGTGAATGAAGTCATTGACCTCGTCAAGACACTCATGGCGGAAGTGGCCAACGAAAAAGGGACGCTCGCTTATACATTGAACCGGGATCCATCCAACCCCAATGGAATTATCTTCATGGAACGATACAAGGACAAGGCGGCCCTGGATCTGCATTCCTCGACCCCCCACTTCAAAGCCTTCTTTGGAAATATTAAAAGCCTTCTTGCCGGAAAACCTGACATCAGTGTCTTGGAGGAAATCCAATCCATATAAAGCAGAGGTATATGATGGACTATATCCAGTATATCGAGAAGACCCATGAATATTACCGTAGTCAGGGCTATGACAAGACCTACAACTACGCGCACAATGAGGATATTCCGTTCGTTCGGTTGAAGAAGCCTCTTTCGAAATGCCGGGTGACGCTGGTGACCACGGCACAGTTCCTGCTGTTGGACGAGAGAGGCCTTCCTCTGGAAGAACCCAGGATGCTGGGCACCAATGAAATGGAGGTCTTCACCGCCCCCAGCGACTGGCCCGCCGAACGTATTCTGTCCACGAGTGAGGATCACGATCGCTACCAGACGGATATGGAGGACGTCAACGCCTTCTTTCCCGTCACACGGATGAAGGAGTTTTGGAAGGAAAAGGTATTCGGAAGCTTGAGCAGAAACTACTACCGGACCCTGCCCAACTACAGCCACCGCAAAACCACCCGGGTGGACGGTCCGGAAATCCTCCGGCAGTGCCTTGAAGACAGCGTGGATGTGGCTTTGCTGACGCCCGTCTGACCCATCTGTCACCAGACCGTGAGTCTGGTTGCCCGCGTGCTGGAAGAAGGCGGCATTTCGACGGTTACTTTTACCAATGCGCGGGATATCGCCGCCAGTGCCGGCAACCCGAGGCAGATCTTTCTCAACTATCCTCTGGGGAACCCTGCGGGCAGGCCCCATGACCCGGAAAACCAGCGTAGTGTCCTCAAAGCGGGACTGAAGCTGCTGGAAGAGGCGGAACGTCCGGGAATCATCGTCGACCTACCCTACGAGTGGTCCACAAGCCGGGAATGGATGAAAAAATTCATGACCGACGAACAGCCCTTTATTTCCGAAGATGCGGAAGCTAAACGACAAGATTTACTGCAAAAAGCCAGGAAACAAAAAGCCGCACAAACAGTTTAGATGAAAATAAAGGATATCCCATGAAAGATCATAAAATCACGGTCTATACGCAACCATTCTGAGGCCCCTGTTCCGCACTGGCAGAGTATCTGACCGGAAAAGGGGTGTCGTTTTCAAGAAAGGATCTGATGATAGATGAAGAGGCTCGGGACGAGCTTTTCGCCTTGGGCGTTCGATCGGCGCCAGCCCTGGTGGTGGATGGCGAAGTGGTTGTCGGATTCGACAAGGAACGCATTGATGCCCTGCTGAACCTCTGATCCCGAGTAGAAGGCGTGCCACGAGCGCAGCTTTTAGCGATAAAACCGGCTTCATCATGAGAATTGCTGATCTCAATGCAGCAATTCTAATTGCCTCGCCTGATTTGGTTTTTTGACTACCCCCATCAAAGAGGTATGATTGCTCAGAAACGACTATCTTTTGTATTTACAATGAAAACGAAATAGAGCACAATGTGTTTCAAATAAGGAGTAATCTTCCAAAAAAATAGATGACATTAGCAATTGTCGCGATCTTGAGTCAGCGGACACTGTTGAGGAAATGTTTGAAAAAATCGGCGTTTGAATTCCAGAAAGCTGATCTGGAAAGAAGATAGAGAATTCGTTTACTTAGCGAGAACCGGAACATATTCAGACCTCTTTGGCTGATATGGGTCTCAAGGATTTTGTCGACGGTGAATTATTCCTGATTTGGCTTTCCTGCTGCTGAACAAGCTTTCCCACTTTCCGTATTCCCTTTATGATCGGTTTTTGTCCTCGGTACGCTTTGCGGTCTCGAAGCAATATCATCCTATATTCAGCTTCAAGCGCCGATTGGCGAGGCTATAAGCCTCTCTCACAGGCCCCGCCCCCATCTCCCTTTCTCCCCATCGCCCTATCTCGGAGTCACCTGTATGAGCGGGTCTTGTCCACCATCCGTTCGGTGGGTTTATCCACCATCCGTTCGGTGGGTTTATCCGCCGTCTGTGTGGTGGGTTTATCCGCCGTCTGTGTGGTGGGTTCCAGCCGCGACCCAACGCTGTATACCGGCAATACCAGCAGAGATATTCCTTCAAAATCAGAATTGCTGAATCGGCGTGGTTCATTTGAATTTTTTGCACAAGAGTGTTATAGTAACAAATATAATATTTTCGTGTAATCTTTTTCATTGGGTGTATTCCCCGCAGATGGGGTTTTACCTGGATTTCCGAAGGATTGCCTTGACCGACGGATGAATACACTCCGGTCAGAGCAGGAAAAGACGTCACTCATATCATCAAGGGGGTCTCAGTGGGCAACAAGAGGACTATCATAACGCTTTCGGAAACTGACAAAACGTGGCTGACAAGTTACGCCACAGCTCTCAACATTTCAGTTGCAGAGGTAATCAGGCGGGGCGTCAAGAAGCTCAAAGAGGCTGAAGAGGCTCAAGGCTATCGAAAACTTGTGGAAAATACAAGAGGTATCTGGACAAAAGGAGATGGCCTCAAGTTCCAATCAGAGGTTCGATCGGAATGGGAGTTGAGATGACCGAGAGATTGCTGGATTCCGTCATATTGATTGATCACCTCAACGGA
Source organism: uncultured delta proteobacterium (assembly GCA_963830155.1). GTDB lineage: Bacteria > Desulfobacterota > DSM-4660 > Desulfatiglandales > Desulfatiglandaceae > CAWHLE01. The sequence goes on along the minus strand of CAWHLE010000011.1, from coordinate 382,977 downwards.
ATTGCCAGCGCTACCGAGTTCCTTGAGGAGCTCGATCCTCGTGAAACGGCCATATCAGTCATTACAAGAGCCGAAATTCTTGTGGGCATAACAGAGGAAAATGAGCTAATGGTCAAGGCTTTCTTGGACCAATATGAACTTCTGTCAATCGATAAAGAAATCGCCGATCTGTCAGCCAAGCTCAGAAAAGAATACGGCTGGAAACTTCCGGATGCCTTTCAGGCCGCTCTCGCCAAATATCACAGAATGAAGCTCACAACCAGAAATACAAAGGATTTTGATCCCTTAAAGCATGATTTCGTGGAAGTTCCATATTCCATTTAAGTCTAGCCCTAATCCGTCGGTCATCAGCATTCCCTTTCCGCAGGCAGACGTAAATCTCTGCACGCCTTTATAGGCAGTCACATTTCGTAAAAACACCATCCCTTACGAACAATCGGGGCAAACATAATTCAAGCCATGGAGTCTTGTTCTTGACGCAGCGATCGTTACTGCCTCTTCACCACGAACCTCCCTTTGTTTTCTGTGTAAAAAGCCCAGAACCCCGATCATCGAGTCTAAACCCACCAAACAGATCGTGGACAAGAGCCGCTCTCACAGATTCAGTTCTCCCGTCCCCTTCCCGAGTCTTCACCTGAGTCTTTCAAACCGGCGATTATATCCTCCATTTTTCTCAATGCCGCAATGGCCTCCTCGAACGAAATTTTTACAAAACGCACCCTATCTCCGGGTTTCAGCTGTCCCAGCAGGGGAAGATCGGCGGAAATGACCGTGGCGATCTTCCTGTATCCTCCCGTTACGGTCTCATTCAGAATAATAATCGGTTGGCCGTCACCCGGAACCTGGATAGCGCCGGGGACCACCCCTTCTGAAAGAATCGATCCTCTCAGGCCCGCCTTTGTGTTGATGGAAGTTCCCACCAGCCTGATCCCGGTCCTGTCGGCGTGTCCCGTAACTTTGTAAGGTGCGGCAAGGAATTTGTTCCAGGAGTCCGCGGAAAAATGATCATCATGCGGCCCTGGCAAGATCCTTATCACGCTATCTGATGGGTATTTGGGGATAAATTCAGGGGTGAGAAACCGTCCAGCTGCCCCTGAATGGAGATGGGGCGAAGCGCATTTCAACACGTCTCCCCTTTGAAGAGGCCTCCCTTCAAGACCGCCGAACCGTGCACTCAGGTTCGTCGATCTGCTGCCCATGATTAGGGGAACCTCTATCCCGCCCCCGACAGCGAGGTAGGCCCTGCACCCGCTTTTCGGCCCTTTGAAAGAAAGACGTTCTCCCTTTTTCATCACCAGGGATTGCCACATCCCAACAGCATCCCCATCGATCCGAGGGTCGAGGTCCGCCCCTGTCACCGCTACCGTCAGGTCCTCCAGCGCCCGCACGACCAAACCCATCAGCGTAATTTCGAGACAGGCTGCCTCTTCCTCGTTTCCCGCGAGAAGATTGCCCACCCTCAGGGAAAAAGAATCCAGGGCGCCGCTGGGCGGCACGCCATATTGTCCGAAACCGAAACGGCCCCGATCCTGAATGGTCGTCAAAGGACCGGGAGAAACAATTTCCAAGGTATTTACCACTCCCAATGTCCCGCATCCTCCGGGGAAATGGAAAAAAACCGGACTTGATCCCCCATCCGCAAAAGCGTGGGGGGCCTTTTATCGGGATCGAAAAGTTTCAAAGGGGTTCTTCCGATGATCTGCCACCCTCCGGGACTCTCCGAAGGATAGATCCCTGTCTGTTCCTGCGCCAGGCCCACCGAACCGCGTGGGACAGCCGTTCGAGGGGTTTCTTTTCGAGGGGTAACAAGAACGGCGGGAAGCTCTCCCATATAGGCGAAACCCGGAGTAAAACCGATCATGTATACGTGATAGAGGTCTTTGGCGTGCAGGCGGATAACCTCTTCCTCCGGCATGGAATGGTATCGGGCAACCCACTCCAGATCAGGCCCATACCCCCCCCCATAGACCACCGGAATCTCCACCGTTTCACGGCCCGGAATCTCTACATTATCTAATCATCCGGACCTTCTCCAGGATTTCTTCCCGAAGGATGTCGACGGTCGTCCGGGCGGGATCAAATAGAAATACGAGGGAACTGTAGGCCGGAATAGCTTCCAGCATCCCTTTGATGGGATGGTCATGGAGATGGAGAAACAACCTCCTGACCCGGTCATTGACTGCCCGATCGATTACCTCTCCAAAATAGGCAATCAGAGAGCGATCCCCCATGATACGGAATTCCGGCATTTGTTGATTTTGCTTTTTTTTGGCGCGCGATTTAGGATGGCACTGTCTCTTCTCTTTGTTGATGCACCAGAGAAGTTAGGACTTCACAGATTTTAGCGGCCACCATTTTTACGCTAATGCGCTCATTGCTAAAAGCTAGTTACAGGTTTAGAGAAAAATGACCCCATGGGGCATACTTCAATGCCGGCGGATGCAACCGCCTCACGAATCTTGCGCACCAGCGCCACGGCTTCCGGATTGTCTCCGTGAACACAGATGGTTTCCGCTTTCAGGTCAATGTCGCTGCCGTCTATGGCGGTCACCTTTCCTTCACCAATCAGCTTCACGATCCTGTCAGCCACCTCGCCGTCATCGTGCAGAACCGCCCCCGGAGTGCTTCGCGACACGAGGGACCCATCCGGGTTGTACGCCCTGTCCGCAAAAAACTCAAACGCAATGCGGATGGAATGCCTGGCTGCCATCTCTTCAAGCTGCCTTCTATTCGGACCAGCCAATGCAACCAGGATCAGATTGTTGTCCAGAAGGGAGAGGACCCGGGCGAACGCCTCCCAGATATCGATATTCGCCACCGCCATATTATAAAGCGCACCGTGAGGCTTTACATGTTGCAGTGTAAGACCCTGGCTTCGGGCAACGGCCTGAAGCGCCCCCACCTGATAGATCACAAAATCCTTGATTTCCTCAAGGCTGACGTCCATCTTTCTGCGACCAAATCCCACCAGATCCGGTAATCCCGGATGGGCGCCCGACCCGACACCGTTCTTCCCGGCAATATCCAATGTTCTTTTCATAACGGACGGATCACCCGCATGAAACCCGCAGGCGATATTGGCCGAACTGATCAACGGGATTACTTCTTCATCAAAGCCGATTTTGTAGACCCCGAAACTTTCCCCCACGTCACTATTTAGATCGACCTTCTTTTGCATCTTTTTTGTCCTTCCTTCCCGAAGGGATTTTCTGCGTATAATAGGAAAAAATGGCTCTACGTACAACTCAAAAAACTCCCGGGACAGGCATTCCTACTACATGATTTAATATCTTATCATAACTCTAAAACCGGATACTCGCGCATTGTACTCTAACAAAAAAACCCGTTTTTCCCTGCTCCGCCAAAACGCCTATCCCCTCCCTGCGTCCTTTCAGGCCTGATCGTGGCACAGACCATCGCCACGGCGCAGGTCTATCTTTCCAATGAAAAACTCTACACTCAATTGAAACTCATCAGCAGTGCAGGATACCTGGCCATTCCCAATCAGCACATCATGGACCATCTGCGGGATTTCGGTCCGGCCTTTTACGGGGGACTTTTTTTCACCCTGAGCCTTGGCGCGGCGTTATCCATGCCGGCATTGGGCATATCCTGGATCCGGATACGGATCTTTCCCCGAAAAAGCCTGGTTTTTGTTGTTTCTTCTCATTCCCTGGTCCCTGGCCCTCCTGCTCATAAACTTTCACGGCTTCGTTCCTTTTGCCTCCGCCTATTTTCTTTTCATTCCCCTTGTTGTCTTTTGGACAACCCGGAAGCTGATGCCGGCCACGCCACGGAAACATGGCCTGGCTTTTGCCATCATCCACCCCTTGCTGATCCTTCTTCTGGGCGTTCTATGGGCCTGGCAGATGGACGGCAATATCTTCATGAGCGTGCGGGACAATCTTCTCCTTACCAGCACTTCGGGGAGAGAGATTAATGGCTTTTATTATCGATATGCTTTCTACCCGGCGGAAGTCTTCAAACCGCTGGACCGGAAAACACTCAAGACCTGCCTGATCACCGGGACAGAACGTGTTGACCTGAAAGAAAGCCTGGGAAAAAAACTCCTTGAGAACGATTACCTCCCGGTGGAGAACACCGCGCAGGTTGACCTCGTCTTGATGAAAGAAGGGGAAAAAATTCAGTTGCAACAGCATGGAAACACCGAAGTGAGCACAACCGTCCCTGATTTCCTTGCCACGGGGTCCATTCGCTTAAAGGAATTTTCGAAAAAAACGGACCGGTATGTTTTTTTCAGAAAGTGCGTTTTTCTCTCTTTGCTGACGGGGCTTCCGGCAATGGCATATCTTTTCCTGTTTCTCCTGGTTCGGTCCTTTTCAGGCCTTTTTTTGGGACCGGAAGCCTCGGCCTACCTGGCTTCCTTCGTCTGTTTCTGCATGGGACTGACCTTGCTGATCGCCGTCACCCCCATAAATCAGAAAGAAATGCCCGGGAAAACCCTGAACGAAATGCTGGAATCGGAAAACGCACGGGAACGGATAGCCGCCTTGAAAAAGATCCTGGACAAAAGGGCGGAGATATCCGATACATGGGCTTATGAAAAACTTTTAAGGAGCCCTCACATAGCGGATCGATACTGGCTGACAAAGGCCCTGGCTTTCAGTCACAACCCCGAAACGCTCAAGGAACTCCTGGCCCTTTTAAATGACCCCAGTCCCAATGTGGTATCCATGGCCTACTGGTCCCTCGGACTCAGAGGCGACAGGAGCGCTGACAGACGAGATTCTGAAAAGTCTCCCACTGTCAGAAGACTGGTATAATCAATGGTATGCCTACAACGCTCTGAGAAATCTTGGATGGAAACAAACTATTTTTCATAACTGATTGCGAATCCAGGACTGATCCTTATCTTTTGAGCAAATAATCACGCACAACCCCAATCCACTTCGCTGCGGGAACATCCTGTCCGGATATTTGCGTTGAAAATAAACCATATACATTGAGAGTAGAGAACACCCCATATGAAACAAGAACTTATCAGAAATATTGCCATTATCGCCCATGTGGACCATGGAAAAACAACCCTTGTCGATCAGTTTTTCAGGCAGAGCGGCATGTTCAGAGAAAACCAGGCCCTAACCGAACGTCTCATGGATTCCATGGACCTGGAAAAAGAACGGGGTATCACCATATCCTCCAAAAACGGAGCTTTCCGGTATAGAGACTATGTTATCAATATCATTGATACGCCCGGGCATGCCGATTTCGGGGGCCAGGTTGAAAGGGTGTTGCGGATGGCCGATGGCTGCCTCCTTCTGGTTGACGCGCAGGAAGGTCCCATGCCGCAGACCTATTTTGTACTCAAAAAGGCGTTGGCCCTTCGTTTGCCCGTCCTGGTGGTTATCAACAAGATAGACAAGCCGGCAGCCCGGCCGCACTGGGCCGTTGACCAGACTTTCGATCTATTCGTCAAACTGGACGCCCCCAACGAACTGCTGGATTTTCCCATCATCTTCGCCTCCGCAAAGTCCGGATATGCCATCAACGACATGGATGATCCCCTTGAAGGGGCCTCCTTGAAACCGCTATTTGAAAAAATCATCAGCCACATACCGCCACCTACCGGCGATCCGGAAGCCGTGCTCCAGCTGCAGGTGAACACCATAGATTATTCTCCCTACCTCGGAAAACTGGGAACGGGAAAGGTGGTAAACGGGTCCGTCAACATCAATCAGAATATCGCGGTGGTTAAACGCGACGGGACGATCGCCCCTGCGCGCATAACCAAGATATTCCGTTTTGAGCTGGACCATAAGGTACCCATTGACACAGCCTACACGGGACAGATCGTAGCGGTGGCGGGGATGGACGATATCACGGTGGGCGTGACCTTCACCGATCCGGAAGACCCGAGACCGCTGCCTGTTATCGACATAGACCCCCCCACCGTGGCCATGCGTTTCATGCCCAATGACTCCCCTTTTGCGGGACAGGAAGCAAACTTTTCCACTTCAAGCCAGTTGGAAGATCGTCTGTACAAGGAAACTCTGTCCGATGTGGCCCTGACCGTCGAGCCCCTTGGCGCGGGAGCCGGGTTCAAGGTTTTCGGCCGCGGGGAGCTGCACCTGTCCATCCTTATAGAGAAGATGAGACGGGAGGGTTACGAATTCCAGGTAACCCGGCCCCAGGTGATCATAAAGGAAGAAGACGGGAAATCTCTCGAACCTTATGAAGAATTGACGATTGATGTGGATGAACAGTACCAGGGGATCGTTATTGAAAAACTGGGCAGACTCAAGGGACAAATGCAGGAAATGGTCCGTCGTAATAATATGATGCGCCTGATCTACAAAATCCCCACCAGAGGCCTCATCGGGTTCCGCAGCGAGTTTCTTTCGGACACCAAGGGTATGGGGGTCATGAACTATGTCTTTGCCGGATACGGACCCATGGCAGGCGAAATACAGAATCGGAGCGCCGGGGCTATCGTGGTCAAGGATGCCTGCACCACCGTGGCCTATGCCCTTTTCAACCTCCAGGATCGCGGACACTTTTTCATGGGACCGGGCATCAAGGTGTACAGCGGCCAGATCATCGGGGAGCATTGCCGTCCTGCGGACCTGGTGGTAAATCCCGCCAAAGGGAAGAAACTTACCAATGTCCGGGCATCGGGCTCGGATGAAAATGTCATTCTTACGCCACACAAAAACATGACCCTGGAAGACTGTCTATCCTTTATAAACGATGACGAAATAGTGGAAGTTACACCGGCGGCGATCCGCCTCCGCAAGCGACGATAGAGAAGGAGGAGAACCCATGAAAAAACTGGCGATGCTGTTGCTGGCAAGCATGATGGCTGTCCCTTGTGCCGTTGCTGCTGAGCCGAACACAAAAGGAATGTCCGGACAGGCGTTGGTCGAAAAGGCCCAAAAGGAAGGGAAACTTGTATTTTATGGCAACATCACGGGTATCGAACCGATCATGGAGGCGTTCACTCAAAAATATCATATAGACGGACAGTACACCCGGGTTTCCACCTCTAAATTCCTTTCCACGGTATTAGCCGGGCAGCAGGCCAAAAGGCTTCCGGCCGACGTGCTGCAGGCGCCCGTGCCCATACTCCATGCTTTGAAAAAGAAAGGCCTGCTGGCGCCCTGCAATTCGCACAGGGGGGCCGACTATCCCGCCTGGACCAGAGTAGACGATACCATCCAGTTGTTCGGAATCGAAGAAGTGGCTCTCATTTACAACAAGGACCGGGTCCAACCGGCCGATGTGCCGAATCGTTATAGCGACCTTGCGAACCCCGAATGGAGAGACAAAATCGTAATGCCCGACCCGTCCACGCACGCCACCACCATCTCCTGGCTGGTCGCTCTCAAAGAGCAGGTGTTTTCGTCCGAAGAAGCCTGGATGAAGTTTCTCCATGGCCTGGCAACGAACAGACCCACGTTTGTCGCTTCCTTCGGCCCGACTCCGGCGCTTATCGAGAGCGGCGAAAAATGGATCGGCATTTCCCTGCCCAAATATATCGTCACAAAAGCGCCGTCGCCGCTAGATTGGGGTCCGAAGGAAGAGCCTCTCTTCGGGACCCCCCGAGGCATCGCCATCGCCGCGTCGGCGCCTCATCCCCATGTGGCCAAGTTGTTCGTCGACTACTGGCTGTCGGCGGAGGCCATGAAGCTGCTGGCTGACAAAGCCGGTGAATTCGTGTTCACCCCGGATATTTATCCACCCATCCCAAGAATTGAAACAGAGGGAGTGCTGCCCATCCGTGAGCTCTCCGAGAAGGAAATCCGCAAATGGGGCGCTATCTTTAAAAAAATCTTCAATCCACCGGCCTCCCTGTAATCTTGGCGCCACGCGGGAGAAAAAGACCATGGCAATAACAAGGGACACTACAGGTTCCCTCCGGTTACCCGCTCCCAGTCGTCGCGAACCATGTTCAGAATGATTTTGGCGCGGTCTGGATGAAGCACTATTATTAGGAACGTCTCTTCATCGTTTCGTGGGATCATACAATGATCAATATGCAGGTAAAAGGGGGGGAAGTAATGTTTAAAATATCTTCTCAAACAGATAAAAAGACAATCCATGCGTCACCAGACGACACGATATTAGAATCTATGCTAAAAGCCGGAATCGATCACACACACGTCTGTGGTTGCAATGGCCGCTGTTCAACCTGCCGGGTCTATGTTATGGACGGATTGAGCAATTGCCTCCCCAGAAATGAAAATGAAAAGCAGGTGGCTGTGCAGCTGGGATTTCCCCCGAATATTCGATTAGCCTGCCAAACTAAAATAAGTGGGGATATCACGATCAAGCGTCCGGTTGTTGATGAGTTGGATATAAAAATCATCTTAAAGCAATTTGATGATGACTCCGGCACCAAACTTGGAAAAGAGAAAGATCTTGCGATTCTCTTCACTGATATCGAAAACTACACCCAATTTGCCGAGGCTTTTCCCGCGTATGATGTCGTACATGTTCTAAATCGATACTATCAAACGATGAACGAGATTATTGTGCAACATAGAGGCGTTATCAGCGATGTGGCGGGAGACGGTATCTTGGCGTTGTTTGGAGCAATGGAAGATAGCAAAAATCCGGTATTGGATGCCATCAATGCAGTTCGAGAAATGCGGAAGGCTTTGATCCACTTTAACGAATATCTCAATCAAATGTATGATCGGTCTTTTGGGATCAGGGCAGGGATAAACTTTGGAAAAGTCATTGTCGGCAATTTTGATACGGGCATGATGAGCAAAATTTCGGCTATCGGCGACATCGTTAATATGGCAAGTCGGATAGAGACTGCAAATAAGGATTTCGGCACACAGCTATTAGTCTCCCAATCGGCCTATGAGAAAGTAAAAAGTTTGGTGGGGACCGATAAAATGTATCGGACCACCTTAAAAGGCAAGACTGGTGAATATGTCCTCTATGAGGTTGAAATCTAAATTAGGGGAAATCAAACAAATGCGTTACCAGCGGCTGCACTCTCAGAACGTATCAAGAGACCTTCAATGGCCTTATTAATGGATTTCATTGAGGACATAACGCATTCAGAAAAGATTTGCACCTCTATCTTGACTGAAAGCAAATTGTGATTATTTTTTTTACAGATGCCAAAAATTTTGAGTCGGGCGGTTCGTTTTGTGCATTTCCTTCAGGGGCTGTTTCATGGGATGTAAAGGTCCGCATAAAGCACTTCGGGTGGGAAATAGGATAGCAACCACGGCCTGTTCATTCATTACTTAATTTCCTTCTTTTCTACCTGAGCAATATCTAACCTTTCATTCGTATTTTTTTTGAAACGCCTTTGCAGGTGAGTGTAGGAACAAATCTGTCAGATGGCGTTGGCGCTTCTGACTCTGAAAGTCACTGAAACAACAGGTATGCATTGGATTGGTTTACTGAGGTAAAATCAGATAATTAACCCCCCACACATGGAGGAGAAGAAAATGGAAGAAAAGATTAAACTCTGGGATAGAATCCATAGGGGCATGGAAGCCGGTTTCGATTCCGCCATGTCGGCAGTTCACACCATCACGTCAAAGGCTGGAGAGGGGATTGAGCTCACTCTCTTAAGACGCGAGAAGGCCCGGTTGGAAACTCAGACGACCCGGCAATTGGCGGAACTCGGAAACACTGTCTTCGAGAAGATTTCGGAGCAGCGGCTTGATGATATGGCCGAGCAACTGGAAATCAAAGATCTTTTGTTTGACATCGCCCAAGATGAGGCTCGCATGATTGACATTGACCGGCGTCTCCAAAAAGAGTTGGGAAAGAAGCAGAAGGATGAAAAAACGGATTAAGTTCAAAACCAATTTCTTTGTCTGATGCTGGTGCTGATGCTGGTGGTCGCTTCGCTTGCCTACGCATCCGCTAAAAATGATGAACCGGATATACAAAAGGAAATGGAAGCGACTCAACAGAATCAGACAAATGTAACCCATATAACTGAGATTCTATAAGTCCCGTTAAATAATCGAAATCGCCATCGATATGAAAGGGCAGGCGCATGGGATGAGTCGATCCCGATTCCGATGCTCATAAGAAAGGGCTTTCTTGATGAAGGATTTGATCCACAAGCACCCTCACATGGAGATCCACATCTTTTAAACCGATATCTTCCATGGACAACGTTATTTCCATCCCATGTGTCACATGGGGAGGTATGTTCAAGGAGAAAACTCTTTCGGAATCGACCATCCCGTACCCTTTACAAGCCGGACAGAAAAAGCCTTCAATATATCCGGTTCCCCTGCATGGCGAGCAGCGCTCATGGACCGGAACGGATATGGGAAACACTCCGCCCCTTTGCGCTTCCCATGAAGAGAGTATGGCCTCGAAATAGAGATCTTTTCCTCTGATTTTACCCCTTTCCAGATCAAAGAACCCGGGCAGGAACCCCTCAAAAAACTCATCGGCGGGATTGAAAAAATTCTCCAGTTCACTGAAAACGAAGGGTCTCCACACTATGGTCTGGGGCCTTTTCACGTTCCGGTTATTGGAAGCCCGTTTTTCCTGTTCCTGGTCATAAAGCCTCCTTTTTTTTTCGTCTGCCAAGGTCTCATAGGCCTCACGAATCTCCAGAAAACGCTGAACTCCCTCTCCCGAAGGCGTTACATCCGGGTGAACCTCCTTGACTATCTTCCTGTAGGCTTTTCTTATTTTGTTTAAATTCGCGCCCTTGCTGACGCCCAGGGAAATGTAGTAGTCTTTGGCCATGGAGACCTCCATTGTCTTGTGTAATTAAAATCCATAACTTAAAGACTGCCTGGAGATGTAAGGAAGCCCCGATCAACCAACGACAGTTGATCGGGTCCTTACGCTATTTTCCGCAGTGGGTCAATGCTACCCGGCTTTCACCTCGATTTTCCTGGGCGCAGCAGCCTCGATTTTGGGCAGATGCAACCGAAGGACTCCTTCTTTCAGCTCCGCCTCAATTTTGGACTGGTCTATGACATCGGACAGATTGAACTTACGGTAATATTTTCCTGTCTGATATTCCCTGAAAACATCCACCTCTTCAGACCCTTCCTGAGTCACCGCATCGCTTGAAAGCGTGAGAACGCCCTCTTTAAGATCGATGTTCAGGTCTTTTGCGTTTACACCCGGCAGATCAGCCAGCAAGGTGAGTGCCTCCTCCGTCTCAAAAATATCCACGGACGGCGCAAAAATGGGTCCCGGCTTGGTATCTTCGGATGCAGATTTCAACTCCGCTTTTTCTTTAGCCTGTAATGCCTTGCTTTCCGTATCCGTCATTTCCACTACCCCCTTTCCCTATTCGGATTTGCGCTATTCGCCTTTTACCGTAATCTGTTTAGGCTTTGCCGCCTCTGACTTGGGGAGGATCACTTTAAGAATACCATCTGTGGTACTTGCCTCTACCTTGGTGGTATCCACCTGAGACGGCAATCCTACAATTCTACTGAATTTCCCTGATTCCCTTTCTCTTCTGTGATATTTGGCATTCTCTTTCTCTTCAGGGATCATCCTTTCTCCGGAAATAGACAGGGTGTCTCCTGTAACGGATATGTCCAAGACATCCGCCTTGATTCCGGGGAGTTCGGCGCGGACATAGTAATGGTCACTATCTTCCGTCATATTCATCAGGGGGAAGACGCCAGCAGAAGTTTCCGCAAAGAGCCTCCCCGATAAACCGCCGCTGAGGACATCCATCTGTCTCCTCAGTTTCTCCATTTCCTCCCATTGACCTCGCCAATTCCATGATGGCCATTCACTTACCCTTCGAAAAATCATAACGCGAACCTCCTTTCCTTGGATTCCCAAGATCCCGGGATAATATTTGGGGTCTCCCTACTCCGCTTGGAGCAGGTCTTTCCCCTTAAAAAGGACCCAATCGTCTTCTTGGGCCCATTTGTGCTTATCTGGAATGCGCTCCCGCCATTCCTTTTTCAGTTAAATGGTCTGGCCGCAGAAAAAATGGGAAAAGGAATACTCCGGAAAGAACAAAGGCGAGGAACGTCTTTCATGATGCTGCAATTGCATCTTCACTTCGCGGGTTCTTTCCTTTTCGGCCGAGCCAGAAAACCACTCCAGATCTATCGATTCACCACAAGCCCACAGAAAGAATGAAAATGAATAGGCAAACAATAACAGCTATTTATTAGATATATCTGTTTTGTACGGAAAATAAACATCATTGTTTTTCTGTCAAGAGAAAATACAAAAGAAAGTCAAATGGAACATCTTGGAATGTGAGAAAGCTAAAAATGAGGGGAAAATTATGCGACATAGCGCCCACATTTCCCATATGAAACATTTCTTTGATTTTACTGAACAAATAGTGAATGATTGTTTTGTCAGTCTTGCACGGTTTTTTGCGTTTTGGTGTGCTGATTGATGCAAGTAGTCATGACTTGAAGGCGTTCCCAGATATCGAAGAAATTCCGTTCGAATTGCGTCTTTTCTCAAGTCCGGGATTGTCCAGTGTAAAGGGATTCCTAAAAGACCAAATTGTCTTGACATAAAGCGCTTTTTCGCATTTCATCAGGAAAATGTTCCCATCAAACAATCAACCTCTATTCAGGAGGTTATCCTTGGAAAAACACCACAACTTGTGCATGCCGATCTCCTGGCAGAGTTCTGTTCCGTCAGGAGTTCCCCGTGTTTCCGACTCCTAATCTCAAATCGGTCGTGAGATATGGACGAATATCCATTGGAGTATGGAAAATAACCTCACTCTGATACACAACCTTGAGGCATCAAAAATGAAATGCTCAAAATGCCAATTTGAGAATCCTGAGGGGGCGAAGTTCTGTATCGAATGCGGCCAGGCCATTGAATTTCGATGCCCCAACTGCGGGACGATTACTTCAGCCAAGGGAAAATTCTGCATGGAATGCGGCCAGTCCCTGGATGTGCCGAAGGAAGTGCCTCAAATCGACTACTCCGCCCCTCAATCGTACACCCCGAAACACCTTGCGGACAAAATCCTCACTACACGCACCTCCATCGAAGGCGAACGCAAACTCGTGACCGTGATGTTCGCGGATGTGGCCAACTTCACATCGATTTCGGAGAAGTTGGACCCGGAGGAAGTTCACCGGATCATGGACGGTTGCTTCAAGATTCTGATGGATGAGATCCACAAGTATGAGGGCACGGTCAATCAGTTTACGGGAGACGGAGTGATGGCGTTATTCGGAGCCCCGGTAGCACACGAGGATCATGCCGCCCGGGCGTGTCACGCGGCCCTTTCCATAAGGAAGGCTATGCGAGAATACGGCGAGAGAGTGGCGAAGGAGTACGGGGTCGCGTTCGAAATGCGTATGGGCCTTAATTCGGGACCGGTGATCGTGGGCGCCATCGGTGACGATCTTCGTATGGATTACACCGCGGTCGGGGACACGACAAATCTGGCGTCGAGGATGGAGACTATGGCTCAGCCGGGGACTGTTCTTCTCTCTAAGAACACCCACCGCCTGGTCAAGGACTACTTTGACGTGAAACCCCTTGGCAAGGTCCAGGTGAAGGGGAAGGCCGAGCCTCAGGAAGTTTTTGAACTGATCAAGGCGGGCGATGCGAAGAGCCGAATCCAGGCCGCCGCAGTCAAGGGGTTGACGAAGTTCGTGGGCCGGGAAAACTCCATGGCCGGCCTTATGGAGGCGTATGAGAAGGCAAAAAATGGCGCAGGCCAGGTAGTGGGGATCGTTGGAGAGGCGGGAGTCGGTAAATCCAGGCTTCTTCTGGAATTCAGAAGTCGTCCGCTTCAAGGGGAATTCACCTATCTGGAAGGCCGCTGCATCCATTTCGGCGGGGCCATGCCTTACCTGCCCATCCTCGACATCCTGAGGTCCTACTTTGGAATCGAAGAAGGAGAACGCGAGGCATCTATCACGAAACGGGTAGCCGACAGAGTGCTCGGGCTCGATGAGAACCTCGCGGATATCTTGCCACCAATTCGCGAGCTGTTATCGCTCAAGGTGGAGGATGAAAGTTATCTTCGGCTCGAGCCCAAGCAGAGAAAGGAAAGGATTTTTGAGGGACTCAGAAACCTGTTAATCAGAACGAGTCAGGAGAGGCCCCTTATTTTGGCTGTAGAGGATCTCCATTGGGTCGACAAAACGACGGAGGAGTTCCTGGACTACTTCATTGGCTGGATGGCCAACGTGAAGGTAATGCTGATACTGCTTCACCGTCCCGAATACACGCACCGATGGGGGAGCAAAACCTACTTCAACAGGATCGGAGTAGACCAGCTTACGCTGAAGTCGAGCGCCGAACTCATCAGGGTCATCCTTGAGGAGGGTGAGGCCGCCCCGGAGCTGAACGAGATCATCTTGAATCGTGCGGCCGGAAATCCTCTTTTCATGGAAGAGTTGACCCACACGCTCCTGGAAAACGGGTCCATCCGGAAAGAACACGATCAGTATATTTTGGCGTGCAAGGTTTCCGAACTGCAGACGCCCGACACGGTTCAGGGGATCATTGCCGCCCGCATCGACCGGCTGGAGGAGAATCTCAAGAAAATCATGCAGGTGGCGGCGGTCATCGGAAGGGAATTCTCTTTCCGCGTCCTTCAGATGATGGTGGGCATGCGGGAGGAGCTTAAAAGTCATCTTCTGAACCTCCAGGGGTTGGAATTCATCTACGAAAAGAACTTATTCCCCGAGCTGGAATACATTTTCAAGCACGCCCTCACACAGGAGGTGGCCTATAACAGCCTCCTGTCGAGCAGGAGAAAGGAGATCCACAAAAGAATCGGGAGCGCCATGGAAGACATTTATGCGGACAGGCTGGAAGAATTCTATGAGATGTTAGCGTATCACTATTCCAACAGCGACGATTTGGCGCGAGCGGTTCACTATTTGAAGCTGTCCGGAGACAAGGCCATGGGAACCTATTCCCTCACAGAGGCCTTCCGTTTTTACAAAGATGCATTCGGCATCCTCAAGCAGATGGACGAGGCGGATCGGAACAAGAAGGAACGGGTTGAGGTGCTTCTTTTGATGGGGCATCCGATGCGGCTTCTCGCTTATCCTGAAGGTTCCTTCGAGTTGCTCCGGGAGGGCGAGGCCCTTTGCAGGGATCTTGAGAACAAGAGAAGTGCGGCGCTCATACACAGCCATCTGGGCATGTTCTATTCTGTAAGAGGAGACGCCCCCCTTGGAATAGAGTATCAGGAGGAAGCTTTTGATGCGGCGGAGAAGCTGCAGGATAGTGACATAATGGTTAATATCGGCGCCAACCTCTGTTTATCTTATGATTATGCTGGAGAATACAGGAAAATAGTTAAAACAGCTCCAAAACTTATTGGTTTGGTTGAGAATAAACCTGAGAAGTTTGACGCTTTCGACACAACCGTGGATCTGCATCCGGTGCTGCTCGCCCTCAATGGACATGCCTTGTCATATTTAGGAGAATTCGCTCAAGGAGAGAAGGAAAGTGAAAGAGCGCTTATTCTCGCACAGCAAGCCGACAACGCCTATAGTTTAGGCATGGTAGAATTTCTGTATGGCTGTCAATACCTTCCAAAAGGAGACGGGGAAAACGCCGTAAGGCACTTGCGGAAAAGCACCGAATATTTCGAAAAATTGCATGTAGTCATGAGGGTTCCTTGGAGTCTTCTCGCCATGGGATACAACTTGCTGGGAAAATCGGATAAGGCTTTAGAATGTGTGCAAAAAGGACTTGAAGTGCAGACGAGCGTCGAATCGTCCGGTTTCTTGTCTCTCGGACATCTGGCTGTGAGCTCCGTTTACTTAAATTCAGGCAATTTGAATGAGGCAAAAGTTTATGCCGAGCAGGCCCTGAATTTGGCGCAAACGAACCACGAGAAATATTGTGAAGCGCAGTCATGGATTCAACTTGGCAGAGTTATTGGAAAGATGGAAGGATCTGAAATAGAGGAGGCGGAAGAATACGTGTTGAAGGGGATGAAAATACTGCAGGATCTGGAATTGAAGCCGTCTTACGCAATGGGCTGCTTCAGCCTCTGTGAGCTTTATTTCAATTCCGGAAGAATAGAACAAGGACTTGAAGCCTTGAAAAAGTCTGAAGAGATGTTCAGCTGGATGGGAATGGATCACTGGGCTGAAAAAGCACGGGATATTCTGGCAAAAATGCAATAAATAATCGTGTTCGAAGTGCCGTTGGATATTCAAATTAGCTCCCATCCTGCATTTTTCGGAGTCCGCAATGAAATGCCCAAAATGCCAGCATGAAAACCCTGAAGAAGCCACATTCTGCAATGGGTGCGGCCACAAGTTGGACCTCGCCTGCCCGGAATGCGGGAAGGCCAATCCTCCCGGTAGCAGGTTCTGTAACGGGTGCGGCCAAGATCTGAGAGCGCCGAAGAAGACCCCTCCCATCGACCTCAGCCGACCCCAGTCCTACACCCCGAAACACCTGGCGGATAAGATTCTGACCACCCGTAGTTCCATCGAAGGTGAACGGAAACTGGTGACGGTGTTGTTTGCTGATGTGGCCAACTACACATCCGTCTCAGAGAAGTTAGACCCGGAAGAAGTCCACCAGATCATGGACGGCGCTTTCAAAATCCTTATGGATGAGATCCACAAATATGAGGGCACCATCAACCAGTTCACAGGTGATGGGGTCATGGCGCTGTTTGGCGCCCCCGTTGCCCATGAAGATCATGCCCAAAGGGCCTGTTATGCCGCCTTAGCCATTCAAAAAGCCATGGGGGATTATGGTGACAAAATAGAGAAGGACACGGGGGTAGCGTTCAAGATGCGCGTCGGGCTCAACTCGGGGCCGGTGATCGTGGGAGCGATTGGAGACGATCTCAGGATGGATTACACGGCCGTTGGAGACACCACCAATCTGGGTTCAAGGATGGAGAGCCTGGCGCGTCCCGGGACCGTCCTTCTTTCCAAACATACCCGCCGCTTGGTCAAGGACTACTTCGATTTAAGGTCGCTGGGCCAGATGGAGGTGAAAGGTAAGAAGGAGCCACAGGAGGCATTTGAGCTGATCAAGGCGGGTGAGGTGGGAACCCGGATAGGGGCCTCTGTGGCCAAGGGTCTTACCCGGTTCGTGGGCCGGAAGAACTCCATGGCCACCCTGTTGGATGTCTTTGACAAGGTGAAATCAGGGTCAGGCCAGGTGGTAGGGCTTTTAGGAGAGGCAGGCGTTGGGAAATCCAGGCTGCTCCTTGAGATGAGGAACATGCTGCCCCAGGGTGAATACCATTATCTTGAAGGGCGTTGCCTCCAGTACGGCGGTTCCATGGCCTATCTGCCTGTGCTGGATATCCTGAGGTCCTATTTTGATATCAAGGAGGGGGACAGGGAGTTTCTTATCAAGAAAAAGATGGAGGAGAAGATCCTTGATCTTGACGAGAAGCTCAAGGGGGTCATCCCGCCCTTTCAGTCCCTCTTGTCCCTCAAGGTGGATGATGAAGATTTTTCAAGACTCGAACCCAAGGAGAAGAGGGAGAAGACCTTTGAGGCCCTTCGGGACCTGCTGATTCGGGTGAGCCAGGAAAAGCCCCTGGTTCTTGCTGTCGAGGACCTCCACTGGATCGACAAGACCTCAGAGGAGTTCCTGGGCTATCTTACGGGATGGCTCCCCAACACCCCCATCATGCTGCTGCTTCTCTATCGTCCCGAATACACCCATCCCTGGGGGAGCAAGTCCTATTACACCAAGGTCGGCCTGGATCAACTGGGTACAGAGTCAAGCAGTGAACTGGTTAAGGCCATCCTGGAGGAGGGGGAAGCGGCCCCGGAGCTGACGCAGCTCATCCTCAATCGTGCAGCAGGGAACCCCCTGTTTATGGAGGAGTTCACCCATACCCTGCTCGAAAACGGCTCCATCGAGAGAAAAGACGAGAAGTATGTCCTGAGCGGGAAGGCCTCTGACATTCAGGTCCCCGACACCATCCAGGGGATCATCGCGGCCCGGCTCGATCGGTTGGAAGACAATCTCAAACGGACCATGCAGGTGGCATCCGTCATCGGCAGGGACTTTGCCTTTCGCATCCTCCAGACCATCACCGGCATGCGAGAGGAGCTCAAATCCTATCTTCTCAATCTTCAGGGACTGGAGTTCATCTATGAGAAGCGCCTGTTCCCGGAGCTGGAATATATCTTCAAGCACGCCCTCACCCAGGAGGTGGCCTACAACAGCCTGCTTTTAAAGAGAAGGAAGGAGATTCACGCCAGGATAGGAAGGGCCATAGAAGAGCTCTACGCCGAGAGGCTGGAAGAGTTCTACGAGATGCTGGCCTATCACTATTCCAGGAGCGACAGCCTTGAAAAGGCCTGCCGGTATTCCAGGTTATCCGGAGAAAAGGCAGAGGCAAACTATTCCCACAGGGAGGCCTGTGATTTTTACAAAGGCGCCATAGACCTGCTCAACAAGTTGCCTGAAACCGCGGAGAACAAAAAGGAAAAGATGGAGATCCTCTATTTAATGCGACGACCTTTGGTGTTTTTGGGATTACCCCGAGGGCTCCCTCGGTCTGCTCCAGCAAGGGGAGCGGCTCTCAAAAGAGCTGGGTGATGAGAGGAGTCTTGCAAGGTTCTACATGCTCATGGGCATGTATTATTCATATAAGGGAGATCCTCAATTGGGGATGAAGTATTCAGAGGATGCCTTTGAAGAGGCCCGAAAGAACCGGGATATTGAATTGATGGCGCCTCTTGCATTTGGTCTTTCTGTTTCCTACGCCTTGGCAGGGGAATATTACAAAATAGTCGATATGGCGCCGGACGTCATTGACCTGATTGAAAAAACAGAAAGAGAATCCGACTTTTTTTCTATGGGAGTGAATCCATATTCACTACTCTGCTCGTATTGCGGTCAGGGCATGGGTCTTTTAGGGGCCTTTGATGAAGGAAAGACCTTTCTGGAAAAGGGTCTTCGTAATGCATCTGAAATCAATGACTTGGTAAGTTTGGGATTTGTTGAAATGCAATACGGCTTTTTTTACCATTGCCAAAGGGGACTGGGAACCTTCAAAAGAGCATTTTGAAAAAAGTATCAAGCACAACGAAGAGGCGAAATGGGGCTTGGGATCCGCCCTGTCCTGGAGCGGCCTGGGATATGCGTGCGCTATGCTTGGAGATCGTGAGACCGGCAAAAGGCATGCGGAAAAGGGCCTTGAGATCCACCGTGACAGCGGGGCTGAGATGTTTTTGTCCATGGCTCATTATCTCTTAGGTTGGATTCACCTGGACTTGGGCGATCTAAAAAATGCCCGAAGCCTTGCGGAAGAGGCATTGAGGTTGTCTCAAAAGAATAATGAAAAGCATATAGAAGGGTGGTCCTGGCTCTTGCTTGGAAGGATATTGGGTAAAACAGAGCCTCTGGAAATCAATAAGGCCGAGGAGTGTATCCTGAAAGGAATCGAGATTTGCAAGGAATTAAAGATAAAAGCATATTATTCTTTAGGGCATCTGTACCTGGGCGAACTCTATCTGAATGGGGGCAAGAAAGAAAAGGCCATGGACAACCTCAAGAAGGCGGAAGGGATGTTCCGGGAAATGGGAATGGATTATTGGCTTGGCAAGGCGCAGGAGGTTTTGGCTCGACTGTAAAGCCAAATGGCCCATTTCCGCTTCTGGTGTTTGGCGTAGTTCCTACGTTCGCACTTCTGGTATAGATGGTCACGAGGAGCGTCACGCGTTCAGGATTACAGGTAGGAAAAACGCCTTGGCTTGCTCATCCCAAAGTCTGGCCTATCTTGCCAATATCTCAGGTTATTGAAAAAGAACTTGATGGGAATGGGCTCTCGCCATGACCATCAGAAATGGAAAACTTATAAGAGAGCACAAAGAGATTCGAGGCGGATCTGCTGATCTAAACCCTTCCAACCACCGACATTTGGGGGTATTGTAGGGAGTAGAAATTTAAAAATTTCATGATTACAATGTATTAACATAAAAATGTGTCTCCGACCTCCACCCGCAAAGTATCCTGTTTTGAAAGCCAGCCGGAACACCCAGTCGCCGGGCTTTTTTTATCCCCCTGCCAAGCGCCCACCCGTGCCTTCGATCCCAGAAAAGCCAAGTCGAGCATTAAACTGATCGAAATGACGTATATTTCTTTAAAGATGCATCCAAGAGGTCCCGATTTCTGAATTACCGGGCCTGATATGCCCATTTCGCATTTGCCACGCCGCTGAGCAAAAGACCATGATGGAACTGGAGAGGAATCGAGGCGCCCTGGCCTCCGCCGGGATGAATGGGGATTCTGACACAATCCTGGCAGAGATCTCCTTTTTCCTTGTCACCTCCCAGTCTGCCTTTGCCGGGTCCTTTACCTACCAGAAGGATTTCAAGCGCCGAAACGGGCTCCCGGTCGGCCGTGAAACCTATCGGAACAAAGCGATGGAAGCGGTCGAGGGTTTGATCCTCAATGAACTGGTCGCCTGTCTGGGAGAAGAGCCTGCGGTAAAGTATTTCGAGTTGACCGATGAGGAGATCAGGAACTTTGCCAGGGCCATCCTTCAAAGGAATGTCATGGAGGAGAAATGGGATGGCCAGTGCTACTATCTCAGGGCCAGGATTATCGGTGATTCCGCCGACGCCAAGGCCTACCCCGCGATTCAAGACCAAGTCCAGGGAAAGGCACGGGCGCTGTTCGATGCCAGGGAGAGGGCCAGCGCGGCGATGGAAGAGGTCAAGAAGCTCGAGGTTGAGCTTGAGGGAACCCAGACAAGGGCTCGGATTCTAAAGGCGATCACCACGGATGGACGTAAGCCCAAGGAGGCCGCTGCATCATGGGTTCGTGAGGGAGACAATCTTTGGAGGATGGGAGATTATGCAAGGTCCGTCTCTGCTTATGAAACCGCCATCGCGCATGATTCGACATCGGGAGCCGCCTTTCTTGGGCGGGGCGCCGCCTATTTTCGCATGAATGAATTCGCCAAGGCCGTCCAAGACTTTGAGCGTGCATACGAACTGAGCCCACGGGATGTCACTACACAAATCAACCTCGGTAGCGCCCTGGCGAAGATGGGGTCCAACGATCAGGCCTTGGACACCTTGAATCAGGCCCTGACCCTTGATTCCGGCTCTTTTGAGGCATTCCTCAACCGAGGGATCATTCATCTGGTGCACCTGTCGGATATTGATTCGGCGCTGCGTGATCTCACTCAAGCGATTCGTCTCAGGCCCGATGACTACAGGGGTTACCTCAATCGGGCCGCTGTTTACGTAAAGATGGGGCGTTACGAAGAGGCCATCGACGACTACGATCGATCGCTGGCGCGAAACCCCGAATTTGCTGTCACTTACTTTAACCGCGCCAACGCCACGATGCGTCTGGGCGGTGCGGAAAAGGCCATTGAGGATTACACGCGGTTCGTTGAGCGCTTCGTCGACCACGTGGGGGGCTATTTGAATCGAGCGTTGGCCTATGCGGAGATTGGCGACTATGGGAAGGCCCTGTCCGACTTTGACAGGGTCATCACGCTCGACCCCACGCAGACAAGGGCCCTTGTGTGTCGCGGCATTCTTCATTACAAGGCGGCATCGGTGAACCGCGCACGTGATGACTGGCAAGAGGCGTCAAAGCTTGGAGACCCCGTGGCTAAAGACTATCTCGGCGAGATTCTGAATTGAATTCATTTGTGATATCGTATAGTTGAAGTTTCGCCCCCTAAGTCTCCTTGAGCTGCGACTTGGCCATAGAAGCCTCTTTAAGGTTCGAGAGATACGACTGTTCCAATCTGACCAGACTTAGAGACCGTCGAGTCTAAGGTTGAATGAATTCGATGCGTTTGTTTTTTTTTAGTTGAATTCTCGATACGAAACTGCTAGGTTCTGCCCGGTCCCGTTACCTGGCGCTTTGAAACATCACTTTTATGGAGAAAGGAGAGCGACATGAACAAGGCCGATTTAGTCAACGAGGTGTCAAGGGTCGTGAGCAGCAAGAAGGAGGCTCAGGCCGCGGTAAACTGTGTCTTCGATTCCATCAAGAAGGCTTTGAAAAAGGAAAGTGTTACCGTGATCGGTTTTGGTACCTTCAAGGTCGACAAGCGGAAGGCCAGGAAAGGGAGAAACCCGCAGACAGGCCAAGAGATCAAGATCAAAGCAAAAAAGGTGCCCAAGTTCGTCGCAGGCAAAGGGCTGAAAGAGTTCGTCAAGTAAAGCGGTTGCCATTCCGGGAAGTGCGCAAAGCCCTCATCGGCGAGGAGATCGTTGAGGGGGCTTTTTTTGTTTTCAGCGAGTGGGTTGGAAACACTGCTTAGAGATTCACCCGCTCGCGAAAGCCGAACCTTAGTCGGTTGTCCAAGTAATAGACGATGGTCGGTCTGAATCTGTAGAGGCGCACCCGGAAACGCTCGGTGAAGCCGGATAAATCAAGGACGTCCCCGGGCTTGAAAAATTCCCTGACAAACGGAAATTTGCTCATATAGTCACGAATGGCTCCTACGGCATTCAGGCCAGTTCCGACCTTTTCGATCACCCCCGACATCTGGAGTCCCCGGATTTCTTTCCAGGAAGCCGCTTCGGCATGGATGGCGGCGGCAGCCTGCCCGTTTTCCACCGCTTCCAGTATGTGCCGCGAGGCCGGGTCTGAGAAAAAGTAGAAACAGCCTGCACGGCTGACGAAATAGACGGCGGCCGCCCACGGCTCATTGCCTTTGCTTGTGGCCAAGGTCATGGTGCTCAGGTTTTCGATGAGCGCTCTGGCGAAATGCCTCAAGTCGGAAGGCGTCGGGCTCGCCGGGGCATGGTCATTCATTGGATGTTCTCCGATCGCATTGTATCCGTTATTGTAGGCATATTTTTTACATTCAATCAACGTGAACTTGCGGACCTTTGCGCATTGATGTCGGAAAGGCGCAGGCCGGGGTTTTCGAGCATAAGAGGGCTATTGACTCGAGCCAAGAAATTCTGCCATAAGTGTTTTGGGCGTCACTCTCGTCCGGGCATCGCGCTTGCCCGGACGTAACTCCGGTGTGGCGACGCTCTTTTGATGAGGCAGGAGCCATCAAGCACGAGGATGATTCGATATGAAGCGGGCACTGATTACGGGGGTTACAGGACAGGACGGGGCCTATCTGGCCGAGTATCTGCTGAGAAAAGGATACGAGGTTCACGGCGTCAAACGGCGTTCATCCTCTTTCAACACGGGGCGCGTGGACCATCTGTATCGGGATCCACATGAAGAAGACGTTCGTTTTTTCATGCATTATGGAGATCTGACGGACGCGACCAACCTCATTCGACTCATTCAGGAGACACGGCCGGATGAGATTTACAACCTGGCAGCCCAGAGTCATGTCATGGTTTCATTTGAAACGCCGGAATACACCGCAAACGCCGATGCCCTGGGCGCGCTGCGGCTGCTCGAGGCCATCAGGATCCTCAGGCTTGAAGACAAGACCCGGTTTTACCAGGCATCCACAAGCGAGCTCTATGGGAAAGTGCAGGAAGTGCCGCAGCGGGAAACGACTCCTTTCTACCCAAGAAGCCCTTACGCCGCAGCAAAGATCTATGCGTACTGGATTACGGTGAACTACCGCGAGGCCTACAAGATTTTTGCATGCAATGGCATCCTTTTCAATCACGAGTCTCCCATCAGGGGGGAGACCTTTGTGACCCGCAAGATCACACGGGCGGTTGCGAGAATCAAACTGGGGCTGCAAAAGAGACTTTATCTCGGAAACCTGGGGGCCAAGCGGGACTGGGGATATGCAGGGGATTACGCGAAGGCCATGTGGCTGATGCTCCAGCAGGATGTGCCCGATGATTTTGTAATCGCCACCGGTCAGTCCCACACCGTTCGGGCGTTTGTGGAGATGGCCTTCAGAGAGGTGGGCATCCAGGTCACCTGGGAAGGGCAGGGCATATCGGAAGTCGGAAGGGATGGCGAATCCGGAGAGATCCTGGTCCAGGTGGACCCGAGGTATTTCAGACCCACGGAAGTGGATGAACTGTTGGGAGATCCTACCAAGGCACAGACGAAACTCGGCTGGAAACCCAAGGTTCCCTTTGAGGAACTGGTCAAGATTATGGTGAGAGAGGATATCAAGGAGGCCGAAAAGGATCAGTTGTGCAGGCGGGCCGGCTTCCTGACCTACAACCAGTTCGAATAAGCGCAAAAAGAAAATCGGCGAAAACGAAGATGGACATCTCCGCAAAAATATACGTGGCGGGTCACCGGGGGTTGGTCGGATCAGCCATTGTGAGGCGGCTGCGTGACCTGGGGTTCGACCGCTTGATCCTGAAGACCCATCGGGAGCTGGACCTGACGCGTCAGAGTGACGTGGAAGCGTTCTTTGAAGCGGAGAGGCCTGACCATGTCTTTCTGGCCGCAGCAAAGGTTGGCGGGATATGGGCCAATAATACTTACCCGGCGGCCTTCATCTACGAGAACCTGGCCATTCAGACGAACATTATTCATGCCGCTTACCTCTCTGGGGTAAAGAAACTGCTGTTTCTCGGGAGCTCCTGCATTTACCCCAAAAGCTGTCCTCAGCCCATGCAGGAATCGCACCTGCTGTCGGGGTACCTTGAACCCACCAATGAACCCTATGCGGTGGCAAAAATCGCAGGCATCAAGATGTGCCAGGCCTATCATCGGCAATACGGGATGTCCGCCGTTTCGGTCATGCCGACGAACCTCTATGGCCCCAACGATAACTTCGATCTGGAGACCTCGCACGTTCTGCCGGCCCTGATCAGAAAGTTTCACCTGGGCAGACTGGCCTTGCAGGGTGACAAGTCCGGTATTGATCGGGACCTGGAGCGCTTCGGCCCCATTCCTGAGGACTTTCTGGGACCTTTATCTTTGTCATCCGGTCTGGAACCATCCGCGAAGGGATCGGTTGGGTCTGGTTCCTCCAGCCAGCCCGCGGTTATCATATGGGGCTCCGGGACCCCCAAGCGGGAATTCCTCCACGTGGACGATCTGGCCGATGCCTGCGTCTTCCTGATGGATCACTATGACGGCATGGAAATCCTCAACGTGGGTGTTGGAAAAGACATTTCGATTCGGGATCTGACCCATATGGTCGCAGCGGTCGTCGGGTATGAGGGCGAGGTCCGCTTTGACGAAACCAAACCGGACGGGACCCCCCGGAAACTCTTGGAGGTGTCGCGCTTGCGCGATCTAGGGTGGGAGGCAAAGATCTCCCTGGAGGAGGGCATTCGGCAGACCTACCTTTGGTATCTGCAAGAATCTAGTCCTGCCTGATAAGGGTCGAATCACCGATTCGACGAACCGCCGTCTATTGCTTCGATCTCCCCGATCCTGCCGAACCGGGCACCATCCAGATCGATGAGGAATTAGAGGGCGATGGTCCATCTGACTGAAGCGATTGCGGTCAGGATCGAGATCGTTGGCTTCGGTGCAAGAATGGGGGTTCATATCATGATTGCCCGGCCCGAGCAATTCTAGTATAATTTTTATTTTTGGTTGCAGAATGGTCTCTCACGAAAGGGGAGACGAAGAAATGAGAAGGCGTTCATTTACTGAAGCAGTCGTACTGACCGTGATCATAAGGTCTGCGGGGTGGAGGTTTTGAATGGAACAAACGGTCAAAGAGATGATCAAGGGTATCGTTGGGGCGGAGAATTTCACGGATAGCCTGATTGACTTGATTTCCTACGCAACGGATGGTTCAGAGCACAAGCATCGGCCCGACGCGGCTGTGTGGCCTACTTCAACGGCGCACGTTTCGGAGATCCTCAAGCTGGCCAACAAGGCGTCCTTTCCGGTCGTCCCCAGAGGCGCCGGAACAGGCTTGGTGGGGCTTGCCGTTCCGGTACAAGGCGGCCTGGTGCTGGACATGGGGCGCATGAACAAGATCCTGGAGATTAATATTGAGGACCGCGTCGTTGTGGTCCAACCCGGCGTAGTCTATGGGGTTCTTGAGAAGGCCCTCTCGCCACATGGTTTCTTTTATCCGCCCGATCCTGCAAGCGGCAAGGTGTGCACGCTGGGGGGGAATGTGGCCACAAACGCCGGCGGGATCAAGGGTGCAAAATATGGCGTCACCAAAGACTACGTCCTGGCCTTGGAGGTGGTCTTGCCCAATGGGGACATCATGCGTACGGGTTCCCGATGCATGAAAACTTCCTCCGGATATGACATGACCCGGCTATTGGTGGGTTCCGAGGGGACCCTGGGGGTCATGACGGAGATCACCCTCAAGATCAGCCCGAAACCGCCGCGCTCCTCTGCCGCGATGGCGACATTCGAGGACGTGGAGGATGCGGGGCGCGCGATAAGCGAAATCATGCATTCCGGCATCCTGCCAAGTGTTCTGGAGATCATTGATCAGTATGGCATCAAGGCCATAAACCTCTTTACCACCCTCAATCTGCCAGAAGTGGAAGCCATCCTCCTGGCCGAGACCGATGGGTATACGGAAGAGGAAACGGAATATCAGATCTCCAGGGTCATCGATGTTTTCAAGAAGAACAGGGCCTCCACCGTAAAAAGGGCCAAGACACAGGCGGAGGCACAAGCCCTGTGGGCGGCGCGCAAGGCGGCAGGCGGCGCCTTCACGCGAATCAGCAAGAACCTTTTTGCTGAGGACCTGTCGGTGCCCATGTCCAAGGTGCCGGCAACGCTGCGGTTGGTCTCCGATCTGTCAAAGAAGTACGATATCAAAATTCCCACCCTGGGCCACGCAGGCGACGGCAATCTGCACCCGTGCATCGCCATTGACGCCTCCAATCCGGAGGAAGTGAAAAAGCTCCATGCGGCCTCTGCCGAGCTTTTTGAAAAGGTGGTTGCCTTCGGAGGAACAGTGACGGGGGAACACGGCATCGGGTTGTCCAAGGCCCCCTACATGATGATGGAGCATGGCGAGGTTTCAATGGGGATGATGCGGGCCATCAAGCGCCTGTTCGATCCGAACAACATCTTGAATCCCGGGAAGATGGACCTGGATGGGTGATCTGCGAGGAGATGAAATGGTGATGAAGTATGACTTTGAAGAGAAATTCAGAGACCAGATCCTGAAATGTTCAAATTGCGGTTTCTGTCAGGCAGCTTGCCCTGTTTTCGGGCTCACCTTGCGTCCGTCCTACAATGCACGGGGCAAGATGCTTGTGCTCAAAGAGGTGATGGAAGGAAATGTCGATCTCAACGAGGAATTGATCGAGACCCTGTTTCAATGTACCACATGCGCAAGCTGCAAGGTCAATTGTCCCTCAGGGGTTGACGTTCCGGAAATCATCAAGGCGGTTCGAAAGGACATGGTCAATCTTGGAACCTGTCATCCGGCATTTACCGGAATGAACGACGTACTCAAGGAACACAGCAACATCTATGCTGAGAAAGACCTTCCGGACTTTGGCCGCGCTCGAAACAAGAAGGCGAGCTACGTGTACTTCGTAGGCTGCGTGGGGGCATACCGTGAGGAGGAGGCCACGGAGGCGACACTGGATCTGCTGGACCGCCTGGACGTGGACTACACCCTCATCGACGAGGTCTGCTGCTCAGGCGTGCTGGAGGACGTGGGTCACCGGATTCATCAGGACCTCGTGGATAAAAATGTCGATCGCATCCTCGCCACCGGCGCAAAGACGGTCATTACCGGCTGTCCCTATTGTTTCAGGACTTTTAACAACAAAACACAGTACGACCGGCTGAAGGGGGAGGGGATCAGAATCATTCATATTGCCCAGTTTCTGAAAGATGTTGAATTCTCCGTGAGGACCGACAAGCGGGTCACCTACCATGATCCCTGCGATCTTGGACGGCATGCCGGTATCTATGACGAACCGAGGCAAACCATCAAGAGAATTGCGCCGAATTTTGTGGAGCTTCCCCACAATCGGGCCGAGGCCCTTTGCTGCGGGGCAGGAGGGGGCTTACGTGCGGCCTTTGCTGCCAATTCCATCGGCATGGCCAGAAAGCGACTGGAAGAAGTGGAAGAGGTGGGGGCGGAAGTGGTTTTGACAGAGTGTCACTCCTGTGTCCACAATCTGGCCAACGCCAAGCTGAGAAAACATAAGTTCAGTATTTACAGCACCACGCAATTCATCAACCTCCTGATGAAAGATGCGGACGGGGGGAAGTGAGCAGTGAACAGTAAGCAGTGATCAGTGATCAGTAAAGGCTTTTCACTGGCCACTACTTACTGATGACTGTTCAGTGATTTGACGCGTCGGTGAAGCTCACGGTAGAGGTCATAGGTCTCCATGCCGCGCGGGTTCTTGAGCGATGCGGCTGAGTCCATGCACAGGAGCCCGAGGAGGAGCGGGAAGCGGGGATGCGACCCTCGTCTTCCCTTGTCACCGAAGGCTCCCCGATATCGTGAAGGAGTGTCGCCCAGAGCAGGTCCGGATCGCAGTCGCGAGGAACCGCCTCAATGGCCAACCGCGTGTGGACCGAGACATCGCCTTCCGCGTGATACCCAGGCGGTTGTGGCGTTGCTCTCAAGCAGCGGAGCTCGGGAATGATAGATGCCACCCTCTCCCACCAGCCGGAGTTTCGTTGCCGTAGATCCGTTTCGACCTGTTCAAATGGCTTCATGGTCTCAGAGGATTCGCATGATGACGTCAAATTTTCCCGGAACCGGCGATCCTTGTTGCGAGCAGGCCCACGGCGTTCAGGTACGCGTTCATGCCGAGTAGAAAAATGTTGTTGTGATCGGCATCCCGGATGGTGAGCATCGTCTTGTCTTCTGCCCCGCACGCCTCGTAAAGCCGCAACCCCTCTTCATAGGGGATGAGGTGATCCCGTTCTGCGTGGATCACCAGCGTGGGCTTGCGAAAGCCTGCGATTTTTTCGGTGTGCCGCAGCCCCGATTCTTCCTTGAAGCCAATCCGTTCCGGATCGACGCCGAATAAACGAAGGAGCGGACCTACTCGGGCAAACCCGCTCTCAATGATCAGGCCACCGATTCTGGCCTCGTAGTGGGCGGCCAGTTCGATGGCCGATGCGCTTCCGAGCGACCGCCCCATGACCAGGACCGGGCCGGTGTAGCCGTTGTCCAAGAGCCATGTGAGGGTGAACCGGAAGATGACATGACTGTCTTGGAGCATGGCGGTCACGGTTGGTGCACCGGTAGACCGGCCGTAGCCCCGGTAGTCGACTGCCAGGAAGTTCAGGCCCGCGTTGGTGAAAAGCGGTGCGATATCGTCGTAGTCCGCAACGATTTCACCGTTTCCGTGAAAAAAGAGGAGGTTGGGGCTGGACGGACGACTGAAGTGGAACCGGGCGCCAATGGATACATCCCCTGTGACAGGGATCATGAGATCGCGGGCGTTGGTGGGGGTTGACGACCCTTGCCACTCCGGCCTCGGATGAAAAAGGGCCATCAGAATGTCGGGGTGATCCAGTAACAAGGGTTCGATCCGGGGAACGCGAGTCATGGCTCAACCTCTGTACGGGTTCAAGTCACATTCAAGGGTTCGGACAACCTGAGAAAGGGCCAGCGAGGCGACCTTTTCAAGCACTCGATTTCAACGATTCATGATACCAGGGCGGATGGAAAATTTCGACTGCTTTCCTGTGCGGAAAGCCTATTTTGACATCATGGGGGAAAGGATTGGAATGGCGTGTCAGCAGAAAAGGTTCTCGGTGGGGCATGATTTCCGGAAGATGAGGAGGCAAGTGATTTGAGCCGATCTCTGTTCATAAGAGCGGGAGCGCTGATCGACGGGACAGGGAGGCCCGCCGTGAAGGACGTCCTGCTGGAAGTAGAGGAGGGGCGCATTGCATCCATTGAAGTTGCCCGGCCTGATGATCTGGCCAGGATCCAATATGCAGATTTCTCTGCCTTAACGATGATCCCCGGTCTCATTGACGTCCATGTGCATCTTTGCATGTCCGGCACGGATGACGCAGATGTCCGCGCCGCGCAGCTCGAAAGGCCCTATGATGAGGCCAGGAAAGTGATCGCGCACCACCTGGTCCAACATCTGAAACACGGGGTGGCCGCGGTCCGCGATGGCGGCGATCATGATGGCCACACCCTTCGTTTTGCCAAAGAAGCCCTGCATGCGCTGCCCATATGCGTCCGAACCGCTGGACATGCCTTTCGGGCACAAGGCCGATATGGGAAACTGATCGGGCGGCCTGTCGGCGATGGTTATATGCTCGCCGAGGCCATCGAGGCCGATGCAAGGGAGATTGATCATGTGAAGATCGTCAATTCGGGCCTGAACAGCCTGACCCGATTTGGCAGGGAAACGGCCCCTCAGTTCGACCTGTGCCAGCTGAGAGAGGCGGTTCAAAGGGCACACGGCCTTGGTCTAAAGGTCATGGTTCATGCCAATGGAAGCATCCCTGTGAGGAGTGCGGTAGAGGCGGGATGCGATTCCATCGAGCACGGCTTTTTCATGGGGCAGGAGAATATGGAGCGGATGGCCGATCGGGGAACGGTTTGGGTGCCTACGGCCTTCACCATGAAAGCCTATTCGGAGAGGCTTGACCCTGGAACCGTTGAAACAAGGGTCGCACGGAGGACTTTTGAACATCAATTGGCGCAGATCGCGGCGGCGTACGAAAAGGGAGTGGACATGGCGACCGGTACGGATGCAGGTAGCCTTGGCGTGGACCATGGGGCGGCCCTCCGGGAGGAGATCGCCATCTTCATGGCGGCCGGTATCCCTCTGGAAAAAGTCATCCGGTGCGCCTCCTTGCACGGGGCAAGACTGTTGGGTCTGGAAAGGGAAATGGGTTCACTCGTCAAGGGGATGCCGGCCACGTTCGTTGTGATTTCCGGTCCACCTGAGAACCTTCCCTCGTCGCTCAAGGGACCTGTGTTCACCTATGTCTTCGGGGAAAGGGTTAAGGACGGGTAAACGATTGTCGAAACCGGGTCCGTGTCGGGATCTACTTTGACCCTGTTTCTTCCTTCCGATTTTGCCAGATAGAGCATGTCGTCTGCCCGCTTGATCAGATCATCACAGAGATCCCCCGCTTTGGTGTCGATCGACTCGATACTTGTGACCCCGAAGCTCGCGGTGACCCGGATCACCTTTCCTCGCAAATCGATCTGGACACCCTCTACGGCCTTTCTGATCCTTTCTCCTACGAGCGAAGCCCCGGAGAGGTCCGTTTCAGGCAGGACGATGAGGAATTCCTCTCCACCGTATCTGGCGACCCAGTCCAGATCCTTACGAATGGATCCCATGAGACGTCGCGAGAAGGCCTTCAGCACCATGTCTCCGGCCTGATGGCCATAGGTGTCATTCACTTTTTTGAAGTGGTCGATATCACAGAGAATCAACGAAAGCGAACGACCATATCTCAGGGTCCGCTTCAGTTCCTGTGGCAGATGGTCGTTGAGATAGCCTCGATTGTAAGTGCCCGTGAGGGGGTCCGTGATCGAAAGCTGTCGGATCTCTTCGTTGGCCTTTCTGAGCGACCGCTCGAGCTCCAGGATCCGTTTTCCTGTGTTGAGCCTCGCCATCAATTCTGCAGGATTGAAGGGTTTGGTGAGATAATCGTCGGCCCCGGCCTCAAGGCCTTCGATGATGTCGTTTTTGGAATCTTTGGCCGTCAGCAAGATGACGAAGACATATCCCTGAAACGCCGACTTTCGGATGGCCCGGCACAAATCGGGACCATCCATCTCCGGCATCATCCAGTCTGTCAAGACGATGGGACAAAACCTCTTTTTGAGATAGTCCAGGGCGGCCCGACCGTTTTCAGCGGACACCACCTCGTAGCCGGCCTTGTGCAGGGCTTTTTCCAGCAACTTGCGGGAAACGGGGTTGTCTTCCGCCACAAGCACTGGGAACTTTTCATCTGAGGCTGCGTCGATGGTTGAAACGTTCATATCCCTCATGGTCCCTGCCATACAGATAACTCCCGAGATGGTTCAGAACGACAGACATTTCCGTTCCCAAAGGATACCGATGAATTGATCAGCAGCCTGCAAGCGCGGCCATGACTTCGATTTCCCCGCGGAGCCCGTTTATGTGCGCGGGAATCCTTGAAAGCTCTTCCTCCCGGGCCAGGTGCTCAACTTCCTTGGCTGCCTCATACAGCGTCGCCAGGCCAAGATTTGCTGCCGCCCCTTTAATGGAGTGGGCCGCTGCCGCCGCCTGGTTCCGGTCCATTTCCGACAAGGCTGTCTGAAGTTTATTCAGATCGGCATGGGCCGTCTCCACAAACAGGATCAAGAGCTCCACGAACTCTTCTTTCTCAAGACCCAGGTTCTCTGCGCATTCGTTGATATCCATCACATCTCCTCAACTGTGGCTTGCAATGGGCCAAGCTAATGTCGCCACGATTACGCGGGTCCTCGAACTGCCGGGATGTGGCTCAGACATCCTCGGCCGCTCGCTCCGCGTTTTCAACCGGGTTCAGCACCCATCGGTTCAGCACGGCAAAGACGATATCCCTCCTGATGGGCTTGGTGATGTAGTCATCCATCCCGGCGTCAATACACTTATCGCGGTCTCCTTTCATGGCGTTGGCCGTCATGGCCACAATGGGGATGTGGCGCTGTCCATGGGTCGTGGGTCCGCGTGTCTCGGATCGGGTGTGCTCCCAGGTGCGGATTTCTCGGGTGGCCTCAATCCCATCCATTTTCGGCATCTGCACGTCCATAAGAATGATGTCGAGTCCGCCCGGATCTGCGGTGTACTTGCTCAAGGCTTCTTCTCCATTGTTTGCCACAACCACCTCATAGCCACCTTTACCGAGCAAGATTATCGCGAGCTTTTGGTTTACAGGATTGTCCTCGGCAAGGAGGATGCGCATGGACCGCTTGATCTCCTCACGGACGGAGTATTGTGTGACGATGTGCGTAATCG
Organism: uncultured delta proteobacterium; assembly: GCA_963830155.1. Classification (GTDB taxonomy): domain Bacteria; phylum Desulfobacterota; class DSM-4660; order Desulfatiglandales; family Desulfatiglandaceae; genus CAWHLE01. Next base: position 350,329 of record CAWHLE010000011.1, on the reverse strand, counting down.
GTGCAGCTGCAGAGCCAAGGGATTCGTCGGCCTTTGCCAATAGCCGGTCAATCATCAGGAAAAGCTTCTTCTTGCTGATGGGTTTTGGCAGAAATCCGTCGAAGCCGGCCTGTGCGCACTTTTTTGCACCGCCCATGACAGAGGAAGAAAAGGCGAGGAGGGGAAGCCGGGAAGGACCATGGGTGGTCCTGATGGCCCTTGCCAGTTCATAGCCGCTCATCTCTGGCATTTTGATATCCGATATACAAAGGCTATAGGGCGCGTCGCCCGTGCTGGGGCTTTGAAGCTCCCGCAGGGCATCACGGCCACGCGAAAGCGCGGTGACCTGCATGCCTGCCTTTTTCAGGGTGTGGCAGAGGATGTCCAGATTGGTTCGGTTGTCGTCCACCACCAGGACCCTCTTTCCGCCAAGGGATACCGGCGTCCATCTCGAGACCTGTTGGTCTTTCGATTTCTCCGACCATACAGTGAAGTGGAAGACGCTCCCTTGCTCCTCCGGGGGGCCCTCGGACCTGGCCGGACTTTCGGCCCAAACGTCACCAAGCATGAGCCTTGCGATCTTCCGGCTGATGGACAACCCAAGACCAGTTCCCCCATATTTTCTGCTGGTGGACCCGTCGGCCTGCTTGAAGGGCTCAAAGATGACCCCCAGCCGGTCTTTTGGGATGCCCGGCCCAGTATCCCGGACGGTGGTGTGGAGCTTCAGTCGCTCTTCTTGCTCCTCCTCCACATCCACGAACAGTTCTATTTCTCCCGAACTGGTGAACTTAGCGGCATTTCCCATGAGATTCATGAGAACCTGCCTGAACCGGTGCGGGTCGCTCTTCACAAACGCAGGGACTTTGTCTCCGATGCGGCAAAGCACTTCCACCGGTTTTCCATCCAGCCTGGGCCTGATCAACTCGCAGACATCGAAGCAGAGAACTTCCGGATCGAAGTGAATGCTTTCGAAGTCCAACTGCCCCGCTTCGATCTTTGAGAAGTCGAGGATGTCGTTGATCAGGGATAGCAGGGTCTCCCCGCTTCGTTTGATGGTCGAGACAAAGTCGGCCTGTTCGGGATTAAGCGAGGTTTCCAGGAGCATTTCCGTGAAGCCGATGATGGCGTTCATGGGCGTGCGGATCTCGTGGCTCATGTTGGCCAGGAACTCGCTCTTTGCAAGGGATGCCAGTTCTGCCTTCACGGCCATCCCGTTTGCGCGTTCGATGGACGCCTCTAATTGAACGTTCGTCACCTTGAGTTCACGAAGGATCCGGTTTTCTCGTTCGATTCGCTCGATTCTTGCCTGAAGTTCCTTCATTTCAAAGGGCTTCATCATGTAATCCGAGGCGCCCGCACTGATGATATCCACGTAGGCATATTCCGAACCGTAGCCGGTCATGATGATGAAATCGAGTTCCGGATGGTTCTCTTTGGCGCTCCGCATAAACTGGATGCCGTCTGTGCCGGGCATGGTGATGTCGGAAATGACCAACTCGAAGGGGCCTTCTCCGAGGGTGGCTATGGCCTCGGCAGCCTTGGCGCTGGTTGAGCATTCGTAGCCGATCCTCGTGAGAAAGGATTGCACGGTGACCCGGATCATCTCCTCGTCGTCGACGATCAAGACGTGCTTTATTGGTTTGTCACCCACAGGCAGCTCTCGATTTTGTTTGTCTGTCATCCCCCTAACATGCCCTTTTGTGTTTAAGGTCGGTCAGATCCGGCTCTCATCCAGGGCCTCAGGGAGTATATTCATCACGGGGAAACCCAATAATTCAGACCTGTTCCCCAAGGGTATATCGGAAGCATGGCTCACAATTTTTAGAAAAAAATAGAGCAATTGATGAATGGTATGCAGAAATGGGCGTTACGGACCCATTTGGGTGCTGGCTTTCTTGACTCCACCCCTGCCATGGCCTATACTCCCCACGCCGCCGGGACACGAGAAATTTGCCTCATCCGGACTCGCGCTCGGCGCCTGCAAAGGATAAGAGGCGGGACAGGGGATTGGATTCAGTGAGATTTCTCTTGGGGCCTTGGCAGGAAAATCGCGCGCAAGAGGATCACAAGCTCAAGTTTTAGCAAATCCGAGATCCTGACACCTGAAACCTGACACCCGGATTCTGTTTGATCCCGGCTTGCCCGGGTTAGTTAAGGAAGATAACCCATGGAAGAAACCTTGATTGCGATCCGTCAGGATCGGCCCGGCTTCGATGATTTTATAGGATCCTGGCTATGCCGCGACAAGATCACCGTACTGGTGGATGTGGGTCCTGCCAAGACGGCCAAAAGGCTCATCGCAGCCTTGGACGCCCATGGTGTCCAGTCGGTGGACTACATTCTGCTTACCCACATCCACATCGACCACGCCGGGGCCTTGGCAGAGTTGCTGGACCGATACCCAAAGGCCATGGCCGTATGCCACGAAAGGGCCGTCGAGAGCCTTATGGCCCCCGCCAAACTCTGGCAGGGGAGCAGGAAGGTCCTCGGGCCTCTGGCTGAGCTCTATGGTGAGCCGAGACGTGTCCCGTCGGAGCGTCTGATTCCTCATAGGGCCTTTAAGTCGCGCCAGCTGAAGGTTATCGAGACACCGGGACATGCCCCTCATCACTTGAGCTTCTGCTACGGTAGGCGGCTTTTTTCAGGTGAAGCAGGTGGGAACTATTTCGTGGTCGGCGAAGAAGAATACCTCCGTCCCGCCACACCGCCCAGGTTTTTCCTTGACGTCTTTCTAGAGAGCGTCGAACAGCTCCTGTCTCTTGAAGACCAGCCCATTTACTATGCCCATTTCGGCAAAGGGCTAAGCTCAAAGCGGCTCCTTGGGCGGTTCCGTCAACAGGTGTTGCAGTGGAAGGAGTGGATATCCGAGCAGGTGGATTCGGGAATGGCAGAACCGGTGGAGAATTGTGTGGAGATGCTGCTCGAAAGAGATCCGAATCTTAGAGCCTTTTCACTCATGCCTCCCGGGGTTCAAAAGAGGGAGAGAGAGTTCATGGCCAATGCGGTAAAGGGATTTATCGGCTACTTTCGGGAGCAGACCGTTTCGTGAAGGAAGACAAAGATATCGAGAAAGAGAACTTTCGGACGCTGCTCGAGACGATCACGTTGGATCGACTCCAGGAGCGATTGGAGATCCTCGATGTCTTTCTCGATACGGAAGACCATGTCTCTCTGGAAGAGCTGATTTCCCTGCTGAAAGCCAGGGGGTTCCATTTCGATGAGGACTTCGTCCGGCGAAGCATGGATGGAATGGTGGATCTGGGTTTCGCGCAGAGGAAAGAGTTTAAGGACCAGCCTATCCGGTACGAGCACCACCACATCGGCAGACACCACGATCACCTCATCTGTACCAAGTGCTGGAAGATCGTGGAATTTGCGAGCGATGAAATGGAAGGGCTTCAGGAGAAGATTGCCTCCAGGGCGGGCTTCCTTATGCTCCAGCACAAGATGGAGATTTACGGCTTGTGCCCCCAGTGTCTGGGAAAGCGGCGTTCCCTCCTTCCCCTGTTGCTGGCAAAGACCGGGGAAAGGGTGGTCATCAAGGAGATGACCGGCGGCACCATCGCAAGAGCGAGGCTCGCCGCCATGGGTTTGCGGCCGGGCGACGAGATAGAGGTCATCAAGAACGATGGGCAGGGGAGGTTGATCCTGGCCCGAGGCGCTACCCGTCTGGCCCTGGGAAAAGGGATTGCCAGCAAGATCCTGGTTTCGCTGCCGCTAGATTACAGATCTTGAGCCAAACGTCACCGGTTACCCAGCCATTTTTGACCTAAATTGAACGATTCTTGTTTTTTGCCAGCCGCAGGGAGGTGCCTTTTTTTGGGGCCGCAACTCCATTCGTTCAAAGCCTTTGGAACGCCCCCAACGAAAGACTAGTGATCAGTGAGAAGTAAATAGTGAAAAGCAGTTACTGATTACTGACCACTGATGACTGATCACTTCCCTCAGGCGGCGTGATATTTGAAGTAGGCCGCGCAGGTCCCCTCGCTTGAGACCATGCAGGGGCCCACCGGTGTTCGCGGTGAGCAGACCTTCCTGAAAAGTCTGCAATCGGGTGGTCTCACCGCACCCCTCAGGACCTGGGCGCAAAGGCAGCCGGGAGGCTCCAGTGCAGGGGGGACCGATACGTCAAAACGGGTGGCGGCATCGTAGGAACCATAGGATTTGCGGATGGCGAGCCCGCTCTTGCGGATAAGGCCAAGGCCCCGCCAGGGGGCATCACATGGCTCAAAGATTCTATCCATGAGCCTCAAGGCCGTCTGGTTTCCTTCCTCCGAAACGCCTCTGGTGTACTGAATTTCCACAGCGGCACGGCCTGAGGCCACTTGTTCTGCCAGCATCAGGATGCCCTGAAGGATATCGATGGGTTCAAAGCCCACGACCACGCAGGGTATGGCGTACTCGGCCACAACCCCAGTGTAGGCCGAGGTGCCGATGATCGTGGTCACGTGACCCGGGCATATGAAGCCGTCAATGGAGATGTCACCCGCACTAAGCAAGGCGTGCATGGCTGGCGGAAGAAGCTTGTGAGCGCAGAGGACCGAGAAGTTGGAAAGCCCTCGCTGCTGGGCGGTTGAAATGGCTGCGGCCACGGTGGGCGCAGTGGTTTCGAAACCGATACCCAGAAAGACCACTTCCTTGTCCGGACACTGTTCGGCGACCTGGATGGCGTCAAAGGTGGAATAGACCATCCTCACATCGGCCCCCTTACCCTTTTCCTGGTCTAGAGAAGAAGACGAGCCGGGGACGCGGAGCATATCCCCAAAGGTCGTTAGGATGACCTCGGGATATCTCGCCAGCTTGATCGACCGATCCACCTCCTCCATGGCCGTCACGCACACGGGGCACCCAGGACCGGATACGAGGTCAATATTTTCGGTAAGAAGGCTTCGGATGCCGTGACGAAAGATGGCCATGGTGTGGGTGCCGCAGATCTCCATGAGCCGGATGGGTCGGCTCACCGTTTGGTGGATCTTTGCGAGCAGCGCCTTGGCGAGGGTCGCATCACGGTATTCGTCAACGTGTTTCATGTTTCTCAAACTCCAAACAAAGAGGGGCATGTTCTGCGAACCGGCCCCCCACCCCGCCATAACGGAGGCCGGCACATACGGCCTGGCCAAGCGCCAAACACCCGTCGTTCGTAGGGATCAGCGCGTGGCTAAAAACGCTGAAGCCACATTGCGAGAGCGAGCGGGTAAGTCCGGTCAGTAGGGTCGCGTTCTGAAACGTCCCGCCGCTCATGGCCACGGTGTTCATACCGGTTTCTGACTTCAGAGTACAACACATATCCGTGAACATGGTCACCAGGGTATGGTGGAAACGGCTGCTGATTCTGCCCCTGCTAACCCCTTTTGAGAGATCTTCCACGATGGCCCGGATGATGGGAGCAGTCAACATGACCCAGCCATCCTCCCCCTTCGCTTTTTCAAAGGGATAATCCGGCTCATCTTGACCCTTTTGGGCGTGCTCCAGTTCGACGGCCGCCTGTCCTTCATAACTATTTTGGTGCCGGATGGTCAGAAGCGAAGACACTGCGTCAAACAGCCTGCCGCAGCTGGAGGTGAGCGGGGTGTTGAGCCTCCGTCGGATCATCTGAAGCACGACGGCTGCCTCTTCACGATCGAGGTCCTTCAGAAAGGGGATGGGGAGATCAAAAAGTCTGTCGCCATAAGCCTTCTCCAGGTAAGCGATCGCCATGCGGCGGGGGGTTTTTATCGCCGCATCTCCTCCGGGCAATGCGATGTAATCCAGGTGGGCGGCCCGGTGAAATGACGTCAGATCCGCCAGCAGGACCTCGCCGCCCCAGATGTGACCGTCGGAACCATATCCGGCGCCATCCATGGCGAGGCCGATCACCGGTCCCACGAGCCCGTGCTCGGCAAGACAGCTGACGATGTGGGCATGGTGGTGCTGAACTTCAACGACAGGGAGGTCGGTCTGCCCTTTTGCATAGCCGGAGCTCAAGTAGTCCGGATGAAGATCGCGGGCCAGGACCCTGGGCCGGACTTCCAGGATTCTCTTCAGGTGGTCGATGGTCAGTAAAAAGAAATCGTAGGTCTCAAGGTTTTCCATGTCTCCGATGTGCTGACTCAAAAACGCGCGGTTCTCCTTGGTCAAGCAGATGGTGTTTTTGACCTCCCCCCCGACCGCCAGTACCGGAGCCATCTCCGCCAGATCTTCGGAAAGAAAGATCGGTCGCGGCACAAATCCCCTGGAGCGCCTGATCTGTCTTGGGATCTCCCCTATCACGCGCATGACGGAATCATCTGTCCTGAGATGGATGTCCCGGTCGTGGACCAGGAAGTAATCAGCAATGTCGTTGAGGTTTCTAATGGCCTCCTCATTGTGGATATTGATCGGTTCTTCCGTGACATTTCCGCTGGTCATGACCAGGGCCTTGTAAGGCCCATCCATCAGGAGATGGTGAAGCGGCGTGTAGGGAAGCATGATGCCGAGAAAGCGGTTTCGCGGGGCAACCTGGGGGGAGAGACCGTTTGAGGACCGCTTCCTGAGGAGCACAACGGGGCGTTGAAGGGAGGATAGCGTTCGAGCCTCAACGGCACCCACGTTCACCAGACATCTTGCCGCACCCAGGTTTTTCACCATCACGGCCAGGGGCTTTTCTTCCCGATGTTTCCTCTTCCTCAAGCGCGTGACGGCACGGTGGTTGAATGCATCCACTGCCAGATGAAAGCCTCCCAGTCCCTTAATGGCAAGAATGTGTCCAGTGGCCAGGAGATCAATGGCATGGGAAATGGGCTCAGGGGAAGGAATGGGATTCCCTGCGCCATCCAGGAGCTTGACCCTGGGACCGCAGTCCCGGCAACCGTTGGGCTGTGCATGGAAGCGGCGGTTGGTGGGGTCTTCGTACTCGGCCCGGCAAGCGCCACACATGGTGAAGGCCCTCATGGTCGTGTTCGGCCGATCGTAGGGGATGTCCCGAATGATCGTGTATCGGGGGCCGCAGTTGGTGCAGTTGATAAAGGGGTAGCGGAACCGCCGGTCTTGCGGATCGTTGAGCTCGGCAAGGCAATCCGCACAAATGCACACGTCCGGAGAGATGAGGGCGCTCCTTTCTTCTCCGGCCCTGCTTTTCATGATCTGAAAGGATCGATCGTCCTTGGGGGGGAGGTCTTGGCGCGTCACCGACGCGATGTGCGCAAGCGGTGGTGGCTCGGAGAGCAGGGTTTCAAAGAAGCCTTCAATATCCCTTTCCGTGCCTTCAACCTCCAGATCGACGCCTTGACCCGTATTTAAAACATATCCCGCCAGCCCAAAGCGGCTGGCGAGTTGATAGACGTAAGGCCGAAATCCGACACCCTGGACGATGCCCTTGACGGCACTGAAGACCCTTTTTTTCATTTGGCTGGTTGAGCGGAACGGTTCGCCTCCACGCTCTTTTTCAACCAAGCGGTCCAAAGGTCCAGACCCTCGCCCGTCTTGCAGGAGACGTCAAACATCGTCAGGTGAGGATTGATTTTGAGGGCCTCTTCCCTGATCTTGGGGAGGCTGCAGTCCACATATGGGAGCAAGTCGATCTTGTTGATCAGGAGGACTGCGGATTCCCGAAACATGAGGGGATATTTGGACGGTTTGTCGTCACCCTCTGTGACGCTCAGAATCATCACCTTGAAGTCCTCACCGAGCCTGAATTCCGCAGGACAAACCAGGTTCCCAACGTTTTCCACCACCAAAAGATCAAGGTTGTTCAGATCCATCTCCGCAAAGGTGTCTCGAATCATGTTGCCATCCAGGTGGCAGGCCCCGCCGGTGTTGATCTGTACCGCTGGGACCCCCTTGACGGCAATCCGCTCGGCATCGTGGGTGGACTGAATATCCCCTTCAATCACCCCAATTCGGAGCGTATCCTTCAAGGCGTCAATGGTCTTTTCAAGCAAGGTGGTTTTGCCCGCCCCCGGGGAGCTCATGAGATTGATCACGAGCAGCCCCTTTTCGTCGAATATGGCCCTGTTCTGATCCGCGATTCGGTCGTTGGCCTCAAGGATCTGTTTCACCACTGGGATCTTCATGAAATGTTTCCTCTCACAGCATGGGTTCGTTCTATTCCACCTCCATCTCCACAATGGAGAGGTCGTGGCCGGAGGTGGTCTCGATGTTCGGACTGGAGCAGTGGGGGCATGAAAAGCTGTATGCTTTGATGTGGAATTCCTTGTGGCATTCAAGACAGGTCGCTGCCAGGGGAATGACGTCCATAAGGAGCTGGGCCCCTTCCATGTCGGTGCCTGAAGTGATGACCTCAAAGCAGAAGGAGAGGGATTCCGGCACGACGGCGGATAGCTGACCGATACGGAGTCTTGCGGACTTGAGGACGGTGGCCCCGTGCCGGGTCATTTCTTCCCTCAGGATATCAATGAGACTCTGTGCAATGGACATCTCATGCATATTGCCCTTCAAGGGGTGTAAAGGTTTCAACTCAAACCAGTCTGAAGGACTGGCAAACATGTAACAACTAAATCCCTCAGACTTGATTCAAGTCCCGCCCGAAGGCGGGATCGCGCCGGATCGAATGAGTGTACCGGATTATCCCTGCATTAAGGCCACAATGAGAGAGTTAATCTTCTGTCGAGCGTCGTTGAAGAGGCCCGAGAGATTGAGGGAGTGATTGGCAAAGATGCTCTCGGGGTCTCCGTTGAAGATAATCAGAGGTTCGAACTGGCATCTTCCAAGCGTCTCAAGGATTTTGTCTACCAGCTTGAGGCAATTCTTGTCCGTCAATACGTCGATAAAATCGATACGGATCGCTTTAAAGGATTCATTTAGTGCGTAGGCCGCCCCCTGGGCGTAATAAAAGTTATCATCTATCCGATACCACGGGATGTCAATATCCACGCGGGTCAGGTCTTCTTGGCCCTTTTTCCCGGCCTCGACCACAAGCGTCGATTTCAGATCTCCTGGCGCATTGATGAGGCGCGTGTTCAGCCCGCCCATGAGTGAGGCATATTGGCTCAGGAGTTCCACCAGGTTGTCGGCCCTGGGGTAAAAGAAGGATTTTCCGGCGCGGAGGTTATCGAGAAAGGTCTGAAGACTTCGGTGCGCCTGTTTCCATTTGCTTTCCGCAGAGGGAAACCACCACTTGTAAGGGTCGTTGGAAAGGGCGGTAAATGCGGCCTCGGCAGAAGGGTCGAGGGTATCGGTGGTGCGCATGCGCGTCAGGTTGTCCCGAAGCACGCGGGCGTTGTATCGCACAACCTCCAGCTCACCGATCTGGAAGTTGGGCATGTTGTCGAGGAAGATCGTGGGCCAGAAGAGGTCGTTGGGCAGCCAGTCCGTGAACATTTGTTCGATCAATAGCTGATTCGTGAGGATAAACCGTGCCCCGTGAACCGCCGGCTGCGCATCGGTGACGACCAGCGGTTCAGGCTTTCGGGAATGGATGGCCATCACGATGATCACGAAAAGGACGAGCGCCGAGAGGATCAAGATAAAGCTGCGTTTCCGGTGGCTCTCACGCTTTGGGGATTCAGTTGCCATTCGATTCCCTTTCCTCGTCCCTCCTCGTGTTCATGCGCTGGCCGCCCAGGCCGGCGCGGCGGTTCATCCATTCTGCCACCTTTATTTTAGGAATGGGCGAGCTTCGTTGTCAACCTTATATCCCGTCCCTGGCCCGTCATCAGAGAGGTCTGGGTCTAGGCCCACAAGCTATAAGAATCGATCAACTCAGTGCCTTAACGGTGATATTGTGGTCAAACGGGTCAGGGTTTTTGGCTTCAGTTTTCAGGTATTACCATTGCTGAGACCCGACACCTGACACTGACCTCCGGTCTTTCGTCCCTTGCACCGTAGACCTTGAACCTGTCTTTTATCCCGACACCCGACATCTGGAGTCACTTGCAGGCGTATTAGACGAAACGAAAAGCTTGTTTGGTTCCCGCTTGTCCGGGCTAGAAACTAGGTATGGGGGACCTTCACCGATGGAAACAGGGAACGATCCGTATGCGGAATGAACTTGGCTGCGCTGAAGAGGTTCATGAACTCTTGGTTCACATTCAATTCCAGGTAGGTGATTCGATCCCGGATTCGATCCATTTCGTCTCTTGCCTCCCGGCTCATAAGGGCGTGGCTTGCCCCCTCAAGAGAGGTGTTTCCCACAGGAACATAGACCTCGAGTGGAAGGTCGGGGATCATTCCAAGGGTGATAGCGGATCGCGGGTCTATGTAGGCCCCGAAGGTGCCTGCCACGAAGAACCGTTTGATGGTTCTCATGTCCACGCCGACCGTTTGGGTGATGGTTGTCAAGATCGTGTACATGGCGGCCTTGGAGCGCATCAAACCATCTATATCGGGCTGAGACAATATGAGTGGTTTGGCCGTGCCCGACTTCTCCGGTTCCACGACGTTCAGGCTCCTGATTCCGTCCGTTTCGGCAAGTCGCCCCCCGCATTTGGAAGGAACGAATTTACCCCTGAGGTCGATCATTCCCGCCATGAAAAGTCCGGCAACCAGATCGATCAGACCTGACCCGCAGATGCCGATGGGTGGGAGACCATCGATGGTGTGGATCTCGAAAACGGTGGAAACAGGATCTACACGCACCCTGTCGATCACCCCCGGGCCAGCCATCATGCCCATGCTGGCAACGCCGCCCTCCAACGCAGGCCCTGCGGCGCCGGCGCACGCCATAAGCCATTCGCTGTTACCGATGACGACTTCTGCGTTCGTTCCCACGTCCACCAGGAGGGAGATCTCGCTTCGGAGGGTCATGCCTGATGCCAGGATCCCCGCCACAAGGTCTCCCCCGAAGTAGCTTCCTACGCTGGGAAAGACCAAGACCGGCGCCATGGGGTTGATCTCCAGGCCTAGCTGCCCGGCCGGGATGAGGCCTGGGCGATTGACCACTGGGATATAGGGTTCACGGCAGATAAAGTAAGGGTCCAGCCCCAGGAAGAAGTGGCTCATGGTCGTATTGCCGGCAGCGGAGATCCCTGCGATGGCGCGGGGGTGGATGTGGTGATCGTGCGCTATGGCTCGGATTTCCTCATTGATCCTCTGGATAAGGCGTAATTGCAGCGTTTTAAGGCCTTCTCCTTGGGCGGCATGATGAATTCGTGTGAGGATGTCGGTTCCGATCTCTATTTGTGGATTGGGGAAAATTCGCTCGTCCAGCCCGTCTCCTGATGCGAGATCAAGGAGGCGCAAGACGACGGTGGAGGTCCCAAGGTCCATGGCGATTCCATAAACGGTGTGATTCCTTATGGCGGGAATGACGTCTATGACATGCCAACCGCCTTGCCACTCGAAAGCCAAGATGTCCACCCGGTAATGGGTATCCCTCAGCACCTGGGGGAACCGGTGCCAAAGTGAATAATCAACAGACACACGATCGGTCTGAATTTTTTTCTTCAGCCCCCTGAGGACGCGGTCCACGTCCGCCGTATTGTCCTTGAGACTGGGAGGGGCCATTTCCAAGGGAATGCGTGTGAGCCACGGCGTTGGTCGGGAGTGGGGTGTGCCGAAAGCTGTCATGTCAATCCAGTTTTATGAGTGCGCTACTGTCCGATGATTTTTATGAGCGCCCTCTTCTTCCTTCTGCCATCGAATTCGCCATAGAATATCTGCTCCCATGGGCCAAGGTCCAGTTTCCCTTCCGTGACGGCCACCACCACTTCCCGCCCCATGATCTGGCGCTTCATGTGCGCGTCCGCATTATCTTCCCCAACATTGTGATGGTATTGAGAGACCGGTTCGTGAGGCGCCATCTTTTCAAGCCATACCTCGTAGTCGTCGTGCAGCCCAGGCTCATCATCGTTGATAAAGACCGATGCGGTAATATGCATGGCGTTACACAGCACAAGTCCCTCCTTCACGCCGCTTTCCCTTAAAGATGCCTCCACTTGAGGGGTGATGTTTATGAAGCCCCGACGGGTGGGCACGTTGAACCAGAGCTCCTTTCGATAGGTTTTCATGGGATAATCACCTCCCGGGAAAAGAGGGCCTGGTCAAAACGACGCCTCCCGCCCGGCAGGGCGGGAAGTCGCGCTGGGCGAGCCGGACAAATAAGGTCAGGGGTTTGAAGGCGGATGTGCGGTTTCGGAAACCGGAGGATGGCCTTCGACACCGGGTCCATCGATGATTTTTCTCAGTTTCTGCGACAGGGCCTTGATATTGAAAGGTTTTTGTATAAAGCCGTCGCAGCCGCGCTTGAGGATCTCGGAGGCCTCGCCATCGATACTGTAGCCGCTTGAAAGGAGAATTTTGACATCCGGTTTGATCCCTTTCAGGGCATCATAGGTCTCCCCGCCGCCCATGCCGGGCATGATCATGTCCAGAAGCACCAGGTCCACCCCTTCTTTATTGTCTCTGAAGAGCGCGACGGCTTCTTTGCCGCTCCGGGCCGACAGAACGTTATATCCCAGGGCCTTGAGAATTTCGGTCCCCACATTGATGATCATATCCTCATCATCAACCAGGAGAATGGTTTCAGGTCCCATCAAAATCTCACCGGGCTCGCCGACCGCATTTTCTACGGCCCTGTCCGAGGCAGGCAGGAAAATGGTGAAACTTGTTCCTACCCCTTTTTGGCTGCGGACCTCAATAATGCCGTTGTGGTTTCTGATGATGCCATAGGCCGAGGCGAGCCCCAAACCGCTCCCCCTTCCCATCTTCTTCGTCGAGAAGAAGGGCTCAAAGATTCGCTGGAGGGTCTTCTCATCCATGCCGACGCCCGTATCTCTCACAGAAGCCCTCACGTAACGGCCAGGCTCAAGGCTGACGGGTCCAAAGGAGGAATCATCCACGGTGACGTTCTCTGTTTCAAGATAGATGTCTCCTCCTCCTGGCATGGCCTGCCAGGCGTTCACGTAAAGGTTCAGGAGGACCTGCTCGATTTGGCCTCTGTCGGCCTCGACGGTCCAGGCCTCGGTCTCCAGTTGCCTGTGAATGGTGATTTCCTTTTTTGTCCGGCCAAACATTTGCGAGGACTTGACGATCAATTCGTTCAGATTGATGGGTTTGACGTCGTATTTGCCTCCCCGGGCAAAGCCGAGGAGCTGCTTGGTGAGCTCCACGCCGCTCTGAATGTATTCTTCGATGTTTTTTAGCTTTTGGTGGTGGGGCTCGGATGCGTCCATTCCGAGCAACATGAGTGAGGTATAACCCTGAATGCCCATGAGCAGGTTGTTGAAGTCATGGGCGATGCCACCAGCGAGAGTTCCGATGGCCTCCATCTTTTTGGCCTGTTGGAGTTGCGCTTCGAGCCTATTTCTTTCGCTGATGTCTCTTGCCACCCCGTGCGTCCCGACGAATTGGACGCCATTTTCCGAGACAGTTTTGTCATACATCCCGGTGGACTTGAGTTCGACGGTCAGATGTTTCGGGTCGGAGCTCTTTCCGGTCCCTTCTTCAACGGCGACCTTGAGCCTGACCTCGATGCCCGCGTTGGCCCTGGCGCCGGTCCTTCTCTCATCAAAATGGTACCTGGCCTTCTCCAAGTCCTCTTCGTGGATGATGGTGGTGTAGGGTTTTCCAATGAGCTTGGGCGCCTTGAAACCCAGCAGCTGCTCGACCGCATCACTCACAAAGGTGAAATGGCCCTTATCGTCAAGGGTGTAGATGATGTCAGGGGAGTTGTGGACCAAATAGCGGTAACGCTTCTCTGACAACTCCAGTTTCCCATTGATCAGCGCCTTTTCGGATGTCAGCTGTTTCTGGTGGATGGCATTTTGGACCCTCTTGATCAATTCCTCGTACTCAAAGGGTTTTCTCAGGTAGTCGTAGGCTCCGCGCCGCAGGGCCCACACGGCGGAATCCAAGGAGGCATGGCCGGTAATGACGATGACAATGGTTTCAGGGAATTTGCTGTTGATCTGGTCCATTAATTGGTGACCGTCCATGTCAGGCATGACCAGATCCAGAAGGGCGAGATCGAATGATTCATGGGAGATGAGTCCCAATGCCTCGTTCCCGGAGGTTGCTGTCTGGATGTCGTAACCTTGTTTCCCCAGCAGAAGCCTGAGGCTTTCACACATTCGGGGCTCATCATCCACGATCAGGATCTTAGGAGCGGTTTGCATGGTCCACCTCCCTCACTCCAGGTTAAGCAGTGTTAGCCCTCAGCAATGGGCAGGGTGATCTTGAAGGCTGTGCCTTTTCCCTGTTCGGTCTCACATCGGATGCTTCCACTCATGGCCTTGACGATGCGGTGGACGACGGACAGTCCGATGCCTGCGTGGTTCCCCCCCTTGGACGTGAAAAAGGGGTCGAAGACCTGCGATCTGACGGACTCCGGCATCCCGGGGCCGTCATCGGCCACCGTGATCTCCACCAGGCCTCCCGCCGCATCCGGGCCATCGGTTTGTTTGCCTGCAAAACGGGCCGACAGGAGGCGGGTCTTCAGATGGAGGTTTCCTCCGCCGGTCATGGCCTCAACACTGTTTTTCACGAGATTGATCAAGACCTGTTTAAGGCCGTTTCGGTCCGCCGCCACCTCAGGAAGTGCCGGGGCAAGATCTGGGTGGATCTGCACATTGGCGTTTGTCAAGAAAGCGTCCCTGATGAGCTTCAACAGGTCTTCGATCAGGCGATTTACATCCACGGGCTCCACGTGCTTCACCTTATTGTCCGAGAACTCCGTCAAATCTCGGAGAATCGCAACCACCCGATCGATCTCTTCATCTATAATTCGAATTTCATCCTGGGCCACTCCTTGTTCCGAAAGCTTCATCCCGAGGATTTTAAGGTAGTTCTTGATGATGCCCAAGGGGTTGTTGACCTCGTGAACCACACGCCTGGCCATGGTCGATGAGGCTACGAGCCGCTCTGACTGGAGCGTGGCCAACTGGTGCTGACGGAGACGATGCGCGTGAAGGGCAAGGGCCGCCTGATTCATGAAGATTTGAAGCAGTTGAAGGTTTTCCGCAAGGAGATCCGCCTCCGGCCGGTCCAACCCAATCACCGCCACGCCCACATAGTCGCCCTGGGCGAGGAGCGGCACGCAAAACATCCCATCCTTCCCAATGAATCGGACGAGCTGCTGGTCCAAGATGATGGGACTGGGACCCTTTTCCGTCACAAAGACGTCCCTGATCATCCCCGACCGTAAACATTGGATGAGGACGCTCTCCTTGAACCGAAGCGGTATGAAGACATCCGAGATGTCTGGCGAAGCGAGATGGCCTGGGAAGGCCGTTCCCCGCAATCCGTCCTTTTCCTTGTCAAAGAGAAAGAAATGAATGTGATCCAAATCAAAGAGTATGTGGAAACCCTGATAGAGTTCTTTCAGGAGATCATCTTCAGTGATTGCGCCGACAAGGCCCTGAAGGATTCCCACAAGGGAAGAGATGTTTCGGGTCTGCTCGATGAGGATGTCCCGTTTGGAGGCGTCTTCTTTATCGGCATCCCCTTCTTGTTCGACAGGCAGCGCGATCTCTATTTCCAGGGACGAAGCAACCTCTCTTAGTTCGTTTTCGATGAGAGAGATCGATTCTTCCAGCTCCCTCGCGTTCAATCCGACCAGTGTTTCCGCGGTTTGGAATCGTTCCGAAGAGGGAGACGGCGAGCCGCTCAGTAGATTGGCCGCATAAACGATCTGAACGAGGGGGAGTGCGGTCTCGATTCTCTTGGGCTCCTCGTGGTGGTACAATACGGCGTCAACCATGAAGGAGTTCAGGTTCCAATGATCCAGCAGCCAGGCGCCCACTGCGGCATGGGAGACGCCTGACTGAGCTTCGTAAGCCGGGATGAATTGGGATGGGGCCTTAACGTGTCCCAGCAATTTTTTGGGATCGTTACGTCCGTTGACCCATATCACCAGCTGGCCGATGTCATGGAGCAGCCCTGAGAGAAAGGCCTCGTCTGGCGAACCATACCGGGTCTTCCTTGCCACTTCTCTAGCAAGAAGGGCACACCTGAGCGAGTGCCACCAAAAGGTCTTCATATCAAATCCCCCGCCTCCATTGGCCTTTGAGAAGGCTTCATGGAGGGAGGCACAGATGGCGATGCTCTTGATGGCATTGAGCCCCAACAACCCAACGGCTTGATCCATGCCCCCGATCTTGCGGGGAAGCCCGTAATAGGCCGAGTTCACCAGCCGAAGCACTCTCCCCGTGAGGGATGGGTCCTTTTCAAGAATTGCAGCGATGTCCTTCAGGTTGCACGTATCCTGATTACACGCGGTGATCAGTTTGAGCGTGATATGAGGGAGTGTCGGCAGGTATCTCAGGTCGGCGATTTTTTCCAGTACGGGCTTTTCAAGTTTCATTTAGTGCCCTGAAGGCCTCGCAGGAGAAATAGCGGCGCAATCGCCGCATTTTGAACAAAATATGCATGGATACAGGTTAATTATAAAAGAGGTACACTTGTGTCAAGTTATATTAAAATAGAATCGGCTTTCGATCGACGAAGTAAAGGCTTTTTTTGGCTCGCCTATCTCCATTCCTCGTTGACACCGCGCCAAGCACGAGAATATCTTGACCTTGGAAATTCGAATTTTGCAGTTCGAGGCCGGGAGGGTATTGAATTTGAGTCGGTTGCCTGCTATCGGGATTACCATGGGGGACCCCGCAGGCGTGGGTCCGGAAATCATCATAAAGGCGTTTGCCGATGAGTCCCTACACCGGGTCTGCACGCCTGTGGTCTTGGGCGATCCCCAGCTACTCCAGGATCGTATGGAATGCACACGGCGAAGGTTGCTCTTGAAAATTGTCGACCGGGCATCGGCGGCAAAGGGAACAGCCGGAACCATGGACGTCATCGGTTTTTCTCAGATGGGTGGCCGGGTCATCCCCGGCCACCCGACCATCGAGGGCGGTCGAGCCATGGTCCGTTACATCTTTGAGGCAGTGGGCCTGATCCGGGACGGATCCATTCAGGCCATGGTCACTTGCCCCATCAACAAGGCCCTGATGCACCAGGCTGGCTACCATTATGAAGGACACACCCAGATGATTGCCCATCTGACGGAAGCTAAAGAGTATGTCATGATGTTGGCTGGGTCCAAGCTGCGAGTGGCTTTGGCAACCATACACGTGCCGCTCAGAGATGTGGCTTTGGTCTTGAAAGAAGAAACCGTGTTCAGCACCATTCGGGTGACCTGTGAGGCCCTAATGCAGGATTTCGGGTTTCAGAATCCCAGGCTGGCCGTTTCGGCGCTCAACCCCCATGGTGGTGAATCGGGCCTTTTCGGCACCGAAGAAGAAGTGATCATCAAACCGGCGGTGAGGCGTGCCAGAGAACAAGGGTACTCCGTTGTTGGCCCACTCCCGGCAGACACGCTCTTTTTCAAGGCCGCCTCGGGGCAGTACGACGCAGTTGTCGCCATGTACCACGATCAAGGCCTCATTCCTTTGAAACTCCTTCATTTTTCAGACGCGGTGAACGTGACACTCGGGCTCCCCATTGTGAGAACCAGTGTGGATCACGGCACGGCCTACGACATCGCCGGCACGGGCCAGGCCGACCCCTCAAGCCTTGTTGCGGCCATCCGACTTGCCGCGCAAATCGTGACCAACAGGAACCGTTTGTCAGGCGATTCATGCGACGAATCGTGCAAGAGGGCATGAGCCCTCCAATAAATCAGGATGACATCCGGCTTTATCAAGATCCGAGGCGCAAGGCAGCACAACCTCAAGAACATCTCTCTTGATATCCCGAGAAACGAGCTGGTGGTGATAACGGGGCTGTCCGGGTCCGGCAAATCTTCTCTCGCCTTCGACACCATCTATGCGGAAGGCCAGAGGCGATATGTAGAGTCTCTGACCGCGTATGCCCGCCAGTACCTGGAGAGAATGGACAAACCGGACGTGGATACCATTGAGGGGCTGTCGCCCGCCATATCCATCGAGCAGAGAGGGGCAAACCGCAATCCCAGGTCCACGGTGGGGACCGCAACCGAGATCCATGATTACCTGAGGGTACTCTTCGCACGGGTTGGGCAGCCCTTCTGCCCGGCCTGCAACGTAAGGATCGTATCCCAGACGACCCAGCAGATCGTGGACCGGATCATGGGACTGACCGATGGGAGCAGGATCCAGATTCTGGCACCTCTTGTTTCAGGCCGTAAAGGCGAGCACGCCCCTCTCCTAAAACGTCTCCGCAAAGATGGATTCACGAGGGTGAGGGTGGACGGGGAGATTCGTCCGCTTGATGAGGAGCTGGCCCTCGACAAAAATAAGAAGCATGACATCAACGTGTTGGTGGACAGGCTGATCATCAAAAAGGAGATCAGACAGCGGTTGACCGACTCCGTGGAGCTGGCCTTGTCTCAGGCAGACGGCGCCTTGATGGTGGATGTGATCGGGTCGGAGGAGATTCTATTCAGTCAAAAGGCCGTTTGCCCCAAGTGCGGCCTCAGCATGCCGGAATTGTCCCCCCAGATGTTTTCCTTTAACAACCCAAGAGGGGCGTGCCCGGAGTGCGGAGGGCTTGGCACCAAACGGTACTTTGATCCCGACGTGATCGTCCCGGAGCCGGACCTCTCACTCAGGGACGGCGCCGTTAAGCCTTGGGCAAGCCGCCAGTCCGTTTATTATGAACAGATGATCGAGGCGCTCTGCCGCCACTACGGTTTCGATTCGCGAACGCCATTCAGGAACCTTCCCAAAAAGGTTCAGGATGTGCTGCTCTTTGGATCGGGGACGGAAGAGATCGAATTCCGTTTCGAGGGCGACAAACGCAGACACCATTACACAAGGGTCTTTGAAGGGGTGATTCCAGGCCTTCAAAGACGTTATCAGGAAACGAACTCCTTCCACATTCGCGAAGAGCTCGAGGGTTATATGAGCTTGCGGCCCTGTCCAACGTGTCTGGGGACCAGGCTCAAGGCGGAAAGCCTTGCCGTGAAGGTGGCAGATCTCTCCATCTACCAGGTGACGGCCCTGTCCATTGACCGGGCATTTCAATTCATTTCCGGACTTCCCTTGGAACCGCGGGAAGCGGCCATCGCCGAGCGGTTGCTAACCGAAATCCGACAAAGGCTTCGGTTCCTCAGGAGTGTGGGCTTGGGCTACCTGACCATGGACCGGGCTTCGGGCACCCTTTCCGGAGGGGAGGACCAGAGAATCCGGCTGGCCACTCAGATCAGTTCGGGGCTGGCAGGTGTGCTGTACGTCCTTGATGAGCCAAGCATCGGCCTGCATCAGAGAGACAATCAGCGGCTCCTTGAAAACCTCAAACGGCTGAGGGACCTGGGAAATTCGGTTCTGGTTGTGGAGCATGATGCCGAGACCATCCTTTCTGCGGATCATGTGATTGACATGGGGCCAGGCGCTGGGGTTCTGGGTGGGGAAATAGTTTTTCAGGGCTCGCCGGATGAATTGAAGACACACCCCGGATCCATGACGGGCCAGTATCTTTCGGGGATGAGAGCTATCCCGGTGCCCAAAGGAAGGAGGGGAGGGAACGGTCGGTTTATCGTCATAGAGGGCGCGGAGGAAAACAACCTGAAACAAGTCACGGTTGAAATCCCTTTGGGGACTTTGACCTGTGTGACCGGTGTCTCAGGATCAGGCAAGAGCAGTCTGATCAAGTCCGTTCTTTACCCGGCCCTTTGTCGCCGGTTGTATCGATCGAATGCCAAAGTTGGTCGGGTCAGATCCGTCAAGGGGATGGGGCAGCTGGACAAGGTCATCAACATTGATCAGTCCCCCATTGGGAGGACCCCGCGCTCCAACCCTGCCACCTATACCGGCATGTTTGCACATGTTCGCGGGCTGTTTGCGATGCTGCCCGAGGCGAAAGTCCGAGGCTACAAGCCTGGCCGATTCAGCTTCAATGTGAAGGGAGGACGATGTGAAGTCTGCAAGGGTGACGGGATCATAAGAATCGAGATGCACTTCCTGCCTGATGTCTATGTGACCTGCGAGGCATGCAAAGGATTGCGTTACAACCGTGATACCCTGGAAATCCGATATAAGGGGTACAGTATTTCGGATGTCCTGGCCATGACGGTCAATCAGGCCTATCGTTTTTTCGAGCACATTCCATTCCTGCGGCGGGGGCTTGAGACGCTGGTCCAGGTGGGGCTTGGCTACATAACCCTGGGTCAGTCGGCCACGACGCTTTCAGGGGGGGAGGCCCAGAGGATCAAGCTTGCGAGGGAACTGGGCAGGCGGAGCACCGGCCGGACCATTTACCTCTTGGACGAACCCACCACCGGTCTTCATTTCGCCGATATCGAGCAGTTGCTGGAGGTATTGAATTCGCTGGTTGAGCAAGGAAACACGGTGATTGTCATCGAGCACAATCTCGATGTGATCAAGACGGCAGATTGTGTGATCGATCTTGGACCCGATGGGGGAGACGGCGGGGGGAGGGTCATTGCGGTCGGACGACCGGAGGACATCGCCCGGGTCGAAGACTCCTATACGGGACAGTACCTCCGAAAGGTCCTCTCTGAGGCTACCGGCCGAGATGGTAGGCGAGGTTTTCGAGCCTCACCGTAAAATCCACGTTTTCAACCACGCACTGTTGGCGTCCCCTGACCTGGATGGGCGCGAAGTTCAGAATGCTTCTGATTCCGGCATCCATGAGCATGTCGGCCACCCGCTGGGCTTCGAAGGGAGGGGTCGCGATGACGCCGATCTGGACGTTGAGCCATTGGATCCACTCTTTGGTCTTTTTGGTCGATTCGATGGTTAGACCGCAGGGGAGCTTTCTTCCGACCTTCCTGGGATCCGAGTCGAAGGCAGCCACGAATCGATACCCCCGCCTGGCGAAATTTTCGTTTTCCACCAAGGCCCTGCCCAGATTCCCCATCCCGACGATACAGAGGTTCCAATCCCGGTTGGTCGCGAGAATGTCTTTTATTTCACGCAGGAGATCACGGACGTCATAGCCCACTCCCCTCACGCCGAATTCACCAAAATAGGCCAGATCTTTGCGGACCTGCGCAGGATTGACCCCACAGAGCGCGGCCAACCGTTCGGAAGAGACGACCAGCGTGCCACTTTCTGCAAGGGTCTCAAGCGGCCTTGTGTAGAGGGCGAGCCGTTCGATGGTGGGGTCCGGGATTTTGAACGTTTTGGCCATGGGTGCACTTAATGGCGGAAAGTGTTTTCAGTACAAGGATGAAGGGTGCTGTATTGTGAAATTTTGCACATAAACGTGCCGGAAAAAGG
Source organism: uncultured delta proteobacterium (assembly GCA_963830155.1). Classification (GTDB taxonomy): domain Bacteria; phylum Desulfobacterota; class DSM-4660; order Desulfatiglandales; family Desulfatiglandaceae; genus CAWHLE01. The sequence goes on along the minus strand of CAWHLE010000011.1, from coordinate 329,279 downwards.
GCCCGGGAAGCCCGGGCCCTCCATTGACACGACTGGTGTTACTTGAAAACGGTCTCGATTATGGTTTCGAAGCCCGGGATCTTGAAAACCATGATGAAACAGATCACCAGGGCGTAAATACAGAGCGATTCGATCAAGGCCAGACCGATAATCATGGTAGTCATGATCTTGCCGCCCGCTTCCGGGTTTCTGGCTGTCCCCTGAAGGGCGCCGTTGATGGCGTTACCCATACCGATACCGGTTCCGAGTGCAGCCACGCCGATGCCGAACCCGCACGCAATAGCAATACCGAAGAAGATCCACAGCCCTGCCGCCTTTGCCGAGCCGTCTTCGGCCATGGCCATCGAGGCTATCCCCAAAACCATGAGCGCCGCAAGAAACCCAACGAACGTCTTCTTTGACATATTCCGCCTCCTTTCTTAAGAGATATTTATTGTGGCCTTCTTCCACAAAATCGATTTCCATTCGCCCCACCGATGGCGCGGCTAATGGGCATGTTCCATTGAGCCCACGAAATACATGATCGATAGGAGCGTAAAAACAAGGGCTTGAATGAAGCTCACCAAGAGACCCAGAAAAAGGATGGGCAACGGAGCAAGGTAGAGGCCTGCCATGGCGAAAAAGATGGAAAGGACCATCTCCTTGCCGAAGATGTTTCCGAAAAGCCGTATGCTGAGCGACATGACGCGGGCAAAATGTCCGATGAGCTCGATGGGCAGCATCAGGGGCGCGAGCCACCACACAGGTCCCAGGAAATGCTTCGCGTATTTCACGCCGTGAAATTTTATTCCGATAATGTGGGTGTAGACGAACGTGCACAGGGCCATGGAAAGGGTGGTGTTCAGATTGGCCGTCGGCGAGTTGAATCCCGGGACCAGTCCAATCAGATTGCATACGAGAATGTAGAGGAACACGGTGGCAATGAAGGGAAAGAAAAAGCGTCCTTCCGGCCCGCTGACGCTCACCATGAAATTTTCAAGTCCGTCGATGATCACTTCAAAGAAGTTCTGGCCCTTTTTTGGAAGGAGTTGAACGCCTTTTGTACAAAGAACGGCGCTTAGAATTAGGATGAGCATCACCAGCCATGAATGGGTGACATGCGAGTAAGCTTGGGCGAAATGCTCAAGACCCATCGCTGCAAGGAGCTTGTCGATGAAAAAGATCGGGTGGTGCATAACTTAAACTGCCTCCCTGGAAAACGTCTTCCTTAACATATAAACGCCGATCCCCACAATACTGATCGTGACGGTGGAGAGGCCGATCGTCAAACCAACGGGATCAACCAGATGCTGCCTAAGCAGCAGATAGATGACAATTCCTAATCCCACAAGTCGGAGATAGTACTTCCCTATGATGGCGCCCTTGTTGACGTGGAAGGTGCCTCCCGGTGAAAAGGCCCTGCGGATGGTGCGCTCGAGTAAGGCAAAATTGGCAATCATCGAAAGTCCGCCGGCGATGATCCCGAACGTGAAGGACCCATGCAGAAAACAGTAGCTCGATAGGCCCAGGAAGAATAAAATGATCCAGTTCAGCGTTTTTAGTGTTCCCGACAGCCGTTCCCAATCCATGGCGAGGACTCTCCGCCGTCTTGTGATCATGGCCTGAAAACCCTTAATCCAGACCTACGAAAGAGGTCCTTGATTAGAGGTTCTTGGCCTTCTTGTAAATCATATAGAGGCTTCTGAACGCGGCGGCGATGCCGAAGCCTAAAAAAACCAGCAACAGCCAAGGTCGGGTGCCAAAAAACGCATCCAGATAAAAACCGATGCCAGCCCCAAGCGCGATGGATAGGGCCATGGCCATGCCGACCGTGCTGACGAGGCCCAGGGCCTTGATGGTTCTTTTCAGGTCATCGTCCATCGGATTGAATCAAGACCTGCACCATCCCCTGCACCTAGGAAAAAACAGGGATGGGTCTAGCACAGGTATTCAGATGAAGTCAACACGTATTCCCCTAGAGAGAGCTCAATGTACTGGTAACGGCCTCTATCGTCTCCTGGATGATCTGCTCCGAATGGCAGGTGCCAATAAACCAGGCCTCAAAGGCTGAAGGTGCCAGGTAGATCCCCTTGGAGAGCATGGATTGGTAGAACCGCCTAAATAGCCCAGCGTCGGACGCCTTGGCCGACTCGAAATCGATCACGGGATTCCGCGTGAAAAAGAGGGATCCCATGGATCCCACCCTGTTGATCGTCACGGGAACGCCGGCTGCGTTTGCAGCCGATTGGATGGCCGTAAAAAGCATCCCGGCCGTCTTGTCCAGCTCCTCGTAAACCCCATCTTGGTTCAGTGCCTTGAGGGTGGCGAGCCCTGCTGCCATGGCAAGCGGATTGCCCGAAAGGGTCCCGGCCTGATAGATATCGCCTTCGGGTGCCATCCGGAGCATGATGTCCCTTTTCCCTCCGTAGGCGCCCACGGGGAGCCCCCCGCCGATGATTTTTCCAAGGCAGGTAAGATCCGGCATAATTCCGTAAAGCGCCTGGGCGCCTCCGAGGGCCACGCGAAACCCGCTGATGACCTCATCAAAAATGAGGAGCGCGCCCCCCTCGCGGGTCAACTGCCTCAGCCGCCGGAGAAAGGCCAAATCGGGTTCGATCACGCCCATGTTTCCCGGTACCGGCTCGACAATCACCGCCGCGATTTCAGCCCCGAACCGCTCAAAGGCCATCTCAAGCCCTTCCGTATTATTAAAGGGTAGCGTGAGGGTGTGCTTGGCCACATCACGAGGCACCCCAGGACTCCCGGGAATTCCAAGGGTGGCGACCCCCGATCCCGCCGATACGAGAAGGCTGTCGGCATGGCCGTGGTAACACCCATCAAACTTGACGATTTTTTCCCGTCCCGTGAATCCCCTGGCAAGGCGGATGGCGCTCATGGTCGCCTCGGTCCCGGAGTTGACCATTCTGACCATCTCCACCGAAGGAACCATTTCCACGATGATCTCCGCCATCTCCACCTCCAGTCGGGTCGGAGCGCCGTAACTGGTCCCTCGCTCAAGGGCCTGTGCTATCGCTTGGACAACGTCCGGGTGCGCATGTCCCAGAATCATCGGACCCCAGGAGCACACGTAATCGATGTATTGCTTCCCTTCCGCGTCCCAGAGGAAGCAGCCCTTGGCCCTGTCTATGAAAGGTGGGTCGACCCCTACGGCCTTTCCGGCACGGACCGGGCTGTTGACGCCGCCGGGAATCGTTTTTCGGGCCCTTTCAAATAGAGTGAGAGATTGATCCCTCATTTGACCATCTCCTCCGAGTCAACGGTTTCAAAAATAGGCCATGCTTGTCTTCTTGAACTCCTTTTCGCTGAAAAGGAGGGCGTAATCCTTGATGTGAACGCTTTCGGCCATGCGTGCAGCGATCTCGTGGCACGCTTTCCGGTTATTTCCGTGAATCATGGTGAAGAGGTTATATGGCCAGTCTTTATGGGGCCTTCGATGATAGCAGTGGGTCACCTCACGAGAGGCGGAAAGGGTCTCCCCAACCTCCTCCAATCGTTCCTCCGGAACGAGCCAGGCCACCATGGCGTTGGAATTAAAACCAGCCTCCTGATGACGCAGGGTCGCACCGAAACGCCTGATGATCCCGCGGGCCACAAGCCCTCTTACCCTTTCAAGGAATTCCTCCTCCGAGATGCCGATCTTGCAGGCCATGGTGAAAAATGGCCTTTGGTCCATGGGGATGTCACCTTGAATGAGGCGGATGACCTTTTTATCCATATCTTCGATCATATAAAGAACTTCGTTATCGTCATTCATTAACGTTTACCAGGTAGCCCATCTTAGCGCATGAGCGTGCATGAGGCAATAACCGAAGGGGAAATGGTTGTCAAGGTCCAAGCGGTCCACAGGAACGCCAGGAATGGGCTTGAAATGGGATGTGGATTCGGATATGAAATGGCTTTCGTTTCATTCGGGAAACCACATATATGTTTGGTATTGAGAAGATCGCGGAAAAAAGAATCCAAGAGGCCATCGATAGGGGGGAGCTCAACGATCTTCCGGGCCAGGGCGCTCCCCTTCATTTGGAGGATGACAGCCGAGTCCCTGAAGACCTTCGACTCGCCTACAAGATTCTGAAAAATGCAGACTTCTTGCCACCCGAACTGGAGGCCAGAAAGGAGGTCCGACAAATGGAGGATCTCCTCGATCAAGTCCCGGACGAAAGGGAAAAATATCGGCTGGTCAAAAAGATCAACTTCATGATCATGAAGCTGAACATGATGGGCAAAAGGCCCTTGGAGCTCGAAGACAAAGAGATTTATTATCAAAGGGTTGTGGATAAGCTGGCCACAAAGTGAGGAACAGCAACAAGACAGCCGGAAGGATTTGAATCGAGCTGCCAACGGCCGGGACGGTTAAGGGGGGATGCCTGCCATGGACATGAAGAGAGATTACTATGAAGATATAGAACTTCTCGATAGCAAGGTGCTCTGGTTCTGGTTTTTGACCCTGATTGCCGCCCTCCTGGTCTTCCCGTTTCTAGCTCCAAATTATTACATCTACATGGTCAACTATATGGCCATCAACGTGATCGTCACGCTGGGCCTTAATATCCTGGTGGGGTATACGGGACAGATATCGCTGGGACATGCCGGTTTTTTCGCCATAGGGGCCTACATGACCGTTCTTTCCATGACCGCACTTCACCTGCCGTTCCTCCTGGCAATCGTCCTTGCCGCCTTCGTTGCGGCCCTTTTCGGCTTCATTTTAGGACTCCCTGCACTCAGGCTTGAAGGGCCCTACCTGGCCATCGCCACGCTGGGCTTCGGCATAGCCATCACCCAAGTCATCGGACGCTGGCAGATCTTCGGCGGCAGGATGGGCATGGAGGCGCCCCGCCTTACCTTCGGGTCCTATGTGATGGACAGCGACAAGAAGATGTATTTCCTCATTGTCACGATTGCCTTCCTGCTGATCATGGCCGCCCGCAATCTCATGAAAACCAAGGTCGGAAGAGCCTTCATCGCCATAAGGGACAGTGATATCGCTGCCGAGACCATGGGGGTGAACTTGGTCTATTACAAGACCTTGGCCTTCGCCGTGAGTGCCTTTTATGCGGGAATTGCCGGCGGGCTTTACGCCTTCATGCTCGGATTTATCAACCCGAGCACCTTCAACTTCATCTTGTCCATCTACTTTCTTGCGTTTGTTATTGTAGGGGGACTGGGCTCCATCTTCGGTTCCATTATGGGAGGGATCGTGATGACCTGGCTCCTGCTGGAACTGGACAAGGTCCAGGAGCTGCCGTACCTGGGCGCAGTCCTCATGGCGTTTTCCGAGAAATGGATGAACCTTGCCGGGCTCCCAAACATTTCCAGCATTATCTTCGGGCTGATCATCATTTTGCTCGTGGTGTTCGAACCCCTCGGGCTCTACGGATTCTGGATCAGGACCAAGATATACTGGAAGTCGTGGCCATTCTGATAGGACGGTGGTGGGCCCCGGGTTCCGCGCAGGAGGCCCTAGGGTCCTGAACCCGAAACGCGTAACTCGCAACTCGAAACAAGTAACCGGTGCCCAGAGGTGACTTCATGCTTTCGCAGCTCATCGTAAGCGGTCTTTCTTTCGGGAGTCTTTACGCCCTGGTGGCCTTGGCCATGGTGATCATCTATAAGACCTCGGAGGTCCCCAACTTCGGCCAAGGCGAGATGGCCATGCTCTCCACCTTCGTGGCATATAGCCTCCTGGTGACCCACGGTTACCCCTTTGCCGTCTCCTTTGTGGGGGCAATCCTCTTCGCGGGCGTTCTGGGTGTTTTTCTGGAATTTGTCTTCCTGAGGCGAGCCAAGGATCCCAACATTTTGAGCCTGATCCTCATTACGCTGGGTTTTGAGATGATACTTTACGGCCTTGCCAGCTGGAAGTGGGGGGCGGATCAGCGGGATCTTCCCTTCCCGGTCTCAGATTTCGATATTGTCAACCTGGGATCTGCGGTGATGAGTTACCTCAATATTGCCACACTGCTCATCACGCTCGCGTTGATGCTGCTCCTTTTCCTCTTTTTCAAATATACCAAGGTCGGGATCGCCATGAAAGCGACGCAGCAGAATGTCATGGCAGCCAGGATCAACGGCATCCGCACTAACAGGATCCTTTCCATTACCTGGGCGCTCAGTTCTATGATCGGGGCGGTGGCTGGCATCCTTCTGGCACCTATTGCCACCCTGGATCCCAACCTCATGCTCGACCCCCTTCTGAAGGGATTCGCCTCGGCAGTCCTGGGCGGAATGACTTCTCTGGTGGGGGCGGCATTGGGTGGGTATATGCTGGGCATTATTGAAAACCTCTTCGGGGGCTACGTGTCCCTGGAATTTAAATCCATCGTGGCGTTCGGCATCATCGTGCTGGTCCTTTGCTTCAAGCCGAGCGGTCTGTTTGCCCGGCACTACGTCCGCAAGGTCTGATGATGTGGAAGGCGGGAGGAAGAAGCGCACTCATTCAAATGGGGTGAAAGCGTGACAGATTTTTTTCAAATTGATCGCATGAGCATCGGTTTCGGGGGCCTTACGGCTGTCGACAAAGTCCAGTTCAAGGTGACGAAGGGGTCGATTTTTTCCATCATTGGTCCCAACGGGGCAGGCAAGACCACCATCTTCAACTGCATCAGCGGGCTTTACAAGCCCAATTCCGGAAGGATCCTTTTTAAGGGAGAAGAAATCACCGGCCTGAAGCCTCACAAAATAGCCCAGAAAGGGATCGCCAGGACGTTTCAGAACATCGAGCTTTTCTCCCGGATGACCACCATGGAGAATCTCATGCTCGGTAGGCATATCCATATGAAGACGGGAATCTGGAGCGGGGCTACCTTTTTCCGTAGGGGCTCCAAGGCGGCCCGCGACGAGATCAAACACAGGGAGCAGGTGGAACAGATCATCGACCTCCTGGACCTCCAGTATGCAAGAAATCAGTTCGTGGGAGGGCTTCCATACGGGACACAGAAATTGATCGAACTGGCCAGGGCCCTGGCCTTGGAGCCGGAGCTCCTTCTTCTTGACGAACCTTCTGCCGGCATGAACTCAGAGGAGAAGCAGGACCTCATCTTCTGGGTCAAGGACATCCAGGATGAACTGGGTGTCACGATCCTTCTGATCGAACATGACATGAAAATGGTCATGGATATCTCGGACCGTATTCTGGCCATCAATTTCGGGAAACCCATCATCGAAGGCGTGCCTGAAGAGGTGCAGAAACACCCTGAGGTCTTAAAGGCTTACCTAGGGGAGGATGAATTCGTTGAGTACGCTGCTTGAGATCAAGAATATCGAGACGTTTTATACCCTGATTTACGCCCTGCGCGGGGTGTCGCTGACCGTGGAGGCGGGGACCATCACCGCCATACTGGGGAATAACGGGGCGGGAAAATCGACTATCTTGAAAACAGTGATGGGCCTCCTGGACGACCAGCCGGACAAGGGGACCATTGAGTTCATGGGGAAACGTATTGACCGCAAAGACCCGGAGGTCATCGTCCGCATGGGTTTGTCGTATGTGCCCGAGGGAAGAGAGGTCTTCGAGGAACTCTCGGTCAGGGAGAACCTCCTCATGGGCGCCTATATCCGAGGGGATCGGTCCGGGATCAAACGGGATTTTGAGCGGATGTACGAGTACTTCCCGGTCCTGAGGGAAAGAGAGAATCAGTGGGCGGGAACCCTCTCGGGCGGAGAACAGCAGATGTTGGCCATCGGTCGGGCCCTGATGAACCAACCCAAGCTTCTCTTCCTGGATGAGCCTTCCCTCGGGCTTTCCCCCATCCTGGTCAAGGAGATCTTCAACATCATTAAGACCATCAACCGTGAGGGTGTGACCATCCTGCTGGTGGAACAGAACGCCCGCATGGCCCTGGCGATTTCTCATGTGGGACTTATCCTGGAAAGCGGCCGTTTCGTGATGAAAGGGAAATCCAAGGAGTTGATGAATGATAAGGATGTGCAGGAGTTCTACATGGGGATAAGGTCAGAGGCGTCGGCAAAGGGGTACCAGCGCTGGAAAAGAAAAAAGAGGTGGAGATAATAGGAAGCTCATTGCGGATCGGGATAACGAGAAGCTCATCGCTGATAGATGATAGGGTGAAGCGGAAGGCTTGAAAGGGCAAAGTGGGAAGACAGACAAGGGGTGAAAAACCCATGAACGAGGAGACGGTACCGAAAATCTTTCTGCGCACGGTTGAGAAGTATGGTGATCGGGTGGCCATGCGAAAGAAGCAATATGGCCTATGGCACGATATTTCCTGGAACGAGTATTACGAGAAGGCCAAGTTCGTAGGCTCGGCCCTCCTATCCATGGGTCTGGAGAAAGGGGATTGCGTCTCCATCATCGGGGACAATTGCCCCGAATGGGTCATCATAGATATGGGGATCCAGTGCGTGGGCGGGGTGGCCGTGGGGGTTTACTCCACCAATGCCTGGCCCCAGGTGGAGTATGTGGTCCATAATTCGGAGTCCAAGTTTTTCTTTTTGGAAAATGAGGAGCAGCTCGACAAGTGGCTCAACTTCAAGGACAGCGCGCCCGCTTTGAAAAAGGTGATCGTCTGGGACATGGAGGGCTTGAAGCACTTTGAAGACCCCATGGTCATGACCTACAGCGACCTCTTGGAACTGGGACGCCAGGCGGCGGAAGACGCGGTTGGCCTCTTTGAGCAGCGCATGGGGGGTGTGACGTCCGATGATGTCGCGGTCCTCATTTACACCTCTGGGACCACGGGCCCCCCGAAAGGGGCCATGCTGACCCACCGGAATGTCACCTGGATGGGGAGGGCCATCACCAAGGACAACCCAGTCTTCGACACGGATGAGGTCATGTCTTTCTTGCCCCTCTGCCATATCTTCGAGCGCCTTTTTTCGGTTTTTGCACACATCACTCACGGCTACACCGTCAACTTCATCGAAAATCTGGATACGGTCACGGACAATATGAGGGAGATCTCACCGACGGTAGGCTACGCCGTGCCCCGCATCTGGGAAAAATACCTCTCCGCGGTGTATATCCGTATGTCGGACGCCACCTGGTTCAAGAAAATGCTCTTTGGCCTTGCGCTCAAGATAGGCAAGAGCCGGACCACCCTGAAGATGAATTTCAAAGGGGTCCCCGTCTATCTGGAGACCCTTTATCAATTGGCCAACCTGGCTGTTTTTCGAAAATTGAAGGAGCGGCTTGGATTCGACCGGCTGCGGGTCGCGTACTCCGGCGCGGCCCCCATATCTCCCGATGTGCTTCATTTCTTCCAGTCTATCGGGGTCAATCTCATCGAGGGATACGGGCAGACCGAGGACACTGGGGTGACCTGCGTTTCCAGGGTAGGGAGGGTGAAGTTCGGGACCGTCGGGCCCCCTCTTTTCGAAACAGAGGTGAGGATTGCCCAGGACGGCGAGATCCTGGTCAAGTCCCCCGGAGTTTTCAAGGGCTATTACAAGAACCCGGAGGCCACGGCCGAGACCATCAAGGACGGGTGGCTGTATTCCGGTGACGTGGGTGAGATCGACGAACACGGGTATCTCAAGATTACGGATCGCAAAAAGGATATCATTGTGACAGCAGGCGGGAAGAACATCACGCCCCAATATATAGAGAACAAATTGAAGTTCAGCCCCTACATCAATGATGCGGTGGTGATCGGGGATAAGAGGAAGTTCATCAGTGCCCTGGTCATGATCGATGAAGACAACGTGGTCAAGTACGCCCAGGACAACAAGATCCAGTTCTCTACTTACAAGGACCTGACCCGGAGTCCCGAAATCAACAAGCTGATCCAGGGAGAGGTGGATAAGGTCAACGAGACGCTGTCACGGGTTGAACAGGTCAAGAAGTTCACCATCATCCCGAAAAAGCTTTACGAAGAGGACGGGGAGGTGACCCCCACCATGAAAGTCAAAAGAAAGTATGTCAACGAGGCCTTCAGCGATTTGATCGAGGGCATGTACAAAAGGGGATGAGGGCGCGTGGGGCACGGCCCACGGCGGAAGGAAACGGCAAGTAATCACTGACGAGCAAAGACCATGCCGTCAGGGGCAATGATCGAAATTGGAGGAGACGTTTCCCACTGACAACACAAAATCATTCAATGACCAAGGACAGGCTGGCAAAAACAAAAGGAGGGTCGAAATGAGAACGAAACTGTACTTCATTATGGCAGGACTGGTCGGGATCGGGCTTTTGTGGGGTAGTCCCTCGAAGGCCGAAAGAGGCGTCACCGATACCGAGATCCGTATCGGTCAATATGGACCGCAGACGGGACCGGCTGCCCTCTGGGGCGCAGTGGCCCGCGGGACCGGACTTCTGTTTGACATGGTCAATGACGAGGGTGGGATCCACGGCCGGAAGATCACCTATTACCTGAGGGATGACGGCTATATGCCGGCGAGGACCAAGGCCATCGCCAAGGAGCTGCTGGAGGATAAAGATGTCTTCGCCTTTGCCTCGGGGGTGGGGACCGCACCGGGCATGGCCGTCAAGAAGTATCTGGATAACAACAAAGTCCCCTGGGTGGGTCCGGCAACCGGGTCGACCCACTGGGCCTATCCGCCCACGAAATACCTCTTTGCCGACTATCCCCTCTATATCGATGAGGCCAGCATCCTGATCAATTACGCGGTCAAGACACTGGGGAAGAAGAAAATCGCCTTTTTCTATCAGAATGACGACTACGGCAAGGAAGGGCTTGCAGGCGCTGAGTATGCCCTCGATAAGCTCGGCATGAAACTGGTGACCTCGGTCTCCGTTGAGCCGCTCGACACCGATCTGAGCTCCCACTGCATGAAACTCAAGGCTGCGGAGCCTGATTGCGTCCTACTCTGGCTCCTTCCCAAACATGGGGCCATTATCCTGGGGACCGCCGCCAAGATGGGTTTCAGCCCCCAGTGGATGACCACCAGCACCCTGAGCGACACCACCATCATGTTCAAGATCACCAAGGGGCTCTTCAAGGACGTAATCTTTACTTCCTTCGGCGAATTCCCCGATTCAGGCAGCCCGTTGATGAAGAAGTATAAGGCGGCCCACGAGAAATTTGCACCCAAGGAGCGCTGGGGGATGTTTTATACTGCCGGGATCCTCTTTGTGGAGCCCATGGTTGAGGCCCTGAAGCGTGCGGGCCGCAATCTGACGGCGGACAGTTTCGTGAAGGCCATGGAGTCCTTGAAGGACTTTCAGGGCATCGGACCCAAGATCACCTTTGGTCCGGATCAGAGACAGGGCAGCCGGTCTTCCTTTATCGGCAAGTGTGGAGAAGAGGGCAAGGCCGTCAAGATCTCAGACTGGATGACTTCAGATGTGGACCTCCCGGTGGTCCTCAAGAAGCTGGGCAGGTAACCGGGGCCTGGTCTTCAGAAGCGGCCTACGGGTGTTTTTGCACAGGTGAACTGGAATTGGCTGTTACGCATGACGCAAGGGAGGGTTGACATGAAAAACGCATGGTCGAGAAACAGGTGCTTGATGGGCGGTCTGATGCTCATGATTGTTTTGATGCTTGCAAGTTGCGCCACCGCCCCAAAGGGATTCGATCCGAAGGTCTCGGGCCCCCAGGTAATCGTTGAGCCTGACTCGGTGAGTCTGGGTGTGGCCACCCTGACCAAGACCCCGATTGTCTTCAGGGGTAAAGGCTTCCAGCCTGAAGATTCCGTGTTCATCACCCTGCTGGGGGTCAAGAAAGGGGATCAGATGGTCAATGTCCCCATCGCCGATGCGGAAGTGGACAAGAACGGCAGCTTCACTGCGAATGTTGCCACCCTGGCGAAGGTCACCGAGTTCATCCGGGGGCAGCTGGGGACCGGAAAAAACATGGAAAACATCATTGTCGTTACGCAACCCCCCATGCCGGCCGGAACGTACACGGCCAAAGCCGTGAGCATGGACTCGGACAAGAAGGCGGAGTGCAAGCTGACAGTCCTGGATCCCTCCGTAATGGATCGCTTCAAGGACTGGGTGGGGGTTCAAATGGGAAAGATCGAGAAGAAGTGAGCAAGTGTCTCAACTTGCCCACAAGCCGCCAATGTGATGCTCAAGAGGTGCTGCTGTTTTCCGGCAGTATGGTTCAAACTGGAAATTCTAGACAGATGCACATAAGAATTTGAGGAGGTCTGACATGGCATGCAAGATTTTGGTGGCCTTGGATGAATCCAAGAGCTCTCTAAAGGCGATCCGGTACGTGGCTGAGACCATGAAATGCGAGATGGAAATCACGCTTTTGAGTATCCTGCCTGATGCTACGGCAGCCTGTGGTCTGGACAGCCCCTCCTTGGTGCCGCTATTCAAGGAGAATCGGGAAGCCTTTTGTTCAATCGAGGATGCCAAGCGGGAACATGTGCAAACGTTTATGGACCAGGCGAGGGAAGCGCTTGTTATGGCGGGTTTCTCCCCAAAGAACGTTAAGTTGAAAATCCGCAAGAAGAAGAAGGGCATCGCGCAGGACATCATGAAGGAGGCAAGAGATGGCGGGTACGACACCATCGTGGTTGGGAGGAGAGGTCTTTCCGGCATAAAGGAGTTCTTCATGGGGAGCGTTTCGAACAAGGTGGTTCATTCAGCAGACGACATGGCCGTGATTGTGGTGGACTGAGGATAAATAGGTGCAAGGTCCAAGGTTCAAGGTGCAAGGAGAAAGCGGGACTGATAACAAATGGGTGCAAGGTGGAAGGGGAAGACGGGACGCTGGCAAATGACGAAGAAGGGCGAGAGGGCGTAGAGCGAAGTGACTCCCGTTTCACTGATACGGTGTGAGAACTACGACCCGCCGGAACTGGATCAGGCCGTCCGCCGCGCCGTGGATCTCCTGGGAGGCATTTCGCGATTTGTAAAGTCAGGGGATCGGGTGTTGTTGAAGCCGAACCTCCTGGCGGCTCGTACGCCTGAAAAGAGGGTCACCACGGATCCCGGCGTGGTTCGGTGCGTGGCAATCATGGTCATGGAGGCGGGCGGGAGCCCCCTTATCGCGGACAGTCCGGCCATTGAATCCTTTAAAAAGGTCGGCCAGACGACGGAAATGAATCGCGTGGCGGAGGAATTGGGGATCGAGCTCAAGGAAATGGAGCGCTCGGTCCCCGTCGCCCGTGGCGGAAACGGCCTTTTCAGGAAACTGGAGCTTTCAGCCGATGTCCTGGAAGCCGATGTGGTGATCAACCTTCCGAAGCTCAAGACCCATTCACAGATGCTTTTGACACTGGGTGTCAAGAACCTGTTCGGGACAGTAGTGGCCCAGAGAAAGGCCGAATGGCACTACATGGTGGGCGTCAACCGGGACACATTCGCTTCGCTTCTCTTGGAGATCTATAAGACCGTCAGCCCTGCGCTGACGATTTTGGACGGTGTCTGGGGAATGGAAGGTCACGGTCCTTCGAATGGCAGAGCGAAACACCTCAATTTGATTGGGGCCTCGGAAGATGCGGTGGCCCTCGATATGAGCGTTTGCAACTTGCTGGGGATCTCCCTGAACGATTTTCCCCTATATCGAGCCGCCAGGGGAAGCGGAACCGGCGAGACGGACCTCAAGCGGATCGATTTTCTTGGAGACGATCCGGGCGGCTTTGTCAGAAAGGATTTTGATGCACCAAAACTGGACTCGGTCAGCCTCATGCCGAACGTTTTTGACTGGTTTGCCAAGCGCTACCTGGCCTCCAGACCCGTTCAAGAAAAGGATACGTGCGCCGGATGCGGCCAGTGTGCGGAGATCTGCCCGGCGGAGGCCATTCAATTGGGTCAGCAAAGAATTGATTTTGACTACGAGCGGTGCATTCGTTGTTATTGTTGTCAAGAAGTCTGCCCCCGGGATGCCATCCAGTTCAAAAAAGGGCTTCTGATGAGACTGCTCAATCGTCTCGGGCGGTAAGGGGTCTTGTGGAAAACGGCGCCGCCGTCGGAAGGGCGCTACAGCACAGGGAGCACATTGAGAGAAAAATTCGATATCAAAGTGACAGAAGACGGATTGGTGATCCGGGGCGAAGATAGCATGTCCATGCATTTCAGTGCAGCGGAGGCATTGATGCTTCTAGACATCCTAAAGAGCGAAGAGGCGACCTTTCGCCGGATGGCCGATGAGGCGTCACCCCTTCCCGTCCGCATCCGCACGCAGAAGGCTGCAAGTGAGTCGCCTTAGTAAGATAAGGCATCCAATAAACCGCTCCACCAGGGTCTTAATTCAGCCACCTCCACGCTGACGGCCTCCCACCAGGTCCCGTCCGGCCGGTGGTCAGCGTTGTCGTCTACCGCCAGGTAGAAGGTATACGTTCCAATGGGGAGGTAAAGGTTCGGTATTTCGAAAGTGGCGGTGCTTCCCGAGAACATCCCCTCATAGCGATTGATCCCCGCAACCCAGCCCTCATACCCAGGGTAGGAATAGAACCCAAACGGGGTGTCCGCCACAATCCAGACATCAGGGATCTCATGGTCACCGCCGACTTGGTCCAGGTTCACCGAAATGGTCACCGGTGTGCCTGCTGGAACGACCAAATGGCTCGCCGATCCATTTGCACGGATATTCAGGACCGGGGGCATTATTTGTCCAACAAGAGGCTTGATGAAGCTGACCACATTCGAAACCTGGCTTGTCCCAGCTTCGTTGTAAGCCTCCACCGCCACGTGGAAGGCAGCGCCTTCCCAGATTTCAAAGGAGACGCCCGTTCGGTCGCCCACATCTATTTTGCCAGTGAAAGGACCCTGAAAAGGCTCCGATTCGTACGGTGCATATACCACGTAATAGCCCTCGGCGCCGGCTGACGGATTCCACGCAAACGTGACCGAGTTCTCCGTCACGGTGACGGCCCCGAACGAAATGCCTGCCGGATTATGGAGGATGAGGCCGATGAACATGACCAGAGAGAACAAAGCGCGGCGAAGGATCAGCCGTATTGCGACGTTATGATTATCTGACAGTGGACTCGGCGGAGACATTTAAGCACCTCCCGCCATTCCGTGGATGCAAACCCATTGCCAGGAACGCATCGGTGTAAGTAACCGAATTAACGAGACTTAATCTCAGACGATCCCGGCACGGGTGAAGCGAGCTGTTGTTTGCTTGACACTGTGTGCCAAGAGGGCCCCAATTAAAGGAATTCTAATATCTCTAGGGAAAAAGTGCAATAGGGTGAATCATGTATTCTTGTGAGACACAGCCAGGCCAGTGGATTTAGAGGATCATGCGCCGTAATCATCTTGCCTTGGGTTTTATGTATCCCCACTCGACGAGGCGTCGGTACGCGTGGTTGGTCTGATTCCCCTGGTTGACCCCCTGAAAGTAAGGGTGACCCCGCGAAGGGAGCAAGGCATGGAGGGGCGGTGGGTGAAGTCGGCCATCCAGCGAGAGCCCCTTCGTGTGATTTCAGTATTCCGTGACATGGACTGCAGGAACGGATCTTTCATCATTGGCCGCTTTGATGGAACCATGCCATTATGGCGATGCAGCTGGGAGGGAGATGATACACCGCATGCCAAGGTCCGGGACAGGCTCCAACCGGAGATCCCCGAGGTTTTTTCTCGCAGCCAGCTGCGCGATGGGCAGACCGAATCCGGTCCCTTGAGGCTTGGACGAGTAAAAGGGGATGAAGGCCTTTTGGATCTCTTCGGCCTTTAAGGGGGTTCCCCTATTGAAAATTTCGACTGCCACGAATGGCCCTTCAGGCTGTGGGTTCGAATGCGAGATTCGTACAAATGGGTTCGTGGGATCAAGCGCTTCGATGCTATTTTGGATCACGTAGTAAAAAAGGGTTTCAAGATCGTTGGGATCTGAGAGCACACCATCCAATGCTTCACTGAGGTGCAGTTCAATGTTGGCGCTATGATGCGCCCCGGCCTGGTCCAGCTTCACAAGGGCCGATGAAATCGCCGATTTCAGCGACTGATTCGAGTAGATGGGTTCCTTCTGGAAAAGCTCGGAATAGACCCCCACATCGATCACCATGCTTTCAAGCCGTCTGTTTTCGTCCAGAATGGTTTCAAAAATCTTGTACTCTGAGCTGTTTGGTTCTGCCTTGCGCTTGAGCCTGACAATGTTGCCGCCGATGACGGTGAGCGGATTCCTGACCTGGTGAGAGATGCCCCGGACCACCTCCAGGTCGCAGTGGGAGGTCCCCGCGATGTAAGCCTGCGTTTCTACCAGGAGACAGAAGTCGATCATCTTATCGATCTGGGTGAGCACCTGGCCTCGCTCGCCTACAGGGATCTGGGTATGGGCCAGATCATGGCAGAATTGCCTCACCACACCGTATCCCAGGTTGATGAATCTCTGATCGATGTTGAGCTGAACATGGCGCATGCCGCTTCGCCAGATATGGGCCATGAAAGGGTCGCTGAAACCTTGGCTGAAGAGGGCCTTGTACCAGTACCGCCATGCCTTTTTGAGATGCCCAGGACGCCTTTCGTGCTTGAGGAGGATTCTCGTCTCCGGAATCTCGAAGAAGTAAGTAAAAAAAAACTCTGAGAATTCCTTGTCCTTTTCGAGAAAAAGATTCAGGTACGGGCCAAGACCGCTGAGTCCCGTCCCGTCCAGTCCGAGCCTCGAACGGAACCAGATCAGTTTTTCATAAGGGATTGGCAGATCGTAGTCCAATGGTTGAAGTCGCCAGGTTCAAAGCAGGTAGTGCTGCAAAGGTTATAGTTTCCGGAGTGCGGATCTCTTGAGGGCATCTTAAAACAGAACGATCCATTTGTCATCCATCTTGAGCGGTTTTTTTTGCGTTGACAATCTTCCATGTTTACCTCTATTTATCGGCGCACCCCTTCTTTGAGGGGGCCCAATGGGTAAGGCCAATTCCTGATAGCCTGGTTGTGGCCTTTCCGTAACGGGGGGACTCCGCTTCATCGAGGCAGACATGAATGAAATCGTTGCGTTGATCGGTCCTGAAGATTTCCGTTGGCTCGCCGAGGGGTTCGGCAAGAACACGGCCATCAATGATATACCACAGACCATTCTTGACAGGGTCGCCGCTGTCGATGTGACCCTCAGGGACTATTCCAAGGATCCCAACGGACTCACAGCCATCGCTCTCATCACCTTTGCGTACCGGATGGCTGGCAAGTCCCAGGCGCCCCATCTGGGGGGAAAAGATATCCTCATGGTCAAAGTCCTGGCCGCAAACGAGCTCCGCCGCAGAAGGGGGGATGAATCTGGTCTGACCGTGAGTAAGCTTTGGGAGAAACCCTTTTATCAGCTGGTCACGGGCGAGGTGGGGGAAAGGATAAGGGCCATGCCGACTATCAACAGTCCATCGTGAGGTCCGGAGGTGTGAATGGTCGTTTTTTGACGGAGATTCACAATTCCTGGTATAATGATTATTTAACGGCGAGCGCGGAAGATTTGCCATGATAGAATAGCGGCCACGATGCCGGGTCTGAGGAGTAGAAATGGCCAGGGTTGAGTTCATCAGCCAAAAGAACAGGGATCGATACCTCCGCTGCATCACGCCGGTAGGAACCCTTCTGGCTCGCCTCAGGCTTCGTCCGAATGTCATAACGCTGGTGGGCCTCCTCTTAAGCGCCGCGGCGGGCCTGATTTACAGCACCGGGGCGTTTTTTTGGGCGGGATGGGTCCTGGTCCTGGCCGGTTCCTGTGATGTTTTGGATGGCCAAGTGGCACGTCTGACGGTCCGAAGCTCCTCATTCGGGGCCTTTTTTGACAGCACCATGGACCGATTCGGAGAAATCCTGGTTTTCATGGGGCTTGCATGGTATTTTGCGGGCGGATCCGCCGGCGCCCTCGGGAGCGATCCCGGGATGTCTCAGGGTCGGAGCCCTGTTTCAGTGGTCTTGATCCTGCTGGCGGCTTCAGGATCCATGATGGTCAGCTACACCCGCGCGCGGGCCGAGGCCTTGGGTCTCGAGTGCAACGTTGGATGGATGCAGCGGCCGGAGCGGCTGACCCTCCTGATCCTTGGCTCTCTCCTGGCCGGTTTGCCGGTAGTAGGTCTCACGTTCATGAAGTTGACCTTCCTGGTCCTGGCCCTGACAGCCAATTTTACTGCCGTTCAGAGGGTGATCCATGTGAGGAACCAGTTGGTGAGGGACAAGGGTTGAAGGACGTGATTTCATGTCCTCACTGCGGCGGCGTAGTGGAGAAATACCGTAACCCCTTGCTGACGGTGGATATCATCATCGAGATGGAAGGAAAAGGCGTTGTGCTCATCAAGAGGCGAAATCCCCCGTTGGGCTGGGCGATTCCGGGCGGCTTTGTGGACTATGGTGAAAGCCTCGAAAGCGCCGCCGTCAGGGAGGCAAGGGAAGAGACGTCCCTTGAGGTAAGGCTACGCTACCAGCTGGGCGCCTATTCGGACCCTCGGAGGGACCCCCGACACCACACGGTTTCGGTCGTGTATGTGGCGGAGGCGGAGGGATCGCCCCGGGCAGGGGACGATGCCGGTGAGATCGAGACATTTCACCGCCATTCTCTGCCTGATTCCCTGGCCTTCGACCACCGGAAGATTTTGGAGGACTATTTCAACCGTTGTTGAGGCAATGATGGCCTGAGACCACCCTTGCAACGCAACAAAACCATTCCGTCAACGAAATCGAATTGAGCTCCATATGGCAAAGCTGGATCTGGTCGATATTTTCAAGAAGCGAACAAGGCACCCTTACCGGCCCAGGGCATCTGATATCATTCACACGCTGTTCCCGGACTTCGACGCGTCAGAGACCTCCGACCCTTCGCTCATTGCGGGGACATGCGGATTTCTCGAAAAGCGTCTTTATATCATCGCCCAACAGAAGCCCAAACCCGCGGACCTCAAGAGCCTCAGTGATCTCAAGAAGCTGAATTACGGGATGCTTACCTCCGACGCGCACGCTTTCATCCTGAGCATGCTCCGGAGGGCCAGGTCGGAAGACCCGGAAAACGCTTGTATTTTCTGCATCGTGGATACCTATGGGGCGGACATCTCCATGTACTCGGCCGAGCGGTTTCAGGCCTTCTTTATCGGCCATCTGATCCGGGAATTTCTCACCATCCCTGTCCGGACGGTTTCCCTCATCCTTGGTGAGGGAGGAAGCGGCGGGGCACTTGCCATTCAGGGGACCGACATCCGGGGGCAGATGGATGACGCGCTCTATGCCACCGCTCCTCCTGAGAGCATGGCTTCCATTGTCTTCAGGAACCCTGATCGCATCCAGGACGCGCTCACCGTGTTGAAGCCAGAGGCCACCGAGCTCAAGGCCCTCGGGGTGATTGATCGAATTGTCCCATCTCCAGAGGACGTGACGGACGGCCAGACCATGGCGGAAAATATCCGCCAGTTCTTGACAAAGGCCGTCAAGGATCTATCCCACTCCCGGATCAGGAACCTGATCAAGAAACGGGAGGTGAGGGCCAAGAAGTATGGCCTCTGCAAGGGAAGCGGGACCTTTTACGACATCAAGCGTTACATAGAATTGCCCTTCAAGAAGGTTTTTCGAAAGCCTCCACCCGATATCAAGATCGTGGATTACACGAGTGTCACGGAGGTTGTTGATAACTATGGCGTCATTAAGCCGGAAGAGAAGACGTCCGGCTTCTTTGAGTGCGGCGCAGGACAGAGCGGCGACAGGAGCCACAAGGGATGCGGCAAACTGATCCCGGTCCAGGCATTTCTGGACAATTTCAATGCCTGTCCTGAGTGCGGTTACTCCTACACCCTGGATGCCATGGGATGGATCGAATGCCTGACGGATTCCGGCACATTTCACGAGCTCTATCGAAATCTCACCGTGGAACAACTGCTGGAGGACGAGACCATCACGGATTACTACCGGGATTTTCTCGCCAAACAGGAAGGGCGCTCCCAGTTCAAGGAATCGCTCGTGGTGGGCAGCGCAAAGATCCATCACTTCAACGCCGTGATGGCGATCAGCGAGTTCTATTATTGCGGCGGTTCCATGGGTGTGGTCTTTGGGGAGAAATTCAGGCGGGCCGTGGACTTCGCCATACTTGAGAACCTGCCGTTCATCAGCCTCTGTTGTTCAGGGGGTGCTAGACTATATGAGGGGATCTCCGCCCTCATGCAAATGGTGAAGACCGTGGAATCGGTTAATCGGCTGAAACGGCACGGTTTGCCCTACATATCCATCCTGGCGGACCCTGCCACCGGTGGGGCCATCGCAAGCTATGCGGCGCTCGGGGACGTGACCATCGCCGAACCCGGCGCGCTTGTCATCTTTGCAGGGCCCAGGGTCATGAAGTCGCGCGGTTTTGAGGTGGACGAGGATCTGGTCCGTTCCGACTCCCTTCACCGGATCTCAGGATCCATCTACGATTCATTGGACTACTATCATGACATCCGCGGGATACAGGAGGTCTGCGAAAGGAAAAAAATGAAGCTGACCCTGGCCAAGTACCTGGAACTGTACAAGCGCACGGCCTGCAAAACCAAGAAACGATATGGCAAGAAAGCAAGAAAGACCTTCGTTTTCTAACAAGAACCTAACCCGGACAAGCCGCAACCAAACAGGTGACTCAGGTGTCAGCAAAGGCAGGAACTGAAACCTGAAACGATAAATTGTGACCTCTTTGCGCCATGTTACCGCTATGGCACCAAGTTGACCAACTCACCGGTCATACGGACTGCACCGCCAGGCGGTCCTTCATCGCAAAAACTTCTCCCGATCCACCATGAAATCCCGGTAGATGCGAAAATAGGCCGTTTCTTCGTAAGAGACCGTCCTGATGGGAATGTGATCGAAGCTCAGGATTTCTGCGCCTGGACAGGCCAGAAGAATTGGAGAATGGGAGGCGATAATGAACTGCGCGTGACCTTCTTCGGCCGTATCCCTCAAGAACCTGAGAAGCGCGATCTGGCTTCCCGGGGATAGGGCCGTTTCGGGTTCGTCGAGCAGATAAAGTCCCTTGACCCTGTATCTGGCCTTGAAAAAGGACATGAGGGATTGGCCGTGCGACTGGGCCTGAAGTGATTTTCCACCAAAGTAATCCAGTATCCCCGGACCGGCTGCCGCCCATTCGTCCAGGTACTGGGAGAAATACCGAAAGATGTCGGAGGAAAAGAAGGAGCCCGGCACGATGCCATTGGTCCATTCAAGCGCAATGGCACGATGGAGTGCTTCTTTGTAAGGATTTGTTTCAAAGTGGGTCCTCTCCGTGTCCTGCCAGATGTGGATGCGGCTCTTTCTGGCGATGGCCTGAAGCAGGGTGGATTTTCCCGTGCCGTTTTCTCCCGCAAAGAACGTGACAGGCGCGGAGAGACGGATAAACGGCGTTCGCTGGAATACCGGCAGGTTAAAGGGATAGAATTCACGAGTCGGGTATTTCTCGGGATCCAGTATGATCATCTTAAGGTGCATGGTGACTGCCAGCTATCGCGTTCCTTATGTCCACTCTCCATCGGTCCCATCCGCATCCAGGATCTCTCGCACGGCCGGTCTCAAATAGACACGGCTCATGTCGAAGCGTCGCAAACCCCTTGCGAGGGCCATCACCTTTTCCCTGGGGGTGGCCTCCGAGTTCAGGATCAGGACCGGCTTGGACCTGATCCAGCAGAGCCCCCCAGGGAAACCGGATGCCTCACCCTCCAGTCGTTCGTAGCGGATATCCAGGCCGATGGCGAACGCCACCTCCTCCATGTGATGGAGAAGCGTCCGATCATCCGGGCCAGGACCCGAAGGGTGCATCAGCCTTTCAGCCGTTTCATGTCAGCGACCAATTGCTTGACCGCATCGGCCGAATGGTTGAGGGCCTTTTTCTCCTCGTCCGTTAATTTGATTTCGATAACCTGCTCGATTCCGTTTTCTCCCAACTTGACTGGGACGCCAATGAAAAGGTCGTGAATCCCGTATTCGCCCTGCAGATAGGCCGCGCATGGAAGGATTTTTTTCTTGTCTTTCAGAATGGCCTCCGCCATTTCAACCGAGGCAGATGCTGGCGCATAATAGGCACTCCCTGTCTTGAGGAGCCCCACAATCTCGGCTCCGCCCTTTCTTGTCCTGTCAACCAAGGCCTCGATCCTTTCAGCCGACATCAGTTCGGTAATGGGGATCCCCGCCACCGTAGAATACCTCGGAAGGGGCACCATGGTATCCCCGTGTCCGCCGAGGACGAAGGCGTGCGTGTTCTCAACGGAGACATTCAGCTCCATGGCGATGAAGGCCCGAAAGCGTGCGGAATCCAAGACCCCGGCCATTCCTATGACCCGGTTCCGGGGAAAGCCGCTGGCTTCATAGGCCACATGGCACATGGCATCCAGGGGGTTGCTTACGATGATCAGCGTGGCGTTTGGGGCCATGGCGGCCACTTCCTGAGTCACGGATCGAACGATGTTCATGTTGGTGGCCAAGAGGTCATCGCGGCTCATGCCGGGTTTTCTTGCGATGCCGGCCGTGATGACGACCAGGTCGGAGTCCTTGGCCTCCGCATAGGTCCCAGCGCATCCCACGAGCTTGCAGTCGTGTTGTTCGATGGGCGCAGCCTCAATCATGTCGAGGCACTTCCCTTCCGGAACGCCTTCGATGACATCGATCAACACCACGTCCGCAAGCTCCTTCTCCGCCAGCCGCATGGCCGTGGTCGCCCCCACATGACCCGCGCCGACGACCGTCACTTTTTTTCTCATGACTATTTCTCCTTTCCTTGGGAAATGCTTAAAAACTTTTTGAGTTTCGGTTTTTTTCGCGCCCGATTATAGACAACGCGGCCCCGAAGCGCAAGGAGGGACCGGGATACTCACCCCATGGATTTTCCGCAGTAGGGACAGAATCGAAAGCCCGCTTGTAACGATTTTCCACAATTCGGACAGTTGGCAGCCCTCGATGCCTCTGCCGCGGCTGGCCATGTGGATTCAGGCGAGATCCCGCCGCACCGCTCACATTGAAGAAACGGGACCCCTTCCTTAATCTTCAGGAGCGGCACAAAGAAGAGGGAAATATAGTGATCCACCCGCTTGAGACGCGCCTGGTAAAGGCCGCAGGATGGGCACATCCTTCGCTCTTCGTCGATTTGGCGGGTCTTTGGCTGGATGCCGCCGATGAAGAAAAACATCTCCTGGCCTCGAGTTGAAGAAAAGGTACAGAGCGCAACGTGCATGGTTCAAGGAGAAAACAGGACAAGCCCCGGGCCGTCGCCCGTGATCTGAGCGAGACGTTATCTTTTTTTCTTCCGAATGGCTCCTATTGGAATCTATGAGTAAATATTTTACAATTTGGGACAAGTCAAGGTAAAGCCAGTCCGCAAGCTTTCAGCGGTGGCTGGGAGCTGTTTCTTACCGAACCGATCCGGTCACCATACCGCGCGTGGCGGGACTGGAAATGGAGAGTGGGGGGTGGCTATCCATGCAAGAGGAGTCACGGACGGGTATTGTGCGGGATCCCCTCTTTTTGAACCACGATCCCGGTGTCTTTCACCCGGAAAGCCCGAAGCGCCTGGAAGTCATCTACGCGATGCTCGATGGGGTTGACATGTCGGGGCGGGTCCAGGCAATCCGTCCGAGGCGGGCCGATCCCGAAGAGATCTGCCTGATTCACACCGTGGATTATCTCAAACGGGTGGCCCAGACATCGGGCAAGGCCTTTTGCCGTCTGGACCCTGACACCGCAACCTCCCCCGGTTCCTATGAGGCGGCCATGGTCGCTGCGGGCAGCGTATGCGGTGCCATATCCATGGTCTTCGCCGGAACCATTGAAAGCGCCTTTGCCCTTGTCCGACCTCCGGGACACCATGCGATCACGAACCGGGCTATGGGATTCTGTCTTTTCAATAACGTGGCCATTGGTGCCAGGTATGCCCAGAAGAGGTATGGACTCGATAGAATTCTGGTGGTGGACTGGGACCTTCATCACGGCAACGGCACCCAGCAGGCGTTTGAAGATGACCCGGGGGTCCTCTATGTTTCGACTCACCAGTATCCATTTTATCCCGGATCGGGTAGTCTTCAGGAAATCGGCTGTGGAAGGGGAAGAGGTTTCACCATGAACGTCCCCCTCCCACCCGGACAGGGTGACGCGGAATACTTGACCGTCTTTAAAGACATCCTGATGCCCGTTGCCATGGAGTATGGGCCTCAACTCGTGCTGGTCTCCGCCGGGTTCGATATCCACCGCAACGATCCTCTCGGTGGCATGCTCGTAACGGAACGAGGCTTTGCCGCCCTCACAAGGTGTATCATCGAGATCGCAAGGGCCACCTGTGACGGGAAGGTGGTCATGGCCCTTGAGGGCGGCTATGACCTCAAGGGACTCCAGGATTCCGTCAAGGCGGTATTGTTGGAGATGATCGGGGCCACCACGACCTACATTGGAGAGGGAAGGCCAGGGCGAAACCGCGGGATTGACCCGATCTTAAAATCCTTGAGGCAGATTCACGGCCGCTTCTGGAAATGCCTGGCCTGAGATCATCTCATGGGAGGATCCGTTTTGCGGGATTTCGTTTGCGGGGGAAAAGGGATCACAGTGGCTCAGGGATTTTGACGTTGCGAGGGGTTGCCACATGGGGCGGGGCGGGCGATTTGGAAAATATGGCGATGTGAAGCGGCGTGAACGGCTTCGCGAACGCCGTCTTCAAGACAAAGGGGTACTGACCACGGGCGCCTGGGAAAAGCGCAGGACGCAAAACCGTGGGGCCGGAGTCTCCCCGGTGACCATCCGGACGGCAGAATCGGGAGATCTCCCTTTTGTGTGCGATTTGAGTCGGAGGGTTTTTCGACGCTATGGTCCTTACGAGGAGATTCTGCCCCGCTGGTTCATCTCTGGGCTGAGCATGGTGGTTGTGGCGGAGACCCGGAGGGGTCCCGTTGGCTTTGCCATGATGGCCCGAATGGCCGACCAGGGGGCAGGGCAGGAAACTGCCGAAATCATGGCCATTGCCGTTGACCCTTCAAGACAAGGACAGGGGGTGGGCCGTGCTTTGATGGAGGCCTTGGAGAGGAAGGCGAGGGAGGCCTCTATCCGTCGGCTGATCCTCCATACCGCCATGGACAATATGACCGCCAAGGCGCTCTTTTCCCGCTTGGGGTTCAGCGTGGCAGAGGCTAGAAAGGGCTTCTATCCGGAGGGGCAGGATGCCTTGATGATGTGCAAGATGCTGGGTGGCTGATTATCTGAGACCTAACCCGGACAAGCCGGAACCAACCGGGCTTCTCGCCTTGTTTCACACTCCCGCAAATGACTCCAGGTGTCGGGTGTCAGGTGTCAGCAAAATAAAGACCTGAAACCTGAAATCATGACCGTTTTGCGCACAATATCCCCGTTAAGACACTAAAGGGGCCGCTTTCGGATGAGTCCTGCATCACGTCAGGTAGAGCGGGAGGCTGTCTGCCACCAGGTAACCCTTCCGTGTGGGAACGATATGATGGCCACGCCGGAAAAGAAGCCCTGATCGCATGAGCATGGACAGGGATTCGCGGACCCGGGGCTCCCAAGGGATTGCCCCGTCGGGACAGCCATCCTTGGTCCTCAGCCCCAGGGCGATGGATTCGAGCGTCAGTTGCTCATGGGTCAGGTTTTCCGACCCTTCAACCGCAGATTGCCCGGTCTGGAGAAGAGAGAGGTATCGGTCCACTGATCTGACGTTCCACCACCGGGTGGCGCCGCCGAAAGAATGTGCGGAGGGTCCAAGCCCGAGATAGGGGACGTGGCGCCAGTACTTGAAATTGTGTCTGGAGACCCGGGCCTCCCCGCGGGCGAAGTTGGACACCTCATAGTGGATATACCCTTCGCCCTCGAGAAAACGCGAGGTCAAGAGAAACAATCCGGCCATCTCACGCTGGAGGCGTGATTCGGCCGGAAGGGTCAGACGCCCTTCTTGGACCATTGACGAGAAAACCGTCCCCTTCTCGATGGTCAATTGATAACAGGAGAGGTGTTCGGGCTCAAGTTCCATGGCCTGTCGAAGATTTCTCACCCAAGCCTGTTCCCTCTGGCCCGGCAGTCCGTAGATGAGATCCAGCCCCACGTTTTCAAATCCGGTGGCGCGAAGCGTTTTAAAGGCCTTCACCGCTTCTTCTACGGTGTGCCGCCGTCCCAGGAAGGTCAGTTCCCCGTCATTAAAGGACTGGACACCCAGATTCACCCGGTTGAACCCCATGCTTTTCAAAGCCTGTGCCTTATCCAGGGTCATATCTCCCGGGTTGCACTCGACGGTCCGTTCAACACATTGACCGAGGTCCAGATGACGGGCAAGGATGTCAAGGATCCGCTCAAGGTCCCTGGATTCCAGTACCGATGGCGTTCCCCCGCCCATATAAAGGGTTTCAAAAGACCCGAAGCCACCCTTGTGTCGCTGGACCTCTTTTTGAACGGCCGAGATCCAGGGTTCGATCAGCTGCAATGAAGTGATCGAATAAAAACCGCAATAGAGGCATTTGGTCTTGCAGAACGGCACATGGACGTAAAGGCCTGGGGGCTCAGGTATTCGGGCGCAGTCCTTAGATTCGATATTCCTTGCCGTGTCGTAGGTCTCCATGGGGCATTTCTTCTGTCTTCACGCCATTGGTTGATCTTAGACCGCTAGTCCTTGTTCTCTGCCTTCAGCACCGCCACAAAGGCGCCTTGGGGGATGGTGATGGCACCGATCATCTTCATGCGTTTTTTGCCCCGCTTTTGTTTTTCGAGCAGTTTGCGTTTGCGGGTGATATCTCCGCCGTAACACTTGGCCGTTACATCTTTTCTGAAAGGGGTGATGGTGGTCCTGGCGATGATATTGCCCCCGATGGCCCCCTGAATGGCAATTTTGAAGAGGTGTCGAGGGATCTCTTCCTTCAGCCGTTCGCAGGCCTGAAGCGCCCTTGTTCTTGCACGATCCCTGTGGACGATCTGGGAAAGGGCATCGACCCGGTCTCCGTTGAGCAGAATGTCGACCTTCACCGGATCGCTCACCCTGTGGTCCAGCAGTTCGTAATCGAAGGAACCGTAGCCCTGCGTGACGGTCTTGAGCCGGTCGTAGAAGTCATACAGGACCTCGGCAAGGGGCATGTCGAACTGGATCTCCACACGGCCGCGGGTGGGATAGTGGAACTTGGAATTGACGCCCCGGCGCTCGATGCACAGGTCCATGACCACGCCCATGTAACGCTCGGGGATGAGAATGCTCGCCCTGATGTAAGGCTCGAGGCCCTTCTCGATGGTAGTGGGGTCAGGGTAGTAAAGAGGATTGTCAACCATGACGGTCTCGCCGTTTGTAAGAACGAATTGATACTGGACCGTGGGCACCGTCATGATGATGGACTGATCGAACTCCCTCTCGAGCCTTTCCTGGACGATCTCCAGATGGAGGAGTCCGAGGAACCCGCACCGGAAGCCGATGCCCAGGGCTGCGGAGGAATCCTTCTGGTACGTGAGTGCCGCATCGTTCAATACGTATTTTTCCAGGGCATCGGCCAGCGAGGGGTAGTCATCGGAGGAAATGGGATAGATGGAGGAAAAGACCACGGGCTTTGCCTCCCTGAATCCCGGCAAGGGACGTGATGCCGGATTGGAATCGAGCGTAATCGTATCCCCGATTTTGGTGTCGCTCACCCGCTTGATGCCCGCAATGATGTAGCCCACCTCCCCGCAGTTGAGCGAGTCCTTGGGCTGCCGTTTCAGCAGAAACTGACCCACTTCCTCCACCTTGTACCTGGCTCCCTTGGACATGAGCAGGATGGTGTCGCCCGCCCGGACCCTGCCTGAAAAGAGCCTGCAGCCTATGACACTGCCACGGAACGGATCATAGTGGGCATCGAAGATGAGCGCGGCCAGGGGTTCCTCTTCGACGCCCTTTGGCGGAGGGATCCGCTGGACGATGGCCTCCAGTACATCCTCTATGCCGATGCTTTCTTTTGCAGAGCATAGGATGGCCGCGTCAGGGTCCAAACCGAGGTCCCCGTCGATTTGCTCCCTCACGCGCTCGATGTCGGCGGAGGGGAGGTCGATCTTGTTTATGACCGGCACGATGGTCAGATCATGTTCCAGGGCGGCATAGAGGTTTGCCACGGTCTGTGCTTCCACCCCTTGAGAGGCGTCTATCAGGAGGAGGACCCCCTCGCAGGAGGCGAGGGCCCGGGAGACTTCGTAGGAGAAGTCCACGTGGCCCGGCGTGTCGATGAGATTGAGCTCGTATTCCTTTCCGTCCTTGGCTACATAGGGGAGGGTCACCGCCTGACTCTTGATGGTGATCCCCCGTTCCCGCTCAATGTCCATGGTGTCCAGGATCTGGTCGCGAAAGTGTCTCTGATCCACGAGGCCGGCGCGTTGGATGAGCCGGTCGGCCAAGGTGGACTTGCCATGGTCAATGTGGGCGATGATACTGAAATTCCGTATGGTTTCCATAAATAGCCCCTTGAAGGCAGTCAAGCCATAAAACAGATATTTATATTCTATCCTACGGTGCAGCGCAAGGGATAACCTGAATCATCCAATTCCAGCACCTTCCACCAATTCCCTTCAAGACCATGGCGCCCAGGAGCTTTTGACCTTGATATCTTCTACTGGCTCATGTGTGTCGACCGAGAAGAGGTGAGAAAAAATGCGCGATCGCACGAGGAACTCTTCGACGACTTTTTTGATCGCCTGCCCAAGGAGTTCGTCCACCACAGGGAGCTGTTCAAGTCAAGAGTTTGGCGCTCTCCCAAGACATGGAAGCCCCAGGGACCGGTGTTTTGAAGATCCCCGACGCTGCCGCCGCATCAGGATGCCGCGGCAACACTTCATGTTCAATCCAAATTGGGCAATGTCTATGGTCTGCGGAGGGATTCAAATTTGGTCAATCGCTCGATATGGGTCTTGGCTGGAAATGAGCGGAATCGCGGCTTTCGATCTCCGGGACATGGATGGCCAGCCGAAGACCTCGGATGTTGGCTCCGCTCCTTGGCGAGCAGGCCATTCGCTTGGCCGGGCGGCAGTTGTTGGGCAGGCAGGCCCAGTCCCCCCCTCGACAAATCCTGAAGGGGCCCTTCAGCGACAGGGGGTCCAGAAATTCTCCCTTGCCGTAGGTATCGGAAAGGATGGTCGCACCACCCGGGCCGTGCTTAAGGCCGCACTGGTCCAGGCATAGCTCCCACACGTTTCCGAGCATGTCGTAAAATCCCCAGGCGTTGGGCTTTTTCCGTGCCACGGCGTGAGGGTGGTTTCCCGAATTGCCCCAAAACCAGGCGTATTCGTCGAGCCGTTCCTCGTCGTTTCCGAAAAAGTATCTCCCGTCAGATCCGGCGCGGCACGCGTACTCCCACTGGGCCTCCGTGGGCAGGTCGTAGGGGCGTCCATCGGTCTTGCTCAACCATTGAATGAACTGGAGCGCATCCTGATAGGTGATGCAGGTAACCGGTAAGTCCCCTGCCTGTTCGAAGCCTGGCTTTTGCCAGTGATACCCCTTTTTGAACGCCACGCCCTGGTCGCTCCAGATGAGGGTGCCGGTCGGCTCTGCCTCGGTCCTGTAACCGGTTTCCACGCTGAAGAAATGCCATTGGTCCACTGTGACCGGCGTGGTCTGGAGAAAGAACCCCTTCGTGAGCCTTACCCCATGGGCCCGCTCGTGAGGCTTCAGGTCAGGCTCATGCGGTGGGCTTCCCATGGTGAAGGCGCCAGGGGGGACATACCGGAAATGCATACCCAATCCGTTTTCAAAAAAGGAGTAGGGCGGTGGCCCTGGATCAGGGTGAAGGATGGGAGGGCTCGATGCGAGGGTGAGGGCCAGTTCGAGTCCCCTGCTCAGAATCTTCCGGCTGTAACTCAGTCCCACCCCTTCGCTTTGGCAGAGGGCCCTTGGATCATCTGCGTCCGTTGGAATCAAATCAACCATCTGTCTGCCTTCGCGCGAAGACCCTCAAGTGCTCCCTTGATTTGGCGATCTGCTCATCCAGAATCGCGGCCATCTGCCGCATCAGATCTCGCCCCCTTTTCTCGTTTTCTTCGATGAGCGTTTTGAGCCGGTAAAGCTCCGAACGCCTGAGCGCCTCCATTTTACGAGCAAGAAAGCGAATCCGCCTCCGGACCTGATCCACCCTTCGAATCACTCGAACGAGCTCCACCCCCGGACCATCGCCCACCACGCTATCCGGACTTACCTGCCAATTAAGGAGGATGGCTCTTAGTCTCCGGCCGTCTCCAAACCTGTATGCCTCGTTTGCCTCGGCCATCAAAGATTGCCGCTTCAAACGATCGTTTTCGCCCAAACCAAGGTCGGGATGGATGCGCTTTGCCACCTCCCGATAGAGTTTTTTGAGGGGTTCAGAAGGCCTGACATGGACGGGCGGATCTTGCCTTGCCAGAAAGCGAAAACGGTTCCGCCATTCTTGCTCAATCGCTGGCGCGACGGCCTCACCTGGCGGAGCCCCTTCAGCATGATGCAGGGGGGGCCGGGACTCCGCCAGGTGAGCCTCCAGGAGGTCGAGCTCGACATACCGGCGGCCGACGAGACGATGAAACCTGAATTCAAATGCCGAAAGCTCGGACTGAATCGTTAGGAACTCCGATTCCACTTTAGTCACTTTCCTCAAAAGGGACGCCAGTTCCGCCTGTTTTCCATCTAGTTCCCGGTGTTCCGGTGTTTGCCAGGGGACATCATCTGTCATCCAGTGGCCCTGTCCTTGTGTGGCTTCAAATCCCATGCGCATCCAAATCCCGACGGGGTTTCCTTTCTCAGGCTTAACATGAAAACACGGGAAGGTTCTTTCTTCTTATCGGCCGATCCCTGCCGATGGATAATCGCTGGGGATCGGGTGCTCTTTTCTGTTGACGACCGGCCCGGATCTCTAATAACTCCTCTATGGGGTGGCCCGGGTCAGGTCGAGGCCGATCAGCGCTTCGTCGTTTGAAGGGCCCACCAAACTTTTCGCTCTCGGGGGGAAATCGGATGGTTGAAGACTGCGTTTTCTGCCAGATCAATCGAGGCGAAAAGCCCGCCGATTTTGTTTATCAGAATGAAACGGTAGTGGCCTTTAAAGATACCAGGCCGCAGGCACCCGTTCATATCCTCGTGGTGCCAAGGAAGCATATCCGTAGCATCAACGACCTGGAGGAAGCGGACAGGATCATCGTGGGGGAGATGATCTTCAGGGCCGGCGAAATCGCCAAAAAACAAGGAATTTCGGGCTCCGGGTACAAGCTGGTCTACAATGTGGAGAGGGGTGGCGGTCAGTTCGTCTTTCACCTCCACCTCCATCTGATCGGTGGGTGGTGATGGCCTCGTGAAAGTAAACCATTCCACTGGGCCGCAGACCAGAGGCTTTGATTCTGCGAGCATGCCTCCCAACCGCAAGAGGACCAGTCGATAAGGAGCGATTTAAATGCTATTGAACAACCTTGATTTTCCTCGTGCCGGGTTGTAAGAAAAACCGAGGCCCTTGGGAATTGCCACCTATTTGCAAGGAGAAGCCATGAAAAAGCGTAGAAAACTGGGAAGAGGCGTCGCCGTCGTTGGCGCTGGCATGTCCAAATTCGGCATGTTCAGGGAGAAAGATTCGAAAGATCTATTTGCCGAGGCCTTCCGGGAGATGATCGGATCGGTGGACAAGGGGTTGGACCCCAGGGATATCGATGCCCTGTATCTTGGGAATTTCACCAACGACTTTTTCATCCATCAAGCTCATTGGGGACCGATCATCTCCGATCTCATCGGTCATACGCCTAGACCCGCAACCCGGACCGAAGGGGCCTGCGCATCCAGTGCCCTGGCCGTCAGGGAAGGGGTCTTTGCCATCGCTTCCGGGTTCTATGACATGGTCCTTGTAGGCGGCGTGGAAGAGATGTCCAAACGGAGCACGGAAGAGGTGGCCGAGGGTCTGGCCCTGGCGACCGTCCCCTATGAAGGGAAAGTGGGGTTTACGTTCCCGGGCGTATTCGGCGCAGTGGCCACCGCCTATTTCGCGAAATACGGCGCCAACAGGGAACATCTGATGAATGTCACCATTAAGAGCCACAATAACGCGCCCCTCAACCCCAAGGCACAGTTCCCCGTGACCATACGGGACATCATGAACGCAAAGACCGCCAGCCTGAAGAAAAAGGGCCTCCCTGACCCGGCTTGGGGAGACGAAAGGGACTTTTTGAGGGACCTGACCGCAAACCCTGTGGTCGCCTGGCCCATGCACCTCTTTGACTGCTGCCCCATCAGCGACGGGGCGAGCTGTCTCCTCCTGGTTGGGGAGGACATCGCCAGGAACTTCACGGACGATCCCATCCATGTGGTTGGGGTCGGCCAGGGGAGCGGCAGGGGGTTTCACGCCGCAGCGGATCTGACCTACTTTGAGGCAACGAGATACGCCGCCGAAGAGGCCTACGGCATGTCCGGACTGATGCCCAAGGATGTGCAGTTCTCTGAGGTTCACGACTGCTTTTCCATCGCCGAGATCCTGCACATCGAGGATTTAGGGTTTTTCAAGCCCGGCGAAGGCTACAAGGCCGTCGAAGAAGGTCAGACCCGGCTTGACGGCCCCAAACCCATCAATACGTCGGGGGGGCTCAAATGCAAAGGGCATCCCGTAGGGGCAACAGGCACATCTCAGCTCTACGAGGTGTGGACCCAGCTGAGGGGGAAAGCCGGCAAACGCCAAGTGCCGATCAAGGACCTAAGAATCGGTGCGGCCCATAACCTGGGCGGCACGGGTGGGACCTGCACATTTACGATTTTTGAGAGGAGATGAGCCCATGGAAGAAAGACCCTTCAGCGATATTTCCTACCAACAGTTTTTGGGCGAAGATAAACTCATGGGTTCGCGTTGCAAGAAATGCAGCGCCCTCTATGTGCCCCCGAGGCAGATCTGCATCGAGTGTTACAGCTCCGAAATGGAGTGGATTCCCATGAGTGGGCGTGGAAGACTGGCCGCCTTTACGGTCATCCGGATCCCGCCGCCGTCCATGATTGCACAGGGCTACGGTCGAAAGAACCCCTATTGCTCCGGCGTGGTAGCGCTGGAAGAAGGCGGCCGGGTGGATGCCCGCATCAAGGGGCTTGACCTGGACAATCCCCAGGACATCAAGATCGGGATGCCCATGAAGGCGATTTTTCTGCATCGCCAGGAGCTAGACCCTTCGGAGACGTGCCTGGCTTTTGAGCCGGCCTAGACACAACGGGCGAGAGGGACACAAACTCCTGCAGCTCTTTTGTCACGAAATCGATGTGACTTGTTGCCACGTGGCTGGCTTCATCCCGGTCTCCTTCCCGTATGGCCCCGAAGAGCCTGCGATGCTGGTCGGCGATTCTCACGCGGTTCCCTTTTTTCTGAAAGATTTTGTCCCTGGCCACCTGTTGGGTATTCCAGAGCAGGTGGTACCAGGAGGCCATCAGGTGAGAGAAGACCGTGTTATGCGTGGCAAGGGCGATGGTCACGTGGAAGTCGACATCGGTCTTGGCGTCTTCCCGGTTGTTCTTGAGGTTCTCCTCTTCTTTCTCGATGATTTTTTTGAGCTTATGGATCTCAGATGGGGTGGCCCTTTCGGCGGCCTTGTAAGCCGCCCAGCTCTCCATGGCCCGGCGGATCTCCAAGACCTCGAATACCCTGGCGGTGTCTTCCTCGATGAGGATGGTCAGGGGGTCCTCGAGAAACTTTTCGGTGACGGCTTTGACGACGATCCTGCTCCGGGGCTTGATCTCTATGAAACCCATGGCCTGAAGGGCATTTAGGGCCTCGCGAAGGGGAGGGCGGCTTACGCCAATCGAATCTGCCATGTCCCGCTCGGAGGGGAGTTCGTCGCCGGGTTTCAATTCGCCCCTGCTCAGGAGTGACTTGAATTGCTCAATGATTTCGACGGAAATTTTCCTGGGTGAGATCTTTTGAAACATGGTCTCCTCTCAGCCTGGCTTCGGTTTGGCATGACCATTTTCTCCTTTCAATGCCTTCAATATCGTCGTTATGGTCCACCAAAGATGTCATTTATCCTAAACGCGCTGAGCTAATTTAAACTTGACAGTGATTCCGGTCAAGGTATATTGGTCTTACCAGATAACCAAGTCGTCATGCCTCCGATTTCCTGAACACGACTTGTCCCCCGCCAGGGACAGCGCCAAGGATCAAAGATCTATAGATTTTTCTGTTCGGGGCGGCAATATGGCCGTTCTCTGAGTCTTGGGCGGTCCGTTGAGGGCGATCCGGACGTGGAGGCAGAGGAGAAATCCGTATGCGAGTGGGCCTTTTGTGTGGTCAGGGGACCGTAGAGGTGAATATCCCGGAAACCGTTCGTTTGCTCGAGATGAAACGCTTGCCAGGCTTCCGCGATCCGGACAGCGCCGTGAAGGAGGCCATTTCAAATCCTGCCGGGAGCGCGCCTCTGTCCGAAGTGGCGCGGGGAAGGCGGAGTGCCTGTGTGGTGATTTCGGATGTGACCCGCCCCGTCCCTAACCGTATGATCTTAGACCCTATTCTTGAGACGATCGAGGCAAGCGGTGTCCCTCGCAGAGAGATCACCATCCTCATCGCGACGGGCATGCACCGGCCGAACTTGGGCGAGGAACTCGAATCCCTGGTCGGCCGTAAGATCATGGACCGCTACCACATCGTCAACCACTTTTGCCGGAAGTCTGAAGAATACAGGCAGATCGATGAGATCGAGGGCGCTCCCATTGAAATCAACCGCCACTACTTGGATGCGGACCTCAAGATCCTGACGGGTCTGATCGAACCCCATTTCTACGCGGGCTATTCCGGCGGTAGGAAGGCCATCCTGCCTGGCATCTCCAGCTTAGAGACCATGAAGTTCATGCACTCATACAAGATGATCGATCACCCCAAAGTGACGAATTGTCTTCTCGACGGGAACCCGTTTCATGAGTTCGGCCTCCGGGTCAGTGAAAGGGTGGGGGTCGATTTCATTGTAAACGTGGTCATCAATCGCCAACGCCAGCTGGCCGGTGTCTATGCGGGGCATTACGACCAGGCCCACCGCATGGGGTGCGAGGTGGTTCGTGCCCACTCAACGACCAAGGTGGAGGAACCGCTCGATATGATCGTGACCTCAGGAGGCGGGTATCCGCTGGACGCCACTTTCTATCAGATCAGCAAGGCCCTCATCTGCGCCAAGAACATCCTAAAGAAGGGTGGCACCATTGTCGTGGCCTGCGAGTGCCGGGAAGGACTCGGGAGCCTTGAGTTCTGCGGTGTCATGCGCTCAACCTGCAGCCGGCAGGAGTTCCTCGACCGCTACTGCGATCCGGAAAACTTCGTCATTGACCAGTGGTGCGCGCAGAATATATTTCAGGCCTTGGACCACGCAGGGAGGGTCTACGTTTATTCACCGGGTCTATCAGCGGAAGACTTGGAGAAGATGGGTGCGATGAAAATTCAAGACGTGCAGGGCGCCCTGGATGAGCTCCTTGGATCCCACGAAAAGGTCGCGGTTATCCCGGATGGGCCTTACGTGGTCGGCATCCTGGATTGAGGGGTCACAGATTAATGCCTGAGCGGTGAAATTCCGCGCAAAATGGTCACGATTTTTGGTTTCAGGTTTCAGTGTTCAGATCTCAGCAAACCCCAGATCCAGACACCTGACGCTTGACACCTGTTTGGTTCCGGCTTGGCCGGGTCAGGTTCTTGCCATGCGGGGTGTTTTTTTGTGCCCAGTTGGAAGATCTGAAATCGCGTCTTGCCCTCCTTGCCTGGATCGGGATATATTACGTTGGATTGACGGTCTTATTTGTGCGCGAAATGAAAAGGCGTCTCTTGCTTGCGGAGATCGATGTTCCTGAGCGATTAGACGGCCATTCTGTATTTTTCAACCTCTTTGAGGAAAGGATGGGACCATGTCGATCGTATCGATTTCGATGCAAATCGGGAGCTACGGAGACGAGATAGCGGCACTGGTTGCCAAGAAGTGCAATTTCCAGTTTGTGGACCAGGCACAGATTCACCAGTTGGCACAGGACTGTGACGCCGAGTTCTCGAAAGCATGCACACTATACGAAGCGGAAATGAAACCGAGCTTTTTCGAAAGCTTCTTCTTTAACAATGCCGCCTACACGGCGCTCTTTGAGTCCCTCAACTATGAGCTGGCTAGCCGGGGAAACGTGGTGATCATCGGACGGGGAGCTCAAATCGTGTTACGGGACGTCCCGGGTGTGTTCAAGGCGAGGATCGTGGCGCCAAAAGAGCTGCGAATCACGCGCGTCATGGATCAG
The DNA here is from genome assembly GCA_963830155.1 of uncultured delta proteobacterium. Lineage (GTDB taxonomy): Bacteria > Desulfobacterota > DSM-4660 > Desulfatiglandales > Desulfatiglandaceae > CAWHLE01. The sequence goes on along the minus strand of CAWHLE010000011.1, from coordinate 293,307 downwards.
AAGAAGGTTTCCATGGAGGAGGCGGCAAGCTATGTGGATAAATATGATCACCAGCGACAGGCCCTGATCCGGTCCATTTTTAACAAGAACCTTAGGGACCTGCGACTCTATGACCTGATTGTCAATACGGTCGCTTATACGCGCGAGGGGGCAGCGGACATCCTGTGTTTAGCCGTCGAAAAGCATCAGAAAGGCCTGGAACCGGAGACCTTGAAAGAGGATCTCAAGAACAGGGCATTTGCCAAGCGGGTTGAAAGTTTCGTGAAAAAAAAGATCTGGACCTCTTCGTACCGTAACATTGAGGTTACGACCACCACGTCCGGCGAGGTCACGCTCTCCGGTTTCGTGCCCGACAAGAAAACCAAGGAGCATGCCGCAGAACTCGCTGCAACAGTCACTGGCGTCCAAAAGGTCATCAACGAGCTCAGGACCACGGAATTGAGCTTTTAGGTGAACGCACAAACCATGCGCCCCTCAAGTCCGTACCGGCCTGCTTGCAGCATGGTTTGTGTCACGGAACAGGGGTCTCCATCAACATTGCTTCTTACTAAGCGTGCATGTGGCCCATTTTTTCCCCCTGGTCCTGTCCTCAAAAAAGGTGCACTTCTCAGGGGCCATGCATTCCCTTTTCCTGATCATCAGATATTCGCCGAACTCCCTGTCGAAACGGCCAGGTTCGGATCTAAAGCTTTCAACGACAGTTCTCATGAGAGCACCTCCTTCCGCATCGTTGCTACGATAATATATTAACGCCGCCAAGCCCCAATTCAAGCTCTGGTGCGTTTCGCCGAGCGATAGACGATGCCTTCGGTCGGCCTCCGAACCAGCCAGATGGCGTTCTTCTTGCCCACGCTGGATCCAGGCAAAGGGTTTGACAATCCGGCCGGGGCCATGATAAAAAACCATAATACAAAATATCGTTTCATAATATGGAATAAGTAACCCATGAAGTCCCTCCACAAAGTGCTGGACGTCATCGATGTGATCGCTGAGACCGGAAGCGCGGGGGTTCGACATCTCTCCTCTATCAGCGGTTATCCCCTGGCAACTACCCACCGCATCGTCTCAACCCTTGCGAAACGGGGATACCTTAAACAGGACCCGCTCACCAAGACCTACGCGTTATCCATGCGGTTCGTGGAACTGGGCAACCGGGTGCAACAGCAGTTCAATCTGACGTCCATTGCCAGGCCTCACTTGGAAAGGTTGAAGCGCGTCACTGGGGAGAGTGCGAATTTGGCGGTGCTTGATGGGGAGGAGGCGGTGTATCTGGATCAGGTCCGTAGTGATCACATGCTCCAACTGTTCACCAGGCTTGGTGCCAAAGTTCCCCTATACAGCACGGGTGTCGGTAAGGTGATGCTGAGCAACTGGTCGGATCGGGAAGTGGATGAATACCTGACCAGGACGCCATTAAAGGGATTCACAGGACATACGATCACGAATGCGGAAGAGATCCGCAGCAGAACTCAAGGAGATTCGTAATCAGGGTTTTTCCGTGGACAATGAAGAGATGGAGGAGGGGGTTCGCTGCGTGGCGGCCCTGATCTGTGACCACAAACGCCGCTGCGTCGGGGCGGTTTCCCTGTCCGGCGCGGCCATGAGGGTCACGCCGGAGCGTTTGCCGGAGTTTGCAAAGGCTGTGACGGGATGCGCCCAGGCCATATCCAGCGACCTCGGTAGTAACCCGGGACAGATGTCCAGAGGGATCAAGAGAAAGGAGAGATGAATATGCCCAAAATGACTGCAATGCAGGCTGCCGTGAAGATCCTCGAAAGCGAGGGCGTAAAGCATATTTTCGGCATCCCAGGGGCCGGCATACTGCCCTTTTACCAGGCACTGAAAGAGCTTGGAACCATCAAACACATGGTGACCCGCCATGAGGAGGGCGCTATTCACATGGCCGACGGATATGCCCGGGCGGTCGGCACGGTGGGTGTCTGCGTCGCCACATCGGGCCCGGGGGCCAGCAATTTTGTGACCGGTCTATACACGGCACAGGTGGATTCCATCCCCATTCTGGCCCTTACGGGACAAAACGTGAGGGCCCAGCTGGGACGGGAGGCCTTTCAGGCGGTGGACATCGCCGAAGTGGTCAAACCCGTCACCAAGAAGGCCTATTGTATCAAAGAACCCGCCATGGTACCCTGGGTGTTCCGGGAAGCCTTCAAGATCATGAGAGAGGGCCGGCCGGGCCCAGTGCTCATTGATCTCCCTTTGGACGTACAGAAAGGCGAGATCGAATACGATCCCGAAGTGGACGGGCCGCTTCCCATCTTCAGGGCACCACCCAACCCGAGACAGGTGGCCAAGGCCCTGGATATGCTCCTCGATGCGCAAAAGCCCATTTTGCTTCTTGGGGGTGGCGTCATCCTGGCCGATGCGAGCAAGCAGTTCGTGGCTCTGGCCGAAGCCCTTCAGATCCCGGTGGTCTCCTCCTACATGGGAAAGAGCGGGATCCCCTGGGATCATCCCCTCATGGCCGGTCAGGTGGGCATCCAGTGCAACACCCGGTCGGGCAATCAGACCTTCCTGGAATCGGATCTCGTTTTGGCCATTGGGGCCCGGTTCAACGACCGACACACCGGTGACATCAACGTTTACAAGGGCAATCGCAAGTTCATCCACGTGGATGCGGATCCCGGACAGCTGGGCAAGAACATCATGCCTCATCTCGGCATCTGCGCGGACGCCAAATTGACGCTTCAGGCCATTTTGGACGAGATCAAGGCAAGGGGGGTCAAACCCAAGATGAGCGACTGGGCAGGAAAGGTCCCCCATGTGCGTCAGTCTCTCGAACGAAAGACGGATTACGCCGATGTGCCCATAAAGCCCCAGCGAGCGTTCAAAGAGATCAACGAGTTCTTCGATGAAGAAACGGTCTTTGTGACCTGTATCGGGCTGAACCAGATCTGGTCCGGACAACTTCAGAAGATCTCAAAGCCCAGGCACTATCTGGACTGCGGAGGTGCCGGACCGCTCGGGTGGGACCTCCCGGCCTCCATCGGCGCCAAGGCGGCACGGCCGGACAAGCAGGTCGTGACGGTGGTGGGCGACTTCGGATTTCAGTTCTGCATGGAAGAGCTCCCAGTGGCCGTCATGTACAAGGTCCCGTTTGTTTGCATCGTGCTCAACAACGGGTATCTGGGTCTCATCCGGCAGGTCGAGAAATACATGTTCAACATGAACTACGAGGTCCAGATTTGGTACGAGACCAAGGCCGAAAACGAGGGCCGCGGCTTTGACTTCGTGAAATTTGCGGAGTCCTGCGGTGCTAAAGGCGAGAGGGTGACGGACCCAAACCAGCTGAACGCCGCTTTCAGGCGCGGTGTGGAGTCCGGCGTACCTTACGTGATCGACGTGATCCTGGAACGGGAAACGGATTGCTCCATGGGGGCGTCCATTGACGCGGTCAGGGAGTTCGAATAAAGGCGGGTGCAAGGTCCAAGGTGCAAGGTGCAGGGTAAGATCGCGCCTGGCAGAGATCATGGATTAAGTGGACAGGCGCCCGAGACCATAGCAAGTGTTCATCCATGAATAGCCATTTATGGATGAACACTAATAGATTTGTGGAGGAGAGGAACAATGTCAGATCTGAAAGAGAAGGCTTCGGCCATACTCAAGGAGTTCAAGGGAGAGTCCTATGCCTTCGGCAGCGGCGTGCTTGATGAGGCCCCGGGCCGATTCGCCGCGGAGTTCGGCAAGAAGGCCCTTTTTGTTGGTCCCATCGAGTTTGACTGGTTCAAGCATACTCAGCAGCGGATCTTCGAGTCACTGAAGAACAACGGCGTTGAGGTGATCGACGTGGCCAGGTCTGCGGGACCCAACGCCCCCTTCGTAGATGTATACCGCATCCACAGCCACATCATGCACAAGAAACCGGATGTGGTGGTGGTGGCAGACGGCGGCTCCGGGATCGACGCGACCAAGGGCGCGGCCATGCTGGCTACCCTTGGCGACATCCAGCCAGAGATCGACCCTTATTTCGGCGTCGGAGAGGTGACCAAGGTCTGTGAAAAGACCGGACGAAAGGTCATGCCGGTTGTGGCCGTCATGATGGCCTCAAGCTCGGGCGCCCACCTGACCAAGTATTCCAATATTACGGATCCCATACTCGGGCAGAAAAAGCTCATCGTGGACGAAGCCATCACGCCGCCTCGCTCGGTCTTTGACTACGACGTGACCACCACCCAGCCCATGAGCCTTACCCTGGACGGTGGGCTCGACGGGATCGCCCACTGTCTGGAGGTCTATTTCGGTGCCGCTCCCCAGACCAAGGACCGGGCCCGGGATGTGGCCGAGATCGGCATCGACCTGATCATCCAGGGATTGACGGAGGTGAAGAAGGATCCGAAGAGCAAGGAGGCCCGCACGTTGCTGGGTCTGGGAACGGATCTGGGGGGCTATGCCATCATGATCGGGGGCACCTCCGGCGCCCATCTAAACAGCTTCTCCCTCGTGGATGTCCTGAGCCACGGCCGGGCCTGCGCCCTCATGAATCCCTACTACACGGTCTTCTTTGCGCCGGCCATCGAGGAAAAGCTGCGGGTGATCGGTAAGATCTACCGGAAATACGGGTACATCAAAGAGGATGTGGACACGCTGTCCGGACGGGAACTGGGCCTGGCCGTTGCCAAGGGAATGATCGCGTTCAGCAAGTTCGTGGGATTTCCCACCTGTTTGCGCGACGTGGAGGGGGTCAGCACGGAGCACGTGACACGATGTCTCACAGCGGCCAAGAATCCCCAGCTTGACATGAAGCTCAAGAATATGCCCGTCGCCCTAAACGCGGACCTGGTGGAGGCCTACATGCGGCCGATCCTGGAGGCGGCGTGGAGTGGCGATATCGAGACGGTCAAGAACATGTAGCGGAACGGAGGAAAGAGGGAACAGGGGGACAGTGGCAGCAAGAAAATCAAAGCGAGAAGGGCGGAACGCATGAAGGTTGAGCTTCTTTACGGAAAAGAGGGAATGGTGGTCAACCTGCCCGATGGTGTGAAGGCGACGGTCATCCGAAAGCACCCCATGACCCCACTACGGGACCCGGATGAGGCCGTTCGGCGCGCCCTGGAAAACCCGGTGCAACAGCCCGCCCCTTTCGGAGCTGGCAAAGGGCAAAAAGAGCGCGTGCATTCTTATTTGCGACATCACGCGACCGGTTCCGAACGGGACCCTTCTCCCGCCGCTCATCGACACCTTGACCCGCTCGGGGGTCCCCAGGACCTCCATCACCATCCTGGTGGCCACCGGGCTTCATCGTCCCAACGAAGGCCAAGAACTAAGAGAAATTGTGGGGTCGGACGAAGTCTTTCGCACCATCCGCATCGAAAACCACTTTGCCCGCGACAGGGGGGCCCACGTGGACCTCGGGAAGACCAGCAGCGGGATTCCCATTATGATCGACCGCCGTTTCGCGGAGGCGGACCTGAAGATCGCCACAGGCCTTGTGGAACCGCATTTCATGGCGGGCTATTCGGGCGGCCGCAAGGTGGTGGCCCCGGGAGTGGCCTACCAGGATACCATCTTGAACTTTCACACGTCCCGGATCCTCGAACACTGCAATGCCGCCAACTGCATCATCGAGGGCAACCCCCTTCATAACGAGCAGGCGGAGATCGTCCGGACCATTGGGGGGATTGTCTCCCTCAACGTGGTCATCGACGAGGAACGGCGCATCGGCTTTGTCAATTTCGGCGAGATCGACGCGAGCCACCTTGGAGGCCGTCGCCTTCATGAGAAATCACGCGGAGGTCTCTGTCCCCAGGCGGTTCAAGACCATCGTCACCACCAGCGCCGGCTACCCGCTTGACAAGACCTACTACCAGACCGTCAAGGGGATGGTAGGGGTCATTGACATCCTTGAGCCGGGCGGCACGATCATCATTGCCAGCCAGTGCTCCGAGGGCATGGGGAGCAAGGAATTCGTGGCGGCGCAGCAGATCCTCTGCAAGGTGGGTCCGGACGAATTCATGCGGATTCTGGACGGACGGGACAAGGCCCTGGTGGACGAGTGGCAGACCGAGATGCTTCTCAAGGCGTTGCGTGTGGGGAAGATCCAGCTCTTCACCAAGGGTTTGAGCCCGGTGGACTTGAAGGATATCTTTGTGGAGCCTGTCTCCTCTCTGGAGGAGGCGGTCTCACAGGCGGTGGCGGCCCATGGGGACAACGAGATCGCCGTGGTCCCCGAAGGCCCTTACGTGATCCCGCTCTACAAGCCGACCGGCGCGTGAGGGCAGTATTACCACCGGCGACTTAGATTTTTCCTGAAGTCGTAGCGATTCTACCAGATTTTGAGCCAATCGCAGGGGAGTGTCTCTTTTGAGCCGCAACTCCACTCGTTCGAAGCCTTTGGAACGCCCCCATAACCTAATGGGTGTCCGGGAAGGCACAAAAGGTGGACTATGCTGGAAAGATTCCCTTCTGGGGCTGTCTGGAAATAAATGCAGGGACTTGGTGCCGTTAATAGTGACTGTGCCCAAATGTTGCGGCTCAAAAGAGACACCCCCTGCGGCAAACAGGGTATGAGAATCACTCAATTTAGGGTTTTATCGGAGGTTTATCCCATGACTAAGGAAGAACTCATCTCCCGCTTGAAGGAGATCGTGGGTGAGGCCTATGTCCTCTCGTCGGACATGGATCTCACCCTTTACGGCTATGACGCCTCCCTGGAAAAGGGGAAGCCCGACGTGGTGGTGACCCCGGATTCCACGGAGCAGGTGTCCAAGGTGGTGGCCCTGGCCTATCAGGAAAAGATCCCGGTCATCGGCCGGGGATCGGGTACGAATCTCAGCGGCGGCACCATCGCGACCAAGGGGGGCATCGTCGTCCATTTTTCGCGCATGAACCGGATCCTTGAGATCGATCTGCCCAACCGGACCGTGACCGTGGAGCCGGGCCTCATCACGCTGGACCTCCAGAATCTCCTGCTCAAGAAGGGTTTTGTCTATGCACCCGACCCGGCCAGTCAAAAGGTCTCCACCCTCGGCGGGAACTTCGGGGAGAACTCGGGCGGCCCCCATTGTCTCAAGTACGGGGTTACCACCAACCATGTGCTCGGTGCCGAGTTGGTCCTTTACGACGGCCGGGTGGTGTGGACGGGCGGAAAATCCCAGGACAACCCCGGCTATGACCTCACGGGCCTGCTGGTCGGGAGCGAAGGAACCCTCGGTATTGTGACCAAGATCATGCTCCGGATCATCCGGGCGCCCGAGGCTGTCAAGACCATGCTGGCCCTCTACGATACGATTGAGGATGCGGGGAACACGGTCTCAGCCATCATCGCGGAAGGGATCGTGCCGGCCACTCTTGAAATGATGGACAGCCTCGTCATCAAGGCGGTTGAGGAGTCTGTCCATGCAGGCTACCCCCTGGATGTGGCGGCGGTCTTGATCATAGAGCTGGACGGCATGGCCGATGGCATGGAGCGGCAGGGCGAGAAGATCAGGGAGATCTGCAGCCGCCACAACTGCCGTGAGATTCGGCTCGCCAAGAGCGACGCCGAACGGGCCGAGCTCTGGGCGGGGCGAAAAGGGGCCTTCGGCGCGGTATCGAGGCTCAGGCCCAGCTACCTGGTCTGTGACGGGACCGTGCCTCGGACCAAGCTTCCCGAGGTGCTGAGCAAGGTCCTGGAGGTGAGCAAGAAGTATGACCTTCCCATCGGCAACGTGTTCCACGCAGGCGACGGGAACCTTCACCCGCTCATCCTTTTTGACGAACGAAACCCCGATGAGCTGAAACGGGTGCATCAGGCGGCAAGCGAGATCCTCAAGGCCTGTGCCGACGTGGGCGGGACCATCAGTGGCGAGCACGGCATCGGGGTCGAGAAGCTGAAAGAGATGTCCTTCATCTTTTCACAGGGGGACATCGACTTCATGCGGCAGGTGAAGAAGGCCATGGATCCGCAGGACATGTGGAATCCCGGCAAGGTCTTACCGGCCCCTGCGGCCATCCATTAGCAGGGTGCGGAAAAACGCCCACCTGCTGCGTTGCCAGGGGCACGCGATCATTCGAAAAGGAGCAGGAAGTTGTCGGATATGACAAGCAAGATTGAAGGACTTTCAGGCGTCATTGACAAAGGGTTGATCAAGACAGAGCCCCATGTGCTGGCCGGTCACGGTGTTGACGGCGTCCTTCCCAAGGCGGTGGTCTTCCCCACCGATGTGAAACAGGTGGCGGAGGTGGTGAAATACGCAAACCGCGAGGCCCTTTCCCTGGTGCCCTGGGGGCGCGGTACCAAGATCGGACTTGGGTACCCACCGAAAAAGCTGGACATGGTTGTCTCCACATCGCGGCTCAATCAGATCACGGATGTGGATGCCGCAAATCTCACCATGACGGTCCGTGCCGGCGTCCGTTTCATGGACGCGCAGGCCCGGGTGGCATCCCAGGAAAACCGCTGCTATCTCCCGCTGGAGAACCCGGTGACCGAGTCAGATGAAATGGTCTGCTCTGACCGGGAGCACACCGGCTGTTTCATCCCGCTTGATCCGCCCCACAGCGATCGAGCCACCGTGGGGGGAATCCTGGCCTCCAACTCGACGGGCCCCAGACGTCTCCTCTACGGGCTCCCCAGGGACATCGTGCTCGGGGTGAGGTTCGTGGCGCCCAGCGGGGAGATCATCGGAGCGGGCGGAAAGACCGTCAAGAATGTCTCCGGCTACGACGTCTCAAAGCTCATGATCGGCTCAGCGGGCTCGCTCGGTATCCTCTGTGAGATGACCCTTCGTCTCCTTCCCCTGCCTGAAAAAATGGAGACCATCCTCGCGGGTTTCGGAACACTTGAAGATGCCGGGGCCTTCGTGGAACGGATTTTTGTATCATCGCTCCTGCCGGCCGCCGTGGAGGTCATGAACGGTGCGGCCTTCGATGCGTTGGCCCTCAACGCCAAACCGGATCTGGGGGGAAGCCCGTTTATTCTGGCCGTGGCACTCGAAGCCTTTGAGGAGCAGGTCAAACGCATGGTGTCCGGCATGCGGGATGCGGCCAAGGCCAGCAAGGCGGCGACCGATGCGATTCTCGATGAAGAAGGTCACAGGGACTTCTGGCGGGCCGTGAGCAATCTGGATGGTTCGGCGTGCGCAGGCTGCGATGGTTTCGTCAGCCTGAAGCTCAACTATCCCATCTCGGAGTGGAAGTCCGTCATGGGATTTGTCCGGGATTCGCTCAAGGCGTCAAATATCTCCCATACCATCTTGACCCACGCCGGAAGCGGAGTCGGACTCATTGGGTTGTTGGAGCAAGGTAGAGACGAGGAAGCAAAGGGCCGGGTTGCCAAAGCGGTACACCAGATCCTTGGCCTATGTCGGGAAAAGGGGGGGAACCTGGTGGTCCAGAGCGCCCCGGCCCCATGGAAGACGGATCTCCCCGTTTGGGGCGAGCCGGGAGAGGACTTCCTGATCATGAAACGCATCCGCCAGCAGCTGGACCCCTCATCGATCCTATGCCCTGGGCGCTTTGTGGCAGGAATATAGTATTTTAGTTCTGGAATTACAACGATAAAGGGAAGTTTCCATGAATATTACCAAAATGCGAAAACTGTCCTATGACGAGGTGGCCAGGTGCAACAAGTGCGGGTTTTGTCTCCCCAATTGCCCGGTTTACCTGGTGGAGGGAAAAGAGTCGGCCGCGCCCAGGGGGCGAAACGCCATCACCCGCGCGGTCATCGAGGGCAGGCTTGAATGGAGCGAGGATATCGAGAAGTCCATCTTCACGTGCCTGGGCTGCGGGGCCTGCACGGCCGCCTGCTTCCCCAAGGTTCAAACCAGGGACCTGGTGCTCCGTGACCGGGAGTGTCTGGTGGGTGAGGGGCTATACCCCAAGATCGCCGACCGGGTCGCAAAGTTCCTGGAGGAAAAGCACAACATCTCGGATGACGACAACGAGGAGCGAGGCGAATGGCGGGAGTTCATCAAGGAGCTGCCCGAGCACGCCTTTGAAAAGGCCCACGCCGAGACGATTTTCTTTGTGGGTTGTGTGGCCTCCTTTTTTCCCATGGCCCAGAAGATTCCTGTGAACATGTCGCGCATCATGGATCGGGCCCAGGTGGATTTCACCATACTGGGCGGTGAGGAGTGGTGCTGCGGCTTTCCGCTCATTGGTGCCGGGATGCCGGACAAGATGCAGCGCATGGTCGAACATAACTTGGAGAAGGTGAAGGCGGTGGGTGCAAAGGAGATCGTCTTCACCTGTCCCTCGTGCTACCACACGTGGAAGCATCTCTACGACACGGACGTAACGTTGCGCCACTCAAGCCAGATGCTCGACCAGATGATCCAGGATGGCCGCATCAAGCTGAAGGAGATCAAGGCCAAGGTTACTTATCACGACCCATGCGACCTGGGCCGAAACAGCGGCGTCTTCGAGGAGCCGCGACGAGTCCTTCGCGCCATCCCCGGGATCGAGCTGGTGGAGCTTCCCAACAACCGTCAGCTCTCTGTATGCTGCGGCGGGGGCGGAAACGTGGAGATGGTGAACCCGGAGCTTTCCGGAAAGGTGGCCCAGATGAAGCTGGAACAAATCAAGTCCACCGGCGCCGACATGGTGGTCTCGGCCTGCCAGCAGTGTTTGAGGACCATTGCCACCAGGGCCAGGCGGCAGAAGGTGGACATCGTGGTGAAAGACCTGACAGAACTGGTCATGGAGGCCATGGACGGTTGATCCGAGTCTTCCAAGACCCAACGTTTTGAAAGAGGCCCGCGGGTAAGCGGGCCTTCTTTTTTGGATGCCACAGAGATCTGTTTTCGATATCTTGGAGGTCGGCCAAAAAGGACAGGGGCGATATGATAAGCGCGACCGAATTCTGCGCCTCCAACATCAAGCGAAGCGCTCCTCAAACCTCAAACCACTGAGTCCAAATCTGGTTGCGGCCTTAGGTTTGTATTGGGGCATAACAGCGATAGAATTTCGAGGCGGGGGAGGAAACAGTGATGAAAAGAAGATGGCATAAAGTATGGCCCATGTGGGTCCCCAAGCATTTCGATGTGGAAAAGCCCACTTCTGAATACATCCGGGACTGGGCGATGTTAACACCTGAAAGGATAGCGGTCAGTTTCTACGGTCGGGACATTACGTATAAAGAACTGGACCAAATGATCGATAGCCTTGCCTGGGGGCTGGTCGGCCTGGGCGTGAGGAAAGGGGATCGAGTCGCGGTTCACATGGAGAACTGCCCCCAATTTGTGATGGCCTATTTTGCCGCCCAGAGGGGGGCGCAGTAGTGGTGCCCGTGAACCCCATGTTCAAGCAGGCCGAGCTTGAGTACGAGCTCAACGATGCCGGGGCAGAGACGCTCATTGGTCTTGATTCGCTTTATCCGGATGTGGAGAAGGTGAAGAACAGGACACCGCTCAAAAATGTCGTTCTCACTTCCCTGCGGGATTACCTCCCGAGCAAACCGCTCCTGCCGCTCCCGAAGGAAGCCCGGGAAGAGAAACTTTCATTCACAGGGGCGACTGCCTTCAAGGAAATCATGGATAGCTCGCCGGCTCGCCCCATATGTGAAGTGACGGACCTGAAAGCCGATATTGCGATTCTGCAGTATACCGGTGGGACCACGGGGATCCCCAAAGGGGCCATGATCAGTCATTACGCCCTTGCCTGTGCGAGCCTCGGATCCATGCACTGGTTCCACCACAGAGAAAACGACGTCCACCTCGGGGTGACGCCTTTCTTTCATGTGATGGGTCAACAACAGCTGATGTGCACGCCTCTGGTCTCGGGCGGCCGGATCGTGATTCTCTCCCGATTTGTTCCGGATGTGGTGGCCCAGGCGGTTACCCATTATCGTTGTACCTATTGGGTGGGGGCCACCACCATGATGACCGCGCTCCTCAATCTTCCCAATGTGAGCGATTACGACTTCAGTTCCTTCCGCTGCCTATTGACTGGAGGGATGCCCATACCGGTTGAGCTCCAGAAAAGGTTGAAAGAACTGGCACCGCAGGCGTTCATCGGCGAGGGCTATGGACTCTCGGAGACCATATGTCACGGAGGCGCCGCGACGCCGCTTTACCGATATAAGCCGGGTTTCCTGGGTATTCCCCAGGTCAACGACATCAAGATCATGGATCTGGAGACGGGCACGCGGGAGTTGGGGCCAAACGAGGAAGGGGAGATCACCATCAAGGGACCGGCGGTGATGAACGGATACTGGAACAGGCCCGAAGAGACCGCACAAGTCCTGCGGGAAGGCCGGCTCCATACCGGGGATATAGGGCTTATGGATGAGGAAGGCTATGTCAAAATTCTGGGGCGGAAAAGAGAAATGATCAAGTGCTCCGGCTACAGCGTGTTTCCGGCCGAGGTGGAAGACCTTCTCTACAGGCATCCGGCCGTGCAGGAAGCAGCGGTCATAGGCATCGCGGATCCTTACCGGGGTGAGACGCCCAAGGCCTTTATTATCCTGAAGGCCGAGTATGTGAACAAGGTCATGGAGAACGAGATCCTTGAATGGTGCAAAGACAACATGGCGGCTTACAAGCGCCCGCGACTGGTGGAATTCAGGCAAGCGCTGCCCAAAAGCGCGGCCGGAAAAGTTTTCAGGAGGCTTCTCAGCGAAGCAGAGTAGAAATCCGCATGAAATCCTTTGAAACCCCCCAAGTGGACGGCGAGCAAGTCCCCCTTGACCATAGTAAGGTAAGTTAGGGGGACTTGATCGGGTCTTCGGCAGGCTAGCCTTCTTTGGGGTTTTCCGGTTTACCTGGAGCCCTTTTCTCCGTGGCCGGTTTCTCCAGCAACTGTTCGGGGGCCTTCATGATCTTATCAAGCCGCCAGGCGGAGAGGAGAAAAGGATAGCCGTTTTCCGAGGAGACGGCAGGGTACGCTTTCCCATCCTTCTCTTTCTTCTCAAATACGGAAAGCTGATAGACCCTATTCCCTTTCAGGCCGATTTGATAAATGGGATCCTTGAGATCCTCCTTCGCACCTTCCATGTATTTTTCACATTTGAGACTTGAAAGATCGCCCAGAATATCGGTTACCGCTTTCTGGTCGGCCCTTTTACCGTCGGCACTCTCCCAGACCGTTTCGACCTTGGGTGGGCTGGAGCCTTCCGTTGCCTTTCCCTTTTCGTTCTCCGTCTCCCGGGAAACCTCTTTGCGGTTCAGAGTAAGCGATTCATCGCCTTTGGTGATGGAAATCTCCCGGATCTCCCCCTGGTCAAAGGAGAGGACGGCCTTATCGCGCAGATCCTCCACGGTCTGGTCGATTTCACCCCTGAAATTTCCCCGGGCGTGGTAGACACGGTCATCGCCTGCCATCCTTACGAACGTGTGATGATAGGTGGGGGCAGCCTTGCCCACCTCCAGATCGCGCTTCAAGTCGTCTGAAGCCCACGCCCGGACCCGAATCTTATTGTCCGCACTTAGATCGTAGCGGTTGTAGTCCTTCGCCTCCGAAACAAGGGCGGTCAGTGTGAGGTCTCTCAGCATGTCCAACAGGCCCTTGACCTTGGCCGTATCGGCCGAATATCCCTGAGGCGAGATTTCCCAGCCGGGACCCTTCTTATTCAAAACGATGGAGCCTGCCCCTTTATCGATTTCGATCTTCGAGATTTCGGCTTCGGCCATATCCGGCACCTTCGGAAGTTGATAATGGGTCCGGTCGGATTTCCGGAGGACAAGATACACGGAAATGGCCACGATCAATATCAGAAGTATGATGTATTCTTTTTTTATCTTCATAATTTCACCCTATTTCTGAAACATCATCTGAATTCGCTTTTTTCGGGAACGCCTGTGAGACCAGACCAGAAGTCCGAAAATGACGACAACCACGGGCAGTCCTGCGATGTCAAAGGATTTGACAAAGGCCTTGATCGCTGCATCGGTCTCCACAAGGGGGTTGATGCTCTGCTCCTTACTCCGCATGGCTGCAACCCCTTCCCGGTTATTCAGGGAATCGAGGACATTCAGGATGAACGCCGCGTTGGGGGTCGTTCCCTTTTCGTCCAGGATGTTGTCCTCAATCATGGCCGAAGACGCCACCAGGAATATCTTGCCGGGTTTTCCTTTGGAGAGGAATTCCCCTTCGCCCTGGATTTTAGAGAGGTCCACATCCGTCTTTTTTTGCACCGTCTTGTCCTGCACGTCATCCTTGGGTGGGTTATCTGATTTGTCCTTTGATTCTTTCTCCGCCGGTTTCTTTTCTGGAATCGGTTTTCCCGCAAAATAGCTTGGGAATTCCCCCTCCAGCATATAGGCCAAGGGCACGCTCTTTCTTACCTCCGACGCTGGCGGAGGCTGTATGAACATAGGATTGAGGTTGATTCTTCCGCTCATCTCCCAGGATTTTTCAGAGGAGGAAAAGAGCTTGACCGCCTTCAATCCATTCTTGGCGATGCGGTCACCGTTCAATTCAAGGGGGGAGATCTTGAAGGCGACCAGCCCCTTGATGTTCTTCATGGCCTCGAAATCGTGATTGATCTGCCGATTTTTGATCTCGGGCGCAAAATAGATGGGGCGCTCACCCCCGCCCAGTTGCGCAGGGAGTTGCTGTTTGAAGCAGTTTTCGTCGAGAACATAGGACTTCCCGATACTGATGCCGTAGTGCTCAAGGAGTTTTTCGAGGCCGGTGGAAAGCGGCACGTATCTTGGCCCCTGGCCATAAGCCGTGTTGCCGGAAGGGCTCTCCTCCTTGAATGCGTCGAGAAAGATGGCCAGGCTCCTCCCCCGCATCAAGTATTGATCGATTTGATAGAGCTCATAGTCGGTAAATTCTTCCGTGGGCCGTGCGATAACCAGACAGTTGAGACTGTCCGGGATAGAGCCTCCATCAAGAGTGACCGGCTTTAAGGTGTAAGTCTGGGATGTAAGGCTCACAAAATTGGAGACATCATCCTGCTGCCGGCCGCCCATGGCACCATAGGGTGAGGCCGCCATGTCAAAGGTCCCGTGACCGGCCAGGTAGCCCAGCTCTTCGTTAATATCGATCAGCGATTCCATGTTAGCGTTTATCATCTTTTCCATATCGTCGAGGCTCACCATTTCGTACCGGGTTCCGATAATTGGGAGTCGCAGGACATGGACCACAGGGAGTTCCATGGCCTTCTCACCATAGGCCATCACCAGGCCAACCGTGCCTTTACCGGGCGGAATCTTGCCCTCTAAAAGCGCGGGCCACTTGAGGTTGAGGAGGTTGTGTTTTTCTGCTAAAGACTCCAGATTTGGATCCTTGGTGGGATCCAGATATTCAAATTGCAGTTTGCCGTAATTCTTTTGGTTAAGTTTTTCAACAACCCCTTTCAGCTTCTGGGGTAGCTCGGAAAGATCCTTCAGCTGCATGAAGGGCGCGACCGTCTCGAGTGAAGAGGACAGAAAGAGTTTGACGCTGATTTTGCCCTGTAACGCCAGGAGGGCGCTCACCTTGTTGTTTAGCTTCTGGATTGAGGTTGTCAAACGATACTCCAGACCGTCGGTGGTTGTGATAGTGGGAATCCGTTCAATGATGTCGCCGTGGATAAGCACCAGTCCCATATATGCTTTCTGAAATTTGACTTCATCATTGTCCACGACCTGTATCTGGACAGGATCAATGCCGTAGTTTCGGGCCAGTTCACGATTTTCCTTTGCTTCCCGGTTGATGTCCCCCTCATCAGGGCTCACGTCGTAGAACCGGTAATTAAGGAACCGGTTGGCGTACACGCCGTATTCCTCCAGCAGGTCGCGCAGATAGCGCTCCGTGTTGTTATAGGGAGCCGGGAGGTCCTTGGTAAAAAAGACATTGATGGTCAAAGGTTCCGAAAGCGTTGAAACGACCTCACGGCTCACGTCTGAAATGGAATAGACCTTGTTCGCCGTGAGATCGGCCCTGAAAAAGAGTGTAAGCCCCGCGACATTGATCAGGACGGTCACAATCAGGTAGGTGAGGAATTTGATATATTTTCCCGATATGTTCTTCAGGCCCATTGATGCCCTCCTTAATTCTTTTCCTGAATGGCCAACGTTGTCCCGTAAAGACCAACGAAAATGACGCTCAAAAAGTAGAGGATGTCCCGCGAGTCGATGATGCCTTTTGAGATGTTCTGGAAATGGAGGTCCGCCCCCAGATATCCCAAAACCCCGAGGAAGGACCTGGGAAGGAAAATGAGCATCCTGTCGAGCAGGGTCAGACTGAAGCAGATGGCCATACCGACAATGAAGGCGGTGATCTGATTCCGTGTAAGGGAAGAGGCAAAGAGGCCGACGGCAGAAAACGCACCCCCCAGAAGAACGGCCCCTATGTAACCGCCCGCCACCGGGCCCCAATCAAGTTGACCGAGAAAGGAGACGGTGACGGGGTAGGAAATCGTCGGTATCAGCATAACCGCGACAAACACAACACCCGCCAGGAATTTGCCGAGCACGACGTCCAGCGTGGTCACCGGCATGGTGAGGAGAATTTCGTAGGACCCAACGCTGAGCTCCTCTGAAAACAGTCTCATGGTGACCGCCGGGATAACGAATGAAAAGGTCACAGGGAGCAGGCCGAAAAAATTTCGAAGACTTGCCTGATTGTAAATGAAAAAGGTCGTGAAAAAGAACCATCCTGTCACCAGCAGAAAGACGGAGATCACAATGTAAGCGATGGGGGATACAAAATAGGCCCTGAATTCTCTGTTGAAGATATGGGTAACCTGTTTCATGTCAGTTCTCCCTGGTGAGTTCCCGGAATACATTTTCGAGCGTTCTGGTCTCCTGGTGAAATTCGAGGAGCACCCATTCGGTTTGCCTAATTTTCCGGTAGATCCGCTCCATGAGATCGTCGGAGGACCGGCAGGTAAGTTTCAGGTGCACGGCCTCTCCACTGTCCCCTGTCTGCGCCACGGCTTTGACCCCATCCATTGCTCCCAAATCGGCGACAACGGATATGGACTCCGCATTCTTAAGGGTGATGTTAATGAGGCATTCCCCGTTGGCCGATTGCTTCAGGTGGCTGGTCCTGTCGTCCAGAATGATTTGGCCTCTGTTGATAATCACGATCCGGTCACACGTCGCCTCGGCCTCACTCAGGATATGTGTTGACAGGATAACGGTCTTTTCTTCTCCGATTTTCTTAATAATGTCCCGGATTTCAACGATCTGGTTGGGATCGAGACCCGACGTTGGTTCATCGAGTATCAGAATTTCCGGGTCATCCATCATGGCATGGGCAAGACCCACACGTTGCCTGTAACCCTTGGAGAGTTCACCGATAGGCTTGTGCATAACCTCATTGAGGCCGCAGACATCCGCCAGGCGGCGGATGCGGGGGAGCTTCTTTTCGCTTCCAAGCTCCCGGATGTCTGCAATGTAGTGCAGATAATCGTATGTCAGCATATCCCGGTAGAGGGGGGCGGATTCCGGCAGATATCCCATGAGCTTCTTGATCTCAAGTCCATTTTCGTCGATATCATATTCCTTTACCCGAATGCTTCCTGATGTAGGTCGAATAAAGCCGGTGAGCATTCTGAGGGTCGTCGTCTTACCGGCACCGTTTGGCCCCAGCAACCCCAGGACTTCACCTTTCTGGATATCCAGGTTGATCTGATCAACCGCACAGACATCGTCGTAATACTTGGTTAGATTTTCGACATGAATCATGCCTCTCTCCTCTTCCTTAAATATTCTGACTGAATATCCGTCCTCTCTCCTCTCTTGATCTTTTCAAGAGACCGGACAGGTCACGAGATTTTTCGACGAAGGACCGGCTTTAAATGAGTGAAAAGCCTATGGACCGGGGATAGAAACCGGCGGGGACCGGGAAATTGGGAGAGAAAGGGCGCCGCGATCCACGCGATGGGATCCTGCCGGCTCGGCAAAAAGGTTGCTGTCTCCCGGCTCACGTTCCTCTAGAAAGGGACCAAGCAGACAATCCCACTCGCCGTATGCGTCATACTCATCGCTTGTTTCCGCGACGGCTGGAAGAGGGGCTTGAAGCTCGAGATATTCTCTAAGAGGAGCGATCTGTACGTTGTTGCGGGATAAACGAGGATGGAGGGGATGGGTGACTTCAATAATGAAAAATAACCCAAACAACCCTAAAAGAAAAAGTCCCTTTACGATTCTCCTGTATGGTCCGCCCTTCCTTGCCATTCGTACCCCTCCCCCCTTGCTATGAGCAAATAGAGCCCTCGGGGGAAGCGAATATCTTATGCCCCGGCCGGTGAGTATTGCAAGAAAAAAATTCCACTGGAACAACGAAATTTCTTTCTGGACCGGCAATTAGACCCATCTTTGGACTTGTTCTGGTCGAAGCGCTCGAAATGATCCTGCATGTACGGGCGGCACTGGGAATCATGCCGTTTCTGGAACGATAGACCATGCTTGTGTACCGGCCATGGCCGCCTCTCTCTCCCGAGGGAATCGACTTCCATGGGGATGGATTGCCCAAGGGTCATATGGGGAATCATCGGCCTGTCTGGCATGGCCGCAGGTGTGACGGTCGGAATTCCTCAACCAGGTCCAAAGCCAGAGAAGGCTTCCCTGGACAATCCATTTCACAATTTTCTTGTCCTAAGTGTGCAAATTTCTTAAAGTCTGGTCAAGCGAAGGAGTGATGGCGATTGAAAAGGAGACAGAAATGAAAGTCGTAAAGACAAGTGAAGTGGTTAAGAAGCCGTTTGAACATCCTCTTTTTACCGGACCGGATGTCACACTTCAGGTCCTTTTGCCTGACAGCATTGAATTTGACGTAAATGTCGTCAACTTCGGTAAAGGGGTTCGAAACAAATTTCACGCCCATGAGGGCGAACAGGTTCTCATCGTCACCGCCGGCAAGGGCATTATTGCAACGGAAACAGAGAAAAAGGTGATCATGGCCGGTGATGTGGTTCTGATCCCTGCCGGCGAGAAACACTGGCATGGGGCTACAGAAGAATCCGAGTTTTCCCACATATATGTAACGGGACGGGGAGGCAGGGTCACTCAGTTGGAAGACTAGGACCCCTGCAAAGTCGACTGGTTCAAGACCGATATCCTGATTCCTCTCGCCCGCATCGGCCGTTACTTGAGAAAGTGGACAATTCCGATGCCGGTGAATCCTATGTCGAGGAGGATGGACTTCAGCAATTGTGAGAGGATTTTACCCTGTGAGGGAAGGGACTAAAAGGAGCAGCGACATGCCGGAAAAAATACCGACCCGAGAGGATGCTTTTTCACTTTTAAAGCGGTACACCCAATCGGAAAGTCTCATCAAACACGCCCTCGCCGTGGAGGGTGTGATGCGCTATTTTGCCCAAAAACGGGGCGAAGACATGGAAAAATGGGGCATCATCGGCCTGATCCACGATCTGGATTATGAGCAGTTTCCCGAAGTACATTGCAAGAAGACAGAAGAAATACTTCGTTCGGAAAACTGGCCCGAAGCGTACATCCGAGCCGTGATTAGCCATGGTTGGAGTCTTTGCACGGATGTCAAACCCGAGTCCGATCTGGAAAAAGTGCTTTTCGCCATAGACGAGCTCACCGGCTTGGTTACGACAACGGCCCTGGTTCGGCCCACCAGGAGCGTTATGGATCTTACGGCCAAATCCGTCAAAAAGAAGTGGAAAGACAAACGATTCGCCGCCGGTGTGGATCGAGACATCATCGATAAAGGTGCACAGATGCTCGGCATGGATACGACCGACCTCATCACTGATACCATCGAGGGAATGAAGACCGTGGCCGAAGCCATCGGGTTAAAAGGCGAAGCGTGATACCTGACCTGTGGAGTCGGAAGGAAGATATTGACATGGATTATACCAACGGTTATACTTTATTTTTATCTGGAGGTATGACTTATGGCAAATGTAAAGACTGCGATATCCATCGATAAAGAATTATTTGAGAAAGTGGACAATTTGGCCCATGAATTGAACACTTCTCGAAGCCGTATTTTTACGGTGGCCGCAGCAGAGTTCATTCAACGCCACAAAAATCAGGAGTTATTTGAAGCCATCAACGCTGCGTACGATGATTTTCCTGATGTGAAGGAGAAATCCCTTAAATCCATGATGCGGTCCCGTCATCTCAATATGGTGAAGGACCAATGGTAATCAACCAGGGCGATATATTCTGGATCGATTTGTATGAACCTTCAGGGTCTGAGCCCGGATATCGACATCCTCATGTCGTCATACAAAACAATGTTTTTAATCGAAGCCGTATCAACACAGTAATTGTTTGCGCCCTGACAAGCAATTTTAAACGAGCAAAGGCACCCGGGAATGTTCTGTTGGATAAGGGCGAAGCTAACCTGCCAAAGAAAAGTGTCGTTAATATTTCTCAAATATTCACAGTGGACAAAAGCGATTTGTCGGAAAAGATCGGATCTCTTTCGCGCGAGCGGTTCAACCAAGTACTTGAAGGAATTAGACTTCTTATAGAACAACGGGAGGTCGACGAAACAAACTGAGAATTGAAGCGCATCTGACCAGGCAGTGCGCTTGGGGCCTGGTTCATGCGCCAAACACGGCTTGTTTCAGACCCCGGAATCGTTCAGTCCTCTAAGTACCGCGCCACAAGCTTCTCTCAGAACCCTCGTGTCGTGAGAATGAGCTCAATCACCTCCCTGACGGCCCCTCTGCCGCCGTGGGCCAAGGTCACGTAATGGGCCGCCCCGGGGAAGCCTCATAAACCAAATCACATGCCTTAGGAGGTTAAGGAGAAAGTCAACGGTCCAAGAAAGAAGAATGGGCAAAACGCTAATTTGGTGGGGTGCATAATTGCAGGTTGGGAAAATGGTAAGAGGAGGAGATGAAATAAAACTCAAGGCTAAGGTCTCGGTTATCACAGGGTCAAGCAGGGGCATTGGAAAGGAAGTCGCCCTTACCTTTGTGGATGAAGGGTGTTCCGTGGTGATTACCTCAAGACATTTGAATCAAGGGGAAGCAGTTGCAAAGGAAATTGCAGATCGAGGGGGGAAGGCTATTGCGGTCGAAACAGATAACAGTGAGGGTTCTTCTATTTCAGCTATGGTGAAGAAAGCTGTAAGCACTTTTGGGCGTATAGACATCCTTGTCAATAATGCGGGGATGTCAATGACCGTACCATCGATTGATCTAAAGCTGGAAGATTGGAACAGAGCGCTTGCCACGAATCTGACTTCCCATATGCTTTGTTCTCAGGGAGCTGCGAGAGTCATGATCAAACAGGGTGGGGGAAAAATCGTGAATATTAGTTCCACGCTCGCCGAAACAATCATCCCCTACGCATCGGTTATTTGGTCCCTAAAGCGGCTTTAAATTAATTAACGAAGGCCTTGGCCATAGAATGGGCTCCATATAAAATTAATGTGAATGCGGTTGGACCTGCTTATGTATTGACCGAGTTAGTACAGGACCTGCTTGACAGGAAACTCCTTGATGAAGAAAAATTGAACGGGCGGAATCCCTTCAAGAGATTCGTCACGACGAAAGAAGTTGCAAACACGGTCCTGTTTCTTGCTTCATCGGACTCTGATGCAATTACAGGGGAATGTCTGAAGATTGATTGTGGCTGGAGCAAGTACGGAGACTATGAATTATTTTGAATTCTGAGACATCGTTCATAATCATATCCGGGTCAACCTCACGGGGATTCATACCAAGAATTTGTTTTAGGGTTTTGTGCAGCGGACGGGTGCGAAATCTCTGTCGATGGACGGATTATTTGGAGCGTAGAACATCATAACCGCACATGGTGTGGGGAGGCAGATAGACTTATGTCAGAAAATCGATATGTCATGGGAAACGCCGCGATTTCTCGTGGTGCGCTGGAAAGCGGCGTGAGGGTTGTGGCGGGATATCCGGGTACGCCTTCCACGGAGATTGTCGAAGACAGTGTGGGGTATCCCGGGGTTCACGTGGAATGGTCCAATAACGAGAAAGTGGCCTTTGAGTTAGTCCTTGGGGCTTCGCTTTGTCATGTTCGATCCATGGCGGTGATGAAGCACAACGGCACCAACGTGGTGACGGACTTTTTAATGCACGTGAACTTTACCGGTATCCGGGGGGGCCTGGTGCTGATCTCGGCGGACGACCCCGGGGGGTTATCCTCGCAGAACGAAGAGGACTCGCGGATTTTGGTTCATCAATACGGGCATCTGCCCATATTCGATCCAAGTTCGGCCCAGGAAGCCAAGTCGATGGTGAAGGATGCCTTTGAGCTTTCGGAGAAGACGGAGCTGGTTTTCTGTGTTCGCCCTGTGACGAGGGTGTGTCATGCCCGTGGTGTGGTTCCCTTTGAAAATATTCCGACAGATCTTCCGGCCGCCCACTATGAGCCGGATCGGGACCGATTTATTATGAGCGCGGTGGAACTGCCCGAATTCGGCGGTGTGAAACGGCCCCAGATTCGTCATCGTTGGCTCAATGAGCGTCAGGGTCTACTCAAGGCAATCATGGAGGAGAGTCCCTATAACCGGATCGAAGAGGGCCAGGGCAAGGTGGGCCTTGTGGGGTGCGGCATGGGCTATACCCTGGTCAAGGAGGCCGAGCAGTTTATGGAGGAAAGGCTACCGGTGCTTAAACTGGGGACGCTGCCGCTGCCCAGGAAGAAGGTCTTGGACTTTGTGCGGGACCTGGAGAAGGTGATTGTTTTTGAAGAGCTCGAGCCCTTTGTGGAAGGCCTTTTGAAGCAGATCTTCCAGGAAGAGGGCATCGGGGTGGAGGTGTGCGGACGGAGCGGTTTTATCCCGTCGGACGGGGAATTGACGGTTCAAGGGGTTCTGGATGCCGTTAAACAGGCCGCCCCTTGGGCCGGTGTGAGGGAGCCCGAAGCGCCGCAATTGGATGTGACTATTCCGATCAGGACCCGGACCCAGTGTGTGGGCTGCAGCTACAGAGGGATCCTCTATGCCCTCAAGAAGGTGAGCAGGAAGAGGAAGGGGATCGTGGTAGGGGATATTGGCTGCCACGATGCGGGCTCTTTCAAGCCCCTGGAGCTTCAATCCACCATTTTCTGCATGGGTTCCTCCATCCCCATGGCCACAGGCATGAGTTTTACGGGGATGGATAAGCCCATTTTTGCGTTCATAGGCGACTCCACCTTTTATCACAGTGGAATCACGGGGCTGTTAAATGCGGCGAATCAGAAGGCCAACATTAATATTATTTTAGGGGAGAACAGCGTGACGGCCATGACCGGCTTTCAGCCCCACCCGGGCACGGGAAAACTGATCGGGGGTGAAGCCACGGGCAGGGTGGATGTGCCCAAGTTGGCCGAGGCACTGGGGATTCGTTATCGGGTGGTGAACCCGTATCATCCTAAAGAATGCATAAAGGCGCTTGAAGAATCGGTTGAGGAGGAGGGGGTTTCGTTGATCGTCTCGTCCATGCCCTGCTACCTTCTTTCGAGCCGTCTTGGGGAAGAGATTTTTGAACCTAGGGACATTGCTCTCGACGAGGAACGCTGCAACGGATGCATGGTGTGCATCACGGATCTAGGATGTCCGGCCATTTCCTATGACAAGGGGAAGGAAAAAATTCATATCGACGCGGGGGTCTGCGTGGGTTGCGGTCTTTGTGTGGATGTGTGTACAAGAGGAGCGATATCATGAAGATGGATGTTGTCATCGCGGGTGTGGGAGGGCAGGGGAACATTTTTGCCTCTTTGGCCATATCACAGTTTGCCATGAATAAGGGTTACACAGTGGCGGGGGCGGAAACCATCGGCGCGGCCCAGCGGGGGGGATCGGTCGTTTCGCACATTCGGATTTCGGACGGACCGATCTACGCGCCCCTGGTATCCCGGGGCCAGGCCGATCTATTGATCGGGATGGAGGCGGTGGAGATGCTGCGGCACATGCGGCTGTTGAATCCCGGAGGGAGATATCTGTTGAATTTTTTACGGATTCCCACGGTGTTGAACAATATGGGCCTCGATGATTATCCCAGCGATGAAGCGATTGTTCGGGCGACGCGCAGCTATTGTGCAAACGGCAGGGTCATCAAGGCGACGACAGCGGCCCGCGAGCTTGGAAACGTACAGATGACCAATGTGGTCTTGCTGGGGGCACTGGTGAATTGGGTGCCCTTTTTTGAGACAGAGGCCATACGGGGGCTCGTGGAGGATCTGTCTCCGGAAAGGTTTAAAGAGGCCAATATGAAGGCCTTCGAGGTAGGGAGGCATCTCGTTGAGGAAGGGGCCGAATCTCCTGCTTGAAGAGGGGATCTGTGCGCGCTGGCGGTTTGACACCCAGCCACATGAAATTGGAGGAAAAGGACCATCCACGTGTTAAATGAAGATCAAAAGCTATTTGTGGATCAAATGAGAAAGATGGTTGTAGATAAAGTGGCTCCCCGGGCTGAGGAGATCGATCGGAAAGGTGAATTCCCTGAAATTTTAAAGAGGTTTTCCAAGAGATGGGCTTTCTGGGATTGAGCGTGATCGAACAATACGGAGGCTGCTTTCAGGGGCACCTCTATATTTGCTTGGCTGTGGAGGAGATTGCCAAGGCCTGCGCCAGTTCTTCGCTGGTGGTTCAGGTCCAGGCCTTGGGCTGGCAGTCCGTGGTAATTGCGGGTTCTGAAGAACACAAGCAGACGTAGGGTCCCAAGGTGGCATCGGGAGAGGCGCTGATTGCCTTCGGGTTGACGGAGCCAGGTGCGGGCTCAGATGCGGCGGCCATGGGAACCAAGGCGGTGAGGCAGGGGGGCACATACATCATTAACGGCTCGAAGTGTTTTATCAGCAACGGGCCGATTGCGGATTTGATGACCGTATTTGCCATGACAGACAGCACCAAGGGGGTCAAAGGAATCAGCGCCTTCATTGTGGAGAAGGAATTTCAGGGCGTTACGGTGGCCAAGTGGGAATCGAAGATGGGAATTAAGGGTTCTCCCACGGGTCTATTGGTTTTTGAAGACATGGAGGTACCTGCCGAAAACCTGTTCGCAGAGGGCAAGGGATTCGTTTACGCGATGCAGACCCTGGATACCTCCAGGCCGGTGATTGCGGCCCAGGCCGTGGGAATAGCCCAGGGTGCCCTGGATGAAGCCAAGAAGTACGCTAAGGATCGGGTTCAATTCGGACGGCCCATCTCGGCCTTTCAAGGGGTGAGTTGGATGATGGCCGAAATGGCCGCGCAGATCGAGGCGGCCAGGGCCCTGACCTACCAGGCCGCAGATATGGTTGATGTGGGGGATTCCCGAAAGACCTACCTGTCCGCGTGCTGCAAACTGTTTGCCTCCGATGTGGCCATGCGAGTGACCACGGATGCCCTTCAAATCGCCGGGGGCTACGGTTATATGACGGACTTTCCCTTTGAACGCATGATGCGCGATGCTAAGATTACCCAGATTTACGAAGGCACCAACCAGATACAGAAATTGGTCATCGCAAGGGAACTGCTGAAACAGTAAAATTCAAAGCGTCAGGGGCTGTCGTCCAACACCTTGTTTTCCGTGTGGGGATCGGAAATTGGTTTTGTTCAAAACGACTTTCCAATGAGGTGGCCGCAGCTTCTTATTTTTTGAACGCAGGTTAGCATCTTGGAAATGGATGTCTTTTCCCAAGCAGAGTGCCAATGAAACAGCCTGAGACCTCTCAGCAATCTGCACGGCGAGATGGTAAACCAATCTCACAATTTGCAATGGAGGTGGATGATGATAGATGAAGACCTGATGGGATGGAGAGCGAGAATCGGGCTTATCGTTCCGGATTCTTTAATACCAACGGAGCCATGGTTTTATCGGGTGAGACCCAGGGGCGTTTCGTTTCTCACGACGAGAATGGCGATGGGCAAAACCACCACGCCGGAAAACCTCAAGAAAATGAAAGAGCATGTGATTAGGGGAGCCAAGGAGTTGGCCAGTTCCGAGGTTGATGTGATCGGTTTTTGTTGTACGTCCGGAAGTTTTATCGAAGGGGTTGGGTACGACAAGAAGATCAGCAAGGAAATTGAAGATGCCGTCAACATTCCTGCAACGACGACAACGACGGGTTTTGTGGAGGCGCTCAATGTGCTGAACGTGAAAAATCTGGTATTGGTGACGCCCTATATTGATGAGATCAATCAGATTGAAAAGAAGTTTCTCGAGGCCATAGGGATTAAGGTACATGGAATCGGAAGCCTTAATAAGCTCGACGTCATTGATTATACCAATACAACGGCCGGGGAGTTGTATCGACTCGCTAGAAAATACTTTGAATAAACACCCGGAAGCCAAAGGCATTTTCATCAGTTGCATGTCGATGAGGGCCATGGATGCCATAGATGCGCTCGAGACTGACATGGGCGTGCCGGTCGTTACGTCCGACCAGGCGACCCTTTGGAAGTTGCTTCGATTTGCCGGGGTCAAAGAGAAAATCCATGGATACGGCAGACTGCTGAGCGAGCTTTGAGGGAGATGAAGCATAGCGTTATCAGAATGAAAATGGATTTTTTCCGCTCTTGGCACATTTTGAAAATCGAATTCTTTACCTATACAAAATCTTTGCTGCTTCGATCGCTAGACAGCCGATTTTTATAGGATGAAATGCGAGGTCGTTTCTATGAGATGGTGGTTGTCTGCAATGGACCGTTTCACTGCAACGATGAAAACAATAGCTTCCTTTATTGCAATCATCTTGGTCGCTTTCTTGTTTCTTAATGTGATCCTTCGCTATGTTTTTTCAGAGCCTTTTGTTTTTACCGAAGAAGTCACAGGCTATCTTCTAGCATCTATTGTTTTCTTGGGTTTAGGGTACACGCTAAAAACCAACGGTCATGTGATAACCGATGTGTTGACTAGACATTTCTCAAAAAAAACGAAGGATTTTATCAAGTATCCGATTATCCTGGGCGGAATTATTTTCGCGATTTTTTTCAATTTGTCTGCTTGGACACTGATGATTAAGAACTTTACCAGGAAAACCATCGATTATGGTTCTTTGGGAACCCCGAATAGATTCCCAACATCATTTTTGTAGTCGGCTCAACATGTTTCTTATTGGAAATGGCAGCGCTGTTATTCAGACCGGAGAAATAGATCTATGGTACATTTGGGCATCGCAGTTGTCGTTCTACTCATTCTTATTATGGGCGGTATGTGGATTGCCGTTTCCATCGGACTCAGCGGAGTCTATGCCCTTTTTATGAAGATAGGGTGCCTCAAAACCCTCAATATTATGGGGCTTCAAAGCTGGTCGATGTCTTCAGCCTTCCTTATGGCCTGTGTTCCTCTATTTGTATTCATGGGAGAATTTCTAGCGGCTTCCGGTGTCATCAACCGTGTTTACATTGGTTTGAACAAGGCCCTCCTCAGAATTCCAGGAGGTTTGGAACAAACGAACATCGTTGCCTGTGCCGTTTTTGCATCTGCTTCTGGTTCCAGTCTGGCTGGATCCGCTACAATGGGCAAAATAGCTTATTCAGAACTGGTTCATAAGAGAGGGTATGACAAAAGGCTAACGCTTGGGAGTATTGCTGCTGGAGGGACTCTAGGCATATTAATCCCACCAAGTATTATTATGATTATATATGGGGTGACGGTCGAGGAGTCCATCGGTCAGCTTTTTGCCGCAGGAGTCATCCCAGGTCTTATACTCACTGGCCTCTTTATGTCTTATATTGCTGCTCGATCTCTCATCAATCCCAAACTGGTTCCCCAAGAAGTCGGCCATGCAAGCCTTAAGGAAAGGTGCTACGGAGTGCTGGCGATTTGGCCGTTTTTAATACTCATGGGGTCCGTATTGGGCAGTATTTACCTGGGCATGGCGACTCCAACAGAGGCCGCCGCTGTCGGAGCCAGCGGATCCATTCTCATTGCCGTCTTATTAAAAATTTTCACATGGAAGAGCGTCGTGGAAAGCGCCGTCGCGACTGTCCGCACCACTTCCATGATATTTTTGATTGTCATGTGTGCAAAATTGCTTGGAATGGCCTTAGGCTATTACGGAATGTCCTCTGTTGTGAGCCAGAAAATGTTAGGGCTGGGTTCTCCTTTTTTAATCTTTGTATCTGTGGTCATTATTTATCTCATTTTGGGTTGCTTTTTTGACGCAATTACCATGATTGTTTTAACCGTTCCCCTCGTTCAGCCTGTCTTTGGAGCCTTAGGCTTTAGTAAGGTTTGGTTTGGAGTTTTTATAACTATTTTGATGGAGCTCGGCTTGCTTACACCGCCAGTGGGCGTCAATTTATTTATCATGCAAGGAGTTACGGGGGAATCATTGGAAGAAGTCGCAAAAGGTGCAGCGCCATTTGTGATCTTGGTATTAATCCTTGTGTTTTGTATTTTTATTTGGCCATCTCTTGCCACTTGGCTTCCGGGCCTTCTATATCAGTAGCAATTTTCAAAGTCGTTGAAAATATCATTTGGTTCAGGGGAAATGGGACTGTCCAATTGTGGATAAAATCGAAACTGAAAGGAGCGAACCATGAAAAAGAAGAGAGGATTCTTGGGAGAAGTGTTGATCGTTCTGTTTACTGTTTTTTTGGTTATGAGTATGAACTCATCCTTTGCCGCTGAGAGATCTTTGAAGGACATGAAACCCACTGTTTGGCGCACACAGAGCATCACCCCTCTGGGGCATTATAACACACAAGTTTACGTCCGTTTTGCTGAAGAGGTTGCTCGAAGGACGAATGGAAAATTGAAGATAGAAGTGCATGCGAGCGGAGGATTAGGACATCCACTCCCCAAGACAGTATCCGTCGTCCGCGATGGACTCATGGAGGTAGGGCAGCTGTTAGGTGCATTTGTCAATGGGGAGTTTCCGTTCGCAGATGTAATGGAGCTTCCTGGGCTCGTTCCAGAGGATATGGAGTTAAGGATGCAGGTGGTCAAAGCATTGACCCCCTTCTATGAAAAAGTACTCCTTCAGAAATACAATCAATACTTTCTTGGGGCTGGCAAAGCGACTCTCGAACGCTTGCGTCTGCCGAAAAGAAAATTGACGGGCTAGATGCCATGAAGGGTTTGAAAATAAGGGCTTCTGGGCCTACTGAGGTGTCTGTATGCAAGGCCTTGGGAGTTGCCCCCGTTTCAATCGCTACGCCAGAGGTTTATTCCGCCTTGTCATCGAAAACCGTTGATGCTTGTTTCGGAGCAGATAGCTGGTTTGCATCTGGAAAATTTTGGGAGGTCGCAAAGTATGTCTTTTCTATGCAATTTGATGGTCATCAGATGATCATGACTGTCAATAGGGATGCCTTTGATGCTCTTCCTACCGACGTCCAGGCAATCGTCAGGCAAGCTGCGGAAAAATCGATCCAATGGGTATGGCCGGCGATTTTCTCGGAGAAGGAGCAGGGTCGAAAAGCAATGATTAGCCACGGAGTCCAATATTTTGATATAGGGGCCGAAGACTGGAAAAAGTTGGGAATAATCGGGAAGCCAATTCAGGAGGATTGGTTAAAACGAGGAGGGCCTGTGGGTCGGGAAATGATTGATACGATACAAAAGGTGGTCAGCAAGTGGGAGGAAAAGAAGAAATAGTGAATATTTTGTGAAATCCTAAGAAAGGGGTATCCGTACATTGTGTTTTCCCTGAACCATCCGTCATTACAGCAGTGAATCATTAATCAAAACCTGTTCGATGGGGCGATAGAATAGCATGCTTGGTGATGCAGATTTGGGACGGTTAAAGCTGAACGTATATCCATAGAGGTACCAGTCGCGATCCTTCATCCGAGAGATGCTTGGGGGGCCTTAGTATCTAGCGTTTGATAAAGGCAAAAATACGGTGAAAAGAGAAGTGGGAGTAATCCCGATTATTAAAGGCCACATGGAGGTTTTTGAACTATTTTTAACATGGCATGGACTGGTGGTCTGGTTGAGGCGAGGCATTTTTACAATTCAGGCAAGAGGGCTGTCGTGCAACATCTTGTTTTTGGTGAGTACCCAAAATTTCTTTGTCCAAGACGACTTTCCAATGAGGTGGTTGTAGCCGCTTATTTGTTGAACCCGGTTAGAATCTTGGGAATGGTTTTTTTCTCCGAGAGACTGCCGATGATATGGCTTGAGATCTCTCGACAATCTACACGGGCGATGGTAGAGCAATCTCACAGTTTGGGATGGAGGCGATTATGATAGATCAAGATCTGATGGGATGGAGAGCGAGAATCGGGCTTATTCTTCCGGATTCATTGATACCAACTGAGCCCTGGTTTTATCGTGTGAAACCTAGTGGCGTTTCGTTTCTTACAACGAGAATGGCGATGAGTAAAACCACCACGCCGGAAAACCTCAAGAAGATGAAGGAGCACGTAATTCGAAGAGCCGGAGGCCAGTTCCGAGTAGAGTGATCAGTTTTTGTTGTACGTCCAGAAGTTTTATCGAAGGGTTGAGTACGACAAGAAGATCAGCAAAGAGATTGAAGATATGTCAACATTCCTGCAACGACGACAACGACGAGTATGTGAAGCGCTCAATGTGCTGAGGTAAAAAGTCTAGTTTTAGTGAACCCCTATATAGATGAGATCAATCAAATAGAGAAGAATTTTCTCCAAACGATAGAGATTAAAGTACATAGAATCAGAAGCCTTAATAAGCTCGACGTCATAGATTATACAAATACCACAGCTCAGAGTGTATCAACTAGCTAAAAATACTCTGAACAAACACTCAGAACGAAAGCATTTTCATCAGTTTAGCAATCGATGAGAGCCATAGATGCCATAGAAGCTTTAGAGACAGATATAGAAGTGCCATCGTTACATCTGACCAAACGACCCTTTAGAAGTGCTTAGATTTGTCAGAGTCAAAGAAAAAATCCATAATACAGCAGACTAGCTGAGTAACTTTTGAAAGATTCTTAAATAGTAAAAGCTACCCATAAAGCAGCTTACTTCTTTACACAATTTTGAATTTTCTTAATTCATTTTTGGTCATGCGCTTGGAAGAGTTTTGCGCTTTTAAAGCCTCATAGTCATTTTTCCTCACTACTTAGCCCGATTTTCTATCTCGTGTTGTCTCGATGAGATTAGCGAGTGCTTCAATGAGTCGAGGATTTTCAGCTCGTTCGACTACCTTTGGTCTTTCACAACTTCTTCCTTTGAAAGGTAGGGGAGTTATCCTTCTAGCTCTTGACCTCGCGTTTGGCGTGACGTCATACTGACCTGAGAGACGAAGATAGAGGTGGCAGATCTTCTTGAAGTTGTAAGGAGGCTTTGACGTTATCCGAGATCCGCGTCCCTCTTGCTCACGCACGTGAGCTTCTCCCCGAGATCAGCGCCACCTCGATGCCCGCTCTCTGCGCGCGCTTGATGCCGTGTCGTCTCGCACGTTAAAGGCCTTCGTTTCCTGCCGTCGTCATGATAATAAAGCCACCATCCTATACCCTCCACATCCAATCAGCCCTTGCTTTTCAACCCTCCCACACCCTAGCCGATTTGCCTCGCTGCCTGTCTCGCCGGTGAGTGCCTGGGGTTAGGTTTCCGCTCTCTGTTGGGCGTTCAGTACTCGAAGTACCGCGCCACAACCTTCCCCCATAGCCCTTGTGTCGTGAGAATGAGCTCAATCACCTCCCTGACGGCCCCTCTGCCGCCGCGGGCCAAGGTCACGTAATGGGCCGCATCAAAGAGGTGCTCGGAGGCGTCCGCCACGGCAACCGCGAAGCCGGCCCGGCGCATGACCGGGAGATCCACCAGATCATCCCCCACGAAGGCCGCTTGTTCGGGTCCAAGGCGCTTTTCAGCAAGAAGCCGTTCAAAGGTCGGGACCTTGTCTTTGGGGCCCTGCACCACTTCCGTTATTCCGAGATCCGCGGCCCTTTTGTCCACGCACGAAGAGCTTCTCCCCGAGATCAGGGCCACGTCGATGCCCGCTCTCTGGGCAAGCTTGATACCGTGGCCGTCCCGCACATTAAAGGCCTTCGTTTCCGTACCGTCGTCATGATAATAAAGCCGGCCGTCGGTTAATACCCCATCCACATCCAAGACCAGGAGCTTGACCTTTTCAACCCTTGCCCGGACATCGGCGCTGAGCCGGTTTGCCACGCTGGGGGCCTTCACTTGACCCGTACGGACCTGTTCTCCAAGAAATCCAATCTTTTTTGTCATGGCTTTTCCTGCTAAAAGGGTTTTCGCAACCATCCGATGGGACTTCCGCCTTCCCGAATGCGCTTGTAATGGATGAGGGGCCAAATATCAATGAATTTGTGAGGCAGGATTGACATCTATCCCGAGTTTTGCGGGCCTCAGCTCCATAGAGTTTGCCGAATTTATAGAGTCAGGATTCATCTCATGCCCCAAGACGCGTGAACCTCTCGGTTACTCGCCTCCATCCGGTATGCTTTTGGCCGGTGTCTCTTGACAGAATGTGATGCGATAGGCAAGACTTGTCTGACGCAAATAGGGCTAAAATCGAGGGTGGACGGAAGATAACTTCGAAATCGCCGGAATTCGGAACGAAAGGTGAGCCATGAAAATAGCGATCGTTGGGGCTGGTATTCTCGGGTCTATTTTTGGCTGTCTTTTTGCGAGAAAAGGGTTTCAGGTAACCCTGATTGAAGTTCTTGAGGAACGGGTCCACCTGATCGAAAAAGAAGGGCTGTGGCTGCAATGGCCCGATGGTGAGCAAACCCATTCTCGGATAGCGATCACCTCGGATGTGGGCAAGGTCGGCGTTGTGGATCTGGTGATCGTGGCCGTCAAAGGGTACCACACGCGTACGGCCATTGAGAGCGCTTTGCCGACGATAGGGGCCGATACCCTCGTCCTTTCGGTTCAAAATGGGTTAGGAAATCTGGAAGTCATTGCCGAAGCCGTGGGACCCGAACGGGTTATCGGCGGCATTACGGCCCATTCCGGTATGCCCGTGAGCATGAACGAGGTCCGGTATGTGGGCGGTCTGGGGCCGTTATTGGTAATTGGGCCATATGATGGCGAGGCCCGCCTGGGCTTTGAAAAATTGGTTCGGCAATTCCGGGAAGCGGGCTTGGATGTTCAACCCACGGATGATATCAATAGCGTCATCTGGAAAAAGCTGATCGCCAATGTGTCCACCAATGTGGTGGCCGCCTTGACCGGGCTGACCGGCAACGTCGCTGTGACCCATGAGCCTTCGGTGAAAATGATCGATGCGCTTTCTCAGGAGCTGGCCCAGGTCGCCCGCGCCAAAGGAATCGATTTTCCCGAGCTGAATGATCCTTTGGGCTTTTCCCTAAAAGCCTTTGCTTCGACCAAGGACAATCGCGTTTCCATGCTCCAGGACGTGGACGCCGGGCGACCCACCGAAATCGGCAATCTTAATGAAGTGATTGTTTCCGAAGGCCGCCGTTTTAAAATCCCGACGCCTTACAACGAGGCCGTATCTTGGTTGGTTCGGGGGGTGGAGGAGAAAAATCGACAGAAACTCTCTGCCATCGAAGAGACAAGTGAGCCTGAATCCGTCCGAAACGCAATCAAGAATCGAGAGTTGGATGTCTTAAAACATGTCTTGGAGAATACCCCGTTGGCCCGAGCGCTTTCCATCCGGTTCACGGAATTCGAGGCGGGACGAGCTATGGCCCGTTTGCCCGGGACGAGCCAATTGCCCAACTTTCTCGGCTACGTTCATACGGGGGCACTATTTACCCTGGCTGAGCAAACCATGGCTGCGGCTGCCAACTCACTGGGCCATGTGGGATTGCCGCTTCATTGTGAGATACAAATACTCAAGGCGGCAGATCCGGTAAAAGACGTCATTGCTGCTGCACGCGTGATCGATACCCAGGGCCGCATTGCCCGTGTGCAGGTGGAGTTGAGCCAGGAAGGGGAAAAGGTAATGGATGTATTGGAGATGGTGTTTTTGCGCTCTTAATTTTCAAATCCAAGTAATTTTCTTCCTTCCCATCATTGTTCGATTGCCCTGGTGAGGTCCCTGACGACGCCGACTCGGTTTTGGAAAAGTGTATCCCATGTATCCAGCCATCGATTTGCCATTTCAGTATTCTCTGTGGAAATTGCGTTTTCATAAAGGCGCAACAAGAAAAAAATAGTTCAGAAACAGCATGACCCTTCTCAGTGAGCCCTGCCTGTGTGAGATAAGGCCTTTCCCTCTTCGTGAACGGATTGGGCGAGACTGGCGGCTAAAGCTTCACTTCAGAAATTCCGTATTTCACCGGCAGAAGCTTGCCCAATGAAATATGCCTGGATGCATCCATGATTTCGATACCTATAATTCTGTCCTCCTCTCCGATGTCCAGCACAACATCTTCAGAGACCCGACGGTTGACCACATCCTGCTTCCTGTCATCCAGCCGGATGCAAAGGGGATCTGTCTTATCGTTATATGTGATGTTCATTTCCTTTCTCCAACTTGCCATAAAAGACGTAGACAGTTACGGTAACAATACAGTCTCCTTCTACCACGTAAAAAACCTCGACCCGCTTTTGCTCGTAGTGCTTACCGTGGCGCTCCTTCTTGAAATCGTAGACATTAGCTTTTCCGTAACGGCGACCTTTGGCCGGGATGGACAAACCTGTTTTAATGACGTCGACAATTTCCTGTTCGCCGGTTCCGCGCTCCGCTGCAAGTTCCAGGGTGTGGGGATCGATCCGAATTTTTATCTTCACGGACCACGAAGATTACCACGGCATGAATACCCCTCTTTGACTTACAAATTTTTACATAATTCCGACCAAGGGTCAAGCTGAGTTCCGAGGGGTAGCTTTATGGAAGTCGGCAAAGACTATTTTTGGACATGGAAGGGGCGGGGGAGGGTACCGGAAATCAGAGGTCGGCGAAAAAGCATTTTTGAGAGAGTGAATAGGGCCATGGATCAAAGCGCATTGAGCAAAGAGAGAAAGCCCAAAAGCGTATCAGAGCTGGTTTGCGTGCGTCTGGGGATGAAAGCCGGGAGCCGAATGGCCAAGGCCAAATTGGTTTTCCAAAAAACTGATTTGCGCTGCACGTCGGGATCCCTTATTGGACGCTTTCAAGCGGCGCCATTACTGAGATTATGGGCAAATAGCTCGGTTAAGCTGATCCGATCTGTGTACAATGGCCAATGATCGGTGGGCAGTAGGCGGAAATCATCAAAAGAATCGAAGGCGCCCATAGGTCACACTCCTAGGGGTAGCCGTTCTTGGAAACGTCTCGGCTAATGTTCGCCCAGCCACGGGCACGAAAGTAGTAGAACTTCGCAAATTACCAAAGGCTTAAGGCACGATGTTTGGGGCGTTACATTGAATCGATTGTTGACTTGTAGTCCAAATGTCATATATTCTCGGCTGTCATAGAAACCCTTAGCCTGAGGAAAAGGTCAGCATTTAGGGGCTATGTTCTGTGAAAGACTCAGTATTTCGAATTCGATTCGTTGAGGCGATGGCAAGAACGACATGCAACGTTGCGGCGTTTATTTGCAATTATTCGGAGCGCCCTATACAGAGTCCGGCTACGCATGTTTTCCTTAAGTTTGGAGCTCATAGCGCGCCTGTTTTGTATAGTTGCGAATCCGCTGAATGGATGAAATTTTCTATGAGCGAAAATAAGAATAACTTCCCAAAAAATAAGTCGAACAGGATTGTGCTTTTTGTTGATCTTCGGGATTCAACGGGTATTCTCATGAATTTCGAAGAAGGGATTTATCAACAAACGATGGGACAAGCAGTATCCGGTTTTACCTATGAAAGGTTTATCCTCGAGGTTCATGAAACCTCCTATAAGGAGCTTTATTTAGGGCACGAAGACACCTACGCTGAAATTTACGGGGACGGGGTTATGGGCGTCCTCCCTGAAGACAATACCAAATACATTCTCGAAAATATCTATCGACTTACAAGTAGAATGCGCGCTTATAATGATTCTCCCGGGGTTGAGGTGTCCAAACCTCGAATTGATATAGGATGCGGCATCACGGTGGGAGAGGTATCTTTTGTGTATTACACCCTGGATGAGCGACATCATGCTGTGGGACACTGCATTCACGAAGCGGCAAGAATAGAGGGGGTTTCTGGGTTGTACGATGCCAGAATTTTAATATCGGATCGATTTCTCAAATTTGCCGAAGGTTTTGTAGATTCAGACCCGCGGTTTTCATATCGGTTTATTGACCGGGTCTTACTAAAAGGCTTTCGCGAGCCCCTGACCCTTTTTGAGCTTCTCATGGATAATGATCCAAGGTTTGAAGTCAAGAAGAATTCCATCCCATTGTATTCCGAGGCTTATTCGAAATATTGCGAAAAGAAGTGGGAAGAGGCCAAGGAAATGTTCTACGTGGTTTACAACGAATACCGGCTGGGGCTTGGGGCTATAATGGCCAAAAGATGCGACATGATGGCCTGCGGGTCACCTTCCCTCGACTGGAACGGGGTCTGGGAACTGAAAGATAAATAGACCCATTTTTGCATGCGGCGCATTTCGTGCCGTTTAAGGCAAATGAAAGGAGGAGCCTCGTCCCTGCCTCGAGGGAGGGCGGATGTCGGATGTCAGAGGTCAGAAGTCGGGTGAGGACGGAGATGGATTTCTCCTTTTCATCCCACCCATGATGGCATGTCGGATGGTTTCCGGAGGACAGGTGTTCGGTGTTCAATCCGGATTTACGTCTTTTTGACACTGCCGACAGCGTTTGGCGCCTCTGAAAAGCTGCTCTCCGCAATTGGGGCAATGGTAGCGTCTTTCTTCGGCCTCAACCCATTTTTCCGTTCCCATCTCGCGTCACTGCGGGATAGCCCGCAAAATGACCTTTTTGCCTGCCGGAACAGGGAAATTGTGGATGTGCTCACATGGGAATGACTGACACTGGTGACATGCTTCATAGCCCTCTTCCCTGGTACAAGACTTGATCGCGCATGTGGTGCAATAGGCGAACACTTCGCTCGATAAACAACCTTTGCAGCGAATCCCCTCCGGTGAAACCCCATAGACAGGGGCCAATCGTTCCTTCAACTTCTGGTTATTGTCCCTATGGGCCATCATGATCGCACAAGCCCCGCAGTAAAGACCGCAAGGCGCCAGCCATTCCTTATTGATTTCCATGCCATTCCTCCTTAGGGAGTGTCCATCCATAAACGACCGTTTTCGGATGGGCGCGATCAGCCATCAGCTGTCAGTCCCGCCAGGAGCGGGAGTGGCTGAATGCCGAACGCTGACCGCTGAAAGCTTCATCAATAAATCGACTAATTAGCGCTCAATTAAGTATTTCCAATCTTCCTGATTCCACCAGTTTTTTGATGGACCCCACAAAGGTCTCCGGTACGGCATAGTCGGGATGGCTCCGGAATAAAACGGCGATACGTTTCAGCCCTTCGAGCTCTTGGAGCCGGGAATCGGCCGAGTCGCTCCCCCGGCCATAGCAGCGATGATTGGCAAAGCGAAGATTTCCCGGATCAAGCAACTTGATTCTGATTTCATGGGGAATCAATTTGGCGCAGGCGCAGGGATTCTCCAGATTGACCAAACTGCATTTCTTAGTCATGAAATTCTGAATCTGCTTCCGTTCCCGGGAAACACGTTGGCGAAAGGCCTCCGGCGTGATATTTAAGATAAGGCTGCCCACAATACTCGTGACTTCAAAAACCACCCCCAGGATAAAGGCCAGGCGAATCTCCCGGCTCAAACAAAGCAATAATCCCTGCAAACAGGCGAGTTTCACCTCTTCCACGATCAGATTATCTTCGGGGGTTTCGACCTTGTGCAGGCCTGACATTGATCGTGCTTCCTCGATGCCCTGCTCGCACATTTCAAAGGAATATCCCCACTTCTCTGCCCGGCGTTTATGGGTGGAGAGCAAATGGTTGGCGGCAATGCGAAAACACCAGGTGGTAAACAGGCTTTCCCCTCTGAAGCTGGCCAGATGGGTAATGATCTTGACCAGTATCTCTTGAGTCGCGTCTTCTGCGTCAGCGGGTAAAAAGAGGGTCCTTAGTGCCAGCCCGTAGATCCTGTCTTGAATCCTTCTGACCAGCTCTTCGAGGGCTTTTCTCTGGCCTTCTTTGGCCAAGCCAACCAGGCTTTCAAGGCTCGGTTCATTCGTGGCTGTGTTTCTTGCCATTTGGTCCCTTCTTTTTCATATTAGACAAAAAGGAAGGCCGATATGTGACATAAAAAATGGATGAGCTCTTACATACCTTCTAATTAACTGGAACTCCAGGCAAGGTTTGGGATGATTCTAGTTCCTTAGAGGTGAAATTCCGCGGAAAGCAATCACGATTGCAGGTTTCAGTGTTCAGGGTTGGGTTTGAAACCCGAAGCCTGACACCTGAAACCTGTTTGGTTCCGGCTTGGCCGGGTATCCAGTATGAAGATGGTGGAGGTTAACCTAAAGTTTCTGTCTGACCCGTTGTAATGCTTGACAATTTTTGATATTTTTGCTTAACTTGTAGACGTTATTGGCGTAAATGACCTTTATTTAACATCAGATTCACTCTTTCCAGCATATCCTGTTGAGCTTCATCATGTCCTAGAAGGGACATCTTTTTCGGTTTTTCCTCTCGGCATCAACTGCTATCCATATGGTGTCAGACGTTCCGTTGTCCAACGAGAAAAAGTCTAACTTTAGGTCATTTTCCATCTTCCTTTGTCAGTCCGCGGATCGATTCTTGAAAGGAGAACGATTCCTGTCGAGGTGTCAAAGATGAAAAGCAGAAACGAGCCCCTTATTGATGAAATCACTGCGTTGAGAGCGCGACTCATCCAGTTGGAGGCCGCCGAAGCCAGAATGAGGCTGACAGAAGAAGATCTGCGCAAGAGCGAAGGGAAATTTAGAATGATCGCGGAGTATACGTTCGACTGGGAAGAATGGCGGTCTCCAGACGGAAAGTACATCTATGTCTCGCCCTCCTGTGAGCGGATCAGTGGTTACAGGAGGGATGAATTCATGGATGACCCCTGGCTGATGACAAAAATCGGTCACCCAGAAGATCGGGAGATGCTCTCCCATCATTTTGGGAAAGATTTTTGTAAACTCCGGGTATTGCATGCGGATTTCCGGATCGTTTCCCGCAGTGGAGAGGTGCGGTGGATCAGCCATTACTGCCAGCCTGTGTATGGCCCTGACGGCACCTGGCTGGGCAGACGCGCCAGCAACAGAGATTTCACCGAGCGAAAGCGTGTGGAGAGGGATTTGCGAAAAGCGAACCGCGCCTTAAAAGTTCTCAATGAATGCGGTCAGAACATGGTCCGTGCAACCGATGAAAAGACTTTCCTGAGCGAAGCGACGAGGGTGATCGTGCATTCCGGAGGATATCGATTGGCGTGGGTGGGGTTTGCACACGAGGACGAAGAAAAGAGAGTGAAGCCGATTGCCCAGGCAGGCTTTGAAGAAGGATATTTGGAAACGGTGAAGATCACCTGGGACGACTCTGCATTGGGCAAAGGTCCAACTGGAACGGCTATCCGAACAGGAATGGTGAGCATATGCAAAAGCATTTTGACCGATTCCAGGTTCGCCCCTTGGCGAGGTGAAGCACAGAGGAGAGGCTACGCCTCCTCGATTGCCCTACCCCTGACTGCGGGAGGTCGGGCTTTCGGAGCCCTCAGCATTTACGCAGTCGAGCCGGACGCTTTCGACTCGGAAGAGGTTTTATTGTTGAAGGAACTTGCCGATGAATTGTCTTACGCAATTATGGCGTTGCGTACCGAAAAGGAGCGGAAGAGGTCTGAAGCACTCTTGAAAGAGAGTGAGGCCCGCTATAAGGCTATAGTTGAGGATCAAACCGAACTTATCTGCCGCTTTGTCCCCGACGGGGAAATCACTTACGTAAATCAGGCATACTGTGATTATTTCAAAAAGGGACATGATGAAGTCATAGGAAGCACGTTCATGCCTTTCATCCCTGATGAGGATCGACAACGGGTCAAAGACCATCTCGCTTCATTGACTCCGGAGAGTCCGGTGGCCACCCGCGAGCATCGTGTCATAGACCCTCACGGAGATATCCGCTGGCACCAATGGACAGATCGAATGGTCTTGGACGAAGATTTTCTACCC
Organism: uncultured delta proteobacterium; assembly: GCA_963830155.1. Taxonomy (GTDB): domain Bacteria; phylum Desulfobacterota; class DSM-4660; order Desulfatiglandales; family Desulfatiglandaceae; genus CAWHLE01. The sequence goes on along the minus strand of CAWHLE010000011.1, from coordinate 253,555 downwards.
ATCGAGTTTCAATCCGTGGGACGGGATATCACGGAAAGAATACGGGCAGAGGAAGCATTGAAGAAGAGCTCGGAAAAAATCAAGATGTTTGCCTATTCTGTTTCCCACGATCTGAAAAGTCCTGCCATTGCAACCTACGGACTGGCAAAGCTTCTCCACAAGAATTTTGGGGATGTTCTGCAAGAGAAGGGAAGAAACTATTGTGATCAAATTTTGAAAGCATGCGAGCACATGGCTTCCCTTGTGGAACAGATCAATGCATACATCCGAACAACGGAGGTGCCGCTTCATATTGAAACAGTACGCTTGAATGAAATCATTCAGATCGTACAAACGGAGTTTTCGCCTCAGCTGAGCCTCCGTCAAATAAAGTGGACCGTGGCGGAAAACCTGCCTGATGTGAAAGGAGACAGATTGTCCTTGATTAGAGTTGTGAGGAACCTTGTGGATAATGCCATGAAATATGGTGGCCATAAACTGAGTGAAATACGACTGGGCTGCAAGGATGAAAGTGAATTTCACGTTTTTTTTGTCGAAGATGATGGAGTGGGCATAAGGGAAAAAGATACGGGAAAGCTATTTGGCGCCTTTGGGAGAGAGAAGACATCCGTCGGAATCGAGGGCGTAGGTCTGGGATTAGCCATCGTAAAAGAAATTGCAGAACAGCACGGCGGAGACGCATGGGTTGAAAAGAGCCGAAAAGGAGGGACTACAATTTTTGTCTCTCTGTCAAAAAATCTTCAAGAATGATGGAATGCCGCTTTGGCTGTTCCCCCGTAGCAATCCCGTTTCGGAAATCTCGAGGGGACTCTCTCCTGTTCCTTGATGCCTGGTGGCGGGATCGTGCCCGATTCTTTCAGACAGAACTTTCAAAAGGAGCAACTCCGGCATCAAGCTTAAGCCCGGAAAAATAGATTCTTAGCCGTTTGATACAAGGGTAAAGCGAGGTTTTTTCCGCGTCGCATCCAAGGTATCGGAAAGCCTCTCACTTGGCCTGCGACCGCAAAGCATGGTCAGGGTTTAGTCCGGGCTCTCCATCATCACTCACGTGGGCATCTCGCACACTTCCTTGTACGTGATGTGAAGGCCATCTGTTGAGAAGCAAAATGGAAAAGCATGGCGGTCCCTCGGGCAATTCGCTTTCTGGCACCAATTTTCCGCTTGCGGACCAAAGCTTGAGAGGATAGAAATACCTGTCGGTCCAAGGGAGTTGCAAATTGTTGGATTTCGGAAAGGTGTGGCTGCGTCCGACGTTTACTGCAACACGCTGACCGGCAGCCTATCCGAAAATAGGAAAAACCGGCATGCCCAGGCGCCCATGGAAACGCAGCAAAGGACGCGCATCCTCAAGGAAACGCCAGTCTTTGATCCGCTTGATGAAACGGCTCTGGAAACAGGACTGGATCCGCGGCGGGATCCTCGTTTTTCTCCTCATCGTCCTCACCATCAATCTCTCGGTGCGCATCCTGGGGAAAAGTGGCAGCTTCCCCCTGGACCCCTTCCATCTGTTGGACAAATCAAGGGCATTGATCGCCCTGGCCCGGCATTCGGTATTCGGCTCCCCGCAGCCGACCGAAAGAGAGATCAGGCTGCTGTTGGATCAGCTGGCGGCACATCACAAGATTCCAGCCAGTCTGGTTTTCGCCGTTGCCGAGGCTGAGTCCGGCTTCATGCCCGTGCGCATCAGCCCGGCGGGCGCAATGGGTCTGATGCAACTTATGCCCGAAACGGCCTCTGATCTTGGTGTCGGAGATCCATACGAGGCCAGACAAAACGTTAGCGGCGGCGTTCGCTATCTGGCTCAACTCTACTCGCGCTACCACGGCGACATCCGTCGGGTGGCGGCCGCTTACAATGCCGGACAGGGGAACGTGCCCATTTCCGGATTTTTCAGAATGAGGCGCGAGACTTTTAATTATGTCGCAAGAGTCCAGCATAGAATCGGATTTTATGAGTCCCTCGATGCCAAGCGATAAGCCCCAGCATGCCTCAGCCGTCGGCTTAGGCCCCTATTAATCCTCACTATAGACCACATCAATGTCCCGCCCCCGGTCCGGGTCTACCCGTATGGGATGGGCAATCTTTCACACCTGGACAGGCTCGGGATACAGCGTAAATCGTGGTAGCTCTCGGCGCTTCTCTCAGTCCTCCCACCTCTCGCCTCAGGATTTCATTCTCCCATCACCTGGACCACGATATTTCTTCGCCTGCTTCGGTTGTCGAAATCGATGAAGACGATCTGCTGCCAAGTTCCCAGGACCATTCTTCCATCGGTCACCGGAACGGTCAGGGAGGGGCCGAGGAGGGCGGCGCGCACGTGAGAGAATCCGTTTCCATCCCCCCACCTTTGGTCGTGGGCGTAGGGGATGTTGGAGGGGGCGATTCTTTCGATGGCCTTTTTGAGGTCCTCCAAGACCCCGTCTTCGTATTCGATCGTCGTCAGAGCCCCAGTGGAGCCTGGACAGAAAACAGTCACGATTCCATTTTTGATTTTTGATTTGCCCACGGTCGCTGCTACATGGGAAGTTATGTCCTGAAAGTCGCAGAAGCCTCTGGTGAATAAGGAAATCGTGTCGGATAAGACCATGGTTTGCCTCCAGGTTCGTTATCACTAAACCCTCCACCAGAGGTGGAGGGTTTATGAAAAGCATGCTAAGGTGACTACAAATTGATATATCACCGAGCCCTGAAGTCAACCACTTCTGCACTAATCTTCAAGTATTCGCTACATACGGGTCGCGATAGTATCCCTGAAGTTTCATTGAATCCAAAGAACCGCTGATATCCTCAAAATCCGGGCACATGGGTTTAAAGGAGCGCAAATTGGTTTTGGTGTTCCCAAGGCTTTGCTTCCATCACCTTCTGAAACACAAGACCATGATTTTCTCCCGGAAGGCTGGGTTTGTGCTGTTGGTTGGACTTGGATTAGCCGAAAAGAAGCCCATTGAATCCGATTAAGAGCGTAAGCGAGGTTTCTGTCAAGGGGAATCAGCCTCAGCGTTGCAAGGTGTGGAGTGATGCTGGGTGCTGGATAAATACGATGTGACAACATTTGAATTCCAGTAAATCCAGCATCCAGAGACCAGAATCCAGTATGTGGTTCCTATTATGGAAAGAGGGCGTCGATCCCCAGTTCCTGCATCTTCTCCCGGGTCGGGCCCCCGGTGGCCGGGTCCCATCGCATGGTCCTGAAGAGTTCTTTCTCGAGGCCTTCCATGTCGATGGTCACGCCTTTGAGAGGCCCCTTTGAGAGGGGCGGCCTGCCGAGAGCCCTCTCGTGGAGGCGCTGATCCTGCGGCCGGATCCCTTCACGGGCGTTGAAGGCCTTCCGCAGGCTCAGGATCCGCTCGCCGATCCTGTAGTAATCCTCCGGGCCGAGATCCCAGCCGGTCACCGCATTGATATATTCGATCACGGGGAGAGGGCCTGTCAGGGCGCCGAACATGCAGATTCCTGAGCCGTTCATGATCTGTGTGAAGACACTTGCCGCCGTGTAGCGCTGCACATTTTTCGCCGCCTTGCCTTTGGCCCGGCGCACCCATTTTGACAGATCGGGGAAGATCCTTTTCACGCCGAAGAGCTGGGCGTAGAGATAGCATGAAATCGTGTGCCTTCCCGGGGTCGGCTCGCACTGGTAGGCGACGGCGTAACCGGGGTCCAGGCGCGAGTCGTGCATGGGGAGCTCCTGGCCTCCGGCATGCATGGCATAGGCGGCCGAGCCGTTCCCGAGCCTTTCCGAGGCGCGCCTGACGCCGTCGGCCAGGACATCGCCGAGCCCCTCACGTTGGATGATCATCTCCGTGAGTTTCAAAATGACCTCCGAGTTTCCCCATTCGAGCTTAAGCCCGCCCGTCGCCGTCGTGTCGATCACGCCCTTTTCAAAACACTCCATGGCAAAGGCGATGCACGTGCCGGTTGAGATGGTGTCGATTCCGGCCCGGTTGCACATCTCGTTGATCTCCTGGACCGCGTCAAAGTCGTCGTGGAGGAGCAGCCCCCCGAAGGCGCCGAGGGTCTCGTACTCGGGCTTGTGGCCCTCGGTTCCGGCGTAGCGGCCCTTTTGGATATCCATGATCCCCCCGCAGCCTAAAGGGCAGGACTGGCAGGCGTAGCGGCGCTTCTGATTCAGGATCACGTTTTCATCTGAAAGCCGTGCGGCGCTTGCAAGGCCATAATCGAGGTACCCCACACCACCCCAGTTTTTGATGGGCGTATCGCCCGTAAGGGCCGAATAGACGGTAAGGCCGCTCGTCCCGTAGTGCCTATAGATCTCCCGAACCAGCGAGGCCTGAGCCGGGACGGAGATACCTGTCCGCGCTATGAGCTGGCTGATTCGGGCCATGAATCGCACGGTCAGCTTGTCGGCGGTCTTCTCCTTCTTGTATTCCTTCAGGAAACACTCACTCAACCGCTTTACGGCCTCCGGTTCCGCCACCGGGACCTTGCCCCGGCCCCTCACCGCCACGGCCTTAAGCCTTTTGCTCCCCATCACCGCGCCGAGGCCGGATCGTGCAGCAACGCGACCGGCGTCCGTGACGATCCCCGAGATGAGAGAAAGCTTCTCCCCGCTTACGCCGATGGAGGCGACCTGGACCCGCTTGTCGCCAAGCTCCTGCCGGATGGCCGCTTCGGTCTCGACGGTGTCCTTGCCCCAGAGGGAGGCGCCGTCCTTCACCTCGATCCCCTTTTCTGAGACCAGGACCCAGACGGGCCTTGGGGCCGCGCCTGTGAAGAAGATCGCGTCGTACCCGGCGCGTTTGAGCTCGTTAGAGAAGAAGCCGCCACTGTTTGCATCGCCCCACCCGCCCGTGAGCGGAGACTTGCCAACCGCCATGAATCGGCCGGAAAAAAGGCAGCCTGTGCCGGTGAGAAGGCCCGAGCAAAGGCCCAGGTGGCTCTCCGGTGAGAGCGGGTCCACCCCCGGCTTCTGGCGCTCGGCGATCACGGCGGCGCCGAGACCATAGCCCGACAGGTATTTCCTGTAGAAATCCTCTCCCGGTTCAAAGACCTGGGACTGACCGCTTGAAAGATCGACCACTGCGTATTTTCCGACGAACCCTCCGGACATGGAGACCTCCTCAGCATCCTGAACGTGCAAATCAAGCGGTCACGATTTGAATCGCCTGGCATGCATCTGCATTATCCGCCTGCAGAAGGCTTCATGCAGGCGACCTCGTCGCCGTCCCTGAGCTTGTGCCAGGGGCCGGCCCTTTCCCCGGCCACATAGAAGGCAACCCGGCCGCCCCCCGGAAGCCCGAGCCGCTTCGCCACGGTCCTGATCCTTGCGCCCTTCCGGATGTCCATCTCGATCCCGGCCTCCGGGTCGTAGTCATTCAGCCCGACCTCCCTGTGAAGCCCGGTGAAGAGTTTCACGCGAATGGAGATCCGGGTGCTGGGCCAGAACACCGTCCGTCCTATCCGAAGAAACGGTTCAGCAAACGGTTGGCCCTCATCTGCCAGTAAGCGATGTTTACGGGGATGGAGAGCCTGGGGTCAAAATTGGGGTTCTTGACTCCCCCGAGCGTGCTGAGGAAGTTCACGTGATCCGCCACCGAAAGGGTACAACCCTTGGCGTGCATGTAGGGAGAGGACCGGTTCTTGAACCACTCCCGGAAGACCTGGAACATTTTGAGAAACATGTCGTTGGACTTGGTTCTGCCCTCATCCACTTCGGTGGAGGTCTTGTAGGTGGCTTCGATCCTGACCTCTTTCCCGTCCAGCTTTCCTGCCCAGCTTGTACAATTGCCCGCAAAGAGGACCCGCTCGCCTTCCTCGAGTTGAATCGGTCCTTCCACCTTACCCACGACGTAGCGGATCTTTCTCATCTTTTTGTCCACGTCAGGATCGAAGCCTCTGAAGATGTGCATGGCCTCCTGTAGCGCGCCCGGGCATCCGCCCCAGCAGTAGTCCGTGGAATGGGCCTCAGGAAAGGTCCCCACCGTGCAGGACAGATTGCTCTCCGGGCCGAAGTAGTCGTCGACCCGCTTCATGCAAAACTCAAAGCCCCGGGTCTTCTCCCGCATTTCGTCAAGGGGAAAGTCGCCGCCCACCTCGATCTCGGCCAGGTCCATGGGGCCGAATCCTCTTTCGGAGGCCAGACGGAGGTGGATGACATCCTTGGGGTCCACGCGGACCATGTGGGCCCCAACCGTGTCTACGGCGCAGGAGTTGGTGCCCATCACGATGGCGCCCATGTCAAAGGGCGTGGGCGTCAACATCATCTTCTGGCCGGCGATGATTCCGTCGATGGCGATGAACTTGGGCTGGATGACCTCTTGGAGGTCCGCAATTTTGTGCTCCAGGAACATGTTGTGATCCACCAGCCTGTGCCGGTCGTCCTGGATCCCGATGAAGTTTTTGAGGCTCAGAGTCAGCCTGCACCAGGGATGGGCCTTGAACTTGGGAAGGTTAATCAGAAAGTCGCACTCGGCGATCGGCTTCGGCATGAACAATGTCTTACGGAGGTTGTCCTTGCCATGGATGGCGACCGGAATGTGTTTGACCTCGTCGAAATAGTAGACTTTGACCTTGTGCTTGCGAAAGACCTCGGGATAACCGGCATTCTTGAAGTTGTACCGCGTGGGGATGGTGATGCCGGACCGCTCGCCCACCGCGATCTCTTCAGCCCCGACAGCCATCTCCTTGGTGGCCCCGATCACCCCGTCCAGAAACTCCTTGCGGGTAAAGGCGTAGGGAAAGATCTCCGGGTGGGCCATCACCACATTGGGTTTGAGAAGCACCTTGCCCCTGGGCCTGACGCCGAGCTCCTGCATTCCTTCCCTGACGATCCCCCGGATTCTGTCAGGATCGTACTCGCCGCACCGCATGATGAGAACCTTGTGTTTCTCCTTCATCTCGACCCCCTCAGCCCAATAGGGATGATGCGGAAGACCTCGACGGGACGCCTTGCGTACCCCGCAGCGAGAACCACTTTGGTCAGTGTTGGTCCGAAAAGGCAGAATTTCTCAGTTGTTATCGATTATAGAAGAAGTGAAGAAATGTCAACCCGAGTGGCGCGCTCTCCTGAGCTTGAAAACTTGACGGGAATCAGGAAAGCAAGCATTTTGGAACCGGCAATTCCAATTTGAGGCGCAAAATGGAATTAGCGGGTCGGTTTTTCAAGGTCCTTAGCCAGAATTTTTCTCTCTTCGTCCCCCGCGGTACAGGAAAATCCGCTTGGCTATACCATGTGCTACCGGAGGCCCTGGTGGCCCAGCAATTGCGGACCATCGTCTCGGAAAGTTGACTCAAACCCATAAAAATGCAATGGGATACTTTTCTTGGATGCAGGCGGTATAGGGCTCCCAGATCTGGCGTAAGTCGGGTGGAAGAGAACCAAAGCGGAATGAACCACGAAGAGCACGAATAAACACGAAGGGTCTTGAAAGTGAAAAAGAAGACTGTCCTTTCTTGCTTCGTGACCTTCGTGTGCTTTCATGAGGAGGCAATTGTCAAGAGTCGACGTGGCGGCTTCTTGGTTTCCCCCTTGCATCTCGCTTTCATCCGCACTCTTTTGTGTGGGCCGCCGTTGCCCGGTGCATGGTGGTGTCCGAGTTGGGCGCTGCTATCTTCGTGACGAATTCCTTGAGTAAAAGCATCGGCATGCTTCGGATCCAGCACACGAACCGCAGTCGCCCGACCGGCCACCTCCGCGACGGGTTATTCTCCTCAGATTCATCCTTCATGCAGCCTTTCGACGGGATTGTTGGAACATTGGATCATAGGCCGCATTGTTCTTCCATAGATGGTGCATCAGGACCGCCAGTTTACGGGCCACTGCAACCACCGCCTTGCGCTTGGCCACCTTCGCTGCCACGGGAAGCCATTCGCATCCCGTAGCAGCGAAGATCACAGTCCCGTCCAAACGGACCAAGAATATAGTGCGATGACCCAACCAGCAGACTGCGCAGATGACTGTTCCCCTCCTTGGTGATGGAAAGCGGTTTATCGCTTTTTCCTGACTTGTCCCGCTTCGGGGTCAGCCCCAGGTATGGCCCCACGTCCCGGCTTTTCTTATACCGCTCGGGATCTTCCAGCGTCAAAACGAAACCAAGCGCAGTCACCGGTCCAACCCCACCAATATCCCTCAACACCGTGGTCTCTGGATACCTCTCTTTCCACATCGCTTCGATTTTTCGGTCAAACTGTCGGATCTTGGTTGTCAGTTCCATTACCGTGTTCACACAGGGAACGGCCGCTTAAAGCAGATCCTCGGGAATGTGACCGATGACAGATTTCGGAAATGCTTCCGCACTGCATGAGGGCGGCTTCACCCCTGCACTCTTGCAAATCCCCCGAACAAAATTGATGAGCTTCGTCCGGCATCGGACAAGCGCGTCACGGCCCTTGATCACCGTAAGGTCCATATGGGCAGAGCGGCTGCGGTGATGGATCGGACTAAGAAGCTTGCGATCGAAACGCGCCATCCTCGCCAGCAGCTCCGCATCCCTTGGGTCATCTTTCTGACTACTGCCCCATACCAGACGCAGCTTGCGGGCAGTGCCGACCGACACCTCAAAACCCCGGCCCTCCAAAAGATGGCTCACCCAGGGGGAGTGGGTCCCCGTTTCCACCGCCACCACCTTACGGGGGTGCGCGAAACGGTCAAAAAACCCATTGATTCCATCGATCGTGTTGCTCACCTCAGTAGATTCCACAACCGCTCCCTCCGGGTCCAGGATGCAGATATGGTTAGACGTGTCACCAAGGTCCATCCCTACAAAGAATTCTGTGCTATACTTTCTTATGGCTGGTCTCCTTTTTCTTGCACCGTAAAGTGCGGTTTAGTTCGCGAGGGTGAGTCTATCACACCTCTCAGGAGACCAGCCTTCTCATACTATCTTCGTGGTGAAACATTTTGCCACAAACGGCACGAAAACGACTGTTAAGGGCCTAAATCATGCGTGTATCTGCGCTTTGTAGGAATCAAGATAACATAGGACTTTAATATGGGTCATTAACATACTTAATTCGCTTAATATTATTCCTGAGATGGCCCTGGAGGCATTGACGCTTCATAGGGCCAAAGGGCCTTTCAGGACCGTTGACATTTGGGTCCAAAGGGTTTAAGGTCCGGCAAATTCTTGGAAGGGATCACCATGCCTAATGAAAGATAGGATGCCTGCGTTGGGAGGAGGTGAGAGATTGAACAACCTGACTGCGAAACGGATGTTTTTCACCAAAGGGGTGGGATACCACCGAAATGAATTGCAAAGCTTTGAGCTGGCTTTGAGAGACGCTGGGATAGAGATGTGTAACATCGTGTCCGTGTCGAGCATCTTCCCTCCAGACTGCAGGATCATCCCAACCAAGGCCGGCATCCAGGAATTGGCCGCCGGTCAGATTACGTTTACCGTTATGGCACGTGTGAGCACCAATGAGCCCAATCGCCTTATTTCTGCCGCCATCGGCCTGGCGCGTCCCAAGAATGCAAAGCAGTACGGTTACCTCAGCGAGCACCACGCCTTTGGCCAGACCATGAAGAAGGCCGCCGACTTTACGGAGGATCTGGCGGCCACCATGCTGGCGTCCACACTGGGGATCGAGCTTGACCCAGACGTGGCCTGGGATGAAAGAAAACAGGTCTATAAGGTGGGCCAGCGATCCTTCGTCACACGGTCCATTGCCCAGTCGGCCAGGGGGCACAAGAATGGTTTGTGGACCACCGTCGTGGCCTGCGCCATCATGTTGATGCACTGAGGCCTTTCACAACGGACGAACGCTCCGATGATCGGAGCCGATCGAAATTTGCAGGGAGTAAAGCTTAAAACGGTGAATCCTAACTCTCTCTTCGGAAACGCGCCCGACATTGTCCCTCCCCGACTCTCTAACAGGATGACCATTTCGGGGCTGGTGGAGGCCATGGGGAGGACCTGCTTTGAGGCCAGAAACCTGTCGCGGGGCGCCCATTTGCTTCAAAAGATGATCAACGGCGGGGATGTCATATGGCTTGGGATTGCAGGCGCAGGGATTGCCGGCGGCATGGGGGGCATGGTGATTTCCCTCATGGAGGCGGGGTTCGTCAATGCGATCTGCTCGACCGGTGCCCAAGTCTACCATGACCTCCACTTCGCCTTTGACCTGCCTGTCAAAGCCATCCAGCCTCCCTTTGACGACGACCAACTGAGGCGCCACGGCGACACCCGCATTTACGACATTGCCATCCGCGAGAAAGAGACCCTTGAGGCCCAAGACCAGATTATTCGGGCCTTTGTGAGGGAAGAATACACGAAGCTCTCGGGACGCCCATTGGGGTCCTGGGAATTCAATGCGGCACTGGGCTCCTGGAGCTTGACCAAAGCGAAATATCCTGAACGAAGCTTTGTGGCCTCCGCGGCAAGCCTCGGGATTCCCATCTTCTGGGATTCCATGGCCAATCACTCCATCACCATGAATCTGACGCGAATGGATCGAGAGGGGTTTCCCGTGACCCTGTCAGCCCAAGGTGACGTCTTCGATTCGGCGGCCATTGTCTTTTCCTCCGAGAACACGGGCTTTGTGGAGCTTGGAGGCGGAGGGCCCAAGAACTTCATACAACAAACCGGCCCGACCATCAGCCAGATTCTGGGCATTCCTTTTGAGGGGGCCGAGCGGGGGCTCCAGATCTCCACTGCCCTTGAAAGAGAGGGGAGCCTTTCCGGTTGCACGTTCGGTGAGTCGGTGACCTGGAAGAAGTATCGATCGGCAGACCAGACGAAGCTCGTTCAGATATGGGGGGAATACAGCCTCATTTTCCCGATCCTGGCCGCCCATGTGATGGAAACCTGCGAGCGGCGGCCGTCCAGAAATTTGGTCGCATGTATGCCGGAGATGGTCCAAGAACTTGAGAAGGCCTTTCAGAACGCATCCTAAATCCTATCTCAACCTTCCACCGGGGCTTACGCGATTTGAGGGGGCGGCCGTGGCGCTTCTTCCTGTGCCTTATGAAGGCGGGGTTTCATGGGGAAAAGGTGCGGCAGAGGCCCCCGACTGGGTCATCGAGGCATCCGGCTATCTGGAGCTTTATGACGAGGTCTTGCACAGGGAGCCTTGCCGCATGGGGATCGTGACCGTGGCTCCTCCCGAGCTCCCGCAGGATCCGGAGGCCTTACAGCAAGTCCTCTATCCCTTTCTGAGTGACCTCTTGGACACGGGCAAGTTCGTAGTGATGCTGGGCGGGGATCACTCCATCAGCTCCGCCTTTGTAAAGGCGCTTCATGAACGGAGATCGCCCCTCTCCGTCATCCAGTTGGATGCCCACGCCGATCTGAGGGAAACCTACGAAGAGACCCCATTCAGCCATGCCTGCGCCATGTCGCGCATCCGTGAGATCACTCCCAACACCCTGCAGATAGGTATTCGGAGCCTGTCCCTCGAAGAGGCGAAGAAAGTGGACCGGGAGCGAATCCCCGTCTGCACCATGAGGGATTTTCGGAAGGGCGCCTTTGATGTGAAGGGGGCATTAGGGCGGCTCCCGGACCCTGTCTACCTGACGGTGGACGTCGATGTCTTTGACTGGAGTGTGGTTCGGAGTACCGGGACACCCGAGCCCGGGGGCCTCGGCTGGGATGAGGCTCTGGAGCTACTGGAGACCATCTTTTCCTTGAAGGCGGTTGCGGGTTTCGATGTGGTTGAGCTCGCAAAGGACGCCCGCGACACGGCCTCCGCGTTTGCGGTGGCAAAGCTCATATACAAGATGCTGGGGTTCAAGCTTGCTGCTGCGGTCGGTCAGGGTCTGACCGATTGGCCCGATCATCCAAAGGGGAATGTGTTGGCATAGATCAAAGCACCGGCGTGATGGAGTAATGGAGTGTTGGAGTGATGGAGGATTGGCACTAACAATCCATTACTCCAATTCGTAGACGCTATGGCCTTGTCTGGACTTGCCTTCGTTGTGAACCCCAATGCGGGCGGGGGATCTACCGGCGAAAGGTGGCCGAAGATCGCCGCGCTTGCCCGAGACCGCCTGGGTCCGTTTGACGCCTATGTCACCGCCAGTAGCGGGGATGCGCAAGCCTTTGCGAAGGAAGCGGTCATGAAAGGCGCCTCGACCGTCGTCTGCGTGGGCGGTGACGGCACGCTGAATGAGGTGGTCAATGGCCTGATGGGGGTGGAAGCGCACCAGCGGGCTGTCCTCGGCTTTATCCCGAACGGCACGGGTTGTGACTTCATCAAGAGCGTGCCCATTCCGAGGGACCCGCAAGAGGCCATCCAAAGGATTCGACAGAGAAGGGTCCGCACCATCGACTTGGGCAAACTTGTCTTTTTGAACCATGCGGGACGCCGCGCTGTGCGCTATTTCCACAACGTGACGAGCTTCGGCCTGGGGGGGGAGGTGGATGAGAGGGTGAACAGGACCAGCAAGCGGTTCGGCCCATTTCTGTCCTTCATCTGGGCAACACTAATCTCCATTTTGGTCTATGGGAAAAAGCGGGTGTACCTCAAGGTGGACGACACCTACGAAGGAGAAGTATCCGTCTGGAATGTGGCGGTCGCCAACGGCCAGTACCACGGGGGCGGCATGTGGGTCGCCCCAGGGGCATCAGTCGACGACGGATCGTTCGACGTGACGGTGGTGGGTGATCTCTCCCTTGCCGGCGTGTTCCGAAATCTGCCTAATCTCTACAACGGGAAAATCCTTCAAGTTAAGAAGATATTCGGCCTGAGAGGGAGAACCATTTTCGCCTCTTCCGACCAAAGGGTACTGCTCGACGTGGACGGTGAGCAACCGGGGACTCTGCCCGTGGCCATCGACGTGGTTCCCGCGGCCCTGAACCTGATTGTGTAGGCATGATTTCCCTTCCTTATTTCGATCTCGATCCTCCCCGTATCTTCCACGAATGAGGTCATCGAAGATGGCCGGCCTGCAATGATGTCCCTACCGTGGGGCGGGAAGAATCGCGAAAGCCGACGTCTTCTCCCGAGTTGCCGTCTGCCATCCAAAGTTCGCGCGCCGTGTGTCGCTCTGAGCGCCTATAGCCGGGTGTTTGGGTTTTCCACCAATGTTACGAATTCTTCCATTAGAGATAGTATGTTCTCACGCAGTTGATTTGAAATATGGGATTGAATCTGGAGAACCCCTATTTTGTAAGGCTTGCGGCCGAAATCGCACCCATGAGGGGCGAAGCCAAGACTGAAGCCGTTCGGCGTGCCCTGGAGAGAAGGAAAGGACGGTTGGCTTTCCATATCAAAAATAGAGATCGCAAATCGAGACCTGCCCGTCTTCTGGAAAGCGAGATCTGGCTTTTGATCACTAACCCGGAAAAACCGGAAGCAAACAGGGCAGTCCCTTGCCTGGTGGAGGAAAGAAAAGGGCCTGAGTCCTGCTCGAACATCTGGCTTGCATGGAAAAACGGCAACGATCACCCTCCAGGCCGTGTCTCGATTCTTGGCTCAGGTTTCACTGGAATCCGATCCGTCCTTTTTGTCCCTGAAAAGTCCCGTAAACAGACTGAACGTGGCGCCTGCGATGGGCCGGATCTGGCTGATTCGGAAGATCAAGTCGCGGTGGCGGATGGGCTCGACGGTCCGCACCTCTTTGAAGCGGGGCAGGAATACAGCGGCTGCGATCAGCCGCATGATTCCGGAGGTGAGGAATATGAAAAGCAGCACGGAGGTCGGCTTCCAGATCCAGGCGCCAATCGTCAGTTCCACGGGAAGATGACCCGCCAGGTAGCCGCCTCCCAAAGAGCCCGCAAAGACAGAAAACCCGGTGATGAGCCCCTGATAGGCCACGCAGCGGGCCCGTTTGGGCGGGGTGACCGCATCGAAGATGAAGTTGGAGGAGGCGAGGCTGAAGCCTGCCCAGGTAAAGCCCGCATAGGCCTGTATGGCCATAAGATAAAGGAGATTTGACGAGAAAAGCCAAAGCACGGGGACGATGCACACACCCCAGCCGCAGAGGTTGAGGATCTTCTTGTTGCCGAAGCGGTCGCTCAGACGGCCCCAGGACTTAAAAGTCAGGAACTGGCTGATAACCATAACGGCCGTGATCATGGTGAACTCCAGATAGGGAAGTTTCAGATCTCTCAGCATGTAGAGCGCGAAAAAAGGTGCCGAAAACGCGACCCCCAGGTTGATCCCTCCTACGAAAAAGACGAATTTGGCAAAATTGGAGTGGGGCGACCGTCTTATGAACTGGCGGAAGGTGAAGACCTGTTCCGGGTGGAACTGAGCTGGAGGGTCTTCGTGCCGGGCGAGCCATCGGGCCGAGTTAAGTTTTGCGAAACAGGCCACCAGGAAAATGGCGAGATACCCCCATTTCAGGTGATTTCCTCTTTCGAAACCGCTCAGAACCGTTCCGGCACAGACGAGTCCGAGAAAGGAACTGACCCCTGTGAGACGGCTTCGGCCTCCGAAAAAGCTGCCTCGAACGTCTGATGGGACCAGGTCGCCGATCAGGCTGTTCCAAACGGGAACGATCGTCCCGTTTGCGCCCTGATAAAGCATAACCAGACCGATCAGACAAAAGACCGAAGGCGTTCCAATGCCCAACAGAAAAGGGAGCAATGAAATCGGGATCCACAGCGACGCCTGGAAGATTGCCCCTGTCACGATGAGCCGCCTTCTGCTACGAATTCGGTCCATGGCCTGTGCGCTCGCCCACTGCATCACAGCGCCGAAAAGCTGGGGAAGGGAGGCAAGGATGCCGATCTGGAGAGCGGTGGCCTGGAGGAAGATGCCGAATGGCCCCAGATAGGTCTCACCTGCGCCCAGCATCACGGCATGGGAAACACCGTCCCGGATGGAGGCCTGAAGGGAATCTTTGATCCTGTTCTCGGGTCTATCATCGATTGTGATCATTCGCTAAATCCGTCACTGTAAAAGAAGAGGCGCAGGGCGTAAGCCGCACGGCGCACGACAAAAGACCGAAGGAAAGGCGTCGGTTGAAAAAAGGCCTTCAGTCTGTTACTAACCAGACCTGCATTATAGGTGCCGGATGCGTGTGACTCAAGAGGGAGTGAGTGCCGTGGCATCGAGGCGCGTATTAGGATTGTCGAGGGGAACAATGGCGACGAGGACGGAATACCAACGGGTCGAACCATACGTGACCAAGGACGGGTCAACGATTCGTGAATTGATCCACCCTTCGATTCAGGGTAGTCGGAACCAGAGCCTGGCAGAGGCCACGGTGACCCCCGGTTCCAAGACGCGTCTCCACTGGCATCAGATCACCGAGGAGATCTATTTTATCCTTAAGGGCCGAGGGCTCATGACCCTTGGGGAGGAGGTGTTTCCTGTGGAGATGGGAGACAGCGTTCTCATCCCGCCGGGAAGATCCCATCGAATTGAAAACACGGGAAAATCGCCGCTCAAGGTGCTTTGCGCCTGTTCGCCCGCTTATTCACACGAAGACACGGAACTGATTGATGAAGCGCTCTGCTGATCAGGTAAAGGTCCTAGGGGGGAAGGCGGATCGGACCGCGGATCGCGCAACCGCTTGCGATCGATTGGAGGGCGCCGCTCTGCTTCGGGATTACGAGGCGCTTACGGCTCACGTGGCCGGCGTGCTGCAGGAGCGGAGTCTTCATGGAGCGCTGTACCCTGCCGGGCTTTCACGGGCAAGCAGCACGTCAGCGGTGCTCTTTCTCATGGGGCCACACTGTGGCATGGGCTTTGAACCCTGCGTGCTCTTGAACAAACGAAGCCTGAAAGTGAAACAGCCGGGCGACCTCTGTTTTCCCGGCGGCAGGATCTCTCAACCGCTGGACGCGCTTCTTTCCCGTTTCCTTCGACTGCCGTTGCTCCCGCTCTGTCGGTGGCCCTATTGGCAGTCCTGGCAGGCTAACAAGGGGGCGGAGGCTAAGAGACTCTCGCTCCTGCTCGCAGCGAGCCTACGCGAGGCCCTGGAGGAGATGCGGTTGAATCCTCTCGGTGTGAGGTTCCTGGGCCCCATGCCCTCCGAAAACCTCGTGATGTTTCGCAGGGTGATTTACCCAATGGTGGGTTGGCTCCCGCGTCAAAGACGTTTCCTGCCCAACTGGGAGGTGGACCGGATCGTTTTCGTTCCGCTCAGACGGTTGCTTCAACCGAAGCGGTATGGCGTCTATCGGCTTCAAGGCCGTGGCGGCGGTACCATTGGGATGGCCCAGGATTTCCCTTGTTTCTACCATCAGGACGAGGCCGGGTCCGAAGTGCTCTGGGGCGCCACGTACCGGATCGTCACGGTTTTTTTGGAGATGGTTTTCGGGTTCAGACCGCCGGAGGGCCCTGCGCTTCGCGTGATCGACGGGAACCTGGAGAAAGGATACTGGCAGGGGGCGGATTAAGGAGACGGATCCGTGAATTGAGAGAGAATTGAAAAACGATTCGGGGAGCCTTTTCCATGTTTTTAGAAGAGATGCCTGCACGAGAAAACCACCTTGGACTGAGGGATTCCTTCACCTTCAGGTGCCATGAGGGCCTAACGTGTTTCAACACGTGTTGCAGAAACAAGCTCCTTCCTCTCACCCCCTACGACGTGCTGCGTCTGAAAGGGGCGCTTGGGCTTCACTCGGACAAATTTCTGCAGAGATACACCGCCTATAGCATCGATCCGGGGTCCGGCTTTCCCGTTGTTCACCTCTCCATGCAAAAGGAAGGCCTTCGGAATTGTCCTTTTGTCACGGAGAAGGGTTGTGCCGTTTATGCCGATCGGCCCACAGCCTGCCGGCTCTATCCATTGGCCCGCTTCTCGCGCCCAGAAGATGGGGCAAAGAACTCAGACGTCTTCTACACCCTTCTCGATACCCCTGAGTGTTTGGGAAGGCGCGAGGAGAGCGCGTTGAACGTTCAATCCTGGATCGAGGACCAGGGGCTTGTGCCTTACCTGGAGGTCAATGACCGGTTAGTGACCATAGTGTTTCATCCCCACAGAGAAAGAAAAGGTGGGCTGGACCAGGCCCAGCTTCAGAAGGTCATGGTCGCCTGCTACAATCTCGACATCTTCCGGGAATTCGTGTTCAACACCGCGTTCCTGGATCTCTTCCAGGTGGATCCGGAGACACGTGAAAAGGTCAAGGAAGACAATGTGGTGCTGTTGAAGTTGGGAATCGCCTATCTGAAACGCGTTCTCTTCAACCCCCCACAGTAAAGGGTCTCCATGCGCCCCCTCCCTCTTCCTTTGGCGTGTCCTCGTTCCGAATCCCCAGATTGACCTTGAGTGGCGGAGGGAAATCAATCAGCGGCTGCGGAAGGATTCTATGGTAACCCTGATGGCGCCTTCGGTGCGGTGTTGAGTGAAACCATCCTCCCCCGATGACACCCGCGGGGGGGATCCGCTACGATCCAAAAATCGTTGACGTGTTGAACAGTGTTCAGCTAAATGAACAACGTTTCAGTTAACGGGTTGCTTGAGGACTCAAACCTATTGGACCGTGGAGGTCAGTCATGTACGACTTCTTGTTAAATCCGGAAGAGCGCGCGGTGAGGGACGAGGCGAGGAGATTCGTGAGGGAGGAGGTCACGAGCGAATTTTTACGCCAGATGGACCGGGATGAAATCCCCTATCCCAGGGAGTTCGTGGAGAAGCTTGCAAAGCGGAACCTGCGGGGCATTCGATTCCCGGAGCCGTACGGAGGAAGGGGGCTGTCGTGGGTGGCGGATGTGGCGGCCATCGAGGAGATCGGCCCCCTTGGCATGGCCCTTGGCTGCGCCTTTGCGATGCCTTCCATCGTGGGCGAGGCCATTAACCGGTTCGGCACCGGAGAACAGAAGCAGAAATACCTCAAGCCTTACCTTGAAGGGAAGCTCGTGGCCGCGGAGGCCCTGACAGAGCCAAGGGGCGGCTCTGACTTTTTCGGGGCCACCACAAAAGCGGTCCTAGAGGGAGACCATTTCATCGTCAACGGGCAAAAGCGTTTCGTGGTGGGGGCGGAGGGGGCCGATTTTTTCGTGGTCTACTGCAGGACCAACTTCGAACCGGACGCCCACAAGTACGGCCGGATCAGCCTCCTGATCATCGACCGGGGGCCGGGGGTCAAGACGGAGTACCTGTACAATCTGCTGGGATGCAGGGGCGGTGGGACGGGGCGGCTCGTCTTCAGGAACGTCAGGGTCCCAAAGGAGAATCTCTTGGGGGAGCTTCACGGGGGGGCGGCATGCTTCAACCAGATGATGATCCCGGAGCGGCTAACATCAGCCGCCGGTTGTCTGGGGGTTTGGGGCGCACTGGACCTGGCCGTGAGGTATTCAAACCGGCGCAAGGCCTTCAATCGTCCCGTCCGTGATTTCCAGGGCGTGAGCTTCATCGTGGCTGACGCCATCACGCAACTGGATGCGGCCCAGGCGCTGACCTACATGGCGGCCCGGGCTGCGGATGAGAACCACGCCAACGTGCGGCGGATCGTCAGCGAGGCCAAGCGGTTCGCCACCGAGTCCGCCTGGAACGTGGTGAACAACGCCATGCAGATCATGGGCGGGATCGGCTATACGGACGTCTACCCTATCGAGAGGGTTCTGAGAGACACGAGGCTCGCCCTCATATGGACCGGGACCAGCCAGATCATGAACCTCCTGATCCAGCACGAGTACTACGACGAGGTGCTCAATCAGCCTTACGATCGGAGGAGACTGGAACAGGATGCCATGCACCCCGACGAGAGCGAACGCTGCTATACGGACGAGGACATGTGGCGGGTGCACGAGACCGGCGAAGCCGGTTGAGGAATCCTTTGACTTCAACAGGTTGCTTTAGGATGATGGCTTTCAGTGGGCCATTCGAGATCACCAGACTCACCGCGAAAGTCTTTTAAATGACGCGCCCCTGACCGCCTGAAAGGGTCTCCATGGTTGCGCAACTCGCATGTTTTTTCCCGTCCATCGAAAGGATCGAGGATGGGTTTGAAGCGCTGGGCTATGTATGCAGCCGCCGTATTGCCACGACCCTTTACCTGGCAGGCCATCTCGAAAAACCCGTGCTCATCGAGGGGCCTGCCGGGGTGGGGAAGACGGAGCTCGCCAAGACCATGGCGGTCTACCTGAGCCTCCCCATGATTCGCCTGCAGTGTTACGAAGGGCTCGACGAATCAAAGGCCCTCTATGAGTGGAAATACGGAAAACAGCTCCTCTACACCCAGATCCTCCGGGAGCGGTTAAACGAGGTGCTGGCAGACGAAAAGGGGTTGGCTGCCGCCGTCTCCCGGCTCCACCAGCATGACGACCTGTTTTTTTCCATGGACTTCATCGAGCCGAGGCCCTTGCTGAAGGCCATCCGGGAAAGGGAGGGTGCGGTCCTGCTCATTGACGAGGTAGACCGGGCCGACGAGGAATTCGAGGCCTTTTTGCTGGAGGTCCTCTCGGACTATCAGATCTCCGTTCCGGAGGTTGGGACCATCAAGGCCGTGAGGAAACCCTTCGTCTTTTTGACCAGCAACAACACGCGCGAGATGAGCGAGGCCCTAAAACGTCGCTGCCTGCACCTTTTTATCCCTTTTCCCGATGGTCCGCTCGAAAAGGCGATCCTGAAGGTCCGGGTCCCCGATCTTTCGGAGACCCTGAGGACCCAGTTGGTTTCGTTCATCCAGCAGCTCAGAAAAATGGATTTGAAGAAGCTTCCATCGGTGAGCGAAACGATCGATTGGGCAAAGGCCCTGATGCTTCTCCATGCGGATAAGCTCACATTTGATCTCGTCAGGGATACGCTGAACGTCTTTTTGAAATTTGAAGGCGACATCGAAATGGTCAAGGATTGTCTCGCTGTCGAGCTGGAAAAGGCGGTAAAAGGGAGATAGCGAGCCACGCATTCCGGTGGCCCGTGAGGAAAACATGGGTATACGTTTCAAGATTCTGTCCGGTTTCCTGATCCTTGCAATGATGCTGTGCGTTGCCGGGGTGTGGTCGATCTATGAGCTGACCGCCATGGGGACCTCGATCAAAGGCCTCTTGGATGAAAACTACAAGTCCATTTCCGCGGCAAGGATTATGACAGAGGCCCTGGAACGGGAGGACAGTGCACTCTTGTTGCTGCTCTCCGGAAACAGGAGAGAAGGCCGGGAGATCCTTAACGCCGCAGAGACCTCGTTTTCGGAAGGTCTTGCGGCGGCTAAGAAAAACGTCACGATTCCCGGGGAAAGCGGCTCTGTGCAAAAGATTCACGAAGCCTACAAGCGGTACAGGGATCTCTGGGGACAGCCCATCGTAGGCACCGACCTGGAACGAGACCTGGACTGGTATTTTGAACACGTCCACCCCGCCTTTCTCGGGGTGAAATCCGAGGTCGAATATCTTATGACCCTCAATGACCGGACCATGTATAACACGGCCATGGATCTCCAGAGCCGGGCACACCGGGCCGTTATGCCAGGGATCGTGGCTGTCATCGCATCTCTCGTATTTTCCATCGTGTTCAGCTACCTCATTAATCATTACGTAGTCAGCCCGATCATTCGAATTACGAAGGGGATCCAAGGGTTCCTGAGAACGGGGCAGGCCGTGGATGTCCAGATCGAGACCGACGACGAATTGAATCGACTCATGTCCTCCATTCGCGAGCTCCTGGCCACGATGAAACAGGAACAGTAAGGTCCATGCGTCCATACATCGTCTTCAGATACACAGGACTCGTGCTGCTCCTCAATGCCGTTTTTCTGTTTCTGTCCTGTGGCGTTTCCGCACTCGAGTCCGACACGGCCCTGTTTTCCCTCCTCTACAGTGGGATGATTTCAGCCCTTTTGGGGCTTTTCCCAATCTTTTTTGTGCCGCCAACCAAAGAGATCTCCAACAGGGAAGGTTTGACCATCGTGGTTGCCAGTTGGCTTCTTGCCTGCCTCGTGGGTACCATTCCCTATATCCTCTGGGGGGGTGAGTTCACGTTTACCAATGCCTGGTTTGAGAGTGTATCGGGCTTTACAACCACCGGATCCTCTATTCTTACCAATATCGAGGCGGTCCCGCCCGGGCTTCTCTTTTGGCGCGCTTCCACTCACTGGATCGGCGGGATCGGAATCATCATATTCGTGCTGGCGTTGATACCCACCATGGGTAAGGCCGGTTTGGTCCTTTACCGAACTGAGATGACGAGCCTCGCAGCAGAAAATTTTCACTACAGGACCCAAAGGACGCTGCAGATCCTGGTCTTTGTGTATGTGGGCTTGACCCTGGCAGAGACAGTGGGGCTTCTTTTCTGCGGGATGGACCTTTTCGATGCGATCACGCATGCCTTTGCAACCGTGGCGACAGGTGGGTTCTCGCCAAAGAATTTGAGCGTGGCCTATTACAACAGTGTCGCCGTGGAAGTGGTGATCATGGTGTTCATGGTCTTGTCAGGTATGCACTTTGGGCTTCTCTTCCTGGTCTTTCAAGGAAGACTCCGTGATCTCTGGGAATCGGTCGTCGTGCGTTACTATTTGTCCGCCCTCGTTGCCGGCGTGCTTGTGACTGCGTGGAGCGTCCATGCCAAGCAATATCCCCATTGGGCGGAGGCGCTTCGATATGCGGCATTTCAGGTCATTTCGCTCGGAACGTCCACGGGGTTTGCCACGGCTGACACGAACGTTTGGCCTCCGCTCGCGCAGCTCATTCTCATATTCTTTACCCTACAGTGTGCTTGTGCCGGTTCGACGTCGGGCGGCATCAAGACGGACCGGATGGTGATCTTTTGGAAGTCGTTTGTGAAGAGGATTAGCAAGATCAGGCATCCTCGCGCTGTCATTACGCCCAAGCTGGATGGGTTGTTGCTGGATGGCGAGATCCTTGAGACAAATCTTTTGTATATCGCTCTCTATATGCTGATTGTTTTTCTGTCCACCGTAGCGCTCACTGCCTTTGACGTGGATTTGCTTACGGCATTCACGGGATCGGCCACTGCCATGGGGAATGTAGGGCCGGGGTTCGGGGTCGTGGGCTCCATGAGCAATTTCAGCCAAATTCCGGATGCCGGCAAGTGGGTTCTCTCCGCGACCATGCTTCTCGGTCGATTGGAGATATTTGGCCTGATCCTCTTTCTGACGGTGAAGTCGTGGCGGTGATCGACGGGCTGGGAAGCCGGCGGTGAAGAGAACCTTGGCTGTTGCGAGATGATTCGATGGAAGGGATCCTTCAGGAATTCATTCAAGTGCTCCGCGGCTCGGGTGTCCGGATATCGGTCTCCGAGACCATGGACGCCATGAAGGGCGTTGCCCTGATCGGGTATGGCCAACGCGGACTTTTCAGGGATGCCCTGGCAGCGACTCTCGCCAAGTCGCCGATTGAAAAGGCGTTGTTTGACAGGTGTTTTGAGCGTTTCTTTGCTTTAGAGGAATTGGGGAATGTTGAAGGCCCAACGAGCTTCTCCAAACAGGCGGGTCCCCCTGATTCGGCAACGCCGCTCACACAAATGATCCTGTCGGGCGACCGGACGGGGATTTCACTTAGCATGGCGATGGCCGCCAGAGAAGTGGGCATGTCCACCCTCCGCTTTTTCACCCAGAAGGGCCTCTACGCTCAAAGGATACTGAAAGCGATGGGGCTCGAAGGTCTGGATCAAGACATCGAACGGCTCAACACCGGCGAGGATTCGGCGGCCCTTGACCAGGCAGCGTCGCTATCGGAGGAGCGGCGTCGCCTCTTTGAGAGGGCTAGGGATTACGTGGACCGGCAATACGGTCTTTTCGGCCAGGCTGCCGAGCAGGGGATTATGGAGCGGTACTTGAAATCCGCCAGCCTTTCCCAACTGGAACAGAGGGATTTTGAGGCCATGAGACCGATTGTCCAGAAAATGGTCAGGCGCTTGAAAGACAAACACTCGCGAAGGAGAGCGGCTTCGCGGAGGGGCTGGCTTGACTTCAAGCGGACCCTGAGAGGGAACCTGGCCTATCAGGGCGTCATTTTTGAACCGAAATGGAAACGTAAGAAACGCGCAAAACCCGAACTGGCCGTGCTCTGCGACGTCAGCCGCTCCGTTGAAGCGGCGTCCCGGTTCATGCTGCTCTTCTTGTACAGCTTGAACGAGGTCATCGACCGAATCCGCTCCTACGTCTTCTGCTCGAACCTCGTGGACGTGAGCCATGTGTTCGATGCATATCCTGTCGAAAAGGCCCTTGAGGTCCTCAAGGGGGGCGTGGGGCTGGGGGTCTTCTTCGGACGGACGGACTACGGACAGGCATTTCGGGATTTCACGGAAAAGGGGCTGACGCATTTGACCAAGCGGACGACGGTTCTCATCCTCGGGGATGCGAGGAACAACTATGGAAATCCTGAGACCGCGATTCTCCGAACGATCAGGGAGCGAAGCAGGCGAGTCGTCTGGCTCAACACGGAGCCGCCCAGCTTCTATGGCACGGGGGATTCCGAGATGCATCGCTATCAACCCTATTGCACGCTGGTTAGACAGTGCAGCACCCTCATCCATCTCGAGGGGGCCATCGATTTTCTCTTGAGCCAAACCGTTTGAGGACAGCGAAAAGCGGTATTCTGGCGGCCCTCGCCTTGGCGCCCGAAAAGGAAAATGAACGGAGTCTGATATGGAGACAACATCTTTGTGGACATCCAAGAATGCGAAATCACCCAAAATGAGGACCTTGGGCTTCTTTCTGTTGACCGGCCTGCTTTTGGCCACAGACTGCACCACGACCAGTCATCGGGAGACCCCGGTCGTGAAGGTCATCCAGGTGTACGCCCCAAACGTGGTCAACATCAGGACCGAGACGATTATTGACCTGAAGGAGTTGCCGGAATGGGGCGTCTACGGCGAGCAGTTGGACCTCCTCTTCAAACAATACTATGGGGAGGACTATTCGGAGGGGACGCTTCGGAGCAAGAGCCTGGGCTCGGGTGTGATCGTGAATGGGGACGGCCTCATCGTCACCAACGCTCATGTGGTCCAAAGGGCGAGCAACATCTCCGTGGTCCTGCTGGACGGGACCGAGCTTGGGGCGTCGGTCATGAAGGTCGACCCGGAAGATGACCTCGCCGTCATCAAGATCGCACTGCCAGGGTCCATCAAACCGCTGCGTTTTGCAGATACCGGCAAAGTCATGATCGGGGAAACGGTCATTGCGATCGGGAACCCGTTCGGTCTCGAAAATTCCGTCACGGTGGGTGTACTGAGCGGGATCAACCGGGCCTTTGCAAGCCAGCAGTGCGGGTATGTGTGCAGCGGTTTGCTCCAGACCGATGCCTCGATCAACCCTGGGAACAGCGGCGGCGCCCTCCTGAATCTGGATGGCGAACTGGTCGGGATCAATCTGGCGGTGGTGCAAAACGCCCAGAGCATCGGATTTGCCGTCCCCGCGAACAAGATCATTCTGATGCTAAACGAGTTGAAGCGCTGAAAGGTAGAACGTTAATCTGCAGAGGGCATGACGAATGATCTGGGCGGACGCCAACATTCATCCATCGTCATGTCCTGATGGGGCGCTCACTTTCCGGTGGCTTTTCGTCCATGCGGAAGCGACGGATGCGTTCCCTGATCTTCTCGATCTCCCTTCTCAGAAAGGGGATGATCTCATTCTGGACCTTGTCCTCCATATTCTTTTCCAGACGCTTTAACTCATCGACGAGTCTCTTGAGCTCGTCCTCCAGTTTCCGATACTCCTCCTTCGACTCTTGGGACGAGGGTGGGTTAGCCTCGGCCGCGATCATCTCTGCGGAGACGGCCTTCTGGTTGACCCGCAAGCCCGCCCAAGCGACACCACCTCCCAAACACCCAAGCAACAGACCCAAAACAGCCAAAAAAAGAGATTTTCTCGCCATCCTGCCCTCCTGCCTTATCCGTCATGAGGCATAAAGCCTCATTTCGATCCTGTCGGTCAGACACCTTGATGGTTGACATGCCTTCCCACCCGTCACTGCGGAGCCATGTGAAACGGATGGTATCATCTTTGGCATTAACAGGCCAGGGGTTCATGAAGGCATATGTAGAAAGAGCACATCCAAATGTATGAAAGGCTACAGTCCTTAGGCAGAGACCTCATCCCTTTCGCAGGGATGAGGCTCACGTATAGGTTTTCACCGCGGGACGATCACTCGTTTCCTTCATGGCTTTGCTTGCCCCTGAAGATGAACACGTAATCCTCATGGTTGACATCCACGGTCAAATTGCCGCCCCGCGACTTGGCGTAAGTGACCCAGCTGGGCTTCCCCTCCGCACAGCATTCCGCTTCGTGGGGGGAGTACATGCCCTTTGCGCGGTCATACCAGCTCAAAAGCATCGGGCCGGTGTAATAGGACCTTGCCGTGTCTTTAGCCACCCTCAACGCGCCCTCGAAATCAGGGAGCTCCATATGCAGATACACAGGGTTTGGCAGTGCGGACCCTGTCGGAATTTCACAACCTCTCATGGATCTCACCTCCTCTCCGCTCTTTCGCGGCCTTTTATAATCTGTTTAAGTACGCCCGGGATCATCGTCAATCAACACGCATCCCCTTCGTCACGAAAGACCTATCCTTCGTTTCACCTTTTGGAGGATTTTCCCTGCCATCGCCCGGGCGCTTTCAGCCCCCTTATCGAGCAGCGTTTCGAGGTAGGTCCTGTCCTCCATGATGGCGCTGAAACGGGCCTGAATAGGCTTGAGGTGCTCGATGATGACTTCCGTGAGCTCCTTTTTGAAGTCCGCATAACCCTTGCCCGCAAAGCGGGATTCGATGCGTTCTTTCGGCTCGCCTGTGAAAAGATGGTAAAGCATCAAAAGGTTGTTGATGCCGGCCCGGTTTTCGTCAAAGCGGATCTCCCGTCGGGTGTCGGTTTTTGCCTTTCCGATCTTGGCCCGCACCTCGTCAGGCGGATCGAGCAGATAGAGCGCGTGCCCGCTGGCTGTCCGGCTCTTGCTCATCTTTCGGGTGGGGTCGTCAAGCCCCATGATCCGGGCGCCGACCACTGGAATCAACGGCTCCGGAATCCTGAAGGTATCGCCATAGATCCCGTTGAAACGTTGGGCCAAATCCCTTGCAAGCTCCAGGTGCTGTTTCTGGTCTTCGCCCACAGGCACCGCATGGGTCTCGTAGAGCAGGATGTCCGCGGCCATCAGGGCCGGATAGTCGAAAAGACCCACCGTGAAGTTTCCCATTTCCGCCGTGGATTTCTCTTTGAACTGGGTCATGCGGTGCATCCAGCCATATGGGGTGACGCAGTTCAAGATCCAGGCAAGCTCCGCATGCGCGCTCACCCTTGACTGTACAAACAGGACCGCCTTCCCAGGGTCGATCCCTGAAGCGAGGAGCACGGCTGCGGTCTCCATGGTTTTCGTCCGGAGATCCCTCGGCTCCTGATACACGGTGATGGCATGCAGATCTACGATGCAAAAAAGACTCTCAAATCTTTCCTGCAACGTGGCCCACTGCCGGATCGCGCCCAGATAATTGCCGACGTGGATTTTCCCGGTTGGCTGGATCCCTGAAAATAGGCGCTTCCGGTTTTCCCCGTTTACGCGTGCTTCCATCGTTTCCGCCCTGAACAAGCTTCTGTTGAAATTTAAACACAAGGAGCGTGCCATGAGCGAAATCGACAAAAACCAACCGTCTTCATATGCTGGAAATTCAGGGAGAGGGAAACGGCGGTTGCTCTCCCCTGAGAAGAAATACCAGGTATTCTTGGAGGCCCAGCGGGGCCAGGTTCCCGTGGGGGACCTGCTGCGCCGTGAAGAGCTTTATTCAACGGATCTTGCCAGGATCCAGAAGAAGGTGCAGGAAGGGGCCCTTGAACGGTTGGGCGATCGGCCCGGAAAACGGAAGAAAACCGTGTCGGACAGTGAGTATGCCCGACTGAAAAAAGAGTTGGAGGAGAAGGAACGGGTGATGGCCGAAATGGCCGTGGAACTGGCGATTCTTCGAAAAAAAACGAATGGGGGCTCGTGGGAGAGATGAAGGGCACCTGGCTGGAGGAGGAAAAGAAGGTCGCCATCCTGGTGACCATCGAGGAGGCCAGGGAACAGAGAATCACCAGAAGCCGAGCCTGTGCCATGTGGCCGATCAGCCGCAGGAGGGTCACCAGATGGGCCTCAGCACGTAATCGAGGCCAGGGCCTTGGCAACGGCCAGCCTGGGCCTACCAAGCCCTGCCACAGACTTCTTGAGGAGGAGCGGGTGGCTGTGGTGGCTGCTGCCAGGGAGGAGTCGTACGCTGATCTCTCCCACAGGACGCTGGCC
Organism: uncultured delta proteobacterium; assembly: GCA_963830155.1. Taxonomy (GTDB): domain Bacteria; phylum Desulfobacterota; class DSM-4660; order Desulfatiglandales; family Desulfatiglandaceae; genus CAWHLE01. The sequence goes on along the minus strand of CAWHLE010000011.1, from coordinate 226,538 downwards.
GTCACCGCCTGGGACGAGGGGCTGTTTTTCATGTCGTTTTCTTCAGTGTACCGGATCATGTCCTCAGAAGGCCTCATGACTATGAGGGGCCCCAGTGGTCCCCATAATGGGCGAAGCCTGCCTCCGGTGCGTAAGGAGATCACTGGAGCAAATCAGCGCTGGTGCTGGGATATCAGCTACCTGCTGACCTATGAAAAAGGGCTGTTTCTTTATCTGTACCTGCTCCTCGATGAGTTCTCCCGCAAGGTCATCAACTGGCTGGTCAGTTGGCACCAGACGGCCGAAGAAGCCCGCATGCTTCTCGAAGGGGGCCTGATCGCGGAAAACATCCTGGATTTGCCTCGCTTTCTGTGCAGGAAATAGTCTTGAAGCTCCTGCTCGGAGATTTTATCGGGAGTCTAGTCGTAAAAATCGACCATTTGTCGAAGTGAGCGGGTATAGCATTCTTGCGTACGCTCGCTCATGCCGGCAAGTTGCAGGGCTCTCATGGACTTTTCGTAATAGTCTTTCATCGTAAATCTCCTTTCCTTTGCTAAAGGTTGATAAAGTTGTCTTTGGAGATTTATAATGAAATAGAGAGCTCTGCAACTTACCAGCGCTGCTGGAATGATGTCATCTAAGGTGGGATTATTGATCTGCCGCGTAGCGGCTTACTTGAACATTGCTGTTGCAGTGGACGCCGCAAAAGCGCGGCCGCCAGTGAGCAGCCCCTTCGGTCTGGAGATGAATGCGGCGGAGTGCAAATGCTTAGAGACATATCATAGCTCTACGTAAAAGGTGGATATTATGGAAGATGGAAATACCCTCTGGTGGATTCTCCAGTTACAAGTGCCTGGGCACAATGAAAAGCAGCTCGGTCTGTTTTCGGAACCAATTCCTCGGCCAGAGCTGATCAGGAGTGCTTTATCCCTTATCCCACGGCAGATCTGCATACATAGAGGCGATAGCTTATGGGGGTTGTCAGACCCTACCTGGAGAAATTAAAGGACAGCCCGTTAAATGATGAACAAGTCCGTTACCTCCAAATCATTGAGTCCAATATCAGGGATATCGTCTCTCCGTTCATAAAGGAAATCTCCTCGGCCTATCTGGGCCTCTCCCCAACCGAAATCCAGGTGGCCAACCTGATAAAGCAGGGAAAGACCACAAAAGAGATTGCCGCTGTTCTGAACCTTTCTATCAATACGGTCATGTCCCACAGGTTCAAGATAAGGAGCAAGTTCGGTCTGATCAAAATCAAAATGAACCTCCACACCTTCCTCCAGTCCATCCGATAGCAGTGATTTCGTATCACTGATTTCTGACTGATCTATCAATCTCTTCTGCTCATCACCTCCTTCCGATAAAACTATCAGAAACGCATCTGAACGGGTTTTCCTTTGCTCCGGAAAGGGACGGAGGAAGGGTAAAGGAAATGGTATCCATAATCAACGGTGGCGGTGTCTCAGCTTATCAAGGAAATGGCGTTGCCTATGATCGCACGCCAATCCATTCAGGAAGTTCCAATTCCCCAGTGAGCTCACGGGAAAACGTGTTGGATTGGTTTCGAGAAAGGCAACGGGATGTTGATCAGAGGATTGGTGAGAGCATCGACAGGGTTCTTGCCAAGGGGGAAATCCGACTGGAATTCGAACCGCGTGAAATGAGCGGCGACATCATGATGCGGGTGATTCAGAAACGGACAGGCCAGGTCATCAGAGAGATCCCCATAAAACTCCTTCCGGGTAGACCCGTCATTATTGATGAGACGGTCTAAGAGACATGGTTTTGACCACTTCATACAAAGCGTGGAGACCCTGACGCCGTGGGGCCTGCAAGAATCCTGATTGTCGATGATGAGCCATCCGTCCGAGCCCTGCTCAAACAGTTGCTTGAGAAGAACGGCTACGTGTGCACCCTTGCTCCCGATGCTTCGGAGGTGCGGGCATATCTCGGAAAGCAGGAATTCGATCTCCTTCTTTGTGACATTCGGATGCCGGGAGAGTCGGGCTTGAGTCTGACCCGTGATGTCAGGAAATCACACCGCGACACAGGCATCCTTATGGTTACGGGCATCGATGATCCCCAGGAGGCCGCGACCGCTCTGGAAGTTGGCGTCTATGGATATGTGATCAAGCCCTTTGAGCCCAGCCAGATCCTGATCAGCACTGCCAATGCCCTGAGGCGGCGCAAGTTGGAGATCAATAAAAGAACTTATCGAGAGGAGCTTGAAAAGACCGTTCAAGTACGACCTTGAACATCGCGAATGGGTGCGGGAGAAACATCCAATTGGAACATAACTTATAGAAATCTTGGAAGAAAAAACTATGATGCGGAGGTCAACTTAATAAAAAGTTGCGACGTGGCAACTCAATTCCTTCCCGCATATGCCAGCATCTAACTGTGAAATCAGAACGCTGTCAAGTCATTTTTTAACCGTGATAACGTCACGCCATAGAAGGTGGGTCCACTGAAGATTTATGCTGTTGTCCGTAGTACCGATCATGTGGGTCCATTTTTCGCCGTTGGGTGGGTCCACTTTAGACCGGTGGTGACACCTCCATACATAGCCACCATACTTGAATGGGTGGAAAAATGGGCGGGCCGCGATTCATGCCAGCATATCCCCCCGCAAACCGACGAATTCTAGCCGACTCATCCCCGCGGACGTTGCGCTGTGAATCGTTGCGTCCGGATATCCGGTGCTCAAGGGTTATGAAAGGGGAGTTTTGATATGAACAGCATCACGCCGACTCAGCAACGTCTCTCAAACAAGCAAGCCTTTCCGTTACGGTTTTTCGCAGCCATATTTGTGTTCAGCCTGTTGATCACCGTTTTCAGCGGGTGGCAGTCGTGGCGGCTGCATCAGTCCTTTGATGAGATATCCAGAAAGCATATAGCCCTGACCGAGGCTGTCGGCCGAATCATGCTGCTCGACGAGGTTCTGACTATGTCGGCACGCATGGCTGCGGCAACGGGAGATTTTAGTTACGAGAAGAGATATGACCAATTCGATCCACAACTGACAATGGTGATCAATGAGGTAAGAGCCGTGCTCCCGCAAGCGGAAATTGCACGGTTTATAGACGAGACCGATGAAGCGAACCTCGCGCTGGTGAAAATGGAACGGCAGGCCTTCGCGTGGACGCATCAGGGCAAACGGCAGCAGGCTATGACACTGCTGACCAGCGCTGAATATATGCGATTGAAAGAGAATTACGCGGGCAGCATTAAAAAAATTACCAATGTGGCAAATAATCTTATTAGAAATGATATTCTACACGTTCACTTTCTATCTCTTGGATTCTCGGCTGTAAGTTTAATGGCTACTCTGGTGTTATTGACGACCTGGTTTCTTGCTGTTAGGGCTGCGCGCATTTGGGCCATAGAGCGCAGGCGAGCGGAGGATGCGTTACAAGGGGCCCATGATAAGTTGGAAGTTCTGGTTGAACAAAGAACGGAAGATCTATCGAGGACCAATGAAGAACTCGAACGCGAGATTTCCGATCGCACGGCAGCACATGAGGAAATAGAATTCAAAAACACGATCCTCATGACTCAGGAGGAGGTTTCGCTCGATGCCATCCTAGTGGTGGGCGAGAACGATCAAATCATCTCCCACAATCAACGATACATTGACATATGGCGGCTCTCCCCGCAGATCGTGAGCGCCCGTCGGCATGCGCCCCTGCTCCAATCAGCTGTTGACCAAGTCAAGGATCCAGAAGCATTTCTTGCCCGGGTCCAATATCTGTTCAAGAACCGCGACGAGAAGAGTCGCGATGAAATAGAGCTAAAAGATGGAAGGATAATCGATCGGTATTCCGCACCGATCACTGGGGGAGACGGTAAGTACTACGGACGTGTCTGGTATTTTCGCGATATCACCGCGCATAAGAGGGCGGAGGAGGAACGGATGACAATCCTCCATCGGCAACAGAGCATCAACGAGCTTCAGCACTCCCTTCTTGCGGAGGCCCCGCTTGACGCCAAACTCAAGATCGTCACGGACGGAATCGTCCGGATCTTTGAGGCCGATTTCTGCCGGATATGGGTGATTCGGCCCGGCGATCTATGCGAACACGGATGCATTCATGCCCAAGTGCGGGAAGGGCCACACGTGTGCTACTTCCGTGACCGCTGCCTGCATCTGCTGGCGAGTTCGGGCCGTTACACCCACATTGACGGCAAAGACCACCGCCGCGTTCCGTTCGACTGCTACAAGATCGGACGAATCGCGTCGGGCCAGGAAGTCCGGTTTCTTACCAACGACGTGGCCAACGACCCGCACATTCACAACCATGAATGGGCGCGCGAGTTGGGACTTGTGTCCTTCGCGGGCTATCGGCTCCAGATTCCCGGCGCTGAGACACAGGGGGTTCTGGCTCTGTTTGCCGATCACCCCATTTCGGCCGGGGAGGACGCCAAGCTGATAATGCTGAGCAACGCCGTTTGTTTCGTTGTGCGGCAAGCGGCAGCCGAGGAGAGTTTGCGCCAGGCGATGGAGAAACTGGAACAAACCAATGTCCAACTCGAGGCTTCCATCAAGCGGGCCGACCAGATGACCCTCAAAGCCGAAGCGGCCAGCATCGCGAAGGGTCAGTTCCTGGCCAATATGAGCCACGAAATCCGCACGCCCATGAACGGGGTCATCGGCATGACCGGGCTGCTGATGGAGACCGATCTGTCCGAGGAACAGCGTCGCTACGCCGAGACGGTGCGCTCAAGCGGCGAAGCGCTGCTGAGTGTCATCAATGACATCCTGGATTTCTCAAAAATCGAGGCGGACAAGGTGGAACTGGAGGAACTGGACTTTGACCTTCGCGCGACGTTGGAGGACGTGGCGGAGCTGCTGGCCGTGAGCGCCCATGAAAAGGAGCTGGAGTTCATCTGCCGCATCGATCCCGAAGTGCACACCTTCGTCCGGGGCGATCCCGGGCGGCTGCGCCAGATTCTGATCAACCTGGGCAGCAACGCCGTCAAGTTCACCGCCCGGGGCGAAATCTCGGTCGATGTCGCGGTTGGATTCCGAAATCGATGGCCGAATCAAAGTCCGTGTTCGAGGTGAAGGACACGGGCATTGGCATTCCCCAGGATCGGATCGGACTCCTGTTCTCCGCCTTCCAGCAAGTGGACGCCTCGACGACGCGTCGGTTCGGCGGCACGGGGCTGGGACTGGCCATTGTTAAGCGCCTGGCCGAGCTTATGGGCGGAGAAGTCGGCGTCGAAAGCGTCGAGGGCCGGGGATCCACTTTTTGGTTCACCGCCGTTTTTGGCAGGCAGCCCCGCCGCGAAAGACTTAAGGGGAGGCCGCCAGCCGACCTCCGCGGTGTGCGGATCCTCGTCGTGGATGACAACGCCACGAATCGCCTGGTTCTCGCCGAGCAACTGGCATCGTGGGGCGTCCGCCACGCGGAGGCCGAGAATGCCGCCAGGCGGTTGACATGCTGCGCGCCGCCCGCGCCGAAGGCGACCCCTTCCGCGTCGTGATCACGGACATGCAGATGCCGGAAACAGACGGAGAATCCCTGGGCAGAGCGATCAAGGCTGACCAGGGATTGCGCGACACGCACCTGGTGATGATGAGCTCCTTCGGCATACGTGGCGACGCCAAGCGACTCAAAGACATCGGTTTTTCCGCCTATCTGACCAAACCGGTCAAGCAATCCCAGTTGTACGAATGCCTGGCCATGGTCCTCAGCGTCGACGATACGCCGGCCAAGGCTCCGGAATTGCCCTCGTCACGCGCCATATACTCCATGAGGCCCGCAGGCGTAAGGTTCGCATCCTGCTGGTCGAAGACAACGCCACCAATCAGCAAGTGGCCTTGGGGGTGCTGGCGAAACTCGGCTTCAACGCGGACACCGCGGTCAATGGCCGTGAAGCTATCCAAGCCCTGGAGACGGGTCCCTATGATATCGTATTCATGGATGTGCAGATGCCCTTGATGGACGGTCTGGAGGCGACCCGAGCCATTCGCTCCGGAAAGACCGGAGTCCCGAACCCGAGGATTCCTATCATCGCCATGACCGCCCACGCCCTGAAGGGGGACCGCGAGCTCTGCCTCGAGGCGGGCATGGACGATTATATATCCAAACCGATTGCGCCTCAGGCCTTGGCAGAGGCGCTCCATAAATGGGTGGATAAAAGTCGAAGAACAACCGTCTGCAACCCTTGCGCCAGGCAGTGAAATTTCAACACCGCGAAGGTCCGGCCGTTTTCGACCGGCAAGCGCTTCTGGATCGGCTCATGGGCGACGAGGAATTGGCCGGCGACATCATCGCAGGCTTCCTGGAAGACCTGGCCAAGCAAATGGGCATGCTCACGGACGTTCATTGACGGGGGCGTCGCGGGATCGGCTGGAAATCAGGCTCACTCGATCAAGGGCGCAGCGGCCAATGTGGGCGGCATGGCCCTGAGCGCCGTGGCTGGCGAGATTGAGAACGCGGGCAAGGCTGGGCGGCCGGAAGAGATCGCCGCCCTCCTGCCCGAACTAGAGCGGCAGTTTGAGCTGTTCAAATCGCGCGTGCAGGAGGGGAGAGCATGAGAATCCTGATCGCCGAAGACGACCTCACTTCGCGGAACATCCTGACCGCGATTGTGAAAAAGTGGGGTTTCGATCCCGTCGCCACGGAAGACGGTGCGGCGGCGTGGGAGGTGCTGCAGCGGCCCGATTCTCCAGAACTTGTCCTGCTCGATTGGAACATGCCCGGAATGGATGGGCTGGAGGTCTGTCGCCGCTTGAGGGCGAGTGACTCGCGCAATCCGCCCTATGTCATCCTCCTGACCGCACGGAGCGAGAAAGGCGACATCGTTCAGGGCTTGGAAGCTGGAGCTAATGATTATGTCTCCAAACCTTATGACAACGAGGAACTGCAGGCCAGGATCCGGGTGGGTCGACGCATGCTGGAGTTGCAGTCCAGTCTGCTGGAGACGCAGGACGCCCTGGCCCACCAGGCGACGCACGATGCCCTGACCGGCGTTTTCAACCGCCGGGCCATCCTGGACAGGCTCAGCGCGGAGCTTTCGCGAGCGAAACGAGAAAACGGAAGTCTCAGCGTCGGCATGTGCGACATTGACCATTTCAAGAAGATCAACGACACCTACGGTCACCAGGCCGGAGACGAAGCCTTGGTCGCTTTCACTCTGCGCATTCAAGACCGGCTGAGGGGCTATGACAGCCTCGGCCGATACGGCGGAGAGGAGTTTCTCGTGATCGCCCCGGGGTCCGTGGGAGATATCGGTGAGAGCCTTTACGAGCAGTTGTGCGCCCGGGTTGCCGAGGCCGAGATCTCGACGAAAGCGGGACCTGTTTCGTTGACGGTCAGTATCGGAGTGGCACCGGGAACGGGCCGAAGCACCGTGGATGCCTTGATCGCCGCAGCGGACGCGGCGCTTTATCAGGCCAAATCCGGAGGCCGGAACCGCGTCGCCTATGCGATCTAGGACGGTCTCAGATGAATCCGCCCGATAAAACCGCGCGCCGCAAGGGATATGACTATATCTATATTTTCATGGCCCCGGCGGTGGGCCTTGTCGCGGCCGGTTTTTTCTTCTATCGGAAATACGAAAGACTTTGCCGGCCAGGGGGGGGCGCCAGCTAGGGAATTGAGCATGTCTCATACAGTGCTGGCTAAGAAATTGGAGATGGGTTAGCCGGCGTCGGATTTTCGGTGAAGAGGGGAGAATCAATCGCAAAAGAGGGTGGCTGTTCACTTGAAAGATAGATTGCTAAATTTTAAAAGAGCGTCCCGCTTGCCCGCTGGGGGACGCTTCGGTGCGCGTCAGCGCTATCGAGCTTCTTGACACGCGCGGCTTGCAGAACCGGACCGGGGCGGGAGACGTCGACCGGTCCCCATCGAGGGCTCCGAGCATGTCAAGGAGGTGGACACGGTGATTGTGGCGATCGGTGGGAAACCCAACCCGCTTCTTCTTGACTCAACCAAGGGAATCGACGTGAACCGATGGGGCTACATCGTGACGGATAAGGAAACCATGGCGACTACCAGGGAAGGAGTCTACGCAGGCGGAGACATCGCAGGATGGGGCGCCAACGTGATCAAGGCCATGGGCGACGGCAGAAAGGCCGCAAAGGCCATGAACGAATATCTCACGGCCCAACCCATACGGCAGGCCGCAGGGAATGGTTAAGCACACCGGCATCCTGCCTCCAAGTACCCAACATCATCAATTTTTTCTCCGTGACCCCCGTGGCTCCGTGTGAAAAATCGCCTTCGGTGTTTTCTTCATCAGTTCGTGCTTCGAATTTAGTCACGGCTTCTCTGCGTTCTTAGCGATCTTTGCGAGAGACAACTGTTTTGCCACACCCTTTGATGCTTCGAGGCGGTCAGGCGGCTTGCAGCATGAAATCCACATGCACAGCATCGAACGGGAGGACGATTTGTCCTTTGTCGGTCTTTTGGAGTATACCGGCATTAAGGAGCGCGTGCACATCGCCATGCACTGCCTTCACGTCCCTCCCGAGCCGGCGTGCTGCCTCACGGATCGTCATGGGCCCCGCGCCGGTCATGCCCGATCAGCTCCCATCGCTTGCCCGAGAGGACCTTGAAGAGGACCGCGGGCGACTCGAAGCTGATGAATGCTCCCTCGGATTCACCTTTGAAAGCCCTCAGAAGCCGTCGATTGACTTTCTGGAGGGAAGCGATTCCCAATGTTACGGTGCGTATCTAAAATCTCCATTTGCCCACATTACTCCAGCCCTCCGTGTGAGACAACCGATTTGGTCAGCTTGAGTACCCCACAGCAGTGACTACCAGTGGAAGGCTGCAATGGTTTCATCTCGACTTCAGGTGTGGTAAGCTCAAAGCCACACGCAAGCGTGATCAGGGCGGAGAATAATAATGCACAAGTTCAGGGATAATCAAGATAGGTCAATCCGCCTGTCGGAAGAAAGGCTGGACCACATCCAGTCCGTTCATCCTGAAATGGTGAGTCAATTTGAGCGTATTTCAGAGACACTTGCACGACCTGACAGAATTATTAGATCAAGAACAGACGCATTGGTAGAACTATTTTACAAACATTATCCATCGACACCTGTGTTTTCCAAGTTCCTCTGTATTGCTGTGAAGGTAATAACGGATGACAAATTCATCATTACGGCGTACTATACTGATAGCGTAAAGAGGGGTGAGGTATTATGGGAGAAGAAATAAATGTTTGGTATGATAAAGAAGGAGACTACCTCGAGGTCCTTTTCGATAAGAAGAAAGGCTACTTCAAGGAAACCGAAAACGATGCCATTATGGAAAAAGTTGATGAGGACGGCAATATTATTGGATTCTCCATTCTGAAAGTAAGTGGTCTAAAAGAACAAAAGCCTCTCACCATCTCCCTTAAGAAAAAGGCCGCCTAACAGCTTCCACTCTGACTGCCTTTTCTGCTGGCGCTCAAAACGCAGTCGGTTAAGTTTGACGAACCGCTCAGGTCGCCATGAAATTCCGGATCGAATCCCCGCACCGATTCCAACCAAGCCCACCGCCCACCCCCAACCCTTGGCTCCGTGTGCTCTCAATCCGAATTGCTCAAATATAGCAAGTGCGTTGAAAACCCATTATCTCACGCAGAGCCCGCAGGGTCCGCAGAGGAGGGTGCCGAACAGAAATCAGGGTGATTGGCCCTTGAAAGGTTAAACCGGTGGCAAACCGTTCGCGCCTCTGCACCGCTAACCTACAATTCCTCGAAACCTGGTTAGACCCTTTCTGGCCTTATTCCTAACCCGTTTTGATCACTCTTACAGAAGAGATGGCCTTTTTCCGTGATCTCCGCGGCTTCGTGTGAGACATCGCCTTTGCAGTTCTCTTCAGCAGTTCGCAAATCTCCCCCCTTTGCGTTCTCAGTGGGCGAGAGACAGCCGTTTTGACCATTTAAATGGTTTCCCCATAATCCACCAGTTTTACTGGTGGGTCCGAGCTATGCTAAGCGGGTAACATGGTGGTGACTAAATATGAATACCTCCTTAATATCTGGGTGGGTGACCCTAAAGATAAAAGGAGGTATTCAATGGGTGATTTTAAGAGGTTAGCACATGCCATCTGGCAGTGTAAATGCAATGTCGTGTGGTGCCCGAAATATCGGTTCAGGATTATGAAAGGAGCCGTACAAAAGTCAGTCACGGAAATCATGAGCCAGCTATGCGAGTGGAAAAGGCTGGAGATTCTGGAAATGAACGTTCTGGAGGACCATGTGCACTTGGTCCTATAGTATTCCACCTAAATTTGCGGTAGCCGACATCATAGGGTTTCTGAAAGGGAAATGTGCCATCAAGATTTTCGACAGGCATCTGGAGCTCAAGAAAAGGTACTGGGGCAGACACTTTTGGGCCAAAGGATACTGTGTGAGTACAGTGGGCCTTGATGAAGAAAAGATTCGAAAATATGTAAGATGGCAGTTGGAAAAAGATAAGCGCATGGAACAACTCAAGCTCTGGCACTAAAACTTACCCTTTTAGGGTCACCTTTTATTCCACCCCTTTTAGGGGTGGTTGTTAAATATAAAAACATAAAGGGCGTTCCCCTTCCCTCACATTACTCTACCGGAAGCAGGCCTTCCAGGGACTTCACCGCGCGAGCGGATCGCATATACCCAACGAGCCCGGCCACCGTCATCACCACACTCCCAACGCCGAGGGCGCCGTCGAAAATAGACCACCAGGAAAGGCCGAACATGCGAAAAAAAGCGATGCTCAGGGACAGAAACGCCAACCCGGTGCGAATGAGTGCCAGGTGGGTCCTCCCGCGAGCCAGCGTTGTGCGCATATTGGAAAGGACCGTCCGGGTACCCGCGAGATGGGTGCGTTTCTCCGAAAACCCCGTACGGGTGTTGGCCATTTTAGTGCGCTGCTCGGCAAGGCTTGTCCTGGAGCGGGACAGATCCGTACGCAATACCGCCAGGTCGGTCCGTTGACTTGCCAGAGAGCTCCTTTCGCGAGACAACTCCGTACGAATGCCGGAAAGCTCTGTGGATTTCGTGGATAGGCGTGTTTGCTCGCGAACAAGAGCGGTCCGTTCTTTTGCCATGCCGGTTCGCTCTTCCGCGAGGGTATTGGTTACAGCCGTATACTCCAGCAAATTCGAGGTCGTCTCGGTGCGCTTTTTCTCCAGATCACGAATCGCTTTTTCGATCTCCGCGTCTTCCTCTTGGACCTCCAACGAGCGCCCAAGCAGTACCTGGATCGCCTCCAAAGTCACTGCAACATGGTCTCGAAAGGTATCTTCATCCATTGCGTGCTCCTTCTGTGCCGGCGGAAAACCCATTTTGAAACATGGTCCTATTTGTATCCCTAGATTCCGGATTCCGTAATGACCGTTCACCTCAAGGCTTGGTGCGTACCCGGGACTGTACCGGACATTCTCGACCCCTGCCACCCCCCCGGCAACCTCTTTAACCGCCGAGAGATCCTTTTCCTCGATGTAGGGGCCGATCAGCTCGATACCGTCGTCCTGCACTGTCGGCACTTATCTCCAGAGTTTGAGTTCGAGGGTCGGTGATCAGTGCCACCTCGACGCTGGTTGCAAGGTACAGGCGTTCCACCTCGGCGCGGGACTCTGAAGAAGCCTGAAAATCCTTCTCTGACATGATACACTCAAGAATGCCGCAGGCAGCTTCCAAGGTCATTTGCCCCAGGTTCAGGGTGAGATCGTAGAGCAGGGTGTTGCGGATGTCCCGGCCGTACATGAACCGCGCCCACTTCACGCGGTGGTCGTCCGCCTCGGTGATGTAGTCACGAGCCGATATCTCGTCGCAACCCAGGCGCTTCATGGTCATGCTCACCCGAAGATCCAAGGGCGCTTCGATGCGTACCTTGACAAAATGTCGAATGGGCGGCAAAAGAAGATGACCGGAATAGCCATGATAGATGACATTATCCTGGCGTATTTCATGGAGGAGCGCGTTTCGCATGAGCACCAGATAGGGCCATCGCAGTTCGCTGAACTGATCGTAAGCCGAGGTCGCCTTGTCAAGCCTTTCCAGGATGCGTTTAGCCACCTCCCCATGTCGATTGACGACTTCCTCCAAATCTTCGTGTGAAATACGCCGAATCCCTGTGCGCTCGTACAGGCAATCCAGCAGAAAATGGACGCCGGACATGGTCCCCCGTGAGACAAAGATTATCGCCATCGATTAATCCCTCCCCCTCCATAACGATATAAGGTAAATCACTTCTGAAGCACCCATTGGTTTCCCATGGAGAATTTTATTATTTCTCAATAGGATAGGAAGGCGCGCTTCCGGGGAAAGATTATAGGTAAATTTGAACCTTTGTGTCAACGGAGGATCAGTCACATCAAAGGTGGAAGGGACCGCTACTAAAGAATCCGTTGATGAGGCCACCAGCTCTATGAAAGAAAGTATTTTATGTCGAGATAAGCCCGCTTAGGCGTATAATAATGGTTCTGTACTCGTCCCAATCACATAGCAGATCTGGATCGAAAGGACATGGGCACGCCAATATATGATTAATTTGACAAAAAGAAGGGGTATTGATGGAAAAGTCACATGCCAAGGTTTGCCCGACTTGATGCGCCCGGCGTCGTACACCATGTGATTATCCGCGGGATAGAGCGGCGAAAGATCTTTTCGGATGAGAAGGACTGCGAGGATTTCGTTGAGCGCCTTGGTGACCTTCTGTCCAGGACCGGAACCACCTGCTACGCTTGGGCATTGGTTACTAATGACTTAGGGAAGTAGAAATTACACATTTACCGTTTTAGGAAAGATTGTTATATCCCACCAAGGCAGAGCGGATGACCGCTGCAGTCGTTTTTCAAGCTCTGATTTTTCGTCCCCGCAAACCTTAATACCTTTTTCATATGGAGCATCCAATAGCCTTGTGACTGCCTGCAATCCCTTCCAAAAGAAATTTCCAGCTCGTTTTAGAACTGTTTCGACGGTATCCAACAGATATCCGTTCCATGACTTCTCTAACCCTGCCCAGTAGCGCTCAATGGCATTGTATTTGCTGTGATAGGGAGGATAGTAAATGATTCGGACAGAAAGTCCAGTCATGTCGGCGAATTCTGTCAAACGTAACAGGAATTGGGTACGACGGCCACTGCATTCTGGTCCGTTATCCGCATTAATGACAAGATTTTTCAGACCGCAAAGCTCCTGCTTTCGTTCCTCCCACCAGAGAAAAAGGCCGTCAACAATGAAGTCGCTAGTTTTGTAACTGCTGCCGAAAAACAGAAACGACTTGCCGGTAACCGGCTCCAGGATGCCGCCAGGAATCAATTTTTCTTTGGGGCACATCTCATGATCCAATGCCTTAACTGCCTCTATACCACGAGAGCGGCCACCCCTGGAGTATTCACCGACATTAACAGTTGCTTTTGTGTCTATGCTGATTCTCATGGTTTCAGGTTCAGCATCCGCCAACGCATTCATTTGCCAGACGTTTTCAAAGATTGTGTCAGTTTCCGCCGTTTTTTTTGGACCTTGGTTTTGGCCACGGTGCGTAATCGGTAGTCCTGACGAGTCAGGATATTGGAAATCGTACGCACGGTCGGCAATGATTCTTCTGGCCACCCTTTTTTTACAAGTGCACCGTATATTGCTTGAGCTGTCATGTTTGTGTACAACAAGGTTGTACGCAGGTGAGATTCAGCTTCACTGTCTGGCTCCATAATAGAGCGTATCTCAGCAAGCAACTCGGGGTTCTTCTCTTCCGTTTTCGGCTTGCGCCTCGTGGATATATCGTTCACGCACGACAGACCGGTTTGAAATTCTTTGATTCCAACTTCCACTGCAGATCGGCCCCACCCAAATACATCCTCGGCAACACGATGTTTGCCGTCCAATAACGTCAAGGTCACATCTCCCATGGCACGCCGTCGCACAGGCCAGGGAATCAGATTAATCAAACGTGAAATCAAGCCTACCAGTTCCGCTGATACTCCATTTCGAACCAAAGTCGATGTTTTCATGCGCAGTCCCCCCTTTTTGGCAGCATGAAAACATTATAACCGGTAATTTAGCATTTGCCAAGTCCCTTAGTCATAACCTCCGGCTATGCCGGAGGTTATGACTTCGTGTACGTCCTCATTGCACACCATTGCACAGGGTATCGAAGGTGCTGGGTGTCAAGGTGGAAGAGGTGCGGGCTGAATGGAATTGTCGGCGCATTGTAGAGGTCCGTAGTCTAATGTGTTACTGGGCGGTAAGGGAACTGGGGATCCCCATGTCTTGCCTGGCGCGAAAACTCGGGATATCGATTCCGTCTGTCAGTGAATCCGTTACCCGCGGCCGGAGGATTGCAGGGGAAAAGGATCTCCTTTTGATTAAGACCGAAGAGCCTAACAGCCTCCCTGTTGGTTCACCGATCGCCCCGCATATAGAGCCACATTTCCATTGAAATGGAGGAAAATAATGAATCCCGTCGTTCATTTTGAGACGCCGTACGACAATCGGGTGCGTATGGCGAAGTTTTATGAGTCAGCATTCGGTTGGCGGACGCAGTTGCTTGGCGAGGAGATGGGCAATTACGTGCTTGCAACCACCACCGAAACCGACGAAAATGGCCCCAAGAAGCCGGGCGCAATTAACGGGGGCTTTTTCCAGAAGAAGCCCGATTGGCCCGGGCAATATCCGTCGGTGGTTATCGCGGTAGACAATATGGAAGAATCAGCAAAGAAAGTAACAGATACAGGTGGTAAACTCCTCGGCGAACCGATGGAGATACCCGGTGTGGGACGATATGTCTCATTCATCGACACCGAGGGCAACCGCGTGAGTATGCTCCAGCCAATCCCGCACGATTGTCATGCACCGAAACCGGAATAAGGGAATCAACTCTGGCCGTGCATGGATGTTATGGTACAATCGTGGTTGTCGCGAAGGACCGCTAACACCTATAATGACAAGTGAAGGGACGCGGGGACATTCGTGAAACTTGCTGCGGTATTGGTAAAGCGCGGCTCGTCTCCCAGGGGAGCATACTTCATCCACAAGGGCTGGAATTTCAAATTTTTTCTGCGCTAACTGCGGGGTCTACGGGTTAGACGGCAATAGACCAGTATTCCTACAAATTCAATTTCATGTTCGATTTATGGCAAAACGTACAAAAGGAGGCACATAATGGAAAACAAAGATTTGACACCGGAATATGGATTACATTATCTGGGCCTGCATGAGCTTGGCGACGTATACTGGAACCTTTCAACGCCTGCTTTGTATGAACATGCTGTCCGTCGCTTTGAAGGTCAAATCTCGCACCTTGGGCCCTTGGTGGTGAGCATGGGACAGCATACAGGGCGAGCTGCAAAGGACAAATACATTGTGGACGAACCGCAAACCACCAACGACATATGGTGGAGCCCTGTCAATGTTAAATACCCCGATGAAAAGTTTGATGCCATACTCAACCGTATGGTAGCATATCTGCGTGGCAAAACGGTCTTTGTGCAGGATTGTTATGCCGGTGCCGACGAACAGTTCCGCCAATCGGTGCGTATTATTAATGAATATGCCTGGCACAATCTCTTCGCCCGGAACATGTTTATTCAGCAGCCACGAGACCGAGAAGGTATTCGAAAATTCAAACCCGATTTCACCGTATTTCACTGTCCGAACTTTCACGCAGATCCGGACGAAGACGGCACCCGCAGCGGGACGTTTGTAGCGATCAACATAAGTCGAAAACTGGTGCTGATCGGCGGCACTGCATATGCCGGGGAAATAAAGAAATCCATCTTCTCCGCACTTAACTTTCTCCTGCCCGGCCGGGATGTCCTTTCAATGCACTGCTCTGCCAATGTCAGCGAGACCGATCCGGATGACGTTGCCATCTTCTTTGGCCTGTCTGGGACGGGAAAAACCACACTTTCTGCAGATCCAAACAGACTGCTTATCGGCGATGACGAACACGGCTGGTCTGACAACGGGGTATTCAACTTCGAAGGTGGATGCTATGCAAAGGTAATCCGGCTTTCGAAAGAGGCAGAACCTGAAATATATGAATGCACGCGCCGCTTCGGTACGATCCTCGAAAATGTTACAATGAATCCGGCAACACACCTTATCGATCTGGATGACGACAGTTTGACAGAGAACACCCGCGCTTCTTATCCGCTTCGACATATTCCAAACATTGTCAGCTCAGGAATGGCCGGGCATCCACGCAGCATAATCATGCTTACGGCAGATGCTTTCGGTGTTCTGCCTCCCATTGCCAAGCTGACGCCGGATCAGGCGATGTATCACTTCATCAGCGGATATACTGCTAAGGTTGCCGGTACGGAAACAGGCGTAACCGAACCTACCGCCACATTCAGTGCTTGCTTTGGCGCCCCCTTTATGATGCGTCACCCATCTGTGTATGCCCAGCTGCTTGCAGACAAAATTGAAGATCATCGTACGGAGTGCTGGCTGGTCAATACGGGCTGGACCGGCGGCCCATTCGGGGTCGGGTCCCGCATGAAAATCGGATATACCCGAGCACTTCTGAATGCGGCCCTCGTAGGCTCGTTTGGAAAAGTCGAGATGCGGACCGATCCGATATTTGGCTTTCAGGTGCCGTCTGAGGCGCCCGGCGTACCATCGAAGATATTGAATCCGCGCAATACATGGTCAAATCCATCTGACTATGATGCACAGGGAAAAAAGCTGGCCGTCCTGTTCCATAATAATTTCGAAAAGTTCAAGGATCAGTCACCGGCCAGTATGCTCGCCGCCGGTCCACGGACAGGATAAAGCCTTACCAGCGACATGATGTTCTCTGGGGGATATCGAGATATCGTGAAATGACGAAATTCTCCTTTTGCTGGCTATCCGAGATGGGACGGCATTGAGTTATTGGCTTATGGAAACCAAGAACGAAGTCAGAATGTCAATGTCATGAACGTCTCCGGTCAGCCCCAAGCGCATCTCAAGTGCCCGGATGGATGTGTATACAACCTTTTCTGCCCTAGCTGCTGGGTTGATGCGTTATCAAGAAATTGCGCCAGATAACTGCAACTTCACCCTTGATCCTGCGGATCTGGATCATCCTTGAGTTTTGCAGCCTCAGGGTTAAGATTAAGCGAAGATGCCCTTCGCATTTTCCTCGGACCCTCGGCTCCTTGTGAATCCTCAAGTTTTCTATTTGAACCGCTTTATCGCTTCATACATGCGGAACCCACCGGAAATATTGCGTGCTGCAAAACCTTTCTGCTTCAGGATGCGGATGGCAATATACGATCGCAGGCCGACCTCGCAGTGCACCCATATCTCCCGGTCGCGTGGAAGTCCCGATAGCCGACTCCTGAGTTCGTTTAGAGGAATATTCAAGGCATTTTCAATGTGGCCTTTTTCGAACTCATGAGGATTGCGAACGTCGAGTATGAATCGGTTCGAGTCGGACAGGTCTTCCCAATGGCCGATCGTGACATACCCGCGAAGCACATTGGCGGCAATCATACCAGCCACGTTGACGGGATCTTTGGCAGAGCCGTACTGAGGCGCATAACAGAGCTCCGCTTCCTCAAGATCGAAGACCGTGGACTCTCGCTGGATCGCCATGGAAATGACATCGATTCTTTTTTCGACACCGGCTTTGCCGACGGCCTGAGCGCCGTAGATTCGACCGTCCTTTTTTGAAAAAATCAGTTTCAACGTAATCGTTTGTGCGTCGGGATAATACCCGGCATGGTCATTGGGGTGAAGATATATCTTCTCATACGAGTTGCTATCCATTGACAAAGCTCTGAGAATTTTTTCCGTGACACCGGTTGACGCGACGGTAAGCCCCAGCACGCCGCAGACTGCGGTTGCCTGCACTCCCCTGAAACGATGAAGGGGCTGATTTTGTGCCAGGATCGCATCGGCCGCAATCCTCCCTTGGCGGTTGGCCGGTCCGGCCAGCGGCACCAGATTTTGTCGAGCGGTGACGACATTCTTAACCTCCACCGCATCACCAACGGCCCAGATATTTTTATCGCTGGTCTGCATCATTTCGTCGACCAGAATTCCACCCCGCTCACCGATTAGGAGTCCGGCGTTCCTGGCCAACTCCGTTCGCGGGCGGACCCCCATTGACAACACAACCATATCCGTCACGAGAGATCGGCCGTTTTTCAGCACAACGGATAGGCCATCGGTTTCATTCTCTTTGAATCCGGCCAGCGGCGAACCTAAATATAAAGAAATCTCGTGTCGTTCCAGGTGGTCGTGAATAAATGCGGCCATTTCAGGGTCAAGTGTCGGCAGTACATGAGGTTGCATTTCAACGATACTGACCTGAATTCCCAGATTTTTAAGGTTTTCGGCCATTTCAAGACCGATAAATCCGCCTCCGATGATGGCGGCGCGTTTTACGTTTTTGGTCTTGATCCAGGCGATAATCCGGCGGCTGTCCGGAATGGTCACCGAAGTGAAAATCCCCGGGAGGCTGATACCTTCGATATCAGGCTTAAAGGTTTCGGAACCCGGCGCCAGGACCAGGGCATCATATGATTCCCGGTAGATTTTGCCGGTCTTGAGATCTTCGACTTCAATCTCTTTGATTCCAGGAAAGACTTGCCGAACATTGCTTTGGGTTCTGACATCAATAATGAAGCGATCTCTGAAAAGTTTCGGCGATGCCACCAGAAGCTTTTCTTCCTTCGTGATCACGTTTCCGACGTAGTAGGGAAGGCCGCAGTTGGCAAAAGAGACAAATGGGCCGCGCTCGAAAATGATAATTTCAGCGTTTTCAGACAAACGTCGTGCTCTGGCGGCACACGATGCACCGCCGGCAACTCCGCCGACAATCAGTAGTTTTTTGTTTTCCATGTATTCGTCCCGAATATTGGTAAGGTGATAAGAACTCATTTTTTTTAATATTTCTATATACGGGGTTCAGTTTCGTGTGTCAAGATAAAGACATCCCATGATGTTGTGAGTGTTTGTTTTCCGCCGGGATGGGTTAATCGCGTGCAGGATTACCTACTGCCACGTGCGTAGCGCATGCGTGTGAAAAGTCGAGATACGGCACGCACGGGTGCATAGGCGGGGGAGTAAAGGTATACGTGTCCGGGGGCTCGTCTCTCCATTTGAAAACCAGGAGGGGAACGGCGCGGGCATTCTGGGTCGACACAAACTCACTTATGCGAAAGAGGGATCCGGGAAGGGGAATAGCCGATATGATGTTCCATGGGTTTTGGCGGCCCTGTCGCTTTGGGCTGACTTGGGGACATACATCAAGATGTAAGTTCTTACCCATTCTCGGCGGCCTTATTGAGGTGTCAGGCAAAGCTCCTTCTTGACACATTGGTGGTTTCTGTGACGGAAAAGGTGGAGGTTCTCAGCCCTAGGCTGCCCAGCAGCAAGATGATGACCAGATTTTGCGTGTCCCCGAAGGTCGGTGGTTCTGGAGCTGAAGTGAGAAATCAGCCGATTGTACTCGTCCTGGGCGAGGAAGTGAGGTAGAGTCTTTTCAATTTTGGGATAAGGGAGCTTTTTTGTGATATTTTGGGCGTGCAGGGAGAGAAAGTGGCAAAACCGCCGGAGAGGCCATACCCGGGATGGCCGCATATGGATCGAAGGATTGTTGAATTCAGGCGTGAATGGTGCCAAATGTAGGTACTTGATACCCGTGGATTTGGGCTTACGGGTGCGGGCAAAGGATGTGAGCTCGCCCAAGCGTATCTCAAGGGCCTGGATGGAAAGGTTTAAAAATCCACATGGCGGCAGGGACTCCAGAAACTCCCGGCAGTATCGGTAAAGCATGGTTCCCCTCCCCCGGGAGCATGCTCCATCGATAAGGGCTTGATGTTTTAACCTTTTTTGCGCTAACTCCGGGGTTGATGGGTTAGACGCATGTTCTATGGGAGGGTTTTATGTTCATTTCACTTCTTCGAAAAAGACGCAGCATCAGACGATACTCGCAGGTGCAAATCGAAACGGAAAAGCTCGATACGCTGGTGGAAGCTGCGCTTCGCGCCCCATCGTCGCGGAGCTCTGACCCGTGGGAGTTTATCGTCGTCACCGACAGAACACTGTTAAATAGGTTGGCCAAAGCAAAAGAACACGGATCCGCCTTCCTGGAGAATGCCGCCTGCGGAATCGTGGTCTGTGCGGATCCCAAGAGAAGCGATGTGTGGATCGAGGATGCCTCAATTGGGTCCGTATTCGTCCATCTGGCGGCTGCCTCGCTGGGGCTGGGAAGTTGCTGGATCCAAATCCGCGAGAGGCGCCATAGCGCGACAAAATCCGCGGAGTCGTACGTCTCGGAAATCCTTGGGATTCCGGAAACCCTGCGCGTCGAGTCCATTGTTGCCGTCGGGTATCCGGATGAGCAAGAGCCTGGGCACCCAAAAGAAGGCCTGGAATTTAAAAAGGTCCATCTGAATGCGTATGGCCGTCCGTATGCGGGAAGATGAAGACTCCGGGATCTCCGCGAATTTACGGGGGGGGGTCGAGGAGTGACGGAAAATTCGTGGGTAGCCCTGAACAGGCTTCTGCTGAAAATTGAACACCGGCTGGTCAGGGTTCAAAGGGGAGGATGGCCGGGCGTTTTTAGTATGCCAGGGTCCCATTCATAGAATGGAGGCGGTAATTCGGCTGACATCGCCTGCGGGGTCTCACCATGAAGCACTCGTCACTTCACTCGTCATATTTTTTTATACCCTGCCTAAAATATGCCGGGGAGATCTTGACAGTATAATTTAGAACTGTTCTAATTTGGGCCCCGCTCGGTGGAGAGGGAAATCCTTCGTTTGAGGAGGAGACGCGCTTATCGGGGCCTGCGGAGGAGGAACAGGGAAATCACCAGAACAAGAAACGAAATGGAGAGGGCCCTTCGCGTTGCGGGTCGCCGGATCACGGAACAGAGGAAAGTGGTTCTGGATTATCTTGCAGATACAAAAGAGCATCCAAGCGCGAATCAGGTCTATCAGGAAGCGCGAAAGCGGTATCCGGGACTGAGTCTGGCAACGGTATACAATACGCTTGAAGCTTTGGTTAAAATAGGTATTATTAAGGTTATTGAATTCAACGCCATGGACAACCGCCACGAAACCAACCTAACCCCACATGTGAACCTCATATGCACCGTTTGCGGCAAAATCCTCGATTTCGAAGAAGGCTTCAATGTCAATCCGGAAATGGCCAGGGCAAAACTGGGCTTTGAAGTAAAGGATTATCGGATGGAGTACTATGGCACATGTGCGGAGTGCAGAACCAATAGACTTGGGAAACCTTGAATTCATTACCCTGAATTGAGCGTGGTTTAGGGAACCGAAAAACCTATCGAGGGCCGACTGGTCAAGGCCGGCAGAAAGGAGTTGCAAACATGGTTGTGAAAAAGACCTCTGGCGATGGAGCGTGCCGGACAGCCCTCATCATAGCCGCTTTGACGGTTGTTTTGGGTTTGTCCTGGGGCGCAAGGGCAAAGGAACCCGGCATCCCGCTTGGGCCGCATGGGGCGGCCACCGATGACTACCAGATGAAGGAATTGGACCGTCTCCTGGGCGCCGTGGATGTGACCCGCCCACCCGCCGGTTTTGACCCCGTGGTCTGGGAGGCCTTCATCCCGGGAGACAACAAGATGACCCCGGAACGCGTGGCCCTAGGGCGCAGACTCTATTTTGACCCGAAGTTGTCCCGCGACGGGACCGTCTCATGCGCCACCTGCCATGACGTGACCCGGGGGTTTACGGACCAGCGGAAGGTCTCAGAGGGAATCGAAGGACAGCTCGGGCGCCGCAACGCACCGACCACCCTCAACGTGGTCCTGCTCCAGACGCTCTTTCTGGATGGACGGTCGCCCAGTCTGGACCACCAGGCCAAGATGCCAATCGTCAACCCAATCGAGATGGGCATGGCCGACGGTGAGGCCGCCGTGAAAGCCATCAGCGGGGACCCGACGTATCAAGCGGCCTTTCAAAAGGCATACGGGCGGGGCCCCAACTATGAAGATATGGGAAGGGCCATGGGCGCCTTTGAACGCACCATCATCTTCGTCGATTCTCCATTCAATCGGTTCCTGCGGGGGAACTCCAATGCCATTTCCGAGGAGGCTACAAAGGGATGGCTCCTCTTTAACGGAAAGGCGCGATGTGTGACCTGTCACCAGATGAGCCCGTCCAATCCGCTAGGAACAGACAACCGCTTTCATAACATCGGCGTCTCAGCCCGACATCAGAACTTCGAGTCCCTGGCCCGTAAGGCCGTTAAGGTCCTTGAGGCGGACCCCTCCGAGAGGACCCTTGACCAGTTGGCTCTGAACACGGACATGAGTGAGCTCGGGCGGTTTATGGTGTCGAAGAAGCGGGCGGATACCGGGGGCTTCCGTACGTCCATCCTCCTCAACATCGGCATCACCTTTCCCTACATGCATGACGGTTCCATGAAGACCCTGTGGGACGTTGTGGATCACTATAACAAGGGCGGAGAACCGAACCCGTTTCTCGATGGCGGAATGGAGCCGCTTGAATTGAGCGAGGATGAGATCAACGAGCTCGTGGCATTTCTATTCAGTCTGACGGACGATCGGTTTGCGGAAGAAAATCAGAAACAGATGAGGGAACAGAAGACCCTGGCCGAGAAGGATCGCCCCTTCCGGGACAACGACATGGCCTTCCGCCGAACACTGGCCTTTGAAAAGCGGGTGATGGGGAAGTAAGACACACGAGAGGGTGAAGGAGAGCGAACCATGAAGAAGAAATGGATGAGTGTGGAGACAAAATACATGACGGAGCGGGGCGAGCTTTTCGGTGCCCTGAGCAATTTGAACCGGCGAAGCTTTCTGAAGGTCTCGGCTGCGGCCATGGGCGCGGTTGCGGCAAAAGGCTTGTTGCCTCCTTTTTCTTTTTTACCGGTGCGCGTGGCGGCTGCGGCCACCGGGTCCGGAAAAGGTGAATCATTCCGCTTCGCATACATCTCAGACTCACACCTGTACGAAAAGGACGTGAATGACCGGTTTGTCCGGTCTCTGCTTCGTTCCGTGGACGACGTGAACAATCTGGACCCGCCGCCGGATTTCGTCTTTTATGGCGGCGATCTGGCCCAGCTGGGACAGGCCAACCAACTTGAACTTGGGGCTCAAATCCTCAAGAACCTCAAACGGCCCGTGAAAATGATGGTCGGCGAGCACGACTGGTATCTTGACCTGGGCGAGAAGTGGCGGGCGCTTTTTGGTGAACCGACCTATTCGTGGGACTACAAGGGCATCCATTTCGTCACCCTGAACAGCGTGGTGGAGAAGGATTTCTGGACCGCAGGGAACATGACACCCATGCAGCGCATGAAAACCGTGGCGGGGTTGGACAACGGCATGCAGAGCCCTTTCAGCGTGGGCGAGGCGCAGAGGGAATGGCTGAAAAAGGATCTCTCTAAATACGCAAACGACACGCCGATCATTATTTTTTCCCATTCGCCGCTCTACAAGCTTTACAGGTTCTGGAATTTCTGGACAGACGATGCCGAAGAGGTCCAGACCATTCTCAATCGCTTTGCCCGGGTGGTGGTCATTCACGGCCACACCCATCAGCTCCTGACCAATCGGATCGGCAACATCCATTTTCATGGAATGTTGTCAACGGCGTGGCCCTGGCCTTATGCACCCGAGGGAATGCCAGAGTTGACCATTCAAATGAACCGGCCCAATCCCTTCAACCCGAACGACGGGTGCGGCAATGGTGAAATCAAGGTCCATGAGGACGGGCTGGTGGACAAGGTATACAACCTCTGGAACCGAAATCCGGTCACCGTGGCAAGGGGCTACACCTTGAGCTGGGGCAAAGAGAGCGTGCCGCCGAGGCCCAACCTGAAGAGCTACTGAACCCTTATTTCCCAAAGGAGGAGTGAAATGTTTCGGTACGCCAAGAATCTCTTTGTCGTCATGGCATGTGGTGGTCTGCTCTGGCTGACGGTGGGTTCAACCCGGAGTGAGAACGTGGGCCAAAAGGTTTCGGCTACCGACAAAGGGTCCGAAGCCATATCAGCGCAGGTCGGGACCACCTCCGATGCGGTGATGGATCAATGGTCGAGGGCATTCAAGGACGAAAACTGGATCGCAGCGGAAAAGAAACGTCACAAAATCTTGCCGCCCGCAGACAACACGGTCCTGCTCAATGGTGAGCAGGGTTCGGGCGACACCTACGGCCAGTTCACCAAACAGGACATCCTGATGTGGGATCGGGAGATCGAAAAACTGGTGGTGGCCGGATCCCGGATCTTCCATGACTCCGAGCTGCTTAGCAGTCAGATCGCGGTATCCTGTGACATGTGCCACCCCAATGCTGCCAATACCCATCCGGAGACCTACCCGAAATTCCAGGTTCAAATGGGGCGTGTGGTGCTTTTGCGGGATATGATCAACTGGTGCATCGAACAAGCGGTGCGCGGGGAGGTCCTTGAGCCCGATGACCCGAGGATGAGGGCCCTGGAGGCATTTATCCTGGCCCAAAGAAAAGGCACAAAACTGGACTACGGCAGGCACTAGGAGAGGTCAAGGGGGGAAGGGTCGGCACGCGACCCCAGGGTGAATTCTGACTCTCGCGGCCGTGTGTCCGACCCTTTTCCCTTTCAAAGCCACACTGAAACGAGTGGTTTCCTATCATTTTTCCCCTCCGGATCCCCTAACGCACGCTGGTCTCATATTCAATAGGCTGACTATTATTGGCTAGGCATGCGGCCGGTTTTCTCTTAATATGCCCCGTGTTGATTCTGACATCGAGGCCCTGAACTTGGGCCCTATTTCACTGCATGGGGAGGAGCCGTCGTTGAAACGGAAAATCGCGGAAGAGCTCGATTACATTTTCAAACCAAGGTCAATCGCCGTTATCGGGGCCTCGGATACCTTTACGAAGTGGGGGTACCGGATGGTTGAGAGGCCTCTCAAGACGGGTTACAAAGGGGCCATTTATCCGATCAATCCCAAGAAAAGAGAAATCCTGGGGCTTCCCGCCTATCCGAGCGTATTCGCAGTGGAGGGTGACATTGATCTGGCCGTCATGACCACACCGGCATCAACCATACCAGGGCTTTTGAGGGAATGTGCCGAAAAAGGCATCAGGGGTGCCGTGGTGATCACGGCGGGATTTTCCGAGATCGGGGAAAGTGGGCGGAAATTTGAAAATGAGATGATGGCGGTGGCCCGTTCCTCGGGGATCCGGCTCGTTGGGCCCAATTGCATGGGGATATGGAGCGCCGCAGGGCATCTCAGCTTGTGCTTTCCCCAGGCGCCCAAGGAGGGCACCATTGCCTTCATATCACAAAGCGGGACATTCGGCGTGGCTATGGCCCAGGTGGCCAGCGACAAGGGCTACGGCCTGAGCAAATTCGTCAGCATCGGGAACCAGGCCGATCTTGAGGCATCTGACTATCTCGAATATCTTGCAGAGGATGAAGACACCAAGGTAATAGTGCTCTATCTGGAGGGTCTCAAGGACGCGAGGCGTTTTTTTGACGTGGCCCGCCAGGTGGTGAAGAAAAAGCCGATCGTGGTGTATAAGGCGGGCCGTTCAGCAGCCGGTGCGCGGGCCACCATCTCGCACACTGCATCCATTGCCGGGTCCGAAAAGATCTTTGACAGCATGTGCAGACAGATCGGACTCCTGCGCGTTCATGAGTCCTTTCACCTCTTTGAAATGGCTGAGGCGCTTATTGGCACGCCTTTGCCGTCGGGCAACCGGATCGCCATCCTGGGGAGCGGAGGGCAGGGGGTGGTGGGGACGGATGCCTGTGCTGCCCTTGGGCTCGAATTACCGGAGCTGGATGCGGACACCATCTCTATGATCAGCGCGTTGCTCCCACCCCATGCGCCCCCTGCGAAAAACCCCGTGGATTTTGCCGGGAGCAGCCGCACTGCCATACAAGAGGCGGATATTATAGAGAAACTCCTCAGGCTTAATTACATTGACGGGGTCATCAGCAATGTACCGGTCAGTCCCCAGATCTGGGATCGTTCCCTCAAGATCGACCTCCATTCGGATTCCCTTCCCGAGGCTGTAAAGGTGGCCGTTGAAGGAGCAAAGGTTTACGCGTCGCTGCCGAAGAAATATGGCAAGCCGGTGATCTGCCTTCGATTCATGCGGATGGAACACGACGTGATGGAAGCGGTTTTGAGAGAGGGGGGAATCCCGATTTATGACACCCCGGAGCAGTGTGCCCGCGCCATGTATGCCTTGGTTCGATACGGCCAGGTAAGAAGAAGGGAACAAAGCAGAATCCGAATCCCGCGGGACCGCATGACGAAATCCGAAATACGAAACAAATCACAATGACCAAATCAGGCGGTCTCGCAGGATTTGAACCTTTAAAAGGGGAGATGACATCCACTGACAACCAGTGAAATGCTGTCATGTATGATGATGAAATTAGCCCCACTCTATTAGGCCTTTTTTCAAGAGATACTCTTCTTATCACAGATTTGAGTTAAGTTGTGATCGGCAACGTATAACTAAGAACTGCATACCCTCATCATAAGACCCAATCAATGGCAGGAACCCTTGGTTAGGTTCTCGCCACTTCGTACAGTGGGGTGAAACATGTATTTTGAATGTGTAAGATATGTATGCGGGGAAAAAAGACACTGTCCATGGCGGTTACGGTTATATCGAAGAATACAACTTCCAGCGATATTACCGCGATGCCAAGATACTTGAGATAAACGAGGGCACAAAAGAGGCGAAGATCATGGCCATCGGAAAGGCCTTGCAGGCCCGGTAAGCTGGCTCGGTCCGGCCACCCATGCCACCTGCGGTTGTGGATTGAGGGCACCATCCTGATCGGTTCCTGGAGCGGCTCACTGCATGACCGCACGATGCCAGTGGTCCTGTCCTGGGTCATGGGCATCATACGTCAGAACTCCCCGGCTCAAGGGCGTGATAATGTTACAGGAGTCCCAGCTGCAGTAACCGGTGCCGACTAAGGGCTAGGCCCTGCCATTAGGCAAGGAAAAGATCCAGCTCTTTGTCCTTTTCTCGAAGTCGCTTCACCAAGAGATTTAAGAGATTTCTATAAACCGCCTTTCCGATGTGCTGGTTCATCTGAACCAGTTGCTCGAATCGTTCCCGGGAAATGGTGAGGGTTTCCGTCTCCTCTATTGCCGTCACGGAGCACGATGCCTCCTGCTTGTCGATGAGGGAATAGATGCCGAAGCTCTCCCCGTGCCCCAGGGTGCTGAGGCGGACTTTCGAAAAGCGTCTGATGTCCTTAGCTTTTTCTTGTTCCGGAATGAAGCATTCGACTTTCCCGCTAACCAGCATGTATAATGTATCGTTTTTTTCGCCTTTGTTCAGAATTAGCTGACCCGGTTTGAACTTTTTCGGTTCGGAATGACGCGCCCATTCTTCCATCTCCTCCTCTGAAAGGGAACGAAAAAGGTCGGAGTGGGAAAGCGCTTTCAGACGATCCTTGATAGACATGGCATCACCTGCTCCCGTGGGATGAGAGGCTATTTGCAATTCTGCGCCCTCAATTCAGCTGTTTAATATCAACACACGCGTCACGAAATCAAGGAGCGATTCCCATCTCCTGTCCCCGGTGGAGAAGATCCACGGCCCGCCTGTGCCTCCAAGACCCTATAGACCGTAACCGGCAGGGAGAATCCTTTGACTGGACGAGGGGATTCTCTACGCAGCGGGAAGGCCTGCTTGAGTTTTCCTACAGTCTCTGCACTCACCAGTATGTCACACTGCAGTTCCTTCGTCAGGTTCTGAATTCTGGAGGCCATGTTGACGGTATCCCCTACGAGAGTGTAGGACAGCCGGTCCTCGCTGCCGGTATTCCCGGCCAGAACGGTCCCGGTATGGATGCCAATCCCGTGTTTGAACCTTGTTTTTCCCTGTCTTTCACGTTCGGCATTGAATTTTTCCAGGCTTTTTCTCATAGCGATAGCCGCTCGCAAGGCGTTTTCCGCGTGACCGTCATCCTGCAAGGGAACCCCGAATACCGCTTCGATTTCATCCCCTACATATTGGAGCACCAAGCCCTGATGCTGTTGGATTGAGTTCTGCATGGCCGTGAAATACTCCCGCATGCTCAGGAACACCTCCTCCGGATCGTTTCCTTCCACGTAGGGAGTAAAGGCACGGAGATCGGAAAAAAGCAGCGTAGCCTCCCGCCTTTCTCCGTTCACCGGGATGCGACCTGCCAGGACCAGGTCTCTGATTTCCGGCGTGATATACTTACCGAAGGTTTCTCTTATTCTTTCCTTTTCGATAAGGCTCTGAGTCATTTCCCTAGCGGCGTCACCCAAGACCCCAAGTTCATCGTTGGAGAACACGCGAGGCTTTTGCGTGAGATCACCGCACTTGATCCTGTCAAGAACACGGAGCATTTCTCCTATAGGACTAAGGATAGAATGGCACACCAGGTCGTTTAGCCGGAACGCAGTGGCGATGAAAATCCCGCAAAGGACGGCACAGAAGAGAAAGATCCCCCGCACCAACTCGCCCTCATTTGTCTCCCAAAGGACAAAGGCAAGGGTCACCATGAGAATGAACATGGGGTTCAACGTCCCTGCGCCGATCAGGATCTGTATCCGCCTCCTTATAGAGATTCTGATGGCCCCATCCACATCGGTCAGTCGCCCTTCCGGGAAGAAGACAGGAACCAGCTTCTTCCTGGATCGATCCTCAATCAGGAAAAAGGAGAAAGAGGCAACCACCAACCCTACCATCAGATAGTTCACAGCCCTGACGAGAACAAAAGGGGTTTCGCGGAGGAGATAGGCACCACCCAAATAAAGGGATGGGATGAAGAGATAGGCGCTCAGGTTTATGGCGGAGATAATGAAGGGAAGGTTGAGAAGCCGCCGTTTTCCATTTTTTTCAATCTCTTCGGGAACTCCATCACCCCTCCTGATAAGATCGGCGAGCTTCTTGATCGGGCGCTGAACTTGATATTGAGAAACCACCAATATCATCAGGATAAAAGGAATGAGAAACAGGAGAAATTTCCATCCCGATTCGTTCACAATGAAATTCCTCCAGGACCTGAAAAATGTGAGCGGTGCACAAAGATTGAGTGCCAGAACTGCGAGGAGCCCCAACACATTCGCGAGCAGATTATGAAGATACAGCTCTATTAGGGATTGCCCCCGCTCTGGACCATCCTTTTTGCCTCCCTCTTTACATCTCATCTTGTTACGACCTATTCGATTCTGATCAGCGTCATTGGCCGAAACGCCGATTGATCCCCTATTGAGCTACCATTCCTCTATGAAACAGGGCATGGTCCCACCTTCCAGATGCCGGCTGCATATTCGGCGATGGTGCGGTCGCTGGAAAACTTTCCGGAAGCGGCTACATTCAAAATCGCCTTGCGGGCCCAGGCGTTGGGTTCGGCATACAGGTCGCGCACCCGCTGATCCGCCTCGAGATAGGACTTGAGGTCCGCCAGGTGCATGAAATAGTCGCCGTAGGTCAGCAGCGCGTCGCGCAGGGGAGTGAACACCCCGGGCTCGGAGCGGCTGAAGTGATCTGAGAAAATCAGGTCCAGCGCCGCCCGGGTCTCCAATTCGTTGTCGTAGTGCCACTGCGGATTGTACCAACCCCGGCTCGAGGCCACCTGGTCGGCCGTCAATCCGAAAAGGAAGAAATTCTCCTCACCCCCTTCTTCAGCCATCTCGATGGTGGCGCCGTCCCGGGTTCCGATGGTCAGCGCCCCGTTCATCATGAACTTCATGTTGCTCGTGCCGCTGGCTTCGTAGCCCGCAGTGGAAATCTGGTTGGAGACATCGCTGGCAGGGATCAGCCGCTCGGCGAGAGAAACGCAGTAATCTGGAAGGAAGAAGACCTTGAGCCTGCTGCGCATCGATGGGTCGCCATCGATGGTGCCGGCGAGGTTGTTGATGAACTTGATGATGACCTTGGCCAGGTGATAGGCAGGCGCCGCCTTACCGGAGAAGAAGAAGGTTCGAGGCGGCATGTCGAGATTCGGGTTGTCCCGCAACCGGTTGTAGATCACCACGATGCGGAGCGCGTTCAAGAGTTGCCGCTTGTATTCGTGGATGCGCTTGATCTGACAATCGAAGATGCTGTCCGGGTCAACCGTCTTGCCGGATGTCGCCTTGAGCCAGTCGGCAAACCGCGACTTCGCCTCGCGCTTGGCCCTGCGAAAGGCGTCGCGAAACGCTTTGTCGTCGGCTAGAAGCTGCAATTTCCTCAACTGGCCGAGGTCGGTCCTCCAGCCATCCCCGATGGCCTCGGTGATCGTATCCGAAAGCGCCGGGTTGGCTAAGAGAAGCCAGCGGCGCGGTGTGACGCCGTTGGTCTTGTTGCTGAACCGTTCGGGACAGAGTTCCGCCAGGTCTTTGACCGTCACCGTCCGCAGGAGCGTTGAGTGGATCGCGGCAACTCCGTTGGTGCTGTGCGATCCAACGATAGCCAGGTTTGCCATTCGGACGTGACGGGTTGGACCTTCCTCGATCAAGCTCACTCGATCGAGCCTTGCGCCATCGCCGGGGAATCGAGTTCGGACCTCATCGATCAGCCGCCGGTTGATTTCATAGATGATTTCCAGGAGGCGCGGGACCAGCATCTCGAACCAGTCGACCGGCCACTTCTCCAGCGCTTCAGGGAGAAGCGTATGGTTTGTGTATGCCAGGGTCCGTTGCGTGATGTCCCACGCCTCGTCCCATCCGAGGTGAGCCTCGTCGAGAAGAATGCGCATAAGCTCAGGAACCGCCATCGACGGGTGTGTATCGTTGAGCTGGACGGCGACCTTATCGGGAAGCGCGCTCCAGTCGGCGTTGGTCTTTCGGAAGCGCCGCACGAGATCGGCTAAAGAGCAGGCCACCAGAAAGTACTCCTGCACAAAGCGCAGGCCTTGACCCATGCTCGTGGAGTCGTCGGGATACAGGACCCGCGTGAGCGATTCGGCCCCAAGCGTCCCCGCAAGGGCGCCCACGAAATCGCCGCCGCTGAATTCCTGAAAGTTGAAGTAGTCGTGTGCCGTTGCAGCCCACAGCCTGAGCGTATTGATGGTCTTCCCACCGTAGCCCACCACGGGACGGTCAAAGGGGACGCCGATCAGGCTGGCCGGCCGACCAACCACCGGGCGCAATACCCCTGCGACGAGCTCGATTGAGCAGTTGAGCTTCACTTCGACCGTCTCGTCCTGGCGCTTAACCTCCCATGGGTCCTGGCGCCGGAGCCAGTTATCCGGCAGTTCACGTTGCCAGCCGTCTTGGATCGTCTGTTTGAAGATCCCGTATTCATACCGCAGGCCATACCCCATAGCGGGGATCTGCATCGTGGCCATGGAGTCGAGCAAGCAAGCCGCCAGGCGGCCCAACCCCCCGTTGCCAAGACCCGCGTCGGGTTCCTGCTCCAGGAGTTCGTACCAATCGAGGTTCTCTCGCTTGACCGCCTCGTTCACGCCCGGGTCGAGGAGAAGGTTGGTAATGTTGTTGGCCAACGAGCGGCCGAGGAGGAACTCCATCGAGAGATAGTAGACACGCTTGCAATTCTGTCGCCGATAGGTCTCCTCGGTAAGCAGCCATCGCTGCGAGAGGACGTCGCGCACGGAGCGGGCTGCGGCCTCGAAACGCTCGCGGGCGCTTACGGCCGTCAGTTCCCTGACGTTATCGAAGAGGAGGTGGCGTTCGTACAGGGCATCGGGCGTTCCAGTGAACTGGACGGGGCCACAACCGTACTGCTCTATGAACTTGCTCAGATCCCCCGATGCTTTGGGTCGTACGTGCTTGTCCTGCGTGGGTGTTTTCATCACTTCCTCCTTTCTCTGAATAACAGCCTTCATTTTCTCAGCATCCATGTTCTTCTCACCCCCCTGACCGTTTGAACCGGATTACCATTCACGGATTGGAGTATGAACCGATGATACGCTCAAGATCGGCTACAGCAAGGTTATACCCAAGAAGGGCCTGCGTTTCTTCATATTCGGCATTCTTCACTGCAGCAATGGCTGTAAGGTATTGAGCTTCCGTAGCCGTCCCGGCCCTCCTGGCATTGCTTTCATGCCGCAGCTTTTCCTTTTGCAGCGCCAGGGATTCACGGGTGACACCAATCAGGTTCTTTGTCTGTTCCAGTTTCCTGTATGCCTTGTCCACTTCTACCTCGATCCGGCTTTCAACGCGGTGAAGGTTCTCGTTGGCCTGTGTGAGTTGCTCCTTGCGTTGAGCTACAACAGCCCGGCGTTTACCCCAATCGAAAATCTCCCACGTCATCATCACACCGATCGTACCGGTGTCTTGAGGCAGAAAGGGGACGCCGTCCTGATAGAGGTAGTGGCCGGACAGACTTATGTCAGGGACATAATCAATGTATGCGGCCTTTAAACCGCTTTCAGCCTTCTTTACTGCTTCTTCTGCAGCTTTCATTTCCGGGTTCTTTTCGAGGGCTTCGCGCACGAATGATTCACGGGGTTGTTCAGTGGTCTCCAGTGGAGGGGGATTGATCGGATTTATGTTCGTGTCGAGTGGCAGGCCCAGAAGGTCGTTCAGTTCCGAGTTGACATCCCCTATCTGAACCTCTGCGGAAAGTAGGGAGTATCTGTTCTGAAGGAGAACCGCACTGCTACCGATAGCGGCGACCTTAAGCACATCTCCCGAAGCCACACCCTCTTTCGCTTCATGGAGGGCTTGCTCACCGGCTGCAACCGCTGCAGAAGCGGCGTCTCTCTGTTTCCGAGCAATAATCAAGCCATAAAAGAGACGATGGGTGGCAAAGACAACATCCGTTTTGACCTTATCCAAATCGGCGGCTGCAATTTCCTGATCTGCAAGTGCCATCTTGTCCTCTTGGTGTGTCTTGAGTAGCTGCGTCAGAGGCTGAGTGAGAGCGGTATCGCTCAGGAACGGGTTATTGGAGCCCTGATCGATGCGGAAATTCTGAACGGGGAAGGGACCAAGACCTGGTAACGTGCCGAGACTGCCGGCAGGAACGTCAACCTGACGCGTATTCGTAATATGGAAGTAGGTCGAGTTGTTCGAAAGATGGGGAAAATAGTCCGACCGGACGCTCTTCCTTTTCTCCACGCCTTCCCGGACCTTTGAGCCGGCGATTTTAAGGGACGAGTTTTGCTCCACTGCAAGGGCAATGGCTTCATCGAGGGTCAGTGTGCGTGTCTGGCCAAGGGCTTGCCCCGACCAGAGGAGGAACGCTAGGGCAATCATGAGCGA
This sequence comes from uncultured delta proteobacterium, assembly GCA_963830155.1. Classification (GTDB taxonomy): domain Bacteria; phylum Desulfobacterota; class DSM-4660; order Desulfatiglandales; family Desulfatiglandaceae; genus CAWHLE01. Next base: position 193,492 of record CAWHLE010000011.1, on the reverse strand, counting down.
GGCCGCGGGAGTCTTTCCGGTACGCGATCTCACGAGAACATAAAGCACCGGTACGACGAGAAGCGTGAAGAACATGGAGAAAATGAGTCCCACGGCCATTACGGAGGCAAGGGGACTCCAAAGCGCAGAACGGGAAAGAATCATTGGAGTCACCCCCACCGCTGCAGCCATGGTCGTAAGAAATATGGGCCGCAGACGACGTTGTCCGGCCTCTGTAGCTGCTTCCTGGAGAGAATGCCCTTCTGCGATCCTCTCTTTAATATAGTCGACGAGGATGATTGCATTGCGCACAACGATACCGCACACACTCATAAGGCCTATAAACCCCATGAAACCGAAGGGGTTGCGGGTTACAAGCAACCCGGCCGCCGCACCAAGAAGAGATAACGGTATCGATGACATGACGACGAGGGGCTCCGAGACGTTCCGGAATTGGATGAGAAGCACGAGAAAAATAGCTACCACGCTGATGCTCAGGGCCCCGAGCATCTGAGGCATGTTGTCATCCTGATTGAATTTTTCCCCTCCGTAGTAAATCCAGTAGCCGGGAGGCAGCTTGAGCGCCGCGATCTTCGGGGCGACAGCGTCAAGTAGGGCAGAGGCGTAAAACCCCTTTTTGACAAAGCTGCGCACGGTCAGTGTTCTGACGCCGTTCCGGCGCACGATGCGGCTCGTCTGCCACTCAGGTTTGATAGAGCCAATAGATCTTAACGGCACACTCGCATGGGTGAGCTGGGATTCCATGTACGCATCGCGCACATCGTCAAAGGAAGAGCGCTCGTCCTTCTCGAGACGAAGGAGCAGTGTAATCGCTCGATCTCCCTCCCAGTAGGTCGAGACCGGTTGGCCGTCAAAGCCGCCTGATAGTATCTGGGAGACCGCACCATTGGTCAGGCCGAGACGATTGGCCACTTCATTGTTTACGTCTATAACGACCATTTCCGAGTCGTTGAAATAGTCACGATACACATACCGGGAAAAAGGCACTGCCCGAAGCATATCTTCCACTTCCGTTCCGATCTGTTTCAAGGTGGCAATGTCGTCGCCTGAAATTCGAACTTCTATGGGGGCCTCCTCTACCGATCCCTGCTTCAATTCCTTTACGATAACCAGGGCCTCGGGAACGACAGCACGCAGTTTCACCTGCAGGTCGGTCACGAGGGCAGGCGTTTCTTTTACCGATGTGGTATTGACAATGAACTGGCCGTATGCGCCATCGGGCTGTTGGGGGTTGACATTGTAGTAGAACCTCGGAGCGCTCTGCCCGACAAAACTTGCGTAATGGGCCACTTCGGGACAGCCGGCCAGATACTTTTCGATCCGGCCCATGGCGGCATCCGTTTCCTCGATGCGCGTACCCTCGCGCATCCACACATCAATCACAAACTGGTTGCGTTCGGCAGAAGGGAAGAATTGCCCCGGTACCGTCTTGAAAAGGAAAGCGCCGGCACAGATGGCTCCGAGTCCGAATGCCATGGCCAGCCCTTTTCTTCTCATAAAGAGCGCGATCGCCTTTCCGTATATGTTCTGCAGGCCGTCGAGGGGATTAAACGATTTCTTCTTGGCCGCGCCTTCATCGTCGTGGAGTCCCTTCTTTATGAAAGATCTGCAGAGGAAAGGGGTGAGCATGCAGGCGACAATAAAGGAGACGCTAAGAGCGATGGTCACGGTGAGCGGCAGGGCAATGATGAATTCACCGGCCGTACCCGTGAGGGTGACCAGGGGCAAAAACGAACATATGATGGTCACCGTCGCCGTAAGAACCGGGACAAAGACTTCAGTAGCCGAGCGCCACGCCGCCTCCGCTATCGGCACCTTATGATCAAGGAGCTCTACATAGTTGTCGGCGATGACGATGGCGTCGTCGACCACGATCCCGAGGACGACGATCAGCGCTGCTATGGATACCTGCTGCAAGGGAATACCGACGGCGTTCATGATCCCCACAGTTGTGAGGAGCGTAATCGGAATGGCCAGCGCCGCAATAAGGGCGACACGGAACGGCAAAAGGATGATGGTGACCAGGATCACGGAGCCTATGGCAAGCATGAATTCCCTCCCGAGGTGCTCCATGCTCTCCCTGACCTTCGCCGGCTGATCCGCAATGAGATCCACTTTTAGATCGGGAGGCAGCAGGGACCGAAGCTCGGTCATGACTTCGTCAAGGCGGTCACCCAATGCCTCGATATTTCTGCCCTTTTGCATCTCAACGGACAGCAAGACGCTCGGCTTTCCATCGTAGCGGGCAAGGAAGACCGGGTCCTGGTAGCGCCGCTCGACCTTTGCGAAGTCCTTGATATATACAGGCTCGCCTGTTCTTGAAACGTCGACCATAACATTTCTGACCTGGTCTTCCGTGGTGAACGGTCCCGTTGTCCTCATGGGGACCTTTGAATGGTGGGTCTCAACGTGTCCCGTCTCCGTGATAATGTTCCTCTGCTCCAGGGCCTGCATGATGCGGATAGGATCCGCAAAATAATGGGAAAGGCGGGCAAGGCTTCCTGTGATCCATATCTGCTCGCTCTGCTCGCCGTAAGTCATCATCTTCCCTACGTCGCGCACGGTCCGGAACCGGTCCTTTATCGTGTCAACATAATCGCGAAGTTCTCTGTACCCGTAACGCTCGCCGTGGACTGCCATGAGCAGGGCGACGGTGTCGCCGAAATCAGAGTTGACGATGGGGCCGCGGACACCTGAGGGAAGTTCCGTCTGTGCGGTTTCAATCATTTCGTTGCGGAGCTTTGCCCAGAATAGATCCGAATTCTTGACATAGTCCTCCAGCTCCACATTGATGATGACGAGACCGGGGCGGCTTGTGGAATAGGTCTTCTCCTTTCTGACCTCACGAAACTTGAAAATATGCTTCTCAAGCGTTTTGGTGACCTGCTTCTCGACTTGCACTGAGGTAGCGCCGGGATACTGAGCAATCACAAGGCCCGTCCGGATGGTGACGGTAGGATCTTCAGTCCTTTGCATTGTCATAAGGGAGTGAATCCCAACAGTGACGGCCATTGCGGCAAGAACGAGGACAACGGACGGAGAACGGAGTGAGCTCTTGATGGGATTCACTGTGCTATCTCCGTTTCATGCCGGAAGCGTTTTCCGAGGGCGGAGTTGCTATTGTCACAAGCATCCCGTCAAGGAGATGATCCTGACCGCCAATAACGATCGATTCGTCTCCTGAAAGACCTTCTTTAATCTCTACTTCGGTGCCGCGAAATGCACCTATCTCTACCCGTTTTCTATAGACACGCCGCTCCTTTGGAAAATAAACGAAAACGATCGTGGCTCCCTGAGAGTCCCGGACGATTGCTCTACCGGGCACGGTCATGATGGATATCTTCCGGTCGGTGATAATCCTCGCCTCCGCCACCATCCCGATTCTTATGACGTGCCCGGAATTGGGCACGCTGATGCGGGTCATGTAAGTCCTCGTGCCCGGATCGGCTGAGACATTCTTAATGCGAACGGTGCCCTGGAAAGATTGACCCGGCAAGGCAGGAAATGTGATAAACGCCTCTTGCCCTATTTTCACAAGGTGGAAATCCGTTTCTGGTACGCCGACTTGCACCTCCACGGTGTCCAGTTGGACGATTTCAAAGACCGGCCGAAAGGCAGAGGCCGTATCGCCTGGCTCTATCAACCTTTTTGAGATGAAGCCGCTGACGGGGGCATGCAGTGTTGCATCGGAAAGTGCTTTCGCGGCGAGCTGTCGCTGTGCCTCTGCTTGATCGTACTCCGCCCTGTAGAGATCTTTATCCTCTTTCTGGGCGCCCGCTTTTGCCTCCTCGTACTGCTGTTTCGCCGTTTCGTACGCGGCCTTGAATTTCGTAAAATCATTTGGCGCCAGGCTATTGGAATCATACATCATTTTCATGCGGCGATATTCGTCCTCGGCTCGCCAATACGCAATGCGAGCCTTCTCCAGCACCTCGGGCCGGGCAGACTGCACGGCCTTTTCCATCGCTGCGTGTGCTTTAGCTTTTTGCTCTTGGGCGTCCATTAATCGAAGCCGGAAATCCGTAGGATCGATCTGGGCAAGGACCTGGTCCTCTGTTACGTAATCACCTTCTCGCGGCCCGACAAAGACGACTTTGCCAGAAACAAGAAAGGATACATCTGCCGGTAAAACTGGGGTGGAGACCGTCCCGCTCACGAATATCCTTTCGTACTCCTGCACTTTTTGGACTTCGCCTACGAGCACCGGAACAGCGTAACTGTTTGCTTGCTCGCTCGTTTCATTCGAGCACGCCATCAGTGAAATTGCGATAATTGATTGAAAGGCAATGTTTGAGATTGCTCTTAGCCTTTTCGTCATTTTTCCTATTCCTCCTTGGTCCTAAGGAGATGCTAGGCGATTGGAATTCTCCTAAGAGCGATCGACCAATTCCCTGGCAGCTGTCTCAACCCACACTGAATAATTCAGCAGCCCCAAGGGCTTTAAGGCAGAAGAAAACCTTAGCCCGAGAGAACTCTTATTCTGACTGCCAAGTTCCGATTTCCAATAAATGTGGATACTCAAATCAGTCTCCACCACGGAGTGGTGATATATCCTTACTTCTACCAGGTGCTTTGAAGTATCAGTGGCCGCATCAGATTCGTTTACGCCTTTCAGAAGCTCATCCACGAGTTCTCCACTGATGTTTCCAGGGGAACGCAAAGTGATAATCTCAACCCACTTCATGCCATGCCCTCTTTGATTGCTGCATTTGCCTTCCTAATAGCCGGTTTCGTGCCAAGATATACATTATTAAAGACATCAATTAGTTACATGAAATCCTATTTTTAGGGTTTACTAGATATCATAAATATGGTACGAAATTTAGTAATTCTTCCGGTATATCGTAACATGGCTTGATTACATAGAACCGGATTATTCCAAGAGGCTTTATGCTCAGAAAGACAAGAGAAACGAGGAAGAAACGATGACAGTGGATGAAAACGTTTTTTTTCGTGAAGCGCTGCATGAAAGCGAAGAACGCCACCGGGTCACGCTTCAGACGGCCATGGACGGCTTCTTTCGGGCCGACATGCAGGGACGAATCCTTGAGGTCAACGAGACGTATTGCCGGATGAGCGGCTATAGCGAGCAGGTACTCCTGACTATGAATATTGCGGATATAGAGGCTGTGCATTCTGCCGAGATGATCGCTGCCAAAATCAGAGGGTTCGCGGAACTGGGTCCGAGCCGTTTTGAATCCGTCCATCGCAGAAAAGACGGTAGCGTGTTTGACGTTGAAATCAGCGGTCAGTACCAGTCGGTTGTCGGCGGTCAAATAGTCAATTTTGTGAGGGACATCACAGAGCGAAAAAGGGCCGAAGAAGCTCTGAGGCACAGTGAAGCTTATCTGGCGGAAGCGCAAAGGATGAGCCACACAGGTAGCTGGGCTTTCGATTTGGCCGGCGGCAAGTATGTCTACGTTTCGGAGGAATGCTTCCGAATTTTTGGACTGGATGCGCAAGAAGGTTTACCGAACAGGGAAGCGGTTTCCCGACTAATCCACCCGGAAGATTGGGACAGGGTGAACGGGGACTTTGAGAAGCTGATCCGCGAAAAAGTAGATACTTCGAGCGAGTTCAGGATCACGTTGCCCAGCGGAACGGCCAAACATGTTCAGACGATCCGGCACCCTGTCCTGAATGATGCGGGAGAAGTCATTACAATAGTGGGCACCACGATCGATATCACGGAACGCAAGGGCGGAGAGGAGGCCCTGCGGCTGGCAGGCGTTTACCTCTCCAGCATCATCGACTCTATGCCCTCCATATTGGTAGGGATGGACAATGCCCGCACCGTCACCCAATGGAACCGTCAGGCTGAGGCATTTACCGGCATACCTGGAGGAGAGGCTATAGGCAAACCCATAGCCCATCTTCTCCCCGACTTCGCCCCCTGGATCATGACGATGGGAACCGACATGGACGAGCATCGCCCCTCATCCATGGAGAAGCTCCTCATCGAGAGGGAGGGTGAACGCCGTTTCTATGACCTCATGCTGTACCCGCTTCTCATAGACGCTGTCGGAGGAGCGGTGTTGCGTATCGAAGATGCCACCGAAAGGGCCCGCATCCATGAGTTGATGGTCCAGACCGAGAAGATGATGTCCATAGGCGGCCTTGCCGCAGGGATGGCCCATGAGATCAATAACCCTCTTGGGATCATCACCCAGGCAGCACAGAACATCGAGCGGAGGATCTCGCTTGAGTTGCCCGCAAACCGGAAGGCATCTGAAGAACTCGGCCTCAATCTCGAAGGGATTCTCGCCTATTTCGACAAGCGACAAATATCTGATGCCATCGCAAGCATTCGCACGGCATCGTCCCGGGCGGCGAAGATCGTTGCCAACATGCTCCAGTTCAGTCGCCGCGCCGATACAACCATGGAGTTCACCTCGCTTGCTCAAATCGTAGATCAGGCATTGGAGCTTGCGGCGAGCGACTACGACCTCAAGAAGAAGTACGACTTCAGGAGCATCGAAATCATCAAAGACTATCAGGACACGCCCCAAATCCCCATAGTCTCTGTGGAGATACAGCAGGTCATATTGAACCTGCTTAAGAACGCGGCTCAGGCTATGACCGCAAACCCCCCGGACAGGAAGCCCAGGATTAGCTTCAGGCTCCGCGGCGAGGACAGGTATGCCGTGCTCGAGGTGGGGGACAACGGACCCGGCATGGCGGAGGATATCCGCCGAAGGGTATTTGAACCCTTCTTCACCACAAAGGAGCCCGGTGTAGGTACAGGCCTCGGCCTCTCCGTCTCCTACACGATCGTCACCCAGAACCACAAGGGGCTCATGGAGGTTCAATCGACCCCGGGCAGGGGGACAGATTTCAAGGTGAGTCTGCCGATAGGAGGGAGCAAACATGAGCCAGTCGGCAAAAGTATTGATTGTGGACGATGAAGAATTGATCCGCCTGAACCTGCGGATGCTGTTGGAGGATTTCGGCTATTCTGTCGTCGAGGCCGCCGACGGAAGGGAGGGGCTCGATGCCTTTGACCGGGAAGGGCCCGACCTAATCCTGGCCGATCTGAGGATGCCTGTGATGGATGGGCTTTCGATGATTGCCGGACTTCGAGAGAAGAGCACGGAGACACCCGTTATCGTGGTCTCCGGCACCGGTAACGTGCAGAACGCCGTCGATTCGCTTCGCCTCGGCGCATGGGACTACGTCATAAAGCCGGTCGAGGATGCAAAAGGGTTTGAGATCGTCATCGAACGGGCACTTGAGAAAGCCCGGCTTATGAAGGAGAATCGGCTCTACCGTGAGCATTTGGAGGAACTGGTGCGCGAGCGGACGGAGGAGCTCCGAAAGGCCCATGATGAACTGGAACTCCGGCATCTAGAAGTCATCCGATTGAAAGACATGCTGGCTGACGACAACCGGTATCTCTTTAACGAACTGCGGTCAGTCTCGGGCGACGAGATCATCGGCTCGGATTTTGGTCTGAAGACGGTGATGGAAATGGTCCAGCAGGTGGCGCGCCTCGTCAGCCCTGTGCTGCTGCTTGGAGAGACGGGGACAGGAAAGGATGTCATTGCCAATTCTATTCACTATTCTTCACCTCGCAAGGATCGCCCATTCATTAAGGTGAATTGCGGCGCAATCCCCGAGACCCTTCTCGACAGCGAGCTCTTCGGTCACGAGAAGGGAGCGTTCACCGGGGCCGTCAGTCAAAAGAGAGGGCGATTCGAACGGGCCGACAAGGGCACGATCTTCCTGGACGAAATAGGAGAGCTTCCAGCCCAGGCCCAGGTCAGGCTGCTACGGGTTTTGCAGGAAAAAGAGATCGAGCGCGTAGGAGGAACGAGTTCCATACCAGTGGACATCCGTGTCATATCGGCCACAAATAGGAATCTCCAGGAGATGGTTGCCTCTGGGCGATTTCGGGAAGACCTCTGGTTCCGGCTCAATGTCTTTCCTATCATGATCCCGCCGCTGAGGCGGAGAAGAGAAGATATTCCGGCCCTGGTGCATCATTTTATCGACCGCAAGTCCAATGAGCTTAAGATTACGGAAAGACCTGCGTTGGCACCCGGCGCCGTGGAGATGCTTATGGCTTATGACTGGCCGGGCAACGTTCGGGAGCTGGAGAACCTCATCGAACGGGCGCTGATCCAAAGCAGGGGTGATATGCTTTCATTCGAGACGCTTTCGGCCCCGCAAGTTCCGGTGGGTCGTGAAGTGACGCATGAAGCAGGGTCCGATTTCGCTCTGCTTTCGCTGGACAAGATCAATGCCCAGCATATCAGGCAGGCTTTGGAGATGGCTGCTGGCAAGATCAACGGGCCGGGAGGAGCTGCCCAAATCCTCGGACTTCATCCAAATACACTCAGGAGCCGGATGAATAAGCTTGGAATTCCCTACGGAAGGAAAAGCTTGCAATATTCCGGCGGCCCGAAATGAGGAACCTTGGTCTGCAGGTGTTTTGGATCAGTCGTGCCAAACTTCATTTCGCGGTTTTCACCCATTAAGCCATAGGTTCGAATTGTGTAATTCGAGGTATGCATCAGGGCAAGGGTAATAGGGACCGCCCCCAATTTGCTCCACACACTACATGGGGGGTGAAGCCAATTTGAAAGCCTTTAGGGCGCCGGTCAAGGATACTAGCCAGGACCGAAACTTTCTGGACCCTCATATAGGTCAACCATTCTTGCATCCTTGATTTGCCGGAATTCATCAATACTAATTATATCCCAGTACTGGTTAAAAATGAGATCCATTATACACCAGAATAGAAATGTTTAAGATATTGTAAACCGGTTAAACAGAATGGAGTTGCACTTCACTCTTCTTATCACAGGTTCGAATGGAACTGTGATATGTTCTGCCTATCTTGCGCCACAAAATCCCGCAAGGCCCGTGGAATGTGGCAAGTAAGAGCAGATCATGCGAGCGGGATCGGCCGAGTTCAATTAGTTCTGATTACCCCACACCGGTCGATTCGGCCGATATAGGTCGATACCTGGGTGGCAAAGTACGAGAAAGATCTGGTGGCACTTTCATGACATAGAGCCAGAAACGTTTCCCTGTATTCTTCACAAGCCCGCGAAAAGGCATCCGAACACTGCCGCGTCCAAAATCAGGTTGTCCAATCGAACATATTCATTGGGTTGATGGGAGCAGGGTTCGATTGTGGCCCAAGCGGCCACGGGAAGTTTCCTCATTCTCACGTATGAGGCCACCGTCCCGCCACCGACGCCGCCGATGACGGGATCGATGCCACGGACTTTGGAGACGCAACGCTTCAAGGCCTGGACAACCGGTGAGTCCGGTGCAGTGGGTTCGGGTGCCGCCCGCTGTTGGACCGCCCACACTTCGGCTGTGGCCCCGTGTTCTCCGGCAACCGACTCGACAAACGAGCGGATGCCGGTTTTGACCTGATCGAGGTCGTAAGGGGGCAACACCCGGCAATCGAGGTAAAAGGTGAACACACCGGGAATTGTATTGATATTGGATACCCCCGGTTCAATCATGGTCGGTTCGAATGTAGATCGGGGCGGCATAAACAGATCGTCTTGTCCGCAATACCGATCGACCGCTTCCGCGAGACGGTCGATGATGCGGGCACCGACCTTCAGGGCGTTGAGGCCCTCGTGGGGCCGGCTGGCATGAGCCTGCCTCCCCCTGACATCGATTTTGAGCCACAACTGGGACTTTTCGGCGATTTCGATCAGCCGGGAATCGGCACGGCCTGCGTCCGGGGCTATGATCCAGTCGTTGGGTCCGAACAGATCCAGTCGCCGATTCAGTACATATTCGATACCGTATTGCGAGCCGGTTTCTTCGTCGCTGACCACCACCAGGCCCACCTGCCCGATGGGATCAATGGCAAGATCGCGCAGTGCCTTCAAGCCAAAAATCGGGCAGAGGATTCCGTAGTTGTTGTCTTGGACGCCCCGACCATAGATTGTATCGCCGTCCTGGCGCAGTACATGGGGGTCGCCGTCCCACAGGTCCGGGGATCCGGGCGGAACCACGTCTAGGTGGCTGATCACCCAGATCCGGGGAGTCGCACCGGGTAACACCGCGATGATATTCGGCCGGGCTCCCCCGACAACGCGCTCGTCCGGCGCGTCGCACCGGTCGATGGAAAATCCCATACCTGCGAGCCATGCTTCGACCACGGAAGCCTTTTTCATTTCCCCGGGCCCCCCGTTGGCGGGCCCCACGGCCGAAATGGCCACTAACTGCCTTTGATACGCAACGATCTCATGGCGGTATTTCTCCACCTGAGCAACCAATTTGCACACCTGGCCCGATTCGGACTGCTTTCCATCTTTAAGTGTTCTATTTGGCATTCTGACCTTTCCCGACCTGCTATCCTCCGCCGGCCGGCTCCAGAACCGTCAATACGGCATTCGGATGCAGCTGATAGTTGATTCCGCGATGAATTCCGTCCACCAAGACGAGTGCCGGCAACTCTCGAGGTATGCCCAGTCTGTCGAAGACGTCGGAGACGGTGGCCCCGATCGGAATTTGGATCGAAACGGCATAACCCTCCGTTTCGGGCGGAAGATAGCGTCTGAGCGAATGAAATAACTTGACCTCGATCTGGATGCAACTGGCGTCAGTCATGGTGATTGGATTCCCTACGGCCCAAACGAAACGATCAGGTCAGATCCGGCAGTTCATCGATCCCTGCCACCTGGCCGGCCAAACCGAGTTCCCTCAGAAGCGCTTTTGGGGGACGCCCGGTCTTGGGATCGTAGTTCTGAATTCGGTAATAGCGGTCCAACAGGGATCGAAGTTCTTCAGGCGAATTGACGTGCCCCTTAAACGGCCCTTTGGTGATCGGCTCGTGCATGATCCGCCAGGGTAGGATGTCTTGGCGATCAGGGTTTTCACGGATATTGAAGCAGCGCTCCAGAATGACGATGCGCCGGCCCGCATCCATGATTTCTTGCGGTTCGAAGGAGGTGTTCCAAACGGCCTTGAGGAAGTTGGAGAGAGACATGGGATCCATGATATAGGTGGTGGTGGTGGCAAAGGAGCAAACCCCTAGTGCGTCGGAGGCGGCAAATATATCCTCGTGCCAGCGGACCAGTTCGGGTTTCCCTTCCAACAGGGTAGAATTGCAGTATTTGTCGCTCCCCATGATCTTAGTCATCAGGCGCCGGGCCTCCGGGGTCCTGCCGAATTCGGCCTGCGGCTGAGCATAGAGATGATCCGGCCCCCGTGGATTGATGGCAAAAGAAAGGGCATAGGCTTTAGCTACTCGGGTGTCGACCCGGGATTGTTCGAGGCCGTTGGCCTGTACGGCGAATTTGTAGGCGTCGCCGCCGATTTCCTCGGCCGCCAAGCGGGTTCCTCTGGCAAGCAGATCGCCAATGCCGCGCCGAAAGGCTATTCGATGGATCAGTTCGACCATCACGTCGGCCCGCCCCCATGTCAGATCCAGCCCATCATAATCTTCATCGCGCAAAAGCCCGTGTTCGGCACATTCCATCAGCCAACCGATAACGCCGCCAGTGGAAATGGTATCCAAACCATAATCGTTGCATAGTTCATTCCCTTTGAGAACCGCTTCGGTATCAGTCACACAACAACTGGTGCCCAAAGACGCCAAAGTCTCGTATTCCGGCCCGCCCGCATGACCTCGGTACGGCCCGTCCTTTACCCTGGCGTGCTTGTGGCAGCACATGGGGCAAGCGGAACAGGCGCTTCCCTGATGCATGTAGTCGTGATCCACCAGATAGGTACCGCCCAGTTTGTGCCCACCGGGGATTTGGGCAGAAGCGAAATTCTTGACTGGTAGCGAACCACCCTCGTTGGCCATCTCAATTGTGGCCGCGGTACCGAACTTGAGCAAGAGGCCGGCTTTAACGCTTTCCTTGGCCTTTGCCAGCACATGGTCGATTTCGGTCCGTAGCAGATCCCGGTCGGCCACGGGCACAACTCCGCCGCCGCGCACGACGACGCTTTTCAGCTTCTTGGCCCCCATGACCGCCCCCAACCCGCCGCGACCGCCTGCGTGGTAAAGGGATGTCATCACACAGGCATAGTTCACCAAGTGTTCACCAGCCTGACCGATGGTCGCATCGTCCCAGCCGTCTCCGCCCAGTAGGTTCTTAATCTTCTCTGATGCTTCACGCACCCCCAGACCCCACAATGCATCTGCGTCGTGAAAACCCAACCGATCATCGTCGATGGACAAAAACACGGGCCTAGCTGAGACGCCTTTGACCACCACCGCGTCCCATCCCGCTAGCCGCAGATTTCTAGCCCAGATGCCGCCGGTGTTGCTCTTAAAATAAAGCCCAGTAGCCGGGCTTTTCGAGGTGATAGTCAACTGCCCGGCGGTGGGCACAGGCGCACCGACCAGCTTGCCGGTGGAAAAAATGATGTGGTTGTCCGGGCCGAGCGGATCGACCCCCCGGGGCTGTTCTTCAAACAGGATTTTAGCCGCCAGGCCCCGCCCTCCCAAAAGGCAACGGAAAGTGTCTTCGCCATAAGTTACGGTTTGAACAGTCCGCCTGCCTAGGTCGAATACCACCACCTTGAAACCCAACTCTCTATTCATGGCGACCTTCCCGCACCGCGTCGCGAATGCGGGTCCATTCCTCTTCGGACAAAGGATCTGATGGGATACCCGAAAACGAGATTGCCTCTGGTAGACAAACCGGCACACATTGGGGGTTCCCGCCGCACAGGTCGCATTTGTGCGCCGTATCTGAGACGAACGCTCCCTCGTAGGGACACACGTCCTGGCAGGCGCCGCAGGCGATGCACAACGCATTGTTCACCCTGAAAATCCTAGAAACTCCATCCCATATGATCGCCTCGACCGGGCATTCCACGACACAGGGATGTTTGGAACACTGGCGGCAGACCAATGGCAAAAACATTCCGGCCGCTTCGTTTCGCATGATCCGAATACAACTGTTGCGAATGTCTAATTCCGATGATGTCCTGCTGGCGCACATATCAACGCACAAACCGCAGCCGGTGCATTTTTCGGGTTGAATGGAAATTGCAGGATGCATAAATAAAGAAGAACCTCCTCGGGATCACGGTATCGGGCGACCGTGAACCCGATCCAGAAAGGGTTGGTAAACGCCGGCGCTTTTGAGGTAATCTTGAAAGCCGCGGCCTCCGATTCGCAGCAACATGGCCAGTTCTGCGGCCCGGCGGCCCAAAGATCCCGCCGCCTCGACGGCCAGCCGGGTATCCGGGTCATCTCGGTTCAGATTCTCGGCCAAGGCGTTTCGGTCGCGTTTGCATCCGGTCCATCCGCTGGCCCCCAGGTATGACTGCCAGGCATCACCAGAAACCGGAATGCAGTTTTTCAAAACGGCGTGATGCAGCAAAAAACTGATAGCCAGTTCCTGACCCCCCGAAAAGTGCATCCCCTGGGCAATGCCCCCGATGACCTTGTAAAAGCGAGCAGCGGGAATCAAGTAACGCTTATTAATGGTGTTGCCCAGTCGATCGATGAAGCATTTGAGCTGCCCGGGAATGCCGACGTGATAAACCGGAACGGAATAGAGCACTACGTCGGCCGACAGCCATAGATCCCTGAGGGACTGAAAATCGTCACGAATGACGCATTCCCCCTTATGGCCTTCACGGGAGCATTTAAAGCAACTTATACACGGTGAAAACCGTTTCCCCTTAAACAAGTAGGTTTGGGTTTCAATCCCTTTGGGATTGACCTCCTGCGCCATGGTCAGGGCATTTTCGAGGAGAAACAGGCTGTTTCCCTTTCGGGGGCTTGCGCAAATCCCCAGGATCGCGATTTTTTCTGCTTTATATTTGTCGTCGGTAGAAGGCGTCAAATCAGTCCTCGCTTATGGATTTGTAGTTGAAATCGAAACCGAAACATTGCGGTCCGAACAGTTCGAGTCCTCGTGCCGATGTCCAGATGTCCGGAGCCTTTTTTCCGAGTACGACCACTTCTTTCGTGTTTTCCAATTGGTCGTCCCAATTGTAGATGCCACGGCCGGTTTGTGCATCGAGGAGCATGATCAGATCAGGGCAAGTGGCATGTAGCTGGCCGTTGGACCAGGCGACCAGATTCTCGTTTTTGTACCATATCCGATAGGCCTCACCGCCAGCTTGAATGTGGATTTCCCCGGACACGAAACCATCCTTTCGAAAACGGGTGAACTCCTCAATTCGGCCCTGGCACAGGCAAGTGGCCTTCATGGCGTCCGCAATTCGTTCAACCTTGTTCGATTCAGCGTCGCGGACAATGCGGCCGATGGCCATGGCGTCTGAAACGGTTCCTGGATGAACGGCGCGAGCCAGGACTTTCCACCGGGACGGGGACCGGGCCACGGCTAGCCGACCGTTGGAGGCACGCGCCATATACCGGCACAATTGCTCGACGCGGTCATGACTAAGCACTTCCGTGAATACGGCCACGTCCCCGTAATGGGTGGCGGCGGCGAGCGGCGCAGCCGGCAGGTTGAAAATGTTGATCAGAGAGATGGACATCTCCGGCTTGGCCCGTCCACCCATGATATCCCCGTCCAAGACGGGTTTGCCTTCCCGTGCCGCCACCAGGAAATTGGCCATGATGTTGCCGGCACCGATTTCGCTGCAGACATAAGCGTCGAACCTGGTCCTTTCATGGACTGAGAGTTCGGCGGCAGCTTTTAAAATGGGGTGTTCCCAGACCACCGGACGTCCGGCGATTAGTTGTTGCTCCTTTTCATCAATACCCCCTCCCACGTAGCCCAGGACGCAGACAAACGCTTCGGGGGGGAAGCTTGCGGGGTCCACCAGGGAAAACAATAGGCCTTCGCCTGAAAGGTCCGTCAAAATACGGCGTGCCACGCGGGGGTCTCCGCCGCCGCCGCAGCCCAGAATGACGGCGCCTTCGATGATGTCTTCCATTTGGGCAGAGGTGATTTCCTGAATTTGGAGATCCACTCAGTCTCCTTCTATCGGATGGATCGTATGCCGGAACTTTCGGTGAGCCATCCGAAATTGCGGGAAATGTGATTGCCTGCTTCTATGACTTGGGCACCGACACCGGGCACCTGGTCGGGGCTAAGTCTGTGGGAAAGGGCGGCAACACAAACTGATCCGATGACCTTCCCGTTGGCATTGAATATCGGCGCTCCGACGACGCGAACCATCTCCTGCCACTCGCGGTCGTTGAAAGCATATCCGTCGTTTTGGATTTGACGGCATTGTTCCCTGAGTTCCTTTATAGAGGTGATGGTCTGGTGGGTATAGCGGGTCAATTTCTGCTGGGCCATTATGGATTCAAATTCCGCCTCCGACATGAACGCCAGCATGGCCTTGCCAGTGCCGGTGCAGTGGAAGGGCAACGGAACTCCCATGCGGAAATGAATCCGAACCCCTTCGTCCTCCCCGCCGATCTGATCGAGATAAATCACGCCCCGACGTTCCATTTTGGCCAGACCGACTGTTTCATGCGATGTGGCAGCCAATTTCGACATCTGAGACAGTGCCGCCTGCCTCAGGTCGATTTTCCGGACCAGCCTGTTACTCAGTTCCAGGATCTTATAGCCAACACAGTAGGAGCTGTCATCATTTTGATACAAGTAGTCCTTCGCCAACAATGCCTGCAAAATCCTATGGACCGTGCTCTTGTTCCAACCCAGTCCCTTACCTAGTTCCGACAGACGAACCGGCTGCTTTGCTTCGATCATATACTCCAAAACCGTTAGCGCTTTCTGGATGGTTTGGGTGGCATTTGATGGGTGGTGTGACTTTTTCAAAGACGATCTGTCGCCTCTGGCTGCCATTTCATGCTCGCTTTTTCTTGTCAAAAGTGATTCTCCGAGGTTTTCAGGGCCGGTTCCGTCCGGCCCTGAATCCACACGATTACTCGATTTTGATGTTGGCCTGTTTGGCAATCCTGGCGCATTTGGCGTCTTCAGCTGTTACGAATTGCCGGAATTCATCGGCGTTTCGAAATTTCGGAATATAACCGATTTTGGCCAGCATCCCTTGAATATCCTTGTTTTCAACGGTCATGACAAAGGCTTTGGCGATCTTGTCGTAGACTTCTTTGGGCATTCCTTTGGGTCCCGCGATCCCATACCAGGCATACATCAGGATTTTGGGATACCCCGCCTCCAGAAAGGTCGGAACATTTGGGAAGTCTTTCAGGCGTTCTTCCCCGGCGATTGCGAGGAGCTTGAGCCGTCCCGCCTCGACAGGGCCCTTGAAATCGACCATATAGAAAAAGCTCATGTCGATATGACCTCCCAACAGTGCGGTGATGACTTCCGGCCCGGATTTGAATGGAACGTGCTTTAGCTTCAAGGCACCAGCTTCCATCATGAAAAGCTCCATGCCGAAATTGCCGGAGGTGCCTATGCCGGTGGTGCCATAGGTATAGGTGTCGGGATGTTTTTTCACGCCTTCGATGAGTTCGTTGATGTCCTTCCAGGGGGCATCGGCGCGGACCACCAGGCCCATGGCCTGGATGGCGTATTGCCCGAACAGGTCGAACTTGGTATTGTCGTAGCGCAATTTGCGGGTGGCCACGGCCACACCGTTACTACCCGAATTGAATACGAACAGCGTATATCCGTCCGGGGCGGCACTGGCCACGAATTCCGCGCCAATGGTCCCACCCGCGCCGGTTTTGTTGATGACCACCACTGGTTTGCCCAGATTTTCGCCCATACCGCCGGCGATGATCCGGCTCCCCATGGAGGTGGACCCGCCCGCTCCGTACGGGCAGATTAATTCCACTGGCTTTTCGGGAAATCCGCTGTTCTGGGCCGATGCGGGAATGATTCCCCATGAACAGATCAACAGCGAAACGATGACCGTGGCAATCCATTGCGTTGTTCTCATGACTTCTCTCCTTTCATCATCTGCGGGTGGATAGATTTTGGTTTGTGGTTTCAAGCATCCTCCAATTCAACGACGATCCGATGCCTGGCCTTTCTGAGGATCCCGAACAAGGTCGATCCCAACAGAAGGAGCGATAACACCAGCGCCGTCGCCGAGATGGGACGGGTGAAAAAGATGGACAAATCCCCCCCCGACATGATCAGCGATTGACGAAACGCATCTTCTATTATGGGCCCTAGGATAAAACCTAGCAGCATCGGCGCTTCCTCGTAGTTGAACTTCTTAAGCACATAGCCGACAACACCGAAAAATAGCATTAGGTAAATATCGAAAACGCTGTTTCGCACGCTAAACACGCCGATAAGCGTAAACAGGAATATTAAGGGATAAAGCACGCCAGGCGAAATCTTTAAAACTTTAATCCAAATGCCAATCAACGGAATGTTTAGAAGGAGCAGAATCCCGTTGCCCAGATACATGCTTGCGATGGTTCCGAAAAATACATCAGGGTGCTGTTGGATCAAAAGCGGTCCGGGGGTGATGCCGTGGATCAAAAACGCCCCAAGCAGTAAAGCCATAATTGCGTTGGAGGGTATTCCCAGCGCAAAAAGGGGGATGAAAGCACCGCCGGTGGCGGCGTTGTTGGCCGTTTCCGGACCAGCCACCCCCTCTATTGCCCCTTTCCCGAACTCCTCTGGGTGTTTGGAAATGCGTTTTTCCACTGAATAGGAGACAAAGGAGGACAAGATCGCCCCGCCGCCCGGTAAGATTCCCAAGAAAAACCCGAGAATCGAGCCTCTGGCAATGGGTCCCGCCGACCGCATCCAGTCTACCTTGGACGGGAGCATGTTCTTGACCGAATCGGAGACTGTGATCGGCTCTAGTTCGTTTTTCTCGATATTGGTCAAGACCTCTGAGATGCCGAACAAACCCATGGCGATCGGGGCGATTCCAATACCGTCATATAAATCTTGAAAATTCATAACGAATCTGAGGTTTCCCGTGATCGTATCGATGCCTACGCAGCCGAGAATCAAACCGACCAAGGACATCATGATCGCCTTCACCATGGAGCCCCTGACCAGATAAACGATGATGGTCAGCCCCATGCACATCAGGCTGAAGTATTCGGGCGGTCCGAATCGAAGCGCGAATTCCGACAAAATGAAGACAGTATAGGTCAGGGCTATGATGCTGAAAGTCCCGCCGATGAATGAGCCGAAGGCCGCAATGCCCAAGGCGGGCCCGGCCCTGCCCTGTTTCGCCATCTGGTACCCGTCCAGACACGTGATGCAGGTGGCGGCTTCACCGGGGATGTTGACCAGAACCGAGGTGATGGTTCCCCCGTACATGGCTCCGTAGTAAATCCCGGCCAGCATTATAATCCCTGCCACCGGCGTGCTTCCAAAGGTGGTGGGAAGCAAAATGGCCATAGCGCCGATCGGGCCGATTCCCGGCAGCACTCCGATCAGATTCCCAACGAACACCCCGACGAAGCAATACAGGATATTCATCGGTTCGAACAATATCTTAAACCCGTATATCAAATTGGCGATTAGATCCATTTCAGCAACATCCAGACCAGTCGAGTAGGCAGTTCAACCCCGAGCAGCATCACGAATAACACATAAGATACGACCACGGTCAGTAAGGATAGGATGAGGACCCTGGACCAACTTAGATTTTGAATTGTCCGAAACAGTATCATTAGGCAGACAAATGCGCTCAGGAGGTAGCCGGCATACGGGAGAACAAAGGCAAATCCGGTTACAGTGGACAAAACGATTACAATTTTTTTGATGTTTAAGCCCGCCCAAATTCCGGGTCCGGAAAGTCGGGAGGTCTGCCCGGTTATAATCCAAGAATGAACTAGGACAGCTGCCGAAAAAATGCAAAGAAGCAGACCCAGCAAAAACGGAAAAGTGCCCGATTGGGGGGCCCGCAGGCTGCCGAGCCCCAATCGAACCGAAGAGACGGAGATCACTAACCCGAAGAGGAAAAAGACCAGAGCGGGTTTCCAATCATTTCTCGTCATTCATCACTCCCCTTTTTGCTTTTTCTTCCAAGGCTTTCAAAATCTTGTCGGGCGTGATGGGGAGTTCTGTGATCCTGACGCCGACAGCGTCGAAGATGGCGTTAGCGATGGCGGGCGCGGTGGGGATCACTGGAGGCTCGCCGACTCCTTTTGCCCCGAACGGCCCGGCGGGGTCGTCAGTTTCAACCAGGATGTTGACCACTTCCGGGGCTTCGGGGGCGTTAAGGATTTTATGGGTGACGAAGTGGTCGTTGATTACGAGCCCTTGTTGCCGTTTGGCACCCTCGAACAAAGCATAACCGATCCCCATAGCCACGCCGCCTTCGATTTGACCCTCCACCGAAGTCGGGTTGATGGCCTTGCCCACGTCGTGAGCGGCAACGATCCTGAGTACCCGGACCCGACCGGTCTCGGGATCGACCGCTACCTCGGCGGCCTGGGCCCCAAAAGCATAGGTGGGGCAGTAATTGCCGTATCCGGTCTTCGGATCGGGTGGAGATGCGTTAGGCGGTTCGTACACGCCCCGGGCGGTAATCGGCTTCCCGAGTCTGTGGGCGCAATACAAGGCGGCGTCACCAATGGTGATGAATTTTTCCTGACTTTCGGGATGAAAGATAAGCCCACCCGCGCATGTCAGTGTTTCCGGCGTGCAGTCACCCAAAATTCTGCTGGCGGCATGGAGTAATTGGGCCTTCGCGTTTTCCGCTGCCAGGCGAACGGCGTTGCCCGCGATGAATGTCACGCGGCTCCCCCAGGTTCCCATGCTCGGCGGCGTCAAATCGGTGCCATGGGAGCAGATGGCAATCTGATCCATACCGACACCCAGGATTTCGGCGGCGATTTGGCTTAAGACCGTGTCCGAACCCTGTCCAATTTCACTTTCCCCTACTATCAGATGAACGCTCCCGTCGGGATTGACTTTCAGATTTACTTCTCCAAAATTGCCAACACCATGGGTGCCGGCCGATCCGGCCCCAGTGTGAATGACCGAAGCGATACCGATTCCCCGGTTGGGTTTGTTATTTCCTTTTGCTCGCCAGCCGATTCCCTGGGCCGCTTTTTCGAGGCATTCACACAGGCCGCAGGAGGTGATGTTCCAGCCCCACCCGGTGACATCGCCGCATCGGTTGGCATTGATCAAGCGCAACTCAAGGGGGTCCATTCCCAGTCGCTCTGCAATAGTATCAATCTGGGATTCGACCGCGAAATGCGCCTGGGGTCCGCCCCAGCCCCGAAGGGCGCCGCCGTATTGGTTGTTGGTGTAGACGATAATGCTTTCGGTGCGGGTGTGGGGGACTCGGTACAGGTTGCCGATCCGGTTGCAGGTCAGGGCCGAAATGCCGGAAGCCTTGTTGTTGTAAGCACCGTTGTCGGTAATGACCGTGGCTTGCCGAGCCAGGAGACGACCATCTTTGCAGACACCTGTTTTCAGGTAGATGATCATGGGATAACGGCCCCGACAGCAGGTGAATTCTTCCTGGCGCTGGCTGACGATTTTCACCGGTCTGCCGGATTTCTTAGATAGAATCGCGGCGATGGGGTCCATGGGGAGAATCACGCTCTTGTTGCCGAATGCACCGCCCACATCGGGCCGAATGACGTTGATGCTGCTCTGAGGAATTTTAAGGACCTGGCTGAGCGCGTTGCGGTAATTGGACGGATTTTGGGTGCTGGCCCAGAACATCAACCGATCCGATCCGTCCCAGTGAGCGATACACCCATGGGGCTCGATGGTGCACGACGGGATAAACGGCGTGCAGTACTTTTCCTCAAAAACGTAATCCGACTGGGCGAATCCCTTTTCCAAATCGCCGAACTCCCGCATGAACCGCCCGGCGATGTTATCGGGGCTTTCTTCATAAATCTGAGGCGCGTTCGGTTGCATGGCCGCCTCCGGATCATAGACCGCAGGCAGAGGATTGTAGCTTACTCGGATCAATGCCAAAGCTTCGTCGGCTGTATCTTCGTCCACGGCGGCCACCGCCGCCACCTCGTCGCCGATGAATCGGACCTTCACATCGTTGAGCGCCATCTTGTTGGGTGTAACCGGTAAATGACAGAATTTGACCTTTTCCGTGTCCTCGGCCGTGATCACCGCCCTGACCCCCGGAAGCTGTTTCGCGGCCGACACATCGATGTTCACGATCCGCGCATGGCCGTACGGGCTCCTTAGAATCCGCCCGATCAACATCCCCCGCAGTCGGATGTCGTCTAAGTACTCGGCCCGTCCGGTGACCAAGCGGTCGGCCTTTAGTTTTTTGATTCTTTTACCGACAACAGAGCTATCCATGGATTTCATGCCTCGACGAATTCTTGATCATTTGCAACTCAGGTTCTTGATGGCCTCGATGATTTTGGCATAGCCCGTGCACCGGCAAAGGTTTCCGCTGATGGCCCTGCGGACCTGTCCGTCATCTGGATTTGTGATGTGATCGAGTAGACCCTTGGCCGACATGATCATCCCCGAACTGCAAAATCCACACTGGACGGCGCCGTGATCAATGAACGCCTGTTGGATCGGATTGAGTGTCGGACCGTCGGCCAAACTTTCGATGGTTTCGATCACGGCACCATCGGCTTCGACCGCCAGAATCAGACAAGAATTTACCGCTTTGCCGTCCATTAACACCGTGCAAGCTCCGCAGTCGCCCGTGCCGCATCCTTTTTTAGTACCGGTCAACTGGAGGTCTTCCCTTAGAAGGTCGACCAGGGTCCTATGATTCGAGACCGAAAGTTCAAGAAACTCTCCGTTTACGGTCAACCCGACGGTACGCTTATATTCCATTAACTAAGCACCTCGATGTTTTTGCGGATGGCCCGTTTCACGACAACTTCGACGAGCTTTCGCTTGTACCAGGAAGGACCGTAGACGTCGTCGATCGGCAGGGCCGCCCGGGACGCCATTAATGCACAGGATTCGATGTTTGCCGGGGTCAGTTCCCGGCCTGCCAAAAAGCGTTCAGCGTCAACGGCACGAAACGGCGTGGGCGCCACCGACGCCAGTCCGATGCGGACATCTGTACACGTTTTCCGGTCAGCATTCGTTTCAAGATAAACGGCCGCGCCGGTCAACGCCATGTCCAGCGTATCGCGGTAGGAAAATCGCTCGTAATGGGCGTTCCATTTCGTGACCGGGATCGTGATTTCCAGTTCCTTCAGGATTTCGCCCTGTCCCAGGGCGTTTCGGCCCGGGCTGATAAAAAGCTCTTCCACGGGAAGATGCCGGTCGCCTTGAGGGCCTGCGATGACGCATTTCGCATCCATGGCCAGCAAAATGGGGGCGAAATCCCCCGAAGGGGCGGCACGGCATACGTTGCCGCCGATGGTGGCTCGGTTTCGGATTTGTTCCGAACCGATGCAGGATGCCGCCTCCGCCAGACCCGGAAGAGACTCGCGCACTTCGGGGGAGTACGCGATTTCGGTTGCAGTGGCCAGTGCGCCGACCATCAGTCGGCCGTTGCGGCGCTCAATGATACGGAGTTGCCGGATCCGCTTGAGATCGATCACATGGGCTGGGGTGAGAATACCTTTCTTCATCAACACGATCAGGTCAGTACCGCCGGCCAGTAATTTGGCATCATCATAATAGCGATTCCACATTGAGACCGATTCTGACAGATCCGCAGGCGCGAAATAAGTAAACGGTTTCATAGGCATATGTTTTATTATTTGAAATTGAATTTTATGAATCGGTACCATTGACTGGAAAACATGTCAACATTTTTTTTGCTGACCCAGAGCTGGAAGAAAGCAGGATGCAGAATGGAGAACAAAAAATGACATAAAATCGATTTTTTAACGTGTCGCATGTGCCACGGGCAGATGTGCGTCTTTCCCTTAATTGGGATCCAAATGTCATAGAGAAGATCCCCAAGCGACTCGGCTTCGGCGAGGTCAAGTCCAGGCCCCCGCCTAGAATGCCCCAATCGCCGTCCTTATACACCGAGCGTCACATCGATTATTCACCCTCGCCGGTATCCCCTTCCGACAGCGGTTTCTACTAGATCCGGAACGCTCGTCGGATTTCTGCGTCTAAAATCGAAACTGAGATGTGCCGCGAAGAATCCTCATTACCTTTTTTCTGCGAAAGTCTGTCTCCTTGGAGTACAGGACCCGTTTGTCTTTCGCCTAGTAGAGGACCATACAAAGCCGTAACGCCCCAGTACACCACGATACTCTTACCCTCGAAATGAAGTGCGGAGTTTGCCCTTGACACACAAGAACACAATCCCATATATCCACTCCCACTCAAATCAAGCTCTTATCACCTATCTTTGTCCTTGCTGATTACTGATTCCGGAGCGTGATTTTATGGATGCCCAGAGATTTCGTCTTGAACACGACCTGCTCGGTGAACGCGAAATACCAGCCGATGCGTATTATGGCGTGCATACTCTGCGCGCCATGGAAAACTTTCCCATCAGTGGCTTGACGATCAGCGCCTATCCGCGACTGATCGAGGCACTGGCTAGCATCAAACAGGCGGCTGCGCTGGCCAACCATGAGTTGGGATTGCTCGAGGATGAAAAAACGCAGACCATCGTTAAAGCCTGTGAAGAAATCCGCACCGGGCAGTTCCATGAACATTTCGTGGTGGATGTCTATCAGGGCGGGGCGGGCACGTCCACGAATATGAATGCTAATGAAGTGATCGTCAACCGTGCCCTTGAGCATATGGGTCACCAGCGGGGGCAATACCAGTTTATGCATCCGCTCGATGACGTGAATAAGAGTCAAAGCACGAACGATGTCTACCCCACGGCTATAAAGATAGCGCTACATTTCTTGATTTCCGAGTTGATCGATGCCATGGCTGTGCTGCGCGAAGCTTTCGAAGCCAAGTCCATCGAATTCTCGGATGTGTTAAAGATGGGCCGCACTCAGCTCCAGGATGCCGTACCCATGACACTCGGGCAGGAGTTCAGCACTTATGCGGTCATGTTAGCTGAAGACCAGTCGCGCCTTTGCGAGGTGCGTTCGCTCGTCCAGGAGATCAACCTGGGCGCGACGGCCATTGGTACGGGCATCACTGCGTTGCCAGAATATGCTGAGTCGGTTTGCCGCCATCTTATAACGATCACCGGCATCCCGCTGATGACGGCCCATAATCTGGTCGAGGCTACACAGGACGCCGGGGTGTTCGTGCAGCTTTCAGGGGTTCTCAAGCGCGTGGCTGTCAAGTTGTCCAAGACGTGCAATGACTTGCGTCTCCTGTCATCGGGTCCGCGCGCAGGTTTGGGGGAGATCAATCTACCGCCGGTACAGGCCGGTTCGAGCATAATGCCGGGAAAGGTCAACCCGGTCATCCCAGAGGTGGTCAACCAGATTGCTTTCGAGGTAATTGGCAACGATATGACCGTCACCATGGCTGCTGAAGCGGGGCAGTTGCAGTTGAACGCTTTCGAGCCAATTATTGCGCATAGTTTATTCAAGAGCCTTAAGCACATGCAACAGGCCTGCCTGACACTGTCTGAGCGCTGTGTTCAGGGGATTACCGCGAATCGGGATTACTTGCGGGCATCGGTGGAAAATTCGATTGGCATTGTTACCGCGCTCAATCCTTACATCGGTTACGAAAACGCGACTTTCGTGGCAAAAGAGGCCTTTGCCAGCGGACGGGGTGTTGCCGAAGTGGTCCTGGAAAAAGGGTTGCTGACCCGCGAGCAATTGGACAACATTCTGCGCCCAGAAGTCTTGACCCGTCCATGCCCGGTCGAGTGAACTGCCGAAGCGAGGAGTATTTTCATGGAAGACAATAAGTTGGTGGATAATCACCCCTGAGTCGGTAAATCTGCCGCTATCGAGGCCGTAATACGACAAGGGGCTTGGGCTGATTTACCCTTGGAGAGACCGCACTGGCTGCTGATGCTGTCGGCTATGTGGGAATTAGTGAGTGTCATCTCCGAAAATCCTTTCTGTGCATTTCTAGCCGTAATGCACCGAAACGTCAATGATTTTTGGCGAACCTAACACGAAAGGGTTCCAAGTACTCGAATCTAAGGAATCCCAAGAAACTGATCCAATTTTAAAAAGGCTCTGCCAATATCTTTCAATTGCAATTCTAACCTCCAAAAGGCTACCTCTCCATTATCTTGATATGGTCTACTTCCGTCAAATTGATTTCCGCCCAATCAAAAAATTCCTCGGTAGGCGGCAAAACGACGGTACCCTCATTGGAACCCTCCGTAATCGTCCATTTGTGCTTTATTTTATGTATTTTTGCAGCTTTGGGAGATGGGTGGAATCTCTTCACAACTTCAAACCAACAGGAGGAAGAGCCATGAAAGTTTCAGAGGCCGCAAAACTTTTTCTGGAGTACCACAAGGCCCATTCTAAGGAAAATTCGGTCAGGGCATACAATTTGGTTCTTACTCAACTCCTTCAGGAATTTGAGACCGAAGACTCTGGAAGGGATAACCACGGAAAGGATTTTCTCCTTTCTGAACCGAATTGTGGAAGGGAAAAAGCCGCAGACCAAACGAACTCGTTACTCTCACTTGATGGCATTTTTCAACTTCATAAGGAACAATCTTGATCCGGGATTTCGAAATCCCTGCGATACCCCAATGTTGAAAAAGCTTTTCAGGTCGCGCCGTTTCAGTGGGACATTATCGAGAAGGAAACCGTTAATGAGATTATCTTCAGAACGTCAAAGACCAGAAATCGGTTGATGCTTGAGTTGATGGCACGGGGCGGAATGCGGATCAGTGAGGTGCTAAAACTTACCCCATCAGATATCAATGAGCGGAGACTAACCCTCAGAGACCCCAAGAGTGGTAGGGATCAGGAATTTATCTTCATCCCTCAAAGACTCGCGGACAGGCTCAAGGACTATATCAGGGAAAAAGGCATTGGATCCCAGCAGCGTATTTTCCCCATATGTTATGAGGCCGCAAGGGAAATGGTGGCCAAAGCGGGTGGCGTGGTGGGGATTCATCTCAGGCCCCATGACCTGCGGTGTCATGCAGCGACCTTTGCAAGTCGCTCCGGCGTTCCCATAGAGATCATATCGAAGATCATATTGCGCCATTCGAGTTTGTCGACCACAGAAAGATATCTCGGCAAGATCAGCGACGTCGAGGCAATGAAATGGATCGATAATTTGTATGGATAGCTGAGATATCAGGGTGAGATGAACAGCATTCTCACCCTGATCATTCCTTAGATATCCGTTCATTAAAACCTCCATGATATAGGCTGCTGAGTTCCACCTTAAGCTGATTAATCACCAGAAAGTCATTTAAGCCGGCGCGTTCCGTGAGTTCGGACACATCCACATCGCCTTCCAGCAAAGTCCATTCCAATGCCCGGAGTTGAAGGCAGAAATGACGTTCAACGAGATCGAATTCCCACTGAACATTGCTCCTGATGCCCTCTATTCAGTCCGCCATTTTCTGATTCGTTGCCGGCACTCCTTTTCGGGAAGCCTGCCTGTCCCGAGGGCGGCCATCTGCTCCAGCCGGTCAGCTGCCGCGCCAGGGAGAATCTTGCCTCTGGAAACCAGAAGGTCCAGTGACCAGAGCAACCCGTGAACCTCAATGCCCCTTTCGGTTGCACACCTCCTGAGGACCTTGTCGCTCGTAAGAAGGACCGTCTCTCGGGCAGATGACAGGAAGAGGACAGATGCGTCCTCCAAGGTCACTCTGGCGGGGAGGTCTGCCTGAAGCCGGACAATCCGGGTCATGTCCTCAGCACCAATGGACACAACCTTCAAATCGCCGCTTTCGACAAATCGCGCAAGCTGCGCTTTCTGAGACTTCCTGTTGACCTCCCGCCAGACCAGGGATGTGGTTTTTGCCGCGGGCCCGGTCTTGAACCACGGCCCAAAAAGCCCGGTCAAGACGAGATCGATGAGCACCGAAGCGTCATGCACGACAGTCTTCATGCAAAGCCGTCCATGTTGGGGCGGAACTCTTCGACCGGTTTATTGAGTAGGGCCGCTCCCTTTGCAAGGGTGATGATCTCCTCCGTCGCTGCCCGGAAAACCAGTTGCTCAAACCGGCTGGACTTCTCGACTCCGGTATATTCGCCCGGCTCTTTTTGATGCCACCGCCGGCGCTTGTAGGACACAAAAAATCTCTTATATGCAGCGGCGTCGATCAGACCCAGATCAAGGGCGCGGTGCACGATCGCGCCAATGGACATGCCGTACCTTCGCTTGAGCCCGATTAGTTCCTCCAGGCTTATGCGGTGGCGGTATCCTCCCCAGTCCCTCACGAATGCCTCCTTTGGAATCAGCATAGCCCCGGCAAACCGGTGGCAACAGGACTCCAACTCCTTGCCGGAGAGATTCGTGTGGGAATGGATGAGCAGGTGAGCCGCTTCGTGAAGTGCGGTGAACCGTTTCCGCGGCAGGTCCCGGTTGAGCCATGCGGCCAGGGCAACAACCGGATGCCCGTCGGCCCAGCCCGAAAAGCCATTCAGTCGTTCGGGGGCCTCGGCCTCGAATACCTTGATGCCGTTGATCTCAAGGGTTTCCACTACGTTAGGCAAGGGGTCTTCGCCCAAGCCCCACTTGGAGCGCACGATCTCGGCGGCTTCTTCGGCATCCTCCGGCCCACGAAGACGGAAATCACCGAGCGGATCTTGAAATTCAAGCGGCAGCCCAAGGGCCTGTTCGATCTCCAGGTATCGTTCGAAGTAATCTGCGGCCTGTTCCTGAATAGATGCCACGGCCTTGATTCGCAAGCCCGTGGTCTTGCGGAACTCAACGCCCTTGAGCTTCACCGAAAAGGGTCTGAAGAAAAAGTCCAGGGGCTTGTCCAGCGCGTCGGCCAGAGGGATCAGCACGTCGTCCCCCGGCATCATCTCGCCTCGTTCGTAGCGATGAAGGGCATTGTAGGAAACCTTGCCCCCCGTCGCCTCAGACAAGGCTCGAAGCGACAGCCCGCGCATTCGTCTCGCCTGCTCCAGACGCCTGCCAAATATATCCTTGGGGTCCTGGCTCTTCATTTTGAACCTCCCGGTCACCGATTGCCTTGCGGCACCCGTCTTATGTTGACAAAAATAGCATTAACTCTCCATTTTGTCAACATGCGGCAGAGTAGGAGGTTTATGGAACCGGGGTCGTGTCTTGACAGTGGGCAATTCGCCTTTGGGCATGAATAGCAGGACGATATCCGATTTCGATGTTGCCGATATTTCGTCAGAACCACAGGATATCCGCCAACCCAAAACCGGTGATAGGTCTGTAAAACCAGCAATCGGGTCTGATTGCATGTACCCGTTTTAAAGACCCAGCTTAATGGTTCCCGAGAATTCCTGCTCTATTAAATGGATATCCGTAAATCGTGATAGATGAATAGATCCTTAACCAGTGGCCAACCGCCAGTAGGGTCCCCAGAGGCCTAGCTGAGGTGCCAAGAAACTCAATCTTCGTTAAGAGAGCCGGAGAAGAGAATCTCCAAATTTGATTCGGCTAAGACTCTCCCAGGCAATAGCCCTGAATGGCAGGGTGGCGGGATAACTCGGAACCTGGAGCCGGCTTATCGGGGTTACGTGCCGATCGAATTGTCGACCGCCAGTATGATTTTGCCGATATGCACACCGCTTTCCATGAAACGGTGCGCGGCGGCCGCCTCGGCGAGCGGAAAAACCTTGGCCACATGGGGCTTCATGTGACCGGCCTCCATCAACGGCCAGACTCGTTCCTGCAAAGAGCGGGCAATGGCGGCCTTGGCCTCTGTCGACTGGGGCCGCAGTGTGGAACCTGTGAGGGTGAGTCGTTTCATCATCACCGGCCTGAAGTCGATTTCGACCTTTGAACCTCGCACATAGTTAATGTTTACGATACGCCCTTCCATCGCCGCCACCTTTACGTTTCGAGCGATATAGTCCCCACCGACCATGTCAAGAATTACATCCACACCGTTTCCGTTGGTGGCGGCGAGGAGAACCTCGACGAAATCCTGCTGCCGGTAGTTGACCGCGATCTCAGCCCCGAGTTTTTCGCATGACTTGCACTTCTCATCGCTGCCAGCCGTGGTGAAGACCCTGGCACCAAGGCCCCGGGCCATTTGAATGGCGGTGGTACCGATGCCGCTCGACCCGCCATGCACAAGGAAGGATTCGCCGGTTTTCAGACCGGCCCGGTCAAAAACATTGCTCCAGACCGTGAAGCACGTCTCCGGCAGTGCGGCGGCCTCCACCATACTCAACCCTTTGGGGATGGCCAGGCATTGCGTCTCCGAGACCGTTACGAATTCGGCGTAGCCGCCGCCGTTTGTGAGCGCACACACCTTGTCCCCCTTGCCCCAGAGATGGCACCCCGCTCCGAGGGCCGCCACTTCACCGGCCACCTCCAGACCGAGGATGGGTGACGCACCGGCGGGCGGCGGGTAGGCCCCTAGCCGTTGGAGCACGTCAGGACGGTTCACACCGGCCGCTGCGACCTTGATGAGCACCTCGCCACTGCGCGGTGCGGGTGCGTCAGCCTCCTTCAACTGAAGAACCTCCGGGCCGCCGGGTGCGACCATATCCACGTATTTCATCACAAACGTCCTCCGCGCTGATTGATTGCTAATCAAATCCCGTGCCACCCCTTACAGGTGTCACACAAGATTGACATATTTGCCTCTTCTGTGTCATGTTACCATCCTTCGTGGATATCCGCCAGACTGAAACACCTCTATAGCAGGAGCCATGCGAGACTGTCAGACCTGTCCTGCGGTCCCGCAAGTCATCCCTCTTTTTGGCATATCGGGTCTGGTTATAATGCAGCCGCTTATCATACTGAGGCTTGTAAAGGAGGATACATGGGACTACTGGAGGGAAAGGTTGCCATCGTAACGGGTTCCGGCAGGGGGGTCGGTAAGGCCGAGGTCTTGGCCATGGCCAGGGAAGGGGCCAAGGTGGTGGTGAATGACCTGGGTGGCGGCCTTGACGGGACGGGGACTCGATCCATGGTGGCCGACGAGGTGGTGAAAGAGATCAAGGACGTGGGCGGGCAGGCCGCGAGCGACTATTCGGACGTAGGCACCCTTGAAGGGGTTGATGCCATGATTTGGACCGCGCTCAGCAAGTTCGGCCGTCTGGACATCATGGTCCACAATGCCGGGATTCTCCGGGACAAGACCATTCTGAACATGGGTGAAGCGGATTGGGATCTGGTCCAGAAGGTCCACGCAAAAGGGACCTTTCTGTGCACCCGGGCTGCGGGCCGTGTTATGCGGCAACAGGGGCAAGGCGGCGTGATCATGAACACGAGCTCCATGTCCGGCCTCATCGGGAACTTTGGCCAGTCCAATTACGGTTTTGCAAAGGCCGGCGTATACGGGTTTACCAAGACCGCGGCCATTGAGCTTGGCCGTTACGGCATACGGGTCCACGCCATTGTTCCCAACGCGTACACTCGCATGACTGCGGATCTCCCGGCCCTCAAAGGTGTTACCGAAGAGATGCTGGATCCTGCAACCATGGCCCCGTTGGTTGTGTTCCTTGCCTCTGATCTGGCCAAGGGCCTCAATGGCCGTGTCCTCCTGGCCCATGGGGGCACCATCGGTGTGAAGGTTGCGGAGTTCAAGATGAAAATGGCCCAAGGGTTCAACAAAAAGGACACCATCCCCACGGCGCGGGAGATCGCGGACCATATCGAAAAAGTGCTTTTGCCGGAGCCTGATCTGGAATTTATGGATGCGATGAAATTTGTGTGAAAGGACGATGACCCCTTTTCGTTCGGCCTGAGTAACTCAATTCAGAAATCGATGATTTATGGATTGCACTGACCTTAAAGGATAGAGAGGTGTGTTTAATGCGAAAGGCGGATCTTAGCGTTATCGGAAAGAAGACAGAGCCCGTGGTCTTCGACTACACGTGGAAGGACGTGGTCCTCTACGCCCTGGGTGTTGGGGCCACAGCCCAAGAGCTCCCGTTTGTCTACGAACGCACCCCCGGGGGTCTCAAGGCTTTGCCGAGTTTTTGTGTAGTCCCCGCTATGCGGGCCTACCCTCACGTGGGCGATGATGTGGACCTCTCCAACTTCCTTCACGGCGAGCACACGATACATCTCTATCAGCCCATGGCTTCCGAGGGCCGTGTGATCGTGGTAGGGGAAGTCGCCCACATCTACGACAAGGGCAAGGCCGCGGTCTATCATATCCGGGTTTCAGGCCGAACAGAGGCAGGAAACCACCTTTTTGACTGCAACTGGGTCAACTTCTATGTGGGTGCGGGAGGCTTTGGGGGGGATCCCGGCCCAAAGGCCACCCCGTTGACCCCCCCTGAGGGTGCGAGACCGGACTATGTGGTTTCCCAGAAAGTGGCTGAGCATCAGGCAGTTTTGTATCGGCTCAATGGGGATTTTAATCCACTTCACCTGGACCCGGTTTTTGCCAAAGGCGGCGGCTTTGATCGGCCTATCCTACACGGCCTTTGTACCTACGGGTTTGCCGTTCGGGCACTCGTAAACGAAGTGCTTGGTGGGGACGTGGCCCGGTTCAGGAGTTTCAAGGCGCGCTTTTCGAGCGTCGTTTACCCTGGGGATACCCTGACGACCAAGGCCTGGAAAGCCGAGGGCCGTTACCTTGTTCAGGTAGAGACCGAGCGGGGGGTTGTGCTGAGCAATGGTGTGGCCGAAATGGCGTAAGGTTTCGAAGGGGCCCCGCCGAGAACACATCGCGGCGATGCCATGTGTCTCTGGCCCTGCCAATGAGTTTTGACGATGGAATCAAATCAGGAGGAATATTGAATGATCAAGACCAGACTGACTGAATTACTTGAGATCAAGCATCCGATCATCCAGGCCGGCATGGGCCCGTTCAGCAACAACAACCTTTGCGTCGCCGCAGCCAATGCCGGTGTGTTGGGGCTCCTTTCGACCAGTGGTCTTTTCAACAAAGAAGAGCGCCCCTGGATCTACAGGGCCTTTGTGGAGACCGGCGAGGCCTCCATGGATGACGACATGGCGGGCGTGCTCGAATCGGTTTTGAAGCGAACTTATCGTCTGACCAAGGATAGAGGGGGTGTTTTCGGCATCAACGTAATGGTGTCGGCGGAACTGACGGACAAATCTAAAGTCCTGATCGATACGGCCATCAAGGTTCGAGAGGAAAATCCCGAGATGAGGGATCACTTCAAAGTGATCTTCACATCAGCGGGAGACCCGGTCCCGTGGCGCGAAAAGATCAAGTCCGCCGGATTTACCTGGCTCCACGTGGTCCCATCGGTCAAGGGTGCGCTTCGATGCAAGAAAGCGGGGGTGGACTGCATCGTGGCCTCGGGTCACGAAGGCGGGTTTCACATCTCCTGGGAGCCGGTTCATTCCATGGTCTTGCTGCCTGCCGTGGTAGACGCCCTGGCAGGTTCTAACATCCCCGTGGTGGGTGCAGGCGGATTCTGCGATGGCAAGACCCTTGCGGCGGCTCTTGCCCTTGGCGCTGCCGGTGCCCAGATGGGAACCAGGTTTCTCGCGACCAAAGAAAGCGATTTCCATCAAATATGGAAAGAACAGGTCGTAAAGGCTGAGGACCGCGGGACATTGGTGGCCCGCGGGGTCGTGGGGCCCGCCAGGTGGCTGAAGACCCAATCGAGTCTGCACCATCAAAAGAACACCCTGAAGATGTCCCCTGGGGTGTTCCTGGGAACACCTGACGATTTTTTGACCGTTCCCCCCGAATTGATCGAGAACGAAGTGGAAGGCATCAAGGCGGTATACGCAGGAGAGCGGGAAAAGGCGCTCATGGCGGCGGGGGAGTGTGCGCAGAGGGTGGAAAACCTGCCTCCCGTTCAGGAGTTGGTTGATGGGATCATGAAAGAGGCCACGGAGATCGTCAGACGTTTTCCGGAGTTCCTGGCCGAGGCATAACCGGATAAACCGGAAATCCCAATATCGGAATCCGAAATCCGAAACAATAAGCAACCCGGATAAGCGGGAACTAGGCTGAAAAAGCCTCAAATTATCTTGAGTGCAATTTCACTGGTAAGGTAATAACGGATGAACTATGTTTTTTGCCCGATCCCCCTTGCACCAGGTTTCGTGTTGACCTTGGTGCAAGGTGATGAGAAAGGTCTTCAGTCGTCCTCCCCGTATAGGTCAAAATCAGGATAAAGTCTCTTGGCGCACTCGGGGCAGATGCTGTGACTGAATTCCGCTTCGGAATGAGTTCGGATGTAGGATTCAATCTGGCTCCAATAGCCTTGGTCGTCACGAATCTTTTTGCATGACGCGCAGATAGGGATTAAACCACCCAGTGTTCTCACCTTTTTGAGCGCCTCTTGCAGCTCTACAATCAATTTGTCCTTTTCAACCTGGGCACGTTTGCGTTCTTCTATTTCGATTTTTGTCTCTTCGTGGGCCTTTTGGATTTCCTCATTCTGAAGCCTCAAGCGTCGCCGAATGTTCGTGACAAACCCGCCGTAGAAGGCAAACCATGTAAGCAGCATGCCAAACAGGACGAACAAGAACAGCTCGTATTGGATCTGGAATGCTTGCCGACCCTGGAAGTACTCCATGAGCAGGAGTCCCGCGTAAAGCCCCATGACGGCAGCGACCAGCCTGAAATACTGCCGTCGCGTCAGGCGCAGCATGCCGAAGCTGAAGGCGGGCATGTAAAACATCAAGAGAATCGGGCGCGCCTTGGGCAGCGAATACAAGGCCAACATACCCCAAAGCCCCGAATAAAAGATCTGGACCCAAGTCAGTGAAGGATCTGAAAAGCGCAAGTTCGCATTTGTGTAAAACAAGACGAAAAACACGGCGTTGCCAAGCAGCGCCAGACTGATGAACAGGATCCACCGGGTGTTGGTCATCCGGCCAAGACCAAGCCGGGTGGTCAAAATGGTCGCCAGGATTGCGAAGGCGTAAGTGGCCAATGCCATCGCAAAACGTTTCATTCTCAACCGTTGCGCAGCTTTGGTAACACTATCCTCCGTATGCGACTTCGGCGCTTGGCTCACCCTCGTTTCCTCGTTCCTCAGTCTCTGATTCGAGCAGCCAAAAGTGCCTGTGCGATCGAAACGATCAACGTCCCAAACAGAATTGCGACCGACAACGGTAATCGAAAAGCGGGATCGCTGGTGGCAATGAAAATCATGTGAATGGCAAACGCGAAGGCGCCCGCACCTGCGAGCAGAAAGGAAAAGGTCTTGGCGCCCCGTTGCCAGAGAACCACCCGCCTGAACCCGATGAACACCACAGGGAGCAATAAGAGATAGAGAACAAGAAACAGATGGATTCCGCCAGGCAACCGGAACAACTTCCACTCGTGCCAGAAGGCAGAGTCGATTTCGTGGGCAGCGAGAAGCGTTGCGTTGACCAGATAGAGCCACACCCCAAATTCTTTGATACCGCTCATGGGAACTGTCCTCGCGTCGTCGCCTCGGCAGTCAATCCCCCTGTTAGCGGATCGCCTTGATAAAGTCAAGCGAATGCATTGGCGGGGTTTCAAGCATCCATTTGGCTATCCCTGTGGATCCGGATCGTTCGTGAAGCGCATAGGTGCAACAGGGCTCCACCACCACGATCCGGATCGGGATCCGCGAGGCTTAAAGAGTCGTCAGTCTGGCAGTAGGTTTTGCCTTCCCTTTTGCCCGTATTCGTATTAGCCTTAGCAGGGAGAAATTTCAGGTATTTTCGCACTTTCTCCAAGATCGCGTCGGAGCAAGAGAGACATCACGAGGTGAGATGTGCGTGTGCTTCTGGTTGAGGATGACCTGACGATCGCCCTTTTTATTTCAAAAGGTTTGAAAGAGGCAGGGTACGCGGTAGATCAAGCCGTGGAAGGCCGAGAAGGGTTGCATTTTGCGCTGAGTGCGCCATATGATGCGGCCATTATTGATGTCATGCTCCCCGCTTTGGACGGTTTGACGCTCATTGAGACCATGCGTCGGCATAAGGTAAACACGCCTGTGCTGATACTGAGCGCCAAGAGGTCGGTCGATGACCGGGTGAAGGGGCTCCAGAGAGGAGGGGATGATTATTTGACCAAGCCCTTCTCCTTTTCGGAGCTCCTGGCACGAGTCCAGGCCTTGATTCGTAGGGCCAACACTACCTCCGAGCCCACACGCCTTACTGTGGGCGACCTGACCATGGATTTGCTCACCCGTGAGGTCATGAAAGGGGATCAGAGAATAGAGCTTCAACTTCGTGAATTCTCGTTGCTTGAATATCTCATGCGAAATCCCGGGCGGGTGATCTCAAAGACCATGATTCTGGAGCATGTTTGGAACTACAGCTTTGATCCTCAAACCAACGTGGTCGATGTCCTCATCTCCCGCCTTCGGAGCAAGGTGGACAAGGGGTTTGAAACGAAGCTGATACACACCGTCCGAGGGGTGGGATATGTCCTTAAGGCCCCTTAGGGATATGACAAGGCGGGTCGGGTTCCGACTGACCCTTTGGTATTCCTCCATCTTTGTTTTCAGCGCCATTTTTCTCTTTTTCATCACCTATTTTGTCTTTTCCTCTTACCTGGGGCGGCAGGATCATGATGCCATACGTCTGAAGGTCAAGGCGCTTTCAGCCGCCTACAGCAGAGGCGGCCTTGGGGGGCTAGAAAGGGAAATCAACGCTGACCAGAAATTCGGCAGGGGCGGTGCATATCTCATAAGAGTGGCCGGACCCGAAGGGATCACCCTATTGCTGATGCTCCCTTACCAGTGGCTTGGATTTGACCTCAAGGGCCTTGAGATGGGCGAATTTCATGAAGAGGCCCGGTGGCTTCGCCTGGACCTCAAGGGTGGGGCCAATCAACTGGAAGTCCTCTCCGTCCCACTAAATGGCGGCTTCTTGCTCCAGGTGGGAAAAAGCAACGGGGAGCGACACGAGATCCTCTCTCGTTTCCGACTCATGTTTGCGGGTATTATGATCCCCTTGGTCCTGGTCGGGGCTGCAGGCGGAATTTTTGTTACCTTTCGAACCCTTCGACCCATCCGCCATCTCATTCATACGGTCCGATCAGTCTATTCGGGCCAGTTGGATGCCCGCGTCCCCAGTCTCCGAACCGGGGATGAGCTCGACCAGTTGGTCATCCTCTTCAATCAGATGCTGACGAAGATAGACGCGCTCATAAGGGAAATGAAGGAGTCTCTGGACAATGTGGCCCATGATCTTCGAACGCCCGTTTCCAGACTGAGGGCAACAGCGGAAATGGCGCTCCAGTCAAACGGGACGGTCTCGGATCTTCGGGAAGCCCTTTCCGATTGTATGGAAGAATCAGAGCTCATTTTGAGGATGCTGAACACCCTGATGGACATTTCAGAGGCCGAAACAGGCACCATCAATCTGCGCAAAGAGGGCGTCGGATTGTCTTCCCTCGTTGAACAGGTGGAAGGCATTTATGCTTATGTTGGTGAGGAAAAGGGGATCACCGTTCATTCCGACTGCCCGGACGATCTGTTTGTCTTCGTTGACGCGGATCGGATGCGGCAGGTTTTGGCCAACCTGTTGGACAATGCCATCAAGTATACGCCGCAGGGCGGTGAGGTGGAAATCAAGGCGGAGCAACAGGGAAACCAGGTCGTTCTAACCGTCAAGGATTCAGGATGCGGTATTTCCCCTGAAGATCTCCCGAGAATATGGGACCGCTTGTATCGTGGTGACAGAAGCCGTTCCCAAAGGGGGCTCGGGCTGGGCCTCAGCCTGGTCAAGGCCATCATTCATGCCCATGAAGGCCGGGTCGAGGCCGAAAGCGAACTCGGTAAGGGGTCCACGTTCAAAATCCACCTTCCTTTACCGGACGATCCCTCCCTCCCGCTTCTGCACTGAAGAAATCTTACAAAGTTGTAATGTTCACGAAAGGTCCTTGAAAGACTTGGATGTTATGTTCTGTTCGAACGCGATACGCATGGTGCGGATCGGAAGAGGTCGCCGCGGAAAAGGTGATCCCTCACAAAGCAAGAATAAAGAGGAGGATATTTATGAACAGACAATTGGTCGTGTATCGTCGTTGGTTGCTGATTGTTGCCCTTCTGGGGTTTCTTTTGGCTTTGCCGCTGATGGCATTTTCAAAGACCGGAGAAATGACCGATGCGGCGGTAAGTCTGAAAACGGCCATCACTGACGTTGCCGAGAAAAACATTCCGGCCGTGGTTCACATCGAGGTCACACAACGGCAGGAGCTCGCGAACCCTTCCCTTCCTTTTGAAAACGATCCTTTTTTTCACTATTTTTTTGAGAACCCGCAGATGCCAAAGAAATTCAGAAGGGAGCTCAGGGGACTGGGCACGGGCATGATCATGGATTCAGAGGGTCACATTCTCACCAACAACCATGTGGTGGGGGGGGCCAGTAAGATCCAGGTCCTGCTCGCTAACGGAGAAGAGTATCCGGCGAAATTGGTGGGGGCGGACCCCAAGACAGACCTGGCGGTCATCAAGATTGAAGCTAAAAAACCTCTTCCTTACGTGGTCTTCGGAGATTCGGACAAGCTGAAGGTGGGGGAGTGGGTGGTGGCCATCGGCCATCCCAGAGGATTGGATCAGACGGTCACCCAGGGCATCATCAGCGCCAAGCACCGTCAAGGGATCACAGATCCCAGCAGTTACCAGGACTTCCTGCAAACGGATGCAGCCATCAATCCGGGCAACAGCGGTGGTCCCCTTCTGAATCTTGAGGGACAGGTGATCGGCGTAAACGCGGCCATCGCTTCGCAATCCGGAGGATTTGAAGGAATCGGCTTTGCCATTCCGAGCAACATGGCCCTGCACGTGGCCAAACAGCTCATAGCCAATGGCAAGGTGCAGCGGGGATGGTTCGGGGTGAGTATCCAGGAGCTCACACCGGACCTGGCCAAGTCCTTTGGTCTTGACAGGCCGAAAGGCGCTTTGGTCGCCGATGTGGTTAAGGGCGGACCCGCAGACAAGGCGGGGCTTCAACGAGGTGATATCGTGATGGCCTTTCGGGGAAAGGATGTTCCAAGCGCAAGCGAATTTCGAAACGCGGTGGCGAACACCCCGATTGGAGAGGAGGTCCCGGTGACCGTGCTTCGAAAAGGGCAATCGCAGACCTTTACCGTCAAGATCGGGAACATGGAGGGCGCTACCCGACTGCTGGCAACTTCCCTGAAGGATAGACTCGGGGCGGAGTTTCGGGCCCTCACGCCAAAAGAGGCAGAGAACTATGGCGTAAATCCTGATCAAGGCGTTGCCGTCGTCTGGCTGGACCCCAATGGCCCGCTTACCAAGGTGGGCTTCGAGGTGGGGGATTTGATACTCGAAGTGAACGGCCAATCCGTTGAAGGGGTGCAGGGCCTCGTGGATGCGGTGGGTTCATTGCGGTCAGGGTCGAAGATCACATTCCTGGCCTTGGATCACAACACCGGGCAAACGGGTTATGTGCAAATTGTTGTAAAATAACCGAGCAGGGTCCTCCATGGAGGCCGCCTTTCTGGCGGCGGTCCTCATGGAGACCCCTTCATCGACGAGAACAAAACCATAACGGTTCTGAATATCGTCTTTAACTTGAAGGACCTCGCAAGGAAGGCCCTGATGCCTTGCGGTCTTAAAGACATCGATAACGACTCAGAGTGTCAGATATCCATCGGGGGCCAGGCTGGTTGCGAGCATGACCATGTTGATGTCCCGATGGCCCGTCCATGTCTCAGATTCCCTGTTTCTAGGCTCGAGCCAGAACTTCTCAATGCTTTGGGCCATAGGTATGTACCGCGTCAGTCCATCGCTCCGCCAACGGGATGGAACCTTTCTGTTGGAAAGCCCGGTCCCACCTTCAATCAAGCCCCGAAACCTCTCAAGGGCGTGCAATCCGATAGACAACCCCAATTCGCGGAATGCGAGACGGTAATCGGGACTCAGGGACAAGGGATTGTTCTTCGCGTAGGATTGGAGCCCAAGGAGGGAGGCGGCCAATATCTCGTCAACCAGGTCCGACCGTTCAATGGCCCCTTTAATGGCCATTTGCGCCACCCTGAATGCGTCGCACAAGAGCCCCCCAAGACCAAGCGGGTCGTCGGTGGCCCAGTTCTCTCCCTTACAGATATCTGACATTTCCGAAATCTCCGAGTTGAGATCCAGGCCCTCTGAATTTTCGAGGGCCTTGGCAGCCCTTGCTTGTGCTTGAAGTTGGCTGTAGGTGATGAGGCCATCGAGGGGATCGTGCTGCCCCATGGCTGGGACGAGGGCGTAGGAGAGATCGATGCTCATCTTCCAGTACATGCGTTTAGGCCCGCCGGAGCGCGGCGTAAAGGTGAACCTGGCGTGGGCCGTTTTCGCAAGCGCCATGGCCCATCGGTTATAGAGCGGGTCCCCGGTGAATCGGCTCACTTGATGAAGGGCGTGCATCCATTTGGTCAGGTAGTGATAGTACTGCCCGTCCCGGTCCCATTCCAGACGTTCATCAAAGGGATCGGAGGGCTTACGCTCGTTCAGGGCCTTGCCGATCCTAAGCCCGCCCGCCGTCGGGCGGCGCCTCCCCTCGTCCTCTTCAAGTCCGCTGATCCATCCCGTCCGCAGATCGTCCTCACGGTGGCGCCCGAGGATGCGGTGAACCTGATCCACGAGGCTGAGCGCCAGATCCTTGTAAACGGATTCTCCTGTATCACGAAAGAGTCCCAGGAAGTTGCAGACCGCAAAGGCATCCGTCCACAAGTAGCGGCGTGGGGTCTGACTAACAGGAGAAAGACCAGTCAGCCTGGCAAACTCAGTCATGATCTCCCGTACCGTGGAAAGAGAAGCGGTTGGTTTCATTTGTGCGCCCTTTCTGGTTGACGTGTGCTTGGAGCTTGCGCCGCATCTGGCATTATCTTGAAGGTGTTGACGACTTCTGGTACGCTGACCGCAATTAAAAGCTGCCGGATCTTTGCTGTTCTGCGCAGGGATAAGAAAACTCTTTGCCTTTTCATAAAAGACAGCTTAACCCATCAACGTTTTCCTGGCAACAACCGGTGTCTCAATGAGCACCATCTAAAGGAGGGTCATAAATGGAACATTACAAGCTTTTTATCGATGGTGAATTTGTTGAAGCCAGGAGCGGTGAGACGTTTGAATCCATCGACCCCGGCACCGAGCTCCCTATCGCCACCGTTGCAAAGGCAGGCCCTGCCGACGCCGAAGCGGCCATAGAGGCGGCAAGGCGAGCCTTCGATCGTGGAGAGTGGAGCGGACTGACGCCAAAGGCCAGGGCGGATAAGATCTACGACTTTGCCGACCAGGTCACACAGCAGACGTTGCGCATGGCGGTGACCGAAGCCATGGACTCCGGGCAGGTCATCGGGCTCAGCAAGTATTGGGGGATGCTCGGGGCGCAGATTCTGCGCAACCTCGCCTACTACGCGGCCACGAAATTCCCCTGGGAAGAGGAGATTCCATATTCCGGGAACGTTTTTGCGGCCGGCCGTGATTTCATCCGGCGGGAACCCGTGGGCGTCTGCGTCGGGATTATCCCCTGGAACTTCCCATTGAGCATGGCCTTTTGGAAGATCACTCAGGCCATCGTCATGGGGAATACCATCGTCTTGAAGCCGGCATCCTATACGCCGCTTGGGGCGCTCATTATCGCGGAAGCGGCCAAGGCCGCGGGGATCCCCAAAGGGGTGATCAACATCGTGGCCGGGCCCGGCGGGGAGCTTGGGAAAACCCTCTGCACCCATCCCGACGTTGACAAAATCGCCTTCACCGGCAGCACCGTGGTGGGGCGGGAGATCATGAGGATGGCCTCCGATACGGTCAAGAGGGTGACGCTCGAGCTGGGGGGAAAGTCGGCAAACATCATCCTTGACGACGCGGACATGAATCTGGCGGTCGAAGGCGCGTGCTTCGGCACTTTTTTTCACCAGGGGCAGATGTGCGAATCAGGCACACGTGTTCTGGTCTCCTCCAAGGTCTATGATGAGTTCACGGACAAGATAAAGAAACGCGCGGAACGTTTGAGGGTCGGATATCAACTCAGCCCCACCAGTCACCTGGGGCCGCTTGTGAGCGAGATACAGCTTGGCACAACGGAAAGGTACGTGAAGCTGGGAAAGGATGAAGGCGCGGAACTGCTCACCGGGGGCAAGCGCGTGGAGGTCGAGGGGATCAAGGGGGGGTATTACTACGCGCCCACCATTTTACCAACGTGAAAAATCGGATGCGTATCGCCCAGGAGGAGATTTTCGGCCCTGTGGTGGGCGTGATCAAATTTGACAGCGACGAAGAAGCGGTGGCCATCGCTAACGATTCCATATACGGTCTGGGAGGGGGGGTCTTCTCCAGTAACACCGCCCGGGCCGAACGTATGGCCCGGCGGATGCGCACCGGGACAGTCTGGATCAACAACTACCATGCCTTCGGCGATTTTTGCCCCTTTGGCGGATACAAGCAGTCAGGGGTCGGCCGGGAGTTGGGACACGCGGGTTTGGCTGAATATACTCAAATCAAGAGACTACATGTGAATTCCTTTGCCGCGGTGGAAAGCAATTTCTCCATGGCCATTCTCTCCGATCAAATCAAGATCGATTTTCTTCAATATAACTGCAACACCAATATCATCTCCGGCCACGGGAGCCTGGCCGCCATTTACAAGGAGATGGTGAATCTGGGCTGTCGGAGGGCGCTCATCATGACCGATCCCGGGGTCAGAAAGGCCGGTCTGGTCCAACTGGTTCAAAATGCCCTGGTGGACTTCTGCGTGGGCGTGTTCGACAACATCGCCCAGGACACGGACCTCGACACGGTGGATGCAGCTGTTGCCATGGCTCGGGAATTGGGGGCCGATTGCATGGTCAGTGTGGGCGGGGGAAGCGTCATCGACACGGCAAAGGCGGTCTGCGTGACCCTGAAAAACGGCGGCAAGGCCAACGATCATATTGCCATATATCGGCTGCAGGAGCCCCAAACGCCCCATATCGTCATTCCCACCACCTCGGGGACCGGCAGCGAAGTGACCAACGTGGCCGTCATAAAGAGCAAGACAGCGGGCCGAAAGGTCTATATCGTCGACCGGTTCATCATGCCCAATACCGCCATTTTGGACCCCCGCTTCACCATGACGCTCCCTCCGGCGCTGACCGCCACCACGGCCATGGATGCCATGACCCACGCGGTTGAGGCCCTGACCAGCATCATGTCCCAGCCCATCTGCGACGGGCAGGCGCTGCAGGCCGTACGGCTGATCAGGGAGAATCTGCCCAAGGCCATTGCGAACGGCAAGGATGAAAAGGCCCGCAACCATCTCCAGATTGGGGCCACCATGGCCGGATGGGCCTTTGCCATCGCCCAGGTGGGGCTTGCCCATGCCATGGCCCATACGGTAGGCATTCTTCACAACGTGCCCCACGGGGCGGCCTGCGGGATCTTTCTGCCCGCGGTCATGCGCTTTAACGTGGATTTTGCCGCAGACAAGCTGGCCATGGCGGCACAGGCATTGGGGGTCAACACTCACGGGATGGATGATCGCAGCGCTGCACTCGCAGCCGCCGATGCCGTGGAGGCCCTGATGAAGGAGGCAGGCCACCCCATGAGGTTGCGCGATGTGGGCGTCCCTGAGGATGGCCTCGCCATGTGCGCCTTTCACGCCATTGCGGATTCCGCAGCCCTGTTCAATGCCCGACCCGTGAATGATCCTCAGGAGGTTCTTGAGCTTTATCAGCAGGTTTACTAGAGAAAGGAGATGGTTCATTATGCCAAAGTACGGGACCCAGGAATGGTACGACGTCTACAAAGAGGAGATTAACAAGAGCAAGGCATACGAGGAGTCCGCAAAGACGTGGGAGGGTGATTTTTACTTCATCACGGACAAAGGCGGACCGGTCAAAGCGCCCATTTACGGGTACGTGGATCTTTATCACGGAAAATGCCGTGCGGCGGAAATTGTTACCGACCCCAAGAAATACAGCCCCGAGTTTATGATTATCGCGCCTTATGCCATCTGGAAGCGGATTTGCCTGAAGCAGCTCGATTCGACACAGGCATTGATCACCAAACAGTCCAAGCTCATGACGGGCAGCAGGGGAACCATGGCCAAAATCATGCGCTACACCAAGGCGGCCAATGAACTGACCAACATCACTGCACGAATTCCTACGGAGTGGCTGGACTGAACCGGTTTTATAGATTCTTGAGGAGATGCGTATGTGGACCTTTTCATGCCCATTGATCGCCTATGGTGACAATGCCCTTGAATACATCCTGCAGATACAAGGGAAGAAGGCGTTCATTGTCACGGACAAAAACATTGTAAAGCTTGGCCTGGTAAAACGGGTGACCGACCAACTGGACGCAGCCAACATCGAATGGCAGATCTTCGATGAAATCGAGGCGGAACCTTCCCTGAGTACTATTAAAAAGGGGGGAATCGCCGTAGGCAAGGTTCAGCCCGACTGGATCATCGGGGTGGGCGGGGGCTCCTGCATGGACGCGGCCAAGGCGATCATCATCCTGCTGGTGCGTCCTGACCTGGATCCCGATGCCATCATTGCGTCCGATACGTACAACTTCAGGGCCAAGGCCAGACTCATGGCCATTCCGACCACCAGCGGCAC
The DNA here is from genome assembly GCA_963830155.1 of uncultured delta proteobacterium. Taxonomy (GTDB): domain Bacteria; phylum Desulfobacterota; class DSM-4660; order Desulfatiglandales; family Desulfatiglandaceae; genus CAWHLE01. The sequence goes on along the minus strand of CAWHLE010000011.1, from coordinate 150,259 downwards.
GGGTTCGGAGGCCACATGGGCCATCGTGCTGACCGACACGGCGCATCAGCGCAAAATTGGACTGGGTACGACTGAATGCATGCCGGATGTGGCCATTCTCGACCCGGTCATGGTGGTAGGCATGCCCCCGCAGATCACGGCCGACACCGGTATGGATGTCCTCACCCAGGGCATCGAGGGATACGTTTCAACATGGGGAACCAGCATCACGGACGGCCCGGGATTGGTTGCCGCACGAAAGGCGTTGGAATACCTGCCCAAGGCCTATAAGGACGGAAGCGACCTCGTTGCACGGAAGGAGATGCAGAACGCAGCCACGCTGAGTGGGATGTCGTTTGGAAATTCCATGGCCGGCCTCGGCCACAGTACGGGGCACGCCCTCGGCGCGGTTTTCCATCTGCCTCATGGACGCGCTGTGGGGTTGTTTCTTCCCTACACCATGGAATACCAGATGAACGGCTCCGAGGAAACCACCGCCAAGTACGCAGAGATTTCACGCTATTGTTCCGTCTCATCCGGGTCCGACAAGGCGTGCGCCAACGCCCTGGTTGAGAGGATTCGCTCACTGGCCAAAGAAATCGGTCAACCGCTGTCGGTCAAGGCGTGCGGGATCGACAGGGCAAAGTACGATGAATCCATTCCTGGCTTGATCGACAGGGCGTTAAATGAAGTCATGACCATAACGGTCACACGCGTTCCCGGAGAAGAAGACCTGGAGAGGATTTTCCGTTACGCCTATGAGGGCAAGCGCATCGACTTCTAGACAAGATTTTGAGGAGAGGGTCATGAACGGTTACTGGGGAAAGATCCTGGTCGTTGATCTCACCAAGGGCACGCTCACCGATGAACCTTTGAACGAGAGATATGCACGCGACTTCCTTGGCGGCACCGGGCTTGCTGCGCGCTATCTCTACGACTTGGTCGACGAGGCGACCGATCCCCTGGGGCCCGACAATCCACTGATCCTCATGCCCGGTCTCCTCAACGGCACCAGCGGGCCCAGTGTGAGCCGCTGGGGAGGGGCCACCAAATCTCCCTATACCGGTCATTACGGAGATGCCAATGGGGGCGCCCTGTTCGGCGCCGAGCTCAAGAAGGCTGGCTACGATGGCATCATCCTCAAAGGCCAATCAATCAAACCGGTGTATGTTTATATCAAGGACGGCGTTTCGGAATTGAGAGACGCCAGCCACCTGTGGGGCGAGGATACATACAAGACCCAGGAGGGAATCAAGAAGGCGTGCAGGGACCATCGTACGCAAATTGCATGTATCGGTCCCGCTTCGGAGAAGCTGGTGCCCTATGGTAATATCATGACCGAATATGGACACGCTCTTGGCAGGGCAGGGCTCGGATGTGTGATGGGTTCCAAGAGGGTCAAGGCCATCGCGGTTCGCGGCAAGTTGAAGCTTCCCATGCAGGACCCGGAGAAGTTCAGTAAGGTTGCGCGAAAGTCGACGAAGGAGGTGAAGGAAGCTTTCTTGAGCCAGTGGATGCATGAAGGCGGCACCGCCTCATGGGTCGATTCCGCCATTTCTTACGGCGACGGCCCCACAAGGTACTACACCGCTCCGACCATGCCTGAAGCAACGAACATCAGCGGCGTCACCATGGTGGAACGTTATGAAATCGGCCACACGGCTTGCTTCGGTTGCCCGATACGGTGTCGCAAGGTGCTCCAGATCAAAGAAGGGAACTATCAATACGAGCGCATCGAGGGGCCGGAATATGAGACCGTCATTGCTTTAGGGGCCATGATGGGGCTGAACCTCGACATGTCCACCATTGTCTATCTGAATGAGGTGTGCAACGGTTACGGGTTTGACACGATCAGCAGTGGTGCCAGTATCGGCTATGCCTTCTATCTCTATGACTCGGGAATGATCTCGGAAAAAGATACCGGCGGCCTCAAGCTCACCTGGGGGAATGTGGACGCTGTGATCGCCCTTTTGCACCAGGTCGGCAGGAACGAGGGTTTCGGCGCGATTGTGGCAGGGGGGACCAAGCGTATGGCCTGGAAATATGGCCGCCCCATAGGGGAGGCCGTCCAGACCAAGGGTCTAGAGATCCCCATGCACGATCCAAGGGCATACCACAGCATGGGACTGGTCTATGCCACCTCGCCGCGCGGCGCGGATCACAACAAGAGTGACGGCTATCAGGTGGACGGCGGCGTGGGCCACCCCGATTTGGGCCTTAATGCCGATGACCGATGGGGAGATGGAAAGGCTGCCATGGTGGAAAGGAGCCAGAACTACCGGGCATTGACCGATTCCATTGGGATCTGCCACTTCGCGATGATTCCGTTTAGTCTGATTGTGGACATGATCAACGCCTCGACGGGATGGAATACGGACATTGAACAGCTGCTTAAGGCAGGAGAGCGCATTTTCCAGCTGCAGCGGACGCTTTCCTGCAAGCTCGGCATCACCGCCAGGGATGATGTGCTGCCCGAGTTCGTCATGAGGCCGATCCCTGATGGCGGGCAGGAGGGTCACGTGCCCAACATGGAAAAGATGCTGCCAGAGTACTATGCACTAAGGGACTGGGACCGTGTTACCGGCAAACCCTCAAGGGAGCGGTTGAAGGCCTTGGGCATGCCAGAAATCGCAGGAAACCTTGATTTGGTGCCTAGGGTTGCGGGCGGTTGAAAATCGACCTTGGAAGGGAGGTGACGGCATTAGGGTTTGAAATCTGAAGTGAACAATGGCCAGTGGAAACGAGGGAGGAGGATTAAAAGGTATGAAAAAGTGTTTTGGCATCGCGACTGTTTTGGTGATTACAGGGCTGGTGTTTGGCAACGTTTTGGCGCCCACGCCGGTACAAGCGGAACCCATCATCATAAAGGTAGGGTTTCCAGGGCCGCTGAGCGGTCCCGCCGCACCGTGGGGCCTGATTGGAATAGACGCCTATAACGCATTTATAGACCTTCTCAACAAGGATGGGATCAAGGTTGGTGGCAAGACCTTTAACTTTAAGCCGATTTACATTGACGACAAGAATACGCCTGAGGGTGGCTCGGCTGCGGCCAAGAAACTCATCTATGAGGACAAGGTGAAGTTCATCGCCGGCCACTGGAGCTGGAATTTCCCCTCCGTTGCAGCGGTGGCAAACGCTGCCAAAGTCATTTATGTTACAAGAACCGGCAATGAGGCGGTACCCGGCGGTGTCTATGACGCCAAGCGGATGCCTTACACGGTTTTTGGCAATCCGTCTCATGAACAATTCATATCGGATTGCCTTGCCATTGTCGATGCATACCCAAATTACAAGAAACTGGGTATTTATGACTCCAACCTTGGCAAAGGCGTCGGCTGGGACTACGTGGACCGAGAGCTTGAAGCAAAGGGAATCAAGTATCACCATGAGTGGTATCCTCCCGGCACGCAGGATTTCACGCCATACATCACACGGTTTGCAGAAGCAGGGTGCGATATCCTCTATGGCGCAGGGGATGTGATGGCCGCCATGCTGATCACCAAACAGCGTTACGAGATGGGTCACAAGGACTGGCATACTGGTACTTCGGGCGGTATTCTTGATCCGGGCATGTATATTGGTGTCTGTGGATTTGACGCGGCGCAGGGCTTCATCGGCCAATATTTCGCAAACTGGGATTTCAAGAAAACGAAGGTGAATCCCAAGTATGTAGCCATGAGCCAAGAAGTCATGAAGATGGTGTCGGCGAAGCAAGGCAAACCGTTCACTTATACGGGCTGGATCGGTTGGGGTCCAAGTCACCTCTTGATCCTGGCCCAGGCCATGGAGAAGGCCGGAACGGTGGACAACCCCGATGCCATCATGAAGGCCATTCGTGGCGGCACTTTTGACACGACAGTCGGCAAGTTCACTATGTCGGGGGCAAAGACATACGGCTCCCCGATCGTCTTTGGAACCCCCGGCGCGCTCTCACATATCGTGGGCGACAAAGAAGTGTATCTGAGTGAACATCCTATGGCACCGCTTCCCTGACAAGGAAGCCATAAGGCAAGAGAAGGAAAGGTATGCCGCCCGCCGAGATATGGATTGACGGACTGGTGCAGAGCTGTATCTATCTGACCATGGCGTTCGGGATGGTGCTGGTATTCAGTATCCTTGGGATCCTGAACTGGGCCCATGGGCAGTTTTATATGTTCGGCGCCATCGTTGTTTATTACGCTGTTACCTCGGCGGGCATACCTTTTCCTCTCAGTCTGCTCTTATCCGCGGTCGTTGTAGGGGGACTGGGCATGCTGGTGGAGAAATTTATCATCGAGCGGGTCAACGTCCCCGGCCATGGACCTCTATATGTCACCGTGGCGACCATATCGCTGATCTTTTTCTTCGAGGGCGCCGCCGGTATGCTGTTTGGTCTCCAGGACAGGGGGCTGAGCATGGTGCTTCCCGGCGTACTGAATCTGAGTGCTTTCAGCGTCAGTTACCAGAAGCTTGCCGTGATCGTTTTTACGCTGGTGGTCATGATTGCCATGTATCTCGTACTGAACCGGACCAGGGTGGGACTTGCCATCAGGGCTGCGTCCCAGGAACCGGTTGCCGCGAGTCTATATGGCATCAGCGTAAAGCGCATATCTTTGCTCGTCATGGGGATTGGATGTGCGCTGGCGGCCATGGCAGGCAGCATTATGGCGCCTGTCTATCCCGTCAACCCCTTCATGGGGCGCATTCCCATGATTATGTCCCTGCTGGCTATTGTCATCGGCGGTCTCGGCAGCCTTACCGGGGCAATCGTGGGGGGCATCATCCTGGGGTTCCTTAACAGCGTCATCGCCTATTATTTATCCTATTTCTCCGAAGTGGTCCTTTTCGTGCTGGTGGTCTTTATATTACTGGTCAGGCCCCAGGGATTATTTGGAGCCTCCCTGAAATGATACGATTCATCGACTGGAAAAAGACATGGCCTAAAATCGCAGCCGCAGCGCTGGCTCTCCCTTTCGTGATCTTCCCCGTCTTCACCACCAATTTAGCGACCCTGTCCATGATTATTTTGAGCGGTATCTGGGCCATCACGGCCATGGGCTTTACCCTGATATTGAGAACGGGTCAGTTCAGCATGGGGCAGGCTGCATTCATGGCGATCGGCGGTTACACCTCGGCCATACTCACGGTCAAAGTGGGCGTGCCGTTCTGGCCCAGTTTCCTGTTGGCCGGGATCATGTCAGGCATCGTCGCGCTTGCGGTGGGCTCGATTGTGCTGCGTGTGGCCGGCACCTATTTCTCCATTATCACCCTTTCCCTTGGCGAGATCGTGAGGATTATCGCCGAGCAGTGGGAGCCCGTCACCAAAGGGTCGAGAGGGTTGTTGACATCGCCGCCGGATCCCATCGTCCTGGGTGGATTTGAAATCAATTTTTACGCCAGTGCGGTGCCTTACTATTACCTCATGATCCTTCTTGTGGCCGTCACCGCTGTGGTCTTCTGGCGGATCGACCGCAGCCGTTTGGGAGGCACCTTTTTCAGCATGGCGGCCAATCAGATTCTTGCCGAGCACCAGGGCATTCATCTCATGAAATACAGGTTGGTTGCCTTCACGATCGCAGGGGTGTTTACTGGATTAGCAGGGGCATTTTATGCCCATTTCCTGTCGGTCATCACGCCCCACATGTTCGGATTGTGGGAGTCCATACAGGTGATGATTATGAGCATTGTGGGAGGCATCAGCGCCCTGGTGGCAGGACCGCTGGTGGGCGCCATCTTGCTTTATGATTTGGGAGAGTATCTTTCCCGGCTGCCGATATATGGTCTTCAGCCGCTTCTATTCGGCGGTGTGGTTGTGCTGGTGCTGCTTTTTCTTCCCAAAGGGTCCGGGCTCGTTGACCTTTGGGGGAAATTTTGGAGAAAGGTATTCAAGGAAGTGGACTACTATGAAGAGCCTTCGATTGAATAGACCAGAGGACTAAACGAGAATGCCGCTGCTGGAGCTAAATAATGTAACGAAGTCGTTTGGCAAGTTGGTCGCCCTCGAAAGGGTCAACTTGGCCGTGGAAGAGGGCGAGGTGTTGGGCATTGTGGGACCAAATGGTTCCGGCAAGACGACGATGATCAATGTCATCAGTGGATATTTTCGACCTTCCAGTGGAGAGATTCTTTTCGATGGAAAGAAAATCTCCGATCTTCGACCTGACCAGATCGCCGCGAAGGGGATCGCCAGAACATTTCAGTCCAATGTGCTTTTCGACGGGGCCACGGTGCTTGAAAACATGATGGTCAGCTCATATCTGCAATACAAGACCCACATCTGGCAGTCGCTTCTTGAAACCAAAGCGTATAAAGACGAACATGAAAAGGTTGTGGGCAAAGTGCTTGATCTGCTGAAGGAACTTGACCTTTTCAATGATACGTTCATGCCTGCCGCCGGACTCTCTCATGGTTACCAGAGAATGCTCGGGATCGCCATCGCATTGGCGGCGGACCCGAAACTGCTGCTCCTTGATGAGCCTACAACCGGCATGAACCATCAAGAGGGCATGTTTGTCGTCGAAAATATTAAGAGGATCAATGAACAGGGAACGACCATTCTATTAATCGAGCACAATATGAAGGTGCTCCTGAACGTCGCCACCAGGGTGGTCGTGCTCAATTTTGGCCACATAATCGCGGAGGGGAGTCCTCAGAAAGTGATGAATCAACAAGAAGTCATCGAGGCTTACCTGGGCACGGAGACCATATAAAGGATGTTGGCGCTCAAAGAGGTCTGGGTCTACTACGACAAGAAAGCCGCCGTAAGAAATTTAACCCTCAACGTAGACACGGGTGGCTTTGCGACCATCCTGGGCGCCAATGGCGCGGGCAAGACGTCAACGATCAATGCCATCAGCGGCGTTGTAAAGGTCAAGAAGGGGGCGATCCATTTTGATGGAAAAAAAATAAGCGGCCTTGCCCCGGCAAAGATCGCATCCATGGGTGTTATACAAATCCCTGAGGGAAGAAAACTCTTCCCCCTTCTCACGGTCCGGGAAAACTTGCAGGTGGGCGCATATCTGCAGCGGGAGAAGATTCAGGTTGAGCGATCTATGGCGAAGGTATTGGACCTTTTCCCCGATCTCAGGGGCAGGCTCAACGCCAAGGCGCGAGAGCTGAGCGGCGGTCAGCAGCAGATGACTGCCATAGGACGGGGTTTGATGGCGCAACCGGAAGTGCTTCTGTTCGACGAACCGTCGCTCGGTCTCAGCCCCTTGCTGCGTCAGCGTCTGGCGGAGATCATCAAGCGGATCAACCGCGATGGAACAACGGTCCTGCTGGTGGAGCAAAACGCGCGGCTCGGACTGATGCTCGCATCTTATGGGTATGTCATTGAAAACGGTGAGCTGTCGCTGGAAGGAAAGACATCCGATTTGCTTAAGAACGAAGATGTGAAAAAGGCGTATCTAGGGGTGTGACAGGTCGAAGCCAAGGTGGCTTGTCAGGTAGGGGATATCAGGTGTCAGGAAAGGCAGGCCCTGAAACCAGAATCCTGCCACGGTGGGAAAACCCGGATTTGTGACCGTTTTGGGTGCACTTTCACCGCTAAAATATTGATGTTAAGCATTCACCGCGGTGGACATGCGGGCTGACGCCTTCTGTTAATTGCAGATGATCGGAAGGTGGATGGCAGGCATGTCCACCGCTTTTTTCTATGATGCATTCGGTATTTGGGGTCGTTTCCCCGTCCGTCTCTTTCCATGCGGGGAGACAGCGAGCGGCGATGGAGGTTTTTCAGCGTTTCACGAGGGGGAGCGACCGAAACATTTGGTTGACGAAAAGATCGCGAGCCTGTAATCAATCCAAAGCATTTTCGGCTGAATAGTCGTTTGAAGCGTACTTGTGCCACAATGAACCGCTCTCCGGGCAAGAATGGTTTCACCGGACAGGTCCGCGGCCGATGGCGAGAAAGGGGTATTCCATGGCTGCAAAGGGTGTGGCTGAAGGCGACTTGCTCTGGACCCCTTCTGAGGCGTTGAAGAAGCGGTCACGGATGCATGCTTACATGCAGTGGCTTGCAGCAGAGAAGGGCCATTTCTTCAAGGATTATCAGGGCCTTTGGGAATGGTCGGTCGAAAACATACCGGATTTCTGGAAGTCCATTTGGGAATTCTTTGATCTGAAGGCGTCCAGCCCTTTTAGCAGCGTCCTGGAAGGGGCCATGCCGCGCGCCCGGTGGTTCGCGGGCGCCCATCTCAATTACGCCGAGCATGTGTTTCGGAACATGTCCCCGGATCGCCCTGCCTTGATGTTTCAATCCGAGACCCGACCGTTCACGAAGCTGCCGTGGGATGAGCTTTACGGGTGTGTGGCCTCGGTTGCATGTGCACTCCGCAGGATGGGCGTTCAAAAGGGAGACCGGGTAGCGGCCTTTCTTCCCAACATTCCGGAGACCGTCATCGCCTTTCTCGCGACCGCAAGTATCGGCGCCGTCTGGTCCAGCTGTTCCCCGGACTTCGGCACACGGAGTGTGGTGGACCGCTTTAAACAGATCGAACCAAAATTGCTTTTCGCCGTTGATGGCTACCAGTATGGCGGCAAGGCCTTTGAACGGATCCCGGCCGTCGCGGAGATACAGGGAGCCCTGAAGGGGCTTGAAAAGACGGTGGTGGTTCCCTACCTCAACCCACAGCTCGATCTTGGAGCGGTTCAGCACCTCAAGGACGTGGTGCTCTGGCCGTCTCTCCTTGGGGAACGGGCCGAGATCGTCTTTGAACAGGTTCCCTTCGACCAACCCCTCTGGGTGGTCTATTCGTCGGGGACAACGGGTCTCCCAAAGGGTCTGGTGCACGGCCACGGCGGAATCCTCCTTGAGTTCCACAAATTCTTGGGGCTTCACTTGGACTTAAAGCCGGGGGATCGTTTCTTCTGGTTCAGCACGACCGGATGGGTGATGTGGAACATCGTGCAGGGCGGACTTCTGCTTGGGGCAACCCCGGTCCTTTTCGATGGGAGCCCCGGCTACCCGGATATGGACGTGCTCTGGGCCCTGGTGGAGAAAGCTAAAACGACCTTTTTCGGCACAAGCGCGGCCTATATTCATACCTGCATGAGGGAAGGGATGGCGCCTCAGGCCCACCATGACCTGGGAGCGCTCAAAGCCATCGGATCCACCGGCTCCCCCCTCTCACCGGAAGGTTTCGAATGGGTGTACCGAAACGTGAAAAAGGATGTCTGGCTGGCATCTGTGAGCGGCGGGACCGATCCGTGCACGGGTTTTCTCGCGGCCTGCCCCCTCCTTCCGGTCCACGCAGGAGAGCTCCAGTGCCGAGGGCTGGGGGTGAAGGCCCTGGCCTTTGACGATGGGGGCAATCCCCTGGTGGATCTGGTGGGGGAGTTGGTCATCACAGCGCCCATGCCTTCCATGCCGCTTTTCCTGTGGAATGACCCGGGTGACCGTCGTTATAAAGAGAGTTATTTCGAGACCTATCCTGGTTTTTGGCGCCATGGCGACTGGATAAAGGTAACGAAGAGAGGAAGTGCAGTAATCCTCGGCCGCTCCGATTCCACGCTCAACCGTCAAGGCGTCCGGATGGGGAGCAGCGAGATCTACAGTGCCGTTGAGGAACTCCCGGAGGTCGCGGAGAGCCTGATCATCGGTTTTGAGGAGGCAGGGGCCTATTGGATGCCCCTCTTCGTGGTGCTAAGTGAGGGATTTGCCCTCGACGAAACGCTCAAGGACAGGATCAGGAAAAAGATCCGCACGGCATTGTCTCCCCGCCACGTGCCGGACGAGATCCTGGCTGTACCGGCAGTGCCTCGGACCCTTAACGGAAAAAAACTCGAGGTGCCTGTCAAAAATATCCTCATGGGTATCCCGCTTGACAGGGCGGTGAACCTGGATTCCATGAGCAATCCGGAGTCTATGGAGTACTTTGTGCGGCTGGCAAGGTCGATGCGCGGGAGACCTGCCTGAGGGCGGGTCCTGATTGGAGCACACACGAAAGGAGGTGACCCGGGTTTCTTAAGTTGAGGGGAGGAAGTCAAACGGCTAACACTTTACGAAGGAGGTTTTGGTCATGATGCGAATTGTATCGAAGTTGGCGCTTGTTGGGGCAATGGTCGTGTGTCTGGCTTCACCGGGGTTTGCAGCGGACAAGGTCATCAAATGGAAGGTGCAGGGTTTTGTGCCGGCAGGCATGTTGTATCACGAGACCCTTGAGCGTCTGGCCGCAAAGGTCAAAGAGGCATCTGGTGGTCGATTGGTCTTTGAGGTATTTCCCGCGGGTGCCCTGGTGCCGCCGTTTGAGGGGCTCAAGGCGGCCAGCGATGGTGTTTACCAAGCCAATTACGGGTATTCAGCACAATGGGTAGGAAAGATCCCTGTGGCCCCGCTCTTTACCTCCGTACCGGGTGGTTTTAATCCCTTGGGCATGCAAATGTGGCTCGATGAAGGCGGCGGCGCGAAAATCTGGCAAGAGGTTTATGACGAGGCGGGTTTCAACGTGAAGGTTTTGGTCGCTGCTCCCATTGCCATGGAAGACTTCATGTGGGCGAAGAAGCCCTTGAAGAAGATCGATGATTTCAAGGGTATCAAAATGCGCATGATGCCGCTCATGGGCGACGTGCTGCAAAAGCACGGGATGTCGGTGATTTTTGTGCCGGCCGGTGAGATCATGCCCAACCTCCAGAGGGGGGTCCTGGATGCCGCCGAATACTCTATCCCCGCCTTTGACAAGACCCTGGGCATCTGGGAGGTGTGCAAGTATGTCATGGTTCCCGGCATTCATCAGCCTTGCTCTCAGACGGAACTGCTGGTGAACAAGCAGGCATATGCTGCGCTGCCCGAAGATCTGAAGGAGGCGCTCAACTTGGCAGTGGCCCAAAGCCGGCTGGACGAGTGGCTCTGGATGGAATCAAAGAACATCGAAGCCATTGATTTCTTCAAAAAAAATGGCATTACCTTTGTAACCCTGGACCCAGAGACGATGGAAACCTTTGTGAAATGGGCTGAAGATTATCTTGATGAAAGGGCGGCGAAGGACAAGACCTTTGCCAAGGTATGGAACTCCCAGAAGGAATTCGGAAAGAAGTGGTATCCCTACCACAAGCTTTACAACTTGCCCCATTAGTTGATGTTGAGCTCAAAGTGGTTGTCACCCAGGCGCCTCCTGCGTCAGGGTGACAACCAAGTCTTGTCCAGGAGGTCTGCATGGAGAAAGTTCTGCGGGTTATCGACAGAGCCAGCGAGTGGACCGGCAAGCTTGCGAGTTTCCTCGTCGTGATCCTCGTCCTGGCCATCGGCTACGACATTACCGTCCGCTACCTTTTCGCCATCCCCAATCAATGGTCGTACGACATGACGATCTTTCTCTATGGCGGCCACGCCATTCTGGGCGCTGCCTACTGCCATTACCTCGGCGGGCATGTGCGGATGGACCTGCTCTACGGGCGTCTTTCGACCCGTGGAAAGGCGGTCACGGACGTCATCTGTTACATCTTCCTTTTTTTCCCGCTCTTTATCGTGCTGATCTACAAATGCGGCAATGCTGCCATCTGGTCGGTACTGCATGTGGAGCGGTCATCCTCAAGCGTCTGGCGCCCCCCTTTGGGTCCCTTTAAGATGGCGATCCTCTATGGCCTGGTGCTCTTTTTCCTGCAAGGTGTTGCCGAATTCCTGCGGTCCTTCAAAATAGCACTGAAGGGAGGCACCCATGAGTCCTGAGCTGACGACCATTCTGATGATCTTGAGTCTCTTTGTACTGTTGGCGGGTTTCCCCATTGCCTTCGGTGTCGGGACCGTGGGCCTCGTGTTTGGCGTACTGACTGGGGGCAATGCCTATCTCTACATGATTCCCATGCGGCTTATGGATGGCATCCTTTCCGAGTACATCCTCGCTGCAGTCCCTCTTTTTATCTTCATGGGCACCATGATGCAGACCTCCGGCGTGGCTGAGCGGGCCTTTGGAATCCTCCACAAATGGATGGGGGGGATGAAAGGAGGCCTTGCCGTCGCCACCCTTATGCTCGCCATGCTCTTTGCGGCCACGACGGGCGTGGTCGGGGCCTCCGAGACGGCCATAGGGCTCCTCGCCGTGCCGGCCATGCTCAATGCCCGTTATGCCCAGTCGCTTGCCAGCGGGTGTGTGTGTGCGGGCGGGACGCTGGGCATTCTCATCCCTCCAAGCATTATGCTCATCCTCTATGCGCCCATGGCGGGGGTATCGGTGCTTCAGATGTTTGCGGGCGCCGTTATCCCAGGCATTCTGCTTGGTTTCAGCTACATCTTATACGTGGTGATCCGCTGCGCCGTGAACCCCGAGCTGGGCCCAGCGGTGCATGCCGCTGATCGGGTCTCGTTTTTTTCCAGAAAGGGGCTCATAGACGGATTTAAGTACCTTTTCCCCCCCGCGCTCCTCGTAGGTATGGTCCTCGGCTCCATATTTTTCGGCGTCGCATCCCCCACGGAGGCGGGTGCGGTTGGCTCCATTGGTTCCACGCTTCTCAGTGTGATCTACGGGCGATTCACCTGGGCCGATTTCAGACAGAACTGCTACGTGACGATCAGGATCACCTCCATGATCATTTTCATCGCCTCGGCGGCCACCCTGTTCACGGGCGCCTTCCTGAATGCGGGGTGCGGGCAGGTCATCACGGATTTCCTCATGTCCCTAGGACTTGGGCGCTGGGGCATCTTTATCACCATGCTTTTGATCATCTTCGGCATGGGGATGTTCATCGATTGGATCGGGATTTTGCTCATCGTGGTGCCCATCTTTTCGCCGATCCTCTTCAATCTCGGGTTTGACTCGCTCTGGGTTGGACTGGTCATTTGCACCAGCCTGCAGATTTCCTTCCTGACGCCGCCCTTCGCTTATTCAATCTTTTATCTGAAGGGGTTGGACCTCGGACTTGAGCTGAGCAACATGTATTTGGGCATTGTTCCTTTCGTGGGCGTGCAGATCGTTATCGTGATTCTGATCGTCCTATTCCCTGAACTTTGCCTCTGGCTTCCGAGGGTCCTGGGGACGTGATCATTAGGCTACTTCGTGGACTTCTTGCGCTTGTCGCGAATATAGATGGATTTTGAATGGCCGTCCTTCTGGACTCTCTCATCGACATCGAAAAGCTTGGTGGCCTGAGCGAGTTCCCCTAGTTTGCTGAATCCATAATTCCTGGGGTCGAATTCCGGGGCCTGTTTGGCGATGTTACTGCCCACGGCAGCCAGATGGGCCCATCCGCTTTCGTCAGAAGCCGCCTCGAGCGCACTTCGAAGGAGGGCGGCCAGTTTGGCATCTCCTTTCAGTTCGTTCGGGGTCTTCGGTTTGACGGCAGGCCCCGCGTCCTCCTGGAACCGGAGGACCTCGGTGAAGATGAACTTGTCACACGCGGATACAAAGGCCTTTGGGGTCTTTTTTTCCCCAAACCCGTATACAAGCAATCCTTCCTCCCTGATGCGGGAGGCGAGACGAGTGAAGTCGCTGTCACTGGATACCAGGCAGAATCCGTCAAAACGTTTCGTGTAAAGCAAATCCATGGCATCGATGATCATGGCACTGTCTGTTGCATTTTTCCCCACGGTATAACGAAACTGCTGAACCGGTTGGATGGAGTGCTCCAACAGGACGGCCTTCCATCGGGTCAGACTCGGCGTCGTCCAGTCTCCATAAATGCGTTTCACACTTGCAACACCATACTTGGCGACTTCTGCGAGCAGGCCTTCCGTGATCGAGGCTTGAGCGTTGTCTGCGTCTATCAGGACAGCTAGCCTGTTTTGTGACGGATCACTTGCATTCATGGTATCATCCTTTTGAAGCTACTATGGACCCGAACTGAATCGGGACCGGTTCAGTTTCCAAAAACATTTAAGCTCATACTTGACTTAGGTTTGATAAATATCCTTGATACAAGGCTATTGTCAAGCGTCACATTAGACATCAGATACGGGATGTCAGGTGTTGGCTAATATAGGATCTGAGATCTGAACACTGAAACCTGAAATTGTGACTTTTTTGGGCGCAAATTTACCGCCCTAAGGCCTGTGTTCAGGGTTGAGGATCGGTCTTGAAACGGTTGGCAGGCGGAGGGGGATATGAGCAATCCACGTCATTACCTGTATTTGATGGGCATCTATCTGGCCGTGGTGGGGGGCATCTGTGTGCTGCTTTACGCACCGCTCAAGACGGCCTTTATGGCCAACTGGGGGTTCAACCTTATGATCCTTTGCTTTCTAGTTGTGGGGATCGGCATCAACATGCACCAGGTTATAAGGTTGGAGCCCGAGATCAGATGGATGCAGATGTTTCGGACGGGCCAGATCGGGGTTTCCGTGGCAGAGGAAAGCCCGGTGCTGCTCAAGCCACTCACGAGACACTTGGCTGGAATTCATCGGGACCGGTTCAAGCTGTCCGCCCTTTCCCTGAGGACCGTCCTCGAAGGCATTCGCGCGCATCTTGAGGAGTCAAGAGAGGTCTCCCGCTACATGATCGGACTGCTGATCTTCCTTGGACTTCTTGGCACATTTTGGGGTCTGCTTGGTACCATTTCTTCGGTTGGGAAAGTCATCGGAGGATTGGAAGTGGGCACCAAGGACTTCGCCATGGTCTTTAGTGCATTGAAGGGCGGCCTTCAGAAACCGCTCTATGGGATGGGTACCGCTTTCAGTTCGTCATTGTACGGACTGGGTGGCTCACTCGTTCTGGGATTCCTCGATATTCAGGCGGGACATGCACAAAATCGCTTTTTCAACGAAATGGAGGAATGGTTGTCGGGAGTTACCCAGCTCATTGACAAGGGGACCGAATCCGATTCCCTGGCTTTGACCGACTCGGCCGGGCTGAAGGAAATCGGGAGCCACCTTGAGCGCCTGATCAAGGAGATACAAGAGAATCAAAAGGCGTTTGGCCGACTGGTTGAAGCCCAAAACAAAGAGAAAGGGCACGGCTCCGAATGATTTCAACAAGATCAGGGAAAGAAGGCACATGATAGGCGGAGAAAGACGCGGCCTGAGGGCGGGCATTGTATGGCCTGGTTATGTGGATGTGTTATCCGCTCTGCTGATGGTGGTCATATTTGTGATCCTCATCTTCACGATCGCCCAGTTCTTGCTGACTCAAATCCTTTCGGATCAAGAAGGCGAACTGGCCGCCTTACACCGGCAGGTAAGTGATCTGGCCGAAATGCTGGGTCTGCAAAAGGAGCAAGGCGCGGCTCTGACGCGCAAAGTGGCTGAGCTATCCGGAGTAATAGACACCCTCACAACGGAAAAGAGCAACCTCACTGGTCAAGTGGCGGAACTGTCCGCTCAGTCCGAACAGGATCAGGCCCAGATTCAGAAGCAGTTGTTGATGATGGCAAGCCTTCAAGAAGATATCGATCAACTGCGCCAGGTGCGGGCCCAACTCGAACACAAAGTGGCAGTGCTGGTCGTCTCCCTCGCCGACAAAGAAACGGAGGCAGGCGACCTCCGAGACCGGACAAAGTCTCTTGAAGCCCGAGTGGCTGATGAGAGGGAACGGACCGTGTTGGCGCAAAAAGAGCTGGACCAGAGAGACGTTCGCATCCAGGCCTTATCCGCCCTGGTGGGAGAGCAAAAAGAGGCGCTCGCACACGAAAGAAAGCTAACGGCTGACGCTCGGGCGGAACTGGCCCTTTTGAATCAACAGATCACAAACATGCGATTGCAGCTCGAAGAAATCAGTCGGGCGCTCCAAACGGCTGAAACGGCAAACGCAACCAAGGAAGTAAAAATTGAAGAGCTCGGGAAGAAGCTGAACATCGCGCTTGCCCGGCAGGTGAACAAGCTGGAACAGTACCGATCGGAGTTTTTCGGCCGCTTGAAAGAGGTCCTTGGCGATAATCCGCAGGTGCGGATTGAGGGGGACCGCTTCGTGCTTCAGGCCGAGCTGCTTTTTGAATCCGGGTCAGCCGAAATTGGCGTGGCGGGCAGACAGCATCTGGAGAAACTGGCTTCGACCCTGAAGACGCTCTCAAAAAGGATTCCAAAGGAGATCAACTGGATCCTGCGCGTTGACGGTCATACGGACCGCGTTCCCATCCATAACGAGAAATTCGCTTCCAACTGGGAGCTTTCAACCGCAAGGGCGGTTTCTGTGGTCCGGTTTCTCGCCGACCAGGGAATTCCTCAAAATCGTATGGCCGCGGCGGGCTTTGGCGAATTCCATCCCATCGATCCATCCAATACGCCTGAGTCCTATCAGAAGAACCGAAGGATCGAGATCAAGCTCACATCTCGGTGAGACATCAAGGAATAATGAACGCCCCTGCAGCGAAGTGCAGAGTATTCACATAAGTGAGACAAAATCTGGGCAGAGGTCCATATAACTAAAGTTGTACCAGAGGATTTTCGCCAACTATATTTCGGGCGGGGTGAGACCAATGAAAAGAGCGAGAGGTGTAAAAATTTCGAGCGATAGCCGGCGTTTACTCGATGCCACGTTCGCCTGCCTGGATGATGCCCTGGTGATCGTGGTCCCGGCAACCCGCACCATCCTGGAGATCAATCCCGCGGTAGAGCGTGTTTTCGGTTACAGCCAGCAAGAGCTGATCGGCCGGAGCACCGAGTGTTTGCATGTGGATCGGGACGCCTTTGAGCGCTTTGGCAAGGACATGTTACCAGCACTCGAGGAAAAAGGGGTTTTCCGGACCGAATATCGGATGCGCCGAAAAGATGGCAGTGTCTTTGAAAGTGAACATGTGGTAACCCAAGTCCGGGATATTTCCGGCCGCAGGGTCGCGGCGGCCAGCCTGGTGCGCGACATAACCGTACGCAAGCGCGCAGAAAGGCTCCTTCGGGTTCAACGCGATCTCGCACTGGGGCTGAGCGAAGCCAAAGATTTGCAAGAGATGCTGCGGTTGTGCCTGCGAGCCGCGCTGGACACTTCAGGCATGGAGTTGGGCGGGATCTACCTGCGGGATGACCGTGACGGCTCTCTGCAGTTGTCCTATCATCAGGGCCTTTCCGATGATTTCGCCCGGGCCGCATGCCGTTATCCGGCGGATTCAGCCAACGCCCGGCTCGTCATGGAAGGCCGCCCGCTGTATACGAGGTCATCCTGGGCTGGGCGTTGCGCTTACCGCATCGATACTCAAGGAAGGACTCCGAGCCCTGGCGATCCTTCCTATTTGCTGGAAGGAACACATCATCGGCTGTATGAATGTCGCCTCGCGCACGGTGGACACCGTGCCGATGCCAGCGCGGACCGCCCTTGAGGCCATCTCCTACCAGATCGGTATCATGCTCAGCCGCGTTAGGATGGAAGACGCCCTGCGAGAGAGCGAACATCGGTATCTGATGGTCCAAAATCTGGCACATGTGGGGTATTGGGAAAGAGATTATATTCACGACACGGCGAATTGGGGAGATGAAACGCGGCTGATTTTCGGTATCGAACCGGCTGACCGCGCGCCCAATTTTACCGAATTCACTGCCATGATTCACCCAGATGACAGGGAGCGCACAATTCGCGAGATCGAATCAATCAGGTCTGTCTTCATCCCGGGTATGAATCCTCGTGACATAGAATTTCGGATCGTCCGCAAGGATGGGGCAGAGAGGGTCATTTTTTCTAAGATTGAGGCATGGATCGGAGCAGATGGAAAATCGGGCAACCTGAGGGGGTCCCTCCAGGATATTACCGATATGAGAGATATGGAAAAGCGCCTTTTCACCATTTCTGATGCGGAGAGGGCAAGCGTTCAGCGGGACCTTCACGACACCATCTGCCAGGACCTCTCCGGCATTGCCTTCCTGGCGGAGGCCGCCGAAGAGGATCTCTCCGAGAACCCTCGTAGAGGTGTGCAAAGAGCCTGGATAAGATTATAGACGCTCAATCAGAAGGCCCTCGAACAGGCCAAGAACATCGCGCGCGGGATGAAACCGCTCTCAAATGAGCCCGACGCGCTTGAACTGGCCCTCACCGAACTTGCACATCAGGTCAAAGAGATTTATGGGATACCGTGCAGCGTTGGTGTCTCGAAAACGGTATCCATAGGAGACACGCTTCGTTTCGACACAACTTTATCTCATTGCCCGGGAGGCGGCGATCAATGCGGCCAGACATGCAGAGGCGAGAGAGATCCGCCTATCGCTTTCCAGCGTGGAAAGACAGTGACGCTTCGAGTCGTGGATGACGGCAAAGGGTTTGACCACCTCAAA
This sequence comes from uncultured delta proteobacterium, assembly GCA_963830155.1. GTDB lineage: Bacteria > Desulfobacterota > DSM-4660 > Desulfatiglandales > Desulfatiglandaceae > CAWHLE01. Next base: position 132,183 of record CAWHLE010000011.1, on the reverse strand, counting down.
AAGGTCAAGACGGAAACCAGCAGCGGACTCAAGACTATGCAGGACAGGGCACATCTGATCGGTGCCAGGGTGCAGCATCCACCCGGGAAAATGGCGAGGGACAGTCGTGGAGTGCCGTTTGGGACAGGAGTCCCCGTCATGACCGGGATGAATCACGCCAGGGCGTGACCGGAGCGTGCGAGCGATTGACCACCGGCGACTTTTGAAGGCGGCCCTGTGTCTCCCAAGGGAGGTAACCATGAGATCAGACGGAAAGAGCATCCCCTCCAAACGCCCCAACACGAAGGGCCTCGCCCTTCTGAACCGTTAAGGGTCCTCGTGGTCGACGATCATCCTATCGTCCGCGAGGGGATAAGACGAAAAGTGGAACAGCAGCCAAACATGGTGGTCTGTTGCGAGGCAGGCAACTCGAGAGATGCCATAGCCTGCATTGAGGAAAGACCATGTGATATTGCGATCATAGACATCAGCCTCCCGGGACCAAGCGGCATTGATCTGATCAAACAGATCCGTACACGGAAGTTGAGGTTTCCCATCCTCGTCCTTTCCATCCATGACGATGTCACCTATGTGGAGCGTGCCCTGGCGGCCGGTGCTCAGGGCTACCTGGTGAAGCATCAGGCACCCCAGCTCGTTATCGATGCCATGAATCGCATTCTCGCCGGTGAAATCTATGTCTGTGATCGCCTTGCAAACAGGCTTCTCTTAAGGATTGGAGAGCGCCAAAAAGGGACCAAGCGTGGAAAGTCCCATCGCTCGCCTTTCAGATCGAGAGATCGAGGTATTTGGGGCCATCGGCAGGGGGAAAACCACACGGCAGATCGCAGGAAGCCTGTTCCTGAGTGTAAGCACCATCGAAACCTACAAGTACAGAATCAAGACCAAATTCGGTCTCAAAAACGTTTCCGAACTCGCTGCATTTGCGGCGAATTGGTCTAAAACAGAGAGTCTGATCTGATCAGCGCCTCCTCCCTGATTCCAAGTGATGGAAGACATGCCTCGCATATAATGGTTTACGCCACAAAAGAATGGCGGATTGCACGACAGACATCTAGCCACTGATAACCTAAGATACTGCTCGGATTGAAAAAGCTTCCTTTCCTTAACAGTTGTTGGGCTATGAAGGCCCGCAAGCCCGTATTTTATGCGGACCGCGTCCTGAAAATGGCGCGAAAGGTAGTGCCAAGATCTTTTTGAGGTCACCTACTTCATGAAAGTCAAACAACTTTTTCCCACCAACGGATGAGTTACCCCGCCGCAAGCTGCGGGGAATTGGATCACTTTTAGATTAAGGATCAGTCCAACCTGTCTGGTGATTCGCCAATTCGGGCGTCCATTATGATGTGGGGTGGAAGCCTAGAGCGATGAAGCACCAAGAGAAATCAGCCCCTGCAAACAAACACCCTCGATTGTGGCATTTGGTTCTCGTTTTATCCTTCCTCGCTCTGGGGGTCGCACTCTCAGGGTTCCTTTACTCCAGAGCTGAGGAACAAGCGATAAAACAATACAGATGTTCTGAACTGGTTGCAATAGCGGATTTGAAGATAGGCCAGATAAGCCAATGGACGAAGGAACGGCTGGCTGATGCAGAGCTCGTGCGTGCCAACGTGTTTCTGGCGCGAGAAGTACAAGCGTTCTTCGAGAATCCTCTGGATGATGGAGCCGGGGCGGAGGTCCGCGCCTATATGTCGACTTTGAAAGGGCAGTGTGGCTACCGTTCCGTTATCCTGCTGGATTCCAAGATCGCCGTTCGGATGGCTGTCGGATCCGAGGAGACGCAGATAGAAAGTGCTATGGCTTCTCTTGCCAAGGAGGCCTATGAGTCCGGAAAGGTCGTTTTTTCTGATTTTTACAGAAACGGGACGGTTGGGGATTCGGGTGATATTAGACTGGATTTTGTAGCGCCTGTCCGTGATTCCGGGTCTCCGTCGGTCGTGGGGCTTCTGGTCTTGAGCGTGGACCCGAGAGAATTTCTTTTTCCTCTGATCCAGATCTGGCCAACCCCCAGCCCCACATCGGAGACCCTGTTGGTGCGCCGGGAAGGGGACCAAGTGCTCTATCTCAACGAACTGAAATACCGCAGGGGAGCAGCCTTGTCGGTGCGAATCCCGATGAGCCTCGCCACGCTTCCAGGAGGCATGGGTCTGAAAGGGACCGAAGGCATCGTGGAAGGGATCGACTACCGGTCCGTACCGGTTTTTGCTGTCCTGCGGAAAGTTCCGAGATACCCCTGGGTCATGGTTTCAAAGGTGGATGAGGAGGAGGTCTACGCAGCAGCCAGGGAACGGCTTCGCCTCGTAGCTGTCACCTGCGGTATCCTGATTCTTTTTGCCGCTGCAGCGGCTTATGTCTTCTGGCTTCGCCAGCAGGCTGATTTCGGGAGAAGGCAACTGAAGAGTGACATGGGGCGTGAGCTCATGGCCAGGCAGTATGACTCCCTGAGCCGATATGCCAACGACGTTATCCTCCTGGCGGACGAGGAAGGACGCATCCTGGATGCCAATGAACGGGCCGTCAACGTTTACGGATACGCGAGGGATGATCTGCTCAGCATGAATTTGAGGGACATGAGTACCTCCGAGACATTGTCTGCCCTGGATGACCAGATGAAGCAGGTGGAAGAGCGCGGCGGAATGGTCTTTGAGACCGTACACCGGAAGAAGGATGGGACCACCCTGCAGGTGGAGGTTAGCGCGCGGGTTTTGGAGACGGGGAGCAGGAAGGTGTCCCAGAGCATCGTCCGTGACATCACCGAGAGAAAGCAGGCTGAAATGAAAATTTTAAGGCTTAACGCCGAGCTAGAACAGCGTGTGATCGAGCGGACCGCCGAGCTGGAGGCAACCAACGAGGAGTTGGGGGCCTTTGCCTATTCCGTCTCGCACGACCTGCGCTCACCGCTGCGTGGGATCGACGGCTACGCGAAGGTGTTGATGGACGGCTACCAAGACAAACTCGATGAGGATGGGCGGTTCGTCCTGGGTCAGGTCCGGGCCAGTGCCCAGGAAATGGGGACGCTCATCAACGACCTGCTTGCCTTCTCCCGAATGGGCCGCCGTGAGATGAGGAAGACCACGATTGATATGACAGCGCTTTTCCGCATGGGCTTTGGCGAGCTCCAAGAATCAGAACCGGAACGGCGGCTGAAGCTGAAACTGGACAGCCTCCCAGCCGCTTATGGTGATCCTTCCATGCTGCATGTGGTGGTACGAAATCTGCTGGAAAATGCTCTGAAGTTTACGCGCCACCGGGAGGTGGGGATGATTGAGGTAGACGCATGGAACGGGGAAGGAGGAATGGGAAATGTGAAATTGGAAGAGAACGAGAAGGTGTATTTTGTTAAGGACAATGGGGTGGGTTTCGACATGAAGTATAGCGGGAAGCTCTTCCAGGTGTTTCAGCGGCTTCACGGTGCCGAGGAGTTCGAAGGCACGGGCGTGGGTCTGGCCATCGTCAAGCGGATCATTAACCGCCACGGCGGCCGGGTGTGGGCCGAGGCAAAGGTCGGCGAGGGCGCCACGTTTTATTTCATCCTGCCGAACAGAGAGGAAAAATTGCATGGACGTGAATCATATTATTGAGATTCTTCTGGTTGAGGACAACCCACGTGATGTGGACCTGACGCTCCGGGCCATGAAGAAGAACAACATGGCCAACCGTGTGGAGGTGGCGCGCGATGGGGCCGAGGCGCTGGACTTCATTTTCGCCAAGGGCGTCTACGCAAAACGGGATATGGAGTGCAGGCCAAAACTCATTCTTCTGGACCTGAAGCTTCCTAAGGTGGACGGGCTGGAAGTGCTTCGTCGTCTAAAGTCCGATGAGCGTAACCGGATGGTTCCCGTGGTGGTGCTGACTTCGTCCAACGACGAGAGGGACATAGTGGAGAGCTACCGTCTCGGGGTGAACAGCTATATCACCAAGCCGGTGGACTTCGAGAAGTTTCTGGAGTGCGTGCACAAACTGGGCATGTACTGGCTGCTGATCAACAAGGTGCCTGAGTGAAATGGAGTCGTCAACCCTGGTTTCCACACTCCAGCGTGGGAAGCCATTGGTCTGGGGCGCTCCCGCGCCCGTGTGGCGACGCTTGAGCGTGGAAACGAGAGAAAAATCAGAGGGAATGGGGAAGGGGTCAGGTGCAAGAAGGGCTCTTGGAGCACAATAAAGGAGGGCCAAAATGGTTGACTGGCAACAGATTTGTCAAATTGAGAAAGAAGCCCCCTTACGGGTTCTGATCCTGGAAGATGTACCCAGGGACGCGGACCTGATGATGCGGAAGCTGCAGCAGGAGGAGATGTCGTGCGAGTTTCAGGTCCTGGACACTCGGGAAGGGTACATCCGCGCGCTTTCGGAATACAGACCTCACATCGTCCTCTCGGACTTTATGATGCCCCAGTTTACCGGGTTGGAGGCACTGGAAATCAAAAAGGCGAGCGTGCCTGACCTTCCGTTCATCATCATCACCGGCTCCATGAATGAAGAAACCGCCGTGGCGTGTATGAAGGCCGGGGCAGACGACTATGTCCTCAAGGAGCACCTCCGTCGGCTCCCATCCGCGATCAAGGTGGCGTTTGAGAAGAGGCGCCTGGAATGTTCGGAAATGGCGACCAGAAAGAGGATCGAACGGGCCGCAAGGGAGTGGATGGACACCTTTGACGCCGTTGGGGATCCCATCGGCCTGGTGGACCCGGACGGAATCGTCTTGCAGTGCAACAAGGCACTGCGGGACCTTGTCCGAAGACCATTCAATGCAATCTTGGGACGTCCGATGCCGGTGCTTCTTGGGTGCGCATCTAGCTGTGGGGAAACCTGCCCTCTTCATTTGGCTCAGAAGTCTTTGTGCCGCGAATCGCATACGGTCCAATTTAAACAGCGCTGGTTTCTCGTTCATGCTGATCCCATTCGAGACATTTCGGGGGCGCTCACCGGTCTAGTGCACGTCATGTCTGAAATCACCGGGCACAAACGGACCGAAGATGCGCTCAGGAAAGAGAAGGAGCGGTTTCGGGTGCTGGTAGAGGGATCTCCTTTTGGAGTGGCCTTGTTGAGCAAAGAAAACCGTTACCACTACCTGAATCCCAGGTTTGTTGAGATGTTTGGATACACGCTTGACGATATCCCCACCCGGCGGTCCTGGTTTGAAAAGGCATACCCGGACCCCGTTTACAGGAACGAGATCATATCGTTATGGAAAAGTGGTCCGGTAAGCACAAGATTGGGTCATTTAGGGCCCCAGACCTCAAATGTGACCTGCAAAGATCGTTCGGTGAAGAGGATACGGTCTATCCCCGTGGTCATGGCAAACGGGGAGAAGTTTGTGCTTTACGAGGATATTACTGAACAGGAGAATCTCCGAAACCAGTTTATGCACGCCCAAAAATTGGAGGCCATCGGCAGGCTGGCAGGCGGCATCGCCCACGACTTCAATAACCTGCTGACGGTGATCAACGGTTACGCTGGGTTGGGGCTAGACAAGTTGGAGCAAGACAACCTGCTACGGGCCGATCTCGAGTCGATACGCAATGCGGGTACTCGGGCCGCGGTCCTAAGCCGCCAACTCCTGACGTTCAGCCGGAAAGAGGTAGTCGCCCCCAAGATTCTCAATCTCAACGAGGTGATCAGGGGCATCGAGAAGATGCTCCGGCGCCTCATCGGCGAGGACGTGGAGCTTGTGACGGCCCTGGCCGATGACGCTTGGCCGGTCAAGGCCGATCCGGGGCAAATTGAACAAATTGTGATGAATCTGGCGGTCAACGCCCGGGACGCCATGACTGAGGGAGGCGCGTTTGCCATCGAAACCCGGGATGTGAACCTTGACCAGGACTACGCCAAACGTCACATGGATGTGCGTCCAGGCCCTTACGTCATGCTGGCGGTGAGCGACACAGGTGTGGGCATGGACGAGGAGACCCAAACCCATATTTTTGAACCCTTTTTCACCACCAAGGAACAGGGCAGGGGCACGGGGCTGGGGCTGTCCACGGTTTACGGGATCGTGAAACAGAGCGATGGACATATCCGGGTGTACAGCGAGCCTGGGAAGGGAACCACATTCAAGATTTACCTGCCGAGGGTTGAAGAAAACGGGGTAAAAGAGAAGGAGCAGCCGAAATCCAAGTCGCTGCCGAGGGGAAACGAAACCGTGCTGGTCGTCGAGGATGATGATGCCTTGCTCAACATGGCGGAACGAATTCTCGCCACGGCAGGTTATAACGTTCTCAAGGCGGCAAACGGCGGGGAGGCATTGGTTCTGTGCGAGCAGTTGAAAAATCCTGTTCACCTTCTTCTCACCGACGTAGTCATGCCGGTGATGAGCGGAGTGGATCTGGCCGAGCGGCTGGTCCAGATCATGCCGGGGATAAAGAAGCTTTATATGTCTGGCTACACGAAGGGGCTCATCTCCGAGAAACCCCTGCTTGAGGAAGGCGTCCAGTTTATAGGCAAGCCGTTTCGCCTGTCTGCGCTGCTTCTGAAGGTTCGGGAGGTACTGGATGGGGATTAGTGCCTTAACTGTGAAATCGGGCGCAAAAGGGTCAGGATTTTAGAGTTCAGGTTTCAGTGTTCGGTGTTCAAGGGTCATGCCTGAAACCCGAAACCTGACACCTGGAACCTATTTGGTTCCGGCTTGTCCGGATTAGGCTTTAGATGCGTTGAGGTAAATGGTAGAGGGGTGGATGATGGAAAGCCAGGTTGGTTCAAGTGTCCTCATCGTGGATGATGAACCGTCCGTGAGAAGTCTGCTCACAAGAATATTGGAGACGAATGGCTACCGGTGCACGCAGGCCCCAGGTGGGGCGGAGGCGCGTACTTGTCTGGAAAAACATGTTTTTGACATGCTCCTCTGTGATATCCGAATGCCGGGGGAGTCGGGGCTGGAGTTGATCCATCATGTTAAACGGAAACACCCCGACACGGCCATCATCATGGTCACGGCCGTCAATGACCCTCTGGAAGCTCAGACCGCACTGGAGATTGGTGTCTATGGGTACATCATTAAGCCATTTGAGCCCAATCAAATTCTGATCAGTGTGGCCAATGGTCTGCGCCGCCGAGAATTGGAAATCAAAGAAAGGGGTTATCGGCGCGACTTGGAGAAGGCTGTCCGAGAGAGGACGAAAGAGCTTTTCAAGGCCAACGAATCGTTGAGGAAGCGGGAAGCCGAATTGGAGATACGGACCAGGGAGCTCGAAGAAGTCAATACCGCCCTGAGGGTCTTGTTGAGAAAAAGGGAAGAAGATCAGGCGGCCCTCGGAGAGAGTATGCTGGCAAATGTCAAGGGGGTTGTCAGACCCTACCTGGAGAAATTAAAGGACAGCCCGTTAAATGATGAACAAGTCCGTTACCTCCAAATCATTGAGTCCAATATCAGGGATATCGTCTCTCCGTTCATAAAGGAAATCTCCTCGGCCTATCTGGGCCTCTCCCCAGGCGAAATCCAGGTGGCCAACCTGATAAAGCAGGGAAAGGCCACAAAAGAGATTGCCGCTGTTCTGAACCTTTCTATCAATACGGTCATGTCCCACAGGTTCAAGATAAGGAGCAAATTCCGTCTGATCAAAAACAAAATGAACCTCTACACCTTCCTCCAGTCCATCCGATAGTAGTGATTTCATATCACTGATTTCAGACTGATCTATCAATCTCCCCTGCCCATCACTTCCTTCCGATAAAACTATCAGAAACTCATCTGAACCGGTCTTCCATCGCTCCGGAAAGAGACGGAGGAAGAGTAAGAGAAATGGTATCCGCAATTAACACCACCGCACACTCAAATTACCAAGGAAATGGCGTTGCCTATGATCGCACGCCGATCCATTCAGAAAGCTCCAATTCCCCTTTGAGCTCACGGGGAAACGGGGTGGAATGCTTTCGAGAAAGGGAACGGGAAGTTACTGAAGGGATCGCTGAGGGCATCGACAGGGTTCTTACCAGGGGAGAAATCCGACTGGAATTCGTACCGCGTGAAGAGAGCGGCGACATCATGATGCGGGTGATTCAGAAACGGACAGGCCGCGTCATCAGAGAGATCCCCATAAAGCTCCTTCCGGGTAGATCCGTCATTATTGATGAGACGGTCTAAGAGACATGGTTTTGGCTACTTCATACAAAGGGTGGAGACCCTGACGCCATGGGGCCTGCAAGAATCCTGATTGTCGATGATGAGCCATCGGTCCGCGCCTTGCTCAAGCACTTGCTTGAGAAGAACGGCTACGTGTGCACCCTTGCGTCCGATGTTGGGCAGACAAGGGCCTATTTGGGAAGCCAGGAATTCGATCTCCTTCTTTGTGACATCCGGATGCCGGGAGAGTCGGGCTTGAGTCTGATCCGTGATGTCAGCAAATCACTGGTTGGAGATTGCCGTTACTGCGTGGGTTAAGGATCTTAATGAACATGTGAACGTGAAATCCCTTGAAGTTATTAATAGGGGCAAAGGCGAGATCTGCTAATGAGAGGGAGCATCAAAAAGGTGAGAATATGGACACGTGGCACTCTCAACCACTACTTGAACCCCCTGCATATCTATTGCAGGCTGGCTGGTTGTGGTCTGACCAAAGCCATGGCACGTAGGGTATCAACGAGATATGAAGCCCTGTACAAGCTACTTTGGTAACAAATGAGAAAGCAGATTCTGTTTGTGGATGATGAGCCCATGATTCTTCAGGGCATGCGCCGGATGCTTCGAGGGATGCGAGATGAATGGGATATGGAATTCTCGCAAGGCGGCCGTGAGGCCTTGGAGATCATGACCAAGAAATCCTTTGACGTGATTGTTTCGGATATGCGGATGCCGGAGATGGATGGCGGCCAGTTGCTTAGCAAGGTGAAGGCGCAATATCCCCAAACCGTTCGCATTATTCTCTCCGGGCATTCGGACAAAGAGGCGATCTTGCGAACGGTAAAACTGGCGCACCAGTACCTCTCCAAGCCCTGCGACGCGGACATCCTGAAGGCGACCATCTCCCGCTCATGTGCCTTGAGAGATTTTCTGGCACAGGACGATTTGAAGCAGCTTGTTTCCCAGTTGGAATCTCTCCCAGCTTTGCCCACGCTTTATACTGAACTGGTGGATCTTCTTCAGTCACCGGATGTCCCCTTGCAGAAGATAGGAGAAGTGATCGCCAAGGACCTCGGAATGACCGCCAAGATTCTCCAGTTGGTCAATTCGGCCTTCTTCGGCATCCCAAGGCATGTTTCAAGCCCCTCTCAGGCCGTCAGTCTTTTGGGACTCGATACGGTAAAGGCCCTCGTTCTCACCATAGGAATCTTCTCCAAATTCGATAAGAACCGCATGCTGCGGCTGGGAATGCAAGCTCTCTGGGCTCATAGCATCAGGACAGGGGCCATTGCAAAAGGGATCGCCGCGGCAGAAGGAATGCATGAGAACCAGGTGGGCGATGCGTTGATGGGAGGGCTGCTACACGATGTGGGCAAACTGATCCTGGCGGCAAACATCCCGGACAAATACGGTGAGATCCTTGAACAAGCGCAGGCTCAAAGGGTTTTCGTGCACGAGGCGGAAAAGATGTGCTTGGGTGGAACCCATGCGGACGTAGGGGCCTATCTTGCAGGCCTTTGGGGGCTTCCGGAGTCCATCGTGGAGGCGATCGCGTTCCACCACTGTCCGAACGAATGTCCGGCGAAGATCCTTTCACCTCTGAGCATCGTTCATGTGGCCAACGGTTTGGAACAAGGCCCGAGGAAATTAGCGGGCGAGGCGAGGAAATTCGCAGGGATTGACTGGAATTATGTCGGAAGACTGGGTCTGGAGGCGCATATCCCCAATTGGCAGAATGTGTCCCTTCGGATTAAAGAGGGGCGGTGAATGACTGAAAAAATTCTGGTGGTGGATGACGAGATTAACATTCTGGAGGGAATTCGTCGGCACCTGAAAAAACGCTTTCCTATCGAGACTGCGCTCGGTTCAAAAGAGGGCCTGGCCGCACTGGCAAAGAATGGGCCATATGCCGTCATCCTCTCTGACCTTCGAATGCCCGGGATGGATGGCATCCAATTTCTTACTTGCGTAAAAGAAAAGTCCCCCGATACCGTGCGCATGATGCTCGCGGGTAATGCAGATCTGGGCGATGCCATACAGGCGGTGAACCAAGGAAACGTTTTTCGGTTCTTTTCCAAACCCTGTCCCGTGGACGTCCTGGAAAGGGGTATCGAGCAGGGCATTGGGCAGTACAGACTGGTGACGGCAGAGCGCGAACTCCTGCAGAAAACGTTGAAAGGAAGCATTACAGTACTGACGGAGATCCTGTCGCTCGTCAACCCCGAGGCCTTCGGCCGGTCTTCAAGAATCAAGCGCTATGTCAAGGAGCTTGCGGACCGTATGGGTGTTCCTGAACCGTGGCAGTTTGAAATGGCGGCCATGCTGTCGCAGGTTGGATGGGTGATCCTCCCGGAGGAGGCGCTGGGGAAGCTCTACCGCGGTCAACCGCTCACCGATGAGGAAAACCAACTGTTTAGGCAACATCCCATGATTGCCTCGAATCTGCTCTCAAATATTCCGCGTATGGAGGAAGTGGCCGAAGTCATTCTGTACCAGGAGAAGCATTTCGATGGGTCGGGAGATCCGGTCGATCATCGCCAGGGAAAGACCATTCCTTTGGGGGCACGGATTCTGAAGGTGGCATTGGACTTTGACGTGCTGGAAGTCAATGGCACCCCGTCACAGCAGGCATTAAAAAGCCTCAAAGATCGGCAAGGATGGTATGACCCAGCTGTTCTCCAGGCGATGGAGGCATTCCTTGGCGGTGAGTCACGGCGTACCGTTAAGGAATTAAGTTTGAGAGAGCTCACTTCGAACATGATCCTCGCAGAGGACATCCACACCATAAAGGGGCAGTTGCTTATTTCCAAGGGGCAGGAAGTGAACGCAGCGCTCATAAGTCGTCTTATGAATTTTGCAAAAACGGCGGGCATCCGAGAGCCTATCCATGTGTCCGTCTTCGAAGATCTGCCAAAAAAACTTCTCGTCCAAATGAAGGGATGATGATGGAGGGAAGCATGCAATATCGAATCCTCATCGTTGACGATGAACCGATGATTTTGGAGGGCATTCTGCGATCCCTGCATAGCATGCGACATCGATGGGATATATGTGTTGCCATGAATGTGAGTCAGGCACTGGAAATGCTGGAGTCATCCAAGGTCGACGTTGTAATTTCGGACATTTCCATGCCGGGCAGAAGCGGATTTGATCTCCTCGCGGCCATAAGGGATTCAGAAGAAACCAAAGATCTCCCGGTCCTTATGCTGAGCGGCATGCATGAAAAGGGCCTCAAGAGCCAGGCGCTGGATCTGGGTGCCTCTGATCTGCTCCATAAGCCGTTTGACAAGGAAGACCTGGTAGCGCGTATTAATAGCATGTTACGGTTAAAGGAATACCAGGATCAGATCAAGGCCCAAAACGAAATGCTTGATCAAAAGGTGCGGGAAAGAACGGCTGAACTTGAAAGAGTGAGGGTTGAGCTTGTCTGGCGACTCGCTAAGGCCGCCGAACACCGGGATACCGACACCGGGAATCATGTTGTGCGGGTAGGACATTACTCCAGAGTGCTGGCTGAGAGCGTTGGAATGGAAAAGAGCATCAGTGAAATGATCTTCCTTACAAGTCCTTTGCACGATATAGGCAAAATCGGCATCCCGGACAAGATCCTCCTGAAGCGCGGACCGCTCACCCCTGATGAATGGAAGGTCATGAAACAACACTGTAAAATCGGTGCAGATATCCTGCGAGAGGATATGAGGTCTGAAGAAGGGCCTTTTTGTCCGCGGGAGAAATCTCTAAATGGAGGCCGAGGGCCAAACGGCGATCCGTTCATCAGGATAGCCGCGAAAATCGCCTTGAGCCACCATGAACGCTGGGACGGACGCGGATATCCAAATGGATGCGCAAAGCAGGACATACCAATAGAATCAAGGATAGTGAGTATTGCGGACGTCTTTGATTCACTATTTTCCGTGCGGCCCTACAAGCCTGCCTATTCGGAGGATCGAGTTATGAAAATCATGTGTGAGGGCAAGGGAAGTCAATTCGATCCGGAAGTATTTGAGCACTTCGAAAGATCAATGGATGTCATTAATGAAATACGCCATCATTACTCAGATGACAGGATTCAATCCCAAATAGAACCAGGCGAATCCGAGATTTTACGGTCCGGATGGGCAAAGGAATACGGGGTTCCGGTAAGTTGGCCAAACGCTGAGCCCAATCAAAGGGCCTGAAAATGGATGGTGATTGCTGATTACCGGGTATTGGTTGTTCCGTCAACCGCTTCTTGTGGTGGCCATTGCAAAGATCGTGCTTCCTACTTTTCCTTATCGTCCGCTCATCGTTGCGTCCCAGGCCACATACGGGCTTTGATGGAACTCCGGAGCACTATGGCAATTTTCGGTTCACGGTCAATAACTCATCATATGTACCATCTGCGATCTAATAGGTCTGAGCGGCGTGAGTCCCTTGCAGGGTGGCAAGAAATTTGCAATCCAAAGGCTTTGACTATGGAATCTATGCTTGAATGAATCCAGATCCGGTCTAAGTCCAGTCTAAGGATGAGATTTAATAGGCATTCTACAATGCAAAGGGTTTTGTCAAAGTATTGACGACGGGAAAAGTGATAAGCGATGCGCAAGAATGAAGATTTTGAAAATTTTAGAAGGACGCTGATATATATTCCCATCATTCATACCCAGGCAGATATGGGTGCTTTAAGGGAGCAGGTCCATCAGGCAGGTCTCCAGAAGATAGGCAGGACCGCATTGAGGCGAAAGACGAACGCCATAGATCAGATATGGACAAAAATCGAAAAGGCAATGGATCAATTAAATTTTTCCTATGAAAGTGTTCGGCTTTATCAGGATGGATTGCCTGTTTGCGGTAGGGAAGCGGAGATCGTAAAGGATCTGGCAACTGGAGGTAGTCGAAACCACATACTGCTTCTTCGGTTGATGGAGAAGGGCGCAACCATAATGGGAACAGAATCCGGAGAGCTTCTTGTTGATGAGTATAAGATCTACAGACAGATCCTGGCATCCGCAAACCCGCCACAGCCTGCCAGGATGGAAGTTCGGCAAAAGGGTTTGTCCCATTCGTTGCTTAAGAGGCGTGATCAGTACATCGCAGATCGAATTGATAACACGCTTTGCCAAGGTGAAACAGGAATACTATTTCTTGGGATGCTTCATTCTCTAGAGAACCTGTTAAAAGAGGATATTCGTCTAAAATACCCTCTTGGCAAACCCTGTTAAAGTAAGATCGCTAAACAATGAGAATTTTTTATGGAACCAGTCGATGTTAGTATATTGATCGTGGATGACGATAAAGATGTCTGCAGGCTGCTTTACAAGCTCATGCAGAGAGAAAACTTTCATCCCATCACGGTCAACGACGGAGAGGCGGCCCTTGCGGCAGTCGGTTCCGTGTCGCCGGATGTAATGCTCCTGGATATGAAGATGCCCGTCATGGAGGGATCGGAGGTTCTGGCCCGGGTAAAGGAGATGGATCAAGAACTCCCGGTCGTCATTATTACGGCCTACGGCAACATTAGTGGGGCCGTGGAGGCCATAAAGGCAGGGGCACACGATTACCTTTCAAAGCCTTTTGATAATAATGAGGTGGTTCGCGTGGTTCACAGGGCTGTGGGGGAAAGGCAGCTCAGACGGAGGCTCAAAAGTATTACCACCCATTTTGTAAAGGATGGCTCTCTGAGGGATCTGATGGGACCGAGTGATACGGTTGGCGAGCTCATTTCAATGGTAAATCTTGTAGCAAAATCGAATTTTACCGTTGTCATCCAGGGGGAAACAGGCTCTGGAAAAGAAGTGATTGCTCGAGCAATCCATAATGCCAGTTCGTGCTCAAGAAGCCCTTTTGTTCCTGTAGATTGTGGTGCCATTCCCGAAACACTCCTGGAGAGCGAACTTTTTGGTTATGAGAAGGGAGCCTTTACGGGGGCGGAACGCAAAAAAGCAGGAAAAATCGAATCTGCCAATGGTGGAACCCTGTTTCTAGATGAGATCTCCAACTTGCCTTTGCCATCCCAGGCCAAACTTCTGCGGGTCATTCAGGAGAAAAAGGTTAGTCCTGTGGGATCGAATAGACCTGTTCCTGTTGATGTCCGTCTGCTTGCCGCCTCCAATCAGGATCTTTACAGCTTGACCCAGTCAGGGGCTTTTCGGTGCGATCTGTTTTTCCGTCTGAACGAGTTTACTATAAAGGTCCCTCCTCTCCGTGAACGCAAAGAGGATATCCTCTATCTGGCCAAACGCTTTCTGGACATGACAAATGCTGAACTCAATAAAAGTGCGAAGGGCTTTTCAGAATCGGCCGTCCAGGCCCTGCTATCTTTCTCCTGGCCGGGAAACGTTCGAGAATTTCGCTCGACCATCCGCAGGGCCGCACTTCTGGCAGATGATATGATCACTGAAAATCATCTTGATATCATGAAGAGAGGGGCGGAAATTTTCTCTGTGGGCCCCTCCAAAACTGCCCACACGGAGTGGAAGAATCTGTCCTTGAAAGAAATCGTTCGCCAATATACCATCGCCATAGAACGGAAGGTCCTTTCCCAGGCTCTAAAAAATACGGCAGGAAACAAAGCAGAGGCGGCTCGGATGCTCAAGATCGACTATAAGACGATCCACACAAAAATCAAACAATTTGGTATTCACATCAGTGGAGGGATTTATGAATAAAAGAAAATCAGCGGTAGGTCTTAACGCGCTTTTCCAAGGGTTTTCTGAGCTGGTGGAGAGGCTCGGTGAGTTCGCGGAAAAGGGGGAACAACTCTCAAAAAACGGAGAGATCAATTTCAAGGGAAGAGAAAAGGATCTCAAGGGCGTCTACGGTTTTTCCGTCAAGATCGGTCTGGGAGGTGAGGAGATTAAGCTCGAACCTTTTGGAAATATTCGAAGGGATGATAAATCCGGACAAGCTGTTGTTCATGAGGTTCGTGAGCCCATTGTGGATGTTTTCGAGGAAAAGGATCACATCCTGATCGTCGCAGAGATGCCTGGTATCAGCAAAGAGGATCTCCAGCTTGATGTAAGCGGTGACCTGCTGACCATATACGCAGAGAAAGGTGAGAAGAAATACCGCAAGGAGATCCTATTGCCGATGAGTTATCCCAAAGAGAAAATGTTTGTCTCATGTAATAACGGGATTCTTGAGATCAAGTGCACCATGTAAAAGACGCTGAATGCCACATCCGAGAGGTGAACAATGACAAAGAAAGAGCAAGCCCTTCTTAAACTCAAAGTCACAGAGGCCCTCGGCAAAGACGTGGGTCGGGCATTTGCGCGTATGGGTCCGGAAGACCTGGAAAAGTTGAATGTGGCTATCGGCGATATTGTGGAAGTTCAAGGCAAGCGGAAGACCATATGCAAGGCCATGCCAGCTTACAAGGATCTACGCGGCCGCTCCCGCATTCAACTGGACGGGCTTAGCAGGGAAAATACCGGTGCCGGGCTTGACGAATTTGTCAGGGTCCAGAAAGCATCCTGCCAGCCAGCATCTCAGGTATCTATTGCCCCGGTAAATGTCATCCCGGCAGAACGTGATTTGAAATACATCGGAAGCTTATTGGATGGTCTGCCTGTCGTGAAGGCTGACCGGATACGGGCCAATCTTTTTGGCAGCCGCTCTGCTGATTTCAAGGTGGAAAGCACGATTCCCAACGGTCCTGTGATTATCAATCCTAGCACAAAGCTTATGATTGTAAAGACACAGGAGGCGGAAGTCTCAGGAACAACATCCTATGAGGACATTGGGGGACTTAAACCGCAGCTCTTGCGAATTCGTGAGATGATCGAACTTCCACTTCGCTATCCGGAGGTCTTCAAACGTCTGGGTATCGATGCGCCAAAAGGCGTTCTGCTCCATGGTCCCCCTGGATGCGGCAAGACCCTTATCGCCCGGGCTATCGCTCACGAAACAGAGGCTAACTTTTTTTCAATTAGCGGGCCCGAAGTGATCCACAAGTTCTATGGGGAAAGTGAAGCCCACCTGCGGAAGATCTTCGAGGATGCCGGCCACAAAGGTCCCAGCATTGTCTTCTTAGACGAGATCGACGCCATTGCACCCAGAAGGGAAAAGGTGGTGGGAGATGTGGAGAAACGGGTAGTGGCGCAGCTTCTCGCTCTCATGGACGGGCTTACCAAACGCCAGAATATCATTGTTATTGCCGCCACCAATATCCCGAACGCCCTAGACCCTGCCCTTCGCAGACCTGGACGTTTTGATCGGGAAATTTCCATTCCGATTCCTGACCGCAACGGCAGGCTGGAGATCCTGGAGATCCACAGCCGCGGGATGCCCCTTGCCCGGGATGTGGATATGGTCCATCTTGCAGAAATAACACACGGTTTTGTGGGTGCGGACCTGGAGGCCCTGTGCCGGGAAGCAGCCATGATCTGCCTGCGACGGATAATGCCTGACATTGATTTTGGCCTTGCCTCTGTTCCCTATGAACAGCTCTCCGCACTGGAGGTTCATATGGAGGATTTTGTTGTTGCGCTGCGGGAAGTGGAGCCGTCGGCCATAAGGGAAGTGTTTGTTGAAATCCCCGACGTTCGCTGGACAGATGTGGGAGGACTTAAAGCTGTCAAAGATCGTCTAATTGAGGCGGTGGAGTGGCCCTTGAAATTCCCCGGCCTTTTTGAAAGGGCAGGAATCAAGCCTACGAAAGGGATTCTTTTGACCGGTCCACCCGGGTGCGGAAAGACCCTAGCTGCCAAGGCCATCGCCACTGAAAGCAATGTGAACTTTATCTCGGTCAAGGGTCCTGCACTTCTTTCCAAATATGTGGGAGAGTCAGAAAGGGCCGTTCGTGAAGTGTTTCAGAAAGCAAGACAGGCTGCGCCCTGTATTGTATTTTTCGACGAGATCGATGCTGTTGTTCCCGTGCGAAGCGGCGCTTCATCGGATTCCCATGTTTCGGAACGGGTCCTTAGCCAATTCTTGACGGACCTGGACGGAATCGAGGAGTTAAAAGGGGTTCTGGTGCTCGGTGCGACAAACCGGCAGGATATGCTCGATCCAGCTGTGCTAAGGCCCGGACGATTTGACGAGATCATAGAGATTCCTATGCCGGATGAAAAGGATCGGAGGTCGATCTTTGAGATCCAGCTCAGAAACAAGCCCCTTGCACCGAATATCGGTATAGAGGATCTTGCCTCAAGATCGGAAGGTCTCAGTGGTGCCGAGATTGCCGGGGCCTGTCACAAAGCGGCGCTAAAAGCGCTCCGCCGTGCGGTTGAGCAAGGAGACGGTGAGAAGATTGAGGACACGGTGCAATTAAGTATTACCCTGGAAGACCTTCTAAGCACACTGACTGAGGTTAACTAACGGATATGAAGCGATCCATCCCCCGGAGGACAATGGGAGACATTTCCCGGTCAGGGCGCGGGCCGAAGGTCGCTCAGCGGGGAATCCGCTCGTCTACGGGCCTCGGCATTCAACTGCGGTTGGGAAGAGACAGGCGGGAGCCGTATAAAGCGGAGAAATGGCCCCTCCGAACTGATTTTCCGACAGGATTTATACCGAAGCCCAGGAACTGGACATTCCAGACAAAGCCGCTGTTTAAGAAAATAAAGGGACCGCTGGTGGATGTCTTCCGTGAAGCAGAAGAGGTGTTGGTCATCATCGATCTGGGAGGCTTTCGTCGGAGGGATGTTTCGCTCAAAATGGATTCTGAGAAATGTTCCATCGTTGCGAAACGAGGCGACCAGGAATTCAGAGAGGAAATTACCATGCCTTCCGGGGTGGATATGGAAAATTGTACTGAATATTTTCGTAACGGCGTCCTTGAGATCGTCTTGCCAAGAAAGACGGGGTGTATAGGGAAAATAATATCACGGATTTGATTTGAAGGGAAAGAATATGAAAAGGATTCCGGCGGCGAAAGTGCGGACGATCCTCATTGTGGAGGACAATAAGGAGACACTCGATTTAATTGACACCATACTATCAAGGGAAGGCTATGCAACTTTTAAGGCGGAAAACGGCAAGGATGCAATAGATATTGCTTCCGGAAACCGAATCGACCTGGTCCTGTTGGACCTCAATCTGCCCGACTATGACGGAATCGAGGTATTGTATCAGCTCAAGATGGTAGATGAAGCGATCCATGTCATCATCCTCACCGGCCACGGTTCCCAAAGTGCCGTTAGAAGCGCCATGGAGATGGGTGTGTTCGACTTCCTTACCAAACCATTCGACATTCACGAAATATGTGATGTCGTTCGAGAGGCCCTGTTTTCCCAACCAACAGGTGCCAGCCCAGGAAGGCATCATGTCCAATAACGCTGTGATCAATGAGATAGGGTGCACCAACCGGGAGGGCTTCTACCTTTTTTGCTTTGCCCGCTCCAATGAGATTGAAAGCTTGAAGGCCACGGGGCTGGACGACCGATTTCCCGTTTTTCAGCGAACATTTCAGGATATCGCCACGGTATTGAGCCATGTATCGCTGGAGGACTTTTGTGGACCCTTGGCAAAAGCCAGGCTTCAGGATGTCTCATGGGTGGGGGCACGGGCATTCCGCCACGAAGAAGTAATAGAGCAGGTACTGCGCCATTCTCCGGTGCTTCCTGCCCGGTTTGGAACTATCTTTTCTTCATGGGGACGATTGGAAAATTTCACGAAGCTCCACCATTTCGCCATTTCCCTCTTCCTGGATCGAGTACGTGATAAGGAGGAATGGGCAATTAAGGGGTTTGTCGATCGGGACCGGGCACAAAAAGGAGTTACAGGAATCTGCCTCGACAGGGAGGGTGATCGTCTGGCCATGTTGTCGCCCGGAAAACAGTATTTTGAGAAAAAGCGGATCGAGGCAAATGCCAGGAAAGCGTTGAACCGCTGGTTGAAGGACATCGCAGAAATGATCTTTAAAGAGTTGCACCCTTACGCCTCGCGTTTTCATGAGCGCGAGCTCTTATCCTGCAATGCCACAGGAAAAAATGTGGAGATGATCTTCAATTGGGCATACCTTATTCCAAAAGGCTGCGTAGATGATTTCCGGAAACTGTTCGCACAGATGAAAGATGCTTATGAAAAGAAGGGCTTAATCCTTGAACTTTCAGGGCCGTGGCCTCCCTATAGCTTTTGCCCTTCGTTGGATAGAGAGGAAAATTGATGAGGGAATGGTTCATGGAGATTTTCGTTACGGTGTGTTGCCAGTCGGGCGCAAATCATGGTTCTGCACCTTTATCTAAAAATGCCGGACGTATTTGGGCAAATCCTTTTTATTTGGAATTCAGGAGAGTAAATGGTTTATCTACTCTATTGCATTTTTTTTGGCCATGAATCTCAACCCCGTGATATGCTCTCGGGCGTGGATGACCAACCGGTCTTCGTGACCTCAAATAGCGGCCTCAACGCAGCCATATCCATGATCAACTCGTCAGTTCCGACCCCTGATGTCTCCCGAATCATGGCATACAAAAGGGTCATTGATGCCTTTCATCGTGATCGCACAGTTATTCCCATGCGATACGGTTGCATACTTGAGGACGAACAAAAGGTCATCCAGTTGCTGGAGAACCGCTTTAATCACTATGAGTCGCTGCTTAGGGAACTTGATGGTTGTGTCGAGATAGGGATTCGAATTCTGAGTACGGAACCCGGAATTTGGAATTCGGATTCAAAGAATCATATTGGCTCGGAAGCCGATCCCGAATTCTGCACTGCGAAACGAATCAATTCAGGGCGGGCTTATCTTGACGCCCGGAAAGCCCACTATGATCAGAACGATCGGCTTTCCAAGCATATGGAGATGGCGATTGATCGAATCCGTTCGGCCGTTACAGGTCTATATGTGAAATTTAAGCCAGAGACTCTCTCATCAAGCCATGTGCAACTGGTCAGCCTTTATTTTCTCGTTCCAAGGGAATATGTTGAGCACTTTTGTCACGTATATCGGCATATTTCCAATATGGAGTCTATGAAGTTATTGATGAGCGGACCATGGCCACCTTACAACTTTGTTTAGGTTCTCCATTTCGGTTTACAGACCTTAAAAATCAGGAAAATAGGGAGATCTCCATCAATGGATCTTAACAAGACGGAATCGGTGTGCGAGACCTCAACTGGGCGCTATGAGAAACTCTATTTAATGCTTTTTGCCGCCATACCGTCCTCCATTTTAATGATTGACAGGGATATGCGAATTCTTTCTGCGAACCGGAATTTTCTAGAAAAAAGCCGGCGTTCCTCAGCGAACACGATCGGTCACCGATTGAAGGAGATCTTTCCCGCCGTCATTATCGAACAGTTCAATCTCACCCATCAGATCCACGAGGTATTCGAAAAGAATCTCCCAACCAAAGGGCAGCGAATGGCCTATAGGGCTCCGGGAGTTCCCATGAGATTCTATTATTACCGTGCCTTCCCTTTCACCTGCAACGGCGTGGTTGACAGCGTGATGCTCCTTATGGACGATGTGACCGAGCAGATCCGGTTGGGGGAGGAGGTCCGCCGGGTTGAAGATCACCTTGGCAGTGTGTTCGAGAGCGCAAGCGATATCATCCTCTCCACTGATGTCGAAGGAAAAATTCTGTCCTGGAATAGGGCCGCCGAGAGGATATCAGGCTATTCCTTGAATGAAGTGCACGGTCGGCCCTTTTCCAATTTTTCCCATGAAGCCATCAAAAAGAAGGTGCAGGATGTCTTTCAACGCGTGAAATTGCGTAGCATATCCCAGATGTCAGAGTGGGAGCTTGTACCGAAGCATGGCGAACCTGTTCCAGTTTCCTGGATTTTCTCTCCCATGAAAGGTGAAGAGTCAAAAACCGTAGGAATTGTGGCGGTGGGAAGAGATCTAACCGAACGCCGCAAATTGGAATTCCAGCTGCTTCAATCCCAGAAGTTTGCCGCATTGGGTGTGATGGCTGGCGGAATCGCCCATGAGATTAGAAATCCCCTGGCGATCTGTTCGTCTGCCGCCCAGTTTCTTCTGGATGACGACCTCTGCCCTGAGTTCAGGACGGAGTGCATAGAAAAGATCCTCAAAGGTATTCGGAGGGCATCTCTCATCATCGAAAACCTCTTGAGGTTCGCTAGGCCTTCCCCTAAATCCGAGATGGGGGAGGTTAATCTGTCCTCTCTCCTGAAAGAGACGTTAGCGTTAATCACCAACCAGGCCAGAATCGAAAAGATCGACATCCAGTGCCATCTTCCAAAGGACCCTGTTTGGATCAAGGGCAATTTCAGCCTTCTGCAGCAGGTACTCATCAATCTTTTTCTAAACGGTATAGAGGCCATGAGAGGCGGAGGAACTTTAATCCTTGCCTTTGAAAAGAAAGGATCGGAAGTAGCAATTCACTTAACCGACACAGGCCGGGGAATTTCCAAGAAGGATTTGGATAAGATATTTGATCCCTTCTACACCACTTCCCCAGTGGGAAAAGGAACGGGTTTGGGGCTTTCCATATGCTATTCAATCATCAAAGAGCATTCCGGAACTATCGAGATGAAAAGTAGTGAAGGTAAAGGGAGCACCTTCACCATAAGATTACCCGTCGTTTAAAGTGAGGCGAAGAAAGGTGAAAGACGAAGAAAAAATGTTTCTCATTGTAGACGATGAGCCCGATATGTGCTGGGCCCTAGAATACCTTTTAAAGACATGCGGTTTTCCCTCTAAATTGGCACGAAGCGGCCAGGAGGCCCTTCGATTGGTTGAAAGCAACCACTTCCACCTGGCTTTTGTGGATGCCAAACTCCCCGATATCGAAGGGTTAACACTGGCAAGGCAGATCCACACATTCGACCCATCGATGGGCATTATAATTATTTCCGGCTATTTCTACAAAGACGATGTCAGCATACAAAGTGTCATTAGAGAAGGACTGATCTGTGGCTTTATATCAAAGCCCTTCGACCATGACGAGATCTTGAAAATAATCCAGAATATGTGATCACAGTGACAATCCCTTATTACCCGCTTCCATGATCGACTCCCGCAAGAATTGCAAAATCGCCTTCCCAAAAAACTGGGGTTAGTTTCCATTATTGTATGGAGTCAATTCCATAGCGGCAATTCCCCTATTACGCCCTTATATGAGAGAATCGATCCGTCAGTGATCGTTTTTCATCAAAGAGGCTTTGACGTGAATTCTCTAAGCGAATAAACCGTTTGGGGATTCAGTCCTTCGATTGATAATAATGGCAATACAAATTAACATGTTACTGCTAACGGAGAAGTAGTACCTCGTGCAGATCTATTTGTCGAATCATTCAAAATGGAAATTTTAACAAATCAATCCCAAAATGGCACGCCTCTTGCTCTATCATGAACCAGCATGCGTAGTAAGAAGCCGGTACCGACAATTAAATTCAATCTTATAGAGGAAAGGAGTCATTTAACATGGCAAAGGTTAGCAAATCGACAGATTCATCCAGTTTGGCAGAGGTAGTGGACCGAATCCTGGACAAGGGTATCGTCATCGATGCATGGGCAAAAGTTTCCCTCGTTGGGATCGAGCTTCTGTCCATCGAGGCCAGGGTCGTGATTGCTTCAGTGGAGACCTACCTGAAGTACGCTGAGGCAATCGGTCTGACAGCAGCAGCGGCTGCTCCTGCGTGATGTGACTAACGCGGCGGTTCTCTTTTCGTGAGGGGGGAGACATCCGGAGACCTTCACGGAAAGACACCCTTGAACATGACGGATTTAAAATGTTTTCTAATGAAAATCTTGAAAGGAAAAGTCAAATGGGTGTTTTAGGGGATGATATGACGCGATTGGTAAATGAGACAAACGCCCTGCGCGCTACACGTCATGCATTCATCAAAGACTTAAAGGAAGACGTAAAAGAAATGCATAGCAGTGTAGCCAATATGCAGGAAACCTTTCGAAATAATCGCAGCGAAGTAAACAGAAAGATAAATAAAGATCTTGAAACATTCGTATCCAATCTTAAGGCCGACGTGTCTGAGATGAAATCGAAGTTTGTTCACCACCGGATGGTAACGGGAAAGAAAACAAATAGGCATCTTTCGGAATTCACAAAGGAACTGAGAGAATACGTATCTGAATTGGTTGATGCCGTGGCCGATCTGAAGAAGGACATTCGTAAAGATCACGCGTATATGACTGAGAATTTAAGGGATAATCTAAAAGGGTTCTTAATGCATCTGGGAAGCGATGTGGCCGAAGTAAGACAAGCTGCTGTTGATATGAAAGGAGACTTCACCAGGCAACATGTTGAGATGGCCAGGGGGCTACGAGAGGAGTTGAGAACATTCGTCGCCAATTTGAAAAATTATGTGTCCGGGATGAAGAATGGTTTTAATGAAGACCGTGCAGGGACGGTGTTGAAGTTGAGAGATGAGTTGAAGACATTTTTGGCTCAATCGGAACAATACGTTACGGACATGAAGAAGATGGTCCTCAGAATGCGTCAGGAATTCAGGATTGACATTGTTACCGCACGCCAGGCATGGTCTGGCGTATCCCCTGCGGGGGGCGGGGTTATGAAAGAACGCAATGAACAACCCGGACAAATTCTCGATGACCTTACTCTCATATGGGGGATTGGGCCCGCGAGACATAAACTTCTGAATGAAGCAGGCTTTTCTACTTTCGAACAGCTGAGTCAAATCTCACCGGAACAATTGCAGAGTATTTTAGGAAAATCGATAACCATAGCCGAGTTGAACAAATTTATTCAACAAGTTAAGCCGATGGTTTAATCAACCACGGTGGTATCCAGTCGCAAATTTTGGTGAGGTATTTTGATGAACAAGAATTCGTTAAAACTCATAACTGAATCCGTGGAAAGGGTTGCCGTTCCGGGCGACAGCGTTTCACCCGTTCCGAGCGTGGAATTCATAAGCACGTCCTTTATACAGGATCTTACGAATCGCGCCCTTGCCTATCTCCGGGTAGGGTACCCGGTTCACTTTGCCGGCCCTGCGGGGACGGGAAAAACGACCCTTGCTTTTCACGTTGCCGCCCAACTCGGCAGGCCGGTCACCCTTATCCATGGAGATGACGAGTTTTCAAGCTCTGACCTGGTCGGGCGGGATTCCGGCTATCGGAAACACAAGGTAGTTGACAATTTCATCCACTCCGTTCTGAAGACCGAAGAGCGTATGAATACCCTATGGATGGATAACCGGCTTACTACAGCCTGCCAAAATGGATATACCCTTATCTACGATGAGTTCTCACGATCGCGGCCGGAAGCCAATAATGTATTGCTGAGTGTCCTGGAAGAGAGAATCCTTAATCTTCCAAAGATGCGTCAGGCAGGCGAAGGTTATCTCCATGTGAACCCGGATTTCAGCGCGATCTTTACCTCGAATCCGGAGGAATACGCCGGGGTTCACAAGGCCCAGGATGCACTGATGGACAGATTGATCACCATTAACGTCGGACACTTCGATCGGGCAACGGAAATTGATATCGCGATGGCCAAATCTGGGCTCACAAAACAGGATGCTGAGATTATCGTAGATATTGTCAGGGAATTGCGGAATGTCGGTGTCAAAAACCACCGCCCCACTATACGGGCATGTATAGCGATTTCCCGAATTCTTGCTCATTTCGGTGGTCACGCCCATATAAGTGACCCTCACTTCAAACGAATCTGTTACGATGTCCTCAATATCGACACCGCCAAAGTTACCCGGGGAGGGCAGTCGCTTCTTCCGAAGAAGATTGATGAGGTGATGCAAAAGGTCTGTGCTGGAAACAAGGGAAAGGAATAAGATCATGTCTATCCCCAAAGGAAAGGCGCGAAATATACAAAATATTCGCACGATATCAGGGAATATGAATAGGGTGTCTGAATCATACAGGGCATACATGAGAATAGGTTGCCTGGAAATGGAAAAATTGCGTCGCGGCGTGGAAAGAGAGAGTGCCATGCACAGGGTACGTAATATCGATGCGCGCTCCAAAGAGATGGAGGCTGAAATGAATTCTCTTCTGGAAAGGCTTGGTCTTGGCCATTCATCCTTAGAAGGACATACCGTTGAGGCTCGAAGCCTTGAAACATCCGCCACCACGTCTAAAGATACGGTGGGATTCAAGATTTCTTACTAAGTAATCCTGACAATTTTTAAAGAGGAGTGTGAAGGGGAAAGTATATTTAGTCACGGGGAAAATTAATGAAAGATCAATTAGATAACGATTTGCACCGCTCGTCTGTTGGGGATGTGAATCATGCTTTGCGTGTCGGAAAGCTTCTAAAGGACACTGGCAAAGATCTGTCGAAGCATAAAGCAAGATATCTGTACGCAGTGGTTGCAGCCACAGAAGATCTGAACTATGCTGATTGCGGCTTAGGTGGCGGGAATGTCTATACTGTTCCAAATGGGAAAGTGGCAGCGGTTGTCAGTGATATTCGCAATGAGAAAATTCGTCCGGAACGACGCAACCTGGCGGCTCATCAGGATATACTCAGACGAATCATGAAAGAGACCACACCGCTTCCAATGGCCTTCGGTATTATTGCCAACAGTACCGAATCGGTTCAAAAGATCCTTTCTGAAAACCGACAGGCTTTCGTAAGACAGCTTAAGCACGTCGCAAACAGGGTGGAAATGGGATTGCGGGTAACCTGGAACATGCCGAACATTTTTGAGTACTTCGTGGATAACAATCCAGAATTACGGGCAGCCCGCGACAGGCTTTTCGGCTTTTCCCGGGAACCCACTCAACAAGAAAAGATGGAACTTGGACGGATGTTTGAGAGAACACTCAGTGGAGATCGGGAGGCCCACACAGAGAAAGTCGAAGAAGTTCTTTTAAACTATTGTT
This sequence comes from uncultured delta proteobacterium, assembly GCA_963830155.1. GTDB lineage: Bacteria > Desulfobacterota > DSM-4660 > Desulfatiglandales > Desulfatiglandaceae > CAWHLE01. Next base: position 106,420 of record CAWHLE010000011.1, on the reverse strand, counting down.
ACGACGTCAAACGGAACAAATGCAGCAGAGAAAATGATGTTATGAAATTGGCCTGTCTGGTTGGTCGAGATTCTGACAAGGATTTCGAGCACGCGGTATTAAAGGCGGCCAACCTATTCGATGATAATTGTTCATTCGATTATAACGGGCCTTGGCCACCTTACAACTTCGTTGAGATGAAGATAAAGCTTTAGATGTGAGCATGCTTTTGATCATTCATCAAAGATTAGCTTTTATTCCTCTGTAGATAAAAATAGTCGGGATAGCGCTTCAAGCAGTTAACGCACGACGGATAAAAATATCAGCAAAATGTTAATCCTTGACGATCTATTACTTTTCCCGATGCGGAGTATCCTCTGGATCTTTCGCGAAATATACAACGCGACTCAGCAGGAGCTGGAGGCTGAGGCAGACGTCATCACCGTTGAGCTGAGCGAGCTCTATATGATGTTGGAGACCGGTAAGATCACCGAATCTGAGTTTGACGACAGGGAAAGAACACTCCTCGATCGGTTGGATGAAATTGAGGGTCAAGGAGCCCCTATCCAAGAAGACAATGAGAAAGATGGATACACCTAAGTATAAAAGTTTCTTTTTGCGGAACCAAAGCCTGCAGCTTTTGCTCTTCGGCGGCAAGGGTGGTGTTGGAAAAACCAGCTGCGCGGTGGCCACTGCTTTGAGGCGGGCTAGAGATGTTCCAAAGGCTTCGCTCCTTCTTGTCTCAACAGACCCTGCCCATTCCCTGGTCGACAGTATGGGTGGTTTTCTTCCTCCCCGCAACCTGGAAATCCTCGAAATCAATGCCTCTGAGTCGTTGGCAACTTTCCGAAATGAACACAACGAAAAACTTCGCAAAATCGCTTCGCGCGGCACCTTCTTGGATGAAAAGGACATTGAGCAGCTCCTGGAACTTTCTTTGCCGGGTCTGGATGAACTTATGGCCTTTTTAGAGATCACAAGGTTGGTGGAAAAGCACAAATATGCTCATATTATCATGGATACGGCTCCCACAGGCCATACACTTCGGTTATTGGCCATGCCTGAAATGCTCATGAATTGGCTCCAGACCCTGGACACCCTGTTGGAAAAACATCGTTACATGAAGAAACTTTTCATCGGACATTACCAGCGAGATGAACTGGATGAATTTCTACTGACATTGAACGGATCAGTTCAAAAGATGAAAGCCCTTTTGCAGGACCCGAAACGTTGTCGTTTCGTCCCGGTAATGATCGCCGAGGAACTATGTTTAGATGAGACTTTGACATTGTTAAAGATGCTGGAGCACCTGAAGATCCCGGTTGTAGATGTCGTCGCTAACAAACTTCACCTTGAAAGTGGTTGCGCCTTCTGTTCAGACATGCAAAGGCGTCAGGAAAAAATTCTCGATAATTTTTGCAAAAGCACATCGGATTATGCTCTTTGGGGTATTCCGATTTATCCTGAAGAGATTCAAGGGATTGGCCCTCTTGAGAGGTTCTGGGACAACGTTCTGTCATTAGGTAACCGACATCTCACAATCTCTGAGCCATCAATGAGCACAAAGGAGACAGCTTTTCTTCAATCGCCTGCTCAGACCGCGGGAAGAATTTCAACAGAGAAAGTAAATTGTGCAGTGGGTGGGGACAATCCGGCTCGGCAATGCGGCTTTGTAGTCGAAACTCCCGGACATCTCCCCTCTCCAGATAAGCGATTTCTCTTTTTTGCTGGCAAAGGCGGCGTGGGAAAAACGACCCTGGCATGTGCGACGGCTATCCGGATGACTCTTAGTTATCCGAGGAAAGAGGTTTTTCTATTTTCCACCGACCCAGCTCACTCGCTAAGTGCATGCCTTAGGGAACGGATTGGGGAGAAACCGACGAAACTATTGTGCGGTCTTACCGCCATGGAGATAGACGGTCCGGCAGAATTTGAAACACTAAAATCGCAGTATGCAGAGGAGCTAAAACGGTTTCTATGTGACATCGCCCCCAATCTTGATCTGACATTTGACCGGGAGGTTATGGAGAGGATACTGGATCTCGCACCTCCAGGTCTCGATGAGGTGATGGCCTTGATCCGCGTCATTGAGCTCTTAAGAAAAGGCGACTATGACATCTTCGTCTTCGATTCGGCGCCAACAGGGCACTTCATCCGTCTCCTCGAAACCCCTGAAATCATTGACCGGTGGTTAAAGGTATTTTTTGGTCTCTTCCTGAAATATAGGAAGATTTTTCGACTTCCAAAGGTCTCCCAGCGATTGGTGCAGATATCAAAAGATCTTAAGCTTCTCCAAACCCTGATGAGAGATCCGAGTCGCTCGTCCCTATGTACTGTCACGATTCTTTCAGAGATGGCATTGGCAGAGACGCGGGACCTGATAGACGCGTGCAGTCGGATGGAAATTGATGTTTCAACTCTATTTCTTAACCTGGCAACATCCGACAATGATTGCGCCTTGTGCAAAACCATATATCAAAGGGAAACGGAGATTAAGGAGAAAATTCATCGGGTCTTTCCGGGAATGCACCAGACTATGGTGTACCGGTGCGGGGAGCCCAGAGGAATTGAGCAACTTGGGGCACTTGGACAAGTAATATATAGTTGAAGGTTAAAGAATGACCAAATGATCAAACGGAAAATTTGAAAATTAATTCTCTATTCACCAATAGAAGGTGGTCTATGCGTGACATTTCACTTGATGAGAAAGAACATATCTCCCTCTGTGAGGCTCTTGATCGCATTTTGAACAAGGGGGCAGTGGTGGTTGGGGAGATAATCATTTCGGTGGCGAATGTTGATCTCATCTATTTGGGACTTAAGGTAATCCTTTCTTCTGTTGAAACGGCCCGCAAGATAAGACTAGCGGATTTAAACCCATATTCTTCTTCGAAATTTGAGATCCTAGAGGATGACGTGGTGGCTGGAGAAGAAAAGCAAGAAATGTGTTAGAGGCGAATCCGATTTGCCATAAGGTTATCTGGAATGAATTCCTTAAAAGATTCAAAAATTGAATCCGACCACTTGGCTGGATTCGACGAAATCATGCCAAAGGTTGTTCGCAGACAGAAAGGTCGTATCGAGATAGATCATGATAGGGTGAAAAATGGCCTGGGACAACTGGTTCTGACCCTTGTGAAACTACTACATGAGCTTCTGGAGCGTCAGGCCATCAAGCGAATCGACGGTGGATCATTGAGTGAGGGTGATATTGAGAAGCTAGGCTTGACCCTGATGCGGCAGACCGAAGAAATAGAAAGACTCATGAAAGAATTTGGCCTGGAAGAAGAGGATCTCAATCTCGATCTGGGGCCGTTGGGAAAACTCCTTTAATCCAAAAGGGGTCAAATTCCCCGCAGCTTGCTGCGTTAAAATTATTCGATTCGATGTTGGTTTTGATACCCCGCTGCTTGCGGCGGGGTTGTTCATTGGAGTTTTGATTTTCGGATATGGACCGTGAAGTGATTTTCGATTTTGCAAAAATCGTCAATTTTCTATAAAATTTCGGCACCAAGCTGCCGGGTTGCATTTATAGGTACTACATATCGTTTGAAAAATTTGTGCATTTATTTGTAAGAAAGGAGAATATGAGCATACAACACGCCGCGCAGCATTCGATCCAGACGACCAACATCGCAGATTTGTTGGAGCGCGTTCTCGATAAGGGCATCGTCATTGCAGGCGATATCAAAATCAGTATCGTTGATATCGAATTGTTGACCATCCAACTTCGCCTTGTTATCTGTTCTGTGGACAAGGCAAAGGAAATGGGAATGGACTGGTGGGTCAATAATCCTGCGTTTACACAAAGCAAGGATAAGGGCCAACTGGTCGAGTCCCTTGGCGTAATTGAGGATAGGCTGGCCAGTTTGGAAGATTTGTTTAAAAAAGTGCCTTCTGGAGTGAATAAGAATGACGCAAATTACTGAAGTGCTAATTCAACGGCTGGTAGAAAAAGGGCTCTCGCCCGAAACTATTCCCGGATTTGTCAGGGATGTGGCTAACACCATTTCTGAAGATCCTCATACGGAACTTGATATTGTAAACAAAAGGTTATGGATGCTTGGCTGGAATCCTATTGAGCTGGATTATCACACTTTTCAGCTTCTTATAGCAAATTTGGAAATCAGATATTTTTGGAACTATCGTTGTTAACAAAGTGTTATATGCGTTTTCCTGGCATCAAAAATCAGCTTTTTCATCTGGAGTGGGTGTCGTTCAACGACATCGTTTGTCTGATGAAACGTAGTTAGCATGGACCGGTATGTAACTTTAGATGATCGGAAAATCACGAGTTTATTTCTTTATGATATACCTCCTGCTGACATTTTTGGGTGCTGCACCTTCGAGGAGAGGGCTGAGCTCGCGTGGGTAGAGTCTACTATTGATAGCGTTCATAGACGATGAGCTGAAGGAGCCTGTGGCTTGTCTTTTGTGCCTAAATGGCGAGGCCGTCGCTGTCGCAGTGAAGCTGACTTCGTCCAACGACGAGAGAGACATAGTGGAGAGCTAGTCTCTCGGGGTGAACAGCTATATCACCAAGCCGGTGGACTTCGACAAGTTTCTGGAGTGCGTGCACAAACTGGGCATGTACTGGCTGCTGGTCAACAAGGTGCCTGAGTGAAATGGAGTCGTCAACCCTGGTTTCCACACTCCAGCCGTGTGAACCCATTGGTCTGGGGCGCTTCTGCGCCCGTGTGGCGACGCTTGAGCGTGGAAACGAGAGAAAAATCACAGGGAATGGGTAAGGGGTCAGGTGCAAGAAGGGCTCTTGGAGCACAATAATGGGTGATCAAAAATGGCGGAGCGGCAAAAGAGATCTCAAATTGAGAAAGAAGCCCCCTTACGGGTTCTGATCCTGGAAGATGTACCCAGGGACGGGGACCTGATGATGCGGAAGCTGCAGCAGGAGGAGATGTCGTGGGAGTTTCAGGTCCTGGACACTCGGGAAGGGTACATCCGCGCGCTTTCGGAATACAGGCCTCACATCGTCCTCTCGGATTTTATGATGCCCCAGTTTACCGGGATGGAGGCATTAGAGATCAAGAATGCGTGCGCGCCTGACCTTCCGTTCATCATCGTCACTGGCTCCATGAATGAAGAAACCGCCGTTTCGTGTATGAAGGCCGGGGCAGACGACTATGTCCTCAAGGAGCACCTCCGTCGGCTCCCATCCGCGGTCAAGGTGGCGTTTGAGAAGAAGCGCCTGGAATGTTCGGAAATCGCGGCCAGAGAGAGGATCGAACAGGCCGCAAGGGAATGGATGGACACCTTTGACGCCGTTGCGGATCCCATCGGCCTGGTGGACCCGGACGGGATTGTCTTTCGGTGCAACAAGGCACTGCGGGACCTTGTGGGGAGACCATTCAATGAAATCATCGGATATTCGCTGCCGGAGGTCATAGGGTGCGCATCTGGCTGTGGGGAAACCTGCCTTCTTCATTTGGCTCAGAAGTCTTTGTGCCGTGAATCGTGTACAGTCGAATTTAAACGGCGCTGGTTTTTCGTTCATGCTGATCCCATTCGAGACATTTCGGGGGCGCTCACCGGTCTAGTGCACGTCATGTCTGAAATCACCGGGCGCAAACGGACCGAAGATGCGCTCAGGGAAGAGAAGGAGCGGTTTCGGGTGCTGGTAGAGGGGTCTCCTTTCGGAGTGGCCTTCTTGAGCAAAGAAAACCGTTACCTGTACCTGAATCCCAGGTTTGTTGAGATGTTTGGATACACGCCTGACGATATCCCCACCCGGCGGTCCTGGTTTGAAAAGGCATACCCGGACCCCGTTTACAGGAACGAGATCATATCGTTATGGAAAAGTGGTCTTGTAAGCACGAGGTTAAGTCATTTAGGGCCCCAGACCTCCAATGTGACCTGCAAAGATGGTTCGGTGAAGAGGATACGGTCTATCCCCGTGGTCATGGCAAACGGAGAGAAGTTTGTGCTTTACGAGGATATTACTGAACAGGAGAATCTCCGAAAGCAGTTTATGCACGCCCAAAAATTGGAGGCCATCGGCAGGTTGGCAGGCGGCATCGCCCACGACTTCAATAACCTGCTGACGGTGATCAACGGTTACGCCGGATTGGCCCTCGACAGTTTGGAGCAAGACGACCCGATACGGGCCGATCTCGAGTCGATACGCAATGCGGGTACTCGGGCCGCGGTCCTAAGCCGCCAACTCCTGACGTTCAGCCGGAAAGAGGTAGTCGCCCCCAAGATTCTCAATCTCAACGAGGTGATCAGGGGCATCGAGAAGATGCTCCGGCGCCTCATCGGCGAGGACGTGGAGCTTGTGACGGCCCTGGCCGATGACGCTTGGCCGGTCAAGGCCGATCCGGGGCAAATTGAACAAATTGTGATGAATCTGGCGGTCAACGCCCGGGACGCCATGCCTGAGGGAGGCACGCTTACCGTCGAAACCCGGGATGTGGACCTTGACCAGGACTACGCCAAACGTCACATGGATGTGCGTCCAGGCCCTTACGTCATGCTGGCGGTGAGCGACACAGGTGTGGGCATGGACGAGGAGACCCAAACCCATATTTTTGAACCCTTTTTCACCACCAAGGAAGAGGGCAGGGGCACGGGGCTGGGGCTGTCCACGGTATACGGGATCGTGAAACAGAGCGATGGACATATCTGGGTGTACAGCGAGCCTGGGAAGGGAACCGCATTCAAGATTTACCTGCCGAGGATAGATGAGTTCGAAGTGAAAGAAAAGGCAAAACGGAGCGTTGAGCCGTTGCCGAGGGGGAACGAGACGGTGCTGGTCGTCGAGGATGATGGGGCCTTGCGCAACCTGGCGGAACGGATTCTCGCGTCAGCAGGTTATAACGTTCATAAGGCGGCAAACGGCGGGGAGGCATTGGATCTGTGCGAGCAGTTGAAAGATCCTGTTCACCTTCTTCTGACCGACGTGGTCATGCCTGGGATGAACGGGACCGATTTGGGCGAGCGGCTGGGTCCAATCATGCCGGGGATAAAGAAGCTTTATATGTCTGGCTACACGAAGAGGGCTATCTCCCAGAAAGCCCTGCTTGAGGAGGGAACGAAGTTTATAGGAAAGCCCTTTAGCCGGCCTGCGCTGCTTCTGAAGGTTCGGGAGGTACTGGACGGGGATTAGGCTTTAGATGCGTTGAGGTAAATGGTAGAGGGGTGGATGATGGAAAGCCAGAAGGGTTCAAGTGTCCTCATCGTGGATGATGAACCGTCCGTGAGAAGTCTGCTCACAAGGATATTGGAGACGAATGGCTACCGGTGCACGCAGGCCCCAGGTGGGGCGACGGACCAGGGAGCACGAAGAAGTCAATACCGGCTTGAGGGTCTTGTTGAAAAAAAGGGAGGAAGATCAGGCGGCCCTCGGAGAGAGTATGCCGGCAAATGTCAAGGGGGTTGTCAGACCCTACCTGGAGAAATTAAGGGACAGCCCGTTAAGTGATGAACAAGGGCGTTACCTCCAAATCATTGAGTCCAATATCAGGGATATCGTCTCTCCGTTCATAAAGGAAATCTCCTCGGCCTATCTGGGCCTCTCCCCAGGCGAAATCCATGTGGCCAACCTGATCAAGCAGGGAAAGGCTACAAAAGAGATTGCCGCTGTGATGAACCTTTCCATTAATACGGTCATGTCCCACAGGTTCAAGATAAGGAGCAAATTCGGTCTGATCAAAAACAAAATGAATTTCTACACCTTCCTCCAGTCCATCCGATAGTAGTGATTTCATATCACTGATTTCAAACTGATCTATCAATCTCTCCTGCTCATCACCTCCTTCCGATAAAACTATCAGGAATGTGTTTGAACCGGTCTTCCGTTGCTCAGGAAAGATACCGGATGAGTGAGAACGAAATGATATCCATCGACACCACCGCTATCTCATCTTGTAAAGACAATGGTATTGCCTATGATCGAAAGCCAATCCATCCAGTAAGGTCCAATTTCCCCTTGAAATCAGAGGGAAACGGAATCGATTGTTTTCGAGAAATGAAGCAGGGTGTTAATAAAGGTATCAGTGAGGGCATCGATAGGGTTTTGTTCAGGGGGGAAATCCGACTAGAATTCGAACTGGATGAGAAGATCGGAGATATTACGGTGGGGTGATCGAGAAACAGACGGGACGCCTTATCAGAGAGATCCCCGAAAAACCCATTTAGTGTCGCCCCATCCTCGTTGATGTGACGGTTTAACGATACTTTAGACCAATTTCATACAAAGGCTGGAGACGCTGACGCCACGGGGCCTGCAAAGACGCTTATTGTCGATGATGAAGCACCCATCCGAGAGACACTGAGAACACTGCCTGAAAAAAATGACTGCCTGTGCACGTTCGCCTGTCAGTCTCGAAAGGTAGTTTATGACGGCAAAACAATCAGAGGAACTTCAGGCAGCGGAATTATCGAAGCCACGGGAAGCCCAAGGAAGATATGACGCTATTTTTGCAGGAATTGCAGATCGTGTCCCCCGAATGGAAGATGATTCAAAAATAACGCGTTCATTTGTCGTTTTTCGTCTCGATGGTGAACGATTTGCACTTCCCCTTGATCAGGTGGAGAGCGCGCTGCGCATGGTGGCCGTCACGCCGGTGCCCGACGCTCCGTCCTGGCTCATCGGGGTCATTGATCTGCACGGCCGGGTCATCCCGGTGACGGATCTGCGGGTACGGTTGGGGCATCCCGCAAAGGAACCCTGTCAAGACGATCGCCTTCTCGTCGTGTCCCTTTCCGAGCAGACATTTGCCCTTGTGGTGGACGAGGTGACGGAAGTGGTCGCGTTGCCGGGCAGCGAGGTGGAAACACCCCCCGACTCGCTTCGCAATTCCCGGTATCTGAAGGCCGTCGTCAGAAGAGAAGATGGCTTGATTCTCATCGTGGATGCGGGGCACCTGTTTCCCTATGCGGGGCGGAGAGTGAATAGTGAAGCGGCTAATGGATTCGAATTATGAACTATCAACGATATGATCTGCAAAATCCGCAAATGGACGATGCGAGCTGCGGGCTTTTCCGGAAGCTGATTCTGGAAAGGACGGGGATGCATTTTCCTTCTCGGCCGGCGCGACGCCATGGTGCGGGGCATACTGGCGGCGGCTGGCCGCAGCGGCTTTGAAAACGCAGAAGAATACTACCGCTGCCTGTTCGTGTCCAAGACGGACAGCAAGTCCTGGGATCAACTGATCCAACTGCTCATTATTAGTGAAACCTACTTCTTCCGCGACACACCACAGATGGAAGCCCTGCGCGACCATATCTTGCCGGAGATTATTGCGCGCCACCATGACGACCGTCGTCTCCGTATCTGGAGCGCCGGCTGCGCCAGCGGCGAAGAACCCTATTCCCTGGCCATGCTGCTCTGCCAGCTTCTCCCTGATATTGCCCAGTGGAATGTCTTCATCCTGGGCACGGATATCAACAAGAGCGATCTATTATGGGCTGAAAAGGCCTGTTACAAGGAGCGTTCCTTCCGGGTGACCGACCCTCTTATGAGGGAACGGTTTTTTGTGCCCTGCAATGGGGTCTTCGAGCTCAAACCGTCTATCCGGGAGATGGTCCATTTTGTCCATCTGAACCTGGCGGAAGATGTCTACCCATCCCTGACAATGAATACGAACGCCATGGACCTGATCCTCTGCCGGAATGTAGCCATCTATTTTGAGGAGGTCATGATGAGGGAGATGGCCTTGCGGTTTCATCGCTGCCTGATTCCCGACGGGTGGTTCATTGTCGGGGCAGCCGAGTCGGGAAGCGCCTTTTGCGACCCCTTTATTTTCTGTAACTATCCCGGCGCCATTCTCTACCGGAAGGGAATAGCGCGACCCCATAAACCGGTAAGCCATGTGACGCCTTCGGATCGGTATTCGGCCCCCGTCAGGGGGCGTGTTCAATATCCCGATCTCCTGCCGGTCCCGGAAGAACGTCTCCGGCCGCTGCCGCCATATCCTCTCCCCGCCCCGTTGCGCTCCCCGGAACCGGACGACCCGTATAAAGAGGGGCTCGTCATGATGGGAAAGGGGAACTACGAAGGGGCGATAGAGAGATTCCAGGCGCGTATCGCCAAAGACCCGAAATTTGTCCTGGCATACTGCGAAATCGCACGGGCGCATGCCAACCGGGGCGGACTGAAAGAGGCCGGCGCGTGGTGCGAGAAGGCCGTCCAGACAGACCCGTTGTTGGCCGAGGCTTACTATATCCTCGCCCTTATCCGCCAGGAAGAAGGCGACTATGAAAAAGCCGTCGAACTCCTGAAAAAGACGCTCTACCTGGATCCGAAGTTTGCCCTGGCGCATTTCAGCCTGTCCGTCATCCATCGCCAGGCCGGCCGCCGGGATGAGGCAATGCGCCATCGTTCGCATGCCCTGCGTCTGGGCGCCAAATTGCCACCAAATGAAATTCTGCCTGGCACCGACGGCATGACCGCCGCCAAGTTGTTGACAATGATCGGGGGGATGCAGTGAACCAAATGTGCTCATCCAATCAGTAACGAAAGGACCTATCAGTGAAAAATGATTCTCAAGCATCGAGCATCCAGTATCCAGCATCCAGTATCCAGCAAGATCGACAGATCATGGAAGGAAGGGCGCGGTTACTTGCCCATCTTCCGGAAGAAGATATTGCCGAAGGGAAAACCCTCTATTTACAGTCTTTCCTTCTCGGACAGGAACGTTACGGCGTGGATGTCGAACTTGTCCGGGAAACACAGCCCCTGGGGAGCCAGAAATGGGCCCCTGTCCCTTGCACACCCGACTTCATTACGGGCGCAGTGAATATCCGCGGCAGGATCTATCCCATCATGGACGTGGCAAGGTTCCTAGGACTGCCTCCACGGCCGTTATCGGAAACGACCCACGTCCTCCTCGTGCGCGGCGTCAACGGTGGGGAGGAAGAGATGGAGCTCTGCCTCCTTGCCGACGAACTACCCCAGGCGGTCCGTGTTTCCCAGAAAGAGGTAAAGGCAGCGACCGTAACGATTTCGGCCCGGGCGCAAGAGTTTATACGGGGCATCACCGACGATATGCTCATTATTCTTGATTTGAAGCGCCTCCTTTCTGATCCGGGGATGATCGTTCATGAAGAGGTTTCCGCATAGTTCATTGAATGGCTTCGGAGCTTCGACCCCATGAGCGGACGGTAATGTTACAGTAATCCAGGGAGAATGAACATCATTGAAAGATATGAAAATAGGAGGAATGTGAGATGCTTAAGAACATGAAAATTGCTGTGCGTATGGGATTGGGCTTCGGCCTTGTGATTGTTGTAATGATTGCCTTGATCATAGTGAGTTTAAATCAAATGGAGGACACCCAAAATAAGCTTGAACTTATCGTGACAAAAAATGTTGTCCGCGTTCATTATGCAAATGATATGGTTGATGATGTGAAACAAGTGTCCATCAACACTCGTAATATCCTGTTGCTGAAAGACATAAGAAATACAGAGGCAACGAGAAACAAGATTGCTGAAGGAAGAAAAAAATATGATGAGGGATTGAAAATTGTCGAAGATTTGACCACTGAGGACAATCAAAAGGGATCGGAGATAATCTCCAAAATCAAGACTTCCCAGGTTGCCGCAAGATCGCTGAACGATAAGGTGATCGATCTCGCCTTGGCAGAAAAGTACGATGAGGCTACAAATGTATTGATTAATGAAGCTGCCCCCTCAGTGCTTCAGTGGCTAGAACATGTAGAGAATCTTATCGTGCATAGTGAAGATAGTATCAAATTCGCGCTACGATGAGGCACAAAAGGCTCAAAACGCTGCGCGTACAAACATGATCATACTGGGAGCCGTGTCCATAGCGCTGGCGACGTTGATGGTTATCCTACTTACCTTGAGCATCATCGGGCCTCTGGGACGGGGCGTGCAGATGATGCAGGAGATAGCTCAAGGCCACCTGGGCACGCGCCTTAAGATGGACCGGCGGGATGAGATCGGCGCCCTGACCGGGGCCATGGATCAGTTTGCCGATGACCTCCAGGGGGTCTTTGACAAGATCAAAACGGTCGTAGGCGGCGATCTCAGTGTTCAGCACGCGCCAAAGGACAGCCGAGATGAGATCGCCCAGGCCTTCCAGGGGATCATTGAGTCACTCCGGAGCATGCTGGGGAGCATCCGTGAGGCTTCCTCGAACCTTACCGCGGCCACGTCCGAGATTCTGGCGGTGACGACGGAACAGGCGTCAATGAGTTCCGAGCAGTCGGCGGCAGTGAGCGAGACGACAAGCACCCTGCAGGAGGTCCGCCAGACGGCGGAGCAGGCTTCCGGACGCGCACTCCAGGTACTTGAAGTTGCACAGGAATCTACCCGTATTTCCGACGAAGGAATTCGCTCCGTCCAGAGCACGATGGAGGGGATGAACAAGATCAAGGAGCAGGTGGGGACGATTGCCGAGACGATTCTTAATTTAAGCGAGCAGACCCAGCAGATCGGCGAGATTATAGCGACGGTGAACGACATTGCCGACCAGTCCAACCTCCTGGCCCTGAACGCGGCCATTGAAGCGGCGCGCGCCGGGGAGGCGGGGAAGGGTTTTGCCATTGTGGCGGGCGAGGTTCGGGGCTTGGCGGAGCAATCGCGGCAGGCGACGGCCCAGGTGAAGGACATCCTTGGGGAGATCCAGAAGGCGGCCAACACAGCGGTGATGGTAACTGAAGAAGGGACCAAACGGGCGGAGTCCGGCGTTCTGCTGACTCAGACGACGGGGGAGGCGATCCGTTCAATCCGGGAGCGCATCCAGCAGGTAGCGCAGTCGGCCCAGCAGGTTGCCGTCAGCACGAAGCAGCAGTTGGCCGGGATGGATCAGATCGTCACGGCCATGGAGAGCATCAACCAAGCCACCGCCCAGACCGATATCGGCACGAAGCAGGCGGAACAGGCGGCCCATAACCTCAATGTCCTGGCTTCGCAGTTGAGCAAGAAGATGGAGCAGTATAAATAGTGAATAGTGAATGGTGAGGCTGGATACTGCGCAGGGAGATGACCATATTTCCGCAGGAAATGCGGATCGTGTCCCCGGAATGAAGGTGTCATGAACACAAGCGAAGATATAGAAAGGGAACTGCTGACCACTTTCCAATCGGAGTTGGGAGATCTCCTCGGCGTGCTCAATAGAGGTTTGTTATTCCTGGAAAAAGGCCCAATCGGGGATGAGCGGGAACAGTTGCTGGCCGACCTTTTCCGGGCTGCCCACAGCATCAAGGGGGGGGCGCGGGCGGTGAAAATAGGGGAGATTGAAAAAATAGCCCACCGGCTGGAAGACGTTATGGGGATGATCAAGCGGGGCGAGTTACCCGTCAGGCCGGAAGTATTCGACTTACTCTTTCGCTCCGTAGACACCCTGAAAGAGGCCATGGATGCCTATCTGGCAGGAAATGAGCTGTCCAGAGAAAATAGAGAAAAACTGCTGGCCGACCTGGAAGAAATAAAGAAGGGGGCGGTTTCGGGACGGGAAGCTGAACTGCCCGAAAAATCAATCCGTGGGGTATCCCCGCCTCCGGCGCGCTTAGACTCGCCTCAGGGGCTATCCCCATCGGCGGCCTCGGGGACTCCCCCTCCGGTTTCACCACCGCCGGCGCGAACGCCGGCAACAGCAGCGCCTGTCGCCGAGACCATCCGTGTCGCCACGGCCAAGGTGGACAACCTGATGGACCGCATGGGCGAACTCATGGTTGCCCGTATGAGGACGGAGCAGCGATTGAACGAGATCAGAGCCGCCGGGCAGCGTGTAAACCGCTGGCAGAAGAACTGGAGCAAGGTGCGGGGCGATTACCGTCTCCTGAAGCGTCAGGATCGGCACCGACCGGAGGTGACTCGGCTGATCGATTTTCTTGGCGTAAACGGGGATAACCTCAAAAACTTTGGTACGGAAATCCAGGCCCTGCTCCGTCAATTTGTGAGCGATTATCGATACCTCGCCCTTTTGACCGATGATATGCATGACGAGATTCGCAAGGTCCGGATACTGCCTACGGCGACCCTCTTCGACCTTTTTCCGCGCATGGTGCGCGACCTGACAAGAGAACAGGTCAAGGATGTCAATTTCCAGGTGGAAGGGGCCGATACGGAGGTCGACCGGCAACTCCTGGATATCATGAAGGACCCCCTCACTCACCTCCTGCGCAATGCCGTTGACCACGGCATCGAATCCCCCGACGCCAGGGACGCGGCGGGAAAGCCGCGGGAGGGGACCATCCGGCTTCGGGCGGAGCAAAAAGGAAATACCATTGTCCTCACGGTTTCTGATGACGGGCACGGGATTGACCTGAATGCCGTAAGGCAGGCGGCCCTCGCACAGGGTCTCCTGACATTACGGGAGATCGAAGGGATGAAGGATCACGAGATCCTCAATCTCATATACCATTCGGGGCTCTCCACGCACCAGAAAATCACGGAGATCTCCGGGCGGGGCATTGGCCTCGACGTGGTGCGTAAAAACCTGGAAAGACTCCAGGGGATGGTCGAAGTGAACACAGCAGCGGGGAAAGGCACCACCTTTACGCTTACCTTGCCTCTGACGCTTGTCACCAGCCACGTGCTCCTGATGGGGGTGGCCGACCAGATCGTATCGATTCCGACGACGAGCGTCGTGCGCATCCTCAAGGCGAAGGTGGAGGAGATAGGCAGCATAGAGGGGAAACCGGCGATCCATGTTTCAGGCCGTGCCATCTCGCTTTTCTCTCTGGCCCAAGTGCTGGAACTGCCGGGATCGGAAGTGCCTTTCACTGCCGGACTGAAGATCCCGATCGTGGTGGTGGGCATCGCGGAGAAACAGGTGGCTTTTCGGATAGAAGATCTCTACGGGACACAGGAAGTGGTCATCAGGGGCATGGGGGGCTTGTTCAGCCGCGTGCGCAACGTTTCCGGGGCCGCGATATTGGGGGATGGCCAGGTTGTCATGATCCTGAACGTGGCTGATCTCGTAAAATCCGCGCAAAAAGGCATAGGGCTTACCGCATCCATCCCGGTTCGGATCAAGGAAGCCAACCGTCGCCGCGTTCTCGTAGTGGACGATTCCATAACCACCCGCACCTTGGAAAAAAATATCCTGGAAAATGCCGGCTATCAGGTCATGGTGGCCGCCGACGGCGAGGAAGCCTGGGCCATCCTACAGAGCGATTCTGTTGATGGAATAGTGGCCGATGTGAACATGCCGCGTATGGACGGCTTCGTCCTGACCAGGAAAATCAAGGACCATGAGAAGCTCAAGGACCGGCCCGTGGTGCTTGTGACATCCCTCGAAACACCCCAGGACAAGATCCGGGGTATGGAAGCCGGGGCGGATGCCTATATTATGAAGGGCACCTTTGATCAGGGAGACCTTCTGGCGACGATTGACAGACTGATTGGGTAGGACTGGATACTTGGCGGGGACATGATGCGGAAGCCCGAACGAATCGCATCGTGTCCCCGGAATGGGATGGGATAAATGATCCGTGTTCTAATCGTTGATGACTCGCCGACGCTGCGCATTCTCATCAGGAGAACACTCGATAGCGATCTGGGAATACAGGTGGTGGGAGAAGCGGCAAACGGCGTGGAGGCCATTGCGCTTTGCCGAAAGCTCAACCCCGATATAGTAACTATGGACATCCAGATGCCCGGGATGGATGGTTACGAGGCGATCCGTCATATCATGGCGGAGACACCACGACCGATCGTTGTGCTGACCTCTACCGAGTCCGATATCAGGCTGAAAATTATGTACAAAGCCATCGAAATCGGAGCTTTGATGGTCATAGGCAAACCGAAAGGATTGCCGGGAACAGATGCCGAAGCGGACAATCTCATCTCCCACATAAAGGCAATGGCTGATGTTAAAGTGGTCAAGAGAAGGAGATGGCCTCAGATGGATCAACTGAAGATGCCGGGAAAGGCAGCCATCCCTCGCAATTCGCGCTTGGAACCCGTCAGTTTGGTTGCCGTGGGCGTTTCCACGGGAGGCCCGCAGGCCCTTCAGGTTATCCTGAGCAGGATGCCGGCTGGATTTCCGGCACCGTTTCTGGTGGTGCAGCATATTTCGCGGGGTTTCGTAAACGGACTTGCTACCTGGTTGAATGAAACGACGCCCTTGGAGGTAAAGGTGGCCCAGCCATATGAAAAGCTGAAACCGGGGACGGTCTATCTGGCGCCGGACGAGAAGCACCTGACCGTGACGGCGGACGGCAGTGTCTGGCTGAAAGCAATGTCCCTCGTGGACGGGCATTGTCCATCGGCGACCGTTCTATTCGAATCGGCAGCCGCAGTTAACGGCTCGACGACAACAGGCGTGATCCTCACGGGAATGGGTTCAGACGGCGCCCGCGGACTGAAGACCCTCCATGACGCCGGCGCTTATACCATCGCCCAGGACGAAGGATCCTGCATTATTTTTGGCATGCCCGAGGAGGCAATCGCCATGGGCGCCGTTAATGAGGTATTGCCTCTCGAGATGATCAGCGACCGGCTGAAAGAGTTGGTATCGCTTTAAAAAGAGGTTTACATGATCAGGGTACTGGTAGTGGAGGATTCTCCCACATAGGCGAAAATGCTGGCCCTTTTACTGGAGAGCGACGGAGAGATCAAAGTTGTGGGTCAGGCGGCAAACGGCTGTCAGGCCGTGGAGATGGCCGCCGATTTGCGGCCCGATTTGATTACGATGGATGTCGCCATGCCTGACATGGACGGTCTGGAAGCGACAAGACGCATCTTGGCTGCTCATCCGACGCCTATTATTATCATCACTTCTCTCGAAAACGCGCCGGAACTCAACGTGGTTTTCGACGCGATAAAAGCGGGGGCAATTGATGTGGTGAGCAGGGGCGCGGTCGACGGCGGCGATGTCTGGAAGCAGGAACTGTTAACCAAAGTCAAGACCCTGGCCTTCGTGCGTCCCCGTGAAGTGGGGCAATAGAAAACTTCAGGCTCCTTGATCGCAACAAATGAGGAAAAGATCAGACGATGGAAGCCAACAGTAAAGTCATATTCGATATTCTGATTGTTGAGGACAGCGCGACCCAGGCAAAACAACTTGAACTTCTGCTCCGTGAAGAGGGGTTCAGAGTCACCGTGGCTACCAACGGCAGGGCCGGTATCGCAAACGCGCGAAGCCTCAAGCCCGATCTAGTTATCAGCGATATTCAAATGCCGGAGATGAATGGCTATGAGATGTGCAGGTTACTCAAGCAGGACCCAGCCCTAAAGGATGTTCCCATTATTCTGCTAACTATATTGACCGACCTGGCGGATGTGATCGAGGCGCTGAATGTCAGTGCGGATTGTTATGTCAGTAAGCCTTACGACGAAGATCAGTTGCTTGCCAAGATCAACCAGCTTCTCGCAGCGTCGGGCGACGAGAAGATTGACAGACCGGGAGAGGACCTGGAAATTGATTTTGCCGGGAAGCATGTTACCGTAACCTCGAACCGTTCCCAGATCCTAACTGTGCTCATTGCCATCTACGAGAACGCGGTGATAAACAACCGTGAACTTATCAGCTCAAAACGGGCCCTCAGGGATATCAACGAAGAGCTCGAAAAGGAATTACATGAACTGCAGGCTTCTGAAAACAGATTTCGAGTCCTCGTCAACACCATACCTGATATTGTTTTCCGTCTTGACCCGGAGGGAAGGTTTGTTTTCCTCAATCGTGAGATACGGAAACTAGGTTATATACCGGAAGAGCTCATGGGCAAATATTTCAGCCAGATCATTATGTCTGCTGATGTTGCCGGGTTGAACCCTAGTGATGTCTTGCCGGGATTGAAAGGGAAAACCTTCGGTGACAAGAATGCGCCTGAGCTCTTTGACGGAAGAAGGACGGAGGACAGGAAAACGAAAGGTCTCGAAGTCCGCCTACTTCCTAAGAATGGAGGAAAGGTTGAATCAGGTGATATGGAAGCGCTTGGTGCAGAAGTACTCGTTGCCGAGGTCAACAGTTCCGGCATGTATAGTGAAATGGATGCCATGGCTGGACGGTTTGTCGGTACAGTCGGCGTCATCCGGGACATCACCGACCGCAGACGGCTGGAAGCAGAGCGTGTTGAACAACATGAGGAGGAACTCCGTCTGCGCCTGATCATCGAGAATAGTGCCGACAGCATGCTGATCGTGGATGGGGACGGGCTCATACGCTTTGCGAATCCCGCCGCGGAACTCCTCTTCGCCCGTTGCGCAAAAGAACTCTTGGGCTCGCCGTTCGGATTCCCCACCGCCTTGCAGGAGCGCCATGAGATTGAGATTGCCCAACCTGACGAACACAAAAAGGTTGTAGCGGAATTGCATGTTACGGCGCTTGAATGGTATGGGAAGAAGTCTTATCTCGCCTGCCTTCGCGACATCACCGTCAGTAAAGAAGCTGGGGAAGCGTTGAGAAAGGCGAATGAAGAACTAAGGAAAATTGATCGTATGAAGACGGACTTTATTGCCATCGCTTCGCATGAACTCAGAACCCCTCTTACATCCATTAAGAATGCTGTTGACATTCTGGTATCGAAAAAGGCGGGAGGTCTGACGGAAAACCAGGAGCGATTTTTGTCTATGGTGGTTCGCAATATCGACCGGTTGTCAACGATGATAAATAGCCTTCTTGATTTGAGAAAATTAGAGGCCGGAAGACCTAATCTTCGGTTATGTGAGATGGACATAGTCGGCGCGCTTCATCAAGTGACCCAGTCATTTGGACCCCAGGCAGACGCAAAATTTCAGATACTAAAAGTGGATTGTTCTGAAGATATACCCACGGTCTATGCAGATCCCGCCCGTGTAGAACAGATTCTGTATAATCTCATAAACAATGCTCTGAAATTTACCCCAGAAGGGGGTACTGTAGAACTGAGCGCACGCCAAAGGAAGTCGGAGACAGAATCTGAATGCGCATGTCCGGATTTGCCGACCCCGGCGCCGTCACGATGGGCAGAGATAAGTGTAGCTGATACAGGGCAAGGAATTTCGTCAGATGATCAAGTTCGTATATTTGAACCGTTTTACCAGGCGGGAGGTGTTTTGACCTCGAGACCTACTGGAACAGGATTGGGTCTCGCCATCGTTAAACAACTGGTAGAGTCACAAATGGGGCAAATTTCAGTCGAGAGTGAAATCGGAAAAGGCAGCCGCTTCTTCTTTACACTTCCCGTATTTTCAGCGCAATCCATTGAAGTAGTCGATTTGCATGAGAAGATTCGAGAAGCTTCTAAAAAATATTCCCTCTTCTCTCTGTTGGAGGTCTGTTTCAATCATAAGTCTGTATCAAACCGCAATCATGAGGAGGTGAGCGAATATTCTGACTTCTTGAGTCAACTCATGGATGTTATACAAAGAGTCATTCATCGGAGCACTGATCATATTATTGTCCAAAAGGTCTCTTTAGGGGTGACCATTATACTAGAATCAACGCAGAAGAGGGACGCTGCGATTGTCAAAAGAAAACTTGGTGACGCCTTTTGTAACCATCCCATTATTTTTGAGGGCAAATCCTTGTGCGCTCCGACCATATTGGGACCGGCGACATTTCCAGAGGATGGCCTAAGCACGGAAGAACTTCTGGCTGCAATCAAAAGAAATTACAATAACGAAGGAAGGGGGCAACCATGAACCGAAAAAAGGTGCTTATTGTCGATGATGAAGCGGATATTGTGGAGACCATAAAATTCACTTTGGAACTTGACAATATCGAATGTATAGAGGCATATGACGGCGAAATCGCTCTTGCAAAGGCAAAGACGGAGAAGCCCGATCTGATCATCTTGGATGTCATGCTGCCAAAAATACATGGCTTTAAAATCGCCAGACTCCTCAAATTCGATTTAGAATACAAACACATTCCCATTATCATGCTGACGGCGAGAGCACAGGGTAGCGATATCAGGGTCGGAAAAAATGTGGGGGCAGATGAATATGTTACAAAGCCCTTCAATTTGGATATTCTGGTAGCGTTAGTAAAAAAGCATTTAAATTAATGATGAAATATTTCAACTCATGGACTGTGTCTCAATTGCGAACACTCCAAGTTTCCCGGATTTAGAAGAGGGAAGATGACCATTATGGCTGAAAAATCCGCAGCACGAAGTAATATCGTGAATATCAGGGATCCGATCGATCTGAAGAAGATTCTGATTGATGGAAACCTGGTGACTGAAAAAAAGCTCAAATCTGCCGAGATGAGAGCGCAATATGATAATGTGCCCCTGAGCAGGGAATTGATAAGATCAGGGTCTGTGACAGAGGAACAACTTACTAAAGTCATCGGAGAGAAAATTAGGATTCCTTATGTTAACATAAAGAAGTATACCATAGAAGGCGAGACTCTAAATCTTATTCCTGAAAAGATTGCCCGTCAATATCGGGTAATCCCCCTATTTAAAATAGAAAATGTTTTGACAGTTGCTATGTCTGAGCCTTGGAACATCATCGACATTGATGACATTTCCAAGTTTGTCCGAAGTAAAGTGGAGGTTGTCATATCATCGGCGGAAAGCATCAATTTCGCCATAGATCAATGGTATGGGGTGGGAGATGCGAGGAAAGCGCTGATTGATGAACTTGCCAATGAGTTACAACATACGACGCGAATTGAGAAGGCGGAATATAAAGGGCAGATAGGCGAAATTCGTCTTGCAAGGCAAGCGGAGGATGCACCGATAATAAAGATCGTCAATAGTTATGTTGCCCAGGCAGTGCTGGAAAATGCCAGTGACATCCATTTGGAACCAAAGGTAGATCATATGTTGGTGCGTTTCCGTATTGATGGATTCCTTTACAATCGGGATATAATCCCAAGCAACCTGATTGCACCAATCACATCCCGAATAAAGCTCATATCAGGGTTGGATATAGCTCAAAGAAGGCTTCCGCAGGATGGCAGAGTGGGTGTTACTATCCGAGATAAGGTTATTGATATTCGAACGTCCACCATCCGGTCGATGTATGGTGAAAACGTTGTCATGAGGATTTTGGATAAAAGTAAGGGAACGCCAACTCTTTCAGAACTGGGCTTTTCCATTGATGATTTAAATAGATTCAAAAAAGTGCTCGCGTCCACGAGTGGGATCATTCTTGCTACCGGCCCCACCGGCAGCGGCAAGACGACAACGATTTGTTCGGCTATCTGCGCGATGAGTACAGAAAGTAAAAATATAATGACGATTGAGGATCCGATAGAATATGAAATCAAAGGGATCGTTCAAAGTCAGATAGATGTTAATGTGGGCATTACTTTTGGGAATACCTTGCGGGCGATTCTTCGGCAGGACCCTGATATTATCTATGTGGGGGAAATACGGGATTTGGAAACTGCGGAAATGGCGGTTCGAGCGGCCTTAACAGGACATTTAGTGCTGAGCACCCTGCATACGAATGATGCCGTCGCCGCCATCACAAGGCTCATGGATATTGGGATAGATGCGGGACTGATAGGCGATGTCCTAAAGTGTGCGTTTTCCCAGCGCCTTGTCAGAAGGATTTGCACCCACTGTGCGGGGACAGGGTGCAACTTATGCAACAACATCGGATTCAGAGGCAGAATTGGTATTTATGAGTTTATGGACGTTAACCGGGATATTAGACTGTTGATAGCAAACAAGGCCCCTGAAGATGAAATCAGGGATGCAGCAAGGAAATTTGGGATGAAATCACTTTATGAAGACGGTTTGCTTAAAATGCAGGAGGGAATTACCACCTTCGAAGAGGTACGGCAAGTAGTAACTATAGTTCAAAAATCTGAGTAGCACTATTTACTGAAGTAGCAAGTGTAACCCCATGAGTGATTCTAACAAGCCAATTGTTTTTAACTATAAATTCGAGTTCAAGGACAATTTTGAAAAGGAATTGAATGTCGAGTTGGATCCTATAACCCTGTATTTGATACGTACCCCGAAGAGCCAATCTCCAGAATGGACAGCGTTAAATTATTGTAAATGTCCTAATTGTATTTTGGATGAAAAAAATCATCCCTTTTGTCCAATCGCAGAAAATCTTGTCGAATTGGTAGATTTTTTTCGGGACATGATTTCATATGATGAAGTTAACCTAAAAATACAGTGCGAGGAAAGGGAATACGTTAAGCTTACAACGTTACAACAGGGGATCAGTTCGTTGATCGGTATTTATATGGTTACAAGCGGCTGCAAAATTATGGAAAAACTGAAACCGATGGTTCGTTATCATTTACCGTTCGCATCGATGTGGGAAACCGAGTATCGCGTACTCTCGATGTATTTACTTGCACAGTACTTTTTGTATAAACGCGGCAAAGCGCCTGACTGGGATTTGAAATACCTCTTCGATATTTATACGAATGTACAAATGGTTAATAGGAGTATTTGCCAGAGGCTGAGTAATATAAAAGTTCAGGATGCAGCGCTGAATGCTTTGATCAAGCTCGACATATTTGCAAAACGCATATCAGTATCATTAGACAGAAATGTTCTAGATGAACTTGAAGGCCTGTTTGGTTCCTATTTTTAGGATTTGCAAAATAGATGTAAAGGAGGAATCTGAGGTAATCCATAACGGATTTTTGATTTCTGAATATTGATTGTAAAATGGATTTGCATTTCTCAAGAATTTTCAATTGCCCATAAAGTGTGCACACCAAGCTTCCGCGTTTCGTTTGTAGGTACTACATATCGTTTGAAAAATTTGTGCATTTATTTGGAAGAAAAAGGAATATGAGCATACAACACGCTGCGCAGCATTCGATCCAGACGACCAACATCGCAGATTTGTTGGAACGCGTTCTCGATAAAGGCATCGTCATTGCAGGCGATATCAAAATCAGTATCGTTGATATCGAACTGTTGACCATCCAACTTCGCCTTGTTATCTGTTCTGTGGACAAGGCAAAGGAAATGGGAATGGACTGGTGGGTCAATAATCCTGCGTTTACACAAAGGAAGGATAAGGGCCAAGTGGTCGAGTCCCTTGGCGTAATTGAGGATAGGCTGACAAGTTTGGAAGATTTCTTTAAAAAATTGCCTTCTGTAGTTAATAAGAATGACGCAAATTACTGAAGTGCTAATTCGAAATTTCCTGTTCGATTCCGCGTCGCTCTGGATTCATGACTGATCGAACGTATTTGTTGAAGTTAGCGCTAATGCGGGCCGTGGTCCGGTGCAAGAAGGGCTCTTGGAGCACAATAATGGGTGATCAAAAATGGCGGACCGGCAAAAGAGATCTCAAATTGAGGAACAAGCCCCCTTACGGGTTCTGATTCTGGAAGATGTACCCAGGGACGGGGACCTGATGATGCGGAAGCTGCAGCAGGAGGAGATGTCGTGCGAGTTTCAGGTCCTGGACACTCGGGAAGGGTACATCCGCGCGCTTTCGGAATACAGGCCTCACATCGTCCTGTCGGACTTTATGATGCCCCAGTTTACCGGGATGGAGGCGCTGGAGATCAAGAATGCGTGCGCACCTGACCTTCCTTTCATCATCATCACGGGCTCCATGAATGAAGAAACCGCCGTTTCGTGCATGAAGGCCGGGGCAGACGACTATGTCCTCAAGGAGCACCTCCGTCGGCTCCCATCCGCGATCAAGGTGGCGTTTGAGAAGAAGCGCCTGGAATGTTCGGAAATCGCGGCCAGAGAGAGGATCGAACAGGCCGCAAGGGAATGGATGGACACCTTTGACGCCGTTGCGGATCCCATCGGCCTGGTGGACCCGGACGGGATTGTCTTTCGGTGCAACAAGGCACTGCGGGACCTTGTCGGAAGACCATTCAATGAAATCATCGGATATTCGCTGCCGGAGGTCATAGGGTGCGCATCTGGCTGTGGGGAAACCTGCCCTCTTCATTTGGCTCAGAAGTCTTTGTGCCGCGAATCGCATACGGTCCAATTTAAACAGCGCTGGTTTCTCGTTCATGCTGATCCCATTCGAGACATTTCGGGGGCGCTCACCGGTCTAGTGCACGTCATGTCTGAAATCACCGGGCACAAACGGACCGAAGATGCGCTCAGGGAAGAGAAGGAGCGGTTTCGGGTGCTGGTAGAGGGATCTCCTTTTGGAGTGGCCTTCTTGAGCAAAGAAAACCGTTACCTCTACCTGAATCCCAGGTTTGTTGAGATGTTTGGATACACGCTTGACGATATCCCCACCCGGCGGTCCTGGTTTGAAAAGGCATACCCGGACCCCGTTTACAGGAACGAGATCATATCGTTATGGAAAAGTGGTCTTGTAAGCACGAGATTAAGTCATTTAGGGCCTCAGACCTCCAATGTGACCTGCAAAGATGGTTCGGTGAAGAGGATACGGTCTATCCCCGTGGTCATGGCAAACGGGGAGAAGTTTGTGCTTTACGAGGATATTACTGAACAGGAGAATCTCCGAAACCAGTTTATGCACGCCCAAAAATTGGAGGCCATCGGCAGGCTGGCAGGCGGCATCGCCCACGACTTCAATAACCTGCTGACGGTGATCAACGGTTACGCTGGGTTGGGGCTAGACAAGTTGGAGCAAGACAACCTGCTACGGGCCGATCTCGAGTCGATACGCAATGCGGGTACTCGGGCCGCGGTCCTCACCCGCCAACTCCTGACGTTCAGCCGGAAAGAGGTAGTCGCCCCCAAGATTCTCAATCTCAACGAGGTGATCAGGGGCATCGAGAAGATGCTCCGGCGCCTCATCGGCGAGGACGTGGAGCTTGTGACGGCCCTGGCCGATGACGCTTGGCCGGTCAAGGCCGATCCGGGGCAAATTGAACAAATTGTGATGAATCTGGCGGTCAACGCCCGGGACGCCATGCCTGAGGGAGGCACGCTTACCGTCGAAACCCGGGATGTGGACCTTGACCAGGACTACGCCAAACGTCACATGGATGTGCGTCCAGGCCCTTACGTCATGCTGGCGGTGAGCGACACAGGTGTGGGCATGGACGAGGAGACCCAAACCCATATTTTTGAACCCTTTTTCACCACCAAGGAAGAGGGCAGGGGCACGGGGCTGGGGCTGTCCACGGTATACGGGATCGTGAAACAGAGCGATGGACATATCTGGGTGTACAGCGAGCCTGGGAAGGGAACCACATTCAAGATTTACCTGCCGAGGATAGATGAGTTCGAAGTGAAAGAAAAGGCAAAACGGAGCGTTGAGCCGTTGCCGAGAGGGAACGAGACGGTGCTGGTCGTCGAGGATGATGGGGCCTTGCGCAACCTGGCGGAACGGATTCTCGCCTCGGCAGGTTATAACGTTCTCAAGGCGGCAAACGGCGTTGAAGCATTGGATCTGTGCGAGCAGTTGAAAGAACCTGTTCACCTTCTTCTGACCGACGTGGTCATGCCGGTGATGAACGGGACCGATTTGGGGGAGCGGCTGGGTCCAATCATGCCGGGGATAAAGAAGCTTTATATGTCTGGCTACACGAGGGGGGCTATCTCCCAGAAAGCCCTGCTTGAGGAAGGAACGAAGTTTATAGGAAAGCCCTTTAGCCGGCCTGCGCTGCTTCTGAAGGTTCGGGAGGTACTGGACGGGGATTAGGCTTTAGATGCGTTGAGGTAAATGGTAGTGGGGTGGATGATGGAAAGCCAGAAGGGTTCAAGTGTCCTCATCGTGGATGATGAACCGTCCGTGAGAAGTCTGCTCACAAGGATATTGGAGACGAATGGCTACCGGTGCACGCAGGCCCCAGGTGGGGCGGAGGCGCGTGCCTGTCTGGATGGACATGTTTTTGACATGCTCCTCTGTGATATCCGAATGCCGGGGGAGTCGGGCCTGAAGTTGATCCATCATGTCAAACGGAAGCACCCCGACACGGCCATCATCATGGTCACGGCCGTCAATGACCCTCTGGAAGCTCAGACCGCGCTGGAGATTGGTGTTTATGGGTACATCATTAAGCCATTTGAGCCCAATCAAATTCTGATCAGTGTGGCCAATGGTCTGCGCCGCCGAGAATTGGAAATCAAAGAAAGGGGTTATCGGCGCGACTTGGAGAAGGCTGTCCGAGAGAGGACGAAAGATCTTTTCAAGGCCAACGAATCGTTGAGGAAGCGGGAAGCCGAATTGGAGATACGGACCAGGGAGCTCGAAGAAGTCAATACCGCCCTGAGGGTCTTGTTGAGAAAAAGGGAGGAAGATCAGGCGGCCCTCGGAGAGAGTATGCTGGCAAATGTCAGGGGGGTTGTCGGACCCTACCTGGAGAAATTAAAGGACAGCCCGTTAAGTGATGAACAAGTCCGTTACCTCCAAATCATTGAGTCCAATATCAGGGATATCGTCTCTCCGTTCATAAAGGAAATCTCCTCGGCCTATCTGGGCCTCTCCCCAACCGAAATCCAGGTGGCCAACCTGATCAAACAGGGAAAGACTACAAAAGAGATTGCCGCTGTTCTGAACCTTTCCATCAATACGGTCATGTCCCACAGGTTCAAGATAAGGAGCAAATTCGGTCTGATCAAAAACAAAATGAACCTCTACACCTTCCTCCAGTCCATCCGATAGTAGTGATTTCCTATCACTGATTTCAAACTGATCTATCAATCTCCCCTGCCCATCACTTCCTTCCGATAAAACTATCAGAAACGCGTCTGAACCGGTCTTCCATCGCTCCGGAAAGAAACGGAGGAAGGGTAAAGGAAATGGTATCCATAATCAACGGTGGCGGTGTCTCAGCTTATCAAGGAAATGGCGTTGCCTATGCCCGCACACCAATCCATTCAGGAAGTTCCAATTCCCCTTTGAGCTCACGGGGAAACGGGGTGGATTGGTTTGGAGCGAGGACACGGGATGTTGCTCAAGGGATCGCTGAGGGCATCGACAGGTTTCTTGTCAGGGGAGAAATCCGACTGGAATTCGTACCGTGTGAAGAAAGCGGCGACATCATGATGCGGGTGATTCAGGAACGGACAGGCCAGGTCATCAGAGAGATCCCCATAAAGCTCCTTCCGGGTAGACCCGTCATTATTGATGAGACGGTCTAAGAGACATGGTTTTGACCCCTTCATGCAAAACGTGGAGACCCTGACGCCATGGGGCCTGCAAGAATCCTGATTGTCGATGATGAGCCATCCGTCCGAGCCCTGCTCAAACAGTTGCTTGAGAAGAACGGCTACGTGTGCACCCTTGCTCCCGATGCTTCGGAGGCGCGGGCATATCTCGGAAAGCATGAATTCGATCTCCTTCTTTGTGACATTCGGATGCCGGGAGAGTCGGGTTTGAGTCTGATCCGTGATGTCAGGAAATCACACCGCGACACAGGCATCCTTATGGTTACGGGCATCGATGATCCCCAGGAGGCCGCGACCGCCCTGGAAGTGGGCGTCTACGGCTATGTGATCAAGCCCTTTGAGCCCAGCCAGATCCTGATCAGCACTGCCAATGCCCTGAGGCGGCGCGAGTTGGAGATCAATGAAAGAACCTATCGAGAGCAGCTTGAAAAGACCGTTCAGGAGCGGACGTTGAACTTGGACCGTATGGTCCGGCGCTTGAAAAATTCGCAAATAGCGCTTAGGCAATCTGAAGCCGTCCATAAAGAACAGTTATCGTTCATGGAAACGCTCATCAACGCCATACCCAGCCCCATATTCTACAAGGACGCCAATGGACGTTATCAGGGCTGCAACAAGGCATTCGAAGAATTCACAGCTCTGACAAAAGCCGGAATCGTCGGAAAATCAGTCTACGACATTGCCCCAAAAGATCTTGCCGATCTCTATCATGAAGCAGACAGGAAATTAATACGCGCCCCAGGCAAACAGGCCTACGAAACATCGGTGGAATATCCTGACGGATCGAAACATGAGATGATCTTCAACAAGGCCACTTATAGAAATACAAAAGGCAACATCGCCGGCATTGTAGGGGTTATGCTCGATATCACAGAGCGAAAGCGGGCAGAGAGAAGCCTCAGGGAGAGCGAAGAGCTATTTCGTGCCATGAGCGATTCGGCCCAGGATGCCATTATCATGATGGATAATGAGGGGAAAATTTCCTATTGGAACCGGGCCGCCGAGAAGATACTGGGATACGTCAGTGAGGCGGTTTTGGGCGACGAACTCCACAGTCTTATTGTACCGGAGAGATTTCGTGAAGGTTTTTATAGAGCGTTCAACGTCTTCCAGCGCACGGGGAATGGAAGCGCCGTAGGAAAGACTATTGATTTATCAGCTATCAGACAGGGCGGGGAAGAGTTCCCCATCGAGCTCTCGCTTTCTTCTGTCAATATTAATGGCGCGTGGCACGCCGTGGGAATTATCCGGGATGTCTCCAGCAGGAAGAAAGGGGAAGAATCGTTACGAAGAGCACACACTGAGATGGAGACCATGATTTCCGGAATTTCTTCCATATTGATCAGCATTTCTGGCTCTCAACTGATCATCCAATGGAACGCGGTGGCCGAAAGGGCATTTGGCATTTGCGCACAGAATGTCGTGGGAAAGCCACTCTCTGAATGCGGGATAAGATGGGAATTGGAGCTGATCGAAGAGGGTATCACGCAGTGCCGTGAAAAGAAAGAAACGGTTCGGATGGATGATCTTCGATTTACAAGGGAGGATGGAAGGGGAGGTTTCCTGGGAATCACATTGAACCCAATCCAATACGGAGAAGGAAACTGTCCCGGCATCCTTATCATGGGGGCGGATATCACGGAGAAGAAAGCATTGGAGATGCAGTTGGTGCAGGCCCAGAAACTTGAATCCATCGGAAACCTGGCTGCCGGCATTGCCCATGAAATCAATACGCCCATCCAGTACGTGGGCGACAACACGCGTTTTCTCGAAGGTGCGTTCGTGGACTTGCTGAGCGTTGTGATGCTCTATGATCAGCTCCGGCAGAGGATCGAGCAAGGATTAACGACTGAGGAACTGATCAAGGAGATCGAGAAGTGTATCCAAAAAGCGGACCTCGCCTATCTGGAAAAAGAGATCCCCACCGCTATCCATCAGACCCTGGATGGCGTGGAAAGAGTGAGCAAGATCGTACGTTCAATGAAGGAATTCTCCCATCCGGGAAGTGATGAAATGACGAACGTGGATATTAACAAGGCCCTTGAGAGCACGATAACCGTCGCAAGAAATGAATGGAAATATGTGGCTGAGATGGAGACCGATTTCGACTTTTCCCTGCCATTGGTACCCTGCCTTCCCGGGGAATTGAATCAGGTCTTCTTGAACATTCTCATCAACGCCGCCCATGCAATCGGTGATGTCGTCAAAGGCGCGGCCAACGGAAAAGGGGCCATCAGGGTGAGCACGCGAGCAATCGATGATTCGGTGGAAGTACGCATCCGCGATACGGGGAGTGGTATTGCTGAACACATTCGCTCACGCGTTTTTGATCCCTTCTTCACCACTAAGGGGGTTGGAAAAGGAACGGGCCAGGGGCTTGCCATCGCCCACTCGGTCATCGTTGAAAAGCACTGTGGTTCGATAACCTTTGAAAGCGAACAGGGGCGTGGGACGACATTCATCATACGGATTCCCCTAAATGGCAGCACTTCCTGACGCAGGTGACAAATGAGAAAGCAGATTCTGTTTGTGGACGATGAGGCCATGATTCTTCAGGGCATGCGCCGGATGCTTCGAGGGATGCGAGATGAATGGGATATGGAATTCTCGCAAGGCGGCCGTGAGGCCCTGGAGATCATGGCCAAGAAATCCTTTGACGTAATTGTTTCGGATATGCGGATGCCGGAGATGGATGGCGGCCAGTTGCTTAGCAAGGTGAAGGAGCAATATCCCCAAACCGTTCGCATTATTCTCTCAGGGCATTCGGATAGAGAGGCTATCTTACAAACGGTAAAACTGGCGCACCAGTACCTCTCCAAGCCCTGCGACGCAAACATCCTGAAGGCGACCATATCCCGCTCATGTGCCTTGAGAGATTTTCTGGCACAGGACGATTTGAAGCAGCTTGTTTCCCAGTTGGAATCTCTCCCAGCTTCACCCGCCCTTTATACAGAACTGGTGGATCTTCTTCAGTCACCGGATGTCCCCTTGCAGAAGATAGGAGAAGTGGTCGCCAAGGACCTCGGAATGACTGCCAAGATTCTCCAGTTGGTCAATTCGTCCTTTTTCGGCATCCCCAGGCATGTTTCAAACCCCTCTCAGGCCGTCAGTCTTTTGGGACTCGATACGGTAAAGGCCCTCGTTCTCACCATAGGAATCTTCTCCAAATTCGATAAGGACCGTATGTTGCGGCTGGGAATAGAGGGGCTTTGGGCGCATTGTATGAAAACAGGGGCCATTGCAAAAGGGATCGCCGCGGCAGAAGGAATGCATGAGAACCAGGTGGGCGATGCGTTGATGGGAGGGCTGCTACACGATGTGGGCAAACTGATCCTGGCGGCAAACATCCCGGACAAATACGGTGAGATCCTTGAACAAGCGCAGGCTCAAAGGGTTTTCGTGCACGAGGCGGAAAAGATGTGCTTGGGTGGAACCCATGCGGACGTAGGGGCCTATCTTGCAGGCCTTTGGGGGCTTCCGGAGTCCATCGTGGAGGCGATCGCGTTCCACCACTGTCCGAACGAATGTCCGGCGAAGATCCTTTCACCTCTGAGCATCGTTCATGTGGCCAACGGTTTGGAACAAGGCCCGAGGAAATTAGCGGGCGAGGCGAGGAAATTCGCAGGGATTGACTGGAATTATGTCGGAAGACTGGGTCTGGAGGCGCATATCCCCAATTGGCAGAATGTGTCCCTTCGGATTAAAGAGGGGCGGTGAATGACTGAAAAAATTCTGGTGGTGGATGACGAGATTAACATTCTGGAGGGAATTCGTCGGCACCTGAAAAAACGCTTTCCTATCGAGACTGCGCTCGGTTCAAAAGAGGGCCTGGCCGCACTGGCAAAGAATGGGCCATATGCCGTCATCCTCTCTGACCTTCGAATGCCCGGGATGGATGGCATCCAATTTCTTACTTGCGTAAAAGAAAAGTCCCCCGATACCGTGCGCATGATGCTCGCGGGTAATGCAGATCTGGGCGATGCCATACAGGCGGTGAACCAAGGAAACGTTTTTCGGTTCTTTTCCAAACCCTGTCCCGTGGACGTCCTGGAAAGGGGTATCGAGCAGGGCATTGGGCAGTACAGACTGGTGACGGCAGAGCGCGAACTCCTGCAGAAAACGTTGAAAGGAAGCATTACAGTACTGACGGAGATCCTGTCGCTCGTCAACCCCGAGGCCTTCGGCCGGTCTTCAAGAATCAAGCGCTATGTCAAGGAGCTTGCGGACCGTATGGGTGTTCCTGAACCGTGGCAGTTTGAAATGGCGGCCATGCTGTCGCAGGTTGGATGGGTGATCCTCCCGGAGGAGGCGCTGGGGAAGCTCTACCGCGGTCAACCGCTCACCGATGAGGAAAACCAACTGTTTAGGCAACATCCCATGATTGCCTCGAATCTGCTCTCAAATATTCCGCGTATGGAGGAAGTGGCCGAAGTCATTCTGTACCAGGAGAAGCATTTCGATGGGTCGGGAGATCCGGTCGATCATCGCCAGGGAAAGACCATTCCTTTGGGGGCACGGATTCTGAAGGTGGCATTGGACTTTGACGTGCTGGAAGTCAATGGCACCCCGTCACAGCAGGCATTAAAAAGCCTCAAAGATCGGCAAGGATGGTATGACCCAGCTGTTCTCCAGGCGATGGAGGCATTCCTTGGCGGTGAGTCACGGCGTACCGTTAAGGAATTAAGTTTGAGAGAGCTCACTTCGAACATGATCCTCGCAGAGGACATCTACACCATGAAGGGGCAGTTGCTTATTTCCAAGGGGCAGGAAGTGAACGCAGCGCTCATAAGTCGTCTTATGAATTTTGCGAAAACGACAGGCATCCGAGAGCCTATCCATGTGTCCGTCTCCGAAGATCTGCCAAAAAAGCTTCTCGTCCAAATGAAGGAATGATGATGGAGGTAAGCATGCAATATCGAATCCTCATCGTTGACGATGAACCGATGATTTTGGAGGGAATTCTGCGATCCCTGCATAGCATGCGACATCGATGGGATATATGTGTTGCCATGAATGTGAGTCAGGCACTGGAAATGCTGGAGTCGTCCAAGATCGACGTTGTGATTTTGGACATTTCCATGCCGGGCAGAAGCGGATTTGATCTCCTCGCGGCCATAAGGGATTCAGAAGAAACCAAAGATCTCCCGGTCCTTATGCTGAGCGGCATGCATGAAAAGGGCCTCAAGAGCCAGGCGCTGGATCTGGGTGCCTCTGATCTGCTCCATAAGCCGTTTGACAAGGAAGACCTGGTAGCGCGTATTAATAGCATGTTACGGTTAAAGGAATACCAGGATCAGATCAAGGCCCAAAACGAAATGCTTGATCAAAAGGTGCGGGAAAGAACGGCTGAACTTGAAAGAGTGAGGGTTGAGCTTGTCTGGCGACTCGCTAAGGCCGCCGAACACCGGGATACCGACACCGGGAATCATGTTGTGCGGGTAGGACATTACTCCAAAGTGCTGGCTGAAAGCGTTGGAATGGAAAAGAGCATCAGTGAAATGATCTTCCTTACAAGCCCTTTGCACGATATAGGCAAAATCGGCATTCCGGACAAGATCCTCCTGAAGCGCGGACCGCTCACCCCTGATGAATGGAAGGTCATGAAACAACACTGTAAAATCGGTGCAGATATCCTGCGAGAGGATATGAGGTCTGAAGAAGGGCCTTTTTGTCCGCGGGAGAAATCTCTAAATGGAGGCCGAGGGCCAAACGGCGATCCGTTCATCAGGATAGCCGCGAAAATCGCCTTGAGCCACCATGAACGCTGGGACGGACGCGGATATCCAAATGGATGCGCAAAGCAGGACATACCGATAGAATCAAGGATAGTGAGTGTTGCGGACGTCTTTGATTCACTGTTTTCTGTTCGGCCTTACAAGCCCGCCTATTCAGAGGATCGAGTTGTGGAGATCATGTGTGAGGGTAAGGGAAGCCAATTCGATCCGGAGGTATTTGAGCACTTCGAAAAATCAATGGACGTTTTTAATGATATACGCCATCGTTACTCAGACGAGAGGGTTCAATCCCAAATAAAACCAGGTACATCGGAGATTCTGCGGTCCGGATGGGCAAAGGATTACGGAGTGCAGATAAGCTGCCGGATCGTTTAACCTTATCGCATAGCATGAGAATGGATGCCGCTTTCATCAGCGGCTCGTCAGATCAGGTCCACCCAGATACACCCGGTTCCACGTGGGGCTGATGATGATCTCGTTGACGCACACGTGCGGCGGCTGCTCGGCGACCCAGCAAATGGTCCTTCCGAGATCCTCCGGCTGAAGCATCTTTGCGCGTTCTTCCGGGGAGGGCGGGACGGGCCTGCGATCCATGATCGGTGTCGCTACCTCAGCCGGGCAGATGGCACAGGCGCGGATACCATTGACGCATTCCTCCATGTTGATGGTCTCGGTGAGAGAAACCACCGCATGCTTGCTGCCGTTGTAAGCGGCGCCCACCAGTGCTGAAGTGTATTTCCCTGCCCAGGAAGAGATATTGATGACCACCCCGTCTTTTTGTGCCCGCATCATGGGAAGCACTGCCTTGGTACAGTAGAAGGTGCCGTCCAGATTGATGCGGATGACCTGATTCCAGCTTTCGACCGTCTGATCGCGCCAAAAGCGCTGGGGGTTGTTGATACCGGCGCTGTTCACCAGGATGTCCACCTTACCATGGCGCGCGGCAATCGCATTGGCAACGTGCTGGACCGAGGTTGCGTCGCTCACATCGAGCGGTTCCACCTCGGCCTTTCCACCTGTTCTCTTAATGTTCTCCGCTTCGCGTGCCAGCACGTCAGCACGGCGGCCCGAGATCACCACGACGGCGCCGGCTGCGGCGAGCGCCCTGGCGCCCGCCAGACCGATACCGGTACCTGCCCCGGTGATCCAGGCGATCTTTCCTTGAAGCATTGTTATGGCCTCCTCGGTAGTTTTTGATGGTTATGCGACGGCCATTTTGGGGACGAGAACTGGGGCATTTTCTTATGTGAATTCCAGCGGCTCGGTGCAGGGTCTTTCCTGCAATGGTCGTTCGCATAGATTTTCAGACAAGAGCCGAGTAGCCGCCATCAACGGGAATGGCAGTACCCGTGATGAAATCCGATGCGGAACTGGCCAGAAACACCGCCACCCCGGCCAGGTCGGCGATGTCACCCCAGCGTCCGGCGGGTGTTCGAGCGAGAACGCGGTCGTGAAGACCCGGCACCTGCTGTCGGGCTCCCCTTGTGAGTTCGGTGTCTATCCAGCCCGGAAGCACCGCATTGACCTGGATGTTGTCACTCGCCCACGCCGTCGCGAGCGATTTCGTGAGTTGAACGATCCCACCTTTGCTTGCCCCATAGGCAGGGGCGAAAGGCGCGCCGAAGATGGAAAGCATCGATCCGGTGTTGATGATCTTGCCTCCTCCGGCACGTTTCATGGGTGCATAGGCCGCCTTCGAGCAAAGGAACGCGCTCGTCAGGTTGGTCTCCATCACGTGTCGCCATTCCTGCAGGGCCATCTCGTTCGCGGGCTTTCGGACGTTGGTCCCCGCATTGTTCAAGAGGATGTCGAGCCGGCCGCACCGCCGGACCGTCTCTGTAACCATTGCCTCAACGGATCGCTCATCGGTCACGTCGACGGTGATGGCGATGGCCTCTGACCCAAGACGTCGCAATTCTTCCACCGCAGCATTGGATTTCTGCTCATTGCGGGCGGCAACGACGAGGCGTGCCCCCGCGCTGGCCAATCCGCGAGCCATTCCGAGACCGATTCCACCGTTCCCTCCGGTGACAATCGCGACCTTTCCCTTCAAGTCAAACATGTCCCTGCCTCCTCTAACAAACGATGGTCATAACGCGGCCCATCACTTTCTCCGGCCGCCGTATTCAGCTGTGGGCCGCAAGAACCTTGCGCACGGCTGAAAAGGTGGTGGCATCCACCTGGACGGCGCCCGATGTATGTGAATCCTGTTAGTCGTTCGAAGCATTACCATGGGTACCCGCCGAATGCAAGTGCAACATCCCGAGCCATCAGCGGGGAATGCCGCGCTAAATTCCTTTCCGCCCACGGCCGGGTCGCAGCGAGAGCGTCCCCGGCCCAGACGATTGGGCTTCATAATGTCCTGGAGATCAAAAAGAGGATAACGGCCGTTATCATGACGCTTAGGCTTGGCATGAGGATAAGACGATAGCTGCCCAAGAGGTTGGCCTTAAAGTAATCTTTGGTGACCAGGAAACAAAGATGGACCGGAGAGAGCATCATCCCCATAAAGCCGAAGCTATAAGCCAGCGCGGCATAGCAGAGAAAGTCAAAGAGAGGCGTGCTGGGGAAGAGGGGAATGATCAAAGGAAAAGAGGTTCCCACGAACCCGATAGCAATTCCCGTGATGAGTCCCGAGAGAAAAGGCATGATCACGATGACCAGTATCACCGGGATCCTAAAAGCGATCAATTCGTTGCGTATGGCGACCACTGCCTGGCTGTCTATCATGATGCCCTTGAAGACCATGATGGTCGCCACCAGGAGCAAAAGAGAAAAAAGTCTCCTGTCAAAGATCGCTTCTTTCAACTGTTTGAAGGAAATACGGTTGACCACACTTACCCAGATGGTGGATGCCAGGAGCCCGGGAAGAATGGAAAAGGCGCCCGATAGCTTGACATGAATCCCTGTCAGATTCAGAAGGCCGGTTAAGCCCGCCAGTACGACAATGACCAAGACGACGATGAGGATGGGCATAATCTCCCACAAAAAATCTTTCAATCCGGTTGAGGAGATGACCCGCTTACACTGAACGGCCTGCGGTCCGAGGGGCCTCAGAAGAAAGATCACACCGGGCAGAACCGTTACAATGGTCATGGGGGCCATGATGGCCATGAAACGCCACGTATCCACCTCCAATAACGTCACCGCCAGGACCACCCCGGGGTAGAGAGGCCACCAGAATTCCCAGATATGTCGGAACCAATAATTGATCGCCGTTTGCTGCTCGCCGGTCATGGTTTGACGGCAGAGTGCGGTTTCGACCATGGGCGCGGAGAAGAGGGCACCGCCGGGCATGGGCAGGAGCCCAATCAGGGCCGGCAATACCGAACTCGCAACACGGCAATCGCCCGAAAGGCCGGCAAAACCCTCTACGATGCGGTCCAGATGTCGGCTCTCCTTCATGAGGCGGCTGATGACTAAGATAGATCCCACAATCAGGATCAGGATGATCGTCTGGATTTGCGTGAGGCT
Organism: uncultured delta proteobacterium; assembly: GCA_963830155.1. Classification (GTDB taxonomy): domain Bacteria; phylum Desulfobacterota; class DSM-4660; order Desulfatiglandales; family Desulfatiglandaceae; genus CAWHLE01. The sequence goes on along the minus strand of CAWHLE010000011.1, from coordinate 70,320 downwards.
TTGAAGGGCGCTCTGGGCCAGTTCGCCGGGGCGGAGGTTCATCCAGAAACCGAGCACCCCTGCACCGGTGAAGAGGCAGGCGCTCAAACTGAGCCGCACCCTGTTGAGGCCGAGAATCAAGCCGAAGACACAAACCACCTTTATCAGAGCGGGAATGGACAGGATCATCTCGCGACAGAGACCTCACCATGCATGGATTAGATTCCTTCACCAAGCCTTCTTATGCTCACTGGGTAAAGCGTTCAATGACTTTAGGGGCTGATCGGGTCAGCGGACTGGTGAGCAAAAGGGTAGGCTCAAATGGCTAAGGTCGGCGATCAACTCATCCCGCGCTTCTACGTCGATCATGAGATCCTTTCTCAAAAATTGCACACCCTTTCGGGTTATCGTGATTCGCCCCTCCCTCATATCACACCCTCTTGCCTTTTTGGTGGAAAGCTGCGTCCCCCGTCTGTTTGTGACAGGATGAATGATAAAGGCGACGGTTTGAATCACCCCACGGCAGGTCCGGTCAGGGCATCATGGGAAATGGAGACTGCGGACGCCTGACCTTCTGTTCCCGTGCCTTCTTCAGTTGTTCTTGCCTTCTGGCCTCCGCCTCATCGGAAAGGAAGGGCTGCTCGGTGGTCATGAATTTTTGCATCCACGCATCGTTCTCGGACCAGGAGTAAGGCAGATCCACAATAATCCCGGGCCTGTCGGCGTCTTCCAGCAGCTTGAGACCCGCACGCAGGACTTCGCGTTGATTTTCCGCGTCATGGGGTCGGCCCGCAGGGTTGCCCAGGGGATAGTTGAGAAAGATCTGCCGCGGATTGCCGGCACTGGCGGCGATGTCCCGCGCAGTGGTGAAGGTGACCGTCGAGAGGCCTCCTTCCTCCAACACGCGGGCAACCAGACTCACGGTCTGGTGACAGATCGGTCAGACAGGCGTCAGCAATGCCACGTCTACATTGTCCTCCCGGCATTGCCGAAGGATTTCCGGTCCGTCCACTTCCCTGGTCTTGCGATGGCTGTAATTCGGCAGGGTCCGGTAGAAGTTCTTGCTCAGACTGCCGAATAACCCTTCCTTGAGAAATTCCTGCATTCGCGTGATGGGGAAAAAGGCGTTGACGTCTTTCATGTCCGTTTGGTAGCGGTCATGATCGTCACTGGTAGACACGATACGATCCGCGGGCCAGTCGCTGGGCGCCGTGAAGACCTCGATCTCATTGGTTCCGAGTATCCTGCGTTCTTCCAGCGGACGGCCCTGTTCGTCCAGCAACAGGAAGGAAGCTGTGGTCACAAGGGTCACACGGCACTGTGTAAGGGGCTTCTTCAGCGGGGTGAAAGGGATCTCTTCGTTGCGGGCATAGTTGTAAGTCTTATCGTAACCTTGACTTCGGTAGTATTCATGGGTTCTGTCGATATAGTTGATACGCTCCATCACACGCCTCCACTTCTAAATGGTTGACAGGAAGCTTCTTGCCGTTTCAGATTTTTTTGCGAATTCTGCACGGCAAGTTCTTCAAGTTGGGCGTCCCGAATTCCTTGCCCAGTTTGCTGCTGGACGTGAGCATGTTGAAGTTCGACTTCCGCCATTCAAACTGTTCTTTCGGATCTCCCTCAGGAAACCACCACCCCAACGACGCACTGACGACGCGCGGGTGGACGATATCCGTCACGCGGGCCGTCTGGGTGACTTCTCCATATTTCGTTTCGATCACAACCTCATCTCCGTCGCCGACCCCATACTTTGCCGCCGTATCGGGATGGATTTCCACCAACGGCCAGGGTCTCCTTTCACGGAGCTTTTCGACCCAGCGGTAGGAAGAGAGCAGATAATACCGGCTCTTTGCACTGATGAGCACAAGGGGATAGTCAGCATCATCTTCTTCGGGAAGGCCCGAAAATTCCGGCAGGGGTTTGAGCTTAAATTTCTCGGCGGTGCTCAGCTTCAACTCGACCTTTCCCGTTGGCGTTCGGAAGCCTTCCTTTTCGTATTGCTTAAACCGATCCGGTCCTTTCAGATATCCCTTTGCAACGAATTCCCGGTAGGTGAGTCCCGCCGGCTTGAGCAGGTCATCGAGAAAGGTCTCATGGTTTTCGTGCCAGTGCTCGGGGGGAGAGATGCGCTTGCCCAGTTCGTTCATGATCTTTATATCGGGCCAGCATTCTTCGGGCGGATCGACGATTTTCGGGCGGGCAAGAATCATTCCGTGTCCAATACCGTAGTGACCGATATCATTCATCTCAAATTGGTGGGCAACCGGAAATACAATATCCGCGAGAGACGCCGTGGGGGTCATGAAAAGATCGGCCACCGCGACGAAATCGAGACTCATAAAGGCATCGTAGGTGACCTTGCTGTCGGCCCATGCTACCAGCGGATTCGTGCACATGCCATAGTAGGCCCGGACGGGATAGGGATCACTTTCGAGAACGGCCTTCCTGAAATATGCGGGGGGAATGGTCATAAATCTCGGAATGACGTTGTGATGGGCGCTGATCATCTCCTTTCGCTTTTCAGGAATGAGATCCGCCCGGACGAACTCCCCCAATCCCATGATCTTGGGATCGCGGGCGTTGACATTTCCGCCCGCCACATCGAGATTTCCGCAGATCGCCATGAGACAGACGAGGGAACGGGTCGCATCGAATGCGTTGATGTCGTGTTCGATTGGGTTTCCCCATTGGAGGGCAGCGGGTCTGGCCTTCGCGTACATCCGTGCCGCCTTTCGAATCAGATCGGCAGGAACCCATGTGATTTCCGAGACCCTTTCAGGGGTGTACGTTTTAACGTGTCGCGCAAGATCCTCGAATCCGTAAGCATACTTGTCGACGAATTCCTTATCAAAGAGGGATTCCTCAATGATGACATGGATGAATCCGATAGCGAGCGCCTGCGCCGTCCCTGGCCTCAGCTGCAGCCAGAGGTCCGCCTTTTCCGCCAGGTCGGTTCGTCTTGGGTCCACCACAATGAGCTTTGCGCCCAGCTTGAGCCGGTCGTTGAAAAGGCTGGAGATCTGTCCCTCTTCGTTGGTTGACGCGACATTGCTTGCCCAAAGAAGAATCAGCTCCGTGGGATGATGGAGATCGGCCACGGGATAAAATCCGCAGGTATGGAGCCCCGTGATCTCCCGAGGGGCATGACAGACGTCCTGGGAGGCAATGACATTGGGAGAGCCGAAAATATTGGCAAGTCGAATCAAGATGAAGTGTTCCAGACCTTTCGGCATCCCCGCTCCGAAGCCGACTGCCCGCGCCCCGAATTTTTCCTTTATCTTGTTCAGGTTCTCGGACGTTTCACTCAGGGCCTCTTCCCAGGATATGCGCTGCCACTGGCCCTCGCCTCGCTTTCCAATCCGTTTCAAGGGGTGCTTGAGCCGATCCGGGTGGCTGAGACGGTCAGGCGACACCCTGCCCTTAAAGCACGTGTAGCCTTTGTTCAAAAATCCTTCGGGATCCCCTTTCACTTGCACGATGCGGTTGTCTTTCACGCCCACCAGGAGGGCGCAGCCTCCATGGTCCATCCGGGCACAGTGCGTCTTCTCCCATCGAATATCATTTGCTGGGTCCACATCTCCTCCTCAGTCTCGCAAATGGCTGGCCAATGTTCGAATCATAGCAAAAATGCTCATTCCAGTGTCAACAAATTGTTTAGGGACGAAGGCCCTTTTGATGATATCCCCGCGTGCAGAGGTTATTTCCTTTTGGTCCTTTCCGCTGCTCTCAAACAGCCTGTTGATGCAATGGTCAGTCAAAAGAGGTTGTGACATAGGAAAGCACCCTAGCCATCAGGCGATTGATCTTAGCGTAAGCGGTGTCCGGAACCTCACGCAATTCGGATTCGCTCTGGACGTACGGACCCCCGGGTACCAGTTCGCCCTTGCAGTGATCCAAAATGGCTCCGGCGCTTTCCGGTGTCGTTTCAAGATGGAACTGCAGACCGATGACGTGCCGCCCTATCTGAAATGCCTGGTTTTCGCATGCCGCACTTTTGGCCAGACGGACAGCACCGGTTGGGAGATCAAAGGTTTCACCATGCCAGTGGAATACCGTGCATTTCTCGGGAAGGCGAAAAGGGCCCTCAGGGGCCGGGGTTGCCTCAATCTGGAACCATCCGATTTCCTTTTGAAGGTTCCGATAGACGCGTGATCCGAGGGCGCTGGCGATGAGTTGCGCTCCCAGGCAAACACCAAGCACGGGGACACCTCGTGCCACTGCATCACCAATAAATCGCTTTTCCGGGCGTAACCACGCCAGGTCGGATTCGTCGTTGACACTCATGGGCCCACCCATTGCGATGACGAGGTCAAGCCCCTTGATTTCAGGGAGGGTCGGATCCTCGAAGAAACGGGTGTACCCTACATCGGCGCCGCGGGCCTGGAGCCAGGAAGCCATGCTGCCTATGTCTTCAAATGGGACATGCTGTAAAACGTGTACTTTCATTTTTTCATGAAGTTCTTTCCCATCTTCCATGCCGGGCCGATCTCCTCTCCGAGAGCGAGATACTTGCGATCCGGCATGAGAAGCACAAAAGCGTTGATCTTCTTGAGGTCAGGTACGCCCTCCGTAAGGCAGCTTTCCTCGCAGTAGCTCGCGACGATTTCCCCAATGAAAAGCTCTTCTCCCGGAAGTTGGACGGTCTGGACCAGTCTGCATTCGACGCTAACGGGACATTCCCGGATCATCGGCGCTGTTTCGAGCTTTCCATAGAAGGTCTCGAATAAGCCCGCCTTGTCCACCTTGCTGCCCGAGACCATGCCGCAATAATCTGTGACCTCCGCCATCTGTACCGATGGGATATTGACGCTGAAGGTCCGGTTCTCCTTGATGCCGGCGTTCGTGTAGTGGGCCTTATTCATTGCCACAGCGAGATATGGCGGGTCCGGATTAACCATGCTGAACCACGCCACGGTAAGGAAGTTTGGCTTTCCCGCCACGTTTGCCCCCACCAGCGAACAGGGCATCGGATAAAAGACGCGGCCTTTGCCGATTTCAATCTTTCCCATATTATCCCTCCGGGCGAAACAGGTTTTTCTGGGGTTATTGTACTGAAGTCTTCTGTCTCTCTCAACCAGGATTTTAGCCCGGCCGGAGCGTCCACTGTGACGGTACTCAAAGAGTATTATCCCAAAGGTGGTTGTTTTCAAGTCCCAAAATGCCAAAACCTCTTCTCTTATGAATACAGCCACTTGCCTTAATTAGACCGAGGAGCGCACTGCAACACCAGATTGATGATGACCGAAGGCCCCCTTTCAAATACATCCCTATTTATAAGGAAATACACAATCCACCCCATTCCTAATTCGCCCCTGTTTTCGTATTCTCCTGTTAAGAAACACGATCTATACCCTGAATCGATGGGTCGAGGGTATTGCTTGAAGTGGGAGATGAACGGTTGCGGCCGATTGCCCCCATGCTCAAAAGACGCAAATTCCTTACGCGAGGTGTTCCAGCTTTTCGAAAGGCAAAGCGCCTTTGAGGCACTGGGGTGGACAATGAGGAGATGAAGGTATTCGTTTTTGCCCGGATTGTCGTCACTATGCGCTGCAATCTTTCTTGGCGGCTGCAGCAAGTTAGTCCTGTTCGATCCCAAAGGACCCATCGGTGTCGGCGGGTTTTTCCGGCTGGCTGGCCTCGGGCACCGATTACATCGGTTCCTTAGCCCGACTACGCCTCCCGTATGCAGGAATACTTGGGGGAATTCGTCAAAGCCTTGAGCGGCATAGGTCCTTTTTGGCAGATGGCGTAGAAATAAGGAGTCAGCGATAAGAAATGGATACTTTTACATCTGTTTTGAAACCGGCAACGAAGGAGGCCTCCGATATTCTCGGCTCTTTTTATATCGTGCTCGGCGTTGCCGCCATTATCTTTGTTATTGTCGCAGGGCTGGTGGTGTACGCCTTGATCAGATTCCGCCGACGGAAAGGACGGGAGCCGAAGCAGTTCAGCGAGAACGTCCGGCTGGAAGTCCTCTGGATAACCATTCCCCTTCTCATCGTCATCGGGCTCTTTATCGTCGCTGTCAGGATCATGTCTCTGGTGAATCCGCCGGTGCTCGGCAAGAAGCCCGACCTGACCGTAGTGGCGCACCAGTGGTGGTGGGAACTGCACTATCCTCAGTCAGGGGTAACGGCGGCCAATGAGATTCACCTGCCCGTGGGCAAACACCTGCTCCTCAGGTTCGAATCCGCAGACGTCATCCATGGTTTCTGGGTCCCCTCATTCGGGCAGAAGATCGATGTCATACCCGGCCATCCTAACCATATGTGGTTGACCATCACGCACCCTGGTCTTTACCTGGGCACCTGTAACTCTTACTGCGGCATGGGGCATGCCCACATGAGAATCCTGGTCTTCGCGCAGTCCCCCGAGGATTTTAGCGCATGGCTCGCACACCAGCGGCAGCCGGCTTCGCCTCCCTCAGCGGTTGGGGCAGCGAAAGGCGCCGGGGTCTTCAGGGAAAAAAACTGTGTTAACTGCCACTCCATTGCAGGGGTTATGACCAGGGGCCGCGTGGCTCCGGACCTGACCCATGTGGGGAGCCGGACAACCCTGGCGGCGGGCACGCTTCCCAACACGCCGGAGAACCTGGCCAAATGGCTAAAGAACCCCCAGTCCGTGAAAAGGGGCGTTCTTATGCCTGACATCGGCCTTAACACCGATCAGATCAAGTATCTGACCGCCTATCTTGAAGGATTGAAATGAACAGCGAAATCAGTACTTCAAAAAGACCGGGGAGCATTCTGGAGGTCAGGGAATACAAAGGCCTGCTGAGTTGGCTCTCCTCCGTGGACCATAAGCAGATAGGGATCATGTATATCACGACATCGCTGATGTTTTTCCTGGTGGCGGTAACCCTGGCGATGATCATGCGCACCCAGCTTATCAAACCGAACCATGACTGGCTGTCCCCCGAGACCTACAACCAGATTTTTACGATGCACGGCACGACGATGATCTTTCTCGCGATCATGCCCATGCTCACCGGGTTCATGGTCTATTTCACGCCCCTAATGATCGGGGCTCGCGACGTCTCGTTCCCGAGGATGAACGCTCTCGCCTACTGGCTGTACCTGATGGGCGGACTCCTCATATATTTCAGCTTTTTTACGGGAGACACTCTCCATACGGGCTGGTCCGCCTATGCGCCGCTGACCTCGGTCAATTATTCGATGAACAAGTATTTGGTCGGCACCGGCGTGGATTACTGGATAGTCGGCCTCCTCCTGACCGGGGCAGGGACGGTTATGACGGCAATCAACATCCTCGTGACCGTCGCCGACCTGCGCGCCCCTGACATGAAACTGAGCCAGATCCCGCTGTTCGTCTGGATGTCGTCAATCAACGCCGTTCTCATGCTCCTAGCCGTGCCTGCGCTGAATGCCGCGCTGGTGATGCTGTTCATGGACCGGCACCTGAACGCTCTCTTCTTCAACACCGCGGCCGGCGGCAAACCCCTGCTCTGGGAGCACACTTTCTGGTTTTTCGGCCACCCCGAGGTTTATATTCTGATCCTGCCCGGTTTCGGGATCGTATCCGAGGTAATTCCGGTCTTCTCCCGCAAGCCGATCTTCGGCTACGCCTTTATGGCCGTCGCAACGGTGGCAATCGGTTTTCTCAGTTTCGGCGTCTGGGCGCATCACATGTTAGCCACGGGAATGAACTTTACGGTCTATTACGTCTTCGCGCTTTCAACCGTGCTGATCGCCGTCCCCACCGGGATCAAGATCTTCAACTGGATCGCCACCATGTGGGGCGGCTCGATCAGCTTCGACACGGCTATGCTGTTCTCCGTTGCCTTCATCATACAGTTCACCATCGGCGGCCTGAGCGGAGTGGCTTTCGCCACAGTGCCCGTCGACTGGTCGCTTACCCACAGCTATTTCGTGGTGGCCCATTTTCACTACACCCTGCTGGGAGGCACTATTTTCACCGTGATGGCTGGTTTTTATTACTGGTACCCGAAAATCACCGGCCGCATGCTGTCGGAAAAGCTGGGCAAGATACAATTCTGGCTCATGGTGATCGGCTTCAACGGCACTTTTTTCATTCTTCACTTCGCCGGGCTCGCCGGTATGCCGCGCAGGGTCTTTACGTACCCAGATTTGCCGCATCTGGCACCCATCAACCTGATATCCTCTCTTTTTTCCTACGCGCTTGGGCTGGGAATCCTGGTCTTTTTCACTAATCTGATCGTCAGCCTTTTCAAAGGGAAACCGGCCGAGGACAACCCCTGGGGTGGCTGGACCCTGGAATGGGGTACATCTTCTCCGCCTCCGCCTCACAATTTCGACCGGATTCCGCCGGTTCGCAGCATCAGGCCTTTATGGGATCTTATGCGATCCGAAAAGCAGCCGGGCGCTGCAGCGCCGCCTTTTCATAGGGGGGATAGCGCATGAACAAGATCAGACTGGCAATGCTGCTTTTTGTGGCATCAGAAGCGGTTTTCTTTATACCGCTGATCCTCGTTTACGTGGTCTATCACGCGACCTCGCCCAGCGCCGCCGACGCGTCCCGTTACCTGGATATTCCGAGAACCGCGGTGTTCACCGCATGCCTCATCCTCAGCAGCCTCACCATGCGGCATGCCGGCATTCACTTCAGGACCGGCAGGCGCAGGCCGGCGCTCGCGTGGCTTCTGGCCACCATGGCACTGGGGGCTACATTTTTAGCGGGGCAGGGCGGCGAGTACGTCACCCTCATCAGAGAAGATGTAACCATCAGCCGGGACCTGTTCGGCACGACATTTTTTACCCTTACGGGATTTCACGGTCTCCATGTTCTTATCGGACTTATCCTGCTGGGGACCCTTTTCGGCCTCGAACTGAAGCGGGGAGTTACGGGCCCCTCTCAAGCCGTGGAAAGTGTTTCGATTTACTGGCACTTCGTCGACGCGGTATGGATGATTATTTTTCCCGTCGTCTACCTGTGGGTGCTGCGATGACCAACGGACAACTTTTCGCTCAGGCCTGGGATTTCGAACCCACGGTGATTTTCGGATCCGCGGCGCTCTTTTTGGCGTATCTATGGGTCGTCCGCTTTCGCATGAACCGCAAAACAGCGCTCTTCGGCTCGGGCGTGCTGCTCATGCTGCTGACGCTGATCGGGCCGCTCGATTTTCTCGGCGACAATTACCTCTTCAGCGCCCATATGATGGAACATCTCCTGCTCTATCTGGCCGTACCGCCGCTTCTTTTGCTCGGCCTCCCGCCGGCGCCGGTCCGGTCGCTTTTGTCCATTGAAATTGCAGCAAAAACCGAGCGGTTCCTCCGCAGGCCGACCATTGCCTGGCTGGTGGCAGTGGGGGCCATGTGGCTCTGGCACCTGCCCGAACTCTATAACGCGGCGCTGAACCACGAAGGGATCCACGCCGTGGAGCATCTGAGCTTACTGCTCACAGGAACGATCTTCTTTTGGCCCATCTTCACCCCTTTGCAGTCGCACCGGCTTTCACCGGTCATCGGGTCGATTTATATATTTGCCGCCATGTCGGCCAATATGATCCTGGGGATATTGTTGACCTATTCACCCCTGGGATTTTACCCCACGTACATGCGCTCCTCCGACGGCACCGGCCTCTTCCGGCTTATCCGCACAGTCTGGGAACTGGACCCCCAGTCGGACCTCAATCTGGGCGGCATGTTCATGTGGATCATCGGCGGCCTGCTGTATTTCGCGCCGCTGCTGGCCGTAATCAGCCGGCTGTACCGTAACCCTGAAGAATGGGAAACAGCACAGAAAGGATTCGGAGATGCAAAACCACAGTGAAAATCAGCCCGGCCCCCCGGGTTTTTCCCGGGAGAACGAAAAGGGAAATTCGGCAGGCTGGAACATTCCAAAGCCCGCAATCATTCCCTCGCCCACATATTGGCCCTTCGTTCTTTCCCTAGGAGCAACGCTGATGGGACTTGGGGTCCTGACATCAAACGTTATAAGTGCTACGGGAATAGTACTTTTCATTCTCGCCATCATAAAGTGGGTAGGAGAGCTCTCCAGTGAAGATCGATGATAACAATAGGGCCGGCCGATCCGGCGAAGAAGACCCGGGCAGGCGCCGTTTCCTGGCCAGGCTCGGCGTGGCCGCCGGGTCTCTGATTGCGCTCATGGCGGGACTGCCGGTAATCGGTTACATCCTGTTACCGGTTTCCCGCAAGATGCATCGTCAGTGGGTATCAGTGGGTCCGGCAGACCGGTTCGCTGTCGGTGATACGGTCCTGGTCTCCTTTGAAAACCCGTCGGCAAGACCCTGGGCGGGTGTGACGGGAAAGACCGGGGCCTGGGTGCGCAGGGTCGGGGATAGTAACTTCATCGCCTTTGTTCTCAATTGCTCCCACCTCGGCTGCCCGGTGCGCTGGGAGGCCTCTCCCAAACTGTTTATGTGTCCCTGCCACGGCAGCGTTTACTATGAGGACGGGACTGTCGCGGCGGGCCCCGCTCCCTTTCCTCTGCAGCGTTTCCGGGTCAGAGTGCGCGGCGGGCAGGTCGAACTGGAGACCCGTCCCATCCCGATCACAGAAGCTACGGAGAGAGAATAAGGGGATGAAACAGCTGAAAAAGCTCTTGCAATGGCTGGACGATCGAACCGGCCTCGTCAAACTGATTGAATCGATTGCCGTTCATCCGGCTGCACCCGGGGTTAAATGGAAATATGTCTTCGGCAGTGCGGTCCTGACGGCTTTTATCATGCAGGTGGCCACCGGCATCGGCCTGCTGACGACCTATGTCCCCTCGACGGGCAGCGCCTATGAAAGCCTGCAGTATATCACCCACAAGGCTCCGCTCGGCGCTTTCCTGAGAGGCATGCATTACTGGGGAGCGTCGATGATGGTCACCCTGCTCACCATTCACTTCCTCAGGGTATTCCTGATGGGGAGCTTCAAGTTTCCGCGGGAATTGAACTGGATGAGTGGCGTATTGCTGATGGCGACCACGGCGGCGATGGCGTACTGCGGTCAGATCATGCGCTGGGACCAGAACGCCGTATTCGGGATGGTGGCAGCCGCAAAGATGGCCGGACACGTTCCGCTGATCGGCACGTGGCTTGCTCACTTCATCATAGGCGGGGATGTGGTGGGAACCTACACCTTGAGCCGTATATTCGACATGCATGTCTTTATCCTGCCGATCCTGCTCGCGTCCCTGATTGGCCTGCACGTGTACCTGGTGCTGCGCAACGGCGTATCTGAACCTCCCGTGCCGGGCCGCGGGGTGGATCCCGCGACGTACCGTTCGGATTATCGCCACATGCTGCAGAAGGAAGGCGTCCCTTTCTGGCCGACGGTCGTGTTGCGCGATTTCGTGTTCGCTCTCGGCGTGGTTCTCGTTGTGCTGCTGTTGGCCTGGGTGGTCGGTCCGGCCAAGCTTGACAATCCGCCCGATCCTTCGCTGATTAACGCGCACCCCCGGCCGGACTGGTATTTCTGGTGGCTTTTCGCCCTGCTTGCCCTGCTGCCGCACGCTCTCGAGAACTATTTCATGGTCTTGTTGCCCTTGCTGATCGGTCTGGTCCTATTTTCGGTCCCGCTGGTGAGCAACCGCGGGGAGCGTCACCCGGCGCGAAGACCTCTGGCAGTGGCTGCCGTGGTATGCATCTTCTCGGGAATTGCCGCTCTGACCGTGGCCGGATGGAATGAGAACTGGTCACCCCGCGTCAATGCCCCTCCCCTGACTGCGGACATTATAGGGGCTTCTTCCGGTCCGGTATATGAAGGGGCAATGGTTTTCAACAAGATGGCATGCCTTTTCTGCCATACCATAGAGGGCCATGGAGGAAAGAGGGGACCTGATCTGACTTGGATAGCCGACCAGCTGACCCGCGACCAGCTGACCCTGCGCATCATGAACGGCGCGTACAACATGCCGGTATTCGGCCGCATCCTTTCCACCGCGGAAACCGAAAACCTGCTGGACTTTCTGTCGACCCGGAAAAAATCCGGCTTTGCGATAGGCAAACAACAGTCGGCTGTAAGGCAGGCATTAGGAACGATGGCAATGGAAGGGGAAAATTAACATTTTCTCCAGGATATAATAGAAATTCACATTTAACCCCCATCAGAGGCGTGAGTGTGGATCCGAGATCCGGACTATTAACAGAAAATACATGATCGACCTGATTGCATGCCAGGATGAAACCTGAATAGAGTAGAGAATTATAGGTGGTCGGGATACGTGCCTCTCACCGAAAAGGAATTCAGCCCCAGCACAGGGGTGGGCTACTGGATATGGGCCTTCCAGATCGCAGGTGTGGGCTCGCTCATGACAAGCATCAACTTCCTGGTTACGATTCTGAAGATGCGCGCGCCCGGCATGACGCCCATGCGAATGCCGATCTTTGTCTGGACCACTCTCTTCACCAACATTCTCATGGTATTGGCGTATCCGGTCCTGACCCTTTTATTCACCCTGCTGATCATGACCCTCTTCGTCGGTGGGACGATTTGGATCATGTACAACCTGAATTATCGCATGATGTGAGAATGGTTGAAGCGATCAAGAACTTTTTGTTCGTTACCAAACCGGGGATCATTCTCGGCAACCTGATCTCCGTAGCAGGCGGCTTTTTTCTTGCTTCCAAAGGGCGCTTTGACATCGCCGTTCTGCTGTCGACCATCATCGGTATATCCCTGGTTGTCGCTTCCGGCTGCGTTTTCAATAATTGCATCGATAGAAACATGGACCGAAAAATGGCGAGGACGCGCAACCGCGTACTCGCCAAAGGGCTCATGTCACCGAAAGGTGCCGTCTTTTACGGATCACTGCTGGGTATGGCCGGTACAACACTGCTCTGGACGGCAACAAACATCCTGTCGGTTGCCATCGTTCTGACCGGTTTTACGATTTATGTGGGCGTTTATAGCCTGTACCTGAAACGCAATTCCGTATTCAGCACGTTGATTGGCAGCTTGGCGGGGGCCGCACCTCCCCTGGCGGGATATTGTGCGGTCCGCAACCGCTTCGACATAGGGGCCGTGATCTTGTTGTTGATTTTCAGCCTGTGGCAGATGCCGCACTGTTACGCCATCGCCATTTTTCGGTTTAAAGATTACACCGCCGCGGCCATTCCGGTTCTGCCAATCAAAAAGGGAATGCCAACTGCCAGGAAGCATATTGTTGGTTATATCCTGGCCTTTATGGCGGCCACGCTGATGCTGACCTTTGGTGGCTATACCGGTTACGTCTACCTTGCGGTGGCGGCTGCGATGGGCCTCTCATGGCTGTACATAGCCTGGTCGGGCTACAAGACATCCGATGAGCGCGTCTGGGCCAAAAGGCTGTTTGTCTTCTCCATTCTGGCCATATTCGCCGTGAGCTTCATGATGTCAATCGACTTCACGGTAGCCGCCACATCGGACATGCTCCTGACCTATGCTCCATAGTCCGGCAGGGTCCGAAAGAACTCTGATCCGGAGCGGACGGATGGGCGTTTTTCCGCACCTTGCTGAGGCCCGATATTGCCGAATTTTAAACTTCTTTCCTCCCAACCCGGCCAAGCCGGGGGTTTACCGAGGAGAAATGATGTTCCCTTTCGCAGGGGGTTTGACGGGTTCGCCTGGGAAATCGCCACGTCATATTTTGAGGCATTTCTGGGATATTCGTATTGCCGCCGTGATCTGGCCCTGACCGATCAGGGCCATGACGAAGAAGAATAGAAAAGGCGCGTGCAGGGCGCGGTGCCGGAACACCCTGGCTCCCATTGCATGAGGCATAGTCATCTCCATGTTCACAGCCGCGGGCGTCCCGGAGTCCCAAAGATGCCACAGCGAGTCATTGGAATACAAAAATCCCTCATTTGAACTTCCGGATTCACAGATACTTGTCAACAACAAAACAACGCCCCCTCATCGTGGACGAAGTGATGACTGGGTTGCGTGGAGACGCGGTTCATGAGGGATTAAAGATGTACTTCATCGTCGATCGTCAGGATACTCCTGCTGACCTCATAGTCGTTCCCCTCGCCGCCGACGCCGCAACAACAACTCAATCTTGGTCGTCAGGTCGCGGAAGTTGAATGGTTTTTGAATGAAGGGAGGGCCTGACTCGAGGACGCCGTGGTGGATGATAGCGTTGTCTGTGTAGCCTGACATGTAGAGCACCTTCAGATCCGGCTGCGTCCTGCGGAGTCGCTCAACCAGGACCACGCCGCTCATCCCCGGCATCACCACGTCGGTGATGAGAAGATCCGGGCGTAACCCCTTTTCTTCGACCAGGATCAGCGCTTCACCCCCGTTGGCGGCGACGGTCACCTGGCATCGCAGGCGATCGAGCATCTGCTTAACGAGTTTTCGCAAAGCGGGATCATCTTCGACCGCCAGGATGGTCACTTCTTCAAAACGAACATCTCCCTGCGCGATCGGGGCTTCCTTCTGCGCCAGATCGGTTTGAGTTTGCGGCAGGTAGATCTTGAAGGTCGTTCCTTTCCCGGGCTCGCTGTAAACCCAGATATTCCCTCCCGACTGCTTCACGATCCCATGAACCGTGGCAAGCCCAAGGCCCGTGCCTTTATCCTTCTCCTTGGTCGTGAAAAACGGTTCGAATACCCTTTTCACGGTCGCTTTGTCCATGCCGCAGCCCGTGTCGGTTATTGCGAGCAAAACGTATCTTCCGGGCAGAACCTCCGCGTGCTGACTTGCGTATGACTCATCCAGCGCCACATTCGCGGTCTCGATGGTCAGCTTGCCGCCCTTGGGCATGGCATCCCGAGCGTTGACGGCCAGGTTCATGATCACCTGTTCGATCTGCCCCGGATCTGTCTCCACATGGGCCAGTTCCTCGGCTAGCAGGGTCGTCAACTCGATGTCCTCCCCGATGAGTCTTTGAAGCATCTTCTCCAGGCCTTTCACGATGCCGTTGAGGTCCAGCACCTGCGGCTGAAGCGCCTGTCTGCGACTGAAGGCCAGGAGCTGCCTGGTCAGTTGGGCCGAGCGTCTTCCGGCCTCCACGATTTCCTTAGCGAACTCCCGCAAAGGATCTGCAGCGTGGAGCTTTTGGACAATTTCTTCCCCGTAGCCCATAATAACGCTCAGCATATTGTTGAAATCGTGGGCCACGCCGCCCGCGAGTTGGCCGATGGCCTCCAGCCTCTGCGCCTGGCGGAATTGTTCTTCCAACTGTCTTCTTTCGGTGATGTCCGAGAAGATGCCGAGTATGCCGGCAACGTTCCCCTCCTCGTCCCGGACGGGCGTCTTGGCAATATGGATCCACGCTTCCTTGCCGTTCAGCATGTACTGTTCCTCGAATTCTTCGATCTTCCCTTGTTCCATGAGCCGTTCATCATCAGCCCTGTATTTCTCGGCAAGTTCCTTGGGGTGGAAATCATAGTCCGTCTTTCCCGTGATCTCATCGGGTACGATTCCCAGATCTCGGGCGTAGTTATCGTTGCAGGAGATGTAGACCAATTGCCTGTCCTTGACGAATATCTTTTGCGGCAGGTTCTCCGTGAGCATCCTGTACCTGCGTTCACTATTCCGCAACGCTTCCTCTTTTTCTATTGACGCTAGCGCAAACGCAATGTCGCCGGCAATCTCCTCAAACAACGAGGCCTCTTCCTTGTCGTTCACGAATTGAATTGGAACGGAAAGCCCCATGCAGCCATATCGGCGGCCGTCGTGCTTCAGCTCGATGGTGATCTCGCCGTTTCCCCCATAAGTATCCGCAAGAGGGCAATGCTCGCAGGCGGCAGCGGGGTCCTTGACCATGTTCACACCCGACTCCATTTGGCCATGGCCAAAGCATTCCGGGGTCTCTCCCCGCTGAAACACCTTCAACAGTTCGGAGAAAGCAGTCTCGTTGAAGCCGCTTTGCACTCCCTCGACCCGATCGGGCAACCCATCGGTGAGGACGATCCATGCACCGTGGAAGCCGCGGAAGTGCGTCAAATTCTCACAGGCCCCCTGAATGATTGGCCGGCGCCGTTTCTCGCGCGCAATAAGTTTGTTGACGCCGCGTACGGATTCCAACACACGGTTGAGGTGCTCAAGACGAGCATGAGCACGTTCCCGTTGGATCATGGCGCCGAGTTGTCTGGCGATTTCGTCGATCAGGTTCCGTTCCTCCTGGGCGAACGGCCCCTCGTCCACCGCGGGCCTTTCCTCCATGTAGCAAACCTCGATAGTCCCGATGGTCTCGCCCGAGAGCTCGATGTCGGTGGATTGCTTCCACGGCGTGTCCCTGAAATCTTCAGACGTAAACTCCCTGCCATCGACGATAATGCGGGCACGAGCGATCTCGGAATACTGCCAACCCGACGGAATCAGGGCCACCGAGGCCTTCAGCGTCTCGTCGATCAGTCCACCTGATTCCGCGAGAAGGCGCGAAACAGCATATAGGCACTCGATCTCCTTAATCCTCTTCCGCATATCCGCGGTTCGCTCGGAAACCAGCGTCTCCAGACGATCCCGGTGTCTTTGGAGCTCCCGTTTGTTGAGGTCGAGTTCGAGGAAAACCCTCACTTTTCCGAGCAGGATCTCAGGCGCGAAAGGTTTGACGATGTAGTCGATGCCTCCCACCTCGTAGCCTTGGAACATGTGCTGTTCATCGGCGAATGACGCGGTGAGGAAAACGATCGGAATCACCTTCGTCTTGTCATCCCCGCGCAGGTGCTCGGCGAGCTCATAGCCGCCCATCCCCGGCATCATCACGTCCAGGATCGCCACTGCGAAATGGTGGTCGAGCGTGGCGGCGAGGGCTTCGTTGCCGCTTCCGGCCTCAACGATCTCCACGTCCACGCCGCGTAGGACCTGCCGGAGGGCGACGCGGTTTTCTTTCTTGTCGTCCACGATCAGGATCTTCTGCTTCTCATTCATGTCTGTGACCTCCTGGGGAGATTTCAGATTGTGCATTTCATGGCGGATCACGCCTTCCTTTAGCGCCAAGCTCGGCCAACAGTCGCCCGATCTCCTCCGCTCGCAGCACCTGATCCACGGCTTGCGCGTCGATGGCAGACTGTGGCATGAGCGCGTACCCTGCATCTTGCGGATCCTGGGCGATGGTCAGCCCCCCGGCCTCCCTGACCGACCCGCATTCCCTTCGCGCCGTCGGCGCTGGCGCCCGAGAGAAGGACCGCGACCACCAATCTTCCCCAGGCGATAGCGGCGCTCTCGAAAAGCACGTCGATGGATGGCCGCGACCAGTTCACCTTCTCGTCCACCGACAGGCTGATTGTCCCGTCTCTATCCACAAGCATGTGGTAGTTCGCCGGGGCGGCATACACCCGTGCCGCGCTCGATCCGTTCCTTGTCGCAGGGCTCGACCACCAAGCGCCGCGTGACGCTGTGCCAGGTGCCGGGCAAAGGCCCCGTCATCGCTCGGATGCAGGTGCTGGACCACGAGGACCGGCAGTTCGAAGTCCGAGGGAAGCGCCGCGAAGATAGCCGTGAGCCCCTCGACGCCGCCCGCCGAACAGCCGATGACGATGGCCCTGTAGTACGCAGCGTCATGGCGGCCTGTCGCCTTTCCGTCGTTCTCATGGTACGTCTCTTCTTCTTGTAGATTCGCGCCTTTTCATCTACGACCTCGTACCGGCCGCTCACACTGGTGAACTGCAAGTCTTCCTTCGTGCCGAGGCAGAGGAAGCCGCCGTGCACCAGGCTCTCCGTAAAAAGCCCCAGCGCCCGGTTCTGCAGGTCCCGGTTGAAGTAGATCAGAACGTTGCGGCAGAATACCAGGTGCATCTCTCCGAACACGCTGTCGGAAGCCAGGTTGTGATTGGCGAAGACGATGCGCTCCTTGAGCGAGCCGGTCCATGGCCGCCGCGTCGTACCGGGCGTGGTAGTACTCCGAGAACGACGCCTTACCGCCCGCCTGCTGGTAGTTTCTGGTGGCCTCCTGGAGTCTTATTGATCTCGTAGACGCCCTCGCGCGCCCGCGCCAGGGCCTCGTCGTTGATGTCGGTGGCATAGATGGTCGCCCGTTCGTAGACACCTTCCTCCATGAGCACGATGGCCAGCGAGTAAACCTCCTCGCCCGTGGCGCACCCGGCATGCCAGATCTTGAAGTGCGGCCAGGTCCTCAGCAACGGGATCACCTTGTCCCTCACGGCCCGGTAGACGAGCGGGTCGCGAAACATCTCGGTCACCGGGATGGAAAAGGACTGGGCCAGGCGCGAGAAGAACTCCCCGTCGTTCAGGACCTTCGGGATCATCTCGGATACCGACGCGCACCCGGTCTTGGACAGGAACTGTCGGATTCTGCGCTCGATGGAGGCTCGGGCATACGAGCGAAAGTCGTAGCCGTAGCGCCGGTAGACGGCCTCCAGCAGGAGGTCGATCTCGATGTGCTCCATCTCGTCGTTCCTCATGTCGTTGTCTTGGCTCCGCTTATTTGTACAGCCACACCCGCATCATGGAGATCAGCCGCCCCTCGTCCACCGGTTTGGGCAGGTAATCGCTCGCGCCCGCGGATATGCACTTCGTAGCGGTCCTCCGGCATGGCCTTGGCGGTCAGCGCGATGATCGGCAGCTTTCGGAATCTATCCTGGGCGCGAATCCGCTGCATGGCCTCGTAACCGTCCATCACGGGCATCATGATATCCATCAGCACCAGGTCCACGTTTGGTTCCTCGTCGAGTATCCGCAGGGCCCGCTCACCGGTCTCGGCCTTGAGCGTCTTCATGCCTCGGCCCGTCAGGAGGCGTGACAGGGCAAAGGTCGTGCGCATGTCGTCGTCCACGATGAGTACTTTTTTGTCCTTAAGGAATACATCGGTCTCGTGCAGGTTCAAGATCATCTGCTTTTTTTTCTCGGGCAGGTTGCTGACCACGCGATGGAGAAAGAGCGAGACCTCATCGAGGAGGCGTTCCTGGGATCGGACGTCCTTGATGACGATGGACTCCGCGTGTTCGCGAAGGCCCATCTCCTCCTCCCGCGTAAGATCTCGGGCCGTGTGGATAATCACGGGGGGCAGATCCACGCCTTCGCGCTCGAGCCGCGCGAGCAGCTCGCCGCCGGACATGTCGGGCAGCCCGAGATCCAGGACCACACAGTCGAAGCGGTCCGAGCGGATCGCCCGAAGGGCCTGTTCCCCGTTCTCGGCCTCGTCCACCTTCACGTCCCCATTGTCGATCAGTTGCACGGTCTCGCGGCGTATCTTTGCGTCGTCCTCCACCACCAGAACGCGCCTCGGCTTTCCGGCAGACACCTGTTCGAGCCTTCGGAACGTCTCTTCGAGGTCTTCCTGGTCCAGGGGCTTGGTGGCGTGCCCTACCGCCCCCTTGCGCAGCGCTTCGGTCGAGGACTCCTCGACAGAGACGATATGCACCGGGATGTGACGGGTGCGGGTATCCTCTTTGAGCATGGCGAGCACGGCCCAGCCGTCCATGCCGGGAAGGCGGATGTCGAGGATCACCGCCGCGGGGAGGTGCTTTGCCGCGAGTTTCAGCCCCGTTTCTCCGGTGGACGCCGCCAGGCACTTGAACCCCTTCTCGTGGCACTTCACGTATAGCAGGCGGGCGAAGTTCGGGTCGTCCTCGATGACCAGGATGACCCGATCGTCCTTCTCCAGACTGTTGCGATCATCCTCGATCTGGACGGCGGCGGCACCCTGCCGCGAGGCGTCGCGCACCGCGCCCTCGATATGCCTGGGGACTGCAACCCCATTTCCTGGAGAGGCCTTGCGGCCCGCCGACGCTGTGACCGGAAGATACAGCGTGAACGTCGAACCCTTGCCCGGATCGCTCTCGAGTTGGATCTCCCCGCCGAGAAGGTGCGCAAGGTCCCTGGAAATGGAAAGCCCCAGTCCCGTGCCGCCGTACTTCCTGGCCGTGCCGCCGTCCGCCTGCTGGAAGGCCTCGAAGACGATCTTCTGATGCTCCTGGGCGATGCCGATGCCGGTGTCCTTGACTGCGATGGCCAGGCACTCGCCCGCGGAAAGGCCGCTCCTCGACAGGTCGGCTCCGGGGGCGGGCCGGCTGAAAATCACGGTCACGCTTCCCGACTCCGTGAACTTGAGTGCATTGGATATGAGGTTTCGGACGACCTGCTCGATCCGCTTGCGGTCGCTTACGATCTCGCTCGGCGCGTCTTTTTCCACAACCACATCCAGGCCAAGGCCCTTCTCCTCGGCCATGTGATGAAAGGACGCCCGGACGCCTTCCGCGAGATCGCTCAGCCGAACCGTGCCGAGATGGAGGTCCATCCGACCGGCCTCGATCTTGGACAAGTCCAGGATCTCGTTGATCAGGTTGAGCAGGTCCGTGCCGGCGCCGTGGATGATCCTCGCGGACTCGACCTGCTCCTCGGTCAAGTTGGCTTCTTTGTTCTGCGCAAGCCCCTGCGCCAGGAGCAGCAGACTGTTGAGGGGCGTGCGCAGCTCATGGGACATGTTCGCAAGGAACTCCGACTTGTACTTGCTGGCGATGGCCAGATCCTCGGCCTTTTCCTCGATGTCTTTCCTGGCGCGTTCGACTTCCCTCTTCTGGCGCTCGAGCAACTCGTTCTTCTCTTCCAGTTCTTCATTGATGACCTGAAGCTCTTCCTGTTGGACCTTGAGCTTCCCCTCGGAGTCCTGCAGCCGCTGCGTCTGCTCCTCGAGTTCCTCGTTCGTGGTCTTCAATTCTTCCTGCTGGACCTGAAGTTCTTCGGAGAGCCGCTGCGATTCCTCGAGGGACTTGGCGATCTGGTCCCGACCCTGTGCCGTCTCCAGGGTGATGGCGACGGCAGGAGCGGCCAGGCTCAGATACTCAAGCTGCAGATCGGTGAACGGACCGAGGGTTCCTGCCTCGACCACGCCCTTGACCCGGTTTTCGAAGACCAGGGGCGTCACGCAGATGTGCCGCGGGACAGCATGTCCAAGTCCCGAGGTTATTTTGATGTAGTCATCGGGCACATTGGAAACCAGAATCTGCTTGCGCTCCAGCGCTGCCTGTCCGACGAGGCCCTCGCCCGGCTTGAAGAGGTTCGACAGGTTTTTGCGTCGCGTATAGGCGTAGGAGCCGAGCAGCGAGAGCGTGGGCTCCTCCCCGAACCCGCCCATCACGTAAAAGGCGCCGATCTTGGCGTCGAGGTATTCCGAAATTTCTGAGATGACTTTTGTGGCGAGGGTTTCCACGTTGAGTTCGCCGCGCATCACATCGTTTAACCGTGTCAGTCCGGTCTTGAGCCAGTCCTGCGCACGGCCTTCGTCGTTCGCCTCACGCAGCGCGGCCTGCATTTTGTCCATGGAGGATGCCAGCTTCCCGACTTCATCGCGGCTTGTCGCGTCTATTGGTATCTCCAGGTTGCCGCCGGCGATGGCATCGGCCGCCGTGACCAAGGCGCCGAGCCCCTTCGTAATCGCTCGCATGACCGGAAGCCCCAGGCCTAAAGCGAGGATCAGCGTGGCAAACAGGATGAGGACCATCAGTGTCATGGCGGTGCGGACAGCGGCCTGGCTCTCGCTCTTGCGCCGATCCAGCGCCGCGTCGAAATCGTCGACCAGACGGGTGAGTGCAGCGCGGGCCTTGTTCCACTGGTCGTGCCCCGTCCCGGTGCTGAGCCGCATTGCCTCGACATCCTCGTTCTTCTCGCTCAGCTCTCGAATTCGCTCGTGAGTGGCGAGGTACTGCCGGTAGGATGCCTCAAACTCGTCAAGATACGCGGCTCTTTGAGGGTCGATGACCTCCCGAAGATTGCCCAGACGTTCCTCCAGATTACGCCGGTCGTCATCGAAGGTATTGCTGTAACTCGAAACCTCATCCTCTGACTTCGAGAGGATCATGTTCTTCTCGGAGATTAACAGATCGCGGAAAAAGGCATTGACTCGCGCTCCAAGCTTGATGGCCTCGGCCTCCTTGTCCACTATGACCGTGAGGTCTCTGTCGGTTTGATTGAGGTAGTACAGGCCTGTCAGGGCGATGAGCACCTGAAAGAGGAGGGCCGCGCAGACTAACAGGAGTAACTTGCTGCGGATGGAGACATCCTTGAACTTCATCATGACATGCTCCTTTTCCCTAACCCGGCCAAACCGGAACCAGACAGGTTTCAGGTGTCAGGTGTCAGGATCTGGGGTTTGCTGAAACCTGAACGCTGAAACCTGAAACCAAAAATCGTGACCGTCTTGCGCACAATTTCACCGCTCAGGTACTAAATAACCACTTGCCTTGAACCACTCCGGGGCGTTCCGCAATATCAGAGATTTGCCTTGGCCCGATCCGCTTTGCGAAGTGCGAGATTTGGTCACGGAAATTAACACGTTTACAACGTGACCCTGCCTCCCATGGATGAGTCAATTCAGAAATTCAAGGAGCATGATCCCCTCTGTATAATTTTACGTATGTATTCCCGCCGAAGCCCTTCCACGTGAGGCGAATCCCTCGTACATCCAAAGAAGGAAACTGAGCCTCCGGTCCATTCTTGTCCGGAAACGGTATTATGCGTTCATTCTTTCTCTTTGTTAGACGTCTGATCCGTTCATCCATTGTGCTCTGACTCAGAGTCATGAGCTTGCCTCCAAATAAGAGGGCCGCCGACGGGGGTGAATCCCTTTGATCAGCTAAGGTTTCAACGCTCAAAAAAGAGACTATTCTTGACCGGATTCCTGCCGTCAAAAGAGATCGGCATCCCTTTCCAAGTCCAAAATGAGCCGGTCGATGCCCTCATTGCTTGTATATGGAGATGCGGCTGGCTTGTCCAACCTGAATTGCCCGCTTTTGCGATGGGCTGACCCTTTTTGACGGCGTCCCCCACCTTCACCATGATGCTCCCTTTTTCCATGTGGCCCATCAGAACACCGACGTCCTTCGAGGTTATCAAGACGTGGTTGCCCAAATTGTATGGAGGGTTTCCGCTCCAGGGCGTTTCATTAGGCCATTTGTCATCCACGTCGGCGACCTCGCCATTGCATGGGCAGTATACGACTTGATTAAAGACGGCGTACCTCTCGTTGTGCATGGGCAGAAATCCTTCTGCGTCATTGCCCCATCGGGTCAGCTTTGTGATATCCACCGCGTATCTCATTGAAAGATTTGTACGGGCGCCTTTGTGCATTGATGAACCGTAGTGATAGTTCATAAGAGCACTGAATCGCCCGTTGCCGCCTTCAAAGACGGCGTAAAGGCCGCTCTTGAACGGGAAAGTAAGATTGACGGGCGTTTCGTCGTAGAAGTGAGACCGGACCGCACCCACGATTAAATAGGCCAGCGCAGTCGAGATGACGATTCCGGCACCGTATCCGATCCACCCCGAGAAGCGGGGTTCAACGAGCAACGGCAGACCCTTTGCGCGCGTGAGGGACCATAGGACTGTTGTTATGGCCAGAACGAGAATAGCGTAGCGCAGATGGAAGCTCGCGAAGGACCACGAGCCCATTAGAAAGACGAATGCCGTGTAGGAAACGAGGACCAGGACTTGGATGACCAACGCCACGGTGCTGGTGTAACTTCTTTCCCAGGTCCATAGAATCAAAACAAGCGGGATGACCAGATGGAGTGTTGCGATGAGAGTCATTGCGGTGAAGCGGCCGAAGCGCATCTGTGGTCCTCCTCGCTGTGCAGAAATGGCAGACATGATGCCACTTATAGTATCATCTGTTTTCAGTCATTTCTTGCAGAAGATGACGAGGTTCTTCATCCGCGACGGTCCGCTGTCGGCTGCGAGAGCGAGCTTACGCAGTTTAGATGCCAAATCGCTATTAAAACCAATCAGGGAAATGACCATTCAATTACTGATGCTATAATGGCTTCCATGAGCTCAGGACCCAGGTTTTTCCCTCCGATACTCTGAGTTAGGATCAATCCAATAATCCAATGGGCGTTATCTCCCGCAAGCGGTTTCTTTAGAAAATCAAGGTATATTTTAATGTAGCCTATCTTCACCCATGGGCCCCCGTGAGCTGGATCTCGGGAGCCCCGCTGTGCGAGGCCTGTTTAAAGGTAAGGTGAAAAAAGCCACGCCGTTGCATCACGCATTCTTGACGCTGTCGAACGCTTATCCATTTCTTCGAGAGATATCTCCTTTGATCTATCGCGGCATCTTTTCACATGTGCCGCAAGATTTCTCGCCGTATCTTCATCGTAGATTTCTAAAACCAGCTCAAAATTGAGACGCAGGCTGCGGGGGTCAAGGTTGGCCGAACCGATTTGAGCATAATGATCGTCCACAATGAACAGCTTACTATGCACGAAGGGTGAGGGTTGGTAATACACTCTGACCCCTTTTTGCAATAGCTCCCAGAGCATCTTTCGTGTCGCCCAATGGACAAAGGGCAGGTTATTCTTGGCTGGCAAAATAACTTCTACCTCAACTTGGCGCAGCGCGGCGACCTGCAATGCGGAAATAATCTCCCTCGGTGGTAAAAAGTAAGGCGTCATGATGGAGACCCGATGTTTGGCCGACGAGACAGCTCCAGCCAAAATGATCGTCAGTTTATCGATGTCTTCGTTGGGACCTTCTACGATCGTTCGACAGATCGCATGACCAGCCTCGACGCCGGCGTCGAAGGTCATGACCATCTGCTCCCCGGTGCAAAAAGCCCAATCTTCGATGAACACATCCTGTAGCTGTTGAACGACAGGGCCTTCAATGCGGAAATGGATGTCGACGACCCTGGAGGGGTTATCCAGGTTTCGGCCCAGATGGCGGTCGCCTATGTTCATGCCCCCTATGAATGCAACCCGTCCGTCAGCCACAAGTATCTTCCGGTGATTGCGCAGGTTGATGTGAACGGCTGGGGGGAAAAGAGTTGGCGGGAGAAAGCGTCCGATGTTTACCTTTCGCTTTTTTAGCAGAGTTCCGGCGCGGGGAAACGCATAAAGTTCTCCCACGCCGTCGAGCAATACGCGAACGTCAACGCCACGTGCAGCCGCCTGGGTTAAAGCATCAACGAAACGCATCCCTGTGCGGTTGGTCTCAAAGATATATGTTGCAAGAAATATCGAGTTTTTAGCGCTTTCAATCACCTTGAGCATAGAAGGGTAAGCCTCTTCGCCATTGTGCAGCGTCTCGATCCGGTTCCCTCCCACCATGGGGCGCCTGCCAACGGCCTCTGAAACCCTGTAGATTTCGTTCAAATCAATGGGTACGTTTACATGCGATTTTGTGTACCCATTGCCGTCTTCTGCGTTTTCATCAGCAAATGCAATTTTAGAAGGCGATTCTCTTTTGAGTTTCTTAGCCCGGGTCCGGACCCTGTTAATGCCGAACAGGAAGTAAAGAAGCGCTCCCGTTGGAGGAAACACCAAACACACAGTCACCCAGCCCAATGCCGAGCTCGGGTTTCGCTTATAAAGAAGGGCATGAACTGCGGCAAGGCAGGACAAAATAAGGCCTATTACTATCGCTACCCAATGCAGTAAGTCCATTCCTGAGTAATGAAACCTTTGCTTTTGGGGTTACGGATTAAAGTGAATCATTATCGAGCTTCTTGGCAAGAATGCGCACCTGTTGCAGCCGCTTAGAGATTGGGTTCCCTAAGAATAATGGGTCTAATTTATTGCGGCAGCAAGATAGGCCGGGTCGCGGTTGACCATGTCGAACCAGGCGACGGTAAGGTCGTTAGGCTTTCCTGACACGTTCGCCCCCACCAGCGAACAGTGCATCGGATAAAAGACCCCCCCTTGTTGATTTCAATCTTTCGCATATCATCCCCCTCGGAGAAATAAATGCTGTTTGGAGGTATCGTATTGGAGTCGTATGACTCCCACAATCAGCTCTTTAGCTGAATCGCACCAAGCCACTCCGTTGATATGCGAAGGATATCATGCCAAAAGCAGGTGTCTTGAAGACTGAAAATGTCTTTGTGGGGTCCGGTGATTACCTCGGTTCATAGCTTTCATCAACCCATCTTCGATAAGCGGTTGTGGACTTCAGAAGAATTCTTTCCTGCTACCACTCGGCGCGTTAGCCTTTCCAATTCAAATCCTTCGGCCTTCATCAACGGGCGTGGCGGCGATTGTATCTGACAGGATAGCCGGTCATCACGTTGGACTTCAATAATCAACTTATATTTCTATATCTCCATTCCTCCAGGCTCCTCTCCCCATTTTCAGCAGCACCCCCATAAGCCCTATTTTGGCCTATGCCAGAAGGGACCTGTCTTACCGATCGCCTTGAGGACTTCAAACATCTCGGCCCTGTAATTCAATCTATTGCTAAAATAGTCAGGATCCAGTCGTCTTCTAAAATACTGTATGGAAAAAAGCTTGACCGCGTCAGGCAGCGGTATGATGCCCTCCTCTGTTGAAGGATCAAAGCGATCATAGCTTCGAAGGTGTTCTTCCGACCGGAAGAAATTCATAGTACTTCAGGCGTAACTGAGATCTTCATACCACTTCCAGAATTGAACGGACACATATGCCACGATGCTGCCCGAATCGCCAACCAATACTTCCCCATCTCTAATTTCCAAATGTATAGGCTCTCCACAGTCCAAACAGGGACAATCAATCAGGACCGTCTTGCCCGGGAACAGCCAGCAGACCGCCAGCGATTCCAACGCTCACTGTCCGAACCATTTCTGTTCTCCGTCAATAGTGAGCCTGTAATGGGTAGGCAGATTATTGAATGGGGCAAAAGATGTAATAAGATCGGTTTGAGGATAAAGCCAACCCGGGATCATTTCGGAAAAAAGGTTATGAAGGGCCTTACGTCCTTCTACGGGTGAAACCCCCAACTCGATCGCCAGGTCCGTGTAAAAAGGGGCCTGACCCGTCTCCACGAAGCGCCTCAGAATAAAATGAAAAACCCTATCCAACATGTTCGCTTCCTTCATGCTCCCTCCCTCCTTATTCCTTACTAAATTGGTCGGCCCCCGATCCGACAGCATTCCCCGGGGGTCGGGCCACAACAAGGTTTTGATTATTCATTATTTAGTGACAACTAAGATCAGAGATAAGCGGTCAGATGTCGGGTATGACATCGAAACCTCGCCGAAAACTTCCAAGCTCGGCTCCGCAAGGGATGGCCGGAAGACAAATGCTCATTATCGGAAAGGTTATGATCTTAATTGGCTTTTTGGTCAAATATGGGTTGGAATGGCATGAAATGTCAAGGTTTTTGTCTATCCATAAAGCGGGCATTTCTGGATGTAGCTTTCGGGGAGCAGCCATCACCCACACGGCGCTCAGGGAGAGAGACCCGTCACGGAGTCCCGGACCGCGGTAAGTTCCCGATTGCCCGGTCTTAATGTGCCAGAATTGGGTGTTTTCATCTCCTGTATCGACCTTTTCGGCCAGAAAAGAGTCTTTTTCGGTACAGAAAACATCGTTAAGAGAGCCAAAATTGCTCTATCTAAGGCCCCTTCTTCATCGTATTCAACCACTTATTCTGGTGCGGAACACCGGTCAATAACAATTACTTCTCGTGATCCCTTAAGGAACGGATTTGCAGCGAGCCCCTTGCGGGCGTGACATACGTCTTGGCGGGGTAACATCCGGAGGGCACATTCATTGAAGGATATACGATGGAGCGCGGCCCCATCAGGGTTCCGGGAGAGGTGACGGCGTTGCAGCCCGTTTCCGTTTGGTCCCCCAGAATGGCCCCCAGTTTGCGCCTTCCCGTATCGTATCGGTTGTTGCCTGAACGGAGAACGATGGAGCCGGGGATCATCCTCAGATTGGCCAGCTTGGTTCCGGCGCCCAGATTCACATCTCTACCCAGGATGCTGTCGCCGATGTAGGCGAAGTGGCCGGCCTTGGCCCCGTCCAACATGATGGAGCCCTTCATCTCGGTGGCATGGCCCACCACGCATCGATTCCCCACCAGGCAGTTTCCCCGCATATAGGCGCCTTGGCGCACCTCGCAATCCTCTCCGATCACCGACGGCCCCTTGATCATGGTGCCCGGCTCCACAATCGTGCCCGCCCCGATCAGGATCCGGTCATCGGCAAGGTATGCACCGGGAAGAAGGATCGCTGCCCCTTCCAGGAGCTCGCCATGCAGAATAGCCTTGGGCTTTCCCTTGGCTGTGGCCTCCACCGCTTCGACCTCGACGAGCCTGCCGCCGTGGATCGCTATGGGCCTTTGGATCAATCCGGTGACATTGGCAAGCGGCCATTTCTCCGGAAAGAGCGAGGCGATGAATTCGGCAAGCCTCCCGAGCGGTTCCCAGACATTTTCCTCCCCTGAAAAGATCCCTGCGTGCGACAAGCCCGCTAAATCGAAAAACGCCTCCGGCTTAATCATCTTGATCCATACCTCCGTTTCAATCGTTTTCCAGGGTGGACGTATCCCCCAGCGGCAGACCGAGTTCCTTGGCCTTCAGGAGGCGGCGCATGATCTTACCGCTCCGGGTCTTGGGGAGAGAATCGATGAATTCGATTTCCCTCGGGGCGGCGGCGCTGCTCAGCCGTTTCATGACGTAGCGCCTCAGCTCCTCCCGCAGTTTGTCCGTGGGTTCGAAGCCCTCGATCAGGGAAACGAAGGCCTTGACCACCTCCATGGCAATGGGGTCCGGTTTGCCGATGACCCCCGCCTCTGCAACGGCCGGATGCTCGATCAGCACCGATTCCACCTCGAAGGGACCCACCAGATGCCCGGCCGTGTTGATCACATCGTCTGCACGGCCCACAAACCAATAATAGCCTTCTTCGTCCCTTCTTGCCTTGTCCCCCGTGATGTACCATCCGTCGTTGAATCTGGATTGGTACAGATCTTCTTTTTTCCAATAGGTGCGAAACATGGAGGGCCAGCCGGGTTTGAGCGCCAGGTTTCCTTCCCGGCCGCTCGGCAGCTCTTTGAAGTCGTCACCCAGGATGGCCGGTGTGATCCCGGGAAACGGTCTCCCCATGGAGCCGGGTTTGACGTCCTGAACAGGATAGTTGGCGATCATGATACATCCGGTCTCCGTCTGCCACCAGTTGTCGTGGAAAGGCTTGCCGAAGATCTTCTGCCCCCAGACCACGGCTTCGGGGTTGAGGGGCTCCCCAACGCTGCACATGTACCGCAGGGAGTCGAAGCGAAACTGCCGGGGAAGTTCTTCTCCCGATTTCATCAGCATCCGGATGGCGGTTGGCGCCGTGTACCAGACCGTGACCTTGTGCCTTTCCAGAAACCGGTACCAATTTCTGGAACTGAAACCCCCTTCATAGACCGCCTGGGTGACGCCGTTCGACCAGGGACCGAACATCCCATAGGAGGTTCCGGTGACCCACCCCGGATCCGCCGTGCACCAGTAGATATCCTCCTCCCGCAGATCCAGGACGTATTTCGCGGTCGCGTAGTGTCCGACCACCGCCTCGTGCACATGCACGGCGCCTTTGGGCTTCCCCGTCGTTCCCGAGGTGTAGTGCATGATGGCATAGTCCTCCTTGCCCGTTTGCACCGTCTCAAAGGAATCCGAGGCATGGGACATGGCCTTTTCGTACACCAGATCCTTCGAATCTTCAGCAGCTTTTCCGCGAAGGATCAGGATGGTCCTTGCAAGACCCGGCAGATCCGGAAGAATTTCCACGATCTTCTTTTTCAGGGCGGGACTCGTCACCAGGACCTTTGCCCCGCTGTCGGCCAGACGATCCTTGACCGCATCCGGCCCGAATGCCGAAAAGAGAGGACCGATCACCCCCCCGGCCTTGAGGGTCCCCAGGATCCCCACATAGATCTCCGGGACGCGTTCGAGAAAGAAGAAGACCCTCTCTCCCTTTTCGAGCCCGATCTCCTTCACCAGGACATTGGCGAAGCGATTGCTCAATCGAGCAAGATCGGAGAAGGTATACTCCTCGATTTGCCCTTTCCTGTCCTCCCAGACGAGGGCCTTTTTGTCCCGGCGCTCCGTATTCAGATGCGCATCTACGGCCACATGAGCGATGTTGATGTGGACCGGATCGAACCAGTCCAGTTCCTTTGAAATATCATCCCACTTGAAACTGCGAACCATCTCCGCATAATCTCGCAGGTTGGCGTTTTTCGTCTGGGAAAAATCTTTCTTCATCCTCGGATATTCCATGGCCTGCTCCTTCTTTCACGAGTGGGGGTTGGATGATCTCTTTACCGGACTAGGCCTGCCCCGCATCTCCTTCAGGCACGATCCGGGGGAGATAACCTGGATTCGACAAGACTTACCAGTTCACCGACGTTTTTCAGATCGACCATGTCATCCGGCTGCAGGTCAAACCCGTAACGGGACGAAATCGCCTCCGCCAGGTTCAGGAGCCCCAGGGAATCGGCCCCCAGATCATCCTGAAGATTGGCTTCGGCCGTGATTTCATTCTCTGGCAGGGCCAGCTCCTTTGCAATCATTTCTCTAATCTCCGCGAAGCAATCCATACCTATTTCTCCTCTCATCGGAAGTGATTAGACTGGCCGCTTCGGCCAGCGGTTGCGCTCGTAGGGGACCTGACAGCAAGGCTTCATCCGATAATTTTCCACTTGCGGACGGACACCATTCAAAACCCGAAACGCTCTAGCTCGAATACCTCGGCGTATCCGAAGGATGAGTCGCGTGAGGTCTCCGCCTCGGAAAACCGATCGTACCTCCTGCGGTTTAGTTGGAGAATCCTCTCGTCGAATCCTGAGCGGCGAACATGCAGGTTTCTCTGCTGCTGAGAATCATGGGTTTGCAGGAGGGCCGACTTCCATCGAGCACTCTCCTCGCCGAAAAGAACGAACAGATCCGTCCCCATATCCGTGGTCTTGGGATCCTCGTTGTAAAGCGCGACCATGGGCCGCCTCTTCATTTCAAAGAGCAGACGGGCCGACTCCCGAAAGACCCGGCAGACCCATTCATGGGTTCTGTTGGTGTCTTTGCCTGAAGGCATGATCACGATATCGGGGCTTGTGGATTGGAGGAGATGTCCGATTCGGGCCCGGTCCACCGGGGAGTCGGACAGCACCCCCTTTTCGTTTTCGTCCAGGGAAAGGAAGGTGACCTTATCTTCCGAGAGCCCGAGCTTTCCTGCCGCGGCGATCTGTTCCTTCTTTCGAATCGCGATCTTTCGTTCCGCAAGGGTGACGCCGAGAGATCGATCCCCATATGACGCCGCGTATGCATCCTCGACCCCGGAAGGACTGGTGCAGACGATGGCAAACCGAAGATCGCATCCCGAATGAAGCAGGAGACTGCAGGTCACCGCAACGCTTTCCGCATCATCCGGGTGGGGCGCAAGCGCCAGGACCCTCGCAGTGGATGGCAGGCGCAAGCCCGGCGGGACCTCTTTATCGGTCCAGACAAAAGGCCTCTCGTCCCAATTCTGCTGCAGATCGGAAACGAATCGGTTCACCGCAACTGCCATTTCTCAGAGATTTCGGGGAGGGTGTGAAAGATATTTTCGACGAATTATATGTTATGGGAATGCTGCCGTCAACTACTCCGAACACCGCCGTCGTTACCAAGTGCAAATGACGCTCTTCACCCTGTAAGCCCCTTTTCGATCCTTTCTCTGATTATATTCCTGCCCTGTCCTTCCAGCCACCAACTGCATTGAATTGGGAATGACGTCCCTGTCTCCATCATCGGCAACGAGTAAGTGGATGTGGTTGGATGTGACCATATAGTTCAAAATCTTCAATCCATATCTTTTCCTGGCTTGGTACAGCCACTGCAAATAGCGGTGGCGTTCTTTTGAGAATTTAAGGGTAAGAGGGACGGGACATGAAATTATGAATCGGAAAATTTATTGTAGATTCTGATTTTCATATTTTCATGTACCCTTGGCCCTGCCGAGTATTGCGATGAGAGTCATTGCGGTGACGTGGCCGAAGGGCATCTGTGGTCCTCCTCGGTGTGCAAAAATGGGAGACATGATGCCACTGACTGTATCATCAGTTTTCAGTGATTTTTTGAAAAACATCTATCGTGTAAAACGCTTGTTTTGTCCCTCGAGATCGGCCTAATTGGCGAGGCTGTAACCATAGAATTCGGCCGCTAGCCTCTCTCGCCAGGCCCTCCCCCAACTCATCCACACTTATGTTGAGGGCCGGAAGATACTCCCCCTTCACCATTACTTCATTCGCACCTCGCGTTCCCATTTGGGCTGGGTTACGCGTTTTGTCCGGTAAATAATAATATGATGTGCCCTATCTTACACAGGCAAAAATCGTTGCCATGGTAAGGGTTAGTCTGCTAAAGATGCAGACGAATAGTGAGTCCGATCAGCATCGCTGGACCTATATGGGATATGGGGAGTGAGAGGATGACCCTTTTCGATCAAGCCCTTGATGAAGCCCGCTTAAAGGTTTTTGCCCAAAAACTCATCCGAACCCCGAGCCTCAGTATGGAGGAGCGGGAGGTGAGTGAGGTCGTGAGGTCCGAAATGGAGGCCTTGGGCTATGACGAAGTCAGGGTGGACGATCTCTTCAACGTAACCGGCTTGATCAGAGGCGCAGGGGCCGGTCCTGGCCTCCTTTTCAACGGTCACATCGATCATGCCGATGTGGGTGCCATGAATGAACCGTTTTCGGGCAGGGAGATGGACGGAACCCCCTTCGGTCATGAAGGCAGGGTGCTTTATGGGCGAGGGGCCTGCGATATGAAAGGGGCCATCGCCTGCATGGTCCATGCAGGCGGTGTCGTGAAGAAACTTGGACTACCTTTGAAAGGCAATGTCCTGGTCACCTGTGTGGTGCGGGAGGAGATGGCCCGGGGGGAGGGGATCAAGCATCTCTTGAAACAAGGGCTTCGCGCGGATTTTGCGGTCAGCGGTGAGGCCAGTGGACTCAAGGTCTACCTGGGCCATCGTGGAAAATTCGAGGTCAGGGTGACGACAAGGGGCCGCACCAGCCACGGCGGCTATCCCCAGGGCGGCGTCAACGCCATCTTCAAGATGAACCGTTTCATGAACAGTCTGCAGGAGGAATACCCTTTGCCGGAACACCATTTCCTCGGAAAGACGACCGTGACGGTCCTGGATATCAGCGCCAGTCCGGGAGCGCTCACGCCGATTGTTCCCGATCGATGTGAGCTGATCGTCGACCGGCGCTTTCTGCCGGAGGAAACCGAAGATGGCTTATTGGACGGCTTTCGCAAGCTATTTTTGAGGATCAAGGCGCAAGACCCGGAATTTGAGGCCGACGTAGCATCCATCAAGTGGTTCCCGGCCATGTTTACCGATCCGGATGAGCCGATCGTCAAGGCCATGCTCAGGGCCAAAGAGAGGGTGCTCGGTGCGCCAGGTGACCTGGGTGCCTGGTATTTCGGCGTGGACGGCACGTTCCTCAACCGGGCCGGTATTCCCTGCGTGGGGTGTGGGCCCGGTAACGAGTACCTGGCCCACACCCCCAAAGATGTCGTTCCGGTGAGGGAACTCGTCGACGCAACCAGGATCTATGCCACCCTCATCCAGGATATGTGTGGCTAGGGTGTCGGAAACGGTCCATTTGTATCGCGGAGGGATGATTTGATCTAGTCCCCAACACCCCTTGCGTATCCTGCCAGGGGTTCTCCATCCTCCCCATCACTACGCTGTGGCCGCCATATGCGTACCGGCCCAGTTCATCAAGGTCCTCCACAAGGCGCGTGCGGAGCGGGTTTACGCTGTAATTTGGCCTTCCGGCCGGGAATTTAACAGGGTGAGGGCGGATGTAGCCTACCAGTTTCAGGAGGTAGACATCCTTCTGGCACAGGATGGATTCAAAGCGGTCCTGGAATTAGTGTCCGGATCTGCGGTGCCTTCGATTGTACCACAAGGCATAACAGGTCAAAAGACGCCACATAACCGTGGAGATCGACAGAGAATGCTGTTTCCTTTTCGATTCCCCTGACCACGACCTGTTGCAGGGCACCCGCAGCATTGATTCGAGATCTCCTTGGTATCCTTCACCATTCTTACTCTCAAGCCCGCGACGCAAATTTAGTAAGATAGCAGCGCTTCCCCCACCATCAAGCGATTTTGTCAACTTAGAATCTTAGGGGCGTCCCTGTCTCCCGTGCTTGATACATCTTGAGCCTCGACAAGGCCGGCTTGGTAAAGCAGTTTAATGTGATATGAGACAAGTTGATCGGCATACCCTTCAATTTGAATTTCATTTGGGCCCCAAGGGTCTTCACATTTCTCAACCTCAAACAAAATCTCTCGAGCGAGGTCCATGTCTCTTTTCATATTCATCCTTGCGGTAACTCCACCAGCAAAGGTGGAAGAAGTATGAAGCCTTTGGAAAAGGCACGTTAGCACCAGGCTGCGCATGGGCCACAGTGGCACACCAGTACGAACCCTTGTGAATGGTGAGGTTATGCGTTTCTTCCAAAGCCTATTTTCGTGTCCTTATTTCTGTAATTTTGATCAAGGTGCTTTGGCAAAGCACTGAATAATTCTATGCCAGCATAAAGAGCCATTGGAACCGCTACGCCAAAACTAACTATCTCACCGTTTGGGATTTCATTGTTCGGAAAATATGAACAAAAGATGATGTGTTCACTTTTTATACAATCCTCAAGGTTAATTTCAGAAACGAGGTATTCTTTCCCAAGCCTGTCTTTCAGAAGCATGTGATTCGATTTGAATTGGTTACCTTTTATTCCGATCATTTGCTCATTCACAGCATCATATACCATTTTCAGCGAAAAAATTGCGGAATCCATGAATGGTATTCTCTTTGTCAGTAGTCACCTCATAACGCCATTTTCAGCGGGCGGCTTTGCCGATCCGCTGAAAAAATGCGGTGTACGCCCGGCATGGGCGTGAACTAATGGGGTGAAAGTCCCCTGTACGTGAATCCGGTTAGTGGTTGATATCATCAAGATAAGTACTAGCCGAAGGCAAGGGCGGAACCGTGAGGGACCGTCTGAAGGAAGCCTCAGGCAAAGCTGTGAGCCGACGAACAGAAATGGCATACAAGGCCCAGTCTCCGGGTAAGTTAGCACCACATAACGAAACCCTGGATTCAAGAGATAGGGTAAATGCCGCGGTTGTGCAGCAACAGTTCACGTCCTTATCCGGGGAGATCTGCCCGACATGGCCGTATGGCGCATGGTGAAGAAAACGACCAGTCAGGCCACTGGTGAAACAAGCCTGGGCGCAGGGGAAGGGCTGCCACCCCTGCGAGCGAACAGGGCAGCAAACAACCAGGCGCACACGGCGCGCCAGGGAGCAATCCCCGGCGTGATCGAGCAGAAGTCAGCCGAGGCCATAGTAGCCTAACGCCTCCTTTAATCGGGGGGACACGGTGAAGGGCCGAACTCAGAGCAGGTAAGGGGAGCCAATGTGCTCGTCTGGCACAATGAATCCGACCGGATGAGTGTCCTGGCGGCGCGGCATTGAACTGCCCGATCCCAATGATCCCTTGCGGTTTGTCAAAGAACAGCTTGGGGCCACTGAACGCCCGGCTACGGCTCGGCATGCTCTGGGAACCGCCCGGTGCGGACCCGCACGCCGGGTGGTGTGGGGACTGGGGAGAAAATCCCCCGGTTACCCGCTTAGACGGCAACAGCTGACAGTAATATGTGTGACACAAGTCAAGTCAATCCAATTCAACGAACCGACGCAGACGCGGAAGCTGCACAGCACCCGCGTAACTGACTGCCGCGACAAACCGTCTCGCTTTCCTTTGTCTGCGACTCGGTATAATCGTAGGCCACTGGGTTAACATTTGTGCACCAGCCTGTGTTCCAGCTGGACCAATGCCGGCTGTTACAAGAATGGAACGTTCGTGATTCCAGGGAGAGTCGTAATATAAGACGACGGCGTCCGCGCCAGATCTAAACATTTCCCCAGAGAGTGTGAAACCACTAAAGCCAGTTCCCCACGTCAAGTGCGGAGCGAGGACGCTCGAAAGTCTGTCGAAGATCTGGCCAGAGACACCATTCGAAGTTGGGCTGCCGAAAAATATGCTCGAACTCTTTTTGCAGATCGTTTTCGGTCGGGAACCCCTTTTCGCTATTCTTCCGGCTAACGGTGGTGCCTTCCATCAGGAGAACATCTACGCCCCGCGGGGGGTGGGCGACCAGACGGGTGAACAGGGAACCCTTTCGGCCATGTTCGCGCAGATCGCTTGTGTAGAAAATCCGTTTACCGTCACCTTCGACAAGCACGGCATAGCTGTCATAGGCCGAATGCTCCATCAGGTATGGCGTGATCTTGAAGGGACCAAGCGAGAGAGTTTTACCGTTTTCAAGATGGGTTACGTTCTCAAACGTCCCCTCGGATGGCGTAAATATCGCGGACGCCCCCAGAATCCGCTCAGTCGCCGTACCCATGAGGAAGCGTGTGGAAGGCGGAACCCGAAACGCCAGTCCATAGTGGTCGATATGCGGGTGTGACAACACCACGCCCAAGAGCGAGTCATCTGAGGTCTTCAGCCCTTTCACCCGGGGCATCTCAACCGATTCGGCATCCGGGCTGTCCAGCGGCTGACCGATGTCGAGAACCAGCCGTTTTCCCTGCGACTCGATCTCAATGCAGGTGCCGCCGATCTGTTTAGCGCCACGCCGGATGCATATTTTCATGATCCAACCCCCAGTGCTGCTCCTTTGGGTTTCCATCAGGTGTTGTCGAACAGTCGTTCAACGCCAGAAGTGTTTACCAAATCTCCTGCTTTATTGGAGTATGAAACGCAGTTGTCATAGTTCCTATCCATCACGTTCTCATGCAGCCCATCGATCCGCCCAAGTAAGTATATGGTTTCCGGATAACTTTCGGGGAAAAAAAGGTTCGCAAAGGTTATGGCGCTCAATTGCGGAGTTCGCTAACTGGATAACTCCGGAAAACGCAAGATAGAAGGAAACTTGATATGTTACGAATACCGCCGGATTTGAAGTTCGGGTTTGATGCGCCCCTGGTCGAAACAGGAATCTGGCTTGGAGTCGGCTGCTGAGAGCGCAAGGTCAGGTATACAAGATCAGAGGTCTCGTAATAACCAGAGGTCAGAGGTCGGAATTCAGAGGTCGGATTTGACATCACAGCCTCCCCGAAAACTCCCGTGAGCGCATTGGCGCGACGCCCCCGGCCATGGGGCTGGTGGTTGGAAAAGCTCGGAGTCACCAGCAGCGCTCATGAGGTTTGAGGTCGAGATAAAAAATGGGTGCAAGGCGCAAGGTGCATGGTGCATGGGAAAGGCGGGAAACGCTGGACAGTTATCAGTGACCAGTAGCCAGTGGATAGTTAGGGAGAATGGTCAGGGACAGGTACACGGAGTTACAAGGGGTCGAGATGAAGAGCAGGTACAAGGTGCAAGGTACAAGGCGTCCCGCTCTTATGGTCTTTCTTCAGGATTTCGGCAGCTTCTTGGGGTAAGTCACCAAACGGAGATTACCATTTGGAGCACCATCCGTGAAAAAGGCTTCGCCCGCATCTTGGTCCGACAAAACCAGATTGCTCCCTTCGCAAAAACGGTCAGGGCAGCAGCAATGTTCGGCGGCATTACTCGTTATCGCCATTTCCCCTAAAGTTGTTCTCCTCGCTGCCATATTCTTCCTCCAATTGTCGCAGAGTCTCTTCCAGCACAGGTAGCCGCTGTTTGTCTTTGGGATCTGTGGAACCTCTCTTAAGTTGGATCAACATCTTAAGATCCAGGACTCGAAGGGTGTGGCCCCTGAACTCAATTTCTACGGTGTGGTCAAGGAGGTCCCCATAGGATCTTCCCCCCTCAATAACGGCCAAGGCATCTAGAGGTCCGAGCCGGGTCGTAAAAAGCGCATGACCTCCCCCCGCTAGGTCGCTCTCTTTCGGCTCAATCAACTTGTCGTCTAAGCGACGATAAAATGCGTCGACCGAGTTAAGAAACGCAAGTAGCTTGGCTACATTTTCGGGAGATTTATTGTGAACGATGTCCACATCCATTGTTGTAACTGGTGCTCCTTGGATTACGGCTGCAAGGCCTCCGACCAGAATAAAATCGACGCCTGCCCCTAGGAGTCCCTCAAGAACTTCACTTAGGCTTGCGCTTGTTGGTCTTCCGCCGCCTGTAAGCATCTCTCAACTCCAGAATTGTACGAAACGCGTTATCGTTGGCCCTCAATCGATCCTCGGGCGACATCTTTATGAACATGGCGATCAATCCCTTATCAACACCGGATTGGTCCTCGTTTTTTGTACTTTTAGCCATTTGACCTCTCTTGGGCAGCAGGTTCAAATTGTATCAGTCGGACGCTGAGTTAACCAGCATTTTTCGGTCCAGAAATTGTCCCTCCTCAGAGTCGAGCAGGGGCTTAATGGCTGCTTTGCAATCTCTGGTACGGGGAATGTCTGCTTGAACGGCTTGTTCAAGATTCGGCTCCTGAAAGCGCAAGGTCAAGTATACAAGATCAGAGGTCTCGTAATAACCAGAGGTCAGAGATCCCAGCTCAGAGGTCGGATAGGACATCACAGGCTCCCCGAAAAATCCCATGAGCGCCTTAGCGCAACGCCTGAGCATGGGTT
This sequence comes from uncultured delta proteobacterium, assembly GCA_963830155.1. Classification (GTDB taxonomy): domain Bacteria; phylum Desulfobacterota; class DSM-4660; order Desulfatiglandales; family Desulfatiglandaceae; genus CAWHLE01. Next base: position 32,141 of record CAWHLE010000011.1, on the reverse strand, counting down.
CTGATGGTTGGAACAGGTTGGGGTATCCCTGCGTTATTGGCAAAAATATGGTTCTGAAGGGTCTGGGGTGTCAAGATTTTTTGTGGCATCCATGAATCGGGAATTTCCAGATGAAGCTTTCAGTCCGCCGATTGTTGGCGGACGCTCAGCTGTCAGCCAACTTATTCTCATCTTTGGTCTTCCTCCGGGTCCCAGCGAAACTGTGCGTTGGCTGCTGCTCGCGGGAATCGAAAACAACGATTTCTGGATGATTGTTGCTTAAACTGAATGTTGGGAGAAGGGGCGGGGGAGGGCTCTTGAACTGACAGTAATCAGTTATCAGTAATCAGTGGGGGAAGGGTCAAAGAGATGAAGACCAGGTACAAGGTGCAAGGTACCAGGTGCATGGTAAAAAGCGGAAGGGCAGGCCATGGCCTCGAAACCTGTCATGAAAGGGCTTCAATTGCAATATCGCTGTACGAAACGAAAAGAATGCCTCACGCAGAGCCTCAGGGCTCGCGGGGTTTCGAAAAACACGGCTCTTTTCTGCCCGCCCGGCATACTCTGAGAAGTCTGGGCCCTTGATCTTTCCTTTGCCTTCAGATTTTGGCGGCTTCTTGTACTGAAAAATAGACCGAGCACTTATACCATCATTCGTACTTCTTCTTTAAATCGCTCTCCACTCCTACTTAGCAGAAGCTTGGGCCTTTTCCTTTTCTTCCAGCGCCCGGAGCACCTTTTCGGGAGTGATGGGAATGTCCGTGATCCACACGCCGATGGCGTCGTGGACCGCGTTCACTACGGCCGGCGACGGCGGGTTGGCCGTCATTTCGCCGATACCCTTGGCGCCAAACGGCCCCCCGGTCGATGGGCACTCCAGCATGATCGTCTCTATGCTTGGAACATCCATGGTCGTGGCGATCGTGTATTGACCAAAGGATCGGGGCTGGAAATTGGGGAGCGGATAATGGGGGTATAGGTTTTCCAACGTGGCCCAGCTCATGCCCATGATGGCGCCGCCTTCGACCTGCAGCCTGGCCAGCTCGGGGTTGATGGCCTTTCCCACGTCGTAAGCGCTCTTGCTGTCGATGACTGTCACCACGCCGGTTTCGGTGTCCACCTCCACCTCGATTTGCGTTGCCGCCCAGGCCATGGTGGCCAGGGGGTCGCAGGCCCCGGTTTCAGGATCTGGAATCGTCCTGGGCCTACCGAAGGTCCCTGTCCCAATCACGAACTCGTGGAGCTCGTACAGCCCTTTCGTGGCCACCTGCCCGATGGGAAGAGCCTTTCCCGGCTGGCCTTTGATACGGATCGTCCGGTCCACCGCCTCGAGCATTTCGGTCGGGGCATCCAGATCCGGGGACGCGATTTCAAACAGCTTCTCGCGGGCGTTGGTGGCCGCTATCACGGCGGCGTTTCCGGCATAGTAGGTGACCCGACTGGCAAAGGTACCGAAGCAGATGGGGCAGGTGTCCGTGTTGTCGTTGATGAACTTGACCTGCTCGTACTCGATGCCCAGCACTTCGGCCACCATCTGGGTCAGCACCGTGCTGGCGCCCTGCCCCAGCTCCACGGTCCCGATGATAAGGTCCGCGGTGCCGTCGGGCTTGATCTTGACGATGGCGTTGGTAAAGTCGCCCCCGCCCCCCATTCCGGTGGGATAGAACGCGACGGCGATGCCTTTTCCCCGCTTCTTCATGTTATGCCTCCCTCGGGTCGGAAGTTAAGGCGGCGTATTTTTCGTCCATTGGGTGATTTGAGATTTCGGCCAGTTTCTGCATGGTTTCTATCAGATACACACTGTCGAGTTTCGTGCGGGTCGCCATTTGGTCCTTGTTTCGCATGGCGTTAACGAACCGGAGCTCCCAGGGGTCCATGCCCAGTCTTTCGGCGATCATGTCCATCTGGATTTCGCAACCGTAGGTGCCCGGCGTGACGCCAAAACCACGGATTGCACCGGTGGGGACCTTGTTGGTGTAAACCACCGAGCACTTTACTTCCACGTTGGGCAAGTAATAGGGCCCGGCCACATAATAGGCGTGCTTGTCCACCACATATGAGCTCATCCCCGTGTAGGCCCCGGCATCGTGGATGCTGAAAACCTGGCGGGCCACAATGCGGCCGTCCTTCTTGACACCGTCCTTGAAGGTCATACGCCACGGGCTGTGCCGGAGCGAGTAAAGCATCTCCTCTTCGCGGGTCCAGCGCCACTTGCAGGGCCTGCCCGTCTTGAGGGCCATCAGGGCGGCGATGGCATCGGCGTGAAGTTCGGTCTTGCCGCCAAAGGCGCCCCCCACGTTGCCGCCCACGTATTTGATGTCACAAAAGCCCAGGTGTCCGTGGTGGCGGGAGGCGGCGTACTGCATCCGATCGGCCCACCGGTGGATCAGGTCTTCGCCCTGCCCGAGAATGCGCTGGAGCTGTCTCAGAAGAAAGTACATCCCCTGGGTAACCGTGTAGATGGTCAGCCTGCTGTCCTTTTCAGGCACGGCCAGGCTGACCTGGGTTTCTATGGGTGCATGCTCCTGGGACGGAAAAAAGAAGGTGTTCTCGACGATTACGTCCGCCTGGGCAAATCCCTTTTCGATGTCGCCGTTGTAGACCAACCGGTAAGGGCGCTTGTCCACCATCAAGACATTTCCCTCCGGACGCACCTTGGGCGCATCGGGTTTCATGGCCTCGAGGGGATCGAAAACGGGGGTTTCCTGCTCGATGTCCAGGTCGATCAGGTCCAGTGCCTCGTTGGCGATCTCCACCGTGTCGGCGGCCACCGCCGCGATCGGTTCGCCCATGTAACGCACCGCCTTTTCAGCCAACACCGGCTGGTCCAGTGTCAGATACCCGTAGCTGTTGCACGGCACGTCCGCAGCGGTGATCACCCCGTGCACCCCCGGGAGTTTCTCAGCCCTGGAGATGTCGAGCTTTCGGATGTTCCCCTTGTGCACCGGGCTGCGCAATGCCTTTACAGCCAGGGTCCCCGGGATAAAAATGTCATCGATGTACTTGGCCTGACCCGTCACATGGTCCAGGCGTTATATCGCAGTTTGCTCTTTCCTATGTTCTTGAAGGTCATCGGTTCCCTCCGGCATCGGCCATCTTCTCGGCGGCGCCCTCCACCGCTTTTATGATGTTCACGTAGCTTCCACAACGGCACAGGTTGCCTGACAGGGCCTCCTTGATTTCCATCTCGGTGGGGTGGGGATTTTTATCCAACAGCGCCTTGGAGGCCATGATCATCCCGGGTGTGCAATACCCGCACTGGGAGGCGTGGTTTTCGTAGAAGGCCTTTTGGACGGCGTGCAAGCCGCCTGAACCGCCGACGCCTTCGACCGTTGTGATCTCTGAGTCGTGGACGGTCATGGCGTTGGTGAGGCAGGCGCGCCTCAGGGTGCCGTTCACCAGCACTGAACAGGCGCCGCAATCCCCGGTTTCGCAACCCACTTTGGGACCGGTGATGTGTAACTGCTCCCTGAGCACGGTCAGGAGGCTGGTTGTCGCATCAACCACCACCTTGTGTGTCCTTCCATTAACGTTAATTTCGAGCAGGGGCATTTTTCGACTCCATTATGAGATTTGGTTAAGAACACGCCGCACCAGTACGCGCGCAGCCCTTTCCCTGTACCAGGCGGTCGCCCGTGTGTCGGTCCCGGCATCGGTTTCAGAGATGATCTGATCCGCCACCCGGTCCACGAGTTCCGGGGTCAATGCTCTGCCCTCCAGGACCTCCACCGCCGTCTTGGACACGAAAGGATGGGCGGCCATGGCGCCGAGAACCAAGCGGATGCGCATGCAGGTGTTGGCATCCATCTTTGCCCGAACAGCCACGGACAGGATGCTTCTGCTTTCACCTTGTCTCTGCTTCATTTCTCCCATCCCCACTTCTCGACCGTGTCAGGTTGGAATCTCGAACTGTTTGACGATGCCGCCGTTGCCAAGCTTTGCCTTCTTGGGGGCCAGGATGAACTTTTCGATCGGCATCCTGGTTTCACCATGGGTCGAGGCGGTGACCACCACGGCCCCCAACGCCATGAGGGCGGCGACGCCGTCCGCATTTCTGGCATTGGTCACCAGGTTCCCTCCAAGGGTTGCGGCGTTTCGAACGGCGCAGGACGCCATGTCTTCGCAAGCCCTGGCCATCAGGGGTAATTTCTCCCGAACCACGGGAGAGTCGATTATTTCCGCGAGCGTGGCACAGGCGCCGATAACGACCTGGCCGTCAGCCTCTTTGATGAAATCCAGGCCCAGCTTGTTCACACAGACCAGGACCAAGTCACGGTTTCTCCTGTGGCGGTTGAACCGCGCCATCAGGTCGGTGCCGCCCGCTATGATGGTCCCCTTATCACCAAGCTCGGACAGCAGGGCGCATGCGTGGCCCAAATCGCGTGGCGCATGAAACGTATCGTTCAACATGATGGCTATCTCCTTATCGAGGTTATTCCCGAGACCTTCCCTTCCAGACCCGAATAAACCGGAAAGCCGAGGCCCCTCTTAACAGTGGTCTGCGCCTGCAGTTGGCTCCTTCCGGCAGAGACATGCCACAAGCGCTAAGACTGCATTCTTTTTGAGACAAAATCGAGCCAATTGTCAACCCAATTGCTCCAAAGGCGGGCAATTGAGAAAGCCTCGCCAGAGGGGCACCTCGGCGGGGGTCAGGGAACAGGACGGGACAGATATTCTTGAACTTCCTTATTCATGCCTCAGCGCCTGGATGGGGTCCAGGTTGGATGCCTTTCGGGCCGGGTAAAAGCCGAAGAATATGCCCACCATTCCGGAGAAAATGGTGGCCAACAGGATCGAATCGACCGAGACTATGATGAGCCAGCCGGCCAACTGCGCGATGAGCTTGGAGGCGGTAACCCCCACGATCGTGCCCATGATGCCACCGGCGATGCTGATGACCATGGCCTCAACCAGAAACTGGATGAGCACATCGCTTTCTCTGGCCCCTACGGCCATACGGATACCGATCTCGCGGGTCCGCTCCGTCACCGAGACGAGCATAATGTTCATGATCCCGATTCCGCCCACAAGAAGGCTGATGGCGGCGACGGCCGTCAGGAGCCAGGTCATGATATCGGTGGTTTTACCGGCCATGTCTGCGAACTCATCCAGGGTTCGCACGGTAAAGTCATCATCGGCCGGCGGAAGAATATGATGTCTTTGCCGGAGAAGTTCTTCCACTTCCCGTTTCGCCTCCTCGACCAGTTCCCCGGACTGGGCCGAGACCAGAATAAAATGGACCAACCCCGGCAGTCGCTGGCCGGCAAGCTTTCGTTCCATGGTCGTGTAAGGGATAAAGGCCGCATCGTCCTGGTCCTGACCATTGGGCGTTCGACCTTTGGAAGAGAGGACACCGATGATTCGAAAGGGAACGTTCTTGATACGGATCATTTGTCCGATGGCATCCGCACCGGGTTCAAATAGATTTTCATATACGGCCGAGCCCAGAACCACAACGTTTGCGGCCGATCGAACATGTTGCTCGGTCATGAATTCGCCGGTCATCAGGGGCCAGTCCCGAACGACCGTATACGCGTCGGTCGTGCCGTATATTCTGGCCCCCCAATTCTTCTTGCCGGAAACGATTTGCTCGTTTTGGATCGTTGCATGGCACACATTCAAAACGGCCGGGCAATCCCTTTTCATGGCCTCTGCATCGGCGATATAGAGCGTGGGCTTCGTTCCATAACCTGATCGAACCCCGCCGGTCCTCGCAGATCCCGAAAAAACCATCAGCATATTTGAACCCAGGCTGTGGATCTGATCCTGGATGCTTGCGTTGGCGCCGCGCCCTACGCTGATCATCACAATCACCGATCCGATCCCGATAATGATCCCCAGCATGGTCAAAAGACTCCTGACCTTGTAGGCCAGAAGGGCCCTAACAGCCAACTGGATGACGGTCAACCAGATACCCATATCAGTTCACCTCATCCTGTTCGATCAAGCCGTCGCGTAGTTTGATTCGCCGATGCGCCGCCTGCCCCACCTCCGGATCATGGGTGACGACAATAATGGTGATACCTTGCTCATGAAGGGTTGCAAGCACACCCATGATGTCCTGGCCTGTGCGGGTGTCCAGGTTACCGGTCGGCTCGTCGGCAAGAATGAGCGAGGGCTGATTGACCAGTGCCCTGGCAATGGCCACCCGTTGCTGTTGTCCGCCGGAGAGCTGGGCCGGCAGATGCGCGGCGCGGCCTTCCGTGCCCACCATCCGAAGGGCCTCCATGGCCTTTTCTTTCCGATCGGGTATGGCCGGCCGATGATACAACATGGGGAGCTCAACATTTTCCAGGGCGGTGCAACGGGAGAGCAGGTTAAAGCTCTGAAAAATGAACCCGATCTTACGATTTCTGATGTCGGCCCGCTTGGCCCTGGAGATGGCTGAGACGTCCTCGCCTTCAAGCTCGTAAACACCTCCCGTCAGGCTGTCGAGCAGTCCGGCAATATGCATCATGGTGGATTTACCGGAGCCGGATGGCCCCATGATGGCAACGAATTCACCGCCGCGGATATTCACGTCCACGCCTTTTAAGGCATCAACCCTTTCACCTGCCATGGGGTAGGTCTTCCAGGCGCCACGGAATCGAATCACGGGGGCTTCCATCAGCGGTTCCTATCTCCTATGATGGCGGAAAGAATGCTGGACCGCCCTTTTTTGGCGCCACCCGCATCAAAGGCGATGCCAACGATGACGTTATTGCCCTCTTTGAGCTCCTCGGTCAGAATCTGGGTCTGTGTCTCATCGGTCACGCCGGCCATGACATTGCGGACCTCCGGCCGACCTTCTTCATCCAAGACATAAACCTTTGCCGGCTTCAGTTTTTTATTGCTCTTGCGTTTTTCAAGCGTGGTCTTGAGATCATCAATGTAAACCTTGAATCTCTCATATTGATCTCCTCGCAAAATCCCATAGAGTTTTTGATTGATTTCAACATAAAAATTTTTCCAGGCCTGTGTAATATCCCTTTGGTCTTCCGGAAGCCCATAGGCCGCTTTGAGCTTAGCCCCTGCGCTCTTAATAAATGCTTCAAACTGATCTGCCTGGGCAGCATTAAGCCCGATTTTCTCTACCGCGTTCTTAAAGGTAGGTCGTTCCCTGATGGGCACCGTTTTTTGTGTGCTTTCCGCCTGGCTTTCACTGGGGGGCTTGAAGCGAAGGGCGGCATTGGGGACTTTAAGGGCATCGCTCACCTCCGCCACAATAATCGTCACATTGGCTGTCATACCGGGCCTCAGGAGCAGGGATTCATTCTGCACATCGGCAACGATCGTGTAGGTGACGACATTCTGGGTGCTGTTCGCGGCGTTTCTGACCTGCCGTACCTTGGCCTTGAATTTTTTATCGGGGAAGGCATCCACAGTGAATTCCACATCTTGGTCCGGCTGGATCTGTCCCACATCGGCCTCACTCACATCGGCCTCCACCTGCATCCGGGACAGATCTTCGGCAATGGTAAAAAGGATTGGCGATTGCAGGCTGGCGGCGACGGTTTGGCCCATATCCACCTGACGGGAAATCACAATGCCATCGATGGGTGATTGGATCGTGCAATAGCGTAACTGAATTTCAGCGAGGTGAAGGGCGGCTTCGCGCTGGGCAATGAGCGCTTTGGAGCCCTCCTTCTGGGCAAGGGATTTATTAAGGTTGGCCTTGGCCGTTTTTACCTGGGCCTCCGCCATCTCCAGTGCGCCCTGAGCATTATCTCTCTTGGCCAGGGCGGCATCCAGGTTGGATTTGGAAATGGCCTCTTTTTTATCAAGGCTTTGATAGCGCTGATAATTCAGCTCGGCCTCCCGCTGGGTCGCCGCGGCGGCGTTGAGTTGGGCCCTGGCGCTGTCGATCGCTGCCTCAGTGGCGAGGATATTTCTCTGGTTCTCCAGGTCTTGCGCTTTGGCCATTAACAACTGGGCCTTGGCCTGCTCGAGCTGAGCTTCGTAGAAGGCAGGGTCGATCAGGGCGATGACTTTATCGCGGCGGACCACTGTGTTGAAATCCGCGTACAATTCTTTGATGATCCCTGAAACCTGGCTGCCCACTTTGACCGTATTGAGCGGATTCAATGTCCCGCTGGAGGATACGGAGGCCTTGATACTCCCGCGGCTTATGGGGGCCAATCTGAATGCCTGCTCATGGGTTCCGTTTCCGCCCTGAGACCTCACCCACAAACCCGCTGAGCCAAAAACAACCACTCCCCCCAGAATAAGCCATCGCTTTTTCACGAATGCACCTCTATCATTATATGTATCAACAGGCGGTGAATCCTCCGTCCACCATCAGCACGGCACCGTTAACGAAGCTGGAGGCGTCTGAAGCCATGTAGATGGCCGCGCCCGCCATCTCATTTGGCTGCCCCATGCGGTGGAGAGGAATCCGATTGGTGCTCCATTGCACGAAGTGGGGATCGGCCAGCACCGGGTCATTCATGGGAGTCCGCACAAAGGCCGGTCCGATGCCGTTTACCTGGATGCCGTAAGGACCCCACTCCGTGGCCAGGCACCGGGTCGTCATGAGTAACCCACCTTTGCTCACACAGTACGTGCCGATACCGTGTTCGGCCACAAAACTGCAATTGGAAAGGATATTGATAATCTTCCCTTTTTTCCGCCTGATCATTTCCCGGCCCACGGCCAGGGCGAGGAAAAAGTTGCCCTTGAGATTGATGTTCATGGTGGTGTCCCAGATTTCTTCTGTGGTCTCCTCGATGGGGCTCTTAAACAGCACCGCCGCATTATTGAAGAGGACATCGATCTTCCCGAAACGCTTAAGTGTCTGAGAGACGACTTGAGAATGGAATGTGAGATCCGAGATGTCACCCTGCAGCACCAAGGCGTTCCCACCCTCGGCTGTCACCTCCTTTTCGGCTTTCTGAAGCGGTTCTAGCCTCCGGCCAATGAGAACCACATCAGCACCCGCTTGGGCCAAGCCCACGGCTATGGCCTTTCCGATACCGGTACCAGCCCCCGTGACGATGGTTGTTTTCTGGGTTAAATCGAATCCTTCATAGGCCATACAGTCCTCCTTTCAAAATCCCCACCGCGGTTTTCTTATGGTTTAATACCCTGGCCCCCTAAATCTCCTGCGAGGGCAACGCTCCGCACTTTTCGGGCCCCGTCCAATAAGTTCGAACCATGCCTATCCGGATAGCACAGGTTGGTGCTTGGGGTATGATCCTGCGCATGTCGAATTGCCCTCGGAATATGTTGAAGTTTCAGCATCTTTTCCCTGACGAGACGGCTTGCGCTCGCCATCTGGAGCGTAGCCGGTGGCACTAAAGATGTCCGAATGCCCGTCCCATGTTCAGGGTGGTGATCTCTCGAATCCTGCGGAATCAGACGAGCCTGTGCCAACCGGATAGGCATGGTTCGAACCATTGTCATCCATGTTTAATATCTTCATCCCGTTAAAGAAGCCTTTTGATTCCCTTGACCGTTTCCACCACCTGGTGGACATCGGACAGGCATCATCTACCCTTGGGGTTGCGGTTGGCACAGTCGCAGGCCCCGGCCTTCTTTTCCGCCATGATCTGCTCGATGATCAGAGAGCGCCCGTTTTTGGAGAGATCGTCTTCGATGTCTTGCCTGGAATAGCCAAAGCAGTAGCAGATCAAGTCGCGCATAAGATGAACACCTGGTATGGGTGGCGGAAGTCTAAAACAATTTTTAATCTTAGCACGCTATGGACCCGGTAGCTAAATGAAAATGGACCAGTCGGGATGATCATATGCATAGGTTTGGGTCAGCAACCGTTGCGGCCGTGAAGTGGGCAAAGTGGGTAGCGTTTGAACCGTTGCGGTCGAACGGCATAACCGAGGTAATCGCGACTTCATGGACCTGTCCCTTTGGAAAGGTCCTGGCCCCACAGGGCGAAAGCCAGCGTCCCGAGAAGGCCGAAGCAGAATGCCGAGAGGAAGTTCGTCGCCGGGCTGATCTGCCACAAGAAGGCGCCGCCAAAGGCGGCAACGGAGACGAACACGTCTCGGATGAGGTAGTAGAGCCCGAACATCCCGGCCTTGCAGCTCTCAGGGGCTAGCTCCATGATCAGGGCCTTGCGCGTGGGCTCACCGAACTCCTTGAGGCCCCGGAGGATAAAGGCGGGGACCAGCCAGGCAAAAGAGTGACAGAAGGGGAGGGCCAGCGGGAAAAGCGTGAAGAAACTGAACGTCACCACAACGAACGGCTTTTTGCTGGTCCGGTCGGCCAGGTGGGCGACCGGGATGTAGATTAGGACGGCCGTCGCCATTTCAATGGTGGTGAGAAGGCCGAATTGGAGCGCCGTGACGGGTCTCGGCTATGGTCTTCATGGCCCAGACCACCACGAACGCATAGGGGATCTGCTCGCAGAACCGGACCAGAATGTCCGAGACGAGCAGCCGTTTGAGCAATGGGCTCATCATGGCGAACAGCCGGGCGGGGTTCCTCTCGGGTTTGATTTCGCAATCCTCTTCCGACGAAAGGGCAGGGGGCTCTTCAATCAAGCGCTGCTGGAGCAGGGCAGACAGGGCGGCAAGCAAAAAGGCTGCCACGAAGGCCACGCGGACCCCGTCCCGCTCTCCCCAGGTGCCAATGCAAAGGCCGCCCAGGACGGGTCCAAGGGCCATGGGAAACCGTCTGACGAGGGAGTGCATGGAAACGCCCATGGTGCGCTTGTTGGCCGGCAGCACCCTGGAAACGAGGCTCATGGTGGCCGGGAGGGATATGGCCGTCCATGAGAGGAAGAAAACGGCGCCGACCAGAACGGCCTGCCAGGCCGGGATCAGGATCACCACCAAGAACCCCACCATGGCGACGAGATTGAACAGGAACAGGGCCCGCTTAAAGCCGATGCGGTCCGAGAGGTAGCCGCCCGGAAAGGAGTAGAGGGCGGAGAGGAGGTTATCGAGGCCATTGAGAAGGCCGATGGACATGGCCCCACCGCCCAGGGCCATGAGGTAGATGGGCAGGAACCGTTCCGCCATGCGCTCGCCCATGCCAAGGAGGATGACCATGCCGAGCATGCCGAGCATGCTTCGCTGGAGGCCCAGGAAACGGGAGATGTTTGCCAAGCACTGCATTCGGATTCAAAGGCCTCCTGTTCTCTGTGTCCCTTGCCTGAGAAGTGGGGGGACCACTCCATCTTGCCTAAAAAGGATTTTTACCACAAGAGCTATGAGCAAGCTCCGAAAAGGAGTTGACACTTCTGGAGAACTCATTGTAGGGATTGGCCGGTCCCTCATACCCCCATGCCGAAGGAGACTTGCAAGCAACTGCCCTTCGATAAGTTCGTCCTTACCTCAATGTGTCGTCAGCGGGCATGGATATGGATTTATTTTCACAACCGGTCCTCGGGGCTGGTGGCGAGACACCTGGCTGTGCCGTAGCCAGGCGTGTTACAGGGCAAAAGAAAATGCCAAGAAGAGTTCATATCACACAGAGAGAAGACAAATAGAGAAAGATTTATCAAAAGAGGTTCGTTTTTTTAGGCAGCTGAAGAGGAGAAACCCATGACGACCATGACCGGCGGTGAGCTCATCGCCATGATGCTCAAAGAAGAAGGGGTGGAGAAGGTATTCGGCATCATTGACGGGACCTACTTCGGGCTTTACTCAAGCTTTGGACGTCACGGGATTGATCTTATCACGCCCCGTCACGAGGCCACGGCCGCCCATATGGCGGGGGCCTATGCCAGGCTCACCGGCCGGCTGGGGGTCTGTATCGCCAGCAGCGGCCCGGGGGTGGCCAATGTCCTCTCTGCCCTTCCGGCCGAAAACGCTGAGGGCAACCGCGTTCTCCTCCTCACCAGTTCCCGCCGCCTGGGGATCATATACCCGGACAGGGGAGGGGCCTACCAGTATTTCAATCAGGTGGCCGTCATCAAGCCCATGGCAAAATGGTCCGGCGCGGTTTCGGATTTTGCCCGCATCGGCGAGCTCATGAGGCGGGCGCTTCGGATCAGCTATCGAGGGCGGCCCGGCGTGGTTCACCTGGATGTGCCCGAGAACATCATGAACGGCAAGGAAAAGATGCCGGGTCTCTGGGCGCCGCACCAGTATCGTCGGGTCGAACCCCTATGCCCTGACCCTGCACAGGTGGACCGGGCCGCCCAGATGCTCGTCAAGGCCCAACTACCCATCATCCATGCGGGCAGCGGCATTATCCATGCCGGGGCTTACGACGAGCTCGCTCAGACAGCGACGCTGCTGCACGCACCGGTGACCACCTCCTGGTCGGCCCGGGGCGTGCTCCCTGAGACCTCGGCCCTTTCCTGGCCCATGATCCATGTGAAGGCCTGTAACGAGCTCCGAAATGATGCCGATCTGGTCCTGTGCCTGGGATCACGGGTGGGCGAGACAGACTGGTGGGGCAAGGCCCCATACTGGCGATTACCCGATCAACAACCATTGATCCAGGTGGATATCGACGAAGAGGTCCTGGGATGTAACCGGCCCGCAGACCTGGCTATACTGAGCGACGTCAAAGTGTTCCTCCGTCAACTGATCGAACGGCTTCGCGGGATGGAATCGGAGATAGGAATCAAGCCGCGGCAGGAAAGGGTGGCCAAACTTTCGGAACAGCGGGACAAGGACCGGGCGAAGCTGGATGAAAAGCTCAAGGACCAATCGACGCCCATGAACACGGCCCACGTGGCCAGAGTGTGTCAGGAAGCCTTCGAGGATGATGCCGTGATCGTGTTCGACGGCGGAAACACGGCCGTCTGGGGGAATTTTTATCATCAGATCCGCGTGCCCAATACCCAGCTCTCAACCCACCATTTCGGAATGCTCGGGGCGGGCGTAGGCCAGGCGCTGGGTGCAGCCGTGGCACGGCCTGACAAACAGGTCTACTGCATCATCGGGGACGGGGCCTTCGGCTTTCATCCCCAGGAAGTTGAAACGGCGGTTCGAAACAACCTGAAGGTCATCTTTCTGGTCTGCTGCGACAAACAATGGGGCATGGTCAAGATCAACCAGCAGTTTGCCTTGAAGCCCTTCAAGACCATGGTCAAAAAGACCCTTGGACCCGATGAGACGATCAACACGGATCTCGGCGAGATCGAATTCGATAAACTGGCCCAGGCCATGGGGGCACACGGCGAGCGGGTCGCAGGTCCGGATGGATTGCGGCCCGCCATTGAACGATCCCTTGCATCGGGCCGATGTTCAGTGATCCATGTGGACGTGGATCCGGTCAAGCACATGTGGGCGCCGGGGCTCCTGCATTTCAAGGCCATGCACCAGGAACCATCGGGGAAGTGATATGGATGCCACGACGGTCGACCAGATACGGCTCAACTTCAGTCCTCAATCGCTTGTGGCACTGAACGGTGCCATCGGTCTCATGATGTTGGGGGTCGCACTGGACTTGAAACTGGCCGATTTCAAGAGGATCATCACTTCGCCCAAGGCCCCGGCCATCGGCCTCGGGGCCCAGTTCGTGCTACTGCCCGCCTTCACGTTTCTATTGACCCTTGTCTTGCGCCCAAGCCCTTCGATTGCTCTCGGTATGATTCTCATCGCCGCCTGCCCGGGTGGCAATCTCTCAAACATCATGACCTATCTCGCACGAGGAAATACGGCCATCTCCGTGAGCATGACCGCTGTTTCCACCGCCGCAGCCGTGGTCATGACCCCTCTCAACCTTTCCCTCTGGGGCAGCCTCAATCCGGCCACGGCCCCGATTCTGCGCCAAGTGAGCCTCAGCCCCCTGGATGTCTTCACCACCATCTTCGTGATTCTGGGAATTCCGCTCTGCGTGGGACTGCTGCTCTCACGGATTTTTCCATCCCTCGCCGGCAAAGTGCGGAAGCCGTTCAGGGTGATCTCGTTTCTGATTTTCATTACTTTTGTGGCGCTCGCCCTCAAGGCCAACTGGGAGATCTTCCTCCATGTCATCGGATTCGTCGTGTTTGTGGTTTTCGCCCACAACGCACTTGCGCTCAGCCTGGGCTATTTCTCCGGCCGCCTTTTCGGCCTGGAAGCGAGGGACGTGCGGGCTGTGGCCATCGAAGTGGGCATCCAGAACTCGGCCCTAGGGCTCGTGTTGATCTTCAATTTTTTCGAGGGCCTGGGGGGAATGGCGATTATCGCCGCGTGGTGGGGCATCTGGCACATCATTTCCGGTTTATCTGTGGCGACCTTCTGGTCCCGCCGACCGCCGACCGTGCTCCAAGAGGGGTAGAGCAGATTGAATGCCATAAGCCATAAACGAAGGTCGGTCTTTGTAACCGGTGCAGGAGGTTATATCGGATGTCAGCTCATGGAGGCCCTGGCTGAACACAGGGAGGGTATCGAGAGGGTCGTGGCGGCGGATGTTCGGGAAACGACGGTGGCGGATCGACACCCGGGTATTCACTACGTGACCACGGACGTGCGCTCGCCCCAATTGGTGGATGCATTCAAGACCTATGGCATCGACACCGTCGTCCATCTGGCCTCCATCGTGACCCCGGGTCGAAAATCAAACCGGGAATTCGAATATTCCGTGGATGTGGAGGGGACCGGAAATGTCCTCAAGGCCTGTCTGGAAGCGGGAGTTCGCAAAGTGATCGTCACCAGCAGCGGCGCGGCCTACGGCTATCATCCGGACAACCCTGCCTGGCTGGACGAAGCCGACGCCCTGCGGGGAAATCCGGAATTTGCCTACTCCGATCACAAACGGATCGTAGAGGAGATGCTGGCCCGCTATCGAAAGGAACATCCGGAGCTGCGCCAGCTCATCTTCCGACCGGGGACCATTCTTGGAAAGACGGCAGCCAATCAATTCACTGCGCTCCTTGACAAGCGTTTTGTCATCGGCCTCAAGGGAGCAGCGTCACCCTTCGTCATCATCTGGGATCAGGATGTGATCGCCTGCATCCTGAAGGGCATCCATGAAGACGTCGCCGGTATCTTTAACCTGGCTGGCGACGGCGTGCTCACCATGAAAGAAATCGCCGGAGTGTTGTCCAAGCCCTACCTGCCTCTCCCGGTTCCGCTGGTTCGGACGGGCTTGGCTATTCTGAAAACACTGGGCCTTACCCAGTATGGCCCCGAGCAGGTAAATTTCCTGCGCTACCGGCCTGTGCTCAGCAATCGGAGGCTCAAGGAAGAATTCGGCTACACGCCCAGGATGACGACGCGCGAGGTGTTCGAGTATTACGTGAAGTACAGAAACCAAACCTGATTCTGTGCCTTTAAAGGACGAATGGTGCTCGTGCGTGTACTCGTAAAGTCGATTTTTTCGTCATCGCACCGACCTCGTTTCCGACTACGATCACGAAGACCGTCCCCCATGTCGCGTTGACGCTAATTATAAAAGGGGGGAGGAAGAAGGGCTATATTGAATTGAGCGGCAGAAGGGATTTCAAAGGGAAAGTCGTATTTATCACCGGTGCGGCTGGAGGAATGGGGCGAGCCTTGAGCCGCCGCTTCGCCAGGGCGGGCGCCAGGTTGGCGTTGACCGACCTCGACGGGGCCGGGGTCCGTATCCTTGCCGGTGAATTGGCCGCTCAAGGGATCGAAACGCTCGGAATTGGACTGGATGTGGGCGACGAGGCTGCTTGCAGGAATGCGGTGGACCTCATGGTCACACACTTCGGGCGCCTGGATGTGCTCATCAACAACGCCGGCATCACCCACCGCAGCGGTTTTTCACAAACCAGTGCGAAGGTCTATCGAAAGGTGATGGATGTGAACTACTTCGGGGCAATCCACTGCACCCAGGCGGCCCTTGATCAAATCATCCAAAACCGGGGGCTGATCATCGCCATGAGCTCTATCGCCGGATTCGCCCCCTTGCTTGGCAGGACCGGCTATTCGGCCAGCAAGCACGCCCTCCATGGCCTCTTTGACTCGCTTCGAACAGAGTTGCGTGGAACCGGTGTGGACGTAACAATCATCTGTCCCGGATTCACGGCCACCAACATTGACAGAAACGCCCTGGGTGGCGACGGATCGGCGACGAGCCACCCTCAATCCAAGGTGGGAAAAGTAGCCGCGCCTGAAGAGGTGGCGGAAGCGGTCTTTCGGGCTGCCGTCCGTGGCAGACGGTTGATGGTGCTTTCTGCCGTCGGACGTATGACCAGGGTCCTGACCAGGGTCTATCCGGCCCTTTATGAGTGGATAATGGCCCGTTCACTGCGATCAGAATTGGAAAGATAAGCTTTAGCTGTGGACCCGGTTCTCTACATCCTTTCGCCGATCATTCTCCTGGCCTACACGACCGAGGTTTTGACGGGTTTCGGCGCAACGTTGGTCGCCGTCACACTCGGGGCACACTTTTACCCCATCGACCGATGGGTGCCGGTCCTGGTCAGCCTCAATATATTTGTAACCGGCTACGTCGCCTTCCGCTACCGGGCAAAGACCGCAAGGGCCCTTCTCTTCAAATCCATCCTGCCCTGCATGGCCGTGGGTCTCTTCATAGGATTGGCCCTGTTTCCATTGCTGAAAGGGATGGTCTTAAAGAAATTGCTGGGTCTCATGGTAACGGCCTTTTCAGCACGCGAGCTCTTTCTCTTGATGCGCACCTCCCCTACAGGGCGTCGAGCTCTAACCACATTTCAAGCGTCGCTGTGGCAAATCTTTGCAGGAGTTGTCCACGCCTTCTACGCCACGGGCGGACCACCGCTCGTTTACGCGATCAGCCGGCTCAACTTGCCGAAGTCGATTTTTAGGGCGACCATGTGTACGGTCTGGGTCTCCATGAACACTTTTCTGATCGTTGTCTTTTCGTTGAACGGCCGCATCAACCCGGAGAGTCTCAAGCTGACGGCCTGTCTGATTCCCGTACTGCCGTTAGGCGTCTTGTTGGGGGAATGGCTTCACAAACGAATCAACGAACATGTCTTCCGGTTTTTTATATACTCTCTCTTGTTGATCTCCGGTCTGACGCTGGTCGTTTAGGTACGGGGGTTACCATTGCCAGGTCATGGCGGCGTCACGTTTTGTCGCCATAGAGATCTCAACAACTGGCGATGCCTTCTTCAATCAATTTCAACACCGCGGGCTTCATCTCCGGGAATTTGTATCCCTCGTAGCCCTGACTGAACAGCAGGCGACCGCTTCTGTTGGTCCAGTGATTTCCGGCATGGTCAAAACAGACCTTGGAAGTGACATTCAATGCTTCGAT
The DNA here is from genome assembly GCA_963830155.1 of uncultured delta proteobacterium. Classification (GTDB taxonomy): domain Bacteria; phylum Desulfobacterota; class DSM-4660; order Desulfatiglandales; family Desulfatiglandaceae; genus CAWHLE01. Next base: position 15,074 of record CAWHLE010000011.1, on the reverse strand, counting down.
CATGTCTTTGAGCTCCAGGAGCGTTTCGCACGGTGATAACGGCGCCCACTCGCCCTTGGCGTATGTTTCATACATGGGGGTTCCGGGGGCCGGGTAAAAGGGACGGGATCGAATGTAATGGGGATTGATCTCATTGAGGACCCGGGCCGTGTTCTTTGCGTGCGACGCCCATTCGTCCTTGCCACCCAACCCCGGCATCCAGTATTCGGACAGCTGAAATCCGGCCTCCATGGCCTTTTTGCCCCCTGTGATGTGGTCCCGGCTGGAAGATCCCTTTTTGACACGCGTCAGAAGCGTGTCGTCTCCCGTCTCCAGGCCAACATGGAGTCTATCGAGACCTGCCTTTCGTATCTCTATGAGCTCTTGGAGGTCTTTTCGGGCAAGCGTCTTTGATCGGGCATAAGTGGTCACTCTTTCAATGGTCGGAAACGAACCCCTCAGGTATTTAAGGATGTCGACGAGCTTGTCCGTGGCCATGATCAGACTGTTGGCGTCCTGCAAAAAGGCCGTTTTTGCACCCGACTGGAGCCACCCGATCACCATCACAAAGCCGTGACTGGTATTCAGGTCGGGGTGACGTCCGATCATCTCGATGATGACATCCCGGTTGATGGCGCCGTCGAAACCTCGTCCCACGGAGATGGCCTTCAGCTCATTTGCCATGGCGGCGATGGCGTCGATGTCATGCTTGATGTCTTCGGCAGGTCTGATCTCGAATTTTTCATTCTTATACATGGCGCAAAAGGTGCATTTGTTCCAGGGACAATTCCTCGTGGCCCTGAGAAGCAGAGAGTAGCTCCCACCCTCGCTCGGGGGCCGGTACACGCCCGTTTCAAAGGTGCATTCTCCAACGATTTGATTATGCATCGAGTTTGTCTCCTCCTGTCGATGGTCAATAGAATCACTTCATCAGCCCCTCAGCGTCCTCCACTTTCATAATTCTGAGGGCATTCTTGTACAGGATCTTCTCGACCTCTTCGGGCGCAAATCGGATGCCTGCGGGGGCCTTCTCGGGTAAGCCTCTGATGATCTTTACATACTCCTTGTTCCTCATGTCGTAGAGACGAAAGGCGGGGCCGTCGGTGGCGAAAACAAAATGATCTACCCCCGCGATATCCAGCATGTCCCGCAGGTAACGGCAGAACAGTTCATAATTCCGAAAGGCGATGGGCTGCCAGCCGGAGATATCCGTGAACAGGTTGACCTTTCGGCTGATCATAAAACAGAGTTGCTGCCACCAACCGAAGGAGACATGGGCGGCGATGATCGTAAGATCTGGGAAATCCAGGGTCACATCATCGAGGTATATGGGGTCGCAATGCTTGTTTCTGAAAGGAGGAATGGTGGCGCCCGTATGCACCAGGACCGGCACACCAAGCTCTACAGCTTTTTCGTAATAGGGGTAGACGATTTTTTCGTTGGGATAATAACCGGAGGCGGGGTCCAGCTTAAGTCCTTTCATCCCCCACTCCCGGACGGCCCGCTCAAAGAGAGCGACGCCGTCTTTTCGGTTCGGATCAATCCCGAAGTAGGCCCGGATCCTGGGCGCGTGACGGGCGGAGATCTCGGCGATCCGTCTGTTTTTCTCCTCGATGGAGACGGGGGGTTCTCCGAGCTCACGCCCAAGATCCAGAGGCATGATCTGCGTGAGGCCGATCCCTGACTCATCCATTTCCCGGACCAGCACGTCCCCCTGCGGGTCTTCGAAATGGGTGGAAAACTGTTCCTCAACCCGTTCCGGAGTCATCTTCTCACCGGCCCTTTCCTTGAGCGCCATGACTCGGTTGGTCATCCCATCCCAGTACTTCCGGGGCAGCCAGTCCCTGTTGAACAGATGCGCGTGGAAATCGATCACCATCTTCTATCCTCCCTATTCACACCGGATTTCTCAATTGATTGCCCGTTGTTGCTCCATTTGAAAGTGACGGGCAGCCCATTGATGAGCTGGTCTTCAAAATAGATGCGCCCCGCGTGACACGGGACCAGTCCCGAAATGGCCTTAAGGATGCTGGACTTGCCTGCACCGTTGGAATCAACGATACTGGTAATCGCCCGCTCACGGGCCTCCATCGTGACCTCGCTCAGCGCCTCCATGTCCCCGTAACGGACCGTCACCCTATCCAGCCTCAGCCTCAGCAAGCTCATAGCCGTCTCCCAGGTATGCCTTTATGACTCGCTCGTCCTTGATCACCTCTTGGGGGAATCCTTCCATCACCTTCCGACCCTCCGCAACCACCATAATTCGATCGGACAAAGTCATGATGGCATGCATCACATGTTCAACGACGATCACCGTGATGTGGTGTTCCCGGATTCGTTTGATCAGATCAATGGCCTCGTTTACCTCTGTGGCGGTCAGCTCGGCCATCACCTCGTCGAGAAGGAAGACGTCGGGCCGGGTGGCAAGTGCCCGTGCCATCTCAAATTTTCTTTCTGTCTTTCACCCCCTTCGTCCTTTATGCATATCCGAATGATCCAATCGCCGGGGCGGATTACCGGATTGGTTTCATTACGAGAAAAGATCTTTGCTCCTGTCCATTGTCAAGAAAAATACTCATTCGGCCCTGACCAACAGCGCTTCGCATCACTCAAGTACCCGGAAGGGTTAAAAGGCGGTGTTTCCGGAATCTGTAAGGCGGTCTATTCGGGGATCAGAGAACAGAAGATCAAGTAGGGATCATGGGTCAGGACCATCCCGGCCCTCAATCGAGCCATTTCTACTCCGATGACGGGCCGTCCTTACCCGGGCGTGTGAAAATGATCTTGTATTGTTCCTGAAGGCCATCGAAGCACTTGGCGCACCCATCGTCTGAGTCGATCAGCGGCAGGAGCTCAGACTCGCTTCCGGGCGGGAGGGGCTCCAGGTGGACTTCAAACCCGGATTCCTTGTACATGGCCACCACCTCGCTCAGGCGCGGCTCGCTCGCCACGAATTGGCGCATCCATCCTTCCTTCTTCAGTGCGCCCAGCCTGGATGGCGCATCGTCTTCCATGTTCGCTTTCCTCAGATTGGAGCTCTTGCCATCAACGGATCACCTGCTTCGGCAAGAAAGGCAGAAGCCTTTTGATAAAGGGCTTCTGCCTTGTAGGAGCTTCGTACGAAAGGGCCCGAGGCAACAGCCTTGAATCCCATGGCCAAGGCAATCTCGGCGTAGTCATCGAATGCCTCCGGGTGGATGAACGCCATCACAGGAAAATGGCCCTTCGATGGGGACAGATACTGGCCGATGGTCAGCAGGTCGCAATGATGATGGCGGAGGTCATCCATCACCCGGATCACTTCTTCCTTCCTTTCTCCGAGACCGACCATGAGACCGGACTTGGTGACAACGGAAGGGCTTCTTTCCTTGACCCGTCCCAGTAACCGCAGCGAACGGTCATAATCGGCCTGGGGCCGAACCACAGAATAGAGTCTTGGGACCGTCTCGATGTTGTGGTTGATCACCTCGGGCGCTTCCGCTGCAATCAAATCCAAGGCCTCCGTTGCGCCCATGAAATCCGGAATGAGGATCTCGATTCCAACCCCCTTGCATCCCCTTCGGATGGCCTGGATGACCCTCACAAAATGCATGGCCCCCCCGTCCGGGAGGTCATCTCGTGTGACGGAGGTAATAACCGAAAAACGGAGTCCCAGGTTCTTGACCTCTTCTGCGATATGCGCCGGTTCTTCAGGATCAAGGGGCAGGGGCTCGCCCGAGCGCACGGCACAGAATCGGCAGTCCCGGGTGCAGACATTCCCCATGATGAGAAACGTGGCCACTCCCCTGGTGAAGCACTCTCCCCGATTAGGGCAAAGGGCCTCCTGACAGACCGTATGAAGACGGTTAACCATCAGGTTATGCTCCATGTTTCTCATGGAACCGTCCAAAGATAATCGTTTTTTCAGCCAGGGTGGTTTGGGAAGGGTCCTTTCCAAACGCTCACTCCTTTTTACACCTGAGCCGCTTCAGTGCCCCCTCTTTTTTCAGGCCCGCTCAGGCTTCTTGAAGCCGATCCGGTGAAAATACTCGGCCGGAATGAGCTCCGGCCTTCTGTAAAAGTGCCAGTAGCACGGGACGGAGGCATCATCGGAATAACCTGTCACCCAAAGGGGGTATCCCCCCCACTCGGTCGGCAGGATCTCATTGATGGCGCAGTGCACACAATAATAAGGCACGTTCCGGCGTCCCCAGCTCCAGGGATACCCTTTCTTGGTCACCCCGAAATGATAAGGTGGGCCTAGTCTCGTTGGGGTGCCACTCACCGGATCGCCCCGCCGCAGCCTGCCGCCGCTCCCGCAGGGATCCATTTTGATGCTGATGCGGTCTTCTTCTTCGATGATCTCGATGGCGCCATCCTGGTTTGGCCCGCATCGGTGAGACCGCATGATCTCGGCGTTGATATACACCCTCTCTTCAACGGTCATCTTCACGAGGGCCTTCCACGTCCGCTTCAGCATCCAGGTTTCCTGGGTGGATCGGCACAATCGGTAAACCGCCTCTTCCCCTTGAGTCTCTGCCGTCTTTGTAAAGATATCCCAGATCCAGTCACAATAGAGGTCATGAAGGGCTTTTCCCTCGGGAATCATATAGCGGGAAAGCGCCTTCGCATCCTCATAGCGGCCTTCCTCGATCGCCTTTACGATCATCTCCGGAGTTGATCGACCAAGATCCGGCCAATCATCTTGCCGGATAAACCGTTTAAGTTTTTCAGACTTAACGAACTTCAACACCTTCAGCCCCCACTTAGAAATGTGATGCCCTCACTTCATCTTCTTATAATTGCTTGGATCCCAGTCCTTATGGATTTCACCCCGAATGAGATTTTTCCGGATTTTGCCGATGGAGGTCTTCGGAAACTCCTCTTTTGGGAAGAGCCAATACTCGGGAAGCTTGAATTTGGCCATTCTCGCCTTGCAGAATTCGGTCAGTTCCTCCGCGGTCGCCAAAACCCCTTCCTTGAAGCGTACAATAGCCATCACAGCTTCGTCCCGAATCGGATCCGGTACGGCGATGACACACGATTCAAGTACGGCCGGGTGATCGTTGATGACCCGTTCCACTTCCGGGGCCGATATGTTTTCAGCGGCCCTCTGAATCACATCCTTTTTCGATCTATAAAATAAACATATCCATCTTCGTCTATCTTGCCATAGTCTCCGGAGTAAAACCAGCCATTCACAAGATCCTGCGCAGTGGCCTCCGGGTTCCTGTAATACTCTCTGAAAAGGGAAATACCCGCTTCTCCCCTGATGGCGATCTCCCCCGTTTCTCCTATGGGCACCTCTTTTCGCTGGTCATCCACGATTTTGATCTCCATTCCGAAATTGGGCCACCCCACGGACCCTCTACGATGCTCTCCCCATATGGGCATGATCGTGCAAGGGGCCAGGTTTCTGTCAGGCCGTAGAGGTCAACCAGCATGGTGTTGAATCTCTCTCTCGAACCGATCCCATTCCTCATCGGATATGGCAATGGCGTAAGGACACCGCCATATCTTGCTCTCGCTATCCAAGGGGTGCTCGGGCTGGGCCAGGATCATGCGAACCGTTGCAGAGACAAGCGAGCAAAGGGTGCAGTCATAGGTCCGAATGAGCTCACTGAATTGGCTTGCGCTGAATCTCTCACAAATGACCATGCTCGCCCCTGCGGTGAGGCATGGAAAATAGGAAATGCACTGGGCGTTCACGTGGAAAAGGGGGAGAACCAGGAGATACCGGTCATGGGGACCGACGGCAAAGCTTCTTGCACAGACTTCACCGATATAAAGGAAGTTGGCGTGGGTGAGGATGACCCCTTTGGGCCTGGCCGTGGTCCCGGATGTGAAGAGCATCTGCGCGGTGTCCAGCGGATCAATCTCGACGGGTGCAAGCTCAGCGGAAGAGGCCGAAAGGACTTCATTCCATGGCTGTGTTCCCGGGAATCTTCTCGTTGGAACGGTAGATGAGGACGTCTTTCACCGCGGGACACCTGCTTCGTATGCGGTCGAACATGGGGAAGTACTCGCCATCCGTGATCACCATCTTTGCCCCGGAGAAATTCAGCTTGTATTCCAGGTCCTCGGCCACATCGAAGACGATGGAGGGGATCATGATGGCCCCGATCTTGGTGCATGCATGCAGGGCGACACAGAATCCGGTGGAATTGGGCAAGTGGGTCAACACGAAATCGCCCTTCCGGATGGACCTCGATAGCAGCCAGTTTGCCAGTCGGTTCACCTGATCATCAAATTGCCTGTAAGTGACAATCTCTTCCTTCATATCCTTATCAATAAAGATAATGAAGGGTTTGTCACCGTGCTGACGCACTTTCAGCTCGAGGAGTTTTCGGATGTTCATATTCCGGCCGATGATTGTCGCGTTTTTGGTGTTCAGGATGTCCATAGGGATCCTCCTTACGATTGATGATCCATACCCATAAGACCCGGTGTCGGGACCGAGCCCAGATCCTCTTAAGCCGCTGTTATTCCGTTGATGGGCCGTTGGCCTCTAGAGGCCCAACAGATCGGCCACAACTTTTCTGTGATAACCCCCATCCCCAAATGCCAATTCGGCGGCCTTGGCCCTTCGAGAGTATATGGGCATGTCGTGCTCTACAATGTATCCAGTGGCCCCGAAGATTTGATGGCCTAGGGCCACCACCCGCTTGTGGGCCTCCGAGACCCAGGCCTTGGCCGTTGACACCAGGCGGGCTGCCGGGAAGTTTTCAACCAGCATCCAGGCGGCCTTGTAAGTGATGTACCGACTCCCTTCAATGTCCATGAGCATATTGGCGCAGTGGTGCTGCACCGCCTGAAAGCTCCCGATGGCCCGGCCAAACTGTTCGCGGGTCTTGGCGTATTCCGATGCCATTTCTAAGACCTTCTGGGCACCCCCGATCATTTCAGCACACTTGCAAACAGCCGCCTTTTGAAGGAGCCTTTCCAAAACCTGGCCTCCCTGGTCCACCGGTCCGAGGAGCGCGTGTTCGTCCACCTTGACGCCAACGAGCGCAACCTCACACTGCTTTTCTCCCGTAAAGGTCTTGAGGGGCGAAATATGGACCCCGGCCGTTTTACGATCCACCAGGAAAAGGGAGATCCCTTTCTTGCCCACTGCCTCACCCGAGGTGCGGGTCACACAAATGAGAAGGTCCGCCACATGGCCATCCGGGACAAAGATCTTCATTCCATCGATCTGATATTGGCCATTGCGAGGTGTGGCGCGGGTGTTGATCGAGAAGGGATCGTATCGGGTCTGCTGAGGTTCCATATGGGCCAGGGTCAGAAGAAGATCCCCGGCTGCAATCTTTGGAAGAAGGGCTTCTTTCTGTAACTTGGTTGCGGCCTCCAAGACGGCCTGGCAGCCGAGGACAACGGTAGAGAAAAATGGCCCTGGCAGGCAGGCCCGTCCCATTTCTTCCAACATGACGATGAGATCCAGAAAGTTGCCGCCCACACCCCCTTCGGCCTCGGGAATGCTAAGAGCCATCCAGCCCAACTCGGCCATCTTTTTCCATAATTCAGGGGTATACCCCTTTTCGTCTTTTTCCATCTCAAGGACAAAGCTACTCGGGCATTGGGATGCGAGGAAGTCCCGAGCCGAATCCCTGAGCATCTTCTGTTCTTCAGAGAGATTAAAGTCCATAGGTCCTTTCCTCCTCTCGGCGTGCACCACGTTCTGATTCGGGATCAATAAGACCTGGGGAGGCCCAATCCGCGCTGGGCGATGACGTTCCTTCCCACCTCGCTGGTGCCCGCACCGATGGTGGTCATGAAGGAATGGAGATGATACCAGGAAATGCGTCCCCGGAGCGGCACCCACTTGGAATCCTCCGTCAGCTGGCAGTAAGCCCCCAGGATCTCCATGGCCGTATTGACCAGCCGCTGGTCCAGTTCAGAGGTAAAGACTTTGGTGATCTCCGGCTCGTAGGTCATGGGGAGATGGTTGCTTTCGAGCCAACGGGAGTGCTCCGCAAGGATCTGAGCCACCTCCAGTTCAATGGCGGCCTGGGCAAGTTTGTCCCGGATCAGCGGGTCCTGGGCCAAAGGCCGGCCATCGAACTGGGTCTCTTTGACATACTGGATCATTTCGCTCAGGACAGGCTCAAGTCGGGCTGGAATGAAAACCTGGTTTCGTTCGGAGCCGATGGCTTCCATCATATAATAAAAGCCCTTGTTCTTCTCTCCCACCATCCTGCTCTTCGGGACCCGCACATCATCGTAATAGACCTCGTTGGTGCGCTCCCCGACATGGTCCAAAGGGGCCTGACCGTGATTCCGGGGCTGTCCATATCCACAATAAAAAGGCTGATCCCCTTATATTTCGGAAGCGAAGGATCGGAATCCGTTCGGGCTGCGAGCCAGTGATAGTCCGAATAATGACACTCTGTGTTAAAGGTCTTTTGACCGTTAATCACGTAGTCGTCTCCTTGCTCTACGGCCCGCATCTGCATGGAGGCAAGGTCAGAGCCGGCGTTAGGCTCTGTGTACCCCAGGCAGAATTCGATCTCACCCTCAATGATCTTGGGCAGGAATTCCTTTTTAAGGGCTTCGCTTCCCCGACGGAGGATAGTGGGGCCGACCATGGTATAGCCCACATCCAGGGGGACATGGGCCCCCCAGCGTTTACCCAACTCGTCGAGCAGAATGAAATCATAGGTCGGGGACAGCCCTTTGCCCCCGTATTCCCTGGGCCAGCTCATTCCCAGGAATTCATTGAAGGCCAGCTTTCGGCTGAATTCCCTGGCCTCGGGCCCTACGCCCTTGTCTTCCCAGTTTTGACGGGCAATCTCTTCTGTCAGTTCCTTATCCAAGAAGGTCTGAAGTCTACTTCTAAATTGTTCTTCCTCTTTGGTATAACCAAAATCCATGGCAAAACCTCCACGCCCTGGCAGCAGGGCTGTTTAGGGTTGGTATCTTTGCAATGGGTGTCCTAAGGCATATGGATTGCGCCTCCAGACAAGGACAGGGCGGATTCCATCACGGCCTCAGAAAGGGTAGGGTGAGGATGAACGGCCCGGCTGAGTTGGTCTACGGTCATACCGAGGCTCATGCCAAGAACGGCCTCAGCGATCAGATCGGTCGCACGGGGCCCGATCATGTGCACCCCCAAGACCTTACGGTCTGCCCTATTGGAAATGATTTTGACCATTCCATAGGTCTTATCAAGAATCACGGCCTTTCCGCACCCACGAAAGGAGAACCGGCCCACCTCAATATCGTGCTGTTTTCTGGCCGCTTCCTCTGTGAGTCCCACAGAGGCAACCTCCGGCTCCGTGTACACACAATATGGGACGGCGTAATCGTGCATCGGTAAGTCCTCACCCATGGCATTCCGTGCCGCACACTCCCCTTCGGCGGTTGCCACATGGGCCAGCATGGCTCCGCCCACCACATCGCCTACGGCATATATGCCCGGCACCGTCGTCTCCATGCGCTCGTCCACCAGGAGCGCGCCCTTGTGGCAGGCGAGACCGATTCTCTCGATATTCAATAGGGAGAGATCAGGCGCCCGTCCAACGGAGACAATGACCCTCTCGGCCTCTACTTCATGGGATTCGTTTTCGACTGTGAAAAAGATCGTGGAATGTGTATCCGAATGGGCAATCCTTTCGACCTTGGCCTTGGTGAATACGGTTACGCCTTCTTCCCGAATGGCCTCCTCCAGGGCCGAGGCCATTTCCAGATCCATGCCAGGGATGAGATGATCCATCATCTCCAGGAGTGTAACCTGGGTCCCCAGACGTGTGAGGATTTGGGCGAATTCCACACCAATGACGCCGCCCCCGATGATAACGGCGGTTTCAGGGCGTCTTTCCATCTCAAGGAACTGGTCGCTGTACCATAGGCGGGGGCTGTCGGCCCCTTCGATATCAAGCGTTCTTGGCTTTGATCCGGTTGCGATGATGATCCTATCGCATGGGATCTTTTCCTTTGTCTCCAGGATTTGAACCGTCGATGCATCGGAGAGCTTTGCCGTGCCATGCACCACCCTGATTTTTCTGGCCTTCAGCAGCTTATCTACCCCCGTACGGAGTTGTTCTACTACGTCTTGTTTCCGTTTCATGACTTCGGTAAATTCGATCTTGACATTCTCACAGCGGATTCCGAAACGTTCTGAGTGACGCATGGCCGTGGCCAGTTCTGCCGAGTGAAGGAGGGACTTGGTGGGGATGCATCCCTTGTTCAGGCAAACGCCGCCGAGGGTTTCCCTTTCAACCAGGGTGACCTCCGCCCCCATGCGGCTTGCAGTGATCGCTGCCGGGTATCCTCCTACGCCCCCCCCGATCACCAGGATCCTCGTCCTGTAAAGGGGTGAGGGGTTTTCAATGAGGTCTTTAAGGGTCCGCATAAACTTTCCGGCCTCGGCCCCGTCGATGGTCCTGTGATCGTAGGACAAGGTGACGGTCATCATGGGTTTGATGACCATCTTACCCGCAACGGCCACAGGCTTATCCATGATGGTGCCGACCGCAAGGATGGCGTTTTCCGGAACGTTGATGTTGGCGGTAAACTGCTCGATTCCATACATGCCCATCGCGGAGAGGGTAAAGGTGCTGCCGGTGATGTCGTCGGGCAGGAACCGGTTCTCCTTTCCCTTTTGGATGAGGTCCACGCGCTTTTGAGCAATCTGGGCCAGGTCTCTGTTTTCAATATTTCGGATGACCGGGACAATGAGACCGCTATCCAGTGCCATGGCCATGCCCATGTGGATTTCTTCCAAGTAAAGGACGCCTCCATCCGTCCACCGGGTATTCATAACGGGGTGCTTCCGGATGGCCTCGGCCGTGATCTTCATCATGAGATCGGTGATCGTGATTCGCACTCCATCTTTGGCCTGGATTTGGGGAAGGAACCGTTTTCGGAGCTCGACAATGCGTGAAGCGTCCACGGTGTTGGTCATATAGGTCTGGGCAGTCTCAATCTTGCTTGCCAGCATCTTTTTGGCGATTGCGCGCCTCATGCCGCTGAAGGGTGCAAGCCTCTGACCTGAAACCTCTTCTGCACGGGGTCCCCGCCGACGCTCTTCCACGTCTTCGGCGATGATTAATCCGTCAGGACCCGTGCCTTTCACCGACCCAAGATCAACCCCATATGATCTTGCGATGGTCTTGGCATAGGGTGAGGCCTTTTTGCGTCCACTTTGAGCCATTTCACCCTTCGAGATTTTCCACGTTTCAAGGACCTGAGCCGGTTCGGGGGTGGGCCTCTCCTTTGGCATCAGGACGGCGACTTGCTTCAGATCGGAGAGGCTCTCCCCCGGCCTCAAGAGATAGGCTACGACCGTTCCGACCGGGACCGTGTCCTTGGCACGAACGAAGATCTTGCCCAAAATGCCATCTTCGGGGGATTCCACCTCATAGGTGACCTTCTCCGTTTCAAGGACAAAGAGGATTTCCCCTTTCGTGACTTGGTCGCCTTCCCCCTTTTTCCACTCGATAATCATTCCCTCGCTCATGGTTAGACCGAGTTTCGGCATCACGATCTCTAAAGGCATGTCGAATTTCCCCCTATCTCCCTTTGAACTGAGGCCTTCGTTTTTCAAGAAAAGCAGCCATGCCTTCCCTCATGTCCGCCGTGCTGAAGCAGGTCACGCAATTCTTCTGGGCGTATTGCACGGCGTGTTCAAGGGGTAGGTCCTTGCCGATTTCGAGGGCGTCCTTTGCCATCTCCACTGCAATGGGTGCGTTTTGCATGATTCGGTTAGCCATTTCCTCCGCGGCGCTGACCACCTGGCTGTCAGGGACCACCTTATTCACAAGTCCCATATCATAAGCCTCCTTTGCGCCTATGGCATCGCCCGTGAGGAGGAGCTCGGCCGCCTTTCCCTTTCCAACAAGTCGCGGAAGGCGCTGGGTGCCCCCTGTTCCGGGTATGATCCCGAGCTTCACCTCCGGAACCCCGATCTTCGCATTTTCTGCCATGACCCGCAGGGTACAGGAGACAGCCAATTCAAGACCCCGCCCATTGCGGCCCCGTTGATCGCAGCGATCACGGGCTGCCTCAGTTTCTCGAGGCTGGCATTGATCCTTACGATGCCTTCATTCCAGCGCAGGATGTCCATGGGCTTCATCATGCTCAGTTCAGCGATGTCAGCGCCGGCCTGGAAGGCCTTTCCTTCGCCCGTAATGATCAAGACACGAATGTCCTCGTCTTTGTCGATCCTGCGTAAGGTCTCCTGGATTTCGTCAATCATCAGCTGGTTAAAGGCGTTTCGCACTTCAGGCCGGTTCAAAATGATGTAACCAATGCCGTTCCTTTTTTCGAAGCGTATGGTGCTCAACGGCTCCATCGTTTGTCTCCTCTGTCCAAAGAAATCAGCAGCAGGTGTGACCGCCGTCCACCACTATGGCAGAACCGGTCATAAAACTCGATGCCCGGGAGGCCAGGAGAACCGCCACACCCCTTATTTCTTCTATGTTCGCGATCCTTTCATGGGAATGCTGGAGGAGATGGCCTTCTTTCCAGCCTCACTTGAAAAGAACTCTGTGTTCATGGGGGTCCTAAAGTACCCGGCAAGATGGCATTCACTTGAATGTTGTAGCGGGCCCACTCCAGGCCCATCACCTTGGTAAGCTGGAGGCATCCCCCCTTGCTTGCGCAATAGGCAGACATGTTGGGCCAGCCAATCAGAGATCCAATGGATGCCACGTTGATAATTTTGCCGCCCGCACCCCTCTCCACCATGGTGGCGACAACGGCCTTTGAAAGGGAGAAGACGCCTTTCAAATTGGTCGCGATGACCTGATCCCAGTCGTCGTCTGTCATCTTGAGGATCGGCCCCTCGCTTCCCCCCACACCGGAGTTGTTGACCAAAATGTCAATGTGTCCGAATGTGTCTTTCACCTCTGCGATCAAGGCGTGGATCTGTGTCGGATCTGTGATGTCACATCTTACCCCAAGGGTGTCCACACCAGCCCTCGACTTGATCTCCCGACACGCCTCCTGGCACTTCTCCAGACGACGGGCGGCGATCACAATGGCGGCGCCGGCATCTGCCAAACCGTCTGCGATTCCACGGCCGATGCCTGTCGCCGCACCCGTCAAAACGGCCACCGTCCCTGTGAGATCGAAATAGGAGAGCTTCATCATGGAATATCTCCCAGCAACTCAAGGATACACGAGCACTTTGATATAGCTACTCGGGTCCGATATCAAAGGCTTCATCCCGTGTTCGACCAAGTCTTTCAGTCTGATTCTTGATGAAACGACCGCTTCCACCTTGACCCGTCCGTCGGCCAGATAGGCGATGGCGGCGGGAAATTCATCCTCATAACCGGTGCTGAAGGTGAGCTCCTTCTCGTGACCCCAAAGTCTGGCGAAAGGAACTTCGACAGGTTTAAGGGCAAGGCCTACGATGCAGATTCCGGCCATTCTTCCTGTCACCTGAACCGCCGTGTCAAAGGATGCCTGACTCCCGACACAATCGAAGGCGATCTCTGCCCTAAGCCCTTCTGTCAGTGCGGCGATCTTCTTCCCGACATCTGCCTCAAGGGGGTCGAACACGGCCGACGCCCCGGTCTTCAACGCCACGGTCCTTCGTCCTCAAGGGCTCAACGACGAAAACGCGACGGGCGCCTGCGGCAAGGGAGGCCTGAAGCACGAGGAGTCCTATTGGGCCGGCACGATGACCGCAACGGTGTCACCAATCTTCATCCGGCTCTTCTTGACGGCATGCACCGCCACGGCGAGGGGCTCCACAAATGCGCCCGCATCGTCTGTGACGACATCGGGCAATTTGTAGACCGATCGTGCCGCGAACACGGCATATTCCGCAAAGGCCCCGTCCTCCGCCAGCCCATAAGTGCCAAGACGCTTACACATGAGGTGTTGTCCCCGTTGGCAGTAATGACAATCCCCGCAATAGATGAGAGGGTTTACAACCACCCGGTCGCCAAGGTCCAAGTCGTTTACCCCTTCCCCCAGAGCAATGATCTCCCCGGTGAATTCATGTCCAAGTACGATCGGTCCGCCGGCACGATGGGTGAGGGGATGGGGCCTGCGCGGGATGAGGTAGGGTCCGCTTCGATATTCGTGGAGGTCCGATCCACAAATACCGCACACCTTTATCTTTAATTTGACTTGGCCGGGACCCGGCTCAGGTTCCTGAACGTCTTCTACCCTGAGATCCTCTTTCTTGTACCATATGGCCGCCTTCATGGGTGTTCTCCTCGTCCTATAAGGTTCGTTCCAAGCTCCGTTTCACCGCCGATATGACATCGGCGGAGCTGGGAAGATAGGCCTTTTCCAGACTGAAAGGTACCGGCACGAATGGTGCGCCGACTCTGACAATCGGCGCATCGAGTTCATGAATGATTTCTTCTGCCACAGTCGCCGCCACTTCTGCGCCGATGCCGAAGTTCTTCACTGCCTCATGGGCGATGACCAGACGGTGGGTCTTGGATACGGACTCAAAGATGGTAGCCTTATCCCATGGGGAAATGGAGCGAAGGTCAATCAGCTCCAGGTTGATGCCTTCCTTTTCCAGAATCTCTGCCGCCTTGAGGGTTTCATGAACCATCCTGGAAGTGGCAACGACGTTACATCGGTGCCTGTTCTTTTTATCTCCGCCTTTCCGATGGGAATGAGGTATTCCTCTTCGGGAATTTCCCCCTTGGCTGCATGGAGCGCCTTGTTTTCGACCACGATGACGGGGTTGTCATCCCGTATCGCGGATTTGAGCGACCCTTTGACGTCATAGGGGGTGGCGGGCATGACTACTTTCAGACCTGGCAGGTGCGCAAACCAGGCCTCAAAGCACTGGGAGTGTTGCGGTCCAGCATTAAGCCCGCCGCCAGCGGGTGTTCTGATCACCAGGGGAATCGTGTACTGGCTTCCGAACATGTAACGCATTTTAGCCACTTGATTGGCGATGGCGTCCATGCAGACGGCCATGAAGTCCATGAACATGATTTCAACAATCGGCCTAAGCCCGCACGCCGCGGCCCCGGCGGCCAGGCCCATGATCCCCGCCTCACTGATGGGGGTATCCACTACGCGTTCCGGACCGAAACGGTCGTACAATCCTTTGCTTGCGCCGAAGGATCCTCCTGGGATCCCCACGTCTTCACCGATCAGGAACACATTCTCGTCCCTTTCCATTTCTTCTTGCATGG
>CAWHLE010000010.1:0-15173 GCA_963830155.1 uncultured delta proteobacterium | reverse complement strand
CTGGGGGGGTGAATGACCCGAAACCACATGATTCCATACACTTAAAAGAATCAGATTAAAAACTCCTAAAAAGATTCCGAATGATTGGGTAATGGCGGTTCAGGATGCCCATCCTCCCAGCATGGATCTTGAAACGCTTGCCTTTCCTCTGCTCCCTGTGAGCTCTGCTTTTTATTGATTCCTTGGGGTGTCCGTGCGGCGCCTGCGCATAAACGCTGCCGGCCTTCCATACTCCTTTCCAGATAATCCTTCGAGCTCATGCTCGATGTCCTCGATGCGGCCCAATTTGCTCGTCCAAACCGAAGGGCCGAGCTGTCTGGCGGCGTGGGTGGGAGTACCTCCTGAATCAACAAAGATGGCGACTTTCTCATAACCTTCTTCATACTCAGAATTTCCACACAATTCGTAACCGAGACTTCCAAAAGCATCGATAAATGCGTTGAGCGTTTCCGTCCTTTCGACCCCCGGGGGCCAATAACCTATTTCCATGGGATCCGGCCACCATTGCGCCTCGGTATCCTCCGCCGCCCAAGCGATACAATTATACTCAACCGAAGCATCACTGGATATCCTCAAGGTTCCGGATCTAAGATTTGGGAACAGATGCGAAATAGCCTCCTTCCTCATTTGTTGTATTTGTTTTCCTTCCACCAGTCCAACCATGCAACTGCCATTTTTCTGACATGTCCACGATGTTGGGAGGGAACAGGATCTTCACCCGTAATGGCCTTAAGTGCCCAAAACCAATGATTAGGCCTGGTACGTAATTCACGCATAATCAACGGTAAAGCTATCTCTCCCATCCCAATGATTTTCTGATAAGCAGGATGCATAGCGATCGTGGTTATCGAGGACAGCGCAGCAGTGCTTTCTTCCCACTCCTGCGTAAGCTCATAGAACCTTGCCGTCGGACTAGACCACCGTCGCGAAATAGGTTTCAAGAAATGATCGGCCGATGAAACCAGTCTCGCTGACAACACTTTAGATTCCGCACCCACGGCGGTATCACCTTCCAACAAGGCTTCGTAATCGTAGAAATCCTCACCATTTGATTGAATTACGATCGGATAAGGCTGGCTCATTTAAATAGCCCTCTTGCTTTGTCTGTTATACTTTCGAAAAATATTTTATTCTTAAAATCTCGTATTTTATCAAAGTCGCTCCAAATTGATTTATCTGTTGGAAGATAGTCATTCTTCTTTATAACGTCTATGTCCAGGATCAAAGGCAATTTGCGAGACTCGCTGACGTTTTCCATTGTCTCAGTGATGATTGCAGCGGCAGGGATGTCCTCATTATGCAACTCAATCCGCATGAAGAAAGCTGACAATCCCTGGGGAAGTCCAGATGCAACCTCAGGACTAGTCAATATATACTCTCTAAAATCTCCCAAAGGCAGGGGAACTTCGAATCTATTAATGTATCGTAAAGCGATTCTAACCACTTTAACTGGCTTGCATATTGCTACATATCCTTCCCACAGCTCATGTGCCAGTGAACGAAATGATTTCCAATCCTTGTAAGGCTTAAGTTTATTGAAGGTGTACCCGTCCAGCCTTGCTTGAACGACCATCCGCTCCTCTTTGGATTCAAACAAAAAACCATCCGTTCCGCTTTTTGTCTCAACAGCCTCTTTAGACTCACTTTTGACTAATCTAATTTGGCTATGCATAAAAAAGCGCTCTTTTCTGATTGGAAACCGATCTTTGACTCGCGATTCGAAACCTCTTAGGACCTCCAAATCAGATTCCTTTGGAAGTTGGACCCTCAGATCCAGTACAGCTTCAGTGATCGGAGCATTTTTAAGAATCGGGTATGCGCTCGGCTTCCTTTTGCCTTCCATTCAGACACCTGCCAATGCGGTTATTGAGCAAATGAAACTCGGCAAAGCAACCGATTTTATGAATACAATAGAGCTTTGAACTCGGTCAAACCAATATTACTCTCAGCCAAGTGGATCTCCGGCCCGGGCCGGGAGGGGTGCAAGGGCCTCGCCGTATCCGGGTCTCGTTTCAACCCATAAGAGTAAATATCCGTACCAATCAGAATCTCTTTCGTTTCCAGAGCTCCGTGTCAATGACGCGCTCCGAGTCGATTTTCCCCTGAATGCGCTTGAATTCCTCTTCGGACCATCTACCGAACAGGTGATCCAGGTCGCTGTGAACAGCAGTGTATTTTTTCTCCTTTTTCAGACCCAACCGCTCTTTCAACGAGTCAATGACAAACTGATTAATACTCACACCCATTTCCCGGGACTTTTTTCTCAACTTTTCATCCAGGGCATCATCCACCCCGCGGACGGTAATAGTTTTCATTTTCAACCCCAATGAAACGCAGGTTCACGGTTCAAGGTACAGGGCGCAAGGGAAACATCTGAAGTCAGAGGTCGGAAGTCGGAAATCAGAGAAAAACGGGGGCTCTTCCTTGGTGCACGTGCCATCAGAGACGACGCTTTCCGTGGGGCTGCTCAAGGTCCTTCTCCAGCTCTCTCAAATCGTATGGAAGATGGATATGTCTCCGGCGTGCCTCCTCAATTGCTTCCCAAAGGGAGAGACCGCAGTTTTCGGCCACCTCCCAAAGCGTCATCTTTTCTTGTTGATAATCCTCAAAGAAATTGTGGATCATATTTTCCTGAAGCCTTTCTATCAAGTGGTGCCCGACAGGAAAACAAAGGCGACATTCGTGAAGGCTCCACCAATGAAAGCCTCTATGTGATTGGAAATTCAACTAGTTTTTTAATTCCGCCGCTCGAAACATCTCTTTTCACGGTATCCAGTATATGCTATGCGCTCAGATTCATGGGATCATTGAATATCCGCAGTTGGAGTATACCACAAAAAGCCTTGCCTCAATCCTCGGATTTGATCATAGCGAATGAGAACAAGTGAACAGAAGGAGGATTCTCGTGCAGATTACAGTCAGGCTCCCTGACGAAGATGCGGAAAAGATTGATTTACTGTCGAAGCGATTGGGCATGAAGAAATCGGACATTATCCGCTTGGTCATCCGGCGGTTTGTCGAGGAGAATTCTCCAGGCAATGAAAGGACCCCATTTGACAGGGTTAAAGACTTGGTTGGAGGTGGAGCAAGCGGAATCCCTGACTTGGGCAGCCGCCACCGGGAGCACCTTCTCAAAAAGCTCCGAAAGCAAAATTGATGCGAGTGTTGTTGGGCCTGATGACTGCCCTTCCCTCTGCGCCTTTGTGAGCTCCGTGTGAGAAAGATTCCACTTGTCGTCAGAGACCGGAGAGGGCTAGAACTTCACATGAACCAATACTCCAAGGGTTCCGGTTGATGACTCGGCCATGGGAAACAGCCAAACGGAGCGATCCCTTTGCTTGTCCAGGTAAACCACGCTCTTTCCCACCACTGTGCCAAGAACCGCACCGCCGAACACATCCGAGGCCCAGTGTTTGTCATCGCTGATCCGTTCCCATGCACTCAGACATGCAAGGCCGTAGGCCAATACACCGGCCCAACGGCTCTCGTATTGATCCGCGAACACCGACGCAATGGAAAAGATCGCGGTCGCATGTCCCGATGGGAAGGCGGTATCGGACATATCGAAGGAGAAGGGTTTATAACTGGTACTCCCCCTGTCTCTCTTTGGTCTTGCCCTGCCCGTGGCGAGCTTGAACGATATGGAAATCGTATCGGCTACCGCGAAGGATTCCAGGGACAAAAGGGAGGTCGCCTTCATCTTTTCGTTCTTGACCAGGTAACCGGTGCCACCCCACATCGCCGCAAGACCCACACAATAGGGGTAGCCAACCGTTTCCCCGGCAACCGCCAAATCATCCAGGAAGGAGGTCTTGTGTCTCAAGGCCAAATCCCTGATTTCTTCATCCTTGGCGTAAAGCACGCCACCGATGCCAACCAGGCCGAGTGTGATGATGGCACTCGTTGTATCCAGCCTCGCCGGGGAGGTGGCCAGGTATTTGAAGTCCTCTGCGAGCCTCTCAAGAATGCATGGTTTTTCATCAACGGCCAGGGCGTCTGTCAACAAAAAGAGCAAAAGCAATGGACCCAGAAGCAGTTTACAGGATCTCACACTTCCCCTGCTTGCCACTGATTTCCTACCCGGTAGTGGGCATTCAAAAAAGGCTGTTTTGGTTTCGGTAGGAAAACGCAGGGAGCCCATCCCCTGAAAGCGGAACGAAGGAGCTAGAACCTTATGAAAAGGCCGGCGACGAACGTATTGATGTTGTCCTTCCCGCTATTTACGTCTTCGCTGCTCCCAATATCCTCTTCCGTATCGACCCGCTCATAGCCGACCTTCACATTGACGTCTTGCCCCTTCAAAAAGTAGGTAAGGCCGAGTCTGTAGGCGTTCCACCTGCCGAGAGAGTTGGTGGCGCGCCACATCTCATAGCCTGCCCAGGGCTGTATCTTCCAGTCTTTGAAGTAATATCCGCTTTGGACGTAGAAACCCTGTCCTTCGGTAGCGTTGATGGGATGATCGGGGTTGCCAGATCTCACGGACTTGGCGCCATGAACCATTCAGGTGTGCTCATAAGATCCTTCGAAAGTAACGCTGCCAGGCCCGGCGGGATACTCCACAAAAAGGTCCATCTCATTACAGGAGAAATACGAGACGCCGTTCCCTTTGAGGCTGTCTGTGGTCACGTCCGTCTGCCGATCGCAGCTCCAGGCAATCGCAACGGTCTTCTTTGAGCCAAGGTACGTGCCCAGGTTTTCGTATTCGGGCTCTGGATCGAAGAGATTCATTTGAATGCGGACGGTTGAGCGCAGATGGTCATCGTCGTCCGGGTCCTTCTGGATCCCTTTATACAGTCCGGCATAGTACTTCAAATGAAGATAATGGGTGAACGAATAGGTGCCAAAAAAGGTGGCCCCGAGATCGCGATCCTGATAAGGCCCATGAATACCGCTGTTGGTGTTTTTCAACGCGATGGTATTGAACTCGACGCCGCCTCTCAGTCCCCAAGTGAGGTTATAGTCGGTGATTCCCGGGCGATCGATCGACATCAACGCGTCGTCGGAAGTTAGAATCGACCGGTAGGCGGGCGGCTTTTGCAACCCCATGATCAGTTGGACCATTTCATTGTAATGGACATTGACATTGGCGTCGCTCACACGCACACTGGCATCGTTGTCAGTGGCCACGGAGGCGTCGGTCTGCAAGAAGAATTTGACATAATCGGTGTAGTGACCTCCCAGACGGACGCGCCCGTTTCGCAGGAGGAGGTCTACTCCGTCATCGGCGTCATTGGAATTGGGATTTCGGAAATCGGTAACCCGAACCAGCGTATGAAGACTAAACCCGAGATTTAACGCCAAATCGTCGCCGAATTGATAGTTGAGCTCGGCCCCCGCACCTGCCGGCATGATCATCCCCCACAGGATGAGCAAGCCGATCAAACGATTCCTCTTCATTATCGATCCTCCGTTCCTCTGCGCAACTGTGATGACCGCCTGCACCACAATAGGCTCAACAGGGATATCCTTTGAGTGCCTTGATGATCTCCAGAGCGGTGAACAACCAGAAAAACCACATACCCTTCGCAATTTTCTTGAACACGTGATGGGGATTGATCTCTATCCGCTCTCGGCTCCGGTAGTTCCGAAAGCCGGGGATAAATCGACGAACCTGTGCGCAATATTGTTCATATTCTTTACCAAAAAGTTTCTTTAATCGCTTCTCCTCGAACTTGATGACAAAGAAATAGTAAGAACAGTAAATGAAGGCAAAAATGATGACCACCAGGATCCGCTGCGATCCCACAGCCACACCCATCGCCCCCATGAAGGTGAAGAGATAGAGGGGATTTCTGCAGATGGAATAAGGGCCGTCCTGACAGAGTTCCTTACTCTTGCGCCCGAACACATAAAGGCCGCACCAGGCCCTCCCGATCGTTGCCAGGCCTACCAGTAGAAACCCCAAGATTTCAGCATACTCATAGCGGTGATCCGTGTCTTGCGTGGGCCGGCCAAACAAAACGCTCGCAAAAACCATGGCATAGAGGATCCAGACGACCCATCTCCGGTAACGTTCAACCGCGCTCTTCCTATAGCGAACTCCGCGGCCCTTTACAGGGGCCGATTCAACAAAGGTCTGTGCTTCGATGGAGGCGCGCATCATTCCAGGCCCTCAATCCGGCTTCTGTTCAAATAGAGAAAAAGCGAAAGAGTCAAAATTCATGAATCGAGGCGAGCCTCTAAAATTCTACAGGCCCCAGCGTCTCGTTCTTCGAGAAAATATCTATCTATCAAGCGCTTGCGTTAAGCCATTAAAAGGAACCAGATAGCCGCCAACACTAACCAGCCGAAAACGGTCTCCCAATGGAAGTTCGACCGGACGGACGAAATTTTGGTAGCGGAGAGGTGTACGATGCCGCCAGTCCCAGGTTTTGCTCGTTTCAGTTCCCAATGGTTGACCACCTAGCAGGGCAGAATGAGCGATGAAAAAGAACTTGTCAATTCAATTTGTGTCAGAGACATAAGACCAGTTATGATGAATTAAGCATAAAATTCAGAGCGATTGCGCATTAGCATTAGTGGATTTCCATATTCCATGGATGGATATCAAAATATTTGCCTTTTCTCTGCGCCACGTTGAGCCCTGTGTGAGACAGATTCGTCTTGGCCTTTTGCTGTGCCACGCCCAAAGCCGCTCAAGCCCAAGTCGGTCCTCTCTGACCCAGACCAAGCGACCTCAAATGGAAGGCCAGAATATCTCCTGCAAGTGTGGTTGGGATCGCAGAGCAGAAAATCGTTTGGCTAAAAGAATTCTGCAAGCTGATTGACAATTTCCTCACCCTTTTCAGACATCAGATATTTCTTCCCGCCTCAAAACCCTCCGGGACCCCCCCCGGACGCCAGGACGGTGGTCACGGCACCCACCCCGAAGGGCAACTCAGGTCGCCGTCTTCCACGAGGAGTCACCTTCAGAACCTGTGAGGAGGCCGGCCTCAAGCGCGGATATGGATGTGGCACCGCAAGGCGCGCCCTTGGCATTTGACGAATCTTGGTGTATGTACCGCTCTGTTGCTATAATATGAGTCGCTTTGGGGAAGCACCGGATCAAGACGATCCTGACATTAAAACAAACGCAGGTGATAGATTATGTTGCAACCAGGCACTGCCATTGAAATGATCAAGGGTTATCGGGGCGTCAAAGGCGAGATCCTTGAGCGCACCGAATCGCAGTTCGAATTTTATGTGTTGAAGCTTCAAAACGGGATCCATTTGGTGGCAGGTCCCACGGCCTTCGCGGTCATCGAGACCAAGGAGAGGTCCGAAAGCTGATCCATGAAGACTCCCATGAGCTCAAGAAACCCGTTTTCAGGAAACTTCCCTCATCTTCTCCAAAGCCCCTCGGGCCTGAGAGTGGAGGTGAACGCCAACGGCTCCATCCGCCGCATGGACCACCGCGACATTCTCCTTAACCTCTTTCTTGGCACCGAGATCGAAGGGGGTCCTGCCAACATCTATCTGCGCCGTCATGGAAAATCGATTGAGGCCATACCTCTCCTGGGTCCGAAGAGTCCCGCCACCATCTACATGGATGAACGGGGCATGAGGGCCAATGGCGAATGGCATGGCATCCGCTTCGGCGTTTCGCTGGTTCTGGCGAAATCGGCCCCGGCCTGGTTCTGGCACGTGGTGCTTGAAAACACCCTCCATACCCCGGAAACGCTGGACCTCATCTATGCTCAGGACCTGGCCCTTGCCCATTACGGCGCAGTAAGGATAAACGAGTATTACACCAGCCACTATGTAGACCACACGCCCCTATCTCATCCGGAAAGGGGATTTGTCCTCGCTTCGCGCCAGAATCTTTCCATGGGCGGGCGGAATCCCTGGACCGTTATCGGCGCCCTGGGTAAAGGCGTGAGCTTCGCCACCGATGCGCTCCAGTTTCACGGTCTTGCGACCCGCGCCGGAAAATCGCCCTTGGGTCTCACCGAGGGACTGCCCTGTGCCCGCCGGCAGCACGAGCACTCGATGGCCGTGATCCAGGAGGCGCCGGTGCATCTGAAACGGGGCGAAACCGCCGAACAGGGTTTCTTCGGCTGGTTTGAAGCGGACCATCCTGAGGCGACCTCTGCCAATGATCTCGTTTTCGTTGACGAGGCCATGGGCTTACCGGAGGCGGTAACGGCATTGGACCCAAATGTGCCCCGCGGGTCAAAACCGGCGCCCAGTCTTTTCAGCACCGCTCCCTTGTTAGACGCCCTGGATCTGACCAAAGCCGAAATCGCCGATCTCTTTGGCGGGGAACTGCGAGAGGTTGAACGGGAGGATGGCAGAATCCTCTCCTTCTTCACCGGCACGAACCGCCACGTGGTGTTGAAAGCCAAGGAGCTCAGCGTGCTGCGGCCGCACGCCCAGATCCTCCGGACCGGCGACCGCTTGATTCCCGAAGAGGCGGCGCTCACCTCCAACACCTGGATGAACGGGGTATTCCACGCCATGGTGACCCAGGGCCATGTCAGCATCAACCGCTTCCTGTCCACGACCCATAGCTATCTAGCCCTTTTCCGCGGCAACGGCCAGCGTCTCTTCGTGGAACTGGTTGACGGCTGGCACCTGCTGGACGTGCCTTCCGCCTTCGAGATGACGCCCGAGAGCAGCCGCTGGATTTACAAACATGCGGCCGGGCTCATCGAAATCCGCAGCGGAGCTCCCACCGATCGACACGAATTGACCCTCTCTGCGGAGGTGCTGTCCGGCGCCCCTGTCCGCTTCCTTTTGTCCAACCATGTGGCCCTGAACGGGGACGACGGGAGCGATGCCTTGCCCGTCCGATATATGCGGGATGACGAAGGCGTCTTCGTCCAACCAACGCCCGACTCTGATGTAGGGCGCCGCTTCCCCAAAGGCGGTTTTGGCATCATTCCGCTCCCCGGAACGATCATCGAACGAATCGGCGGGGACGAGATGCTTTTCACAGACGGCCGCTCCCGCAATCAACCCTATCTCGGCATGATCAGCGCGCCGTCCGTTTCTATCGGTTTCCGGCTGAAGGGGTATCTCATCTCCGAAGCCCAACGAATAAGGGTAGAGCCCGACCATGCGCGATTCTGGACGGACGTCACCGCAGACCTCCACATCCATCCGCCCGCTGGAAGTCCCCTGGCCGGCGCGGCGGAACGGTTCGGTGAAATCCTGCCTTGGTTCATCCAGAACACCTTGATCCATTACCTGGCCCCACGGGGCCTGGAGCAATATACGGGCGGCGGGTGGGGTACGCGCGACATCTCTCAGGGGCCAGTGGAGCTCTTTCTGGGGTTGGGCCGCTGCGAGCCCGTACGGGACATCCTGATCCGCCTCTTCAAGGCGCAGAATCCCGATGGCGACTGGCCCCAATGGTTCACGTTCTTCGATCGGGAGCGGAACATCCGGGCAGACGATTCCCACGGCGACATCGTGTTCTGGCCGGTGCTGGCCCTGGCTCAATACCTAGTCGTCACGGAGGACGAAGGCCTGCTTGACGAGATCGTGCCGTTCTTCCACCCGCAGGGGGACGATCAGGCTGAAAAGGCGACGCTATGGCAACATGTGGCGCGCGCACTAGATGTAATGGGAGGCAGGATTATCCCTGGTACCAGACTGGCGGCTTACGGCCATGGGGACTGGAACGACTCCATGCAGCCAGCTGACCCAACCATGCGCAAACGCCTTTGCAGCGCCTGGACCGTGACCCTCCACTATCAGACGCTCACCGCGCTCGCCGCGGCGCTCAGCCGGCTGGGCCGAAACGACCAGGCAGGCCAATTCACGGCCGTGGCAGGAGAAGTCCGCGATCAATTCCAGCGCCATCTGCTAGTGGATGGAACCATCACCGGGTTCGCCTATTTCCATGATGACGGACGCATCGATTACTTCCTGCATCCGAGAGATCAGGCCACCGGCGTATCTTACAGCCTGCTCCCGATGATCCATGCCATCATCAATGGCCTCCTGACCCCGGAACAGGCCAAAAAGCATCTGGACCTCATTAGAGCACACCTGCTCGGCTCCGATGGGGCACGGCTTTTCGACCGGCCCATGGAATACAGGGGTGGCCCCCTGAAATTCTTTCAGCGCGCGGAAAGCGCTTCCTTTTTCGGCAGGGAAATCGGTCTCATGTACACCCACGCCCATCTGCGCTACGCAGAAGCCCTGGCGCGCTACGGTGATGCCGAGGGCTTTTTCCTGGCCCTCGGCCAGGCCAACCCCATCGGCATACGCTTCATCGTGCCCGCCGCAACCCTTCGCCAGGCCAATTGCTACTACTCAAGCTCAGATGGTGCCTTTTTCGACCGCTATGAGGCGTTCCTGGAATATGATCGTGTGAAAAAAGGCGATATTCCTCTCGATGAAGGATGGCGGGTTTACTCAAGCGGCCCTGGCATCTGGACAAGGCTGCTGCTTCAGTCTTTCTTCGGTTTTCGGTGGGAACGATCCGCGTTGGTGATTGACCCGGTGATCCCCAAGTCGCTCAACGGGCTTCGGGTGGAGATGGAACTGGGCGGCTTCTCGTTGGAAGTGACCTATCGGATCGCGGGCACCGGCTTTGGACCGACGGTGGTGAACCTCAACGGTGCTAACCTTCCCTACACCCGGGGCGCCAATCCTTATCGGGTCGGCGCAGCGGAGATTCCGATGGCAGCAATTCGGGAGAGGCTCACCACGGGGGTCAACCGTTTTGTCTTACATATTGGCTGATCCACCAGCAGGCTCTAGACGGCGATCCCATAGCTCTTCTTGACGATTTGGCCGGCTTCTACGGGGAAGTACGACCAAGAGCCATCCTTTTCGAGCTCCAGCAATATGTCATAGGGATCCAGGTCATCGCCGCTCTCTTCAAAGGTCACACAACTGATGGAGCGCTTGTTGAGCAGGCTCAAGACCCATTTGACCTGTTCGGGGCTGAGCGTTGTGCTTGGTTTCTCCAGGAAGGCGAAGCGTGGGTTGGCAAGCAGCACGCGGGCAACAACAAGGAGCTGCTGCTCGGAGAGCGTAAGCACGCTTTCCCAGTTCTGCCGGGTGTTCATGCCGCCAAAGCGTTTCGGTACGGAGTCGATTTCCAGCGTCCGTAACCCATCCCGAATGCGTATATCCGGGAATACGTTATTATGGAGATCATTCTCGGTCGTTTGAGTCCCCTCAGGCCAGGGCCGGATGAACAACTCCCGAAGCGTCCCGGGGGGCAAATAGGGCCGTTCGGTCATGAAGAGAATCTGCTCCAGTGGAGGCCGGACAATATGGCCTTCTTTCACATCCCAGAGCCCTGCAGTGGCGCGAAAAAGGGCCATTCTCGCCGTATCGTCCGATCCGCAAACCAACACCTGCTTGCCATGCGGAATCCTAAGCGTCAGTTCCCGGACGAGCGTCCTGTCATTACCGGGCGCACGGAGCGTCACGCCCCTGTAAGCGATCTGGTCTTGGTCCTTGGGGACCTCCCTTGCGGAAATCTCGGCGGCCTTTGCTTGTCCGTTGGCCTCTGCCAGTGAGCTTAATCTGGCCAGCACGGCCGTGAAAGACGAAATGGATTGGAACTGGGTGACAATTAAGGAAAAAGCCCCGAGCAGGTGGCCGAATGCGATGGCCGACTGGGTAATCACACCAAACTGGACTTTGCCGCTGATGAAAAGCGGGGCGATGATCAGGGCAGGAATAATCTGGATCAGCCAATTATAGCCGGTGGTACAAAAGTTCACGTTTCGACTCGTCTTAATAATGTGGAGAAGGTTTTCCGTCAGATCACCGAGGTTTCGGACAAGCAACCTGATCAGACGTCCTTCGCGGCGGCAGAGGGCGACTGACTCGGCGTTTGAGCGCATGTGGATCAATGAGGCCCGGAAATTGGCCTCCTTGTCCAGCTGATCAAAGTTCAACCGCGCCAATGGTCGGCCGATAAAGTAGGTCAGGAGGGTGCCCGCAATCGCGTACAAAACCGACACCGCAAACAACAGCGGACTGATGGACCAAAGCACCCCTGAAAATGCGATCACCGTTAGGGTTCCGTTGAGCAGCATGAGCACAAAAGAGATGGTGGTGGTGGTAAATGCGCGGATATCTTCTGCGATCCGCTGGTCCGGATTCTGGATCTCACCAGCCTTCTTGAGACGATAATAGACCCGGTTACTCGCATAATTGAGGATTGTGCGGCGGGTTGCCCACTCCCTCCACAGAAGCCCAAGGCGCTCCTCGGTGTAACGGTAAATGCCGGCGACGAGCGTGGAAGCGGCGAATACACCAATGTAGAGCAATGCCATCAGCATAAACCCGCTCCGGTTGCGATCTTCGATGGCGGTCATGAAATCGCGACCCACATAGCTGTTGATAACATTCAAGGCATTGATGCCCAACAAAAAGGCAATCAGCAGTGCGATGAGCCATTTGGCCTTTCCGCCGACTTGTTCAGCTGTGAGGAAAATCTTCACCCAATGGGTGAAATGATCCCACGTCTCACGATTGACTAGAACTTTTTTCCTCATGCTCGCTTCCGGAGTGGTTTTGATATTCAACAACATATTATAACAACATATTGAAAATACGGCAAGAAGTTTAGATGAGACCGCTCCAACTGGTTCAAGACCTGCTATCTAATTAACGGATCGTCTCGAAGCCCATCCGGACTTGAGGAAATTTTCCCTGCCTCTCCATCAGAACTTGACCACAGCTTCTGCGGGACATTCCCGCAATGTGAGACCTTCAGCATCGAAATCCGTGTGTACCCGGCCGTTGACCTCAACTTGCCGGATGGGCCGGGGCATAGGCGGTTTTACCACGACTCCGCCCGCAGGTACGACCAAATCCCCCCGGAGCCTCAAGCGCAGCGTGTCAGGGCTCTCCATACGCAACGAATAGGAGATCTCCCCGTAACAGGTGGGCAGGTTCTCCACCCCCACCGCGAACCCTTCCGCAAGCCACTCCTGGCACACGCCCGCACCAATGACCAAAGAGTTGTCTTCCTGCCGCTCGTACGCGAACATGGTTGAGACCGCCAGCATAAACTCGCCGCTGATCCAGGTGTGCGGCAGATCGCCCATAAAGCTGGGGCTTGAAGGATCACGCCAAGATATCTCGGGCCATTGGTTCCAGGGTGGAATCCGCCGGTCGGCGAGAATGCATTCCAGCAGCTCCATGGCTTCGACGCGTCTGCCGAGCCGCACCAGCGCTCCGATAATGCGGATCTCGTACGCGCTGTAGTTATGCCAGGCCACAGCACCGCTCGAACGCTCACGGAGTCCCACCAGGTACTTGTCGAAGGTATTCGCAGTCTCAGCATGAGGCAGAAGACCGGGTTCATCCAGCAACGCCACGGCGATGGCGGTAGAGGTCGGGTCAAAGTCGCCAAGTTCCACGGAGCCAGGAATGAAATCGATGCCATGCCGGGCAATGGTGGCTGACAGGGACGCCCTCACATCCTTCGAGAATGAATCCTTCAGGCGAGCGAGCCGCGCTGCCTCCGTCCCATCCCCCAGGACTTCCGCCATGCGCGCGCCGTCCCCGAGCCCCCGAATGGCCCAGAAATCATCCCAGAAGGAATGGACCGGATGGGCCATGTATCCTTCATGACTCATGGATTCCGGCAGAAGGCCAAAGTAGATCCTTTTCTCTGGTTTCCGGTATTCCGGCGTGAGACGCTTCTTTCGTAACCCTTCCATGAAGCCCAGCGCCCTCGCCACCGCCGGCCACATCTCGACCAGGAACGGTTTATCGCCGGTGAACCGAAAGTACTCCATGATAGCGAAAATGAATTCGCCGTAGGCGTCGAATTCAGGGAGCCACTCCGGGCCCTCGCGGCCAGTGCTATCGGGGATGTTTCCGTCATCTGCCTGAAAGCCCGCATACCAGCGAATAAAATCCCGGATCGCGTCCGGATGACCTATACGCAGCAGGGCCGCACCCATGATGGCACCGTCCCGTATCCATGAGCGTGAATAGCGGCGCGGCCCGGGACAGAGCGCCGGCCCGTCACGGTTGATCAGGATGTGGGCGGCTGCTGTTTTAAAGGCATGGGCAAGTTGCTGCGCCCTGGGCGGGAGGTGAATTTGGACGCCACCGAGCCTCATTTCCCAGTCTCGGACCGCGTTTTCGTGCGCCTCAGGCCCTGAGACCGTTCTTAGCAATGAGTGTGCCAAATCCTTCGCTTTCGCTTCCACGGTGCCGAAAGGGACTGCCAAATAAACGTCCTCGGCACAACCCGGTGCCAGGTCCAGATCAAATCGCAACGAACCTGACGCATAACCGAAATCGTCGGTTACTTGCGTCTCTGGAGGCAGTTCTCCTGTGACCAGATAATTCGTTATCCCTCCGGCAGCGAAGGGCACACCACCGAATCCGGACGGCGCACTCAGGGGAATCACCGCCTTGTTTCCGTTGACCCAGACCGTGCCATTGCGGAAGGACAGATCACGCACCGGACTGACGCCCCCGAAAGACTGCCAGTTCTGCCAGGTGGGAGTGACCTGAAAGGGTCGGAGCGC
Source organism: uncultured delta proteobacterium (assembly GCA_963830155.1). GTDB lineage: Bacteria > Desulfobacterota > DSM-4660 > Desulfatiglandales > Desulfatiglandaceae > CAWHLE01. The sequence goes on along the minus strand of CAWHLE010000010.1, from coordinate 729 downwards.
CGCGAATAAGCCAACCAGTTGTCGCACATGCGCCATATTCGTGACACGGTAGCGAATGTTGAGAACGGGGCGCGCGTCCCGAAGGACCGCGAAGGCGGTGATCTTCATGGCGAGGCCTTCGGTTCGCCATTCCGAGGAGGGAATGGGCAAATAGCCCTTGGTCAATGTCTGGCTCAAATCCACATCTGCCCAGGTGACGAGCTGGCCGGCCGCATAAAGGAAAGGCTCGATGGAAAACGATCCCTTGTCCACTTCTACCATGCCCTCTTCATTCATCAGGGCCTGCGACGCTCCCTCGCCGGTACCCACGGTCGTCCAGTAGGTTTGCCTGCCGAGAAAATACTTCGGATACAGGCCCAGTGGTTCTTCTCGGGCGATGGATTCAAAAAAACAATTCAGGGTTCGGGAGAAATCGTAGGGTTTGACCTCGATCCTTTGAATGCCAAACCCCGGGCCTTGCACACTTTGGTGGAGATTCATCCGGATATATCGAGAATGGGTTTGGGGGAGGTATAGATAACTCCGTTCACTGCCCCCCTGACTCGTGGCATAGACTGTGTTCCATGCGCCTCCGTCGAGCGAAACCTGAACGTCGAACTTCCGTGCCTGAAAGCCCTTCTCCCACTGAACCACCAGGCCGCCCTATTCCCGCACCTGTAGGAAGTCAATCAAGAGCCACTGGGGCTCATGGGAGGCTTCGCTCCGCCAACTCGAATTGTCGGACAGGAT
>CAWHLE010000009.1:0-70690 GCA_963830155.1 uncultured delta proteobacterium | reverse complement strand
ATGTCTGATGTCGGGTAACGGCCATTTTTGGGTATAGAAGGGGCAGGGCTCATCCAGCAAGGGAAGGGGCATAGGGCAAAGCGAGAAAGCCAGAAAGACTGTCAGGGCGGTCTGCGTGCGTCTGCGGTTATCAATCCTGTGGTTCACCTCACGCGATTTCCTATTTCAGGACTGAATCCATATCATGCTTGAGACCCTCTGCAAGCCATTGCCTGATGAGTGTCTGGTAGGGAATGGATTTCATCGTGGAGAGCTTCTTGATGGCCATGATTTGGAGCGGATCAATCTTGATCGTGATGTTCTTGAGATTTCTCTTGCGCTTGCCTGAAATGATGTCCTGCCGAAGCGCTTCATCCAGCACCAGATCTACTGACTCGTCAGTGACCTCTTTCAGAATACTTCGACCCTCATAATATCCGACCCAATCTTTCTTTTCTTTCTCTTTCCTTTTCATCTATCAACCTTTGTTCTTCTTATAATACCTGATCTCTCCCCGGCTCATGTCCCAGCCCGTTATGGGTCTGGCCCGGCCTCCAGGTTTTAGCTCGAAGACAACAGTCAGATATCTCCCTTCAAGAGAAGGCCCGAAGACCGCATAGTGTCCCTTTTTGGTCTTCCTGTACAAAGGGCTATTGGCGAAAACTTCTTCCGCTTCCTCAGGCTCAATACCGTGCCCGAGTTGGAGATGCAAGGCATTGGCCTCATCCCATTCAAAATCAGAAATCTTCAACGGTTTACTCCCTTGGGAAGTCATACATAGTATGACTCCTCAATCCCCGTGTGTCAAGAGGAGGGAAGCCGGGAACCGAATAGCCCAGGCCAGATCCTCTCCCAAGGCCGTTATTTGCAAGGAACCTCAAGATCCCTTTTTGGATACTTTTAAGTGGCACCATTACGGCGATCATGGGAGCTTCGATGAAGGTCGATCATCGACAGTTTTGGAGGATGTGTTGGTTCACAGGGCGGATGTGGGGGCGAGATCGGAAAATACAGCCAAATCGGCGGCAAGGTACGGGTCCGCTTAAGTAAAAGGTTCGGACAAGGCGCCTGCGGCAACGTTCTCTCATGCGGAGGCCGCTTGGCTTGCACCGAATCAAGATCCGGAAGATCGGGCGTTGCACGTTTTTTTAATCATGAAAACCGTGAGGATCTTCTCATGAGGTCTCTCTTTGAGACAAAGACTGTCCGTTGCGCATAAATCTTCATGCCCGATCATGCGGATTCTCCTTTTCGAGCCGGCCTGGTTCCGTTTGCCCCTTGATGCGAAGCTTCATGCTGGAATACGTCGGGGTGCGGTCGGACCATTTGCGTGGGCGTCGGGAGTAAGTGGGGGGTGGGTAGGCGCAGGAAGAGAGACCTTCGCCCATGAGAACGTACAAACTGATCAAATGATTTTCCTGCCACCGTGACACGGAGTGGAAGAAGGTTAGCCCATCTTGGAGTGGTAATTTGGCAATCTCTCTGATAATATTAGAAATACTTCACATGACGAGGGTCGTCAGTTGTGAGTGAATCCTCAAGCTCAAAGGGACACATTACAATGGCAGTGAGGCTGGCCCGATGATCGACGAGCAGACATTGCAGAAAGTCGTGGAACGGATCGTGGCTGCGGCAAAGCCGAGTCGCGTGATCCTCTTTGGCTCCTATGGCCGAAAAAGCGCCGACGAGCGATCGGACTTGGACATCATGGTGATCAAGCCGGAGGTGACGGACAAAGGGGCCGAAATGGTGCGCCTCCACGAAGTCGTGGGCGATGTGGGAACAGGGGTGGATGTGTTGGTCTATTCGGATGAGGAATTCGAGAGACGAAGCCAGGTACCGGGCACCGTGCTTTATTGGGCAAGGAAAGAGGGGAGGCCGCTCTATGAAGCCGAACATTGAAGAGGCGCTGCTTTCATTGGGTTTGGCAGATCGGGACATCAAAGCATTCGAGGTATTATCCAACGCTGCCGGCGTCCATCTGTCAGTTGTGTTCTTCCATGCGCAGCAAGCTGTTGAAAAGGCCCTGAAGGCTGCGCTTTTTACACATCAGATCGAGTTTGGACGGACTCATGACCTAATCAAACTGGCCCAGCTCCTGCGCGGTAGAGGGATAAACGTGCCCGTCTCGGACAATCAAATGCGTCTGTTAAATCCTTTTGCCGTCACGTTTCGATACGATGACATGGATATTGAGACCATCTCCAAGGAAGACGCGGCGAACATGATCACTACCATCCGAATCTGGGCAGAGAAAATGGTAGAAACAGCAAAGGGCCTCGATGAGCACGATCCCTCTGGTCATGATTGATAGGCTCATTGTGAGGAGCCTGTGGTAACTGACAAAGGGGCCGACCCTTGGGCCATGACCGAAAGAAGGGGATATGCAAATGGATGCGACAACCTATGACATCTGGGCCATGAGGATCAACGAAGCGATTCGGGCCGGGAAAAAATGGGGAGGCGGCCGGGAGACGACCTTGGAGCCCTCGGGCATGAAAGAGGTCCTTTTGCGTTTTGCGGCGGAAGCTGGTGCCATTGTGGGTGCGATCGGGAGAAATGTCGCGGACGTGGAGATCTTGGGCGCAGACAGGTCCACGACCATGGAAGGATTTCTGGACCAGATGCTCAAATTCGACGATTTTTCTCTCCTGGAGTATCGATATAAAATAGCTTCGTCAAAACAGCAGCCTGGGCTTCGGTTCAAGGTGGAAACGCAGGGGAAGGACAAAAGGATCGCGGTTCACCTTTTTGAGGATCTCGTCTTCTGGCCCGTGGATGAGCAGGGTCGCCGGATCTTTCGTGAACCGATCCATTTTGATTTAACCGGCGGGGGGATCAAGGCGATCCTTCATCCTGATTTCGCCGCACGCTATGCGGGCTGCACCACATGGCAGATTGCCTTGAGAGAGACTTTGGCGCTCCCTTTCAGGCATCTATATGACCCCGCTTTTCCACAACCAGGATAGCAAATCCGGCTCATAGGATCGGGTTTTGGGGTATACTGTCTCTCATCTGTCCTAGAGCATCAGGTTTTTGATGCCCAAACAGAAGTTGTCCCTTATACAAGACGTGGGTGAAAATAAGGAGTTTCAGTATGCTGTACGAAAAAGAAGCCCTTCGTTATCATAAAGAACCGCGCCCTGGAAAAATTGAGGTGATCCCCAGCAAACCCTGTCTTTCCCAGTCCGATTTAAGCCTTGCCTATACGCCAGGCGTTGCGATTCCCTGTCTGAAGATCAAAGAGGACCCAAACCTTTCCTTCGAATATACGATACGAGGAAACCTGGTCGGGGTCATTACCAACGGCAGTGCCGTACTCGGGCTCGGAAACATCGGCCCACTCGCCGGGAAGCCGGTCATGGAAGGCAAGGCGGTTCTCTTCAAGAGATTCGCCGACCTGGACGTTTTCGATATCGAGATCAACACGCAGGACCCCGATGAGATCATTCGCACCGTTAAGCTCTTGGAGCCTACCTTTGGCGGCATCAATCTGGAAGACATCAAGGCGCCGGACTGCTTTTATATCGAAGAGCGGCTGATTGGGCAGATGTCCATCCCTGTTTTTCATGACGACCAGCACGGCACGGCGATCATCTCCGGGGCCGCACTCCTGAATGCGTGTGAGTTGACGGGACGAAAGATGGAAGATCTTCGTGTGGTCATTAACGGTGCGGGAGCGGCCGGCATCGCGTGCGCAAAGATGTACATGCAACTGGGAGTGAGGAAAGAGAATATTGTGCTTCTGGATTCAAAAGGCGTGATCCACAAAGGACGTGCCGAGAGCATGAACCCTTACAAGGACGCCTTCGCCGTTGAAACCGATATGCGCACATTGCAGGACGCGGCCAAAGGAGCAAACGTGCTCGTAGGCCTGTCGATCAAGGGAGCCTTCACGGCGGAATTGCTCGCCCTCATGAGCGAAAAACCGATCATTTTCGCCCTGGCGAACCCGGACCCTGAGATCGACTACGACGAGGCAAAGACTGCCCGGCCCGACGCCATTGTGGCGACCGGGCGATCCGATTTTCCGAACCAGGTCAACAACGTGCTCGGATTCCCTTTTATCTTCCGCGGCGCCCTGGACGTCCGCGCCAGATCCATCAATGAGGAGATGAAAATTGCCGCGGTTTGGGCCCTGGCACAGTTGGCACGCGAAGATGTCCCCGACTCCGTCATTCGTGCGTACGGAGGGCGGCCCATCCATTTCGGACCCGATTACATTATCCCGAAACCACTGGATTCCAGAGTCCTGCTCGAGGTTGCCCCGGCCGTGGCGAACGCAGCGATAACAAGCGGTGTGGCGAGAATGCGCTTGCCCGGCAGGCCAGAATATATCGCACACCTCGAGGCGCGCCTTGGACCAGAGCGGGAGGTGATGCGAAAGATTATCACCCGCGCTCAGCAGCAGCCCAAACGCATCGTGCTGCCTGAGGGGGAACATCCGGTCATCCTGCGGGCTGCCCATCAGGTGGCCAAGGACGGGATTGCACGACCGTTGCTTCTGGGTAATGAAGAGGCCATACGGAATCTGGCCCGGAACCTTTACATCCCGTTGGAGGGGATCGAAATTCTTGACAACCTGAAAAGTCCCCTTTTTGAAACCTTCGTGGAGAAAGTCTCCCGGATGAGGGCGCGCAAGGGCTGGTCCAAGCAGGAGACCCGCCGACAGATGCGGAGCCGATATGTCTTCGGCGCAATGATGGTGGAGGAGGGAATGGTGGACGGACAGGTCCACGGCGTCATCCGTTCGTACCCGGATGCCATCCGGCCCGTTCTCCAGGTGATCGCACGGCGCCCAGGGGTATCAAAGGTCTCCGGCGTCTACCTCATGGTCTTTAAGCAACGCACGCTCCTTTTTGCCGACGCGACTGTGAATATTGATCCCAGTGCCGAAGATCTTGCGGAGATAGCGATTTTAACGGCGGAAATGGCGGAGTTCTTCGACCTTAAGCCCAAGGTGGCCATGCTCTCTTTTTCTAACTTCGGCAGCACGCGCCATCCTGACGCGAAGAAGGTGGAACTTGCCGTGGAGATAGCCCGGCAACGGGTCCCGGAACTGCCCATTGACGGCGAGATGCAGGCCGATACCGCGGTCGTTGAGGAGATTCTTCGCAGAGAATTCCCTTTCAACCGTCTCGGGGGCCCGGCGAACGTCCTCATCTTTCCGAACCTGGCCGCAGGCAATGTGGCTTATAAATTGCTTGATCGTCTGGGAGGCGCCAAGGCGGTGGGCCCCCTTCTTATGGGCCTCAGCAAGCCTTTCAACGTTCTCCAGCGCGGGACCGACATGGAAAACGTGGTGAACGTCATCGCCATTACCGTGGCACAAGCTCAAGAGCGACAGAGCAAACAGGAAGACCACGAGGCTTAATCGGTCAAAAATCGGCCCTGGAGGGAAACCAGGATCCTATGGGCTGCCTCCCATCATGATCCCGAGCATAGGTTTTTTCCTACGCCGCTTCTTTCCTTAAGAGCCGGGTTGAGTTGTGGCGTTTCTGGGAGGAGAGAATGGCCTTTCGCATGCGCATGGACTTTGGTGTTACCTCCAGCAACTCGTCTTCGCGGATAAAGGCGATGGCCTGCTCCAGGGTCATGGGATTGATGGGGGTAAGGAGGACATTGTCGTCCTTATTCGCCGCCCGGATGTTGGTCAGCTTTTTCTCTTTGCAGGCGTTCACGTCGATATCCGTGCCCCGGTTGTGCTCGCCCACAATCATGCCCTCATAGACCGGATCGCCTGGGACCAGGAAGAGGCGGCCCCTGGGCTCCAGATTGTAAAGGGCGTAAGCGACGGCCTTTCCCGTGCGGTCGGACACGATGGAACCGGTAAAGCGGCTGGGACACTCCCCCCGAAACTCGCCGTAGCCGTCGAATATGGAATGCATGAGGCCGGTGCCCCTGGTGTCGGTGAGAAATTCATCCCGGTATCCGATCAGGGTACGGGCGGGGACGGAGAATTCGAGCCGCACCCTCCCCATGCCGTTATTGACCAAGTTGATCACCTTTCCCTTGCGAAGCGAGAGCTTTTCCGTGACCACCCCGAGAAAGCGCTCTTCGCAGTCGATCAGCAGCCGCTCGATGGGTTCGAGTTTCGTTCCGTTTTCAAAGCGGTAGATCACTTCAGGCCGGCCCACGCAAAATTCATACCCTTCTCTCCGCATGGTCTCGATGAGGATGGCCAACTGGAACTCTCCCCTGCCTTTGACCAAGATCTTGTCCCGATCTCCGCGTTCCTCCACCTGAATCGCTACGTTCAAAAGCGTTTCCTTCCGGAGGCGTTCACGAATCTGACTCGACCGCACGTACTTCCCCTCTTTTCCTCCGAAGGGTGAGTCGTTGCCCCCAAAAGCCATGGACACGGTGGGTTCCTCCACCCTGATGCGGGGCAGGGCCTTGCGATTCTGAGCGTTAGAAATGGTATCGCCGATCTTGACCTCTTCGATGCCGGCCAGCACTGCAATATCTCCGGGCTGGACTTCGTCCACATCCTTAAGGTTCGTGCCTTCGTAGACCTGAAGCTTCGTCACTTTGAGCGGTACGGCCTCCCCCTTTTCACCGATGCGCACCAGGCCGTCCCTGGACCGGGCCGATCCGTTAAAGACTTTTCCCACGGCCAGGCGGCCCACATAGTCCGAGTAGCCAAGGTCGGATACGAGCATCTGGAAAGGTGCGCCGGAATCGTGGGAGGGACCGGGGATCTCTTTCAGGATCGTGTCCATGAGAACATGGAGGTCCTTTCCCGTTTCGCGAGGGTCCTTCATGGCAACGCCGTCACGCCCTACCGCATAAAGGAGAGGAAACTCCAGCTGATCTTCCGTGGCGCCCAGGTCGATCAACAAATCGTAGATTTCGTCGAGGACTTCGCCAGGGCGGGCGTCCTGTCGGTCAATCTTGTTGATGACCACGATGATTTTGAGGCCCGCCTCCAGGGCCTTTCTAAGGACGAACCGGGTCTGGGGAAGGGGGCCTTCCGAGGCGTCGACCAGCAGGATCGCGCCGTCCACCATGGAAAGGGCCCGCTCCACTTCCCCGCCGAAATCCGCATGGCCGGGGGTGTCGACGATGTTCACCCGGACACCATGCCACAGCACCGAACAGTTCTTGGCGGCGATGGTGATCCCGCGCTCCCTTTCCAGGTCCATGGTGTCCATGAGCCGTTCCTGGACCTCCTGGTTTGCCCTGAAAAGACCGCTCTGTCGGAACATGGCGTCCACGAGGGTCGTCTTACCGTGGTCGACGTGAGCGATAATGGCAATGTTTCGTAATTTGTTGTTTCTGAGTGTATTCGACATGGTTCGGTATCTCTAAACTTCCAATCTTCGCGAGAATTTGTAGAATTAAACATTATCAGCAATTTTTAATAGGATTGCAAGGTTTCTCTTTGCAGCGACTCAACCTCAGCACAAGCCAAGTTCGCCGAGGTCAAGCCAGGACGTCTACTTGAACCCGATATTGTACTTGATCAAAAGAGGTTATCTGGCTTATAATTATTTTCTATTCGCAAGGGGTGCTGTGAAGGCTGAGATCATACCCTTGGAACCTGACCTGGGTAATGCCAGCGTAGGGAGCGGCGAGCTGGAATTCTCTTCCGAGAGTTGTCTCAAAGGCCGTATCCGTTGTCGGGTGCGGCCTTTTTTATTCTACTAAAGCGCCATTGCAAATCGGGATTCCATCCCGATTAAGACGGCAGGCGCTTAAAGGCCTCGACTCGAGGCCGGGAGGTACGATTATGACACAACTGGAAATGGCACGGCGGGGCGAGATTTCGGAAGGAATGGCTGCATGCGCCCGGAGGGAAGGGGTCGACCCCGAGCTCATCCGGAAAGGTGTTGAGGACGGAACCATCGTCATCATTCAGAACAGAGACCATTCTTCCATCGCGCCCCTGGCTATCGGAAAAGGGCTTCGCACCAAGGTCAACGCCAATATTGGAACGTCCGGAGACCATCCGGAGGTCGACCTGGAACTTGCCAAGGTAAAGATATGTGAAACCTGCGGGGCGGATACGATTATGGATCTTTCCACGGGGGGTGACGTGTCCGCGATTCGTAAAGCGATCATGAAGGCCTCCTCCCTCCCTGTAGGAACGGTGCCCGTTTACCAGGCAACAGCGCGGGTGCTCCAAGACCACAGGGCGATTCCTGAAATGAAGGCCGATGAGCTATTCCACGTGATCGAAGAAAACGGCCGGGATGGGGTTGATTTCATCACCGTCCACTGCGGGGTGACGAAAAGAAGCGTGGCTTGCATCGATTTCGAGGGAAGGGTCCTGGGCATCGTCAGCAGGGGGGGATCGGTCCTGGCCAGATGGATGGCCCATACCGGAAAAGAAAACCCCTTGTATGAACAATTCGACCGGCTCCTTGAAATCGCAGGGCGCTATGATATGGTCCTGAGCCTGGGCGACGGCCTGCGGCCGGGCTGCATTGCTGATGCCACTGACCGGGGACAGGTACAGGAATTGATCCTGCTGGGAGAGCTGACCCAAAGGGCAAGAGGACGTGGTGTCCAGGTGATGATCGAAGGGCCGGGTCATGTTCCCCTGCAGGAGATCCGGGAAAACGTGATCTTGGAAAAGAGCCTTTGTCGAGGCGCGCCTTTTTACGTGCTCGGCCCACTTCCCACCGATATTGCCCCCGGTTACGACCACATCACGGCAGCCATTGGCGGGGCAATCGCCGGGGCCGCTGGCGCCGACTTTCTTTGTTATGTCACCCCTTCCGAGCACCTGCGGCTTCCAACCCTGGAGGATGTCCGGGAGGGGGTCATGGCTTCCCGGATCGCCGCCCACATCGCTGACATCGCCAAAGGAATCCCCGGCGCCCTTGAACAGGATCTCAGGATGGCCCGGCACAGGAAGGATTTTGACTGGGATGGGCAGATCGCAGCCTCCATCGATCCTGAAAAAACCAGGGCCTTTCTCGAAAAGAGCAAGACCGCCGGCGAGGAAGGATGCACCATGTGCGGCGAATTCTGCGCGATCAGGTTAGGCAAAAGGGAAGTCTCGGATCACCCGTGTGCGAGCCTCAAATACTGAGGCATCATCTCTTGCCCTCTAGATTCGGACCAAGTCGGTCCGAAGAGCACTTGATGTGAAAGGTGGGGTGGATATCGTGCGTTCTGATCGGAAGCGGGAATGAGGCGCTTCTCCCGCTCAATCCCTGCTTCACCGACAGAGATGCTCCCTCCCTTACCGAACGCCAGGACTCTACCGCCTCGGCTCGGGTTTGTTGCCAGAAAATCAACACGGAAAAGAGGGCAAGGATCAACAACCACACGATCCTTCGAAGGAATTGCTTATCGATGGCGGAAAACGACTTTCTCATAATCACGAGCCTCCTTAAAGCTCAGAGTGATCGAAAAGTCCTTGCTCCGGGATAAGGGCCGTGCTCCTACCAAATTAATCGGTAAGACGCCCCGGTTCCGAAAACGGTTTACACGAAAAATGTTTCCGGGCGGGCAAGCTGGAGTTAACGGCATTGACAAGGAAAGAGGCCGGTGATTCCATTAAGGTTGATGAGCGTGGCAGGGCCCCAACCACCGCCGTTGTTTTACATGAGCAAAATCCCAGATCATGGCTCCAAAGAGGAGTAGGCCCATGAGAATTGACCCCAACTGGAATCACAAGGCCGTGAGCCCTGATGACGCCATGGCCCATATCAAGAGCGGCATGAAGGTTTTCGTCCATGGCGCCGCTGCCACACCCACGACCCTGCTTCAAGCGCTATGCACGCGACAGGATTTGGAGAAAGTGCACCTTTATCACCTGCATCTCGCAGGGGAGATCCCCTTTGCGGCGCCTGGCCACGAAGGGCGCTTTTTTTCCGTCTCTTTTTTCACCGGTGAGGCCCTAAGAAAGCCCATAGAGGAGGGGCGCGCGGACTTCATGCCGATCTTCTTGGCAGATATCCCCAGGTTATTCACCTTCGGGACCATCCAGTTGGACGTGGCGATTCTGCAGTTATCGCCCCCGGACCGCCACGGATACTGCACCCTGGGCACGTCGGTAGACGCGGCCAAGGCCGCGGCGGATACCGCACAAATGATTATCGCTGAAATCAACGACCAGATGCCGCGCACGCATGGCAATACGGTTGTTCCTTTTGACAGGATCACCGCTTTCGTCCACACGAGCCACCCCCTGATCGAACACCATGGTTCGCCTGAAACCGAGGTGGAGGCCCGCATGGGCGAGATCATCGCCGACCTTATAGAAGATGGCTCGACTCTTCAGGTGGGAGTCGGGAACATCCCGGCCGCTGTGCTCTCCCGCCTCTTTGATAAGCATGATCTCGGGATCCACACGGAGATGTTCTCCGACCGTGTGGTTGATCTGGTGGAAGCGGGGGTCGTCACAAACCGCCTGAAAAAGGTCCATCCCAACAGGATTGCCACCAGTTTTGTCAGTGGGACCCAGCGATTGTTCGATTTTGTCCACGATAACCCCAGAGTGGAGTTTCATCCATGCGACCGCACAAATGACACGGCGCTCATACGCCAAAACGACAAGGTGGTGGCGATCAATTCGGCATTGGAGATCGACCTGACGGGACAAGTATGTGCGGATTCCCTTGGGCATAGGATCTATTCGGGCATTGGGGGACAAATGGATTTCATCCACGGCGCCGCACTGTCCAGGGGAGGCAAGCCGATTATCGCGATCCCGGCTACCGCGGCAAAAGGAGCGGTCTCAAGGATTGTGCCCGAGCTCAAACCCGGCGCCGGGGTCGTAACGACCCGAGGACACGTTCACTGGGTGGTGACCGAGTTTGGCGCGGTGAACCTTCACGGAAAGACCTTGCGCGAACGGGGGGAGGCCCTCATCTCCATTTCTCATCCGGATTTTCGTGTGGCGCTGCGGAGGACCCTGGCGAAGATCAGACATTTTGTCTTGGCGTGAGGCAAGGAACGGGCTGAAACGTGACGAAATGAGGCAGCAGGGTCTCGTTTGGACCCCTGCCAGAGGGGGGATGTCCCGTCGGGCGCTATCGGCCGAAACCAAGGCCCTTGAAAGGCTCAAGAAGCGCGCTTTTCACCGTCCAATCCCTGTTCTTCCTTACAAATCCAAGGGTAAGCCGGTAGAGGTCCGCATTCTCACCCACCTCTTCGAGCCAGGCTGCCGGGTCTTTGTAGAGCTTCTTGAGGTCAGGGTAGGACCCCTCTTTCTTGAGGATCATGAAATATAGCCTGGCACTCGCAGCGTCCTTGGACCCGAGATCAATGGTCGGTTCGGGGTACAGAATCTTGAAGTCACCATAGTGTCTGAAGGCCCACCAGAGTATCTTGCCGGTTTCCCGGCGATCCAGGGGGCCCGGAGTGGCCTGAAAGTCCCCGGTAGTCAGATCCATCAGCGCCTGGACGTGATGCGCTTCGGCAAGCCTTGCACTTTCCTGGATCAAATGGAGGACGAGGCTCACGTCATCCTTCTTTGAACAGGAAAGCGCAAGAGACCCAATGAGGATAAAATAGACCCCAACGCGAACCAGCGATAAGTTGAACATGGGGATTTGCCTATGGGTCTTTATTTGCGGGCCAATTCCATTGGGAGCTTGGCGAGGGCCTCTTCAAGACCTGGGCCATACATGAGTCTTTTGGTGTACGCGTAAGCAGAGCGGTCGATCATCATGAGGTCCCGGCAAGATTCCTTGACGGCCGAAACCACGTCCTTGCCACCAGGGAAGACTCCGTTTAGCAGCTTTTTTTCCATGGCCTCGGTGGGGGAGTAGGTCCTGGCGTGCAGGAGGAGCTCGCTCCGCCACTGGACAGGGATCACCCTTTTGGAGATGTGGAGCATCCAACTAGGCAGGACCATGCCGGTTAACATTTCATTCATCTGGATGCGATAGGGGCCTTCTTTCGCATAACGGCGGTCGCAGGCAAAGGCCAGCTGGAGACCCCCTGCAATGGCGTGGCCCGCGATGGCCGCCACGGTGGGTGCAGGGAAGAGGAAGATGCGGCTCATGGTCCTGCCGAACTGGGTCACCAGGTCCAGGATCTGGTCCGGGGCCAGGGTCGGCAGGAGTTTCAGATTGAGGCCGCCGCAGAAAAGCCCTTCGCGTCCTGCGAAAATGACCAGGCCGGCCTGGTGGGCCTCGGCCTGATCCAGGGCTTTGTTGATTTCGGCGAACATTTCAAAGTCGAAGGCATTGGCCTTTCCGTCATCCATGTGGATGATGGCTGCGTTGTCTTCGAGGGTGTAGGTGAGCTTGCTCATCTCTTCTCCTGCCGTTGACAAAACTAAAGATACGTTGAATAGGCCTCCCTTATCATTGTGAATATGTCCTTCCCCATGGCAAGGCCGATATCAATGAACTGGGGGCCGTAGGCCTTTCCCGTTACGGTTCGAAACGTATGTTTAATCCTGGCCACCCCTTCCATACCCTGCCAATAGCGGGCGACGAATTTGGAAAGGGGTGGGTTGTAAGAGGCGACCATCTGCCATAGCGTATGGGTAAAATTGTCCGGTCCCCAACGGAACTTATCTCCATCGTAGAGGCAGTTTGAAAGGATTTTTCCACTGAAACGCGCTACGGGGATAGGGTCTTTAAAGGCCTCATGGTTTGCAATGGCCAGAGCGATGTCATTCACCTCATCATCCGCAAAGGCGTAACCCCTAAAAACTTCTCTTGCATATATGGCCCCTTCCCCTGCGTGGTCCTTTTTTTTTCGTTTAATGTCGTGAAAAAGCCCGGCACATTGCGCCAACACAACCCTTCGGTGGGTCGTATCGTCGGAGAAACCTGAAATTTTCCCTTCAACAACCATCAGGGTCCCGGCATCCAGCGCGACTTTTACGGCGTGCTCCATACCGTGGCCGAAATCATCTTCAATGCGTTGCCCTACGAAGCGTCTTATTTCGGCGACCGTTGCATCCGTTTCAAGCAGGTGTCTCGATAACCGGTTTTCAGATGCGAAATCTTTGTAGAAATCCGGGAGGGGATAGCGTGCGGCAATTTCCATGGCGCCTTCCTGAATCTGGGCGTAGATGGATTGCATGCGGATTACCCAAAATGATTGATGGAACAGGCCCATCGGAAAAGGCCCATCAGCTGTATTCCACGCGGGATCCATGGCCTTTCCCGTATTCGTACTGTCACGCCATCAATAGTATAATTAGGGGTGGATGTAAAGAAGCCGTCATAAGATCCAGCGTGGATATCGGTCACGGAAGAGATCAAGATCGAGAAGGGATAAGGCGGTGGAATGAAGAGCCAGGTCCGATGTGGGTCTGACTTTCCACCTCAGGATCGAAACAAACGGTAAAGGATGCAAACATTCCGGAAACGTTGACATAACCAATCAAATTGAGAGAGGATTGCCGAAGAGCCTGGGGGGGCACAAGCTCTATACCCCGAAAAGTTTCGCACGCCCGTTGGCAGGGATCGAGTCCGCAAATGAATCGAATACGCTATGCATGCCTGGTTGCGGTTTTGACGACGGGGCTGGGTGCAGCCGGTACCCGGGCAGAGGTCGTTCTGCCGGATGTGGGCCGCTTTTTCTACAGTGGCGATGGCGCCATTCATTTGGTCAGTGAGAAGAACGGAAAATCGTTTGCCGGCAGATACCGCACAGGCAGGGGAAAATACGACGAAAAGGCACTCGGAGCCATTTGCCGCGTTTTTGGTGCACCATCGGCACCCTTGAGGCTCATCGAGTTTCTCGACTTTCTGGAAGACCGCCTTAACCCCGGGGCCCGAATCGTGATCATTTCCGGATATCGCACCCCGCAGTACAATGCGGGAATCCGCAAACGCGGCGGACTCGCGGCCAAGGCAAGCCTCCACCAGTACGGCATGGCTGCCGACCTCAGAATGGAAGGCATCCCTGCAAGGCGCATCTGGGATTATGTCAAAGCGCTCGGATTCGGGGGGGCCGGCTACTATCACGGGGACACGGTGCACGTGGATGTGGGACCGGCGAGATCGTGGGATGAGACAACTTCGGGGGTGGACACGGGGATCTCCGACGACAATAAGCTGATCGGGCTGGTGGCGGGCTATGATGTCTACCTGCCCGGGGAGCTCATGACCATGCGGTTCATTCGGATGACTGCTTTTCCCATCGGTGTCGCACCCGAGTTCACCCTGGATCGTCAGTCCGGTCAGAACCCACATAAGGGGAACACGGTCTTCAAGCCTGCCTTTGCGATATCTGCAAGCGGCGCGTGCATCCGGTTTTCCGACATCGATCAGATGGCCGCCATCCGCTGGCGGCTGCCGGAGAACCTTCCAACGGGGCGCTATACGGTCCGTGCCGGATTCTGCGGCAACCCATGGAAGGACATGCCGCCAAGCATCTCAACCCCTGAGTTTGAAATCGTTAAGCCGTAACATTGCCACCCATCACCACCCGCCGCCCGTTTCGTCCGCCATGGCCTTTGCGATACGCCCGCCGTCCCGGCTGCTTCCCCAGAAGCCGTAAGGGGTTCGCGGGGCCCGGTACGTTTCGTAAAGGACCCCAACGGCCTCCCGGAATTCCTTCTCGTCATCACCGCTGACAGTGATCACCACCTGGGTGATCTCCTCAATGGTCTTGTCGAGGGTCTCCTCTCTCAGCATTCCATCGCTGAAGGTCCGATTGTCGATTTTCTGAAAGGCGACCGCCACCCCATGTGCCTTTGAGATCCGATCCAGGTCTTCCTGTCGGATCTCCCGGAGGGGGTCTCCGGGGTAGTAGCGAAGGTAGACCGTGTATTTCTTCATCATATCACCCCTGCTGCTTCAGATAAGCCTTATAGCGGGCGCCCTTTGCCTTCCGCTCATCTTTGGTCCTCAGAAAGTAATCCTTTGAGGGTTTGATGTGATACGAAAAGTGGTTGTAACCCACGACCGGATCGAACCGATAATCGGCCAGGGCCTTCGCATCGAATACCACCTCGATCTGTCCGTTTCGGGTCTTGAGCACCCCGCGGATGCCGCAAGTGGGGCACTCCACCGCCTTGCGGTCTTTCAGAATCCGGATGTTCCAGTCCTGACAGATGGGGCAAAGCCCGCCCTCTGACTGATACGTCGGGTCCTTTTCCAGGACCGCACGGGCCAGTTCGTTTCCGAGCCGGTGGGCCTTCTCGATGGCCGCTTCATCGTGGACCGCCTCCCCCAGTCCCTGCACGTTAAAGGCCTCCCGGTGAATGACATGAAACCCCAGGATGCCGAAGAAGATGTTCGGCTGGAGCATCGCATAGGGGATCCATCCCCTGGTGGCGTAGGGGACCATGACAGATGCATACTTCCCCCGGAAGGTGCCCCGGTGGGCCAGCACCCAGGCCCGATCGATGAGCTGTTTGAGCACGGCCGTTGACTCGAGAAAATAGCAGGGCACGCTGAGAATAATGCCGTCGGCCGCCTCGATCTTGGACCAGATGAACTTGACGTCGTCCTTGATGTGGCACCCTTCCTTGCGGAAAAGACAAAGGCCGAAGCCCTGGCAGGCCTCGATCTTGTAGTCCGTCAAATGCAGCAATTCCACTTCCGCTCCGGCCTCCTCAGCGCCTATCAGGGCCTCCTTGGCTACGATATCGGAGTTGCCGTTCTTCCTGTAGCTTCCAACCAGAGCGAGGATTTTCATCTTATTGCCTCCCTTTCCCTATTTCTTTCGTGGGACGTTCTCGTTGCTTCTTGGTTAGCCACGCAGCCATTTCGCCAATACGGCAGTGACAAGCAATTCTGTTCCGGCCTTATCCGAAGTCCTCCACGAAGTGCGCCAGGCCGAGCCGTTCCAACGTGTCCTGAGTAGGATGGCCGGTTGCCGCATCCCAACCCATGGCCTCCCAGTACTCACGGGCCAACGTGTCCACGTCCAGCGTGATCCCTGCCAGCGGTCCCTCATCCTTTGGCGGAATCCCGGTCAACCTGGGCGGGAGCTTGATTTGAGATGGGTCAACGCCCTCGCGTATGTTGAAGGACTGCCGTAGTGTCTGGATCCGTGCGCCGGTTTCCAAGGCCTCGTTCACGGTCATCTCCCAGCCCGTCACCGTATTCAGGAAGTCAATGAGGGGATAGTTGCCAAAAAAGATCAAGGGAAAGAGGCAGACGCCCGCACAGGACCCCGCCTGCAGATAGCACGACGCCTTCGCGCCCATGGGGCCTTTGCCTTTGACCTGGTACCTTTCGAACGCATCGAACTTCAATTCAGGGTAAGGTCCAAAGGCCCCCGAGCCCCCATCAATCCGGGCCATGGGGGCGGCGGTGTGGCGGCCAGGGGTAGGATCGCACACAAAGCCCGTGCCCCGGCCTGGCAGGAAAAGGGCGTTGTGGAAACCCGGTTCCTGTCCGCCAACGTGCATGGCAAAGGCCTCGGCCCCCCTTCCTATTTTTTTAGCGGCAACCTTGACGCCGTCAGCGAGGATGTCGCCAAATCCCTCGCGAGCGATTATCTTGTTGACCATGTCGATCATGGCCTCGGCATTGCCCCACCTTAAGTCAATGCCATCGGTGTCTTGCCTTGTAATGATGCCGTTTTCGTAGCATTCCATCACGAATGCCAGGACCGTTCCGGTAGAAATGGTATCCAGCCCCCCCCGGTTGCACAGGTCGTTCAGTTTGACGATAGACAGGAAGTCATCGTTCATGCACATGGGCCCGAATGCCGCCACCGTTTCATACTCCGGTCTGTGCAACTCTTTGACCGGATAAGGCCCTTCCTCTACCGAGAAGATTCCACCGCATGCAATGGGGCAGTTGGCACAGGCGTATTTCCCTTTTCTGTATTGAATCGCCAGATTCGGGTCGGCAACGTTGTCGAGATTGGGGAAGGCCTGAGATCCTGCCAACCGCCAGTTTCCTATGGGGGTCGCACCGCCGGCCACAAGGCCTGCAGTGAGACCGAAGGTCCCAAAATCACTTAAGATGCTCGGGAACCCCTTGGCCTGGCGGAGGTCTTCGATGAAACGCTTCCGCAGCCGATCGAGGCCTGGCTCATCGGCCACCCCGACCTTGCCCGTCCCTGTCACGGCCACGGCCTTGAGCCGTTTCGATCCCATGACAGCCCCCACGCCCGATCGCGCTGCGATGCGGCCCTTGTCATTGACGATCCCGCTGATCAACGAGAGCCTTTCCGATGCAGGCCCGATGCATGCCACCCTTGCTTTGGCACCATTCAATTCTTTCCTGATGATTTCCTCTGTCGCGGCAGTGTCCTGTCCCCAGATATGGGAAGCGTCCCTCAACTCGATTTTTCCATCCATCACCGAGAGGTATCGTGGGGCGGGGGCGATGCCGGTCACAAAGAGGGCGTCCCAGCCGGCAGACTTCAGCTCACTGCCGAAATAGCCCCCCGAGTTCGCGTCCCCCCATCCTCCCGTAAGGGGGGATTTGCATACCGCCATGTAGCGGCCTCCCGTGGGCGTCTTCGTCCCGGTCAGCGGCCCTGTGGTGAATCCCAGGATGTTTTCGGCCCCAAGGGGGTCGGCGCCCTTTTTCATTCGCTCGAAGAGTATACTGACGCCGAGACCATATCCGCCGATGAACTGGCGTGCCGTTTCTTCCTTGAGTCTCTCTTCCCGAACCTCTCCCGTGGAGAGGTCAACAAACGCCACCTTGCCCCCATATCCATGCATAATCTCTCGACCTCCGTGCGTTTTGTGTGTCGTGATGCGGGATTTTCCCTCGAATGGGCCAGATAGTACACAAATGGCTGTTTATGTAAAGCCAGAAAGGAAAAAGCAGCGCAAAAGCCGCACGGACACCACTAGGCTGGTGAGCGGAATGGTGGCGATGAGTTCGCCCCGCGAAGGGAACCTCCTGCCCACCTGCACACCGAAGATGACGATGGCCACCGTCATCAGCAGTTTAGCGATAAATGGCATACGCGTCGCTCTCTCCGGTTGAAGTCCCGATGAATGTACTTTATCATAATTTGCATGACAGGTTACGTATGCGTCGTGAAGGGTGTTCATTTGCTTTAAGGGGAGCGTTCTCAGCATCTTTCAATTGCATCCACCCCAGGGGTAGCTTATGAAAAAGGACAAGCTCGGCCGGGAATGGAAGGATGGAGAAAAGGAAACCATTGGCGGGTCCCCGCAAACGATCGGTCCACTCAAGGGCCGGGAGGCCAGGTTTCTGGAAATAGTCCTCAAGACGGACTCGGCGGGGAGTCAGGAAGCGGTCATGACCACCATCACCGGGAGGCCGGTCAGTGGGGTCCAATTCAGGATCATTCACGCGGATGTGGGAGCCGTCGCCAAGTCAGACCTGCTCATGGCGTTAACCGGCAGCAGGCTCGTGGTGGGGTTCAACGTGGACGTGATGCCGGAGATCCCCCAATTGAGCCGCGAGCAGGGGGTGGAGGTGCGTCTTTACAAGGTCATCTACCGACTATCAGAGGATCTCCATCAGATCGCCCAAAGCTTGATTCCAAGGGAGGAGCAGGAAAAATTGACCGGAAAGGCGCGGGTCATCGCGCTCTTTAAGAGCAGCCGCAGGGACATCATATTGGGCTGTGAAGTGGTGGAAGGGCGACTCGACCTGGGAGATCCATTCAGGCTCATCTCGGCCATGGGCCAGGTCTACACCGGTCACATCCAGTCCCTCCACATCGAAAAGGAAGATGTGAAAAGGGCAACGGTCGGGCAACAGGTAGGGATCAAGATCCCCGGTTTCAAGAGGGGCAGGGTTGGCGACTGGGTGGAATGCTTTGAAACGGTCCGTGAAAGGGGCCCCGAGCCCTGGCGCCCAAGGGGAGGCGTTCGGTCCCATGAGTGAGCGCGTGGGTCATTCCTGTGCACATGGCGCACGTCCGATGGCCATGGAGCACACGAGCACGACGCGAGCGGTTCATGCGGTGCTTCAGGGTCGCATGAAGACCAACGATGGTTGGCCGCTGTCGCTCAGGATCCCTTGAGCACCACCAGCGCATCCACCACCACGGGATCGCTCCCCGAGAGGACCACCGGGTTCATGTCGATCTCCTGAATGGCTTCGTTCTCCATCCCGATGCGTCCCACCGTGATGAGGATCTCTGCAAGCTTTTCCAGGTTGGCGGCCGGCATGCCCCGTACGGCCTCCAAGATCTTTCGGCCCCGGATTTCCTTCATCATCTCGAGCGCATCCACCTTTTCAATGGGCGCCACGCGGAAAACGGTGTCCTCCAGGATTTCCGTGAAGATTCCCCCGAGCCCGAACATGATGCACGGCCCGAACTGAATATCCCTTGTGAGCCCCACCACCAGTTCCCTTCCGCCTCGAACCCATTCCTGAACCAGCACGGCACCGTCCGGATCGTCCATGTTCTCCATGATGTGTTGAAACGCCTGCAAAGCCTCTGCCTCGTTCCGCACATCCAGATGAACCAGACCCCGCTCCGTCTTGTGGCTGAGATTGGGGGAGCATCCCTTGAGGACCATGGGATAGCCGATGGTCCGGGCCGCATCTTTCAGGGCGGATTCGTCCTTCACCAACGCCTCTCTGGTCACGTGGATTCCGTAAGCCTTGAGGAGCTCTTTAGACTCGTACTCCGAAAGGGTGTTTCTGCCCTGTTTCAGGGCCTGCTCAATCACGTTCATAATCACCTCCAACCTTTATCGTCCAACATGTGTGCGTATTTCCACATGGCGGCCATCACGTTCGACGCCCGCTCGGGCGTCGGAAGATTGACCAGCGCGCCCTCTCTTTCCATCCTGTAGATGGCCTCATCCCAGATGCCCGGCGGCGAGACCAGACAGCCCACCACCGGCTTCTTTTGATTCCACTCCGAAAGCAGACCCGAAAGACCGTTAATGGCCTCCCGGTTGGCCGAGGCAAACATCATCAGGATCAGGATGCCATCCACATTCCCATCCACCATGACCGCCCTGACGATGCCCCGGATGGCCTCCGAGTCGTACCAGGCCGGTCCCATGTCCACAGGGTTGCTCCGCAGGGCCAGGGGCGGCAAAAGCCCATGGATGGTCTCCTGGGTAAGCGACTCGAAGGTGGCCACTTGGAGGCCTTCGGCCTGGCAGACATCGCAGGCGGCCATGGCGGGACCCGCCTGACCGCTCAGGATCGCCACGCGCGGTCCCCGGGGCAGGGGACAGGTGGCCATGGCCTTGCCAAGATCCAGGAGGGCTTCCGTTGAAGCGGCAAAAAAGATCCCCGCCTGTTTCAAAGCCCCTTCATAGATCGGCCCGCTCCCGGCAAGGGTTCCTGTGTGGGAGCGGGAGGCCTGATTCCCTTTCTCCCCCCGCCCAGTCTTGTAAGCGATGATCGGCTTTTTTCCGCGGTAGGTGGATGCGGCCTCCATGAGGGCGCGCGGGTCGTCCAGGCCCTCCAGGTAGAGCAAGACCACCCCCGTGTCCGGATCCTCTCTGAGGTAATGGGTCATCTCGGCGAAATCGATGTTGAGCCGGTTTCCAAGGCCGATGACCTTCCCGATCCTCACGTCCTGTCGCATGGCCATGAAGGCCAGGAGGTGAGATATACCCCCGCTCTGGCTCACCAGCGCGACCGGGCCCGTCTCCAGCATGGAGAACTCAGGGGTGAAGGAGGCGTTGAGTCCTCTATGTAGATTAACCATCCCGAAAGTGTTGGGGCCAATAACAGGGATTCGGAGTGCGTTGGCCTTCTCGGCCAGCGTCTGCTGAAGCACGGTCCCCGCAGGGTCGTCGATCTCCTTGAATCCGGCCGTTATGAGCACGATGGCCTTGACCCCCTTATGGCCGCACTCCTCCAGAACCCCCGGTACAGCCCTGGCAGGGAGCACGATCACGGCCAGATCGATTTGGCCTTCAAAGCTCGAAATGGAGGGTACGGCGGGCATTCCCATGATTTCGGCGGATCCGGGATTTACGGGCACGATTCGTCCGTCAAAACCACCCCCATTGAGACTCTTCATCACGTGGAAACCGAGCTTCGCGGGGTTTTCAGATGCCCCGATTACGGCCACCGTGGATGGGTTGAAAAGGGCGTGAAGATTGTCTAGCAGATCCGGGTGGTTCATCCCCCCTCGTCATCTCCTTTCGACGCCATTGGGCGGGGAGACTCTACCTTTCCCAACGAAGGACCGTCAACACAAAACCTCGCTCTCGGATTCATCTCCTGAAAGATCCAACCCGTCTTCGCGCTCAATTGAGTTCGACGACGAAGGGTGATAGTTTGTTAAAAGAATGGGAGTCGTGGCGTATTGGCGTGATGGGATATGCGGCAAGGGGTTTTTTCGCCCCTCCGTCCCTGGCCGCTCAGTCCGGATTAGGATGCAACTATCCATGGAACCTGACGCACCGTTTCTGAAGACAGTCAAGTCTACCATCTTGAAACACCAAATGATTCAACCGGGGGACCGGGTGGTCGTGGCGGTCTCAGGCGGGCCGGACTCTGTCTGCCTGCTCGACGTGCTCTGCCGCCTCAGGGAAGCCATGCCCATGGTCCTCTTCGTCGCCCACCTGAACCACGGACTCAGGCCGGATGAAGACCAACGGGAAACCGAATTCGTCAACCGTCTTGCGGCCTCCCGTGGACTCCCCTGCAGGGTGGGATGTCTCACTCATCTCCGCCTGGCAGACCCATCCCTGGAGGATAAGGCCCGTGAATCCAGGTACCGGTTTCTGGAGGAAGCCAGACGCGCCTTTTCGGCCCAGAAGACTGCCCTTGGCCATACATTGACCGACCAAGCCGAGACCTTCATCATGAGACTCCTCAGAGGCAGCGGCCCGCACGGCATGGGTGCCATTCCCCCCGGAGGAACAACCGGTTCATCCGGCCGTTGATCGAGCTCCCTCGCGAGCAAGTCCTCTTCTATCTGGCGCGCAGGGGCCTTGATTTCATGAAAGATTCCTCCAACAAAGACCCGCGGTTTCTCAGAAACCGGATGCGGGAAACCCTTTTCCCTGCCCTCAAGTCGTTTCAGCCGAGGGTAGTTGAAATCCTCGGGCACACTGCAGACCTTCTCCGGGAAGATGAGGCTTGCCTTAGGGAACAGGCAAAGGATTGGGTAACAGGTGCGAGTCTGCGTGCGGACGAAGGAGAAGTCCGTCTCCCAGCATCCGCCATGGCCGCACTCCCCCCCGCCCTCATGAACCGGGTCATTCGGTATGCTATCTCTTTAGTCAAGGGGGGGCTGTGGGGGATTTCCAGCCGTCATGTGGCCTCGGTGCGGGGACTTGCCATGACCCGGAAAGCAAGCGCGATGGTCAACCTGCCGGGAGAAATTACGGCGAGACGCGTTTATGGCCAGCTGATCCTCTCGCGGATCAGAGAGGAAGAAGCGGACCCATTCTGCTTTCGGGTGGAGGGGTCGGGGACCTATCGGCTGGAGCGGCTTGGGTGTGTCTTCCGTTTCCAGGAACTGGAAGGCCCAAGATATTTTGTCAGGCCCCTATCGCCCAACACTGCTTTTCTCGATGCGGAGAAGATCGACTATCCCTTGATGATCAGGAACGTCCGGCCGGGAGACCGTTTCGTCCCCCATGGGATGGCGGGTCGGAAAAAGCTCAAGGACTTTTTCATCGACCGGAAGATCCCCAGAGAGATGCGCGCACGGTTGCCGCTACTGGTGCAGGGGGAAGCAGTCATCTGGGTTTGCGGCCACCGGACCGACGATCGTTTCCGCGTCCACCCCGAGACCAGGCGGATTCTCAGAGTTGATCTATTGGAACACGTGGAATGTATCAAGGAAGCAGGAAGCAGAAGGAGGATGAAAGGAGAAGTCGGCGCAGGTGATTAGTGAGCCAAGGAGATCGCCGCAGTCCAGACCCCTGCCGTGTCCGTACGACCGATCGGCCCCGGAATCATAACCTTCATAAAAGCACATCGCTGGTTGACCGGATCAACACGACCCACGGGAAGACAATGTCAGCCCACTTCCTGCTTGTAGATCAAGCCCCCATCCGCGACGTCCATGAAACCCCTTTTCTGATAAGTGATCCTCGGTCTTTTCGACTGAAAGAACTCGATCAGGTGACTGCACGCCTTTTTGTGGTCCATGCGGCTGCCGCACGTCTCGAACGTGATCGCCGCGAATTGGAATTCGGGCCAGGTATGGACGGCAAGGTGGGATTCGGCGATGGTCACGGTTCCGCTCACCCCCCACGGCTTGAAGGTGTGAAAGGATTCACCCACCACCTCGGCACCCATGACCTTTGCCGCCGTGAGCATCCCCTCCCGGATCTGCCCTGCGTCGACGAGTCTGTCCTGGTCACAATCGTAAAGATCGATGAGCACAAGGTCCAGTAAAGCGTTCAATTTCCCAGTCTCACTTTCTCAGGTTTATTGAGTCTTGAAGGTCTCAACCCCTTTCCATCAGTCCGGCCCCATAGGGCCGTCCGACTAGGCGGATAGATTGGTTCGCTTAAAAACGTTGTAATATATGAAACGCCACCGTCGGGGTCAAGCCTTAAATCGCACCCGAAGCTGAACCGAGGGCACGCTCGATCCCCTCACGGTAAGGGGCCCGAATGACCCCGGCCTCAGTGATGATTCCGGAGACGTATTTGGCTGGTGTCATATCAAAGGCAGGGTTGAGGGCGCAGACGCCCGCCGGCCCCATTGAGGTCCGCCCCAGTTTGCAGACCTCGGCCGGGTCTCTTTCCTCGATCGGGATGGACTCTCCGCTTTTTATGGAAGGGTCGATGGTCGAAAGGGGTGCGGCAACATAAAAGGGGATCCCGTTCTCTCTGGCCAGCACCGCGACGCTGTAAGTTCCGATCTTGTTGGCCACGTCCCCGTTGGCCGCGATTCTGTCCGCCCCGGTGATCACCAGGTGGATGCGCTTCAACCGCATGAGCGATCCGGCGGCGCTGTCGGCAATGACGAAGACCGGAATTCCCTCGTCCATGAGCTCAAAGGCGGTGATCCTCAACCCTTGAAGCCACGGTCTTGTCTCATCGGCAATCACCTGGATGTCTTTGCCGTTTTCATGGGCTGCCCGGATAACCCCAAGCGCCGTGCCGTAACCCCCCGTTGCCAGAGATCCGGCGTTGCAGTGGGTGAGGATCGTGGACCCCGCGGGCACGAGCGTCTGTCCATTTTGGCCGATCCTGCGGTTGATCCGGATGTCTTCCTCAAGAATCCTTTGGGACTCCGCCCTGAGGGCCGCCTTGATGTCTTCAACCGGTTGTCCGCTGACCTGCTCGGCCAACCGCACCATCCGCTCCACGGACCACCTGAGATTCACGGCCGTTGGTCTTGCACGCACCATTTCACGGCCCATCTCCCTGAATCGGTCAAGGAAGCGGCCGTAGTCCCTGGTCTTGACCGTGCCTGCACCCAGGGCGAGCCCCATGGCGGCTGCAATACCGATGGCCGGCGCACCGCGAATGACCATCTTCTCGATGGCGCGGACCATGTCTTTGTGTGTCTTACAGGTGACCCACTCGATCCGGGACGGGAGCTTTCGCTGGTCAACCATCCTCACATGGGACCCTTGCCATTCGATGGTAGGAATCATTAACGGGTGCCCCGCCTCTAAGCGATCCGCTGGACCCATCCGTATGGGTCAGGCCGCTCCCCGTATTGGATGGACACGATTTCATCGTACAGCCTCTGGGAGAGGTCACCCATCTTGCCGCCGGCCACCACGTAATCCCGTCCCCGATAGGTGATCTGTCCCACAGGCGATATGACCGCCGCAGTCCCCGTGCCGAATGACTCTTTGAGCTTGCCGCTTTCCAGACCCCCGATCACTTCATCGATTGAAAGGCTGCGTTCGGAAACCTTCATGCCCCACCGCCGCACGATCTGAAGCACCGAGTCTCTGGTGACCCCGGGGAGGATGCTTCCCGTCAGGGGTGCGGTGATGACTTCGTCGTCCATGACGAAAAACATGTTCATGGTCCCCACCTCTTCCACGTACTTCCTTTCAACCGCATCGAGCCACAAGACCTGGGTGAAGCCCTTTTCCTTCGCCTTTTCCGCGGCAAGGAGGCTTGCCGCGTAGTTGCCGGCAGTCTTGATCTCCCCGGTCCCCCCCGGGCCGCCCGGACGTATTCGTCTTCCACATAGATCTTAACCGGATTTAGCCCCTCCTTGTAATAGGCCCCCACCGGCCCGATGATAATAAAAAACAAGTAGGCCTTGGCGGGCCTGACACCGAGATGGGGCTCCGTGGCCAACATGGTTGGCCGGATGTACAGTGAGGTGCCCCGGCTCCGGGGAACCCACTCTTTGTCAAGAAGGATCAGGGTCTTCAAGGCCTCCAGCGTCTTCTCCGCATCCAGCTCGGGCATGCAGAGCCTTCGGGCTGAGTTGTTCATCCGGATCAGGTTGTCCTTGGCGCGAAAGAGGTAGATGCCTTCCTTTCCCCGATAGGCCTTGAGACCTTCGAATATCTCCTGCCCATAGTGAATGGCCATGGCGGCGGGGTCAATTTTCAGAGGCCCGTAGGGCTCTATTCGCGGGTTGATCCATCCCTTTCCCGATTCATAATCCCAAAGGAACATGTGGTCCGTGAGAATGTCCCCGAATCCGATCTGGGATTCGTCGGCGGGCTTTGTCTTGAGTTTTTGTGGATCGACTCGCTTGATCTTGATCTCCATGAGATCCTCCTTTCAAAGGTATCCTAAAAATTCAATTAAATCCTGACCAGTTCGTACTGTCTGGTGCCGAGACCGATCTCTTCTGCATGGGCCAACTGCACGGACCAATCGATTTTGGGGTAGAGTGCCTTGAACTTGTCCTCGCCAGAGGCCTTGCATTGTGAGAGGCAGGAACCTTCCGTGGCAATCTGGAGGTTGACCAGATCGGCCGAGGCCTGGTCAATGGCCACGGGGTCTGTGGCGGCCAGGATTCCGATATCGTGCACGATGGGGGCGTCACAGTGTCCGTAGCAGTCACAGGCAGGTGAAATATCGGTAAGAAAATTCAAAAAAAACCCCTTTTTCTCCTTCCCCCGCAGGACCGCGAACGCGTACTCCGCCATCTTTTTCTGGAATTTCGCCACATCCGTGTCCCACTGGATTTCAATGGCCCCTTCGGGACAAACCAGGATGCACTCCGAACACCCCACACACCGTTCCGGATCGATGAAGGCCTTTTCCTCCCTCAAGCTGATCGCCTCCTGGGCACAGTGGTCCACACACGTGCCGCAGCCAAGACACTTCTTTGCCTTGACCTTGGGGGAGAGGTCCGAGTGTTGCTCCAATTTGCCTTTTCTCGACGCACATCCCATGCCCACGTTCTTGATGGTCCCCCCGAAGCCTGAAAGCTCATGCCCTTTGAAGTGTGCGACGCTGACGAAGGCATCGGCCTCTGCGATTTCCTTGCCGATATGGGCAGTCTCGATCAGCTCCTGTCCGATGCGGATATCTGAAGAGGACGCCCCCCGGATGCCGTCGGCGATGACGATGGGGGCGTTCACCACGGAATAGGCGAATCCGTTTTCAATGGCCGTTCGGATGTGGGAGGCACTGTTCCCCCTTGTCCCGGCATAGAGGGTGTTGGCATCTGTGAGGAACGGGGCACCGCCCAGTTCGAGAATATGGTCCACGATCCTTCGGATGAAGACGGGCCTGATATATGCAGTGTTGCCTCTCTCTCCAAAGTGCATCTTGACCGCCACCAGGTCCCTGGGGGCAAGGATTTCCCTGAATCCTGCACCATCCATAAGCCGCTTGAGTTTTGAAAGGAGGTTTTCCTTGGCCGAGGCCCTCAGATCTGAAAAGTAAACCTTGCTTTGTTTCATCCTCATCACTCCCGCTTGAATGGGTCGCGCTTGGGCAAGCGCCCTCGCCGGGTTGTCATGGTAGGGTTTCCACCCGATCATGTCAAGAAGGCTAAAGATCCCAAGGTATTTTTCATTTGACAACAAAAGGGTCTTGCAATAAACAGTTTACTAGTTCAAACTTAGACCACACCCATTGATATGTCGAACCAGCAGCGGTCAACATTATCCGCAGAGGCCTTTTCCGCAACCATTCATTCTATGTCTCCCTTTAACGCGATATCCTTTTCACGCCAAGCGCGGGAAAAGACAAAAACCGCATCCATCCCGTGGAGGTCGTGCCTCTTTTTGATTTCGCCGCTTCTGCTGATGTTGTGCCTTCTGGCCGCTCCCTCCATCACTGCGGCCCAGGAGCCGAACAAGGTTTTGAGCATCGAGGCCTATGACATGCTCAATACCGTCCCGGACACCTATCTGATCGATGTCCGAACCAGGGCTGAGTACCAGTTCGTAGGACATCCCATGGGTGCCTATCTCTTCCCTTACCAGTTCTTTACGGGGGAGTTCGGGAAGACGGGCGAGAGCCATGGCTATCTTCTGAGTGCCAAGAACAAGGCCTTTGTGGAAGAAATCGGGAAGGTGTTCAAGAAAACAGACAATTTGCTCATCATCTGCCGTGATGGCACGAGAAGCGCCCTGGCGGCCAAGGAGCTTCTGGATGGTGGGTTCAAGAACGTTTTTGATGTGGAAGACGGATTTGAAGGTCTGGAGTTTCCCGCCTTCAAAGACACCAACAAGGACAAGTACTACCGACAGCTTGCCAAGAGGAACAAGATTTGGGGATTCAATCACCGGCGACACTACGGCTGGCAGTGGTGGGGTCTTCCGTGGACTTATGAGATCGATCCCAAGTTCATTTATCCCCCTGACTTGCGACCGCCGGAGAAAAAATAGGGAGGTTTCTTGAATGGAATCTGACGAGCTCGTGCAGTTGATGAAACAAGTCACCGAAAAGGGGATTCCTTGGGAGGAGGTGGAAAAGAAGATCAAGGTAAACCGTCAGGTCCTTGATCTGTACGCGCGTTCGGGCCCTGTACCGGTCACCATCATCAAGAACCTGAAGAAGGTACTGGAGGAAGCCGCGTAGCAGGCATCGACGCCTTGGCTTCGGGGTCGAAGAGGCATTAAACCCGATTGGTCCAACGGAGAGCGTTGGGGACGACCTATTTTTGCGGATCAGAGGTGATGATCCATGCTCTCTAAGGAAAGACGATATAGAAAGGAGTGACATCATGGCGGATGTCTTGCAGGTAAGCGATCAGACCTTCGAGGAGGAGATTCTCAAGGCTACCACCCCCGCAATGGTTGATTTCTGGGCCGAATGGTGTGGCCCGTGCAAGATGGTGGCACCCACGGTCGAGGAGCTGGCCAAGGAATACAAGGGAAAAATCAAGATCGCGCAGATGAACGTGGACCAGAATCGGGCAACGCCCCAGCGTTATGGCATCAGGAATATACCGACGCTCATCCTTTTCAAGGGTGGCGAGGTTGCGCAGACCATCATCGGGGCCCACCCCAAGGCCCACATCGATGGTGAATTGAAAAAGCTTCTTTAGCTGGCGAGACCCATCTCGGCATGATCTGCTCTGCCAGGTTCCAAGCGGCAGGGCAGTTGTTTCATGTCTGGACCGGGGATCTCCGGCTCTCATAAGGGGATGATGGATATCGCACTCAGATTTGGCTCCTTTCTCACCCGACTCGGCCTGGTGGCCCTGGTGGTCTTTGTGCTGCAGGGTTGCGCGCTCTTTGATTGGCTTTCAAAAGAAAAAGAGGAAAAATCGCCGGCGGAGCTAATGAGTGAGGGAATGGAGAACTTTGAGCGTGGGTATAACGATTCGGCCCTCGAGGCCTTTCGTGAGCTCAAGGACAAGTACCCGTACAGCCCTTACGCCATAACGGCCGAGATCCGGATCGCAGACGCACTTTTCAAGAAGGCCCTCTATGATGAGGCCTTCGCGGCGTACAGTGAGTTCGAGCGGCTCCATCCCAAGAACCCAGAGATCCCTTATGTGATTTATCAGAAGGGGATGTGCCACTTTGAACAGGTCACCACGATCGACCGGGACCAGTCCCCTACCCTTCTTGCCAAAGAGGAGTTTGAGCGGCTCCTCAAGAAATTCCCATCAACCGAGTACGCCCGCATGGCACGCATCAAGATCAGGGAGTGCTATATTTTCCTGGCCCGCTACGAGCTTTACGTGGCCCACTTCTACTTCAAGAAGAAGCACTACCGGGCCGCCATGGGGAGATACCAGTACATCCTTGAAAACTACCCCGACCTGGGTCAATATCAGGAGGCCGTCGAGTACCTGAGCCGCTGCAAACAGAAGATCGAAGAGCAGACGGCCAAAGGCTCGGGTTGATACGAGTTACTCGCTGCTCTTTGCCTCGATCATCTCGTAGACCTTTTGAAGCGCGCTTTCCAGATGCTCGGGGCTGTCTCCCCCACCTTGGGCCATGTCGGGCCGGCCGCCGCCCCTTCCCCCGACGATTCCTGCCAACTGTGCGATGATCTCACCGGCCTTGAAGCGACCGGTCAAATCCTTTGTCACCACGCAGGTCAACATGGCCTTTCCCTCATTTCGCGCGCCCAGAACGATGATCCCTGATTTGATCTTGTCTTTCACCCGATCCGCAAAATCCCTCAACTCCTTGGGGGATGCGGCCCCAAGCTCCCGCGACATGACCCTTATCCCGTCCACCTCCCGGATGCCGGCAAGGAGATCCTCCGACTTCCCTGTAAGGAGCTTGGCCTTCAGGGCGGCCACCTCCTTCTCCATCTCTCTCTGCTCCCTGATGAGCCGGCTCAGCCGATCGACTGCAGCCTCAGGCGTGGACTTGAGGAACACTGCCATCTGCCTCAAGATCTCTTCCTGCCTCTGATCATGGGCCAAGGCGGTCTGACCGGTTAGGGCCTCGATCCGCCTCACGTTTGCCGCAACCCCTGCCTCGCTCAGGATACGGAAGAGACCGATGTCGCCGGTCCGTCTCGTGTGGGTCCCGCCGCAGAGCTCCATGCTGACGCCATCCCCCACGTTCACGAGCCGGACCAAGTCGCCGTAGCGCTCTTCGAAGATGGCCATGGCCCCTGTCCTGACGGCCTCCTCGCGACCCATTTCCGTGGTATTTATGGCAAAATTCAAACGGATGAGGCGGTTGACCTGTCTTTCCACCTCTCTCAGGTTTTCCTGGCCCACCGGCGCGAAGTGGCTGAAGTCAAACCGGAACCGGTCAGGGGCCACCAGGGACCCGGCCTGTTTGACATGATCGCCGAGCACCTCACGAAGCACGGTGTGAAGCAGATGGGTAGCGGAATGGTTGAGGGCCGTAGCATTTCTCCGTTCCTGGTCAACCTGCGCCTCCACTTCCTGTCCCAAGCGAACAGCCCCTGATTCCACCCTGGCCCTGTGCACGATGAGGCCAGCCCCGAAGCGGAGCGTGTCCCGCACTTCTATCCTGACCCCCTCCCCCATCAACCAACCCCTGTCCCCGACCTGCCCTCCAGCCTCCCCATAAAAGGGGGTCTCATCCAGTACGATCTCAACCGATGTTCCCTCTGGGGCCTCTTCCGTCTCTTTCCCATCCAGAATGATGGCCGTTACCCTGGCCTTGGCACGGATTCGATCATAACCCACGAACCGGGAAGTGACGCCTCTCGACATGACCTTGCGAAAGGCCTCCGGGATCTCTTCTTCTCCGCTTCCCTTCCACGAGCTCTGCGAAATGCCCCTCTGCCGGTCCATGGCGGTCTTGTAACCTTCCAGGTCCAGGTGGAGCCGTTCATCTCTTGCTACGTCACCCACGATGTCGGTCGAAAGCCCAAAGGTGTCATACAGTTTGAAGAGGAGGTCCCCGGAAAGGATGTTCTCCCCCCTTTCTCTGATCTTTTCGATCTCTTCGTTCAAGACCCGCATACCGTAATGGAGGGTGTCGGCAAACCGCTTCTCCTCATTGCGGACGACCCCCTCGATAAAGCTCCGGGAACGGACCAGCGCATCATAGTCCTTCCCCATGACATCGATCACCTTGCCGCAAATGAGGTGAAGAAATACGTCTTCCAGTCCCAGTACCTGACCGAACCGGATGGCCCTCCGGATGATCCGTCGCAGCACATACCCCCGGCCTTCATTGGAAGGCATGATCCCGTCGCCGATGAGAAAGGCAACCGCCCTTGAGTGGTCCGCAATGACTCGAAAGGCCACGTCATGACGATCCTCTTTCCCGTAACGCTTCCCTGAAAGCTCCTCGATGCGTGCCATATAGGGTTTAAAGAGGTCCGTGTCATAGTTGGACGTGACGCCCTGCACCACGGCGGAAAGCCTCTCCAGCCCCATCCCCGTATCGATGTTCGGCCTGGGCAGGGGGATCAGGGTCCCATCGGGTTGGCGATCGAATTGGGTAAAGACCAGGTTCCATATCTCAAGATAACGGTCACAGTCACATCCCGGCGCGCAGTCCGGCCTTCCGCACCCGACAGCCGGTCCCTGGTCGATGAGGATCTCCGAGCAGGGACCGCATGGGCCCGTATCCCCCATAGCCCAGAAATTATCCTTTTCCCCAAGCCGGACGATCCGTTCAGAGGGCAGTCCGATCTTCTCCTCCCAAATTCTTGAGGCCTCATCGTCGTTCAAGTAGACCGTGGCGTAGATCCGCTCGGGTGGGAGGTGGTATCCCTCGATGAGAAGTTCCCAGGCCCAGGGGATGGCCTCCTCCTTGAAATAATCCCCGAAGGAGAAGTTCCCCAGCATTTCAAAAAAGGTGTGGTGTCTGGCCGTGTAACCGACATTATCCAGGTCGTTGTGCTTCCCGCCGGCCCTGACGCATTTCTGTGAGGAGGCCGCCCGCGCGTACCCCCGCTTTTCTTCACCCAAGAAGAGCCTTTTGAACTGCACCATGCCCGCATTGGTGAAAAGAAGGGTGGGGTCGTCCCTGGGGATCAGGGACGAGCTGTCCACGATCTCATGGCCGTGGGCCTTGAAGTAATCCAAAAATCGAGATCTGATCTGCCTGAAATCCATTGCACCTACCATTATAGGGTTTGTCGTGGGCGTTGATCCATGTGACAGGTCCTCTGCAACCGCGCCCGTCATTTCGCGGGCGCAGCGGGCTCCTTTTTGAGTCCTGCCTTTTCCAGGATCAGGCCGGAAATCCGGTCTCGGATCTCCAAGTGCTCGCCCAGAAATCGCTTGACGTTCTCTCTGCCCTGGCCGATTCTCTCCCCATTAAAGGAGTACCATGCACCGCTTTTTTCGATGACCCCCAGCGTTACCCCCAGGTCTACGATCTCACCTTCCTTGGAGATCCCCAACCCATAAATGATGTCGAACTCCGCTTCTTTGAAAGGCGGGGCGATCTTGTTTTTGACCACCTTCACCCTTGTCCGGTTCCCGACGACCTGATCCCCCTCCTTGATAGCAGCAATCCGGCGGATCTCCAGCCGCTGCGAGGCATAAAACTTGAGTGCGTTGCCGCCCGTGGTGGTCTCTGGGTTACCGAACATCACCCCGATCTTTATTCGAATCTGGTTGATGAATACCACACAGGTCATGGACTTGCTGATGGTGCCGGTCAATTTCCGCAAGGCCTGGGACATGAGCCTGGCCTGGAGCCCCACGTGCTGGTCCCCCATTTCTCCTTCGATTTCGGCCCTCGGGACCAGCGCTGCCACCGAATCGATGATCAGGACGTCCACCGCGCCACTTCTGACCAGGATCTCAGCGATGTCTAGGGCCTGCTCTCCCGTGTCGGGCTGGGAGACGAGGAGGCTATCCACGTCAACGCCCAGTTTCCGGGCATACCCAATGTCCAGGGCATGTTCCGCGTCGATGAAAGCCACCGTCCCACCCTTGGCTTGGGCCTCCGCCCCCACATGGAGGGCCAGCGTGGTCTTGCCGGAGGACTCCGGGCCATAGATCTCAACCACCCTGCCGCGGGGCACCCCACCGATGCCCAGCGCCATGTCCAGAGCGAGGGAGCCCGTTGAGATGGCAGGGATGTCCACGACCTTGTCCGCACTCATCCTCATGATGGAACCCTTGCCGAACTGTTTTTCTATCTGTGAAATGGCCTGTTCGACTGCCCTTTGCTTTTCCATAGGCTCTCTCCCATCCTCCTGTTCATTCCGTCGTTGGATCACGCCTTTGGCGTGATCAGGGATTTCGGGTCGCTTCTTCCAGTGCCCACTGCTTCAACCTCGTATAGATCGGCCCGTCCGGCTTGAGGTCGCTCCTGAAAAGCGTTATTCCCTTTAGAGCGCACACGGGGCTCTCCAGGTCCGTAAACCTTGCCAGCGCGCGATCCAGCCCCCCCCCGGGAGCGGAACCCCTCCGGAACCTCCCCAGGGTCAGATGGGGCTTGAAAGTCCGCGCTTCCTTCTGGATCCCGAAAAACGCCAGTTGATCTTCAAGCGCGTCCCGGAATCGAGACATCTCTTCCAAGTCCCCTGCGAGGCCGATCCAGATCACATTGGGTCTTCGTCTATTAGGGAAGACCCCTGTCCCTTTAAGAGCCACACGGAAGGGGCTCTGTCCCATGCAGACCGGATCCAACGCAGCCTCGATGGCGGTCAGGCGATCCGGGTCCACATCCCCCATAAAGACGATGGTGAGATGGATGTTCGTTGGCCGCACCCACCGCACATCCAGCCCATAGTGTCTCATCTCCAGAGACGTCCGGGCGATGATCTCCCCTATCTCCTTTGGCAGTTCAAACGCCAGGAAGGAACGGATCCCCATTGAGGTACCTTCTTACCCAGTCAAGCGCCATGGTGGCGCTCTGCCGCTTCACCTGAACGCGACTCCCCCAGAACCGATACTGACCCGACAACACATGAGCGCCGTGGGCCAGACCCACATGGACCGTGCCAACGGGTTTTTGTGGGGTTCCCCCGGCGGGTCCGGCAACGCCCGTGACCGAAAGCCCCAGGTCCGTTCCGAAACGGCTCCTGACCCCTTTGGCCATCTCCTGCGCCACGGGATCGCTGACCGCTCCATACCGCTCCAGGGTGTCACCCCTCACCGCAAGCAAATCCACCTTGGATTGGTTGCTGTATGCGACCACGCCGCCCTGAAAGTACTCGGAGCTCCCCGCAACGTTTGTCAGTCGGTGGCCGATCTGGCCGCCCGTGCACGATTCGGCCACCGAAATGGTCATCCCCTTCTCCAGGAGCCCATGTCCCACCACCTCTTCCATCTCCTCATTGCCGATGGCAAAGACATGGTGCCCCATTAATTTCAGGATGGCCTCCTGGACCCGGTCCAGTTCCTGGGTGACCACGGCCTCGGTTTCCCCCCGGAGGCTGATGGTGATGTGCACTTCCGGGTAAGAGGGGTAGAACCCCAGGACCACCTGCCCCGTCTTCCCCTTGAGGGTCTTGAAAACCTCGGCGACGGCCGGTTCGTTAAGGCCGTAGACCCTCATAATCCGCTGTCTCATGACAGGCAGCGTATTGTAAAGGCTTACGATCTCCGGGATGATAAAGGCGTCCATGAGATAACGCATCTGATCCGGCACGCCCGGTAGGAAATAGAGCCTCACCCCTTTTTCCACCAGCCGAAAGCCGCAGGCCGTCCCTTTGGGATTGAGAATCTGGGAGCCATCCGGCATCCAGGCCATCTTTTCGAGCGATGGCGTCATCTCAATATCCCGTGATTCAACGTACTTATTGATGAGGTCGAACATCTCCCTGTCGAGGCAAAGCGGCCGTTTGAGCGCCTCGGCCACGAACTCGCTGGTCATGTCGTCTTCGGTCGAACCGAGCCCCCCGGTCACGATGACGAACTGGGAGGCCTCAACTGCCCTGGCCAGGGCGTCGGAAACCATCTCATAATGGTCACCGACGCTCGTGATCCGAGTGACCCGCAGCCCTGCCGCCGTCAGTCGTCCGGCCGCATACCCGCCGTTGAGATCGAGGGTTCTGCCTGACGTCAACTCATTGCCGATGGTGATAATCTCTCCATGCATCAAAAACCCATGACCCTCCCCAGCAGCAGGATTCCTCTCACACACAAATTCGCAAAAAGTCCGGCCACAAGGTCGTCCAATACCACCCCCGCTCCGCCCCGGACCCGCCTTTCCAGGTATCCGATGGGAAAGGGTTTGAGTACGTCGAAAAGACGAAAAAGCACGAACCCGATAGCCAATGTCAGCCATGTCACTGGCAGAAGAAACATGGCCACCAGAAAACCTGAGACTTCATCGAGAACAATTTCGGGAGGGTCCGTCCGCATCAGGACGGCCTGGCTTCGGCTGGACGCCCAAGTCGCCAGTCCAATAAACCCGGCAAGGAAGATTACCCGGAATGCGGGTTCAGCCAAATTGATGCAGGCCGCCAGGGGCAGGGCGGCGACCGTGGCCCAGGTTCCCGGGGCCCAGGGCAGGAGCCCGATTCCCCACCAAGAAGAGAGGATCAAGGAAACCTTTTCCCTTACACTAGCCTGCCTGAAGGCCTCCAGAAACTGGAACTTATCAGATCGGGACTTGAACATCAAGCCACCATGGGCGACCGCTCTATGGATTCAGGGTCTCAACCCACTTGAATATCTCCCTGAGGGGCCGTCCGCTTTTCAAGGCGATCTCACGGCATGCCTCATATTCAGGGGCAAAGCGGGTGGCCCCCTTTCGATCCGTGACCCTTTTCACACGCATTTTGCCCCAGGGCGATTCGACCTCCGCCTCAGACCTCTGGAGCACGATCCGCTGGATGTGCTGAAACCGGATCCCCAGGCTGATCCCTTCGTGGAACAGGATGTCCATCAATCCCTCGGTCTGCCCGACCGGCCCCATGACCTGGATTTGAACGCCGGGACGGTTCTTTTTCATCTGAAGGGGAAGGAACGCCACGTCCAGGGCGCCGGCCTCAAAGAGCCGTTCCATGACGTAGCCAAGCCACTCCGCGCTCACATCGTCCACATTGGCTTCGAGAAGCACCACGGTGTCGGCCTCGGTTGCGGATTGAAGGCGTCCGATCATAATGCGCAGCAGATTGGGCCTGTCCTGAAGGTCGGCTTGACCCGCGCCATAGCCGACGCGGTCTACGGCCATGGGAGGCAGCTGCCCGAAAGAATCGGCCAACCCCCGGACGAGCGCTGCCCCGGTGGGCGTAACGGTTTCGTGGCGGACCCCTGCGTCGTAGATGGGGATATCCTTAAGGATCGCCACCGTGGCGGGCGCTGGCAAGGGCATTTTTCCATGAGCCGTCTTTACAAAACCGGAACCAAGCGGCATGGCGGACGCATACAGGGCCCCGATTCCGAGGGCTTCGATCCCATATACACCACCCACCACGTCAATGATGGAATCCACCGCCC
This sequence comes from uncultured delta proteobacterium, assembly GCA_963830155.1. Classification (GTDB taxonomy): domain Bacteria; phylum Desulfobacterota; class DSM-4660; order Desulfatiglandales; family Desulfatiglandaceae; genus CAWHLE01. The sequence goes on along the minus strand of CAWHLE010000009.1, from coordinate 34,772 downwards.
CCACCTCGTGAAAGTGGATCTCCTCAGGGGGCACGCCGTGCACCTGCGCTTCGGCCTCGGCCAGGATTCTGAAGATCGCGATGCTTTTCTCCTTGACGGCGTCGCTCAAACCACTCTCCGAGATGATGGATCGGATGGCTTTGAAGTTTCGATGCGGCTGTTTTTCTCCGTGGACTGTCACGATGAACCGGGTGCCGACAATGTGGTGTCTCGTCTCCTTCTTGACGTCCAGGCCGTATCCCGCCATGGGGAGGGAACCGATGGCCGTTGACAACGCCTGAAATGAGAGGCCCGCATCCAGCAGGGCGCCTAGAAACATGTCGCCGCTGATTCCGGAAAAACAATCAAGATAAGCCATCTTCGTCATGGGAAGTCACCTTGACCTTCAAATCCGTTTCCTTCGACTTAGGCACAAAAAGCCTTGCCGACGCATGGGGCAAGGCTTTCTGCATGGGGAAGACAGTGCCCATCAGAGCGCTTCGGCGATGAGCTCCGCGATGTCCTTCACCTCGATCTGGTCTTCCTTGTTGGTGGTTTTCCGGCTGTCCTCCAGCATGGAAATGCAGTACGGGCAGGCCGTGGCAAGGATAGTGGCCCCTGTCTCACAGGCCTCTTGAATCCTGAGGTCGGAGAATCGCCACTCGGGCTTCGTCTCCATCCAGAGCCGACCGCCGCCTGCGCCGCAGCAGAGGCTGTCTTTTCTGATCCGTTTCATTTCCACCAGCCGGCCCCCTGTGACGGCCGATAGGAGGGCGCGGGGGGCATCCCACACATCGCTGTGCCTCCCCAGGTAGCAGGGGTCATGGTAGGTCACCTTTTTGTCAATGGTCTTGCTGAGCTTGAGCCGTCCTTCCTCCATGAGCCGGGAGAGGAGTTGCGTGTAATGGGTGACCTCGAACTCGCCGCCCAGATCCGGGTACTCCTTGCTGAAAGTATAATAGCAGTGGGGTGAAGTGGTGATGATTTTCTTAACGCCTTTTCCCTGGTACAGGCGGATGTTCTTTTCCACGGTCTTCTGGAAGAGCGCCTCGTCCCCGATTTTCCTGATGGGCTCGGAGCAACAGCTTTCTTCCTGGCCGATGACGCCGAAGGTTACGCCCGCCGCCCTTAGCACCTTCACCATGGACTTGGCGATGTTCCGGCTTCGGATATCGTAGGCCGACGTGCAGCATACGAAGAGGAAGTACTCCTGGGACCCGTCGAACAAGGGAACATCCAAGCCGGCCTGCCATTCGGTCCGTTTCTCGGTGGGCTCGGACCAGGGATTGCCCTTGCTGTGGACGCTCCCGGTGACGGTCTTGAGCACGCCCGGGATGGCACCGGTTTCGGCGATCATGGCCCTCATGGCCTTAACCACATCGATGATGGTCACCCCCCGTGGGCACTTGAGCACGCACTTGTTGCAAGTGGTGCAGCCATAGAGGACGTCATCGGACTCGTATCCCTCCACACCGAGCTGCGCCATCCGGATCATCCGCCTCACATTGAATTCACCGCCCACGATCCCCCAAGGGCAAGAACCCGAGCACATGCCGCACTGCATGCACAGATTCAGTTTTTCGGCCCCCATGGCCACGAGGGCCTCATTGACTTCGTACATCGGGGTTAGTTCTGCCATAAAAACGGTTGCTCCTTTCAAAGGATTGGATGATGCCCATCCAGGGCGACGCCTTTCGGGATGAGCACTTGCTTAGCGAAATTTGTCTCTGGCATGAATGTTAGGAACCATGTGATTTTTTTAACGAACCTTCGGAGATTTGTCAACCATAGAGGTGAAAGCCAGCAGGATCGGATCATGGGAGCCGGCGTTCGATCTGTTCCAAGGCCCGTTTTCGCTGTTTCGTTGTGACCCTTCCTGTATCATTTCTCTACAATTCGCGCACAAGTTGGAAAGCGAACCGTAGAATATCGAATCCAGAATGTCCAAGGTAGAAGTGAAGACTTCCGGGAACCGACTTCGTGGTTCGATATTCATCATTCGAATGGCAATTTGGGTGCGGCCTCTTGCCGCTTTAGGAGGGCGTTCTCTGATTTCCTTCAAAAGGCTCCGCCCGCTCGAAATCGGGCACAAAGGTGGACGGGCCACCGGGTCGCGCAACCTTTTCGGGAAACTGCACGAAAAGGTGCTCGAAGCCCAATTCCAGGGCATGATGATAAACGGCCTCAAACTCCGCCTCTGAAAGAAAACGGTTGAGCGAACTCACCCGGTGTCGCACCACCGGGTGGTACTGGGACATGAGGCTTATGGGGAGGCTTGGGCCGAATTCGATAAAGAGGGTGGTCAGCGCCTCTATCGAGTTCTCCACGAATCCGGGCAGGATGAGATGCCTGACGAGCAACCCCCTTGTGGCGACGGCCGGACCCCCTTCCAAACCACATGTGTCCAAAAAACCCTTCTGGCGCGCCATGAGGGCAATGGCCTCGAGGGCAACAGTCGGATAGTCGAGGCACCTGGAAAGTTTCGCGGCAAGCCTTGGGTCCGCGTATTTGAAATCCGGCAGGTAGATGTCTACAAAATCCTCCGCCTCCCGGAGGCGTTCGGCCGACTGATACCCCGAAAGGTTGTAAATCATCGGGAGGGAATGTCCCTTCGCCCGCAGGAGATCAACGACCCGGAAGACATGCGGAAAAAAGTGATCCGGTGTTACAAAATTCACGTTATGGACCGACTGGACCCGGATCATCGCTTCAATCCGGTCCACCAACGCATCCGGCGTCAAAGCCGATCCCACTCCCCTTTGCGAGATCTGGAGGTTCTGGCAAAAGGAGCATCTCAGGGAGCAGCCCGTAAAGAAAACCGTTCCAGACCCCCTCTCCCCGGTGATAGGCGGTTCCTCCCCAAAATGGGCCCCCACGTGGGCTACTCTGAGCTGATGGGTCTCCCCGCATATCCCCAGCTTGGCTGCACCGCCCTCCGTGCACCGGTTGACACGGCAGGCCCGCGGACAGAGACAACAGGATTCAAAAGGTTTAATAGGGTCGTAATTCATCATATTCAATTGATCATGCGTGATTTGATTAAGAGGTCCAAGGTTCAGGGTTCAAGGTCCAAGGCTTCCCCCCCCCCAACATTGGCTTCTTCCCCCTTGCACCTTGAGCCTTGCACCTATCCTTCACATACCTTGCTGCTGTTCCTGTCTTGTCTTATACCTTTATTTTAATTCATTTCCAATCGAACAAACCATGTGGCCGCCTTGACAAAAACGGCACCGGCGGATTAGGAATGCAAGAGATGGCCTCCACCAAGAAGACAAATGGCGCCCCGCCGATCGATCGCAGGCAGTTTTTGGGCAGATTTTTTCGCCGATGGCCCCTGGCCACTGCCCTGGGACTGGCCGCCTACCCCGTGCTCTCATTTGTCACCTTCAGAAGAACCACAAGAAAAGAGGTCTCTTTCGGCCCTGCCGCCCGCCTCTCCAAAGTCAACTTCCTGGATGGGGCCTACCTCGTGAGCCCTGAGGAGGAACCCTATGCACTCTCCGGACGATGCACCCATTTGGGCTGCACCGTCCATTTCGATCCGGTGTCGTCCCAGTTTAAGTGCCCCTGCCATGGCAGCCGGTTTGACCGCTCGGGGAGGCGGGTTGCAGGGCCCGCCACCAAAGACTTGGCAAGGGTGCCGGTTGTAAAAAAAGAAAACGGCGACCTGGTGGTCATTTTGACCTTCTGATCCCGATGTCTCCTGTTCAACCTCTCTCCGGACCTCAACGGCTCTCCCAGCGGCTCACCCCGGCCCTGCCGCGGCTTGGCCTGTCCTGCATGGTGGTCTGCCTTCTGACGGGTCTCATCCTGTGCTTTTATTACAGGCCCATGGGCGATGTGTTTCGAAACGTGGAAGAGATCACCTCGCTTGTCCCTTTCGGCAGGTTCTTCAGACAGCTCCATTTTATCTCAGGACAGTTGATGGCCGTCCTCATGCTTCTCCACACCGTGGACCACTTCCTGCGGAAGCGGTACCTCCACTACCCCCCGGTCGAATGGGTTCGGCTTCTCGTGGGCCTGCTGCTCTGTTTTTTCACCCTGTTTACGGGCTTCGTCCTCAAAGGGGACCAGGAGGGACTCTTCGCCGGCCGGGTCTTCATGAACATCCTCAAGGCCGCGCCCTTTTTCGGTGGTCGGCTTTCACACCTGTTCATCTCCCCCGGAGAGGATTTTTTCTTTCTCCCGTACCTTTATCATTGCCTCCTGCTGCCGGCCGCCATCCTCTATCTGCTGAGGGCCCACATTCGAAACTGGCTCCCTGATGAGCGATACCTGGCAATCTCGGCCGTCGCCATGGTCAGCTACGCCCTCCTCATCGAGCCCCGCATTGACATTCCCTTGGACGCACCCGTGGAATCGATCCAGGGTCCCTGGTTTTTCCTCGGGATTCAAACGGGACTGAGATACCTCCCTGCAGTCTGGGCCGGACTCCTGATTCCCTCGGTCTTCCTTGTGTTGACCGGACTCTTGCCCGTAGCGGGCAGGGTCTGGTCGAAACCGATCCGATGGCTGCTCATGGTCCTTTTCTGTTCTTACGGGCTTCTCACCATCCGGGCCGTGGTTTCCGGTCCATGATGATTGACGCCTGTCATGGGCCGCACCGTTTTCCAAGGCCCCGTTCCAGTGTAACCACGAAGTCCTGCACATTGGTCAGGATCGATCTTGCGGTCAGGGATCCCCTGTTTGCCAGCTTGTCGACAGCGAACTCCGACATGTCCACCGTGTAGAAAAAGACCGGCCTGACCTGCGTTTCCCCCACGACTTTGTAGGAAGGGACCATGTTGCCGGTGGCGATGGCGTGAAGCTGGGTTGCAAGCGCAATCACCGTGGTGGCCTTTGTAGCCAGTTTTCTCATGCTGTCCTGAGCCAATGTGCCATCCGTGATCACGTCCGGAAGCGGCCCGTCGTCCCGGATGGAACCTGCAAGCACATAGGGAATAGTTTTCGCGGTCAGTGCACGCATGATGCCATCCCCGATGAGGCCCGAAGCCACAGCCTTCCCGATAGACCCCTGGCTGCGGACCAGGTTGATGGCATCGAGATGTTTGTAATGGCCGAGCGGTTGTGTCTTTTTGGAGTAGATGTCCTGGCCCAGCGCGGTCCCGTACATGGCTGCCTCCGTGTCGTGGACCGCCAGGGCATTGCCTGCGAGCAGACCGTCCACGTAGCCCTCCTCCACCAGTCTCACAAATGCCCCTCTCGCATCCCGGTCGAATACCACGGCAGGCCCGAGCACCCACAAAATGAAACCCTCGCCCCTTTCGTGCTCCAGGAGGTCGTAGAGCTCGTCATAGTCGATGGAGAAGGATGTCTCGCGGGTCAAGCGCGTCCTGAACTGAAATTTGTCTTCGGAACGGTCAGGGTTGTCAAACCCCCTCGTGTGAACATAGATCCCCTCTTCTCCGTTTTCCAGTCGGCCGCAGGCCACCTGGTCCCCCACCCGGAGGTGACGGAACGGTCTGACCCTCAAAACACCGTCCCTATCGAGCACGACCACACAATCCATTCTCGATGCTTCGATGAGGCGCCACGCCCCTTTCCTCACATGAAAGTACTCGGGGTAGATGGAGGTCGCGTGGTATCCCTCCGGCGCCACGCCCTGCTCCCCCACGATCTCGAAGCGGGCGAGCGGCGATTCGGTGAACGGAGGGACACTGAAGTTCGGCGGATGGTAATCAGGAAGTTTGAAAGCCATGTGGTGGCCTCCCGATTTTTTTTTGGATGTGTGATATGAGACGAAATGGTCCAAGGTTTCAGGCCCAAGGTTCAAGGTGTATGGCTTTTTTTCTTCCTTATTACCTTGTACCTTGAACCCTGAACCTTTCTATCTCACATCTCCCCCATGGCAATCTTGTCGGCGAGGGTTCCCACCGCGATTCCGAAAAGTTGGGACCGGTTCCAGGACAGGATGACCCGGAAGTTGTTGAAAACCATGAAGGCCCTCCCCCCGGGACCATCGGGTTGGACCAAAGAGGCCTGAAGGGAAGACCATTCCTTTTGATCGCTTTTGTCCGCCCTCTGGATGCCTAGAGATGCCCACTCACTGGCCCGCTTGCGGATTTCCATTCCGATCAGGGTCCGATCAAGACCTTGAGGCAGCACCACCTCGTGTCCCCAGGGTTCCCCCTTTACCCAACCCGCCGCGGCCAGGTATTTGCCTCCGGAAAGGAAGGCATCCCCCAAATTGTTCCAAATGTCGACCCTGCCGTCCCCATCGAAATCCGCAGCATAACGCTTGAAAGTAGAGGGCATGAACTGGAGCTGGCCCATGGCCCCTGCCCATGATCCGGTCATGTCCGCTACTGGGATGTGCCCTTCGTCAAGGATGCGAAGGGCCTGGAGTAGTTCCTTGCGGAAAAAGGCGCTCCTTCGTCCGTCGTAGGCAAGCGTCGTAAGCGCACTGATGACGGAATACCCTCCGCTGATCCTCCCGTATTTGGTCTCGATCCCCCAAAGGGCGACCAGGTAAGGCGGCGCGACCCCGTGACGCGCCATAACGGTTGAAAGGATTGGCGAAACCTCAACAAGCCGTTTTCGGCCCTCCTGAACCATTTCCTTTGTCACGACCTTTGAGAGGTATTGATCCAGGGTGAGTTTGAATTCAGGCTGACTGCGATCCAGGTCCAACACTTTTTCAATGGGTTTCACCCCCTTGAAGGCAGCATCCAGTGTGGCCTGGGAGATTCCGGCGCCGATGGCCTCCTCTTTGAAAGCCACGAGCCACTGCTCGAAATCCGGCCCAGTCCCGAACGCGGTCATCGGCGGGGCAAAAAGCCAAATCACCAAGGCGGCGGCACACGGTCCATGCCATCGGCCGGATGCCCTTCTTACTAAAGGTATGGTGGACGAATACGATTGACATCCTCTTATTTTCATGATCAGGGTCCTCAAAACCTGAAATGGAGACGCATAAGGAATGGAAAAGGAAACCCTCTTGATCCTCACGTTTGCCCCATTGCTCCTTGGAGGGCTTTTGTATTTTGAAAAGCGTGACATCCCCTGGGGAATCCTCCCGGTCAAGACGGTCCTCTCACTCCTCTTCATCCGGACTGCGGTCATCCAGCCGGATCCCTTGATGCCCTATTCCGGGTTTCTCATTGTGGGCCTCTTTTGCTGCCTCGCCGGCGACGTGCTCCTGGCCCTTTCACAGAAAAGGGTGTTTCTGCTTGGGCTGGTGGCCTTCCTGTTGGGTCACGTCTTCTACGTCCTGGCCTTTTTCGCAGCGGCGCGCTTGAATGCCTGGATCCTTTTGGGCGCGGTCCTGACCATTCCGCCGAGCACCTTCATCTATCGCTGGCTTAGACCCCACCTGGGTGACATGAAGCTTCCTGTCTTGCTTTATGTCGTGGTCATCAGCGTCATGGTCATTGGCGCCTTCGCGCTTTCGGGCCAAGGATCATCCAACATCACAGGGCGGATCATGGTCTTGATCGGGGCCGTCTGCTTTTACGTTTCTGACGTCTTCGTAGCCCGGGACCGCTTCATCGTCAAGGAATTCATAAACCGATTGGCCGGGCTCCCTCTCTACTATGGGGGCCAATTCCTCCTTGCGCTCTCGGTGAGCTTCCTGAGATAGCCTTTCCCAAAATTTTTTGCAAGTTGCAGTGGTGCATTCCCTTTGCAGTCGTCGCAGTCAAGAAAACCTTGACTTCGGCTCAGACCATTCTTGCAATCTCTTCCAGCTTCTGGTCCAGCCGCTTGCGCGAGACAGGAAAGGGCGTCTTCAGTTCCTGCGCAAAAAGGGAGACCTTGAACTCCTCCACCATCCATCGAAACGCTTCAACGGCCTCTTTTTTTTCTGACGTCAGCTGCGATGCGGCCGTTGCTTCCATCCGCCTGAGCGCCTCCACAAACACTGCCGCCTCCAGTTCCTTCCGACGGTCCCGATCCGGGTCATTTGCCCCCCGTTGCGCCCTGAATTCCATGGCCCTGAGATAGCGCACCACGTGGCCCATTCGTTCCAAGGGATAGGCGCGGAGAAAATCTCCAGGCACCAGGGCCGTCAGGTCCTCTCTGATCTTTTCCATCAGGGCCATGACCGGGCGGTTCGCCCGGTTCGCGGTCTCAATGGTGTATACGGTTTGGCGCGCCTGGTGAAAGGCCCGAAGGACCCTTACGGCGTAGTCCATAAGCGTTTCCGCCTCGGCCGTGAGGCCCAATCGCAGCGCCTCCGCGTAACGTTCAAAGGCCTCTCTGTCTCGAATGTCGCGATAGAGGAGGCGATGACGGAGGCCTTCATGAAACGTCTTCTCAAAGGCCTCGACGCCTCCAAAATAAGCGGCACCATCCCGGGCTTTGGCGGGCAGACCGAGCCATCTCCGGATGAATTTGAGCTCTTTTGAGAGGACGATGGAAAGGAGCGTTTTGACCCCTTGTTTATGCGTCTCAGCAGCCTCATCTCCGTTGCTGAAAAGCCGAAGGTTGACACAACGCTCTCCTGGTACGAGCGCCGGATAGGCCACCATGGTCGCACTCAGGGAAATCCGTTCAGGGATGGATCCGAAATCCCAAGAGGTCGCGCCTGCCCTTTCCCAACTGGCCTTCGCCTCCTGCCAGGTCTTTGAATCCACTTCCGGTGGATCGCCCTCTGCTCGGAGGTCTTTCAGGATACGACCATCCCTCCCCGATCTCAGCTCGCGCCCCCTGTGATCGGTGACGGCAACCCGGGTCTTCAAATGTTGCGGGATCTCGATCCGATCCCATTCCCCAGCAGGGATGTCCACATTGAACCGACGGTGGAGGAAATCGGAGAGCCGGGTTGCCAGGGGCTGACCGCCCCTTTCCATTTCGGCCCAAATGATCTCCACAACATTGGAAACGGGCACCAGCTGCCGCCTGTAGCGTTTGGGAAGCCCCTTGATCATGGCGGCGATCTTTTCCTTAAAGAGCCCCGGCACCATCCAGTCCAGTGACGCCACGGGGAAAACAGAGGCCAGGGTGGAAGGGATGGCTACCGTCATGCCGTCCTCTTCCTGACCCGGTGCGAACCGGTAGCCCACCGCATAGGACCGATCCCCCGTATCGATCCGGTCGGGAAAGCTTTCAAGCAAGCGCTCGTCAGGGCTGTAAGAAAGCAGGTCCTCTTCTTTCATTTTCAGGAAACCATCGTCCCCTTTTTCACGGATCCGCCGCTTGAGGGTTCTGATGTCCCACACATTCGGCAGCCTGGATAAATAGAAGTCGGCCATGACCTCCTCGTCGACCAGGAGGTCCCGCCTCCGGATCTTGTCTTCAAGCTGCGTGACCTTGCGGACGAGCGCCAGATTGTTTTTGAGAAACGGCAGGGTCTCTTTGACTTCCCCACGGATCAGGGCCGAACGGACGAAGATCTCATGGGCGGCGCCAGGATCGATGGATCCGTAGGAGACAGGCCGCCTCGGAACGATCACCAGTCCGAAAAGCGTCACCTGCTCATAGGCGACCACTTCGCCCCTGGCTTTGGACCAGTGTGGGTCGGAATAGCTGGACTTGCACAGCCCCTTTCCCATTTCTTCAAGCCACGCGGGATCAATCCTTGCCACGGTGCGCGCAAAGGTCCTTGAAGTTCGGACCACCTCGTTTGCAACGATCCAAGAAGCCTCCCGATTGAAGAGCGTTGACCCCGGAAAGACCATGACCTCCCGGCCCCTTGCGGCAAGAAAGATGTTTTTTTCCTTTTTCTGGGCGATATTTGAAAGGCACCCGGCCAAAACGGCGCGGTGGATGGCCTCATACCTGGCCTGCGGTGTGGGAAACACAGCCGCTTCGCCCTTGATCCCCTGTTCCTGCACGATATCCGTGATCTGTTGGTGCACGTCCCGCCACTCCCGCATGCGCACGTAGGAAAGGAAATGATCCCTGCAGAACTGCCGCAGCCGGTTTTGCGTCTTCTGTGCCTCCCATGTCCGCTCATACCGGGTCCAGACGTTGAGGAGGGTCAGAAAATCGGAATCCGGATCCTTGAACGTCCCGTGGGCCCGATCCGCCTGGTCCGCCCTTTCAAGGGGGCGTTCTCTGGGATCCTGGATGCTGAGGGCAGCGCAGATGACGGCCATCTCCCCAAGAACCCCTTGCTTGACCCCCTCGATCAGCATCCTGGATACCCTTGGATCCAGCGGGATTCTCGCCATCTTCCGGCCGGTGGGGGTCAACCGGTAATCCCTTTCCCCCTTCTCAATGGCGCCGAGTTCCAGCAGCAGGACGTATCCATCCCGGATGGATTTCGGGTGAGGCCGGTCCACGAAGGGGAAAGATTCGACCCGGCCCAGCCCGAGCGCCATCATGCGCAGGATCACATCCCCGAGGTTCGAGCGGAGGATCTCAGGGGCCGTGAATTCCTCACTGCCCTCGTAGGTTGCCTCCGAATAGAGCCTGAAGCAGACGCCGTGGGCCACCCGGCCGCAGCGGCCCTTCCTCTGATCCGCACTGCTCCTTGAAATGGGCACCACGGCAAGGCTTGTGGTCCTTGTGCCGGTCAGGTACCTGGGGATCCTGGCAAGCCCGGTGTCGATCACGTAATGAATACCGGGAATGGTCAGGGAGGTCTCCGCCACATTGGTCGCGACCACGATCTTTCTGCCGGTTAATGGGGAAAAGACGCGTTGCTGTTCTTCATTGGTCAACCTGGCAAAAAGGGGGAGCACCGCGATCCTGTCAAACCGCCGGCCCTCCAGGAGCTCGCAGGTGTCTCGGATGTCCTGCTCCGTGGGCATGAAGATGAGGATATCGCCCTGACGACCCTTTCTGAACAGGGCCTCGGCCTCCTTGACCGCCCTTTCCACGTAGGTGGCCTCGGCCTCCTCCCCATCTTCTCCCCCGCCCACATACCGGACGTCCACGGGATAGGTCCGACCTTCCACGTCGATGACCGGCGCCCCGTCAAACGCCGCCGAGAATTTCCGGGTGTCGAATGTGGCCGATGTGATGATCAGCTTCAGGTCTTCACGTTTGGATAGCAGGGACTTGAGGATGCCGAGCAGGAAATCGATATTGAGGCTCCGCTCGTGGGCCTCGTCGATCATGATGGTGTCGTACTCGTAGAGGAAGCGGTCCTGGTGTGTCTCGGCAAGCAGAATCCCGTCGGTCATCACCTTGATATACCCTTCAGGGCTCGACTTCTCGGTGAATCGGATCTTAAAGCCGACCGACTTCCCCGTTAACTCGCCAAGCTCCTCGGCGATGCGGCGCGCAACGGCTATGGCGGCAATTCTTCTCGGCTGCGTGCAGCCGACTTTTCCGTCAATGCCTCTGCCGGCCTCCAGACACATCTTCGGGATCTGCGTGCTCTTTCCGCACCCGGTCTCCCCCGAGACGATGACCACCCGGCTTTCGCGGATGGCCCGAACGATCTCATCCCGTTTCGAGCAGATGGGCAGGTGGTCAGGATAGGTGAGCTCCGGCCGCAAAGCTACCCTTCTGGCCTTCCGGGCCACTAGGCGTGAAAGGGTCTCTTCCATGCGGTCGAGCGTCTGGGAGGGCTCCGGTTGGCCCTTCTCCTCCGAGGCCATGCGTCTCAGCGAACGGAGTCCACGGAGGATCTGTTGACGGTCTTTCAGTGTGACATCGGGGAGTCGTGACGCTATGTTCTTGATCCTGTGCGCTATGGACAAGTTGCAACCTTGTGGTTTACTCTAATTCTTTTCGTCTCCCCCCCATATCGGCGTTCAAGGAGATAGAATGCTCGGAATTTCCACATGCTGGTGGCGTGGCCGATCTTTGGGCGGTCATGAGATTCTGGATCACGTCACGAGGCTTGGCATCGAGGGCGTGGAGCTCGAATACCGGCTCAGCGCGTCCGTGCTTGATCAGATGCGGTCCCGCTTGAAAGTGGTCCCCACCGTCCTCAGCATCCACAACTTTTTCCCGAACCCCGGAGAACCGGAGGGTAGATCGGGCAGCGGCGACTATTTCCTTCTGTCCTCTCTGGAACCTGAGGAGAAAACCCAGGCCATTAAATATACCCTCCAGACCATGGTCCACGCAAGCGAGCTTGGGGCCAAGGCGGTCGTCCTCCATCTGGGGCACGTGGAAATGGCGGACCCCAAACCGCGGTTCTTCGAGCTCTACCATGCCGGTCAGGTAAATGAACCGGTTGGCCGCCGGTTTCTCTCAGAACAGACCAGGATCCGTCTGGACCGGCGAGAAAAAAACCTCCATGCGGTCCTTCAAAGCCTTGAGGTGCTCAACCGGGAGGCCGAGCACCTAAACGTCACGCTGGGCATCGAGAACCGTTGCCATTTCCATGAGATCCCTGACCTGGAGGAAGTGGGGCTGATCCTTGAGACCTTTCGGGGTGGCCGGGTCTCCTACTGGCACGACGTGGGGCATGCCGCCATCCAGGAGGCGCTCGGCATCTGCAGCCAAAGGGAGCTTCTCACGGCTTACTCGGACCGGTTGGCCGGCATCCATCTCCACGACGTAAAAGGGTTGGAGGACCATCTGGCGCCCGGAAAGGGGGATCTCGATTTCGGAGAGATCCTCGAGACCATCCCCGCTGAAGCCATCAAGATCCTTGAGCTCCATCCCAAGGTCACGGAAGGAGACCTGCTGAGGGCATTGGATATACTAAATGACCTATTAAACGAGTGATCACCTTGGGGAAAACTAAGACCGAAGACGGACCAGCACGTCCTTTAGCCCTTGGAGCCAGGGGCGTCTGACCCTCACTTTCAGATAGAGGTCGCCCGGATCCCCTCCCCCCTTACCGGGCTCACCCATTCCTTTCAACCGTATCCGCTGCCCGGCCCTGATTCGGGCCGGGATCTTGACGATCAGCTCTTTGACGTGAAGCCGGGATGTAAAAAGGACCTTGCCGCCGTTTAGGGCCACGATCGGAGAGATAACAATCAGGTCATTGAGGTCCCGCCCCCGCTCAGGGATTTCAATGCCCCACTGCCGCTTCAGGGCATACCTGAAAAGCTTCCCAAAGGGTCCTTGTGCTGCTCCCAGGGGTTGACGGGCGCCGGGTCTCCCGGTGGAGGACACATACACCCTTCCGAAAACGCCGGGGCGCCTGAATTCAAATTTCTGATAACCCGGGCCATAGGCATCCCTGAACACCTCGTTAAAACCTCTGAAGCCGAAGGTCCGGCTGATCTCCTCGAAGATCTGGTGCACATCGGAACCCCGGAAGATGTCCTGTTCCGAATAGGCTTGTCTGAATTGGCCGTGGGCCGAGGGTCCGTAGACATCCCAAAGCCCGTCGTACCGGCGCCGTTTCTCAGGGTCGGAGAGGACCGCATAGGCCTCGTTGATCTCCTTCATTCGAGAAGCAGCCTCCGGGCTGTTCTCGTTCCTGTCCGGGTGATATCGGAGGGCGAGGGTGCGGTAGGCCTGCTTGATTTCCTTGGGACCGGCCTTGCGGTCCACACCCAAAACCCCGTAATATTCCTTCTGCGCCACGTCCCCGTTGCCTCTGTCTTAGAACCCTAAAGCGGCAAGAGGCCGCACCCAAATTGGCATTCGAATGATGAATATTCAACGAGGAATATCGAATCACGAAGTCGGTTCCCGGAAGTCTTCACTTCTGCATTGCACATTCTACATTCGATATTCTGCGGTTCGCTTTTCCCCAAATTCCCTATGCCGCGCGCCATCTAGCACTCTTGCATGATTGGGTAAAACCGTCAACCGGCACGGCAGATTCTCTCCCTCCCCATGCCATAGGGGCTTGGCGCACATTGCCGGTTGGGCATACCGTTTCTCATTGACAATGAACCGCTTGAACCTCCATAAGGGGGTACGCTGTGGGGATGTTTTTGTGTGGGTGAACAAGACCGTTCTCCATTTCATGGACCATACAATTTATTCTTTCATCAAAGGAGTTTCTCATGAATCGCCCGTCACCCTCGCTTCAGCGTGAAGCCGAAAAGACCCTCACCCTCATGCAGGTGGCCATGGGAAATCATCCGGCCCATATGGCCCTCACCCATGCGAACGTGCTCAACGTCTACACGGGTGAGTTGCTGGAAAATCTCACCCTCTGCACCTTCGAGTCTTGGATTGCTTACGTGGGCAAGGAGCCGGGGCATGCCATCGGCGACCAAACGGAGGTGATCGACGTGGAAGGAAAAACCGTCATCCCCGGGCTCATCGACGGCCACGCCCACCTTGCCTGGCTTGCATCGCCGGAGGCCTTCCTCAAGTACGCCGCAGCAGGCGGAACCACCACCATCATCACCGAGACCATGGAGCCGTATCCGGTGGCAGGGCTCAGCGGGGTCAAAGATTTCCTGGATGGGTTGAAGGATCAGCCCATCAAGATCCTGGCGACGGCGCCGGCCATGGTCTCGACCAGCAGGGCCGCAAGGGGTATCCCGGAAGAAGACCTCGATGCGCTCCTGAAACGGGCGGATATCGTGGGGCTTGGCGAATCCTACTGGCAGGCCGTGCTCCAAGACCCCGAGATGTTCCTCGTGTCTATCATGGATACCCTCCGCCATGGCAAGACCCTGGAAGGACACACCGCGGGGGCGAATGAAAAAAAGCTCATGGCCTACCTGGCAGCCGGGATCTCTTCCTGCCACGAACCCATCAAGGCCGAAGAGGTCCTCCAGCGGCTTCGGCTTGGGATCCACGTCATGATCCGGGAGGGGTCCATCCGAAATGATCTCGAACAGATCGCCCCCATCAAGGACCTGGGGGTCGCCACAAGGCGGCTGATTCTGGTCTCGGACGGCATTGCGCCCAGGGAGCTGATGGGAAAGGGTTACATGGAGTATATCGTGCAGAGGGCGATTCAATTCGGGTTCGACCCGGTTTCGGCCATCCAGATGGCAACCCTCAACGTGGCGGAGCACTTCAAATTGGATCACCTGATCGGTGGCCTGGCCCCTGGCCGGTTCGCAGACATGGTCGTGATCCCTGACCTCCGGACCATACGGGCGGAATGCGTTATCAGCAACGGCAAGGTCATCGCCCGGAACGGCAGACTCCTGATCCCACCCAGGCCCCACAGGTACCTCCCCGAGAGCCTGAGCTCGATACGGATCAAGGACAACCTCCGGCCGGAGGATTTCTCCATCTCTGCACCACCTGATTGCTCATCGGTGATGGTCCGTGCGATCGAAATGGTCACGGACCTGGTGACCCATGAGACACACGTGGAGGTTCCTGTCCAGAACGGGATTGTTCGAGTTGATGGGGCACAGGATCTGGCCAAGGTCGCCGCCATCGACCGGAGTTTGACCCCGGGAAAGCGTTTTGTCGGTCTCATCAAGGGATTCGGCCTCAAATCGGGCGCCCTGGCATGCAGCGCCGCGTGGGATACCACCGACATCATCGTGGTTGGCGTGAGCGACCGGGACATGGCCCTCGCCGTCAACCGGATCATCGAAACCCAGGGAGGGGCCGTTTTGTGTGAAAACGGCAAAATCCTGCATGAGCTCCCTTTGCCCATCTTCGGGATCATGTCGCCACTCCCCCTCGAGGAGGTGGACCTCAGGATCAAAGCCATTACCCAGGCCGCAGCCAGAATGGGGGTGCCGTTTTCCGACCCGATCTTAAGCCTCATCGTTCTGACGGGGGCCGCCATTCCCTTCCTCCGTATTTGCGAGGAGGGGCTCGTGGATATCAGGACGGGTGAGACACTGGGGTTGTTCATGGAGTGAGCCCCGGAGCCTGATGCGCAAAGCCCATTTGAAGGAAGGAATACCCAGTGAAAGAATTCTCTCGGGAACAAATTCAGGCGTTGTCATCCTTCGTGGCCCCGGATCGTTTTTCCGTGGGCCAGTCCAACCGGGAACTACACCTCCATGATATTTCTCCTCACAAGGGAACCCTGCCTGCCGCCATCCTCTGGCCGGTGACCACTGAAGAAGTCGCCAAAACCCTGACCTGGACCTACGAGAATGACGTGCCGGTCACCCCATGGGGCGCGGGCACCAGCACAGAGGGCAATCCGGTTCCAACCCGGGGCGGCTTGGTCGTGGATTTCACCCGGATGAACAAGATCATCGAGATTCGTCCCCAGGACCTTCAAGCCGACGTCCAACCCGGGTTGTTGCGGAAGGAACTGAACCGCCAAGCAGGGAGACACGGCCTGTTTTTCCCGCCGGATCCGGGCGCGGATGCCACCATCGGAGGCATGATCGCAAACAACGCCTCGGGCGTTCAGACCGTCAAATACGGCGCCACCAAAGACTTTGTAATGAAATTGACCGTGGTTTTGCCCCAGGGCACGGTGATACACACCGGTTGCAAGGCCAACAAGTCCTCCTCCGGCTACGACCTGACACGGTTGTTTGTGGGATCAGAGGGGACGCTTGGAATCGTTACCGAAGCGACCCTTAAACTGACGGGTATCCCATCCCACCGGCTGGCGACCACCATCACGTTCAAAGACCTTGAAAGCGCATCAAAGGCCGTGTCGGTCCTAATGAGATCCGGGCTGGAACCGGCGGCCCTGGAGCTGTTGCCTCCGGGACTGATCAAGCTCATGAACCGGGAAAAAGATCTCAATATTCCGGAAGTCCCCTCCCTGTTCTGCGAATTTCACGGGGCGAGCAAAGCGAACCTGCATGAAACGGCTGACCGCGCCAAAGAACTATGTGAGGAATGCGGGGCAACCGGGTTCAAATTCGGGATCGAGGAAGGAGATCGCAAAGAAATGTGGAGGGCCAGACACGAGGCCTGGGAAACCATCCATCGTGCCCATCCGGGCAAGGAGACCCTTATCGTTGATGCGGCGGTCCCTATTTCCCTCTACCCTGAAATGATTGCCTTTTCTCAGAAGATCGTGGATGAGGAACATGCGGACGGTTATGTCTTCGGCCATGCCGGAGACGGCAATTTGCATGTGGTGCTGGCGGGTGATCCGTCCGACGCAAAGGAATGGTCCATCCTTGAAAAGATCAATCACGCCATTGTCGAAAAGGCCGTTAAGCTCGGAGGCACCTGCACGGGGGAGCACGGCGTGGGAATCGGCAAACGCAAATTCATGGAACTGGAGCACGGCGAGAGCTATGGGCTCATGCGACAGATCAAAGACGTCATGGATCCGAAAGGGCTAATGAATCCGGGGAAAATTTTTATGTGAGCCCCAATGCTGCAAGGGCCGAGGATGGAGTGAAACCCGGGCGGCAATGGCGAAGTCCTGAAGCCGAATAAGACCTACCGCAAACCCTTGACCATCCCGCCGAGATTGACAACTGGAGTCAAAGGGCTACACAATCAATAGGGTAGATAACCCAGAGCCAAAGCGGACGGCCTGCCGCTTGCCGGGCGAGAACTGAAATCATTTGATCTTGGGAGGCAACCCGATGAAATCTCTGCTCGTCTCTTTTGTCTTTCTGCTTGGATGGGTTCACCTGAATGGAGCGCACGCCCAGGAAGATTTCCGATCAGCCGAAAAGGCCTTGGACCATGTGGATGGCATCCAGGCAGTGGCAATCGCCGATGAATGGCGGTGGTCTAAAAGCGACGTCAAGAGCTATGTCGACACCCGGCAGGTGGTGTTCAAGTTTCCAAACGGAAACGTCAAAAAAATCCCGCTTCCGGATGACAAAATGCTCGTGGCGATCGCACCCTACATCAACCAAACCCACACCTGAAGCGTCCATTACATGTCCTCCTGTCAGGGGGAATTGGCAGAGAGACCGTTTGAGGTTAGGGCTGTGGACCAGCACGGAAAGGTGCTGGTGGACGGGACGGTCTCCACCCTCCGTAACGGCTTTTTCGAGCTCTGGCTGCCCAGGGGCCGAAGAATCGAGTTGACCATTCACGGAATGAATCGAACAGCCAAAGGGTTTATCGGAACCGCTGATAGCAGCGCTACGTGCATCACCACGTTTCAACTGAAATGAGCCCAACCGGTTTTTATTCGGCCTGCGTGAAGGGGATAACGTCGTCCCTGATGCCGCACTCCTTGCAAACCTGGCCGAAATTTTTCCGAAACATGGCAACCAGCCTGTTTGTCTGGTCATCATAGGCCTTCGGGTCTGCCCAGGTGGAGCGGGGAAGTAAAATCTCCTTCGGCACGTCGGGGACCTGCGTGGGAATCTTCAAACCCAGGACAGGATCCACGGTATAGGGGACATCTTCCAGCTTGCCTGAAATGGCCGCATTCACCATGGCGCGTGAATGGGGGATCCTGATCCGTTTCCCGGTGCCATAGGGCCCGCCGGTCCATCCGGTGCTCACCATCCAGACCGTCGGCCCATGCCTCCTGAGCTTGTCGCCGAGCATTTTTGCATAGAGGGGTGGGGGAAGCGGCAGAAACGGGGCGCCGAAACATGGCGAGAAGGTGGCAACCGGCTCGATGACGCCCCGCTCCGTGCCGGCGACCTTTGCGGTGTAACCGCTGAGAAAATAATACATGGCCTGTTCGCGGTCGAGGCGCGAAATGGGCGGTAGGACCCCGAAGGCGTCTTCCGAGAGGAAGATCACGTTTTTTGGGTGGGGCGCGCTTCCCTTTACCACGTTTGGCAGGTGGTCCAGGGGATAGGAGGCACGAGAATTTTCGGTCTTGGCGTCGTCGTCCCAGTCCGGGAGCCGGGTGTCGGGATCCACGACGACGTTTTCCAGTATGGCCCCAAATCGGTTCACCGCCTGAAAGATGAGGGGTTCGTCCTCCCGGCTCAGACGGATCACCTTGGCGTAGCATCCGCCCTCGATATTGAAAACGCCCTCCTCGCCCCAGGCAATTTCATCGTCCCCGATCATGGCGCGCGATGGGTCGGTGGATAGGGTGGTTTTCCCAGTCCCCGAAAGACCGAAGAGGAGCAGCACATCGCGCTTTTCACCCATGTTGGCCGATGCGTGCATGCTCAACACCCCCTGCCTGGGCAGGAGGTAGTTCATGACGGAAAAGATCGACTTTTTGATCTCTCCGCCGTAGTGGGTCCCACCGATCAGCACGGTCCGGTCCTCGAAGCTGATGAGGATGAAGGCCTCGCTTCGGGTGCGATCCCTCTCAGGGCTTGCCTGGAAGTGTGGTGCGTGGAGGACCGTGAAATCGGGCGCGGTGGAGATCGCTTTTCTCGACTCCTCTTGGTCAGGGCGGATAAACATGTTGCGGGCAAACATCGCATGCCATGGGCTCTCGGTAATCACCCGGACCCGGATGCGGTGGCGAGGGTCGGCGCTTGCATAAAGGTCCTGCACATAGAGCGCCCGGTCGCTCAAATATCGGGTGACCCGTTCACGCAAGGCTTCGTATGCCGCCCGATCGAAGGGTCGGTTCACATCCCCCCACCAGATGTCCGCTTCAGTGGTCGACTCCCGCACGATGAACCGGTCTTTCGGGCTCCGGCCGGTGTAGGGCGTCGTATCCACCACCAGAGCACCGTTCCGGACCAGCATGCCAAGACCTGCTTTCAAGGTGTGCTCATAGAGTACCGGGCTGGGATTGTTCCAGTACACGTCCCGTTTGGAACGGATTCCGTGTGCTTCAAGGACCTTTTTGTAGTCGCCCATTCAAAGACCTCCGATCGAGTGCGATCATTTGCCGCTTTACCGAAGGATTTGGCCTTCTCCATTAAAGATTTCACTCGGGAGCTGTTCTTTCAATAGGGTGAATCCTGTAATCTACGTCTCGACCACCCTCCTTTACCAGCGGGGCGTAATTCCTCCCTTTGGAAAGGGAGGTTAGGAGGGATTTGGTTTCCAGTGTCCATACAATTATGGACTGATCAGTGAGTAAGCTTGGAGGGAGACCCGTCCATGAGTAAAGTGACCATATACATCGATCCTGAAACCGAGGCAAAGGCAAGCGATGCGGCCAAGGCCAGGAGAATCTCACTGAGCAAATGGATCGCCGGAGTCATTGGAAAGGAAGTTGTGGATGAATGGCCGGAATCTGTCAGAAACCTGGCCGGTGCGTGGGCCGATTTTCCCGACTCGCATGAAATTCGAGAGGGACTTGGAGAGGATGTTCCCAGGGAGACACCCTGATTGCTCACATGAAAGGCAGGAAGCAAATTCAGAAGAAACAGCCATGGAGGTTGGAAGAGAGCATCCCCTTGTGGATGCCATCCCTCATCCTGTGCCATTATGAAAATAGCCAAAGAGGGCAAGAAGCGAAATGGGGGTCTTCTTCAGAAAGTGAAACAGGAGGGAGATCTGATGTTCGAACGCATCACCTTTGACCCGAAGATCATGGGAGGACGTGCCTGCATCCGGGGTATGCGGATTCCGGTCTCGGTCATCGTTGGCCAGATCGCCCACGGTGCGCCTTTCGAGGAGATCCTAGAAGGAGATACCCCGACCTGGAGCGCGAAGACGTCCAGCAGGCACTCGAATATGCGGCCTGGCTGACAAAGGAAGAAGTCTATCCCCGGGAAGCTCAGAAATAGCGGATCAGAATCGAAGATAATGCTGTGACAAGTGGATACCGAATGCGTATAATGGTCGAAAGAAATTGACTCAGGCTTCATCAAAATCCATTAATTTTTGGAAAAGGCACACTTCCGCCGCCGCCTTTGACTTCGGGGATCGATCTCGACCGAAGGCCTCATATTCATTGGATTGAGGGTTAGATCATGGATAGAACGGCCTTAAAGAAACACGAGATATACAGCAAGCTATCAGAGCTCAGTGAGCAAGAACTGGGCACTATCGTCGATTTCATCGATTTCATGAGGCACAAGAAGAAGCTGGAAGAGAAGAAAGTCCTTAAATTTGAAGGAATAATCAAAGACTACGATATTGATCTTTCCGACCTCAAGAAGTTCAAGGAAGAGACTTGGAAGCACGTGGACGAGGAATGCCTGAATGGCTGATTATGTGACGGACACTCAAGCCCTGGTCAAGTTCATGATGGGAAAGAGAGTCATCAGTCAAGAATCCCATCAAGCTTTCCTGTCGGCCGACAAGGGCGAATGCACGATCATTATTCCGGCAGTGGTTTTGATGGAAGTGCTCTATCTCTTTGAGAAGAATCGAATCAGCATTGATCTGCTCCAGGCTGAAAATCTTCTTAAAGGCAAAAACTACCAGCTAGAGCCTTTAGGTCTGGAGATCCTTAAGGCCGCATTGGAGATAACGGACATCCCGGAACTGCATGACCGTCTTATTGCCGCCACAGCTAAATACCTTGATATTCCGATTATCACCAACGACCCAGTGATTAGAAACTCCCAATTCGTCACTGTCTTGGGTTAAGAAAGCGTCAAGCACGCAACCATCATCCTTTCGTTGTTCCCTGAGGCCGCCCGACACCATAGCAAATTCCGGCCCTGGCGGGAGGTCCGTTCGTGAGTAAAGTGACCATATACCTCGATGCCGAGACTGAGGCAAAGGCACGCGATGCGGCCAAGGCCAGGAGAATTTCACTGAGCAGATGGATCGCCGGAGTCATCGGGAAGGAAGTTGCGGAGGAATGGCCGGCATCTGTCAGAAACCTAGCCGGTGCGTCGGCCGATTTCCCTGACTTACATGAAATTCGAGAGAGCCTTTGCGAGGATGTCCCGCAGCAGACGACCCAACCTATTCCCTCCGCCAGCTGAACAAGATTTCCCGTCCTGCCAATGATGGTCATCGTTCCTGCCGCGGCTTCAAGCTTTTCATGGCGACGGCCTCGTCCTCTTCCAAACCGTCAACCAAGGCGAGATCTACATCAAAAGGTTCCCAAATCGCTTATAGGTGAATTTAATCAAATCGTGGCTATTTTTCTGGCCTTAACAGTTATTCACGAGCGAAAAGGCGAACAATTTCATCGGCAGGGAATGATGGCCATGTCGAGGGCTCTCCATTTTTCGTGGCCTCAACGCCTGAACCTGCTGCGACTTGGCCGATGGCGGTCACTTCAATGGAGGCATCGCGCATCCCTTTCATGAGACGGGCAACATAGTCTTTCTTACAGCAGATCAGGAGCGATCCCGATCCGATCAGTCCCATGGGTGAGATGGAGAGAAGAGAGCAGATTTTTTTGGTGAGAGGGTAGACCGGGATGCTCTCCTCCCGGACCTCTATCCTGCATCCCCCGGCAATGGCCAGTTCATGGACCGCTGTTGCGAGCCCCCCCTCCGTAACATCATGCATAGCGGAGACGCCCTCGGAATCCGCCGCAATCCGCGCTTCTTCAAGGATGGAGAGCATGGAAAGGAAGCCCTGGGAGGTGGCTACTTCCTTTTCAGACAGGCAGAGCTTCCTCAATCTCCCGCCCAATTCCTTTGCAATGATCGCGGTTCCCTCAACCGCGATCCTTTTGGTCAACAGCACCACGTCTCCGGGAGCCATGTTCCTCTTTTCGATCAACTGGGATTTTTTCACGGTCCCCGCCATCATTCCCGAGATGATTGGCCTGGAAACCGCGTCCGTGATCTCGGTATGCCCGCCGCAGAGGGTGATGCCGTGCATCCGGCAAATCCTGTAAAGATCTCTCATGACCCGGCAAACATCCAGTGCGCTGGTTCCCACCGGGAACAAAAGTGTTGCGAGCATCCAGCGTGGTGTTGCCCCGGCGGTTGCAATGTCGTTTGCATTGACCAGGACCGCGTACAATCCAATGGAATCCGTGACAATCGTCACTGGATCGGATTTGAGGATCAGGACCTCTTCTCCTTGAATATCCACGGCAGCGGTATCCTCGCCCACGGCCGGGCCAACGATCACGGAGGGATCCTCAATGGCAAATTGTGAGAGAAACCTCTTGAGGAACGGATTGGGCAGTTTCCCTGCAGGCAAAGGACGGTCCATCTCAAAGATGGCTTTCAGGTTTTCCAGGCTGGATATGGTGAAACAACTCTCTACGGGCTTTTCCTGTCCGCCCCTGTTGTCCAGGAAGACCGTGCAGGCGCCCGCTCGCTCGCCGGCCAGCATGTCGAAATCGAAGTCCCCCACCATGAAGACCTGTTCGGGCCTGACGCCCATCTTCTCCGCAGCCCAGAGAATGCCCTCCGGATGGGGCTTGGGTCTCAGTTGATCATCCCGGGTGATCACGAGATCAAAATCGGAAATCCCGGTACTTTCGAAATTTTCGAGGGCCCGGATCACCGTCTTAAGGGTGTTCCGGGTCAATATCCCAATGAGGATTCCCTGCTCCTTCAGGTAAGGGATGACCGCTTCCGCGCCAATGTTGGGCTCGGATATTTCCGCCGCCTCCATCTCAAACCCGTCCAGCAGACGAGAGACCTCACGCCGGCGAACCGGGTCGGTGATGCTCCCCATGTATTCAAGTACGGGAATTTCGTGAGGGCATCCGATGGCCGCCTTGATGCGGTCAAAATCCAGTGCCCCCGGCTTTGTCAGTGTCCCGTCGAAATCAAACAAAACCATTCTTATCCGGTTTGGTGCACGCGTTTCCATTCGCAAAGAAATAGCCCCCGGAAAAATTATTATCAACCAAGAAAGCAAAAAAAGCGTGACGATGGGGACGATTTACTATACCGGGAGAGGGGCTTGGATTCCCTGTCCAAAGTAACCGCAAAATATCAGATTACATTGCCAGTGAGGGTTCGAAAGGAGCTTGGGATTGTTCCAGGGACCGAGGTCGATATTGTCAAAGAGGGCAAGCGATACGTGCTGGTGGTCAGCCCGGCCGAGGCCCTGAAGAAGAAGTGGCGCGGAAGGTTCAAAGGGGGCGTCACGACCATGCAGTACCTCGATGAGATCAGAGGGAAGTGCGGTTCGAGTCTGGCTCTCAAATGACCACGATTGAGATCCCGGGTCCCGTCTGGCCTGCTGAAGACGGGACCGCCTGAGACATCATTTTCCCGCAATGAGGATCTTCTGGCCCCCTTCAACGGTTTTAAATGTAGAAATGTAAAGGGATGTCCCGTATCCCGCGTATCCCGTAAACCGGTTCCTGTTTTCGCTGATATCCTTGTTCAAATATCATCCGGCTGAAAGTGGAGCCCAAACTTTTAATGCCCGGTTAGTATAAGCGTTCGGAAGAAGGTTTCGGGATTCAAGTAGGTCTCATTTTTGACCTATATTACAACACCAAGAAAGTATTGGGCTCCAAAGGTGCACAGGCTTGACAAATTGACATTTTGCCTGAGACAGCCATCCATCTCGGTGTGGGTTAGAATACGCAAGGCCAACCTCCACGTCCAAGGGTATTTTCGGTCCTTGTACTGCAAATCAGAGTCAACGTCTAAGTGGGCTATGAAAGCAGCACACATTCGGAGGAGGAGATCGTCGGCGAGTGCCAGTCCTACATGGCCTTTGGGTCAATCTCCAATGTAACAGATAAGATAGGACAGGTATGGAGCCTCAAATGCGTGGAAGACGACGTGGAGGGGAGTGGGAAAAGGTGTCCCCCCGGTCCGGTATCCAAGGATATGTCGCCGGGGGGATAATCCCTAGCCAATTTTCAAACCTATTTCTTCACGATCAGCTCCGTACCCGGCATGGCGGCGGCCTCTGGCCATACAATTTGGAGTTTGCCATCCTGCCACTGGGTAACGAAAAAGTGGGAAAGAATGTTCTGCCCATTTTTGTCAAATTTGATCCCGTATCGAAGAATTGTGTTTTCTCCCTTGATGTCCATCTTGTGAGCTGCCTGAACCACGGCGTCAGGATCCGTGGAGCCCGCACTCTTGATAGCTTGCCAAAGGGCCATGGCACCCATATAATTGACTACTGAGAACACACCGGATGCGGGCTTATGGAAAGTCTGGTGATATAGAGCGGCTAATATTCCGATGCCTTTGGCGAAGTTCGGGTTGAGGTTGTATCCAGGGAATCCCACATTACACACCAAACCGTCCATGGCATCCCCGCATCCTTCACGGTAGCCGGGCAGGTTCATCCCGCCGCCCGAGCCCACGAACATCTTGACCTTGAGTCCCAAATCCTGGGCCTGACGGAAGAGAAGGATTGCGTCGTTTTCATAGGAAGATTCCAGGATGACGTCAGGGTTGGCGGCCTTGGCCCGCATGACCAAGGAGGACAGGTCCGTGGCCTTGTAGTTGTAGGACTCGTCCAGGGCTAGCTTTATTCCCATCTCCTTAGCCTTCTCGTGGATCCCGATGGCCCAAGCTGTCCCGTAGCCCGAATCTTCATAAATGCTCGCAATACGGATGGTTCCCTTGGTTTTTCCTATATGCGGGGCGATCGTATTTACCGCAAACTCGAGCTGCTGGGCACCCCCGCCGTAACCGTGTTGGCAGGTGCGAAAGAGATACTTGAAGCCCCTGTCGGTGATCTTCTCGGCAGACGCCCCCAGCTCCCAATACACCACATGCTTCTGCTCGGCCCTAGCGCTAGCGGCCAAACAGATGGAGCTGGAAAAGGATCCCAAAATGATTGGCACCTTCTCCACCGTGATGAGTCTTTCGGTCTCGCTGACGGCAGCCTTGGCATCCGGAGCATCCGCGTTGACAAATTCGATCTGTTTGCCCAACACGCCTCCCATCTCATTTTGCACCAGTCTAGCCATCTCGGCACCCCGCCAGCTTTCGAGCCCCAGATTTGCGAGCGGACCAGTACGCGAAAAAATCGTCCCTATCTTGATGACATTATTTTCGGCAAGGACCCCATTGGACAGACTGCACAGACCGATGCCACAACCCAGCAGAATAGCTAATAGTTTCTTCATCATGATCTCTCCTTTCTTCTTAATCGTTTTTGTTATGGGGGAGCACCAGGTTCCCTTCCTACCACTCGGTCCGCAGGAACCATGCTTTGCCTCCATTGCGCCTGATCTCCTGGGCGGTCACCATTCCACCTTCCTCGTTAATGTCGCCTATGATCACCGCAGGGCCTTCCCGAGCAAGCCGATAGGCGATCTGGCGGCCGATTCCCTGACCGGCGCCGGTCACAATGGCTTCCAAGGCAACTCAACATTTCTGGTCCTCCTTCTAGGCCTGCATCCAAGGTTTGGGGGCAGCACAATGCAGATCGGTGATGACCTCCACAACCACTGGGGCATCCAAGGTAAAAGCCTCATCTAGGGCTCCGGCGATTTCATCAGGGCGCTCCACGCGGATTCCTTGGCAGCCCATGTCTCGGGCCACCTGGGCCAGATCGGTAAGGCCGAACCGGTACATCCCCTTTTGGTCCCCTACCCTCTCTCCGTAGGCTCTTCGAATTCCGGGGACACACTGTCCAATGCCGTGATTGTTGTTCACCACCGTCACGGTGTTGATTCCGTAGCGTTTGGCTGTTTCCAGCTCGCTCAAGTGATACCAGAACCCTCCATCGCCCGTGAAGCAGGCGACCGGTCTCTCCGGTGCGGCGCACTCAGCCCCAAGAGCGGCCGGGAACCCCCAACCCAGGGAACCGGCAGCCCGCATGTAGTCCTGCCGGGCATCCAAAATCTGGACAAGGGTGCCAGTCCAGATAGCAGAGTGTCCGGTATCCGCCACAAGCAAAGCATCGTGGGGCAAATGTTCGGTCAACTCTCTGCACAGCCTTTCGGGGCGGATGGGTACTGCGTCGGAGCGAGCCAGGGGCTCCATTTCTGCTGCCCATGCTTCAACAATAGACTGGGCCCGCTGGATCCAAGAGTCCTTTTTGACAGGTTCGGGGAGGGCATCGATAAGCATGCGCACTGTGGCGCGAGCATCTCCCATCAGTCCGACGGTGTTGGGGTAGTTTCGTCCCAGTTCCCGGGGATCGACGTCGAGTTGGATGACCGGGGTTCCCCTCTTGGGAATTCTCCAATCATAGGAGACCTGATCCCCGGTCTGGCTGCCGATGAAGAAGACAAGATCAGCTTCCGAAACCACCTGGTTGGCACACCGTCGAGAATAGGATCCCACGACCCCAACACTGAGGGGATGGTTCTCCAGGATCGTCCCCTTGCCGTCCGCGGAAGTGGCCACGGGCATGGAAAGCATTTCGGCCAGTTGAACGATCTCGGCCTGTGCACCGGACGCGATCGCACCACCTCCTGCGACAATAACGGGCTTCTTGGACTCCCTCAAAAAATGGAGGGCAGCCTGGACATGGCTATCTTGGGGGCGGGGCCGCAGAGATGGACGCCGCATGAAGGGCTCTTCGATCAAGACCGGAAAATGGCCCCTGGATAGAGTGATCTCATCTCCCAGATTTCCGAACACGTCTAGGTGCACAGGACCGGGGGTAAGGGAGGTAGCCTCCCTGAACGCCTGGCGCAGCAGAAAGGGCAGTTGCTCCGCGTCGACGATGTTGGCGTGGAACTTGGTCACAGGCCCAAATATGGTATCGTGCTCGATCTCCTGGTAAGCGTGCCGGTACTGAAAAAGAGGGAGTTTCCGTCCGGTGATGGCGAGAACGGGAGAGTGCCCTAAGAAAGCGTCTTGAAGTCCGGCTGCCAGATTGGCCGCTCCCACGGACTGGGCCATACACAGTCCCGGCCGGCCTGAGGCCCGAGCATACCCGTCGGCCATGTAAGCCGCCGCCTTCTCCGAATGGGTTAGAATCGTCTGAACACCTAATGCCTGCATTTCGATCAGGGCCCGTCTCAAGACAGCGTCCATATAGAATACATGGGTAATGCCGTAACCCTTGACGGTTTCAGCGATGAACTCGGCCCCGGACCGCTCGCGGCCCGGGTCGCCGTTGGGGCCAGACTTGAGCCACCCTCGGTTTGTTTCTTTCCTATTCACCTCTTCGCCTCCCCTAAAATATTATCTGATTACAATCCCAGGTAGGCCTTTCGAACCCGGTCGCTCTTCAAGATATCCTTGGCGTCCCCCGACAGCACGATCCGTCTATTTTCCAGCACGAAGCCCATGGACGCAATCCCTAGGGAACCCTTGACGTCCTGTTCGACTAAAAGAATGGTGGTCCCCGATCGATTGATCTCTGGGATCACCCTGAAGATCCCCTGCACGATGATCGGTGCAAGCCCCAAGGAGGGTTCGTCCAACATCAGAAGTGTGGGATCAGCCATGAGTCCTCGTCCGATAGCGAGCATCTGCTGCTCTCCGCCGCTCAATGTCCGAGCAATCTGCTTGGGCCTCTTGGAGAGCACCGGAAAGAGTTCCATCACCTTCTCCAGGTTAGCTTTTCGATTCTTTTTGGATCTCCGCGACATGGATCCCATCACCAAGTTTTCTTCCACGTTCATATAAGGGAAGATGTGCCGGCCTTCTGGAATTTGAATCAGGCCCAGCTCAACGCGCTGGTGGGATTTCAGGTCACGCAAGTTCTGACTGTCAAATGAGATGTCTCCATCGCTGCATTGGACGAGACCTGAAATGGCCTTTAGAATACTGGTCTTACCTGCACCATTGGAACCCACCAGGCTAGTGATTCCACCTTTCAGAGCCTCCATGGTGACCTGACTCACGGCTTCCATGTCGCCGTATTTGACAGTAATATTATCCAGTTTCAAGAGACTCATACCCGTCTCCGAGATACGCCTTTATGACCCGCTTGTCCGTGACCACTTCCTGGGGAGTCGCTTCGATGATTTTCTTGCCTTCCGCAATCACCATGATCCGGTCCGATAGCGACATTATTGCCTGCATCACATGCTCCACAATCACTATCGTGATGCCGTAGTCTCTTATCCGATGGATCAACTCCACGGAATTGTTCACCTCGGATGGAGTCAAACCAGCCATGACCTCGTCAAGCAGGAGCACCTCCGGCATGGTGGCCAGCGCCCTGGCCATCTCCAGTTTCTTCCTGTCGGATAACGTAAGGCTGTTCCCCGAAAAGCTTCTCTTATCGGAAATACCCACAAAATCAATAACCTCATGGGCTATACCAAGTGCTTCCCTGCTGTCACTCTCCTTGCAGAATGCGCCCACGATCACGTTTTCCAACACCGAAATCTGTTCAAACGGCTTGACGATCTGAAATGTCCTGCCGATCCCCCGACGACTCATGAGGTGGGGTTTCTTTACTCGCGAGACGATGTCGCCCCTGAACCGGACCTCACCCCGGTCCGCAGGCATAGCCCCTGCAAGAATGTTAAACAGGGTACTTTTACCCGCACCGTTGGGTCCAATGATGCCGAAGATCTCTCCCCGCCTCACCGAAAAGCTCACGTCCATTAAGGCTTGTACCCCGCCAAACACCTTGGAGACAGATTGTACCTCTAGGAGAAAAGGTGCCGGATGCGCAGATACAGTTGAGGTCTCCTCTCTTCGCAAGACGGCTCCCGCCGGAGGTCTCTCTTCGATCTTCTTTCGGGTCCCGGGTAACCGGGAAATCAGACCCTCATATTGCCTTGAGAAGAAGGCGATGATCCCATGGGGCATGAACATCACCACTGCCAAAAGAAGAAGGCCATAGATGATAAAGTATAATCCTTGGGCACCTCCGCCCATCCAGTTGCGCAGGATCTCCTGCATGGGGATGAGCAGAAATGCACCTATGATGGGTCCGATGACCGTACCCAGACCTCCAACCATGGAAATAAGTGCTAAATTGATCGACGAGGCCATGGAGAATTCGGCATGGGGTTCCAGGTACAGGATATACTGGGCATAAATCGTTCCGCCTATGCTCGTGAGACCCGCGCTAAACAACAGGGCCAGCATCTTGGCCTTTGCGGTGTCTACTCCTAAAGATTCCGCCGCCTGATCCTCGTCACGGAGGGCGATGAGTTGAAAGCCCAACCGGGAGCGTTTGATCCAGAGGGAGACCACCAATACCAGGACCATGAACGCGTAAGCGACCACGGCATACTTTGCCTTGGACTGAAAGGTGAGATTCAAAAAAGAGGGTTTGAAGGGGATCGACAGACCCTCAGAGCCTTCTGTGAGACCTCGGAAGTAAACCGCCAACAGCTGCAGAACCTCGGCAATGGCTATTGTGGCCAAAGAGAAGAAAGGTCCCTTGAGCCGGAAGCACGGCAGTCCTATGATCACGGCAAGCAGCAGGGCCAGGAAAATGCTTGCTCCCATACCCAGCAGGGGAGGGATGCCGCACTTGACAAACAGAAGGCTGGATGTATAGGCACCTATCCCCACAAATGCACTGTGCCCCAAGGAAAGCTGACCTCCAAACCCTCCAATGATGTTCCACGCTCCGGACAAACCGGCAAACAGAAATACCGTAAAATAGAGGTCGAAATAAAAGGAACTCTTCGTTAGCAAGATCATCAGCAGAAGGAGCGCAAAGAACAGGAGAGGTACATAACACATGGGCTCAGCCAAAAGGTTAAGCCCGCGCTTAACGATGGACAGGGACGATCCCTTGGGATCTGCTGGTCGCCAAGGCATCATTTCATCCCCATTTCTTCCGCACCGATCATTCCCATAAGTCCAGAGGGCTTCACAAACAGAACGAACAGAAAGATAATGAAATAGGTGGCTTCCTTCAAAGAAGGATCGATATAGTATCCGCTCAATGCATCGGTCAGTCCGATGATCATCCCCGCGATCAGGGCACCGACCATGTTCCCCATTCCTCCCAGAACTACCACAACAAAGGCTGTAAGGACGAAGTAGACGCCGACGGAAGGAAAAACATAGTACACTGGCATAATCAACCCCCCGGCTACGGCAACCAAGGCCGTACCGATGCCGAAAGTCACCATGTAGATCTTGTTCAAATTGATCCCCATCAACTGGGCCGCCATCCGATCTTGGGCAATGGCCCTGATCTGCTTTCCGATGTCACTCTTCTTTAGGAACAGGAAAAGGGCTACGGAGACTCCGATAGAGGAGACAAAAATGACCAGCCGAGCACAGCTTATTGAGATCACGCCCACGTCCAGGGATCGCTTGGCAAAGGGCATGTTGATACTGTGGTAATCGCCGGTGAAAAAAGAGGCGGCATTCAACAGGACTATGGACAAGCCCACGGTGGCGAAAATCTGCATGTAGGATGGGGCATTTCGAAGGGGGCGGATGATGAGTTGATCGGTGAGCATTCCCATCAGAAACATGAGTGGAACAGTAATGATCAGAGACACGTAGGGGTTCAGGTTAAGGAACTCGAAGCTGAAGTAGGAAAGATACATAGCCAGCATCAAGAACTCCCCATGGGCGAAATTGATGACCCGAACCACGCCGAAAATAAGGGTAAGCCCAATACTGATGAGGGCATAGACCCCTCCGAGGAGTAAGCCGTTTATAAGGACCTGAATCAGGATCATGGGATTAGTCCTAAGTCTGGGTTTGCCGCCATGCCATCGGAACGCGTCGACGGGGTCCAGGCTGTTTGGCGGTGGACCCTTAAGGTTGGACAGCCTGGGAATGGAATAAGCTCTGAGGCAGTAGTGGTTCATGGGAGGCCTCAGGCTGCCATGGCTAATGGATGAGCGAGACCGTAGTAGACCTCATCCGGGATTAAGTTGTCAAGCACTTGATGGGGGCGAAAAACTGCCTCATCAAGTATGCCTTCCACGGCAGCAGAGATGGTGCCTGGGCTTGTCACATTGCGCCCTCAGTCGCCAAAAAGCGGCAATTGCTCAGCATTCCGGGGCCGAGTTCTGGACATCACCACATCGGCTAGACTTAATCCTCCCTCCAGAAGCGTCTCGATCTCCTTAAGACTGCTTGCCAAACGCACAGATGTTCCCTCAGGTCCCGGATCCAAGAGCAACGCCTCGTCGAGGCCAATGCCCTCATCCCGCAAAAGATCACTGGAATGGGTGCTGATCAAGACCTGACGGCCCAACCGCTGTTGGATGCGCGCAATCATCTGCGGTATGTATCTTATCACTTCCGGGTGGAGGGACAGCTCGGGCTCTTCCAGAAGCAAAGGCCCCGTGCCATCCAGCACGGACCAGAGTAAACCCATAAGCCGGAGTGTGCCGTCAGAGAATTGATCCTCTGTCTGCCATGCCCCCTGTGGTCGCCAGTGGTCGTGTTTTCCGCGAAGATGAGGTGTTCCCCGATCATCGCGCGACAACTCCAGTTCTTTCAGCTGGGGGACCGCCACCCTCAAAGCATAGATAATGCGTCTCAGTCGGGATTTCTGAGTCCTATCGGGGGTACTGGCGATTTGCTCCAGGAAGTCTCCCCCATAAGGATCTTGCTTTCTACCCACCGAACGATCAGGGTCGCGCACCAATTGAGGCACAATATGAAGATATCGGACGGAGGAGAGAAAATCAGCGACATCACGGAAGGCCTGATTGGCATACACCTGCTCAATGTAGGTTTGAGTAAGGCGTTTTGAGTCGGCCTCATCTTTATCATCCGGCCTTTCTAAAATGGGAGATCCGTTCTTGGCAACCCACTCCCGTTTGATAATCGGACGTCGGAGGTTATCTTGGTTGAAACGAATCTCGTATTCCCAGACATGAGGATCATCATCGGTCCCGACGGAACTACGGACTACGATATCGGAGTGCCGACGGGCCGATAGACAGCGCACGCTGGAAACCCCACCGCGTTTATGCACAGCCTCCTGAAATCCCCCGCCAACAGAGACCAGTTCGCGAAGAAATCGAAACACATCCAACAAATTCGATTTACCGGAGGCGTTCGGCCCGATCAGGAACCCGCGTCGCTGCAAGTCGATATCAACCTTGGCAAAGTTGCGCCAGTTTTCAAGGTTGATATGGGTGAACCTAAGCGCAATGCCTTTTGCTTTGGCCATCCTTTGTCACTCCCTCATGCCATGAAGCCTGCAAGCTTTTGACATTCAATGCAGTTTTCGTAAGGCATCCTAGGGAACCGAGGTCATTTTGTCAAGGAATACGACCCCTTGTCTAGGAATGAGCGTGGGTAACAAAGTAAGAAAGTGGTCGACCAAGGGAGGTCTGGCTTTAGGAGCAAATGATGGCACCTGCTTGCACTTCCTGTTTGAGACTGGCACGCCTTTTAAAATTTTATCAAAGTCTTTCAACCAACCGTTATGCTTGTCCCTTGTAATGATCTCGACTCCGCCCAGATGGTAGCCGATACTGGAAACTCCCAGCCCAAGATGTCTGGACAAATCTGTAAATGTGATTCCTGATACCCGAACAGGCCAAGGTAAATCAGACTCCTGGCCTTCAGTCTTTTTTGCTGTTCGTTTTTCGAGGAATATCGCCTTTCTTCAATTTGCACTTGCCCCACCAAGCGGATTAGTCAACTTAGAATCCTCAGGATGCCCGACGCTCAGCTTTTCAACCTCGTACGCGATATTTCCGCCAAGGAGCCGGCATTCACATTGCGGCAACCTCGTCGAGCTGTCGGACATGGAGGATCTCATTCCTCTTGACAGGACTAATTTTGGATTCCTCGACAACAAGTACAGCGATCGTCTCACCTACAGCATTGAAGACTTCCAACGAGTAGCCGATCTCCTGCTTCGGGCCACCTTTGTGTATCTCAACGATGGTGGCCAGATCGCCCTTATGGAGACCTCGTTCAGGGAAATCTTCCGTCAAAGACACCTTTGTAAAAAGTGTGTATGCCATTTCTATCCACTCCTATCAGGGAAAAGAGTGATGAACTTTGTCAACCTACTGTATTTCTCAATCATCCAGATGAGCTTTGGACGGGCTGGACCCAGGGTTCGGGATCTGTGCACCGGAATCCAGGAAAGTCATTGAAGACACTGGATGCCGGATCGGGTCCGGCATGACGGACTGTGGATCTTTCGTGCCAGGTCTCACGTGGGAATACTGTAAGTTGACGCCGATAGACGACGCCCGTCGAGATTTGAAAGAACACCGCCCACCCGTCAAATCGGGTTTCTCAGAGTTGTCCATGAGGCCACGCATCCCGAAATGGCTTCAAAGGCTTATTGAGCGACCGTCCCATCACGTTGCTTAACATGTGAGATTTATTGGCATATTGTTTTTGCACCGCTAAGCGAGTCAGGAATGCAGTCACGCATAGACGCATTAAAGGTGCCTGAGGGGCCCCAAAGAGGGGCCGGATCCTCGAACGAGGTTGGGGTCTGGATCGTATCCACCAATAAGGCTTATTATCCGGATAATAATGGGAGGAATCGAATACGCATCCTGCCCGGCTGTACAGTCACCACTGCTCCTCTCGCCAATTCCTCATCACATCTCTCAGTAACTTCAGAAATCAGGGTCGCAGCACTTTTCCCTTTCAATCCTTCTATTCGAAGACGAATCACCGAAGGAAAGAGTGCTCCTGAAAGTGCGAGAAGGGCATGGAAGTCTGCGTCCAAAGTTACTACGACACGACCCTCATCCAGCGCCATTTTAAGAATAGAAGCATCTTCAGCGGTTGAGTAGCCGACCTCTCCCACATGAACGGCATCGAATCCCGATCTGCGCAACAATTCTGCTGTCGTTTGCGGAAGCCCTGGGTCAAGCAGCAGTTTCATGGCTTACTGGGAGCTCGACCACACGGTCATCAAGGTATCCTGCAGCATAAAGGAGGGCTTGACGAATATCTTCATCCTCAAGTTCTGGATATTCCCGATACAATTCTTCGCGATCCGGATAGATCGCCGCCAATTCTATAACCCTGCGAACCGTCAGACGCATGTTGCGTATGCACGGCTGACCGTTCATTTTGGCAGGATCGACAGTTATACGGTCCAAATGCATTGCCGCCCCTCCCATCTGAATGGAAATGAAACCAACATATCCTATCCATTATTCTAACATGATATTCCTAAACGCAAGTGCCCAAATTGCATGGAGCCCGGGGCACCCTGGAGATTCTATGAAAGTTAGTCAACTAACCGATAACGGCCGAACGTAATCCGCGGCTCCTCTGGCGGGTCGGACCAAGGCATCATATTGATATTCTGACGGTATCACCCCAAGAACACTTGATTTGAGACTTTAGGACCACATTTTCATGCCCAAAATTGCCTTCCTAAGGCGAGTCCGCAGGTCATCAGGCCCCTTTGATCAATCCTGAAGTCCTGGGGGACGCTGGTAACAAAGTAATAAACCGAATTGAGATTCCGAAGGAATCCCGCACTCGGGCGATTGGGCGGATTCGGCACACCCGCAACCATTGTGCATCCTGCCACCAAGCGGTCGGACAAGGAATTCGGCAGATACCGGCAATCAAACGGTTGGTTTCTCGGTAGGCCGTTCTGCTTCTTCCACACAGGTTCAG
>CAWHLE010000008.1:0-27345 GCA_963830155.1 uncultured delta proteobacterium | reverse complement strand
CCCATGGTTCACACAAAGATCCTACGCAAAACCCGCAACGATCTCAGGCCGGCAAGGTGTTGGAATTTAGTTTAAATCTAGCAGCCTGTCGGACTTGCAGATAGGCATGAGTTCAAGTAGTTGATATTGAAAGGTTACTTTTTACGGCTTAAAACGGCGCACCTAATCCTTTCAATAACTTACAAAGTAAGTCCGACAGGCTGTTAGATTTCCGAATTTGCCCTCAAAGTATGCCCAGAAGAAGACCTTATGGTAAAGGAAGCGGAACATGCCTCGTCAGGTAACCGCGGGGGTTCGCGCGATGACCACACAAAGCAGATATTTTTTTCTGTTTATCGAAAACACATTTGTATGTCAAGGGGATTCTTGGGCTAGATGAAGGACACATTAAATTCTATTGAAAATTCTAAAGGTCATGTTGTAAAAAACAGAGAATAAACATAGCGAGGCTATGAATTCTATCTGTTTTCTGAAAAGAGGAGTCATGAAAACAGGTAAATCGAAGGGGGCGAGGTGAGTCACCATGGCAGAGAGATTCGTCAGTGAGCGCAATCTGAGATTCTGTTTGTATGAAGTTTTCGACGTTTTGTCACTGACCCGGTATCCCTATTTCGCGGAACATACGAGGGAGGGGTTCGATCTGGTCCTGGATACGGCATTGAAGATCGCCAGAGAAATGCTGTTGCCGGTCTTGGGTGAAATGGACAAAACCCCCCCGGCGCTGGTTGACCAAACGGTGAAGGTGCACCCAATCGTGGCCCCTTTCATGAAGCTATGCGGCGAAGGGGGCTGGATCGCTGCAACGGCCCCTTTTGAGCTGGGCGGGCAACAGCTCCCCATCATGGTTTCGTCTGCCTGCCGGTTCATCTTTTCAGCGGCCAATTATTCCGCGAGCGTTTATCCCCTCCTGACCAGCGGGGCCGCGCACCTGATTGAGTCTTTCGGGTCGAAGCAAATGATCGAAACCTATATCCCGGGTATGTTCGCGGGTGAGTGGCAGGGGACCATGGCGTTGACCGAACCCCAGGCGGGCAGCTCACTTGCCGACATCACCATGGAGGCGGATCCTGCCCCTGAGGGCCACTACCTTATGCGCGGGCAGAAGATCTTCATTTCGGCGGGCGATCATGACGGGGTTGAAAGAGTCATACATCTCATGCTGGCAAAGATCAAAGGCGCACCGGCCGGCGTCAAAGGCATATCCCTCTTTGTGGTGCCCAACAAGCGATCGGATGAGGCCGGAAACCTTGTGCCCAACGACCTCACCGTTTCAGCCATCTATCACAAGCTGGGTACCGGGGCGCCCCCATCACGCAGTTGAGCCTGGGGGAGAACGGTGATTGCCGGGGGTATTTGGTGGGCGAGCCCCACAGGGGCCTCTACTACATGTTTCAGATGATGAACGAGGCGCGGATCGATGTGGGGGTCGGCGCAGCCGCCATTGCTTCCGCCGCCTATCATGCAGCGGTGGAATATGCAAGGGAACGCCCCCAGGGACGGCGGCTCACGGACAAGGACCCCACCCTGCCGCCGGTGCCCATCGTGGAGCATCCGGACGTAAAGCGCATGCTGCTGTTCCAAAAGGCCGTAGTCGAAGGCTCCCTTTGTATGATTCTCCAGTGCTGTGAATACGCGGACAAGGCCCGGGTCCTCGATGGTAAGGAGAAGGAGCGGGCGGAGCTTCTCCTGGACCTGCTGACCCCCGTTGCCAAGACGTACCCATCGGAGATGGGCGTTCTCTCCGTGAGCCAGGGGCTGCAGTGTCTGGGTGGATATGGGTACTGTGACGAATTCCCCCTAGAGCAACTCTACCGGGATGCGCGCATTCACCCCATCCATGAAGGGACCACCGGGATTCAGGGATTGGACCTTCTCGGACGAAAGGTGACCATGAAGAACGGGAAGGCGTTTTCGTTCTTCATCGAAGAGGCCATGAAGGCGGTCTCCGCCTGCCACGGGGACCCCGCGCTATCGACCCATGCCGCGAAGCTTGAAGATGCGCTGGCACTGCTTCGCAAGGTGACCGACCATCTGCTCACCTTCGCTCAAGCAGGAGAAACCGAACGCTTTCTTGCGGATGCGACCCTTTACCTGGAGCTCTTTGGGATCGTTTCCGTCGGGTGGCAGTGGCTGCTTCAAGGGTTGGCCGTCCAGAGGGCGCTCGGAAAGGGGCCTTCGGAATCCGACGCGCGTTTTTATGAGGGAAAACGCTATGCGCTCCGCTATTTCTTCTCCTATGAGCTCCCAAAAATCCAGGGGCTGGCTGCGCGTCTGATGGACAGCGATCCCGTAACTGTCGAGATGTCGCCTTCCTTCTTTACGGACTGAAGACGTCTCTTTCGAAGGAGGTATTGGGCTTGTCAAGTAAGGGTCGAGTGGAAGCTCGAAAGCAACAGATCCTTGGGGCCGCCGAGCGGGTCTTTGCACTCAAGGGATTTCAGGAGGCCACCATTTCCGATGTGGCACGGGAGGCGAAGGTCTCCGATGCCACCATCTACGAATACTTCCCTTCAAAGGAAGAGCTCCTATTTTCCATCCCCGGGGAGACGGCACGCAGGGGCAAAGAGGAAATCGAATCCGTCCTAAAGATGGTTCGTGGCGCAGAGAACAAGATGCGGGTGATCCTTTATCATTACCTCCGTTTCTACAACTCCCACCCGGAATACGCATCGGTTGCCATGCTGGTTCTGAAGCCCCATCGCAAGTTCATGGAAACGACCGCCTATCAGGATGTGCAGGAGCTTTCCCGGTTGTTCCTGCAGGTGGTCAAGGAAGGGATCGAAGATGGGGAGATTGCCCCCGAGGTGGACGTTTACCTGGCGCGGGCCATGATTCTTGGTACCATCGATCACGTGGTGACCAGAAGGGTGCTTCGCGGAAAACCGGAGAATTTGGAGGCGCTGGTTGACCCCCTCACGGACATGCTCATGAAAGGCCTCGGCGCCAGGATGCCGAAGCGGGCCGTGAACGTCCAGATTTCCCTTGATTCGGAGGGAGGCCTGGACGCGAATCTCGCGGGTCCGCCGGAAGCAAAGGAGAAGGGCAACAGGACCAGGAACAAACGCCGCTGAATAAGCAGGAGGATATCATGTCGAAGCTTTTTGAAGAGAACACGATCAATGGAATGGCGCTGAGGAACCGCTTCGCCCGTTCGGCCACATGGGAAGGCATGGCGGGCGTTGACGGCGGTGTCACCCCGAAACTGACGGATCTGATGGTGCAACTGGCAAAGGGATCGATCGGCATGATCATCACCAGCCATGCTTACGTGCGCAAAGATGGACAGGCCGGTCCCTGGCAACTTGGCATTTACAGCGACACGCTGATCGATGGGCTCAGGAAGATGACCC
Source organism: uncultured delta proteobacterium (assembly GCA_963830155.1). Lineage (GTDB taxonomy): Bacteria > Desulfobacterota > DSM-4660 > Desulfatiglandales > Desulfatiglandaceae > CAWHLE01. The sequence goes on along the minus strand of CAWHLE010000008.1, from coordinate 23,995 downwards.
GTTCGATCCATCAGTACGGAGCCAAGGTCGTGGTGCAGCTGGCCCATGCGGGGTTCCTTGCCAACGGGAAGTTGAGCGGACAGACGCCGGTGGCCCTCTCCCTCCTCGATGGCTACGGGAAGTCTCCGAGAAATGAATTGACCGCATCTGGAATTCAGGAGATTGTGGAGGCCTTCGGCCAGGCGGGCCGGAGAGCGAAGGAAGCCGGATTTGACGGCGTGCAGATCCATGCGGCCCACGGCTATCTCCTGAGCCAATCCCTCTCTCCCGCATTCAACCGGCGCCAGGATGGTTACGGCGGCCCCATCGAGCATCGTGCCAGGCTCCCCTTGGAAGTGCTGAAATGTTTGCGGATCGAACTGGGCGACGATTACCCCATTTTGGTGAAAATGAATTCGCAGGACTTCTTGGAAAACGGGCTCAGCCTTCAGGACGCCCTCATAGTCGGGGCCATGCTCGACGAAGGCGGAATCGATGCCATCGAATTGAGCGGCGGTACCATGCTTTCCGGTCATCTCAGTGCGTCGAGAACAAAAATTTCCTCTGAAGAGAAAGAGGCCTACTTCAAGGAGGCTGCCAGGGCCTTCAAAGAAAGGATTCCCGTTCCCCTGATACTGGTCGGAGGGGTTCGCTCCTTCCATGTGGCTGAAAACCTGGTCAATGAGGGGGTTGCCGACTACATCTCCATGTCCAGGCCCTTCATACGGGAGCCGGATCTGATCAAGCGGTGGGAATCCGGCGACCTGCGCAGGGCACAGTGTCTTTCGGACAACCAGTGCTTTGGACCGGCCAGGGACGGTGAAGGGATCTACTGTGTCGTTGAAAGGAAGGCCAGGAAGGAAGTTTAATGAACCGCATCTCTCTGTTTATCCCTTGCCTGATGGATGTTATTTTCCCGGCAACGGCCGAAAACACGCTGCGCCTCCTTCGCAGGCTCGGATGCGATCCGGCCTTTCCCGAGGGCCAGACGTGCTGCGGGCTCATGCCCTTCAACGCGGGACATCGCAAGGCGGCCATACGCCTGGCCAGACACTTCGTCGAGGTGTTCGATCAGGATGAGGCGGTGGTCTGCCCCTCCGGTTCATGCGTGAACATGGTGAGAAACCGCTATCCGGATCTCTTCTGTGACGAGCCCGATTGGCTCCGGCGGGCGGAGGCCATCTCCGGAAGGACCTATGAACTGTCAGAGTACCTCGTGGATGTCCTTGGGGTCGAGGGTGTGGGGGCCGCGTATGAAGGGAAGGTGGCCTACCACGAATCATGCAATCTGGTTTACGGCCTCGGCGTCACGGAGCAGCCAAAGAGACTGATCCGTGCCGTCAAAGGGACGGAGATGGTCCCCATGAATCTCGCCGATGTCTGCTGCGGTTTCGGGGGCGAATTTTCCCATCACTATACCCAAATATCGGAGGCCATGGTGGCGGACAAGGTGGAAGCCTATATTGAAAGCGGAGCGGACCTGCTCGTGACCGGCGAACCGGGGTGTCTCCTGAACATCGGGGGATACCTGAGCCGGCATCATCCCCATAAACGCGCCGTTCACCTGGCCGACTTTCTCATGTGCGGTCAGGACGGATCATCCCATGGAGCCTAGCACCGAGTCGTTCCGGCGGATCGCCGAAGGGGAGCTCAAGAACGCTTACACCCAAAGGTTCCTGAAAAGCTTTCCGCACTCGCTTTCATCCAGGAGGAAGGAGGCCTACGAGAGCTTCCCGGACCCGGCCGCGGCCCACGCCTACGGGCAGGTGATCCGGGCAGAGGCGATTGAACGATTGCCGGCGCTTCTGGAGCAGTTCGAGGCCCGCGCCAAGGCCAACGGAATTCAGGTATTCTGGGCGAGAGACGGCCGTGAGGCCAACCAATACATTCTGGAATTGGCCCGCAAAAAGGGCGTCCGGCTCGTGACCAAGGGAAAGTCCATGGTTACGGAGGAAACGGGCCTCAACCAACTGCTGACCGAAAACGGGGTGGAGGTCTGGGAGACCGATCTGGGTGAGTTCATCACGCAGCTCCTCAAACGCCCCCCTTTCCACATCGTGGGACCTGCCATCAATGTACCGGCCGAGGAGGTGCGGGACATCTTCATGGAAACGGGGGTCCTGGACGTGCCCACGACGGATCCTGTTCAACTGGGCCGGGCGGCGAGACGTTTCCTCAGAGAAAAGTTTCGCCGGGTTGACATGGGGATTACGGGCGTCAATATGGCCGTGGCCGAGACCGGCACGATCATCAACGTGGAGAACGAGGGCAACATCCGATTCAGCAAGTCCTCGCCGCGCATTCAGGTATCGGTCATGACCATCGAGAAGGTGGTGCCAACGCTTGTCGATGCCATGCACCTCCTTCGCGTCCTGTGTCGAAGCTGTACCGGGCAACCCATCAGCGCTTATGTCACCCTGGACAACGCGCCAAAGAGGCCGGAGGAACCGGACGGACCCGAGGAGCTCCACGTCGTCATCCTGGATAACGGTCGGTCCAAGGCCTTTCAGGATCCCGTAATCCGGGAGGTGCTTCGTTGCATCCGCTGCGGCGCTTGCCTCAACGCCTGCCCCGTCTACGGCAAGATCGGCGGATATCCTTACGGCTGGGCCTATTCCGGGCCCATGGGTCAGGTGCTCAATCCGGCGCTCCTGGGGCTTGCGTCCACATCGGATCTCTACGGCGCCTGCACCCTTTGCCACAAGTGCAAGACCATCTGCCCGGCAGGGGTCGACCACCCGACGGTCCTGCTTTACTACCGGCAGAAGAGCCTCGATGCGGCACGTGGACTGACCGGCATGACGAGCGATCTCGCGGATGGGCTGCGCTATGGGACCTTCGCGTTTGCAGGCGCCCACCCGCAGATTTGGCGCCTTTTGTCCATGGCGTTCCGGCTGGCGGGAAGGCCATATGAATCAGACGGCAAGATCCGGCACATGTGGGCAGGACTCGAGGGCTGGTTCCATGGTCGTGATCTGCCGGCCTTCCCGAAAGAGACCTTTCACCAGCGATGGAAGCGGATCAAAGACGAAAAATAACGATTCACCGAATTTTGAGCCAGCCGCAGGGGATATGAAATGCTCAATATTAAGTGTGCCTTAGGATATTAAAACAGAGCGGTCATTGAACCCATGGAACAGAAACCAATGAGAAACAGCGCACGCGATGAAATTCTGGCAAGACTCAGGCGAGGGTCCCGGCGCCCTGTCCCGCCCCGCCCGGCTTTGCCCCCGCTGCCGGAGCTTTCTCTGGATCTTGAAAGTCTCATATCCCGATTCTCTGAGAACCTCACGCTGCAGGGGGGCGTGGTTCATCGCACAACCGATGCACAAGGTCTCCTTACGACGCTTGGAGACATCTTTCGGGCAGAGGGGGTGAAGCGGGCCGTCGTAAGCTCGGACGACGTTGTGAGGCCGCTTGAACTACCCCAATGGTCCAAAGACAAAGGTATGGCGCTTGTGTCGGCCGCAGCACTGAAAGACCGGCCGACATACAGGGAAGAGGTGTTCCAGGCCGATGCCGGTATCACGGGCGGTGACTTCGCCGTAGCCGAGTCCGGTACGATCGCCCTCTTTCATGGCAAAGACCAGGCCCGTCTCCTCTCCCTTGCCCCACCCATCCACATCGCCCTTATCCCCGTCGAGCGAGTGGTCCCCACCTATGAAACGGTGATCGAAGCGGCCTACGCGCGAAAAACCCCGCCCAGTCAGATCTCCTTCATCACTGGCCCGAGTACGTCTGCCGACATTCAGGCAACGCCATTCAAGGGTATGCACGGACCTCAAAAACTGGTGGTCATTCTGATGAAATCTTTCACGCCCGATCAGGAGCGCTAACCTCAAAATCAGTCCGGATCTCCAAAAGGTACCGCGTCATGGATGCTGACATGTGAGGCGGCCGTCGTCGTCACGACGGGCTGATATTCCCGTAGCATCCAGCAAAGCCGGAAGCTTGTTGGGGTGGAAGAATCAAACCGTGGGCAGGCAAGCGATTTATCGACCTTACCAGGCAGAGAATTCCACCTGCAAGAAGCGTGGTCTATACAACCGCGCATCTGAAGCCATCTGCCAGAAATCAGTGGAATTGGCCACGTAGGTAACGATCAGCGCATCGGGCATCGAAGAAAGCGACGGATGGCCTTTGGCCGCATAGCAGATGATCGATGGGTTCCAGGCGGCCTCGGGGCAGGTATAAAGCCGTATGGGACTGGACCATGGACCGTGCGGCGTCGGTGCCTTGCGGGCCACGATGTGGTCCGAAATCCCCTCCTCGGTGTAGACCGACACGTATTGTCCCAGCCCCTCCAGGAAGGAGACCGAGTATTCGTTGGCCATTTCGCCGCACAGACGGGTGAGGGATCCCATGTCGGATTTCCACTCTCCGTCCGCATGGAAGCGCCACTGGTCAAGGTCCCAGAGACGATCTTTCGGTACGCGGGCCACGATCATGTATTTGTGGTGCCAGCCGTTTCGAACGGCTTCGTCAATCCCGTAAACGTAGTAAAACCCCCCGTCTTCAAGAATCGCAGAGCCGAAAAAGAGATCGCCCGAAGGTGAAAATCTGGCCCAGGGGATCTTTTTCAGGCGAATGTGCCACTCCGCCGGGCAGTCACTCGGGTTTGCGACCTGCGCAAGCCATGTCCCAACCAGGCGGAATCCGGAGGGCTCGGCCCGTTCAAGCTCAATCAGGAACAGGTAAAGTCCGTCGGGAGCTAGGACGCCGTCATACATCCAAAACCAGTTTTTGACCTCAGACGGGCAGATAAATGGTTCGGGATGACCGTCGACCGCTTGTCTGTAGTAGAACCGCAAGGTGGCGGTGGCAGGGTCCTTGCCCTGCTGAATGGCGAGGGAGTTGTTGATCAGGACAGCATCCACATGGCGGCCATCCCTGATTTTTCCGATCCACGTGTCTCCGAACAACCAAAGGGTTTTGTCCTCCGCAAGCGCTACCGAATAGGCACCGTCAGCCCCCGTCCACCCCTCTTCTCTGTCAAAGAGACGATTGTAGACCGGCAGTTCGCTGACCGTGACAAATGGCTGCGGCGCACAGGCTGTGAGCCACAGGGCCAGCAGGAGCAAGAGCCACTGGATTCCGACACGAGGCCGTCGATACCTTTCTGTCATGGTGCATGACCTCTTGTTTAACCTTGCGAGGATTTTGACCGGCCATCCCGCAAGCCCCATGATACAATAGGACGCCCTTCGCAATCCTGTCCAGGCCGGAGATGAGGAAAACCCCACATGGCATCTCCTGACTTCGTCACTTAGAAACTGGCGACCCATGGCCAGATGGGTTATCATGGGGCCACTTAGGAATCCGAATATGAGCCATTCATTTCGCGAACATATCGAGGACCCGGAGCAGTTTGTGATCACCCTGGAATTGGTCCCGGGTGCGGAGACAAGGGGCCGAACCCTTGATACGGTGAAGGGGATCGCGGCGGACGCCCTTGCTGACGGCCGGGTCTCTGCGGTCACCATCACGGACAACCCGGGCGGAAATCCTTCCCTGAGCCCGGATGGGATCGGCAAGGAAATCCTTGAGTCGGGGATGGACGTGGTCGTCCACTTCACCTGCCGGGATATGAATCGGGCAGGGATGGAGAGCCGCGCGCTCCAACTGGCCCGGATGGGGATGAAGAACATCCTGGCGCTCACGGGCGATTACTCGGGGACCGGTTTTGGTGGGCAGGGCGCGCCGGTATTCGATCTCGACTCGGTCACCCTCCTTTGTATGCTCACCGTGCTGAGCGACCGCATAAGGGAAGAAGGGGACCCTGAGGGTTTCTTCGCGGGGTGCGCCGTATCCCCATTCAAAAAGGTGGAAGGGGAGTGCTTTGCCCAGTACTACAAGCTCTGCAAGAAGGCATCGGCAGGGGCCCGGTTCGCCATCACCCAGCTCGGCTATGACGCGCGCAAGTTCCAGGAGCTGATTCAGGTCCGTCAACATTTGGGGGTCCGGATTCCTATCCTGGGCTCGGTCTACATCCTCACTCCGAAGACCGCACGCATGATGAACAGCGGCAAAGTACCAGGGGCGGTGGTCACAGCCTCTTTGCTCCAAATGGTCCAGGGGGAGTGGAAGTCTCCGGAACGGGGTCGGGATTTGGCCATCGAACGGGCTGCGCGGCTGGCAGTCGTGCTCAAGGGGCTCGGGTACCGGGGCGTCCACATCGGGGGCATCCTCAAACGTTTTGAGACCGCGGGACACATCCTGGACCGGATGGCGCAGATCGAGCACAGATGGAAGGACTTCCTTACGGATTTCAGCCTGCCGGAAGAAGGCGGGTTCTATCTCTTCAAGGCCCCATCAGAGACGGGGCTTTCCTCCGAAGCCATGAACGAACCGGCTGCCAGGGCCTCCACTCGGGAACGGGCGGTCTTCGATTTCATGAAGGCGGCGCATCATCGTTTCTTCCGGCATGATGGACCGCTTTCCCCAGGGCTGGCGAAGATCGCCCAGTGGTTGGAAAAGCGTCCACTGGGCCGTGTCGTCATGGGCCTGACCGAAGACCCTATGAAGAAACTCCTGCTTTCCTGCCTTAAGTGTGGGGATTGCGGGATCCAGCACCTGGCATTCCTCTGCCCGGAGTCCCAGTGCCCAAAGCATATCCGGAACGGCGCCTGTGGGGGGAGCCGGGATGGCCGGTGTGAGGTCTACCCGGACAGGCCGTGCGTGTGGGTGAGGGCCTACAATCGGCTCGCCTCCGGTCGTCAGGGGGACGAACTGGCAAGAGGGTGCGTCCCACCGCGCATGTGGGAGCTTAATCAGACATCCTCCTGGCTCAACTTCCATCTCCGAAGAGACCACCAGAGCGTCTCCTGCTCCATTGCCAGGATTTGCAGCAGGGAGGTCTGCGTCTTGCACCAGCGATTGACAGGTTTGTAGCCATACTCTTTTCCATACATTTTTCTTCCTTATCATTGAAAAAGGGGGTGGTCACATGAAAGACTGGAAATCTATTTTGCTTTCGATGCTTGTGATTGGCTTCGTGGCCGAGGGAGTTGGTCACGCAGTCGAAATAGGGGGTATCTGGACCAAGATGACTTATCCCGATGCGAACAACATCTCGCTATTCTATGAAGAGATGGGCAAGGTTAAGGCCGTCGGGCAGGGTCGGCTGGAAGGTGGAGAGGTCCTTTGGTTCGGAGAGGGTGAGATCAAGGATGGACAGGTTCACCTCACCTACCATTACAGCGCCGATGCTAGACCGACAGGTTGGGAGCCGGACGGGACTATGGATCTGAAGGTATCGGAGGATGGCAAGACCATGCGCGGGACAGCCAGATCCACTTCGGGAAATTGGTCCGGGCCCATCGAATTCCGGCGTGTTCAGATCATGCTTTCCCCCGGTTCGTCCAATATGAATAGGTGAGGGAAGGGGTCTTGCCTCGCCTATGGTCAAGTGGACGGCTGTCCGGGGTGCACCGTGTCCGCGAGCGGATTGCTCAAGGGAGAAAGTGGTCTTTCACCTTTTCCTTTAACACCTTGCCCATGGTGTTTCTCGGGAGTTCCCTCAGGAAAACCACGTCCTTTGGGCATTTCCAATTGTGAAGATGCTCTCTGCAATAGGTCTGAAGGTCCTGAGCCTCGATGTGACCGCCGGTTTTTACGACGACCGCCGCCACTACCTTCTCGCCCCACCTCTCGTCCGGAATGCCCACTACGGATGATTCAGCCACCCCTTCGTACCGATTGATGACGGCCTCCACTTCCTTGGGAGAGATGTTTTCTCCTCCTGAGATGATGATATGCTTGATGCGATCGGTGAGATAGTAGTAGCCTTCCTCGTCCACTTTTCCCAGATCGCCGGTCCTGAACCATCTGTCCACAAAACTCCTGGCGGTCTCCTCAGGCTTGCGCCAGTACCCGGGTGTCACACCAGGCCCTTTGAGCCAGACTTCTCCGGTGTGGCCGGGGGCCACATCCTGAAAAGTGTCAGGATCTACGATTCGAGCTTCCAATTGGGGCAGCGGGATGCCGATGGAACCTGCCTTTCGCCTGCCCCGGAACGGATTGGAGAAGTTCATTCCCGTCTCTGTCATTCCTTCCCGCTCTACGGGTTCTTGGCCGAATGTCGCCTTGATCCTCTCGAAGTCCTTCACCAGCAGTGGGGCTGAACCAGACGTCCAAAGTCGCATATGTCCGAAGTCCAGCTTCTTGTCCCCGATATAATCCATTAGCTTCGCATAAATCGAAGGGACGGCCATGAAGACGCTACAAACGTTTTCTCCCTCCTTGTTCGATAAAACGCGCGTCACGGCCTCAGGGGTAAAGCGGTCGAGCATGACCACATGGGCCCCTGTCTTGAGGGCGCTATGGAGCGCAAAACAGAGACCATGGATGTGAAACAAGGGCAGGGCATGGCAGAGCGCATCCTGGTCCGAGATCTCCCAGATCTTCACCACGTTCCTGGCGTCATGAACAACGTTCCTCTGAGTCAAAACGGCGCCTTTAGGATTTCCTGTCGTTCCGGAGGTGTAAATGAGGAGCGCCGGATCTTCAGGTTGGACATCGATCCGGGGGACTTCATCCGGGAAGGAATCGAAAAAGCGAGCTTCCCCATAGGGTCTCCTGGGGTCCACCACCATGGTTACCAGATGCGGGTCGATTTCATTGAGCAATGGCACCTGATCGGGTGCGGTAAGCGTCAGGCTTGCATCGGCGTCTCCGATCAGGTAGGTCATCTCCGATTTCTTGAACCCTGGATTCAAAGGCACGCCGATTGCCCCGATCTTTTGAGCGGCCAGGTGAGCGACGACCAGGAACAACGATTTCTCAATGAAGAAGACAATTCGGTCGCCCTTGGTCAATCCCTCTTTCAGAAAGGCCTGGGCGAGACGATTCGCATCGCGATCCAGATCCAGATAGGACAGCGCTGACTCAACCACCCCTTTGCGGATAAAGGTAATCGCCTTTTTCTCTCCCAATCTCTCAGCCGTATGCCGAAAGCAGTCTCTCAGAGTTTCGCCGGCCATGGTGTCCTCCGCTTGTAACCTTATAACCAATGATAGCACACTTTGGACCAGTACTTATGCCCTTCCGGTTTGATGGTTTCTCCCTTGAACCAAAGGAGACAAGAGCGTCGTCCTTCAACCGACCCCCCTTTGGTCCACGATGAAGCATGCTGAAAATCCTTAGCGAGCTTTTCGTCACCTTGACCCCGAGAGTCGTGACCGCAGCCTGGCGGTCCAATGAAGCGGGCTTGACAGCTGACGCCGGGCGGCCTGTCCATCCCTCAGCTGGACGGGAGGAGGATCCATTTCTCCGTAAACACGCCTGTTGAAAAGCTCGACGATACGCTCGAAATCCCTTTTGAACCGCGGGAAGCGTTGATTGAGACGCGCGCCATATTCGCAGGGAGTTTCATGAAGTCGATGCGGAAGGCCGCTTCGATTTCCCCAGGCCACGAGAAAGGAGAACAGTTGAATCGGGCCCCACCTTCCCCCTCTTTGCCCCAAGTGGAGCACCCTGAGAAACCTCCGTAATATGGACCACCAGGGGACCCTCCCCTCAAGGGGTTCATCGTCAGTTACTTGAGCCGTCCGAGAAAAGAGCCATCCGACGAAATACCAGACAGCGAGGGCAGCCACAACCAGGGCGGCCAACCCCAGGAGGCCCAGCAGCCCCCACCCCATGACCGTCACGATGCGCTCCACCCAGCCGCTGTATTGGAGGGGGGCTGGGGTCTCAGAAACCATCCCACCGGCCGCGGTGCTCTCCCCGGCCGGACTCCCACCCCTGGGTCTGAACAGGAATTTCAGGATAGCGATCAGGTATGGCTCCCCATGGCCGGCTGCGGTCTTCATTTCCCCGTATCCCATCCGCGCTGCCTCCGTAAGATAGGGGAAAAACAAGGAGACCAGGCCCGTTCCAAAGAGAAGGGCTATGGCGGAAAAGGTCAAAAGCACGCCCACGGCGCGGAAACCCATCCGGTATTGCTTTCGAGTCAACGTCCTGCTTCGGGAAAGCCCCACGCCGAGGAGGCCAAAGGCTAGAAACGACAGCGTCAGGTACCTGGTCGCACCATCGTTTTTGTCGCCCCCCAGTTGCAGCGAGATGAAGGACTGGACCAGCAGCAGGGCGAAGAAGGCCACCAAACCCAGGTCGAAGCGCGCGGAAACGGTATCCGTCTCGCCCGGACGACTGACGAGCCTGACCCCGTCGACCCAGAGGCAAACAGCCCACAACCACACGACAGCGATTCGGACCCAACCGAAGGGCGGGGCCAAACCACCCAGCGCTCGAAGCCAGGCCGTGACGTCCCAGGGGGCGCAGAGGGGGGCGAGCGCAGCACGGAGCATGAGACCGGAAGCTGCCATGATCAAGAGCAGGTGAAGGCCGAGGATAGAAATGACGGGCCATCCTCTCCCCTTCAGGGCGTGAGCCAATACACCACCCAGGGTGAAGGCCAGGATCGACTCAGGCAACGGGAAAGGTTCGGGGATCAGGGAAGAGGTCGTAAATCGCGCCCAGGCAAAGAGCCAGCAAAAATCCATGCAGCCCACAACGAAATGCAGAGAGGATTTCCCACTGGGTCTCACAGGCCTTCACCTGTCTCGTCATAGAAATCTTTAAGGGCATAGGTGTCTCCGACATCCCTCTCCCCGTTTACGGTCACCCGGCACGCCACAAGGACGGTGGAAACCCGACGCCGGTTCAAGTAGGCCTTGATTCTCGCAGCCCCTTCACCCGTCTCGCAGCAAAAGAGCAGGCAGCTCGTTCCCCATGGGATTGGTCTCCTCCAACCAACCGGGGCGGCGAGGTCCCCGGAGGTTTCAAACCTCAGTTTGGCGAGCGTCTCCAGGATGGAAGAAACCTGGACCGGACCCATGGCCGGTGCGAGGATCGTGGGACCGCCTTCTTCCGTCGGTGCATCGGTTGCCAGGCCCACGGACTGTCCCTCTCGTTCCAGCCGAAGGGCCAGAGATCCCACCACCTCCAGGGTCCTTTCGAAATCATCCTCCGACTGTTTGTCTAAATAGGAGGCCGCATCCACGCAAAGGATCACTTTTCGCTGCGTGGAGGGCTGGAATACCTTTTCTTGAAGGCGGTGATGGCGCGCGCTGGCCTTCCAATGAATGTATCTGGCAGGCCGCCATTGCTGATAGTCCCTCGTGCCCAGGAGGTAAACGGGATCCTCCAGGGCATGGGCGGCACCCGCCCGGCCAAAGAGGTCCTGGCCAGGCAGATGGTGGGAGCGCAGCGGGACCAGACGCGGGAAGACCACGACGGGTTGGGGCTCCTGCACTACCCGGTCCCTCGGAAAGAACCCCAATAGATCCCCCGCCGCGAAGCTCGCAAGACCTATGGGATGGACGCCACGTCTCCGGGCCATGAAATCGAAGCGAAAGATTGCCCTCTGAAACCAGAGCAGCCCACCGGCCTGCACACCGAGGGGTTGAGGGTCGGCAAGGGTCAGGGCCTGGCCTGAAGCCAGCTTCAGACGAAAATGGACGGGAAGAAGTTTACCGTTTTCCACGTGGATCCTGAGCGAAACCGTTTCGCCGGGGAAGACCTTTCCCCTGTCAACCGTTACATCACAGGAGAGGCGGCGATGGGCAAAACCGGACCAGAGCTTTGCCGCCCCCACGATGACCATGACCAGGAAGGCAAAGATGGCCAGGTCCACCTGGCGGCTCACCAAGGCCCCGAATAGGACCAGTCCCACCAACACCTGCATGAGGGGAATGGCAAAGGCGCTGGCCACCCTGTCCTCGGTTTCATTCACGCCGCTCACCCGCTGCCGCCGCCACCGGGACCGTTATGCCCTCCAGGACCTCCGCCAGGATATCTCCGGATCGCACCCCCCGAAGCTGCTCCCGGTCGTCGAGGATCAGTCTGTGGGTGAGGGCCGGATGGGCGAGCGACTTGACGTCATCCGGCAGCACATAGTCGCGCCCCCGGATGGCCGCAAGCGCCTGGGCGGCCCGCATGAGGCCGAGTGCCGCCCGCGGACTGGCCCCGAACCGGAGATGAGGGTGTTTGCGAGTGGCACGAACAAGGGTTGCGATATATTCCCGCACCGGAGGGGCCACCCGGATACGCGCCCGCTCCTGCTGGAGCATCGCCACCTGCTTCGGCTCGGCCACGGCATGCAGCGTCTCAAGGGGATCCCCATACTGGAACCGTTCCAGGATGGCCAGCTCTTCGGGCTCATCCGGATAGCCCAGGTGGATCTTGAGCAGGAACCGATCAAGCTGGGCCTCAGGAAGCGGGAAGGTCCCTTCAAGCTCGATGGGGTTCTGGGTGGCCATCACGAAAAAGGGGCGGGGCAGAGGCAGGGTCTGACCGTCAACCGTCACCTGCCGCTCCTCCATGCTCTCAAGGAGGCTCGCCTGGGTCCGGGGAACGGTTCGGTTGATCTCGTCGGCCAGGAGCACATTTGCCATCACCGGGCCCGGCTGGAACTGGAATCCCCCGGTTTTTCGGTCATAGATGTTGAATCCCGTGATATCGGAGGGAAGCAGATCAGGGGTGAACTGCACCCGCTTGAACACCCCGCCGATGCTCCGGGCCAGGCACTTGGCCATGAGCGTCTTTCCAACGCCCGGGACATCTTCGATCAGGACGTGGCCGTCGGCCAGAAGCGCCACCATCAGGAGTTCCAGACCCTTTTTTTTGCCTACGATCACGCGGGACATGTTTTCAAGGATGCACCGGCAAAGCTCTATTTCCAAATCATTCCTCCATGGATCATGGACTGAAGCTCACATCGCCCCGAAGGCGAGAAGGGATTATAGGGTGGAATCGATTCACACTCAAGCCATAGCCGCGCCGCCCTCGCCTTTAGATTGACATGATTGGTCCGTCTCTGCTAAGCCTCACTTTCTCAAAGAAACGGTCTTATGCGCTTCGGCAGAAAATCCCCGAGCCCTCCTGAAGAGAGGGTGAAGGCCCTGCGGCGCGCGGTGGAAAGGGGTTTTAAATGGGTTTGATCGCAGGTTCCGCAAGCTTCGCCAGGTTTCAGGTGGCAGGCGACCTCCCGGAGGGTTTTCTGGATGAGTTGCCTGAAAAAATCGCACGCTTTGCCTTCCGCCCCCTGGATGAGTCCTCGGACGAGGCCCGGTCAGACGGATGGGTCAACATCATGGACGAGTATGACAGCCGATTCGAGGGGAAAGAATATCTGAAAGGACCTTTCTTGGCCTTTTCCTATCGCCTGGATGTGCGCAGTGTCCCGTCAAGGGCACTTGCCCAGTACTGCAGGGACGAGGAGGCGCGGATCAGGGCGGAGGAGAATCTCGAATACCTATCGAGAGAGCGGCGCTCTGAAATCAGGGAGGCCGTCAAGGCGAAGCTCTTCAGGCGGGCGATCCCCAGGTCCCAGGTCTATGATGTGATCTGGAGCCTCGATACCGGAGGCGTCCTCTTTGGTGCTACTGGCGACAAGCTTTGTGACGAATTCGGCGGGTTCTTCTTCAATTGCTTCGGGCTGCACCTGAAAACCGTCTTTCCATACTCCCTGGCCTCGGAGGTGGCCCGCGTGCAGGCCCTGGATCCCGGGATTCTCGAGAGTCTGCGGTCTTCAATCTTTCTGGGAGGGGAGTGATCATGAAGCTCATGGAAAAGGCCAACGCCACGCGCTTTCTGGGCCAGGAGTTCCTGGTATGGCTCTGGTACAGGAGCGAGACGGGTGAAGGGGCGTTCGATCTGGGCGAATCCGTGACGGCCGACGTGTGGTTCGAACGAAAAATGGTCCTTGAATCCGAAGAGGACGGGGCCATGGAAAAGGTCACCTGCGCAGGGGAAAACCAACAATTCAAAGAGGCCCGATTCGCCCTGGCCCAGAACAAGACCATCCGGGAGGCCATGATCCGGCTGGCCATGGGGGACAACGAATGGTCCTTTGTGCTGGATGCCACGTGGCTGAACTACCGCTCCCTCAAGACCCCCAAGGTCATGCAGGACCGCCGCGAAGACCCCGACGGTCTCTTCTTTGAAAAGGTCTCCCTGATTTACAAGGCCCTTTCCGCCATGGACGCCATCTACGCCCAATTCGTAACGCTCCGCCTCTCCCCGGATTGGGAGACAACGGAGCTTCCTGCCATCCTGGGATGGATCCGCGAGGGCAGGTGAATTTCCATTGACCCGATAGTACATGAAAGAACCGAGCCCATTGAGCCGAGAGCTCAACGCCGTCATTACACCGGATGGGTCCATTCAGCTCGAGTGGATGGACACCCATGAGCCGGTCGGCAAGGGCAGCCGCATGCTGCAGGATGAGATATACCGAAGGTTCGAAGAGGAACCCGATTCCTGGCTTCTCTACCTGTCTTTTTCCGACCAAAGCGTCTCCCTTTCCCCGTCTCTTCATTTTTTGAGGCGTTTTTCCGGGCTGTTTGCGCGGGGCTTGAGCCAGACGCCCGAGCTGGAAACCCTCCGCCACCGGGTTCGCGTGGAGATCTCCGATCAGGAAATGGCCCAGGCCCTAAATACGGCGCCCATGATGATCGGTGCCGACTACCTGAACAGGGATTTTCTTGCGTCCGTCTGGGAAGATCTGCACCGAGGCTTTTCCAGATCGATCCAGGGCGCTCGAGGATCGGTCGAGGAGCTCTTTCGGAGCTTCAGCCCCAACGTCCATCTGGTCGGCCGCATATTCTTTCATATGGTGGAAAACAAGACCGGGGACCTTCCATTCGCCTTTCTGGCAACCTATTCCACCCGATTAAACCGCCAGGGGCAATCCACACACGTGCCGCTCAAATATGCCCTGAAGGAGTATGAAGGCGATCCTGACAAACTGCTCGATCTCCTTGCGACCGTCCACATGGCGGGAAAGGAGAGCCCCCTGATCGCCGGACTGATCGAAACTGGTGAACTGTTCCACCCCCTTGCCTGGACGATTCGGGAGGCCTTTTCCTTTCTCAAGGAAATCCCCATCTATGAGAAATATGGGATCCTATGCCGGATACCCGACTGGTGGAAAGGGAAGGGGGCCGGTGTCCAGGTGCAGGTCAGCGTAGGAGAGAAGGCCCCTTCCCACGTTGGGCTCGACGCCATCCTTGACTTCAAGCCAAGTCTGCTGCTGGGAGATCTGGCGATTTCGGAGGAGGAGGCGAGAAGGCTTCTGGATCAGTCAGAAGGGCTTGCCTTTATCAAGAACCGATGGGTTGCGGTAGACCCGGAAAGGCTCAAAAAGGCGCTGGATGCCTACGAGAAGTTCAAGCACATGGTCGAACAGGGCGGGTTGTCGCTGCGGGATGCCCTGCGGCTCGAGCTTTTCCCGGAGCAGCTGAGCGGGAGAACGGATTTCGATGGGGAATGCGCCGTTTCGCGAGGCAAATGGCTGGCTTCCGTGGTTCAGAAGCTCAGGAATCCGGCGCTTGTCAGCCATGTGAAGCCGGATAACCGATTCAAGGCCGAGCTCCGCCCCTACCAGCGCGAGGGGATCAACTGGCTGCATTTTCTGCACGCCCTTGGTTTCGGGGCGTGCCTGGCCGACGACATGGGCCTTGGAAAAACCGTCCAACTCCTGGGTTTTTTGAACGTGATCCGGTCCTCCCCGCCTGTCAAGGCAAGCCTTCTGGTGATTCCGGCATCTTTGATCGGGAACTGGGTGGGTGAGATCGAGCGGTTCTTTCCGGGGCTGCGCTATGGGGTGGCACACCCGGATGGACCGCCGGATAAGCTGATCCGCAGTGGCGACCCATCGAAGTTGGACGAGCTCGACCTTGTGATCACGACCTACGGTCAGGCCCAGAAGCTCGAATGGCTGCAGGCCCATTCCTGGCGATACGTGATCCTCGACGAGGCCCAGGCCGTCAAGAACCCGGGCGCCAAACAAACGCGAGCCATCAAGAGACTTCAGGCCGAAAACCGAATCTGCATGACCGGGACCCCCATTGAAAACCGCCTCTCCGACCTGTGGTCCCTCTTTGATTTTCTAAATCCCGGGCTCCTGGGCGGCAAGACGGAATTCGGCCGCCTGTCGAAAAGGTTGCGGCAGGACGCCGATGGCTACGGCAGGCTTCGAAACGTGATCCGCCCCTATCTGCTCCGGCGGCTCAAGACCGATAAGACGGTGATCTCAGACCTCCCGGACAAGGTGGAGCTCAAGACCTATGCCGCGCTGAGTAAGAAGCAGATCGTGCTCTATCAGAACCACATCCGACAGATCGAATCACTGCTTGCTGAATCGGAGGGGATCCAGCGAAAGGGGCTGATTCTGGCCTCCCTGATGAAGCTCAAACAGCTCTGCAACCATGCCGACCAGTACCTTGGCACAGGCGACTACGAGGAAAGGGACAGCGGAAAATTCGAGCGGCTCAGGGAGGTCTGCGAGGTCATCCATGAAAAGCGGGAAAAGGCCTTGGTCTTCACCCAGTTCAAAGAGATGACGGCGCCCCTCTGCGCATTCCTGGAAGGGATCTTCGACCGCAAAGGGCTCGTGCTTCACGGTAGCACCCCGGTCCGGCAGCGAAGAGAAATCATCGAGCGGTTTCAGGGAGACGAGCGCATTCCCTTCATGGTGCTGTCTCTCAAGGCTGGGGGGGTCGGATTAAACCTGACCCGGGCCAATCATGTGGTCCATTTCGACCGCTGGTGGAACCCGGCCGTGGAGAACCAGGCGACCGACCGGGCCTTTCGGATCGGCCAGAATAAGAAGGTCATGGTGCACAAATTCATCACCCGGGGCACGGTGGAGGAAAAAATCGACCGGATGCTGGAGGAGAAGGCCGACCTTTCTCGCGAGGTGATCGCCGGGTCGGGCGAGGCGTGGATCACGGAGATGAGCAACGACGAGCTCATGGGGCTCTTTTCATTGACCCTTTAGAGTCGGAGATAAACCATGTCGTACTGGAATTACTTCCCCTATGTAACGGTTGCGGAAAAGAAGGAAAAGGCCGCCCGGAGCCTTGAGAAGTTGAAGAAAAAAAACCAGGACATCAACCCGGTGGTCCTCAATGGAAGGACCATCGCCGTAACCTGGTGGGGAAAGGCCTGGAACGGAAATCTCGAACGCTACGCCGATTTCAGCAACCGGATCGGCAGGGGGAGAAGCTATGTCCGAAACGGCGCCGTCCTGGACCTCCGGATTCATCCAGGCAGGGTGGCGGCGCTGGTCCAGGGCACGAGAGCCAAGCCCTATGAAGTCTCCGTCAACATCCATGAAATTTCAAGGACAGATTGGAATCGAATCAAGAAGGAGAGCGAGGGGCAGCTGGATTCGCTTCAGGAACTGCTTTCAGGAAGGTTCCCCAAGACGCTGGGAGAGACCTTCATGGCGCTCGGAAAAGGGCTTTTCCCGGAACCCAAGGAGATTAAATTTTCGTGCAGCTGCCCGGACTGGGCATCCATGTGCAAACATGTGGCCGCGGCGCTCTACGGTATCGGTGCCAGGCTGGACACGGAACCGGCCCTGTTCTTCACCCTGAGGAAGGTAGAAATGCGCGACCTGGTGACCGGGGCCGTGGAGGGCAAGAGCCGGGAGCTTCTCAAGAAGGCCCGCCGGAAAAGCCAAAGGGTCTTGGAAGACGTGAGCATCTCCGAGATGTTCGGCATCGATCTGGACGAGGCTTCCGCTTCGGAGCTCTTCGACATGGCTCCCGAAAAGCCTCTCAAGATCGCCGAGTCCGCCCCGAAGCCAAGGCGGGTGAAGAAGCGGCTCCCGGAACCGGCCGTTCCGAGAAGAAGGGGGCGGCCTCCAAAATCAGTCGAAAAAATCACAATTGGAAAGGTCAAGGCGCCGATCAAGAGCATTAAACCGGCAAAGCGAAAAAGGCCGCCCAAACCTTCCATTGACATGGTCCTTGAGGCCCTTGGAAAGGCCAGAAAAGGGGTCGGTGTGGCCGCGATCTGCAAGAAGACCGGATTGGAGGAGCAGAAGGTCCGCAACCTGATCTACCGGCTCAGAAAGATGGAGCGGATCAAAAGCATTGCCTGGGGTAGGTATATCAAGGCTTAAGGGTGGCTCGGAATATTCCTACACATACTTGCCAACAACTTGAATTGGGCGCTTCGACCATTTATCAGATCTTCGCGGGGGTCAGAGCGGCGCCAGTTCTCGGCCAATCCATCCCTGTGGAGAAAGGTCCACTCCAAAACAAGTGAAATCGCTCTCCGGGGAAGGCTACCGCATCCAGGCTCTGAAGGCCAATACTGCAGGATCCATCAGGGTTTGAACACCCTTAATTCAAGTTCCTTGATCGGTCTGAAACGCTTTGCATTGCTGGAGACAAGGGTCATGTTGTGTTCGGTGGCCGTGGCCGCAACCAGGGCATCCCCGGTACGTAACCCGGAGACCAGCGTAAATTCTTCAACATATATGGCTGCCCGGTGACCGATGTTCTCCGTGAAGGGGAAAATGATGAAGGCTTGGTCCCGGAGAAAATCCTTAACGTACTTCAGTTGAGTCTTGTTTTTTGCATCCTGGATCAGCTCCATGTAGGATTGGACTGACAAAAACCGTTCCTCGGCCTTGTCCATGAAGCGGGCGGCTTTTTCGTTTCCCCTCTGGACCCAGATAAAGATATCCGTATCAAATTTCACAGTATCTTCCTCCCATGAGCTTTTCCATCTCGACCAAGACGGGCTCCTCATCTTCCCGCTTCATGCCAAAGAAGGGATGTGCTTCTACCTTGCTTTTCGTCTTCATTGTCGCAGGAACGATGACGCCTTTGACCTTGCCGTGATAAAGGATCGTCACTTCTTCATTTTTGTCCAAGGCCGAAAGGATGTCTTTCATCTTGTAACGCAGGTCCAATACTGACGCTTTCATGCTCAACGCCTCCGTGATCAATATGTATATAGCGCCTATACATTTTAGACGATAGGGTCAAGTTCATGTCCTATGGAAGGAAGATGATATCCTCTCGAAAGGCAAGCAGCAAGGAAGGTTAACGCCGGGAATCTCCTATATTTTTGGGACGTTCGGGAATTGGGAATCGCACTTGCGGACTTGCCCAGACATCTTGGGCTGAACGTTTCCGGTATCGGACATTCAGTAGAGAAGGACGAGATCATTGTATGGGAAGCCGATTGCCGGTTAGTTCGTGTTCATCCATGAATCGAGGATTTCTGGATGGGGTTCAATGAATGACTTAGAATTTTAAGAGATGTCCCGGTCTCCGCTTGGGCTAAGCCATGTACTGACCTTCCTTCCAAAATACTTGATTCACCCCATTTACATTCTTCAATTTTCAAATAATCATTTTCGGTGGATGCATCGGCTGATGTTGCCGCGTTGCAGCTGAAAGACATGGGCCTACTCATCCATCGTGGACTTTGTACACGGGTCTTAGCAGTCAACCTCGATAAACAGGATAAGGAGGTCCACTGATGGGCTTCTCGGCAGGCATAGTAAGCATGGGGGCATACTTGCCCGCAAAAGCGATAAATCCAACACAAAAATACAGATTGGTCAGCTATCTCAGAGACGAAACCATCCTGCCCGGAGAGTATATCGAACAACTGGAAAGTCAGGATCGATTGCCCGGGAAGATTGAGACCAACTACGACGGGTGGGAGTCACAGCCGTGGTTTGATGCCTGGTTGGCCAACTTGCCGCCTAAGAGACAAAGGGTCCCCCTCGATCCTGTTTCCGTTCGGAAATCAGTTATCCCCCACCCCATGCTGCCATCGGATGCAGAGACACTTGCAGGGGCCCTGGCACTGTCCAATGGAAACATCAAGAGGGATGAGATCGACCTACTCCTGGTGGCCTCCCAGGTGCCTGACCTGCTATTGCCTGCCAATGCCTCCCTGGTACAGCACAAACTGAAATTACCCAATGCTGGCGCCTATCACATCGATACCTGCTGTTCCAGCTTCCTGACAATGCTGGAGATCGCAGAGGCTATGATCAAGGCCCGCATCAAGAAGAATGTATTGATCATCGCAAGCTATATTGACTCCCTTGTCAATGACAAGTCCAACTACTTTTCCGTCAATACCGGAGATGCTGCCGTTGCCGCGGTGGTGAAAGAGGTTGAGGGCGAATACGGCTATGTTGCTTCGGCGTCTACCAGTTACGGGAGCAGGCACGACGGGGTCATCATTCAGAGAAGACCCCCCGAGCTTTTCAGATCGGCGGGACATGATCACTACTACGAGAGACCCTTTGTGACGTTTTACAACCAGGATGCCAATAAAGAGATCGCCACTCATGCCCAAGCAGACATGACTCACGTTGTGAAACAGGCTTTAGACAAAAAGGGGTTCACAATAAACGACGTTGATTTCTGCGTGACCCATCAGCCGGTCTATTGGGCAGCAAGTGCATGGGTGAAGGGTCTCGGAATAAAAGAGAAACGTTCATATAGCTCCTTTGAAAAATACGGTAACATTGCCAACTGTTCAGCGCCTGTGAATCTGATGGAGGCCATAGAGGCAGGGCTGATCAAAAAAGAAGATCTTGTCTTGATCGCCTCCTCCGGGGCCGGCGAGAATTATATTGCAATCTTGGAGCGGATAACGCCTCAGCTCGTGAGATCGCTGAACGCCTGGAGTGTTCATCCATAAATCGGAAATTTCCGGATGGGGCTTGCCGGGGCCCCGTCTATCCTCCGGGCGTGAATCCCTTTTCCCAAGAGGCAGAGTCTGTAGAAGGAGGACACCATGTATCATCCACTTCGGGCAACCGCGCTGGTTTTCGCACTCCTTTGGATCGAGATCGCTCCAGCGGTCGCCTCCACCAAGATAGAATATCACCACACGCGGACGTCGCAGGTCGCCGCTCTGCTGGACCTTCAAGGAGCCCAGGCGAGCCTAGGTCGCCCTGCCATGAATGGGTTCGTGCTCGGACTCCGACAAGGAAGCGAGCACGGGCCTATCCCCTTTTCCGCTCTCATGGACACGAAATCGGATCCGGAGGCCACTGAGTCCGCCGCCAGACACGTCGTCTCGAACGTGTCGATCGCTGCCGGCTTCACGGACAACGACTCCGTCTTGATAGCGGGCCCCTTCTTCCAACGTGCGAGGGTGCCGTTTTTGTCCATTGGAGCTACCGATCCAGCGCTTCCGGAGGTGGTCGGCAGCAGCATCTTTCTGACGCCTTTCGGTGACAACACGCAGGCGGCGGCCGCCGCGGAGTTCGGCCAGCGGGAGTTCGGAGGCTCGGTGGCGATCCTTTGGGATTCGACCTCTCAATACACACGAACCCTGCCCCGCTATTTCCGCACGCGATTCGAGGAGCTCGGGGGCAAAGTGGTCATGGACGCTTCCTACGACGGTGGATGCGACATCACCGCTCTGGGTCAGCTTGTGGAAGGGCTTTCACAGCAGCCGTACTTCGTTTACCTCGCGGGGCTTCCCGACTGCATCGGAGACGTGGTGGCCTCGCTCCGGGCCGCCGGCGTCACCGAACCTATTGTCGGCGGGGATGGTCTGGATACGCCCAAGCTCCTCGAGGGGGATCCGGGCCCGACCAGCAACGTCTGGTTCACGACACACGCCTGGCTCTCGGAGCAGACCGGCACTCCAGAGACGAAAGAATTCATTGCCGCGTATCGCGATGCCTACGGAGCCGCACCCGCTGACGCCTTCGCCGCTCTCGGCTACGACGCCGCCCGGCTCATGCTGGACGTTTTGGGTCGCGCCCGAAGCCAGAGAGGAATCTTCTACGCCCTGGAGCATACCGAGGGGTTCAAGGGCGTCACAGGGACGATCTCGTTCAGCTCCGAAAGCCACGTCCCGTTGAAGACCGTTTGGATAATCGCAGTGCAGAACGGAGAGAAAAGTCTCGCTGACGCCTTCGTCCCGGACTCGGTCCCGCCACCGATCCTGGACAATCCCTGACCGTGCTTTTCAAAAAGAGGAAGAGGACAACTGTTCGAGTGCAACGGAAAGCCATAGCGCTTCCCGGCTTCAATGACCCCCCGAAGGCGGTCTCTGGCAAACTTGAGAAGGAACTCCTTCTTATGTCATCTATGAGTAATTTACCCTGCTAACTTCGAAGATCGTTTAACTGGGGTAAGACGTAACCAGATATGTAATGCCTGTTTGCTCTCGGCATTAAGTCTATTCTTAAAAAGACTTTTTCGGGGCCAAAAACATCATCTTAAGAGCTCGAATTGCTCCTTCTAAAGTCCTTTCTTCTCTATATTCAGCAAGTTGGCTTGGTCCGGCCCTAGGCCCTCAGAGCGGAGGAATGTGTTGCTGAGGCGGTACGTTGGGCCAGGTCCAAATGAAGCGGATTGTGGTCGATACGAAGGTTCTCGTGAGCGGTCTCCTGTTCGGTGGCGTCCCGGGTGGGGTCGCTGCGTTGTGGCAAAAGGGAGAGGTCCGGCCCCTCTGTTCTAAAGAAATCGTTGAAGAATATCTCCGCGTCTTGGCTTACCCCAAGTTCCGTCTCGACGAATCTGAGCTCGAGCTCATCCTGGCCCGTGAGATCCTTCCCTATTTCGAGGCCATTGCGCTAACGCTCAAAAAACCCACGGCTGTTGCGTATCCCGCGGACGACAAGTTTATCTGGTGCGCTCTCGATGGTGGTGCGACAGTTATTGTCTCCGGGGACGAACATCTCCTGAAACTCAAGGACAGCCCGGTACCCGTGCTCAGCGCCGCCGAATTCTTATCCTCTTTTCGCTCCCTCGGATGATCGCATGGTGAAGTGAATCCATTCTCGATCCTCGCGAAATGCCCCGCGGGCATCCCCGGGAATTTGCACAAGTTGGAAATCCGCTTGCTTTCTTGCTTCCTGTTCATTATTTTAGGATTCATACATAAACTAAATTAACAGTGAGCCTTATTTTAGGTTCGAGTCAGGCCGAATGAGACGAGATCTCCAGGGTCATTATGTCACGGTGTCGACGGTGGGCGAGAAAGTGCAGGCCTTTGTGCCCGCCCCGTTGCCGCCGCATCCTCCCATCGACTGGACACCGGCGCTGCGCAGCAAATTCGACCAGGCGCTGTTAGCCTTGGGACGGCTGGACAGCGTCTCCACCCTCTTGCCCGACACATCCCTTCTCATCTATATGTACGTCCGCAAGGAGGCGGTGCTCTCTTCCATGATCGAGGGGACGCAATCGTCTTTGTCGGACCTGCTGCTGTTCGAACTGGATCAGGAGCCGGGCGTTCCGCTGGATGACGTGCGGGAGGTCAGTAACTATGTAGCAGCCCTGAACCATGGCCTGAGCCGGTTGGCCGAAGGGTTTCCGCTGTCCCTTCGACTGATCAAGGAAATTCATGGCGTTCTGCTCGCCAAGGGGCGCGGAAGCCATGAAACGCCCGGGCAATTCAGGCGCAGCCAGAATTGGATCGGCGGTACCCGGCCCGGCAACGCAGCCTTCGTCCCGCCCCCGGCCGATCAGGTGGTGGAGAACATGGGCAAACTTGAGCTATTCCTTCACGGCCGGCCCGAACCGACGCCGGTGCTGCTCAAGGCAGCCCTGGCTCACGTTCAATTCGAGACGATCCACCCCTTTCTTGACGGTAACGGTCGTCTTGGTCGACTGCTGATCACCCTCCTGCTGTGCGAAGAAAAGGTGCTGCGGGAGCCGATGCTTTACCTGAGCCTCTACTTCAAGACGCATCGCCAGCACTACTACGAGTTGCTCAACAACGTTCGCCTTACCGGGGACTGGGAGGCGTGGCTCGACTTCTTCGCCGAGGCCGTCATCGTCACCTCGACCCAAGCGGTTGAAACCGCTCAACAGCTTCTCGATTTGTCAAACAAAGACCGGGACAGGATCAGCGGACTTGGAAGGGCGGCAGTCTCCGCCTTCGGCTGTGCACCGGGCGCTCATGGAGCATCCCATCGCCACGGCAGGCTTGCTGGTGGAAAAGACCGGTATCACGCCGGCCACCGTCAACAAGGCCCTCAGCCACCTTGAACGCTTGGGAATCGTGCGGGAGCTCACGGCACAGAAGCGTAACCGGGTCTTTAGTTACGGTGGTTATGTCGAGATCCTGAGTCGGGGCACCGAGCCGCCGGAGCGATGAGCATCAAGCGGCTCGTTTTCGGCGATCAATGACATTCTGGCAGAACAAGATCTAAGGATTAAAGCAACCGTTCCGATTGGCTCCCGGTACGCAAGATGATGAGGGGGCTCAGGGGCCAGGGCCCGCC
>CAWHLE010000007.1:0-1033751 GCA_963830155.1 uncultured delta proteobacterium | reverse complement strand
AAACAGACAGGTCCTTTGGCCCTGTAAACCTCCCAGGTAAGAGCTCCTAGCGCCGCTTCGATACATTGACGGCTGAGATATGCTCTGTCCTGTATGCGTATGTGTGAATCGCCCAGCCAGAGAAGCGTTAGTAGTCCCATTTTCGGGCTTCTCGTCACGTACCCTGAAAACGTCGTCGAGATCCACATCACAGAAGCTCGCTGGAATCACTCTGACAGGACCGATCTCCTCTGTAATTTGTTTCTGGATCCCAGCCACGCCCTGATCTCCCACTAAATCCATCTTGTTAAGGATGACGATGTCCACTTCCCTCAGTTGATTGAGAAAAAAGCTGCCAAACGATGTCGGGTTTTCCACATGCGACTGTCAAGCACCCCCACGGTGACCCCTCTTTCGAGACGAGATTCGAGAAAATTGTTTTCGAGCACTTCACTGATGGAATGTGGTTCTGCAATCCCCGTGGCCTCGACAAAGACACGGCGAATCCATGTCCTTTGACTCAGCGATGTTAGGGTTGAAGCGAGGGGTCTATGGAAGAGACAGACAAATGCATGTGCTTCAACGAGTTCGATGACTTCAGCGTTCCCATCGGGCAATCGCCGTCCCGATCCATACCTACGGTATCCGAACTCATTGACTATCACCGCCGTTTCGGACAAGTCCTCGTCGCTCTCGGTACAAATTCGCCTAAGGAGTGTCGTCTTTCCAGCCCCCAGGAACCCGCAGATCAAATGGACGATCATCTTGGTAATCCGCCTTCTTTCCGCATATTTCCTCTTTAGACGTAACCACAGTGCTAGCTAGGACGAGTACGACTTGCAGATTTCGATCATCGTTTTCACGTTTTCATAGGGAGCGTTCGGGCGGCATGTCTACATCCGGTACCAAGAATGAAGCCTCCTCTTCACGGCCCACTTCTTCGCACAACCGGCGAACGTACGCCTCGACTTCGGCCTGATTTCCCGCCACCAAAAGTGACGCGGGTACATCTCCCATCAGACACACGTCATCCCCGAATAATCCTTTTTGCATTGAAAAGGTTTGTGGTACCATCACAAGAGGCTATGACTTTACCGCTGGGGGAATTGCTTAAAGTAAGGAAGGTTTTTTGTCCAATCTGTATCAAGATGAAGCAATGGTGTGATTCCGTGGGAGACAATTTCATCTCACCATGCGCTTGAGCATTGGCCATTCAAACCTCTCTCGAACATGGACAACGGATACAACTGGCCTGACCCCCGTTCTAGTATGAGAGCGATACAAAGGATTCCGGTTGCCGAGCATCCTGCGAGGCCACTCGCGATGAGGTCTGGAAGAGCTGCCCACAGCGCTTCCTCCACCTTTTCAGGAATTTCGTAAAGATCGAGAGTGTACTCAGGAAGAGAGCGGGCACAGGAAAGCGCCATCTGCGGTGATGGTACCGAGGCCCCCACGAACACGTCGACACCTATATCTTTCCAAAGGCCGCATCCTTTCGGTACTGGGCGAGACTGCGTTTTCCCTGAGCTTCATGATATTCCCGAGGAGACCCGTGCCGCCTCAGATCCTCGTCGGAGATAGGCCATACGCGCGGGAGCATTTCGACGACGAATGCATCGATCCCTTCTCGATGAGTAAGTCATACTCTTCGCGGGAAAAAACCGGGGTCTCCCAGATTTGCCAGTAGAGATCTCTTGGAATTTCTCGCCCAGGAACCCTGATCTTCGTAAGATGCTTGACGGCAAGATAATAGATGTCTGTTCCACCGGCATAGTAAGGACAATCCCCATATCCGCCGAGTTCTTGCCATAGCTCTCTCATGGCACGGGCAGCTTCATCTGGCATGTCAAGAATGTCTGCAAATGTCAAACCTCGCTGGATGCATGCAAACCTATCCATATAGGAAGGCATCAGCCCTGGTCGATCCACTTTTTCAAGTGAGACACAGGCTTTTAGTTGTTCGAGTCCAGTCATGGTGCACGATTCCTTCTTTCCACGTCCACGAAGTTCATCCAATAAAGGACTCACAATTTTAACTCCCTCACCCGCATCAAGTGTCTGTGCGTCCGCCCCGACGTATCGCTGGGCCTCTTTGCCTGTCGCACCGCCCCCGATGATCACCTTTACCCCCTTGCGAAGACCGTGACGCACAAGTGCCTCCACCACCTCTTTCATTGATGGGAACGTCGTGGTCAAAAGGCCCGATAAGCCTACGATATCAGGGGAGTGAACACGAACACTCTCCACGAAAGTGTCCACAGGGACATTCACACCAAGGTCCACCACCCTGAACCCGTGAGGCTTCGGCCATGATTTTGAAGATGTTCTTCCCCAGATCATGGATATCACCCTTTTCGGAGTTCCCAAAACAATGGTGCCCAAGAAGTCCTTACTGCCTCTTACGCTCTTCGCAAGATGAGGACCCAGGACCTCGCAGGCACGCTCCTACATCTTCGCGGAGATGACAAGTTCAGCGAGAATAATCCCAAGTTCCAACTTAGCCCCGATGTTCTGCATTCCTTTCTGGCATGCCTCAAGGACGGCGTCCACATCCTCTCCTTCCTCGATCGATCGAGCCACGATGTCCCGGATTTCTTTTACTTTCAGCGCTTCAAAGGCTGAAATTATTTCTTGTGTTGACATAGATCCAGCCTCCATTGACGTCATTCCGCCGCTGCGTTACCCCCAGCCTAAATGGTTCCCAGAGAAAGGATAGGTCCAAAGGTGGCAAGAAGCCGCATTGCGTTATACTGCTGGCAGACCGTTCGAATGATGAATATCGAACAAGGTATATCGAATGACGAAGTCGGTCCGGAAATCCTCACACTTTCATTGTACATCCTACATTCGATATTCTTCAGACAGTCTTTCATCTTCTGCGCAAATTGCATGGAAGTTAGTCACAAAAGGTCTAACCCTCAAGCCTGGTCACATCAAAATCTCCCGAGAGCAATATTCGGGAGCCATATCGCAAGTACGGGAAAGAGAAGCACAAGACCGATCACGGCCCACTGACATATGACATGCGGAACAATCTCCTTCAAACATGTCTTCGATGGTAATTTCCGGACATGCTCATCCCCCTCAGGTAGAAAATGGATGGTGCCATAGGGGGTGTTATGTAGCTCGTCTGGATGATGAGAAGGAAAAGCACCGCAAACCAAAGAGGGTTAATACCTGCCCGGTCAATCATTGGAGCAAAAATGGGACGAAAACAAGCATTACTGAGTAGCAATCGAGGACAAAGCCAGCAAGGAAGCATATAAATAAGAAAATGACCATCATCCCGAAGGTGATAAATGAAGCCGCCTACGAAGTGTTCTATTAACGCGCCACCTCCTTTGGCCATGAAGACCCCTGCAAAGGAATTCCCACCCACTATGATGAGCATAATCATCGCCGTAACTTTAACTGTTTCGATCACAGATTTCTTTAATATTTCGGAGTGAACTTCTTGTTCAGGGCACACAGGATTACAGCGCCCAGTGCGCCGAGTGCGGCTGCTTCCGTGGGTGCTGCGACTCCCAAGACAATGCTTCCGAGGACTGCGGCAATAAGAATACCGCAGGGCAAGCGACTTCAAAGGCGATTTTGACCTTTTGCAGTGGACTGTGTTTAAAAATTCCTCCTTTGAAACCAGCGGGGCGTCATTAGGCCTCAACAGAGCCCTCAAGAAAATGTATAATATATAACTGCCTGAAATAATCAACCCTGGGATAACAATTCCCATAAACAGTCCCCTGATGGAAACCCTTGCCATGGGACCATAGACAACCGCAATTATTGAAGGCGGTATAATCGTCCCGAGTGCCCCACCTGAACAAATCGCCCCAGCAATAATTCCACGATTGTATTTGTATTTCATCATTGCCGGGATCGAAAAGTATCCCACTACAACTTCGACCGCACCGATTATTCCGCTCGCGGCAGCAAACAGTGTAGCCATAACTATGGCTCCGATAGCGAGGCCACCAGGGATTCTTCCAGTCCAGAGGTTGATTGATTCAAAGAGCTGTAACGCAATCCCCGAGTTCTCAAGCAGAACCCCCATGAACACAAAAAGTGGAATTGCCGCATATTCGTAGCTTGTGCTCACGGTATAAACGGTCCCGAGCAGTTGGTAACCTATCGCTGAGCCGAAAACCGAAAGTCCAAAGAAGAAGGCTATACCCAGAAGGCAAAAGGCCACGGGAAGCCCCATGAAAACCCCCAGAAACAGAAGAGGGAACATGGACGCAATGCTTATCCAGTTTTCCATTTGCTACCCTCGCTGTTTACTAACCAAATTCAGAATCTGCTTCATAATTTCCGAAATACATTGAAGGAACAGTAACACAAAGCCAAGCGCGATGCAGCCCCTGAAAGGCCACATCAAAGGGTGCCAGGGACTCAGATCTGATCTTTCTTCAACTTGAATTGCCCAAACGAGTTTCATCACTGCGAAATAGGCCACATAGGCAATTACCGGGGAAATAAGTACAACGAATCCGACCAAGTCTGAAACGTGCTTGACCCGGCTCGGGAATCGTAAGTAAAGAAAGTCAATCTTAATGTGTCTTTTTTCCGATAGCGTGTATGCCGCACCAGCAAGGAATATTGCGCTCATGAGCATGTAGGTCAGGTCAAATGCCCAAATCGTAGGACTTCTGAAAAGGTAGCGTGCAAAAACCTCATAGCAAAGAGAACCGACAAGGGGGATGATGAGCCAGCCGAACAACTTCCCAACGCTTCTGCTAATTTTGTCAATCCACTTTATGGTCGCTTCCATGGCCTTCCTAGGATTTTGCGATGAACATTCCCTGGAACTTGGAAAGTTCCTCATGTGGCATAGAATAAGTGTGTTCGTCTGAGGGAAATGCACCAGTCCGGACTTCTTCTCCGAACTGGGAAACCGCCTCAACGATATTTTTGGCCAGCGAAGCGTATCTTTTGACGAATTTAGGCTTAAACTCGTCGAAAAGGCCAAGCATATCCCAAGCTATCAGGATTTGGCCGTCACACTCCTTTCCCGCACCGATACCATAAGTGATAATGCTTAGGTCGTTGGTGATTCGTTGAGCAACCTCGGGAGGGACAGCCTCTATCTCTATTCCGACAGCGCCTGCTTCCTGAATAGCGACAGCATCCTCATAAATTCTCTTTGCATCTTCTGCAGTACGCCCTTGAACCTTGAATCCCCCTAGCAGGGCTATAGTGTGAGGAACCAGGCCAACATGGCTCATACAAGGAATGCCTGCATCCGCTATGGCTTTAATGATGTGTTGGATCCGTTTCCTCCCCTGTGGTTTTACCGCGTCGGCTCCCACCTCCTGCATAAAACGCATCGCATTGCGAACCGCCATACTTGGAGTTTGATAGCTCCCGTATGGCATGCATGCCAAAAGGAAAGTGTTAGGTGCGCCTCTTCGAACCGCTTGACCGTGATGGATCATGTCGTCCATCGTCACCGGAACCGTGGTAGGAAATCCCAGAGTGACCATTCCAAGTGAATCCCCCAAGCATACGATATCCACGCCCGCTCGCTCAGCCAGCCGGGCGGTCGTAGCGTCCGGGACAGAAAGCAAAACGATCTTATTCCTTTCCTTCTTCATACCGAGTAAATCAGGTATGGTGAGCTCTTATGATCCATTTTCGCCTCCCACCTGAGTGGCAAGCGGTGCAAATGATCAGAGTGTACCTGCCCCGCCCGCCACTAAAACATTATCTCCCGTACCCATCGGGCCGCATGCGAATGTAGTTGGCTTTTTCCCACATCTCTTTGAAGGCCATCTGATCCTCGTAAACTTTCTTAAACCAAGGGTTCTTTGCGGCTTGGGGCCGACCATTCAGCTACCGCCTTGTGGACAGCTTCCAAGACTTCAGGTTGCAGGATTATGATCACGTTGCCTGACTTCTGAAATTGCAGCATCGCCTTCCTGGCTGTTCGCCACGAACTTTGTCAGTGAATCGTAAGTTGTCAGTTTAGCCGCGGTTTCCACGATACCTTTCAGGTCGTCCGGCAGATTCTCCCACACCTTGACATTCACAACGAGTTCCCAAGGCCACGTGGGTTGATGCACGCCCGGCACAATGATATATTTAGCGACCTGGCTGAAACCCGAGTGGAAGGTCCGTTCCAGGATCAGCCCACTCTAGCATCCACAAGGTGTTTTTCCAGAGCTTGATAGACATCGCTGGCAGGCAGAGTTACTGCTACGGCTCCCAGTTTGGGAGAATCTCAGCCCAAACCCCTGCCGTCCGCATCTTGAGGCCTTTATAGTCTTCAAGGGTTCTTATTGGTTTGTGAGAGAATACTATCTCAGTGGGACCTTGTCCCAGAACTGTAGAGAAAACACCCATACGTTCCTTGCGAAAGTCCTTCAGCATTTTGAGACCGTTTCCCTCATAGTACCACTGCTGATACTGCTCGCTCCACTGATCCTCCCGGAATCCCGGAAAACAGCACGGTTGTCATATCTCGGCCCATGTCGTACCCCGTCCAGGTATGACCCGCTTCTGCAACCCCGTCCCTGACTGCATCTGGTACTTTAGGGCAGGACAAATGGCTCCGGCGGTTATGGGAGTGATAATGAGCCTCCCATTACTGAGAGTTTTGACTTTATCGGCAAAATTGACAGCTATGTACTCCCACAAAAAGGATCCAGCGGGATAGGCCGTTGGCATTTTCCATGTGATCACATCTGCGGCATGGGCGCCTCTGACGTTAAAGGTGACAAGCATGAACATCGTCAGAAGGGCAAAAAAAATCCTTCTTGTACTCCGCATGGCATAGTACCTCCCATTATTGAATTCCGTTCAATGCATATTGGTTAGACAGACACCCGCCACTTGCTTCGATACCCGCATAACACCTCCTTCCTTTTCTAAGGTTCTCCATGAGTCAGGATCGCTTACATGCAAAGGACTGTTCATGAAACGGAGCCGGATCTGTGCCCTTGCATCGTCTCCATTCGCACCAAGTGTATCCGGCCACTAGAATGTCATGGAAAAATGCAACCGATGTGCCGTCAGTCGAAACGGAAAGGAACGAAAAGTGTGGGCGGGGAGGTCTTACACAATATATAGTATGGATTGTCGATAAGGCACCATTATATGGTGGATGCACATCGGAGAGCCGCCACAATTTTGAGAACGAATTTCGCACACAGAGACGCAATAAAAAGCAAAGAGGTGTGCCGAAAGGGCCATGATGCGCCTGCAAGTGTGCCGAAAGGCGCAAAGCGGGCCATTGAGTTGCCCCAGATCCTTGCATTCGCGGGGGACCATCCAATTTGTATAAATCGGGCGAGGGATTCTGTCAGGTGCTGTATTCAGGATCGGGCGGGTTTCCTACTTTGCTGTAGTTTCCGCATTCTGCTGTAAAGCACTTCCTTGATATCCCGAGATATTCGGCCGTTTTGGTCTTGTTCTGAGCGAATCGATCTAGTGCCATTGCGACCACGTGATCTTCGATTGCCTGCAAATTAAGGCCTTCTTGAGGCAGCACGAACGCGTCCTTTCCAAGCGTGAACGGGCTAGGGGATCCCACACTCTCAAAGTGATTGAGTGATTCGAGAAATGAGCAGATCTGATTCTTCGATTGTGCCGTGGGAAGGCATGATCGCCAGACGACCCATGGCATTCTTGAGTTGCCTCACATTACCGGGCCAAGAATAGGAGAGCAGGATATCTTCGGCTTTTCGAGTGAATTTTTCAAAACGGATTCCTCTTCTCGCAAAGGCTCTTCTCGCGAAATAGTGGGCAAGCGGCAACACATCCTCCTTGCGGTCCCGTAAGGGAGGAGTCCGAATGCTTCCCATCTGATACGATAGAAAAGATCCAGCCGGAAGTGCTTCTGTTCCACTTCGCTCCACAAGTCCTTGTTTGTTGCGCATATGAAGCGGACATCCAAGTCCACTTCTTTGACGCCCCCCACTCGGTACACTTTTCTGTCGTCAAGGGCTCGGAGAAGTTTCACCTGGTACGCAAGCGGGATCTCTGCAATCTCGTCCAGGAAAACAGTTCCCCCGCGCGCCGCTTCGAGTTTCCCTTTCCGGCCTTTGGGCACAGCGCCAGTAAATGCCCCTGGCTCGTAGCCAAACAACTCACTTTCGAACAATTCCGGCGAGATGGCGCCGCAATTGATGGCAACAAACGGTTCCAGGGAGGTCGTTTGACCAAGATGGTGTATGAACCTGCAATCAGTTCTTTACCTGTTCCGGATTCTCCCTGGATAAGCACGGGAATTTGTCTGTCCTGTGCATACCTCTCGGCCTGGTTCACTATCTCCCTCATGGCGCTAGAGTACACGCGGAGGCCGTCAAGGCCTATTTCTTCGAGAAAAGCGGTTTGAATCCTCTCTGCCTGCCCTCTTAGGTTTTCGGTCTGTAATGCTACGGACTCTTCGAAATTCTCTTTGAGTACAATATATTTCTTCTGCAGAGCGAGCAAGTTTGAGAACCTCTCGACGGAGATGGTCAGTTCCCGCACATCGATCGGTTTCAGCAGATAGTCATAGGCCCCGAGCTTCAGAGCGCGAATGGCGTTCTCCATGTCTCCATGACCTGTCACGACTATAACTTGTGCGGGAGACTTTTCGACCAGCTTTATCTGCTTCAGCAATTCAAGACCGTCCATGTCTGGCATCCGAATATCTGTGATCACGAGATCGAAATCACGGGCGTGAAAATGTTGCAAACCGGTCAGACCGTCATGCGCGGTTGCAACCTCATGCCCACTTCGAACCATGAGATCGGAAAGAATCTCACAGGCATCCGGCTCATCGTCGATCACAAGGATGCGCAGATTCATGTTCCCTCTCCCGCTGGCCCGATGATGGTGAACGTGGCTCCGCCCAGCCGGTTGTTGCTTACCTCGACCCTCCCATGAAACTCTTCCATGATGGACTTCACGATACTCAACCCTAGGCCGGTACCCTCATCCATATCTTTGGTGGTGAAAAACGGCTCAAAAATCTTTAGCTGTAAGTCGTCAGGAACACCTGCTCCATTGTCGGTGACTTCAATGAACACTTCTTTTCCCCTGGTTCCAGTGACGATACGCAGGAGCTTTCTTCATTCCCGGTCTGGTCGAGCGCCTGACGGGCATTGACGATGAGATTGAGAATAACCTGTTCCAGTTTGTTGTACGCCATACGTATCGCTGGTTGGCCAGGATCCAGGATTTTCTCCACTCGGATACCGTGCGCTTGAGCTGCCTTCCTATCATGCAGAACACGTTCTCCACCGCGCCATTGAGGGTGATGATCGCAGGGGTATTAAAACGCTCTTTTTTCGAAAAATTTCTTATATTTTGGACAATTTGAGACATTCTTACCACCTGGCGTGAAATCATGCTCAAATTCTTTTCGACATCCTGGTCCCTTAAATCCCACCCCTTTTCCCTGCTCATGAGGATACCGTCTGCAATCATGCGGATGTGGTTGAGAGGCTGATTCAACTCGTGGGCGATACCTGCGGCCATGACTCCCAAGGCGGCGAGGCGATCCTCATGCTGCATTCGAAGTTCATTGAGACGTGCCTTTTGAGCGAGTTCCCTCTGAGGGGTGATGTCGTCAGCTATGAAGTGGAGCGCCGGCGTACCCTCATACTCCATGAGCTGTGCGTATCCCTTGTAGTATCTGATCAGCTTACCTCGTTTCGCGCTGAACTCGAACCGATCGACGTTTCCCGGACTCTCGAATAGATCGGAAAAGTATCCAAACACCATGTCTCGGTCATCCGGATTGATCCAGGTGCGCAATACTTCAAGAGAGATTCTTTCGCCGGATCCGGCGTCTTTCAACAATTCTGCAAAGTGCTCGTTGTAATAGATTATGGAGTCTTTCGTCAGCACCATGATTCCAACCCCGGCGAAATCCGTGATGGCACGATACATAGATTCAGAGCGGTGGAGATTCTCCTTCATCTCCAGCTCTCGCGTCATGTCTTCCACCATGTGAATATCGCCGCAGACTCTCCCGTTGAAATCATACAAGAGCGAGGTTTTCGTCCTGAGATAGGCACCTCCTCCCACGACTGCAGGGCAATAGGAAAGGCTGTAGATCTTGTCCCCTTCCCTGCGAAACTCGGGGTAGGTTGCTTCCCATTCGGGGTCCGGACGGAGAATAAGGTCGGGTATTGTGGGGCGCCTCATACCGTAGTAGGCGAGCCCTTGCATATAATTGCCAAGCCCCAGCAAATCATGCCTTTTCCATCCCGTCATTGCCTCGGATGCTTTACTCCACCCGGTGATCACTCCCGAATCATCAACCGTCATTATCGGGTGAGGAACGAAGTCGAGAAAATCATTTAGCCTCTTCTCAGCGTTGAGCCTGGCGAAAAAAAACCCCAGAGCGTAACAAACGTTTTCAATGAACTTCCTGCTGCCTAGACAGCATTCCTCATCCGCGCATGCCACCTCGAGTATTCCGAAAAGCGATCTGCCCAGAAAAAAGGGAGCCAAAAAAGTTACCCTCACCTCCTGTAATAGCAGGAAGATACACCCAGGAATACGGACAACCTCTCGGGACTCCAAGGCTGACCACTGCTCCGAGGTTAATATATCTGAGGGAAATTGATCGCCTGGGATTGAAACATGCGCCGGATCTGAATGTGCTTGTGTGAACGCAGCCAGGCATTCCAGAGTGAACGGCTTTCTGCCGGAAAACCGCTTCATGTACAGCGCGATACCGGGTACAGCCAGGGATGTCGCGACCAGGGGAAGCATCTCTTCCAAATGATCTTTCAGGTCTATGGATGCGTTCAGCAATCCAAAGATCTGGGCGAGAACGGCCATTTCTCCATTACCGCTATTCCACCGGCCCATCATGGCAGTTCCTCCAACGAAATCGACTGGGCTTTCGCGGTCGCCAGTATAAGTGCCAAGAAAAAGATGTTTGCACGAGAAGAGTCAATCGTGGAAGGCAGGCCCGGCGAACCCGACCACACGGCATCTTACAGAACACGGCCCGGAATTCCACTTTGGCCACCCACAGCATCCTGGGCATGCGTTTGGCGCCATGCTTTACCCCTGAGCACGAACGTACCCCCACGGGACGCAGTGAAATTTCCGCTTGGGGACACTCACAGAACGCTGCGTCCGGATTTCCTGGATTGCTCTCCTCACAAATCGATTCCAAGGGAGCGCAAGCGGCAGGCTTCCTTTGGATCTTCCTCTGGGCCCAACCTAGCAACGGATCCCCTTGACCATCAGGAAATGCAGGAGATTTAAACCCTTAGCCGCTACCCATGCCTGGCACAAATTAGGGTAAAGTTTCCCCGTCTTTAATTTTTTATGTGATACTTGTATTCAATTTGCCGAGATTCCAACGCAGATATGGTAATTGAAGGAACCTTAGTCTTATGTATTATACTAGAAAGTGGCGGACATCAAACCTGGTTTAGTAAAGGCCTTCTATCATCAAGGGTAGACCAGGCGTACGTAAGATTTTTGATTCTTTATCTAAGATCTCGTATTCGGTCTTGTTAGGACAAACCACAGAAATGGAGATCCTTGACACCTGTGACTTGCCACTCGATCGATCCCCCGATCGGAGGTCTCTTTGCCAGTCTCCATGAGGCTAACGCCGCTCAGGCCCATTCAGTATCCGAATCGTACCTGAACATGGGACATGACCAAGATGGGAATGGATCGCCGGAAGATCCACCAATCGGTTGACTCAAGCGCCTGGTCTCATGCATTTTTTTCAAGATCTCGGTGCCCACGGGATCCCATCCAGAACCGGGTTAGGAAGCCCCTCATGACCCTAACCAAAGAAGTTATCACACGTTCGGTCTTTGAGCGATTTGATCTGTCCAAAGCACGTCGCCCAAAGCGGTCGAGGCCACCTTCGAGATCATCAAGAGGACCCTTGAGGGCTGGCGAGGATGTCCTGATAACTGGGTTCGGGAAGTTCTGCGTGAAAGACAAGGGGAAGCGCAGGGGTAGAAACCCTGGTACAGGCGAGGACCTGCCGCTTGCGGAGAGGCGGGTTGTGACCTTCAAATGTTCCACAGTGCTAAAAAGCAAACTCAATGGTAGCCAGAGCTGATTTTAGGAATCCCTAGCCAGGTTGAGAGGGGCCGGCCTCGGTCTTCCTACCCTTGGGGACCCATCCGCCGTGTGGGATGTCCAGCTCGATGGCCGCATCCAGGGCTCCGCGGTCGGCTCCTGTTTGGCCGCCTGAGACGATCTTTTTAATCATGTTCATGGGTCGGCTGATGAGTGGATAGTATAGAGCCGGTTTTATCCACAGACGGCCGATAGGTCAAGGGTAATTGAATGGCACTTCCTGCCGGTGGAGGACCATAGGAGGTGCCCGATTGGAGTATGCCAGGGATTACTCTATAGTTCTGATTTATTTGCCCTGACTCAGAAATAACTCAAGCAAGTAAAAACCACTAATTGCTATAGCCGTGGACTAAAAGCGCACTCATTGCAGGTTCTATGAATTTAGTCTTATCATGCAGGGTGTTTGCGTCGATAAGTATAAAAGGCAACCGGCAAAAACAAACCCAAAAAACTGTTTGATTGTTGGAGACAAATCTAGGCTGCCCTGCAATTTACCCTTGGCATTGTTACGGACATTCTTGGGGAGGTAATATGTATAGAGGCATACTTCTGACCATATCCCTATTTTTGATCTGCGGGTGTACACAGCGGCTTGCTAGAGTGGATTTCAAATATTCAAACTTGGCACATATGAACGTAAAAGAGGCCTTTGTTGATTTTGACGATGTTGATCCAGAAAACTTAATTTTTGCACTAAGTGAAGCATTTAGGTCAAAATCCTATGAGATCATTGATAGGCACAAATTGGATTTCTATTACGCTGAGACGCCTACGTCCGAGAAATGCTACGAAGCTAACAGAGAGATAATCCAGCAAGAGTTTCTAGCCTATCAGGCAAATGATTTCGGTAAGTATAAAGCTATTGACAGAGAATCCCCATTTCTATCTCGCGGGATAACCGACCAATGCCACATATTGGAAAAAGTCAAAGTTCTTAACATAAAGAGCTGGTTCCTCCAGGTTGAGATTCCCCAAGGTGACTACTCGACGAATGTTACTGTCCCAGAAGTCAGTTCGTTTTTCCTGTTTAACGGTACAACTTCTTTCCAGTATACGGCGTCAAGACAAGACGCAATCTGTAACTACAAGCTTTGCATCGAGGCTATATATTTGGGTTTGGAGAAATCCTCAAACTGATAAAACCACGGTTTACATGGAAGCAAGACCCGTTAATGGACAGATCGTCGCCCAACCTGGTTGCGCGATAGGGTACTCCTGGTGGAAGCAGGCTAACGGGTATGCAGAATTCAAATTGGTAAAACACTATGTATTACTATTACAGGAGCTAAAGCGATCGGATAGTATTTTAAGGGAAATTAACAAGAATGAAAAGAAAATAAATAGTTGACTCAGGGCAAGCGTAACATAACGGAGTGTCAGCGGGCTTTAGTTCTTCCAAACCCATAAAGGCTGTTCATCATCCGAATAACATTTTTGCCAAACTCCCCACGAGAATGAAAACATTCCGAAAGGACAGCGATGTGAACTCCCTTTTCGCACAATTTCATAACTTTCTCCCAAATGTCTGGTTCTGCGTGATAGAGGACGGAAAGATCAACTAAAACTAATGTGTCCCCTTGCTTTAGGTCATCCAACGTTTCGTAGCAATTTCCAGATATCTGCTGCGCAGCTTCGATTGTTTCCATGTATCGCCAGATGGCTTCCTTTTCTTCCGATGATTTGTTGACATCGCCATAACAAAACCCTCTCTTCAACCACTGTCTATCAAAGAGAATAGCGTTAACACTCACACCGATGAGCTCAGACCATTGGGCTTGAATTTTTTCAAGAGTATCGCCAGCGATAAAGCCAATTCCTTTCATGATTACTTGCTCCCAGAATTCTTTGTCCCCAACAAATCAGTATTCGGCCCAGCCAAAGCCATGACGCCAGGCCAAAATATAGTCCAAGGCCAGTCTTGAGGTTACCGAAGTCAAAGTCAAGGCTCGAAGCATGCACTGCACAAGACCGAGTGTTTCTTGATATCATTTCCTACCCCTTCAAGAACTGCTCTGCAACCCTCTGAGCGATCAGGGGCGCATTGCCCCCAGCCCGGTTATTGATAGATGCTCGTCTGAACACCCTCTTGGCCGGCCTTCCTCATGAGGTCGGCCGTGTCCAGCACCATAT
This sequence comes from uncultured delta proteobacterium, assembly GCA_963830155.1. Lineage (GTDB taxonomy): Bacteria > Desulfobacterota > DSM-4660 > Desulfatiglandales > Desulfatiglandaceae > CAWHLE01. The sequence continues at coordinate 1,019,591 of CAWHLE010000007.1, read as the reverse complement.
CTTCCTGGAGCATGCCCTCCACGAGTTTGTCAAACGGGTGGGCCTTGGCATAAGCCACCTCGTAACGCATCCCGATGGGGGTCATGAGGCGGACGATTCTCTGCCTGCCTGAATTGAAGATCCTGTGCCCCGCCTTGGCCAGCTGTTTCCTCAAGGGTGGAAACCATGTCCAGTGAGAGAGGACCTGCCCCACGCCATACTTCTCCATGACCTCGAAGACGGGGGCACTCAGATACGCCTCGGTCCGAAGCTCAATGTGGTATCGGGTATCCTTGGGGATGGCCTCAAAGAACCGCTCCAGATCCTCCGCCATCTTTTTGACCGGAACCCGGTCCTGCTTACGCTGGTATTCCTGCTCGAAGATCATACCACCCAGGGCGGCCCCCAGAATCTGTGTGGCTGGCTTGTAGAAGGCACTGATGAACATCTCGGCGTTCAGGTAGGTCTCGTTTTCAAGGTATTCCCCACCCCGGCGTATCTTCTGAGCCGAAATGACCTGTGGCACCTTGAGTACCAGCCAGTCCCCTTCCTTCATGAACTGCCGATACCTGCGCAGGACTTGGTAGTTCTGGGTGGGCTTTCCGTCCTTGCCTATCAGGGGGGAGTAGAAGGTGAAGTCGATCTCCAGGACCGAGAAATGCTCGAAGTACTCCTCGACGCTTTCAACGGGGAGGGTCTCCTCCACGAAGGACTTGCCGCCGACGGTTTTCGTCCGCCGACCGATGTGGCCCTCATACCGCTCTTTGGTGTAGATCTGCCCGATCCACCCGGCGTACCGGTCACTGGCGGTACCGAGGTGGATGTTATGGTGGAGACCCCGGAACCGGAACTCCTTGATGTCCCGGGGGCCTTTGAACATGTCATAGGTGGACTTCTTCATGGTCTCCGGCATGAGAGGCTTGGTAAAGTTTGGCGAGTGCGTCTCCTTAATAGGCCTGGCTTGGTCTTTCCAGATCCCGGAGGCCCAGCGGGAGGGGGCCATTCAATTGAAGAAGAGAAGCTTCAGGACCAGGTAGAAAGCAATTAGGCCGATGACTATATACCACCGGTTCCTCCAGAACCATCCACTCCCGGAATCTTCGTCCTTTAAGATCATCCCTTACTCCTTTGATGGTTTGGATGATGTTGGCCGGTCTTAGGCGGGTTTTATCCCCAGACGGACAAAGGGTCAAGGCTTATTGAAATGCAGAGCTAGGGCAACTGGTCTCGTCCGAAGGACACTCCGAGGCAGTGATTATGCCCTCACCTTTTTGGGTGACACATTGGTTCAAATGAGTTATGGAAAACTAAACGCGAACTGAGGAGGCCCTGACGGATGGCAAGAGTCAGTTCCGATTATAACCTCGCAGTCATACACCCCAAGATAGCCGAGCAGTGGCACCCGACACTTAACGGCGACCTTTCCTCTCACTCTGTAACTCCCTCTTGCAGTAAACGGCGTTGGTGGCTTTGCCAGAAGGGACATGAATGGCAAGATACCGTTTCCAACAGGACTCACTTCCGCACCGGCTGCCCATTCTGCTCGGGGCAAAGGGTCTGTAAGAACAACTGCCTTCAGCGCGTGGCACTGCGTCTTGCCCGGCAATCGGCACCCGAGAAGAAATAAGAGATTCACCCCACAGGATGTCACCTCTGGGTCCGGATCGAAAGTCTGTTGGCTCTGCCCACAGGGGCATGAATAGGAGGCCCGAATCGATTTATGTCACCGTGGCACGGGGTGTTCATTGCGCGGGAGGCAGAAGCTTGGGAAAAGTAGGGATAACTCAATGGCCGGTCTTTGATGTTCCTGAAATTGATACCATTGCCATTGTTGAATTTGGCCGGACGCAACCTTTATGCAAGAAACCTTGAATCCGAAGCCTTATGAGAGCACAATCTCTGTTTAGCTTCGAATTTTCTCAATATCTTCAAACCTCCGATAATGGAATGGAAACCACTATGACACGCACTCACGTTCTCAGCAGGGGCGGCGTGAGTGTAAAGAATCCTGCTGACGATTTGTCAGGTGTGCATTACGCGGAAAGAAACCAAGAAGGAAAATTTCTAACAAAAGTGTTTCATTTGCTGTAATATATTGAAGATTCACAAAGTAGGATGAAGGGTGCTATCTGGAAAATGCACCTAAAAGCGGTTTTATCAGGAACTATATATTCGAAAGTTATACGGCGTAGACGGCGTATCGCGTCAATCCGGACAGCCCGAATCACGACGCACAATGAGCTCAACCCAACCCATAGGAAAGAAATGGCCTACCGCACTCCAGCTCAACGTGAAAGAACAGTTCCGCGCCTATCCTCGGCGCGCACTCATCCTCACGACCGTCGTCCATGAGAGCCGTGCGGTGAAAGCTCACCTTACAAATCCGGAAACGCTGATCGGAGAGAAAGGCGCATTTTACGAGTATGGCCGCTTTTCCGATCCCGCTGGGGATTGGCTCGTAGTTCATGCCATCACACCTGCGGGGAATACCGATGCAGGCCTTGTCGCAAGCAAGGCATTTCAGGAGTTTGGGAGTTTCCAGGCACTGATTTTGTAGGCGTCGCCGGATCGTTGAAAGAAGACATCCCAATCGGGAGCGTCGTTGTTGGCGACTACGTTTACAATGGACACTCCGCGAAGGTGGAAGACAAGGAAACACTTGGCAGACCTCATGGATTGGTCCCAGCACGAGAGCTTCTGACCGCCGCCCAAGGCATTATTTACTTAAATGAGTGGATAGAGTTGATCCGTGCTCCGGCTGGAATGGAGTTGCCGAGCAAGGCGGACTACCCGTGTGATTTTCCTCCTTCAGCAGTCATCAAGGGCATTGTTTCGGGCGAGGAAGTGGTCGCAGGTGACAAGTCTCCGCGATTCGCCCTGCTTCGCTCTCACTTCAACGACTGTGGCGCTGTCGAGATGGAGGGCTGGGGCGTCATGAACGCCGCACACTATGAGAACGCGTCGGCCATCATCGTACGCGGTATCTCAGATATGTGCGCCGGAAAGGAGCACGCGAGAGATAAGTTGCATCAGCCGATCGCGGCTGCGCATGCCGCCGCGTTTGCGTTCAGCATTCTTTCGTTTCGGAGCAAGGTTCCGACGACGGAAGCACCGGTGTTGGATGGTGAAATGAAGAAGCTTACTGCCGCGCATGACCGCTGAGACTCCACCTCCTGAAGAGCGCCGGGTGGAGTTCGTTTTCAACTTCGAAGGCTCGAAGGAGGAATGGTCCGAGGAGAAGATTGAGAGCGTCGTCGAGCGTCTAAAACAGGCGATTGGCGACGAGAAGCTGAAGCTGGTTCGCATTGAAGCCGGGTCTGTTCGGCTCGTGATGAGCGTCCGCGAGAGTGATCTCGCAGCTATGGACCTGGCGAAGCTTCGGGAAGCCGCGTCGGACATGGGAGTCACCCTCCTTGGCGCGGCGCCGTTGGAACTGGTGGGCGAAGCGGAGAAAGCAAAAGAGGCCCTTGCTGCTAGCTTCCGTTGATCTTCTAGCCTGGGAGAAGACGCTTCCGAACGGACCGTGGATGGAGAGGCCCGAGCGGGAAAGTATCGAAGCCCGCTTTCAGCTCAACACTAGCTCAACGGTGCTGCTTGGCGAACCGGGCTCAGGCAAGTCGGCGCTTCTTTCGAAGATCGCTTCTGACCTATTGGATCACGGTGCCCCCGTGTTCGCCCTGAAGGCGGACTTCCTTTCGACGGAAGTCCGAACCGAAACCGATTTGCAGCGCGAGCTGCAGCTACCGGCTCCACCCAGCGATCTCATTCTTCGCTTGGCGGCGCTGCAGCCCGTTTACGTCCTCATTGATCAACTGGACGCGCTTGCAAGCCAACTCGATCTCCGAAGCGGGCGATTGAACGTCCTCCTCAACCTAATACGTCGCATTGGCAGCGTACCCAACGTTCATGTGCTGCTTTCTGCGCGCACCTTCGAATTCAACCACGATGTTCGACTGCGGGCGATTGAAGCTGAAGCAGTGACGCTGGCGCTTCCGCCTTGGCATGAGGTAAAAGAGCGACTTGCTGAGGTTGGCATCGACCCTGACGCCTGGCCCGAGAAGGCACGAGATGTTGTCAGCATTCCGCAGGCTTTGAAGACTTTCATCGATCTTGTCCGTTCGGGTCGGACCGAGCCCTTCAGCACTTATCAAGCGATGCTGGAGCGGCTCTGGCACGATCGGATTGCGTCAGCTGGAGATAGCGAGCCTCTTTGTACACTTGCCTCAGACCTCGCCGGACGGATGGCGGAGGAAGAGGCGCTTTGGGTCGCGGCCTCGCGCTTCGACGATCGTTTGAGTACCCTGAAGCGTCTGGAATCGCTGGGTTTTATTGTTCTGTCGAAAATAATCTCAAAGTCGCCTTTAGTCACCAGACGGTCTTCGAGTACATCCTCGCCAGGACCTTCGTTCGAAACGCGGGTCTGCTCTCGACCTACGTACTGGAACGCCAAGATTCCCTGTTCATCCGAGCAAAGGTTTGGTCGGCGCTAAACTACCTTCGGGAGGCCGAAGTCAAATCCTACGAGCGCGAGTTCCTTGAGATTTGGAAGATGAAGGACCTCCGGCGCCATCTTCGTGTCCTTCTGATCGAGTTTCTTGGCCAAGTGGGTCAGCCACTTGAATTCGAGAAGACATGCATGGCCGAGCTTTGATCTCGCCCGAGCTTCGCATGTTCGGGCTCAAGGCGATTGGCAGCAGCTCAGGATGGTTCGCTCATTTCGCTTCGACTGCCATTCGCGAGGCAATGTTGGGCACCGATCCTGAGGCGGGCCAAGCGTGTCGCATCCTCTCGCTAAACTGGAGGACAGATGGCGAGCGCGTCATCCGGCTCATCAAGGAGCGCTGGATGCCACATCCGGAGAGGGACATCTATTCGTGGATGGCCATACATGAATGCCCTCTTTGGACTGAACGAAGTTGAAGAGATTGCAGCGATTGTCCTCAAGCGCACCCCAATCTCGTATATGGCAGGTGGCGCACACCGCCATGACACTCGCGGTAGAGCAGCCTGACGTGGCCTTACGCATTGGTTCGGGCTAAGCTCGATTTCCTCCTTGCCGAGGCGAAAAGCAAGCCAGAGCCGCCGCCTTTCCAGCGGATGGTACCGAAAACGAGAAGCTCTCCTGGCACGTTCGCCATGATCGTGCGAAGGAGTTGAAAGGCCTGCTCGACACGATGGAATGGAACGATCTTCCCTCGTTAGCGAGAAGCTGCGCCGGCTGCGTTTCTCCAATATCTTTGGCCCTGGTACGTCGCCGTCTTCTTCAGGAATTGTTGCTCGCAAAGACAGCGAAGGCATTCGAGTATATCTATCCTGGGAGATTCGTTCTCGAGATTGAATTGACATCTTCTGAGCTCGATCAGTGTCGCGAGAAAAGCCGGTGATGAGCGCGCTTCAAATCGCAGTCGAGGAACTCGCGGAAAAGTCGCCGGAGGAGTTTTTGAAGTGGGCCGATGAGAACTCGAATCTTGAGATGTTGGCTGTCCAACAGCTGATCGCGCGTGGGTATGAATTCGCAGCAGATCAGTTGGCTTCGAGGGCTCTTGAATGGCTACTTCGTCGATCAGCGTCGGTTCCAATTGGGCACTATGCCACGGGCATAGACACACGACGATCGATCTCGTGCGGGCGTCTGCGCCACATTGGTCGAGAGGAGGAGATCGATCGCTTCGAGAAGGCAGTTCTCAGCTATCGCCCCCAGGTTCCGAATCACCTCAAGGAGCCGGAACAGCGCAAGTTATTCGCCAATGTGGTTCGAGCAACCAAAAAAGACCTTCTTCAAGCCATAGGCGTCGAACGGCTGACGCCCGAGAACCGCGAATTGGTGGCTACTGAACAGCGCGCGTTGGGTGACCGCTTCGACCGCTCGATGAGCGAGGTTGAAGGCGGCTTTATAGGATCGCCCATGGAAGCCGCCGCGATGGCCAAGGCCAAAGATCGCGACATCCTCAAGATCTTCCGCGAGATTCCGGACAACACGAATTGGGATCATCCGACGCATTGGATGCGTGGCGGCAACATCCAGCTGTCTCGCGCTTTCGCCGAGTTTGCCCGGACTGATCCTGAGCGAGCAATCCGTCTCATGGAGCAGTTTGAGCCGCTCCAGCAGGAGCGGGCTGCCGGCTATGCGCTCGATGCGATGGCCGACGATGCTGCGAACGACAGTCGCGTGATCGAGGCTCTCCTCGATCTGCATGCTCGAGGATTTCAGACTGAGGAATTTAGGGACTCAGCCGCGCGTGCAATCGAAAAGATCGCGAAAAGAAAGGCCGACATCAGTGACGAGGTGATCGGCGATACTCGTCGAATGGCTTAGCCTTACTCCCGCCCCGGCGGAGGAGGGAGTCGAGGACGAGGACATCGAACCTACTTCAAGAGCGAATGAAGAGGACCTCGGGGAAGGAAGTATCCTTTGGGGCCATGGCAACACTTCGGTCCTTCCAGGCGGTAATTTTAACATACTTTCGGCGCTCGCCTCGATCCTACTAAACAGGAAGGAAGCAGGTCGAGATCGCTATCTCGCAATTCTCGACGACCACCTCTCACGTGAGCGCAATCCGAACGTATTGGAAGGCGCTCCTCTATAGGCTTGGAAACGCCGGCGGCTCGACGCCGCAGGTAGTGTCGACGTTCCTTCGCAAGTTGTTTGATCGCTTCCCTGAAATCCTCGCTACCCGAGAAGCGGTCATCTTTCTTGCCCACGCCCAGCGCTGGGACGATCAGCTTGTATTCGACCTTATCAGAGACTGGCGCAAGTCCGACCGAGCATTCTTGCAGCAGGCTTACGGCGAACTTGTTGGCTTGGTCGCCACAGTGAAAGAGAAAGACAACTGGGCACGAGCGCGAGACGAGATCATCGCCTCCGGCACCGACGATATGAAGATCGGCCTGGCGTATGCCGCTGTGAATATGTGGTCCGATGAGGAGCTACGACAGCGTGCAGGTGAGACCCTTGTCGCCTTGCTTAAGGGCGCGAGCAAGGAACTAGTCGCTGCGGTGATGGACGTTTTCAGGGTGACCGATGAACTCGCACCCGACGCGTCAACGGTCGAATTGCTACGCGCGTTGGCAGACTCCAGCACGGATATGTCGGCCGCGCCCTCTGATTTCGTGGTTGAGCGCCTTCAAGCGCTTCTCCCGCACGAGGCGGAACTTATTGCGACCATCGCTGAAAAGCTCGTAGCTGCTTGGCGTGGTGAACTTGGAGACATGCGGACTGGAACGGCAATTGCTGCACCGCAACTAACCGACCTTGCACTTACGCTTCATCGGCTTGGAGGAACGTCACGTCAGTCCGGCGTCGCCCTTTTCGAGGCGATGATCGAAATCGATGCGTATGGGGCGCGAGAGACTCTGGCTGAGATCGATGGGCGTTTCGGCCCGTACCAGGCAGAGCCACGGCAGCGACTTGCGCGGCGACGCAGGCCTCGCGCTGCACTGATATAATCAGCCTAGCTCGTTTATTCGAGCATCGATAGACACTTGATATATGAAGGTGCGCCTGTGGGTTGGGCCGCCTTTGGGGGGTGCCGGATGGGGGACGGGTATTGATGTATTGATACAGTTCAAAAGGTGTTTGCAAATCATTTGAACAGGCCAGCAAGTCAACAATTATTATCCTATTCTTGATTTCGAGGCCGCCGGGGAATGTAAGGACTACCGGGTGTATTCGTCAATAGATTCGTGGTCGAGGGGGTCACGGATGGTTTCCACAAGTGAGCACGCAATCTACGGTTACGTGCCCTTGTCAATCCGGCAGACCCTTGTCAAAGATGATGCCAGCGCCGGGATCAAAACGCAGAGCTTCGTCAAATTGCTCGACTGATCTGATATGGTCAGTAATGATATCAGCTACCTTGAAAGAATCTATCTGAAAGGAAACTTCCATGAACCCGCTTATAGACTCGCGAATGGTGGAAAGCATCAGCAACACTGGCAAAGCCATGCCTGATCTTCCGGACAGGAAAAGCATTCTGCTCGATCATGGTCTTCCCTTCGACCGAGAGGCGGAGAACGTGATCATCACGGGTTGTCTGGTGATCTCTCAGCCTTACGCACGTGATCAAGGCGCTCCACAAGGTCCTCGATGGAAAGGGGATCTCCCACACTTTTCTCTCAAAGGAATTCTGCTGCGGGAATCTCCTCTACCGCCCAGCCATCCAGGCCCGTGATAACGTGGCTATTGAAGAATGCCGCAGTCTCTCCCGGGAATTTGTTGCGCGAAACCTGGATCAGGCAAAACGGCTTGGCGCAAAACGCGTCGTCATCTTTTGCTCGCCATGCTATCCCATTTACAAGCATGCCTTTCCCGAGGAGGAGATCATCTTCTACCCGGCTATATTGGCCGAGGCCATGGGAACGGTCCCTTTTCATGAAGAGCTGGACTACTATGCGGGCTGCTACAGACTGCACCGGAAGTTTTCACCCGTGCCTATGGATCTTCAATCCACCGAAAAGGTGCTGTCTGCATTGGAGGGCGTGCGGGTCAACAGGATTGACGCACCCAGATGCTGTTATACCGAGGACGGGTTGGCCCACATGTTGGGAAATGTGAAGACGGGGCTTATGGTCCACATCTGTACCGGCTGCTATGAACGGGCCAAAACGAACATGCCCAAGGAGAAGCAAGCCGAGGTTTTGATGCTGCCGGAGCTGGTCGAAAGGGTCCTCTCAATCCAATCTTGATCTTGGGATTCACCACCCGTGCCGCGCAGCGGGACTAGAGGCGCGGAGACCGCAGAGGTCATGTATTATTTTTTGACTTGCAGGGAGACGGCTGCAAGTCAAAACCGAACCGCCCGCGGCAGTCCAGTGGGTTCCTCGGCCCTATCTCTGTGTCTTTGGTGACTCTGCACAGTTCTCACCACATCATATCCTACGTCCCTGAGTGCCCAAGCGACCCCCGATCTCAGGCACTGATCCAGGTATAGCCTGAGAGGGTCAGGCATGAGATTCCATCACTTCCGTGTGATCGAGGAGAGCGCTGGCATGGAGAAGAGCGGCACTTAAGATTCCAAGTTGTCCAAATCTGCGGGTCGGTGGCAATTTATCCGCCTCCGCTCAGAGGAGCCTTTTTATCCTTTTCAAAAGGATAAATGTGAAGTATTCTATCCTCCGGAGGATGATAAATGCGTGATGTGTTACGCCAGAAGGTCGTTGACTCTCTTGCGACTCCACCGCCGCCTCTGACCCGCCGCGACGTGCATCTGCCAGATGTGCCCGGGAAGGCCTTTGCCGTGATCGGCATGCGCAGGAGCGGCAAGACGACTTTCCTCTGGCAGTGTCTGGGGGACCGACTCGAAAAGGGTGCGCCGCGCGAATCGCTCCTTTTTATCAGTTTCGAAGACGAGCGCCTGGTAGGCATGCAAGCGTCCGACCTGTCGTGGTTGGTTGAAGAATATTTTCGGCTGCAACTGAAAGTGCGGGACACCCGGACCGCAACCTTCTTTTTCGATGAGATCCAGACGGTCCCTGGATGGGAGCCTTTTATCCGCCGGCTCCTGGACACGGAAAAGGTGGATCTCTTCCTGTCCGGCTCTTCGGCACGTCTGCTGAGTCGGGAAGTGGCCACCAGCATGCGAGGACGGGCACTCGAAGTTCTAATCCATCCTTTCAGCTTTCGTGAGAGTCTCCGCCATACAGGGATAGAACCCGATGATTCATGGGACCGGCTGCCCAAGGCCGTTCATTCCGACCTTGATTACCGTCTGGGCGCCTATCTTTTGGATGGTGGATTTCCGGAGGCAGTGGGGGTTTCAGACCGCGATCGCGGCCCATTGCTCCGCAGCTACGTGGATGTCGTCGTGCTGCGTGACGTCATCGAGAGGTATGAGGTGACAAACCCTGTGGCGCTTCGCTGGATGCAGCGCCATCTGCTTGCGAATGCGGCGACGGCATTCAGCGTGCAGAAGTTTTACAACGACCTTCGTTCTCAAGGCATCCCGGTCGGGAAAGATACCCTGCACGCCTATCTCGGGTATCTCGAAGACGCTTTCCTGATCCGCACGATCGCCCTTCACACGGGATCAGAAAGGCAACGGATGGTCAATCCCCGCAAGGCATACCCGGTTGATCCCGGGCTGATTCCGCTTTTCGAGCGGACCGGACGGCCGAACCTTGGACATGCCCTGGAGACGGCCGTTATGGTCGAACTGGAACGTCGGGGTCGACAGGTCGCCTATGTGCGCACCAGGGAGGGTTTCGAAGTGGACTTCCTGGCAACGACTCCCCTGCAGCATCCGGAACTGATTCAGGTTTGTCTGGACCTTTCGGATCCCGCCACGAGAGCTCGCGAGGTCCGTGCTCTGGAAGCGGCTTCAAAGGAGATTCCGGATGCAATGCCTGTGCTGCTGACCCTTGATTCCACTCCGCCTCAGCGGCCACTGCCTGAGCCGTTACTATGGAAGCCGGCAGCCGCCTGGCTGCTGGACTGGAAGGGAGCATAGGACCAAACAAGGGTTCGCCGGGCGAAATGTCCGTCTTTGATTTGCTCATTTTCCAATCATGCCACGGTTGGGTTTTTCAGCCCGAATTCCATTTGAAAGTGTGCGGCCTTGACCACTGGCTTTACTGCTATGTCCTTTTTGACCAAGTCCACGATGCCGTATTAAGCCATGGTGTCCGGGGTTCGAGAAAGGTTGCTGCGTTTTCTGCCGGTTTCAGCTTCTATCTTCCCCCACACCCCGCGACCCGCCCGGCCAGATCCTGAAGACGCTCGTGATCCTTGAGCCCCGAGATGAATCTTTCCGGTATCCCCTTCAGTCCGACCAGTGCCCCCGAGAGTGCGCCCGCCAAGGCGGCGCGGGCCATGTTGTTCCCGCCACCGTTCACCGCGGACAATACCGCCATCTCGAAATCGTGGGGGAAACGGTGTATGAGATAGTAAACTGAAGGGAGCATGAAGCCGAGCGTGCAGTTCAGGCCGTTGAGCGAGCAGATGAGGGAAGGAGGATCGATCGTGACCCCGCTTGCTACTGCCATCGCTCCGTTGGCCGCCTGGGTCAGGCTATCAAATGAGGGGACGAGCGTCCGGATGTCCGCATTTCCAGCGAGATCCGCCAGACACCCCCTTATCTCCCCGAGGGGGACGTTCCGGATCAGGAGCGACACAGTGAGCGCAAAGGAAAGGGATTGACCGGCCACATAGGGCTCCGCATGGGTCAAGCGGATGTTTTCGTATCCCACCTGAGCCAACCGCTCCGGATCCCCAAAGTAGCGCGCGGCGAGGATGGTCGAGCGAACGGCCGCCTCCGCCGTGTCCGCCCTGCTCCCTGCCTCATCCCAGACCATTCCGGATTTGCGCTGCTTCCAGACATCCCGCATGGCCCAGTCCGTATATCTCCCTGAGAAGGGCTTCCCGTCCAGTTTCTCCAGGAGGCCATCCAGCCTCCCAGTGAAATCCTCTTGGTCGTAGGCTCCTTGCTCCACAACCGATTCCAGCAGGAGATGAGTGACCTGTCCCGTTTGAGAGAGGTCGCCCGCCCTCAGCCCCAGCTCGTAACGGAATTTCGCAATGTTTCCGAACGCATCGGTTCGATCCGGCTTCGATGTGACATAATCGGAGACCCACGGACCGTAATCCTCTTTCAGGGACCGGAGATCGTAATACCAGTGGCACCCCAGACCCAGGGCATCCCCTATAAATGTTCCCATGATCGCCCCCACGGCTCTGTCATGGATGTTTTCGGCATTGGGTTTCATCCAATCCCTCCAGCCTGCTTCTCCGTTCTGATTTCGCATACGTCGCCTTCCACACCACGCAATTGACGGCGTTCTTTGTCTCCGGCCGCCGCTCACAGGGGCACCCCTTCCCTGTTGAAACAGCCGGCAGATCCATGCCCGAACGCTTCGTTTACATCATGTATGGATGAAAGATCATTTCCTGTAAATGGGGTGAAAAGCGTATTTGCATCTACGAAACGAGGTAGGCCGAGGGAGCGTTGCCTCAATATGGGGCAATGGGAGGTTGGACGGCAACACGAGGAGAGAGCCGGGACTAGGGCCCTGAAAGGCGCTCCAATTTGGCGAGGTAGCGGCCTTTTCGATCACGATCGTTGTATCGAAAGATGGCGTCCACCAGCCGCTTGTGGGGCTTCTCGAAGGATCGGACGTATTGCTTGCTGAGCCAGCGGTAGTATTTCTCCATGCTTTTCATGTTCTGCGTAAAGACGATTCTTATGAGGTCGTCGATCAGCTGGTCCGCGCGGCCGCCGAAAAAACCCGACAAATCTGATTCAGGCCCGCCGAGGATCGGCTGGTATTCCTGGACAAATACATAGGCCCCTGGGAGGGAACGAATGAATCGGAAACGCTCCACATCCTCCTCAAGCGTCGTATCGTAACCGTACATACAGACGAATTCCACGTTGTCCTTGCGAGTAAAGCCCATCATCCGGTACTTGCGGCCCATCTGCTCCAGGTTCCTTCCGTTGTTAAGACTGAAGTGATAGTTCCTCCGCGTGAACCGGGTGTTGGATGCATGGACGCGGCGGAGGATCTTCGCCCGCTCCCGGTTGAGGAGACGAAGATCGAGGGTCTGGGTGAAGTTAACCTGTACGGATCGCGAGGCCATCTCTTGGAGGAAGTCATCCGCCATGGGGTGGGAGAGGATATTGTCGTCGAGTAGAATGATTTTTCGGCGGCGGCCGTTTTCCAGCAGCGTGTCAAGATCGCTTACCTGGCGCGGCCTTCCTTCCTTCACCGGTACGATGCAAAAGGGGCAGCGGTAGGGGCACCCCCTTGTGAGAAAACCGATGGCACGGTCCGCAAGCTCGGGATAGAGGCTGTAGTCGGCTGGGAGGTCCTCAATGTGTGTAGGAAGACGCGTGAGGATGTCAGCTCCCGATCCGCCCACCATGAGCGATTGGCCATAGTGCTCCCTCAATTTTGCCAGGCGTCTTTGGGAAGGTGGGGTGGAAAAGACGCAACTGGCGTAGACCGAATCGGCCCCTTTGACAATGGTCTCCTTCCTGGCCAGGACGACCGGGCGGCCTTCTCCCTTGAAATGGCGGCTCAGCTTCATAAGCGCCAAGTTTGGCAGCCGGCTGTCCACATCGAGAAGCAACACGGCGGCGCGCGGCAGTCGGGCCAGTGCCCTTTTCCCCGTGCTCTCACAGGGGTCGGGCAGTGGGAGTCGCCTTCTCATTAACTGGGCGGGAAACTGTGCGCGGATGTTATCGGGCAGGGTGATCACGAACTGCGCCGACGGAAAAAGGGCGTCGGCCAGGATGAGCCAGCGGGGAAACGCCTTTTCGGTCGAGAGCCGGTCGGGTCGGTCGAGCAGTATCAAGGCCGGCGCCTTCAACGGCTCCCCTGAATGTGGAAAGGCGTCCAACATGTGCCGGGCTGCGTCCATGATCGGGAGCACGGCCCGCTGCTGCCACGGCCGGAGTTTTTCCCACTCCATTTTGAAATCACAGGTCTTTTGGATCCAACAGCGTGTGTCGATCCCAAGGAGCTCGGCGAAGCCGTCGCAAAGGGCCTCCATGGTCTTCCTTGCAGGGAATCGGCCTTTTTGAATTCCCTTGTAATGGAGGCGCGTAAGGAAGGCCGTGGGGTCCGTAATGCGGGCCTTTCGGTTGAATAGGGAGTGGAATCGGGTGATCCGGAAAAAGGGGTCGAGGAAGTCGAACGGATCCGTTTGGAGGGGGGCCGGATCCGGGCCATAGGCGACAAGGAAGAAGGCGGTGTTCCCGGTGCCGAGCGTCAGCTTTCCAAAGGGGAGACCTGCCGGCAACAGACGGCGGTCTTTCTTCCCGAGCGATGTGACGGACCCTTGGTGGTCTATCCGGAAGCCGCTGGCCCGCACGGACGTCGAGCCCTTTGGGCAATCGCTCGGGCTGTGGAGCGCCAGGACGCATTCGACATGCAAAGGATCTTCCGGTGTCCGGCAAAATCGGCCCAGGGGGTAAGGGAGCCTGGATATGATAGAGGGGCCGCCGCAGGCAAGGGCTATCAGCCGGATACGCTCTCGGTTGCGCCTCCCGACGGAGAGCACCGTCCATTTCCGTATTTTTTCCCTATCCTTGTCAATCCTGAGGCTTGCGGCGCCGCATCCATAATCGTTTTCGAGGCACAACTGCAGGAAGTACATGGGTTAGACGGGGTGGCGACATGCGTCGCCCTTGGCATTTGATGGACCGGAAGCTCACCACTTATCCACGCTATTCCAATCCACAAGCCCGAAGAGATGAACTGGGATGATCCAGACGTCTCCCCGCTGCTCCAGCGTATCGTTCGAGACAATGACCTTCCGCCTGGCCGGGGAGACACTTTCCAAGTCCTGGGACGTGATTTTGTCCTTGCACTTGACTTCTATGCCAAGCTCCAGCCTTGGAAGATAGAAATCGAGCTCATGTTTGCCCTTAAAGAAATACGTTTCAAGACCTGACTTGCCAAGTTCGCTGGCCACATAGCTTTCCGCAAGCTGAGATTGGTACAACGGAGATTGGTATTCGCGATACATTTGTTCAATGTCAACAGAGCCGGTTACAAAGGAATTGAAAACCCAAAAGAGCAGGGGGTCCGAAGGATAATATTTTTTGTTTTTTTTGAGCAAGATCCTGGCTTCGGGGATGCTGTAGAACAGCGTTTCTTTCATAAGGAATGAATCGGAAAAGAAGCGAAGGTATTCAGCCCCCGTGTTCTTGGAACCCAAATCCGCCTCTTCCGCCACGTTTGCGTAAGAAGTTTCAGAGCCAAGAGAGGCAAGGATCTTTTTAAGGACCGCCCTGGCATGAAGCTCTTTTTTCCCATCTTTTGCCAGTTCGCTCTTGAGCGCGCTCACATAGAGCTCTGCCACGGAGGCAAGGGGCTGGTGCTTGAAGTTGGCGTTGATGGCAATGAGAAATCCACCGCTAAGGAAGAATTCGCTCAAGAGAGATCGAACCCTCAGCCCTTGAATTTCGAATTGTCTTGCAAGGCCTTTCAATTCTTCAAACGATGCCGTTTTTTGGGCCGGCATGGCGTCCGGATGCTTCAGGATCAAATAGGAGAAAAAGGATATGGGAAGAAAGTGAATGTCTTTGCCATTCTTTCTTCTGCCCGGCATGAATTCTCCGCTTTTCTTCAGGCTCACGCTGCTCGATCCGGAAAGGACCATGCGGCAGTCTTGCAGGAGTCCGGCATCAACGAGCCACTTAATCGCATAAGGCCAATCTGATACGGATGAAACCTCATCCAAAAAGAGGTACCAAGGCCCTTTCCTCTCTTTATGGGAAGGCAGATCGAGAAAGCCCAAGACCACGTCAATTAAGTCATGGCGCGCTCCGAGTGCATCACAGCTGAAGTAAAAAATATGCTGCGCGGGAACTCCACTCTTGAGGAGTTTCTGAATGAACAGCTTTAGCGCCGTGCTTTTCCCGGTTTGCCTGGGACCGAAAAGAAGATTCACGTCCCCATCTTCTAAAGGGAATTCAAAGACTTGAGATGGTTCGTACTTAAGTGGAGATTCCTGGTATTCTCGAATTTTGGAGTCTTCGGCAATCGCCTCCTGTCTCTGCCACCAGGGATTTTGAAGTGTAAGGATTCGATGGTCAATCATAATGACCATTCTAGCCGATTTTGAGTCATTGTCAATGACAATGGGAGGGCACAAGCCCACGCGGATCATTTATCGGAAATGTTTCCAGCTACATACACGTCCTGACGGCCGCAATCAGTCGCGGACGCGTGGGCACTTAAGATTCTAAGTTGTCCAAATCTGCGAGACGGTGCAAGTTATTGGCTTTCACGTAGGGCAGCTTTTTATCCTTTTCAAAAGGATAAATGTGAAGTATCCCGTCATCGGGGGAATGATAAATGCGTGATTTAATGCGCAGAAGGTTATTGACTCTCTCGCGACTTCACCGCCGGCTATCTGATCCAGAATGACCGACATCGGGACGCGGATCCCCCTGATCACGGGTTTCCCGTTACAGATCCAGGGATTAAACTCGATACGGTCAAGAAAGGCCAGACTCCACCGAGGATCACAAAGGGCACGAGACCCAGTCCCGGCAGGACCATCCCATTGGGGAGGAGTCGTCCGTCAATCCTGTCCGTCAGACGCCCCCGAAAAGGCGTACTTCCCCAAGCCAACGAGAAATTCGAAAGCTCGCCGCTCAAAAAAAATGGTTGACAAGACTTGAAAGCACAGTAAAGCTTTAACCGGTCAGTAGGTTATCTGACTGGCTATTAAACAATTTTTTCTCCATAAATTTCAATGGGAAACGCCGTATTTAGTTCAAATCAGAACTTTCTTTCTTTCCTTAGTGACGTTTGATTTCTTCATCCAAGAACCTCTAGCCGTTCGTCCGAATATCCGGCGAACCAGGAGCGGCTGACTATGAGCTATTCCTCCCTGCTATTGGAAGTGAAAGAGAAGCTCGCCATCATCATGCTTAATCGCCCCGAGAAGCTTAACTGCCTGGACCAGGCGGGTTGGAAGGAGCTTCGGGAAGCCCTAAAACAAGGAGATGATCATCCGGACGTGGAGGTCCAGATTATTACGGGCGCCGGCAGGGCCTTTTGCGCGGGAGATGACATATCACTCCTCACCCAGGTGAGTGATGTCGAGCTCTGCAAGGACTTGATGTTGAATTGCATATACGGCTTGGCGGATACCATCATCCATCTCCAGAAGCCTTTGATCGCTGCCGTGAATGGCTACGCCTACGGCGGTGGTTGTGAGTTGGTCCTGCTGAGCGATCTGGCGGTGGCATCGGAGAAGGCTCTTTTTGCGCAGCCCGAAGGCCATATCGGAGCCTGGCCCATGATTGCGGCGACCTTTGGCCCGTTACTCCTGGGGAACAAGCATTCAAATGAGCTCATCATGCTTGGTGAACCCATGTCCGCAGAAAGGGCAAGGGCCATCGGGTTGGTCAATCGGGTGGTGGACCATGAGAACCTCATGCCTGCTGCCATGGAAATGGCTTCTCAGGTGATGAAGTCTTCACCCGTATCCCTGAAAATTATAAAGGAGACTTCAGTCAGGATGCTTGGTGAACGCCTTTATGATTTCTGGATCTCCCAGATCAGGACCGTCAAAGAGGTTTCCCGCACGGAGGATTTCGTGGAAGGAGCGGTTGCGTTTATGGAGAAAAGGCCCCCGCGTTTCAAGGGTCGTTAAAGAGGAGAAAAAGAATATGCCGAGTTACGATGAGCTCTATCACTCCTTTTCCCGGGAGACGTTTTGCCAGGAGAATCCGGATTGGAATCGAGAAATATGATGATGGATGACTTGGAATCACACGCAGATTTCAAAGAACAAAACAGGGATCGGTGGAAGTCACAGATCATCAAGGTGGCTGCCCTGGCCTTCAGAAAAAAGGGTTACCATGGCACGACCATGGAAGATATCGCCAACAAACTGAAGATAACCAAAGGCAGCCTCTACTACTATTTCAAGAACAAGGAGGCCATCCTCTTTGACTGTCATACTGCCTCCCTGGACATCGTCGAACAAGTCATAGAGGAGGTCCGAGGAACCGATCTCGGCCCCTCTGAGAAGATCCATTCCGTTGTCTATCACTATCTGGGTAAGATGCTGGACAGACTTCTTGGATCGGTGCTCCTCCTGGAGGAGGAATCCCTTTCCCCCAATCTCCTGAAGCAGATCATCCAGAGGCGGGACGGGGTGGAACGATTTATGAGGGAGACCATAGAGGAGGGAATAAGAACAGGGGAATTCCAGGATGGGGACCCCAAGCTTCTTACTTTCGCCATCCTGGGTGCCATCAATTGGTCGCCCAAGTGGTTTAACCCGTCCGGCGATAAAAGCGCTTCCGAGATCGCGCGTGAATTTGCTGACTACCTTGTTAGAGGTCTGAGGAAGGCCTCTGGCATCCCTCTCGCAGACCTGAATACAAAGACAAGTGAGATTAGGCGCGGCAGACGCTCTTCGGGGCGCGATCGAAAACCACCGAAAAAATAGAAGGAGGTAGGCTTATGGGTTTTGGGACAAATGAGGAATACCTGGCCTTCAAGAGATCCATCTCCGAATTTCTTTGGAAAGAGGTCGATCCCCTGGTTCCCCAGATGGAAGAGACAAATCATATCCCCAAGGAAGTGCTTTTTCCAAAATTCAAAAAAAAAGGTTTGTTCGGACTGATCGTTCCTGAAGAATACGGCGGTATGGGCCTAACGACCTCCCAGTACTTACCTATCCTTGCCGAATTATCCAAGGTAAGCGGGGCCATTCGTGCCCTGCTCCATGTGCACCTCACGGCAGCCCGCGCAGTAGTGGTTTACGGGCGGGAGGAACAAAAACAGGAATTGCTGCCCAAGATCGCCACGGGTGACCTGTCCATTGCGTTCGGCATCACTGAAGCCAATGCCGGGACGGGTCTCGATAATAAGACCGCGGCGGTAAGAAAGGGAGATCAGTTCATCCTGAACGGCGAGAAGCATCTCATCACAAACGCCGATTTCACCAAATATTCATGGTGAGTTGCTATACCAAACCCAGGGAACAGGGACGAGAGGCCATGAGCGCCCTTCTTGTGGAGCTTGGTGCACCGGGATTCACGCTTGAGCCGATGCCCCATCTCATGGGCTGCAAAGGCCTTGGTCACGGCATCCTGACCTTCAACGATTGTGTGGTTCCAGTGAGCAATGTCTTGGGCAAGGAAGGACAGGGTATCGAGATCTTCCTGGGTGAGCTCGAAGCCAGTCGGGTATTCGTCGCGGCAAGCTCCTTGGGGACAGCGGAAAGGGCATTGGAGCTCGCGCTCGATTACGCCAAAAAGAGGATCACGTTCGGTAAGCCCATTGCCCAGAGGGAATCCATCCGATCGCTTTTGGCCGATATGGCCATGGACGTCTACGGACTGAGGCTCATGCTCGACGATGTGGCAAAAAAGATCGATGAAGGAATACCATGCCCACTGGAAGCCTCCATCACCAAGACGCATGGCCTCGAGACCGTGCGTCGTGTGACTGATAAGGCGATGTTAGTTTTCGGAGGAAGATCCTATCTTCAAAGTTATCCCATCGAAAGACTTGTGAGAGAGGGCTACCTTAACGTCCTGGAAGAAGGCACGCCTTCCATTCAACGGCTGGTAACGGCCCGCGCGCTTCTTTCAGGAAAGCTTCCCTGGGGAGATCCATGGTAGCCCCGACAGGTTGCTGAAAAAGGCCCATCTACTGCGTTGCCCTCATTCCTTGTCATTGCGACGTAGATCTAACTACGCCTCATTCCAAGAAATCTCGGGCGCCTTGCATCTGGACCTTTTTGAGCAACCTGTGAAAATTGCATTTTTCTGCAACTTGCTAATGCAGTCCCCCGGCCGCAATCCGTCATATTTCTGGCGGACCATTCGAATGATGAATATCCAACAAGGAATATCGAATCATGAAGTCGGTTCTAGGAAACTTTCACTTCTACATTGGACATTCTACATTCGATATTCTGCGGTTCGCTTTTCAACTTCTACGCAAATGGCAGAGAAGTTTCCCACCAAGCTCTAATGTTCGCTTTATACCATGTGGATGGAGGCATAGGCATGTAATTTGCCGGCAATGAAGGAGGGTAAACGATGGATGCAATCAGGGATTTTACAATCCATTCCCCCCAGGCAGATATATTTCGGGGCCGGCCGCATAAAGGTCTTGACGGAATTAGCAAGCTAGATTTTTATGGCCTTGTGGATCGGAAGCCCTGCGAAAAGGACCAGCCCGGCCACCAGGAAGAGGGCCTCGAATCCGAGCCAATCCCCTATGTACCCCAGTGCGATGGACCCAACGAACGAGCCCGCATCCATGCCGCCCGTAAAGGCGCCCGTGATCTTCCCCCGCAAGTGATAAGGCTCATCCCGCACTGCAATGGCGTTAAGACAAGGGAAGAGAAATCCGTGCCCTCCGCCGGACATAAACCCTGCCACCACGAGGATCCAGACCCCCCCGGGGATCATGAGCGCCATGAGTCCCAGCGCCGCCAAAACCATTCCATAGGGGAGAAGGCGTGCTTCGCCAACCCTGTCTGCCAGACGCCCCCCAAAGGAGCGCGTCATGACGGCGGACAGAGAATAGCAAAGGTAATAGATCGATACGGGGCCAAGGTGGCGATCAGTTGCGAGCGGGGCCACAAAACCACCGGATGCCGAAAGGCCGAAACCGAACATGGCGGAGAGGATGGCTACGTTTAAGATCTTTCGCCTTTTGAGGACGGAGAAAAAAGACGGGACGGGCACGGAAGACCTGGATCGATGGGATTCGGTAATGGGCAGATGGGAAAGAAGCCCCAACATGGCCATCGCCGCGGCCGTCCAAAAAAATCCCCGGAATCCCATGTGATCGATCGCGACCTCCCCCAGGATGGGCCCGATGGCGAGGCCACTCAACCCCGTGACCCCGAACATGCCGAGCCCCTCGTTTAGCCTGGATGTTGGTATGATGTCGACCACAAAGGTGAATACCGCCGTGAAGCAGATGGCGAGCCCGGCCCCGTGCAACACCCTGAAGAGCACGAGGGGGGCGTAGAAGTCTCCCACCTGGCCTTCAAGGGAGAGATAGGTGAGCGGCATGGCGGTCATGAAGAGACTTCCCAGCGTGTAGCTTCGCTTCCGCCCCAACCGGTCTATCATTTGAGAGATCCAGGGCCGGAAGACCACCGATGCCAAAGCAAAGGACCCCATGGCAACCCCGATATCCGCCTTGGAACCGCCGTGGGACGAAATAAAAAGCGGAAACAGGTAGAAGGCGCCGAAGCTGGATACCGTGAAGAGATTCGCCGCTGCCATAAAGAAGAACGAGGGGGTGTATAGCCGAGTGTTCATGTTGTGGGGCCGCCGGGTCCCTTCAAGGGGCATCGCCCTAAAAAAGGCGTCCCCGCTGCTCCGGCTGCAGAGGATCGGAACAGCGGGGACATCTCAAATTTTGTAAAACCGGTGTCTCGCAAAGAAGTTAAGATGGCAAAGAATTACAAGAGAATAATTTCTTCTTGGCGTTCTCTGCGATCTTTGCGAGAGTCTGGTTTTTTTCCCCTTCGTTTAATACTCGGGTGGCAGCTGCTTCAGCTCGGCGAGGGAGAAGACAGGGCCGTCTTTGCAGACGAATTTCCCGCCGATGTTGCACCTTCCGCACATGCCTATGCCGCACTTCATCCGTTGCTCCAGAGACAGGATGATCCTCTCAGGGGGAAACCCCAGTTTTTCGAGCACCGGTTGCGTGAACTTAATCATGATGGGGGGGCCGCACACGATCGCGATGGCATCTTTCGAGTCGGTGATCTTCTTTTCCGTGATGGTCGGGACAAAAC
Organism: uncultured delta proteobacterium; assembly: GCA_963830155.1. Classification (GTDB taxonomy): domain Bacteria; phylum Desulfobacterota; class DSM-4660; order Desulfatiglandales; family Desulfatiglandaceae; genus CAWHLE01. The sequence continues at coordinate 998,377 of CAWHLE010000007.1, read as the reverse complement.
CCACGTTGTACTTCCACTCCGGGTCGATGGTGGCATCCACGGTGATGTGCATGTTGATGTCATCCCTCTGTTCCCACGCAGCCAGCTCATCCTTGTAGAGCAGCATACCTGGCGACCGAGCGCCGTAGACCACGGTGATGTCCTTGAACCTGGGACGGTTGTCCGGATGGAGCATATAGACGATGCTCGAACGCAGTGTCGTGAAGGCAAATCCCCCGCCGACAATCACCACGCTCTTCCCCTCCATGGCCTGCCATGGGTACCAATTGCCCATGGGGCCCCGGATTCCCATAACGTCGCCGACCTTCATATTGTGTAAATGGGTCGTTACGAGCCCCACTCGATTCACGGTGAAGGCGACGTGCCCCTTCTCTGTCGGGGAGGAGGCGATGCCGATAGGGATCTCCCCTCTTCCGGCCACCGAGAGCTCTCCGAATTGGCCGGGGGTGTAGGCAAACTTCCCTTCGTCGTCCGGGTTCATGAAGACGAATTTGAAGGTCTTCAGATTTCTGTCTTCCGTTTCAGTGAAGATCTCTGCAATTCTCACCGGATATGGCAGATACGGATTCTCCAAGGGCGCACCCCCTGAACGGTTAGTTGCTGCAAGCACGTTGGCCATAGTCTCGTCTTAGTCCTTTCAATGCTCGATGTTACTCCTGATCTTGCCCCACCCTCTTTCGGCTCGTGAAGCGGGACTCAATAGGCATTCACAAGGCCAAAAACTTCTCGGATGTCGATGTTCACCGGGCAGTGCTTCACACAACGGCCGCACCCAGAGCACTGGGGGCCATTTTCGTATTTGTCCACATAGTATTTGATCTTGTGCATGAAACGCTGCCGAACCCTCTTAAACTTCTGGTCCCTTGGGTTGTGGCCCGACCCATGCAGGGTGAAAAGGGGGAACATGCATGAATCCCAGTTTCGGATCCGGTCGCCCTGATTCCCCTGCACCTCGTCCTGTATGTCAAAGCACCAGCACGTGGGGCACAGGAAGGTGCAGGTCCCGCAGTTGATGCAGGAAAAACCCACATCCTCCCAGAAGGGGGCGTTAAAGACTTCCAAAACCACCTTTTCTCTGAGTTGGTTGGTAGGGACCGTAGCCGTAATCTTCTCCTTCGCAGCCGCGGCCACCTCATCCGCCTGCCTTAAAGTCGCCTCATCGGCCGCCCCCCGCCCTCTGCCTTTTCAAGCAGGGCCTCTCCCTTTGGGGTCAGAGCCTTTACGACCAGGTCCTCTCCAAGGTCGTAAATGAGTGCGTCCAATCCCCTCTCGCTGAAAGGACCACCTCCCACCGATGTGCAAAAACAACTGGGGCACGGCTCGGTGCAGCCTAGTCCCACCAGCGTAGTGGCTTCGAAACCTCTAACCCACCAGGGGTCGCGGTAGTCCGAATTGTCGAAGTTGACCTTCACCAGTTGGAAGGCGTGGGCGTCGCATGGCCGGATCCCTACGATGGCCTGAGGGGAATAATCTCTGGGGACTTCTTTCAGCAGGTTGGCCTCGGGATCCGCCGAATCCAGCGTGTACTGAAACATCCGCTCCGACTGGGGATAAACAATCGACTTGGGAGAAAGCCGGGTGTTCTGAAAATCGAAATCAGGCTCAACGCCGGCAACGAGGGGTCTGAACAGATGGATATCCCCCTCTTTTACCGGAACAAAAACCCTGTAGGCCGCCGACATCCCATGAAGGGCTTTGGTCCATTCATCCTTACGATATCGTTTGACTGTCATAAAGAACCGTCCTTTTTCTCACTTTTGCTCGCCGGGGCTCCCGGGGAAACACAATTCTATGAGATCGAGCGCAAAAGCTCATCCCCTCAGGGACCATGCTCAGCGAATGAATCCGTTGTAGTCGTCCGGCCGATACACATCCAACGGAGGCCTTTGATCCAGGCTCAATCCGGCTTCCCATGAAAAAAGATCCAACGCATCCTTGTTGAGCTTCCTGGTGAACTGTCTCACACGGATGTCCACCGGACAGACCCGTTCGCAGGCCCCGCAGTCCGTGCAACGGCCGGCGCAGTGATAGGCCCGCAAGAAGTGAAAGGTCATGGTGTCGGTCGGATCATTGCTCTTTCCGACCCATTGGGGCCGCGACTCGTCCACAAAGCACGTGGGGCAGTAGCACAGGGGGCACACGTTGCGGCAGGCATAGCAGCGGATGCAGTTGGAGATGAGCTCATTGAAGAAAGTCCGCCTTTCCTGGATGCTCATCTTTTCCACTTGCGCCACGTCGTCAAATTCATCTGCTCCCTTCTGCTCCTCCACACGTTCCCCAATCAGTTCGTCATATTCAACCGGATTCCTGTGGCCGCACCTGAAGCAGTTGTCCCGCAGGAAATCTCGCTTCCTGAAGGATTCCTCAAACCCCTTCCCCTTGACCGAAAAGGCCTCATCCGTTTCGGTGACCTCCAGGATCTCCCGACCCCCCACCGCTTGTTTGACCGCGCGATGGTCGATCATGCCCGTGCATGGGATGCCCACAATGTAGAGCTGTTCCCGTTTGATCTGATTTTCGATGATGTGGGTGACAATATTGCGTGAATTGCAGCCATTTGCCACAATGCCGATCCTGTCAGTCCTTCTCGTCAGGTAGTTACAGAGATTCAGTCCGCAGTGGCTGTCCCAGTGAAGGAGTTCCACCTTCTCGGGATCTTTTATGAGCAGGGGTTCATTCATCATCGGAACAGACCCCTTCCTGTAACCGATAAAGACATCCACCGTCTTTTTTTCAAGCAGCTTTTTAGCGATCTCCTTGATTCGTTCCGTGTACCCTAACATCATGCCACCTCAGCCATCTGCTTCACCAAATACTCGGAAGGACCAAGCGCACTGACCGCCTTGGACACCTCGTTGGCCACCTCAACAAACTTTGTGGCCTCTGCTGACGATATCCACGAAAAATGCAGCCGTCCCGGCTCCACTCCAAGGTGCTCCAGCAGGTTCTTCATCAAACCAAATTTCCGTCTTGCGTAGTAATTACCTTCCAGGTAATGGCAGTCGCCCGGGTGTCACCCCGAGACCCACACACCGTCGGCCCCGTGACGAAACGCAGCCAGTATGAACTTGGGGCTCACGCGCCCGGAGCACGGCACTCGGATCACCCTGAAACCGGGCGGGTACTGAAGCCGGCTGACTCCTGCCAGGTCCGCCGCGCCATAACTGCACCAATGACAAAGAAAAGTTGTAATCTTGGGTTCCCAGTTTTCCATTCACATCTCCTGTTGACGGCCATGCACTTTGGATACAACGCAACATGCTCCATCATTCATTATGCATCTCACTTTTCAGTTGTTCGTAGCTTCGTCACTCACCTTGTGCCGTGCGCCGTGCACCTTTTCTCACATCTCGTTGATCATGGCCATGATCTGGCCTTCTTCAAACCCCTTCAAGTTCAAGGCGCCCGACCGGCACGAGGCAACACAGAGGCCGCACCCCTTGCACAGGACCGGGTTCACTTCCGCCCTCCCCGCAAACGGCCCTTTCTGGATAAAGGACGGCGCCGAATAGGGGCAGATCTCCACACAAACGGAGCAACTGCTGCAATAGGCCGGATTGACGTAGGCCACGGTCCCGCTGACGTGGATCTCCTTTCGCGCAAGAAGGGTCACGGCTCGCGACGCAGCGGCCTGCGCCTGCGCCACCGATTCGTCGATGGGCTTCGGATAGTGGGCCATCCCGCAGAGAAACACGCCATCGGTCGCAAACTGGGAGGGGCCGAGCTTTGCATGGGCCTCCACAAAGAAGCCGTCCTCATTCATGGGGACCTTGAAAAACTGGGCAAGTTTCTGGTCCTTGTAAGGGACGATGGCCGAAGCCAGGCCTACCAGATCCGGGGTCAAGAGAAGGGGGCGCTGCAAGACGGAGTCGATCACTTCGATTTCAAGGCCAGCTTCTCCGATCCGCACCTGGGGTTTGCGGTCCAGCGAAAACCGGATGAAATGCACCCCTGCGCCACGTGCCTCCCTGTAAAGGTTCTCACGCTCTCCGTAGGTCCGGATATCCCGGTAAAGCACATAGATCTCCATCTCGGGGTTGAGTCCCTTGAGCTTCAAACCGCTTTCCACCGAATGGGTGCAGCAAACCCTCGAGCAATACGGTCGTTCTGGTTCTCTCGATCCCACGCATTGGATGAACACCACGGTCTTCATCCTCTTGAGCGCCGGGTCGCCGTCGATCAGCCGCCGGTCCAGCTCCTGGTGCGTCAGGACCCTTGGGTCCTTACCGTAGAGGTACTCCGTTGGTTTCAGCTCCTCGGCGCCGGTCGCAATGACGGCGATGCCGTGCTCAATATTGCCCTCCATGGTCCCGGATGCGATCGTAGACTTGAAATTCCCTACGAAGCCGTCGAGACTGGTCAGCTGGCTGTTGAGATAGACCGTTATGTTCTTGTCCGCTTCGACACCACCGATGAGATCTGAGAGCTCCTTCTGGATCGACTCGCCCTTCCATGTGGAATAAAGGCTCTTGGCCTGGCCGCCCAGGTGAGGGTTTTTCTCGACCAACACCACCTCATAGCCTTGAGAGGAGAGGCTCCGGGCCGTGACCATCCCGGAGATGCCGCCGCCCAAAACCAGGGCCCGCTGGTTGACCTCCAGTTTGGCCTCCTGGAGAGATTCCATAAGGGCCACTTTGGCCACAGCCATCCGCACCAGATCCTTGGCCTTGTCGGTGGCCGCCTCGGGGTCGTTCTTGTGGACCCAGGAATCCTGATTGCGGATGTTGGTCATCTCAAAGAGGTACTTGTTCAGGCCCGCGTTGACGAGGGTTTCCTGGAACAGGGGCTCGTGGGTCTTGGGCGTGCACGCGGCCACCACCATCCGGTTGAGCTGGTTGTCTTTGATGACCTGGGCCATGTTATCCTGTGTGTCCTGAGAACAGGAGTAGAGGTTGTCGGCCACGAACTCAACATAGGGAAGGCCTTTTGCGTAATCCCTCACCGCTTCCACGTCCACCACGCTTGCGATGTTGATCCCGCACCGGCAGATGAAGACGCCAATCCGGGGCCGCTCACCCCTGACGTTTCTCTCCGGGAGCATCTCCTTCACCCGGGTCAGGGTGTTTCGGGACGGACTGAGCAGGGCCCCCGCCTCGGCCGCGGCAGAGCTCGCCTCGATCACCGACTGGGGGATGTCCTTGGGTCCCTGGAAGGCCCCGCACACAAAGACCCCTTCCCTGGTGGTGGCAACCGGCCTGAAGGAAGAGGTCTGGCAGAACTGCCCCTCGGTCAGCTGGATGTCAAGCTTCTTGGCGAAGTTGATCACTTCAGGCGACACCTCAAGCCCCACGGAGAGCACCACCATATCAAAGGTCTCTTCGTGGAACGTCCCTTCCTCGTCCACATACTTGAGAATCAGGTCCTCGGAGCCTTCCACGGGCTCGACCGAATGAATCCTCGAACGGATGAAGCGGACCCCATGTTTTTCCCTGGCCGCGTCGTAATACCGCTCGAAATCCTTTCCGTGGGTCCGCATGTCCATGAAGAATATGGCGCAGTCGAGATCCTCACCGCTGTGCTCCTTGGCGATGACCGCCTCCTTGACCGCGTACATGCAGCAGACCGAGGAGCAGTATGCGTGGTCACATTGATTGACGTCCCTCGACCCGACGCACTGGAGCCAGGCGATCTTCTTCGGTTCCATTTGGTCCGAGACCCTGACCAGGTGCCCCATGGACGGGCCCGAGGCAGAAAGGATCCGCTCAAACTCCATGGAGGTGACCACGTTGGGGAGTTGGGTGTAGCTGTAAGTGGCAAACCGGGACGGGTCGAAAGGCCTGAACCCCGGCGCCAACACGATGGAACCCACATCGAGGGTCCGAATCTGCTCCTGATCGTCAAAGCGAACGGCCCCGGCGGGGCAGAACTTCTCGCATGCCCTGCATTTCCCTTTCGAAAAGTAGATGCACTCGTCCCGATCAATGGCATACTTGAGCGGGACCGCCTGGGCATAGGGAACGTAAATAGCCTTCCGTTTGCCAAGACCTTCGTTGTAAGCGTCTTCCACCTTCTTGGGACACTTCTCGGCACAGGTCCCGCACCCAATGCACTTGTTCATGTCCACGTACCTGGGGTACCGCTTCACCTGGACTTGAAACCGTCCCTTCTCCCCTTGCACATCTGCGACCTCTGTAAGGGTCAACAGCTCGATGTTGAGATGCCGGCCGACCTCGACCAGTTTGGGGGAGATAATTCACATGGCGCAGTCATTGGTGGGAAACGTCTTGTCGAGCTGGGACATGACCCCTCCGATGGAGGGGGACCGCTCCACGAGGTAAACATAATATCCGGAGTCTGCGAGATCGAGGGACGCCTGCATGCCTGCGATGCCGCCCCCGACCACCATGACCGATCCGACGGGTTTCTGACTCATAAACATCTCCTGAGATGAATGATGGAATGAGGCAATTTGGTGAAACTTTTCACAAGAAAAAATATATTTCCGCGCGTCAATGATGTCAATGAAATTTTGAAAAGCACGGCCCCTCCGCTTGACACCCGTTCCCACCCCACTTAGACTGTCTCCGTCACTGATCCCGCAACCTAACCCGGTCGGGGCACTTTTGGCATGCGCACCAAAACCTCTGAGAAACGAGACACCGGACTCGTCCCATATGAGCAGCTCTGGGGACTCTTTGACGACCTCCAGATGGGTGTTTTCACCGTTGACAGCGACCGCAGGATCACCTCCTTTAATCGGGCGGCCCAGATCCTAACGGGATATAATGAAAAAGAAGTGATCGGACAGTACTGTCACCAGGTTTTCAAAAATGACATCTGTTTCGGGGACTGCAAATTCCACGAGGCCTTGGAGGCCGAGAAGAAGTCCTTGAGCTTCGACGTGGAAATCAGTGACCGAAAGGGCGAAAAGCATCTCATCACAAAGATCGTCACCCCCCTCTATGACCCGGCCCGGGCGGTCATCGGTTGCATCGAGATCTTCCAGGACCGCTCTGCCTTCAAGGAGCTCCTCAATCGAATCCGCTATGACGAGCGGCAACAGAAGATGATTCTGGAAAGCCTGGATATGGGTGTGTTCACGGTCACGAGAAGCGGGATCATCAACTTCTTCAACCGACAGGCGGAGACCATCTCCGGCTTCAACCGCACCGAGCTTCTGGGCAAGCCGTGTGTCAATCTGTTCGGAGGCCATTCCAGCCAGGACATGATCCTGCTCAACCGGTCCATCGAGGACGGAACAACCCGGTCAAACGACAAGAGTCAGTTGACTGCAAAGGACGGCCGCACCATTCCGATCCGGGCCGGCTACATGGGTCTCAGGAATGAGCAGGGACGCATCATCGGAGGGCTGGTGACCGTACAGGACCTCTCCTTGATCCACAGGCTGAACCGGGAGATCAAAGGCCGTTTCACCATGGGAGACATGATCGGAAAGGCGCCCTCTATTCAGAAGATGTTCGAGATCGTCCCCGTAGTGGCCCCCAGTGATGCGACCGTCCTCATCGAGGGTCCAACCGGAACCGGCAAGGACCTCCTCGCCCGGGTGGTACATAACCAAAGCAACCGATCGGGCAAGGCCTTCGTGAAGGTGAACTGCGCCGCCCTCCCTGACAACCTCCTTGAATCGGAGATGTTCGGATATGCGAAGGGGGCTTTCACCGGCGCCGATCGAGACAAACCGGGCCGCTTCCAAGACGCGGACGGCGGTACCATCTTCCTGGATGAAATCGGGGATCTTCCGCTCCCGCTTCAGGCAAAGCTGTTGCGAGTGCTCGAGGACAAGGAGTTCTATCCTTTGGGAAGCCGCAAGACAACCAGGGTGGATGTGAGGATTATTGCCGCCACGAACCGGGGCTTGGAAAAACTCGTGGAGGAAAAGCGGTTTCGGGAGGACCTCTTCTATCGGCTTAATGTCATCAGGCTCGACCTACCCCCCCTCAACGAGCGAAGAGAGGACATTCCGCTCCTGATCGAGCACATCCTGAAGCGGCTATGCGCATTGAAAAGGACCACCATTGAGCGGATTGCAGAGGACGCCATGGAGGTGCTACTCAATTATGAGTACCCGGGAAACGTCCGGGAGATGGAGAACATCTTGGAGCACGCCCTGATCATCTGTCAGGGAGACGTCATCGAGAAGAAGCACCTCCCCCTATTCCTTCAAATGGGCGTGTTATCCCGAGCGGAAATGCGAACTTCCGCATCCCATGGGAGTGATGTTCTCCGATCCGATGAACGGACCAAAATCCTGGCCGCCCTGAAGCGCAACGACTGGCACCGCTCAAAAACAGCCAAGGACCTGAACATGGAACGAACCACCCTGTGGCGAAAGATGAAAAAGCACAAACTTCGACCCTGAGAATCTTCTTTCATGATCTTTCACCCAGGCCGAGAGACCGTATCATAGCAAAAGGGCCCGCTCGGGCCCTTTTGCCTGTAGTCTACGGCACGCTGAAGTGCCGATTACTGCATGGTGTAGTAGGGCACCCTGTCTTTGAAAATCCTTGAAACGATGCCTTCACTGGAAAGATCCCTCAGACTCTCAACAACCTTCGGTTGTGGTTCACCCAGATTTTGGACGATGTCGTGTATGTTAAGGACCTCTCGACGGTTCCTCAGGAAATTCACGATCCGCGTCTTGATGAATTCCTCTGTCACCACGTCAGAAAGCGTCTCGTCGTAGGCCAGGGCGTTTCTCTGGTCGGCGGGATAGGTGGTTTCCCAGGGACGCCGGAGGCTTGCACCCAGGACCCACCGAACGCGAGGGTTATTCAACGTATCGTAGAGGTCTCTGATCTTGGCCTTCATCCTGTCGTCCTTGGAGATGGGACCCAACCGGTCCATTTCCCGGACAAAGGCGTTCACCGTCTTGATAAAACGCTCCGGTCGGTTGAGATCCGCATGGGCAAGACAGATGCGCTCCCTTTCGATACCTACAAGAGACAGCAGCTTCTTGATGAGCAGGATTCGGCTCCAGGTGTGATCCAGGCCGTAGCTATGGTGGCACTCCTCCGGCGGACACCCGACCAGCAAGAGACTATTTGCACCATTCAGGAACGCCCTGCCCATCACCACTGGATCCAATTGGCCGATGCAACCAACGGGGAGCATGTAGAAACGTTCATTATACGCCATGCCCCGAACCCCCGCGTTGTCCGCAGCCGCCGCCCCTCCCCAGTTGCACCCGAAGCCCAGGACCTCGTCATCCTTGAGCATTCGTGACAATGCCCCCACCCTGGCCTCGCGCTGGGCAGTAGTGTTGTTCTGCAGCTCCAAGGCATGGTAGGGACAGGCAGCTGCACAGGTGCCCCCGCCGGTACACACCATGGGGTCAACGACCCTTGGGATGTTCCCGCCGGGCCCGTCCACGGGGGCGATCCCCCCGCAGTCACAGATCTCGTGGCAAAGCCCGCACCCGATGCACTTGCTTTGATCCACCCGACAAACCATTCTCGGTGCGAAGAGATCACCCGCTTTTGACTTCAGCACGATCTCGGCGATCTGCTTGGCCGCGCGTCGCCCCTGCCGCAAGGTCTCTTCAAGGTCACAGGGTTGGCGCGCCGAGCCTGCCACAAACTTCTCATCGGTCCCCACCTGCTCGGGACGCACCATCTGGGGATTCCGCTCAAGAAAATCCTCCTCATGGATGTGGAGCCCCAGCACCTTCGCCACCTTGATCTGCTCAAGCCCGGGATGCCGCTTGGGGGAGAGGACCAGTTGGTCCCAGGGTATTTCCCGCTCGACCTGGGTCTCAGGGTCGGTACAGGTGATGAAGCCGCTCTGAACCGTGGGACGGACGCTGCCGTCATACGGGATCCAGCGGATATTGAGCTCCCTTGCCCGGATTCGCTCTGCAGCGCTCAGCGGCAGTTTGATCTTGTCGTTGTAAAGGATTGCCACCCTGGCTTGGACCAGGTGCTCCCGCATGTAGGTCGCCATGTTCCAGGCAGTCCTGGTCGAAAGGTGCGCATAGGGCCGCTCGGTCTCCAGGTCGTTGATCCAGAACACCACACGATGATCCGGGATGCCATGCAGCCACAATTGTTCCTCCATCTCCGTGTGACAGAGCACCCTTTTTCCATCATGCCCGAACTCCGACCCCTGATTCTGCATTTCCCCGTCCAGGGCCGCGATCATGGCACCCGCCCTGAAGATGCGAGGCGGTTCGTTTCCCTCCGCACAGAAAGTAACCGTGTAATCCCCCATCACCCCGCGGACCTTATCGAGCTCACCCACCGTGATCCGCTTGACACGCGGGCTTTGCTCCACTTCCTCCATGATCTTTCTCAGACGATCATGGAGCCTCCGTTCACCGGGATAACGCTCGTGAAGCATCCTGATCTCATCTTCTATGTCTTCTGTTTGAACGGCAATGATCGTATCGACCCCGTGGCGGGAAAGCTCAGAGGCCGCGGCATAGGTGGCCATCCCGCCCCCCACGATCATAACGGGATCCTTGAAGTCAACTTTGTTCTTGGGCGAAGGAATGAGCGCAACGATTCCTGCCACGGCCGACCGGATCAATTTCGATCCCTTGAGGGCAAGCTCGCTCGGATCCCCTTTGTTGACGGCGGCCACATGATCCCGGATATTGACCATTTCGATCTGGCCCTGTTCCAGGCCCATGTCCAGAAGCGCGTTTTCGAACTTCTTGAGCATCAACCGGTACTCGCATCCGGCGATGACTAGACGATTCAACCCCTTTTCAGTTACCTTCTCTCTGATCACACTCAGGCCCGGGGCCATGCACGGAAATGGGATCGTGTCCACGTAGGCAACGTCCGGGTCCTCTGCCACCAGGGCCTTCAAGGCGGTCAAGTCCACTTTCGAACTAATTTTCCCGCCGCACTGGCAGAGGAAGACCCCGACACTCGCTCCCGTTGACAACCTATTTATTATGCTGTTTTCCATTCTGTTATACCTCCTCTCAGTGGGCAAAGCCTTTGCCGGTGCGCTCCGACACCTCTCCCCGGACTGCGTCAAGACGGGCCTGCATAGCGCCAGTGGGACAGATGGTCACACAGGAGCCGCAGGCGATGCAGGCCTTGTTCGGAATCATGTAAGGGGTGGCGATCTTTTTCGTAACGCCCCTCGATCCGAACGAGATGGCCCGCACACCCACCACCTCTTCGCACACCCTTACGCAGAGGCCGCACAGAAGGCACAATTCTTCGGGGTTTTCAATGTTGAATCGGGTCTTTTTGACGCCATATTCTTCTGCCAAGGTCCTGATTTCCTTTGAAGCCGGGCACTCAGCCAGCAGCATCTCCAATATCCAACGCCGTACATTCATCACACGCTCTGAACGGGTCAGCACTTCCAGACCCTCGGAAGGAGGGTACATGCAAGAGATGACCACCTTAGACCCTTCTCCCTGTCGCGCTTCAACCACGCATAACCGACATGCCCCGCTCGCCTTCACAGCTTCATGGAAGCAGAGCGTAGGAATGTGAAAGCCGTAGTGACGGGCCGTATCAAGAACCGTCCACCCTTCGAAGGCCTCGACTTCCTTTCCATCGATCGTGAATCTAATTTTTTCATTTTGTTTGTGTTTTGTTTCGATCATCGTCTCACCTCGCTATATGACGCGGACAGCACCAAATTTGCAGCCATCCATGCACATGCCACAACGGATACATGCAGTCGTGTCGATGGTGTGGAGTTTCTTTTTTTCGCCACTGATACATCCCTGGGGGCAGTTGCGCGCACATACCCCACAACCGGTGCAGGTCTCAGGGTCAATCACATAGGTGATCAAGTCCTTGCAAACGCCGGCCGGACACCTTTTGTTCACGATGTGGGCCTCATACTCATCGCGAAAATGCCTTAGGGTTGTCAGGACTGGATTGGGCGCCGTTCCCCCCAGAGCGCAAAGCGCACCGTCGCGAATCGCCTTGGCCAGGCTATTAAGATCGTCTATATCATCCATACTCCCCTCGCCGTGTGCGAATTGGTCAAGGACCTGGAACATAGACTTTAGACCCAACCGACAGGGGAGACACTTTCCGCAGGACTCATCCATCAGGAAGTTCAAGAAATAGCGAGCCACGTCCACCACGCAGTCACTGTCATCCATAACGATCATGCCGCCTGAGCCCATCATGGAACCGGCCTTTGACAGGGAATCAAAATCCAGGGGCGTATCTCGTAGCTCATAAGGCAAACACCCCCCTGAAGGCCCTCCTGTCTGTACTGCTTTGAACCGTTCCCGGCCCGGAACACCTCCTCCTATCTTTTCCACAAGGTCAATGAGGCGCATACCCATCGGGATCTCAACCAGTCCAATGTTATTTATCTTGCCAACCAGAGAAAAAACCTTGGTGCCGGGACTATTGGGCACCCCTATGCCGGCATACCAATCAGCGCCCTTTTCGATGATCAAAGGGACATTGCAAAAGGTCTCAACGTTGTTGATAATAGTTGGTCTCTGCCAAAGCCCCGCTTCTGCCGGGAAGACATATTTGGGAGTTGCTTCCCCGGCACGCCCTTCAATGGAGTGTATGAGAGCGGTCTCCTCTCCGCAAACAAATGCGCCGGCACCCCTGATGATTTGAACGTCAAAATCAAATCCGCTTCCCATGATGTTCGTTCCCAGTAAACCGAGGTCCCGTGCCTGCTCCATGGCGATGGCCAGGTGTTTTCTTGCAAGGGGGTATTCCTCCCTGACGTACATAAACCCCTGATGAGACCCAATACCGTAAGCACCAATAATGAGTCCCTCCAAGACCGCGTGGGGATCTCCTTCCATTAAGGTCCGGTCCATAAAGGCCCCGGGATCCCCCTCGTCACCATTGGCGACAATGTAAACGGGGCCGCCCCTCTTTTCAACGGCACTGCTGGCAGACATCCACTTTCGGCCGGTGGGAAAGCCGGCTCCTCCCCTGCCCCTAAGGCCGGAAGCGGCCACTGCTTCCACCACCTCCCTGGGTTTTAATTCATAGAGCGCTTTGGCCAGGGCCTGGTAACCGCCGGCCATAATGGTATCGCGGATATCCGTGGGGTCGATCTTCCCGATGTGCCGCATGACGATCCGCTGCTGGTACTTGTAAAAGGGGATCTCTTCGTGGTGGACGATGTGCTCTCCCGTTCTTGGATCCTCGTAGAGGAGGCGGTCCACAGCACTTCCTTCCACGAGTGAAGTTTTGACGATCTCCTCGCAATCTTTCGGCTCCACCCGTTGATAGAAAATGCCGGACGGCTGAAGAATGACCAGCGGACCACGCGAGCAGAAACCGTGGCAACCCGTGGTCTTGATACCCGGGATGACCGAGGCGTCCAGGTTGGCCTCAGCGATGGCCTTGCGAAGGGCGGCCGCAACCTCAACACTACCGTTGGCCATGCATCCGGTTCCGTGACAGACAATAACATGCGGTCTTCCCGGATCAAGCGTCCTGAGCAAATGTTCTCGATAAGCCTTCAACGCTTCGGGAGAATGGAGCTGGAAATCAGTTTCCGTTTGCGCGTATTGCGCTGAGCGTGCTTGAACCATCATTTCCTCCTTATTCCGCCGAGACTTTCTTGATGACCTTGTCCAGTTTCTGCGCGGTCACTTTGGCATAGTACTTCTCGTCCACGACCGCAACAGGCGCTAGTGCGCACGCGCCCAGACAGTTGACCGTCTCGAGCGTGAATTTCAAATCCTCCGTTGTATCGCCGGGCTGCACGCTCAATTCCCGAGAGAGGTTTTCCACAAGGCGATTGGAGCCTTTCAGATGACATGCCGTGCCCTGACACACCCTGATTTTATGTTCCCCCCCGGGCTTCAGGCTGAAGGCCTTGTAGAAGGTTACCACGGACCATGCCTGGGTCAGCGGCACGCCCAGGTGATCACAGACGAGATTCATGTTCTCCTCGGAGATGTATTGGTAGCTGGCCTGGACATCCTGAAGGATACTGATCAGATACCTCGGCTCGCCTGGATACTTGTTCAAAATCGCGTCGATATCCAACGGGTTTTGCTTCACTGCTTATTCCTCCTCTCCATGTTTCGTCTCGCACAACAAGTCTTTGGATAAACAAAAGCATACCTCGTGCCAGGGTACAAGTACTTGATTTTATGTGCTATTTATTGATAACCACCCTCAAGAACTGTTTCATAGGTGAAACGTCAATGAAACATATTCAGTATAACATATTTAAATGATAGAGTTATTATCGGTGTTTCAAAATGGCGCTACTGGAACGTTTCAAACAGGCGAGCCGGGGATGAAACATCCTTGCGGATAAAATGACCCTGCAGCGAGCTGCAGGAAATGATCTAGTCTAGAATAGGTCTCAAACGACCGGCTTTAAGATCTGCCCGACCGGAAAGTCTAAGCCAGGCCGTGGCGCTTCATCTTTCGCCACAAAGAGGTGCGGCTGATGCTCAACATCTGTGCCGCGGCATCCCGGTGGCCGTGGGACTTCTTGAGTGCCTTTTGAATGGAGAGTTTCTCATCCTCCGACTCGAAAGACAGTCCCCTGCTCTGCACCTCCGGGACCTTTTTGAATCGGGGTTGATCCTGCAGCAATCCATGGAGGTTAGAGAAGGTGATCACGGGGCCTTTGACGAACACAAAGGCATACTCTAGAGCGTGCTCCAGCTCACGGACGTTGCCGGGCCAGGGATACCGCATAAACTCCCGCAAGACCCGCGGGTCTACGCCTCGCACGTTTTTTTTATACTTGCGGTTGAACCGGCTGACAAAGTAGTTCACCAGCAAAGGAATATCCGATGATCGCTCCCGCAAGGGAGGGAGGTCCAGCGGCACCGTACGGAGTCGAAAAAAGAGGTCGCTGCGAAATCGGCCCTTTTGAACTTCTTCGATGAGATTTCTGTTGGTGGCCGCAATGATGCGGGTATCCATGGGGATGGGGCGATTTCCCCCCACCCGTTCGAAAACCTTCTCTTCGATTACGCGGAGGAGCTTGACCTGTGACTCCGGGTTGATCTCGGCGATCTCATCCAAAAACAGGGTGCCCCCTTTGGCCAGTTCAAAACGGCCAACCTTGCTGTTCACTGCCCCGGTAAAGGCACCCTTCACATGTCCGAACAGCTCTGATTCGAGGAGGGTCTGGGCAAAAGCGGAACAATTCACGGGGACAAAAGGACCCCGTGCCCGTGGGCTCTGGAAGTGAATCGCCTTGGCAATCAGTTCCTTGCCTGTGCCCGATTCACCTTCGATGAGGACCGTGGCATCCGAGGCTGCCACGTCCGGCAGCAGGCGAAGCAGAGCCATCAGCTCGGGACTCTCGCCAATGATCGGCATCCTTGGATCATGGCCATTGAGGTGAGCCATTTCAGGCGGTCTTGCGGAGTCAACGGGGCGGAAGGTTTCAACGGCCCCGATGACCAGACCTCTTTTATTTTTGATGGCGGAGGCGTTCACCAGAATCGACTGCTGCCTGCCGTCTTTCGCCAGGATGCGGACATCCTGGTCCATGCAAACCACTCCGGTTTCCATGGAGATCTTGAGAGGACAGTTGCTTTGACAGAGATCGCTGCTGAAAATGTCCCAGCAGTGTTTTCCCATGACCTCCTCAAGGCGATAGCCAGTGATCTCCTGTGCCCTCCTGTTGAAAGCGGTGATACGCCATCGATCATTGATGGTAAAAACCCCTTCCGCCAGCTGCTCAAATACGGAATCGTAGGCCAACGACTCCTCGTGGGGCGACGTTTTCCCGTTCACGAGCTTTTGTGTCAAGGTGACGAGAACCCCGATGATCTCGTCGCTTGGACCGTAAAGCGGGTCAAAGGAAACTGTGAAGGCTTCAGGGGAACCGGATTTTTCGAACGTCTCGGCCAGGAGACCTGATGTGGAAAGCCCTCTCTCCACAGCCTCTCGAAAAGCGGTCAAGACCTCCCGTCGATGAGGCTCGGCGATCACCTCACTCAGATCCATCAGGGCGCCCTTCGGCAACCTCCGCCTCAAAATCTTCTCCGCCGGCAGGTTGGCGCTCATGACCCTGAAGTCAAGGGACACCACCACCACCCCGTCCCCATCGGGCAGCTCATCAAAGGAGACCTGCTCCTCAAATCTTTCGGCCTTTTCGTCCGCCATTCACGCCCACACCACAGGAGGAAAAATCGTTATCGAATAGAAGGGAAGAGATGTTCCAGCAGACCTTGCGAACGAATTCCTCTGGCAGCTCTGGATACAACACAGAAGCGCCCTCCCTGTAGCCTCGCTTCCCTGCCAAGTCCACAAGGGTCTTCAGCCTGCCTCTCGCCACGTCGTCGTTTTCGTTGAACCCTTGCTCATACAGGCTACAGAGCAAGTTGACCCGAACCACCGAACATCTTCTGCAAAATTTTTCAGAAGTCAATGCCCCCCACCTCGCAAAGTTGTGGACACCGTCTCGGGTTCGAAACGCCAACATGAACGCATCTTTTATTAGTAAAGATATTTGGATTGGCTTGGGGTGTCAAGTTTCGCAAGACTCAATCACGAGCAATTCCACCGTGCCGGCGCCGGTCCCCCACGTTTAGCGCTTTTCCATAGCAGGGGTTGTTGCGATTTGTTGCGATTTATGTTGCAGTAGGTTGAATAGATAATAACATAACGTTTTTTATATCCAAATTAGATATTATGTTGCATGAAACCAAACCCTTTGCCTCCCCTATCTTCCATCCCAGGTGGTAAAAATCCACAACATGATGAATTTACTATTTTTTTTATCTGGCACGGTTAGTGCTTTAGGTGCCTTCAGCCAGTGAAGGATCTCATTTTGGAGGCCTCAAACAATGAATAAGAGAAAGATCCTTGTGGTGGATGACGAGCTGGACACACGCATCTTCCTCTCCACGCTCCTCGAGACCAGCGGATACAAGCCCATCGTCGCAGTGGACGGGCTGGAGGGTATAAGAAAGGCAAGAGAGCTCAGGCCCGAGCTGATCATCCTGGATGTCATGATGCCTCGGGAGGGAGGCGTACAAATGTACCGTCAGCTCAAGGCCGATGAGACGCTGCGTGGGATTCCCGTGATCATGCTCTCCGGCCTTGCCAAGAAGACCTTTTTCCATTCACAAAACCTGCTCAACCTTTACGAAAGTCACATTGTACCCGAACCGGAAGCCTACATTGAAAAACCTCCGGAACCCGAGGAGCTCCTCCAGTGGACACGAAACCTCCTGGAACTTTAAGGCAAGACGGCGTCTCAGACGCTCCATCCCAGAAAGGAGAATCACAGATGACTCATTCCTTTCCCAGAGTCGGCAAGAGGGTTGTGGCAAAGGTCATCGAAACCGATGGCGAGTGTACGATCGGTATGAAGCAGGGGGATGAGTTCGAACTTAGCATCCACCGGTGCGGCGATTTCTGCGGCTATTTCTACCACAACATTTTCAACTGGATCAGCACGCTCCAGTTTGGGGGGGCCTTCCCCATGGGGAGCCACCGCCAGGTGGAGACATGCCACTGGTGCGAACCGAGGCGCAAGGTCAGGGTTGAACTGAAACGCGCCGAGTGGACCTAAGCAAGATCGCTGGGACCGGCGCCAGCTGCCAAAAGAAGCGAGGAACGGGTATGCCCAAGAAGATAGGGTTCTATATCTGTCACTGCGGGGTTAACATCGCGGGGAAAGTTCGGGTCCACGAGGTGGCGGATTTTGTGAAGGGGCTGAAGAATGTTGTTGTCTCAAGGGATTACAAGTTCATGTGCTCCGACCCGGGCCAGAAAATGATCATCAACGACATTGAGCGCTTAGGCCTCAATCGCGTTGTGGTGGCCTCCTGCTCGCCTCGGCTCCATGAGAAAACCTTTCAATCGGCCTGTCAACGGGCGGGCATCAATCCATACCTGTTTCAAATGGCCTCGGTGCGAGAGCAGGTTTCATGGGTGACGGAAGACCCCCATGAAGCCACAAACAAGGCAAAGACCCTGGCAGCCGCAGCCATTAACCGGGTGAATTATCATCAGGCCCTTCAATCCAGGCAAGTCAACGTCCATCCCGATGTCCTGGTCGTGGGGGGGGCATTGCCGGGATGCAGGCGGCACTCGACATCGCCGACGCGGGCCACAAGGTCTATCTGGTCGAGAGACAGCCCACCATCGGCGGGCACATGCTTCAGTTCGACAAGACCTTCCCCACGTTGGATTGCGCAGCCTGCATTGGAACACCCAAGATGGTCTCTGTGGGGCAGAACCGAAACATCGAGCTCCTGACATACAGTGAGGTGGCCGGGATCTCAGGTTTCATTGGCAACTTCACCGCAACCATCCGGAAGAAACCCAGGTACGTGAAAGAGGGGGTCTGCACCGGCTGCGGGGAATGTGCCATGGAGTGCCCCGTCACCAGACCGAGCGAGTGGGACGAGGGACTTGGAAGCCGGAAGGCCATTTATCGCTCGTTTCCCCAGGCAGTCCCCATCACATTCACCATCGAAAAGGCGGATCGTGCGCCCTGCGTCATCACGTGCCCGGCCGGAATCAATGTCCAGGGTTATGTCCAGCTGATCGGACAGGGCAAATACAGAGAAGCGATCCAGCTCATCATGGAGCGGCTGCCTCTTCCGGGCGTCCTCGGCAGGGTGTGCCCTCACCCCTGTGAAGCGGAGTGCCGTCGGCTCGATGTGGACGAGGCTATCGCCATCAGGGACTTGAAACGTTTTGCAGCGGATCGGGTGGATCTTGATGACCTTCCAATGCCCGGCATAGAGGAAAGGTCTGAAAAGGTCGCGATCATCGGATCAGGGCCCTGCCGGGTTGACCGCCGCCTATGACCTTCGCAGGCTGGGCTACCAGGTGTCCATCTTTGAATCCATGCCTGTCCTGGGAGGGATGCTCAGACTGGGGATCCCGGATTACCGCTTGCCCCCTGAAATCCTGGACAGGGAAATCAACTATATTCTGAGACTTGGTATCGAGACGCGGACCAATCAAACCCTGGGCAGGGACTTCACCTTCTCTGACCTGGAGAGAGAGGGATTCAGGGCTGTTTTTCTAGGAATCGGGGCACATGGAAGCCTGAAATTGAACATTGCCGGAGAAGACGACCTGGAAGGGGTTCTGGACGTCGTTGAATTCCTCAAGAGGGTGAATCTGGGGGATCGGAAGGCGCCGGGCAGGCGCGTCGTTGTGATCGGCGGGGGCAATGTGGCGGTTGACGCCGCAAGGACGGCCCTGCGTTTGGGTTGTGAAAAGGTGATCATCGTTTACCGACGGAGCCGCAGTGAGATGCCTGCCTACGCAGAGGAAATCGAGGGGGCCCTGACCGAAGGGATCCGGATCGAATACCTGACAACCCCTGTCTCTATGGTGGGGGCGGATGGGAAGGTCCTCGGCATCAAGTGCATCAGGAATGAGCTTTGTCCGCCCGACGCAACCGGCAGAAGAAGGCCCGTGCCTGTTGAAGGGTCGGAGGTCGTAATTGACTGTGATGTCGTCATCCCTGCCATCGGACAAGTCGCCGAGCTCGATTGGACCGCAAAAGAAACGGCCCCGCAGATGACCCGCCGCAAGACCTTTGAAGTCAACCCTTACACCATGCAGACGTCCATTCCTCATGTTTTCGCAGGCGGCGACGCCGTGACCGGCCCTGCAACCGTGATTGAGGCGGTTGCCGCTGCGCACAGGGCTGCGGTGGCCATGGACCGCCATATCCAGGGCGAGGATCTCAAGCGCTTTGAGGAAAAGGCCGCGCTTAAAAATCCTCCCGGGGACCACTGGGCCCCCATTTCGGGCGATCTACGCAAGCAAGGCCGGATAATCCCCGTCCATTTGAAGTCCGACGAGAGAACCCGATCCTTTCAGGAAGTGGATCTCGGCGTTCAGGAAAGCGACGCCCGCAAGGAGGCACAACGCTGTCTGAATTGCGGGGTCTGCTCGGAATGCATGGAATGCGTGAAGGTCTGCGAAGCCAAGGCCATCGATCACGATACCCAGGAACAGGTTCTGGATGTGAAGGTGGGAAGCGTCATCCTGGCAACGGGATACGACCTCATGGATCCCACCCCCATGAGGCAGTTTGGCTACGGCAAGTATTCAAATGTTATGACGAGCCTTGAGTTCGAACGGCTCAACAACGCGACGGGCCCAACCAGTGGTCAGATCCTCATGAGGGACGGAAACGGTGAATTCACCAAGGCCCCCGAAAGCGTGGGGATCATCCACTGTGTCGGCAGCCGGGATGATAACTATCACGAATACTGCTCACGCGTCTGCTGCATGTACGCCCTCAAGTACGGTCATCTCATCAAGGACAAGGTAGGCCACCACGCAAAGGTCTTCGATTTCTACATTGACATGCGCTGCTTTGGAAAGGGATACGAGGAGTTCTACAGAAGGTGCCAGGAGGAGTCCATCACCTTCATCAGAGGCAAGCCGGCGGAAATCTCGGACCAACCCCTTTCCCCGGAGGAACAGGGCAAACTGGTGCTCATCGGGGAAGACACCCTCATGGGCAGGCGTTTCCGAATTCCCGTTGACATGGTCATCCTGTGTGCGGCCATGCAGAGTCGGGCGGATGCGGAAGAGGTCGGCCGTGTCTTCGGAGTCAACCGGGGGGCCGACGGCTTTTTCCTGGAAGAACACCCGAAGCTCGGCCCACTCAACACGGCAACCGATGGCGTCTTCCTGGCGGGCGCCTGCCAGGCGCCAAGGGACATCCCCGACACTGTCTCGCAGGCCTCCGGCGCCGCTGCCAAGGCGCTTTCTCTGGCCACCAGAGGGAAAGTTCAGGTCTCCCCCACCATCTCCTGGATCGATCCCGACGTGTGTGCAGGGTGCCAGACCTGCATCAAGCTTTGTGCCTACTCCGCCATCGAGTTCGACGAACGGCGAGGGGTTTCAGTGGTCAATGAAGCGCTCTGCAAAGGCTGCGGGAGCTGCTCCGGATTCTGTCCCAGCGGCGCGGCCCAGGTCAAGCACTTTAACGAGAGACAGGTTTTTGCGGAGCTTGAGGGCGTGCTCGACGCCATATCGACGGTGGGTATGTAAAGAAAAAAGAATGGAGTAATGGGGAATTGGAGTGTTGGAGTAGTGGAGTGATGAGGCAGGGCCAGCGGGGATGTGGCGCCTGCTCCAGCCTTACCCCCAATACTCCAGTACTCCACCACTCCATCACTCTCTCCATAAGGAGGATACGTATGGACCACTTTGAACCAACGATCATCGCCTTTGTGTGCAACTGGTGTACTTACACCGCTGCGGATCTGGCAGGGACTTCGAGATTGACCTATCCCCCCAACGTGCGCCTGATTCGGATGATGTGCACCGGCATGGTGGACCCCAAATATGTAATCAAGGCGTTTCTGGAAGGCGTGGACGCGGTTCTGGTGAGTGGGTGCCACCCTGGGGACTGTCACTACATCAACGGGAATTTGAAGGCAAGGCGGCGCATCAAATTGCTCAAGGAGATCTTGCCCCGCTTTGGTTTTGATGAGCGCCGTCTCAAGCTGACCTGGATCGGGGCCAGTGAAGGGGTAGACTTTGCCAGGACCATCAGGGAATTGGTCACAGAGATCAAGACGCTCGGACCAAGTCTAACCAAGGGGCAAATGGTCCTTTAGCACCATGGCCGCAAGAGATCTCAACATCTGCCTCTTGAATCCGGGGCTGCGGGAGGAAATGCATGGGGAAGACATCGAAGCTTGAGACCGGGGGCCAGGACATCCTGACCGTTTTGCAGGGTTTCTTCAAAGCGCTCTTGACCGATGGGGGCTTCGGCGCAGTGCTCCTCCCCCAACGCTTGCCCATGAAAAACGTGGTGATGCCGACCCTTGTCGCAGACCCTGAAAAGCTGAACGGGGTAGACCCGTTGGCCCCCGTTTTCCCCATGAACGGTGCCAAAATTGCATCAAAGCTCAGCCGCAGGCGGACGGGCGAAAATGTGGCAATGGTCTTGCGCCCATGCGAGATCCGGGCCTTCATAGAACTGGTCAAATTGAAACAGGCAGACCCTGAAGAAATCACCTTGATCGGCATCGATTGTTATGGCGCATACAGCAACGTCCATTACCCTCGCTTTGCCGAAGGAAACGGCGCCCAAACCACTTTGCGATTCCTGGACCTCGCGCGCTCCGGGCAAGGAACCTCCTTTGAAGACTTCGACATTTCATCCGCATGCAAGGCCTGTGAGCACCCGGTGCCTACAAATGCCGATCTCCTGCTGGGTCTCTTTGGCATGGACCCGAAGGATCACATCCTGGTCAAGGCCAACACGGCGAAGGGGGAGCGCGTGCTGCAGGGTCTCGGACTCCCTCAGTGTGATGAGCCGAAAGGCCGAAAGGAGGCCATTGACGGGCTCGTGGCCCAAAGAACCGCCTATCGGGACAAGATGTTTGAAGAGACCAGCGAGGCCACAGCCGACTTGGCAAGGCTTACCACCTATCTTGCCAGCTGCGTCAACTGCTTTAACTGCAGGGTCGCCTGCCCCGTCTGCTACTGCAAGGAATGCGTCTTCGTGACGGACGTGTTCGATCACGAGCCGGCCCAATATCTGCGCTGGGCCAAGAGAAAAGGCATCCTCAAGATGCCCACCGATACCGTGTTCTATCACCTGACTCGGTTGGCCCATATGAGCACGGCCTGCATCGGGTGCGGACAGTGTTCCAATGCCTGTCCCAACAACATTCCGGTCATGGAGATATTCCGGACCATCGCACATCTCACACAGCGTGCGTTCAATTACGAGGCGGGCAGAAGCCTGGAGGACGCACCACCGCTTTCGGTCTTCAGGGAAAAGGAGTTCTCCGAATTAACGGGCGGGAAGGACTAATCAATAGTCAGTGATCAGTAATCAGTGACCAGTAATCAGTAATAATCAGGGGTCAGTAGTCAGGAGTCAGGAGCACCTAAACTGAGCGATTCACCAAGTTTGGAGCTAGCCACAGGGAGGTGTCTTTTTTTGAGCCGCAATCCACTCGTTAGAAGCCTTTGGAACGCCCCCAACAAAGGGCAAGTGACCAGTGAACAGTAGATAGTGAGCAGTGAAAAGCATTTACTGATTACTGAACACTGATAACTGATCACTTCATCACTGGGGCGGTCTGGAAATAAGTGCACGAAATCGGTGCCGTTAATAGAGGCTGTGTCAGATTTTGCGGCTCAAAAAAAGACACCTCCCTGCGGCCCACAACGCACAACGAACTGCCGGGGGTTATAATGAACAAAAAGATCGGGACGGCATTGGTCGTGGGCACAGGGATCAGCGGCATCCGTTCGGCGCTCGACCTGGCTGAGCAAGGATATCAGGTGAAGCTCATCGACAAGGCCCCCAACCTGGGGGGTGTCCTGACCCAGCTGGACTACCAGTTCCCCTCCGACCACTGCGGTATGTGCAAGATGCTCCCTCTCCTTGAGCGCGACACCTCATCGCAGTTCTGTCTCCGCAAGGGGCTGTTTCACGAAAACATCGACATCATGCTCTCCACCGAACTGGTTTCCCTGGATGGCGAACCGGGTCGCTTTCAGGTGACGCTCAGGCAAAAGCCCACCATGGTGGACGCAAACCGCTGCATCGGGTGCGGGGAATGCGCCAAAGTCTGCCCGGTGGAGGTGCCGGATTCGTTCAATGCGTGGCTCACCCGGAGGAAGGCCATCTATCTCCCGGTCCCCCACAACATCCCAAACACGTATCTGGTGGATGTGAACAGTTGCACCTTGTGCGGGGCATGCGTCAAGGTCTGCCCCACGAACGCCATCGATTTTGGCAAGGAGGCAAGGAAACGGTTCCGCATCCTTGTTGTGGACGACGAACTGGTGGTCCGGGATTCACTGAAGGAGTGGCTGGCTGATGAGGGTTTTCTGGTGGATATGGCAGAGTCGGGAACCGTGGCATTGGAAAAAATCGGCCAACACGCCTATCACCTGATGCTTCTCGACATCAAGATGCCTGGCATGGACGGGATCGAGGTCCTTAAGAAGGCAAAGGAGATGCACCCGGCCCTTTCTGTCGTGATGATGACGGCCTACGGGACCGTCGAGACCGCTGTCGAAGCCATGAAGATCGGTGCACTCGACTACCTCATGAAGCCCTTTGACCCCGACGCACTGGTCCCCATGGTCTTCAGGCTCTATCAGGGCATCGAAAAGGCAGGAGAGAAACAGCTTGAAGTGGGGGTGGTCGTGCTCGCAGCCGGTTTTGAGTCTTTCAACCCCGCTTCGGGCAAGAACCTTTACGGCTATGGCCACCTGCCCAACGTGGTCACCAGCATCGAGTTCGAACGGCTCGTCAGCGGAACGGGTCCCAACGCCGGGCTTCTTCTCAGACCGAGCGACGGAAAGCCGGTCACGAGGGTGGCCTGGCTCCAGTGTGTCGGGTCACGCGAGGCCCAGGAGGACGCCGATTTCTGCTCATCGGCCTGCTGTATGTTTGCCATCAAAGAGGCCATTCTCGCAAAGGAACGAACCGGGGGCCAGGCCCGGACGACCATTTTCTACATGGACATGCGCACCTTCGGAAAGGACTTCCAGCGCTACCGCGACCGCGCGGAAACGGAAAACGGCGTCCGCTTTGTGAGAAGCCGCGTTCACACCATTGAGCACAACGGGAAAGACGGCGACCTTACGATCGTGTACGTGGACCAGACAGGGACGAGAGAGGAGGAATCGTTCGACCTCGTCGTTCTAGCGACCGGACAGAGGCCTCCGGAGGGCTCAAAAGGCCTGGCGGAGAAGCTGGGGATTGAGCTCAATCCGTGGGGGTTCACCCGCACGCAGCCATTTTCATCGGGCCAGAGCACCAGGGAAGGCATCACGATTGCCGGGTCTTTTTCCGGGCCCCGGGACATTTCGGAGTCGGTCATTCAGGCATGTGGCGCATCCCTTGAGGCATCCAGGCTTCTGCATGCAAAGGGGGGGAGTCTCGCCGAAGAAAAGAGGGCCGGGGCGGAACGCCGCGACGTCTCCCGTGAACGCCCTTCCGTCTCCGTGGCCCTTTGCCAGTGCGGAGGGACCCTCTTGGAAGCCCTGGATGCTAAGGGGCTGGTGGAGACACTCAAAGCTGACCTTTCCGTCCGCGACGTCCAGGTGGTGGACCGGATTTGCACCCAGGAAGGGTGGCAGTCGTTGCGCGATGGGCTCGTAACAACCCGCCCCAACCGGATTCTCATTGGCGCGTGCATGCCCTATCTTTTCATGAAAC
The DNA here is from genome assembly GCA_963830155.1 of uncultured delta proteobacterium. Lineage (GTDB taxonomy): Bacteria > Desulfobacterota > DSM-4660 > Desulfatiglandales > Desulfatiglandaceae > CAWHLE01. The sequence continues at coordinate 973,354 of CAWHLE010000007.1, read as the reverse complement.
GGTTGAAAGACCTTGCCGACCAGGTGGGACTTGACCCGTCGCTCCTGGATGTGGTCGATATCCGGACCCCCATCTTGCCGACGGCGGATCGCGACAACGCTACGACGCTTCGTGACGTGGCGTCGATGATGTCCATGGCCCTGGGGAAGCTGCGACGGGCCGACCCCAATCCGATGGTTCAAACGCGGGTGATTCAAAAGGCCCTCGTGGTGGGTGGGGGCATTGCGGGCATGACTTCGGCCCTTGCCATTGCGGATCATGGTTTTGAGGTCTTCCTTGTGGAACGGCAGGAGGCCTTGGGCGGGAACCTTCGATCCATTTACAGGACCATTGAGGGCGATTCCGTTCAGGGACTCCTGACAGAGAGGGTGGCGCGGATTGAAAAGCATCCCCGAATTAAACTCTATGCCGGTGCCCGAGTCGTCCACAGCGATGGCCGGGTGGGCCGGTTCTCGACCATCATCGAGCGGTCGGACGGTGGTGGCGAGACGCTGGAGCATGGGGTCACCATCCTCGCGACCGGCGGCACGGAGGCGCCGACCACCGATTACTGCTACGGCCAATGCGACGCCATCGTCACCCAGCATGAGCTGGAGCGAAAGATCGAGGAGGGACTTCTCGACAGGGAGCCTCCCAATGTGGTGGCCATGATCCAATGCGTGGGTTCGCGTGAGGAACCGCGCAACTACTGCAGCCGGGTCTGTTGCTCGTCCGCGCTGAAGAACGCCATCCATTTCAAAGAGGCCCGACCTCAGACAGATGTGTTCGTGTTTTACAGAGACATGATGACCTATGGCTTTCTCGAAAGCTTTTACACCAAGGCGCGCCGACTGGGCGTCGTCTTTGTACCGTTTAACGTGGGCGATAAGCCGGGCGTAAAGTTGGAAAGCGGGAAGCCCATCCTCGTGGCCACCGACCCCATCCTGGGCCGCAAGATTCGAGTTGAGCCGGACCTTCTGGTGCTCAGTACCGGCATCGTGCCAGATGGAGCGACCGAACTGGCTGACCTTTTCGGGGTGGAGGTCAACCGGGACGGATTTTTCCAGGAGGCCGAATCCAAGTGGCGTCCCGTGGACTTTATCAAGGAGGGCATCTTCACGGCCGGCATCGCCCACTCACCCCGGTCCATCGGGGAATCCATCGTCATGGCCGGTGCGGCGGCACAGCGCGCCCTCAGGATCCTCTCGAGCGAGCGGATCACGGCCGGCCATGTGGTCGCGCAGGTCCGGACAAGCATCTGCTCGCGCTGCGAGCGGTGCATCGATGTATGCCCTTACGGCGCAAGATGGCTCGATGAGGAGGAAGAGAAGATCGTGGTCCATGAGCTCATGTGCCAGGGATGCGGATCGTGTGCCGCGGTCTGCCCGAACGGGGCCGCTGTGTTGCGCGGTCTTTCAGACCCGCAGGTCTTCGACATGATCGATGCCGCCGTGGAAAACCTAGTGATCAGTGACCAGTTAGTAGTGAGCAGTGAAAAGCATTTACTAAAGACTGATCACTAATGACTGATCACTCAATTCTTTCAATGGAAAGGAGCCCGGATTCCATGGCACCAATAAAAATGGACGCCATAAACGCATCAGGAGATCACGACCCTCTCGCTGCCATTCAGGAAAAGGTCGCGGCATGCATGCAGTGCGGCACCTGCACCGGTTCTTGCGCCAACGCCTTTGCCATGGACCTGACGCCCCGCCAGCTCTGGCGGCTTGTCCAGCTGGGCCAGAAAGACGAGATCTTCGACAGCAAGACCTTTTACCTGTGTTCCGCCTGTTATTACTGCACCCTGCGTTGTCCGCGCGGTCTTCCCCTGACCGAGACCATGGGGGCCCTCAAACGTCTGGCCGCATCTGAGGGCATCTCCAAGTACAAACAGAGCGCCAGTTTCTACAGAACCTTCATGGACACGGTGAAGCGCTACGGACGCGTCAGGGAAATGGAGTTTATCCATCGCTACTTCCTTGCGGTGAAAAACCCGATCGTTCCTCTGGCCTTTGCGTCCATGGGCATCAGGCTTATGAAAAAGGGGAAGATACCGCTTGAAATGCCGAAGCTCTTCGGTGAAGGCAGATTCGATAAACTTTTCAAGAAGGTGGAGGAAATGGAGGCCAGGCGATGAAATACGTCTACTATCCGGGGTGCTCACTGGAAGGGACGGCCGCGGAATACAACGCATCGACGCGGGCGGCCATGTCAGCCCTCGGTGCGGAGCTCCTGGATCTGGAGGATTGGACCTGCTGTGGGGCAAGTGCTGCGGAGGCCACCAGTTACCTCCTGTCCATGGTCCTGGCAGGCCGCAATCTCGCCCTGGCCGAAAAGATGGAGGCCGACGCTGACTTCCTGATCCCTTGCAGCGCCTGCTATTTGAACCTGAGGCGGGTCGAGGACCACGTGAAGCGGGACAACACTTTGAAAACGCAGATCAACGACGCCATCGAGGAAGAGGGGCTCGTTTATCGAGGCGGCGTCAGGGTGCGCCACCTCCTGGATGTGGTGGCCAGGGACTTCACTGCTGAACAGATCCGGAGCCGAGTAAAACGGCCCCTCTCGGGCGTACGCGTCACACCCTACTACGGGTGCCAGAGCCTCAGGCCGTACGGCGGTTTCGACGACCCCCAGGAGCCTACATCTATGGTGCCTGTCATTGAGGCACTGGGGGCGTCGGTCCATCCCTGGTCAATGGGCGCAAGGTGCTGCGGAGCAGCCCTCATGACGACAAAAAAGGGCGTGGCCCTTGAGCTCGTGGCCGGGCTCCTCAAGGCCGCCAAGGGTTCGGACTGTATTGTCACCGTCTGTCCCATGTGCCAGATGAATCTCGAGGCCTACCAGGACGCCATTTCCCGCTCTCAAGGCGAGGACTTGAGAATCTCGGTGCTCTATCTCCCACAGCTCATGGGGGCGGCCTTTGGCCTTTCCCGTCAGGATCTGCGGCTTAACCTCAACCTGGCCATGACCGATGCCTTCATGGGGAGTCTAGGCCTCTAGCCTAAATTGAGCGATTTAGGTTAATGAACTTGAGGTCGCACAGGGAATTCGAGCGTAAACACGCTCCCCTTTCCGGACTCGCTTTCCACACAAATTCTGCCCCGGTGCCGTTCCACAATCCCCTGGACGGTTGCCAGGCCAAGCCCAAGCCCCTTCCCTTCCTTCTTTGTGGTGTAAAACGGCTCGAACAGGTGGTCCTGCTCCTCCCTCGGGATGCCGCAGCCCGTGTCGGCCACGCGGATTTGAACCGTCTGCTCCGATGGTTTGAAGACGCTTGCCAGGCTCAGGGTCCCGCCGTCAGGCATGGCGTCCACCGCATTGAAGATCAGGTTGATCACGGTTTGCTGGATCTGGTTATAGTCGCCGTGGACCTTGGGTGACCCAGGTTCCAGGACCGTCCGGATCTCGATGTTTTGAAGCATCACCTTGTGCTGGCTGAGAAGGATGCACTTCTGGATCAGCTCGTTCACATCCACATCCGTGAACTCCATCTGGGACTTGCGGGAGAAGGCCAGCAGATTGGAGACAATCCGTGAGCAGCGGCTGGTCTCACCTTCGATCAGCGTGAGATAGCGTTTGAACTTGTCCAACTGATCAGGGTTCATCGCATCGCGGTTCACGATCTTGAGCATCAGTCGGATGTAGTTGAGAATGCCCGCCAGGGGGTTGTTGATCTCATGGACGACACTTGCGGCGAGCCTTCCGAGTGAAATCATCTTGTCCTGATGAAGCAGTCTTGCCTGGTCGGCAAACTGCTGCTCCAGCCGCCGAATCTCCCTGAGGTCTTTGAAAAACCCCACCATGCCGATCTCTTGATCCTCCTCCATAAGCACCGTTGCGGAGAGCTGAACCGGGATCCTGGCACCGTTTCGATCCAAAAGGGTCGTCTCGTGGAGCATGAGCCGGTTTTTTCCGCCAAAGTCCTCCGAGCGCAAGGCATCGCTGAACCTCTCCGCAGCGCCCACTGGAAAGAACGCGTGAAACGAGACCTCGCCCCTCACCTCCTTCTTCGAGAAACCGAGCATCTTTTCCATGCTGCGGTTGAAGGTGACCACCCTGCCATCCTTGTCCCACCCCATGATCCCGTCGATGGAGCTGTCGATCAGATGGGTCTGGAAGTTGAACGTCCTTGCGAGCTCTTCGGCCGTAGTGATCCAGCGCTCCTCTATGAGCGAGGTGTAGTCGTGGAGGTCTTTCCTTGTGAGGTATCGCTCCTTGGCCCGCTTGAGCGCAACCATGAGTGCGTCATGGTGGATGGGCTTGGTGATGAAATCCGAGGCATCCAGCTGAAGGGCGCGTATGGCGAGATCCATATCTGCGAAGCCCGTGATGACGATGACCTCCTTGTCCCCATCTTCCGCCTTGAGTGTCTGGAGCAGATCTAGACCATTCATGCCCGGCATCCGGATATCGGTCAGTACGATCTGTGGAGAGATCTCCCCGAACAACCTCAACCCCTCCCTGCCGTCTACGGCCGCGGTCACCTCAAAGCCTGCGTCGGAAAGGGCGATGGAAAGGACTTTGCGGATGCCCTCTTCGTCGTCAATGACGAGGGCCTTCCACGTCATCATGTCCTTGTCTTTCATGAGAGTTCAGCAGCCCTGATCCGGGGCCGGGGGGAACAAAAGGGTAAAGGTGGTGCCCCCGGAGCGCTTACAGTCCTCGATACCGGTGCAGAACCCGCATTCGCTGATTCGACCGGGGCAAGCATCGTTTTCCGTTGGAATGTGGTGGCACCTCGTGGACGTCATATCGATCTTGAATCGATAGCGTTCCGAGAATATCTTCATTCGCAGGAGATCGGCCCCTTTCCCGCCCGCCTTGAAATCGAAACGTCGTTTGGAAGAATAGGTCTCCGTCGGCTGCGTCGTGAAGAATCCTTCAAAAATGCGCCTCTGGTTTTCAGAAGTGATGCCAATCCCGTAATCACGCACCTTCAGCTCGACGCCATCCCGGTTTTGGCTCACCATCACTTCCACGCACCCTTCGTCGGGCGTGTTCTCGATGGCATTCCTCACAAGCCCGTCCACGACCTTCGCGAGCGGCTCCTCGGGCATGCAAATGGCCGGGCATGGCTCAAGCGCGCCCTCGATTTTCACACTGCGACGGGCCCACGACCCCTTGGTCGCTTCCAATCGCCAAGCGACGAACTCGTGGAGGAAAATGGCCTTGAGAGCCTTTTCATTGGGACCGAAGAGCTCTTCGACCCGCTTGCGGATGCGCGCCGCCGCCATTTCTCCGTCAACGTCTTCGGTCGCCAGGGCCTCCAGCTCATCGGCACACTGCTCCAGCACAAAGGACATCAGGGGGTAGACGGCGTAGTGCCGGTCCTGGATGATGTCGTCCACCTCGTCCTGGATCTCCAGGAGTCGGTCCAAGTTCCGTTGAATCCGGTCCATGGTCCGCTTCCACTCCTGATCAGGGAGGAGGGCCAGTTTCCTGGAAAGTGTCTTAAGGGATGCCAGGAGGACCGCGCAAGGTGTCTTCAGTTCATGAGCCAGGTGGTTGATGACCCGGTCCTTGGCGCGGTTGAGCTTGGTCACCTCCCGGTAGGCCTTCTTGATCTCATCGGCGAAACGGGCGTTCTCAATGGAAAGGACCACCGTGCCTGCAATCATGTTGAGCAGATCCAGGTCCGACTCCTCGAAGCGCCCCTCCTTTTTGTTGATGGCGCAAAGCACACCGATGATCCGGTCGCTGCTCCGGAGCGGCACCAGGGCCAGATTTCGTGTGTGATATCCAAGTTTCTTGTCCCGTTCAATGTGAAGGTGCCGCTCCTTGGAGGTGTCGTGGACAATGAGCGGCTCCCCCGTCCGGATGACCGTTCCCGCCACCAAGCTGTCGATCGGAAATCGGATCTCCTTGACCCTTGTGCGGGTGGCCGTGTCGTCGTAAGCCGCACCTAGGAAAAAGAGCTCGTTCCGTTCCTCATCGTGAAGGATGACCAGTGCACCCTCGCAGCCCAGGAGACGCTTGACCTCATCGCTCACGTAATCAAGCAGTTCTTCCAGTTCCGGGTACTCCGGCAACGCCATACTGATCCGGAGCATGGCGTCGTTGTTCCGCGCAAGCCTCTTTTCATTCGTGATATCCCTGAGAATCACCAGAACGCCGGCCGTCTCATCCCCCCTCTCACCCACGAACGCCGCGCGCATGATGACGTTTCTCAGGCGCCCGTCCTTGGTGAGCCGCCTTGTCTCGATGCGAAAGAGGGCCTTTTCCTTAAAAAGCCTTTGAATGTTGTCCTGGGTCTCCTTCTCCAGTCCGGGAGGGACATACGGGATCCGCTTGCCGGCAAGCTCTTCAAAAGTCCACCCGAAGGTCTCGGTAAAGGCCGGGTTCAGGTATGACACATCACCGCTCGCAGTAAAGACCACGGTGGGATAGGGGACAAAATCCAGAAGCGTTCGGTAGCGTTTCTCGGACCGCCTCAGGTCCTCCTGTGCCCTGAATTTGTCGGTCACGTCCCGGGCAATGCCGCGAAAACCGGTCTTTCGCCCGTCCCTGTCCGTGATGAGATTGGCTGAAAGCTCGATGATCCTGGTATTGCCATCCTTGTCCCGGATCTCCCAAACGATGTCTGAAATCCCCTCCCCTGTCCTGAAGATCTTGTTGAACATGGTGAAGGCGGCTTTGGCGCGATCCTCATCCATGAATTTGCTGAAATTCTGCCGGTGAATCTCCCCCCGGGGGTAACCGAAGATCCGGCAAAGGGAGTTATTGAAATAGGTGAAATTCCCTTGGACGTCCACCTCATAGACGCCGTCGTGGATGGACTCGAAAAAGATCCTGTAACGCTCCGCTGAGAGCGCCTCGCCAGCCCCCTTTACAGGCGCTGCCGTCTGCATTCCTTTTTGATTCATCTTATCATTCAGCCCTTCTTCCAAGAGAACCTCCAGCGGCGCGCCCCCTCCAGTTCAGTGCGGACTGCGAACGTTCGCATGGACATCACAAAATTTATAGCACAGTTCCGGGAATTGTCATTTGATTTTTCGCCCAGGTCCCTTATAATCCCCTCACGAACTCAGGGGCATGCTCGCCGCATCGGAAAAGCCATCACGGGCCATGCCCACGGGGTAGGCATGCCCGCGTTTCATTTTCGGGAGGATCCGGAGGATATGAGCATCTGTTTTTTCCACGGTATGGACAGCAGCCCCCAGGGCACCAAGTCAACGCTCCTGAGGCACCATTACCCAGAAATATGGATCCCCGCCCTGCCCCCTGACGTGGAAGAGCGGTTGGACATCCTCGACCGTGAAATGAACCGGCCCATGGTGGTGGTGGGCTCTTCCCTCGGAGGGCTGACAACCCTTCTCTTTGCCATGCGCAAACCGCAATGGGTTGAGGGCATGGTACTCCTTGCCCCGGCCGTGGGCACGAACAGACCGGACCTTTTCGACGCAGATCAAGTGAAGGTCCTTGAAACCGTTTACATCCCCAAAGGGATCCCCACGACCGTGATCGCCGGGATCAGAGATGACGTGATTCCCATTAGCGCGATCCGATCCATGATCGCGCGTTCACCGGACCCGGATCGGATCACCGTCCATGAAGTGGATGACGACCACAATTTGCACCAGTCCCTTGACCTGATGCTCCGATCCATCCGGAAAATCTTCGAAAAGGTTTCCCAGGAATAAAGTGATCAGTTATCAGTGTTCAGTAATCAGTAAATGCCTTTCACCGCTCACTGTCTACTGCTCACTGATCACTAGCCTTTCGTTGTGGGCGTTCCAAAGGCACCTGGAAAATTGGAGTTGCGACTCAAAAAAAGACACCCCTCTCAGGCCCACGAAGGATAAGAATCACTCAATTCAGGCTGAAGAAGGGCCGGTTGAGACACCCCGCTCAGAGCAGGAAGCATGAAGGCGATCTCCGACAGGCGTCAGGGTATAGTGTGTCATCGACTACAGAAAATCAGCAGAGAATTCCATCTTTTCTCCAATCCCATCCTTTTCGTTCTCGAATGCGCGGTTCAAACTAACAAAACGGAATCATTACATAATATTTGACTTTTTTCCTATGCGCGTTTCTCTCCCGGGCCTATGGTATGGATGTTGCGATGGCAGGAAACCAATGGGCGAGGGCCGGGGTCTTAAGTCGAAGGCGGGTTGGGCGCACTCCATTCAAAGGAGGAGGTGTACGCGAGATGGGGTCGGTTCTGGTAAGAGGGGTTCATCCAATCCTGGCCGGCATGGGTGAGAAGCATGGGCCCAGGCTGGTAGCGGTTATTTTGGCGATGGTGATTTTGAGCGTTCTTGACGCGTTCCTGACGCTCGAGTTGATCCACCGGGGCGCCACAGAAGTCAATCCCGTTATGGCCTACTATCTCTCCCTGGGACCGCTCGTCTTTTTTTCGGTGAAATACTTCCTGACCGCCGCCTCCATTCTTCTCGTGCTCATTTACAAGAACGTTCGCCTCTTCGGGACCCGATTTCAGGTGAAGATGATTCTCCCCATGCTCGTCATCCTCCTGGCTCTCACCGTCCAGTGGGAGCTCTTTCTGTTCATGTGTCTGAAGTGATGCGTTCCTGGGCGCGAAAGGCGTACTGAAAGACCGTCCCCCGGCACCTGGCCTCGCCTTCCCCTGTCGCATTTTTTCCGGCGTTCATTTCGCCAGTGCATCCGCAGTGCATCCGCCACGAATAAGCCTTATGTTCTCATTGGTAGGGCTGGCGCCCTATTTTCCGGTGAGAAATGCAACCATTCGGCAAAAAGGATTCGAATTCATGAAAGCACGGACCTCAACCGTCACAACGCTCGTCATTTGGGCGGCACTGGCCCTGTGCACGGATCCAGTGGTCGCAACGGCTGGATCTCTTGAGATTGAAAGGGCGAACCCGGAGCTGGGGCGGGTCGTCTTCCCCAATTCAGGGGCCACGGCGGCACAAGCCCCATTTTTGAGAGGCGTCGCAGCCCTCCACTCCTTCTGGTATCGGGAGGCCCGAGACGCCTTTCGAAAGGCGCAGCAGATCGACCCGGGATTCAAGATGGCCTATTGGGGTGAGGCCATGTCTTACAACCATCCTTTGTGGGACGGACAGGACCTTGATGCAGGACGTGCGGTCCTTTCCCGAATGAAGGCGGCATCCGGTGAGGATTCACCCATTTCACCCAGGGAGAAGGATTATCTGGAGACCATCAGGGTTCTTTACGGCCCCGGAGACAAACGCTTCAGGGACCGGGCCTATTCGGAGGCCATGGGAAGACTCCACAAAGCCTATCCGGATGATCCGGAGGCGGCCTGCTTTTACGCCCTCTCTCTCCTGGGTCTGATCCCGCCTGGGGAAAGGGACCCAAGGATCCAGATGCAGGCTGCGGCCATCCTGGAGGAGGTCTTTTCGAAACACCCCGATCACCCCGGTGCGGCCCACTATCTGATCCACGCTTACGACGATCCGGTCCACGCCCCTCTCGGACTTCGCGCCGCCCGAGTCTATGCGAGGATCGCCCCTGCATCCCCCCATGCCCTTCACATGCCCTCTCACATCTTCCTGCAGTTGGGCATGTGGTCGGAGGCGGCCCAATCCAACGAATCGGCCTGGGCTGCCTCTGAGGCCTGGGTCAAAGCGGAAGGGCTGCCTGTCTCAGAAAAGGACCACCACAGCCTGGAGTGGCTCCACTACGTTTATCTCCAGCAGGGACGGTTCAGGGAGGCAGATCGCCTTCTGGAAAAGATGAAAGAGGATTCCATGGAGGGCGGCGAAGCGTATTTGATACGGACCCGCTACCGGATGGAGGCACGACAAATCATGGAGACGGGCCACTGGTTCCTGTTGGCGCTCCCTGACGTGGTTGAGTCGGTCATCGAGGCTCGTCTCACCGGACCAAATGCGGTCTTTGTCAACGGCATGAGCGCGGCAAGACTGGAAAAGACGGCCCTGGCCCGTCAGGACGCAGCTCTCCTCAAAGACATGGAAAAGGCGGCCAGCTCCTCAGCAAACCCGCTTTGGGCCAAAAAGATTCAGATCATGGAGAGGGAGCTCTGGGCTGTCATCCATCTCACAGAAGGAGACACCGAACGTGGACTTTCGGCCGTGAAAGACGCCGTGGCCCTTGAGGATGGCCTCGATCTCCCTTACGGTCTGCCCAATCCCATGAAACCTGCCCATGAACTTTGTGGTGAAATCCTGCTGACGTTGGGCCGGCCCCAAGAGGCCGCAGGCCAATTCGATGCTTCTTTGCTCCGCACGGCCAGGCGTACCCATTCTTTACTTGGACTAGCCAGGGCCCAAGCCCGCCTCGGAAACCGGGATCGTGCGGCGGAGCACTACTACGATCTTGCTGAAATCCTCCGTATGGCCGACCCGGATTTGCCCTGCTTGGATGAGGTGGGACGTTCAATAAACAGAGAACGTTGATTTCCGGGCAAGTGCCCCCCTTTATCTCAAAGCGGATACCTGACCTTTTTGACACTTCGCGCCTGACCTGCAGGGGCCTCCAATGGTTCCTGCCTATTTAAGAAATATCTTTGACCGAAAATAGCGGTTGTGAGGTGATGGCGCATCAATTCCGGTTCATCCTGCTTTTGTTTCTTCTATTTGCCACGCCACATCCCGCCAGACGGCGGACGGTAATATCCATACTCATCCCCCCTCGCTGGACTCATTTTTTTTGTTCGGGACATGGATACATCCCGCCCAAAGCGGGCCCGGCCATGCTAACGCATGGAATATTTTGCCTTTTCCCCCATCTTTGGACTTGCAAACAAACTTGAATTGCTCCAGGATGAACCCAGCAAATGCCGAAAATAATGAAACAGAAAACATCTTTCCTGAAACGCCTCATGCGCTTCACTTTTCTCCTTCTGATATTCGTATCGCTGGGTCTGGCCCTCTATTGCGGGTATCTTTCATTTCAGATCGACAAGAGGTTTTCAGGCAGGCGCTGGTCCATTCCGTCCAGGGTGCTCTCAGATGCCACGATACTTTATCCCGGTCAGGGGGTGAACCGTGCACTGCTGGAGAGGAAGCTGGATCACCTCGGATACCGCAAGACCTCTCAAAGACCGTCCCAAAAAGGCGAAATGCGGTTTTCCTCTTCAAGGCTTGAGATCTTTCTGAACGACCTGAAGACCGCGCAGCAGACCAGGGAAGGATTTCCGGCTGTCATCGAGTTCTCGGGTCTCAGGATAGCGTCCATCGTCCAGGCCAAGGCCAAAGAACCCATCCCCATCCTGGAACTTGAGCCCGAAGAGCTCATGCGCTTCTATGGTCCTGAGAGGGAGCAGCGAAGATTGGTTTCGATCGATCACGTGCCCCGGCACGTCATCCACGCTGTGCTTGCTACGGAAGACAGCCGCTTTTTTGAGCATCGCGGCATCGACCCCCTTGGTATCCTGAGGGCCCTTTATGCGAACCTTCGCTCAGGCGACATCCGGCAGGGCGGCTCAACGATCACCCAACAACTCGCCAAGAACTATTTCCTGACCCCTGAAAGGACTTTCACTCGCAAACTCAATGAAACGCTCATGGCCCTGATCATGGAGATGATGTATGGCAAAGAGGTGATTCTGGAGATCTACCTCAACGAGATTTACCTTGGGCAAAAGGAATCGATCTCTGTCAACGGGATCGGTGAGGCATCCTGCTTTTATTTTGGAAAACCCGTTCAAGAGCTCTCCCTGAGCGAAGGAGCCGTCATCGCAGGGTTGATCAGGGCGCCCAATCTCTATTCTCCTTACATCAACAAGGATCGCTGCCGGGCCAGAAGAGACTCGGTTCTGGAAGCGATGCACAAGCATGGGTGGCTTACCGCAGCCCAGCTTAAAGCGGCAGTGGAAGCACCTCTCGTAACGTCCGGATACGAGGCCTATGTGAAGCGGGCCCCCTATTTCATGGATTACGTCTCCCAGCAACTCACTTCAATCTATCCGCTAGAGGCGCTTACAAGTCTCGGACTTTCCATTTACACCACCCTGGACACGCAGGTCCAAATGGCAGCGGAAGATGCCCTCGTCAAAGGATTAAAGCGGCTTGAAGACGCCAATCCACGGCTGAAGCGTCAAAGGCCAGACAAAAAACTGCAGGGCGCAATCATCGTCATGCAGCCAAAAACGGGATATATTCTCGCGATGGTCGGTGGCCGCAACTACGCTGTGAGCCAGTTCAACCGGATCACCCAGGCTAAACGGCAACCCGGAAGCGCCTTCAAACCTTTCGTGTATCTTTCCTCACTCGATACATTCACGCCTGCCTCCATGCTCTCGAATGAACCCAGGACGTACGAGGTCAATGGCAAGGCGTGGCAGCCCGATAACTATGCCCCCTTCCCGCAACCCCGTATCAGTATGCGAGACGCCCTATCCAAATCCGTGAACCGCGCCACAGTGGATCTTGCCATGAAGGTTGGACTCGACCAGATTGTGGAAACCGCCTCAGCTTTCGGCTTCTCGACCCCGCTCAACCCCTACCCTTCCATTGCCCTCGGGTCGCTTGAGGTGGTCCCTCTCGAACTTGCACGTGCCTACTGTGCCTTTGCCGCAGACGGCGTTCTCCCCCATCCCCTTTCACTCAAAGATGTGGTGGATGAAAAGGGAGAGGTTCTTGAGCGGCGTCACATGGCCATCCAAAGCGTGACCACACCAGGCAAGGCCTTCCTCATCACCTCCATGCTGGAGAGCACCGTGGAGCAGGGAACTGCAAGTTCGCTCAAGAACATGGGCATCCTTTTTCCCGCTGCCGGCAAGACTGGAACGACCAATGATTTCAGGGATGGATGGTTTGTGGGATATACCCCCGACGTTTTGGCCCTCCTGTGGGTGGGCTTTGACGATGGGGCTTCTCTTCAGCTGCCTGCATCTACCTTGACCTTATCCATTTGGGCTGATTTAATGAAGGCGATTCCGCAGCACCTCTCAGGCGCGTCGTTTAGTGTGCCGCCCGATGTGGTGACGGAGACCATATGCAAAGAAAGTGGCCAGCTTGCTCTCGCCTCGGGTTGTCCTGTAACCATGGAGGAGTACTTCCTCGCTGAGAATAGACCGGAGGAGTTCTGCACGCTCCACCGGGGACTGGGGCCGCTGGAAAGGGTAATCAAGGGTGTCAAAGATCTATTCAAGACTTTCTAACCGTCTCCCTGGCTTTGCATTGTTCCTGGCGCTCTCAGGCTGCGCCATTTCGTCTCAGGGGCCATCCTCAACCCCTTCCCGGGAGCCGGCCATTTCACAGGAGGAGCAGGCCTCATCTCCTTTGTCGACACAGCCGGTTCAGAAAAGGGACCAGACGCAGTCCCGACAGGGCGACAGCCCGCGTGCACTGGCATCGCTACGCCTGACAGAGCAGGCGCGAATGCTCCTTGATAGCGGCAAGCCAGATGATGCCATCACAACCCTTGAGCGGGCCGTGAACCTCAACCCCTCAAACGGTCAGAACTATTATTATCTGGCGGAAGCTTGGCTGAAAAAGGAAAATCCTAACCAGGCCAGGGAATTCAACCGCCTCGCAGCCATGTATTTGAGAGACGAGCCTGATTGGATGAACCGCGTCAAAGCCCAGGAAGAGAGAATCAAGAAACGCTTATAGTCACACCCCTATTCCGGGTTTCGGGCAATGTCTGGCCGTTCCATGAACAAACGCCAAGAAGATCACCGTTCATATGACTTCCGCCGCAGCATTGTCTTTATCCAGTTTCTTTGCCATCAAAAAACAATCCGAATGGCCTGTTTAAATTTCGAAACCCATGTTTTGAAAAAACGTCAATGATGGCAAATTGCCTTTTAAAACCTCCACGTAAACCTGTTTTGCTACGCCAGCCTTTTCCAAAAAATCCAGAAGGAGATGAACAGATTTTCGACCGTATCCCTGCCTGCGGTCCCCGGGAAAGAAATGGGGTAATACCTGTATCCTTCCAGGAAAACTCTGTATTAAGGGCCGGGTTTTGGGGCATTTGATGAAGACAAGGAAGAATGCTTCCAGTTCTGGAGATATTTTCCGGTTGGCTGAAAGACGTCTTTGAAAATGTTGGATCCTGAAACACAAAAGCCGGAGGCTCAGCCTAAAATACCAAGTTTTCGCACTGAACCCCATGTTCAAATCTTTGTTCAAATACAGGAATCCTCCAGGGTGAATACAGGATTCACTCTATTTTCTTCTTTTCAATTTTGTCTTTATTTAGAAGGAAGGGAAACAACCCGTCTCAGATCCAAAGGTTCCATTTTTGAAACAACGGAATTCAATTTGAGAAATAGACATTCAAACCCATAAGCTGGCTTTGCTATAACCTTTACTATTTTGGTCCCGAAATTTTGCTCTTTATGGCTTTGTGCTTTTTATGGCAGAAAGATCCGAATATAGATCCACCATAAACCCGGCAGACAAGAACCCGAAATCCGGAACAAATCCGAATGACTCCAGATCCCAATCCCGTGGGTCCGTGGGATCGTGCTTCTGATTTGCAGTTTCCGGGCTATTCGAGTTAGACCCCCATTATCGGAATCGCGCGTAGGCTTGAAGGGTGTGATGCGAACAAAACAGACAAGGGAGAAAGCATGAGGCTATTCTACAATCGTATCTTTATGGCGGTGGTCGGCCTGCTTGTCCTGTGGGTCGGCTTGGTGGGAACGGTGCGTGGATCGGAAGTCATGCGTGCCACCCTTAAAAATGGCCTTCGGGTCGTCATCGTGCGCAATGATCTGGCGCCTGTGGTGACCACCATGGTCAACTATCTCGTGGGTTCCAATGAGGCCCCGGTCGGTTTTCCAGGGATGGCCCATGCCCAGGAGCACATGATGTTTAGGGGCAGTTACGGGCTCTCGGCCGCCCAGCTTGCCACCCTCATCGCAGCCATGGGCGGGGAGTTCAATGCGGACACGCAGCAGACGGTGACACAGTATTTTTTCACGGTTCCTCCCGAGGATCTGGAAGTGGCCCTGAGAATCGAAGCCATTCGCATGCGGGACGCGCTGGACTCGGAAGAACTCTGGCTTGAGGAGCGTGGGGCCATCGAACAGGAAGTGGCGCAGGACCTCTCAAATCCCATGTATGTCTTCTATATGAAGCTGCTTGAAAAGATGTTCGAGGGGACGCCCTATGCCCACGACGCCCTCGGCACACGCCCTTCCTTCCAAAAGACAACAGGAAAGATGCTCAAGGCCTTTCACGAAACGTGGTATCAGCCCAACAACGCCGTGATGGTTATTGTTGGGGATTTGGACCCCAATCGGACCCTGCCCATGGTGAGGACGCTTTTTGAAGACATCCCATCGAAGCCCTTACCTTCAAAACGATCCATCGATTTGCAGCCCCTCAAAAGTGGGACGATCGAACAGGAAACCGATTTGCCCTATGGCCTGGCCATTGTCGCCTATCGTCTTCCCGGATATGAAAATTCGGACTTCGCAGCCGCTCAGGTCCTGGCGGACGTCTTGGACAGCGAGCGAGGGAATCTCTACGCCCTCGTCCCGCAAGGGGAAGCCCTGGAGGCGGGTTTCAGGACGAATTTCCTGCCGAAGGCGGGGCTGGGTTATGCCTTTGCCGCATTTCCCCACGGGGAGGATGGCGGCAATCTTGTGGGCAAGATAAAGAACGTGATCAGCAGTTATCTCGAAAAGGGAATCCCTTCCGATTTGGTGGAAGCGTCAAAACGTCACGAAGTGGCGGATGCCGCCTTTAGCGAGAATTCCATGTCGGACCTGGCCGCCGAGTGGTCACAGGCACTGGCCGTGGAAGGGAGAAACGGTCCGGAGGAAGATATTGAGGCCATCAAAAGGGTCACTGTGGAAGATGTAAACCGAGCTGCCCGAAAATATCTCATCAACGAAACCGCCGTCACAGGCATATTGCGGCCCCGTGCCGCGGGCAAGGCGCAAGCATCCCATTCCTTTCGCGGAAAAGAGTCTTTTGCGCCAAAAGAAGCCAAGCCGGTCACCTTGCCCGAATGGGCTACAAAAACGCTGCTGCCTGCTCACGTCCCCGCATCCAATGTGAGCCCCACCGTGAAAGCCCTCCCAAACGGTCTGCGTCTCATCATTCAGAGGGAAACAGTCAGCCCGACCATTTGTGTCTACGGCAGGGTCAAACACAATGCGGACCTTCAGACGCCAAAAGGCAAGGAAGGCGTCACCGAAGTGCTGAGCGACCTCCTTTCTTATGGAACTACGACCCTGGACCGGCTGGCTTTTCAGAAGGCTGTGGATGATATTGCCGCCAATGTGTCCGCAGGAACGGACTTCTCGCTTGAAGTCCTGGCGGATCATTTTGACCGGGGCGTGGAGCTCCTGGCTGATAACCTGCTGAACCCGGCGCTCCCTGAAGCCGCCTTCAAAATCGTTCAAGAGGAAACCAAGGGCATCGTGGCCGGCCAGTTGGAAAGCCCTCATTACCTGTTCCGGAGAACGCTCTTAAAGGCCCTCTATCCTGAGGGCGATCCGGCCTTGCGTCAGCCCACGCCGGAAAGCGTGGCCGCTGTTAACCTGGATGATGTCAAAGCCTATCATAGAAACGTCTTTCGACCCGATTTGACCTTCATGGTGGTCATCGGCGACGTGACCCCTGATCAGGCTCAGGCCACCATAGAGAAATATTTCGGTAACTGGAAGGCTGTCGGGCCGAAGCCGGAGACCGACCTCCCTCCCGTGCCCCTCAACAAGCCGTCCGAGGCGATCGTTCCCGATGCCAGCCGGGTACAGGACGCGGTGCTGCTGGCTCAAACCCTGGAATTGACCCGTTCCCACCCCGATTATTTTACCTTGCAGGTGGGAAATCATGTGCTTTCCGGCGCCTTCTATGCCACCAGGCTCTACCACGATCTCCGGGAGAAGTCTGGCCTGGTTTACACGGTTGAATCATTGCTCGATGTGGGTAAGACCCGTTCCACCTTTCAGGTCTTCTATGCCTGCGATCCCCCCAATGTGTCCCGTGCCAGCGATCTGGTTAAAACAGATCTACGACTCATGCAAACATCTCCCGTTACGGCAGCGGAACTTCAGCAGGCCAAGACACTGCTTTTGAAACAGATTCCCCTTTCTGAATCGAGCTTTGACGGGATTGGAGAAAAACTGCTCTACCTGGCTCTCCTGGATTTGCCGCTGGACGAGCCGCTTCGTGCCGCGAACAGGTATAGGGAAATTACTGCTGAGGAAGTCCAAGCCGCGTTCGCCAAATGGATCCGACCGGAGGACCTCGCCCGGGTCAGTATGGGGCCGAAGCCGGAGTAGTGAATCCATTTTTTTATCCAGCATCCCGCGCGGCTTCACCTTCCCGGTCTATCCCGGACCGGGAAGGTGAAGCCTGCGTCGGTGGGGGTCGGTAAGTGGAGATGGCTTCTCTCAATTGGGTTGGTCTCTGGGCTGAATGGTTATGGCCGATTCTGCAATTCGCTATCGGATTGGGTTTGGTCATATTCGCTCACGAGCTCGGTCATTTCACGGTTGCCAAGGCCGTTGGAATCAGGGTTGAAGAATTTGCCCTCGGTTTCGGACCCCGATTGTTCGGCTTCAAACGGGGGGAGACCGACTACCGGATCAACATCGTGCCGATGGGCGGATATGTCAAAATGACCGGCCAGGAGGACTTCGGCCCTCTCCCGGAGCAGGATGAGCGCGACCCAGGATCATTCAGCAATAAACCGATCAGTGCGCGGTTTGCGGTCATTTCCGCAGGCGTGATCATGAATGCCCTTTTGGCCAGCGCACTTTTTATCGTCGTCTGCCTTGTAGGCATACGTTTTCCGGCGCCGATCGTCGGCGGTGCGCTGTTCGGGTCGCCGGCGCAAGATGCAAAAATTCACTGGTTGGGCGTGGGCCATGAAGGTCTGGCGTCATCGGATCCGGGGGTTCGGCAAACGAGCCGGCCCCGGGACGTTTCAATCGGTTTGAAACCCGGTGACAGGATTGTGGCGGTAGACGGTCAGGAGATCACGCGATTTTCACAACTGGCCGCCATGGCTGCCCTTGCCGACCCGAATCAGAAATTCAAGATGACCGTTGAGCGGGTTACGGACGGAAAGGCACGGATCGGTGCCGCGCAGATCGGTGTCATGCCCCTGGATGGACATCTGGCCTTCGGGCTTACGCCAGCTTGGAGCACTACCTTCGGTTCTCTGGGGAACGACATCGCGGATGATCCCTTCAAGGAGGGTGACAAACTCCTGGAGGTCAACGGTCAGAGAATCCGCCATCACTGGGAGATGCCGTCGGTTGAGGAAGGTCTTAACGGAGATGAAGTGACAATTATGATTCTCCGTGGCCAAAAAGAGGTCAAGGTCAGACTCCAGCCAAAGCTTCGCATCAACGACGGGGTATTTTTCCTAAAAGACGGCGCCAGGATATCCGGCAGGATCATAGCTTTCAAGGGTAAAGAGGGTGAGGTCGTCCTGAGCCTGCCGAGCGGCCAAGAAAGACAAATCCACCTCAGCGACGCGGTTTGGTCTGCCAGAAATGAAATCCTGGACATACTGGGACTTGTGCCTCGATTGAGTATTTCCGGTGTGTTTAAAGGATCGCCCGCATTTCAGGCCGGACTGAAACCGGGGGACATCATTTTGGAATATGCCGGCAGGCCCTCGCCCACCATGAAGGCCTTTCTCGACATCAACAGCGAAATCGCCGAAGAGGTCACGACAATTGTGGTCGAGCGTAAAGGCGGGCGGCTGCCGCCCATGGAGATTCGACCCGCAAAACACGAGGGGCGCATCGCCGTCGGCATCGAGGTGGGCATCGACCAGATGAATCCCGCCGTTGCGTACGTGCGCGACGGCTCTCCCGCCGCCCGGGCGGGGATAACCGCTGGCGATACCTTCACCAAGGTAAACGGCATGGAAGTTGGAAACTGGATTGAATTGTTCAACGCCTTGAAGGCGATGCAAAACCAGGAGATTTCCCTTTCCTTCGAGCACAGGGACCTGGCTGAGAGAAAAGCCCGGATCGGCGCACTTACCCCTTCTGTCTTCGACCCGGAGGACTATCGCTTCGTCCTCTTTCCCGGGCCTCGCGGATTCACCGTTCTTATGGGCAAAGAGGTGAAAAAACATCCCATAGCGGCAGTCCTTTGGGGCTTCCGTGAAACTTGGGACTTCATTGTCATGACCTATGCCACGCTTGTGGACACGTTCAGAGGAACGGTCTCCTACAGGGAATTCAGTGGACCGGTGGGCATCGGAAGCATAGCCATTCAAGCGGGGCGACAAGGGGTAACCGATCTCATCTATTTCATGGCCATCATCTCCATATCTCTGGCGGTGTTGAACTTCTTGCCCCTTCCCGTGGTTGACGGCGGTTACGCCGTATTCCTGCTCATTGAAAAGGTCCGGGGAAAGCCCCTCTCCCTGAAAACCCAAAACACTATCGCCACGGTGGGATGGACGCTTTTGATCGGCTTTTTTGTCTTACTAACCTGGAACGACATCACGCAGATCCTGAGCGGCCTGTGGTGATCCTGGGAATAGGGTCTAATCGGAAAAAGGGCTTCACCCCATTGCAAGAACGAGGACCGAAACACGGAAGAGGGAGGCGGGAGACATTGCTGACTTGTCAATTTATTTTGTGGGCGGTGATGCGAGGATGAATGTTATGTCGATCACGAATAGGCAAGCCAGGTGTGCCCCTTCATGTCGTCCTCATCGGGCGGATTAAGAAAATGTGAGGCGGACCGGGTCGTTCGTAATTACCATCGTTCTCACGCGTCATCATGGGAACGATAATAAATCATGGACTTACCCTCCTCAGAGGCAATTCGACCATGAAAACCGAGCCCACGCCGGGTTCGCTCTTGGCCATGATACTGCCACCGTGCCTCTCGACAATCTTTTTGCAGATGGCAAGCCCCATCCCTGATCCCTCGTATTGACCGCGGCCATGAAGCCTTTGGAAGGGAACAAAGATCCTGTCTAGGTAATTCTCGTCGAACCCGATACCGTTATCCGCCACGACAATTTCGGTGATTCCATTGTCGGGTGATGTGGACCGAATTTCTATGAACGGCTTCTCGCCCTCTTTGTGGAACTTGAGGGCATTACCGACAAGATTCTGGAAAAGCTGGCGCATCTGTGTCGGATCGGCTTCAACGGTGGGAAGCTCACTGACATGAACCTCTCCGCCCGTCTTTTCAATCCTCACTTCTAGGTCGGATAGAACTTCGCGGACGATAGAGGTAAGATCAACTTGTCTGAAAGGCTCCGCTTTCGTAGACACCCGTGAGTAGTCAAGGAGGGATTTGAGAAGGGACTGCATCCGCTCCGTAGCATTCAACATCCGGTCCAGGAAGTCCTTCCCTTCATTTCCGAGGGAGTCGCCATACGTTTGTTTGAGCATATTCCCGAAAGAGGTAACCTTCCTCAAAGGCTCCTGCAGGTCGTGAGATGCAACGGACGCGAAGTCCTGAAGGGCCTGGTTGCTCTCTTGAAGTTTTCTCATATAGGTCTCAAGCTCTGCGGTTCGCTCCCGAACACGTACCTCCGAGTCATCATGGGCCTTGCGTAGTGCCTCCTCCGCACGTCGCTTCTCGGTGACGTCGTGGAACACGAGCACCGCCCCGATCACCTGTCCGGCGGCGTCCAGGATCGGCGCTGCGCTGTCCTCGACGGGCACAGTGCGGCCATCCCTGGTCACCAGCGCGGCATGGTTGGCCAGGGCACGGCGCGGCCCTCGCGCAGAACGCGCG
The DNA here is from genome assembly GCA_963830155.1 of uncultured delta proteobacterium. Lineage (GTDB taxonomy): Bacteria > Desulfobacterota > DSM-4660 > Desulfatiglandales > Desulfatiglandaceae > CAWHLE01. Next base: position 952,775 of record CAWHLE010000007.1, on the reverse strand, counting down.
CGACGGGTTCCTCCAGCGCCTGGCCGGTCTGCTCGTTGACAATGCGAAACACCTGCGTCACGGGCAGGCCCACCGCCTCCTCGGCCTTCCAACCGGTCAGCGACTCGGCCACGGGATTGACGAAGGTGATGCGGCCCGCGCCATCGGTGGCGATCACCGCATCGCCGATGCTGGTGAGGGTGACGCGCAGCCACTCGCGCTGCTGGCGGACTTCCCGGTCGGCCTGGTGCTTGTAGAGCGCCAGCTCGATCTGGGTCGCCAGTTCCCGTTCCTCGAAGGGCTTGAGGATGTATCCGAACGGCCCGGTGAGCTTGGCCCGGGCAAGCGTAGCGGCGTCGGAATGGGCCGTCAGGTAGATCACCGGCACGTCGTATCGGCGGCGGATCGCCTCCGCCGCTTCAATGCCGTCCATCGATCCCTCCAACTGGATATCCATCAGCACGAGGTGCGGTCGGAGACTGAAGGCCAGTGCGACGGCCTCCTGCGCCTTCCGCGGCGATCCCGGCCACCTCGTAGCCGAGCTGCCTGCAGCTTGCCGGCCAGGTCCGCGGCGACGATGGCCTCGTCTTCAACGATGAGAATAGTGGTCTTGCTCATGTCTTCGGCCCTCCGAACGTCACCGTAAACTCGGTTCCTTTACCGCTGGCGACTTCCACGTCGGCATGGAGTTGCCCGGCGAGCATCTGCACCAGGCGCAGTCCCAGGGTATGGGCCTGCCTCCAATCAAACCCCGCCGGCAGCCCCGTACCATTGTCTCGCACGCGCAGGCGCACCTGGCCCTCCGCACCTCCACGAAGCGACACGGCCACTTCACCGCCGACGCAACCGCGGAAGGCGTGCTTCAGCGCGTTGCCGACCAACTCGTTGAGGATCAGCCCACACGGCACCGCCTCGTTCACCGGCAGCAACACCGGCTCCAGGTCCAGGACCAGCCGGATGCCGGACGCCGCACTCCCGTAAGCACGCCAGAGGTAGTTAAGCAGGCTTTGCGCGTATTCGGCAAACTCAACCTGCGCCAGGTCGGCGGATTGGTACAGTTTCTCGTGGACCATGGCCATGGAACGCACCCGGTGGGTCACGTCCTGCAGGACGGCACGCATGGCCGCATCCTGCAATTCGTCGGCCTGCAAGGCCACCAGGCTGGAGATGACCTGCAGGTTGTTCTTCACCCGGTGATGGATTTCCTTCAGGAGCACTTCCTTCTCGCCGAGCGAAGCCCTGAGGCGCCCCTCGCTTTCGCGCAGTTCCTGCTCCGCTCGCTTGCGCTCGGTGAGGTCAATACCGTAGAGGTTGATGTAGTCCTCACCCAGCGGCTGCACGGCAAAAATGCCGAAGGTGCGACCGGCCGGATTTGTGATTTCGGTTTCGATGGCGAGGTCTTGCCCGCGGGCTTCGGCCACCGCCGCGCGCACGGGGGCAGGCAGCGGCCCGTCCGCTTGCCAGCCCAACGTCGCCAGCCAGTGTCGTGCGGGCGCGTTGGCGTACACCGTCACCCCGTCGGGGGTGCATCGCAGTACGGGGTTGGGATTCTCCTCGGGGAACTGCGACAATCCTCGCAGCGCTTCCTCCGACTTTTTGCGCTCAGTGATGTCCTGGGTAATCCCGAAGCCGCCCAGGAGCTCACCCGAATCGTCGAATTCCAGGTAGGCCTTCTCTCGTACCCATTTCACCTTCTGGCCCACCACGATACGGTGCTGGATGTCGTAGGGCTTACCGCGCAGGCCTGCTTTCCACTGCCTGTCGACGTACTGGCGATCGTCGGGGTGAACCATCCCCAGGAACGTTTCGTAGGTTAGATGTGTCCCCTTGGGCACGCCGAAGATGCGATGGTTCTCGTCGGACCATTCCAGGACATTGCGGCGAACGTCAAGCCGCCAGCTGCCGAGCTGCCCAACCTCCTGGGCACGGTCCAAATCCGCCCGGCTTTGAACGAGCGCATCCTCGGCAAGCTTGGTCGGCGTCAAATCGACGGTTGCGGAGCCCACACCCGTCACCCGGCCAGATTCGTCGCGAATGGGCTCCAAGTAGATGTCGAGAAAAATTCGACCGCCCGGTCGATCGAACCACATCTGTTCGCGCATCTCGACGTTCTCCCCGATCACACGCCGCTTGATCACCCCGAGGCGCGCCGCCTCTTCGGCCGTGAAGATGTCGAGGTCGAGCTTGCCGAGGATCTCCTCGGGGCCCGCTGTCCGCTGATTGTAGGCCCAGATGTACCTGAGCTCGCGGTCCTGCACCGCCACCGACACCGGCGCATTGCGCAGCGCCAGGCGGAAGCGTTGCTCGCTCTCCCGTAGCGCCTGCTCAGCCTTCTTTATGCCGGTGATATCCGCGCCGGTCGTGATAAAATAGTCCCCCAGTGGGACGCTGGTAAATCGGAAGTATTTGTCGAGGTTGGGGAAATAGTCGACGAACGAATTCGGAACTCCTTCGGTCATGATCTTCTGCACGACCGGCATGTAGTGCTCGGTGGCACCGAGGCCGAAAATCTCGTCCGTGGTCTTTCCCCTGATTTCGTCGAGCGAGGTCCTGCCCCAGGTATTGAGCGTCGAGGGATTGACGTCCACCAGTCGCCAGGTTTTGATCCGACCGGCTTCATCGCGGACGAGCTTCCAGAAATGCACCTCCTCGGTCATGTTCTCGAACAGCGTCCGGTACTTTGCTTCACTTTCCCGCAGCGCCTCCCGGGCGCGCCTCTTTTCGGTCACATCGTGAAACACAATCACCACGCCGGCCACCTTCCCTGTGCTGTCCTTGATCGGTGCGGCATTGTCCTCAATCGGAATTTCATGGCCGTTTCGTGCGACCAGGGCAGTGTGATTTGCCAGGCTGACATTGCCTCCTTCGCGCAGCACGCGACTGACGATGTCCTCGGCAGGCTCGCGGGTCTTTTCATTTTTGAGCCGCAAGAGGTCATCAACAGTCCGCCCCAGCGCCTCGGTGATTGGCCATCCGGTCAGGACCGCAGCGACCGGGTTGAGGAAGGCGATTTTGGAGTCGATGTCGGTGGCAATCACCGCATCACCGATACTGTCCAGCGTAACCTTCAGCCACTCTCTTTGGCTTCGCAGGTCCTCCTGCATTCGAACGATGCTCCTGCCGGAGAAGAAAGAAATGGCTCCATTGATCAAGATGAGCGCAACAATCAATGCAAGTATCAGGAGGCCGGCCTTTTGCTGAGCTGCGACGATTCGAGATTGGCTGATCTCCATGAGCCGGTAGGTATCGTCCGAGACAAATTGGGTCTTCATACCGAGCTGAGAAACAAGAATGTCGTACCGTTCGGTCTCCATACCGACTCCCAACCCGGGGCCGCTTGAGATCAACTTCTCAACGGAGTACCCGAGGTCCTGAGCGCTCGCTTTTATCTGCCTTACGAGGGATTCTTCACGAATATCTACGGGAGTCATCGTTCCAAGGAGATTCTCCAGCGACTTTTGTATCTCCCTGACCTGACGAATAGGGGTCGGGTCCGGCTGGCTCCGGTACCTGGCTGTCATTAAATTCAGGGCATAGGTCTTGCTCCTGATCTCGTCGTAAATTCGGCCGCGCGCGGCTTCGTTGTCCATGTCCCGAAGAACGGAGAAGACAATGAAGACGATCACTACAGAAATTGCAAAGGATGCAACGACGTTTAGCACGATTCTTGTTTGGATTCTCATATGGGCCTACCTGAAAATGGTGACCAGACTTGGGGCCACCTCGTCCAAGGCACGGGTATAGAGGTAGTTCAAAACATCAGGCGGGTCTCCGAACTCCCCCTCTTTGCTCCTTTGCCACCTTGTATAATTCTGCAGAGAAGTGACGATGGACTGACCGAATGAAACGTCCAACCTGGTTTTCGGCCAGGACTCCCGAATGAATGCAGGATTGAGACCCCACTTCCGCGCAATGATGCGCTTTGTCTCTTCCTCGTTGGCAAGGTTAAAATCTTCGGCCTTTATGAGCGCTTTGAGGAGCCGTTTCAGCGGTTCAGGTGACCGGGTGACGCTTTCTTCGGCTGCCAGAAGCCAATGGTAAGAAAGGTTATTCTGACTATCCCAGGACACAGCATTCTTTCCCAAACGTTTTTTTGCCTCGAATGCGAAGATCTCAAATGCGGAGACCGCATCCACATCCCCGTTTACGACTGCTTCGACCTGTCGGGCTGGAGGAATATCCACAGCCGTGATATCCTTTATCGGAATGTTTTCCGTCATAAGGAAAGCGTGAAGGAAATAGTCACTTACCGTATTGGAGCTAAAGCCGACTCTTTTCTCTCTGAGGTCGGAGGGATGCTGAATGTTTCTGTCGCCCCTGGCCACGATCTGGCTCCCTACGGTTGTGCCTATTGAAGCCAAAACACGGATGGCAGGGTCTTCAAGGGCCTTCGCGGAGAAAGCGATATCCGCCACCGTTGCCACCTGGGCTTCTCCACGGCACACCGCATCAAGGGCCCCTCGTCCGGAAGGATAAAGATCCGTCTCCACTTCGAGACCTTCCTCCTTGAAATAGCCCTTTTCATCGGCGATGGCGATAAGTCCGGAGTAGGTCGCAGGCGACACGGCCAGTGACAATTTGAGCGGAAGACCCTCGGGAGGCCGTTCGACATCGGACTCACATCCCCATGAAACGAGGATCACGAACGACAAAAGGACACTTAGCAACTCGGTCTTATGCGGTGAGCTCGTCATGTGCGCTCCTATTCAACGGATTTGAGGGAGGGAGTAGAGAAAAATTCTCCTGCTTCAAACATGCCGAAGCATTTCCTGCCTTTTGCGGGCAGCGTCACAGTGCAAGTGGAGCTTGACTTGAACCAAATCAAGAAGTCTGTTTCCTTCCTGATTGAATGCGATCCGATAAAGGAGCTTGACATCAAGTGGCGTCACGATCGGGGATGTCGTGAAGTAGACCCCTATCGAGCCGACGAACACTTTCTTCCGGTCATCCATTGTGCCCCAAAGGCTCTATTGAGCAACAATGCGTAACAATTGCTGAAAACCGGCTACCGGTCAGTCTCCTCACCGGTCATTTTGACGGACGCGATCATATCAATTTCCCATAGGACTTCATAGGCCAAAATTCAGAAAGCTGATTGAGGCTTCCCCTTGTATCGGCGGCAGGCAGTATTTGCCCAACTGGAAGGAGCTAAATCGACAAGGGCAGGCAGGAGGCTGATACTCGCGAATGGTCGACTTTCCTATGATGGCGCGCACTGCATCAATTTATCAAAAAATTTCAATAACATCCGGTTCCCGAAGGACGCATGGAGGAGATTAAAGGCGAAGAATTTCTGCCCTGATATGGTTCACCGGATAGAGACCATTACACGGAGAAGAATAGAGGAGCAATGAAGATAGTTCTCGTAGACAGGTCGGTTGCGTATTTCGGTCTCGGCCGGTCGTCACCGCTGCTGCCTGCCAATTTCGTAAATCATTTCTGTTTGGACGATCAAACGATCAACTGACCCAATAAGCGATTCCCGGCGACCTTCTTCCAATTGGCCCCAATTCTTCATGACGTGAACTGACAGTTTCAATCCTTCCAGGAGCGCAAGGTTCACCTCTTTAAGCTCTTTCGGCGGCAAGAGAACCTTCGTGGTTTCAGCAGATCTCTTTTTCATTTTTCCCGATTCGCCTTTCACTTCTGGCTTCCCTCTCCAAGTGATTGATGATGTTACGAAGTTCCTTTTGCCGCTTCTTTCCCAAGCGTCTCTCAGGCCCGTTATAAGAAAGGTCGTCTGCCTTTCGGCGGTCCCTTCGTGATTTCCCGTATCTTATTGCTCCTGGATCGAGCTCATCTATCGTCATGCCGCACCTCCCATCTACCGTTTTCGTGGGTGGCATAAGATGGCATCTCAAAGGTTGCCGGTAAATGGGGTGAAATTTGTATTTTGCGATGGAAAAGACAGTACCTTGCGAATAAGGTTATGTACAAAAACCCTACCTGTTACCCCAGACAGTCATACGGGAGTCCTCCTCCATCTTCGAGCAGCTCGGCAGCCTCTATGTGCGGGGAGAACGGGGAAGTCGCTGATCGGTTGACTTATTTGTGAGCGGTGATGTGAGGGATGGATGGCATGTCAATAATCGGTACCGATACTTCGGTACCCACAGGGAGATTTAGTACTCGCAGTGACAAAGCATATGTGATAACTTTCGAAATCGACTCATATGTTGCCCCTTGGCTAAGGAGTGTGGGGATAACTCTACCTTGGAGTAACACAGAGTCGTTCAGAGGGCTTAGCCTCTGAACCCTGATCTTGCCAATAGGGCAAGGGTTTCTATGCTAGACTCGTGTCCATCCATAAATCGGAGATTTCCGGATGGCGCCTTCAGCAGTCATTAGCCAACGTCAAGCTAATCTATTGTTTTTTTTAAATTTTATTGACAGATCATCGCTGATGGCTATTCGCGACACCCAAAAACAAACGTTTTTGTATGAGCACTAGAAACCGGACAACCACCTCACTACACTGAGATCGCCGCTGAGTTAAGCGTCTCCATTGGAGAGGGACGAAAGGCTGTTCATGAACTTTTTTCGCTTCCAGTCTTCCCTGGGTGGCTCTGTCCAAATACAGATGTACATGGATCGAGTGCGAAAATCGCTTCAGCCGACTGGCCTCGCTGCGCTTCGCCAGCGGCTGAAGCGAAACGGCGGGCTGGAGACATAATGGGCGAAACACACAGAGCAATCGCGAGAGAGATCGCATCCAAACACCTGGATTCAGGTGATCCGTTGGGTTGGTTCGAAGATCTCTATTCGCGGGCGCACGAAGACACATCGATCATTCCATGGGCAGATTTAGTGCCGAATCCAAATCTCATGGACTGGTTGGATCACCACGCAGCCGCCTGCTCTGGTCGGGCGATCAAAGTCGGCAGTGGCCTCGGTGACGACGCGGAGGAACTCTCACGGCGAGGCTTCGAAACTACCGCCTTTGACATTTCCGAGTCGGTTATAGCGTGGAGCCGGAGGCGTTTCCCGCAATCGTCAGTATCCTATGTCGTCGCGGACCTGTTCTCTACGCCAATCGAATGGAAAGCCAGCTTTCATTTGGTGCTGGAATCGTACACGCTTCAAGTACTACCTCCATATCTGCGGGCGGACGCCATGCGCTGCATCGCCTCTTTCGTCGCTCCTGGCGGTAGGCTGCTCGTCATTGCTCGGGGTAGAGAACCGGGTGAACCTGAAGGGAATATGCCTTGGCCGCTGACAAAAAGGGAAATGTCGCTATTTGTGACCCAAGGTCTCAAGGAAGTCTCCTTCGAGGACTATCTGGACAGAGAAGATCCACCGGTACGTAGATTCAGGGCAACCTATCACCGGGAAACGTAGAAGAAGCCCAAGCCGGATGCAGGCAACGACTTACAGCCACGCCTGATCTGAGGCGTTGGGCCACAAGAGGAACGAGAGGGAAGGATGAAGCGTGGCATACTGCCCCTGCCGGCTTGTCAAATGGGTAGACCCCGGAGCATCCAGGTTCTGATCTCTTGCTTCCGATGAGACCATCGGAAGGCGCTCCAACGGCCTTATGAGACTGAAAAGGGGCCGCGAGGCCCCCTAATTCTTAGGATAAGGATGATAAGCTCACGCTTCGCCGCCGGTATCAGCGGACAGTCCGGCTGCCTGAATCCCAAAAACGGCGCAGATCTCATCGTTGTCCGAAGTGTCTCCGCTGATCCCAACCGAACCGACCACTTCACCGGAAGCGTCACGGATCAGAACTCCGCCGGGAACCGGGACCATGCGGCCGCCGGACATGTCGGACAAGGCGCCGAAAAAGATAGGCACTTTGGCCGCGCGCCGGGCCAATTCACGTCCGCCAAAGCCCATGCCTAGGACACCCCAGGCTTTGCCCATGGCGATTTCAGGACGGAGAAGACTGCATCCGTCTTCACGCTTGAGAACCTTCAATTGTCCCCCGGCGTCCAAAACGGCCACGGTCATGGGGGTAAAGCCCATCTCCCTGGCCTTTTCCAGAGACTTGTCGGCGATAATGGAAGCCGTCGCCAGACCGATCGAGTGCTTCATATCATCCTCCTTTACCTTTTAATTCGCGCCCATTCTTCGAAAACGGCCAAAACAGCGGCCGTGTCTTCTTTGGCCCGGCTTTGAGCCATGGCCGCGGCGTACACCTGGGCCGAAGCGGCGAGCAGCGGCGTGGGGCAATCGATGCTGCTGGCGTCACCGCCTATGATTTACATGTTGGCACAGGACGAATAAATTCATCATACCCGGCTACATCAAGGATGGCAACCAGGTTGTCAAAGGCGGGAAAATGACGAGCAGGGCCGGGGCGATCACCATGGGCGCCACTGGCAAGGACGCCACCCGCGTCACGCCCGCAGACGCCAAGGGGTTCGAAGCCTTCCTTGGCGAATACCCCGACCTTGTGGTCGGGGACGCGGTCTCTTGACAGATTTTCTGGACCTTGATACGAGAACCCATGCCGCCTTGATCGTGCATATACCCCCCCGGTGAGCGTATGGCGGGGGTTGCAGCACAAGGATATGGAGGAACGAAAACTGAAAGGGCCATAAGCCATCTAAGTCGTCCGCATTTACCGGTTGGGAGGAAGCAATGGATTTTATTGACGGCCGTTCATTTTTCTGCTCGTGGAGCGGAGGAAAGGATTCGTGTCTCGCGCTGTATCATGCCATCCACAATGGGGGCAAACCCAAATTTCTCTTTACCATGATGGCGGAAGACGGTGAACGATCTCGGTCTCACGGTCTTCTCAGATCGCTGCTTGAGCAGCAGTCACAGCGACTTGGCATTCCGATTGTTTTGCGATCTGCCCCGTGGGATCAATACGAGGGCGTGTTCCTTGATGCACTTCGTGAATTCAAAAAGGGTGGAATCGAGACCGGTGTTTTTGGAGATATAGATGTTGACGCCAATCGCGAGTGGGTCCGGCGCGTGTGCCGCGAGACCGGCGTTGAGCCTTATCATCCGCTTTGGAAACAGGCCCGACGAACACTGCTCAACGAGTTCATGGACCTCCGGTTCAAAGCAACGGTCGTCGTGATCAGAAACGACAAACTGAGCCCACATTTCCTCGGCAGCGAAATTGATCAGCGGACCATAACTGAGATGGAGGAAGCGGGAATCGATGCCTCCGGTGAATTGGGAGAATATCACACCGTCGTGACGGATGGCCCCATATTTTCATCAAAGATCGCCCTGAAAATCAGAGGCCGAAAAATCCAAGATGAATATTCTTTTCTGGATTCGTGGGTGAAAAGCACAGACAATGAGGAATCGGTCGCGAGAGGTTCGTGACTTGCTGATTGAAACCTTAAAAAAAGGGAGTGATACCATGGGTTACGAAAACATTATCGTTGAAATTGGAGATGATTTTGTCGCTGGAATTACCCTTAATCGTCCCAATAACCTGAATACTTTCAATATCCCTCTTGCAAAGGAGCTCAGCCAGGCGCTTCTGGAATTGGACTCGGAACCACGGGTCCGGGTCATTCTCCTCAAGGGGGCCGGCAAAGCATTCTGTGCGGGCATCGATGTGAGTGACTTTTCCAATAAGAGCGTCATGGAGTATCGAGACTGGATAGATTGCATGGAAAACCCACTGGTTACAATCAGCCGGCTGAACAAACCTGTTATTGCCCAGGTCCACGGCGTTGCTGCGGCAAACGGAGCAGGGCTGGTGGCGGCCGCCGATCTCGCCGTGGCCGGAGAGAAAGCGCGTCTGGGTCTGACCGCCATCAATGTGGGACTGAACTGCATCGGGCCGGTCGTGCCGGTCAGCCGGTCCATTGGGAGAAAGCGAGCCCTCGAACTATTGTTTTACGGCGATCTGATTACCTCCCAGGAGGCCTTGAGCATGGGGCTTGTCAACAAGGTCATACCGGAAGCCGATCTGGACAAGGAAACGCGCAGTTGGGCCGCAATTCTGGCGCAAAAGAGTCCTCTGGCGTTGCAGATCGCCAAGAAGGCATTTTATGCGACAGCGGATCTGGACTATTACAAGGCATTCGAATACATGAACGAGGCCTTTGCTCGCCTTTGCTCTACCGAAGATGCCAAGGAAGGGGTATGCGCCTTTAAGGAGAAACGCACTCCCCTATGGAAAGAGAAGTAGGACATGCCCGTGTAATGAAAGGAGGTAAGAGCGATGAGTGAGCCCACGACATTGGACAAGACCTTCCATCTGATTATGAAACGTATGGTGGAGACGGGACTAGCGCCCCACTATACGGAAATCGCAAAGGAACTTGGCATCTCCATGGAGGAGGGGCGAAAGACGCTTCATAACCTCTTCTCAGCGAGAATCCACGGGTGGCTTTATCCGAACACGGATTTCATTACGTCTTTTGCACCCTTCAATAATCTTCCTACGCAATTCCGAATCACGATCGACGGCGTGCAGAAATGGTTTGCCCAGTGAGCCTTTGAGTCGCTGGCGGTCAGCTGGCTTTTTCCTGGAAAAGCGGTCCAAATCGACACCCCCTGCCTGGATTGCGGGGATTCGATCCGGGTTGAAATCCGAGACGGGGTCATACTGAAGGCCGACCCGGAGGGCTTGGTCGGATATGTTGCCGTTCCCTTGGCAAAATGGGGCAAGGATGTAGGCTATTCCTGAAGTACCATGACGTTCTTCCGGTCGGAAGAGCACCTCCGTAACTGGGCGCAATTTGACTCGTCCACCGCAGATGGGATGATCCCACTGCCTGACCTGATGAAACTCTTTTCCGGTCAGATGTTTCGAAGGCGGCTGGACCCGGACTATTTTTCACACATGCGTGAGTATGGTGCAGACTTTATGTCAACCCTTCAAAGGATCGGCAAGACGGGTCCTTTCTGGACCGTAAAGCGCACCTAGCAGGTGCGAAAAAACGTCCTGATGTGCCGCGGGCCACCGCGGGACATCAGGACGGTCTCGGGTGTGCCGAAGATCAAGCGTTCCGCCTCAGCCTTTCATCCCTGCAAAATGTCACCGATGCCTTTGATGATGAACCTGGGGCGGTAGGCATATTTGACCAGATCCTCTTCCGATGTGGCGCCGCTCAGGACCAGCACGGTATCCACCTCCGAGTGAATGCCGGCAATGATATCGGTATCCATCTGATCCCCGATAAAAAGGATCTCCTCCCGATCACAGCTCAGACAGCGCATGGCGTGGCGGATCATCAACGGATTGGGCTTGCCCATGAAATAGGCTTTCCGGCCGGTGGCCAGTTCGATGGGCGCCACCATGGCCCCGCATCCCGGAACCAGACCACTATCGCTGGGGCAGGTAAAATCAGGATTTGTACCGATAAGCTTTGCCCCAGATAAGACCAACTTGATGGCTTGGCGGATCTTTTCAAAGGAATAGCTTTGGGTCTCTCCCACCACCACATAGTCGGGATCAACGTCATTCATCGAGAACCCGGCCTGGTAGAGCGCATTGGTGAGCCCCGCATCCCCGATGACATAGGCCGAGCCCCCCGGCTGCTGGTGCGCCAGGAAACTGGCCGTTGCCAGAGCCGTTGTGTAAAAATGGATCGGATCCACATCGATCCCCAACCGTTTAAGTTTTTGGGCCAGCTCCTCCCGAGATTTCTGGCTGTTATTGGTGAGAAACAGAAACTCCTTTTTTTCCGCCATCAACCACAGTACGAACTCCTGGGCTCCGGACAGAAGTGAATTCCCGTGATAGATGACGCCGTCCATGTCACAGATGAACCCCTTCTTTTCCTGCAGCGCATTCATGGCCATACCTCACTTGAAAATGTTCATGCGAATCCTTTAAAACATGTGTCCGGATGATATTTGACGGCACTCAGCGTTCAGCCAATCTAGTGGTTTTCTAAGATTTTGCTGACCGCTGATGGCTGATCGCGCTCATCCAAAAACGGTCGTTTTTGGATGAGCTTTCATTATACTGCCCACCATACCCACGGGTGGTGTTTGCGTCAACGCTCCGAGAATATGATCAAATCCTTTGTGACCTTCGTGGTGAAAAATCTCTTGCTGCTCCGAACAGGATCCTCGCCGTTTTCAAGGTTTGATCGGTCGAATAATTGATTGACAAGTCAATCAACATGTGATTTTTTTGGCTTGTGAAACGGGACCTGAATGCGGTCAAGAAGGAGAAAGAGGGGGTCATCTTTGATGCGGCCCTGCGGGTGATCAAACAGCGGGGCTTCCACAAGGCCAGGATGTCGGATATCGCCCGGGAGGCGGGGATCTCCTACGGTCTGGTTTACCACTACTTCGCAAACAAGGAAGACCTCTTTGACGCTATCGCCAACCGTTGGTGGGCGGACCTCTTCGGGCTCATGGGCGAGCTACACGCCTCCGGTGCGCACGTCCACCAAAAGCTCGGGCGCGTGATCTTCTATTTCCTGGATACTTACCACCGAAGCCCTGAGCTCATGAGCATCTTCATCACCGAGATCTCCAGGTCTTCCACCAACCTCACCTCGGAGCGACTCGATGACTTCAAGCGTTTCATGGCCGAGACGGAGCGGGTCATCACCGAAGGCCAGGAAAACGGCGTGTTGCGCACCGACTTCAAGGCCCGGTACCTCACCTACATCTTTCTTGGGAGCCTGGAGGCCTTTGTCTCCACCATGGTCCTTGCGAATCAGAAGATCAAGGGCGATCCTCAGAAAAAGCGCATCGCTGAAAGCATCCTGGAGGTCTTTATCAACGGTGCCAGGAACCAGCAAAGGAGCTAGCCCATGGACTTTGCATTGACCGAAGAGCAGCGCATGTTCAAGGATCAGGTGATCCGTTTTGCAGGAAAGGAGATCGTGCCGCGTGTTGAGGCGCATGAGCTCGAAGGGGCCTTCGACTTTCAATCGTTCAGGAAGCTTGGCGAATTCGGCATCCTCGGACTTCACTTCCCGGCCGCGCTCGGCGGAAGCAGCGCCGACGTGGTCACCACGGTCCTTGCGGGCGAGGCCCTGGGGGAAGCCGGGGTCTCAGGCGGGCTCACCCTGGCCTATGGCGCTCACACCTTTCTGTGTGCAGACACTATTTTCGTCCACGGAAATGAGCAACAAAGACACAGGTATGTGCCCAAGCTGGCCTCGGGGGAGTGGATCGGTTGCATGGGCATGACCGAGCCCGGGGCGGGCTCGGATGTGGCCGCCATCACCACGAGGGCCGAAAAGCGTGACGGCGTCTATGTCCTTAACGGCAGCAAGATGTTCATCACCAACGGCCCCCTGGCCGACGTGGCCGTGGTCTATGCCAAGACCGGCAAGGACCTGAAGCACGCAGGGGTATCCGCCTTCCTCGTGGAAAAGGGGACGCCCGGGTTTTCGGCGGGACAGAACCTCAAGAAAATGGGCGTTCGGAGCTCCCACACCTCCGAGCTGATCTTCGAGGACTGTAAGGTCCCGGCAGAAAACCTGCTCGGCCAGGAAGGCGCCGGCTTCTTCATGGCCATGCAGACCGTGGAATGGGACCGGAGCGCGCTGCTCGCCCCCTTTATCGGCGGCATGACCTACGTTCTCAACCGCTGCATCCGCTACGCCAGGGAACGGCAACAGTTCGGACGGCCCATCGGGGAATTTCAGGCCATCAAGCACAAGCTGGCGGACATCAAGATCTTCATCGAGGCAGCCCGCTCCCTCTGCTACCGGATCGCTTGGTGCAAGGATCAGGGAAGGCCCTTGAACCATCTGGAGGCGGCCGTGGCAAAGCTCTTCGTGGGAGACTGGAGCCTGAAGCCCGCCAATGAAGCCATGCTGCTCCATGGCGGCTACGGGTACTGCCACGAATATGAGGTGGAGCGCTACTTCAGGGACGGCCGGCTTGCGCCCATCGGCGGCGGGACGTCGGAGATCCAGAAGCGGATCATCGCAAAGCTCATCTGATAGGGATGGGAGGAAGGGACGGGGGAACGGTCGAATGATAATTCGGAAGGTGGAATTTCAACAGGTGAGATATGAACTTTGATTTCACAGAAAGCGAAAAGGCCGTTTGCGAGCAGATTAAAGATGTCTTCCGTGGGAAGGGCGCTGCATCGCTCGCCGCGCTTGAAACGGCAGGTATAGATGAGATCCGCCTCGTGACGCTTCAGTGCCAGGGTGAATTGGCAGAGATCGGCTACCTGGCCCTTGGCGTTGAAAACGGCAAGCATTCACCCGGGCTCGTGGCCGCCCAGGAATGGTTGGCAGCCGCCTCCACTTCGCTTTTTATGTCCGTCGAGGTGACGGCCAGGATATTGGGCCGCCTCGTTGCCCGTTACGGGAGCGAGGCCCAGAAGGCAGCGCTCCTCGAACCCATCGAGGATGGCCGCATTATCGGTGCCGTGGCCCTCTCGGAAGGCGGCCTCAGCTTCGAGGACGGGACCCTCAAGACTGCTGCAACACCCGAAAACCGTGGCTTTTCGCTCAACGGGGTCAAGGCCTGTGTGGTGAACGGCCCAGTGGCCGACTGGACGGCGGTGGCCGCCGCCGCCAAAGGAGGAAACGGGTTTTTCCTGTTGCCCAGTGGAAGCCAGGGGCTGTTCGTCGGAGCCCGCTCCAGGACCCTGGGATATGAGGGCATGGCCGCCGCCGCCATGTCCTTCGAAAACTGCCTCATACCGCCGGAGCAGGTAATCGGCCCTTTCGAAGGACGCGAGGTCTTCAGGGACGTCCGGAAATGGGAGGATCAGGTGCTGACCTCGGCAAGCCTTGGCTGCACCAAGTCCAGCTACGAAGCGGCGCTCCAATTTGCCAAACACCACATGAGCGGCGGAAAGCCTATTATCGCTTACCAGGAGGTCGGGTTCAAGCTGGCAGAGATGTTCACCCTGCTCCAGACCGCGGAGCTCCTGGCCTGCCGTGCGGCATGGATGGACGAGACAGGGGACAGGGAGGCCGAGATCCTCTTGCGTTCGGCCAAAGTCTTTTGCACGGAATCGGCTGAGGAGGTGGCAAGCAAGGCCCTTCAGGTCATGGGCACCTTCGGGTACCTGAGAGGGAACGAAGCGGAAATGGCGTATCGCGACGCCAAATACGTGCAGGTGGCCGGGACATCGACGGAGATCTCACGGGTAAAGATCGGGGATGAGTTGCTGGAGTGGAATTGAACCAGAAAAAATGAACCACGAAGGACACGAAGAATGGAATTTGACCAAATTATCAAAGGAAGTCATCGGTTGTGCACTGGAAGTCCACAAGAACCTCGGACCGGGTCTCTTGGAGTCAACCTATGAGCAATGTTTGGCATACGAGTTGGGCCTTGCGAGGATTCCCTTCAAGTCGCAGCAGCCGATCCCCGTTCTTTACAAGGATATCAAACTCGATTGTGGATACCGGGTGGACCTTCTTGTTGACAGGGAATTGATCGTTGAGCTCAAGAGCGTAGATAAAATTCTGCCTATTCATCAGGCCCAGTTACTTACATATATGAAACTCGCAAATATTTCTGTCGGCTTACTGATCAACTTCAACGTAACAGTTCTAAAGAATGGCATAACCCGAATGGTCCTTTAGACCTTCAGGTCTTTCTTCGTGCCCTTCGTGCCCTTCGTGCCCTTCGTGGTGAACTTTTATGGATATTATCGAAACGAGCATTGATACCAGCAGTGAGGAATACAAGGAAAACTACAGGGCCATGGAGGCCCTGGTGGCGGACCTCCGCAAAGAACTCGAGATCGCCCGGAACCAGCGCTCCGAGAAGGCCCGGGCCAGGATGTCGGAGCAAAACAAGCTGCCGGTCCGCAAGCGACTGGAGCTCCTGCTCGACAGGAACACCCCCTTCCTCGAAATCGCCCCCCTCGCCGCCCGTGGCATGTACGACCAGGGGGTTCACGGGGCCGGGATCGTTACAGGCATCGGCATCGTGGAAGGCAGGGAGGTCATTGTCCACGCCAACGACGCCATGATCAAGGGTGGGACCATTTATCCCATGGGGGTCAAAAAGGGCCTCCGCACCCAGACCATCACCATGGAAAACCGGCTGCCTCTCATCTATCTGGTGGACTCGGGCGGTGCCTATCTGCCCCTTCAATCAGAGATTTTTCCGGATGCAGACGACGGAGGACGCACCTTTTACAACCAGGCGGTCATCTCCAAGATGGGGATCCCCCAGATCTGCGCGGTCATGGGGCTTTGCACGGCGGGCGCCGCCTACATCCCTGCCATGAGCGACGAAGTGGTGCATGTGAAGGGGACAGGCGCGATCTTCCTGGGAGGCCCCCCCCTTGTGCGCGCCGCCACAGGTGAAGAGGTGACCGCCGACGAACTGGGCGGGGCCGATGTCCACTGTCGCCAGTCAGGCGTTTCGGACTACTTTGCCGAAGACGATGAACACTGTATCGAAATCATTCGGCAGATCGTCCGAAACCTTCCACCGGCCCGCAAGACGGAAATCGGGATGCGGGACCCGAAACCGCCCTTACACGACCCCAGGGAGATCTACGGTATCGTCCCGAAAAAGCTGAGCATCCCCTACGACGTGCGCGAGGTCATCGCCCGCATGGTGGACGGGAGCGAGTTTCTGGAATTCAAGCGTCTGTACGGTCCGACACTGGTCTGCGGATGGGCTTACATCCACGGCTACCCTGTGGGCATCCTGGGGAACAACGGGATCCTTTTCTCGGACAGCTCGCTCAAGGCCACCCAGTTCATACAGCTCTGCGACAAGCGAGAGATCCCACTCGTCTTTCTTCAGAACATCAACGGCTTTATCATCGGCAAGGAGTATGAGCGTGTGGGGATCACCAAGGACGGCCACAAGATGGTGAACGCGGTGGCCACGGCAACGGTCCCCAAGTTCACCGTGATGATCGGGGCCTCATTCGGGGCCGGGAACTACGGCATGTGCGGCCGGGCCTACGGACCCCGTTTTCTCTGGATGTGGCCCAATGCACAGATCGGGGTCATGGGCGGAGAGCAGGCTGCAGACGTATTGATCACGGTCAAGAATGACCAACTGGTGCGGGAAGGTCAGCCTCCCCTTCCAGAGGAAGTGGTGCGTCAGATCAAGGACCCGATCATGGCCGCGGCCGAACGGGAGGGCAACGCCTATTACTCGACCGCCAACATGTGGGACGACGGTATCCTGGACCCAGCAAAGACGCGCGATGTGCTGGGTCTTGCCATCTCGGCCGCGCTCAACGCACCGATCCGTCACGATGTCTACGGATACGGAACGTTCAGGATGTAAATAACTGCGCGGCGCACGGCTCAAGGCGCACGCAAAAACGCATCCCTATGGGCGGATGCGACTATGAGCTATCAGCTGTGAGCTTGCCTGGCGCAAGGTGGAAAATGTTCAAAAAGGTGCTCATCGCCAACAGGGGGGAAATCGCGGTCCGAATCATGAGGACCTGCAAAGAGATGGGGATCGAGACGGTTGCAGTCTATTCGGAAGCGGACCGGCTGGCCTTGCACGTCCTGGAGGCGGACGAGGCGGTCTTTCTTGGCCCCTCTGATCCTTCCGAGAGCTACCTCCACATGGAGCGGATCCTTGAGGCGGCAAAACAGTGCGGCGCAGAGGCGATCCACCCGGGGTACGGTTTCCTGGCCGAAAACGGTGACTTTGCAGAGGCTTGTGAATCAGCGGGGGTCGTGTTCGTAGGCCCGCCCGCCCAGGTGATTCGGGATCTAGGGAGCAAGACCCGGGCCCGTGAGATCATGGCGGCAGCCGGCGTGCCCGTGATCCCCGGCATGATGGCGGCAACACAAGCGCCGTCGGCCCTGCGAAGCGAGGCCAACTGCATGGGGTACCCGGTCCTCGTCAAGGCCGTGGCCGGCGGCGGGGGCAAAGGCATGCGAACCGTGTGGGACGAAGCCGCCATGGAAGAGGCGTGTACTTCCGCAGCGAGCGAGGCCCTGAAGGCCTTCGGGGATGGCGCCCTTTATCTGGAGAAGATGATTCCCTCCCCCCGCCATGTTGAATTTCAGATCCTTGCGGACCGCGCCGGCAACGTGGTCCATCTCTTTGAGCGGGAGTGCTCCATCCAACGGCGGCACCAGAAGATCGTCGAGGAAACACCAAGCCCTGCCCTCACCCCGGAGCTTCGGAGCCGCATGGGCCTGGCCGCGGTCTCAGCGGCCAGGGCATCCGGCTATGTGAACGCAGGGACCGTTGAATTTCTCTTGGATCAAAGCGACGCCTTCTACTTCCTTGAGGTCAACACCCGGCTCCAGGTGGAGCACCCCATCACAGAGATGACGACCGGCCTGGATCTGGTCCGCCAGCAGTTGGAGATCGCGGCCGGAAACCCCCTCCCCTTTGGACAGGCAGACATCGCCCAGAGGGGACATGCCATCGAGTGCCGGATCTACGCAGAAGACCCGGAGTCCAGCTTCTATCCCTCGCCGGGACGGGTAGCCTTGATGAAGGAGCCTTCAGGCCCCGGCATCCGGAACGACTGTGGGATCTACCAGGGCTTCGAGGTGCCCATGGAATACGACCCCATCCTCAGCAAACTGGTCGCCTTCGCGGAAAACCGCGAGGCGGCCCGAACACGCATGATCCGAGCCCTGGAAGCATACGCGATTCTCGGAATCCGAACGACCATCCCCTTTCTCCTGGATGTGGTGAGGAGCGCACCGTTTGCAGAGGGAAAGACGAGCACCGACTTTATCGAGACCTTTTTCCCCGGATGGCGGCCATCCGGCGCTGAATCGGAATTGGCGCGGATTGCCTATATCGTGGACGAAATGGCGGGCGGCCCGGAGAGAAACGCTGCGAGTGCGGCCGCACACCGGCCGACCCCCTGGCAGCGGTTGGGGGATTGGCAGATTTGATCGAGCCGGATGTCGCTCAAGGAGAGCCATGAAATTTTCTCTGAGGGTTCAGGATGAGACCAAACAGGTTGAAGCGGGACAGACGGACCCTGATCAAACCCTTTTGGTGCGGGTGGACCAAAAGGGTTTCAGTGTCAGATCGAGCCGGGTCTGGGACGGCTTCTATCACCTCCGGATTAACGGAAAGGCGACCAGGGCCATGGTCCTGAGGCAGGGCCAAACCAAAGAGATTTTCCTGAACGGGCAGGTCTACCGCGTCACGGACGAAGGGCAAACACGAACAAGGTCAAACCGTTCTCACCAGGAAAGCGCAGGCCACGTCACCCCGCCCATGCCCGCCATCGTGGTCCGGATTCTTGTGAAGGAGGGCGATCTTGTGGCCCGGGGGCAAGGGCTGATCGTGGTCAGCGCCATGAAGATGGAGACAACGCTTGCCGCACCAAAGGCTGGAAGGGTTCTGCGGGTGCTTACCACCCTGAATGCAAAGGTCGCACCCGGCGACAGGCTGGTGGAAATCCAGGAAGAGGGGAAACTCCATGAGTGAAGATCTTCTCTTTGAGGTCAGGGAAAAAGTGGCATTCCTGACCATCAATCGCGAAAACCGGCGGAATGCCATCAGCCAGGAAATGGTCGCCGGCTTTCTGGAGGGCCTGGAGCGTGCCCGTCATGACCCGGATGTCCGGGCGCTCTGCATCACCGCGGTCGGGCAAAAGGTCTTCTGTTCAGGCGCGGACCTGGCCGTAACCCTCGCCAAGGAGGGCGAGGACCCCGCCGTAGGGCGGGGTGCCAGGAGCTACGCCAGGCTGCTGAAGGAAATGTCCCACTTCCCCAAGCCCCTGGTTGCCCGCGTCAACGGCCACTGCCTGGCGGGCGGGCTGGGGCTCATGATGTCCTGTGACATCGTCATTGCCCGGGATGATACCTTTTTCAGCACGCCGGAGGTCAATGTGGGGATCTTTCCCATGATGATCGGGGCCTTGATCCTTCGCGACCTTCCGCGGAAAAAGGCCATGGACATGGTCCTGACGGGACGCCGGGTCTCAGCCCCTGAGGCGGAGGAAATGGGGTTGATCACGCGGTCCGTAGCGCCTGATCGCCTCGATGAGGCGGTGAATGAGACACTAAGGCTCTTGACTTCCAGGAGCCCGATCGCCTATCAAATCGGCAAGGAAGCCTTCCGTGCCATGGATGACGTGCACTTTGACGAGGGGGTCGACGCCCTTTGCGAGGCCCTCAGCCGTGTCATCGCAACCGAAGACGCCAGGGAGGGCATGGCGGCCTTCATGGAAAAGCGGGAACCGCGGTTCAAGGGGAAGTGATTTGGGAAAGCGGGAGGGCGGAGTTAGTGCCTTAACTGTGAAATCGGGCGCAAAAGGGTCAGGATTTTAGAGTTCAGGTTTCAGTGTTCGGTGTTCAAGGGTCATGCCTGAAACCCGAAACCTGACATCTGGAACCTATTTGGTTCCGGCTTGTCCGGGTTAGGAATGGGAAAGGGAGGTAAGCCATGAGCGCTTTCTGGGTCTCTGAAAACCACGACTACGAACGTCCTTGCATGATCACCTGCGCCCTTTCAGGCGTCGTGGCCAACCGCAACCAGTGTCCTGCCATTCCCTATACGCCGGAGGAATACGCCAGCGAGGCGAAACGGGCCCATGAGGCCGGCGCGGCAGCCGTCCACATCCACGCGCGAAAGCCGGATGGGACGCCCAGTCACGAGGTGGAAGACTACCGCAATATCTACGAGGCGGTGACCGTGGCCTGCCCGGTCATCATCAACTTCTCAACGGGCGCCGTTGGAATCCCGGTGGAGAAGAAGATCGCCCCGGTCGTGGCCATCAAGCCGGCGGTTGCAGCCCTCAACATGGGTTCCATGAACTACGCCAAGTATCATGAGGGCAGAAAGTCCTTCGTGTTCGACTTCGTCTTCGCCAATCCCTTCTCAGAGATCGTCCCCCTGGTTTCCGCCATGAAGGAACAAGGCGTCAAACCCGAAATGGAGTGTTTCGACTCGGGCCACATCGGAAACTGCTTTCCTCTGATCCACATGGGCTTGCTTTCTCCCCCCTACCAGTTCAGCCTGATCATGGGCGTGCTGGGCGGCATGCCCCCCACAGCAGAGAATCTGGCCCACCAGGTGAGGATCCTGCCCCCCACGAGTGATTGGGAGGTCATCGGCATCAGCCACGACCAGTGGCGCATGGTAGCAGCGGCCGTTGCGCTCGGTGGAAACGTGCGGGTAGGCCTGGAAGACAACTTCTACCTCGCCCCTGGGGTCATGGCGCGCTCCAATGGCGAACTGGTGGAAAAGGCGGCCAGGATGATCCGGGACCAGGGAAGGAAAGTGGCGACCGTTGAAGTCTGCAGGGAAAGACTGGGGCTGAGGAACAGATGACGGACAGGTACAAGGTACAAGGTACAAGGTGCAGGGTACAGGGGCGATGAAGGACAGGGGCAAGGTTCAAGGTTAGAGGAAGAACGAGATATGACAAGCATCGGGAAAACTTATGAGGAGTTGGAGGTCGGCGAGGAGGCCAGTTTCACGAAGACCATTACGGAAACCGACGTCTACCTCTTTGCCGGGATCAGCGGCGATTTCAACCCTCTCCATGTAGACGAGTCGTACGCCAAAGAGACGGTTTTTGGGACACGGATTGCGCATGGCGCACTCCCTCAAAGCCTGATTGCCCCCGTGCTGGGGATGAAACTCCCAGGTCTCGGGACCATCCTTGTTGAGATCACATGCCGGTTCAAACGACCGACCTATTTCGGAGATACCGTGACGGCTACCGCTACGGTCGCCGAAAAGGTCGAAAAAACCAAGTGGGTCCGTTTGAAACTCAAGTGGGCAAACCAGCGACGTGAATCCATTGCCGAAGGAGAGGCGCTGGTCGTCCCACCCCAAAAGACCCCACCAAAGGTCAAAAGGGATGAGGACATGGCTTATAAGAGCGTGAAAGAGACCTTTGAGAAGATGCCGGGGATCTTTAACGCCAAGACAACCAAGACAATGAACGCGATCATCCAGTTCGAGATCACGGGCAAAGGGGGTGGAAACTGGGTTGCCACCATCAAAGGCGGGACATGCCAGATCCAAGACGGCAGGCATGCCTCCCCCACCACCAAGCTGACCATGTCCGGAAAGACGTTTCTTGCCATCGTCAACAAACAGACCACCGGCACGCAGAGCTTCGTCAGCGGCAACCTCAGGGCCAGCGGCGACATCATTCTGGCCCAAAGGGTCCCAGAGCTTTTTTCGTTTTAGCGGCCCCCGTGTTTGGAACCATTATGGAGAACAGATGTTTTTCGCCTCGCGCGTTTTTCCGTAGTTGTGTTTTCTGGTTGCGCCCTGAACCTTGAACCCTGAACCCGTGTTTTATCTGTAGTTGTGTTCTCTTGTTAAGCCTTGAACCCTGAACCTTGAACCTGTATTTTATCATGCCTCCCTACCAGACCTACTTCGATGAGACCCATCGCATGATCCGCGAGACGGTCCGCCGATTTGTGGAACGGGAAATCCGTCCGTTCGTGGAAGAGTGGGAGGAAAAGGGGGCGTTCCCCAGGACCCTTTACACGAAGGCGGGGGATGCAGGCATCCTGGGCATCGGATACCCGGAGGCCTATGGCGGGGCCGGTGGTGACCTTTTCTGCAAGATCGCCTCGTCGGAGGAATTGATGCGTTGCGGGTCCGGCGGCGTCGCAGCGGGTCTCGGATCGCTCGACATCGCCATCCCGCCCATTCTCTCCCTCGGGACGGAGGAACAGAAGTCCCGGTTTGTCCCGCCCGTGCTCAGGGGGGAGCGAATCGCCGCGCTCGGGATCACCGAACCCAACGCGGGCTCCGATGTGGCCTCCATCCGGACCCGGGCCGTGAGAGAGGGCGAGGTCTACAGGGTCAATGGAAGCAAGACGTTCATCACGAGCGGGGTGAGGGCCGAGCAGTTGACCTGTGCCGTCCGGACGGGCGGCGAGGGATATGGCGGGATCAGCCTGTTAGTAATCGAATCGTCCAGGCCAGGGTACAGTGTCTCTCAAAGGCTCAAGAAGATGGGCTGGTGGGCATCCGATACGGCCCAGATCTATTTCGACGACTGCAAGGTTCCGGCCGAGAACCTGCTTGGTGACGAGGGCAAGGGCTTTTACGGCATCATGGCGAATTTTCAGACTGAAAGGCTGCAACTCTGCGTAATGGCCAACATGACAGCGCTCATGGCCCTGGAGGAATCCATCCGGTATGCAAAGGAGAGGGAGGCATTCGGCAGGCCCCTTGCGGGCTTCCAGGTGACGCGCCACAAACTGGCCGATATGGCCACCCTGGTGGAAGCAAGCCGCGAGTTCACGTACAGGATCGCGGCGAAGATGGCATCAGGCAGCTGCCAGATCAAGGAGATTTCCATGGCCAAGAACTTCGCCTGCATGGTGAGCGACCGTGTCACCCATGACGCGGTCCAGATCCATGGAGGGTGCGGTTACATGCGCGAGTATCTCGTCGAGAGGCTCTACCGTGACAACCGGATCCTCTCCATCGGCGGGGGCACCCAGGAGATCATGAAGGAAATCATTTCGAAGCACTTGTTGTAGGCACGATGGTGCAACCCAAATTGAGCGATTCACCTAATCTGGACCCAGCCGCAGGGAGGTGTCCCTTTTTAGAGCCGCAACTCCATTCGTTCGAAGCCTTTGGAACGCCTCCAAAACCCAGCGGGTGTCTCGGGAAGGCACAAGAGACGGCCCATGCTGGAAAGGCTCCCTCTTGGGGCTGTCTGGAAATAAATCAGGGGACTTGGTGCCGTTAATACACGCTGAGACATATGTTGCGGCTCAGAAAAGGGACACCCCCTTGCGGCCCACAAAGGATACGACGCTCATTTAGTTGCAAGGAAAGCCGGTACGGAAGCGTCCCGCTTTTCGCTGAAATGGGTTGACCGGACGCTGGCGGCCCCCTATACTCGCCCTGCGTTCGTCTCTTTTGCCAGGAAGCGGGGAAAAGGGGCTTTTCATCGTTTCACCGGTTTTTGCTGACCCATACCAGAGGGCGTGATTCTGCGGCCCTTGTGGACCATACCTCATGCGGGAAGACCAGGCTCCTTTTGAGCCTTTAGTCCATTAAACCTTAACGCAATCAGGAGGTCGCCATGAGGAAAGTCAGTTTGTGGGTTGGATGGCTCATCGTTGTCGCTTTTCTCTTCCCTTCCTATTCCCTCGCTCAGCAGACGGTCGCCGGCGTCACCGACAATGAGGTGGTGATTGGATGGACCACGCCGCTTTCGGGGCCCGCTGCGCTCTGGGGGGTCACAGGGCTTGGCGGGAAGGCCTGGGCCGACTACATCAATGATCAGGGCGGCGTCCACGGCCGGAAAATCAAGGTCATTCTCAAGGACGACGGCTATAACCCCGCGCGCGCCCTCGCCAACCTTCAGGAAATGAAGGGCAACATCTTTGCGGTGTGCGGTCTGCTTGGCACCGCCATCGCCAATGCCTCCAAGGATTTCTTCCCGGATAACAACATCCCCCTGATCACGGCCTACGCGGATGTGAGAATCTGGGAGAGGCTGCCCAAGGAACGGCTCCACAACATTTTTATTGCCTACCCCGACTATGAAGACGAGGCCGAATACATAACGCGCTACGCCATCGGGAAGCTCGGGGCTAAGAAGATCGCCCTGTTCTATCAAAATGACGACTACGGAAAGGGGGCCATGGCAGGTGTCAAAAAGGCCATCGAGGCCTCCGGGGGCAAAGCGCAGCTGGCAGGCGCCGTCCCCTACGAAGTCACCGAGCGGGCGCTTTCCACCCACGCCATCAACATGAAGGAGACCGGGGCCGATACGGCCATCCTCTATCCGACCATGACCCACGGCGCGCTCATTTTGAAGGAAATGGCAAAGATCGGCTACCGACCCAAGGTGCTCACCACCTTCACGCTGGGAGACCCCATCATGTACAAAATCGCCGGTGATGCCTGGGAAGGGACCTTTATCGCCCTTCCCGGGAATTCCGGCGTGCCCGGCTCCGAGCCGAACGCGGACAAGGTGGTGGAGATCCTCAAGAAATATGACCCAAAGCTCGCCGGCAAGGAATACCTGGGCCTCTTCGGGGCCATGTCGATGATGCACATGGTCCAAGGCCTCAAAAACGCAGGACGTGACCTCACGCCGGCCTCCTTGGTCAAGGGGATGGAAATGATCAAGGACTGGACGCCGGAAGGCGTAGGGGCCCCCGTGACCTACGGGCCGGACCGCCATCACGGGAACAACGCCTCACGGATGGGTCAGGCCAAGGGCGGCAAGCACGTTCCGCTGGAGCCTTTCACGATCTTCAGACCCCATTTCTAGATGGACATCTCATGCAAATGCGGACTGGGCCGGCCCACAAGGCGCCGTTGCTTGACGTAAGGGGTCTCTATATCAGCTTCGGCGGTATTCAGGCCCTTGCTGGCATCGACCTTCAGCTCGAGCCAGAGGAAATCCTTTCCGTCATCGGCCCAAACGGATCGGGAAAGACCACCTTCTTTAACTGCGTATCCGGCGTCTACAGGCCGAGTGGCGGAGAGATTCGCTTCGCCGGAGAGAGCCTCATGGGGCTCTCTCCGGATGCGATCACCTCAAAGGGAATCGCCCGGACCTTTCAGAATCTGCGCCTGTTCCTCCACATGACGGTGCTCGACAATCTCCTCCTGGGCCGCCACATCAAGTTCCGGAAAAATCCGATCAACGCCGTCCTGCGGCTCAGAAAAGAAGAAATCCGCCATCGAAAAGTGGTGGAGGAGATCATCGAATTCCTGGATCTTCAGCCATACAGACAGGCCAGGGTGTCCGACTGTCCCTACGGTGTGCAAAAGCGGGTGGAAATGGGCCGGGCCCTTGCAACGGAACCCAGGCTCCTTCTCCTCGACGAGCCCATCGCAGGCCTGACGGCCGAGGAAAAGGAAGAAACCGCCTACCGCATCATGGAGACCCGAGGCCGTTACAAGACGGCGGTCCTGCTCGTTGAGCACGATCTCCGCATCGCCTCCAAACTGGCAGACAGAATGATCGTCATGGACTACGGCAAGAAGATCGCCCAGGGGAACCCGGAGCAGGTCCAGAGGACGCCCGAGGTCATTAAGGCCTATTTGGGGGAATAATTCCGAGCTCTGATTATGACGCCGCTCCTCAAAATTACGAGCATTGAAACGCTTTACTACGACCGGATCTACGCGCTCCACGGGCTCTCTCTGGAGGTGAAAGAAAGAGAGGTCTTCGCAGTCCTTGGCCCCAACGGGGCAGGCAAGACCACCTTGCTCAAGACCATTGCGGGGCTGCTCAAGGACCAGCCCAAAAAGGGGACCATCGAATTCATGGACAGGAAGATTCACCGGTTGCCCCCTGAGAGGATCGCAGGTCTCGGGATCGTCTATGTGCCCGAGGACCGGGGCCTCTTCAGGGAGCTCACCGTTCGGGAGAACCTTGACTTAGGATGTTGGGGCCGCAAAGACGGAGGAATCCAGACCGACCTGGAGTCCCTGTTTCGCCTTTTTCCCATTCTCAAGGCCAGGGCCGGCCAGCAGGCCGAGACCCTGTCGGGCGGTGAACAGCAGATGCTCGCCATCGCAAGGGCCATGCTGCGGCGACCGAAACTCCTGATGCTTGACGAACCCTCCCTCGGGCTCGCACCCAAAATCGCGCGCCAGGTCTATGAGGCCCTTTCCAGCATCAGCCATTCAGGGACAACGATCCTCCTGGTCGAGCAGAACGCCAAGATGGCCCTCGGTATCGCCGACTTCGGATACATCATGGAGTCCGGTCGAATCGTTCTCGAAGGGACTTCCAAGGATCTGCGGGAAAATGAAGATGTCCGCGAGCTCTACCTGGGCATCGGCGGTGATACCCAATCTCCGAAAGGATGGCGGCTCTACAAGAAGCGGAGGACATGGTGACGGAAACGGTGACGAGCTTTCCTTCCCTGTTTTTCAGACAGGTCCAGAAGCAGCAGGAACGGACGGCCCTGAGACGGAAGGAATACGGCATCTGGAACCGCATCAGCTGGGCGGAATATGGTCAGCGGGTCCGGGAAGCCGCAGCAGGCCTCGTGTC
Organism: uncultured delta proteobacterium; assembly: GCA_963830155.1. GTDB lineage: Bacteria > Desulfobacterota > DSM-4660 > Desulfatiglandales > Desulfatiglandaceae > CAWHLE01. Next base: position 926,020 of record CAWHLE010000007.1, on the reverse strand, counting down.
CATGGGGGTTCAAAAGGGCGACCGCGTGGCAATCCTCGGAGACAACCGCCCCGAGTGGCTGATCTGCCACCTGGCCACCATGACGGTCGGCGGGGTCACATGCGGCGTCTATCCGACTTCGGCGCCGGATCAGGTGGCCTATGTGGTTGGCCACTCCGACTCCAGGGTCCTCTTTGTGGAAAACGAAGAACAGGTGGACAAGGTGCTCCAGATCCTCCCGGATTTAAAGGTCCTTGGGGTGATCGTGTGGGACCCCAAAGGACTGTGGGGGTTCTCACATCCTTCCATATCCTATTTCAGCGATTTCATGGAGACAGGGCGGCGCTATCTGGAAAGCCGCCCCGAAGCGGTTTCGGAAAGGTTGGCTCAAATCGATGTCCACGACACGGCCATGATGATCTACACGTCGGGCACGACGGGTCGCCCAAAAGGGGCCATGATCTCACACCACAACATTCTTGAGATCACGGCGTCTTTTGCGACGGTCTACCCCTTTCGCGCAAGAGACGAAATGCTGTCTTATCTGCCACTGGCCCATATCTACGAGAATCTGATCTCACTTTTCCAGGCGATCTGGGCCGGGGGGACCGTGAGCTTTGTGGAGAGCATGGAGACGTTGGCACACAATCTGAGGGAGGTGTCTCCCACGGTATTCTGCAGCGTCCCCCGGATCTGGGAGAAATTCCTATCCATGATGGAGATCCGGATGTCCGATTCGACGCCTTTGAAGCGGGCGCTTTACCGAATGGCTGTCGGGGTGGGTCTTCGCTACGTCCGGAGCGAAAAAGGAAGCAGGGCGCGGATCTTTCTGTCCTTGGCTTACTGGCCGCTTTACTGGCTCGTCCTCTATCACCTCAAAAGGCAGCTCGGGTTCGAACGGGTGAGACTGGCAGTCTGCGGGGCAGCGCCGGCTTCTCCGGAGCTTTTCCAATACTACAACGCCCTGGGCATCCCGCTGCGGGAAGGCTATGGCCAGACGGAGTCCACCGGTGTGATCGCCGTCCAGCACTTGAATCGTCCGCGATGGGGCTACGTGGGAGAGCCTGTCCCAGGGGTCGAAGTGAAAATTGCCGAGGATGGAGAAATCCTGGCACGGGGGCCAGGCGTCTTTCAGGGGTACTACAAAGACTCCGAGCTCACCTCGGAAACCATCAAGGACGGCTGGCTCCACACCGGGGACGTGGGGGCGATGGTGGACGGGTACCTGAAAATCCTTGACCGCAAAAAGGACATCATCATCACCGCCGGGGGCAAGAACATTACGCCCGCCTTCATTGAGAACAAGCTGAAATTCAGCCCCTATATTCAAGATGGGGTCGTGATCGGGGAAGGGAAGAAATATCTTGTGGCCCTCATTCTGATCGATGAAGACAACGTGACCAAATACGCCCAGGACCACCGGATACCCTTTACGACCTTTGCGGACCTGACCCAGAACCCCGAGATCAACAAGCTGATCGACGGGGAGGTCTCAAAAGTGAACAAGACCCTCTCCAAGGTGGAGACCATCAAGCGGTTCGCCTTGCTGCCCCGACGGTTCTACGAAGAGGACGGTGACGTGACCCCAACCAAGAAGGTCAAACGTCGCTTCCTGGAAAAGCGCTATCAGGACCTGATCCAAAGGCTCTATGGGGGCTAGTGCGTCGGACAAACCATGGCCGAATACTGTGTCTTTTCCGTTTTGATCATTCGTATTTTGCTCATTTGTCACGCCTTGGCGTGATTGTGCCGGATTTCGATATTTGTCCCGCGGACCTGCGGGATTCGGATTTCGGATTTCCGTCTCCAGGAATTGGGATGTTGTTGAAATGGATCTCATCGAGAGCTACGGCGAAGAACTCCGGTTGATTCGAAGGCCCTGGACACGGGTATGGGTTGGGGGGCTTTTGTTGGTTTTGATCCTCCTCCCGTGGTACGCCCCCGATCATGTGACCTACATCGCCACGATCATTTTTATTTACGCGGTGGGGGTCCAGGGCCAGAACCTGCTGATCGGCTACACGGGGCAGATCTCTTTCGGACAGGCGGGATTCCTGGCCATCGGCGCTTTCACCTTCGGCCACCTGAGCCGGATTGGCATCCCCTGGCCCTTGTGCCTCATGGCTGCAGGCCTCGTCTCGGGGCTCTTCGGGCTTCTGGTGGGATTTCCCTCTCTTCGACTTAAGGGGCCCTACCTGGCCATTGCGACCATGGGGTTTGGGATCGCCGTCTATCAGGTCTTCGTCAATTCCGAGCTTCTGTCCGGCGGCCGCATGGGTCTGGTTGTCACAAAGATTTCGCCGGTATGGGGGCTCTCCGCCATAACCTTCAACTACTATTTCAATTTTGCGGTGGTCTTCCTCTTCACGATCATTTCATACAACATCCTCTCCTCCTACATGGGACGGGCCTTCATTGCCATCCGGGACAACGACATCGCTGCGGAAGTGATCGGCGTGAATCTGACTCGCTACAAACTGCTCTCTTTCGCCATCAGCTCCCTATACACCGGAATTCAGGGCGGCCTTTACGCCCTTCTCATCGGATACCTGGAACCCAACATGTTCACGTTCATGGAATCCATCACCCTGTTTGTGGCCGTCATCGTAGGGGGGCTCGCCTCGGTGGAGGGATCCATCATGGGCGCGGCCTTCGTCATCATCGTACCTCAACTGTTCAGCGGCCTGAAGGAGATGGTCCCGGTCGTGTTCGGCGTGGTCATCCTCCTCGTGCTGATCTTCGAACCCCTGGGGCTAAACGGCAGATGGATCAAAATGAGGCTCTATTTTCGGAATTGGCCGTTCAGGTAGCGCTGACCGCTGAAAGCTCCATCCAGAAATCCCCAATTTATGGATGGACATTAGCCAGTGAAAGGATGAATCCGTGACTCCATTCCTGCAATATATGATTTCCGGGCTATCAACCGGCAGCGTTTACGCCCTTGTTGCGCTGGGTTTGGCACTCATCTACCGGTCGACGCGGATCCTCAATTTCGCCCACGGGGACGTGGCCACGGCGGGCACCTTCATCGCCTTTGGGCTCTTGGGTCTGAATGTGCCCTTGGCCGCCGCCTTTGTTCTGGCACTGCTCTTCGGCGCTGCGCTGGCCATGCTGTTCTACTTTTTGGTGCTTGTGCCCGCCCAACGCCGTGAGGCCACGCAACTGGGTCAGATCATACTTACCCTTGGCCTGGGCCTGATCCTCCAGGGATTAATATCCTATTTCGGAGGAACGGAGATCCAGTCTTTCCCCTTCTTCCTCTCAGACACCAAGACGTACCGCATCTTGGGTGTGGTGATCAGTCAGCTCAGCCTTGGCACCTTGATCCTGGGTCTCCTGGCGAGCCTTCTCTTTTACGCGCTGGTCCAAAAGACCCGCCTTGGGCTTGCCATGCGCGCCACCTCCGAGAACCTGCAAGCGGCTCAAACCATGGGAATCCCGACTCGACGAATCCTGGCCTTGAGCTGGGGACTCGCGTCGATCCTGGGTGTTCTGGCAGGCCTGTTTCTGGCCCCTGCCCTGCTGCTGGACCCTTTCTTCATGCTGGAGCCCTTCCTCAAGGGGTTTGCGGCCGCCATCCTCGGAGGGCTCAACAGTCTGCCGGGTGCCATTGTCGGCGGTTTGATCCTGGGGGTGGCGGAGAGCCTCGCAGGAGGCTTCATCTCCATAGCCTTCAAGAACACCCTTGCCTTTCTCATCATCATACTTGTCCTTCTCATCCGTCCTGAAGGCCTTCTTGGTACTGAATTCAAGGAGAGGGTCTGATATTCACCATCTGCCGCGGCCACTACTGTAGAATCCGTGGGAAGTCTGGTTGACCGTGCTATGAAAACCGGATCGGGAGGGGATGGTGCGATAGCTCCTGTGCTGGGTCAAGCCATCAAACCGGCTATTGAAAGAGGGCTGAGCTACAAACGTGTGGCGGGGGAACTGCCTGAGACGATCGTGGTCAATAATCGGGCGGAAGGAATGGCTGCTGCGCAAGGATCCAGGAAATCTCCTTACGCCGTAACCCAGGCAATAATCGCTGAAAAATAGGGGGTAATCCGGCACATAGCCGGTTGGCTGCGCCACATAAATCACGTCGGGGCCGTTGTCATTTCCGTTTTCGGCCAGGGCCTCTTGAGCCAGTTCCCTGGCCTGTGCTGCGGATGCCTCAGCGGCGGCCAGACGCGCTTCCGCATCCTCAGATCTTCTCAACAGCTCATCCAGCTTCCTGTCCATTTCGCGCTGCCTTTCCTCTTGTAGGACCCGCTCCATTTCCTGCCGCGCAGCCGCAACCACTTCCTCAGTGGTTTCCGTGTCTCTCGCTGAACGCTGCTGCCCTGTGTCATTGGTCTCCTTCAGGAAGACCTCCGCACCGTCAGCCGGGGAATAGTTGGAAAAATGGACGACGCCCTCTTGATCGACCCACCGGTAGATATCCGCCCGCACACCGGAGGCCAAAAAGAGACCGATCACCAAAAAAATCGTGATTTCCAGAAATCTCATGGCCGTTCCCCTTAGTGAAAATCTAAGTCCGTGTGCCGCACCTTCAAGGTGGCGAGCCCTGACTTGAGCGATTCACCCGGACTGCGGCCTTCCGCAGGAACTGCTGAGTTCAGACGAGAGAAAACCCGGATGAGTCGGCCCCGGGCCCAGGAGCTATCGGAACCCTGAACCCGCCCGGTCACCACTGGTCTTTAAAGAACCGATCACCTCCTGGATACGGTGGATCCCCCTTTCTGCGCAATACGCCCTCAAGCCTTCCACAATCATGAGCGCGGCCCTGGGGTCGACAAAGTTGGCCGTCCCGACCTGCACCGCCTGGGCACCCGCAATAAGAAACTCCATGGCATGACGGTGATCCACGATTCCACCGATTCCGATGACCGGGATTCGAACCGCCCTCACCGTCTGATACACCATGTAAAGCGCCACGGGCCGGATAGCCGGGCCGGAGAGGCCGCCTGCGACATTTGCCAGCTTTGGCCTTCTGGACTCGATGTCAATGCCCATACCCGTCAGCGTGTTGATCAGCGAGAGGGCATGGGCTCCTGCACCTTCAACCGCCCTGGCCACCACCCTGATGTCCGTCACATTGGGTGACAGTTTCACGATCACAGGTTTGTCGGTGTTTTTCACGACCTCTTCCGTGACCCGCGCGGACGCACCCGGATCCGTTCCAAAGGCCATCCCTCCGCAATCCACGTTGGGGCATGAGATATTGACTTCCAGGGCGGAAACACCTCTCACTCCTTTCAGTCCCGCGGCCATGGCACCGTATTCGGCAATACTGTGACCGTATATGTTCACGATCACAACCGTGTCCAGTTTTTCGAGCCTGGGGAGTGCTTCTTCGAGAAACCGTTCAAGACCGATGTTGGCAAGGCCAATGGCATTCAGCATGCCGCACGGGGTCTCCACGATCCTTGGAGGGGGGTTCCCCTCCCGCGGCTTCAATGACAAACCCTTGACCACGATGCCACCCAACAGGGAGGGGTCGTAGAAGGGGGCGTAGATTTCTCCGTAGCCAAAGGTCCCGGATGCCGACAGCACCGGGTTCTTGAGCCTGAGGGGGCCGATACTCACCGCCATGTCAGGGAGCGCTGAGGTCATAACGCCTCCCAATTTAAGGTAGAAGCCTCAAAAACTGGACCATCGCGACAGACCAGGGAATAGGGCTCGGGTTGGCCCTTCGCCGCCCTGACAGCACAACCCTGGCAGGCGCCCAGGCCGCAGGCCATGGAGGCCTCCAGCGAAACCTCACAGGGGATGTTCTCGGGGCAGGCAAGGGACCACAGCCCTTTCAACATGGGCAGCGGACCACAGGCAAAGACTGCCTTTCGGCCTCCAGGCGCCTTCATGAGATTCATTTTAAAGAGCTCAACCGCGGTCCCCTTGAAGCCGCTGGTCCCGTCGTCGGTGGCGATCAACGGCTCCATATCCATGTCCAGGCATTTCGGGGAGATGAGCTCGTGGGCAGTGCGGGCGCCGGCCACCAAGATCAGGTCTTCGGCCCCGAACCGCTCTGCCATGAAAAAGAGCGGGGCAATCCCAAGGCCGCCGCCCACCAAGAAAGACATCGCCCCTTTGGGCGGGGTCCCGAAACCCCTCCCCAGGGGCCCCAACACGCCTATGCGACCCTCCTGTTTCAGACCGGACATGATGGCCGTTCCCCTTCCCACCACCTTGTAGAGGATCAAGAAAACCTCGCCATTCCGACACCCGCATATGGAGAAGGGCCGCCTCAACAGCGGGTCCGAGCGATCGCCGATGCGAACCATCACGAACTGTCCCGGTCGGGCATCCGCCACCACTTCGGTGGAACGAATGCCCATCAAGAAGACCTCCCTGCTGATCCTGCGGTTGAAAACAATTTCCAAGGACCGATCATCCATTGCCACCTGAGTGACCTCCTCCTCATGCGGACGTTCGGCCGCAACCAAATCAGTGTTCACATTTCAGCAAACCCCAACCCGGCCAAGCCGGAACCAAACAGGTTTCAGGTGTCAACTTTCGGGTTTCAGGCCTGACCCCTGAATCCGCCATGGCGGGAAAACCTGAAACCTCGAATTGTGACCGTTTTGCACGCAATTTCACCGCTAAGGGGTTAAATCCTGACGCCCGAGACCTTAAACGCTATTGAGAGTAAATCGAACAAGATATCCCCAGCAAAACATCTTCAAATCTTGCGGAGAAGCGACAACCTGAGGTTCTGACCCGAACAATCAGGGGCAAACAGGAAATACATCTCTCGGATTATCTCCTCGGTCTCCAATTCAAAGCAAGATCGATCAGGAAAAAGGGCGATCAGGGTTGGACAGATTTTTCGCAACGGTTGATATGGCTGCATGATGGAGGTGGAACCCCCAAATCCGTTGACAGGCGCCCGGCAGATTCAAAACCGAATTCTTGGGGAATCAAGAAAACGATGGCAGGTCCAACGCCGGAGAAGAAGAGCCCTTCTCCGGCGTCGCAGATTGGTTAAGCCTTTGGCATCCCAGGTCAGGGACAGATTTACTGATCAGGCCACCGTGTCCTTCAGTGCCTTCCCGGCTACAAACTTGGGCACGTTCCTCGCCTTGATCTGGATTTCTTTCCCGGTTTGAGGGTTTCTGCCTTTCCTGGCCTTCCTCTTGTCCACCTTGAAGGTCCCAAACCCCACCAGCGTCACCGGTTCCTTCTTCTTCAGTGCCTTCGTGACGGAAGTGAGAAAACACTCCACTGCAGCCTGGGCCTCTTTCTTGGTGCTGACAACCTTTGCCACCTCGTTGATCAAGTCACCCTTGTTCATCGTCCCTCTCCTTTCTTGCTGTTGTGTTTGAACGTTTCACCCGGATTGCTAGCTTGATAAAGCAATCCCGGCCATATTGCAACTCAAAAGTAGGGAGAATTCAAAAAAATCGGATGATGACCAACGAAAATCAGGCCGGGCACTTAAAAAAGCCTTAAACGGGTCGTCCCAACCCAAAGACTTTGGATGAAGTGGGGTCAGACAGGTCGTTCGGTTGGGGCACGTTCGTTTCCCCAGGGAAGCACGCTGAACCAGTGGCTCACCCTCACCCATCCCGAACGCCGCTCGAACGGGTCTCTTCTCTCTCTCCCGTCGCGCCTCTCCTCCCCACCATGCTGCACATGTGAAGCCACCTTCGCGTGCCGCCGGTCTTTGCCTGAACGCCTGTCTATGACCGAACCTCTCCGTTCGCGCATAGCCTTTCCTCCCTCCCGAATCACCCAACTGGCAGGCATCTGGCAGCCGATCGCATGCGCTCAATCCCCAAAAAGGCGCATTGCGATGGGACCGAGCTCATTTTCTGCGGATGACCCTCTCGAGGGTGAATTCCCTGTCGAAGAGAAAGTGCAAATACATGAGCGTCTTCAGGACGCGTCTCAGCCAGAAAAACACCAGGTGCTCGTAATACCTGCAGAAGGCCAGTGAAACCCGCCGATCCAGCCCTCCGTCAACCAGGCGGCAATAGATGTGGAGCGGGTTGATTCGATGCTGGATGTTCAGAATTCTGATGATCACGACCCCGAGACCTCGCATCTTTCGTGATGGCGCTGAAACGGAACGGTTCGGCCCACCTGTCTGCTTTTGTCTTCCGGGCCTCTCAGTGGATCATCCGGTGCGTCCAATGGATCGCACGGGTGTCGGGAGGTTGCCATCACTGGTTTTACCATTTAGCAAACAACATGCCATGGGCACGATCGTGCCCCCGCACCGGCGGCTTTCAACACGGAGGCGAGGTTTGACGCTGTCCAAATTCCGGGGTCCAGTCGGCTTCTCCCGGCCAAGCGCCGATACGCTTCTCGGCAACAAGCCCGGTTCGCGCGGGTTTTCGTCAAATGGCGACGGAAGGGCGATTGACGGCTCCTCTCTGCTACGACAGCCGGAACCCCAACCCCTGGGAGCTCTTTAAATTCTGCGAAAGAAAGTTTTCAGCGCCCGATAAAACAGGCATGTGGAATTCGAATCCCTATCATGGAATGGATCTTCACACTTTTCTAATAATGGGTTTCACAGCCTGCCGCAGAGCCCTCACTTTTTAAGCCTGGCAAGTCTTTAAAGCGGACGAATCGCAAGTATTAGGAGGAGCTTAAGACTATTGACAGAAGTGCGGGTCTCCCCCATGATTCGCCCATGTCTTCAAAGACATTGAAACTGGATGTCAACGGATATGTCTGCGAGATCATGTGCGGATATATACCGCTCTCCCTCAAGCAGGCATTCACCGATCATCTTCTTTCACAAGAGGCCGGGCATGATCGACCCGAATGGGTCCTCAAGCGGACACCCAACTACGTGAATCCAGACCGGATCCGATCCATCTGGTATGAAGATGATGACCTCATGGGAAAAATGGCCCAACGTGCACGCTGCACGTGGCGCTCCTATCGGGACATCCATGATATCTTCCATGGGATCGGTTTTGGGACCGGAAAGGACGGCATCGGCCTCTTCGACATACAGGTGAAGGCGGATGAAACGCTGCTGATGGAATTCGTGCCCTTTGACCCGGTGGACGAAATGGGTCATCTCCTTCTGAGACTGGAGGATGTCGCCGTCATCAGACCTCCCGCCCCATCGCCGCCCGACCGGCGACACGGGCTGGTGGCCGTGAGCGGAGGGTCCTGGGCCAAGGGCACCCTGCGGTTCTGCAGGGATCTGGAAGGGGCCTTTGATCCCGGCGCCCTGGCCTTGATCGTCATGGATCTCACGAACCTGGGGGTGGGCGAGGATCACTTTGTATCAGGGATCCGCTACAGGGGCCAATCCCTGAAGAATGAAGTCATCAGGGAAGTAGACCGGGAGATGTACCCGGTGAGTTGGTACTCCCATGAAAAGTCCAAATGGCTGCCCATGTATGACCACAATTAGGCAATTATTGTCTCTTGTGGCCCGCAGGGAGTGTCCTTTTTTGAGAAGTAAAAAGCACTTACTGATTCCTGACCACTGATGATTGATCACTTGATCCCCGGGGGCCGCCCAAGACCTGAAGTCTCACGGGTGAATCAAAATCCACTCCGACCCTCAGGGCCTTGAGGCCCTGGACTCCCGGCAGCTCTTCCAGATCCAACTTTTCAAGATCAGTGGTCAGATAGCCCTCCGCCTGAAGAAAGGAAATATGCCTCATCATTTCCGCCTCCTCTTCAGTCTGCGAGTAGACGATGGCGACCTTGCCCGGTTGGGTCAGACGCTCCTCAACCCCCTTGACCATGGCTTTGTCCAATCTAGACTTGACCAGCTGATGACGCACGTCATAGGCCCCGTCCACATCGAAACGCTTTTCGTCGTATCGGAAACGGATGGAAAGGGGGGCGAACTGAACAAGGATCAAGTGGGCGGTTTCCAGGGGAACAGGAAGGCCGGGTTTGAGTGATGCGGTGTGCCAGGCCATGCCGCAAGCGACCTTCAGTTGCCACAGTCTGATGTTTTTCAGATAGAGCTCACTGAATTGTCCGCGTTCATTCAACGCCTGTCCTATGTAAATGAGGTAATCCACACCGTCCGTTCTATGTCTTTCGTAGTAGTGCGGAAAAATCTTCTGAACCTCAGCCTCTTCCTTGTCCAGGTATCTGGCCAGGCGTTCGTTCAACAGCGTGACGCTCTCTTCGTAGTCTTTTCTGAAACGGTTGACCATGCCCACTCTATCGTCCACGAGTCCGTTATATGTCTCAATCGCTTTCTTCACATGGGGCCCAAACCCTTCCAGATGGGGAAAAATGGGCTCCACCTCGGTTCGGATGAACTTCGCGACAGCGAGCTCTTCGCCCGCGTCCAGTCCGTTTTGAACGGACTCCAACTGGCCCTTTATGTTGTTCGCCAATTCTTGCAGAATGGTCATAGAACGGGATTCGTCGGCTGCATCGATAATCCTCAGGGCAAATTGCAGCTGTTCCGTGAGATCGGTCTGGATCGCTCGATTGCGTTCAACGCTTGACCCACGGATATCGGATACCCCGTAAATGGGGTAAGTCTCCTTAAAGATGATGGGTTCCATCTCAGAAGTCTCGCCGTTGCGCACCCGTCTCAAATGGTCCAAAGCCGCTTTTCGAAATCGCCACTCCACCGAGGGGTGAAGCGCCGTACACTTCTCTTTGATTACCGCCTGGATCTGGTTTTCCAGCTGATCCAGACCCCGTTTCAACGCCATGGAAAAGAGCGGAAGGATTTGTTCGGCCATTAAGGCGTCCATGGGACCCAGGTCTCCTTCTTCGGGCGAGCCCAACTGGAGGACCCCAATGGGCTTGCCCTGGTACTTCAGGGGTGCGACGAGCAGGGACCTGAGCCCCGAGGCCAAGATCTCTTGGTCCACAGGCGAAGACGAGGGTTCCTCCCGAAGGTCGGATGTGCAAACGATGTTTTCCCCGCCAACGGCCTTTTGGAACACAGAGCCCTGGTAATCCGATAGAGACACGTGATGGGAATCGAGAAAAATGCAATTACAGCCCCTGTTCAAAATAAGGACGCCTTCCTCCTGAGTGGCTGCCAAGCCCACCATCACACGCGGGTTGCCCAAAAAGGTCCGGAGCCTGGTCTGAAGCCGCGAGAAGCCATCCTCCGAGGTCATGGTCTTCTGGTCCACGAGATCCCTCTCCAAGGCCGCAAGGACTTCGGATTGGGTCACATCAATGGCCTGAAGCAGTGTGAAGCCATGAAGCTCAAAATCCTCCGGAGGAATGATTCGAGCCAGGACCTCGGGCTCCGTGAGATGGTCAAGGATCGTGCGGCGGTCCGTCTCTGTGAGGCGCTTGGGCTCCCGAACGGCATGGGCAACCACGTACCTGAAATCAAAGTTCATCTTGAAATGGCGGTCAAGACCCGTTTCCGGGTCCGGAACGATCCGGATGATGGGATAATCGAATCGCTGACGGATGCCATAAAACTTCTCCAGGATGAAAAGGAAGGCCCGGATGACCCGCCCCCGGGCAAACAACTCGTGATCCACGTTTGTCCTGCCCCTAAGCATTCCCTCACCGCTCATGAAAAGGCTCTGGAATTTGGGCGAGACGAAAAACGGCTTCATGGAAAAAGGGACAATGGCCCCGACAATTTCATTCTCCCAAAAGAGCGGGGGAAAGACGTACCCCATGAGTCTGGAAACCACGTCCTTGTGTAGATCCAGCTGAGCGGGGTCTTCGATGGGGTCCATCAGTTCCGGCGCCTCCGAAATCCATGCCTCGATCTCTTCCGGCCGACAGGCCTTGGGCCCGGTTTCCGAGTCCGCTAATGCCTTCAGGTGCTCTATCAGCGGCCTCAGGCTCAACTTGGCGCCGAGTGGATATTCACGAGAATCATCCATTTCCTACCTCCATAGGGCTTTATGCCATTATAATTCACCCGCCGCCGAAATCCAATTCCCGATGACCTCATGAATAAGACCCTCATGAAATGTTTTCCAATAAAACCGCTTTCGGTCTATGCTAACTCGTGTCCATCTATAAATCAGAGATTTCCGGATGAAACTTTCAGAAATCAGCGGTCAGTTTTCAGTTAATCTATTGTTTTTCTGAGTCTTTGCTGGCAGCTAATGGCTGATGGCGCGAATCCAAAGTCAGCCGTTTTTGGATTCGCGCTATGCTAACCAAAAAGACGAAAACCGATCTCGAACGGGGGCCTCTGAAATGGAAAAGGTCCATTTCTTTCGCTTGAGAAACGGCATGCTGCTGGCCAACATGATGTCCAACCTGGTCGGCCTCGGTGTCAACATGCTCCTGTCAAGACTCTGGACGCCGCTTGCGCCGGAAATCGCACAGACGGCTAGCCGCATTAATTCACTTTTCTCGCCCTCTGCCTTTGTGGTCGGTTTCATGTTGACCCTGGTCTATGAACAGCCCCTGCGGGCCTATCTTAATGGCCGGTTCAACGGGCGGGCCCTCTCGGATGACCTGGCGGTCAAGGCGCGCCGGCGGTGCCTGAACGAACCATTCTTTCTGATCGCCATGGACTTCGGCATTTGGCTCTTGGCGGCCATCCTATTTCCGATCCTCGCCTGGTTGAAGGGAGGTGGGGTAGAAGCCATCCATTACTTGTTTTTTCTCAATCTCCATACGGGCCTCATCACCAGCATCGTCGCCTTTTTCGTGCTGGAGCACATTCTTCAGGACCGGTTGGCACCGTTCCTTTTCCCCGAAGGGGGGCTCTTCATGACCCCAAAAACCCTTCGGATTCGGATTGGGACCCGTCTTTCGGCCCTGTTGTTCGGGTGCAACATTATCCCCTTTATCGCCACCATCGGCACGATCCGTCGGATCGCATCGCCTTCCCAGGATCCTTTGGAAATGCTTGATCGTCTGAGCACGACCCTCTTGGTCAGCTCTCTCGTCTTCATCGCTACGGGTATCTGGATGACGATCCTGGTGACCGGCAACCTGACCCGCCCGCTCCGGAGCATCATCGGCGCCCTGAGAGAAGTGCGGCGCGGAAACTTCGACACAAAAGTGCGCGTCACCTCCAATGACGAGATCGGTTACACGGGAGATGTGATCAATCAGATGACCGAAGGACTGAAGGAGCGAGACCTGATCAAAGAGATGTTCGGCCGGTATGTGGCGCCAGAGATCAGAGATGAGATACTCTCAGGACGCATTCCGCTGGATGGGGAGATCAGGGCGGTGACGGTCCTCTTTTCCGACCTGAGGGATTTCACCCCGTTGACCGAGGCCCTCCCTCCAAAGGAGGTGGTGAAAATCATCAATCTTTATTTCAAGGAGATGGAAGATGCCATCCAGCGACACCACGGCCTCGTGCTTCAGTTCATCGGCGACGAGATCGAGGCTGTTTTCGGGGCGCCCATCGCAAGGGAGGATCACCCGCTCCTGGCGGTGCGGGCAGCGCTGGAGATGGCACAGAGGTTGAGACAGGTAAACGCCGAACTCACGAAAAAGGGACAGCGACCGCTAATGCACGGCATCGGCATCCACACGGGGGAAGTCCTTGCGGCCAACATTGGGAGCCCCAATCGGCTTTCTTACGCCCTGGTTGGTGACACGGTCAACCTGGCTTCACGCCTTGAAGGGCTCAACAAGACCTTTGGGACCGAGATCATCGCAAGCGGTACGACGTGCGCTGGCTTAAACGGCGGCTTTTCCCTCACAAAGCTCCCGGAGACCCCCATCAAGGGCATCACCAGACCGATCGATATCTATTCGATCGTATGAGGCACAAATCATTGTACCTAAGCTGATCGCTTTTTGTCCTTTATCAGCCGCAGGGGGCTGGCTCCAAATTCGGTGAAGCGCTCAGTAGTATAGCCTCAACTCCACCGCCCCGGGACGGGCGTCCCACAGAAAGCACAGCGCCCTGACAACACATGATTCTGTGCGATCAGGTATCCGTTTCGCTCAATGAGGATCCTTTTGCACCCGTGGCAATAGGTGTGAACACCCTTGTGTCCGGGGACATTCCCCACATAGACATGGTGAATCCCCTCACGGAGCGCCAGGTCTCTCAACCCATCAAGGGTGCTGACGGGGGTCGGCGGCAACCGGTTCAGGTGGTAATGGGGAAAAAATCGGAGGAAATGGAGCGGATAATCCGGCCCCAGTTCCCGAAGAATCCAGCCGCACATCTCCTTGATCATCTCGGTCTTGTCCACGTAGGTGGGGACAACGAGCGTGGTCATCTCGAACCACACGCCCTGATCGTGAAGGGTCTTGAAGGTCTCCAACACCGGCGCAAGCCGTCCCCCATTGAGGGTCCGGTAGATGTGATCATCAAAGGATTTCAGGTTGATATTGGCCGCATTCAGGTGAGCGCAGAGTCGAACCAGGGGTTCTTTGTTGATAAAGCCGTTTGAGACCAGGACGTTTTTCAACCCTGCGGCCCTGGCGGCCTTCGCTGTGTCGAAAACATACTCATAGAAGGTCACGGGTTCCGCATAGGTGTAGGCGATGGCAGGGATTCGGCTTGACATGGCCTTTTCGACGACCTGATCCGGGAAGAGTTCCCCATGGTCCACCTCTTCGGGCTTCTTCTGGGAGATCTCCCAGTTCTGGCAGTTGAGGCACCGGAAGTTGCACCCAGTGGTGGCGATGGAGAAGATCATGGAACTAGGATAAAAATGATTGAGGGGCTTCTTTTCAATAGGGTCCACATGAACGGAGCAAGGGTTTCCATAGGCCAACGAGTAAAGCTTGCCACCGATATTGACCTTGGACCGGCAGATGCTTCGATCCCCTGGGTTGAGGAGGCACCGGTTCGGGCATACCTGACACTGGACCGTCTTTCCGTCAGTGGCGTAGTGAAATCCTTCCTTGCTCCATTTCCAGGGCTCTTTGGGCGCATCGTTCTTGAATACTTGCCCTGCGATGTCCTCGCCCGCCAAGGCGGGCCGCACAAAGAACTGGCATCCGGTCGCTGCACAGAAAAACGCCGCGCCCCCGATGCCCAGGGACTGCAGGAATTCCTTTCGAGTCATGTTCCGGGTGATCATCTCTTTTGGACCTTCCATTGAAAAAACAACAAGATCATACTTGAAACCTTCACAAAAATCAAAAGGCCGGCCGCGGCCTGCATGCCCCAGACCGGGATGACCCATGCACCCATGAGAAGGGTGCCCAGGGCGGCCCCGGTGAGGTCTGCCGCCAAACATCCTGCGGCCGGGCTCTGGGCCTCGCCGATGAGGCGGGTCGCGAGTGGAAACTGAAAACCGCACCAGAAGGCGAAGACAAAACAAAAGACGAGAAACAGGAGCGGCGGCGGTTCATTTTGCAGACACGAGACCCAGCCGAAGACGAGAAGCAGCAGGAGGGACAGGCTGACCTCCGAAATCCCGAGCCGCAGCTTCTCCTTTCCCCGGAACCGGTGGGCCGCAAAGGCTCCGGGAAAGAGCCCTAGCAGGAAGGCCGTAACGATGGCCCCGATCTGCAAGTAGACATATCCATAAAGGACCTGGAAGGCGAACAAGACGACCATCTCTGCACCCATGGCCGCAAAACCTGTCGAAAAAAGGACGTATTCCTCCCTTTTCAGGAATAACCCATATCCGATCAGAAAAACGAGGAGCACCACCACGAAGGACTTTGGCGAGGTGCCGTATTTCTCGAACCAGTCCTTCAAGACCACCGCCATGAGGCGGGGCTCGAAATCGCGGTTCACCAGCCTGCTTGCGCCAAGGCCTTCCTTGATCAGACTGAGTCGATCCTCCGTCACGTTCCCTTTGTAGTAGCCTTCCACATAGGCCGTCTGCTACACCCTTCATTTTCAATCGCCCGACCACATCCAGCGTCAATGGACCGTTTCGGCAAAGGAAGTAGGCGGACTCCCCCGGTATGACCATCACGTGGGAAAACTGGCTTCGAGCCGTGTTAAAGAGAATGGAGAGCTTCTCTTTTCGGGTGTCGCTGATGAAGTTGGGGGAGTATTCCACCCCAAAGGAAAGGATCCCCCCATCCGTCAAGATCGCCCTTGCCAGGGAAAAGAACTCGGCGGTGAAAAACCGGTTCAGCTGAAACGTATCCGGGTCCGGCAGATCCACGATGACCGCATCGTATTTCCTGGAAGCGGTCTTGATGAATTGACGTCCATCCATATTGATGATGGTCAAGGACGGCGTCTCCTTCAAGACCCCCAGTTCGAGGGCGGTACGGGTGAGCTGGGGGTCCAGCTCCACGTAGTCGATCTCTTTCGGCGCATACTTGGACACTTCCGTGATGGTCTCTCCCAGTCCGCCGGAGATCAAAAGGATGTTTTCGAGATGATCCAGTTGGCACAACGCATAGTGAACCTTCTCTTCGCTCTCGACCACATTTTCGTCCGAGTAAAGCGGCAGCCCCGATTCCCAGAAGGTCCGCTGCGGCCCGTCTTTGGAGACAACGACCCGTCCGTAGGGGGACTCGATGTAACGCTCGATGTCTCCATATTGCCCCTTCAGGGTGGACCGCTCCACGTGCCCATCTAGCGCCACGATGTAAAAGGCTGCGCTGGCAACCAGGGCCGCCACGACAAAGGCCCGGCGTCCTTCACTTGCCAGAATCAATAAACTGACGAATACCAAACAGGAGGATGTGGCGGCCACGATCGCGAAGGGGTGAAACCAGTAGACCAGGACGAAGCTGAAAACGGCACCACCGAAGATATCGCCCACGTTGTCGGTAAAGTAGAGCTCGGCACTTTCATAAGCCACCCCATGTGCATGCAGAACCTTCTGAGCATAGGGGAGAACGAATCCGGTGAGTAGGCAGTAGGGAGTCATGGCGGCCGTGATGAATAGAAGGGTGGCGTAAAATCCGGGGGACAGTCCGTGGGTGAAAACGGTTTGCATCAAGGCCCTGATGGCAACCAGCATGGCAAGAGGCCCAAAGGCCATGAGAAGCGTCAGAAGGCCATAGAGGGTCACGGAAGGGCGGAGCGGAAGTCTTGCCGCCAGGCTTCCCAACCCGGTGAGGAGCAGCCAGGAAAACAGGACCAGCGCTATGGTGATTTCGTTTCCGTGGAACTGTGTGAGGATCTCCCGGACGGTAACCAGTTGGGTGGCCACAGACGAAATGCCCGCGCCGATGATGGACCAAATGATGCGTGACCTGAGGGTCATGGAGACGGGACCTTCCGGCGGATCTACTCCTCGAAGGCCTGCACCTGGTAGACGGAGACCTCAAGATCCCCTTTCTCCCAGGCGTCCCCGGCCAAACCGGCCTTCAGACAGAGCTGCGAGAGAAAGGCTTCCTTCTGCGGTAATTGTTCCCAGACCTGAGGCAGGAACGTGGCCTGATGATACCCCTTCTTAATGATGAGGCCATCCACGCCCGGTTTCAGTTGGCCAAGGAGATCCTCTTTACCCTTGTAACGCAAGGGGACCGGCTCGGTCAGAACACTGACTTCGATCTTCACCTGGGCCATTTCGTCGCGTTGAAGGGGGCGGAAACGGGGATCCCGGAACGCGGCGTTGATGGCGTTGATTTTCACCCCTTCAAAGAGAGGCCCCTGGGGCATGATATGGCCGATACATCCCCTGAGGCGGCCACCTTTCGTTAGCGTGACGAAGGTCCCACACCAGTCGGTGAAGCGGGGCGAGGCGTTCGCTTCGGCCTCACTGCCAGCCTCCGCGCCCTGGAGATGCTGCTCAATGGTCTTCCTGGCCAACCCCAAGAGCTGCCGGCCCTCTTCCTCGGAATACCTGCCCTTCCGCGTCATCTCGCCCTCCATCGTCCCGGGACTGTTTGCCTTATGCGCAGGGCGCGCCGCTTCACCCTCCGAGGAAACCCTCCCCTTGTCTTCGGACCCCATGCCCTCGGCGGATCCCTTGGGCGACACCCAGGTGGTCACGAGAAAGACGAATCCCACGCACAATATCAAACGAATGCACGCCGCATAAGGGATCATTTGGCCCCCTGCCATTTTGAAGCGCCGTTTTCGATCATGATAGTTCATACCATAGGGGTGTCAACATGAAAACAGGCCTTCTTCTTCCCTTTTGACTTCAAATGGATTATAAAACCACGGTGTCACAAGGCCAAAACCAGACTCAGACCGGCTCCACTAACTGGCGTCCATCCGTAAATCGGGGATTTCTGAATGAAGCTTTCAGCAGTCAGCATTCAGCATTCAGCCAATCTCTTGTTATTCTTAGATCTTATCCCGCTTATTTCAGCGGGCAGATCGCTGATGGCTGATCGCGCGAATCCACAAACAACCGTTTTTCTATGACGAGATCAATGGAAACCATACCGAAAAAGAGAAGGCGGACCGCACGCATCTTCGAGACACTGGATCCCCTTTACACCGCCGACAAAACCGCGTTGCGCTACCGGACGCCTTTTGAGCTCCTCGTTTCGACCATCCTCTCGGCGCAATGCACGGATAAACAGGTCAACCGCGTCACCGAGACCCTTTTTGAAAAGTACCGTTCGCCGCAGGATTTCGTCACCGTTTCCATATCCCAGTTGGAACAGGACATACGTTCTACCGGCTTCTACCGAAACAAGACCAGGTCCATCAAAAATTGCTCCCAAGCCTTGATGGATCGTTTCGGTGGGGAGGTCCCCTCCACCATGGAAGAACTGATCCATCTGCCGGGCGTGGGCCGGAAAACCGCCAACTGCGTGCTTGGCGCGGCCTTCGGAGTCCCGGGCGTCGTGGTGGACACGCACGTAAAGAGGTTGTCAAGACGAATGGGGTTAACCGACACTGAGAACCCGGACAAGATCGAAAAGGATATTGAATCCATTCTACCCCGCGAGCGATGGCGGCGATTCTCGGACTTGCTCATATACCACGGCAGGGCGGTCTGTACGGCCAGAAAACCGAATCACGCGCACTGCGCCGTGGCGCATCTCTGCCCGTCCAGACTGATCTGAGGGCAGCAAGGCAAGCACCCTGCTTCCTGAAAGGGGATGCACATGTCGACATATGGGGCCTTTTCACCAGCGAGAGTCTATGATTATCTAACTCGGGATCTCTGGCGGATACGGGAGAAGGATCTGCCCCGATCGAGGGTCTTTCTCATCCGGCCCCTCAGAATCGCCGTTTTGAGCATCCGTGGCGTGTTTGAGGACCGAGCACCGCTTCGCGCCTCGGCCCTCACCTTCTTCTCCCTTTTGTCCATCGTACCCGTCGTGGCCATGATCTTCGGGATCGCCAAGGGGTTCGGCTTTGAAAACGGGCTGGAGGGAATCCTGATGGAGAACATGGGCGGGCAGGAAGCGGTGGTGGATCGAATCATGGCGTTTGCCCATGCCCTGCTCGAAAACGTCAAAGGAGGCCTGGTGGCGGGCGTGGGGCTGGTCTTTCTCCTTTATACCATTATCAAGATTCTCTCCCAAATTGAGAACGCCTTCAACGACATCTGGGGGATCAAAAAGGGGAGGAGCCTGGGGCGAAAGATCACCGATTATCTCTCTCTGATGCTGATCGCCCCCATTCTCTTCATTATCTCAAGCTCGGCAACCGTGTTCATCTCGAGCGGCGTGAAGCTGGCGCTTGAAAAGGTGACCTTCCTGGCCTTTGCAAGCCCTGCCATTTTCCTGACTCTGAAGCTTCTCCCATTCGCACTCGTATGGCTCTTGTTTTCCTTCATGTACGTGTTCATCCCCAACACAAAAATTCGGCTGAGTTCCGGCATCTTCGCGGGCATTGTCGCAGGCACCATTTATCAGATTTTTCAGTGGGGCTATATCTCTTTGCAGATCGGGGTTGCCAAGTACAACGCCGTTTACGGCAGTTTTGCCGCCCTGCCGCTCTTCTTTATCTGGATGAACATCAGCTGGCTCATCGTCCTGTTCGGGGCCGAGATTGCGTTTTCCCACCAGAACGTGGAGACTTATGAGTTCGAGCAGGACTGCCTCAATGTGAGCCATGCCTTTAAAAGGCTTCTGTCGATTCGGGTGCTCCATTTGATGGTCAGGCGATTCCTGGATGGCGAAGACGCGGTGAACGCACGCCAAATATCCCTTGAAACAGAGATCCCCATTCGCCTCGTGAACCAGATCCTCTTTGACCTGGTGAGCGCGGGCCTTGTTTTGGAAGTCAACGGTGACAACGACAAAGGCATTTCCTATCAGCCAAGCCGCGATCCCGATGTGCTCTCGATCCACTACGTCACCAACGCCCTGGATCAAAACGGGAGCGACACCATCCCTGTCGCTCAATCCGATGCGCTTCAAACCATTTCGAAATCCCTCAAATCCTTTGGCGAGCTCATTCGAAAATCAGGGGCGAACCGGTTGTTAAAGGAAATCTGAATCCATGCACATGTGAGGTATCCAATATGCTTGAAAATTTAGACGCTGCGCTGTTGGCGCGGATTCAGTTTGCATTCGTCATCTCCTTTCATATTGTGTTCCCGGCCTTCACCATCGGGCTCTCCAGCTGGCTGGCCGTGTTGGAGTGGCGTTGGCTACGGACAAACAATCCGGTCTACGTCGACATCTACCGCATGTGGGTGAAAATATTCGCCGTGACATTCGGCATGGGTGTGGTTTCAGGCGTGGTCATGTCGTTTCAGTTTGGGACCAACTGGTCGGTGTTCGCTGACAAGGCAGGCAATATTGTCGGGCCGCTGCTGGGATATGAAGTGCTCACCGCCTTTTTCCTGGAGGCGTCGTTTCTCGCAGTCGTGCTCTTCGGCTGGAACCGCGTCGGGCCCAGGATGCACTTTGCCGCCACCGTGATCGTCGCGGTCGGGACCGTGCTTTCGGCCTTCTGGATCCTTTCGGCCAACAGCTGGATGCAGACGCCCGCGGGTTTTCGCGTCGGGCAAGACGGTGTGATCTATCCAACCAACTGGTTCCAGGTGATTTTCAACCCCTCCTTCCCTTACCGCTTCTTTCACATGGTGACGGCCGCCTACCTGACGACCGCATTCGTCGTAGGTGGCATCGGCGCCTTTTATCTCTGGCGGGGGCTCCATGTGAAGCATGCCCGGGTCATGCTGGGAATGGCCATGATCATGGCCATTTTCGTCGCCCCCATGCAACTCGTGCTCGGCGATCTTCACGGCCTGAACACTCTTAAACACCAGCCCGCCAAGGTCTCCGCAATGGAAGGCCTCTGGAATACCCAGCGCGGGGCCCCTACGGTGCTTTTCGGATGGCCGGATGAAAAGGAAGAGGCCACGAAGTACGCCCTCGAAATTCCGAGACTCTCCAGCCTGATCCTTACCCACGATCTCAACGGCGAGGTGAAGGGTTTGAAAACGTGGCCCAGGGACCAACGCCCGCCGGTGCCCTGGATATTTATTTCGTTTCGAATCATGGTGGGCTTGGGCACGCTGATGATCGCCACGGGCTTCACAGCGCTTGTCCTTTATTTAAAGAAACGGCTATTCGACGTCCGGTGGTTTCAGTACTGGTGTATGGCCCTGACGCCTGCCGGGTTTATCACCGTGCTGGCAGGATGGTTCGTGACAGAAATCGGCCGGCAGCCCTACGTGATCTACGGCGTGCTTCGCACCGCAGAGGCCGCGTCTCCTGTCACCGCGACCCAGCTCGCCATATCTCTCTTTGCCTTTATCATGACCTACGTCTTCGTGTTCGGGGCTGGCAGCTACTACATTCTTACCTTGATCGGCAAGGGTCCCGATACGGGAGATCGAGCCTACGGCGACCACGGCCTCAGCGAGCCAGCCATCGCCACGGGCTTCATCGGAAAAGGGGGAGGCAAACATGTTTAGCTTTGGGGATTTCCTGGACTTGCCGCTTATCTGGTACGGCCTGATCGCCACGGCGGTACTTCTTTACGTACTGCTGGATGGCTTCGACCTGGGGGTAGGGATTCTCTTTCCGTTTGCACCCTCCGATCTGTGCCGGGACCGGATGATGAATTCCATCGCGCCCTTTTGGGACGGCAATGAAACCTGGCTGGTCCTTGGGGGCGGAGGCCTGTTCGCGGCATTCCCGCTGGCCTACGCGGTCCTGATGCCGGCGCTCTACATCCCGGTGATCCTCATGCTGCAGGGGTTGATTTTCAGAGGGGTCGCATTTGAATTCCGGTTCAAGGCCACGGGCAAGTGGCGGCAGGTTTGGGATTACGCCTTCCACTTCGGATCCCTAGTGGCCACCTTCATGCAGGGGGCCATCCTGGGCGGGATCGTGCTGGGGGTAAAGGTGGCGGGGAGAAGCTTTGCCGGCGGGGCCTTCGACTGGCTCAACGCCTACAGCGTCATGACCGGGGTGGCCCTGATTTTCGGCTACGGACTTCTGGGCGCCACGTGGCTCGTGATGAAAACCGACGAGGTCACCCAGGAGTGGGCCAGAAAGTGTGCGTCTTATACGCTCGGTTACGTGGGGCTGTTTCTGGCCATCGTCAGCATCAGCATGCCCATCATGAACGAGGAAATCAGGACCCTATGGTTCAGCCTGCCCAATTTCTTTTTTCTCCTGCCTATGCCGGCTGCAAGCCTGGTCCTTTTCATCATGATCTGGCGGGATCTTCACAGGGGCCGGGAAGCACGCCCGTTTTTCCTGAGCATCGGCGTATTCCTGACGGCCTATCTTGGCCTAGGCATCAGCCTGTGGCCCTACCTAGTGCCCTTTGGGATCACTTTCCGTCAGGCCGCCGCCGCGCCCTCGTCGCAGTCGCTCCTGCTCATCGGCACCGTCATCCTTCTGCCGATGATCCTCGCTTATACCGCCTACTGCTACTACATTTTCCGGGGAAAGGCCTCCCATGAAACCGGCTACTGAGGGCGAGCGGCAACGGTTCCGGTTTCCGGAGGGTCTGCTGCCAGCATGATCTCCGCGGCCAGGCGCGCCCCTACCCCGGGCGGCAGGGCGCATTTCTCAAAACCCTGGGCCTCTTGAAAGGCCGCAAAGTTCTCCCGGCTGCCGCGTGGATCCATGTACTTTCCAAAAATGACGTCTTCATGCAGCTCGGGGCATATAATGCTTCCCAGTTCTTCCTTAAAGCGGGCGATGAACTTGCGGGCCGCAGTCATGGCGCGATCGGTCGCCCTGTAATCCTCGGGATCATCGCCGCCAAAGAAGAGGCCCAGCGCGACCAAGCTCCCGGTGACCCCGCCGCAGATGCCACCCGTCATGCCGAAGCCGGGAAACGGAGCCATGGCCCGGATGATGGCCCAGTTGCCCAGGCCGAACGCTTCCATCAGCGCCAGGGCCGAACCCTTGGCGCAACTGTGGGTCAGGTATTCGTACTCCTCGGCGCGGCGTTGCACCCGTTCGAGCACCTTGCCACGCTCCGCCTGCAACCCCGACCAATCCAAGGGCTTGGGACCGAACCCGTTTTTCCGCAGGCCATCCAGTCGAGCCCGGATGCTCTCCACATCCCAGGTACGTTCTGCCAAATCAGACACGCGTTTCTGCCAGGACGTTTCGCTGCTCATTGGTTTCCTCCTCTGTGTGTATATAATAATATATTTCACCACCACAGTAGAGTAGAGCGCTGATGGGTTGTTCCGCCAAGACTACGAACGTTTCGCCGCACGCGGCTACCGCGGACCATGTCCGAGGGATCACTCATCAGCCGCCACCGGGTTGCCAGAGGCGGTCGCCCGCCTCCGGCTCCCACAGAACGCAGCGTGCAGATTTCCCGCACTGCGCTCTTCAGAAATCGATTCACAGCACAGCGATGGCTTGCAGCTCCCGGTAAGGGAGCACAACCCTTGGTCGCTTTATGGGAAAACGTTCCTTGATCCTCTGGAAGACAGTCCAAGGGAAATGGCCTTTGCGGCTGCGGCTACAGAGCATCTTGTACCAGTACCGCTCCACTGCACGATGTACTCGTTGCAGAGCGCGGAAATTTCCGGCTATGCCATAATAGGCATAATGACCAAGCAAGACCCGGTTGAGGTTTATCACCTGCTCCCGGACCGGCAAGTGCCGCATGCGTCGCATCAGGTCGCGGAGTTTCGATAGGCTTCGATGGAGCCGAGATTTCTCAGTCCTTAAGCCAACCTTGAAATTGCCTTTGAGGTTGCGCGTGCAATAGAGGGTGAAGCCCAGAAAATATATGGTCTCCGGGCGTCTTCTTCCTCTCTTTCCCGCGTGAACGTGGGCAAAGCGACCGAATTCGACGAGTTTGGTCTTTTCTGGCGCCAGAGCAAGCCCGAACTTACCCAACCGCCTGCTGAGGGCATCCTGAACACGAAGGGCATCGGCGCGGTATTGGAAACAAAGTACAAAATCATCAACATAGCGCACCATGCAGGCTTCGCCCTTGAGACGGGGCTTTACCGCACGCTCAAACCAGAGGTCGAGCACATAGTGCAGGTAAATATTACTCAACAAAACACTGATCGACCCACCCTGCGGCGTCCCCTCTTCATTATCATGGAGCTCGCCGTCTTCCAAAATGCCTGCTTTGAGCCAGCGCCGTATAAGACTAATAACGCGCGGGTCTCCGACTCGATGCTCGACAAAGCGGAGCATCCATTCATGAGACAGACTCCCGAAATAGTTCTTGAGGTCCGCCTCCAGTACCCAGCCCACCTTGCCTCCGGCAATCTCCTCAATGAGTGTGGCAAGGCCATGATGGGCTCCCACTCCGGGCCTACCTCCAAAGGAGCAGGGAAGAAAGTCCTGCTCGTAGATGGCGGAAAGCACCTGAGCGGTGGTGCGCTGTAGCGCACGGTCAGAAACACAGGGGACACCCAGCGGTCGCTTTTCCTGCTTGCCGGGCTTCGGAATATAGGCCCGCCGTATGGCTGGGGCTTGGTATCCCTTACGATGCATGGCCTGGAGCATCGGCTCAATCCATGCCTCAAATGTCTCCTTTGCCTCTGGTACTGTCTGTCCATCAACGCCAGGCGCAGAGTTCTTGGGAACATGACACAGATTCTCCCAAACCCGCTCCCGTGTGACGTGATGGGCCAGAGATGTAAATCGGAGCTTTGGCTCGCTACGGGCTCTTGCTGCTATTCGTTCGAGTCCCGTTTCCATGACTGTCTGATCTTCTCTTTGCATAGAAGGCCGAATCCTCCCTTTGAATGGAGCTCATGTTTCCCACGAACGATTCGATTCCTGCCGGCCGCTTCCCCATGTAATCGGCTCTCCCGACCTCGGAGTACTATCAGCCGGTCTGACTTCCGCCAGGTCATCGCGCCGTCCTTGCTTTATCGGCTTGTCGGACTCTACCCCGCCGAGGCGGGGAACCTGACGGATCTCCCTTGTTCACATGAGATCCTTCGACTGCATGCCGGCGGTAGGGACCCCGGAAGCACCCCAGAGCACTTGCCATGGCGCACTCTGCAATTCTGCCTTCCCCATAGAGGGACTAGGTCGGCTACTTCAACCACGTTCGATTTCGGGGCTATTTCTCCGTTCACTTTCGTTCCGGCCTACAGCCTCCCTGTCTACGCTTCGCAGAAACCGTTACCGGCCACCACGCAAGACTCGGTACGCAGCTGCTGGCTAAGCTTTACTGCGGCCGCCATCTCAGGCGGCTGTATCTCATGCGCTTGCAAGGCGCAACCCTCGTCGAACCGTACGTGCGGATTTCCCGCATACGGCTCTCCGACAGTCTCTCGCTTCAAGGCATTCGCAAGGAGTTGACAGCGTGCAATCCTTACAGGTAGATCAACCCGTACCGTTTCAATCCAGCGTACAGGCTCTCTCCCTGCCTAAATGGCTTGCTGCGCCGTTGGCTCCGATTCGAAAGAAATCGCTCGAACCGACATCGCACAAAGTGGTTCACGTCCCGAAACACTTTCCGTGGATACCCATAACGGTAGTAATTCGCCCACCCGCGAAGGATCACATTGACTTCCTTGATGACCTCCAAGAGCGGCTTCTTGTACCCGCTGAGGGTCTTGGCCCGGACTTTGTCCCGAAGACGCCTTACGGCCTTCTCCGAGGGAAAGATGTTCAGGTACCTCCTGTCCCTTCCCTTCAGATCCCGGTCGTAGCGCAGGGTGAACCCCAGAAAGTCCAGCGTTTCACCCTGCTCTGCCATTCGCACGATGCTCGTCTTGTCCCGATTCACCTCAAGCCCAAGCTCCTTTTCGAGCTTCCCCTCTACCCAACTCACAATGCGCGACCCCATGTAGCGGGCCAGGATCACAAGGTGAGTAGCCCGGGGGAGTCTCACCCCCAGGCCCTCGTAGAACCGGACGTGAACCTCTCAGCTCATCCGGCTCCCATCATCCACCGACGGCAAAATCCCCATCTGCCAATGGGCGAAAAGCTGTGGTTCGCGTCGCGCGATTCTCCCCAGCCAGTACTCAGCCCGCCTGCGATGGCGACTCAGCCTTTTGTACTTCCGCCGAGCCCAGTGTATCAGAGCCCGATTCATATGTCGCAATACAGGGTATAGCGCAGATTTGTAAAACTGGCCGTAATAGTTAATCCACCCTCTTAAAACCGGATTGAACATTCGTGAGATATCCTCCAGTCTCTTGTCCGGTTTCAGGTGAAGCCGCCACTGACGTATGGTTTGACGCATGACCTTGCAGGCCTTGTTGCTCACCCCAGGCGTGAAGTTGGTGAAAAACTTGCCAAAGCGGTTTTTGGATCGCCGAGGACGAAACGTGTATCCCAGAAAATCAAACTTCGTTTCCGGATGTTCACCCCTGCGGTCGTCATCCTTGCAGTAAACGATGCGCGTTTTGTCTGGATGGAGCTCTAGACCACACTCCCTGAATCGACTCTGCAAGTGCCCAAGCAGATTCTCCGCTTCCGTCCGGGTCCGACAGTGGGCCACCCCATCGTCTGCATAGCGCGCCCAGGGATTCTGAGGGTGCATTCTTTCCATCCATTTATCAAAAGCATAGTGGAGGAAGAGATTTGCCAAAACAGGGCTGATGACCCCACCTTGCGGTGTCCCCGCATGACGCTCTATCAGCCCTCCCTCTTTTGTCTCAAAAGGCGCCTTGAGCCAGCGCTCGATATAGAGGATTAGCCACTCACGATCGGTGTGCTTCTTGACCGCCCGCATCAATAATTCATGATCAATGTTGTCAAACAGACCCTTTATGTCAAACTCAAGAAGCCAGTTGTACCGCCAGCACCGCGTGCGAGTGGCGGCCACGGCATCCAGTGCCGACTTTCCAGGCCTGTAACCATATGAATCCGCGTGAAAATACGGCTCTACCTCGGGCTCAAAGTAAATCTTAACGACCATTTGCGCGATGCGATCGGCGACTGTGGGAACACCGAGGACTCTTTTCCCTCCGTTTTTCTTAGGTATTTCAACAGCTTTTACCGGAGGGGGAAAGTAGCTACCCGACGACATCCGGTTCCAGATCTTGTAGAGGTTATCTTTCAGATTTCCCTCAAAATCCGCTATTGACTCGTCGTCGATTCCCGCTACTCCCTTGTTCGCCTTCACTCGCTTGTACGCTTCCCATACGACATGTTTGGAAATATCAAACGGTTTTGTCTTGTCCATCGGTTCCTTCCCCGCCTTGGCGTGGTTGACCAATTTTCAAAACTGGATGACACAGCCCCTTCGCTCCACTTCCATTACAGAAGCTTCAACGCTACTGCGGGCCATTCCGCCCCTATACTCCGCATCGGTACTCTCATCCTTGTGGGTCCTCCACTTGGATTTCTCCCTTATCATCGGAGTCGTAGGTTCCCACGTTCCGCACAGAAGCCTGTGCCGCGTTCACGCCGCCTTCATGCCGGCCACCGCCTGGACAGTAATCAGGTATCCTCCAGACTTATCCCAGGTTAACGATTCCCCCCTGGTTTTGATGGCGTTCCTACGCTTTCGACACTTTATTAGCGGTTCACTGGTGTTCGTCTCCGCGACACCTACCTGACGAAGTCTTGCTCCGCCTTTTCCTTAACGCTCACCACCATGGCTTTTGACCACAGCAGCTTAAGGTGGTTTGAAGCCTTCACCTGAATGACGGCTCCGAGGGGCCTACCCTCATCTTCCGTGCAGCATGGCTGCAGTTTAGGAGTCCATTAGGCCTCCTTTCCGCGCCTTCGTGGCGCACAATCATCAGCATATCTGACCAGTCGGGCATTGGCCACCTTATAAGGGCCATTGTCTTTTTCATGGAAGGCCAGGTCCAGCTGGTGAAGGTAGATATTGCCCAGCAGTGGGGAGATGACTCCTCCCTGGGGGGTGCCCTTGCGGGATGTCTTGCCTCCGCCTCCGCTTCCTTCCTCTATCACCGGACAACGAAGCCACATCCGGATCAGTTTCAGGACCGGCCGGTCAGCAATCCTTCTTTCCACCATCTCCATCAGTTTGTCATGGGGAATGCTGTCAAAGTAACTGCTCAGGTCCGCGTCATACACCTCGTGCCGACCCACGTTCAGGCTCCTTCTGATCTCCTCCATGGCCCCCTGGGCTCGCCGCCCAGGCCGAAATCCATGAGAGCACTCCAGGAAGTCCGCTTCAAAGATCGGCTCTATGACCAACAGCACAGCCATCTGCACCACCCGGTCCTTTACACAAGGGATTCCCAGGGGCCGAAGCTTCCCGTTGGCCTTCGGGATGTACACACGGCGCACCGGCAGGGGTCGATAGGCCTTTTGCCTCAGCTCTTTCTCAACCCCGTCGAGAAACGAATTCACGCCACCGCCTCGTTCCTCTACGTTTCGGATGGCTATCCCATCCACGCCCGGTGCCCCTTGGTTCGCCCTCACCCGAGCCCACGCCGCCTCAAGCACATCCCGGCGACAAACCCGGTCGTACAAGGCGTAAAACCTGAACTGACGATCTTGCTTGGCCTTCAAGCCCAGTTTCCATCTCAGAAGAGAGACTTTCTCAGGCATACCAGATTCCGGTCGGAACCCTTCTGCCATCCATTCCGTAATGGAGCGCTTGCGGCTCAAGCGGTTTCTCCCCTCTTCGATCAAAACATGACTGAAGTGCGGCCCCTTCGCTCCATCCCCTTTCAGGGACTTCCTCACTACTATGGGCCGCTCCGACCCCCGACCATGGCCCCCTCCCAGGTTATGGATTCCCAAGGTGGGTCGATCTTGCCTTTCAGCAAACTCACCGTGTCGGGTCTCCCAGGTTCCTCGACTGATCTGTCGGCGCGCGCTCTCCTCAATCACCCCGGACGGCCCAGCAGGTGCTTGTGCTCGTTTCTTCCCCGCTGGTTTCAGGCTTCACCACCTCTGGAAGGCTGGCCACCGCCATTTAAGTGTAACGAGGCCGAATCAGGTTCACTTGCGTTAGGGCTCGCACCTTCGTTGTCAAGGGAGTATTCCTCCCTTTTGCCCCTCCTCATAACCCAGAGAGACCGGCCTACTTCCCGGTTTTGGTTGCCCTCAGCGGGAGGCCGCAACTACATGTTGAACGAGCAATTGACATGTATGACACCTTACAGTCATATAGATCAGCCAGGCTTATCCTGGCGTACCAAAGGTCACGAAGCAAGAAAAGGACATTCTTCTTTTTCACTTCCAAGACCCTTCGCGTTTCTTCGTGCTCTTCGTGGTTAAATCTGCTTTGGTTCCGGCTTGTCCGGGTTAGGGCAAGATGGGTGTGAACCATGACCGCCCTCATCAAACCTGCGCTTACGAATCAAAGGAGACGAATGCATGACGGACTTCGAACATCTGACAGCACTCGAAAATGCATCTGCCAACCCACGCGACGCGATCGCCGCCTTTGCGTGTTACGCCGCCTCAATCTATTCACTCGCTAAATATTTATAGTTATTTGGGTTTATTAACATTAAATTTTAAACTTTCAAAATGTTTTGGCTTAAGGGCGGGAAAAAATAGCCAAATATTTTTATAGTCAATTTTTTTATTGACGTATGCACAGCACCCGGTTTACAAATCCCGAGGCTGTCGACGATCTCTTCCTAATCTCGCCGTACACTTTTGCAGGATATCGAGTGAAATGTTCAGCGAAGTGTCCCACGACAAAATCTCTTTAAAAATCATCCGCCAGATGCGAGACGCCGTTCTCAGCGGCAAGCTAGAGGCAGGCGACCACTTGCCCCCCGAAAAGGAACTCCTTACCCAATTCGGGGTCAGCAAGCATACGTTGCGCGAGGCCCTCAGGGCTCTGGAAATCATGGGGCTCATCGATATCCGAAAGGGAGCCGGCGGCGGTCCGGTGATCATGGAAGTCGGGAGGGAAACCATCCACAATTCCATAACCAACTTTCTTCACTTTAAAAATGTATCCATTCAGGATTTGTCGGAAGTCAGGAAAGTACTGGAACCGTACCTGGCCAGAATGGCCGCGCGGCGCCTCCAGCCGGAGACACTGGAGAAATTGCGGTCCATGAACGCGGCCTGTCGAAAAACTCTGGGCCTCGGGAAAAACATAACCGGCGGAAAGGATGAGATCGACTTTCATATTCTCCTGGCCGAAACGAGCGATAATCCCGTCCTCGTCCTCATTCTCGATTTCGTGAACAGCCTGCTTGCGGAAATAAAGAAAAAGCTCAAACCCGGCCTTCCGTTTTCGGAGCAGGTACTGGCGGCTCATGAAAGGCTCCTGGACGCATTGCAGGCCGGGGACAGCGCCAGGGCAGCAGATGAAATGTATGTTCATGTCTGCGAGGTGGAAGAAGGATTAATGAAACTACTGCGGGAAAACGGAGGAGAAGAGATGTCCGATTCTCCGGATGACTGACCGAGGGACGAACCATCGGAGGAAAAGGAGACAAGAGATGACCAGTGCAGCACGACCCTTTCGCGTTCCATCCACTATAATTTTCGGGACCAATGCCGCCGTCGAGGCCGGTCCCGAAGCCAGGCGGCTCAGGGCCACCAAAGCGCTTATCGTGACCGATTCCATTCTCCTTTCCACGGGGACAGTCAATCCTGTTATCGACTCCCTGCAAAAGGCGGGGATACAAGCGGTAACGTATGACGGCGTAAATTCGGAACCCACCCTGGCACATGTCGAGGCGGGCATGGGACTTCTGAAAAAGGAGCATTGCGACTGTCTCATTGCCTGTGGAGGCGGCAGCCCGATCGACGCGGCGAAAGCTATCGCGGCCATGGCCACCAATCCCGGCCAGATCCAGGATTACATGGGGCTTGGCAAAATCGTGAACCCCTGTCTGCCCCTGATGGCCATACCGACGACCGCGGGCACCGGAAGCGAAGTTACCATTTTCACTATCATAACCGACACAAGCCGGGACGTGAAGATGCTCATCGGAAGCCCCTTCCTTATGCCTCAGACGGCCCTCGTGGACCCGCTGCTCACTTTGAAAATGCCCCGGGGCCTGACTGCCGGCACCGGGCTCGATGCACTCACCCACGCCGTGGAGGCCTATGTGTCGTTAAAGGCTCAGCCTATGAGCGATGTAATGGCCCTCTCGGCCATAAGCCTGATCAGCAAGTACCTGCCCCAGGCATGGGCCAATCCCGACAACATCGAGGCTCGTTCGCAAACGATGCGCGGCGCCTTGCAAGCGGGGATCGCTTTCTCCAATTCATCGGTGGCGCTTGTCCATGGCATGTCGCGCCCCATCGGCGCCAATTTCCACGTCCCCCACGGCATTTCCAATGCCGTTCTGCTGGGGGTGGTTACGGAATTTTCCCTCATGGGAGCTCCCCACCGGTATGCGGATATCGCAGATGCTTTGGGTCTGCAGACCGATGACATGACGGAAATGGAAGCCGCCTGGGAAGCGGCAGATGCAATTAAGGATTTAATCAGACAACTCGGCGTGCCCACGCTCACGGAATTGGGCGTAACCAAAGACAAATTGGACCCCTTGGTTTCCAAGATGGCGGATGATGCTATTGCCAGCGGAAGTCCCGGCAACAATCCTCGGAAAGCGACCAAGGAAGAGATCGTTCAGCTCTACCATGCCGCTTTGTGAGGGGCTGCCGAAAAATCACAACATTAAGATACATAGGAGGAACAACATGGCACTTCCGGTAATGAAAAATTACATAAACGGAGAGTGGGTCAGTTCGAAAAGTAAGACCTTCGGCGACATTTGGTGCCCCGCTACAGGTGAAAAGATTGCACAGGTCCCGCTCGGAATACAGGAAGACGTCGATCAGGCTGTAAAGGCCGCCAAGAACGCATTTTGGGAATGGCGATCCACCCCCCCTCTGAGCAGGGCTCGCTACCTGTTCAGGATGAAGGAACTGTTCGAACAATACTTCGAGGACATCGCCCGGACGCTGGTAAGGGAACAGGGCAAGGCCATCGACGAATCCCGCGGTGAAGTGCGGCGCATGATCGAGAATTGCGAACACGCGACCGGCGTGACCACTCTGATGACCGGCTACTGTCTGGAAGATATCGCCAAGGGTATCGACTGCTATGCGGAGCCTCAGCCGATCGGGGTGTTCGCGGCGATCGCTCCTTTCAACTTCCCGGCCATGGTGCCTTGGTGGTTCCTGCCTTATGCCATCGTCTCCGGAAACACCTTCATAATAAAGCCTTCCGAACAGGTCCCCATGACCCAGACCCGCATTCTCGAGGTGATGCATGAAGCCGACCTCCCCGAAGGTGTTGTAAACATGGTGCACGGTTCCCGGGACGTCGTGAACGCAATGCTCGACCATCCGGATATCTCCGGTATCTCCTTTGTCGGTTCGACTCCCACGGCAAAGTACATCTACCAGCGGTGCGGCGAAACCGGCAAACGGGTTCAGTCGTTGGGCGGCGCGAAAAACTGCGTCGTGATCATGCCGGATGCCGACCTGGATGCGGGAATGCCTTCCCTGATCACTTCCTTCTATGGCTGCTCAGGCCAGAGGTGCCTTTCAGGGTCGGTGCTGGTTCCCGTGGGCGATGCCGCGGAAACGGTGAATAAGAAGTTCACGGAAGCCGCGGCTTCCCTGCGGGTCGGCGACGGCCTGGACGAAAAGACGCAGATGGGCCCGGTGGTGAGCGCCGCCCATAAGCAGAGGGTCCTCAACTATATCCAACACGGCATCAAGGATGGCGCCGACATGACCCTGGACGGCCGCAACATCAAGGTGCCCGGATACGACAATGGCTTCTTCATCGGCCCCACCATCTTTGACAACGTGAAGCCGGACATGACCATTGCCCGCGAAGAGATCTTCGGCCCCGTGGTAAGCACCGTCCACGCCAAGGATTTGAATGAGGCGATCAACCTGATCAATTCCCGCGGTTTTGCCAACGCCGCGTGCATTTATACGAACAGCGGCCCGGTGGTGCGTGAATTCAAGTATCGCGTCAAGCCGAGCATGGTGGGAGTAAACATCGGTATAGCGGCCCCCATGAGCTTTTTCCCCTTCGGCGGAGCCGGTGATTCGCTTTTCGGCGATGTCAAAGGCCATGGACGCGAGATTTTCCAATTCTTCACCGACAAGAAGGTTGTCATTCAACGCTGGTTCTGATGAATCAAAACGAGAAAGGCACCCGGGACTTTGTCCCGGGTGCCTTTCCTGAAGGAGAAAATAATGCCGCTTGAAAACTTCGGAAGTATTTTGACCTTCGCAGCCGAAATGGAAAGCTTGGATCATGCGTATTACAGATCGGCCGCCCGAAACCCTTCTTGTACAGAATACAGGGAAATCTTTGAGCAATTCGCCGCAGATGAAAAAAAGAACGAAGAGACCGTCCTTCGCACGCGCAGGGAGAATGTGACAGAGATGATTCTCGAACCGATCCGCAATTTCACGAGGGACCCTTTCGTGACCGATCGCGAGGGCGTGGAGACGATGAGCCTCGCGAATGTGCTCGATACGGCCCGCAAGATGGAAGAGCGCGCTGAAAGCTATTACACTCAAGCGGCTGAGAAGGTAAGAGCGCTCTCCGAGGTTTCGCGCGCCCTGAAAATTTTGGCACATAAAAGAGCCGGCCACAAGGAACGGCTTGCCACAAAGTAGAGCATGTTCTCGTCAGAGACGAGCCGGATAATTCCAGGATGATCTTTGTAGCCGGTATTTGTGTTCCTGCTCGCCTCATGATCGTTTATAGGGTGAAGAGGACCAACGCCCAAGAAGGTCCATAAACCATAACTCTATTTGAAGGAGGAGCAGAAATGAAGCGCACGATTCTCACTACGGTAGCCATCTTGGCAGCATTCGCATTTTCGGCGGTATGCGCGTCGAACGCACCCGCGGCTGGAGGTACGGCCACTCCCAAAGGAGAGCCGATACGTCTCGGTTATCTCGCCCCTCTCTCCGGTACCTACGCCGACCTGGGAAACAGTGAGGTGGAAGGAGCCAAACTGGCGGTTGAAGAGGTGAATGCGACCGGAGGCATCCTCGGACGCCCTGTTAAGATGTTCGTCGAGGACACCGAAGCCAAGACCGATGTGGGCACGCAGAAGATCCGTAAGCTCATTGAGAAGGAAAAAGTGGACTTCACCTTCGGGGAGGTCTCGTCGGGCGTTTCCCTCGCCTTGGCGCAGGTGGCCCAGGAAAGAGGCATCCTTCATATCGTAACCGGAGG
This sequence comes from uncultured delta proteobacterium, assembly GCA_963830155.1. Lineage (GTDB taxonomy): Bacteria > Desulfobacterota > DSM-4660 > Desulfatiglandales > Desulfatiglandaceae > CAWHLE01. The sequence goes on along the minus strand of CAWHLE010000007.1, from coordinate 891,846 downwards.
GCACTCGGATTCAATCACGGGGAAAGATTGCAAGTGGAATGTCTTCCGCATCCCCACCACGACGATGATGGAAGCGAAGGCCATCGGGAAATTCCTGGCCGAAAAATTCGGCAAAAAATGGTACATCATGACTCCCGACTACGCTTACGGCTGGAGCCTGCAAGAGGGCTTTGAGAAGGTCAGCAAAGAACTCGGCGGCAAGATTGTCGGTGCGGACCGCCTTCCTCTTGGTACCACGGATTATTCGGCGGCCCTGGTCAAGGTCGGTCAAACCAAGCCGGACGTGTTATTGGTCCTTCAGGCGGGACAGGATGCGGTGAATGCCCTCAAGCAAATCACGCAATTCGGCCTCAACAAGCAGATGGCTGTAGCGGGCGGCCTCATGGAATGGGAAGTTATCAACGCGCTGCCTCTCGAAGCGCGAATCGGTTGGTGGACCTTCGAGTGGTACTTCAACCAGCCGGACGTCCCTGCGGCCAAGGCGTTCTCGGACAAAATTCAGAAACATTATAACCATGCCGCTACCGCTCGTAACTGGTTCGGCTATGTCGCCATCCAGACCGTCGCTCGCATTGCCAATAAAGAAAAAGCCTTGGACGGGCAGAAGCTCGCGAAGGCCCTGGAAGGCTGGACGCTTCCTCCCGACCTGGCGATGGAGCCGAACAAGGTCTACTACCGTGCGGGTGATCACCAGCTTATGGGGAGCGTTTATGTAGGGGAAGTCCGAAGCGACATCAAGAAATCCGATCCGGACCTTTTCAAGGTGAGCCGGGTGGTGCCGGGAGATGAAGCCGCGCTGCCTGTGGACCAGACCGGCTGTACGATCAAGTATCCGGGCAAATAGGAATCAAACGTGTAGCCTGGTTTCAGACGTCAGGCTCTTCCACTGGGCCTGGCATTCCTGCCGTGGACAAGACAGGTGAACCCTTGCCTTGCCCACGGCAGACACCAACCGGGCCGGGGAAAACGGGAGAAGGCTGAGGCGAACCCATGGGACAAGTGTTAGTATTTCAACTGATCAACGGGGCGATCGTCGGCGTGTTTTATGGGTTGATGGCATTGGGTCTCTCGCTCATCCTCAATCTGACGCGGGTGATCAACCTTGCTCACGGAGGTTTTCTCGTAATCGGGGCCTACCTCGCTTACACCTTGAGTCGGTATATCGGGTTTTGGGGCGCCTTACTGGTCGCACCTGTTTTGACGGCGTTGATAGGGATGGTCATTGAGATGACCATTGTCCGGCGGCTTTATCGACGTAATCCTCTCGACAGTTTGCTGCTCACCTTCGGACTTGCGCTGGTCCTGGAAGAGGCGGTACGCATCATCTGGGGGACACTCGGCATGCCGTTTCAGGTACCCATTTTTCTCACCCAACCCTTACTGCCCGGCACGGGCTTCTTCTTTGTAACGAAGTACCGCCTCTTCTTGATCCTTGTGGCCGCGCTCTGCGGGATTTTTCTCTACCTGTTCCTGGTCCGCACTCGCCTCGGTATCTATATCCGCGCAGCCGTCTCGGACAGCGAGACATTGAACGCGTTGGGAACGAACGTATCCCGTCTTTACTCGCTTTCCTTCGGCATAGGCACGTTCATTGCAGGGCTGGCCGGGGTTTTGGCCGCAGGGCAGCTTGGGCTGACGCCTACAATGGGCAATAACCTTATCATGCCGAGCTTTGTCGCCATTATCATCGGAGGGGTAGGGAGCCTGCTGGGAAGTTTCGTCGGCGGACTGCTGATTGGGATCAGTTCGGGGCTGGCCGGACAATTCGCACCTGCGGCGAGCGAATTCGCCATTTACCTGATCCTGGCTATCACCTTGCTGATTCGCCCGCGCGGGCTCTTTGGAGAGGAAGGATTCTTGGCATAAATCGGCTGTGGTTGGAGGTCTCTCCACAATGGCAGAGCGTGAACTTCGAGAAGTTGCAAAAGCCCTACCCCGCACCAAATCGGGATTGGTTTCCGGCACCATGGGGCGCGATATCCTCGTGTTTGCCGTGCTCCTCTTTTTGCCTCAGCTCCTGAGCGCTGCAGGCAGTTATCCCTCGCTGGGCACGTTTGTGCTGGTCTGGGGGTTGGCGGCCATGGGATTCAACCTCCTGTTCGGTTACACGGGGGCGCTCTCCTTCGGGCACGCCGCGTTTCTGGGGGTGGGCGCCTACGTGACCGGATTGACCATCAAATTTTTTATCCCCAACACGCTGATCGCCATCATCCTCGGAACCGTGGCAGGAATTTTGTCGGCTGCACTGCTTGGGCTGCTGATCACACGTCTGCGCGGCATTTACTTCTCCATGCTGACCATCGCGTTCGGGCAGATGTTCTATTTCGTAGCCTTTCAATGGCGCGACGTGACGGGGGGGGACGACGGTCTGCGCGGGTTTGCACGTCAGCCGCTCCACCTGGGATCGATCTCCATAGACCTGTTACACGATGATATCGCTTTCTACTACTTCACCCTCGTTCTGTTCCTGATCGCTGTTCTGATCATGCGCTGGATCATCAGTTCGCCGACGGGACGAACCTTCCTGGCCTTGCGTGAGAATGAGCAGCGTGCGCGATTCCTGGGAATTTCCGTCGAGCGGTATCTTTGGCTCTCCTTCGTGATCTCTGCCGGATTCACGAGCCTTGGCGGGTCACTCCTGGGCCTGCTGATCAACTTTGCGGACCCGACCATGCTCTACTGGACGACATCGGGACAGATCGTCATGATGGCGTTCCTGGGCGGGACGCGGAGCTTTTACGGCCCGCTCCTGGGGGCAGGTATCTTTAAAATCCTGCAGGACCTGCTGAGCAGCTACACCAGGAATTGGATGATTTTCCTCGGCGTGCTGTTCATCATCTTCGTCCTTTTCTTCCCCCGCGGCGTGGCAGGCCTTTTTGACCGGAGGCGATCGTGAACCATATCCTTGAAATCCATAACCTTTCGAAATCCTTTGGACGGATCATGGCCGTTCAAGACGTGTCGTTTTCGGTCGCACCCAATGAGATTCGTGCGATCATCGGCCCCAACGGGGCCGGCAAGACGACGCTCTTCAATCTGATTTCCGGAGCGACTCGTTCCGATGGGGGGAGCGTCGTCTTTGACGGCCGGGATGTCAGCCATTTAACTGCGCACCAGCGCGTGCGAAAGGGTTTGTCGAGAACTTTTCAGGTCCCCAATTTTTTCCCCGAGCTCTCGGTTTGGGAAAATTTTAGGCTGGGTGTCGAGGCATCCTTTCGGATGAACGCCTTCCCTTTCGTCAGCCGAGCGAGGCGTGTTCAGGTGCAGCAGCGCACTGAGGAATTGTTGAACCGTCTCGGTTTGGAAGGCGAAAGCGAACGCATGGCCGGTGAATTGGCACACGGCGATCAACGGATCGTGGAGATAGGTCTGGCACTCTCTCTGGGCGCACGCGTCCTGATGTTGGACGAGCCGACGGCAGGCATGGGCGACGAGGAGACCCAAGCCACCGTCCTCCTGATCCGTGAGCTGTGGAACAAGGAGGGCGTCACCATCATCTTTATCGAACACGACATGGAAGTGGTCTTCGGCGTGGCGCACCGAATTACGGTTTTGAACTTCGGGAAAGTCCTTACAGAAGGAACGCCCGAGGAGATCGCCGCCAACGAGACGGTACAGACGGCCTATCTAGGCACGGATGGCGCGGAGGTCCACTAATGACCACACCGGCACTTCAAGTCGACTCGATAGACACCTTCTACAGCAAGAGCCACATTCTGCACGGTATCAGCCTGCAGGTAAATTCCGGGGAACTGGTCGTGGTGCTGGGTAGAAACGGTGCCGGCAAGACAACCACCATGCGCAGCATCATGGGTCTCACGCCGCCCCGGCGAGGCAGAATCACGATCTTAGGCAAAGACGTTACTCACCGGCCACCGCACGCGATTGCCGCCTTGGGGGTGGGCTACGTCCCTGAGGGTCGTCACATTTTCCCCAATCTTACGGTGGGAGAAAACCTGGAGACTACCGCCGGCAAACGATCAGGGGCATACTCACTTCAGAATATTGAAACGCTCTTTCCCATTATTTCCAAACGGAAAGGCCAACGGGGGCTTCATCTGTCCGGCGGCGAACAGGAGATGTTGGCCATCGCACGTGCCCTCCTGCTGAACCCCCTATTGCTGGTGTTGGATGAACCCTCTCAGGGATTGGCGCCCATTATCGTTCAGGAGGTCTTCAGGACTTTGCAACGGCTGCAAGGCAAGGGAGTATCCATCTTACTCGCCGAACAGAACGCACGAATGGCACTCCAGATCGCCGAACGGGCATACGTCTTGGACAACGGTAGGGTCGTCCACGAGGGGGATGCCGAGGAACTCCGTCGCGATGAAGATCGAATCCGTAAACTCGCCGGAGCGAAGGTGACTAAGTGAGACCGTGTCATCGACTTAGACCGGGTTTATTTCCTTCCCCCTTGGGAGAGGGGGTGTAGGGTGGGCCGCGAATCGTGCGGGGAACTTAGTCCCTCGGCATAAGGGACGGAGCGGGGGCAAGAAGGACAAGAGAGGAAGCATGGGGGTGATAAGCGTGGTGCGCTTGTTAACTTGACCGTTTCTCTTTCACCTCACCTTTCTCTCCAAACTCCGATATTGGTTCGCCTCGACGATGTAATAACGATAGGCCGCACTCCACGTACATGGTTGCCTTCTGTGGCAATGGATTGCGCGGCCGCAACCGGCTCCATAAGCCGTCTCGGACTCCTTCGACCCGGGTGCACAAGGAGCGCCGGTGAGACAAAGGGGCCGTCTCGTTCCGAATCCTGCAGAGTTTTCAAGCAACTGCTTTTCTGGTGAGCCTCTCGATCATCATATAATCCGTAATGCTCGCAGACTTGATCCGCGATTCGAGATCGGTTAATACTTTCATCAAGCATTAAGCGGATATGCTCGATGGCTTCCTGCCGAGTGATAATCGCCCCAGAAAGATGGGCGACGAAAATTTGGATCGGCTGGAGGTCTTCACTGTCCTGAAGCAAGGGCATGTGTTGGACAGCAGAGTGAAAACCGAATTCGACGATTTGGTCGTCAGAAAAAAGCAGCGGACCTTCAAGGCGCTCATGACTGAAGGAGCCGATTATTTCGGAGTGGAAATGTACCCCGTGACCATGTCGCAAAAGTCCCTGTGGAGATTTGGCGCCATGCTGGGGTTCCTGACGAACGAACAACTGGCAGCGACCTTCAAGCGTTTGGAAGATCCAATCACAAGGGCACAGGTGGAGGTGGAAAATGAGACGACCATTCACACCGTTTTCCCGTCCAAGAAGGATCAAAATCCCTATGCAGGCTCTTTGGTTGGGCTTGGCAACTATCCCTCGCTGGTGCACCTGACCTATGCGGTCGCAAAGGCAAAGGGCGTAACGCTGCGCGATGAGCGACCGGGTGAAGGGGGTTGACACGTACACCTCTTAAAACGGTCTCTTGAAATGGAACGATTTGCCGATTTGTATAGAGATATGATGCATCTGCTTCAGAATACTCGCGATTGTCGATAAAAACGGAATTGGGAGACAATCCATGGCGCAACGGCCGACTTATGAAGACCTGATGAAAAGAATCACTGAACTGGAGAAAGAAGTCAGTGAGCTCAAGACGATTTCGGAATCACTTCGGGAAAGCGAGCAGAGGTACCGCGATATTTTGAACCGCATGGAAGAGGAGTATTATGAGGTCGATCTGGCCGGGAACTTCACGTTTGCCAACGAAGTCACATTCAGGAATCATGGCTACCCCCCTGATGAACTGATGGGTATGAATTATCATGCCTACATGTCTCCCGAAACCGCCCAAGAAATCTATATGACTTTCAAAGAAGTTTACAGAACCGGCATTCCCGCGAAAACCGTTGACTATGAGGTGATTCGAAAAGACGGCACCAGGACGATGAACGAAATGTCTGTCTCGCTCATGCGCGACGCAACAGGAGCACCCATTGGTTTTTCTGGAATTTCACGGGACCGGACCGAACTGATCCAAACCGAGAAGGCGCTTCGGGAAAGCGAGGAAAGCTACCGGAGCATCCTCGCATTGGCACCAGACGCCATTGTCATCGCTAGTGCCAAAGATGGCAGATATGTGCAGATCAATAACGCCTTTTGTCAAATCACTGGTTACAGCCCGGAAGAGGCCATCGGCCGGACCGGCCTTGATCTGAATCTGTACCCGGATCCTGCCGAACGGGGCCGGCTGTTGGACGCGTTGCAGCGTGACGGACGCCTGGACGGGCTTGAGATTCGGTTTCAGGCCAAGGACGGGGCCATCATGCACCACCTGGTTTCAGCCAGGCCCATCCGGTTCAAGGGCGAGCAGTGTGTGCTGGTGATGGCCACGGTGATCACGCCCATCAAGGAGGCGGAGAGGGCCCTTCGCGAGAACGAGGAAAAGTACCGCAGCATCCTCGAGTCCATGGAAGAGGGGTATTACGAGGTTGACCTGAAAGGGGACACGACCTTTTTCAACGAGAGCCTGTGCCGGATGCACGGGTACGCTCGTGATGAAATGATGCACACCCCTTACCGGAAATACACGCACCTTCAGGAAGCGGAGCGGATATATCGGATTTTCAATGAGGTTTACAAGACCGGTGTTCCCGCAAAGGCGGTTGATTACCAGGTCATAAGAAAAGATGGTTCTACGGTCACAATCGAGACGTCTGTCTCCTTGCGTAGAAACGCTTTTGGCAAACCCATCGGCTTCCGTGGGATCTCACGAGATCGAACGGAACAGCGAAAAGCGGAAAAGGCTTTAATGGAAAGTGAGGAAAAATATCGCAACATCCTTGAGAGCATGGAAGAAGGGTATTGGGAATGTGATCTGGCCGGTAACTTTACTTTCTTGAACGAAGCCATATGCAGGATTCAAGGTTACCCTCGTGGTGAGCTGATGGGCATGAACAACCGAACCTATTCATCTCCTCCCGAAGCTAAAAGGATTTATGGCATTTTCAAAGAAGTTTACAGGACGGGTGTTTCCGCCAAAGTTTTTGACTATGAGATCATCAGGAAGGACGGCGACAAGCGGATCATCGAGCTTTCTGCCTCTCTGCTGAGGAATGGTTCGGGGGATCCTATTGGCTACCGTGGGATCACGCGCGATGTAACGGAAAAGCGGATGGCAGAAAGGGCCCTGCGCGAGAGCGAGGAGAAATACCGACTCCTGGTGGAGAATGCCAGTGAAGCCATTTACATCACCCAGGACGGCGTGGTCAAATTTCCAAACCCGAGGACCATGGCGCTTACCGGCTACTCGGCTGATGAATTGGCGCAAATGCCATTTTTGAGCCTGGTGCACCCAAAAGGCAGGGATGCGGTCAATGAAACACAAGATCGGGAGACTGAAAGCGGGAACGGTCCGAGTCTCTATTCCTTCAGAATCGGCCACAAGCAGGGCGAAACCATCTGGGTTGAGCTGAACGCCCTCCCAATCACTTGGGAAGGGAGACCGGCTACCCTCAATTTCCTGAGAGATGTCACGCCGCAGAAAAGAATGGAGGTACAGCTTATCCAGGCGAGAAAGATGGAGGCCATCGGGACACTGGCAGGTGGGATTGCTCATGATTTCAATAACCTTCTTATGGGCATCCAGGGCAATACCTCTCTGATGCTGCTGGATGTCGCCACTGGACATCCACATTATCAAAACCTCAAAAGCATCGAGAAAATGGTGCAGCATGGTTCGGGACTGACAAAGCAGCTCCTGGGGGTCGCAAGGGGAGGGAAATATGAAGTCAATACCACTGATCTCAATCGGTTGATTGAGGCAGGCGTTGACCTCTTCGGCAGGACGCGGAAAGAGATTAGCATCCATAGGCGCCTCCAGGAAAACCTTTGGCCGGTGGAAGCTGACCGGGGCCAGATCGAACAGGTCCTTCTGAATCTATATGTGAACGCATCGCATGCCATGCCGGAGGGCGGCGAACTGTACATCGAGACCAAGAACCTCATCCTTGATCAAGAAAGAATGACGCCTCATGGACTCAGCGCTGGGCGGTTCGTGAGGGTTTCGGTAACAGATACCGGAATCGGCATGGATGAAACCACCCTAAAAAGGGTCTTTGACCCGTTCTTCACCACAAAGGAGATGGGAAGAGGAACGGGGCTGGGTTTGGCCTCTGCTTACGGAATCATCAGAAACCATAACGGCATCATCAACGTATACAGCGAAAAGGGTGAGGGGACCACGTTCAACATCTACCTTCCGGCGTCGGATAAACAAATTCAGGAGAAGATCGTATCGGTTGAAGCCATCCTCAAAGGAACCGAGACCATTTTGTTCGTGGACGACGAAAAAGCGGTCCTCCAAATCGGAAAACAGCTCCTGGAGAGATTGGGATACCGCGTGATCGATGCGACCAGCGGACCGAAGGCCATCGAGATCTTTCGGAAAAAGCGGGAGAGCCTCGATCTCGTGATCTTGGATATGATCATGCCAGGGATGAGCGGCGGAGAGACATACGACCAGCTAAGCGAAATCGACCCGAACGTTAAGGTGCTTTTATCGAGCGGATACAGCATCAACGGGCAAGCCAAAAAAATCCTGCAGCGGGGTTGCAAAGGCTTTATACAGAAACCCTACAATTTGAGGGACCTGTCCAAGAGGGTCAGACAGATACTGGATCGATCCTGATCTGCTGAGCAATTTCCCGCACGCGCCCCATCACCTCTTCGGCGTCAATCGTCTGAAACACCCGGTCTTTCATCAGGACGCGGCCGTTGACGATCACGTCTCTTACGTCGCCACCGTTGGCCGAATAGACCAGTAGGGAAAAGGGATCGTAGACCGGCCGGAGATGAGGGCGCTTCAGGTCCACCACGATGATGTCTGCGCGCTTTCCAATCGCGATGCTCCCCACCTCGTTTTCGAGACCCAGTACAGCCGCCCCCCAAGTAGTGGCCATGTTGAGCACATCTGCTGCCTGCAGGCTTGTGGGATCCCCACTAAAGACCTTCCCGAGCTTTGCAGTGGTGTCCATTTCCTGAAGCAGGTCCATGTCATTGTTGGAGGCGCATCCGTCTGTGCCGAGCCCCACCTTCAGCCCAAGGCGAATCATCTCCGGGACCCTCGCAACCCCTGAACAGAGCTTCATGTTACTCTCAGGGACATGGACGGGTTTCACCCCCTTCGCTGCGAGCAGCGTCACTTCTTCATCATCCAGATGAATGGCATGGGCTGCGATCAAAGAGGGATGGATCAACCCGAGCCGGTTCAAGTGAAATACCGGCCTGAGCCCCGTGCGGCGGACCAGCGTCTGGACCTCCTCAAGGGTCTCCGAAAGGTGGATCTGGAGGGGTGCACCGAACTCTCCGGAGACCTGATTCGCCTGAGTTAACGTCTTGTCGCTGCACGTGACCGGACTATGTACGAAAAGTCCCGGCCGGATCAACCCTGAAAACCCGGTCCAACGCTCCATGAATTCCCGACCGACTCTGATGTTTTGAGCAGGTTCCGGGACGCCCGGGGCCGGATAGTCAATGATGCCCTGGGCCACGATGGCCCGAAGCCCGGCCGCATGCACGGCCCGCACGGTAGCATCTTGAAAGAAATAGCCGTCCGCAAAGGTGGTGGTTCCAGAACCGATCATTTCGAGACACCCCAAAAGGGCCCCCCAATAAACGGTTTCAGGATTCAACCATCGGGCCTCTGCGGGAAAGATCCGTTCGAAAAGCCAGGTCTTAAGAGGGAGATCGTCCGAGAATCCTCTGAACAGGGTCATGGCCGCATGGGCGTGTGCATTGATGAGACCGGGCATGACAAGGGCGGCCTTGGCGTCAATCACTTGCGTTCCCCCGGGAAGCGATGGGGTGGTTTTTTCTTGCTTCCCAATCCACGTGATGACCCCGTCTTTGACCCAGATGGTGGCGTCCTTGATGGGGATCTCATCGACCATGGTTAAGAGGATGCCGGCGTGTATCGCGAGATCCACCAGCGACTTGCCTTGGTCTACCGGCGGATCGTGATGTCCCGTCATGGCAAAACCGTCTGCCTCCTTGTTCCAAATGGGAGCTCCGGGCTATTTAAAGGAAGGGAGCTCGTGAGTCAAGGGACTTAAATGGCTTGAAACTTCTTGACTTATTTCTAGCCGAACATGAAGATTCTAAATTTGGTTTTTTTGAAACCACAATGAAAGGGAGCAGGCACATGGCCGTGGTCGCCCCATTCCTGGGTCTCACATACGATTTTTACAAGATGCGGGACTTTTCCCGTTTGGTTGCGCCCCCCTACGATGTCATATCGGAGGCGGAACAGGATGCCCTCTACAAAGCTGACCCAAAGAATGTGGTCCGACTCATCCTGGGAAAGAAAAAGACCGGTGACTCCGACTGGGACAACCGTTACACCAGGGCGGCCGACTATTTCAAACGATGGGAATCCGACGGCACGCTCATCCGGGCCGATCATCCCTCCCTATATGTCACCTCGCTCACCTATGATCTTGGCGACGGCTCTCCACCCAGGACGAGGTGGGGGTTCATCGGGCTGGTTCGAATCGAGGAGGAGGACTCAAAGGTCATCCTCCCCCACGAGCGGACCTTCTCTGCCCACAAAGAGGATCGCTTCAAATTGATGCGGGCGTGCAGTGCCCATTTCAGTCAGATATTCGGCCTGTACGAAGACCGTGAGCAGATCACCTCCGGCGCCTTTCAGAGGGCCATCGATTTTCCGCCTCATCTCTCATTTGAGCTCCATGACGGAACCAGGCATCGCATGTGGATCCTTCAGAGTCGTTCCCTTGCCGCGATCATCTCCCAGGCCATGCGCGAAAAGACCATATTCATCGCAGACGGCCACCATCGCTACGAGACCTCCCGAAACTTCCGTAACAGCCTGCGGGCCAGATACGGACAGCGGCCTGAAAATCGCGCCTCCGAATTTGTCATGATGTATCTCACCAACATTCATGAGGAAGGACTTACCATTCTCCCCTCCCACCGCATGATCAAGAAGGCTCCCGGATTTCAGCTCGACCTTTTCCTTCAAACGGTCGCCCGATGGTTTCATGTGGAACCCTTGTCGCTCAAAGACCTCAGCCTCCAGGCCCGCTGTGAGGTCATCAAGGAAAGGCTTCGCACCTCCGGTGAATCGACCACTGCCTTGGTCTTTCAGTGCCATCAATCAGATCCGCACTACCTTTTGACCTTGAGGCCGGGTGCGAGCGAAGACATGGGTCAGGAACTCCACCCCGCCCTAAGGAAATTGGACGTCATGGTGCTCTCACGCCTGCTCCTTCAGAAGTCCCTGGGGTTCAGCCGGGATGAACTTGACAACGAAGAGATCTTTCACTATCAGAGCTCATTGTCTGAGGCAATTTCTTCAGTTAAATCTGGTGAATACGAGATCAACTTCATCCTAAACCCAACAAAAATAGAACATGTACAGGAAATCGCAAGTCATTCTTTGGTAATGCCGAGGAAATCCACCTATTTCTATCCGAAGGTCTTGACAGGCCTGGTCTTTAACAAAATCGATCCCCATGAGCTCATCCAGGTCCCCTGACATATCACTGAGTCCGGACGAAACCATCGACGTCTTCATGAACGGGCGACTCCGGCTGATCCAATCCCGACACGGCTACCGCTTTTCCGTCGATGCCATTTTCCTCTCTAATTTTGTTTCGGTCAGCGAGGAAGATGTGGTCGTGGACCTCGGAACGGGCTGTGGGATCATGCCTTTGATCCTCCTCACGAAAAGGACCATAAACATCACCTTCGGGTTGGAGATCCAGGAAGAACTGGCAGCCCAGGCCGCACGAAATGCCCGTTTAAACCGACTCGATGCCAGAATGAAGGTGGTGATGGGGGACCTGAAGCATTTGCCGCTTCAGGAGCGCTCAGCCGATGTGGTCATCTGCAATCCGCCGTACAGAAAGATCGCAAGCGGGCGACTCAATCCGGATCTGCGAAAGGCCATTGCCCGCCATGAAGTCCTGACATCTCTGGATGATATCCTAGGTGCGGCCAACAGGCTTCTTCGTCCCAAGGGACGATTTGCAACCATCTATCCCTGCGCCCGTCTGGCTGACATCCTTTGTCGGTTGGGTCGTTTCAATCTGGAGGCCAAGCGGCTTCGGATCATTTATCCGAATCTTCAGTCCCGGGCCAAACTGGCGTTGATCGAGGCCTGTCGAGGGGGCCGAAGGGGTCTTATGATCGAGCCCCCGCTGGTCGGCCAGGGGGACGACTCCTTGTTCTCTCCAGCCTGAATTCGATCTTTTGAATCCTCTCTTCGCCAAGGAGGGTATTCAGTTTTTTCCGGATATCGCCTTCCAGGAAGGCCAACTCCTGAAGCCAGATGGAATCGGACACGCATACCCGCAGACGACCGTTGCGGATCCAGGAAGGACTTGCCGCCCTCGATATGGCGGGCCCGACGGCATCACGCCACACGCTCCAGATCCGGCAATCCTCCCGGCTGAAGGGCAGATGTCCCCCTGAGAAAAGGCCCGAGATGATCTCCCCGAGCGGACGCATGGTGTCACGGTCAGATGCCATGGATTGAGTTTACCACGGCTCATCCAGAAATCAAGCCCCTTGCCTCCTGACGGGAAGTGTGGCACATTCTGGCCCCGCTTTTCCCGGGCATGGCTTCCGGCCAGCCATTGATTGATAAAGATCGGAGAACGGTGATGGGGGAACCCATAGAGCGCAACGGAGATCCAAGACCACCCCTTGACGGCGTTTTTGTCCTTGAATACGGCGTGTTTCACGCCGGTCCCGGGGCCGGTGCCATATTGGGGGACCTGGGGGCGGAAGTGCTGAAAATCGAGGACATGACCGGAGATCCGGAACGCTACTGGACCAAATTGGGCCTCCTCGACATCGCCATGCCGAATGGGGAGAGCGCCATGTTCCAGTTCTCAAACCGGAACAAGCGGTCCATCTGCCTTGACATCAAATCGGACGAAGGTCGCAAGATCTTTGAACGACTGGTTGCCCGCGCTGATGTCTTCCTCACAAACCTGCGCCAGTCCACCAAGAAGAATCTTGGCATTAATTACGAAGCCCTCCACGGGCGCAATCCCCGAATGATTCATGCCAATGTGTCGGGCTATGGGCCGGAGGGACCCATGTCAGATCTGGGCGCCTTCGATCCCCTGGGACTTGCCCGATCGGGGATGATGTTTGTGACTGGAAATGAGGATCCCAAGCTCATGCACGTTGGCATTCTGGATCAGGCAACGGCGATCGCGGCCAGTCATGCGGTCATGACGGCCCTCTTCGTTCGTGAACGAAGCGGTCTGGGACAGGAGGTGCATGTGTCCCTCTACAGCGTGGGGCAGTGGCTTACGGCGGCGAACCTTACGATCCACAGCCTCCTTGGCATAGATCCGATCATACCGGCCACCCGGACCGAGCACCCCCCTCTGCGCAACAAGTATCGATGCAAGGACGGCAAATGGATCATTTGCACCCATCACCCGGAGGAAAAATATTGGCAGACGTTTTGTGAGGCCACCGGACAAGCCCACTTGCTATCGGACCCCCGCTTCGCCGATGCAAAAAGCCGTGAGGCTAACCGGGCAACGCTGATCGCGATCCTTGACGAGATGTTCGCCACAAGGACCAGCGAGGAATGGATGGAGGTCTTCGTGCCCAGAGGTCTCATGTTCTGTCCGGTGCAGCACGTGGGGGAGATTGAAAATGACCCTCAGGCCCTGGCCAACCGATATATGGTGGATTTTCAAGATCCGGCCCTTGGGAGGCTCCGGATCCCCGGATACCCCGTCCACTTCAGCGACCATTCAGCGGGAACACGTTCGCTTGCGCCATCCCTGGGCCAGCACACAATAGAAGTCATGAAAGAGTTGGGCTATTCCGACCAGGAAATCGAGATCCTGAAAGGGGATGGGGTGATCCGCTAAGGCCTCACCCTAGCCTGCGGCTGCGGCCTGCCTTTTCCAATAGGGGTTCATCAAATCCTCGAAGATGGAAATGGCCGCCTCAGAACCCTGCCCCGCCGCGGTGACGATCTGTTTGTAACCCCCTTCCACGTCACCGGCCGTATAGATGCCGGGGATGTTGGTGCGGTGCCGCTCGTCACGCTTGATGAACCCCTCCGGCGTCAGCTCGATGCCGATCTTTTTTGCCAGTTCCGCGGCCGGATCGTAACCGACGGCGACAAAGACGCCGTCCACGGCCATGGTCGATGACTCCTCGGTGAGGTTGTTGAAAAGCACGACCTCCTGAACCTTTGCCTCCCCGCGGACCTCCTTCACCTCGGTGTCGAAGAGGACCGGGATGTCATTGGCAAAGAGGTTCTTGGTGAGGTGCTCCTGCGCACGAAGGGTATTTCGCCGGTGGACCAAGGTCACATCCACGCCGATGTGATGGAGATTCAAGGCCTCCGTCACCGCGCTGTTCCCCCCGCCCACGATGATCACCTTTTTCCCTTTGAAGAGGGGGCCGTCACAGGTGCTGCAATAGCTCACCCCCCGCCCGGAGAGCCGTGACTCCCCCGGCACGTTCATGTGACGGTGGGTGGCCCCGGTGGCAAGCAGCACGACCTTGGTGATAAACCGTCGTCTGGAGGTGGTGACCTCCATGGGGTCTCCGGGACGGATCTCCATCACCGCTTCGCCGGGAAAGATCTTTACGTACTCGAGGGCGTGGTTGACCATGATATCCACGAGCGCCTTCCCGCCCACCTGGTTGAGACCCGGATAATTCTCAACCACCGGGGTGGTGGCCACCTGACCGCCGAGCGCACCCCGTTCGACGACAACGGCCTGAAGACCGCTTCGTGCCGCATAGATCCCGGCGGTCAACCCGGCCGGCCCGCCGCCCACGATCACAAGGTCAGTTTGGACCTCTTTCGCATCGCTATCGGGGATGAAGACCGTCTGCTGCTCCATCTTCTGGAGAGAGAGCATGAACAGTTCCTCGGGCTGCGCCCCTTGGGCGATCATCATGTCGTTTGCAAAGACCTGGGGCACGCTGAAGGCCGAATACTGATCGGCCATCTCCGGGTTTGCCTGGATATCAATGATCTCAAGAGAGACAAACTCGGGTTTTTCGATGGCCGCCTTGAGGCCATTGACCGCCTGTTGCGGGCAGTACGGGCATGATGGGACTCACGAAAATCTTCATGTTCCTCGGCGAGTTGATCTTTTCCAAAACCTGGCGGGATTCCTCGGTCAGGTTGGTGTTTCGGTAGCCCATCATAATGAGGGCCTCTACAAAGGTCCTCCCCTCTTCGCCCACGGGCGCCCCCAGCCAGCGCACATGGTAACGCTCCGGGTCAAAAAGGAGGGTCGGGGCGTGTGTGACGTTGTACTTGCGGGCCCTTTCGTGGCTCAGCTCGAATTCCAGCAGGCTCACCTTCGATGTAATCTCCCGGATCGACCGGATCAGCTGCCTGGCCGCATCACTGAAGGCATCATTGTGGGCCTGGCGTGTGAAAAGGAACAAAGGCACTTCGTGGGGCATCTTTCTGAAGACCTCAATCAGCTGGGCCTGGGCCTGTTCCAACATGACCTTTTGTGCGTCTTGCTCTCCCCTCGTCCGTTCTGCCATACGTGCCTCCTTCGACCGCCGCCTTTTGCCGGTTCTCTCTAAAAAACACTTGAAATATAGGCGCTACGGTCGCCCGGGTCAATACCTGGCGCAGGGCGAAGATCTGGTGGGTCACGCCGAGGGCGCGGGTGTCCGTCAAGACCTTAGGCATCGGTGTCGATGATAAAATGGAAGGCCCACCAGTCAGAAACGTGGACCATCACGACGGCTAAAAGACATGATGGGCTGAGATCCCACGAAAGCGCCAAAGATGGAACAGACAACCGCCCCGACCCAATCCCCTCTCGATTCGCTGCTGGCGAGGCTGCAGGATCGTGGCGACTTCCCGGCCTTTTCCAAGTCCATTGCCGAAATCAACCGGCTAACCTCCTCTTCCCGCGCCCACACCGGATCTGCTTCAGAGCTGGCCAATGTTGTTTTGAGGGACTACTCGCTCACTAACAAGCTTCTTCGATTGGTCAACTCCGCCTTTTACGGTCCCTTTTCCGGGAGGATCACCACCGTATCGAGGGCTGTGGTCATCCTCGGATTTGAACAAGTGAGGCTGGCGGCGGCGAGCCTCCTCATTCTGGAAAGCCTCAAAAAAAGCTATCTCCAGACGGTTTTGCAAGAGGCGGTCGCCCGATCTCTGGTGAGCGGCTTCATTGCCCGGGACCTGGCATCGGAAAAGCGATTGGATCAGCCCGAGGAGGCGCTGGTCTGCGCCATGTTGCATGATCTGGGTCGCCTTCTCCTCCTTTACTCTTTCCCGGAAGAGCACCGACAGATCACGGATCTGATCGCACAGGGTAACATGGCTGAGGGTGAGGCGGTCGGTACCATACTCGGCGTTTCCTATGCGGACCTGGGAATGGGTGTTGCCGGGTTCTGGCAGTTCCCCGAGACGGTGATCCAGAGCATGAGGCCTCTCCCGCCCGGTCCAATCAAACGCCCTCTGACGGAAGATGATCAGCTCCGCTGCCTTTCAAACTTTTCCAGTGAGCTTTGCCGGATCATTGGTCACGAAGACCCGGCGGAGAGGGAGGATCAGCTCCAGGCGCTGCTGACTCGCTTTGAAGCCGCTGTGCCCCTTTCCAGAAATCGACTTGAAACGCTTTTGAGCTCGGCCGTGGATCAATTGGGCCGATACTCAGAGATCTTGAAGATCGATTTGCAGGAAACCGCTTTATTGCGTGGACTCAGAAAGATCACGACCGTCAGAAGGGAGATCCATGATCAGTCAAACCGCAAGGAACCGCTTAAGGATGACCCCCGATACGAACCTCCCGATCCGCTCGGCCCCGTTGAGCTCCGCGAGATCCCACGGGATCCGGAGCCATCAAATGGCGATCGTCGGCAGGAGATCCTCATAGACGGCATCCAGGAAGTCACCAATGCCCTCCTGGAGGAATATGACCTCAACGGCCTCTTGACCATGATCCTTGAGACCATTTACCGGGGCTTTGGCTTCCAGCGGGTGATCTTTTGTCTGATGACGCCCAATCGTCGGCGAATGCAGGCACGTTTGGGGTTTGGGAGAGACATGGACCGGCTCCTTCGCGAATTCGGGTTTGAGGTTCGGCAGCAGGCCGATCTTTTCAGCCTGGCGCTTTCAAAGGCAAGCGACATAGGCATTGACCACGCGGCCGACCCGGGTATCCAGAAGGCTATCCCTGGGTGGTTCCGACGGATCATCTCCGTCCCTGCCTTCGCACTTTTCCCGGTTCTCATCCACAAGCAGCCCACAGCGCTGATCTATGTGGACCGTGGCCAGGCCGGTCAGGTAATCGAATCCGGCCAGTTGAATTACATGCGGATCCTCCGCAACCAGGCCGTCATGGCCATCAAACAGAAGGCCACTTCCTCGCCTGCCGCTTGAGATTTTTTCGCTGGCAAGTTCCCTGATGTGTGTTAAGATAAAGCGTCATAAATGTCTATCCGAAAAGGGCCGTTTTCGGATGGACGCGACACCGAGTTTTTGTATTTCATCCAAAGGGAGGTCACCCATGGGCTATACTCAGGCGGATTTGAAGAATAAACTGATGCAAATGTATCCAGAGGTGAAAAAATACGGGCTCTCGCTTGATCTCGCGTTTGACGATGACAAGACGGCCTGGGTTGTCACCTTCCAGAAAGGCAATCACCAGCGTCACGCCTTCCTTGACAAAAAGGACGCCGACGCCTGCGTTGAAGGGAATGTCTGCATATATTTGGGTATGCTGATCACTCAGTATCTCAAAGACATTGAAGAAGAAATGGACGGCAAGTAGCGCTCGGAGGACTTTGGAGACGATCCTCAAACCGCGGGCGGGCGGTTTGGGGATTTTTGTTTTCAAAGGCGCAGGTGAATCAGGCAATATTGGATAAGGGTCTCCTCCAGATTTACACCAGTCAATCCAGAAAGCATAACTGCGCCCCTCTGGGCTTGGGCCTTCGCGTGACCGGCCAGAACCTTCGGACCCGGATCATGTGTCTCGCACCCCACGAGCTCATCAGGGCTGAAACCGCGCGGCCTTCCTCCAGTTCATAAAGTCACCCCAGCCCTACGGGGAAGTCAAAGCCTTGCGGAGGCTTCTCAAAGAGATCGAGCATCCCTTTCATAAAGGCATCAGGACCAGGCGAGGAATAGAATATTGATAAAACACAGGTCCAAGGTTTAAGGTTCAGGGTTCAAGGGGGGATTAAAATTCGAAGCTCGGAAAGGCTGAATTTGAGGCACGTTATTTCTCTTTCACCTTGTGCCTTACACCTTGTACCTTGAACCGGTGTTTTATCTTCACCTCGCCCCCATGCGGACCCCGCCGTCCAGCCTGATGCATTCCCCATTAAGCATGGGGTTGTCGATGACGTGCGCCACCAGTCGTGCGAATTCTATGGCCTTACCCAGACGCTTTGGGAAGAGCGTAATGGCCAGCAACGACGCCCTGACCTTGTCCGACATCCCGGCCATCATGGGGGTCTCAAACATGCCCGGGGCGATGGTGACGACCCTGATGCCGTGCTGGGCAAGCTCGCGGGCTATCGGGAGGGTCACGCCGATGATCCCCGCCTTGGAGGAGGCGTAGGCTGCCTGGCCGATCTGGCCTTCGAACCCCGCAATGGATGCCGTGTTGATCAAGACCCCTCGCTCTCCATCTTCATTGGGTTGGTTCCGGGCCATTTGCTCCGCGGCGAAACGGATCACATTCATGGTCCCCACGAGATTGATTTGAACGACTCTGCTGAAGGACTGGATGTCCATGGGCCCCTCTTTTCCCAGGACCTTTCCGGGGGTGGCGACGCCCGCGCAGCTGATGGCGGCATGGAGGGTCCCGAATCGGTCCATAGTGGAACGGACCGCCGCCTTGACACTGCCCTCATCCGTGACGTCCGTCCGGCAAAAGAGGGCCGAATCCCCGAGCTCTCCGGCCAGGTGTCTCCCCTTTTCCTCCTCCACGTCACAAACGGAGACCCTGGCCCCTTTCTCCACAAGATACCGCGAGGTGGCTTCGCCCAACCCGGACGCCCCTCCGCTTACCAACGCAACCAATCCTCTTATTTCCATGCTGACCCTCCCATTTCCGCTAGTTCTCTGGTCTAATCTCTTGCCCAATTCAGGCCTACGGCCGCGACCAAATCGTTATTCGAATGATGAATTTCGAACAACGAATATCGAATTACGAAACCGGTTCCCGGAAG
Organism: uncultured delta proteobacterium; assembly: GCA_963830155.1. GTDB lineage: Bacteria > Desulfobacterota > DSM-4660 > Desulfatiglandales > Desulfatiglandaceae > CAWHLE01. The sequence continues at coordinate 872,684 of CAWHLE010000007.1, read as the reverse complement.
TCTTCACTTCTACATTGGACATTCAACATTCGACATTCTGCGGTTCGCTGTTGATAACATCTTCGCAAACTGCAGAGAAGTTACATACAAAGGATGTAAACTAAGTGATGCTTTGCCCTCTTGAACCGCAGCGTGTGAATCACAGCCCCAGTTCCCTCGAGAGGATGATGCGCATCACCTCCGAAGTCCCTTCGACGATCTGAAGTACCTTCGCGCTTTTGTAATACCGCGAAACCGCATACTCGGCCATGTATCCATAGCCGCCGTGGATCTGAACCGCATCCGATGCGATCTTTTCGAGCATCTCGCTGGCGAAGAGTTTGGCGCTCGTTGCCTCAAATGCGTGCCGCCGCCCCCTGTCCTTCAGCCATGCCGCCTTGAGGTATTGATTCCGTGCAAGATCAATGGCCACAGACATGTCCGCCAGCTTGAACTGGATGGCCTGGTAACTCGCGATAGGTTTCCCGAACTGGACCCTTTCCTTTGCATAACGGAGAGATTCCTCCAGGCATGCCTGGGCGACCCCTACCGAAATGGCAGCGATGCTGATCCGGCCGGTCTGTAAGACCGCCAGATGCTGGGAAAACCCCTTGACCGGATCGCCGAGCAGGTTCGATTCCGGAACTTTGCAGTCTTCGAAAATCACCTCATGGGTCGCCGAACCGTTCCACCCCATCTTTTCGTAGCGTTTTCCGAGAATGAATCCCGGTGAATCCTTTGGGATAATGAAAGTGGAAATCCTTCCTCTCCCCTGGGCCGCCTTCGTGGTGACCGCCGCGATCACAATGATGCTGGCGTTTTGGAGCCCGATGTTGGTGATGAACTGTTTGGACCCGTTGATGACCCATTGCCCGCTTTCCAGAGAGGCGGTGGTCCGGATGGACCCAGCGTCAGATCCAGAATCCGGCTCAGTGAGGCCAAAGGCCCCCATTTTTTCCCCTTTGGCGATGGGCACAAGATAGGTCCTTTTTTGTTCCTCGGTCCCGAAAACCTCCAGTTCCTGCGCCACAACACTGGTAGTCACATCCAGGAGCGCCCCCAATGTGGCATCTCCTCGTGAGACCTCCTCGATGCAAAGGTGCATGCCGACCCAGTCGCCGCCGCTTCCGCCGTAGGCCTCGGAGATGGGGATCCCCATCATCCCAAGCCCCGCCATTTGTTCGATGATGTCGTATCCATATTCCCCGGTACGTTCGATCTCTTCAGCCCTGGGCGAAATGACCTCATGACTGAATTCACGACACATGTCCCGAATCATTTTATGTTCTTCAGTGAGATCAAAATCCAAGTCCCTCTTCCTCCTAACTCGGACAAGCCGGAACCAAATCAGTCCCGCGGACCCGCGGATCAGGTGTCAGGTTTCGGGTTTCAGCCTGACCCCTGAATCCCGCCCAATCCTCGGCGTCCCTCGCGCCTGCGAGAGAATGTCCCAACCCTTATCGATTTTCGGTCAACTGGCGGTTAATGATGGCGGAAAGCTCAGGCTTCTGGGGGAGATTGGTTCGAATGACAAGATGACCATTGTATTCCCCGCCCCCGTCGGACACATCTTCGATCTCCAGCCGATAGGCAAAGCCGGGTTTGACCATTTCAAGGCGCCATTTGATGCGATCCTTCAGGTCATCGTCCGGGTGGATGGATTGGATCTCGAAGGGCTTTTCAGTGTTGTTAATGATGTCCAGGTACGCGGGTGGCACCTTCCCCTCAGTCCCCCACAGGGACACATAGCCGCCAGGCTCCAGCGAGATATATGGCCTAACCTCCCCGATCAGTTCGAGCACGATGCTTTTTCTCTCCGGATCGTTGGACCACACCGTGGCTTTCTTCTCGAATTCTCCTAGTATCCTTCGAGTATCAACGGTCAGGATGACGGACCCCTTCCCCCCGGGAGGGATGACCCTGTCGAAACGGGCCACGGTGCAACCTCACGACGGGGTGATTTTCAAGATCTCCAGATCCTCCTTGCCCTGATTCTGTACCGTGAAAGTCGCAGATACGGGCTGCCCCTCGAACACGACAGGAAGCCTTCGAACGGTCTCGGCGACGTGAAGGATTGGAATAGCCGCATCCTCGGCGAGGCAGGGAGAGATCAAGAGCCCAACGAGCAAAAGCGGCAAGACCCATCGTCGTAAAGGTCCCGTCATTCGCGCAATCCTCTTTCAAGACCTTGAGGTGGGTTGGCATCCATCTGCGGAAAACTGCCAGCGGTTTCGATTGTCACCCTAGGAAGACATCGGTCGTTTGTCAAGGCAATTGCCGAAATCCGCGTCTCGTTGGTTCATGACTTCACAAGTCGGGCTTGATCACGACATCTCTTGGTCCCCAAAGAAATTCCTTGACTTCACCGGACCAAGAAAATATAAGCCATAAAGAAAAGACCAACCGGTCTGCCTGCGAAGGCACTTCAACCTGCATTCCATCGATCATGATTTCTTTTCGTCGTTGACCTTGTTTTTGGACTATCGTGCCAAAATGCACTTCATTCCGTTACGGGGCTCCGGTAGCGACAATATAGAATGGGTAGCATCATATCGTTCATTGGCCAGGACACAGTGTCCGCAATGTTCCAAAAATCAGGATTCAAACGGTCGTTTTTTCTGACGCTTTAACCCTCGGCGCATACCAACTCATCTTATGATCCTCTGCAGAGAAGGCGTCTGCATCAGAGGAATAGGATCAGGATCATGATCGATTTCAATCAAGTGCCCAAGACCCTTCCCCACGTGTTGCTTCATAACGCACACACATTTGCCCCGTCAAAAACGGCCATGAGGGAAAAGGACTACGGTATCTGGCAGTCCTACTCGTGGCAAGACTATCTGGAACAGGTCAAGTCTTTTGCCTTGGGCCTGGCCTCCCTGGACTTTCAAAGAGGCGACAAAATGGCGGTCGTCGGCGACAACCGCCCCCAGCTTTATTGGGCGGTGGCCGCCTGCCAGTGTCTTGGAGGTGTGCCGGTGCCCCTTTACCAGGATGCCATTGAAAAGGAGCTCCAGTATATCCTTGAGCATTCGGAGTCCCGATTCGCAGTGGCGGAAGACCAAGAACAGTCCGATAAGCTGATGGCGCTGAGGAATGACATACCCCGCCTTGAGTATATTTTCTATGACGACCCTCGGGGCATGCGGAATTACAGCCACCCTTGGCTCCTGAGCTTTTCCCACGTACAGGAATTGGGGCGCCAGTTCGAGAGAGACCACCCGACCTACTTCGAGGATGAAATCAACAAGGGCAAGCCCGACGACCTTTCCGTCATCACCTACACGTCGGGGACCACCGGAAAACCCAAAGGGGTCATGCTGACCTATCGGGCGATCATCGACGCATCCATGGGTTTCATCGAATGGGAGCAGCTGACCGAAAAAGAAGAAATCATGGCATATCTCCCCATGGCCTGGATCGGAGACCACATCTTCTCTTATGGCCAGGCCATGTGCGCCGGTTTCACCATCAACTGTCCTGAAAGCACCTCGACAGTATTGCACGATCAGAAGGAGATTGGACCCACTCACATCTTTGCGCCCCCCCGCATCTGGGAAAACATCCTCACACAAGTCATGATCAAGATGGAGGATGCCGCATGGGTCAAGCAGAAGATGTTTCACTTTTTCCTCAATGTGGCCAACAGGGTGGAGAGACTTCGAACGAACAACAAGTCGGTGCCAGCGTCGCTGAAATTTCTATGCGCGCTGGGGGGGTACCTCGCATACAAGCCCCTGTTGGACAACCTGGGCATGCGGCGTTTGCGGCTCGCTTACACGGCGGGCGAGGCCATAGGACCTGAGATTTTCGAATTTTTCAGGTCTTTGGGAATCAATCTGAAGCAACTCTATGGCATGACGGAAAGCTCCGCCTACATCTGCATCCAAAAGACTGGCGAGATCGATCCTGAGACCGTTGGGCCGCCCTGCACCGGCGTTAAGATCAATATCACCGACAAGGGCGAAGTGCTCTACAAGAGCCCCGGCAACTTTATCGGATATTTCAAAAACCCCGAGGCCACCGCAGAGACCTTGGAGAATGGATGGGTACACTCCGGCGACGCCGGCTACCTGACCAAACGGGGGCATCTCAAGATCGTGGACCGTGCCAAGGACGTGAGCAAGTTAAAGGACGGCACCCTTTTTGCGCCCAAGTACATCGAAAACAAGCTGAAATTCAGTCCTTACATCAAGGAGGCCGTGGCACATGGTAGCGAAAGCGACTACGTGTCAGCCTTTATCGACATCGACTACGGGTCGGTCGGCAACTGGGCGGAACGGAGACATATCGGCTTCACCAGTTATGCGGACCTCGCACAGAAGCCCGAGGTCTACGACCTCATCTACAATGAGATCATCAGGGTCAACAAGAGCCTGAGCCAGGACGAAAAGCTCAAAGGGGCACAGATCAAGCGCTTCCTCTTGTTCCACAAGGAATTGGACCCCGATGACGGCGAAATTACCAGGACAAGAAAGGTCAGAAGGGGGTTTATCGCTGAAAAATACAAAAAGCTCATTGAAGCGCTTTACTCGCTCGACGAGAGCGTGGAAATGGAGGCCCAGTTTACCTATGAGGATGGCCGTACGGTCACCATGAAGGCAAACCTAAGAATCCGCGATGCTGAAACCTTCTAACCAACGGAGCAACTAATCTATGACCGGTAAGGGAGATCCCATCCTCCGTGCGGAAAACATCAGCATCACCTTCGGTGCGCTAAAGGCCCTGGAAAATGTGAGTCTGGAGATCTATCCAGGCGAGATCTTAGCCATTATCGGACCGAATGGGGCTGGCAAGACCACCATGCTGAACATCATCAACGGGTTCTATACCCCCACGGAGGGCCGAATCATCTTCGAGGGACAAGAGCGGCCCAGGAAGACCCGTCCCAATGTGATTGCCGCCCAGGGGATCGCAAGAACCTTCCAGAATCTTGCCCTGTTTAAAGGCATGAACACGCTGCAGAACATCATGATGGGCAGAACCATAAAAATGCACGCCAACTTCTTCTCTCAGGCCGGTTACTGGGGCCTCAGTCGGAAAGAAGAAATCAGGCACAGGGAGACGGTGGAGCAGATCATCGACTTTCTGGAGATCGAAAACATCCGTAAAACCCCCACCTCCATGCTGCCCTATGGAATGCAAAAGCGAGTGGAGCTGGCAAGGGCTCTTGCGGCGGAGCCCAAACTCCTTTTGCTCGATGAACCCATGGCGGGCATGAATCTGGAAGAAAAGGAAGATATTGCCCGCTTCATCCTGGATGCCAACGAGGAGTTGGATTATACCATCGCCCTCATCGAGCACGACATGGGCGTGGTCATGGACATCTGCGACCGCATCGTTGTGCTGGACTTCGGACATAAGATCGCAGAAGGCACCCCGGATGAAGTGAAGAGCAATCCAAAAGTCATTCAGGCCTACCTGGGTGCGGGATCGGAAGGGTAAAGAACAAGGAGCGTGTTTATGACCTTTTTCCTGGAAGTGCTGGTGACCGGATTGTTGGTGGGGATCCTGTATTCCCTGGTGGCTCTGGGCTTCGCACTCATTTTCAAGGCCTCCGAGGTATTCAACATGGCCCAGGGGGACATGAGCCTCTTGGCAGGACTTGCCCTGGTGGGTTTTCTGGAGATGAATTGGCCGCTGTGGCTTGCGCTTCTCTGCACCATGGCCATCATGACCATTTTTGCTTACGCAACCGTCTTTGTCGTGCTTCGCCGCCTGGTCGCCCGCCCACCCATCATGCTTTTTATGGCGACGTTCGGATTGGCCTATCTGGTGGAGGGAATCGGGCAATCCATATGGGGGACCCAGGCCAAGGGGCTGAATCTAGGCATCCCTGACACCGCCATCATGCTCGGCGACGTCTATGTCAGCTCTTTCGATCTGACCTTTGGCGGCATTGCCGCCTTCCTTGTGGCAGCCCTTGTGTGGTTTTTCCAGAAGACAAGGACAGGCAGGGCACTCAGGGCCGTGTCCGACGATCATGAAGCGGCCCTCTCGGTTGGAATCCCCCTCCTGCGCGCCTGGGCTGTGACATGGGTAGTGGCCGGACTCGTCGCCTTGGTGGCGGGTGTTGCCTGGGGGACCCGGCTCGGTGTCCAGTTCAGCCTTTCCTACATCGCCCTTAAGGCGCTGCCCGTCCTCATCATAGGGGGCATCGACAGCATAACCGGTGCGATCATCGCCGGGCTGATCGTAGGGGCGGGAGAAAATCTTGCAGAGGTATTCATAGGGCCTTATATCGGCGGCGGCATTCAGACCTTTTTCCCTTACCTGCTGGCCCTGATCGTCCTCTACTTTAAGCCCTTCGGCCTCTTCGGCAAAGAGATCATTGAAAGGGTGTGATGAAGAATAGGCGCACGGCGCAAGGTGAAAACCCAATGAATGACGAGCCAATCAAAGAGCGGAGCTGACACATGCTTTACCGGGAATGCGGGAACTATAAAGACAACTACGCAAGCGATATGGCCATCTTCCCTATCTCCTTGGATAGAAATGGCTTTATTGTAATGCTCATCCTTGCCTTCATCGTCATCCCCTTGATTGGCAGCGACTATTGGCTTTCCGATATCATGATTCCCTTTTACTGTTTCGGGCTTTCCGCCATCGGGCTGAATATCCTGGCAGGCTACGCAGGACAGATATCCATCGGTCACGCAGCTTTTATGGCCGTAGGGGCCTATGGTGCACTGATTCTGTACGGACGTTACGGGGTTCCTCTCCTGCCGAGCATCTTGGGGGGCGGGATTGTGGCTTCAGCCATCGGCACCTTTTTCGGCCTCCCCTCTCTGAAAATAAAGGGGTTCTATCTCGCCATCGCGACCCTGGCCTCCCAGTTCATCATTCAGTGGGTCATCGTACACTGGAAGTGGGTCAGCGGCGGTGTATTCGGAACGGTGGAAACTCCGCCAATGCAGGTATTCGGTTGGGCGATCGATACGCCCGTCAAAAAGTATTATCTGGCGCTCTGCTGTCTGTTGGTGCTTACTTTCATTGCCAAAAACCTGGTGCGAGGCCAATTAGGCCGCAACTGGCAGGCCATACGGGACGTGGACTACGCCGCTGAGATTATCGGCGTAAATCTTTATCGCGATAAGTTGATCGCCTTTGCCGTATCCACGTTCTACGCAGGCATAGCTGGCGCCCTCATCACCTTCTGCTACTACGGTGCCGCGAATATCGAGGAGTTCCATGTGATGGTCTCTTTTGCGCTCCTGGGCATGATTATCATTGGGGGTTTGGGGACGATTCTCGGCTCATTTCTGGGGGCGGGATTTTTCGTCCTGCTCCCCATCGGGATCAACCAGTCCCTTGCGTCCTTCATGGAAGTGGTGCCCAGCGAAATCCTCTCAAACCTGGAGTCCATTATCTTCGGAGGCCTGATCGTGCTCTTCCTTATCGTCGAACCTTATGGGATGGCCAGGCTCTGGCATACTATCAAGGAAAAAATGCGGTTGTGGCCATTTCCGTATTGAAGATTGGAGTATTGGAGTGATGGCGCGTTGGAGTAATGGGAAGTGGGTGCGCCACCACTCCAGAGCAAGTTTTCAACGGTAGGTTTTTGTGTCGGGCAAGCTAACCTTAACCGTGAGAGAGGAGGATGTGAACATGGGACGTAAATGGTTTTTCATCTTGGTGGCAGTGGTCATCGCTGCAGGATTGGTCATGGGTCCCGGTCAGGCCACAGCTGCCGAGGAAAAAAAGGATGCTCCCAAGCAATACATGCCGGTCACCTCGTATTGGACGGGGCCCTTTGCCGCAGGCGGCAGTGGCGAAGCTGGCGGCTGGGAAGACTACATGGAGCTGATGAACATGGAAGGCGGCATCAACGGGATCATGTACGAGTGGGAGGAATGCGAGACCGCCTACAACGTGGCACGGGGGATTGAGTGTTATGAGCGCGTGAAGACCCATGACCCCAAGCCCGTTGCCATCCACCCCATCAGCACCGGGATCACCTATGCCTTAATTCCGAAAGGGGAAGAGGACCACATCTCCATCGTCTTCATCGGATACGGTCGAGCCGATGCGGCAGACGGCCGGGTATTCAAATGGGCCTTCAACCCGCCCACAACCTATTGGTCTCAGAATACGGCAAAGATCAAATGGATCGCCATGAAACAGGGATGGGACGGCAAGAACATGGACACAATGGGTAAGTATTTGAAAGGTTTAAAGATCGCGAACCTTCACATCGATGTGCCCTATGGCCAGGAGACCAAGCCCATTCTCGACGATCTCTCCAAGAAATACGGGTTTGAAATCAGGCACTTCCCCGTCTCATGGCCTGGGATTGACCAAAAGGCCCAGTGGATGGACATTGCCAGGCGATACAAGGCGGACTGGGTCATCAACCGCAACTGGGGGGTTTCCTGTACGGTGCCCTTGAAAGAGGCGGCCCGGCTTGGCTTTCCTGCCGATCACATCCTGGGAGTCTGGTGGTGCGGCTCCGAAGAAGACGTTCTGCCAGCGGGACCGGCCGCAAAGGGGTATTATGCCACCAACTTCCACGGAGTCGGGAAGGATTTCCCCGTTATCCAGAGGATCATCGAAAAGGTCTACGGCGCCATGAAAGGCCACATCTCCTTTACGCGTGTCGGGAGCGTTTATTACAACCGCGGTGTCCTGACCGGTATCTACATGCATGAGGCCCTTCTTACTGCCCAGAAGAAATATCGGCGTGAAGGTGATCACGCCGGAGGAGTTTCGCTGGGCCATGGAACACCTGGACATTACCAAGGAGAGGATCAAAGAGATAGGCGCCGAAGGGTTCATGCAGCCCCTCAAGCTCTCCTGTGCGGATCATGAGGGTGGCGGAAATATCTTCATCCAGCAGTGGAACGGCGAGAAGTGGGTCGCTACAGGGGATGTTGTGTCACCCATGAAAGACTACGTCAGAAAGATGGTCGAGGAGTCCGCGGACAAGTATGCAAAGGAAAAGAACATCACCTTGAGGGATTGCTCCAAGGAGCAATAGCCAGGGCAACCTAGCCTTCGTATGGACGGTTCAAACCATTCCGGGCGAAGCGCGCTTCGCCCGGAATGAATGAGCAGAATTCAAGGCTGCGCTTCTTGCAGCCCCACAAAAGGTTCAAAACTATGACCGCAGAGGCAGCCCCTTTACTGAGAGTCAACAATATCGAGGTCATTTACGAACACGTCATCCTGGTGCTCAAAGGTGTCTCTCTCTCCGTTCAGGAAGGTCAGATCGTTTCACTGCTCGGGGCAAATGGCGCCGGCAAGTCCACAACGCTCAAGGCCATCTCCAATCTGGTGAAAGCAGAGCGAGGCGAGGTGACCAAGGGAACCGTGGAATTTGACGGCAGACGCATTGATAAGTTGTATGCGCCGGCAGTGGTCAAACTCGGAGTCATCCAGGTGATGGAAGGAAGGCACACCTTTGTGCACCTCACTGTGGAGGACGATCTCCTGACGGGCGCCTACACAAGGGGCCGGGAAAAGGGCATTCGGGTCGCCCTTGACAACGTTTACAAGTATTTTCCCAGGCTGCGGGAACGCAGGCATGCCAAAACGGGATACATATCCGGCGGTGAAATGCAGATGTGTGCCATCGGCCGCGCGCTCATGGCCAAACCGAGGATCATGCTCCTGGACGAGCCGTCCATGGGACTGGCCCCTCTCCTGGTGAAGGAGATCTTTGACATCATCCAGCGTCTCAACGAGGAAGAAAAAGTGGCGATGCTGCTGGCAGAGCAGAACGCCGCCATGGCCCTTCAATACGCACAATACGGCTACGTGATGGAGAACGGGCGGGTCGTGCTCGACGGGGATGGAGAGACCTTACGGAACAACGAAGACGTCAGGGAGTTCTACCTGGGATTGACTGATATCGGGAAAAAGAGCTATCGTGACGTCAAGCACTACAGGAGAAGGAAACGCTGGTTGTCCTAGGCTAGTTCCGTCTGTTTACTCATAGGGGAGGACCATTCCGTAACCTCTCTCAGGAATTGCCTCTGTCCGCAAATGTTGCGGACAGGGTGGCCCGGCGGACAGCCCAGTCCTACATGATGTCCTCCAACTCCTGTTTCGAGACCTTGTAGGTTTTGTCAAATTCATCCCAGAACTTCTTGTCCTTGTTTTTCCAGCCGTGGCCGAATCGATTGTCGAAGAAAGCGCTCAGACGATCAAACCAGTTACCCGTTCTTTCCATGCCTTTCTCTCTGGCCAGGAATATCTCCCTGAGGTAGACATCGATCTCAAACATCTTGTCCTTGGGGATGTAGGACTTGGCACCCAGTTTGATGGAACCGACCAGGTTGTCCGGGTTCAGTCCGTGGGCCGTCAACATCAGGGCGGGAACTCTTTTCTCCGTCGCGATCTTGAGAAGATCGAATCCTCTGACTCCCATGATGTCGAGGATGGCTGCATCGTAGCGCTTGGTTTCCAGAAGCGATTTTGCGGTTTCATAACTTGAGGCCGTTTCCAGTTGGCACATTTCAAGGGTGTCCTTCAGCGTATCGAGGATGTCGGGTTCATCGTCCACGGCCAGGATTCTTTTTCCTTTCAGGATGTCTTCAGTGGTCATGAGGCATTCCTCCTTATGGATCGATCGGTTTCGTGGCTGGGGCCCCCCTCGGCAATGAAAGACCATATTGCAATTTCAATGTAGCGCTGCATTTCCGTGTAGTCAAGCTCGGAAAAGGTTTGACATGCAAAACTCAGTCAGGTATACGTGCATTAACAGACCGACCGGTCTGCCCGTTTCGCTTTCCATATGGCCGGGTGAGGCTTCCTGTGGATCTTAGAGAAAAAATCATTCAGGAATCGTTGAAATTGTTCTCCCTCAAGGGATTTCTGAGCACTTCGATACAAGATGTCCTTGAAGCCGCCGGCACATCCAAGGGCGGGCTCTATAACCACTTCGTGAGCAAGGAGGGCCTCTTTTTTGCCGTGCTCCGGGTGGCCCAAGAGATCTGGCGGCAACGGACGCTGGAGGGCCTTGACCGCATTGAAAACGCCCATCGAACGGATTAAGAAGCTCCTCCGGAACTACGGTAACCGGTATCTCAAGGACGCCCAGGCCTTCCCCGGGGGGTGCGTATTCGTGACCCTTTCGGTGGAACTGGACGATCAACGACCTCGCCTATCGGAAGAGATTACCAAGGGATTTGCGGGGTTTAAAAAGATGCTTAACCGTTGGCTTGACGAGGCCAAAGAATCCGGAGAAATCAGCAGTGACGTGGACACCAAGTCAGTGACAGAGATGATCTTCGCTGGAATGCTCGGAACTTCGGTCATCTACGGTATGGAAAAGTCGCTTGATGTCCTTGACAAGTCCATCGATTCCCTGATTGCCTACATTGATACCCTGGCCCCCTGAAAATATGGATCGTTGGAGTGAAGGCGTGTTGCATTAGATGCGAATACAAACACGAGGAGGGAAATGAATCATGGATTTCAAATTTTCCGAAAGAGAAGACATGTTGAGAAAGGCCGTTCGGGAATTCGCTGAGAACGAGGTCCCCCCAAAGATGGAGGCCATGGAAGAGACAGGAGATTTTCCAACAGATCTTACTAAAACCCATGGCCCAGTTGGGGATCACGGGCGTGATCACGCCAACGGAGTATGACGGCGTGGGGCTAGGCTACGTGGCACGGACCATCGTGCTCGAAGAGCTCGGACGGATATGCGGGGCCATGCCCATGGCCATGCAAGTCCACCACATGGCCTGCGCCAACCTCAACGATTTCGCCAATGAGGCGCAGAAGAAGAAATATCTACCCCCTCTGGCGAAAGGAGAAACCATGGGATGCGTGGCCGTCACCGATCCCAGCGGCGGCTCGGACCTTATCGGCATGAAAACCTCCGCCGAACGGAAAGGGGACAAATACATCCTCAACGGTCGAAAGTGCTTTATCACCAACTCCCACACCTCCGACTTCTGGATCATCATTGCACGCACTGCGGAGGGCGCAAAAGGGCTCAGTGCCTTCATCGTGGACAAGGACACCCCCGGCGCCAAGGCAGGCCGTAAGGAGCACAAATTCGGGCTTCGCGGCGCAAATACCGGTGAGCTCATCTTCGACAACTGCGAACTCCCCAAGGAGAACCTCTTGGGCCAGGAAGGCGGTGGCCTTGCCGTCGCCATCAAAACGATCAGCGAAACGGGCCGGACCGGGATGGCGGCCGCCGCCCTGGGGATCCTCACCGCGGCCTACGAAGAGGCCGGAAAGTTTGCGAGCGAAAGGGTGCTTTACGGAAAGCCCATCAGTGCACTCCAGGCGATCCAGTTTTACATGGCGGAGATCTACACCCAGCTGGAGATCTGCAGGCTCCTGTGCTACCGCGCCTCCTGGTTGAAGGATCAGAACATGCGCTGCGACAACGAGGCCGCGCTGGCCAAGTACTATACCTGCGAGGCCGCCTTCAATGCGGCTAAAAAGGCCATAGAAATCCATGGCTCTTACGGAATCATGAGAGAATATGCCGTTCAGCGGCTGCTGCGGGACGCCATGGTGACCATCCCTGCGGGCGGGACGGCGGAGATCGCCAAGGTGGTTCTTGCAAGGGCCGCGCTGGCGCCGTTTAAGAAATAATGAAGAGATGGAGTGGTGGAGTTATGGAGTAATGGAAGAGGCCATGAAAGGAAATATTGTACTCATCAATGACTCCAATACTCCGTTCTTTCGGGGACGTCATGAACCGCATCATCGTCTGTATCAAGCCCGTGCCGGATCCAAAGCACTGGGACAAGGTGTCCATGGATCCCGCTACGGGTACGCTTTTGCGCGAGGGGATTCCCAACATCATTAACCCCCTGGATAAACACGCGCTCGAGGCCGCACTTTCCCTCAAGGAAGCCCATGGGGGCGAAGTGGTGCTTCTTTCCATGGCCCCTCCCTTTGCCAGAAAGACTCTGGCCGAAGGACTCGCCATGGGCGCCGACCGTGCCGTGCTGCTCTCAGACCGCGCCTTTGCAGGATCGGATTCCCTGGCCACTGCACGCATCCTTGCTGCGGGCTGCAAGTACATCGGCGACTTTGACATGGTTCTCCTGGGCAATTTGTCCATCGACGGATCGACGGCCCAGGTCTGCTCCCAGCTGGCAGAGTTCTTGGGCCTTCCGAACGTGATGCATGTTATCGGGCTCCGGTTGCCCGAAGACAACGGACTGATCCTCACGCAAAAGATCGAGCAAGGACAATTGGAACTCAAGGCGGCTCTTCCTATTGTTCTATCTGTTTGCAAGGAGTTGAACAAACCTCGCTACACATCTTTTTTGGGCATCCTGGCTGCGGAGTCCAAGGAGGTGAAGGTGCTCTCCAATGAGGATCTGAAGCTCCCAGCCCACCAGATAGGCCTAAATGGGTCCCCAACCAAGATGGCGGGCATGGAAATCAAACGGTTTCAGAGGGCCAGAGAGAGACTGGAAGGTTCCCCGGATGAGATCGTTTCAATGCTCATCGAAAAGATTTATAAATTGGGCATAATTTGAGCACTACAGAAAAAGGCCACCTCTAATCGTGCGCCGTAAGCCTCGCGCCGTGCGCCTTTTTTGCACTGAGGGTGGGGATGACGCATCAAGAAACACAAAACGATATTTGGGTCTTTGCGGAACAACGTAACGGGGTCTTGCACGATGTGTCCCTTGAACTGCTGGGCAAGGCCAGGGACCTGGCCGAACAGGGAGGGAGCTCGGTAGGATCTGTTTTGCTGGGGTATCAGGTGGGCCCCCTTGCCCAAACGCTTATCCGACATGGGGCGGACAAGGTCTTTCTGGTGGACGACGTCCGGCTGACGCACTACCGGCTCATTCCCTATGCCGCCACCGTAACCAAGCTGATTCAAAAACATGACCCCAGCGCGGTCCTCATGGGTGCAAGCGCCATGGGGGTCGAGCTCGCCCCCAGGGTGGCCGCAAGGCTTGAAACAGGCCTCTCTGCGCACTGCGTGGACCTGAGGCTCGACGAAAACGGTCGTCTCCTGCAGGTGGTCCCGGGCTGGGGCGGTGGGGTCATCGCCACCATTGCGTGCCCGGATCACCGGCCGCAGATGGCTACGGTCATGCCGGGTGCCATGAGGGCCCAGAACGGTTCTGAAAGGCAGGGGCAAGTTATCGAATGCTATGCGGAAGTGCCGGACATCGACCTGGGACCCGAAGTGATCGAACTCACGCAGAAAGCCTCGGAGGAATTGCCCCTTGAAAAGGCCGACATTGTGGTGGCCGGCGGGTGGGGGGTCGGCAGCAAGGAGAACTGGTCCATGATCGAGGCGCTGGCCAGTGCGCTCGGCGGCGCGGTTGGAGCCACTCGCCCACCCGTGGACGAGGGCTGGGCCAGAGAAGGCCAGATGATCGGGCAGAGTGGAAAGACCGTTAGACCAACCCTGTATATCGGAATAGGCATCTCCGGGGTCATGCACCATGTGGTGGGCATGGATCAATCCGGACTTGTCATAGCGATCAACCACAATTCAACGGCCGAAATTTTCGATGCATCCGACCTGATCGTCGTGGCGGATTTCAAAAAGATCGTTCCACGTCTCGTCGAAGAAATCAGGGTTCGACGAAAAACGCAGTCGGTCGGCTGATACCCCGGCCAGGCGGCAGTCAGCTTTCAGTTCCCGGTTTAGCCAGGTTGTAACCCAACGTTGCCGGTGACCTTTGGCCGGAGACTCGAACTTAACAACTACCGTTTGACTAAGGAGGAATTCGCCATGATGGGTTTGAAAGATGTCAACAGTGCACTGGCCGAATACATACGCCCTTTGACTTTTCCTGTGGCCATCAAGATGCTCAAGTCGGAGGCTGAGATCCCCGAGAAGACCAGGCGCCCTTTCCAGCAGATGAAAAAGAAGATCGCCATCTGCCAGGGCATTGGCATGGCCCGGAAACTCGGATGGGCCGTTGCCATGGGGAAAGAGGACATGCAGTGCTCTCTCGGGGCCGCACCCTTTGGTTTCTTCAAAAACATCGAATTCTACAATGAGGGCAACCTGGCTGCCGGCATGTTCACGGCCTCCAAAGAGGTCGGCAAAAGGGTAGAAGACCTGATCGACCGCTTCGAGTACGGGCAGTACAGCCACATCCTGGTGGCGCCCATTGACCGCGCCTCCTTCGACCCGGACCTCCTCATGGTTTACGGAAATCCCGCTCAGATCATGCGATTCATTCACGGCGCACTTTTCAACGAAGGAGGGGCTGTCCGGTCTTCAGCCATGGGCAGGCTCGGGTGCGCCGCCATTATTACGGTCATGAAGACCAATGAATGCCGGTATGTGGTGCCGGGAAACGGGGACCGGATTTTTGGGATGACCCAGGACTGGGAGATGGCCTTCATGATGCCCGCCTCAAAGATGGACACGGTCATCGACGGCATGGAGAAGACCCACAAAGCGGGCATCCGATATCCTATCACCAGCTTTTTCAACTTCGAGGCAGGGTTTCCGCCTTCCTACCAAAAGCTCGTGAACATCTGGAAGGCAGAAGGAGAGATCTAGATGGAAACGTTTACCGGAAAACAAAGGATCTCCGCAGCGTTCAGGAAAACCTTTTCCAAGGCTGAGGTGAGGATCGACCGCATTCCCGCCTATCCCATAACGGGCCAGTTCAACGCACAACTCGTGGGGGCATCCATCCGGGAGTTCCTGCTGGATACCAGCGTCTTTGTCAAAGCGCAGGTAGCCAGCTACGAACGGTTCAAACCGGATATCCTCCTCATGCAGCGGGACCTCCTCGCGGAAGCGGAAGCCCTGGGCAACGAGCTGAAATTCATCGAGGACAGCCTGTGCATTTCCGTGAAAACCGTTCTGCAAGACAAGGGCCGCCTGAGCAGCCTCCAGGTCCCGGACCCCAAAAAGGACGGGCGGCTGCCGGCCTATCTGGAGGCGGTCGCGGAGGCGAGGAAGGCGGTACCGGAAGCGCCGGTGTCCCCCGTGATCGCCGGTCCCTGGACCATTGCCGTCGCCCTCAGAGAAGCCACCGGGCTGATCATGGATGCCATCAAAGATCCACAATACGTCCATGAGCTGATGAAGCTTTGCACTCAGGTCGCCATCCGTTTCGGTGAGGCCCTTTTGAGCATCAAGGCCAGTCCCAACTATTCCGAGGCTCCCGCGTCGTGCAGCCTCATCTCGCCAAAGATATATCGCACCTTCATCTTGCCGTATCACAAGCAGATGGTCGACCACTTCAATGAGAAGAAGGCCGGCATCGGATTTCATATCTGTGGCTATGTGGATCCCATCCTGGATGACATGGTCAGTACGGGCGCCAGCAACCTTAGCATCGACTCCCCCACGGACCTGGCCAAGGCCGTTGAGGCAACGAGGGGTAAAGCCGTGCTTATCGGCAATGTCAACACCCAGCTCTTCTATAGTGGCACCCGAGAAGAGATGAAGGCGGCGATCCAACGCTGCGTTGATCTGGCCCCTCGAGATAGCGGATACATCCTTGCCTCCGGCTGCGAGGTCCCGGGAAACGCGCCGCCCGAACGGGTTGACTGGTTTATGGAACTGGTGAATGAGTTGGGGAGGGAAGATAAACCATAGGTAAAAGGCGCACGGCTCACGGCACACGGCCAAAGGCAATGATGAATATTGGGCGCAAGGGGCGCGGCGATACAGAAGGGTAGAAGAAATACGCGCGGACACGGGGACCATAATCAGCCTGGTTTTGAAGAGGAGAAGCAGAATGGGAAATGAAGGTTTGAAGAAGGAACTACACAAGACCCTCAGCGACGGCGTCGTCAACTTTGATGTGGAAAAGGTGAAAGAGGCATCGCAGAAGGTCCTCGACGAGGGGCTGGACGCCTATGATGCGATCATGAACGGTCTAGCCGCCGGTATGGAGATCGTGGGCCAATTATACGACACCCACGAATACTTCGTTCCGGAGCTCCTCATGGCGGCCGACGCCCTGTACGCGGGGCTGGATATCTTGAGGCCCCACATCAAACTGGATGATACCGCATCAAGGCTAAAGGGACAGGTGGTCATCGGGACAGTGCAGGGAGATGTCCATGACATCGGCAAGAACATGGTCAAAATGATGTTCGAGGTAGGTGGATTTACCGTCCACGATCTGGGCAGAGACGTGCCCCTCGAGAAATTTGTGGAGGAGCAGCTTCGCACGGACTCGGAAATCGTAGCGATGTCCGCCATGATGACCACGACCATGGTTGGAATGGAAAAGGTCATCAAGGCCATCAAAGAGAAGAACCCCAACGTGGCTATCATGCTGGGAGGCGCGCCCGTCACAAAACGGACGGCAGACCTTTTCGGGGCGGACGGCTACGCAGAATCGGCGGGGAATGCGCTTCAGGAGGCGATCAAGATGATCGGCCGATTGAGGGAGTTAAACCAGGCGGCTAAAAAATAGTTGTCCCCTCCCATTACCTTCATGGCCAACAACCCCGCCTCTTCGGCGGGGTTGTTCACTCTCCCCGTCCTACAGGTCAGAAGACCGTGGACTCGTCCCAGACCGGCTTTCGATTCTCTATGAAGGCGCTGAAGCCCTCGATGGAGTTAACGCTCACGCCGGCCATGGCCATCATCTCCTTGGCATAGTGGTAGGCCTGCCATTCGGTCATCTCCACCTGTGCGTAGAAAACCTGCTTGGCCATGTAGATGCCGTGCTTGCTGTTTTTCGTCATCTCCTTGGCCCACTCATAGGTCATCTCGTCGAGCCGATCGTCCGGGAACACCTTGTTCACCAGATGGAAGGCCTCCGCTTCCCTGGCGGTGAACAGTTGAGCGGTCATGAGCATCTCCATGCACTTCTTCTGTGGGACGGCTCGGCTCACAGCGACAGTGGGTGTCGAGCAGTTGTAGGAATAGACAAGACCGGTCATGCCGAACTTGGCCTTCCCCTCGCCGGCCGTGATGAGATCGCAGCCGGCAGCCAGATGGCAGCCCCCCGCCATGGCGATCCCTTGGACCTGGGCAATGATGCACTGGGGCGCGGTGCGAATGGCCATCATCAGATTGAAAGACGTTTGAAAAAGGCGTCGTATGGCAGCCAGAGGCTGATTGAGGATCTCCTTTCGATCGTGTCCGGCGCAAAAAATCTCACCGTTGGCCTTGAGGACGATGATCTTAACGGCGCCGCGTTTCGTTGCGTCCTGCAGGCACGCAATGATTTCCTCCTCGGCCTCCATCCCCAGTGCATTTCGCTTCTCGGGACGGTTCAAGGTAAGAATTCCGATCTCCCCTTTCTCCTCATAAAGGATATACTTATATGACATTACCACGTACCTCCTGTCCTGAATTGTGCCCTGCGGCTCCTTCAGCTCACGGGTGACAGCTCATAGCTCATGGCTCATAACTGATAGCGTTTAGTCCTGAAAACACTTGTCTTTCAGGGCTCCTCTCTCCCTCGTTCCGCATTCCCTTGCACCTTGCACCCTGGACCTTGAACCCTTCACTTATTTGCGCCACTCCTTTTCCCTCAGAAGCCTCCGCAGGGCCTTGCCCGATGCAGCCCTCGGGATTTCATCAATAAATTGAACCGCGACCGGCACCTTGTATGGCGCCATATTCGATCGGCAATAGGACCTGATTTCTTCTTCCGTGGCCCTTACGCCCGCCTTGAGCTGAATAAATGCCTTGGGGGCCTCACCCTTCAACGCATCGGGGATGCCCACGATGACCAGGTCCTTGATCTTCGGGTGGGAAAGCATCATGTCCTCCACCTCCGAAGGGAAAACCTTTTCCCCGCCCACATTGATCATGTCCTTTTTTCGGTCTACGATGTAGGCATAGCCGTCATCATCGATATAGGCGATGTCCCCCGAGTGAAACCACCCTTCCCCATCGAAGACCGCTTTGGTGACCTCCGGCTTGTTGAGATACCCGTTGGTCACGCACGTCCCCCTGACGCACAACTCCCCTTGCTTTCCTGGTGGCAAGGGTTGCCCCTTTTCATCGACGACCTTGATCTGACCGTCATCCATCCCCTTTCCGCACGATCCAATCCTCGTCTCTTTGTAAGAGGCCGTGGTCCCGACGCAGGAAACCTCCGTGAGTCCCCACGCCTCGGCGTAACGCCATTTGAGACGATCCTCCACCTGTCGGATGAGATTTTCCGGCATCTTGGTGGCCGCAGAAAGGCAGAATACGACCGATGAAATATCGTAACGATCCAGTTCAGGTTGTTTGAGAAGGAGGTTAAACATGGGGGGGACACCCTGAAACACCGTCGGCCTGAAACGCCCGATGTCATGAAGGACCTGCTCAGGAAAAAACCGTTCGATTGTGATCACAGTGCCACCCCTGGACAGCATGCCGAATGTCCCGTTGATCAGGCCCCAGCAGTGAAAAATCGGGGTTGCCACCATGATTCTGTCTTCCGGTTTGAAGTGGACTTTTCCAAACTCCGTGGCGTTGTGGTAAACATTGAGGTGTGTGGCCATCACCCCCTTTGGCCATCCCGTCGTGCCCGAGGTGTACATCAGGTGGCACAAATCGCTTCCCTTTGTTTCCGGCAAAGGGATGTCGCCTTGTCCCATGTCCAGGAGCCCGTCAAAAGAAAGGTATCCGCCTTCCGCGTCTTTGCCCAGTACGATGACCTCCTTGACGGAAGTGGTCTCCATCAGGGCGGATTCAATGATGCCCAATCGCGAACCATCGACAAGCACGGTACGGGTGTCGCAATCCTTCAGGATATAGGCGACCTCCTGTCCCAGGAGCATGGCGTTTACGACGTTGACCGTCAACCCAGCGCGAACCGTACCGAGATACGCGATGATCAGTTCAGGGAGGCTCGGCAAAAAAAGGGAGACAACCTCACCCCTCGTGATCCCCAGCGCGAGCAATCCCCTTGCGGTCTGCGTAATGAGGTCATCCAACTCCCCATAGGTGATCTGCCGATCTCCAAAACCGATCGCCGGTTTATCGGGATGTTGTGCCACATGCTTCTTGATGAGATTGGATACGTTCATCGGCAGCTTACCTCCCCTGATCAACGGCGTCTCCCGATGCATCGACACTAGCTTCACAGGCCACCTCTGTCAACTCCTTCCTGTCGACCCGTGCGCATCCCGCCAATTAGGGTTTGACATGATATCGTGGTTGATTCATAAAATCATGAGCCGCAAGCGGTCTGCTGCGAGCTGAAAGGGGTTCATCATGACAGAACCAAAGCATATTCCCCTGGGCGTTGGGTTCTATCCGGACTGGTTTCACAGCCATTACGGGATCTCTTTTGACCAGAAGTACTATTTCGATCCCGAAACCAGGATCGCGGCGAGGCTGGAAATGGATAAACGGCTTAACGAGCGGTTCGGCGATGTGGGCCTGGGGGACCCCCACCCAAAACCGAAGCCGCTCATCACCTTCGGCATGGTGATGCTGCCAGCCGTTTTCGGGTGCGACATTGTGTTCAAGGACGACGCGCTGCCCTGGGCCATGCCCCTCAATCTTTCAGAAAATGAAATCATGCGGTTGGAGGTCCCGGACCTACTCAACAGGCCGCCCATGACCGACATGATCCGGCAAATCGATTATTTCAGAGAAAAGTACGGTCGGGTCGTGGGAGACATCAACACGACCGGGGTCCAGAACCTGGCCCTCAAGATCAGGGGGGAACAGCTCTATATCGACTACTTTGAAAACCCTGGCCTATGTCGCCATCTCCTCCGGATATGCACTGAAACGATCATCCGTTTGTTCGAGTTCAACAAGAAAGTCTCCGGCACGGGGGCCGTGGATGTCACGCCCATGTGCGACCCGAAACTCTGCGTGCTTCCCAACTGCACCATCGAGCAGGTCTCCCTGAAGGCCTACGAGGAATTCCTGCTTCCATATGACAACCAGGTGGCGGATGCATGCGCCCCCGTGGGAATCCATCACTGTGGATCCGTGGACCAGGTGCTGGAGGGCTATGCCAAGGTACATCACCTGAAGTTTTTGGAGATCGGCTTTGGATCCGACGTCCGAAGGACCCGCGAGGTCCTTGGCCCGCAGGTGGCCTTAAACGCGCGAATCAGCCCCGTGCTGATGAAAAACGGCACCCCTGATGAAGTGTCTGTAGAGGTTCGCAGGTTGATCGACCAGGGCTCGCCGCTTTCAAATTTTTCCATCGACACCGTGGGCTTGACCTATGGAACGCCCGATGAAAACGTAAAGACCGCAAGGCGCACGGCTGCGGCGTATGGAAGCGTTCAACTCGAAAGGGAGCGCTCCGCCGAGATCGTCTCTTTCCCGCGGACTCGCAAGCGGTTGCCCGCCCCTGAAACCATCGTCCGAGGCGCCACAAAGACCATCGTCATTGGGCCTCAACACCCGCTCGTGATCATCGGCGAGCGGATCAACCCCACAGGCCGTAAGAAGCTGGCTCAGGCCATTGAGACGGGAGATCTGAGGCTCCTCCAGGAGGAGGCCGTCAAACAGGTGGAGGAAGGCGCGCACATCGTGGATGTGAACGTCGGCGTTTCCGGTATCGACGAGGCGCGGATGCTCAAAGAGGCCGTCATGGCCATCCAGGGGGTGACCGATGTCCCCCTCTGTTTAGACTCAGCGCTCCCCAGTGCGCTTGAGGCAGCGCTCCAAGTGTATCGGGGCAAGGCCATCGTCAATTCCGTCAACGGTGAGAAACACAAACTTGACCAGGTGCTCCCCCTGGTCAAGGCCCACGGCGCCTCGGTCATCGGGCTGACCATGGATGAACAGGGAATCCCCAAGCGCGCCGAAGCCCGCCTGGCGATCGCCAAAAAGATCATCGAGGCGGCTGAATCTGCAGGCATCCCCCGCCAGGATGTGATCATCGATCCCCTTGCCATGGCCGTCAGCGCCGACGATCAGGCCGCCGTCGAGACCATTCGAGCGCTTCAGCTCATCCGGGACGAACTGGGCGTCAACCAGACCCTTGGGCTCTCGAACATCTCATTTGGCCTTCCGGACCGGACCGCCATCAACGCCTCTTTCCTGGCCATGGTCGTGCTGTGCGGGGTGACCTGCCCCATCATCGACCCGACCCATCCGGAGATGCGCAAGGCGTCGCTGATCGCGAACATGCTTCTCGGCAAAGACGAATTCTGCATGCGCTTTATTTCTGCGCTCTCAAGGAAATCCGCCCAGGGCAGGGAGACAGCGCATACTGAAAAGGCCAAACAGGTTCATGGCCAACCACTGGATGCGCTGAAAGAAGCGGTCATCCATGGGAAACGAAAGACGGCGCTCGACCTCACTCGAAAGGCGCTGGATGCGGGCGCTGACCCAAACAAGCTGATCGACCAGACCCTGATCCCTGCCCTCAATGCGGTGGGTGACCGATTCGAGCGGCGGGAAATCTTCGTGCCTGAGATGATGATGTCTGCAAAGACCATGCAGGCGTGTCTGGATCTTGTCAGGCCCATGCTCCGGGCAAAGACCGCGGCGCACCGTGGGACCGTGGTGCTTGGCACCGTGTTGGGCGACCTTCACGACATTGGAAAAAATCTCGTGAAACTCCTCCTTGAGAGCTCCGGCTTCGAGGTCATCGACCTTGGAGAAAATGTCCCCCCCGAAAGGTTCTTGGACGCGGCCCGTGAACACCAGGCCGACGTGGTAGGGCTCTCCTCGCTCTTGACAACGGGCGACCCCCACGTTGAGAAGACCGTGAAGGCCATCCGGCAGAGCGACATCGGCGGCAGGGTCAAGGTCATCTGCGGTGGGGCTGCGCTGACGGCCAGGTTTGTGGAGGAGACCTGCGGGGCCGACGCCTACGTCAAGGACGCCGCAGAGGGCGTCAAGAAAATCAAACAGATCCTTAAAATGGACTAACTTCTTCGAAAACAGCGGCTCTTGCCCAAATTGAGCCATTCACCGAAGCCCCAGGGGGCTGTCTGGCAACAAATGCAGGAAATTGGTGCCGTTAATAATGGCCGTGAAATATGTTGCGGCTCAGAAAAGACACCCCCCTGGGGCTTCCAAAGGATATGCCCAGAATAACGTTTCTGCCGTTCAAAAAGACGATCGCGCTCCCCGACGGGGCAACTTTGCTTGAAGCAGCCAGAGAGGCCGGTGTGGCCCTGGAATCGATCTGTGCGGGGAAGAGGGTCTGCGGCAAATGCAGAATCCTCGTGGATGGTGTCGACGGTGTCCTCCCGTCCCCATCGGATCGGGAGATCGCCCTGCTCGGTGAGAAGCTCCACCATGCGGGCTATCGGCTCGCCTGCGCCGTTGTGCCCCCAGGGGACATGGTCGTCCGCGTGCCCGAAGAAACAAGGGTTGGCCGCCAGGTCATCCTCAGCACCACAACGGACTACGTCTATCCGGCCAAGCTCCATCCTGCGGTCAAACCCTATTTCCTGGAGGTCCCTCCTCCGAGCCTCCATGCGATGAAAGGAGACCGTGAAAGACTCCTTTCAACCATGAACGATCTCTTTGGCCTTGCAGGCTTAAGCATCGACCCGTTCCTGATGCGAAGGGTCCCTGACGTCCTCCGATCTCCTGATCGGGCCGTTACGTCCATGATATGGCGCGGCAAGGAACTGGTGGACCTTCGTCCGGGGCTTGACGGACGTTGCCTTGGCGTTGCCTTTGACCTGGGGACGACCACGGTAGTCTGCTACTTGATGGATCTGACTACGGGCGAAACCCTCTCGGTCAAATCCGCCATGAACCCCCAAATTCCTTACGGCGACGACGTGATCAGCCGGATCGCCTACTGCCAAGAGAAGCCTGATGGTCTTGAGACATTGCGGGAGAGCGTCGTGGCATGCCTAAACCGCCTCATTCAAGAAGTTGCCCATGAGGCCGCCATTGACCCTGGCCAGATCCTGGATGGGACCCTCGTAGGCAATTCGGCCATGCACCATCTATTCTTTGGTCTCAACCCCGTCTACCTGTCCCTTGCCCCCTACCCCCCGGCCCTCACCGAGCCGCAGGATCTCAAGGCGAGGGACCTGGGCCTCCAGATCGGGCGATCTGCCTATCTTCACCTCCTGCCCCTCAAGGCCGGATTTGTCGGCAGCGATGCCGTATCGTGTCTCTTGGCTACAGGGGTCCACAGGAGAAAACGCCACGCCCTTCTCATTGACATCGGTACCAATGGCGAGATCATGTTCGGGAACCGGGACCGGATCACGTGCTGCTCCGCCGCGGCCGGTCCCGCCTTTGAGGGCGGCCACATCACATGGGGGATGCGGGCCGCGGAAGGGGCTATCGAACGGGTCGGGATCGATCCCAAGACCCTGGACGTTCATGTGAAGACCATTTCCAACGGACGTCCCATGGGCATTTGCGGTTCCGGGATTATTTCTGCGATTGCGGAGATGATCCGGGCAGGCATTGTCCTTGCCCGAGGCAATCTTAATGAAGACATCCGGCACCCACGGGTACGGAGAAAGGCCAAAGGATGGGAGTTTGTTCTGGTGGAAGGTTCCAGATCCGGGTCCGGGCAGGACATCGTCATTACGGCCAAAGACATCTCCCAGGTCCAGCTTGCCAAATCAGCCATATGCTCCGGCGCCATGGTTCTTCTCTCCTCCTTCCCGGATGCACACGTGGAACAAATCCTCCTGGCGGGTGCGGGTGGGACCAACCTCCACCCCCCGGATGGTTGCACCCTGGGCCTCATCCCGCCTGCTTGTTCCCCCGAACAAATTCACGCCGTGGGAAACGCGGCCGGCTACGGCGCCTGTCTTGCCCTGCTGGACCAGAGAAAGCGAAAAGAGGCCGCACGGATCGCCGCGACCATGGAATACCACGAGCTTGCAGTGGCATCACAATTTAAAGACCTTTTTGTAGCAAACATGTTCTTCCCCGGGGCCCGCGATTTTGAGGATTACCGGTGAGGCGCCGTCGGGTGACAACGGCCACCTAAAAGAAGGAAACATCCATGAAGAACCCATCGCTCATCCTGAGCGAGAAGAAAGGCCCGATCACCACGGTCATCATCAACCGGCCCGAGGTGAGAAACGCCGTGGACCGTCCCACTGCAGAGGCGCTCTGTGAGGCCTTCCGGGCTTTTGAGGCCGACCCGGAGGCGCGCGTCGCCGTGCTCACGGGTGCAGGCGCCTTTTTCTGCGCCGGGGCCGACCTGAAGGCCATCTCCGAAGGCAGGGCCAATCGAATGGAAGAGGACGGCGATGGTCCCATGGGGCCAAGCCGGATGTTCCTCAGCAAGCCCGTGATCGCGGCCGTGTCAGGCTACGCGGTGGCAGGGGGGCTCGAACTGGCCCTATGGTGCGACCTCCGGGTGATGGAAAGGGATGCGGTGTGTGGGGTCTTTTGCAGGCGGTGGGGGGTTCCGCTCATCGACGGCGGAACCATCCGGCTCCCAAGGCTCATCGGCATGTCCCATGCCATGGACATGATTCTTACCGGACGACCCGTTGGCGCCGCGGATGCCCTGCGCATGGGTCTTGCCAACCGGGTCGTTGAAACCGGTCAGGCCCGGGCTGAGGCAGAAAGACTGGGGGAGGAGATCGCAGCCTTTCCCCAGCGCTGCATGCTGAGCGACCGTAGATCCGCCTACGAACAGTGGGAATTGCCCATACAAGGCGCATTCAGAAACGAGTTCCGTCTCGGGCTTTCCACCATCCTGAGCGGAGAAACCGTGGAAGGTGCCACCCGCTTCAAGAAGGGCGCGGGTCGCCACGGTTCGTTTGACCCCTAGCAGGCCCAACCATCGCTTCCCTAACTCAAAATCCCGTATTGACAACCAATGGGAAATTAAGGATATTTCGTCTCACCTTAAGAAACGTTTGATCAACCTCAACGGAGTACACAACGCCCTTCTCAATTAGGTCCCGATCATCATCGTCTTTGGAGGAAGACATGTCTCCCTTCGGAAACATCCTGGTCATCGATGATGAACCGCTCATGCTTCAAAGCATCCGAATCATGCTTGGCGGCAAGGGTTATGATGTCCTAACGGCGGGTTCCGGTGCGGAGGCCGTTGATTGTATGGGGCAAGGCGCCATTGACCTGGTATTGCTGGACATCATGCTGCCGGACATGGACGGCTACCAGCTCATGGGGCGCATCACCACAAACTATCCGGACACTCCTGTCATTGTCATCACCGGTCACTCATCCACCGAATCGGCCATCGCTGCGCTGAGGCAGGGCGCTTACGATTACCTGCGAAAGCCGTTTGGGTACGAGGAATTTCTGAAAACCGTGGAAAACGCGGTTGCCCACCTCAAGCTCAAGAGAGAGCACCGACTGGCGGAAGAAGAACTTTTGAAAGCCCACGCCCAGCTGGAGTTGAGGGTCCGGGAGCGGACCGGCGAATTGGCGCGGGCCAACGAGAAACTGATGGAAGAGATCGCCATCCGAAATCAGGCTGAGGAGGATCTTCGACGAAGCTCGGAGAAGATCAAGCTTCTCACCTATTCCATCTCCCATGACCTAAAAAGCCCGATCATCGGCATCCATGGCCTTACTCGGCTTCTCCACGCCCGGTACCGGGACCTGCTTGAGGAGGCGGGGCAGAACCTCTGCGATCAGATCTTGAGGGCCTCCGAGCAGGCCTCCGCACTCATTGAAAAGCTCAACGTCTATATCTCCGCCAAGGAAACGCCCCTTGCCATTGAGACCTTTCAGCTCAAGGAGACACTTGCCACCATGAAGGAAGAGTTTGCTCACGCCCTCAACACCCGCACGATCGCGTGGGTAGAGCCCGCAGTGCCCTGTGAGATCACCGCTGACAGGATCGCTGTCGTGCGAATCCTCAGAAATCTGGTGGACAACGCCCTCAAATACGGAGGCCCCCCGCTCACAAAGCTCATCATTGGATACATTCAATCCGATGAATCTCAAACCCTTTCAGTCAGCGACAACGGGGTGGGCCTGAGAAAAAAGGATGCGGGCAAGATCTTCGAGCGTTTCGTTCGAGACGCCACCTCCCAAGGGGTTGAAGGATGCGGGCTGGGTCTTGCCATCGTGAGGGAAATCGCTGAACAGCATGGCGGCCGCGTATGGGTGGAAAACAATCCCGAAGGCGGCGTTACGTTTTATGTCTCTCTTGCTAAGGGCCTGGCCCCTAATCCCCTCTGAACACGCCTAATGTGAACACGCCGGAACCAAAAAGGTTTCAGGTGACGAGGTGAAAGCTGGGCGCAAGGCTCAAGGCGCACGGCGCATGGGACGAAGGATCAGATGTCAGGTTTCGGGTTTCAGGCCGGCCGCAATGGCAGGGCTCAGAGGTAGTCAGACCGATTCACCTTTCCCCTGATCGGCTCCCCTTTAAGGAAAAATCGGACGTTCTGTACGGCCTGAGCCAAGGCCTCCTGAAACACACCGGCCACGACCGGGGAGTTGTGCGGTGACCCCAGAAAGTTTTCCAGTGCAAAAAAAGGGTAACCGACACGAAATGTCCCGTGGGTCATGGGCTCCTCCCACCAGACGTCCGTCCCGGCCCTGAAATCCGGGTGGGTCCTGAGGTGGGCATAGAGCGCTCCTTCCTGAACGATTTCGGCCCTGGCCGCATTGATGAAAATGGCATCCGGCTTCATCCGGGCGAACTGCCCGGGGCCGATGAGGTGGCGCGTCCCCTTGTTGAGCGGAAGACTTACCAGCACCACGTCCGAAACCTTGAGGACGGGCTCCAAGTCATCGAGCGTGCCTATAAAATCCACGGGCGCTTCTGTTTGGCCAGTGGAGTTGACCGCATGGATGTGCATGCCCAGGGCGCGCAATAGTCTTGCCGTGGCCTTGCCGATCCCGCCGAAACCGAGGATTCCGGCGACACCCCCTCTGAACCGCTTGCTGGTTGTATTTCGGTCGAACTCCCCGCGGGCCAGCTTGAGATGATTGGGGAGAAGGTTTTTGCCCAGGGCCAGGATCATCCCCAGGAGGTGTTCCGCCATGGGATCAGCCCACGCCCCCACATTGGCGCAAAGGATCGTCCCGGCCGGGAGTTGATCCAATGGCATAAAGTCCACGCCTGCCACCACCGCTTGCAGAAGCGCCAGGTTGTCGAGGAGTGCATATTCATTTTCAGTCACCTCGCGCGGGAACAACATGGAGATCAGCACGTGCGCGCTTCTCAGGGCAGCTTGTCGGTCGGGCGCCTCCCAGAGGTACACGATGTCTGCCAGACCGGCCAGCCCCGATTCAATCACCCGGCGTCCTTCCCCATCGACTTGTCTTGTCACCACCACCGTCTTTTTATCCACTGGCCTTTTTCTCCCGGACGGGTTTGATGTGCCGTCAACAGATGGCCGGATGCTCCTGGAATCTCATGTATCGAAGGGCTTCGACAGGCGTCAAAAAGATGGCCCGGTCGTATACATGGAGAGGACATCCTGCCTGTTTATCTCGGCCTTGGTGCTTTTTCCTTCGGCCACCTCTTTCACAAGCGCTGCAAGGTCGTCCCGGGCCTCATCCAGGGAGACCCCGTCGATAAGCGCACCGGCGTTCACATCCATGTCGTCATTCATCCTTTCAAACACTTGACGATTGGACGCGACTTTAATGACCGGGACGACCGGAAAACCCACCGGCGACCCCCGTCCCGTGGTGAAAAGGATCAACTGGGCACCGCCTGCGGCCATACCGGTCAAAGAAAAGATATCGGAGCCTGGTGTGTCCATGATCACGAGACCTTTTTCGGAAGGCGCAGCGCCATAGGCCACCACTTCCCTGATGGGAGTCGTGCCGCCTTTTATGATACAGCCCATGGATTTTTCCGTGATGTTGGATAATCCTCCCTCCATGTTGCCTGGTGAGATCACGAGACTGGCGAAGGGTCCCAGGATTTCTTCCACCTTCTTTTTCTGATCCACGATGAGGTCAAAGATCTTTCTCCCCAAAGCCGGATCAACCGCCCTATCTCTGAGGATCTCCTCCGTCCCGATCATTTCAGTTGTCTCAGACAGAATGACGGTTGTGCCCCGCTCAACCAGCCAGTCTGCCACCGCCCCGACCAGGCAGTTGGCCGTGATTCCCGAGAGGGCGTCCGACCCGCCGCATTCAAGCCCAACCGTCAACTCGGACCAGGGGCACGCCTCCCGCTCCTGGGTCTTGGCCTGGTGGATCATCTCCTTTACGATCTCTATCCCGGCTGCCGTGGCCTTGATGGTCCCACCGGTACCCTGAATCGTCAGATACGCGACGAGCCTGCCCGTGGACCCGATTTCATCGGCAAGGTTCTTGGCATTGATGCTCTCGCAGCCAAGCCCTACGACCAGCACACCCGCCACATTTCCGTTCCTGCCCAAACCCGACAGGGTCCGAATGGCCACCGCCAGGTCTTCCCCAGCCCGCCCGCACCCTTCGGTGTGGGTGATGGTCTTGACCTCCGGAAACGCCCGCCCGATGGCGTGGACAACCCCATTGGCACATGACACAGAACTCATCACCACCACGTGATTGCGAACGCCGCATGATCCGTCCTTTCGCCTGAATCCCAGAAAACCCATGGCAGATCCCGTCCTTATCCCTTGGTGTTATGAGTGTGAACCCACTCCCCGGTCTTGATATGGGATGCGGCCACCGCAATCTTCGCTCCGTATCTTATGACCGGCGCGCCCGCCGTTATGTCTTGGAGCGCCACCTTATGGTGTCTTGGGATGGTTGTGACAGCCCGCAGTCCGCCGGGACTGACACCCTCCAACACTTCCCCTTCCTTTATCTCGACAACCGCCACCGCCACATTATCTTTCGGGTGGGTTTGAATGACATTTTTCTTCATCCCTGATCCCTTTCTGAAGACCGCCTTCTCGCCAACGCGTGCTCAAATAGAGCCTGGAAACGGTCTCTCGATTGTCTTTCCTCAAAGACGAGGGAATGGTTGGAGGGAGCCCCTCAAGGCCGAAATCAAGCTAAAAAACGTCTCGGTCGGCCTCCCCCTGCCCTTCCGATCGAGGTCTGAAAACATCTTTCGCCTCAGACCGCGCGAAATCTCGATCTGCACGCCCTTCCCGGTTCTTCCACGATTGCAGATATTGAATGGGTTGGTGCCCGCGAGCCCCGGCCGCACTTGATCCGGCACAGAAAAACCGCACAGGCTGAAGTTAGTCTGAATGAGCCATTTGAGGTTTTCATGGAGACCGCCAAGATAGATCACCTCAAAATCCTCCTCGCAACCATGAATGGTCACGACCACGTCTGCACCCTGAGCCACCGAGACGCCCACCGGCTCATCAAAGGATTCACTTCTCAGGTGGAGGTCCGAGTTTCTCCCCTCCTTTGTCCCTTCAAAGGCATAGAAGCCGTGCTCGTCGCCAGCAGCGCTGCCGGCAATTTCAAGGGTGCCGGGTTCGATCTCACCCCCGTGGATGGCCATCAAGGCGATCCCGGAATAGCCTTCCCTTGTGTGAATCTGATAGTCACAGCCCTTGATCTCAGAGCACGCCAACTCCGCGTAACTGCCGTACTTGCCCATGTCCAGCTCAACCCTGATTGGCTTCCCGTGGTCCCTCAGATTAAATTGACGCTTGTGGCGGGCTCGGGCCCCGTCAAGCCCCACTCTTCCCGCTCCAAAAAAATAGCATGCCCGACCGCGCCGGTAAAGGAAAATGACCACACCGCCATCCCAGGGAATCAAGGGCTGCAAGGACACTTGATGCGTCGGACCGCCTGGCTTTATGCTCTCTTTCGCGAGGCACCGGGTTCCCCTTGACGGCTTTTTAGTGTTATGGTCCTGGAAAAGGCCAATGGGAACCCTTCCATGGGTTGGCTCTCCTACGCACCTTATAGGATCTTGCAGATGAAAAAAATACTTAAAAAAATCTGGCAGTTGGCATTACCTTATCTCGACACCCGCATGAACACACTCCATACGGGGATTGCGATGGAGTTTGCCTACAAGCTGATTGAAAAAGAGGGAGGAGAAGAAGATGTCGTGATCCCCGCCATAATCCTGCACGATGTGGGATGGAAGGAAATTCCTGAAGACCTTCAACTGAAATTCTTTGGACCCAACAGGATCTCTTCGGACTCCTACCGTAAACATGAGGCGGCGGGCGCGAAAATCGCAAAAGGCATCCTTGAGAAGGTCGATTATGACCGAGATAAGATTGGGGAAATTATCGAAATCATCGATGGACATGATTCAAGAAAAGGGGCCTTGTCGTTAAATGATAAAATTGTAAAGGATGCAGACAAGCTTTGGCGATATTCTGAGGAAGGATTTCATACGGATACCAAAAGATTTGAGGAAACTTTTTCAGAGAGGCTTGATCAGCTTCGCACCCAAATTGGTCGATGGTTTTTTACACCTTCCGCGAAACAATTTGCGAGGGAACAATTGGCCGCCCGTATCAAAGAAGCAGGGTTTCATAATGGCGCATGAAGAATGACACCTGGCCCGTTCTCTTGCTGGCCAAAGGAATGCGCCACGTAACGGCCATGATTGGACCTGGCAAAGAATCCCGGCCAAAAGGGTATGTGATATGCACCATCCCCCTTCGCCCCACTGCATGCACCAGGGTGCCAAGAAAGCCCGGGACGAAAGTATTTACCATGCCCTTTGCGGGCTGAGAGCCTTCATGCTTCCTTTTTTTCCTTACCTTTCCTTACGAGTAGGCCAACGCCCTCACACAAAAAATATATAGCAAACCCCCACCACACCGTGTAAATCACATAACATAGCACAATAGAGGTTATGCCGAAGGCATGATCCCCCGCAGATGCCGCTTCCACCCCGTAATAGTTAAATGCAGGTTCGAGGGCTTTGATTCTTACTTTGCTTAACGATTCCACTTCTTGGAATTTCTTCGCTTTTCTTAATGGACCCTCCATTGCCTTCAGTGACGCCCACCAGCGCTTTATGACTTCTTTCCCACCAAGTCCATACTTATCGTACAACCTCTTATCATCACCTCTGAAGAGCAAATCGGCATCCTGAGCGGCGCTCTTTTGTATCTCACCCAGATCGCCCGTTATCTTCAGCTCCATATTTTCAAACTGGACTTTTGCATTCGCCTTTTCAAACAGCATCACTGTCTTTTCATCGCCCTTTATCTTGATATCGATGGCCCTTCCAACATATTCCTTTGACTTTTTGATGATCTGCGGAATGAAATAGACCGAACCTTTGGATACGGATACAAACATCTCATCGGTGTAGTCAAGCAGGGATTTTCCATTGGTGCCAAACATTATGCCGGAATGGATTACAAATAGGATGATAAAGAAGGTGACTGTAAGTATCACACCCACTTTAAATTCCGTTTTTCTCACGACGATTGGCATCACTTTATTCCTCCTTTCCAGCGGACTTCCGCCCTTACGGCTTAATGACCTCAATGGGCGCTATCCCCATGGCTTCCTGCCGGAGCATTTTGACGTTGGCCAAAAAGTGGTAAAAAACCCATAATGCGAAGAAGATAACGATTCCGAACAGGATCACGACGCCGGCCAGTGTCAGGTTGCTCGATACAGATTTGGACACATCGATAACGCCCAATTCTGAAAACTTAGATGGCAGGGCAAACAGCCTGTTCACGAAGCCGGCGAGCATGGAGAGCCCGTAAAACGCCCTGATGTGCATGCCACGCACCACTTTGGTTGTGAGCGCACCGAGTTGTACGCCGAGGAGCGATCCCAAGAGGAGACCCAACGCCAAAGACACGTATACGAAACCATATACCGCGTACTGGGCGATGGCTGCGTAGCCGGTCGTAAAGACTATTTGGAGGATATCCGTTCCAACGGTCGTGAAAGATGATATTCCGAGCACAAAAACGAAGGAAGGAAATGTTAGGAATCCACCGCCTACGCCCATGATTGCGGCAAATGTACCGACGAAGAAACCTACGATGGTCACTAGGATGAAAGATATCCTTCTCCCACCTTGGACCATTTCCTCATCGAATTTTATCATGGGGGGAATTCTCAGCGATTGAAGCCTTCGGGCTATTACAGTGATCTCTTTACCTTTTTCGCGTTTTTCAGCAGCGGCACCGCCCATCTTTTTGAGGCGAAAGTAATCACGCATCGCATAGAAACCGAGGTATCCGAGGAGCACGACATAGATAACGCTTATGAAAGCGTCGCTCAGCACAGGATTTATGGCGTAGATGGTCCTGTTGATGTATCCTCCCAGACTTACTCCTAGAATGGATCCGACGACGAATGCGATTGCGAGCCTGTAATTCACGTTTCCCAGTTTCTTATGGACGACGCTTCCCATGATTGCCTTCGCAAACATGTGCAATAGGTCCGTGCCGACCACCACGATTCCTCTAATTCCCACACTCATCAAGGCCGGCGTAACGACCACCCCTCCCCCGACGCCTATGGCGCCTGTCATTAGGCCTGCGGCGAAGCCTACGCCTATGGCCGCCAACAAGGCTCCCAATGCGAAACCGATAGGAGGGGCGTATGCCTTGCTCCCTCCAAGCATTGCGTCATCCTTCGCATAGACCAGAATCGTTGCCATCACGGCCGTGGCAGCGAAAAGCAGAATCAACCAAAACAATTTCCTTTTGTTTCTTAAGATCGACATGCTCGTTTCATATTCCCATTTGCCATGGGCGTATGCCCCATACATGAGCATATCGTACATCTTTCTTGTGATGTTCATATGTGACCTCCCCTCTTCGCCAGGCGCTGTGGGAATTGACGCACCTCTGCCATTCATGGCACACCAGTGGCGCATAATTTCATCTCATAGCACACCATGTGCCAAAAAAAACGCTGGCGCATCTATACCCAACCAACTGAAATAATAATATAATCTGGCTAATATGCGAGCTGAAGGGAACGCGGGAGCGGGTCTCGGCGTCCATATTCTTAACAGGGTGGAAAGCAAATCACAAACCAATGGCACAGGCAACCGCCCGGAACGGTCAAACCAATCCTGTGGTGGACGAACCAAAATTCGCATTTACTATAGAAAAGCTCATCAAAATGAATAAAATTATGTTATTTTGTTGCAGTAAGCTGTGGCGTTTCCGGAATTGGCGTCAAAGGGTCGTTTGTATGAACACCGGTTCAATTCGACCGGGGGTTTTCGATTGCCGCGAGATGCGACCACTTCCATATTGACACACAAACCAACATCACCTATATTTAGGCCCATTAGAAGCGATCGCTTGTTGCCCTCCTCAAAAAGAAGCCCTATCGAAACCGAGAGCACCTGTCACCTTCAGCGCGCAGTTGAAGTCATGGATGAGAATGAGTGCATAGGTTGCGGCAATTGAGAAGACATTTGTCCGGAGGCCCTTAGAAACGGTCAAACAACCATAGGAACGGGGGAACCCATGTCAACGAATCCCGGCCCGCAAATACGTTTTGCAGACAGACCGGAAATGGCAGAGACATTCGCTGATTCCATTCGAGCCATCGGGTTTGACGGCCACACCATGCGTCTTGAATTTTGTGTTACCAGGATGGAGCATCCTCAACCATCCAATCCGCCGAGCGGGTGTCAATATCCAGCTTGCCGCTTGGTTCTCACCCCCACTGCTGCCATCGACTTGTTCAATAAATTGCAGCGAGTCATGAGCGCCCTGGAGCAGAGTGGCGCCATTAAACGGAACACGCCGGCGCCTGAAACCGTTCAATGAGGATAACGCTGATCCGAAAAAGCAGTTGGCCACGATATCCTAACTCGGACAAGCCAGAACCAAACAGGTTTCAGGTGTCAGGTGTCAGGATCTGGGGTTTGCTGAAACCTGAACACTGAAACCTGAAACCAAAAATCGTGACCATTTTGCGCGCAATTTCACCGCTCAGGTACTAAACATCCAAAAAGCCGACAGAGGCAAATGGAGCCCTAACCAAGCCTCCGACTGTGGGGCTCAATCCGGAGGCGAAGGTCATCCCGGTCAACGTCATTGGGTCCTTTCAGTGCTCCGTGGTTCGTGGTATAGTTGGATCATTTAAAGAACGCTTGGCGCCGTTCGGGGGAACCGCTTCGCGTCGCGCATCCCGTCCAACACCACCCTCATCTTTGAGGTGGCGCTTATTTCCGTAAACGAAAGCAAGCGCGGAAGAACTGAAAATGACGGCAAGAGCAAGAACGGATAGAATCGGCAAACCCCGCATGGAATCACAGAAGCAGCGATTTCTCGGGACCCTCGTTGGAAATGGCGCCGATCGATTTCCGTTTTTCGACATGGAGCCTGCGGACGACACCCTGAAACGATGGCGCCGAGAGGGATTCCCCTTGCGCACGTCCTTCTCCAAGGTCTTCAATCTGGAGACACACCATAGCGTCGGCCTTATGCTCCGAAGCTATCCCTTTTTCCAGAAGGCACCCGATCTCCTTTACGACCCGTCCGCTTTCAGACGTCACTACGATCCCGGCGACCCTTCACGATACGAGGAGGGATTTGTCAACCGCAGCAAACGTCTGGAACGGCAAGGCCGGGTCCTCTACGTGGATGCTTCGGGAGGGGGTCTCCTGCAGATGTTGGGGGTGGGGGATTGGAAATCGATGGTGTCTGCCTGTATTGCACTGGTCGACCGGGCCGACTTTGTGATGGACCTGCTGAATCGGACAACCGATTTTTACTGTATCTGTCTCGAAAACGTGCTCTCAAAGGTGCCGGTTGACTATGCCTCCTTTTATGAACCGATTGCGTCGAATACCGGTCCCGTGATTTCTCCGGAGATGTTTGAACGGTTTGCCGTGCCCGGCTATAAGAAGGTTCTTGATCTATTTGAAAAGTTCAATGTTCCCCTCCGTATATTATGCACGACCGGGGGTGACTTAACGCCGCTCTTGCCTTCCCTCATTGACGCCGGCATCAACGGCCTCTGGATCAGCAATATCCGAAACACAGGGATGGAATACGGCAGGCTGCGGCGCACCTTCGGCACGGGTGTGGCCCTTATCGGCGGCATCGACGCAACGGCGCTGACTCGAGATGAATCGGCCGTACGGCGCGCTGTGGAGGAAACAGTCCCTCCTCTGCTTGAGCGCGGCCATTACCTCCCCTGCCTCGACGACAGGCCGAGGAGCAATGTCCCCTTCCCGCTTTACTGTTTTTACCGGCGCATTCTTGAGGAAATGGCTCAAAAGGGATGATTTTGATTTGTGTGTAACTTCTCTACAATTTGCGTATAAGTTGAAAAGCGAACCGTAGAATTTCGAATGCAGAATGTCCAATGTGGAGGCGGGAACTTTCGGGGACCGACTTCATGATCCGATATTCCTCGTTCGATATACATCATTCGAACGGCAATTTAATCGTGGCCTCTTGCCGGCTCAGGAGGAAAGACGTGAGCACGGGATGCCTTTTTGCGTATGGGACACTGATGTGTGATGACATCATGCGCAGCGTCGCGGGTTGCTCCCTTTCACACACCCGTGCTGTCCTGCCGGAGTTCCGTCGCTACACGGTCAAAGGAGAGGTTTATCCGGCGCTCGTTGCACATAAGGGCGGCCTGGTGGAAGGTGTGGTGTATCACGCTATTCCCCACACAGCCTGGTTCCGTCTCGATCGCTTCGAAGGTGAGATGTATGAGCGCCGCCTGGTAAACGTCGTGCTCCCTGATGGCAGCACCGAGAGGGTTTACACTTACGTTGTCAGACCGGGATTCGAGGGGCGACTCGATTCGGCCGAGTGGGATTTTGACACCTTTCTCCGGAGCGGGAAGACCCGCTTTGAAGCTGAGTACCCCGGATACGGCGCAGTGAAATGAAAAAATAAAAATATGGCCACTGAGACCTCCTGTCAAAACCTTCTCGACTTACACGCCTACCTGGGGCGCATCGGTTACACCGGCGATTTGCGGCCCACCTATGGCACGCTCGAAGGTTTGCACCTCGCCCATGCAACGCACATCCCGTTTGAGAACCTCGATATTTTCCTCAAGCGGCCGATTCGCCTTGATCTGGAAAGCCTGCTCGCTAAGCTCGTGCACGGTGGGCGAGGCGGCTACTGCTTTGAACAGAACCTCCTGTTCTTAGCCGTTTTGCAGAAATTGGGGTTTTCTGTACGGGCCCTTGCTGCCCGCGTGCGATATCGGGCACAGCGAGTCCTCCCACGGACGCACATGTTGCTGCTCGTCCAGGTTGACGGTGGCAGGTGGATCGCCGATGTCGGCTTTGGTGGCGAGGGTATGCTGCTGCCGATCCCCTTCGGCTCTCGACAGGCCACACCCCAGTTCATCTGGACGTACCGCATCATCGAGGAAGCCGAGCAGTGGGTGCTTCAGTCGCTGCGAAACGGGGCGTGGGTGGACCTATATGCGTTTACCCTGGAGCCGCAGTTGCTGGCGGATTATGAGATGGCCAACTATTACACCTCGACCCACCCGGATTCACGGTTGGCCCAGACGCTGACCGTCCAGCTGCCTACACCCAAGGAGCGGACCACCTTGATAAACCGGGAGCTGATCGCAGACAGAGGCGATTCGGTTACCTCTCGAATCATCCCTGACGACGAACCACTGTTGGGCATTCTGGCTGAAAGGTTTGGCCTTCGGTTCCCATCTGGAACGCGATTTCACTTTCCTCACATTGCTTCTTGATCGGCCATGGCGTCCCGTCTACACCGCATAGTCGGAAGGCGTCCTGTTTTGCCAATTGGAGGTCGGCCAGACGGGTGATCATGATTTTCTGGGTCTGGGGAGAGCCAGCACCGTGAATGGACTCCCCCATGTGGGCCCGGCCTCAGGTTTCGGCCATGGCCATGGCAGTGCCGTTATGGGAGGGTCGGGGACGCTCCGGACCTTTTCCCCTTGGATGTAGACCCAATGGTCCAGGCCTCGAAGAGAGGCAAGGTATTTCTCTTTTGTCATCAAGGCCATGGTTCATCCCTCCATGATCATTATGGGACACCTGGGGTGCCCGGCGCCCCTCCCTCTTCCGGTCTCCACACCTCATCCGTCAGCATCCCAACAAGTTTATCGGTTTTAGCACTACCCCCGGTCATAAGGCCAACCGTTTCTTCATTCCATTATGGATTCTTGACCGATCTGTCTTACCAGGCTATAAGGCGCTGTTAAGAAAACTCGCGCCCTGCAAGGTGTATTCAATACCTGGGTGGTTCCGTGTTTGGCTGCATGTTGCCCGGGGCGCCCTTGGCCGCTCTTGAAAAGGGAAACCCTTAACCCATAAGGAGGCAAGCGGATGGCGAAAGGCAGGATACACTACGGCTGGATCGTGATTTTCATGGGACTTTTGACCACCATCGCGGCCCATGGGTTTGGTCGGATGGCCTACACCATCATCCTGCCGGCCATGAAGGATGGCCTGAACTTCGACTACACGCAGCTGGGGCTGCTGGGGACGGGGAACTTCATCGGCTATTTGACCATGGCCATCATCGGCGGATTCCTGGCAGCTCGTTTCGGGACCCGGATCGTCATCACCCTGGCCCTTGTGCTGATGGGCATCACCATGATCCTGACGGGGCTCGCCAATGGTTTCGGCTTTGCCTTTGCCATGAGACTTCTCACAGGCCTGGGAAACGGGGCATCCTACGTCCCGGCCATGGCCCTGGGTTCAGCGTGGTTTGCCATAAAAAGAAGGGGGTTCGCCACCGGTATCGTCTCCGCCGGGATCGGCGCCGGGACCCTGATCTCCGGCCTGATCGTCCCGCCGATCATAAAGGCCTTCGGACAGGAGGGATGGCGCTTTTCGTGGTATGTGCTCGGGGGCGCAGTCCTGATCATCTCGGGAATCGTGTTCATCTTCGTGCGAAGCCGGCCGGATGAGAAGGGGCTCCTCCAGGTTGGACAGACGGCTTCGGGCAGCCCGGAACCCCACTCTCCGTCAGCCCAAAAGGTCTCTTCACTTGAGCTGGCGAAAGTTTACAAAATCGGTCCCGTTTGGTACCTGGGGCTCTGCTACTTTTTCTACGGAATCTCCTACATCATCTACATGGTCTTTTTCGCCGCCTACCTGATCAAAGAAATGGGCTATACACAGGCCTGGGCCGGGGGGCTCTGGGCCATGGTGGGGGGACTCAGTATTTTCTGCGGTGTGATTTGGGGCGGAATCTCGGACCGGTTGGGGCGAAACCGCGGCGCGGCCCTGGCCTATCTGGTCTTGGGGTTAAGCTACCTCATTTACGCATGGGTGAAAGTGGAATTCGGTTTTTATCTCTCGGCGGTCCTGTTTGGGTTGACGGCCTGGTCCATCCCGACCATCATGGCCGCGGCGGCAGGCGATTTCGTTGGACCGAGGCTGGCACCGGCCGGCCTCGGTTTTATCACCCTCTTTTTCGGCATCGGACAGGCCATTGGTCCGGCCCTTGGCGGTTACCTGGCCGACACCAGCGGCTCTTTCACCCTGCCCTTTGTTGTGGCCGGAGGACTGTCGCTCCTGGGTGGCTGTGTCTCCCTCGGCCTTAAGCGGCCAAGTGCGGAGATGGTTTGAGTTTGCTGCTTCGGCGAGGCGGGAAGATCAAGAAGAAAGGGCACCCCCCTCTAACGGGACATGCCCTTTCTTTAAATCCGGTTGGCTAAATCACAGTCACATTGACCGCAGAAGGACCCTTTTTTCCTTGCTCGACGTCAAAGGAAACCTTATCGCCTTCATTAAGCGTCTTGAAGCCGGACCCATTGATTCCCGAGTGATGCACAAAGACATCCGGACCGTCATCGCGCTTGATGAAACCGTAACCCTTGCGCTCATCAAACCATTTCACGATTCCATTCACCATGGTGACAACCTCCTTTCCCAAAGATTTCCGCGGTTCCATCCTCAGGTTGCCACTTTTGACAAATGGATCTTACCCTCTGAACGGACCTCGCTTGCTGCCTATGCGAGCCAATTATCGTAATATTTTACCGGACTCTTTTAAAAAATCAAGATCTTTCAATTAGTGTGGAAGAATCTCAAAGCCCCCGATGGTCAAACCCAGGGTTTGCGGTTGGTCAGCCAACCCGTACAGCCACAATTGGACCCTATCAACGCCTGCAAGTGCCGGGGTTGAAGGCATCGGAATGCGGATCTCTTCCATGCGACCCTGGGTGTTTTTCAGGGGAAAAAAGACCTCATTCTGCATCCCCACCCCAGGGGGCAGCGCCCTTTGGTCGGGCCGCTCAAGCACGATTCGTGCCCCTTTGACGGCGTCGGTCTCCGACCCGTAGCGCAGCACCAGGGTGGTGCCGGAAAGAGACACTTCTCCGGGAGAGAAGGTGATGGTCACTGTGGTCGAGCCGTTGGAAATGAAACGGTCCCCTTCCTCCGTCTTGATGACCGTCACGGGGGATTCATGGGTGGGCGCCCCCTTTGCCTCCACTGGGGATGCAGACAAATCCACTTTGACCCTTCCCGGCTCAAACAACGACAGGAAATCCCCGTACAACCCATGGGCCTTCAGATATCCTTCCACATGGGAAGGCCCGCTTCCTAAACCACCCAGGATGTTGGACAGGGTGTGGGCCGCCGTGGCGACCCTGACCACACGCCCCTCTTTAAGATCATAGGAATCCCAGAAACCGATTTCCCGGACCTTCGCCCAGTTCGTCTCCAGGAACCCCTCGACCTCATGCGGGGCGAGCGCGTATGCAGACCCGAGGGGATACAATGAGACCAGATCGCTCCTCACCCTGCCTGTATAAGCGATGGACGGTATGCCCACCTTGCCGACATATCCTGCCGTGCCGTAGCACTCCGAGAGAAAACCGGGTTGTACGCCATGGACCTGAGCGTAGTCAATGGCAATATGGACGAAGTTCGAAAGAAGCCTTCGATCCGAGGGAGACTTGTCGTGGGGGACATAAAGCGTAGGCCAAAGAATGGCAAAGGCACCTCCGAAAAATGGAACCTTGGTAAAGAGAACCCGGTTCTCGCTGTCGACATACGCCTTGAGCGCAACGGATACGTTCCGAACCACACTTAGCGGGAGTCCGTAGATGACCTTCGCGAGCATAATGCCGGAGACGAACTCATCGGAGAAATTGTGGTACGCGTGAAAAAATTCCTTGTGCCTTTGGCCGTCCGCCTCGTAGACCGAGAAGCCTCGCCGAAGCATCCCGGTCGACGCATCAAGAAGGTCCTTTTTAAAACCCTCTCTCATGGTCATAATGCATCGGTCTATGGCATCCATGATGGTCGTGATTTGCCGGCTGGCGTCCGCTTCATGGACGCTTCTTTCTCTTGTCTCGAACAACTTTCCCCAGGTGGAGACGAGCGAAGCCAGTAAATTGGCGATATCGCCCGCCACCACGTTCTTGACCCGTCTATTGAGGATTTCATTGACCTGATCCAGTTCCCCACTGAGGTCAAGACCCAGGTCCACCCCAAACCCCGGCGCTGACCGATTGACGATGGCGGCGCTGGAGTCAGGGTCCTTTCGGACAAGCCATTTCCTTTCCAGCAATCGCTCCCAGATGACCGCCCTTTCCTCTCCCCACTTCTCCGGGAGCACATCCAGGGTGACTTCATAGGGGAGAGGCGGTCGCATCCCGTTCATTTCCCTGTCAAACTCAATGAACGCGATGGGCAGGCCGTCCTCGCTCACCCTGGTATCATCCTGATCTCGCTGCAAGGCCCGCATCATGAGGGTCAGGAGGTCCAGGGCCTCCCGCGCGGGAATAAGGGGGAAAACAATCTCACCGTTAATGATGCTGGCGAGGAACTCCGCTGCCTGTCCGACGGCGGTGATCTGCGTATACTGCCGGATGGGCTCGATCGTCCGCGTCTCTTCGTTCCACCGGATCCCCTCGTAGGGATAACCGGATGGGTCATGCCATTCAAACGCGAAATAGTCAAAAAGCTTT
The DNA here is from genome assembly GCA_963830155.1 of uncultured delta proteobacterium. Classification (GTDB taxonomy): domain Bacteria; phylum Desulfobacterota; class DSM-4660; order Desulfatiglandales; family Desulfatiglandaceae; genus CAWHLE01. Next base: position 831,184 of record CAWHLE010000007.1, on the reverse strand, counting down.
GCCACCATTTCCCGCATTCGAACGTCCGATGGGTCTATCCCACGGATCATTACCACTTTCGATTCATTTGCATAAAGCAAGGGTGCGGCGGAGGCCTGTCGGACCTTTGCGGATCCGCAAAGGGGCTTGGAGGCAATGGAGATTAACCCCGGACCTTGAGGCGAGAGCAAAAGAAGAAACAAAAGATGCACCCCCAACGCATGGTTAAACGCGAATCTCACCGCTCGCCGGAGGGCAGCGGACAGGGGGTCGGCCAATGAATAAATCAGGGTCCACACGGGGAAAGCTCTTTCCTGGAAAATCTGCTGGAGATTAAGACATCGTCATCGGGATTTCAAGCCCCAAGAGGGCACAGTGACACACCTTGTTCGTTCTTTGCGCTGCTTTCTCGCTCTGCCGCGGTACAATTCACCTCTGCCATTCCTGATTCACCGGATCCAGCTGAATCGGGAAGAAAGGGTTTGGCTTGACTCAGCTTAGATTAAGTTTTACTATCTGTAAGTTTAAAATCAGTTGGGAGCGCTTACGAAGGCTAATGATGTGAATACTGAGGAGCCTGACGTCTCCACAGTATGAAGTGGTGATAAAAATGGCGCCATCCGTCTCTTGGCCTTTCAGAGTCCCTGGTCGCCAAACCGGCGGTGATCTGGATATTGACGGGACGGATATTCACCTCTTCGAACTAAACCCGCAAGTGTTTCGGATTTCTTCCAGCCTGGAGTTCCCAGCATAGCCAATACATATCTTCACCAGGGGATCTCTCGTTAGAGGGCTCTATCTTTTAGGACTTTGTGCCCCTCCCCGAAGGGGACACAGAAAGCAGGGACAATGCCTCAAGCAAAAATCATGGGGACCGGCTCAGCGGCGCCCGAAAGAATCCTCTCGAACAAAGACCTTGAAAAAATCGTGGACACCAGTGACGAGTGGATTGTCCGCCGGACCGGCATCAAAGAGCGCCACATTGCTTCAAAGGGAAAAGCGGAGAGCACAACGGATCTGGCCACCCAGGCGGCCTCGAAGGCCATGGAGATGGCGGGGGTTACGGCGAGCCAGATGGATATGATCGTCGTCGGGACGGTCACCCCGGATCGCCAGTTTCCCTCCGTTGCCTGCATGCTCCAGCACGCCCTTGGTGCGGAAAGGGCGGCGGCCTTTGACATCTCCGCAGGGTGTACGGGATTCCTCTATGCCCTTTCCGTGGTGGAAAACGCCATACGATGCGGTACCGCAAAGACCGCACTGGTGGTGGGGGTGGAACGTCTCTCGACGATCCTCAACTGGTCCGATCGAAGCACCTGTGTGCTGTTGGGTGACGGGGCAGGCGCCGTCGTCGTTAAGGAATCCAACAACGGTCGCGGCATCATGTCCACGCACCTCAAGTCCAACGGCGCCTTCGGGGACCTCCTCTATTCCGAAGATGGAAACACCCTGAACCACGAATTGCTGAAGGATGTGCCCACCAGACCGTTTCACCTGTGCATGGATGGCAACAAGCTCTTCAAAAGGGCGGTTGAGTGTTTGAGCACCATCGCCACCGAGGCCCTGAATTACAATGGACTCTCCCACGAAGATATAGACCTCCTTATTCCCCACCAGGCCAACATCCGCATCATCCAGGCCGCAGCCAAGAGCCTGGGCATTTCCATGGAAAAGGTTTACGTCAATGTTGAGCGGTATGGAAACACCTCCTCCGCCTCTATCCCCATCGCCTTGGACGAAGCGAACCGCGCGGGGTTGCTCAAAAAAGACGCTCGAATCCTCCTCATCAGTTTCGGGGCCGGACTGACGTGGGGGGCCTCCGTCTTGAAATGGTGATGCCAGATCCTAAAACCAGTGATCGCTGCGCGAAAAAGAGAGCCAAGGATCCGAGGGTTGAATGTCCCTCAAGTTTTGACTTTTGTCAGCCCGCCGCTATATTATCCTGCCCACAAGACCACCACCGCTGACCCGGCCTCCAAAAAGGGCCGTTGCCAAGAGTTTTCATTCAGCGACTGAATCAAGGGCTCACCTCATGGAAAAGAACATCGGCCCGCGCGTCTTTCTCGTCTCTCTTCTATTGTCAGCGGTCCTTATCCTGAGCCTCTTCTGGGCCTATCTGTCGGCTATCGTGCTGGCCCTGCTGATTGCCTCCGCCTTTTACCCCATCTATCTGAGGACGAAGAAACTTCTGAGGGGCCGCGAGAGCCTGGCCTCTTTCATTACGTGCCTCGTGATCGTGGTGGTCCTGGCGGTGCCTGTAAGCTGGTTCGTGGGGACCCTCTCCAATGAGGCCTTCGACTTCTACAGCCGCGCAACCAGCAACGTCTCGATCAGCAAGGCCCAGGCGTTTTTCCAGAGCGATTCCGAGTGGGTCCAGCGGATCAAGGGGTGGGGCAAGGCCACGGGCCTTGAATTTACACCACAACGCATTGAGGAACTCTCCGCCGCCATCGGGAAGAACGTGGGTCTTTTCTTGTACAATCAGATCACGGCCGCGGCTTCCAACATTCTGAGTTTTCTGATCCACTTCTTTCTCATGATGGTCGTCATCTATTTTCTATTCAGGGACGGGACGGAGCTCAAGGAGTTTCTGATCCAGCTCATCCCTGTGCCTAAGGCACAGCTCGAAAAGGTGGCCGGTAAATTTGATGAAATGGTGAGGGCCATCGTGGTGGGAAACGGGCTCTCCGGTGTGGTGCAGGGGGTCTTCGGGGGTTTTGGTTTCTTCATCTTTGGGATCAAGTCCCCTTTCCTGTGGGGAACGGTTATTGCCTTTATGGCGTTTTTGCCCATCATCGGGGCCTCCATTGTCTTCATCCCCACCACCATCATCCTGCTTTTGAACGGTGAGACCGCAAAGGCCATGGGCTATTTGGCCTACAACCTCTTCTACACCTGTCTCATCGAGTATCTGGCCAAACCCCGTCTCATCGGCCAAGGCATGAAAATGAGCGCCATCCTGGTCTTCATCGGTATCCTGGGAGGCCTGAAGCTCTTCGGAATCCTGGGGATCGTTTACGGCCCTTTGATCATCACGGTCTTTCTGACCCTTGCAGAAATCTACAGGCTTGAGTACAAGTAAGGGAAAGGTGCAAGGTACAAGGCGAACGGTGCACGGGCTCGAAAAGCAAAGATCAGATCTCGGATGAAGAAAGGGTGCACGGCGCAAAGTCAAAGGCACGAGGCCAAAAAGCTGGGAGTTCTGAGCATTCAGTATGAAAGGAGGATTGACCATGGCAAGAGAGGGAGTGGGCATTACGATCACGCAGCACCTGTTGCGGCAGCAGCGACAGAATCCTGAAGCCACCGGGGCCTTCACCATCCTTCTTAACGAACTGATCGTTGCGGCGAAGGTGATTTCCAGGGAGGTGAACAAGGCGGGACTGGTGGACATCCTTGGTCCCACCGGCAAGATGAACGTCCAGGAAGAGCAAGTTCAGAAGCTGGACGTGTTTGCAAACCAGGCGATCATCGAACGGATGACGCACATCGGCCAACTCTGCTGCATGGGTTCGGAGGAGGTGGCCGATCTGATCGAGATTCCCAACCAGTATCCCAAGGGGGAGTACATCCTTCTTTTTGACCCGCTGGATGGATCATCTAACATCGATGTGAATGTGAACATCGGCACGATCTTCGGCATTTACCGTCTCAAGCCCGACAGAACGTCCGCCGATGTCCTGCTCGACGATGTGCTGCAACCCGGGAAAGACCAGGTGGCGGCAGGGTATTTCATTTACGGGTCCAGCACCGTCATGGTGTACACCACGGGAAACGGGACGGGCGTGCATGGATTTACGTTGTTTCCAAGTGTCGGGGAGTTTCTACTCTCCCATGAGAACATCCGGATTCCGGAAAAGGGCAAGATCTACAGCGTCAACGAGGGGAACTACGCCTATTGGGACGAGCGGACCCTGGCCCTTGTCGACTATTTCAAGGCCAAGGACAAAGAGACCGGGCGACCTTACACCTCCAGGTATGTGGGGAGCCTTGTGGCTGATTTTCATCGAAACCTCCTCAAGGGCGGCATTTTCATGTATCCGGCTGACCTCAAGGACCCCAAAAAGGCCACAGGCAAACTGAGGCTGATGGTGGAGGCCAATCCTCTGGCCATGGTGGTGCAGGAGGCAGGCGGATACGCCAGCGATGGACATGGCCCCATCCTGGAGATTGAACCGAAGGAACTTCACCAGAGGACCCCCCTCTACATCGGCAGCAAGACGGAGGTATCGTTCGCAGAGGCCGTGATCTCGGGAAAGGCGAGCTAGTCCTCTTTCCTCTCGCGCAACATCTCTACAAACGTCTCGATCCGGAGGGCGGTCTTTCCTCGCCAACATCTCCACAAACGTCTCGATCCGGAGGGCGGATCGTCCGTCCAGCGGCCCGGGCCGGTCGCCCTCCAAGGTCAGGATAGGAATGGGAAGCGCGTCTCTCAGTAGGATGTCATAGATCTGCCGGTAGCAGAAGGTCTGGGTGTAATGGATCAGTCCATCGAGCTCGCGCATGGCCATGGCCCGTTGGATGTCCTGGATCCTCCCCTCGACGGTGTAAGGATACGTGTATAGTAGGTACTGCTCCACCAGATCTCCTTCTTTAAAGGGCATGCTGAACTGTCGCTGGACCTCATTGAAGACCACCTGGGCCCCCAGGGACTCAATGAATTCATAAAATCCGTTGAAGATCGGAGGCACACCGGCGTAACCCAGCCGGACGTCGGGGGTCCGGGGCGGTCTGCGGGAGGCCTCTGCCAGGAACCGATCCAGGTCACGATCGAAGCGATCGGGGTCTCCCCCGAAGTCGGAGCTGCTGACCAGGAACACATGGTTTTCAGCCCCCGTAACCTGATGGGTCCGATAGGTCATCTCATCCAACCGCAAGAGCTTTCTGCGTATCCGGTCAAGCCTCTCCTTGACCTCTTTCACCGCGTCCCAAGAAGCGCCTAGGACGCGCATCAGCTTGTCCATTTGAGCCCGCAGGGATGCCCTGTCCCGGCTGAGGGGGTACTCGAAATGGAGCACCTGGACGCCCTTTCTCGCCAGGACCTCGCCCAGGGCGATGGTGTTGCTGCAGTCCCCGCCTGTGACTGCGATGACCCGCTTGATGCCGTTTTCAAGGACCGCGGAGTAGATCCCCTTGATCCACGCACAGATGTTGTGTGAAAACCCCGCTGATTCCGCGTCTGCGATCAAGGCCTTGGCATTTTGGGAGGTAATGAAAAGGTTGTTGAGGTCAACCGGTCTCAGTCCGGCCGCCAGGGGGACCTCAACAGGAATGGTCGCGGTGATCCCGATCGGCTCGATCACGGCCCCACCGAATGAAATCTCAATTCCGGAAGGTCGAGGCATGTCAACTTATTCCCGTAGACGGCGCCCGTGTCGAGGCCGATCTTGTTGGGCATGACGAAGGGCTCGTAAAAAGGCGTGTGACCAAAGATCACCCTTTTTCCGAAATCGTAATCCGAAAAGATAAAAGGGTCCCTGATCCAGATCATTTCCGTCAGCGGCTGCTTGTCTATGGCCAGGTTGGGCTTGAAACCTGCGTGGACCACCCAATAATCATCAAGCTCAATGTAAACCTTCAAAGATTTGTAAAAGTTCATGTGCGTATCGGGGACGAGCGGACCCACGGCCGCCCCCCTGGCCGCATGGTAGCTTTGCAGCGTCGTCGTGCCGCCATTGAGAATGAAAGAGCGCCGGTCCCTCCCTTCCAGATAATCCAGGAAGATGGCCTCATGGTTGCCAATGAGGCATTGAAGATCGCTGGAGAGGCTGGAAAGCGAAAGGATATATTCCACCACACCCATGGCGTCCTTTCCCCGGTCGATGTAATCCCCAAGAAAGATGAGGGAATCCCGTTCGGGCCGGTAGTCGATTTTCTCCATGAGCCGCTTGAGCATTTCAAGACAGCCGTGGACATCTCCGATGATCAACGTTCGTCCGTTTCGCATTCAGACCCCGAAAACCAGTCGAAAGCGTTCGCGCCGGTCCAGCCGCCTAAGCCCGGCCCTCCGGGCCGAGGCCACCGCCTCCTGGTATTCTTTGGAGGTAAGCCGCCGGTTGATGGTTTCATCCTTGGGAGCGGAGCCGCAGGGCCGGTATTGATCCATAACATTCACGTAGGTGTCGTCAGAGATCTCCCCGGCCAGAAATGCCATCACCCCTTCGGTGCCAGCCAGGCGGTTTGGCATCACCAGATGGCGCACCAAAAGACCCTGGACCGCAATGCCTTCCTGGTCCACGACCAGGTCGCCCACCTGCCGGTGCATTTCCCGCAAGGCTTCCTTTGCCACATCCCCGTAATCCGGTGCGTCACAGAATCGGCTCGCAGCGTCATTGTCCCAGAATTTGAAATCCGGCATATAGATATCGAAAACGCCATCAAGGAGCTTCAGGGTGTCCGCGAGGTCGTATCCACCAGAATTATAGACCAGCGGGATGCTCAGGCCATGTTCGGTGGCCAGGACCAGTGCCTCGAGAATCTGAGGGACCACGTGGGAGGGAGTCACAAAGTTGATGTTGTGGCACCCGTTTTCGGCGAGCGCCAGCATCATGGCGGCAAGCTGCGCCGGCTGGACTTCGGTCCCCTCCCCCAGGTGACTGATCTCATAGTTCTGGCAGAAGGTGCAAAGCAGGTTGCAGGCGCTCACGAAAATGGTCCCGGATCCATACCGCCCCACCAGGGGAGATTCCTCCCCGAAATGGGCGTTATAACTGGAGATGCTGGCCCAGCGCCCGGTCGCGCAATACCCCAGTTCGCCTTGGAGCCGGTTTACGCCGCATCGGCGCGGGCAGAGAACGCATGCCGCCATACGAGAAACGGCCGCTTCGGCCCGTCTGGCGAGCTCCCCATCCCGGTAGAGTCTTACGTAAGAGGGTTCCACGGCAAAGGTAAACCAAACGACATCCCCCTGTCCGGCCAAAGCCTGACAAGGGGATGGGTTAGATACTCAGTATTTTTGCCAAACCGTCTCTTGCCTAATCAGGCCGAGCCGGAACCAAACAGGAGTCAGGATCTGGGGTTTGCTGAAACCTGAACACTGAAACCTAAAGCCAAAAATCATGACCATTTTGCGCGCAATTTCACTGCTCAGGGACTAATCGCGGCTTTGGCCAAAAATTCGCAGCAGCATCAGGAAGAGGTTAATGAAGTCCAGGTATAGGGAGAGAGCCCCCAGGATGGCACCCTTTCGGACCACCGCGCCTTCGAGACCGGCCGGTTGCGTCAGGGCCATGTTTTTGATCTTCTGGGTGTCATAGGCGGTGAGCCCCACAAACAGGAAGACCCCGATGTAACTGATGATCATGGCCATCCCGCTGCTTTTCAAGAATATATTGACCACGGTCGCGATGATGATCCCGATCAGCCCCATCATCAGGAAGCCGCCCCATGAGGTGAGATCCCGCTTCGTGGTCCAGCCGTAGACGGAGCAGCCCACAAAGGTCCCGGCACAGATGAAAAAGGTGCTCGCAATGGAGGTGGCCGTGTATGCCAGGAAAATGAAGGAGAGCGTGACACCATTGAGGCCCGCGTAGAGCACAAACAATGAGGTCGCCGTGCCCGCGCTCATCCGATGGACCATCCCGCCGATGGCAAATACCAGCCCCAACTCCGCGATCATCAAGGCAAAGAAAATGAGTGAATTTCCGAAGATCAGCCTCATCGCGGCGGGGCTATGGGCCACGTAATAGGCGATCACGCCCGTGAGCCCCAGCCCGATGGCCATCCAGTTATAAACGCTCCTCACGTATTCATTGACAAGGACCTCAACCTTGGGCCTTGCAACCGTCACTCTCTCCATGATCTTTAACCTCCTGTTCGGTTTGTCTCGATCACTGCAATGACCGCCATCACAAACGTCTCATCCTATTATAAAGAGGATGCCCTACGACTTCAAGCCTTACCTGCTCGACCCACCTGATTCTCTCGGCCAAGGGAGGATGGGAATGGTGGAACCAGACAAAGGCGGGATGCGGATTCAGGTTTGCGAGGTTATCAATAGCGAGCTTTCGCAGCGCCTCGGAAAACGGCCTCTTATTTTTCATGGCGACCACGCCATATGCATCTGCTTTCCGCTCAAACCGCCTTGACATCCCATGGAGCAGGGGGGAAATCAAAAACCCGAGCGGTGCCCACACCACCCCCGTGAGGAAAAGCCCCACATAGGCGGTCATGTCCGAGAACCCGAAGCTGTGGTACAATAAATTCCAGCGAAGCATTCCGGATGCGGCAAAAAAGATCGCCAGGCTGAGGAACCCCATCAAAAGCAGCTGCTTCAAAATGTGGCCGAGTTTAACGTGACCTAGCTCATGGGCCAAGATGGCAACGATTTGGTCTCGATCATGCGATTCCAGAAGGGAATCGAACAAGACGACACGCTTTTTCTTCCCCAATCCGGCCATGTAGGCGTTAGTGTGACGGCTTCTTTTTGAGGCATCCATCCGGTAGACCCCCACCATTTGGAGCCCTGCGCCCTGCATGAGCGTTCGGATCCGTGCAGAGAGCTCAGGGTCATCAATGGGGGTGAACCGATTGAAAAGGGGAGCAATGAGCGCAGGATAGAGCGCTGTCATGAGGATCTGAAACCCGAAGAAAAAGACCCAGGCCCAAAGCCACCAGCTCTGCCGGGCAAGCGCCACCAGAAGAAGGACGCCTCCCAACAAGACCCCCGCCAGGACGGAGGCCACCGCCACGGACTTGATCAGGTCACCGAACCAGATCCTTCGGCTGGCGGTGTTAAAGCCGTGCCTTTCTTCGATTACGAAGGTGTGGTAATAACTGAAAGGAAGTGTAGCCAAACGGACCGCCAAGCCTAACCCCCCGAAAAACAAAAGTCCTGCCCATACGGGGTTTAGTTCGGAAAGGGCCCGCGCCGCCCATGGCAGGAGCCCGGAGAGAAGGACCAGGAGGAAGCCGGCTTTCGCGGCCCCCATCTCGATAAGGGAGAAGCGCATGTTTTCGAGCTGGTAACGGTTGATTCGCTGAAGCGCTTCCTGGTCGATCACCCCCTGGAAGGGCGAGGGAACGGCGTCGGACCTTCGCCGCAGATATGCAGCATTGAGTCGGACCAGTGCCATTTCGGCAAGGGCCACGGCCACATAGAATGCAAGATATCCTAAAACAAGGGGGGTCAGGGGGATCATGGCGGCTCGGAATTGAGAGATAGGATAGTTAAAATACCACGGCGGTAAACCGAAAACCAAGGAAAATGGTATTACAGAAACCCCTTATGAACAAGAACAAGCTTTACATCGTCATGGTGGGACTTCCCGCCCGAGGGAAATCCACCATTGCGGCAAAACTCAAGGAGAACCTGAGCCGGGACCGGATCAAGACCCGCATCTTCAATAACGGCGAGCTCAGGAGAAAGCTCATGCCCGGAGACACCTCCTACCCGGAATTCTATGACCCGAACAACCGGGAAGGGGTCCAGTTCAGGGAGAAGATCGCCCTGATGAATCTACAGCGGGCCAAGAAATTCCTGGGCCGTGACGGACAGGTGGCCATCCTCGATGCCACCAACGTGAGCAGAAAACGGCGTAAAAAGGTTCAGGACTTTCTCAAGGACCATCCCCTGCTCTTCCTCGAATGCGTGAACAACGATCGTGACATCCTCGATGCGAGCATATTAAGGAAGATCACCCTCCCCGAGTTCAATCACCTGGAAACGTCGGTGGCAGTGGACAGCTTCAATCGGAGAATCCATTATTACGACACGATCTATTCGCCGCTTCTGGATGAGACCAACTTTGTCAAACTGGATTCCCTCAACAACAAGATCCTCCACGAGGAGCTCTTAGGGAGCATCCCCTACTATGACAGGATCAGGGACTCCATTGTCACGGACACCGTCCAGAACCTCTACCTGATCCGACACGGCGAAACCACCTTCAACCTTGAAAACAGAATCGGCGGGGACTCGAGCCTCACCGAAAAGGGCAGGCAACAGGCTGAGGCCCTTGCCGGGTACTTCGCTGCCAAGAAGATCCCGGTGATTTTTACAAGCTCGAAGAAACGCACCATGGAGACCGCTGAGCCCATTCGGGCGCAACAGAACAACTGCACCGTCATTCCCCTGGCGGAGTTTGACGAAATCGACGGAGGCATCTGCGAAGGCATGAGCTATGATGAGATCCGCCAGCGGATGCCGGATATCTACCAGCAAAGGAAGGAGGACAAGTACAACTATATCTATCCAAACGGTGAGGGCTATGCTTCCATGAAAGAAAGGATCGACCGCGGAATCAAGAAGGCCCTTTATCTCAGCAGCAACTCAAACAACATTATGATCATCGGCCACCGGGCCGTAAACCGAATGATCCTCTCTCACTTCCTTTACCGCCGCACCGAGGATGTCCCGTTCATCTACATCCCACAGGACAAGTTCTATCACATCGTGGCAACCCAGGACCGAAGGTTGTTCGAGCTCAAGCGATTCGATGTTGCCGGCCCAAAGTGAACCCGACTGCTTCTCCCGTGGATTACCGCGAAGAAGCCGGTCTGGACAAAAACAGGGTCCCATCGGACACGACGACGATGGAAAGGACCGAAATATCCTGAAACCCCAGTGTTTCTCCGAGCATCAAGGTGCCGCTCAGCATACCAATGACGGGGATGGCATGGGTTCCGGTGGCGTTCCAAAAGCGCGTATTCTTTCTCACATAGTCATGAGTAAGGGGCATGGACAAAGATTTTGAACACGGTCTTGCTTCCTCCTCGGACACATTGAATGCGACGACCTCGCCGGCACGGATCTGCTTGTAGAAGACCGGGGACCCGATCTCAAGAGACCCTTTACGGTCAGATTGAAGGGTGAAAGGACGGCCCGGCAATCCGGTCGTGACAACGGGAGGCTCCTCCAGCCCCTTGAAGTCCCGCGCAGCCTTCCCGGGTGTTCCGGGATCCATGTCGATATAGGCACCAGAAAAAAACGTCCCCAGCCCGTACACCGCGCCGGTAGAGATCCGGGCACGCACCACCCAAAAACGCGTGTTCTCTGTGAGATAAGGCGCAGCATCCTTGTCGAGCTGAGCTTTTACCAGCACGTGCAGCAGGTCCCGACCAATATGGATCTCCTGGAGCTGCCCAATCTCCACATCCTTGAATTTGATCTTCGTCTTCCCGGCCTCAAGTCCTTCGGCACTTTGAAAGGTAATGGTGATCTCGTGCCCCTTTTCCATCAGGGCCTTGTAAACCAGCCATCCGCCGATCAGCATGGCCACAATCGGGACCGGCCAAACGATGGAAATACCGCGCTTGCGGGCTTTCCGAATCATGGCCCTTCAGAAGGGTCCCGAAGAGGACGGGGTCACTTCGGAAGGGATGGCGCCATCAGGCTGGACTTCCGCAACAATACTCGCTAATAAAACGGAAACGCCAATGAGAAAGGGAGGTCACAAGGTATTTCAGTTATGAAACTTGACATCCGTAAGGCACTGATTGTCTATTGTTCACCTGCCGGATCGACCGAGCGGGTGGCCCAGGCCATCCGGAGAAAGATCGCAGACCTGGAAGTTCCGGTGACACTGCTCGACCTGGGATGCGAACCGGACCTGCCCTTTATCCTCCCCCAGCTTGTGGACGCCAAGGACAATCTCTTCCTTTTTGTCGGCTCCCCCGTGTACGCGAACCGGCCTCTTCCTCAGGTTATGGCATTCATTTCCATGCTCCCGAGGGCGCGAGTCGGCTATTCGGTGCCTTTTGTCACGTGGGGGGGGGTGTCAAGCGGCATTGCCCTTCACGACATGGGAAAGGCCCTTGAGCAAAAGGGTTACCATGTCCTGGGGGCCGCAAAGGTCATCGCGCCACACTCCCTGATGTGGACCTCCGACGACCCTCTTGGAAAGGGGCACCCTGACGCGGACGATGATGCGTTGATCGAAACGCTGGTTGACAGCGTCAATGGCAAGGTCAGGGCGGGAGACCCAATCCCCCTCCCGCTCTCAGCGCTGGCCTACCAGCCGGACCATGTCCGCGCGGCCATGGAAAAGATGGGCATCCATGCGGTTCGATCGCGTTATCCGGCCAGGGCGGTGGACCTCCAGCGCTGCACACGGTGCGGGCTTTGTGCGGAAAAGTGTCCCGTGCAGGCGCTGAGTCTCGCGCCCGATCCACAATTCGCCGAATCCTGCATCTGCTGCTACCGTTGTGTCAGGCTCTGCCCTGAAGCAGCCATCCGGGTGGATCTCTCACCCATCACGGCTCGGCTTCGGGAGAGGGCGAGGCAGTTCAATGAGCAGCCCTTCACGAAGATTTTTGTGTGATGGGGGATACTATCGCATACCACGACCGGGGCACCAACGCGGAAGGGGACGACGGTCTGATCAGGAAGGGGCTTCCCCCCCACCCACCGGCTGGGGGCGAGATCTTCTGGGTCTGCTCCGGGGAGGTCTTGTATTGGAAGGTCGTCTTGCCCCCTGGCGTGGCGCTGCCGTTCGCTTGGTCGGCTGCAACTTGAGCGGGGGAGGTGGGATCTCAAGAAGCCCCTGCTCTGGTTGCACGCAGCTGAGCGAATGGCCGAGGTACTTTTCGATGGCCGGGATCTGAAAAGATTCTTCCTCGCAGGCAAAGCTTACGGAGGTGCCACTTGCGCCGGCACGCCCGGTTCGACCGATCCGGTGCACGTAATCCTGTGGGTCCAGAGGCAGATGAAAATTGACCACGTGGCTGATCGCCTCCACGTGGAGACCACGGGCAGCCACGTCGGTTGCCACCAGGACGCGGATGGTACCGTTACGAAAGGCCTCCAAGGTCTTGATCCGCTTGGTCTGGGGGACATCGCCTGAAAGGACCGCACAGTTGATCCGGTATTGAGACAGGCGGTCTGCCAGACGCGTGGTCTGATCCCTGCGGTTGGTAAAGACCAGGACCCGCTCCAGGTTCTGCCCCAAGATCAAGTTCACCAGCAACGGAAATTTTTCTTCCGTCGTGACGATGTAGACCACCTGCTTGATCGATTCGGCCGCCACCCGCTCCGGTTCGATCTCCACGTGAACCGGGTCGTTGGTCCATTGCTCGGCCAACCGTTCGACCTCGGGTGTCAGGGTGGCGCTGAAGAACATGGTCTGACGGCTTTCTTTGGGCGGGGCGAAGCTGACAATCCTGCGGACATCTGGAATGAACCCCATATCGAGCATCCGGTCGGCCTCGTCGATCACGAGGATTTCAAGCTTGTAGAGCTTGATCAAACGCTGCCTCTCAAAATCCAGCAAGCGCCCCGGTGTTGCGACGATGATATCGAGGACGTTTTCGGCCAAAGCGCGCCTCTGTTGATCGTAGCCCGTGCCGCCGTAAACCGACAGGATGGGAATGTCGGTATACTTCCCGATGTCACGGGCGTCTTTTTCGATCTGCAGCGCGAGCTCACGGGTCGGGGCCAGGATCAGCACCCGCGGCACACCGGGGCGACGTTTGCCGTGAATCGGTTTCCTCAGCAGGTGAGTGAAAATATTGATCAGAAAGGCCGCGCTCTTCCCGGTTCCGGTCTGGGCTTTTCCCGTGAGATCCGATCCACTCAGGACCTTGGGCAGCACCTCCGCCTGGACGGGGGTGCAGTATTCAAAGCCAAGGTCGGCGATGGCGTGCATGATCTTCCACGGAAGGTCCAGATCGTGAAAACGGCTCCGGCCTTCGGCCTCGGGCACGTTGAATTGGGAGATATCCCAAACCGGTGTTTCTTTTTTCGGTTTGACCCTGCGACGGGGGGCTGGCCGCCCACGCCTTTCCAATGACTCCACTGCGGAGGCCTCAGCGGCCGGAATCGACGCCTCTGATTCAGGTGGAGCGGGGGCGTCCGCAAGGCCTTTCGGGGGTTCCTTTCCTTTTGCCAGTTCCTTTATGCGGTTACGAAATTTCTGAACTAAACGTTTGAACAAGGTCACTCCTCTCTATTTTTTGAAACTTAAGGGACGATCCTACTGGGTCAAAACAGAAGCGTCGGGGCGACACGCCATGCGCTGGACCCATGCCCGCCCTCTCCCATAAGCGGTTGAAAGGATAAGCATAAGCGCTAGGATTGTGATCGTTACTTAAACCGTTCGATGACGGCCAGGCAGGCATCTGGGGCCCTTTGTCACAAGATGGAAACCAGGAGGGGCTGATAAGCTGGATGACGACCCTGACGCGACTGGACGCAGTTGGTCCCCAGCCGTCCGCGGATACCGCACCGAGTAATGATACTTGATTTCGTATCCTGGCGGCAAGCACTTTCGGCTAATACCGAGCCACAGGATACCATCCTCGGGAACAACCCTGACAACGCATGCGCCAACCCCGGAAACACCACCCATTTCGTCCCACCTGGTAACAGCCATCAACCCTAACTGAATAGAGATCGTCCCTCTGGGTCAGGAACTCGGCTTCGCTTGGGAATCAATTGCCGGCAGGGGACCTCTCATAAACGGTCCGGCCTGCACAAGGCAAGGTGAACCGGGGCCGGCCTCATGCCGCTTTTCATTGGTGAGATCCCAGGGTCAAGCGGTCCTGCTTGACACCGACAGATCCCTTGCCCTATCCTTCCCCTATCCACGTAAAACGCTTCAGCGATATTCGGATGAAAGCTTATGAAAAAATGGATACTAATCGGACTGATGATTCTTGTCTGGTCAAACTTGGCCTATGGCAAGAGCGTGACCCCGAGAAGGGCTCATCCCCCTAAGACCCCCTCCCCTGCCCAGACCATGATCGAAAAGCAGGAACCGTGCAAGGCCTTTATCGTGGTAGAGGCCACGACAGGAAAAGTCCTCGAAGGGCGGGAGATCCATTCGAGGCGGCCACCTGCAAGCATTACGAAGCTGATGCTCTCCGCCGTGGTCTTGGAGAGGGTCGCAAAAGGAGATTTGCACCTATCGGATAAGATCACTATCTCGGCAGCGGCCTCGAAGATGGGCGGAAGCCAGGTCTTTCTCAAGGCGGGAGAAACCTTTACCCTTGAGGAATTGATGAAGGCGACCATGGTGGCATCTGCAAATGATGCGGCCTATGCCATCGGTGAGCATATCGCCGGGAGCAAAGAGCGTTTTGTAGCGTTGATGAATGAAAAGGCAAAGGCGCTTAAGATGGATGATACGGAGTTCCATTCCCTCCATGGTCTCCCCCCATCAAAGGGAGACCAGGAGGATTTATCCTCTTGCAGCGATCTTGCCGTGCTCGCCAGGGAGTTGGTTTCAAAATACCCTAAGATCCTCGAATGGACCTCCATACAGAACGATCGCTTTAGGGACGGCACATTCGTCCTCAACAATCACAACAAACTTCTCGGAAAAATGACCGGCATGGACGGACTAAAGACCGGCTATTATGTCGAGGCCGGGTACAATGTGGTGGCGACCGCCAAAAAGGACGACTTACGACTGATCGTTGTCGTGATGGGAAGCCCGACCCATGAGATGAGAGACCGGTTTGCATTGGAAAAATTCAAGACGTACTTCGCCTCTTACGAGATGGTCCCGATCGTCCGCAAGGGGGAGGTCATTGACAAGGAGATCCTTCTTCCGGACGGTAAAACCCCTCGAATCAAAGCCGTTGCAGCAGACGGCTTTTCTTACCCCATCCCGCGCGATAAGAAGGGATCCATCAAAAAGGAAATCGATTTGCCGGAAAAAATAGAAGGTGAAGTCAAGCAAGGACAAATCGTCGGCCATATGGTCATAAAGTCAGGGACCGAGGAGATTGGCAGAGTAAACATTGTCTCGCCCGTCCAGGTCCCCAAGGCGGGGTTGCGCGTGAAATTTCTAAGATTCTTTGGGCTCAGCTCTTGAGGGTGAAAACCGGAAGAAGCCCCGCACGAACCCGTTCACCCTTTGCCCTGAGTTGCTATCCTATCCTTGCGCACTGTCCGCCATCAATGGGCAGGATGACCGACGTAATGAACTTGGCTTCATCGGATGCAAGGAATAGAGCGCCATAGGCCGTATCCCAGGCATCACCCATGCCCCCTCTCAAGGGCACCGCATGGTTACGCCTCTTGATCAATTCTTCCTTATCCATGCCCGTCGCCTTCGAGATGCCTTCAATGGCCATGGGCGTGTTCAAAAGGCCGGGCATGATGGCATTGACTCGAATCCCCTTTCTCGCGTACTTCATGGCAATCATGTGCGTAAGGGCATTGACGCCCGCCTTGGATGTCTTGTATGCCAGCATGCCCGTAGCGCACACTGCGGCGGCCGACGAAATGTTGATGATCGACCCGCTTTCCCGTTTCTCCATGTGGGGCAGCACGTATTTGCACGTCAGATACATCCCCTTCAGATTCACATCGAAAATCGTATCCCAGGCTTCTTCCGACAATTTGACAGGGCCTCCGTCTCCGGCGCCGGTCCCCACGTTGTTTACGAGCACATCGATTTTCCCGTAACGGTCAACACAGGCATCGGCCATTTTCCTGCAGTCCTCCCCCTTAGTAATATCCGCCTTGAAGGCAATCGCTTCCCCCCCTTCCTTTTCAATGATCGATTGCGTTTCTTCGGCAGACTCCCTATTTCGATCCACCAGGACCAAACGACCGCCTTCCCTGGCGAAAAGCACCGCCATGGCCCTTCCATTGCCGATGGTGTCCCCTGCTGTCTGTCCGGCGCCGATTATGATTGCCACCTTACCCTGCAAACGTTTTCCCATTCTAAGCCCTCCTCGCAGCGCATCTACGGAAAAGCGCCCATCTTTAACCTAACCCCGATAAGCCGGAAGCAAACTGGTTTCAGGTGTCAGGTGTCAGGTCTGAACACTGAACCCTCGAATCGTGACCCCTTTTGCGCAATTTCACCGCTAAGGGACTAACCCGGAAGAACCGGGACCGCAAGACCGTTTTCTGTCCGGCAGATGCCAAGAACGCCAAGATTCAGGTACGCCTTTACCCAATTGAATCCCCCAAGCACGTAACATTTGGACCTTTGCGCCCGGACTATTTTCTGCCGGAAAATGGCTCAAATTCAAATTTAAAGCCCTTGTCGCATGGCTCTGGAAAACATCAACCCGGCGTACCGATCGCTACAAAATTCGCAATGGGCGTCAGCACCGGGGTGGCCAAGAGAACGCCGCCTAGTCCTTCACCTGCATCTCTTGCTGTTGGGCGATGCGCCTGCGGCTGGGCAACAGCAACGCAAGGGGAATGGTGGCCAGGAACAGCAATCCGAAGGTCCACGACACATCGTTATAGGCCATCATGGCGGCCTGGCGGTTCACCAGGCTATTGAGCAAGGCCTGGCCGGCATGCTGCAATGCCGCCGGGTTCAGGCCGGCATGGTCGAGAAGGGCGGCGGCCTGGCGCTGAAAGTCGGCCAGATTGGGGTTGTACGGCGTGACATGGGCCACCAGCTGGACACGGTGAATTTGTTGCCCGCGAGCCACCAGGGTGGCCACCAGGGCATAGCCGATATTGCCGCCCATACGCCGGGCCAGGGTGTAGAGGCTGGATGCATCGGTCATGTCGGCCCGTGGGATGGTGCTCAGCGACAAGGTGGTCAAGGTGATGAACATAAAGGGCATGCCGATACCCATGATCAACAGGGTCGGCACCAGATTCCAGAAGCCGACCGTCAGCGACAGCCGGGACAGGTCGTAGTAGGACCAACAGGTGACCAGGATGCCGAAGAACACCAGCACTCGCGCATCCACGTGACGGTAAAGCCGGCCCACTATGGGCATGCAGATCAGCAGCATCACAGCGCGCGGCGCCAGAATCAGCCCGGCCTCGAAAGCCGGATAGCCCAAAAGTTCCTGGGTAAACTGGGGCAGAATGAAGGTGGTGCCGAACAGGGCGATGCCGAAGATGACCCCCATGAAGGAGCCCAGGCTCAAGGCCAAGTTGCGCAGAATGCGAAAGTTGACCACCGGCTCGCCAATTTTCATCTCCCAGTAAATCAGCCATAGAAAGGAGGCAGCGCAGACAGCCGCGCCCATATCGGATCATGTTCGAATCGAACCAGTTTTCCTGCTGGCCGCGCTCCATGACGATCTGCATGCTGGTCAGCGCCACGGCCAGCGATGCGATGCCCAACCAGTCGACCTTCTTGACGCCGCGGCGCAGGTAGTGCGGATCGTGGACAAAGGATGCCACCATCAAAATGCCGACAACGCTCACCGGCACGTTGATGTAAAAGATCCAGGGCCAGCCGTATTGATCCGTGAGCCAACCGCCCAGGATGGGCCCGATGGCCGGCGCCAGCACCACGCCCATGCCCCATAGGGCCATGGCCATGCCTTGCTCTTCCTGGGGGAAAGTTTCGCGCAAAATGGCCTGGGAGACCGGGATCAGCGCACCGCCGCCCACACCCTGGATGACGCGGTAGATCAGCATCTGGGGGAAGCTGGTGGCCGTGCCGCAGAGGATGGAACCCAACGTAAACAGACCGAAAGATCCCAGATAGAGCCGTTTGCGACCGATCAGGGTGCTCCACCAACCGGCCATGGTAACCATGATGATTTCCGCGATGCTGTAGCTGGTGGCCACCCAGGTGATGGATGACAGATCCTCGCTGAAGCTGCCCATCATGTGAGGCAGCGACACATTGACCACGCTGATGTCCATGACGGCCATAAATGCGCCGAACATCACGGCCACCGTGGTCAGCCATTTGTTGACCGGAGGCGCGGCTGCGGCAACCACTATGGGGGAAGCGGGTCCGTTCATGCATTCCAGACCTTGTTCTATGGCGTCTCGGGCGGTGTTTCGGACTTTTGGACAGCCTTGTCCGTGGCTGTCGGAACCGCGTCGGCCTTGATATCGACCTCCGGCACCACCGACATGCCCGGCGCCAATAGATACTTGGCGAGCTCTTCGCGCCGGTCGAAAACAATCTTGACCGGAATGCGCTGAACCACTTTGACGTAGTTGCCGGTGGCATTTTCCGGCGGCAGCAGGCTGAAACGCGCTCCGGTGCCCCGCTGGATGCTGTCCACACGGCCATGGAAGGTCACATCCGGATAGGTATCCACTGACACCGTGACGGGTTGGCCCGGGCGCATATGCGTCAGCTGGGTTTCCTTGAAATTGGCCGTCACCCACACATGGGGCGGCACAATGGCCATCAGGGACTGCCCCACCTGCACAAAGGCCCCCGGCTCCACGCTCTTCTTCGTCACATAGCCGTCGGCCGGGGCATGGATTTTGGTATAGGACAAGTTCAGGGTCGCTTGCTCGACTTCGGCTCGCGCCTTTTTGACATCGGCCTTGGCGCCTTGCGGCCCGGGAGCTGCTTTGGGCCACCTGCACAGGCGCGGAGTGGGCAGACGTCAACCTGGCAATGGCCTGTTCCAGCTGCGCCTGCCTGGCGGCCACCTGGGCCTCGGCCTGACGCACATTGTCCTCGGCCGCGTTCAGGGCCGCCTCGGCCCGCTGCACCATGGAGTGCTGGGTCGCGACTTTGCTTCTGGCGGCATTCAAATCGGCTGCGGCCGTCCGCTCAGCGGTCACGGCATGGTCCAGCTGCTGGGGGCTGATGGTATTGCTCCGGGCCATTTCCTGATAGCGTTTCAAATCCAGGGAGGCTTGTTGATATTTGGCTTCCACGGCCATCGTTTCGGCCTGGGCCTGGTCCAACGCGGCCTTGGCAAAAGCCACCTGCGCCTGAGCTTCACCTTCCTGGCTCTTGGCCGCGGCCGCCAAAGCCCGGGCGTTTTGCACCATGGCCTCGGCCGCCGCCACGGCCGCCTTGGCCTCATCCAGGCCGGCTGTGGCGGTGATGGAGGTCAAGTTGACATCGATGTCCCGGGAGCGGTTCGCAGCCTCGTCCGCGCGCAGTGAGGCCTGTGCTGCGTCCAGCCGGGCCTGAAAATCCCGAGGATCGAGCTCCACCAGCAGGTCGCCGGCTGAAACTTTCTGGTTGTCGGTCACGTGGACGCTGGCCACATGACCCGACACCCGGGGACTGATGGGAACGATGTGACCGTCGATAAAGGCATCGTCGGTGGATTCGTGGGAAGTGGCATACAGGTAGTAGGGAATACCCACCGCCAAGCCGACGAGGGCCAGCCCGACGGCGGCCACCCCCAGGATGCGGCGGCGGGGCCCCCTGCGTCGGCTTCCATTGCCTTGGGTTGTCCGCTGCGGCGCCATTCCGGAATCTGCTTTTTCCTGGGTACTGCTTGATTGTGCCATAATCTGCTCATCTTCGGGTCGTTGCCATGGGGCGTGCCTCCGCCGAACCTGCGCAGGGCTTTACGGTGCGTCCGGTGCGTCGGCTTTCGAATTTGGTCGGGCATCCTGGCTGGCAGGATCGCTGCTGCCCTCCGGCGGCAAGGGGGTCAGGCTCATATCGAGCAACCCCACCGCGCGCGACAGACGCAGATAATCCACAGTATGGTTGAACTGCTCTTCAGTCAGGGCCAGTTCAGCGGAGAGCAGTTGATCCTGGGCGACGAGACGCTCCAAGTTGGTACCAAGGCCCGCCGAATAGGCCGCATCTGCCTGGCGCATGGCTTCCCGGGCTGCTGCCACGCGAATGCCCAGCTGATCGATCTGCTGCAAAACATCAGTCAGGTTTTCCACGGCCACGCGCAGTTCCTTGAGCACCGTACGGCGCAGTCCGGATTCCGCCAGGTGAGCCTGCCGCAGCCGGGAGTAAGCCGTTCGGACATCGGCGTGCACCAGGCCCGCTGAAAAAATCGGCAGATTGACCTGAATCAACCCCGTCCAATCCACGTCGTCCGGGAAGCTCTCGCGGTAGAGGTAGCGGGTCAGGTTCAGCGACACCGAGGGGAAATAGGCGCCCCATGCGGCTTCCAGCCGTTCAGCGGCCGCTTTAACCTGCATCCGGGCGGCATGCAAGTCCTGGCGATGGACATCGGCCAACGCCAGCAGTCCATCGACGGGCCGGTTTTCACGCGGGACCTCGAATCCGCCCGCCAGGGGGCCTTCCACCACCGGGACGCCCAACAGTTGAGCCAGCATGGCCCGTCCATTGCGCACATCGTTGCGGGCCTGGATCAGCGCGTTGCGCGTTCCGGCCAGCTGCGCCTCGCTCTGAGCCACGTCCACCGGACGGGCCACACCCACCCGGCGCTGCACATACATATCGTTCACCCGCTGCTGCTGCACCTGCACCGAATTCTCCAAGACATGGACCTGCTTTTCAGATCGCATCACCTGGTAGTAGGTCTGGGCGACATCCAACAGGAGGATGGCTTGGTTATCCAGCAAAAGGGCCCGCCGTTGTTCGGCCGAAGAGGCAGCCGCCCACAGGGCCGGCGCATCTTGAAAAGGGCTCAGGTTCAGATCGCCCTGCAGCGGCGCATCCAGCGTCTCCTGGCGCAAGATGCTGGCGACCAGGGGACTGCCGGTGGCCAAAGATGATTTTTCCTGGCGCAGGTAGCTGGGGGCAAAACGAATGGTGGGCAGGAAGCGGGCAAAGGCGCGATCCTTGTCGATCAATGCCTGCAAATAGTCTTCTCCGACCAAGGCCAATTGCTCGTTGTTGGCATTGGCCAGCGCCAGAGCGCGCTTCAGGGCCATGGGCGCGCCCGGCGAATAAGGCGCCGGCATCTGGGTTTGACCGGCGTCCAGCACCTCTCTGTAGGTTTGCACCTCACGGGTCTGGTCTACGGCGCAACCGAAACCCAGCAGAAGCGCCATTCCCACCAGCCATGCCAACCCGGTACGATTCAAACTTTATTCTCCTTATATTCGGATCCAAAATGCTGTGCACCGCCATCTCCACTCGACATCCATTCAACGCGCTACCGAATCGACCAAAGGCGGGGCGTGCCTCCGGCGCCCAACTGCGCCACTAGCAGCTTCAAGGTACCTGCTGCTTGTTCACCAGGGCCGCCCCTGCAAAGTGCAGAATATGTTCGGTCAGCATCTGCGGATCGATGCTTTGCGGACCCTCCATCATTACGGAACGCACCAAGCCGGGAATAAAGCGTGCGGTTAAATCAGGATGGGGGTCGATGAACTCGCCGCTGGCGATGCCGCGCCGGATGATGGATTCGATGAGAGCCTTGAACTCGTTGCGCTTGCTCTTCCACCGGGCCGTGTCGATGACATCGCCCCAGGGCACGGTGCGCATCAATTCGAACATATGGGGGTTCTGATAAGCGAACTGAACCATTTCGCGAATCACCGCCTCCAGATTTTCCATTGAACCGAGCTGGTTTTGATCGAGCCTGTGCTGCATCCGCTCGACCAGTTGGGCAAAGCCGCTGTAAAGGACCGATAGGTAAAGGTCTTCCTTGTTCTTGAAATAGATGTAGAGGGTCCCTTTGCCCACACCGGCCGCTTCGGCCACATGGCTCAGAAGGACCTTGTGGAAGGGACGGGCGGCAAACAACTCGGCCGCCGCGGCCAGGATTTTCAATCGCTTTTGTTCATCCGTCACTTGCATGGCGCCCCTTACGGCACGCGGTTCATATACTTACGCCCTCTTGGCCTCCGGGCCGCGGCGGCAGTCGATCGGTGCTTGGTTCCATCAACCGTTTAGTCATGGCGACGATCATTTCCTCTGCTGTTTCAAAACCGGCCCGGGAGATGTCGACGGTCAGGTGATAATTGCGCGCGTCGGACCAGGAAGCACCGCAAACCCTTTGCACGTAACGCCGGCGGTCGTTATCCGTGCGCTTGATCATTTGTTCGGCCGCCTCCAGGTCGGGTGCGTGATAAACCTCCCTGACGCGTCGAATGCGGTAATCGTGATCGGCGTGAACGAATATGTTGAACAGCCGCGCCAGGCCCTTGAGGCGATGGAAGGCGCAGCGCCCCACGATGACGCAGGATCCCCGGGCGGCCAGCCTTAAGAGGACCTTGTGTTCGGCGACGATCAATTCTTCGTCTGAAATCAGCCGCAGCGGCGCCGGGCTCTGGATGTCTTCGGGGCAACCCGTGGCAAACGCTTCCAGAAGCTTGGTCCAGAAGCCTTGGATGCGCTCTTCCCGCCAGGCCAGTTCGGAGTCGCTCATGTCCAGCTCTCGTGCGGCCTGTTCCAGGATTTGATGGTCCAGATAGGCAAAACCCAACCGGTGCGCAAGCCGCTGGGCGAGGTAAGATCCGCCGCTGCCCAACTGTCGGGCTATCGTGATATGAAAAGGCAGGTTGACAGCCATGATGCACCCTCGGAACGGTTCTAAATCGGTTCTTTAGTGTCTCGCCATAAACGGCATCTTTCGGTCCAGCCTGGCCTTGTCGTGCTTCTGAAATGCTCGATGCAGTGCTGCGTTTCAAGGCTGCTGCGGCCTTGCCTGAATCCAAATCGACCTTTTCCGCATGGACACGACTTAGAAAAAACAAAGGGGCACTATTTTTGATTCCGCGACCGGTCTTTGAATACTGACCAGCCAGTACTATATTTATGAACTTACCGCCGTCAAGCCATTTCTAAGGATTCATATTCGCCATCTTGCCTCGTGGCCATCCATGGACGGCCAGTGGATACCCCTCTCAGCGGCCGCACATCCTGCTGCGGCGATGGCCGAGCGGGCACGATGGAGGCCTGAACAGCACGTGGTGGCGGGCGCTGAAAAGCGGGAATCCCGATTCGTGGGAGCGTGAGACCCAATCCACAGAGCGAATGGCTCGAACCTCTGACGGCCGTCATCGTACCTTTTCACCCCACAGAGCGATGGTCCCTGAGAGGCGGGGGGACGCGATGTCCTCGAAAGCGGCCTGCTTGACGCTTGAGAAGGCCCTTTTAGCATTCTTTTGCGATCCGCGATTCTCATATGGCAGCAAAAAAGGACTGAGACCAACCGTCTAAGTCCTTTAATTCACTGCCGCGTCTGGAGAGATTCGAACTCCCGACCCGCGGATTAGAAGACATGAATCCCTGAGTTTCCTAACCCGGCCGAGCCGGAACCAAGCAAGTTTCAGGTGTCGAGGTGAAAGCTGGGCGCAAGGCGCACGGGACGAAGGATCAGATGGCAGGTTTCAGACATGAACACTGAACCCTGGACACCGCCCCCCGAATGGTGACCCTTTTGCACTCCATTTCACTGCTACGGACTTTCACGCAGAAACCACTCCCCCGTGTTCTCTGGCCTTTCTTCTCGACACGGATGCGTGCAGTCAGGCACGATGAGTTGGTCTGAGACTTACATCATCTCTCCTCGCTTCTTCATCCAGAATTCTTTTTCTTTCTCCCGCCAGTCTGTGCCTCCAAACTGTCTATCGTAAATATGGCCCAACCTGTCGAAAAGCTTGATCCATGCACTCTTGCCCTTATCGACCGCCTCGATGACGTCTGCAGCGAAAATCGCAATGTTGCCTATTTCTTCCTTTGGTGCGTAGTAGGACGCTCCCTCCTCTGCGGATTTTTTGAGGTCCGCTTCACTCAGGGCATGTGCGGTGAGCATCAGTGCGGGGACCTTTCTTTTGTTAGCGATTTCGAGCAATTTATACCCATTGACTCCCATTATATCAAGTACGGCCAAATCATAATACTCCGTATCAAGGAGCGCTTTCGCATCTTCGAAAGATGAAGCCTGATCTAGTTTGCACACCTGTAAAAGATCTACAAGGGTATCCAAGACGTCCTTTTCATCATCCACGAGAAGTACTCTCTTGCCCATAATCACTTTTTCTGCCTTTTTTAAATCCATTTCTTTCTCCTTTCTATGTGTAAACAGCCACTTACCGTTGAATAAATCATCCGGTTTTCAGCTACAAGTCAGTTGATCCATCCGGCGGCCTCATCCCTGCCGCCCCTGGACACATAGTAGCCCACCGCCCGGAAGTTATCCACTGTGAAATTCTTCTGTCATCCGCCGTCGTTTAGCGCTATTTGAATGGCGCCTTTGCCACCCTGATATCCCGTTTGGCAAGCTCCGGCCCAGCCTCCACCTGGCCCGCCGAGCCTTCAGACGGCTTGATGAGCCCTGTCTCAACCCATCGCGCTAAGTTTTTCTCCACCTCCCGGTATAACCGCGCATTTCCCTTAATATCTCCTGTTTCATCATGTCTTTGCATTTTGGGGCAGGACCTCCCACGCCGCAGAGGAATCCTACAGGGGCGTCCTGGCCATGAAGTCAACGGTCACCCTGGCGAACGCTTCAGCTCGGTCTTCCTGGAGAAAGTGCCCGCCGCCCCTGATAATGGTGTGTGGCTGGTTTTTGGTGCCCGGTATCTGTCCTGAAGGAAAATGGGGATCATTTTGCGGTATAAGAATGACCAGGAAGGCTCCCCATGCATCATCAGGACCGGTTCAGTGTCCTTGGCGCCTTCATCTACGTAGTGAATTCGTAAACGCCCACCTTCACCGTCCGGGACATCGGGGTAATTTGGTTCGAAAGGAAAGTCCGGCAGGTCGGCGAAGCACTCATCCGATGTGCGAGATACCTCCCTAAAAGACTCCTTTCCGCCTTCTTCCGGTTCGCCAAGGCTGGAACCACCATTGCCGGGATATAGATCTCCTCCCTGAGTCATGGGCGCGTCGTATCTCCGAGATCCCATTTTGAGCTATCCATAACCTAGTGGAACTGAGCTATCACCAAAAAAAGTAAGCAGAATTGCCCTTGCTTCAAGGTTTACGTTTGGCTTATATAGGCCTCCGATGGGATTCCCGCCTGGAAGCAAAAATGGAGGCAAGCTCGCAGATGGGGGCAATCGCATATCTGAGAGGTAGAAATCCCTATCCGGCCAAACCGGAACCAAACAGGTGTCAGGTTTCGGGTTTCAGGCCTGACCCCTGACACCTGAAACCTGAGACCTCGAATTGTGACCGTTTTGCGCACAATCTTACCGCTAAAGTAGTAAGAATCGTGCCTCCAAGAACAGCCTAAAGGGAAGCAGTCTCCTTGACGATATGAAAGGTATCAGACACGCAACTCCAATTCTTGTCCACCTGTGTGGCTTTTCCTGTGCACAGGAGGCAAGGAGCAAAAACCTCTTACGGAATTGAAGTATGAAAAAAGGCATGATGAAACTGGCTTCACCGCTCTTTATCCTTCTTTGCGTATCTCTTGCTACGGGACCTGCAATGGCCCTGAATACGGATGCCTCATCTACCAAGGCAGTCTATCCCGCAATGGAAGCGCCGGCTGTACAGGAGTTAAATCCATTTCCAAAAATGGTATTCCCGTCGCAAATGGAGGTATACTTCTATTCCGCACTATTTGCAGCCGGAGACATTAGCACCGTCATGTTTCTGGTGGCCAATGCCTGGGGGCAAGTGGTTTGGTCAACTTGGTCAACGATAGAAGGCGTCTCCCTGCCCGACTATGATCTTGTCAACTTATGTGCCAAGAAGCAATTGTCAGCCGGCGAGTATACGTTTACCGTTGGCATCTTCTCAGCCACGGGTGGGGTCTCCTTTGCCCCCCGATGGTATCATTTCAGAGTGCAGTAGTTTTGAGGCTTCTTGACCAGCCGGGTTTGGTGCTTCTGAAGAAATAGTAAAATTGTGGAAGAGATTGATCACGCAAAAGACGTCATTGTAGGGGTGGATCAGCCTCATGAAGAGGTCCCCGACATCTTCTCCCCGCACTTAACGGTCAACAATATGGCTACAACAAGAATTAGAAGAAGTCTTCTCACTTGAGGGGTTTTTTCACTATTGCCGCCGGGGAGAAAGTCCCTGGTTTTAGCCGGTGAAAAAGTACCTACTCATAGCCGGTGGAAATGGATCTACTTCTTGTTGTTTTACAAACTTTCTTTGGATTTTCTTCATGATTCTATATAATTCTTTTACTTTTTACCCGTAGGGCTTACGCGGATTAGCGTTGTCCACGAGGACGGTTTCCCAAAGCATGGGTGTGAAAGTATTTTCCGGTCCCTCCTGGCTTCGCTGCCCAAAGCTCGATTGCTTCTAACCTAAGCAAGGGGATCTATGGATAGGCATCACGTCATCTAGGCACTCAAAACTCTTTTTAAGGCGATCAACTAAGTTCCTCAGTGAACAAGAGGAGGACTGTTATCAAATCGGCCTGCTAAGTATTTTTCAACCGGCCATTTCTGGGTAGTTTTTGACCGGCGGCAATATTTTCACCACGAAGGACGCGAATGGGTTAGGTTAGAGGATCGTTT
Organism: uncultured delta proteobacterium; assembly: GCA_963830155.1. Taxonomy (GTDB): domain Bacteria; phylum Desulfobacterota; class DSM-4660; order Desulfatiglandales; family Desulfatiglandaceae; genus CAWHLE01. The sequence continues at coordinate 804,264 of CAWHLE010000007.1, read as the reverse complement.
CACTTGAGGATCGCTGCGCTTGAGGCCGGGTCTTCTCTAGCCTCAAGGCCTGCTCGGCAGGCCGCTCCTCAAGCGAAGCGCTCCTCCGCCCTAACGCGGAAGAAGACGATCGAACGATTTCTTGAGTTTTGCCAAGGAGATGAGGCTCTGACAGTTAAACCCGTCGGTGACCCCCTTGATGGTGATGAGAAGCCTATTGATGCGCAGTAATAAGGGGAACGGCGGTGCGGAGCCCCGCCGCCAGCCCTGCCGTCACCTTACTTCGGCCACTCAATGAACTTGACGACGATATTCCTCCTCTTGCACACCCACTCCAAGGCAGGGTCCCTCACCTTGCATATGACCACATTGGTGATCTTGCCGGACGGGTAATCCTTCTTGAACATGTCATATCCCGCCAAGGCTTGTCCTATCACAGGCCGGTTCAGCTTGCCCTTTATCTCGATCAACTCCACGGGTTGGCCTACGACTCTCTCGCTGAATTCCGACTTGTTACGGGCGAAGGGATGTATCCCGTCTTCCCAGTCATCCGAGCTTGGCAGGCGTACCCCGTCAAAGAACCTGGACTTGGACCCCTTCATCCAGAAGGTGTTCCTCTTTGAGTTGCCAACCTCGACCTCTGCATAGATCAATCCGCCGACTTGCTTCCAGTATTCATGGAGCAGGTGGTCTTCGAAGGTCTTAGGGGTCCATGGACCAGGATCTACAGAAGGCGGGAGTGAAACGGCAAGAGTGTTCCTCTTGCCGTCGTACCGTTTCTGGATCTCCTTGTATTCCAGGCTCAGAACGGATTTGAGTTCTGGAAGGGCATCAATGGCCTCATGCAATTCAGGAAGAATCCTGTAGAAGATCCCCTCTGAACCGGCCTCGTAAAGGGCCTTGAAAAGGCACAGCTGGCCACGAGGGATGGGCGGGTAAGGACGTGGAGGACAGCCTTTATCTCGTCTTTCATCTTCTTCATGTCATTCAGGGCCTCCGGAGGTATGCAGGCATCTGCTAGGGAACAGGACATGGTCCCGTATCGGCAAGACCTTAAGGCCCCCTTAGCATATGCAGGCCCCTGAACCCGAACTTCAACGAGACTATAGACAGGATGTTTCGGAAGCTCGGGGTGGTGAAAGTGCCAGCGACGGGAGCCAGGATCTACATGAGCCTTGGATCGCTGGACGAGCCGTCAGTTCTGGACGTGAGCTTGCCAGAGCACAAGGATGATGGCTCAAAGGAGCGGACCGACTGAAGGATTCAGCTCACAAGGCATCGGCCGTTTCACTTTATCACCCACTGGACCGATGCCCCAATTAGTAACGCTGAGGGTTCAAGCTCACGGTATTTGGCAATCTCCTGATGACGCGCTTCGGAGAAGCGCGTCGGAAGTTTCGGGGGGTGATCGTGGCGTCTGGTAAGCGGAGTTCTTATAACCCCAATCAAAGGAGATAGTTAATGATGAAGAAGAGACTCACACTGTTCCTGTCGGCCTTAACACTTATCCTTCTCCTCTTTGGTCCTGCCCATGCTCTGGATCTGGTTTATGACGGGGTTGATTTCTATGGAAATCCCGCGCAGAGCGTCCGCGCAGAGCGTAATTACCCTCAATGGTTTCGCGCCTGGTACTGATATGATGGTCTTCACCATAACGGGTGGAGTGCCTATTTTGAGCAGAGACGGATCTTCTCCAATATATATTTCAAAGTTCTTTTTTGGGTTTGACAATGATGGTTTCATGTTCGAGGACAGCGCCGATGCATTCGGGGTATTTCTATATCCCTTCCTTTACATTGTCACTTCAAGTGTTTCTTACAATGACTCCCCAACTCAGAGCGCTGACTCAGCAACAAAGATTTTCATTTTACAATACGATCCGTACATAAATGCCCTGCGCCTGAAAGAGTGTTGGACATCCGTTCGCAGCACCACCCATCCCTCGTTGATGTGGGTCGGAAGGACGCAGCAAGATGAAGCCATTTATTATTTATACCCTTAAAAATGGCTGAAGTGCTCACCCCCCTATCGAGTCCATGGTCCTCGACCGCTTCTCCAAGCGGAGGGTTTGCATAGGATAGGGGAATGGGCGCTTCCTGTCTTAATCCGGTCTCAAAAATGCCAACCTAAAAGTTTTACTGTAAGTCGTGGTGGGCACCCACCGACGGGGAGCTTCGGTCCCCGTTTCATTCCCCTTACGATTTCCTTGCGTGTGATTCAGAATTGATCTTCAGCGTGGCTTTGGATGAGGTAAGTCTGGTTCAACTTCCTGTTAGCAATATTCATCCGCACATCTTCGCACTTCCCACAACTTGGTACCCATTTCTCTCTACCAGGGGATAAGCCTTTCTGTAGATCGATCCACTGTGTGGCCCGCTTGCCACACATCTGACAAGTGAACAAAGGTCTTACCCTTATTGTATCCTCTTCTAGCAGTCCCAAGTTATCATCTTTCATGATCCTTCTCCATGGCCCGTTCCTGGTGAAGTGTTTGGTGCTCGCGTTTTAGGCAGGAGACACAAGGTGAATTATATTGTCATACAGGTTTTCAGAAATTGATATGGGGGTAATCCTGTATTTTAAGATCGCCTCCTTTGACCTGGTAGCCTCCGATCCCGATCCTCATCTGTGACCTTCTCGAAGTGGTTCTGCTTATAACGTTTTGGGGTCTAAACCTTGATGAGATGCTAACGAACGAAAAAGGCCAGAAGGAGGGGGGGGTCCCTAGACCGTGATCTGGTCTTGGAGGGTGCAAGGGGTGATCGGAGATTGAGGCTCTCGTCGCCAAGGGGAGGGGTTCGAAAGGTCCACCCGCCGCCCCCCTTCGAGGGAGGCCGGAAAGCACTTTAGTGCGCGCACCGAAGGTGCTCGGTCCTCAGGTGTGTCTCGCCTTTTGTTTGGGGAATTTCCGTGTAAGGTACCATTCAGGCATACGGGGGGTCTTCCGCTCGAAAGTCCACGTAGGAGGCCAGCCCCCCCCGTGTCTTCGCTCGTGCGATCGCGGGGTACCCTCCAGTGCTGTGGGGGGTATGGAGGGGATAGGTGCAAGGCCAAAGGGGGGGATCTTGACCACCCCCCGCGTAAATGTTTAAGGCCCCGACGTGCCGGCCATTGGAGGTAGCAAGACGAGAAGCTCTTGCAGTCTCGGGGAATCTCATTACCCCTCTGAAGCCCAGGGCATTCTCAGTTGAAAGGGTCCAACCGATTGGTCACCAGGAGGGAGGCTGATTCGAGGAAGAGGAGTGGGGCAAATGGTCTCTTGTTAGTTTGTCCTGAAAAAGATTCCTAACTGGAAAAGCGTGGGGCTATTGTGGGGCAGATTCGAGAATTATTAGATTAGGGAAATTGGGGTGTGTCTTAACCATTTGATTTTACTGGCGCGCCTGGAGAGACTCGAACTCCCGACCCGCGGATTAGAAGTCCGCTGCTCTATCCACCTGAGCTACAGGCGCAACCGCCTTCTTATTACACCAACCGCGAAAAAAATTCCAGCCCCTTCCCTCTCCGGGACGCCACAGTACCTTAGCGGTAAGATTGCGCGCAAAAGGGTCACAATTCGAAGTTTCAGGTTTTCCCGCCATGGCGGGATTCGGGTTTCAGCAAACCCCAGATCCTGACACCTGAAACCTGATCCCGCGGCCGTGGGACTGATTTGGTTCCGGCTTGGCCGGGTTGGGATCATCTGGGCCGCTACTTCTGCCCCCAAATCACGAGCCCCATGCCGTGACGGCTTTCGGGATTTGGGTGGTTGGGCGTCAGCCGGATGTCGATGCCGTAGTGACCAACTTCCTCAAAGCGAATATCACACTGGTAACGGAAGACCCGGTCCCGAATGGGTCCCGTGGTGGTCATGAGGGTCGTGAAGCTATCCACGTACTGATTCGAAGGGTCCAGTCTGCCGTAGTACGCCTCGACCATAATATCAGCGGGGTTTAGTTCTCCCAGGAAGATGTCGCCCTCCACGTGGTAGCCGGCATCCATGGAGATCTCCTCCTTCGGCGCCATACGGATGTCCTGGATGGAGACGTTTGCCCAGTTGTACATGATCTTCTCACGCCACGCAGCCAGGTTCTTGAGGCCTAGCCCCCCCTCTCTCGTCAGCTCAAACCCCCTCTGCGCCGCCGGGACGTAACACTTCTCCCAATACTCCTCCACCATCCGATGGGTGTTGAAGATGGGACAGAGCTTGTTCATGGAGGCCTTCATCATGGCAACCCAGCCCTTGGGGTATCCCCAGGTCCCCCTGTCATAAAACAAGGGGACAACGTCTTTCTCAAGCACATCATAAAGGGTCTTGCTCTCGAGCTCGTCCTGGAAATCGTGATCCGAATACTCCTCCCCGCTCCCGACGGCCCACCCCACTTCCCGGTCAAATCCTTCGTCCCACCAACCGTCAAGAACGCTCATGTGGAGCGCCCCGTTTGCCACGGCCTTCATGCCGCTCGTGCCGCAGGCCTCGTGCGGCCGCCTGGGCGTGTTGAGCCAGACGTCCACGCCCTGGACCATGTGTCTCGCGATCTCCATGTCATAGTCCTCGAGAAAGACCATGTGTCGTCTGAACCGTTCGCGGTTGGAGATCTGGAGGATCTGCCGGATGAGCTCCTTGCCCATCTGGTCCTGGGGATGGGCCTTGCCCGAGAAGATGATCTGGACCGGTTGTTTTGGGTTGTTCAAAATGGCGTCAAGACGTTCGATGTCCTTGATCAGGAGGAAGGCACGTTTGTATGGTGCGAATCGCCTCGCAAAGCCGATGGTAAGGGTCTCGGAGTTGAGCACCTCATCGGCGAACGCCAGATCCCGGTTCGAGACCCCCCGCTTGGCCCACTGGTCCTTAAGCCTTTTGCGCGTGAAGGCCATAAGCCTCTCCCTGGCCCTTTCGTGTGTCCGCCAAAGCTCCGAATCGGGGATCTTGTTGACCCTTTCCCAGACTTTGACATTGTCGGGATCCTCGATCCATCGACGTCCCAGATACCGATCATAGTTCTCGGCCACGCCCTTGGAGATCCACGACGGAATATGGACCCCGTTGGTGACACAGCCGATGGGCAGATCGTTCTCAGGCGTCTTAGGCCAGACGTTCTGAAACATCTTGCGGCTCACACGGCCGTGGAGCTTGCTGACCCCGTTGCTCCAGTTGGAGAGGCGCAAGGCCAGGACCGCCATGGAGAACTCCTCTCCGCGATTGCGTGGGTCCTGTCGCCCAAAACCGAGCAGAACATCCAGGCTGATACCCATGCTCCTGGCGAAGCCCTCAAAATAGGTCCGCATCAAATCCGGGTGAAAGGTATCGATACCGGCAGGCACAGGGGTATGGGTGGTGAAGACATTGGTCACCCGAACCAGCTCCATGGCCTGGTTGAAGGTCAGCCCGCCATCCTCCCTCAAGACCCTGATCCGTTCAAAGGTCGCAAAGGCCGAGTGTCCCTCATTCATGTGGTACACGGCCGGATCCAGCCCCATGGCCCTGATCATCCTCACCCCGCCAATGCCCAGGATGATTTCCTGTCGGATCCTCATTTCCCGGTCCCCGCCATAGAGCTCGGAGGTGATGTCCCTGGCACCCGGAGAGTTTTCCTCCAGATTCGTATCCAGCAGAAATAGCGAAATCCGGCCGATGTGGACCTCCCATGCCCGCACCTGGACCGTTTCACCTTTCAGGTCCACGGCCACCTTTATGGCGAGACCATCCGCGCCTCGCACCAGTCGCATGGGCATCGCGTTGAATTGGTTAATGGGGTAGGTCTCCATCTGCCAGCCGTCTTTAGACAGATATTGTCTGAAATAACCCTTCTGGTAGGCAAGGGACACGCCGAACAAGGGGAGGTTTAGGTCGCTCGATGACTTGAGATGATCCCCAGAGAGGATTCCGAGCCCGCCTGAATAGATGGGAAGGCAATCGGCAACCCCGCACTCGGCGGTAAAATAGGCCACCTGAAACGGGCGCCCTTCGGCTCCAAAGACCTTAGGATTGGGCCTTTCCGACAGGTATCGATCGAACTCCTGCTTCACCCTTTCCAGGTGCGCGATGAAGCCTTCGTCCCGCGAAAGGGCCTCCAGGTCCTGCTGCCTCAATCTCCCCAGGAGCGCCACCGGGTTCTTTCTCACGTCTTCCCACAGGTCCGGATTCATCCTTCTGAATAGGGCGTCTGTCTCGTAATTCCAGACGAACCACACGTTGTAGGCAAGCTCCTTGAGGGCGTTAAGGCTCTTCGGAATCGAGGGCCTCACATCCAATGTCTTGATGGGATTGGTCATACCGTTTGCTCCTCGAAAACGCTGGATTGATCAGGGGCAGATGGGTGCGCGAGTAAGAGGGCGCCACAAAGGCGCCCTCTTGAATTTCATGAATCCCGGTCGGCAGGGGGCGCACCGGAACCGTTGACCAGGCTTGCAAGGCTCGCCTTGGCATGCCCGTTCAGGACCTGTCGCAAAACCCTGTTAGTACTTTCCTCCAGTTGGGTCATGATCTCGATCAAGGTCTTGAGGTGAATCAGGGTCTTTCTTGACTTCTCCTTCGAGGGGAGGTTAAGGGATGGGTCTTTAAGGATTTCGATGATCCTGCCGAGGTCCTGGAGATCAATACGATCCGTGTTCTTGTAAATGAGCTCCGACCACTCTCTCTTTAGATCCTCACCCATCGTGGTCATAGAGGCCAGGATCGTCTCGTCCTGGCCCAGTCGCAGCGACGCCTTCAGCTGCTCGATTCTAAGGGTGACTTCCTTCACCTGGTCCTCGCTAAGGGGATTACTGCGAATCACCTCGTTCCATCGCTCCTCGATCTGCATGCGGATCCAGTTCTCCGCCTGGTCCGGAGAAAGGTACAGCTCCAGGAACCGATTCTGGACCTCCGACAGGTCCCTGGACTGTTTTCCGTTGTAATGATTGAGGATCAGCAGAACACGGTTCAGCGCTTCGATCGCCTCCTTTTTCGAAGACGCCCTGCCGGCGCCTGCCAGCAGATACTTTTCCCAGTGGTCCCTCAAATACCCCAGTTCCAGTTTCACGAGGGAAAAAATGAGACCTGATTTCATGATCGCGTTTCTGAGTGAGTCCGCCAGGATATTGCACGAATCAAGCTTATCCTGCGCAAGCTTCCCCATGGCCTCGATCGCATGGTCTCGCAGCTGAACCGAGAGAAGCTCCGTACCCAAAACCCGAGAGAGGGTCTTGATGAGCTTCGTCTCGGGACTTCCCATTTGAATGGTCCCGGGCTGGAAATGGATCTTGATCACGGCCACCACCATGTAATCGGTGTCCTGCCAGAGCAACTCCCCGCGATGGTTTCCTGGGTAGGCGATGCGTTCGATGTCTTCGAAATAGAGGTCCTTTTTCCGGACCAGCACGGGCTCCATATGGTGGTTGTCTTCCATGATCCCTTCCACCTGGAGCCTTACGCTGCGGGGGTTGTGCCAGGGGTCACCGGCAGTCCAGCTTTTCTGCTTCTCAACACACCACGCCATGGCCTCCAGCGGCCGCCCCGGCTGATCCCGGTAGTCTTTCCACTGTTTGCCGGGTGGATTGTAATCGGACCTTTCGGGCAGCCCCCAGGAGATCGATTTTCGGTCCTGACTAATGATACCGGAAGTGACGCGGGTCGCTGTAAGCGTAGGCGGGGCCCCGATCAAATACACGGTCCCTTTGAAGGCGGTGGGAAGACAATTCAGGATCGTTTCAATGATATTCGTGCAGGCCGACTCAAGGGCCTGCTTTTCAATCCTTATGGTCAAGGTGTATTCCTTCTTGCATTTTCACAAAAAAGCGCGTCCCGAACGAAAGCGCCCGACGCAGAACCTCATCACCCGCTTGATCCTACCACGATCTGGAGCCCTCTGGAGGCCTGTCATCTATATCGGCCTTTCGCCCCAAGACCATCACCTTGAACCGGGTAATTTATATTCTTCGTGGGCTTTGTCAAACAAATAAAGCGCATACCTTCCTTGACAAGAAGAGGTCCCAATGAGAAATTAATGACATGAGCCTGCAGCCGATCCGCATTGATTATCTGCCCGAGGTGAAAGATCCTTTGCTCATTGCCGGGTTCGACGGATGGGGAAACGCCCTCGATGTCTCCAAGGCCATGATCTCCTTTCTCATCCGGAAGCTGGAAGCAAAGCCTTTCGCCACAATAAACGCTGACCTTTTCTACCGTTACGACGAAAGCCGTCCGTTTGTGGATATTCAGGACGGACGCCTGAAAGATCTTTCCCTGCCCGGTGGGGCCTTTTTCGCCGCTAGCCCCGGTGATGACCAAAGGTCCATCGTGCTGTTGAGAGCCATGGAGCCCCAACTGCGCTGGACCGCGTTCGCTGAAGCCCTGGTCTCCCTTTGCGATACACTTGGGATCAGGACCATGATTACCATTGGAAGCATGTACGACAGCGTGCTTCACACGGACAGGATCATCTCCGGTGTGGCCTCTTCCGAACCGCTCTTGCAGAAGCTCGTTGAGAAGGGCGTCATTCCCATCAACTACCACGGACCGAGCGCCATTCATTCCACGCTCCATTCAGGCGCCCTCAAACGGGGTTTGGCGTGCCTCAGCCTTTGGTGCCACTGCCCTTACTATCTCCAGGGGGCAACCCACTTTGGCCTCCTTTCGGAGCTGAGCATGTTGGTCTCGGATCTCGGCGGCTTCAAGCTGGATTCGCGGGAACTGGAAGAGAGCTGGAAAGAACTGAGCAAGGAGATCAACGGGCTTCTTGACAAGAACCCGGAATTGCAGTCCATGATCCATGAGATACGAAAGGCAAAGGTTCGGGGCTCATGGGAACACGTGAGAGAAGGGGTCAAAAAAGACGACAAGGTCATCTATCTCACGGATTTCCTGAAACCAAAATAGTCATGCTGCGGCGGTTACCCCTCTCTTCCGCTTGATCGTTGCCACGAGCGCAGAGATCACGTCCCCAGCGGAACCTTCGAGAAATACATCCGTAATCGTGTGGGTCAAGTGTGTCCGCTCCTTGTTGATCTCGATAATCTTCGCACCATTTTCCTTTGCCACGAGCGGGATCGTGTTTGCGGGTGCCACCGCTGCAGAGGTGCCCACCACGAGTACCGCTCCCGCAGAGGAGGCAAGCTGATAGGAATGGTTAAGGGCCTCAACGGGGATGGCCTCGCCGAAAAAAATCACATCCGGTTTCAGAATCCTGCCGCACTCGCACAGGGGCGGAAAGACCCCTCCCCTCTTCTCGCTGGCCAGATACTTCTTGGCACACCACAGGCAAGAGAGCGTGCTGGAATTGCCGTGGTACTCAATCACCTTGCTGGATCCCCCCGCTTGATGCAGGTTGTCGACGTTCTGGGTGATTACATAGTGGAGACAGCCCATCCGCTCAAGCTCCCCCATTCCTGTGTGGGCCCTGTTGGGCTTGGCGCGGCTTATCACTTCGTCCATGTCGCGCAGCATGTGCCACACCTTGGGCGGGTCTGATTTGAATGCGGTAATGGTGGCGTAATCGGCAGGGTCATATTTGGCCCAAAGCCCTTCAGCGCTCCGAAAATCAGGGATTCCCGATTCCACTGAGATCCCGGCACCTGTCAGCGCCAGGGTCAACCGGGAATTCAGCATCCAATCGGCAGTCTGATCGATCAGCCTTTCCATTGATCCCACGCTCCCAAAAGAAACCTAAACGGGTTCGAAAACCATCTTGCCTTCGGTGCTCACATATCGCTTGAATCTCGCTTTGATACGCATTTGCTCCCCGAAGATACTGATCAGGTTCACCTCGTCGCCAAGAATCTCGACGGCGTCAACACTCTCGAGGATTCGCTCTTCTCGCCCTTCTTTGATGAGGTAGGCATGGGCTTCACACATATTAGGATTCTTCTCCTTTAAATCAGAGGCAGCGCCGGCGGGGTGCGAATAAGGCCCATCACAGGGCTGCAAGCGCCTTTCGGAGGCACTCGGTCCCCTTTGAGGCGAATTGGATCATTTCTCTTACGTGGTTCGCACTTTCCGCCTTTCCAGCCTTTTCCAGCTGTTCGGCAAACCGATCATATTCCTCCATGTGCTGATCGTTGTGCGAAGACCAGTGCTCCAGTTGAATTCGCGCCTTTTCCACAAAATCCATCAACAAATCCCCCGAAATCTTCTTCTCCCACGAAACACACAAATTCCGGAACCAAGATTCTAAGGTGCTCAAAAGTTAAGGTAAGGAATCAGGCCTTCAAAGTCAATTCATTTGCGTTATCAGGCCGCCAATGAGATGTTGACTCCGGAATCAACGCGGGCTAATATCCACTGACAGATCCTTTGTCCTAACCCGGCCAAGCCGGAACCAAATCAGTCCCGCGGGCCCGCGGGATCAGGTGTCAGGTTTCGGGTTTCAGGCCTGAACACTGAAACCTGAAACCTCGAATTGTGACCGTTTTGCGCAATTTCACCGCTAAGGTCCTAACGGGAGGGCACCGATGGAGGAGAGGGAGATTCTGAAAGGAAAACGTGTCCTGGTCGTAGATGACGAGCCGGACATCCTCGAAACCCTCGAGGAGATGCTCGACACATGTTTGATCGACACGGCGCCGAATTTCCAGACCGCCGAAAAATTCCTGAAAAAAAACCCTTACGACATCGCCATTCTGGATATCATGGGTGTAAGGGGCTACGACCTTCTGGAACTCTGCGGTAAGATGGACATCCCCGCGGTGATGCTCACCGCTCACGCCCTGAGCCCGGAAAACCTTATAAGATCCATCAAGAAAGGGGCCCAGGCCTATGTCCCCAAGGACAAAATTACGGACATCGCCACGTATGTGGGCGATGTCTTGGAGGCCTGCCAGAAGGGACTGCCGAAGCACGGGAAATGGTTCTCACGTCTGCAGCCCTTCTTCGAAAAGAAGTTCGGAGCGGGCTGGAGAGACAAGGACAAGGACTTCTGGGAGGTATTCGAAAAGACCTATCGTGCCAAGCGGGGAGACTTGGACGACCTGATCGCGTCCAAGGGGGAATAATTAAACCCGGACAGATTAACGATGGCCCCGCCCCTGACGTTCGAGGATGAACGGTAGCTCCACGGAGAACGTTGCGCCTCTGCCGGCGTCACTTTCAAGGAGCAGATGCCCTCCCAGGTCCTCCACGAGCACCAGGACCCCGGCCAGCCCAAGCCCGTGGCCCCTCACGGGGCAGCTGTCCACCGAGTCAAGCTGAAAGTAGCACTCGAATATTCTGTTGTGAAACGCCGCGGGAATGCCCTCTCCATCGTCCTTGACCGAGAGGGTCAAATGGTCGCCCCTTTTCCCCACGTGGACTTCAATACGATCCTTCCTGTATTTAAGGGCATTGCTTAGCAGGTTCCTGAATATCTGCCGCATCTTGGGCTCATCCAGGCAGACCTCCTCGTACCACAGATCCTCATCTACGACGAGTGTGATCCCCTTTTCCTGGAGCGCTCCTTTTAGCCCAGCCAGATCCGAGCACTTCTTGATATCCTCCGAAATGCCGAAGTCCACCAGGTCAAAAATCTCCATCAGCGACTGCTCGACCCAGTAAGCGACCTTAAAGTGGGAGGTATTGATGACCCCCGCCCTCGACCTTCCGAGCTCAAGCGCATCGTTGACCAAAGCCTGTGTGATCTTGGTATTGCGAAGTGCCCTCACAAGGACCTTCTCCTGTTTTTCCGTCAGGGGGCCGTATTTCTCTTGCCGGTTGAGGAGCGTGCTCACCCCTGCCTCGATCACGGCAAGCGGAACCTTCAGGTCGTGCACCAGGAGGTCGATCTTTATTTTGTTTCGGCCGGATGCGGCCTCCAGTTCGCTCCTGTCCTCCATTTTGGGTGGATCGTGACCCTCTTCTGCGCCGTACACCGAGTCACGCAAGGGCTTTGTCAGTTGAACGCCGTTCTTGTTAGTTGACCTGATTCTAAATAATTCCTTTATAGAAATCAAATCGGAATTGCCTCCCGTGAAGAGCGTTAAACCTATTTCCTATTTCTTGAAGACGATTCCCACGTATCCGACGAAACTGCTGTCAGGCCTCACATCATAACTCGTCGAATAAATAAGGGCATCCGCGCTATGGGCACCTAAAATCTTTGCCGCGGCGATGGCGGACGCGGCAGCCCCCGCACAGCATGCATTGTGATTCTTGGTCGCATCGGAAATAACGCCCTCTCCGTCCATGCGGACCATGAGATCGACAACCCGTTTGTCGTTCTCCGTCTTGACCCACTCAACCGCCTCCGGCCCAGTTCCTTTGGGGGTGAAGGCATAATTAAATCCATAGTGGGTGAGATCCGTCGACCCAATCACGATCGTCTTACGACCCAGCCCTGCAGAGATCTCCGCCGCCCGCTTCGCGATCTCCAAGGAAGCCGGCACAGGCGGAAGACCCATGGGCACAATCTTGACCCCCGGGAAAAAGAACCGGATGAATGGGAGCTGAAGTTCTATGGTGTTGTCTTCCTCATACCGCGCAACGGTCTCGACCTGAAAGGGAAACGCTTTGACAAGCTTTTCCGCCACATCTCCATCGATGTCAAGCATTCCCAGGGGGGTCGCCCAGCGCCCCTCTTTCATGATGAAATTCTTGGCGCCGGGATGGAGGTGCCGGCCGAAGATCAAGCAGGTGTCGGCACCATCACGGCCGGAGAGGCACTTGATGACATTACAGGCGATGCGGCCCGAGTACATCCATCCGGCGTGGGGTACGATACCGCCCACCGGCACGCCGTCTTTTCCTCCACAGGGAACGGCCGAGGCAGTAAACGTTTCTATGGCCCGTCGGCACTCATCGTCGCTGCCAGGATACCAGGAACCTGCGAAGTCGGATCTCCTCGCCTCCATCAAGATTCCCCCTTCCCTCCCATAAGCGTTAAACTCAAATAAATACCCTAACCCGGACAAACCTGAACCGAAAAAGTTTCAGGTTTCGGGTTTCAGGCCTGACTTCTGAACCCTGAAACCTTGAATTGTGACCCTTTTGCGCGCAATTTCACCTCTAAGGGACTAACAACCAAAGCCATTGGGGGTATTCCAAGCACGGTCCCCGAACGCTTTAAGGCTTGTCCGTTGAATACGATTAGGATAATAAAGTGGTTCTTGCGCCCTGCGCCATTTCGGCCTTTCGTCGTTGCAATCAAACCCTGGGGGCTGATCGAATGTCGTTTGATCTCCGGGAATGGATCGTGAGGATCCCGGTCCTTCTGTTTGCCATCACCATCCATGAGTATGCCCACGGGAAAGCCGCCTTGTCCCTGGGGGATCCAACTGCAAAGGTCATGGGCCGACTGACCCACAACCCGCTCAAGCACATTGACCCCCTCGGGGCCATCTGCCTTTTTCTTTTCAATTTCGGCTGGGCGCGGCCTGTGCCTGTCAACCCCCGATACTTCAAAAACCCAAGGTCGGACATCATCGTGCTGTCGATCAGCGGCCCCTTGGCCAATTTCGCAGCCGCTTTTCTGGCCGGTCTCTTTATCCGCTACCTTTTTCTCCCGTGGGAGGTGTATCAAAAGCTCCTCGTTTACATGCTGCTCATGAATCTGGGGCTCGGGATCTTCAATCTGTTTCCCGTGCCGCCTCTCGACGGCGCCCACGTCCTGGAAAACCTTCTGCCCCCACGGGCCGCAGACCGATTCCGCAAGGCAGGCCGTTACGGTCCCATATTGCTGTTTATGATCGTAATGCTCGACCATTTCACCCAAACAGGCATTCTCTCATTTCTCATCATGGGGCCGCTTCTGCACCTTGCCCGCTGGTTTTCAGGGCTGACATTCTGATATCCCCACACCCGGCCGTGGCATGACGTTACATCACGTCTTTGTCGCTCGCATCGATGGCGCGGTCGATTTCCGCCTTCAACTGCGGCGGCAATCCCGGAATATCCACGTTTAAAAATCCGCGCACGATCGTGGAGGTGGCCTCGTCCTCACTCAGGCCCCTGGACATCAGGTATGCGATCTCCTCCTGCGCGATCTTTCCCACTGCCGCCTCATGGGACATCTCGACCCCGTCCACATGGCCCTCCAGCTCCGGAATGGCGTGGATGAGCCCGCCGTTCAGAATCAATCCGCGGCACTCCAGATGGGCCTTCACATCCGGGACCTCACCGATCAGCGCGCCGCGAGCGATGATCTTGCCGCCGTTGCTGATGGTTCGGGCCACGATTTCGGCCCGGTTGCCGGGCTTTTTCAAAAATATCCGCGCACCCACATCATACTCGGAACCGGGGCTCCCCACAATGATCGTGTAGAAACGCGCCACCGCATCCTCCCCTACCAGATGGGTCGTGGGGTACATCTGAATGGAGCGGACCGGCTTCATGCAGATATAATTGTTCAGGAACAGGCCCCCTTCTTCCACCCGTGCAACCGACCTGGGCCGCACCATCATGTCCTCGGCCCAATTGTGAATCATGGTGAAGCTCAGCTTGGCATTCCTCTTTACAAAGAACTCCGAGATGCCCACATGCAGGCCCCGCTTCAGGTGCGGTGCCGTGGAACACCCCGTGATGATGTGGAGCTCTGAGCCCTCTTCCGCGATAATGATGTTGTGGACGTTCTGCTGGAGACCTTCCTTCTCGATATACAGACATGCCTGGACGGGATAAACGGACTTGCTGCCGGGCAACGCACGGATGACATAGCCGTCATGCAGGTCCAGCTCCGCCGCCGCCGTGTACTTATCCGCATCCACCGAGACCAGTTTCCAATAATAGTCCCTGATCCAGTCGCAGGTTTCAAGCGCCTTTCTTATTGGAATCACCTCGATCCCCGCCTGATGACTGTCGCAATGAACCACCGAGGTGTCTTTCTGAAAAAAGGTGCCGCCGCGTCCCTTTTCGGTTAAATCCAGGCCCGCCATGACCAGCCGTTGCTGCTGGTCTTCGGGCAGCAGGCAGAGTTCTTCGTCGGCGAGATACTTGTGGGGGACCCCCGCGGTCTCAAAACTGCTCAAATCAACGTCGGGACCGAGTGGTGCAGCCTTTTCCCTGGATCGCTTCGCCCTTTCCTTCAGCTCCTCTACGCCATGCATTTCACGCACTCCTCATAGCCGGTCTCCCCGATACATCTCAGAATTTCACGCGGATTGGTCACGCAGCTCAACCGTCCATTGAACAGCACCTGTCCCTTGTCCGCAATGACGTAGTCAAGGATATGTCCGGTATGGGTAATGATCAATCCCATCTTGGTGCGTTCCATCTTTTTCTGCAGCTTTGTCTTTTGGTCATCCGCTGGCAGGTCGCAGCTCTTCTGAAGCAGCGCGGCGATGGTTTTTCCAACAAGGGAGATGTTTTCAAGATCCACGCCCGATTCCGGTTCGTCGAAAAGCATCAAATCCGGATTCTGGGCCAGAAGCTGGAGGAGCTCGGACCGCTTGATCTCTCCGCCGGAAAAACCCGCATTCACGTCCCTGTCGAGGAAGTCCAGAAAATTGACCCTTTGAGCCAACGCCTGCACGTCAGCCGTGCCCCCGGCGCAGATATGGACCATCTGCCGGGTCTTGAGCCCGTGTATGGTAGGGGGCCGCTGATAGGACATGCCGATCCCGAGACGTGCCCGCTCGTCGATGGGCCAGTGGGTGATATCCGCTCCCTTGAAAACGATTCTGCCTTTCAGAACCTTGTACTGGGGGTAGCCCATAATGGTCATGAGGAGGGTGGTCTTCCCCGACCCGTTCGGACCAAACAACACATGGGTTTCCCCGGGCTCAATCTCCAGGTCGATGTGGTCCAGGATGATCTTTCCGCCCAGTTCCACCTGAAGGTCTTCAATCAAAAGCATCGTTCCTACTCCTTTTGGCGGCGGCCCTCATCGACCCATCACAGCAGGGAAAGGGCAGCGCCCAGTCGCGCCTCTGGCGTCACGCCAAAGGCGTGATTACGGATATATTCCGCGCAGCGCCATGGCCCTGGCCACACGCCCCACGCCAATAATGTAAGCAGCGGTTCGCATGTGGGCCTTTTTGTCCTTTGCCGTGCTCAGGACCTCGGCGAAGGCGCGCTTCATGATTCGCTGAAGCCGCTCGGAGACCTCCTCTTCGCTCCAGATCAGTTCTTGAAGGTTCTGGACCCACTCGAAGTAAGAGACCGTCAATCCGCCCGCATTGGCAAGGATATCGGGCACCACAAAGATGTTTCTTTCAAAAAGGATGTCATCCGCCCCGGGAGTCGTCGGCCCATTTGCCCCTTCCACGACCATCTTGCACCGAAGCTTGGGGGCATTCGCCTCGGTAATCTGCTCTCCTATTGCCGCCGGAACCAAGATCTCACAATCCAGTTCCAGGAGCTCTTGGTTCGTGATCTGCTCCGCATCAATATTCCGATCCAGACAGGAAACGTATCGATTCGGGAAGACAATGGCCTTCTCCACATCCAGCCCTTTCCCGTTAAACACCCCGCCTTTCGAATCACTGATCGCAACCACCTTGGCGCCTGCCCGATCAAAATACCGGGCCGCAATCCCTCCGACGTTGCCGGCGCCCTGAATCGCGACGCGCGCGCCCTCCAGAGACGAACCGATCCCCGCATGCTCTGCGGCCTCCAGGGCGACCAGACACACACCCTTTCCAGTGGCTTCAAAACGACCCACCGAACCTCCCAGCTCCAAAGGCTTGCCGGTCACCACACCGGAGACGGAATAACCTTTCAAAATGGAATACGTATCCATCATCCAGGCCATCTCCTGAGGGCCGGTATACATGTCAGGGGCGGGGATGTCGCTTTCAGGGCCGATGTACGGTGCGATTTCATAAGTGAATCGACGTGTAAGGTTTTCGATCTCCTTGGCCGATAGCTGCTTCGTGTCGCATTCGACCCCCCCTTGGCCCCACCGAATGGGATGTTCATGAGGGCCGCCTTCCAGGTCATCCACATGGAGAGGGCCCGCACCTCATCCAAATTGATGTCGGGGTGATAGCGAATCCCGCCCTTGCCCGGACCGAGCGCCGGGTTGTGCACGATACGGTAACCGGTGAAGATCTTGAATCCTCCATTATCCATCTTGACAGGGAAAATGGACCACCAGCTCCCGCTTGGTGTTCTTGAGCATCTCGAGGATGCCTTCGTCCACATCCACAAAACGGCTTGCGATGTCGACCTGACGGCGGGCCATTTCATAGGAGTTCATACGTTTCATGGACTGTCCCCTCTTTGCACGGGCTGGGAAAACCCAACCTCATGATGAGTGTACACTCATTAATAAACAATAATATCAAATTATTATACAAAATATTTCAATTTATTTATAATGTTAACCTCCCCGCTTACCGGCCTGACGCGGATAACCTTAGACTCGATATTTCTCCGTTTCAAAGCAATTATAATCTTGATAAATCACTTTGGACATTTTGGTTAGGGATTTTAAAAAATTTTGGTGCCTGGGACCGGAATCGAACCGGTACAGAGGCTATGCTCCGAGGGATTTTAAGTCCCTTGCGTCTACCTGTTCCGCCACCCAGGCACGGCCAGTATTGATCCCCCTGACCCTAAGATTCCACTTTCCAAGGTATTCAAAATACTCACAAAACTTTTACATTGTCAAAGGTTCAAAGCTCACTTTCTTCGATTATTCTCAGGATAGATAGAAGTGTTGGAAATCATTAGACTTCTTATTCTTCACTGGACGCCTGAACGAAACTCGGCGAAAGCCGGAAAAATGGCTCAGTTCTGAACGGTAGGCTTCCCCTGGAGCGATTTCGCTTGTTCTGGCGGTTACCTTACGAACCCTTGGTAAGCGGTATGGTTAACATTGCATATCCACTTGAAATCGAAGGAATTTTTGCCAGACATTTTGTTACGTGCGGACGGTTACTCGGTTACTTTTCAATCTTTTGAGGTAAGCGCTTCTCGCTTCTGTGGGCGAGAAACCACGCGTAGACCTCGGGGTTTTCATACGTGCGGGTCCAGGAATCGTGTCCACACCCCGGGTAGACTGTGAATCGCACGTCACTCCCGCATTCCCGGAGTCTATCCACCAGTTTCTGGGATTCGGAGAGATATACGATATCGTCGTCGGATCCGTGGAAGACCCAAACGGGGACGTCCTTCAGGACGCAGACCCTTTCCGGGAACCCCTGCGATCGGAGGCCGTAGCCACAGACGGGCGCCACGGCCGCAAAGGTATCGGGATAGCGGGTCGCGAACAGCCAAACCCCATTCCCTCCCATGCTGATGCCGGTCAGGTAGAAGCGATCCGGGGCTGCGGAGTAATTTTCGAGGATGTGATCAAGTAGGGATTTCAGCGTTTCGACAAGGGAGGCCCAAGTTGAACCCTCCGGGCATTGGGGCGAAACCGCGATAAAAGGAAATTCGGGTTTCTCATCCAGCAGTTTGGGGATTCCGTGCTTCTTCAGGTTCTCCGGATGGTCCCCCCGCTCCGCCGCCCCGTGCAAAAACAGGATTAAAGGCCACTTCTTCCCCGGGTCTTCCCCGTAGCGCTCCGGCAGGTAGAGAAGGTAGTTGAGCTTGCGGCTCTTCGGCCCTCCGCGGAAGGTGTGGATCTCCTGCATTACCGCTGCTGCTCTCCCACGGGATTCTTATTCCAACTTATGGCTCACCGATACCCCTTCGGGAACCATCGCTCGATATTGAGATGGGGGCCACCCTCTTTTTGCTCATTTTGAAGCCAGCCAATCGGCCAAGTCTTCGGCAATAAACCCGAGAATCTCATCGGGGACGGAACTTGGACATTGAGAACATGGGGTCAAGTCGATAGGGTCGTTTACATAGTCCACGACATGAAACCCACCATCAGGGGTCAGGGCAATTTCCGTAGAAAAGAGATGGAGACCGCTTATCCTCGCCAGCTTAGCCGTGATCTCCTCCAGGGGTTCTAAGCGATAGCGGTAGCGCTCGGCGATCGTTACCGGCGTATAGATATGCGTTTCTGTGTCCCACCAGAAAGGATAAATCTTCCCGGCGTTGTAGATGATGCGAAACCAGGCCCGCCGGCCACCGAGGCGCGTGGGCACAATGCGGGCCTGTAGCAAATACTTATCCTCCGGGAACTGGCGGCGGGCCGCCTGGATATCTTCCAGGGTCATGCAGAGATGGACCACCCCTTCGCCCCCGCCTCCCAGGGAAGGCTTCGTGGTGAAACTCTCCCCCAGGGGGCTGAGGTCAATGGGCCCGAGTTCGGGCGCTTCATTGAAAGGAGGAAGGATGATCGTGTAGGGCGTAAGAATTTCCCGGAAGATCTCCAGATGCATTTCGGCTTTATCCCGGGCCCGCAGCGCCTTTTCATGAGAGTTGATTCGAAGCACTCCTTCCTCCCGGGCCCATGCCACCAAGGGGAGGAAACGCTCGTCCTCATCCGAGGAACGGTCCATGAAGGCCCGAAGAGAGATCGCCCGAGTCTTCAAATTTCTGATAGTCTCCTCCAGATTTACAGGAGTGACCTGGAGAAGGGTGAGTCCCCTGGCCCGGCAGGCAGTATCGAGGAGCTCCACGAATAAAGCATCTGCCTTGGTGACCCAGGTGATGCCCAGATCATATCGCATGAAAATCTCCAGCAAAACAAGTTTCCGGCACCGGGCCGTATGGCTGCCATCCTTTATCCCGGAACGACCGGGCGGATCCATCCCACGGGGCCGACCCGCGTGGTTTATTAATGGGAAAAGTAGGGTATCTCCTATATTTTCAGACTTTTTTGGCCTGACCTTCATGAGGGTCAGACCGCCGTCTCAGCGTACTTTTGATCGGCCTTCAGCCTTTGTTACCGGGCCGTCTCCGGGCAAGGAAGAGCACTGGCCGTCTTCGGCGCAGTAAAGGACCGGCTTGAGATAGGTGCCAAGCTTCCCACTTTCTGCAATGCGCCAGAGCCTCCCCGTGAAGGTGTCGAGCATGAACTGGTCCTTGCTCGAATCCGAGACCTGACCAAAGACAAACCGGGCGTTCGAGGACGCCAGCACCCCGGCGGTTGCCTCGCTCCCCTGAGGGCCGCTGCCCAAGCCCAGCGGTTGGGCATGGACTGCCAAACGAGACAAAAGAACGAGCCCAAGTGCCAACCCTACGGAGATGGCATGATTCTTCAAGCGCATGGTTTCACCCCTCCTGATCATTCCTATACTTCTATACGTTTGAATCCTTCTTGGCAAATAAAAGCGAGGTCTGGGCCCATTCGAATGACCCTCGCCGACTTGAAAGTTTTTTGGAAAATCTGTATAATCAAAAATAGTGGATTTGATTTGAATCTTCTGTCATTCGCTGGAACAGGGATTTCCAAAATGTGGCGTGCCGTTAAAATGGGCCACCGGCGCTCCTGACAGGGGCTGTTTTCTGTCAGGAGCCAACGGATCTCTGAGGTTTTCTTCCCGCCCGGTTCCCGCCATCGTCACTCGATGATAAGAGGAGCCAGGCAGAGGGCGTGAGCCATCTTTTTCCCACGAACCCGTTTGTTCTGAAGGGAGGTCACGATGGCCCTACAAAAGATCCTGGTCCCGTACAATTTCACCGCCTATGATCAAAAGGCAATGGATTTCCTGATCAATACCTATCTGAACCGCGAAGACGTCCAGATAACCCTCTTTCATGTCTATGCTCCCCTTCCGCCCGTTGACTTGGAGGCAAACCCGGAGATGAAAAAGATGGGAGTCGGCATCGCTTTTCTATCCGAGGAAGTCCGGCGTAAGGAAGAGGGCATGAAGGCTGCAAAGGACTTCCTGGTGGAAAACGGCTTCTCCGGGACCCGAGTGAGCTATGTGTTTAGGGAGAGACAAGGCGCAGTCGCTGACGAGATTATCGAGCTGGCCACCAAAGGTCGCTACCGTGTCCTGGTTTTAAGCCGGCAGGCGGGTAAAGTCAGCCGCATGTTCTCGCGCAGCGTGCACGCAAGGATCCTTTCGACGCTCAAAGGTGTCACGGTATGCATTCCCACTTGACCCACCTCATCGCGCGCGTATCTCTGGCGCACGCGCCATCGCATCCGACGGAGGGGATTCATGGAAAATGAAGTCAGGATAACCATGGACACGTTTAAGGCCGTCACGAAGGCTATCGCCCAGTCGGACAATCTGGAAAACATGTGCACCTACTTGTCAGAGCTCCTCGTCGCAGCCCTCAGGATCAAAGGCTGCGCCGTTTGGGTGCTTGACCTGGAGTCGAAGCAGCTCGAGCTCCTGGCCAGTTTCGGCCTGAGCCCCAGATATCTGACCAAGGGCCCACTGCTTGCCAAGAAGAGCCTGGCCGCCAATCTTGAAGGTAAACCCGTCATCGTGAGAGACGTCTCGAAAGACGATAACGTACAATATCCAGAGCAGGCAAAAGAGGAAGGCATCGCCTCCATGCTCTCCATGCCCATCACCTTCCTCGATGAGCTCATCGGAGCCCTGAGGCTTTACCACGGGAAGACCTGGGACGTGAACGATCAGGATGTGGACTCCCTCCAACTCCTTGCGGAAAACGTGGGGCTCGCCATGAGCTACACCCGTTTATGTAACGCGCTAAACGCCATCAGTGAGGTGATTCAATCCGTCGGTGGCGACAGGTGCATGTCTCCCCGCTGGCAGCCGACAAAGGATGCCGATCGCTGAACCGTTTTCGAGTCGTTTCTTGGGGAGATGACACGTTAACTTGGGCATTGTGAGCCGCTCAATGCAGGGACGCAACCCGCTTGCGGCGACCTTGCCTGGGGCTTTCGCCTTGACAATTCAACCGCTGCCCACCTATCCTTTCTATAAGGTCCTGAGCAGGCCTGATTCAATATCAGGCCTGGAGAGGGCCCCTGCCTGGGAGGCCCCCATCACGAGGATCGTGTGAGGGATTGGACCATGAAACCTTACGAACAGGGTGGGTTGGACGGACTCTGCGCCGTCTACAGCATCGTCAACGCTGCGCGCATCGTCTCCCGACTCCATAAGGAAGAGGCGAGGGACCTCTTTCAAGAGATTTTGGCTTACCTCGACGAGAAGAGTGACCTACCTAAGATCCTGGTTTCGGGCATCGGGCTTAACACCATCGGGAGCATCCTGGGGGACGTCGTAGGGGAAAGAATTCCGAACCGATCCATGCCCTTTAAGCACGTCCCGGATGTCCCTCTCGATAGCTTCTGGTCGGAAATGATGGAATTCCTGAATGGTGGTGAGCGGCGCGCCATCCTCATCGGGCTCGGCGGTCCATTCTGGGACCATTGGTCCATTGTCGATTCCATTACCGAGAAACAGGTCCGCTTTTTCGATTCGTTCAAGCTGAAAAAGCTTAATCGGAGCCGGTGTGCCATCAAGAAAAGCACAACGGCCCGACCCCACTTATTGAGCCCGACCCACACCTACTTCTTCTCTTAGGCGCCTGTCGGTCTTGCGGATAGGCATGAGTTCAACTCGTTGATATTGTTAGGTTAATTTTTTTTCGGCTCAAAATGGCAACCCTAATGATTTCAATTAGTTACAAAACTAGTCCCGCAGACGCCTAGCGGGCTTGATTCCTGAATGACAGCCACTGCCGACAGCGTCATGAACATCGGGATCGTGGGCGGGGGTCTGCTTTGCCGGGAGATCATCGAAAAGACCAGTCTCGACGTTCGAAGGGGTGGACTCAACTCACGGATCGTGGCCGTTTCCGACCCGGACGCCAGTGCGCCGGGCGTGGTCCTGGCCAAAAAGCTTGGACTGAACGTGGTCCAGGATTACCACGATCTTTACGAGCCACAGCACGAAATCAATCTCCTCATTATTCTTCTAACCGATCACGCCGTCTTTGAAGAAATTCTGGAAACCAGGCCCCCCAGCATTCGTGTCCTTTCCTACCACGTCTTTGAGCTCTTTTGGAAGGCCCTCGGGGCTGAGGAGAAAAAGCTCCGGGAACGGAACGAGGAGATCGAAACCATCTTGAACGGGATCCAGGATAATATTCTGGTGATCTCTTCGGAGATGGAAATCGAGGAGGTGAACGAGCCTTTTTTAAAAAAAATGATCAACTCCAAATTGGGGCCAAAAGAGGCCGTCGGGCGCAAGTGCTATGAGGTCTTCCAGAAACGGTCGGGCCCGTGCGCCGAGGATGAAATCGTCTGCCCCCTGAAGGAAGTGATCCGCAAGAAACACCACATCCGGCAGGTCATGACCCGCGTGGGCATGAGTGGAGAGGTCCGCCACTTCGAGATCAACATGTATCCTATTTGGGAAAAATATGGGAAGATATCGAAATTCATAGAGATCAGCCGCGACATCACGGAGCGCTTGAAGGAGGAGGAAGAAATCACACGGCGGCTGGAAGAGATGGTGGAAGAGCGAACCCGGCAGCTCAAGGAAACCCACGCCAAGCTCCTGCACCAGGACAAGATGGCCTCCTTGGGGAAACTGGCCGCTTCGGTGGTCCACGAAATCAACAACCCGATCGCCGGCATTTTGAACCTGACGCTGCTCGTGAAAAGGATCCTGGGGGAGCGCGAGGCCAGCCCAAAGGAAATGAGCCAGATCCTTCACTACCTGGGGCTCATGGAGACCGAGACGTTGCGAATCAGCAGGATCGTCTCAAACCTCCTGGCCTTTTCGAGACAGTCCAGGTTGGAGCTGACGCTCCTCAACCCAAATCGGATCATTGAGAAGACCTTGATCCTGAACGCCAATCTGCTGAAGATCCACGGCGTGAAGGTCGAAAAGCGAATGGACCCCCGCGTCCCGGACATTCTGGGGTCGCAGGATCAGCTCCAACAGGCCTTCATGAACTTCATTTCCAACGCGGCCGAAGCCATGGAGCCCAAGAAAGGGGGGTTGCTCATCATTGAGAGCAAACGTACCACTAAAGACAATCGATGGTCCGTCACTTTCCGAGATACCGGCATCGGTATCCCCCAGGAGAACCTCCCCAAGATCTTCGAGCCGTTCTTCACAACCAAAAAAGACGGCAAAGGGGTGGGTCTTGGCCTTTCCGTGGCCTACGGCATCATCCAGGAACACGGGGGCTCCATATACGTCCAGTCCAAACCAGGAAAAGGGACGACCCTGAAAGTAAGCCTTCCCCTGAGGCCTGGACCCGTACCCGCCCCACTTAACGGAGCACGCCATGACGAGCACTAAGATCCTCATCGTGGACGACGAGTTGATCATGCGTGAGTCCCTGGCCGGATGGCTTGAAAGGGACGGCCATCATGTGGAGACCGCGATCAGCGGCGAGGCGGCCCTGGCTCGGCTCAAGGAAACCCGGTACGACATCCTCTTTCTGGACATCAAAATGGAGGGCATGAGCGGCCTGGAGGTCCTCAAACAGGTGAAGGAAAACGATCCGGACGTGGCGGTGGTCATGATCACGGCCTACGGATCCATTTCGAGCGCCATCGAGGCCATGAAAAACGGCGCCTATGATTATCTTTTGAAACCCTTTGACCCCAACGAACTTGGGGTCCTCATCGAGAAGATCGCCGAGCATCAGGCACAGGCCCGCGAAAATCTCTTTCTCAAGGAGCAGCACAAAGACATCACCCGCTTTGAAAACATGATCGGCCAAAGCCAGGCCATGCGACAGGTCTTCCAGATGATTCAAGACGTGGCGCCAAGGGAATCCACCGTGCTCATCACCGGGGAAACGGGGACCGGGAAGGGGCTTGCGGCCAAGGCGATCCACACCCACAGTCCACGCTGCCAGGGTCCATTTGTGGTGGTCAACTGCGGTGCGTTTCCGGAGCACCTGCTTGAAAGCGAGCTGTTCGGGTATCAAAAGGGTGCCTTTACGGATGCACGAAACACCAAAAAGGGGCGACTTGAGCTCGCGCATGGCGGTACGCTCTTTCTGGATGAGATCGGCGAAATCAGCATGAGGATGCAGATCGATCTGCTCCAGGTGCTGGAGGACCGGGTCTTCTACCGGGTGGGAGGCACCCAACCCATCGAAGCGGATTTTCGGGTCATTGCGGCTACCAACCGGAACCTGGAAGAGGCTATTCGACAACGGATCTTTCGCGAGGACCTCTATTATCGTCTCAACGTGATTTCCTTCAACATGCCTCCCCTTCGGGAAAGAAAAGAAGACCTTCCTTTGTTGGCCGAACTCTTCCTGCACCGATTCTCTCAAGAGACCAACAAAAATATCGATCAGGTGAGCCGGGAGGCCATGGACGAGATGATGCTCTATGAGTGGCCCGGAAATGTGCGCGAGCTTGAAAACGCCATCGAGCGGGCTGTGGTCGTCGGCAAGAGCCGACGAGTCACAATAGACGACCTGCCCATCTGTCGCCGCGGCGAGGAGACGGTTGGGATGGACCATTCGTTGAAGGAAGTGGAACGAACCCATCTTCTCCGCGTTTTGGGCGAGAGCAATTGGAATATCAAGAAGAGCGCAGAGATCCTGGGCATTGATCGCTCCACACTGTACGCGAAGATGAAGAGACACCACGTCCGAAAACCGGTTTGAGACCCTCAAACGAACACAGCGTCCTGCTCTCCCCCGCGGGGTCGCTTGACCCTGAACTTCTCAAGGCCATCGCCACATCCGTCTCAAAGGTATTCCATTACCCTACCAGGACCCAATCCTTGATGGAGGACTTCTTTTTTGCCTTCGATGGCCTGCGATCGCAGTTCCACTCGACGGCCATCCTCAACGAGCTGGCAAAGGCCGCACCCCCGGACGCCATCAGGGTGCTTGCCATCATCGATGTGGACCTGTTTATTCCCATCCTCACACATGTTTACGGGGAGGCACAGTTGGGAGGAAAGGCCTGCATCGTGTCGACGTATCGTCTGAAGGATGGGTTGGGCCAGACCGCCAGCCATTCGGCCATAGAAGAGAGGTCGGTCAAGGAAGCGCTCCATGAACTGGGGCACACCTTCAATCTGCGCCACTGCAAGGACAGCACCTGCATCATGCACTATTGCCACACGGTGAGAGATGTGGACAGGAAGGAAAACCAACTATGCCGTTATTGCAGGATTCTCCTGGAAGACGAGCTGAGGCGGATTGAAGCGCTTTTTCCCCCAGCCGGTGAAGCTGACCATCAGATAAGGACGTAGATGGCCTTTATTCCCTGCGTTCTTTGCGTCTTTGCGAGAAAATTTCCCATCCAGCCTCATGGGCTGAGAAAAAGACGGCTCAAGGTGTCCCACCCAAGCTGCGGCATGCTCCCGTAAATATCATGGCCCAGGGTTCCTCCGTCCGTGCTGAGCGGGCCACCCGTATCTTCAATGGCCGCATATAACCGATCCACCTCCCCGTCCATGAACACACGCGTTTCTTCATTGAGCATAAGATACTTCAGGTCATGACGAAGGCGCTTGGCGTGCACCCGCATGACCCAACCCGTCGAGTAAGGGTCCTCGTTTGCCGTTCGCCCACGGCCCCTCCGCGGGGGGTTCACCGCCGTGACCACGCCGGAAACAGGCGACCGGATTTTGGCCTTATTCTGACCCCTTGCGATGGAAATCTCACCTCGGCCCTGAGCCACTTCACACCCGACCAGGGGGGACTCAACGCAGTCGAGCGGTCCGAACAGCCTCAGTGCAAAGTCATCCATCCCAATGCGCACCTGCGCACCCTCTTCGACCTTGACCCAGGTATGTCCCCTGTGGAAGTAGTATCCCTGAGGAAACCGAAAACCCTTCACATCCCAGACATCGACCGGTGTCACGACCGCGTGGACAAGGTATTGATCTTGAAAGAATTGATCGAACTCACAGTCACCGCACCGATAGTCATGGGTGCATGGACGAAATTCGATACGCCTTTTCATGTGATGAATGCACGGCCGCCTTGTCTGGGAACGGGCCCTGAGCTTGTCTTTCCACGAAACGATACCGCCCTTCTTGCCGGAAGGCGCCACCCCCATGGCCGCGGCCTGACGGTTTTGTTCTGCCGCCCTGGCCATCACCCCCTCGAAACGACACGACGCACAGTCGTAGCCGGTTTTGCAGGTCTTGCGTCTCGTCACTCCTGCCTGAGCCCAGATGCAAGGGTCCTTCTTTATTTCAGCGCTCTGTATCATACGCATCGTCTGTCTCATGGTGACCTCCCGAAAGAGGCTTTCCGCCCGGACACGGAAGAGCCCTCTAGGTCCTGAGAAACCTCTTGGTGAGATTGTTCCATCCGAGTTCCGGAAGGGCGCCGTAGATGTCGCTGGCCAGATGGCCGCCGTCCGCTGCAAGGGGCCCCGCCACTTGCTCGATCATGGACTCGAGCGCGTTGACTTCCTCAGCGATCCACCCCACGGTCTGCTCGTTCACCATAAGCGTGTTTACACTCACTTTGACATCGGGGGGGCGGACCGTAAACAGCCATCCGCTCTCGTAAGGCTCCCTGTTTGCAATGGAAGGATTTTCTCTCACTTTGGCGTTGACATCCACGATCACACCGCCGATGGGCGAGACCATATCGGCCGTGTTGACTTGACGCTTGAGCCCCCATCCAACGCTCCCCTGATCCAATTCCTTTCCCATGAGAGGGAGGTCAAATCCGTCCGGCTCGCCCAGGAGCTTCATGGCAAAGTCATCCATGCCGATGCGGATGAAGCCGCCGCTTTCGATCCTTGCCCATGTGTGACCGTTGTGGAAGTAATAGCCCTGCGGCACATCAAATCCCCTGACTTTCTGCACCTCTGAAGGAGGGCTCGGCGTCCTTGCGGACCACACATCCTCGAAAAATTGATCGAAATCGCATTTTGAGCACTGGTAATCGTAAGCGCACAGTCGTGCACCCACCCGATGGGTCAGCGTGTGGCGGCAAATTCTGTGTGTGCCGACCCGTTTTCTCATGGTGTCCTGCCAGCTGATTTGTCTTTCGTTTTGAACGTGCTTGGACATGCCCCCATCGTACTTGCAGGTGGTGCAGTCATAGAAGTTGTTGCAGTTCTTGAAGTCCACGGCCCCCGACTGCATCCAGATGCAGGGGTTTGAAGGGTTCGCCTTCTTGTCAGGCTTCACCACCCAGACCTGACCGCCCAGAACCGTGCCGATCCCAGATTTGCTCTTAAGGTCACCCAGGATGCCCTTTCGATACGTGGACCCGTATCCCAATTGACCCCGACCCTTTCCTTTCGTGTTTTCGGCCATGTCTTGCTCCCCCTCTTGCTGGATGTGGCTTGAAATCAATGGTGTTGGTCATTGGAAAGAGCAAGGGGTATGCCACCTTGCGACGATACGAAGGAAATAAAGATAACCTAGTGGAATATAACTAGTATCCACCCTAACGCCTTCCCCGGCCAAACGAGGGCATCAAGAGGGACGAATGGGAAGACCGGAGGGAATCTCTACACTTCCCATGGCAGCCACCACGCCGGTCATGTCAACTTGGCCTTGGGTCGCCCTTCTTGGCAGGAAGGCAAATATGCTGATATTTCCAACAGTCGCGTCTTGATTTCCTTCACTTCGCATGGGACCCTCCAATTTTGTCCGACCTTTTCAAAGAATCGGCGCCGTCTTCTACTCAATTTTTTCTTGAAAGCAAGCCTTTCGCATGGTCGTGAAAGTGTTTATGTTCAACCTAAATCGGCCAAGCCGGAACCAAATCAGGTTTCTGGTTTCAGGCCTGACCCTTGAATCCCGCCATGTCGGGAAAACCAAAAATCGTGACGGTTTTGCGCTCAAATTGACTGGTAAGGCACTAAATCGAGAAATTCCATAGAATGAAAGGAGGGCTGAATCATGAGAAAGTCGTCCTCATTCGTGCTGATTTTACTGTCACTCGTGTTGAGCTTTGCGGTCCATGGGCGGACCCTGGGGGCGCTCAAGACCGAGGAGGTCCTGTATAAACAGGGGGAAACCGTCCTCCGAGGACATTTAGCCTATGACGATGCCGTGGAGGGAAAACGGCCCGGTATCCTGGTGGTCCATGAGTGGTGGGGACTGAACGACTACGCAAAGAGCAGGGCCGATGCCCTCGCCAGGGAGGGTTACATCGCCCTGGCCCTCGACATGTATGGGGAGGGCAGGAATACGGATCACCCGAAAGAGGCGGGCGAGTGGTCCGGGTACATCCGGCAAAACTTTTCGATCGCGAAAGAACGGTTTATGGCGGCCTACGACCTGCTTAAAAGCCACAAACTAACAGACCCGAAGCGATTGGCGGCCATCGGCTATTGCTTCGGCGGGTACGTGGTCCTTGCCATGGCCATGGAAGGAATCGACCTTCGAGCCGTGGTGAGCTTCCATGGCACGCTGCCACTGAAACGGGTGGAACCAGGCACCATCAAAGCCTCTATCCTGGTCTGCCATGGAGCGGATGACCCATTGGTCAAGCCCGATCAGATACTCGAATTCAAGGAGAACCTAGGATACGCCAAAGCCGACTGGCAGTTTGTGACCTACGGCGGGGCCAAGCACAGTTTCACAAACCCTCAAGCCGACTCGCAGGGCATGCCAGCCTTGGGGTACAACAAGACGGCCGATCGGAGATCATGGCGGGCCATGTTGGATCTCTTCCATGAGGTATTTGGATCGTCTCAATGAGGAGATCCAAGTTGGGCCGACGAGCAAGCGCTGCGGGGTCGTTCAGCGAGCCAAACCTTGTGGCGTGATAACCATAGAATGGGAGGAAAAAGATGCGGATCAAGGCTAACGAGATTGAAATGAACTATGAGCTGAGCGGGAAGGAAGGCGCATCTCTCGTGGTGCTCAGTCATTCCCTGGGATCGAGCCTGGACATGTGGGAACCCCAAATGGATGCCCTTCGCATGCATTACAGGGTCCTCCGATATGACACGCGAGGCCACGGAGACACACAGGCGCCCGGTGGCTTTTACTCTTTCGACCTCCTGGCCGAAGACGCGATCGCTTTGATGGATGCGCTTCACGTTGAGAAGGCGCACTGGGTCGGCCTGTCCATGGGCGGCATGATCGGCCAGGCCGTCGCCCTGAACCACCCGGACAGGCTTGCGAGCCTCGCCCTATGTGATACGGCGGCCGCCCTCCCGCCCGACGCACAGTCGGTGTGGACTGAAAGGATTCGAACGGCGCGTGAAAAGGGTTTGGCGCACCTTGTGGATGGCACCATGGAACGATGGTTCACGGGGCCATTCCTGAGCCTGAATCCCCCTGAGCTGAGACGTATCCGGGAGATCTTCCTTAACACCCCTGTGGATGGATTCATCGGCTGCAGTGAGGCCATTCGAGGGCTGGATCATCTGGAAAAGCTCCACGAGATTGTTACCCCAACCCTCATCCTGGTGGGGTCCGAGGACCAGGGGACGCCGG
The DNA here is from genome assembly GCA_963830155.1 of uncultured delta proteobacterium. GTDB lineage: Bacteria > Desulfobacterota > DSM-4660 > Desulfatiglandales > Desulfatiglandaceae > CAWHLE01. Next base: position 774,243 of record CAWHLE010000007.1, on the reverse strand, counting down.
TGTCCACTTCCGAGGCCATGAAAGCGCGAATTCGGAACGCAAGGCTTTACGTTATCCCCTCTGCGTCTCACCTCTCCAACATTGAACAGGCTGATATCTTCAACCGGGAGCTCCTTGCCTTTCTCAAGGCCAACTGAGCATGAGCAAACACCAAATAACGGCCATGGCCACGCCGGTCAGGCGCTTTGGTCCCTCCGCCGATATTAGCGTATATGAGGGCCGCCTCTCATTTGTCTGCGAACTCCGAAAAAGACGCCTTCAATCTTTTCCGTACGCCTTGCGCCTTGCGCCCATTGTTTATCTGCCTTGGACCTTTCATTCATCCGATGGATCCATCAAACTCTGACCTAAATTCCCGAAGGATATTCGCCTTCTGGGTGCCCCTTGCGATCACGTGGCTCATCATGTCGCTGGAGGGTCCCTTTCTTAGCGCCGTCATCGCCAGGATGGCCGAGCCAAAATTGAACCTGGCGGCCTATGGTGTTGCCTTTTCCGTCGCTCTGCTGGCGGAAGCCCCCATCATTATGATCTTGGCAGCCGCCACCGCCCTGGTCAAGGACAAGGACTCCTTCCTCAAGGTCCGACGATTTACCTACAGTCTGAACGGGCTGATCACCCTTGTCATGGTTACCATGGTCTCGACGCCGGTCTTTGACTTCATCGCCCGGGAGGTCATCGCATTGCCGGACCCGATCCTTCACCTCACCCACACGGCCTGCCGCCTCATGATCCCGTGGCCTGCCAGCCATCGGGTACCGGCGCTTTTATCAGGGCGTCCTGATCCGCAGCAACCAGACGCGTTACGTGGCCTTTGGGACAGGGGTCCGTCTGACCTTCATGGCAGTTGGGGCCATCTCTCTGTTTTTCGCTACCCCCCTCGAGGGGGCAGCCATCGGCGGCGCCGCCCTTTCCCTTGGGGTGACCGCAGAGGCCGTCGCAACCAGACTTATGGCCCGTGGCGCCGTCCGTAGCCTGATAAAGGAGAGCTCCCAGACTGCCGCCCAACCCCTTACCTACAACGCCATCCTCTCCTTTTATACCCCACTCGCATTGACGACCATCATCGCCATCGGCGTCCGTCCCATGGTGACGTTTTTTGTGGGGCAGAGCCGTATGGCGATCGAGTCCCTGGCTGTGCTCCCGGTGGTTCACGCCCTGACCTTCCTCTTTCTCTCCCTGGGGCTTTCCTATCAGGAGGCGGCCATCGCCCTGGCAGGCGAACGATTGTCCAACTTCCGACCACTCATGAACTTTGCTTTGGCCATCGGGGGCTTGATGACCCTGGGCCTGGGCGTGATCGCCTGGACCCCCCTGTCCGCCATATGGTTCGAACGGGTGTCGGGACTTCAGACAGAGCTGGCCGCCCTTGCCACCCTTCCCCTCCGGCTCCTGGTCCCGCTGCCTGCCGTGTGGGCCTTCCTCTCCCTTCAGCGGGCCATGCTCATGGTAACAAGGCGCACGAGGCCCATCACAATCGCATCTGCGCTGGAGGTCATGGTTATCCTCTCAGTGCTTGTATTGACCGTCTCGCACCTGGGCATGGTCGGGGCGGTCGCCGCCGCGGTCGCACTCCTGGTCGGAAATGGATCGTCGCCTCTGTGGCTTTTTCCCTCCTTCACCAAGGCGCTTCGAACGAGGGGTGGATAGGATATAATCTCGCAAAGCCGCAAAGGACGCCCAGGAAGCCAATGGCTGAAAGCCCATAAAAGACATAGCCTTAAAGGTTGATGGCCTCGCCGGGGGTAAGGGGTGCGATCTTGACGCCGGGCGCCTTTTCCTTGCACAGCCTGGAAAACTCGTCGGCCGTCTTGGCGATGATGGGGAAGGATCCGTAATGGATGGGGATGGCGACCTTTGGGTTGAGCATTTTCACGGCCTCGCTCGCTTGATGGGCGTCCATGGTAAACACCCCGCCGATCGGCACCATGGCCACATCGAGCGGATATAGCCGCCCAAAGAGGGCCATGTCTCCGAACAGGCATGTGTCGCCCGCGTGATAGACGGTGGTGCCGTCGGAAGTCCGCACGATGTTTCCCAGGGCACAAGCGGTATCGGATGAATGAAAGGCTGGGATCGAGACCACCTTCACCCAGTCAAGAATCACCCCCCCGCCAACCATGTAACCGTAACCGAAGTTGACCACCTGGGACTCACTCAGGCCCGCACCAATCATCCGCTTGACGGTTTGAACCGGTCCTCCCAGCAACGCCCCAGTCTTCTTGCAGATGGGAATGGCCGAGCCCACATGATCAAAATGATCGTGGCTCACCAGGACCAGATCGGCTTTTTGAATCTCATCGGTCCCCACCGGGCAGGACGGATTGCCTTCGTCCTTGGTCCAGGGATCGAAAAGGATGACCTCGCCTCCTGAGGTGGTGAACTCCACGAATGAGTGACCCAACCATCTGATCTTACCTGGCATGGTGATTTTCTCCTTTCATTTTATATTGCATCATACTGAAACAATTATGAATAAAGCTTAGCTCGGAATTCTCGTAACCAAAAGCGGTTGCTCAAACTATGCCCTCGCCGGGCCCGACAAGCCATCCCGCACGGAACGTCTGGTCCGGGTGCGCCTCAGTTTGAAATCAGGCCCTGTGCTCGCCGCCACCCACGCCATGATTCGCCCAAACCCCTCTTCCCCGATCCTTTTTCGAAAATAGACCAGATCCGTGGGATGACAAGGCCGCTTCCACTGAAAGACCGTCTCCCCGCCGAAAAACTGAAAGTACGGGTTTTCAACCCAGATTCTAACAACCGATTCATCAGAGAGGCCATACATGCGCTTTAGCATGAGCAGGGACACCATCAGACGGATGGCCTTAGGAGGCCTTCCCTTGCGTGCGTAAAGGGAGGCGAATTCCGATTCAATCTCCCGCCAGTTCATCTCTCCTGAGAGCCCGCAGAGCGGATGGTTCGGATTGAGGAGCTCTACGAGAGGCGGCTTTAGCAGATGCAGTTGTTGGGGCTCTTTTTTCGCGATGCCCACTTCCTCTTCCCTTATCTTGAAGATCGGCGTTCCGGGACCGTGGGGAGAACCCTAACATTTTTCAGTGGTCCTTTCCACTCTCAACCTCAAGGATTCTCAACAACGCCATTCCGGTGAGCCTGGCCCTAGCCGCCGTGCTCACGCTGGTGGTGGTCCCGATCCTTTACTCGCTCGTTGAAACCACCTCCGCCGCCGCCGCTCTGAAAAGGGCTGGACCCATGCCTTAGGCATGTTGGGCGCTATTCCACCGGCTCACCGGAATCAGAAACGATAGGCAATGATCTCAAGCCCCCATCCCTGCCTCTCTGCATGCGGATCTGCCGATAGCGTTTCATAAGAAAGGCTTTCCCCTGGCTACACTAATCTGGTAGACTAGCCTGTAATGTTGGTTCGCTACACTGCTCTAAACCGAACCAAGTGGAGGTGGAAGATGAAAAAGGCATTGGCGTTTGCTTTTCTTTTCACCATTGTCCCTATTAGTGCATTTGCCGCCGAACCCTTGCAGCCGATGGCGGACATTGAGGCCTTCGGTAACACCTTGAACGTCACCGTAAACGGTCTGGGTACCGTAACCAGCAATCCTGCAGGAATCGACTGCACTAACGGGACGGGCCAATGCAGCAATGCTTTCCAGGTCGGCACATCGGTCGCTCTGTTGGCCACTGCGCCTCCGGCCGATGAGTTCGGGAGTTACTTCTTTTATGAGTGGAGTGGAAACGCAACCGGCACGATTGCAGCCGCCGCCGTGGTCATGGACGCCACCAGAAACGTGACGGCGCAATTCGTGGCCTTGGGCCCGCCCGCGTTCGTGACCGTTTTGCCCGCCGGCCAGGGTGCCACCTTCTATCACCCGGTCTTCGATCCGGTGAAGAACCCTTCCTTGCAGGCCTGCAGGCCCGTCGCCATTGACCAGGACCCTGACCTGACCAATCTTTACGTGGGGTTGCCCCTGTTTGACCAGGCCGTTGACGTTTACATAGCCGTGGCCATCGAAGGCATCAACGATATGTTTATCTTTGGGCCCGGGTCTTCCATTCAACTGCTCTCTGACGGTGGTCTCGTGGCCTGGAAACAGAACCTGTCCTCGGAAGTGGACGACGCCTTGCTCGGTATGGGGATATCCACCTCACTGCTCCCGGCGGGCACCTATCACGTCTATCTCATGGTCACCGCTGCAGGCAATATGTCCGTAAGCCATGTCTGGGAAACCTATTTCGAGATTATCCATGGGCAGTCGATGATTCCCCTTGTCCTGCCATGAAGCCTTCAAGCAGAGGGCACGCAGAGGCACCGGGAGATTTGGCTTAAGGCTGGAGGCTATTCGGCGGACGGAAGTCTCCGGCCAATCTGGCCTTAAGAGATTTCTGAGGTTTGGAGTCGATTTGTCGTCAAACTACGAATACCCCGTTTTAAGGAGGAAGACATGTTTTTGCTGCAACACGTAGAACCGAAAGACGCCACAGGCAAAGTAGGCGAAGCCTACGCCGTATTCCCGAAGGAATTCCCGGTGCCCACTCCCCTGGTCTTGATGAGCACCAGCCCGGACCTAGCCCTTCTTCAGAGCGGGATCATCCGCCACTTCATGACGCACTCAAAGCTGGACATGGGGCTCCTCGCCATGATCCGCTACCTGGTGGCAAACGATTACAACTACCCCTTCTGTATAAACTTGAACGCGGGGATCTTGAAGATGGCAGGCGGCATGAGTGACGCTGAGCTTCAGGCCATGAAGGCGGACCCGGAAAAGGCGCCGCTTGAGGACTTCCAGAAGGCGTTGCTGCGCTTTGTTCTCAAAGTCATTCGGACGCCGGAAAAGGTGGAAAAGTCCGACATCGACCAACTCCATGAATTGGGTTGGTCCGATCAGGATATCTTTGATGCCGCCTACCACGGTGCCGCCATGATCACGGCAAGTACCCTTTACAAGGCCTTCATCAGATAGCATAGGGACCAAGGAGCCGGTGGCGTATGGTCTTTGCGGCCTCGGGCCCCTGACTGCCCGCTCTCGCGACGCCGCGGATGAGCGGATTCGCTCCCTATGACAGAAAGGATTTGACCATGGGTTCCAGGATGGATCGGGTCTTGAAACCGTTGAGGTTCGTTGTCGTGCCCCTCATGGTGCTGCCTTTTGGGTGTGCGGGACTTGGCAAGACGATCGAGCCACCCCGCGCCCACATCGCCAACATTCGCGTGGAAGAGATGAGGGGTCTTGAGACGGTGTTTCAGGTGGAGCTCCGCGTGTTCAACACTAATGACGTTCCGCTCACCGTTAAGGGAATGGATTGCGAGCTCAAGATCAACGACAGGCCCTTTGCAGTGGGGGTTTCAGCGGACACCAGGTTGAAATCCCGGCCTTTGGCACGGCCATTGTGCCGATCAACCTCTACTCCTCTGTTCTGGATATGCTGAAAAACGTCGTGGGAATGGGATTGGAAAAGGCAGACAAGCTAAACTATAAGCTCGCCGGAAACATCCGTATCGAAGGGGGGGCCATGATGCCCTCCTCCCTGCCCTTTGAGTCAAAGGGAGAGCTATCCCTGACCGATCTGACGCGCCCTCCCACAGCCCGATAGAAAGCGCCCATCCAAAAACGGCTGTTTTTGGATGAGCGCCATCAGCCGGCACTATTTCTTCATGCCTTTGAGAATCTTCTCCGGCGTGATCGGTAGATCCTTGCACCGATAGCCGGTGGCGTGATAGACCGCATCCGAGATGGCCGGCGCTGTCGGGGATGCAAGGCCCTCCCCTGCCTCCTTCGCACCCATGGGCCCCTCGGGTTCATAGGTTTCCACATGGACCACTTCGCTCGGCGGCATGTCCACGGCCGTTGGCATCTTGTAGTCCAGGAAGTTGGTGTTGAGCGTCTTTCCCCCCTCCATCACGAACTGCTCCGAAAGCGCGTAGCCGAGCCCCATCTGGATGGAGCCGGCCAGCTGACCCTCGACACCTCTCGGGTTGATCACCGTCCCGCAGTCATGGGCCGTCCACATCTGTTTGACCTCCACGATACCCGTCTCCCGATCAACCTCCACCTGGGCCACCTGTGCCCCGAACCCGAAAGCGGGAGTCACCAACCCCTTGTCCCTCGGTGTATAGGACCCCCGCGCTACGAGCGGTTCTCCGCGGTTTGCCTTTTGCACCATGGCGACCGCCTCCCCGAATTTGATTCCCCGGTCCGGCCTACCCTTGGGCTGAACCTTGCCGTCTTTGCATTCCATCTCGTAGATGACATTGAGGTTGTAGCGGGCCGACAGCGCGCCGAACAGCTGGGCCTTGATCTTCTTCGCCGCATCGAGCACTGCATTGCCGGCCATCAAGGTGACCCGGCTTCCCCACGAGCCCAGGTCGGCCTGGGGGGTCATGGAGGTGTCCGCAGAGGTGATTCGGATGTCCTCCATCTTCAGCCCCAGCTCCTCCGCCAGGATCTGTTTGAGGACTGTGTCGGACCCCTGGCCGATATCGGAGGCCATGGTGAGCAGATGCACGGTGCCATCCGCGAATGCCCGGACTTCGGCCGCGGAAAAGGGATACTGGGTGTTGAACCAGTTGAAGACCCCTCCGGAAATAAAGCTGTAGCACCCGATACCGATTCCCTGCCCCGGTTTGAGGCTCTTCCGTTTGCGTTTCCACCCGCTCATCTCGGCCACCGCCTTGATGGACTCCACGAAGCCGCAGCTCGAAATGGTGGCCACATCGGGGATCTTGTCCCCGCTCACCTGTGCGTTCTTGAGCCGGATGTCCACCGGGTCCATGCCCAATTCCTCTGCCGCCATGTTCATCTGGATTTCCGTGGCGTAAAGCGACTGGGGCGCCCCGAAGCCACGCATGGCACTGGCAGGCGGTTTGTTGGTGTAGACGTGCTCCCCATAAAAACGATAGTTGGGATATCGGTAGAGCATCGCCCCAAAATTGCCGCACAAAAAGGTGGCCGTTGGTCCCATGGCGTTGTACGCTCCGCCATCCAGCTGGATTCGCAGATCCTTGGCCACAAGGGTCCCGTCTTTCTTGAAGCCCACCTTGGACTGGATCTTCATGGGGTGCCTTCGCCTGCCTGCAAGAAACTCCTCCTCCCTGCTCAGGGTGAACTTCACGGGTCGACCGGTCTTCTTGGCCAAAAAGGCGGCACAGAATTCCCAGGTCCTCAATTCCATTTTTCCGCCGAAGCCTCCACCAACATAGGGCTTGATCACGCGAATGTCGTTTTCCCGCATCCCCAATGTTGTCGCCAGGAGACACTGGACAATGTAGGGGACCTGGGTGGACGTCCAGAGGGTGATCCGGCCATCCAAATCAACCTGGGCCAGGGCCGAACAGGGCTCGAGGTAGGCGTGGCTGACGGCGTGAACCTTGAACGTGTCTTCCCGCACATAGTCCGATTCCGCGAAGCCCTTTTCAACGTCCCCATATTGGATCTTTCGGTTGACACTGATGTTGTTCGTGCAGTAGTCGTGGATGGCTACGGCCCCTCGCTTTATGGCTGAGTCAACGTCAAAAAGCCCTGGCAGTTCTTCGTATTCCACCGTAATCCGTTCCAGGGCTTCCTCCGCCGTGTCTTTGTCCACCGCGGCCACGGCAGCCACCTCATCTCCTATGAAGCGCACCTTGTCAACGGCCAAAGGATATTCATCCTGTGTCTCAGGAAAGAGCCGCCAGTTGCCATACTTGATCTTGGGCGTGTCTTCCCCGGTGATCACGCATTTCACCCCTGAAAGCGAGGCCGCCTTGCTAGTGTCGATACGCACAATCCGCGCATGGGCAACAGGGCTCCGCAATATCCGCCCATGAAGCATTCCCGGCAGTTTCATATCATCCGTATATGCGGCAGATCCCCTTGCCTTGGCGTGGGCATCGTTCCTGGGCACATGCTTACCGACAATATTGAATCGATCCATGGTCATTCCTTTCCCTGTCAACGAGTGTCCATCCGGAAATCGGAGATTTCCGGATGGGGCTCTCAGCGGTCAGCACTAAGCTTTCAGCCAACTCATGGTTGTCTTTTGTCCTAGCTGACAGCTGAACGCTGATGGCTGATCGCTCTCTCATGGGCTTCCTCAAGTGCCCTTCGGGTCAGCACGGACACCATTTTTTTCCGGTATGCGGCACTCGCCCTGACATCCGAGATGGGCTTCGATGCTTTGGCCGCCATATCCCCTGCCTTTTCTGCGAGCTCGCTTGTCCAAGGCTGACCCCGCAAGAACCCCTCGGCCTTTGTGGCCCGCATGGGCGTGGGTGCGACGGCACCGAGGACGATCCTGGCCTCCCTGCAATCCCGCTCCGTTCAACGTGACCATGACGCCTACGCAGACCCCCGAGATGTCCACCTTGCCGCGCGCCGACAGATGCTTGTAGGAAGTGCCTGCCCTGGGAGGAGGGAGTGGGACGAATATGGACGTCATCATCTCACCAGGTTCCATGGCCGTAAGCCCCGGGCCCTTAAAGAACTGATCCAGGGGCAACCGCCTTTCACCCTTCAGGCTTACCAGGGTAACTTCTGCTCCCATGGCCATGAGGGTTGGGGCGTTGTCCGCCGAGGGGGCGGCATTACAGAGATTCCCTGCAACCGTCCCCATATTGCGAATCTGGACATTGGCGGTTTCCTGGGCCGCATAGGCAACGGCAGGATAGTGTCTCCTTATGTCGCGATGAGAGGCGACTTCCGCAAGCAGGGCTGTGGCGCCGATGGTCAAACCCTTTTTGGCATGAAAGCGGATTTGATGGAGCCCTTGAATCCCCTTGATCGCAATGATCGCCTTTGGCTTCAGGAGGCCATGGTTCATTTTCACAAGGAGATCCGTTCCTCCTGCCACCACATGGGTCCCCTCTCTCTTTTCCGCGAGCAGACTCAGCGCCGCTTCGAGGGTCTTTGGCTCATAGTATTCGAACTTTGGAAACGTCATCTTTTTCCCCCTCGCGATGCCTGGCTTCTCATCCTGTCCGCCGCAACCGAAATGGCCTCGACAATCTGATTGTATCCCGTGCAGCGGCAGAGATTCCCGGAAAGACCCGCCCTTATCTCCTTTTCATCGGGCGATGGATTCTGGTTCAATAAGTAAAGGGCAGACATCTCCATCCCCGCTGTGCAAAAGCCGCACTGTATGGCCCCTGTTTCAATAAAGGCATCCTGTATGGGGTGAAGGGTTTCGCCTGAGGGCGCCAATCCCTCCACCGTTTGGATGTCCTTGTCGTCCATCGCGACGGCAAGCGTCAAGCATGAGCTGACGCTCCTGCCCTCCACCATGACCGTGCACGCCCCGCAATCGCCGGAGCCACAGCCGAGCTTGGTGCCCGTCAGATTGAGGTCTTCGCGAAGGACCTCATTCAGAGTGCGCCACGGATCCACCGCAAGGGAATAGGTGTCACCGTTAACCTTAAGGGTGATGTGATGTTTCATCTCTTCCCGTCTCCTTGTCCCCTTCTGGAAGTCAAAACATGCCGGCTTGTTTCCGCGACCCGCCGCAACGCGGCCTAAACCGAACGGTCCCGGCCTCTCCAATACTCGCTTCTGATGATCCTTTTCAGGATCTTTCCGGTGGGATTCTTTGGGAGCTCACCTCTGAATTCCACGGACTTGGGCTTCTTGTAATTGGCAAGTTTTTCCTTGCATAGATCGATAATCTCTTCTTCGGTGACCTTCATCCCCGCTTTCAGGACGACCAGGGCCTTGACCGATTCCCCCCAGTAGTCATCAGGGACTCCCACGACAGCCACCTCCAGGACGGCCTCATGGGTGTAGATGACTTCTTCGATCTCCCTCGGATAGATGTTCTTGCCCCCGCTGATGATCATGTCGTTCTTGCGGTCTACGATGAAGACGTATTTCTCTTCGTCGAACTTTCCGAAGTCCCCGGTATAGAGCCAGCCACCCCTTATGGTCCTGGAAGTCTCTTCGGGAAGGTTCCAATAGCCAATGGTCATGGCCTCGCTGCGTACGATAATCTCTCCCACTTCGCCCACGGCCACATCGTTGCCATCCTTATCCACGATTCTCACTTCAAAATCAAGGGCGGCACGCCCTGCGGAGGCCAACCGTGCAACCTGGGCCTCGGATCCTTCCAGGATGTGGTCCTCGGGCTTCAGGACGGTGGTCAAAGGGCCGGTCTCGGTCTGGCCGTAGAAGTGAATGAACTGCCGTTTGAATCGCTGCATGGCCTTTCTGAGAAGTTCGACCGGCATGGGAGAGGCCGCATAGGGAATGAGCCGCAGATGCGTCAAGTCATACGATTCAATGGTCTTCTCCTGAAGCATGGCATTGATCATGGTCGGCACGAACTGGCAGATGGTGATCTTCTCCCTCGCCAGGATCTCCAGGACCTCTTTGGAGTCGAAGCGCCCTTCCCTCCGCATGCAGACCGTGTTGCCCATGAGAAAATGTCGGATCTGATCTTCGAAAGTCACATGATAGAAGGGAAAGAGGAGGAGGGCACGGTCATCGTGAACCAATTTCAATTCGATGACGCCGGTCATGGCATTGATCAGATTCTGGCCATGGGTCCGCATGGCGCCTTTCGGCGAACCGGTGGTCCCTGAGGTGAGGAAAATGGCCATGACGTCGTCATGAGAGACCGATATCTCCGGCTCCGTGGGGCTTCCCTTATCAAGCACCGCCTCGTATGACGTAAATGGCTCTGAAGGCTCACTGTTAAGGCTGATCATGAATTCTGTGGAATCCTTGCCGCCGGCGATCGGCTGGATGACGCCCTCGAAATCCGGATCCACAAGGAAGAAGCGAGGCCTGATATATTCGATGATCTTCGTCAGCTCCGCTTCCTTCAGTAGATTGTTGATGGGTACAAAAATCGCACCCGACCTGGCACAGGCAAAATAGATCTCTATGAACTCCGGACGGTTATGAAGGAGGACCGCAACCCGGTCCCCCTTTTGAAGGCCCATCTCCAGGAGGCCGCTGGCCAAGCGGTTCACGCGCCGGTCCAGTTCCTGATAGGTCATCCTTCTCTCTTTAAAGATCAAGGCGGTCTTGTCAGGGAACCTCGCCGCACTTCTCCTAAGAATATTTCCCAGGCCCATCGTCCTAGCCTCCCACACATCTCCCAATTGGACCATCTCGCCGGTCCGCTACTTGGTGTCCCTCCATAAATCGAGGGTTCCTGGATGGAGCTTCCAGCGGTCAGCTCTCAGCGTTCAGCCAAACTCCTCTCTTTTTTGGTCTTTGCTGACAGCTGATCGCTGACGGCTGATCGCGCTCGTCCAAAAACCGGGGTTTTTGGACGGCCCTACTTGGGCAAATCGTCAGGGGATTCCCAGTCTTTTATATTTTTCATCCAGGGCGCCCGTTCCACGAAGACATCGTGGGCCAGGGGAACCGGTGGATGGGATCGCCACTTGGGGTCGAACTCGTTTTTCACCTTGAGCAGAAACTCATGGTAATTGGGCCCGTATTTGGGTCCGGTGAGATAGAGGGGCTGATGCGGCCCAAGCAAAGAGGTATAGAAACGATTTTTGATATTCATTTTGGATGTGTCCACATAGAACTGGTCCACGGGGTCGGTATCGTCGTCCGGATCCCAATAGATCAGGAATTCGGAATATCCCTGGTGGCCCAACTCGAAGCTCTGGAACCATCCCGGATCGCCGTAGTCGGGCATGAGCGGCGGTGTGTATTTCTTCTTCAGATCCGCATAGGCCTCGCCATGTCCGGTCGACTGGGTGAGGGTTTCGATGACATAATCGAGGGACACATATCCACCACACATGAGCCACATGCCGGCCGAATCCGCGTTCTTTATCCAAGATTCGTCGGTCGGCTTGGTCCTGCGGGCGATACCGCCCACCTCGCTCATGATGTCCATGAGCACCCGTTCATCGTATTCCATCTGCGCCTCGGAGGTATAACCGATGAGAAGCACGCGGACGATAAAGAAGTTGGCGATGCTCTCTTCGCTCTCCTTGCCCCAGATGTCCCAGAACTCCTCCTTGCACTCAGCCTTGGCGATGGCGCGCCAGAAAAGGGGCACCTTGGTCACCGCGCCTCCAATTTCCGCATGGCCGATCTCCCTCATGGCTTTCACCTGTGCCTCCTTGGAGGGCACGCTGAAGTTGATCCATTTGATCCGCTTTTCAGGCAGGACGAGGGCGGTATCCGGTGAGATGCCCGTGGGCTCAAGCCGCTCGGGCTGAAACGGCAAGGTCTTGATCGCCATCCGGGTCACAATCCCCATACAGCCTCGCAGTCCGGTATATCCCCTCAAAAGCCCTCTGAGATCGGGGCCAGGGCTTTCACCCCAAAAGGGATCATTGCCAGTCGCCAGGGACCCAAGTCTGAGCAGCTCACCGTCGGGCATGACCACCTCGGTCCCGAGGATGCGCCGGTGGGGCAGACCGATCCGGTGGCTCAGCGGGGACCAGCCATCTCCGATCAGGTTGGCGATGGCAGAGGCCTGCGCGCCGCCGCCCGCCGATGACCACATAGGCCCCGTGCTTCATGCATTCCTCCTGGATAGGAGAATAGATCATGCCGGGGCCCACCTCTACGTAGAAATGCTTTTCATCGAGCACGAAGTCATTCATCCGTTTGAGGTCGATCAGCAAGGCATCTTCCACATGGGGATGAGAACGAGGCCCATAAAAACCCGTACTGTAAGGCACATAAGGGATGTCGTTGCGATAGCAGACCTTCACGATCCTCTGGACCGCTTCGGTCGCCTTTGGCATGATCACGCACCCAGGGACCCTGGTCATGACCCGTTCATAACCCAGTCCGTTTTCGTATCCCCCGGGGCCGCTTCTGTACCCCTCGCAGATGACCGGGTCATCGGAGATATATTGAGGGCCGACGATGGACTCCAACACCGTGTAGATTGCTTTGGATATGGCCATGATTTGCCTCCCTGATCCTAACCTTTGATAGATGCCCAGATGACTTCAGAGATATCCAGGACTTTAATGTCGTTGCCGCTGGCCCTGACGGCCTGAGCGAAATTGTTCTTGCACCACGGACAGGCGGAGACCAGGGTCTCGGCGCCGATATCCCTGACCTCTTCAAGCCGATGGGCCACCGCCCAATCCGAGAAGGCCGGAAACGCCTCCTTGGCCCCTCGACCCGCACCGCAGCAGAAGGCATTCTCCCTGGTCCTCGGCATCTCCACCAGGTCCACGCCGGGGATGGCCTTCAGGATGTCTCTGGGCTGTCCATATACGCCGTTATGCCCGCGCCGCCTCTTGAGCCTGGGCTCCACGCAACCCATCCACCCCCGTTTTCCTTCGTAGGGGGTCCAGGGCTCGCTCAAGCGGCTGAGGCTGCATGAATCGTGATAGGTCATACGGGTCTCAAAGGATTTCTTCATTTTCAAATCGCCGTTCTTGATCTTCTCATCCACAACCTCCACAAGATGGAGGACCTCGAACCCGAGATCTGCCGTGGAAATATCGAGCAGCTTGGGATAGTCGACCTTCCACATGCGATATCCTTCGGCGCAGCTGGTAATCACGGTCTTGGCCCCGCTTTTTCGGACTTCGTCGACATTTCGCCTGGCGAGCGCCAGAGCCTCGTCAAACATGCCGACGGAAAACACCATGTTCCCGCAGCACCATTCGTCTTCCATCAACATGAAGTTGGTCCCCGCGGCCTTGAGAATCTTTGCCGTGGACTGGGCGATTTCCTTGTTCACGTAGGACGCGGTGCAACCCACGAAATAAATCACGTCGGCCTTCCCAGCGGGCGCGGCGCCCTTGGGAATCCAGTCGGTCCGTCTGGCGTGGTCGGCACCGTACATGTTGTGGTGCTTCGCGATGTTTTCAGCGATCTTACGGTGGGCGGGCATGGGGCCTTTCCCGTCCTTTACCGCCTTGACCCTGAGCGATTCCAGGCTGAGCTCGATTTCCAGGTCCAGGTTCCGCTTGCACCCTACGTCGCAGGCCCCGCACAGTGTGCACGCATACATGACCTCCAGGGCCTTGTCGTTCCAATCGAGCAACCCTTCGGCCATGGCATGGCCGATTCTCAGCTTGCCGTACGCGCCGTAGGCGTCGAATTCGTATTTTGCCGCGCTGGGACATCGCGTCATGTACTTCGGGCCAGGCATGTAGGTATGGTCCACCCAGGTGCAGCCCTTGCATTTGATGCAGCGGCTCATGTCGTATACGAAATTCTCGATATCCCTGATATCGAGCTTGAAGTCGGCTTTAGGCTTATAGTATCTCACGTTTAGCTCTTTGGCCATCGTCTCACCCTCCTTAGAAGCACAGGTTCCCGGGGTTCATGATATGGTTGGGGTCAAACACCTTTTTGAGTCTCTTGAGGTGACTGGCGTAGGAAGCGGCCCGCTCATAAATAATCGGTGCCAGCTCGCCGTAGGGCCTCGTAAATACAGCCCCCTCGTTGAGGAGCAGCGTCGCGGCCTCCCTGTAAAGTGCGCCAATGGTCGCCTTCTCGATCTCGTTTTCGGGATCATAGAAGAAGCTAAACTCAGCCCTGCAGGCCCGGTTGTGTTCGATGGGCTGGATGTAGACGCCCATGTCAGGGACGGGATAGCCATGCTGGGTGGCGACCTCCTCCACCAGGCTCACGAAATAATCCGCACTCAGAGGACGGGCGTGGAAAAACAGGCTCTGGCAAGCCCCTTTGACACGGTTTTTCCAGTGGACCACGCCCGCCGGCCATGGATTTCGGAGGATGGGCAGGATTCGGTTTCTGAGCCCTGGAAATCCGGGGAGGTTCTCCCCAAGTCTCAGGTCCGTGAACTCGTTCCTGATGACCTGGGCAAGGAACTCTTCCTCATAGGCGATCTTTTCTTCAGGACGCCGAAGCAATCCGCTGATCACCAAAATCAGGGTCCAGGGGGGGAGCGATGCCTTCAGATGCTCGAATTCGACAGGCCATTTCTGAGCCAGGATGGCAGCCAGATCCACGTTGTTCAAAAGCAGGACCTCTTGACCGATCCTGCGCGGCAATATGCGATACAAAAAGTTGATTCCATCATCGAGGTCATCGATCGGCGCGAAGAGGATCTTGTCGATTTTGGGGATGGATTCCATCTTCAAGTTCGTCCACGTGACCACACCCATGGTCCCCTGGGCGCATTGAAAGAAACGGTAAAAGTCAAGGCCAGGACCCGATGGATTGCCCCCCTTGGACGGGGAATCGGGGTAGCCATTTACGCTTGCAGAACCCGTTCTGAAGATCTCGCCGGTAGGCCACACGACCTCCATGGCCTGGAGGGGCTCGCCGTAGTCGTAGACCTGATTGGTAGGCTCTTCGCGCTCCAAAAAATCGGTAAGCACCGATCTTTCAGCCGGGGGGGTCAACGGCATGACCACCCTGAAGCCTTCGTTCTTCAGCTCACGTGTTAGCTTCTCCCAGGTGACCCCTGCCTCGAACCTAACCCGCCGGTTGTCGGAGTCGATTTCAAGAATCTTGTCCATTCTCGCCATGTCCAGGACCAAGCCACCTTCTTTCGGGATCGTGGCCCCGTAGAAGTGGACCTTCGAACTGCAGGGCACCACAGGGATATGGTTTTCGTTGCAAAGCTTGATCACCGCCGAGACCTCCTCGGCACTTGCCGGTTTCACCACGTAATTGGCCGCCCCCGCAGGGGTACAGCTGAAATCGGTGGCATAGGTCTGCAGAGTGGCGCGGTCATCGGAGAAATTCTCATTTCCAACGACTTTGGACAATTTTGCTTTAACGTCCACGGCTTCCTCCATTCTTATTGGAATTTTCAGATAGTTAATATATTAAGTATTTTTTTGTCAAGAAAATCTTTGCGCTTGACAATTTAAGCTTTTATTTTTAACATGTTAACTAAATGACGTCTCGAAAGGGTCTCAAACCATGTCTGATGGCGATTATAAGAGCGATATGAGTATCGATGAGCGGGTGCTGATGGCAATCGTCCGGGTCGCTGAACGATTCAAGAAGAACGCGTCTGCCCTGTTCAAGGAACATGGTCTCACTTTCCCACAATACAACGTGCTCAGGGTCTTGGATGCGTCCAGGAACGGCCAAAATACCATCAGAAATGTCAACAGAATCATGTTGGTTTCAGGCGCCAATATGACAGGCATCGCCAAAAGACTGGAGAAGACAGGATTTATTATAAGGAAAAGCGATCCGAACGATGACAGATTAAAACGGTTGGAAATCACCCCAAAGGGGAGACAGGTGTTGAAGGATATTTCCGAAGAAAAGGAGCGTAATATCAAGAGATATCTTATGAAATACTCCGATGAGGAAAAATCCGAACTCCTCGAACATCTGAGAGAAATCCTGGCCCACACAAATCGAGAATGGCGCCAATGAAAGGAATAACTTGAGCAGGTCTCAGCAAAATGGTAGAGAGAGGGCATGATTGTCGAACAGGCTAGAGAAGTCCTTCGTGTCGAGGCAGAAGGGATCCTGGGCCTCATTGAGCGGATTGGACCGGAATTCGAAAAGGCCGTAGAGGCGATCCTGAATGCCAAAGGCAAGGTCATCCTGACCGGCATCGGCAAGTCAGGACTCATCGGCAGAAAGATTGCCTCCACCTTCAACAGCACGGGAACGCCCGCCATCTTTCTTCATCCTGTGGAGGCCGCGCACGGTGATCTGGGCACCGTGACCATGGGCGACATCATCCTCGCGGTTTCAAACAGCGGTCAGACCTCCGAGATCAATGCCATCCTCCCGATCCTGAGAAAAATGGGAGCGAAACTCATCTGTTTTACCGGCGTGCTTGCATCCCCCATGGCCAAGCTATGCGACATCGTGATTGATGTGGGGGTCAAAAAGGAGGCCTGCCCCCTCGGGCTTGCCCCCACTGCAAGTTCAACGGCCGCGTTGGCCATGGGAGACGCCCTTGCAGTCGCCCTTATCAACCGTCGGCGTTTTGAAAAAAAGGATTTCCAGCGGTTTCACCCTGGCGGCAGCCTGGGAGAACGTCTGGCCATCAAGGTGAGGGAAGTCATGATCACCGGGGAAGGAATCCCCATGGTGGAACTCGGTTCGCTTATGCGGCGCGCTATCCAGGAAATGGATTCAAAGCGGCTGGGTGCGACCCTGGTGGTGGATGAAGGACTGCGGCTTGCAGGGATCATCACGGACGGGGACTTGAGGCGTGCCCTTCTCATGAAAGAAGATGTCCACCACATCCCCGTAGAGGATGTTATGTCTTCCGCCACCAAGACGATCGATGAAGATCAGACCGCGGCTGAGGCCCTGGGCATCATGGAGCGCCACGCGATCACCCATCTTGCAATCGTGGACGAGCACAAAAAAGTCAAGGGGATCGTTCACCTCCACGATGTTCTGGGTAGGGAGAATTTCAGGCTAAATGGGTCTTCCCCGCCTGACCAGAAAACCGTTCGTTGAGCATGACCACCGTACAAAACCGGCCTGTCACCCCCTCTCCACGATAAGAGAAGAAGAGGTCTGTCCGACAGCGGGTGCAGATGGACGCGAGCTCGATGTTTTCTGCCAGCAGTCCTGCGTCAATGAGCTGTCGGCAGCTGATGGCCCACATATCAAAAAAGTGCTCCCGGACCATGAATTGCTCGAATTCGCGCGGAAAGATCTTTTTGTGGTCCATGAACTCGCCGCAACAGGGTCCAAGGGAAGGTCCGATGGCCGCCAGAATCCGAGAAGGCGTGCATGAAAAATCCTGCCCCAAGCGAGCCACGACCCCTCCCAGGATATTTTGGACATTTCCACGCCATCCGCAGTGGACATTGGCCACAACCCGGGTTTCGGGATCATAGAGGATCACGCTCTGGCAGTCGGCCTGCTTGATCATGAGCCCCACTCCGGGAACATCGGTGATCATGGCGTCGCCCGACAAATGGTTGCCCGAGGGGAGGCTTGCCGCACCACGAAAGACATGGATCCCTTTCCCGTGCAACTGGTTGAGGTAAATGAGTCGGGCGCCTCCAATCTCACTTTGCACCCGCGTAAGATTCCCTTGAACATGCTCCGTCTGATCCCCCACCGAAAAGCTCACATTGAGGGTCCCATACGGGGGACCGCTCAGACCGCCATGCCTGGCGAAAACCCCATGGTTCAGCTCCCGCCTTGCGGATAAATTGGGATAGCGGAAAGACATGAGGGGTTCATTTTTCCAGATGAGCTCGGAACTGGAGCGGATCGTTACCCGCGGGAAAAAATGAGAAGTGGGGCAGGATGAAGATGTGAAAGGAATTGAAGATCCTTGGTCGTGCATCCTTAGTCCAACCGTCGCCTGGGGCCACTGTTCCGAAGGAGAAAAAAGATAGATTGGCTCGCGACACAGACCGCCCTATTTACCGCTGCTTCCTTCCGGACCTGACGGGGTTCATAAGCGTCTGTTACGTGAGTTCCATCTTCACCCCTGTCGCAAGCAGAGAGCCCGCAAAACGAGGTCTTCCCTAAGGAGGTTCAACCCCGCATGAGCGGATTTCGGGCTACAGGGCACCGCTAGCTCCCCGTCTAGCACGACCAAGGCAGGATCATCGCCTCTAGAAGAGGTCCACGCGTTCTTTTAGTTCCTTCCCTACCTTGAAGAAAGGAAGCTTCTTGGGGGATACCTCGATAATCTCGCCGCTCTTGGGGTTTCTTCCTTTATACCCATCATATTGCTTGACCTTGAAACTACCAAGGCCCCTGATCTCAACCCGTTCGCCCTCGATCAGTGCCCTTTCCATGTCCCCAAAAACGGTGTTGACAACCTCTTCCGCCTTCTTAAGCGGGAGGTCTTCTATCCTGGAAAGTGTTTCGATCAATTGAGATTTGTTCATGCCCCCCCCAGCGTCAATGCTCAAAATACCGGTTCGCCCTCCGACTTTGAAACGATCGTCAGCCGGCACCCGTGATTCAACCCCACTCTCCGGCCTTGCGGTTCGGCGGATAGACATCCGACCCGGCCATCAAGACCAGTCTAATTATGTTACCATAACCAGACGGGCGCTGGAAGTCAAGAGATTGGCCGCGTTCCCGTCCCCAGGAACATGGCCCTGAAAACGGATAGTTTGGAATTTACATCCCCAACCCTTTATATTATAGATACAAAATTTTTCATAGTGGTCAGGAGATACCCATGAGAACCTTGACGCGTGAAGGGATTGAAACCCTTGTCCCGTACCCCCCCGGAAAGCCCATTGAGGAGTTGGAGAGAGAGCTCGGCATCAAGGGCTCCATCAAACTGGCCTCCAATGAGAACCCGCTTGGCCCGTCCCCCCTTGCCGTAGAAGCCATCCGCGATCGACTGAGCACCCTTCACCGTTATCCCGATGGGAGCGGGTTCTATCTCAAGGCGGCATTGAGCCGCAAGTTAGGTCTCCCGATGGATCAGATTGTCCTTGGCAACGGATCGAACGAGATCATTGAGCTCTCCGTTCGCACCTTTCTCTCGCCCGGGGGACATGCGGTTCAGCCGCTCCCCACATTTCTCGTGTACGAGAAGATCGTGAAAGGGGCCGGAGGAGAAATCACATCCGTTCCGCTGGTCGATTACGGGATAGATCTTGTGGCCATTGCAGCCGCCATCCGGGCCGATACCAAAATCGTGTTCATAAACAACCCCAACAACCCAACCGGTGCGGCGCTCACAGAAAGGGCGCTGCTTGGTTTTCTTAAACAGATCCCCAAAGACCTGGTCGTTGTCCTTGACGAGGCATACATCGAATTCGCCTCCGATTCCGATGTGGCAGACGGCCTCCAACTGCTGAACGCCCACCCCCTGCTGATCGTCCTGAGGACCTTTTCGAAACTTTACGGCCTTGCAGGCATTCGGATGGGATACGGTCTTTCTTCCAAGAGGATTGTGGACTACCTCAATCGGGTGAGGCAGCCGTTCAACGCAAATGCCCTTGCCCTTGCCGCCGCAGAGGCCGCCCTTGGCGATTTATCGTTCGTCGAAAAGACCCTGAAACTTGTCAAAGAGGGGCTCCTTTACCTGTATGACCAACTAAGCCACCTTGGTCTCGAATTTGTGCCCACACAGACCAATTTCTTTTTGATCAAAGTCCCCCTGGGAGGCAGGACGACCTATGAACGCATGCTGCGGGAAGGGGTCATTGTCCGCCCCATGGACAGTTATGGCCTCCCTGGTTTCATCAGGATCAACGTTGGACTGCCCGAGGAAAATGATCGTTTCCTGAACGCATTGAAAAAGGTCATCGGGGGTTGACGACATGGGCGATGTGATCACCATTGACGGCCCCGCCGGATCCGGGAAAAGCACGGTAAGTCGCCTGCTGGCGGAAAAATTAGGGTTCTTTTATCTTGACACGGGGGCCATGTACCGGGCCGTTGCACTGGCGGCAACAAGGGCCGGCATCGCGCTGGACGATGGCGGCAAACTTTCCGCTCTCTGTCAGCGCCTGGCGCTCCGCTTCGAGAGAAGGGGGAGCCAACCCCATATTTTTATGGGAGAAGAGGACATCTCCCAGTCCATCAGAAGCCCGGAAATGGACATGGGTTCATCCAGGGTCTCTGCAGTAAAGGAGGTCCGAGAGGCCATGACCGTCATGCAGCGGAACATCGCCGCCGGGCTGAAGGTCATTGCCGAAGGACGGGACATGGGAACCGTTGTCTTTCCAGGGGCCAATCACAAGTTCTTTCTGACGGCCTCACCGGAGGCCCGGGCGGAGAGACGTTACAGGGAACGGGTCCTCCGCGGCGAACCGGTGAACAAAACAGTCGTGGCCACTGAGCTCAGAAGGCGTGACGAACAGGACCAAACCAGGGAGATTGCGCCGCTTCGCCCCGCTCCAGATGCAGTCCGGATCGACACCACGGCCCTGCCGGTGAAGGAAGTGGTTCAGAAGATCCTCCACCACCTGGGCCATAGGGCTAGGAAACCCGGAGCCTTGAGCCACGAAAGGATGCAATAGCGGTTTTGCCACGCGGATGGATGGTTGAATAAATATGGACACAAAATAAATAGTTGAACTGCTTTGCGTATTTTGATATTTTCTCAAATTTGAGCTTTCCGGAGGGTAAATCGATCTAGGGGGGGTGTTCACTTTGATGCAAAAACCAACAAACCACGACAGCCAAGACCAAGAGACTTTTCCCAGCGAACAATTAGAATTCGGATCCGACCAGGATTCAGCCGATCCGGACGGCACTTCACCTGCCAAATCCCAAAAGCCTGCCGAGGAAAGCCAGGAAGGCGAGAGCTTCCTGGAGCTTTACGAGGAGAGCCTGAAAAGCATCCAGGAAGGGGAAGTGGTGAGAGGTACGATCGTCCAAGTCGACAAGGAGTTTGTCCTTGTGGACATCGGGTACAAATCCGAAGGGCAGATCCCCATCAACGAGTTCATTGACGCAAAGGGAAACCTCACGGCCGAAGTGGGTCAGAAGGTGGACGTGCTCTTAGAACGGAAAGAGAGCGGGGACGGGACCATCATCCTTTCGAAGGAAAAGGCTGCCAAAATCAAAATCTGGGACCATGTTCGCGCCATCTACGACCAGGACGGAACCATCAAGGGGAAGATCGTGTCCCGGGTCAAAGGGGGATTGGCCGTGGACATCGGGCTTCAGGCCTTTCTGCCTGGGTCGCAGATTGACCTCAGACCCGTGAGGGATATGGACGCACTGATCGGCACGGAACATGAGTTCAAGATCGTTAAGTACAACAAACGGAGAGGGAACATCGTCCTGTCCAGACGGGTCATCCTGGAAAGCGAACGGATGGCCCTGAGGGAAAAGACACTGGAAATCCTGGAAGAAGACAAGATCATGGATGGCGCTGTCAAGAACATCACCGACTATGGGCTTTTTATTGACCTGGGCGGGATCGATGGGTTGGTGCACATCACGGACATCTCCTGGGGGAGAGTGGGGCATCCATCAGAGCTTTTCCATGTCGGGTGACAAGATCCGGGTCAAGATCCTCCACTTCGATAAGGAAAAGGAGCGAGTCTCCCTCGGTATCAAACAGCTCACGCCGGACCCCTGGACCGAGGCGGATCGGAAATTCCCGGTGGGGGAGCGAATCAAGGGGCGCGTGGTAAGCCTCACGGACTACGGCGCCTTTGTGGAAGTGGAAGAGGGCGTGGAGGGACTGATTCATATTTCGGAGATGTCCTGGACCAGGAAGGTCAGGCATCCCTCTCAACTGGTCAAGGTTGGGGAGGAAGTGGAAACCATGGTCCTCAATATCGATGCGCCCAACAAGCGGATCTCGTTGGGGATGAAGCAGGTTGAGCCCAACCCGTGGGATATCATCGCCGAGAAGTACCCCGTCGGGACCATCATTGAAGGCAAGATCAAAAACATCACGGACTTTGGCATTTTCATCGGTATCGACGAAGGGATTGATGGTCTCGTCCACATCTCCGACCTCTCATGGACCAAGAGGGTCAAGCACCCTTCAGAGCTTTTCAAGAAGGGCCAATTGGTCCAGGCCAAAGTGCTCAACATTGACAAACAGAACGAGCGATTTTCACTGGGCATCAAACAGTTGGCCTCTGATCCATGGGATGCGGTCCCGGAGAAATACAGGCCAGGCAGCCGCGTCACCGGAACGGTGACCAACGTGACCGACTTCGGCGTGTTTCTGGAACTGGAGGAGGGGATTGAGGGATTGATCCATGTGTCTGAGATTTCAAAAGACAAACAGGAAAACGCCCTTGCCCGGTTCCAGGTGGACGACGTGATCCAGGCCAAGGTCATCAACGTTTCTAGAGAGGACAAGAAAATAGGTCTTTCCATTCGAAAGCTCGAAGAATCCGGCGAAAAGGACTCATATCGCAGCTACCTGAATAATCAGAAAGAGGCCACTTCCAACCTGGGTCAGCTTCTCAGTCAAAAAATGATGAATCTGGAGCGCCGGACCCTCGCCGCCGACCGCGGAACGGATGAGGACGAAGAGGCTTCGGAAAAGGAAGAGTCCTGAGGAAGCGGCCGCAGGCAACCATCCCATGGCGCGAAAACGGCACCCCGTACTCGTTGTGATAGCCATTCTCGGAGGGGTGGCGCTATTCCTCGGAACAGCCATGTTCGTCCTCCTGAAAATGGTGGGACCCCCTTCCAGGCTCTCCTTTGGGGAAAAGATCGGTGTCATTTCCGTTGAAGGCGCCATCCTGGACTCCCAAACCATCCTATCCGAGCTCGTCAGCTTTAAGGAAGACAACGACATCAGCGCCGTGATCATCCGGATCAACTCCCCGGGGGGCGCCGTGGCGCCATCCCAGGAGATCTATCGAGAGATCCGGAAGACGTCTCAAACCAAGAAGGTGGTCGCTTCCCTTGGCTCCGTCGCGGCTTCGGGCGGGTACTACATCGCCGCAGCAACAGACCACATCATGGCCAATCCGGGTACCATCACGGGAAGCATCGGCGTCATTGTCGAATTCATTCAGATTCAGGAGCTGCTTGACAAGATCGGCGTGGGATTTGAAGTCTTGAAAAGTGGGGAGTTCAAAGATATCGGCTCTCCTCACAGGAAGCTCACACCACAGGATAAGGCGTTGATCCAAAGTCTCATTGGTGATATTCAAGAGCAATTCGTGAAGGCGGTTGCTGAGGGAAGAGGTCTGCCGGTCGAGAAGGTCAGGGAAATCGCAGATGGGCGTGTCTTTTCAGGAGAGAAGGCCAAGGCCCTTGGCCTTGTGGACGAACTGGGCAACTTCCAAGACGCCGTGGAAATCACAAAGGAGATGGCCGGCATCCGGGGAGACGTCGAGTTGGTCTATCCGAAAAAGGCCGGCCTCAGAATTCTGGATCTCTTTCGTGATGAGGCCGCCAGATCGCTTGCCGGTTTCCTGGCGGGTCTAAGATCGCGGATCAGCTATCAATGGGCCGGGTATTCCGACCTCTCCGATCACTGAAAAACGCTGACATCCCCCTTGCCTTCCCGGATAATTTCAGGCACGTCGTCGATCAGGGATACCACGCTGGAAGGGCTCTGGGAGAGCACGCCGCCGTCCACAATTAGGTCCAAATTGGGGCCGTAGGCCTCTACAATGGACTCGGGGTCGTCGTACTCGGCACTCGTGCTGATGATGGGGCGGCCGAACGTTCTCACGATGGCCAGGCAGATGTTGTTGTCAGGGACCCGTATTCCAACGGACTTTCGCTTTGTCAGCATCATCTTCGGCACCAGCCTCGTCCCTTCCAGTATGAAGGTGTATGGGCCTGGCAGGAGGCGATTCATGGTCTTATAGGCGTAATTGGACACCTGCGCGTATCGGCTGATCTCCTTCAGGCTGTCACAGACAAAGGAAAACGGTTGCTTCAGCGGGCGGTTCTTCAGCCGATAGACCCTCTGGATGGCCTTCTTGTTATTGATGTCACACCCAATACCATAAAAGGTGTCCGTGGGATAGACGATGACGCCGCCGTTTTCCAGAACCTCGCACACCTTGTCGATCAGACGTTTCTGCGGGTTGTCCGGGTTAATGCTGAAAATGGTTGGCTTATTCATATGGATTTATCTCACCCGGTCGAAGCGCCGATTGACATTTTGGACCCATGGGATCGAGCCGTGTGCTGATCTGTGCCCCTTTTGTTTTATCCATAACCGTGTCCAGACGGCGTGACGATAGGAGCCCACTCGGTCAAACAATCCTGTAACCCTTGTCCACGGCCAACCCTTGAACCATGACCTATCAACCCATGATGTCACTCTTTGCGCTTTTGCTCGGTCTATTGCTGGGCAGCTTTCTGAACGTCTGCATCTACCGTATCCCCATCGGAAAATCCATCGTCCACCCGCCCTCCTCCTGCCCCCAGTGCGGCCGCAGAATCCGTTTCTACGATAACCTTCCCGCTGGTCAGCTACATCATCCTTCTCGGTCGTTGCCGTTATTGCCGCCATCCGATCCCGTTTCACTATCCGATGGTGGAAGCCCTCTTCGGTCTACTGAGCCTAGTTCTCTTTATCAGATACGGCCTGAGTTTTCAATACGGGCTGCTCCTTCTCTTCAGCGGCGCCCTGCTGGTCATCAGCTTCATTGACCTCCATCATCAGATCATTCCGGATGTCATCTCGTTGCCTGGGATTCCGGCCGGAGTGGCCGCCTCTCTCCTTGTGGGCACGCCCTCCTGGCCGGAGTCGCTGATTGGTGCCTTTGCCGGTGGCGCCGTCCTTTACCTGGTCGCGCTGCTCTTTTCCTGGGCCACCGGGAGAGAAGGGATGGGCGGCGGGGACATCAAGCTCCTTGCCATGATCGGGGCATGGATGGGGTGGAAGGCGCTCCCGTTTATCGTCCTGGCCTCTTCCCTTTCCGGTACCCTGATCGGTGGGGCCGCCCTGCTTTTGAGCGGCAAAGGGCTGCGGATCAGGATCCCTTTCGGCCCTTTTCTCTGCCTCGGGACCTTTCTCTATCTCTTCTTTGGTAGCGAACTGACCCGGTGGTATTTTTCTCTCCTTAAGTAGGGAGGAAAGCGACGTTGCTTTCCGCACTGAACAGCCTGAGGACCACCATCCTGACGCAGCTCTGTCTCCTGGTGATGGCGGGGATGATGCTCATCAACGGAGCCATGATCAAGCTTTCCGAGCGGGACTTGATCGGGGCAAAGGCGCATCTGGGCGGGGTGGTCCTCCAAGCCATCGAACAGCGTGTAGATCCCGAACTGGCAAATCAGGACGGCTTTGTGCGGTTTCCGGCGCGGACCGTCGAGCTCCAGGCCGAGATCTCCCGGTTGCTTAAGGCAAGTGGGTTCACGGACGCCTTGATCGTGGACCGGGAAGGATCAAAATCCATCGGCATAGGGTCAAGGGGTGAGTTTGATGCGGGTCTGATTCCTGCGGCACGTGAAGCCTTGGCCTCCAGGGAAGGGCGGGAGACCTTTCAGGGAACCACCTGGGGCGTGATCTGGCTGGCCCACGAGACCATCCAACTCTCCGCTCCACTCTACCACAGGGGGTCTCTACAGGGGGCAATGGCGATCTCGGCCCCGCTTTCACCTGTTTATGAGGATTTGAGGCAGTCCCAGAGAATCGCCCTGATTTATCTCCTCCTCAACACGGTCTTGCTCGTTTTCTTTGGGGGCCACCTGCTCTCCCGCACCGTAATCAAGCCCATCCAGAGGCTCTTGAAAATCACGGAATCCTTTAAAGAGGGTGACTCCTTCGCGCTTGTCTCTGATTCCGCAACCAATGAAATCGGCCGGCTCCATCGTTCCCTGACCATGATGTTGAAGCGGCTGGAGGAAAACAGGGCGGAATTGAGACAAAGCGTCCTCTCACTTGAAAGCGCCAATCAAGAGCTCAGAACCGCTCAGGCAAGTCTCATCCGATCCGAAAAACTGGCCTGCGTCGGCCGCCTCGCCACGGGGGTGGCCCATGAAATCGGGAACCCCATTGGTATCGTGCTCGGGTATGTGGGACTCATCAGGAGAGAGGAACTCACAGAGGGAGACCGGCTGGAATATGCGGGCAGGATCGAATCGGAGGTCACCCGGATCAGTCGGATCATCAGGCAACTGCTGGATTTTTCAAGGCCCGTTCAAGGCAACAAGGAACGAGTGAGCGTCCACCGCATGATCCATGACGCCGTGGAAATGATGGCGCCCCAACCCATGGTGCGTCACATGGAAATGAAGACGTCTTTCGCCGCGACCCAAGACCTGGTCCTGGTGGACTCCGGCCAGTTCAAACAGGTCCTATTGAACATCATCATCAATGCGGCCGATGCCATCTCGGACAACGGTCCATCAGTCGGAATCCTGACCATCTCCACCCATAGTAACGAAAGGGAGGTGGAACTCCGACTCACGGACAACGGCCCTGGAATTCCGCAACAGGAGATCCCAAAAATCTTTGACCCCTTTTACACCACCAAGGAACCGGGAAAGGGAACAGGATTGGGTCTCTCGGTCTGCCACAGCATCGTGGAGGGGTGGGGAGGGAAGATACGAGGCGAGTCCGTTCAGGGCAAGGGGGCGACCATCGTCTTCACGGTTCCCCTTGATGGGGAGGGACCTCAGCCATGACAGGGCATTTTCGGGAGACCCGAAAGAAGCGGGTGCTCATTGTGGATGACGAAAAAAACATGCGCCACATGCTCGAAGCGCTTCTCAGCAAATCCGACTACGACGTAGAGACCGCCTCCGACGGGGTCGAGGCCTTAGCGCGGATGGCTCAGGGCTATTTCGACTGCATCCTATGCGACATCCGCATGCCCCGAATGGACGGGATGACCTTTCTCGGCCGTGCCTGCGAGCAGTATCCTGATCGCACCTATATCATGATGTCCGCCTACGGCTCCATGAACACGGCCATCGAGGCCATGAAGGTGGGGGCCTATGACTACATCTCCAAACCCTTCAAGCCTGACGAGGTCCTCCTCACCTTGAAGAAGGCCGAGGAAAGAGAGCGGCTCAAGGAGGAAAACAACCGGTTGAGGGAGAAGATCCACCGTATCGAGCAGCGATACTCCTTCGGAAACATCATCGCGCGAAGCGAGGCCATGACCCGCGTATTCGAGCTCGTCGAGAAGGTGGTCCTCCACAAGACCACGGTCCTGATCACCGGGGAGAGCGGCACGGGAAAGGAATTGATCGCCAGGGCCATTCATGAAAGAGGACCCCGCGCCCCGCGACCCCTCGTAAGCATCAACTGCGGCGGGATCCCTGACAACCTGATGGAAAGTGAGCTCTTCGGCTTCAAGAAGGGTGCGTTTACCGATGCGACCCGCGACAAACCCGGCAGGTTCGAGGAAGCCGACGGCGGGACCATTTTTTTGGACGAGATCGGAGAGCTTCCCCTGTCCCTGCAGGTGAAGCTCCTTCGGGTGCTGCAGGAAGGAGAGATCTCCCCCCTGGGGGGCCTCGGGGCCACCAAAATCGATGTGAGGGTCATTGCCGCCACCTCAAGAGATCTTAAAAGCGAAGTGACCCAGGGGCACTTCCGCGAGGACCTCTTTTACCGCATCAACGTCATGTCGATCCACCTCCCCCCGCTGAGAGAGAGGCGTGGCGACATCCCGCTCCTGGTCGGCTACTTCGTGGATCTTTTCAACAAAAAGCTCAGCAAGCGCATCGAGGCCCTCTCCTCCGAGGCCATGCCGCGGCTCATGGAATATCCGTGGCCGGGCAACGTCCGGGAGCTGGAAAACGTGATTGAACGAGCCGTTCTGCTTGCCCCAGGCCGTTGGATTACCCCTGCCGAGCTCCCGCCCCACCTCCTCCAGTCCGCCACACCCCGACCCCCTTGGACGATAGAGGAAAGCCTTTCCATAAAGCAGGCCACCAAAACCATGGAGCGGATCCTGATCGAGCAGGCCCTGAAGCAAACCGGAGGAAATCGCACCCAGGCAGCAAAACTGCTCGAGATCAGCCGCCCTATCCTCCTGTCAAAAATCCGGGAATATGGGCTCGATGGGTAGTGGCCAGTGATCAGTTATCAGTGATCAGTAAAAGCGCTTCAGGGCGTGCTTCGCCCCCTGCCCTCTGCCCCATGCAACCTCCGAAAAGGTTGAACTTTGTCACTTGATCTGCCATCTTAACCATAAACGGTGGGCGCTGCTTTCTCTAACCCATTGTTTCGGGACGCCAAGCCGCGCCATCGATCCAACAAAGGGAGTAACCGTGCAATGATCCAGGGGATCATTCTTGATCTGGACGGGACCATTTATCGCGGCAGCCAGGCCGTGCCTGGGGCTGCTGATTTCGTCAACCGAGTCGCTGAACATGGAATCAAGGTCCTCTTCGTCACCAACCGATCCAACCGGACCCCCGAGTCGATCTGCACCCAGCTGCGGGGCTATGGGATCTCGTGCAACATCGAGAACATCCTGACCTCCGCCCAGGCCACCGCACGTCACCTCCGGAGCGGAAGCGTCTTCTTCATCGGCGAAGAGGGCCTCGAACGGGCACTCCTCGAATCAGGGCTCACCATGGACCCAGAAAGCCCGGATTACGTAGTGGTCGGGTTTGATCGGGCCATCAACTACACGAAAATCGAAAAAGCCAGCCGCCTGATTCGGGCAGGGGCCCGCTTCATCGCCACCAATCCGGACAAGGCCGTAAACGCCGATGGGGGCATCTCTCCGGGAAACGGGGCCATTGTGGCGGCCATTGCCACTGCCTCGGGCGTCAGTCCCATCGTGGTCGGCAAACCCGAACGGGCCATCATCGACATCGCACTTGAACGCATGGGTCTTGCACCGGAGCATGTGGTCCTTGTGGGCGACAACATGGAGACGGATATCAAGGCGGGTATCAACGCTGGAATCAGGACCGTCTTGATTCTCACCGGGGTTTCCACCCGCATGGACGCCATGAATTCCCCCGTGGAGCCCCACAGGGTCGTGGCGGACTACGCGGAACTGGCCCATATCGTGTTTGACACCAGGGAAAGCGCTTGGCATAAAATATCAACGGAGAATGGCACGGTCCTCCAAATCCCTCCACAGGGATCTCATACCCCAGGCGGCCAAGAATACCCGGATCGTCCACGGGTCGCCGTGGGTGCAGTGGTCATCCATGAAGGACGCGTGCTGCTCGTCAAGAGGGGGAAGCCTCCATCTGAAGGGCTCTGGGCCATTCCGGGGGGGAGCGTAGAACTGGAAGAAACCCTCCAGATGGCTGCCGAGCGGGAGATCCTGGAAGAGACCGGGCTCAAAATCAAGGCCGGTGATCCCGTTTACACCTTCGATGCGATCCAAAAAGACGGCGACGGAAGGGTCCGTTTTCACTACGTGATCGTGGATCTGTTGGCCGACTACGTGGAAGGGGAGCCCAACGCCGGCGACGATGCCCATGAGGTTGGATGGGTCAGGCCCCGTGATTTGAGCGCACTCCCCATGAGCAGGAAAACGCTTGATCTATTGAAGCATTTGCGTTTTCTTCCATAATCCGAAAGCCCTGCAAGCTTGGACCAGTCTGGTTCGCTTGAACTCTCTCAACAGCGCCTGGCCGGACCCGACAAAGTGGCGGGCGAAAAATCGGATTGCGCTCCCATCTGACAGAAGGTAAGGAAACCTGAGAAACTTGAGACATCCCGCTCTTGGCACCAACGAAAGGAGGAAATCCGAATGAAAAGGTACGGCACTTTTATCACATCCGAGGAAGAGAAGCTGTTTCTCTCAACCATTCGCAAGTACATCGACAATGAAGTGATGCCTGTCCGGCTTCAACTGGACGAAGACTACGGGGCCTTTGAAAAGGCCTATGCAGGCCTGGTCAAGCTTGGGGTCCAGAAGCGAGGTTTTGCCGAGAGATACGGGGGATTGGGGATCCGATCCGCCGTGACGGTCTGCGCCATCACCGAGGAGATCTCCAGGGGGGACAGTGGGCTTTCGCTTCACGCCCTCATCATCCCGTGGTGCATGGCCGCGGCCATGGGCGGGCGAAACCAGGTCCTGATGGACAAATTCATCCCCATGTTCTGTGAAGACATCCCCCGCTGTGGGTGTCTGGCCATCACGGAGCCGGCTGGCGGGTGTAACGTGGAAGACGGGGCCGAAAAGGCCAAGACCATACGGACTAACGCCAGGCTGGAAGGCGATGAATGGGTGATCAACGGGGAGAAGATGTGGCCGAGCGGGGCGTCCATTGCGGACCTCTACTGCGTCATCTGCACTACGGACCCCGCCCTTGGCGAAGAGGGCATGGCGCTCATCTACGTCCCAAAAGATTCCCCGGGTCTCTCCTTCGGGAAACCGGAGCAGAAGATGGGGATGCGGGTTACCGACGTCAACACGGCCATCTACTTTGACAACGTCCGGGTCCCCAAAACCTACCGGGCGGGCGGCCCGGGACTCGACTGGCAGCTCTTCCGGAACAACGTGAGCTGGGGCCGGCTGACCAGCGCCCCCATGACACTCGGAAACGCTCAGGCCGTGCTCGAAATCGTGACCGATTACACCTCCAACCGCGCCTACGGTGGAAAACCGGTCCGCAACCATTCGCTTCAAGCGGCCATGATTGCGGACATGGCCATTGGCATCGAGTCAGCCCGGGCCTTTTACCTTCATGTGGCGGCCATGTTCAACGACCGCAAGGCCTTCGGAAATCCGGGCGACGATTTCCTCATGGGCCGTGCCAGCGCGACCAAGGTCTACGCCTGCGACGTGACCGAAATGGTTTGCAACCGCGCCATGGAATTGATGGGGTCCTACGGATATGCCCGCGATTACCACGTGGAGAAATACCTGCGCGACAGCAAAATCATCCAGCTTTGGCTGGGCGGGGGCCAGTTGGGCCGGTTGGATGTGGCACAGAGCTACTATCCATACGTGATACCCAAGAAATGAAACCCAAAGAGATCATTGACCGCTTGGTGCGCGAGCTGGGAGAGCTCAAATTCGGCCCGCCCATTTCCCACGTGTACAACCCGATGACATACGCCAGGGTTCCCTATGACCTTTACGTGGCCCGATATGGCCATCCCCCAAGGGAAATCCTGCTCGTTGGCATGAATCCGGGACCCTGGGGCATGGCCCAGACAGGCATCCCGTTCGGAGAAGTCCGGGCTGTCAAAGAATGGCTCGGAATAGAGGGGCCAGTCGGGCAACCCCCGAAGATCCACCCCAAGCGGCCGGTGGATGGATTTGACTGCAAGCGAAGCGAAGTGAGCGGAAAGCGGGTGTGGGGTTGGGCTCAGAAGCGCTTCAAGACCCCCGAGCGCTTCTTCTCCCGATTCTTCGTTGCCAACTACTGTCCCCTGCTCTTCCTCGAAGAAGACGGGCGGAACCGGACCCCGGACCGTTTGCCCGGCCATGAGAAAGCCGCTCTCTTGCCGGTCTGCGATCGGGCGCTCAAACGCACCGTCGAGCACATGAGGCCGAACCTCGTTGTGGGCGTGGGCCGTTTCTCAGCTGAGCGATGCCGGCAAACCCTTTCCGGAATGGATGTGCAGGTTGGCGGCATCACCCACCCAAGCCCTGCCAATCCGAAGGCCAACCGAAATTGGGAGGCACTCATCGAATCCGAGCTCGAGGCACTGGGCCTTCACATTTGAACCAAATTTTGATTCTTGCGATTAGCCATCCGTTCCTAGAATGGCCCTTTTCACAAGGGCTTTGGCGATCTCGATCTTATGGGCGTTGTTACTGAGGGGCCGTGCCATCGCCAGTGCTGCATCCGCTGCCTCCCCGGCAACCGGTTCATCAATCGTTCTCCCGATCACTACTTCTTCGCCTGCCCTCGCCCTGACAGGTCCTGAGGCCACAGCCCCAAGCGCGATACGGGCATCGGCACAGATTCCGTCTCGCACAGCAATCACCGATGCAACACTGACAATGGCAAAATCGATGGGTTTTCTCAGGGTGAATTTGAGAAATCTTTGATTGGTGGGTGCTCTGATGGCTGGGATTTCCACTTCTCTTATCATTTCACCGATATTGAGCCCGTTACCAAGTGGTTTGTAGAAATCCGTCACCGCCATCTTCCGTTCTCCCCCCGGCCCTGCAATCACGACCCCGGCGTCGAGAGCGGCAAGTGCAACGGCTGTGTCGGAAGGACAGACGGCAAAGCATTTCTTACCTCCGATGATGGCATGGTAGCGGTTGTCACCGCGTATGGCGTGACAGGGTCCCTTCCCCTTTCGGGCACACCATATGGGCCCCCCGATGTGACGGGGATACCGGTAATACCAACACCGGACATCCTGACAGAGGTTTCCGCCGATGGTGGCACGATTGCGGATCTGGGGGCTTGCGACGGCACGGGCCGCTTTAGCCAGCACCGGGTAGCGCTCATTCAGTACGGGAGATCCGGCGATGTCACATAATTTTGTCAGGGCGCCGATCTTTAAAGCGTTGTCCTCTTCCCTGACATATTCGAGACCGGCGATGGTTTTGATGTTAATGATCAATTCGGGATAGTCTGAAAGGATCTCGTCCTTCAATAGACTGAGCAAGTCTGTGCCACCCGCATTGATCCGGGCCTTTTCTTTGTTCGCCACCAGAATGCCTACTGCTTCGTTGACGGTCTTCGCGTTGATGTGGGTAAAGGTCTTCATGCCCCACCTCTTCTGGGGCCTTCGGGTGGTGTCCTGCCCAGTGCCCGAAGCACCCTCTCGGGCGTTGCCGGATACTCATGCAACCAGACGCCCAGGGCGTTGGATACGGCCATGAGCACCGCAGAAGGCCCTGGGGAGGTCGCCACTTCTCCCACCCCGGCCGCATGAAAACGGTGGGTGGGAAAAGGCGTTTCCAAAACCACATTGCCAATCGGAGGAAGTTCTTTAAAGGTGCGCCACCTGTAGTCTATCAGATTGGGGTTTAGAATGTGCCCTGTCACGCGATCGATGACCGTTTCCTCAAAAACGGCGCTGTCGATTCCCCCTGAGCCGAGACAGCCATTCAATTGGCCTTCGAGCCCGGGGGGGTCGATAATCTGGCCCACATCCGTCGCATTGACGACGTTGACCAAGTCCACCTTCCCGGTTTCCGTATCAACCTCCACCTCCACAAAGGTCATCATGCAATTGCTGAGGGAATAGTCTGGCTCGAAACGTCCAAAGCCCATGATCGTTCGATCGACGGACATGGTCTTCCAGGATTTCCTCCTGTCGGGGTTGCTCTTTACAAAAACGACCCCGTCCTCCGTGTCGAGCGCTCCCGGCTCTTCATGGAGCATGGGGGCAATGAGCTCAAAAAGCTTCCTTTTGGCGTCCTCCGCCGCCCGGATAACCGCGGTCCCGATGGCATAGGTCCCCCTTGACCCTGCGGGTCCGAACTCATATGGATTGACGAGAGAGTCCGAAGGTCCTATGGAGACACTTTCAAGCGGCAATTGAAGCACCTCGGCCACCATCTTCGTCAAATTGCTCCGCTGGCCCGTCCCGTGCTCGGTCACGCAGGAGAATACGATAGCCTTTCCTTCCGGATGCAACCGTACATACGCCTCTGAGGCATCCTCGCCGATGTCGGCATTCCCGTGGACCCCCACGCCGACCCCTCTCCGCTTGGCGCCGTTTACCGCAGTGGGTTTCAGCCATCCCATCCACTTCTCCTTCCAGTCGAAGCGCCGTGCGCCTTTCTCCATGGCCTGCGAATAGTCTACGCCCCTGTAAGTATACCAGATGCCGTCCCGCCAGAAATAGCCGTCGCCGGGCTTGACGTAATTCTTCTTGAGAAACTCAAAGGGATCGATGTCGAGCTTCTCCAGGGCAAGGCTCAAAAGGGGGATGAGAATGCACTTGAGCTCCTGGCCGCCGAAACCCCTCACGATGCCCGACGCATTGCGGTTGGTGCAGACGATCACCGGCTTCAGGTCCCAGTTGGGGCATCGGACCATGATCTGGACCTCGCCGCAGCCGACGGCAACCTGCGCCTGGGTGGTCATGGAATAGTAGCCGGTGTCGATGAGCCACCGGCCCTGGACCGCCGTCACCGTTCCATCCTTTTTCATGCCCACCTTAGCCTTCATGCGGGAGGCCGGGCGCACGGTGAATACCGCAAGGTGTTCCGCTTTGGTGAGAACGAGCTTGACGGGCTTTCCGGTGGCACGGCTCAGAAGCGCTGCGTGGCACTGGACCTGCCAGGACATGAATTTCGACCCGAAGCTCCCGCCGCAGGGGCCCCCGATGGTTCTCACCTCGACCTCCCGGTTGGTCACATGAAAGAGGGTCACCGTATCCATGTATGAGGCCTGATTGGACACCCAGAGGGTGACCTTGTTCGGTTCCTCCCACAAGGCGATTGCCCCGGGCGGCTCGGGGGGCAGGGGGTTCGGCAAGTTTTCGTAGGAAAAGGTGCCTTCCGTTACGACGTCGGCTTCGGCAAGTCCCTTTTCCACATCCCCCATGACCAATTCCTTCAGACTCCTGGGACCGAAAAAGGGCGTGCCGGGCGTAACGATGTTACCGGGATACGCCTCGTAGAGTTGGGGGGCGTCGGGCTTCAAGGCCTCCTCCGGATCGAAAACGGCAGGGAGCACCTCATAGTCGACCTGGATCAGGCCGAGCGCTTGGCTCGCAATCGCTTCCGTGGTTGCGGCAACGATTGCCACTGCATCTCCCACAAACCGGACCTTGCGATCCAGAATGCGCGTGTTTCTGGGTGTGCCCCCCCGCCAGTCAGGGACGTCTTCCCAGGTCAACACGGCTTTCACCCCTGGGAGCGCTTCGGCTTTGCCTTTGTCGATCCGCTTGATGAGCGCATGGGGGTGAGGGCTTCGCAGCACCATTCCGTAGAGCAGATCCGCCATCTTGATGTCATTGAGATAGCGGGTGCTTCCCGTGACGATCTCCGAACCATCCCTTCTTGGTATGGCCCTGCCAATGTATCTGTACTTGTCGTTAGTGCTGGTCACTTCGCCTCCGGGCGGGGATGCCGTGACCGCGTTCACCACATGGTAGTGGCTGATACACCGGCAAAAATTTCCTGAAAGGGCCTCTTTCACCTCCTCTTCCGTCGGGCAGGGATTTTCGTTCAGGAGCGCCTTTGCGCTCATGATCATGCCCGGGGTGCAAAAGCCGCACTGAAAGGCGGTATGTTCCATGAACCGCTGCTGAAGCGGGTCGAGCTCGCCCGTTTTCGGGTCCTTCAACCCTTCGATGGTCAGGATGGTCTTTCCGTCACATTCAACCGCCAGGGTCATGCACGAAAGGATTGGTTTCCCATCCATAATGACGGTGCAGGCTCCGCAGGAACCATGGTCGCAGGAGACCTTCGTCCCCGTGAGGCCAAGGGTCTCCCTGAGCGTGTGCGCCAGGGTGTGTGCCGGACTGACGCGACCGGGCCCCTCTCCCACCTCCAGAACGTAGGGCGTGCCATTGACCGTCAGGTGGATGCGACGGATCGCTTCCAAGCGATTGGCAGTCACAGCCCTTTTCACTGCCATGGTAAATTCCTCCGCGGAAGACCTGAATCATCAAAGGTAGTAATTGGATCCAGGAACGCAACTACAGAAATTGTACGCTAAAATGTGCGCCTTAATCACTACGATGAAAACCCCAGGTTGCGGCTGATGATCAGCTTCATAATCTCGCTCGTCCCCGCGAAGATAGAAAGGGCCCTCACATCCCGAGAAAGACGACAGATGCGATACTCTTCCATGTAACCATACCCGCCGTGCAATTGGACCGCCTGGTATGCCAACCGATTGACCATTTCCCCCAGCCAGTACTTAGCCATGGAGACCCTCTGCACGATGTTTTTCCCCTCGATGTGATCACGAATCAGTGCATCGAGGAAGGTGCGCCCCAACTCCACATCCGTCGCCATATCCGCAAGCCGGAAGGCATTATACTGATGGTCGCCCACGCGACGTCCAAACACCTCCCGGGCCTTGGCATAGTTTACGGCCTCTTTCAAAATTTCTTCAGCCATCACCTGGCACTTGATGGAGACCTCCAACCTTTCCTGCTGGAGCTTTTCCATCATGCACCTGAAACCCGCGCCCTCGGCACCCAGCAGGTTTGAAACGGGGACCCGGCAGTCCTCGAAAAAGAGCTCGGCCGTGTCTTGCATGTGGTAGCCCATCTTCTCGAGCTTCCGTCCGCGCGAAAACCCCGGGGCGTCTTTGTCTACGACAATGAGACTGATTCCCTTGTGACCCGCATCCGGATTGGTCTTGACCGCCACAACGACCAGGTCCGCAAAATACCCGTTGGTGATGAAGGTCTTTTGCCCGTTGATAATGTAGTGATCCCCATCCCTTCTTGCCCTGGTGCGGACGGCTGCCAGATCAGACCCCGCGTTCGGTTCGGTGAGCCCGATGGCGGTGATGGCCTCCCCGGTTGCGCACATAGGCAACCACTTCTCCTTGATCGCTTCATTTCCGAATGAAAAAACGTAGGGGGTTGCCACATCACTATGCAGAGGAACACCGACGCCAAAGCCATCCCCCCGGATGAGCTCCTCGTTTATGATTACGGAGTATTCAAATCCGAGCCCCATTCCCCCATATTGCTCAGGCAGCCAGGGGCACAGAAAACCCTGTTCTCCCATTTTCAGCCAGACCTCTCGAGGCACCGCCCGATCAGCTTCCCATTTAGATACGTTCGGCGTGACCTCCTTGCTCACGAATTTCTTGAAAGTTTCTCTGAAGATTTGATGTTCTTCCTGGTATATGGCATCTCCCATGCGGTAAACCCTCCTCGATGAACTCGAAATCCGAATTCACGCCCCTTATGGATATCATACCGGTGAAAGCCGGAATCCGGCATAATTATTTGAGAATAACAACGCTGGATGTCACGCCGAGGCGTGATCCGGCATGCCGAAGAAACTCTGGACTGTCAACGCCGTGTCTCTTGCTCGACCGTATCGAGAATCTGTCTTCTCAACTCTCTCTTGAGTATCTTCCCAGCAGGACTCTTAGGAAATTCGTCGAGCACACGGTATTCCTTCGGAACCTTGAACGGGGAAAGATGGCATTTCAAGTAACGATTCAGTTCTTGGGTATCAAGGGACTGCCCCGGCTTGGGGATGATCAAGGCCGTGACCCGTTCACCCCACTCCTTGTCGGGGAGACCGATCACCGTGCACTCCTGCACCCCGGGGTGAGCAAATAGCCACTCCTCGATTTCCCTTGGATAAACATTTTCGCCACCCGTGATGATCATATCCTTGATCCGGTCCACGATGTAAAGGTAACCGTCTTCGTTCATCACGCCCACATCACCGCTCCGAAACCATTCACCCAAAAAAGCGGTTTGCGTCTCTTCAGGCGCGGAGAGGTATCCCTTCATGATGTTGCGTCCCCGAATGCAGATCTCTCCCTCTTCTCCCTGGGCCTTGGGATGCCCCTCCGGATCCCTGATCTCCACCTCGACAGTGCCAACCGTTGTCCCTACGGATCCGACCACATGACGATGGTAGTGATTGTAGGTCACCATGGATGCGCTCTCCGTCATGCCGTAGGCCTCATAAATTGACAGACCTGTACGTTCTTGCCACTGGCGAACCACTTCCCCCGCCATACTGGCCGCAGCCGAAAAGCAGTACTGGACAGACCCCAGCTTTTCCTCGAGGTCTTCCCGGGCCAGGAGCCGAACGTAAACCGTAGGCACGGCAAAAAGCTTGGTCACCCTCCCCGCTGCCATGGCACCCAGCACGCGCTCCACATCAAAGCCGGGGGCCAACTCCAGACAGCCGCCACTCAAAACCGTCGCGTTCATGATGTGCATCTGTCCGAAGACATGGTTGAACGGCAGAAAGCACAGGGCATGATCCAGTTCGCTCGACCGCTCGTTGAAGACCACATCGTG
Source organism: uncultured delta proteobacterium (assembly GCA_963830155.1). GTDB lineage: Bacteria > Desulfobacterota > DSM-4660 > Desulfatiglandales > Desulfatiglandaceae > CAWHLE01. The sequence goes on along the minus strand of CAWHLE010000007.1, from coordinate 736,233 downwards.
GATGGCGGTATTGATGTTTTCGTGACTCAGCATCACGCCCTTAGAGATCCCCGTTGTGCCCCCGGTAAAGAGGATGGCCGCCGTGTCCGACCGGTTACGACCCAATGCCTTGAATGAGTCAGACCCCATTTCCTCTAACCGCATCAACTCCAGATCGCACGCCTTGCCAATAACGTGGTTCAACACGCCCGAGCCACGGACCGCATGCAGGTCTTCCAGCCTGTCCTCACTCGCGTAAATAATCTTCGGCTGTGAAAGACCGATGAGTGATTCCAATTCATCGCGTTTCACAAGGCTCGACAAAGTCACAGCGACCGCACCTGTTTTGAGGCAGCCAAAGTAAAAGGCCAGCCAATCCACTGAATTGGGTGCGCAGAGCGCGATGGGGTCCCCGAGTCTTGCCCCCAGCTTGAGGAGTCCTGTGGCAATCCGGTTGGCCTGTCTGTTGAGCTGGGCATAGCTCGTCTCGGATTGCCCATCCACAACGGCCGGGCGGTCCGGAAAAAAATAGGCTGAACGTTCCAGGTTTTCTGCAAGGTTCATCTCAAGACACCCCCGAGATAGTTGTACGAGGGCCAGAACATGGCCCGCTTTTGTGCTTTAACAGGATGACGACCTTATCTGAACATTGCCGATTTTTTCCGTCGTACTATGGTGTTATGATCATTGTCAATCAGAAAGACTTTCTCTCCAGAGACACGGTGGTGGCCGATCTTTTTTCCATATTCATGAAACGAATCACGCCAATCTTCCCCTCGGCGGTCTGTTCAAGACGGTGGGGAAGGAATGACCAGGTTCTTTGTGGGCTGCGGTAAACATTTGAAGATTTCTTCCGAACTGGTATGATGGGCCGCCTCATCGGGAATGCCACCTCTCTGGCCAGGTTTGCGATCTATGGCCGGAACACGAAACAGGAGACCCGCAGAATCACCCTCAATGAAATCACCAAGAGGGGGCGTGCAAAGGCCGGCGAGTCGCGGCCTTTTTTGGAGGCGCCATGAAAACGGGGAAGATGCGGTGTAGGGTCGGGGGGGCTATAGCTGGGGAAATGGAGGGCAGGTGACGAGCAGAGGGAAAGACATTCGTTCGATTTTAAGGCTGATGGCGTATCTGCTTTCTTGTGTGGCGCTTTCAGGCTGCGAAAAGAGCGCCGACACCGGGGTCGGGGTGGACAAGAAGCCAGCGACGGAGCAGGTCCGCCAGGTCCGGGTAAGCAGGATCGCACCGACCCCCGTGGAGGGGCAGGTGTCGTATGTGGGCACCCTTCTTGCCCACAGGAAGACCGATGTCTCGTGCGAGATCGGAGCGACCATAGAAGGAATTCACTTCGAGAGAGGGGATAGGGTCCGGAGCGGGCAACCCCTGGCCGAAGTGGGCACGAGCACCATCCTCCTGGAGGTCCGCCAGGCAGAGGCCGCGCTGGATGGGGCAAAGAGCCAGCTTGAAAAGGCGGAAAGGGGAAGCCGGCCCGAGGAGATCCGCATCGCGGAGGCCGCTCTGGACGAGGCTCGTGCGGGCTTGCTTGAGGCCGGGAACAATTTTCATCGCATCAAGGGCCTCTTTGAATTGAAGGCGACCTCTCAGAGCGAATACGACGCCGCCAAACGGGGCGTGGACATGGCCCGGGCCAGGATGGAATCGGCCGGACACCAACTGGAGCTTGTACGGCAAGGTCCTCGCGCCGAGGACCGCGATGCAGCCCGAGCAGGTTTCGAACAAGCCAGGGCGGCCCTTGCCCTAGCAAGGGACAGGTTGAAGAAGTCCCGGTTGCTCGCGCCCCATGACGGTGTGGCGGCCTTCCGGGAGGTAGAGGAAGGCGAACTGATCGCACCTGGAACACCCGTGACCCAGGTGGTGGACCTGGACCCCATGCGGGTGAGGATCGCCGTGAGCGAAAACCACATCCGTTACCTGGAGAGAGGTAAAATCCTGGCTGTCAAGCTGGACGCCATTCCCTCCGAAACCTTTATGGGGGTCCTTTCCTTTCTCTCCCCTGCAGCGAATCCTCTCACGCGTTCCTATGCGATGGAACTGACCATCCAAAAGCCGGATTCACGCATGGCGGACGGCATGACTGCTCGGGTGGAGATCCCCATCACGGATAGAAAGCAGTCCATCATGATCCCGTCCGCCTGGCTGGCGGAGGCAGATGGCAAGATGGGCGTCCTGGTGGCGGAGGGGAGGAAAGCCGTTTTCCGCCAGGTGAAGCTGGGCGCTTACTATGATCAGAGGGTGGAAATCCTTTCCGGACTGAGAGAAGGGGAACTGGTCATCACCACTCCTTCCGGCCTCAAGGGCGGAGACCCGATCAGCTACGGTACTCCCTAATGTTCCTCACGCGCCTTTCCATTTCAAGACCGGTCCTGGTGCGGATGGTCCTGCTCCTGATCATCGTCTTCGGAATATATGCCTACCGGGCGATGCCCCGTTATCTGGATCCGGACCTCACGATCGGCGAGGCCCTCATCGTGACCTTCTGCCCGGGCTATTCGCCCGAGGAGATGGAGAAGCTGGTCACGAACAAAATTCAGGACGAGCTGGGAGGCATCGCCGAGATCCGCCGCCACGAGTCCTATTCCTACGAAGGCACCTCCAAGATCCACGTCTTTTTCAACACGCGGCTCTCCGAGTACGAGATCGACCAGGCCATGCAGGAGATCCGAAACGCCGTAGACCGGGTGGACGACCTGCCCGAGGAGGCCAAGGTCCCCAGAATCATCGAGCTCGAGATTGCGCTATTCCCGGTCTGCATGGTGGGGCTCGCAGGCGACATCCCCCTCATGCAGCTCCAGGACATCGCCAAGGATATCGCCGATGACATGGAGAACATCGAGGGGGTCTCGGAGGTGGAGATCTCCGGGGAACGGGAAAACGAAATCTGGGTGGAGCTCGACCCCCGCAAGATATCCGCCTATTCCCTTTCCATTGTCCAGGTGGCCGAGGCCCTCTCCAGGAGGACCAAGAACCTTCCCGGCGGCACCATTGAAATGGGGGATCACGAAGTGGATGTCCGGATGCTGGGGGAGCCCCGTTCGCCGGAGCGTTTGGGCGATATCGCCCTCCGGAGCGGTCCCGAGGGAACGGTCCATCTGCGGGACATCGCGGTCATCACCCCCTCTCTGGAAAAGCCGAGGACCTTGACCTTCATCGACAAGAAGCCGGGCCTCCTCCTTGCGGTCAAGCGGAAAAAGAACACCAACATGATCCGGATTGTGGACGAGGTGAAGGAAAGACTTAAAGACCTGCCCCGCCAATACCCCGGACTCCAGTCGACCCTCTACTTTGACCAATCGACGGAGATCAAGAAGCGAATCCGAGAGCTCCAGACCAACGCCATGCTGGGCTTGGTGGCCGTCTTTTTCGTCCTCTGGATCTCCATGGGCCTCAGAAACGCAGCGTACGCGTCCATCGGCATCCCGGTCTCGTTCCTCCTCACCTTCTGCTTCATGAGGGTCTTTAACCTTTCCATCGATGCCGTGACTCTCTTCGGCCTGATCCTGGTGCTCGGGATCATCGTGGACGATGCCATCGTGGTGCTCGACAACATCTACCGTTACACGGAAAGGGGCGAGCCTCTCATCAAGGCCACAGAGGAAGGGAGCCGAGAGGTCCTGGCCCCGGTGATCGCGTCGGTCACGACCACCATGGCCGCTTTTTTCCCGCTCCTGTTCGTGGTGGGGGGAGTAATCGGCCGCTACCTGGCCATCCTCCCCAAGGTGGTGATCTTCGCCCTCTCGGCCTCCCTCTTCGAGGTGTTCTGCATGCTACCTTCCCACGTGACGGAGTTCGCCCCGAAGGCCAGGGCGGCCGGTCCCCCAAGGAGACGCCCGGAGATCTTCGAGCCTTTGAGGAAGGTCTACTATCCGGTACTGCGTTCCATCCTGCGGCATCGGTATATCTCCGTCCTGGTCATTGTCCTGTCCACAGGGCTTGCCTTCTTTCTCTACTTCCAGGCGGACTTTGTCATGTTCCCCAAGAGTGATGTCTACCCCCGCTTCAACATCTATTTCGATCTTCCCGTGGGATCGACCCTGGAGCGCACCCGTAACACACTCATGTCCCTCAGCGACCTGGTCAAGGAAAAGATCGGCCCTGATTTGGATGCGCCCATCGCCATCGCCGGGATGAAAGAGGTGAACTACGAGCCCATCATCGGCAAGCACTTCGGTCTCATGATCGTTCTCCTCAAAGGCCCGGAGGAGAGGAAACGGAGCGTGGTGGAGATCATGGAAGGGCTCCGCGGGGAGGCCACCCGTGTGCTCAAGTCGCACGGGGCCACCGGGATCGTCTTGGAGAGGCTCCTGGAGGGGCCTCCGGTGGGCGCGGACGTGGACCTCAAGATCCAGTCTCCCTCGTGGGAGACCTCAGCCGCCCTCTCCCGTCGCCTGAGAGAGGAAATGGGACACCATCCGGGAATCGTAGACATCCAGGACGACTACTCCAGGGACAAACAGTTTCTGGAAATCACCGTGGACGAGGCCAAGGCCAAGCAGATGGGCCTGGACCAGAGTCTCCTGGTCATGGCCGTCCAGTCCGCCTTCCACGGTTTCACGGTGGCCAAGTACAACCAGGGAGAGGAAGAACAGGAGGTAAGGCTCCGCTATCTCCCGGAGTACCGGCGCGACTTTAACGACCTCGTGGACCTCAAGCTCGCGGTCCCGGGCCACGGAGAGGTCTCGCTCCAAGACGTCGCTCAGATCCGCCTGGTGCCCGGGTTTCACAACATCTATCACTATAACGGCAAACAGACCGTGCGCCTCACGGCGGGCATACAGGACACCACCACGGAGGAAAAGGGATTTTCGCGTTTTCTCTCAAACGTCAGCGGAGACCGCATGACGGCCGTCAAGGCCAACCGGATCGCCCAAAAGGCCTTCGAGAGGATCAGGGATGAGTACCCGGGCGCCCGATTGATCGCGGGGGGTCTCCAGGAGGAGACCAATACCTCGCTGGTGGAGCTCGGATATGCAGCGGCGATGGCCCTGTTCCTCATCTTCTTCATCCTCTCCGTCCAGTTCAATTCTTTCACCCAGCCCTTCATCATCATGATCACGATCCCCTTTGTGAGCCTGGGGGTCCTTGTGGGCCTGCTCGTGAGCAACAACCCGCTCACCTTCATCACGCTTATTGGGCTCCTGACCCTCACCGGGATTGTGGTCAACGATTCCCTGGTGCTCATCGATTTCATCAACCGCTACAAGGCGGAGCACTCCGGGGAGGTATTCGTCGCCGTGGTGCGGGCCTGCCACGTGCGCATGCGGCCCATCATCCTTACCTCCATTACCACCATCGTCGGCCTTGCGCCCATGGCGCTCGGGGTCGGCGGAAAGTCCATCTTCTGGGCTCCGCTTGCTACGGCCATCATGTGGGGCCTTGCCTTTTCCACGGTGCTGGTGCTGACCATGGTCCCCGCCTATTACCTGATCCTGGAGGACGTCCGGTACCTGGTGCGGCACAGGAGACGCCGAAAGGTCGAGACCCGGTCGCAGATCGATCAGGCTTTCGAACTGGAGGAAGTGAAGAGGTATGTGAAGAAGGCGTAAAGTGGGAGGACCACTTCGCTCCTCAAGTGAAACGATCCTCCAACCTAGCGCACCCCGTTCGCGAGGGCTTAAGGGACGGTTGGATGGTCTACCAAATCGGTTCTGCTTAAGAAACCCTCATGGCGATTTTTCATATCAATGAAAAATGGTCTTGACTATTTTTCAGCAGTATGAATAATCGTCAGACATGGAGAAGAGGTTTCCATACCTGCACATCTGGCAGGAACTGGCCGGTGAAAAGAGCATGGTATTTCTCGTCGGTCCACGCCAGGCAGGCAAGACAACGCTTGCGGAGATGATTGCTCAATCCTTTACAAACAGCCTCTACTTCAACTGGGACATTCCGAAAGATAGGACCCTCCTCATAGAAAATCCTACCTTCTTCGAAGGGATGAAGCGCAAGGACTCATCGCCTCCACTGGTAGTTTTTGATGAAATCCACAAATACAAAGACTGGAAGAATTATCTGAAAGGTGTCTACGACCAGTTTCAGGGCAAATACCGTTTTCTCGTCTCTGGAAGCGGACGGCTGGACATTTATCAGAAAGGGGGGGATTCGCTGGCCGGGCGTTACTATCAATTTCGCCTGTGTCCCTTCACGATTGCCGAGGTAGGGAATCGCAGAAGGGCCATGGATGAATTCCTCAAGAACCCCCTTGAATTCAACACGAAGGAAAGCGGGGACCTTTCCGAAAAATGGGAACGGTTGTCAGAGATGAGCGGCTTTCCGGAACCTTACCTGGCGAACCGGCCGACCACTTATCAACGTTGGTCCACGACTTACTCGAGACAACTCATCAGAGAGGACATTCGTGATTTGACGGCCATAAAGTCCATCGGAGATCTGGAGACGCTATACCATCTTCTGCCATCGAGGGTGGGCAACCCTCTTTCGGTCCCATCCCTCGCCTCGGATCTAAAGGTCTCCTACAACACGATTCAGAGCTGGCTTTCGGTCTTCGAGCGCTTCTTCCTGATCTTCAGTATCGCACCGTGGACCAGGAAGGTGTCCCGCGCCATACAGAAAGAGCGCAAAATCTATCTGTGGGATATTCCTAGAATTGAAGACCCAGGGGCTCGTCTTGAAAACATGGTTGCCTTGGAGCTCTGGCGCGCGGTTGCAAACTGGAACGACCGTGGATACGGCGCATTTTCACTGAATTTCCTGAAAAACAAGGAGAAGCAAGAAGTCGATTTTCTCATCGCCAATGGCCGACGGCCGCTTTTGCTCGTGGAGGCGAAGCTCTCCGAACCGCAGCCGTCACAACCGCTCAGGAAATTCCAGCGTGTCCTCAATGTCCCTGCGGTCCAACTGATCAACGAAGAGGAAGACTTTCGGGAGTTTTCCAACGAGGGCCAAAGGATCCTCGTCGCCCCGGCATGCCAGTGGCTATCCGCCTTGCCATAGGGCCATCTCTGCGTCCCAAAGGCAGTCGAACCATGGAACCTTCGGATCAACCGTCAAGTCATCCGGCGTACTCTTGATTGGGCAAACCATTTTTGGTCGCGGTCTGAAGATCATTTTTCAACTCAAGTCCAAAGAAATAGTACCTACCATCGATCATCAAGCTTGAGGTAAGACATGAAACTAATATTCATTCACGGCTCCGGCGGTTGTAAAGAATCGTGGCAATACCAGACCCGATACTTCAAAGGCTCTGAGGCGATTGACTTGCCCGGTCACCCGATTGGCGAGCCTTGTGTAAGCATAGATGCTTACGTGGAATGGCTGCACGGTTTTATCAACGAAAGGGGATATGCGGACCTGGTCATCACGGGCCATTCTCTGGGCGGGGGAATCGCACTTCTATACGGTCTGAAATATCCGGAGAAGGTAAAGGGGCTGATCAGCGTTGGGAGTGGTGCGCGGCTTCGGGTCCATCCCATGTTCTTGGATGGGCTGGAAAAGGCCATTGCCGCTCAGGACAATTCTCAATCTCCTCTTGAAGGGACTTCGGCGCTTATCGACCCGAAACTGGCGGAGATCATGAAGCGTCGAACGGAAGAAAATGGCCTTCGCGTCATGTTGAACGATCTTCGGGCTTGCGACAAATTTGACATCATGGGCCGACTGGGCGATATCGGTATCCCGCTTTTAGCCGTCTGCGGGACGAAAGACGTCATGACCCCTCCAAAGTATTCTCAATATCTGGCCAATCATATGAAACACGCTCGGGCAGTGGTAATACAAGGGGGCACCCACTTTGTTTTTGCGGAAAAGCCAGAAGAGGTAAACAGAGCCATTGAGGGCTTCTTAAAAGAGCTTTAAACCGGTTATCCTCTAGCGAAGAGCAGGTAACGACCTGTGGTTTTGGCGATTGGTCTCCTCACTCTTGGCCCTTTACCCGAGCCATGGTGATGAAGCGCGGTGGGTGGACGGAGTGCTTGCGCCGAAGTCGCAGGCTTGAGCAGGGCCGACTTTATCTTCTCCCTAGCACGCTTTGAGGTTTCTCCGTTTCAGCACACTGCGGAAGAGATAGAAGACCTTGTCGATAAGTCTGCCGGAGGTCAGGAGAACAGCAACGATGGCCCTGAAACCGTGATACAGGGTCGTAACCCCTAGAAAGGATCTACTTCATTAGGCATCGCCGGGAGGCTACCGGTAAACGAAGGACAAGATCACGGTTACCCTCAATCCACAAATTATAAGAAAGGAGGAAAAAAAGAATACGTGGTTATCCCCCATGAGGAATTCCTGAAGGTCCAAGAGGAACTGAATAATTATGAGGATCTTCGCTGTCTCAGAGAGGCCAAAGAAGCTGAAAGAAATGCTCCGACGGTCGGCATTGATGAGGTCAGGGAGCGGATAGGAAGGCGCACCAGCCGAAGCCGAAAAACGCGCGGTTGAGCTTCAGTTGAACGATATCTATCCAAAGTGCCGCGCGTCTTGCGCCGTGCGCCGGTCCGTCATCTCGACCTCTCATCTCCGTCCTCCGACCTCTAGCTTTCCCCGTGCGCCTTGCGCCTTGAGCCTTAGGCCGATTCGTCATCTCGCCTTGACTTCGGCCTCTTTTTGGGCTAAATGAGAGGCCAAAACGAACGTAAACGTCCCAGCCCAACCTTCTTACCTTACACTTGTCCTCATTTGCCAAACCCCTTCACGGGAGTGCCCGTAGCAAAAACCCGACCATGGAAATTGGAAACCCTGGACTACCAAGTTACAGCAGAGGTTTTTATGCTGATCCGTATAAGATACGATGATAGATCATCAAGAAAGGGGTAAGGCTATGATAGATATGGATATATGGCCCAAACAATCGTAGAAACTGAGAAGGTCTTGGGAAGGAGGTCTTGCCATGGAAGTCATAAAAACGGTTTGCGCAAACTGTGCGCAGTCAATGTGCGGTATGGATGTTTATGTGGAGGAGGGAAAAATTGTTGGCATCAAGGGTACTGAAAATCACCCCTACAATCAGGGATTCCTATGTTCAAAGGGACTGGCGGCGGGGGAGTTAGTAAGCAGCCCGCTACGACTGACAAAGCCGCTCAGACGAACCGGCCGCCGCGGAGATGGGAAGTGGGAGGAGGTTACCTGGGATCAGGCGCTGGATGACATAGCTGAAAGGCTACAACGCGTAAAGGACCAATACGGAGCGAACTCCATTGCCTTGGCGAGGGGAACCGGCCCTGGATGGGAAGGGGCACTCCTATACGACAGCCGCTTCATGTTTGCGTTGGGCTCTGGGAATCTGACCTATCAGGTGAACCTGTGCAAGGGCATCCGCGTCGTCAGCGCCGGAACCACCATGGGTGGAGAGCCGGAAACGGATCTTGAAAACACGAAGCTGATTGTGCTCTGGGGTTCTAATCCGGCTGTAACTTCCTTGCCGAACTATTGGAGAAGAATCAGCAAGGCCCAAGGCCGCGGGGTTAAGCTGATTTGTATTGATCCTCGATTTTCCCGTTCTGCCTCGAAAGCGGACCTTCATGTACGGATTCGGCCGGGTACCGATGGCGCGTTAGCTTTAGGGTTGGCCCACGTCATTATCAAAGAACAGTTGTATGACAAGCAGTTCGTGGAGGACTATTCTCATGGTTTCAAGGAATACACCGCCCTCGTGAATGAGTTCCCGCCAGAAAAGGTTGAGAACATTACCGGGATACCTCGCGAGCTGATTTGCCGGATAGCGCGTTTGTATGGAGGAACGAAGCCGGCCGTGCTTTTTGTTGGCCAAGGCTTGGAGCAATTAACCAATACAATGCAGACAGCGCGCGCCATCTATTGTTTGGTCGGGCTCACCGGCAATTTCGGCATTCAAGGCGGGCATATCCTGCACAAGCCCCTTCCCCTGCCCGACTTGGCTTTAAAAAATAAGTTCTATAGCGAGTTGATGGATCAGTCGGTCTGCAGGCACACATTTTATCACTCAAAGCTCGGTCCGATGCCTTCAGTCACCTACCCGGATCTTTTTGAAACCATGTCAACGGATCAACCCTATCCCCTAAAAGCCCTCCTCTGCATGGGCAGTGCGTTTCTTACGACCTATCCGGAAGGGAATTGGATCGCCGGCATTATGAAGGATAAGCTCGATTTGACGGTCGTAGGAGACCTTTTCATGAGCCGGGAGGCCAAAGAGTTGGCAGACTATGTTTTGCCTCTCAGCAGTTTCTTGGAAGCTTGGCGTTTTCGATTCATGCGCCCCGGTTTCAAGGGAAACGCATATATTCAGTGGTGGGCTGCTCTGGGGAGGCCGGTCGTGAAGCCTGTGGGTGAAAGCAAGCCCTCTGAGGATGTCCTTACCCTTTTGGCCCACCGGCTCGGATTGAGTGAATACTTCCCATGGAAAACCGTGCCGGAGTTCGTGGACGAAATGTTGAAGCCACTTGGTATACCCGCACAACAATTGGTGGATCATCCGGAAGGCGTCATCTGGACGGTTCCCCAAGAGGAAATAGCAAGCTATAAGAAAGATGGGTTCAACACTCCAACAAAGAAATTCGAATTCTACAGTACATCTTTTGAGCAGGCGGGCTTTGATCCTCTGCCGCGGTATGAAGAAGGGCTCGAAACGCCGATTTCATGCCCGGATTTGGCAAAGGAATATCCCCTTATCGGTAGCATCGGAATAAAGCCCATGTTGTTTCACCATACGGTTCTTCGGAATATCCCCTTAACGGGAGATCAGATGCCCGAACCATGGGTGGAGATTCACCCGGACAAGGCCAGAGAATTGGAGATCAACGAAGGCGATCCGGTGGAGTTCAGCACGCCCAGAGGCAGTGTGGTGCTCAGCGCCAAGATAACCCTTGCAACCATGGCCCCCGAGGTTGTTTTTCTTCCCTATGCTTGGGAGGGAATAAACGACTTGGTTGGTGTCTTTACGAAAGACCCCATATGTGGAGCACCTACATCCCACGCTCTGCTTTGTAAGGTTAGAAAGATTTAGGAAAGGGGGGAGCAAAATGAATACCGTATCAGCACTTCTGGTGGATCTGGATAAATGCATCGGGTGTTATGCTTGTTTGGTAGGGTGCCACACATGGCACAAAGTAACAGAAAACCAGCGAGTGGAAATGGTGATTTTGGACCCTCAGGAAGTGAACGGATCTCTGAAGGCGAATTACTTTCCACTGATGACCCACGACTGCGATCTGTGTTCCTCGAAGCGGGGGCCGCTTTGCGTTGATTTCTGTCCTACCGAAGCACTCATACCGTGCGACAAGGAATCACTCGTAACGATGTTGAGCAGCGACAGACGCTGTATTGTGACCAAGGTCGATAAAGAAATGACCCAGTTAGGAAGAAAAATTTAAGAGGTTTGATCGAAGGGATTCCGAGGCCCATCATCAAGAGCGTCTCTTCGAGCATGAGTTGTAACACCAAGGATCGGATGCGGAGTGAGGCCCGTCTCCTTTGGCTAGCATCTAAAAAAACCTGCTTCATTGCGGCAATAGGGTTATATCCATGGAATTGACGACCAAGAAGCGCAAGGTCGATTCCGGCAAAATTGGGCCTTACACCTTTGAAGAATTCCTGAGCCGTGCCACCGATTTTCACGGATATGCGGCCCCCGGCCTGGTGATCGGTGGGTATATGGTGGATTTCGCAATGGGATGCCTTCCAGAGGGCACGCTCTTCGAGGCCCTGGTGGAGACGGGCAAATGCCTGCCGGACGCAGTGCAGCTGCTTACGCCCTGCAGCACGGGTAACGGGCGCATGAAGGTGGTCAATTGGGGGCTTTACGCCCTGAGCCTGTACGACAAGTTCACCGGGGAAGGGGCCCGGGTCCATGTGGACCCGGCACGATTGAAGGATTGGCCCGAAATCGAGGCCTGGCTCCTGAAGCGAAAACCGAAGCCTGAGCAGGATTCGGGGCGCCTGATGGCCGAAATCCGCGCCGCCGGTGCCGGCATCTGCGGGGCGAAAACGATCCGCGTTTCGGAAAGGCTCCTGGGAAAGCATGCCATGGAGGCCATCTCCCTGTGCCCCGCCTGCGGCGAAGCATATCCTTCCCACGATGGCAGCCTGTGCCGGAAGTGCCAGGGGGAGGACCTGTACCTGGAGGAAGCAGATCGCGCCGTTATCCGGAAGAAGCCGACCTTAACCGCCATACCCGTGCTGGATGCGGTAGGCAAACGGGCCCTCCATGACATGACCCGGATCGTGCCGGGGGTCAGCAAGGGCCCGGCCTTTCAGGCGGGGCAGGAAATCGCAGTCGGCGACATCTGCAGGCTTCAGCAGATGGGCCGAAGCCGCATCTATGTGGACGAAGCGGTTGAAACGGGGGGATGGTGGCTCCATGAAAACGAAGCCGTAGAGCGCTTTGCCGAGGTGATGGCCGGTCAAGGGATCACCTACGCCCTGCCCCCCAGGGAAGGCAAAATCAATTTTCTGGCCGATCGACATGGGCTCCTCGTCATCGACGTAAGTCGGTTGGAAGGGTTTAACTTGGTGCCGAACGTCATGTGCGCGACCCGTCAGAATTACACGGTCGTCGAAAAGGGAAAGGAACTGGCCGGGTGCCGCGCACTGCCCCTCTATCTGGCGAGGACGGACTTCGAAAAGGCTATGGCCGTGCTGGGCGAAGTGCCCCTTTTCCAAGTGCTTCCCATGCGTCGGGCCCGAGTGGGAATCCTGGTGACTGGAACGGAGGTGTTTCAGGGCCTGATCGAAGACAAGTTCGCACCTATCATCCAAGACAAAGTGGAAAAGCTTGGTTGCCATGTAGTCGGATCTTCCATCGTGCCGGACGATCGGGGGACCATACGGCAAAGTATCGGTCGGTTACTGGAAAGCGGCGCCGACCTCATCATCACCACCGCCGGCCTTTCCGTAGACCCGGATGACTTGACGCTGGAGGGATTGCGGGATGCCGGGGCCAAGGACATGCTCTACGGGGCGCCAATGTTACCCGGCGCCATGACCTTGCTGGCCCGTATCGGGAACACCCAACTTATGGGCGTCCCGGCCTGCGCCCTCCTCTTCAAGACGACCAGTTTCGATTTGTTGCTGCCCAGGATGCTGGCCGGAGTTCCCGTAACCCGCTCGGACCTTGCCAAAATGGCCGAAGGGGGCTTCTGCCTCAACTGCAGGGCCTGCACCTATCCCAACTGCACGTTCGGGAAATGACGTTTGCCGTTAGGAGCATTGGGAGTTTTGGGCCTAATAGGCGTGAAGGTCACTCATATAGGGTACAAAGGTCGCAGTGGCGCAAGTGAGTTAGTCCGTCTTGGCGGAGTGATGAGTAAGGGTCCAATTTACTGGCTTTTTCACCGCAAACGCGAAGGACACAAACGGGAGCACGGTCTCGCAGTGTCCGTCCAGAAATGAGATAGTTTTCGCAAGGCCAAGGAAGATGAGGATGTTAACGAAAGGAATACATTGTAGTATTTCGAGGAAATTAGAAGTCCTTTGAGGACTTGAGGCAACTCCCTCAAAGAACGGAAACCTCGTCCCACGGATCGGGATTTGTATGGGCACTTCCAACTTTTTTATGAACTTTGGCGCACTTTATGAACTTTGGGCAGTTCTGCAACCTGCCCGATATAAACCACACATTTTGAAAACAGGATGAATCATGAAACTAGAATTTCACCACTCCAAGAACAGTTTCTCCCCAAATCGGATTTTCTGCATCGGCCGGAACTATGTCGAGCATGTGCGGGAACTCAACAACCCGATGCCGGCAAGACCGGTCATCTTTATGAAACCATGTTCCAGCCTCGTACACCCAGGGGAGGCCATCCGTTTTCCGTCCCACGGCAGGGAGCTCCATCACGAGACCGAAGTGGTGGTGGAGATCGGGAGAGAGGGCAAGCCTTCAACAGAGGATGAGGCAGAGGCCTTTATCCACGGGCTCACGCTCGGTTTGGACCTGACCCTCCGTGACGTTCAAAGAGAAATGAAGACCAAGGGATTGCCTTGGGAACTGGCCAAATCTTTTGATCAAAGTGCCCCCATGGGTGACATGGCGCCATACCGGGAGCCCCTTCGCTTTGATGCCATTCAGTTTGCCTGTTATGTGAACGGGGACAAAAGACAGGAGGGAACAACGGGGCAGATGATTTTTCCTATCCCGAGACTGATCATGGAAGTGGGAAATGTGTGGTCCCTTCGGCCCGGAGACTTGATCTTCACCGGCACACCTGCCGGCATCGGCCCTCTTAAACTTGGAGACAAGATTGAAATCTCAAGTCCCCAGCTGGGCTCGTGGTCCTGGTCTATCACCTGAGCGCGTCGACCGTCCTTCGGTCAAAGCGCCTCGATGCCTTTGCCCTTTTCGACGAGAGAGAGCATGTGGGAGTGCGTCCTCCTGAGCCCTTCAAGCGCTGATGCCAGCTCCGCCGACAGGTAATCATCCTCCCCAAGGGCTTTCAGGGCTTTCAGCACGAGTTTCTCGCCCGTATTCAGGTATTCACCGACCTCTTTCAGAATTTCTAATCGTCTCCTGTGCCGCTCCCGCTCCTCTTCGATCAGCGGCAACAACCGCTGCACGGAAAACTCAACCAGTGCATCCCTTGGCGTATCTGAATTCCTGGAGACCTTTTCCAAACACGCCAGCGTGTTTCGGCTAATGACAAAGGTCTTCTGCACCTTCTTGGCCGGCTCCAGCTCCATCCGCCTCGCCCTTTCTGCAATCACGCGCAAGGAGTCAAGGTCTGCCAGCAGATGGTCAAACAGAGACTTCTGCTTGATCCCCAGATGGACCGACAGGACGCTGATGGCGTCGATGGACCTTTCCGTAAGCTTGAACGTGGCCCTGACCGACTGCCTCCCTCTCAGTTCCGCAAACGAGGGCTCGGGAAGCTCTCGGTCTTCTTCCATGCTGTCACGGCCTCTTTTCATATTGGCATCACCTCCCGTCCCCTTGGGTTTGGACGAAATGCGCATCCCAAGCTACCCTGCAAAGCGCAAGCCTCCTTGCCTTCGCTTGGAACAAATCGCGTCCACCCGCTGAATTTCACACTCCTCTTTTCATTACTAATATAGATATATATTAAAAGTAATGCAACACAAAAACTTAATATGACTGTATTGACATACATCGATTCCTGTTTATCATATAATCACAAGCGGAGCGATTTGTGAAGAGGCCGGATGTGGTTGAACCAAAAGAAAAAAGAAGGAGGTATTTAAGATGAACCTTATCAGATGGAATCCTTGGCGAGAGATGGAAACCTGGCAAGACAGAATGGGCTGGCTGTTTGACAGAAACCTGTTCGATTTCGGTGAGGCCGGAGGCGAGATGGCCATGACCAACTGGAACCCAACGGTGGATGTCTACGAAGATGAAAACAACATCGTGGTCAAGGCAGATCTTCCCGGTGTTGATAAAGAGCATGTGACGGTCGATTTGAAGGACGACGTCCTCACCATCAGCGGCGAGCGCTCGCACGAAAATGAAGTGAAGGAAGAGAGCTTCTACCGCAAGGAGCGTGCCTACGGGAAGTTTTCCAGATCCTTTACCCTTCCGAGCGGCGTTGATGGGGAAAAGATCAAGGCGGACTACAAGGACGGGGTCCTGAATATCGAAATCCCGAAACCGGAAGCCGAAAAGGTGAAGAAGATCACAGTGCATTAACCTCGTAAAGCCGGAACGGATTTGTCTCGCGCAGAGAAAAAAGCCTGACTGATTATTGGTTAAATGCCTTGTGGAGTTCTGTGCGAGAAAATTCTTTCCGGCCTTTTGTCTCTGACGTGAAAATCAGTCCAGATCGTGATCCAATCGTACGTCCGTGTAGGGGAGCTGGAAGTAGTTGAGGATCTGTGTCCAGGGATGATATTTCTCGTCGGTCAAGGCCCTGAGCACCCTCCCCACATTGATGCCGACGCCGGCATACAGCGTGCGTTTGCGGTGGTCGGGACCTCCTTCCTCGTGATCTTCGAAGCCTCGGGTAAAATAACCCACGTGAAATTCCAGAAAGCTCAACGGCGTTTCTCTCAAACGTTCAAAGCCTTCGGGCTTGAAGGCCAGCAGGTAGCGCTGGTTCTGGTAGTCCGTGAAAGGGTCGAAGTGACTGTCCTTGATCTCCGGGGTGTACTCCATCCTGAAATCCACCTTGCTGGCGAGCGCCGGGTACTTTCCCCAGATGTATCCCATGGCCGCGCCGGCAAAATCCATCACCAGATCCTCATAGGAAAGCCCGAAATCGCTGAAGGAATCGGCAAGCTCCATGAAGGTCTGTGCCCCCAGGGACGAAAGGGCGCCATAGGTGTTGGCCCGGTCGTGCTCGTATCCCCAATGCCCGTATAGGGCCGAAAAGAGGTGGCTCATGGCATAGGCCGACCAGCTATGGCCAAGCTTGTCCGCCCCGCCGTGCTTGGTGGTCCTGCCGAACCACCCTTCGCTGTTGGCTTGGGGCGAGTTGGCCCCATAGTCCCACTCGAAGAACCCGTAAAGACCGATGGCGGCAAAGACCCCGGCGTTTAGGAAAAGGATCTTTTCCTCCTTCGAGAAGCGTTCGAAATAAGGCAGCGAGTCGTCACCTTCAGCCGCAAAAGCCGTTATCCTATCGAAGAAGCCTAACGTAGCCAGCAACGCACAAATCAGAAATACCATTAATCGAAAGCGCAAGGTGTCTTGACCCTCCTTGTTCCCTATTCGTTGAATGGGGGTTATGGTCCGGGGACTATAAGAAAGGGGAGATGGTCCTGTCAAAGAAAAAGGGGCGCGTTACAGCCCGATGATTTCCCTGCTCTTCTGGGAGAGCTCTTCCATGGTGAAGGGCTTCTGGATGAACCCGCGACATCCGCGCGCCATGATCTCGTTGGCCTGGCCCTCGCGGCTGTATCCCGATGAAAGCAGGACTTTCACCTCGGAATGGATTTGTTTGAGCTGGTCAAAGGTCGGCCCGCCTCCCAGTTCAGGCATGATCATGTCGAGGATCACAAGATCGATGGTATCTTGCTTCTCCTTGTAGAATGACACGGCCTCCTTGCCGGACCTGGCCTCTATGACGTCGTAACCCAGTCGTTGGAGCATCATCCCGCCCACTTCGAGCACTGTGGGATCATCATCGACCAGAAGGATGGTCCCCTTCCCTGTCAAAGCGGTCTTCCGGGTCTCTGGTGCGTCACCCGCTTTTACTCCGGAGGCGGGGAGATAGACGCTGAAGGTGGTGCCCTTCCCTCTTTGCGAATCCACCTCGATGTAACCGCCATGCCCCTTTATGATACCATAGGCCGATGCAAGCCCCAGACCCGTCCCCCTCCCCATCTCCTTGGTAGTGAAGAAGGGCTCGAAGATATGGGACATGGTGGCCTTGTCCATTCCGATACCGCTGTCGATCACCTCCAAAAGGGCGTAGTTGCCCGGTTTAGGATCATAGGGTCTTCCACCCATGTTCAAATCGGTCACGTTCGTGGTCCTCAAGACGAGATCGCCGCCCCCGGGCATGGCGTCCGCAGCGTTGATGAACAGGTTTAACAGCACTTGCTCAATCTGCACCTGATCAGCCACCACTGGATAAAGCTCCTTCGCAAGATCTGTGTTGATACGGAGTTCCCTTCTTGTCCGGCCGAAGGTCTCTGACGTATCGCGGACGACCTGGTTAAGATCGAGCGGGCGTACCTCGTATCTGCCTTTCCTGGCATAACCGAGCAGCTGGTTGGTCAACTTACTCCCACTCTGAACCTGCCTCTGGATGTTTTCCAACCTCTGGTGAAAGGGGTGGGCGCGTTCCATGTCGTAGAGCAACAAGGACACATTTCCCTGGATCCCCATGAGGAGGTTGTTGAAGTCGTGGGCGATTCCACCTGCCAGCGTCCCCACCGCCTCCATCTTCTGGGCCTGCTGTAGCTGGGCCTCAAGCTTCCGTTGAAAAGTGATGTCCCTGACGAAATTGAGGGTCGCGGGCCTCCCTTCCCACGCGATTTTGACCGAGCTGATCTCGACCCACAACTGCCGGCCGTCCTTGGCGATGGCCTTGAACGTGTACGGTGTGGGCACGGGCTCTCCCATGAGCCGTTTCATGTGCCTTTCCCCCAGCATCTGTTGGTCTTGCGGATGCACATGGTTTGCAAAAGGAATCTCCAGAAGCTGGTCGGGCAAGTACCCCAACAACTCGAGCGTCCTGGGGTTGGGAAACTTGATGACCCCATCCTGAGCGATGAAGATGGCATCATTGGCATTCTCGATGACCAGGCGGTAACGCTCTTCTGACTCGCGAAGGGCGGAAATCGCCTCCTCACGCTCCGTGATGTCACGACCCACCCCGATGAGTCCGATGATTTCTCCTTTCCGTGACCGAATGGGCGCACTTCGAAGCTCTCCCAATCGCCGCTTGCCATCTGCCGTCAGGAAACCGTATTCTCCGATACCGAGCGATTCACCGGCGAAGCCGCGCCCGATATCTACAATGGCCTCTTGCAGGGATTCCGGGGTCAGGAGGTTCAACTCAGGAAGGGTCCTCCCGATCATATCCTCGGGCCGGTATCCAAGCACCTTTTCGACCGATGGGGAAACCCCGGTGACCCTGAGATCACGGTCAACCGAATAGATGACATCATTGACGTTTTCGAATTGGACCCGGTAGGCCTCCTCACGTTCCCGCAATGCGTCTTCCCGAGTCTTGACGGCCTCCGCGGCCATGCGGAGCTCACCGAAGAGGGGAGCGATTTCCGGATACGTCGTGGGCTGGTTCTGCAATGGGTATTCGCCGTCGGCGATCTTCCTTGCGTCGGAGATGAGCCATGGCAATGGTCGCATGATCTTCCTGATACCCAACCTCGCCATGCACAAAGCAAAAATAAGAGAAAAACCCAACCCCACCCAGGGCACATCCCTGATCCTCTCCGAGAATGACGAGAACTCTTTGTCAGACTGAACCACGGCCACAAGGAGAATCGGAAGAAACCCAACGAGGATGAAGTTGAACGTTAGGATCTTCTTCAAGCTGAAATGAGGCCTCATTGTCGCTTCACCACCTCGTATTCTCGAACCATGCAGGAACGAGAACGCTTGCAGCCGGGACGCCTCAAACGCCCCGAACCGCCAAAACTCATTTTACCCGCTTTCGCACAGACTATGCACGACCAGGCTCATAAGTATAATGCGATTTCCATGCCATGTAACTTAACAGCTCCCAACGGACGATCCTGCCACAGGTTTTCGCTTTCGCCGTCATGGTCTTGACGAATCAAGGCGAGCTTCTTGACGGCTGTGGCCTCCCGATATCCCTTGCAGGGAAAACGTGAAATAGGCTATTAAGACAGAAAATGAACGATAGAAATCCCGCATCCAACGATCTTGAACGACGCATTCTTCAAGGCCTCGCCTGTGAATGGGACCTTGCCTGCTCATCCCTCCCATCCGCCTCCGGGTCAGCGCTCCGAAGACCCTTTTTCAGCCTCCGCGGCACGAAAAATAGGCTGGGCGCATGGTTGAGCGAAAGACGCGAAATTTGCCTCAGCCGCGATTTCGCCCTCAATCACCCCTGGGATGGTGTACGTGAGGTCCTGCTGCACGAGATGGCTCACCAGTACACGGACGAGGTCCTCCACATTAAGGACCAGACACCCCATGGTCCCGCGTTCAGGGAGGCGTGCAGGCTCTTTCGGGCAAGCCCGGAGGCCACTGTCGAAACCGTCCCCTTGGACGTTCTGGTGGCGAGCGGGCGTCACACGCTGGCCGACAGTCTGCTCCTTCGGATCCGGAAGCTCATGGCCCTCTCAAAGAGCAGTAACCCCCACGAGGCCGAGGCGGCCATGACCAAGGCCCACCAGATGATCCGCCGATTTAACCTGGATTTGCTGGCCCATGACGAAAAACGGGGCTTTTTGAGCGTATTTGCCGGGAGACCGGCACTGCGCCACCGTCGTGAGGACTACCACCTCGGGGCACTTCTTCGGGACTTCTACTTCGTGAGCGGGATCTGGGTCCCGGCCTTTGTGGTTGAAAAGGGGAAAACAGGGACGGTTCTGGAATTGAGCGGTACGGTTGAAAACCTCAGAATCGCCACCTACGTTCACGGTTTTGTGCAGCGTTTCATTGAATCCAGTTGGGAGGAATACAGGAGCCGCAAGCGCGGAGTGGGTCGCCGCGGGAGCGACTTCGCGGTGGGGATCCTTGAAGGTTTCCGATCAAAGCTCAGTGCTGCAACCGGACGAAAGGCTGTTCATGCCTCTGCCCGCACACTTCCTCTCATAAAGGCTGCTGACCCCTTGCTCGATGCATACATGCGTCGGAGGTATCCGCGCACGATAACGGTGGGGGGGAGGGCTGTGGCACAGGATGGCGGCGTCTTGAGAGACGGCATGGCGGTGGGAAAAAACCTGGTGATTCACGATGCCATCACCGGGCAAGGATCGACCGGCGGGCTTCTGACGGAAGGTTGAGCGCGTAGACCCCATCCCGCAGGGGATCGACAAAATCATCGACGCAAAGCGCATGATCGTTCCGCCACTGCCCGGTCCAGATGACCTCTCTGGCGCCTTGGAGCTCAATGATGACATCCGTCGGCAGCTGGAAGAAACCTGCCAGTTCGTCCACCGTGGTCTTGGACACGGTCTTCCGTCGGTTTCTCCTTCCGAAACGCACGTAATTATAATAGCCCCACGCCCGAAGCAAGACAAGAATAACCACGAGACTGATCCCCGTGTCCCTGAGCAGGAAAAGCAGGTGTAGGTACCCCGCCTTTTCGATGAGTTCCAGGTAGAAGTAATGGATACCCAGCAACCAGAGCACCATATTCAACAGGGGCAGAAAAAGGTATATCCAGAGCGCCCACATGAACGTGGTAAAGGTCCACTCGGTCAGGGTTCGTAAGAAACCCTTCAGCCCAGGATTGTCGATGATTTGGATCCCACTCATTGGCAAAAATCGTTTTCCCCCGCGCAGGCCGCAATCATCGCGGCCTGCGCGCCACCCTCTCAGCTACTTACCTCTCAGCAATTCCAGTCCACGATCCGGACTCAGCCACACCGCCTTTGTTCCTGGTTTCTTGAGCAGTGCCCTGGGGGTCGCAACAAGAACGGTAATGGAACTGATCATCCAATACATGAACGGGTACCAGATAACCCAGAAGAGATACCGGAACATCCCCTTCTCATATCGGTGATCCACGTAGAGGCTTGCCACGAACTGGCAGACGCAGGCCAACGCTAGGAGGGAGCCCGTCCAGGAAGGGGGCACCGGCGGCGAAATAAGGCTGAGGGATTGCCACCCTGCCACCTTGCCAGCCCCCCACAGGATAACCAAGCCCCAGAACGCATAGGCCCAGCCCACGCTGAACATATATTCCAAATATACGGGCCAAAGTCTGCGCTGTCTCCAGTCCCTCCAAACCCGCACGTGCTTTTTGAGCACCTCCACGCCGCCCTGAGACCATCTCAACCTCTGGCGCCAAAGCCCTTTCAATGTCTCGGGGACCAAAATCCAGCAGATGGCCCTCGGCTCGTACCGGATGTCCCAGAACCGGCGTTCAAGCTTCCAGGTGATGTCAATGTCCTCGGTCAGCATGTCCGTGTCCCAAAGCCCCGCCGAAACCAGAGCCTTTCGGCGGAAGGCCGCAATGACCCCGGAAACCGTAAGGACTTTCCCCAGGATGCGCTGGGTCCTCTTTATAAGGCCGATGATCGTTGAGTACTCCCCTGTCTGGATCTTCGCGATGAGGCTGGTCCGATTGAGGACCCGGGGGTTGCCCGTGACAGCACCGACCCGAGGAAAACGAACAAAGTGCCACGCCATCCACTTGAGCGCCTTTGGATCGATGAAGGCGTCGGCGTCCATGGTCAGAATCAGTTCACCTGTTGCTGCAGCACACGCAACGTTGAGTGCCGTTGCCTTACCCTGATTCGTTTTCACGTACACCGACCTCACCCTATCGTGTCTCTTGCAGAGATCGCGGAGGATGGCACCCGTCCCGTCCGTGCTTCCGTCATCGATCAGGATAATCTCGTAGTCAGGGTAGTCCAGCTCGAGGAGTTGCACGACCGTTTTCATGATCTGTTTCTCCTCGTTGTGGCAAGGGATGAGGATCGAAAAGAAAGGGAAGCGGTCGAGGGCAGGCAGCTCCGGAGACCTGCGCTCCAATCGATGGTGGAAAATCAAACCGCCCACGATCCACACGAAGCTCATCAAGAGAGGATATAGGTATACAAAATCACTGATAAACTGAAATATGGGAATAAGAGCCTCTTTCATGGCGCAAACGGAAACGTCTCCGTAGACATCTCGATCTTAATGGTCTTGAGTGATGGCCTGTCCTGCCAGAAATTGTCGGGGTAATAGGCAAGATGCCTTCCCCCCGAGGCAAGGACCTCCCGAAGCTGCTCACAGAGCACCGCGTCGCCGATCCACCTCTTGGACTTCCAGTCATAGGCCTGCAGCTTGAAGACGGTCTTCTCAATGCCCTCGTCGCACTTTTTGACGGATTGGACCATCTCGCTGAGCCACTCGGATGGATTTTTGATGCCCTCCATCGCCGGGTAGGCCATCACGACCACGTAATCATAGGCAGCCAGAAAGACGTCATAGTTCTGGGCAAACCACTCTTCCGATGCCGGCTGCATGAGCACGCTCGCATACAGGTTTCTGGCAAATCGTGCCTCGGGACGGTAACGCCGAACCCTGGCTTCAAGCTGTTTCGTGAAATGGACAAGGCTTTCTGTCTTGAATCTTGCCCACTTTATGGCCAGATCCTGATCGGCCTTGAGCGCGGCTTCCGAGATCTCCCGCCCAAACGCCTGATGGTATTGCGCCAAGGCCGAAGGATGATAATCCTCTCGGTCCGTAAGGTAGGCGTCGTCCTGGAAGAGGATGCCGTGGATCTGGCTGTGGGCGGCCAAATCCTCATACAACCGGCCTGCGGCCTCTTGCACCTCCCTGGAAAAAGGAGTGAGCCTTTGGTACCAGGACCGGCTCTCTCGGATCTCTCCCTCTGCAGACTCGAGGACCCGATTGGCCGCTGTGGTTTGGGCATTTGGGAGAACCAGGCTCAGCGTGGGCATCCATGCATAGACCTTCATGCCCCGGATCATCATCTGGTGAGCGGCATGGCTGAAGATGTCCGCCCTCACTGATAGGACCCGATTGGGGAAATAAACTTCCCGGATATTTCCCGTGCCCTCGGGGTCCGAAAAGGCCTGAAGAAAGACGGTGTTCACCTTGATGGCCTTCAACCGCTCGATGAGACGCCCAAGGTTTCGGTCCGTCTGCACTTCTGATGTTGGATCAAAGACCAGATCCAGGTCCACCTGGACCGCGCGCATGTGAAAGAGGGGACCACCGGGACTTTTTACCTGTGCGATGAAATCCGACATGGGCCCATTTCGAACCGGCACCCGCTTGATGGTTTGCAGGTTTGAGAGGTCGGAAAAGCCCTCCTCCAGCGTGAAGCCAAGGGCGTACCCTTCCTCTTCCGCCACCTGCAGACTTGCCTGGTTGTAGCGCCCGTAGGGCCAGACCATGACCCTGGGCGCGAATCCAAGCTTCTCCTCAAAGACCTGTTTCTGTTTTTGAAAATCCAGACGGAGCCTTTCTGCATATTCCCCATCGGATTCATATCGCTTCTCGCGGGGCAGGAAGGCCCGGACGCTCACGGCCGCTCCCACGTTTCCCTGGGGGTTGTACTGGATGGCTCGATGAAGGTCATACGAATGGGATGCCACTTCGACCAGCCCATCTCGAGCCACCTCGCGTATCTCATTCCAAGACATGGTCGTTTCGGGGAGGTCTCCCGGCGGAGACTCGATCCAGCCACCGACCACACCCAGAACCGACGGGAATCCAAAGCGCTTCAGCACAGGGTAAACGAAGCGGCGAAACGACGCATAGGCGTCATCAAAGGTGAGGAGCACAGCCCGTTCAGGAAGCACGCCCTTCCCTGCCCCGGCATCGATCACCTCCTGAACCGATACCGCACGGTAGCCGTGGGTCCGGAGGTATTCCATCTGTTCCACGAAGAGGCCCTGCGTCACACCGTACCCATCCCCTGAGGCCGCCCGATGCAGGACGGAATGGTAGCACAAGACCAGAATCCGGCCCGTCCCGGGCCCGACCTCGGCCCCTGCAGGAGAGGCCAAAACAGCCAGGAGGAGCAAACTGAAAGTGAATCTCCTCATTTTCATTTTCAAAACCGCCACTTGTAGCTCGCGTACAGAGTCATGCCGTTGACCTCCTCACCATCGTAAGCGTTTCTCGAAAGCCCAATCCCCCAGAGCAGGGCGTGGTTCATGGAGAATTCGTAGTCCTGCTCGTACCGGAGGCCGAAGACGGGTTCATAACTGTAGCCCGACTGTTTGAACGACCCGAGGCTCAGGTAGATTCTATGCACGAACACCTTTTCATAGATGCGCCAAAGTGTTTGCTCGATCATTTGAGTCCCGGAGACACTCCAACCCCTTTCCGGGTTGAAGTAAGGGACGTCCATCTTCGAGTTCCTGGTGCCATATAGGTCCACGAAAAACCTCATGCGCCAGTTACCTCGATTCATCAATTCCTGCTCGTAACCCAGCAGGACCTGGTCGCGCTCGTTGTCGTCGGAGAACCAATGGCGCGAGGCCGAAAGCCCCAGGCTTCGTTGTTCGCTTTCCCTGAAAACGACTTCCGCCCAGAGCTTCTTTGCCTCAATGTCAAAGGCGCGCGCCCGCATGGGTACATCCGTGGTGAATGAGTCAAACATGGCCTTGAAGCGTAGATAATCATTTGGATACAAAGTGATGGTGGACTGAGAGCCGGGGTCCTTCCCGTCATCATAGTTGGCCGAGATCTGTTCTCTTGCGGTCAACCACCCGCCAAACCGGTGTTCGATGCCGGCGCCTGCGCGTTCAAAATGGCTCGTCCGATCTTTCTCCTTTGACTCCTGCCACAAAGCAAAGCCATAGAGGGAGGTGTCAAGGGAAAGAGGCTGGGACAAGCTCGTCTCGAAACGCACCTCCTGAACCTCATCGCTGTCCCTCGCAAAGACAAAATCGGTCGAAGAAAGCCTCATCTCCTCCACTTGAAGGGATCGAACCACTGATTGGACCTGTTTGTCTCTTGGATGGGATTCGGCCAGGTCCGCGGCGACCTCTCGGGCCGTTCCTCGTTCGCCCGACTCATTCAGTGCCGCGGCCTCTCCAATCCTTGCCTTGTAGAAATCCTGGTCAAGGGCCTCGACCACTTCAAACTCCTTCAGCGCCTTTCTGGGCCACCCTCGCCAGAGGGCAACGTGGGCAAGCCCGCTCCTTATCTGGACATTGGCCGGGGCCTGTTCATGGAGGTTCATGAAATAATCCTCCGCCTCTTCAAGCCTTCCCTCATAGGCCAGGAGCCAACCCCTCGCGAGGGCTACGTCCAGCTTTCCCCAGTTGGGACGGGGGCGCGGACCGGATCGGTCGAACGCCGGCGTGTCCGTGTCGATCTCTTCCAGGAGCGCCCGGGCCTCTTTCCATTTCCGCACCTCCTGGAGCGCATCGAACTTGCCCCAACGTGCGTTGTGGGAACCGGGGTCCGCTTTCAAGGCTGATTCATAGAGCACGAGGGCCTTCTCGGGTTCCTCGAGGTAAAGATAGGCGCCCGCGACCGCTTCAACGATCCATTGGGGTGGTTTCATGCCTGCTCCCATGGACAATTCGTAAGCGTTCACGAGCTCCGTCATGGCTTCCGATTCGGCGAGGGCCAGCATGTAATCCCACCAGGCTCTTTGATCCTGATCAGAGCGAGCGAGCGGCTCAAGGATACGAAGTGCTCTTTCCGGCTCATCCCATCTGAGTCGATCCACTGCCATGTCGTTGAAGATGTCATTGTGGACGTCAGCTGCCACCGGAAGATCTTCTTGAGCGAGACACAGTCCGTATGAGCGGGCCCCCAAATCAGACCAGGCGCGTATTCTCAGCTTCTTGGCTGCCAGGTTGTGGGGTTCCATTTCCAGGATAGCCTCGTATTCAAGAATGGCATCCCAGAACCGCCTTGCTTTCTCCCAGGCGAAGGCGCGCGCAAACCTCACTTCGGTGCCTGCCCGTTTCTCCATTGGCAGGGCATCGATCAGTGAGATGGCATCTTCTGTTTTCCCCTTTGAGGCTAGACAATAGGAAAGCCCGATTTGCGCCTTCACGTCATTGGGCCTCAATGCCAGCACCCTTTGAAACAGAGCCTCACCCTGTTCGGCGTCGCCAACTTTGAAATGGGCCCACGCAAGCCACCGAACCACGTGGAGGGGCGCACCCTCGACGGGTGGATGGGCGCGCTCAAACAGGCTTACGGCCTCCTCATAATCGGCAGTAACGCACAAGACCCAGATGTAGTCCCAGATGGCATCAGTGCCTCCCCCCTCTGCCTCCTTTCGAAAGGAGGCAAGGACAGGGGCCCGCTCCTTCACCGGCAAGGATTCGATCAGCTCGTCCGCCTCACTGAGAATTCCCGACTCCCGTTCCGGGCCCGCCTGGGCCGCAACTCTCCGGAAATCCTTCAAGGCCTCCACATGGCGCCCCATCCGAACCAGGATCTCCGCCCGCGACAACCCCAAAGGCGTGGAGACCGGATCATCGGCCAAAAATCCTTCTACGGCAAGGAGGGCTTCATCCAGCCTATTCAAACGGATCAAGCTCATGATCAGCCCTTTCCGCGCCTCACCATCTTCCGGCGAACTTTCAAGGGCATCACGGTAGAGGCTCAGAGCTGATGAGAAGTTCCCATCATCGTAGTAGGCACGTGCCATATTTCGGACGAGATAGCTGCGCTTCGGGAAATGGGCCGGCAGTGATTCGAATCGCCTCAAGGCCTCCCGCTTGCGACCATCCCATGTAAGGATGACGAGATAGTCGGAATACATGGAAGGGTATTTGAGAGGCTCGGAAAGATACGGCAGGAGGAGAGCGGCAGCCTTTTGGTATTCGCCTTGACCCGCCAGACGCCTGGCCAGTTCATGGACACTGTCAGGGTCGGTAAAGAGCTCTTGTTCGGACCCGGCTCCTTGAGCAAAAGCGCCCACCGGTTGTGACGCGGGTGCCGCATGGGCACGGGATGGGTTCGGAGGGCAAACGGATCCAATCAGGATCCCTACCAAACCCATGGTCCACAGCATAACCATCGCTCGTTGAAGAACCCTTGATTGGGTCAAGAAGTCAGCCCCTCGGCATTGGCAACACACAGGTCACGCGTTAATGTCCTGCCAAAACGCGAGCACGAACCATGCCATGTGATGGGCTAACCCAAAATTGACAAATATCAAATAGTTAAAAAGGCTTGCTTCTGCGAGAGGAGGGAAACCCGTGGCCTTCTTTCAGGCCGGATGGTAGTCACCGTCAAAGGTCTGACGGGTGTCAGGCCTATTGAGAAAGGCACCCCGATGGATCGAGATGCCTTTCCGGATAACCAAAAAATCAAACCCTGTTCACGTTTTTTGCCACCGGACCCCGGTCGGTTTCCTCCAGCTCGAAGGTAACCGCCTGGCCTTCTGCGAGTGTCCTGAATCCGTTTCCGTTGATGGATGAGAAATGAACGAACACGTCCTTCCCGTCTTCCTGACTGATAAACCCATACCCCTTTTTGTCACTGAACCACTTAACTGTACCACTAGCCAAAGCCTCGACCTCCTTTTAAAAAAGTTGCTTGGTCCTGCCACTCAGGTCGTCGCTCCGGCGGATGAAAAAAGCCAGTTAGACAGCGTCGACCCGAAAAAATGTGAACCAAACACCCTCCCGGGCCACTATGGGGCGCACCTTATTGAGTATTTTCGGCTTCGTCAAGAAAAAACTGAATTGTGCTCATCCTTGACAGCCGAAACCATAACGAATATACTTTTGTCCAATGCCGCGAGCGCACGCGTCGCTATCCTGACCTGGCTACCGCCCGTCCCTACACCGGTATCTTGTAAGATGACAAGAGGCAATGAAAGCGTTACGTTATCTCAAGAAGGTGCACCTGCTGATCCAGGCAGGGACATCCCTGGAGTCCAGTGACCTGACCCCCGCAGCAGTGGAGATGGAGCTCGTCTTCGGGGTGGGCTCCCATGGGCTCACCCCTTTTGAGGCTCAATTGGCAGACAAACCGGTGGGATACCAACTGGACCTTCAGATACCAGCGGAAGAGCTTCATGTCTTTTTTGGTCACATCTTCCCCCCTCTCCGCCGGCTTCCGGATCAGCCTGGAACGATCTTCCTGCGTGTTCACATCGATGGCATCGCCCAGGCGGAATCTCGGGAGGTCGTGAAGGCCCTTGCAGAGGTCGCAAATTGTGGGGACCATTGCTGCGGTCACTGAGAAGGTGAACACAGCATGGGATGCTCGTCTGAAAGCGGACGCGCTCGGCGCACAGGCATGGCCTCGCGCATTGCCAGACTCTCGGTCCTGACCCTTGCACTTCTGGGCCTGCCCCTGCTGGGCGTCGCCCTCCAGGGTAAGCCCATATCCCAGTACCTGGAATTCCCGCCCAAGACCCGGCATGTAACGCATGCCTCCTTTTCCTGGCTCGCTTTTGGGGCTTGTACGGCCGTGATGCTTGCTCTTGTGGCGCCTTTTGTGCGCCAATACCTGAGGACTCGCCGGCCATTTTGGGATAAGGTCCGCCCCCAGCGACCCTTCCCATGGTGGGGTTGGCTGGGTTTGTGGTTCGGCCTTTCAGCCTGGATCCTTGCATGGACGCGCTTTTCATGGTTTTCGCCCGTACAGCCCCACACCTTTACACCACTTTGGCTCTCCTTCATCCTGGTGGTCAATGGCCTGTCATGGCAGCGGAGCGGTCGATGTCTCATGATCCATCGGACCCGATCCTTTCTTCTGCTCTTCCCGTTAAGCGGTTTTTTCTGGTGGTTTTTTGAATACTTGAACATGTTTGTTCATAACTGGATTTATACTAGCCCTGGTTACAGCGGTTGGGAATATGTCTTGTATACCACTATCCCCTTTTCCACCGTTCTTCCCGCGGTCCTGAGTCTGAGCGAGTGGCTTGTTTCCGCATCAGGCATCCAGCGGGCCTTTACTGATTTCCGGGCCGCACCTTGGGCCCTCCGCCGGGATGTGGCCACTGTGATCCTTCTGGCCGCCGCTGCAGGTCTTGCCGGGATCGGCATCTGGCCCAGCTATCTCTTTCCGCTCCTATGGCTCTCACCCCTGCTCATGGGCGTATCGCTTCAG
This sequence comes from uncultured delta proteobacterium, assembly GCA_963830155.1. GTDB lineage: Bacteria > Desulfobacterota > DSM-4660 > Desulfatiglandales > Desulfatiglandaceae > CAWHLE01. The sequence continues at coordinate 707,195 of CAWHLE010000007.1, read as the reverse complement.
ACACTTTGCGGAGAACCCCACGTTCTATCGAGTGCACTTGGAGAAGGGGACTGGCGTGTGGTTGTTTCGTCGGCATTGGCAGCCCTCATCTGCGGATGGTTCTGGGAGATGTGGAACTTCTACAGTCTTTCAAAATGGCAGTACAGCATCCCATTGGTCCACCGCTTCGAGATCTTTGAGATGCCTATCCTGGGGTATGCGGGGTATCTGCCGTTTGGGATCACATGTGCCTTTGTTGCAGGTTTGCTGGAGGAGTCGTCGGAGGGGAGGATGGGATAAAACGGAGACTCGAAATTGCCATTCGAATGATGAATATCGAATCACGAAGTCGGCTCCCGGAAGTCTTCACTTCTACACTGGGCATTCTATATTCGATATTCTGCGATTCGCTTCCCAACTTTTACGCCAATTGCAGAGAAGCAACATACAAAGGGTCTGATTCCTTTCAGGAAAATGTTGATGGCGCTTTGGAAAAGCCGGCTACTTGATGACCCTCAAGTGCCGTTTTCTCCTGCAGCCCGTTTTGTCTTCGGGATCGCACTCAAACTCCACGAAGGGATCAGGGTCGAACTCATCGTCCTCTGCGTCGTCCGGGCACCAGTCATAAACCTTGCATCCGTCCACATCCCCGGAAGGAATTGAGCAGGCCATGGTGTAAGCGTCATTCTCCGATGACGAGATGTAGTCGATGGCGATGGCCTTTTCAGGTATCTTATCAATTTCGATCACATCGTCCAGGTAGATGCTAACCGTCCCGCTAAATAGATCCTTCAATTGCCGCAGCTCATGAATGTGCTCTCTGAACTTGTCAACGGCCATGTCTATATTCTCTGCCCTGGCAAGGCAGGTAAAATGACCACAGGATTCCTCTCCTGAGGCATCCTCTCTGTCGAAATAAAATCGGCCTAGATAAAGCATTGAGCCTCCCTGCTTCAAAATTTGCCGGCCCGATCGTGGCAGCGCACACGCCGCCTTGCTCAAAAGGGGGCCGGCCCCCGCCTGTCGCCCCCAGTCTGACAGACATTCTACCGCTGAATCCCCTTTTAACACAAGATAAATTCTAATAATAGACCGTCAGCGTCCGGTGGTAAGGTCTTTTCTTGAAGATCGACTCCTGGGCCATATTCCACAAGACCCAGTCGATTTCGTAGGCCCTGAGCCCCTTTCCGAGCCTCTCCAATTGTCTTCGGATCAATTCAACCACCCAGATGGTGCACGCCCTGATCTCGACCTCCTCGGGGCTACCCGATTCGATGGGGAGCTTCGCCATCCACCCTCGCGGACAACGTTTCATCGTAACGGAGAATGCCCAGTTCTCGAAGGGCCTGCGGGAGCTTGTAGTCCGCAAAGGTCGTAAGCCTTTCCATGTCCCGAAACTCCCCCCACTGTCTGCCTTCAAACGCGCCATGAAGGTCGGCAACGAGGATCTGTGCCCGTTTGTAGAAGGGGATGTCGCGGCCCGCGTATGTGGCCACGTCCCTGAAAGAGGCCAGAGATTGGGTGACCAAGGACACAAGCCGGGCCGCCGACTTCCAGGCATCCGCAACCATTTTGACAGCTTGCCCGTCCCAGTCCCGGAGGAGAACGGCCCCCAGCTCGTTAAGACCCTTCACCCTCTCTGGCAGCAACTGAAGGGCCCCTCTTCCACCCAGAATTCGCCGCAAACCCGCAAGATCGATCCTGGAAAGATACCCAGCATCCAGAACAGGCGTCCCCGATTGGACCGCCCGAGTGAGCGATGCGGCAAGTGCGCCGTAACCCGAAAGGGTCCCCTCCCCATCCTCGATCTCCCACTTCAGTCGCCCGGGGGGCGGCCAGAAGCAGAAATTGAGGGTGTCCAGGACGAACAGGTAATTGACCGTCGCCTCCGCCCCGTCGAAAAAATGGATCTCGCGGTCCCAGGGGGGCACGGTGAAATCCCCTCTGAGCAAGTTCTCGCAGAAGCGTGACACCGCCGGCTCATGGATGTGGACCCGCTTGCTCCTCTCCACCACAAATCTTGCCGAGTCGAGGACTTCCATCATAGCCAAACCACCACCGTGATCACTCTGTCGTGTTCTGCGCCATCTGGCAGCGCCACAAGGCCATACATAACGGTTTCGGTTACTGCATGTCAAACCGTAAGCGCCATGGTGCAAGAAACGCCGTGGCTTCCGCCTTGTCGGCTGGGCGTCGATGGGATAGAATGGACGGGAATTTGGAGTGTTGGAGTGGAGGAGTATTGGAGACAAAGCATGAGCGATCTCAAGACCTATGACCTCATTGCCATTGGAACCGGCTCTGCCATGATTATCCTGGAGGCCATGCTCCATCGGGATCCGCACCTCAAGGCCGCGGTCATCGACAAGGACGATCCGGGAGGAATTTGCCTGACCAGGGGCTGCATTCCCACCAAGCTGTTGATCTATCCGGCGGACATGGTCCGGCAGGTCCAGGAGGCCCGAAACCTGGGCATCGACGCCAAGATCAAGCGAATCGACTTCCACTGGGTCATGGAGCGGATGCGTTCTGCCGTGCAGGCGGAGGTGGGAGAAATCCGTGAGAGCCTGAGCCATTCGGAAAACGTCGATTATTACCCCGGACAGGCGGAGTTCGTGGGGCCATACCAATTGAAGGTCCTGGACCAGATGGTCACCGCCAAGCTCATCTTCCTCTGTCTGGGCTCAAGACCCCTGGTCCCGCGCGTGGAGGGGCTCGATGGTGTAAGATTCTACACGAGCGACGACATTCTCCAGATCCAGTCCCTTCCCAGGGCGATCGCCATCGTGGGGGGAGGATATATCGCTGCGGAATATGGCCATTTTTTCTCCGCCATGGGCTCCCGGGTGACGATCATCGGCCGAAACCCCCAGCTCCTGCCAAGTGAAGAGCCCGAGGTGTCCCGGCTTGCCCTCCGGAACATGTCAAAACACATGGACGTCCTCCTCGATCACGAGGTGATCCGCGTTGAGCCCGCCAAGGGAGGGAAAAAAAAGATCTTCACAAAGGACCGGACCACGGGCCGAATGTTGACACGCCTTTTCGACGAAGTGCTGGTGGCGGTAGGGCGGGCATCCAATGCCAGCATTCTTCATGCTGACCGATCCGGCGTTCAAACGGATGAACGCGGATGGGTCCGGGTCAACCCTTTCCTGGAGACCACCCAGAAAAACATTTGGGCCATGGGAGACGCGACCGGAAGACATCTTTTCAAGCACGTGGCCAACTATGAGGCCAAGGTGGTTTATCATAACGCTGTCCTGAAGCAGCCGCTCAGGGCGGACTACCGGGCCGTTCCCCACGCCGTGTTCACCCACCCGGAGATCGCTGCTGTGGGATTGAAAGAGAAGGAGGCCATCGAGGAAGCCGGGAGCGAGGACATACTCATAGGATTTGAGAGGTATGAGGACACGGCGAGGGGAGAGGCCATGGGGATAAAGGGCTGCTTCGTGAAGGTCATCGTAGAAAGGGAGTCTCGCTGCATCTTGGGGGCGCACATCATCGGGCCCCAGGCCTCCATTCTCATCCAGGAGATCGTCAACCTCATGTACACCCAAGAGCGGAGCATGGACCCGATCTTCTCCGGCATGCACATCCACCCCGCCTTGTCAGAGGTGGTGGAAAGGGCCTTCTACAACCTCATGCCCGTGGAGGCATACCACCATATGTTGAGCGAGATTTCATCAGTGGTTTAGCGGCCAAATTGCACGCAAAACAACCATGAATTCAGATTTCAGTGTTCAGGGGCCAGGCCTGAAACCCGAAATCTGACACCTGAAACCTGCCATCCGGCGGCCCTTGTCCGTATCAGGTTAGATATCCAGCAGCCGCTTCTTGATCTCAATGGCGGCCGTTGCACCCTGCCCCGCCGCGATCACCGCCTGGTCATTGCCCGTGTTAAGCGGACCCACGATGTAGAGTCCGTCCACCGACGACTCGAAGTAGTGATTGACCTGGTACTTGAAATTCTGGTTGTCCTTTTTGAGCGGCAGCCCTCTCAGGTAGTCGTCGTTCAGCTTGAAACCGAAATCCGATAGGATCGCTTCGCATGGGAGGATCCTTCCATCTTTCAGCTCCAGCCCCTCCATTCGATCCTCGCCCACGATTCGCTTCGGCCGGCCTTTCAGCAGAGGGATGGACTCCGCCTCAAGCAGCTCCTTTACCTCCTCGGGGGGCCCGTAGATCACCAGGACCAGGGTGATGTCCCTCGTGTACATCTCTTTCACGCCAAAAGCCAACCGGACCGTCTTCATGCCGTTTCCGAGAATGATGAGCTTCTTTCCCGTGGTCCTGTGGCCGTCGCAGTCGATGCAGGTGTAAAACCCGGTGCCGAAAAACCGTTGCAGGTTCTCGATAGGAAGCAGATTGTCGCGTCCGCCCGATGCGGCGATGAGGAAGGCAGAATAGAAGGTCTTCCCGCCCCGGGTTTGGACGGAGAAGCGTTCCTTTTTCTTAACTGCAGTCACGATACCCTTTTCAAAATGGACGCCGAAACCGAGGGCCTGGGCCTTGCCGATGCGGACCATTTCACGGCCTGAGATGGTGGGATGGGCGAGGAAATTCTCAATCTCCTTCGCATGGGAGGTCCTGCCGCCACCCCGGTCAATCAGCAGGACCTTGCGATTGTTTCTGCCCAAATGGATAGCCGCCTGAAGCCCGCCGGGGCCGGCCCCCACAATGATGCAGTCGTAGTTCATGTCTTCTCGTCCTGGTGGATGCCCGGTCATGAACCGCTCCCCTTTTCCTTCCAGTACCGCCCCCCAACACAGAGGCCCGATATGGTTCACCGGGGAGACAGCAGGCGCGCGGCCCCCTGATCAAGAATCCAGGTGGCCGTACCGTTGGGTGGATGAATTTTTTGTGCAGGAAGATGTCCATTATAATCTTCGAGTATCACTTTAACAATATCTGCTTTTTCTACTCCACAGACAAGAAAAACAATCGCTTTTGCATTGTTAAACACGGAATAGGTCAGGGTGAGCCGATCCACCTGAGGGTTCCCTCCCCTGGTGCCCATGACCCATATATCCGGATCCTCTTTCAAAACCGCCCCTGCGGGGTCGGGGAAGAGGGAGGCCGTATGCCCATCCGCCCCTATGCCGAGGAAAATCAGGTCAAAGACCGGACGATCGCTCCCGAATCGCTGAAACAACCCTCGGAGCTCTGCCTGATAGATGGCAGCGCCGTCGGAAGCAGGGCACCAGGTAGGCATGGGATGAAGCTGCTGGACCGGCAACGGGATCCTATCCAAGAAGTCGGCCTTTGCCGCGCCGAAATTGCTTTCCGGACTTTCATAGGGGACCAATCGCTCGTCTGCCCAAAAGAGGTGGGTCCCTTGCCACGGGATCGCATTAAGATAGGGCGTTTCCGAGAGGAGACGGTACATGGGCCTGGGCGTGGCCCCCCCTGAGATGGCAACCACGAATCGACCCAATCGGTCCACGCAAGCCTGTGCGGTCTTAAGAAAAAGACCCGCGCCGCGATTGGCAACGGCCTCAGCATCGGGTTCCACGATGATTTCGGGTTTAATGGCCGGACTCCGGCGAGTCGAAGGAGACTTTGTCGACATATTTGACCCATTCGTAGCCATAGTGGTCTTCGGCCACCAGTCGAAGAGGAAATCCATTCCGGACAGGGAGGGGCTCACCATTGACCCCGTGCGCCAGGAAGACTTTGTCCGTCAACACCTCGTCCAGGGTAAACCTCTCTGTCTTCTTGTATATCCCCTCGGGACCGTAAAACGTGACATGGGTCACGCCCTTCCTCGCATCCACCCGTTTCATCAATGCCTTCAAGGAGAATCCCTTCCAGCGCCCGTAGTTCACAAAGACCCCGGGGCAAATCAGGAGGACCTCTCTTTCGATTTCCGGCATGGCGAGGACCTGTTCATAAGCGAGCCGCAGCGGGGTCGCCACATCCCCTTCAACCGTTAGACGCCACTGTGACAGATCCTCCTGGTGGTCACTCAGCCCCATGGTCCCGAAGTCTTTGAGCGGGGTCAAGTCGAGGTTCCGCGGATCCAGCGACGCGGGATCCTGAGTGACCAACGTGCTTCGGTCCGTCCCCTTGGGCAGGATACGTTTCCTTGCCCCGGCCGTGGCGAATCGCAGCATCGATCCGACAGGGGTCAAGATCAGTGCCCCCAGACCTGCAAGCCCTCCCAGTGCGCGCAAAAACGCTCGTCGGCTCTTCAAAATCACTCTCCCACTGCCATTATGTTGGCGAAATGGTCTCTTTCGCTTATGCCGTCCGTTTTTCTCAACCTGCTAACACAAAACTTAGGGCTTCGCTCGAACGAAATGATGGAACATATGGAATTCTGGAAAAATAGGTTTAGCCGAATGGAGTCTTTTTTGAATCCACTCGTCCAATATTCCACCATCCCATTATTCCAGTTTGATTTCATCTGGTTGTAGAATTTTCGAAACGTTCAATTACGATCAAGAATGTTTAGTGCCTTTTCCACCACTCGATCGGCGGTCAGGCCAAATTCGTTATAGAGCCTCTTGTACGGCGCCGAAGCCCCGAAGCGATCCATTCCCACGAACGCCCCCCGGTCTCCCAGATACCGCTCCCACCCCTGGACCACGCCGGCCTCAATGGCGATTCGCACCTTCACCTCCGGCGGCAGGACCGAATCTCTGTACGATTGGGGCTGGGATTCAAAGATCTCCCAGGACGGGAGACTCACCACGCGGACTGCCAGGCCCCTTTTCTCCAGCGCATGAGCCGCCTCCAAAGCCAAATGGAGCTCCGAGCCTGTGCCAAGCACGATCAGATCCGGCTTTCCCTTGCCCGGGTCTAGGAGCGTGTAACCGCCCCGGTGAAGTCCCTCGGCCCCTGCCAGCGCCTCCCGGGCGAGTACCGGCAAGCCCTGCCGCGTAAGCGCCAGGAGCACGGGTCCCCCCTTGTGACGAAGGGCGAAACGCCACGCCTCCGCGGTCTCGTTTGCGTCGCAGGGGCGAATCACGGTCAGGTTGGGGATGGCCCGAAGACTCGCCAGGTGCTCAACCGGCTGGTGGGTGGGACCATCCTCTCCCAGACCAATGCTATCGTGCGTAAAGACATAGATTACCTTGATTCCCATAAGCGCAGCCAACCGCATGGCAGGCCGCATGTAGTCCGAGAAGATGAGAAACGTCCCCACATAGGGGATCAACCCGCCGTGGAGGGCCATTCCATTTGCGACGGACCCCATGCCGTGCTCGCGGACACCGAATCGAAGGTTGCGGCCGCCGTAAGACTGAGCCTGGAAATCCTCCTCGCCCTTGATCAACGTCTTGTTGGACGGCGCAAGGTCTGCGGAGCCGCCGATCAGATTCGGAAAGTGGCCGGCGACCGCATTTAGCACCGTCCCTGATGCCACCCGTGTGGGGATGCCTTTCGGGTCTGCGGGGAAACTGGGCACCGCATCTTCCCATCTTTCGGGGAGGCCGCCTTCCATCCATCGTTTCCATTGGGCGGCGAGTTCAGGATAGGCCTTTTCATAGGAGTCCATGGAGGCCTTCCACGCCACCTCCATCCGCCTCCCCTTCTCGATCGACGTCCTGAAGTGGTTGCGCATCTCCTCCGGCACGTGGAAGGGGATCTGGGCGGGCCAATCCAGCCTCTCTTTTGTCAGGAGCGTCTCTTTCTGCCCCAGCGGTTCTCCGTGGGCAGCGGCCGTATCCTGCTTGTTGGGGCTCCCAAAACCGATTTGCGTACGAACGGCGATTAGAGAGGGCCGACGGACCTCCGCTCTGGCTTCATCAATGGCCGAGGCGATGGCCTCAAAATCGTTTCCGTCTTCCACCCGCGCAACATGCCACCCATATGCAGCAAATCGTGCCGTCCTGTTCTCCGTGAAGGCCAGATCGGTGCTGCCTTCAATAGAGATATGATTGTCGTCATAAAGAAAAATCAACTTTCCCAGACCCAAGGTGCCCCGCCAGCGATGCCGCCTCGTGGGACACCCCCTCCATGAGATCGCCGTCGCTGCAAATGCCGTAAGTGTAATGGTCCACGATCTCGTGGCCGGGCCTGTTAAAGGTGGCAGCCAGGTACCGCTCGGCCATGGCCATCCCAACCGCGTTGGCGAAGCCCTGCCCTAACGGTCCTGTGGTGGTCTCGACGCCAGGGGTGAGGCCATATTCAGGGTGCCCGGGGGTCCTGCTCTTCCACTGCCGGAAATTCATGATTTCCTGAAGTGGAAGGTCATAGCCGGTCAGGTGGAGCAGGCTGTAGAGCAGCATGGACCCGTGCCCTGCTGAAAGCACGAACCGGTCCCTGTCCACCCATCCGGGGTTTTCCGGATTGTGTTTGAGGAAACGCATCCACAGAACATAGGCCATGGGCGCTGCGCCCATGGGCATCCCGGGGTGGCCGGAATTGGCCCGTTCCACCGCGTCGACAGAAAGCATCCGGATGGTGTTTACGCAGAGCTGGTCAAGTCTTGACATCATCGTTCGTTGCATCCCCCGAATTTTTGAGAGTGTCGACCGGCGACCGTCGAGACACCGATCGACCACCCGGGCTCATACCATTTTACAGATAGAAAATCACGCCCAATCTTGACCGCAGCCCTGCCAAATCCGAATATCGAAATTTGAACAAATCCGAATGACTGCAAATCCCAAATTCGAAACGGGTTTCAGGAGGGTCGGCCATCCGCCACACTATGGGCGGAAAAAATGGTTTTGAGAATTAGAACATTCGATATTCTGGATTGTTTCGAAACCGGGGACCCACCGGCACGATGAGGGGTCCGAAGGACAATTTCGTGCTTCGTCCCTCGGGCCCGCGGGATTCGGGTTTCACTTCCGCATGATGGCGCACCCCTTCCGAGACTTCCATCGTTTTAGGGTCATGGGGATGAAGAGAGAGAGGAAAAGGACGGACAAGGCCCCCGCCACCTTGAGCGAAAACAGGCCACGCCAATCTCCGGAAGCCCAAAGGATCTTCAAGTTCCCAATAAGAAAGGTCACGGCAAACGTGCCGATAACAATCCCCAGGCCTGTTCCGAGAAGATAATCCCGAAACCGGACCTTCGTCACACCCATTCCAAAACACGTGGGCGTAAAAGGTGAACAGAGCAACCGCAGGTAGAGGACGGTGGTGAAGCCGTTGCGGCCGATGGCCTCATCGTATTGTCTGAGGCGGTCTCCGATCTTGGAAGACACGAAATCCCTTGCAAGCACCCTGGAAATAAAAAAGGCCCCGCTGGCCCCCAGCATGGCCCCGGCCCACGTGAAAAGAAAGCCCCAATAGGCACCGAAAATCGTTGCGCCCATACCGGTCAACACAATTGCCGGGATGAAAAGGCAGATTCCGACGCCGTACAACAGCACAAACAGGATGGGACCCCATACCCCTGTCAAAACCAGGAGCTGATCCAGCCGTTCGGCCGTCAGGGATCCCCTCAGAGGGCCGAAGTTCCCCAGGATCACGGCTCCGCAGAGAAACACCAGGAAGAAACAGGCCTTGAGGATGGTTCTCCTGGGCTTCCCCCTTACGGCAAAAGATATCTGTTCGCTCTCCGACCTCAACCTGACCTCAGGCCTTGATGGCCCCCCCTCAAGTGAACCCCGCACCTGCGGTGCAGGTGTAGCAGTGATCTCCGACTGCGATGGGGACACCGGCTTGAGGCGGGCCCTGGAGCTCGGAGATGTGGGTCCTTCGGCTCCCCATAAAAAGCCCTCTGGCCTGGTTGAAGTCGCAGTCATATAGAAAACCGTCCCATGAGACGGAAACCAGGGTCCGACACATGAGCCCTTCCACCGCACAAGGGTTGAAGCTTGAGACGAGGCGTGTCATATACCGTTCATAATTGCCAGAGGCCGTGAGCCATTTCCCAAATCGCCCCAGCGGGACATTGGCGAAGGTGTACAGATGGTTGAAGGCAACAGACCATTTGTCCTTAAGGATGCTGTGAAAACGCGCTTCGAGCTGGCTCTGGGACGACGGGAGAAAGGCACCGACCGGATTGGATACGAGATTGAGCTCGAGCCCGCTGCCTTCCATACCGTAGCCAATGCGGTTCAACCTCCGCAGCATCCGCAGACTGGTCTCAAAGATCCCTCTCCCACGTTGCGCGTCGGTCTGGGTCGGGCTTGACGAGGGGAAGGAAGCCACCAAAACCACCCGATGCTTCTCAAAGATCTCAAGAAATCGATCCGGTCCCACTACCTCGAGTGCCGAAAGATTTGTGCGGACCATGATCCGGGGGGTGAGCCGGGCAAACTTCTCCACCATGACCGGCAAATGAGGATTTAACTCCGGGGCCCCACCCGTGATGTCGATCACCTCAAACGGCACACGGGCCGCCACCGAAACGACCGCATCCAGGGTCGCCTCGCCCATCATTTCCGTCCGCCCCGGTCCCGCATCCAAGTGGCAGTGCTTACAGGTCTGATTGCAGCGCAACCCCACATTGATCTGGAGTGTGGTCGTTTGGGCCCGATCAAGCCTCAAACCATGCCTCAAGAGCGTCGACCGAAAGGGTTCGACCGCGTGCGCCGAGGCCGTGTCTGTGGCAGCCACAGGATCCGCAGGGCCTAACCCAACCATGATAAGTTCCTCCTCAACGCCATTATCCCCCCTTCCCTTGATTCAATGGCATGAGAATCCATCCACTTTCATCTCACATGGACAGCTTTTCCGCAAGGTTTCGCATCTGGATCCCGTGAACCAGCGAAGCGCCTCCCCTAACCGCGGTCACCACATGTACCGCCTCCGTCATCTCGCCCAAAGAGGCCCCTTTATCAAGGCAGCTCTGTGTGAACGCCTCGATGCAATAGGGGCACTGCACAGTATGGGCTACGGCAAGCCCGATGAGGGCCTTTTCCCTCATGGTCAGTTCGCCCTCTCCAAGGACAGCGTTATAATATTCAAAAAACTTGTTGGCCAGCTCGGGGGCCTCCTTGCCGATTTCCTCGAATTTCGCCAGATCTTCGGGCTTGTAGTAGCTCTCCATCCCTTCTCTCCCTTCACTGCTTCGGCTGACATCTGTTCGAATATAAACTTACAATAAAGAGGTTGTCCCATATCAATCGGTGGACCGATCGGCCCGTGTCATTCGCTTCAATTCCTGCACCCCCCGGACCGCGGCCCCCCACAGCCCGCTCTCCTCGTTCGCATTTAGAAAAACCGGTATTCTTGCGAGCAGGTGAGCCATGCTCTCCGAGCGCCGGAACTCCTCCAGGAAGGCGCCATGGGTTACAAACTTGGGAACATTTGCCGCCACCCCCCCGGCAATATAGAGCCCGCCCGTTGCAACGGTCTGTAAGGCAAAATTTCTGGCCATCCGGGCGTAGAAGCGGGAGAACCAGAGAAGCGTCTTGGGGGCCTTTTCGATGTGCGCAGAGACCGTCTCGGGTGAAAGGGCGTCACCGGTCAGGTATTGGTGGATCAGGCTCAGCCCTCGGCCTGAAACCACCGTGTTGGGGGTAGCATAGATCTCGCCGGTCTCGGCGCGCAGAAATCCGGCGTAACCATGCTCCTCCTCCCCCTCGAAAGGGAAGGTGGCATGGCCGCCCTCAGAAGGCAGGGCCACGTGGCCCCCGTATCCGTCCGGCACAAGGGCTGCCAGGCCGAACCCGGTACCGGCCCCCACCGCCGCGACCGTCCCATCCGGGTCCACCGTCCCTGCAACCACGCGGGTGGCGGCCTCTCCCACAGGGGAGCGACACGCAAAGGCCTGGGCCACAAAGTCGTTGATCAGCAGGCAGTTTCGAAGACCGAATTCGGCCTCGGCGCGGGAGACGTCCACATCCCAGGAGATCAACGGCGGGTCGGCGTAGGTCCGCCCCTCCACAGGACCTGCCACGGCGAATACGGCGATCTCGACCCCTTCGGGCTTAAGCGTGAAATCGCTTGCCCGGAAATCCTTCATCAATTCGGGGAAAGATTCATATGCCTTCGTCTTGAGCCAGATGGATTTCACCTGGCGAAGGCCCCCGTCCGGGTCCCACTCAAAGTGGGAGAACCGGCTGTTGGTCCCACCAATGTCCGCTGTCAGGATTTTTCTCATGAATTTGCCAGGTTTCATATCGTGCGATCCCCCGTTAAACCGGCCATTGGAGGTCTTGATGAATTGTCTTCCTAAACCTCTAACCCCTAACCCGGCCAAGCCGGAACCAGACAGTTGTCAGGTGTCAGGATCTGGGGTTTGCTGAAACCTGAACACTGAAACCTGAAACCAACAATCGTGACCACTTTTCTTGCAATTTCACCGCTCAGGTACCAAAAGCTTTCCGGGTAGGCTTTCCATTTGGAAATATTCAGCCCAAAATCCAACCGTCAGGCGTTTCATCCGCTCAAAGCGCATCGTATGACGTTGGGGTACTTAACAGTGTGCTGGAACTTTGCAAGATTCCCGGGACGTCACGCAGAACCCATAGAAGAGGCATCTTAAGGTTCACGTCCACGCTGAATGGCTGACCGTTCACCATGAATGTAGTCGTCATGGCCACCCTCCGAGCCAATGGTGATGAGAAGACGCCCCTCGTTCTCATGTCTTTACTGCCCTTTTTGAATGGTTGCCTTTCAGTTTACTATTGTCATACCGGGAAAGCAAACGCAGGCGACGGCGACAATTATGATCTTCCGAATCCCCAGGAGTATGGTAGTTTGGATAGTTATGCCCGCCCGGCGCCACCACCATCTTGTTTCGGTCGATAATTGGTCACGTAGATACCTGCGCTTACGAAAATAAGCCCCAGAATCAGGCCGAGGGTGATCTGCTCGCTCAGAACGACAGCCCCTGCAGCCACACCGAACACCTGGGAGAGGAATGTGAAAACCGCCAATTCTGACACCGGGTAAATATGGATAAGCCTAAACCACGTGAAATAGGAGGCGAATGCCACGATGACGGCCGAGTACACGATCGCGGCCGAGACCGCACCCGTCACGTCCAAGACCCACTTCTTCTCGAGGATCAACGCACAGAAAAAGGTCACGGGCACTGAGAAGACGAGCTGATAAAGGAACGTGTGGATGGGCTGAACCCTTTCGGCGAGGTATTTTTTGATATACACCGTTGTTGTCCCCCAGAGGAAGGCGGCCGCGAGCTCGAGAAGGTCCCCGAAAAGCATGGAAGCGCTCCATGACCTCGGCTTTCCATGAAAAACCAGATAAAGCCCCGCAAAGGCAAGCAGGAGCCCCACGATTTTTGCGACCGTTAACTTCTCTCTCAGGAAGAAATAGGCACCCATGACCACTACAAAAGGTGAACAATTGATCAGTATCGCGACCCTCGCCGCATCGGTATAGCGCATCCCGAGGTAGAGGCAGACAAACTCCACCCCAAAGAAAAGGCCCACCATGAAGCCGTGGAAGAGACGAATATCCCTGTGGAAAAGCGGCTGTTTTATGGAGAGGCAGTAGGCAACCCCGAAAGCGGATGCAATGAACGACCGGAGGAAGGCGTTGAAGATCGGCGAAAATCCAAAGTTGGCAATCTTTATCGCCGGGTAGTTAAGACCCCAGAGCATCGTTAACACGACAAGAACCAGGAATCCCCTCAGGTCCAGGTGTTCCTTACCCATATGCGATCCTTCAATTTAACAGGCTACCCTTCCACCAAAGGCCGCGCCGGCGGCCGGAACAAGCGAAACTGGGGCAAAAGCCCGGGTCACCTCGACGCTTATAGCTCAAATTGAACACCTACTTCCATAACTTGCTGATCGCCTTCATGTTTTTTGGCCCGCAAATGGATGACAAGTCCCTTGACATCGCCACCCTATTCGTTTGCGATGCGCTTCTCAATTTTCCAAAGTTCTATGAAGATTTTACCAGCCATTTTCGTTTGCGCCCATGGGTTCCTGACGTGTACATATCTGGGGATATCCATATCATCTTTCGCAACAAATTCTGATAGTGACAGGTTTCGTCTCGGCGTTGCCAATATGACAATAATTCCAACCAAGGAGGTATTCAATCCCATGTGCGGCGGCAAGACCAATATGAAGGGAAACGCCTATGGGCTTCTTGGCAAGCGCTCCGGCATGAATAGGCGCCACGGATGACGCAAGGACCCCACAAACACCGCAGTGACGCCAAAAATGTTTGAATAACAAGGCATTGCGGATGAAGCATGCCCCCCGGAGAGGCAACCATGCCTTACCGATACTGCAGCAAGTTTTTAGAGTACTGCCACCTTGCGGACATTTCAAACCGTTCCGTCCACGCCCTCCAGATAACCTTGCGCGAGCCAGGTCCTTTGTTCGGGCGCGTACGCTTAAGTCCGTATCTGCCATAGGCAGATGAAAAGAATGTCAAGGAGGCACGCCTGGCAGACGTCACGCCGGAATTCAACTCAGAGCCACAGACCGGCGAGGAGTCAGAACCCGGTCATCATTCTGCTTCTTGGCACTGTTGGACTCGGAATCTCCTGCACATCCTGCAGCCTGATCGGGTCCCGGCAAAGGGACCTGCCCATCGCAAGTCAAGTCCTGTCTCAAACTCTTTGTTAACTGCTCGATAACAATATCAAAAGCTGGGATTCAAGGCAAGGACCCTGCTTACACCAGGCCCTCGAATCGGGGAGGTCATTCTCCTTCTGACCCTACGAGCAATAATATGGTGTACCGCCCCGGGCCTCCCTATTCGAGATTACCATCGCAGGATCGTCAGATACGTCTGAAGTCTAATAGCTAAAAACGTCCATGTACCCTTGGGCGGGCGTCGACTCATGACGATCGATTTGCCGTTGACATTCCTACCGAGGGACCTAAAATGCCATGATCAGGCAGTGTCCAGATCAGAAATGAACGATTTTGTCCAAGGCCAAGGAAGGCAATGCCGGTGCTATCGGGTTTGTCTCACGCAGAGATTGGGCAAGATGGCCATTTCCCGATGGACACTTGGAAATTGAATCACCGATCAAAAATGACATTTCTTTTCACTTTTTGCTTTATCGCACAAGAAAGGATGGTAGTACAGATGGCCGATGACTCTCGTGAAAAACGCAAAGGCAAAGTAATAGGAGTATTGAATGAAGCCAGGGGAATGGAACTGCATGCTATCTCTCAGTATATGAACCAGCATTATGGGCTGGACAACATGGATTACGGCGAACTGGCCAAGAACGTCAAGTTGATTGCCATAGACGAGATGCGGCATGCGGAGATGTTCGCGGAACGCATCAAAGAACTGGGCGGTGAACCGACGTCGGACCCCGCCGACAAGGTCCAGAAAGGTCAGAAGCCCGAACAGATTTTCGCCCATGACTCAGGCCTTGAAGACCACACCATAGACAGATACAATCAGTTCTTGCTGGTATGCAGAGAAAACGGCGACAGCACGACGATGAAACTCTTCGAACAAATCATCGACGAAGAACAGCTGCATTATAACTACTTCGACAACATAAGCGATCACATCAAAGAGCTCGGTTCCGTGTATCTTGCCCGCATTGCAGGTACGCCGGCAAGCACGGGAGGCTATTCAAAAGGATTCATAATGGCCCAAGCCACCCAATAGCCTTTTATTCAATCATTTCAACTTGGAGGGGGAGCTTGGTCATGTCCGCCCCTCCGTGATATCCATGCAACTAGTCGATATTGTTGTATATATGTCATCATCGGCAGGGGTTAGCCGATTGGCTCGCCGATCTCTTCAATCCAGAGTTCCGGATTCTCCGCAATGAATTTCAGCATTAGATCAATGCACGCTTTGTTATTGACAACATCCACCAGAACACCCCGAGACCGGAGATAGTCTTCCGGACCCCGGAATGTTAAGTTCTCGCCGACAACGATTCTAGGTATTTTGTAGAGAAGAGAAGCACCGCCGCACATATCGCAGGGAGACAGGGTCGAATATAAGGTGGCGCGTGCGTAGTCTCTGGCTGTGAGGCTCCCGGCGTTTTCCAGACAATCCATCTCAGCGTGCAAGATAGCGCTACCTTTCTGTATCCTCCTATTGTGTCCCCGGCCAACGACGTGCACGTCGATCACCAGCACGGAACCAATAGGAATCCCGCCTTCTCTAAGTCCGATCTTTGCTTCCTCGATAGCAATCTTTAGGAACTCGTCCATGGTTTATCTTTATCCTTTAGTTCCAGGTTAACTACCCACCAAAACGGGCTTACGTAGCGCGAAAGTCAATATTCCTTAGCAATTCTCTCATGAGCATACGGCTCTTCCAAGGCATGCGTTCGTGACATATTGACATTCTGACTTCCTTCTTGGTTCCCATAAGCCAATGACTCAGGGCCGTCCCATCCAAACCCTTGAGATAGGCTTGGGCGACCTCAGGACAAGACAATATCTGCCATAGTCAGATGGAAAGAATATCAAATACCCACACCTGGCAGACTTCACGTGGCACTCTAACCGTCCTTCTATTCATGTACGTAAATCCCGCCTATAAATTCTTCGGAAGTTCTACTACTTGCACCTATTCCTGCATTGTACGCACAAAATATCGTCAAAAAGACTCCTTATCCAAAAATCGAAAAGACCGTATCTCACTTCCTGACCCAGAATGAAGACAACCGGTTGCTTTGTCACTTCAGCTCCAGAGCCACCGGCCTTCCTGGACACAGGAATCTGACCATCATCTCGCTGTTTGGCACCCTTGGACAGAGGAGGCCCACGTTGTCCGTCATAAAAAAAAACGATTTGTCAAAAAGAAGCTTTGTCAAACATCTCAATAAGGCCGAGGAGAATGGGTAACAACTTATATTTTGATGTACCCCCCAATCCAGCCTAAATCTCTTGTCGAGGCCTCTCAATGATTCAGTCCAGGAAAAATAGTCTTGCTTACAAAGTAAGCATTATTCGAATGGACCTTCTTGACTTTCCCCCGTGCAGTTATTCCGGGACACACGTTTGGAGGGATCCTGACGGTAGTATTCCTGCAAAACACGATAAAGCTCCGGTGCATGCTCGATCATTAACAGAGGCTGATCGAAGAATTGCTCTGTGGCGACTGCGAAAAATTCCGCTTCGCTAGTCGCACCGTAGCCATTGAGGAAAGATTTCTTGCCTATTTCGGTGTCGTGTTTGAGACGTAGATATTCACGCGAACATGTCAGCACCCAGTCACGGTATTCAGCCCGGTCGCGCAGTGGAGGTGTACCGTCGGCCGCCCCGTCGAGCATGTCGAGTTTGTGGGCGAATTCGTGGTAAATAACGTTGTGACCGGACTCAGGATGGCGGCCACCGCGCAGGGCAGCATCCCAGATAATAATTACCGGCCCCTGCTGGAACGCCTGCCCGATAATGGGATGCTCAAGCTCCACTGGTGCGAATGTATTTTCAAAGAAACCCGCCTTGCGTTGAGGCGGGACAACGGTAGAGGGATAGACGATGATGGATTCGACATTCCGGTAGTAATTGTGGGGGAGGCCCAGAAGAAGCAGACAGGCCTGAGCGGAGATCGTGACGCGGATCTCGTCGGTAAGTTCCAGTCCACCAGCGCCTTCCCAATGTTTTTCGGCGATAAACACCTGGATCAGGGCACGCAGGTGAGCACGCTGGGCATCTTCCAGCATGCAGTAGTGGGCAACGTTACGGCGGATTATGTCCTCCCATAGGGAAGGGAAAGGAGCCTGGGTGAGCTTCTTTCGGCGACGATCGATAAACCAATGAAACATTTGGATTTCCTATTGTTCTTTTGCTTTCGGTAACTGCGGTCTGACCGAGCAACTCTGCTGATATTTCGAGATTATCGCGCCAAAAGCCGCTGGTTTCAAACCTTAGACCATCATTTCCATTTCCTAAGTCGCCCTTCTAAGATATCGGTGCACATCGATATTATCGGCTGTTTTTTTCTTAGAAGTCCAATTTGCCAAACAAAAATAGCATCCTAAGCCTCAGACGAGGGCGATTTATTTATCATTGCTTGAATATTTCGTGTAGTTGTTGTTTTGGTCCGCCCACAAATGAACAGAGGACAGATATCTCAATTTTCTTTCTCCCTCGATGATTGCAATATGAGGTGAATCACCAGAACGCCGAAGCTGTTTCTCTACCTTCGATATTATCGGTTCTATCTCTTCCCCTTTGCTCGTAACAGCCACGACAATAGCTTACCTATGGTCAATTCACAGACCCACTTTCGATCTCATCGATATCTTCTTTGTCTACTAGTTTCACCTAGCGCTCACCATCATTGGAGAGCAGGCAATGATGCCTTATTGAAAGCATGTTAACACCAAACTGCGCAAAGGCTAGAGCGGCCCGACCCTGCGAATCCAGCGCATGGTGTCGTTAGGCAGACACCCTCACGACGATCTCCATTTCGGCCTAACATCCATACGCGGGGGCGGGGTGCATTCCCTATTCTTTTCCGAAAAGGCGGCTGACTTTTAGGGTAATAACAGTTTGATAAGCGATAGAATCGTCCATTGGAAAAACTGAATCACAGGGTCTAATACACCCAAATAAAGGAGCGCGATGATAATAATAAACCCATACCGCTCAAGACTGAAAAGGAAATTTTGGACGCTTGGGGATGCAAAGCCCATAAGAATTTTTGACCCGTCGAGAGGCGGCAGTGGAATCAAATTAAAAGCGGCCAGGATGATGTTGATCTGCGCCAAATAATAGAGAAGCTCAGCCGGCATACTTGGTGGCGAAAGGGACAGCACCCGATTAAGAAAAAGAGCGCTAAACGCCAATAGCATGTTCGTGATGATCCCTGCGGCAGAGACCAATATCATCCCCATGCGCCTGTCACGCAGTTGGTTGAAATTCACCGGCACTGGCTTTGCCCAGCCAAAGCCGAAAATGAAGAGCATGATGGTGCCCATAGGGTCGAGGTGTTTGAGCGGGTTGAGGCTTAGGCGGCCGAGCGACTTGGCTGTCGGATCACCCATGAGATAGGCTACCCAGCCATGCGCCAACTCATGAAAGATGACGGAATACAAGAGCGGTATGGCGATAAGAATGAACTCAAGCGGATCTTTAAGCAACAGATTAAGCAGGCCCATGGATTGTCTCCCCGACACCATTCCGTAAAAGCTGTTTCAAAACACGTGGGAGTTTGCCGGACGATGGTAAAGCAAGAAAGCTATTTCATTAATACATAAGCTAAGGGGGATGCCAATGATTTTATGCATTTCTGCACTATTCGAGGGAAAATTTTCTGCCCAAGGCCTCCATTTCTCCACGAGCACAGCTCTGCTCATGGCAGACTGCGTCAGCCCCAACAGTTCCTTAACGACGGTCCTGGTCATTCCTATCTCTTTGACCACAGAGTAACAAACGAGACTCCTTCACCCCCTTCAACCGCTTATCCCGTAAGCAGGCGTCTCATGATCGTAGATACGGGCGCATTGAGATCTCAGCCTCGCCGGTCTCCCAATCCATCCTATTGATATTCAAACAGTATTTTGTCGAAAATACTCATCTTGAGTCCTTAGAGTCACATTTTCATGTCACAAAAGCCTTTGTAAAGTGCTGCCGATGCCCTCAGTTCGTAACTCCCACCTTTGCCAACCACTTTACGCCCTTTCGGCTCCCTCTGAAGTTTCCCCTTCGTTTCCTCGCTTAGCCGTAGCGCTTCCTGGCCTCAGACAGCCAGTGGAGGCAACGGCGGCGGTCTCGGGCAAACTTGAGAAGGAACTCCTTCTTATGGCATCGATGGTGACGCGCCAGACGTGTCCGGGTATGTAATGCCTGTTTGGCCTGTCTTGAAATTCCGGGATCGTGTATCTGGAGGGGATGAGAATGGGAACAAAGGAGCAAGTGCCCAAAAGGGACCATCAAAAAATAGGTTGAGGATCGTTCCGTTCGTTGCCGTCATGAGAATCTTTTCGGCAAGTGCCTGCTGTTCGGATCATCCGGCTTCATTCCCAACCCGGCCAAACCGGAACCAAACAGGTTTCGGGTTTCAGGCCTGACACCTGAAACCTGAAACCTCGAATTGTGACCGTTTTGCGCACAATCTTACCGCTAAGGTACTAACAGGATTCCCTGACCCGCCCCACAATCCGCTCCAGGCTTACAGCGCCTCAAGGTAGGCAGGTCAGCACCGGCCCTGCCTTTATTTTGGGCCTGATGGTCATGCGCCGCGCTTCTTCGTACCATTCTATCTGTGAAAACGGTCCTCTTATGTTGTAATTTTTCCACAGTTTTCGATGCCCGAAAGAGAAATCACAGGCGTTCCGCCTTAAGACCCCTCTCTGTGAGTCGTTAAATGAAAATGTGAAAACCTTTCGTCTTCCATAAGATTTGCGTTCCCGCAAACTATGAAAGTGGTACACAAACATGGAAAGCCGAACATCTTGTGAGAAGACTTTCCAGCAGGCATATTCCTTGCATTACAGAATAAAGTGCTTCTGATGCACAAACAAGATAGGCGCAAGGAATCTTTCACCGCCATCCAGTCCAAAGGCATCGACTAGTATAACCTCGGATCGGGAAAAGCAATGGACCGGCCAACCGAAGTTCAAAGAGACGGCAGAGCAACACCGTTGGACATTCAATTCAACACGCGTCTCTCCTCCATGGAGCTTCGCATCTTCAACGATCACGAAATGTTCTCGTCGCTCCTAAGAGACCCCAAGGCCGCCAAATTGTACCGGATCGAGAAGACGAAGGCCTGAAAATTGAAAATGTCACCCCGTTAAAAGGACGGAAGTTAGCAAGCAAACAGCCGAGCAGTTCGCCCAGTAGTCAGCGAGCCAAACCGACAAAGTCATCGCTATCTCAGTTTGGCTTCCTTTTCGGAGAAGGACACTTGGAGATCTCAAAGATGACGGCGCCAACGATCCGGCAGTCATAGACTGATTGGATTTTGTTTCTAATGTGGCAAAAAAGCAAAGCAATCGTAGATCAAGACGCCTGCATCTAATCGGGCAAAATGCGAAGCATCCTGCCCGAAGATCCTCAAGGAGGTCGATGGCAAATCGCAGGTTCAATTGGACCCTGTACCTTCGAACCAGGAGGATTGCGTGAGGGAAGCGGTTTGCAATTGTTTGACCATTCGCGTGGTTATAAAGGAACAACAATGGGGAATAACAGAATGGAGGCTGATCGAGATGGAAAAGGCGAGCCATATGAGGGGGAGGGATTCCACTGCTTTGAATAAGAGGAAATGGCTACCTGCCGATATGTGACCCGTGGTCTATTATGTCGAAGCCAAACCAAATCTGATGCGAATCCTGGTTGTGGACGATGACAAAGGTGTTCGGGATGCCATGGCGGGGCTTCTTGACGACTTTGGATACGATGTGGCCGTGGCTGCGGACGCTGATGAGGCACTCGTTTTGCTCCAAGATTCGACCGTTGGACTGGTTTTGACAGACTTGAACATGCCCGGCATGGACGGGTTGAGCCTGGCAAGGCGCATCAAGAAGGATTCGTCCACACCCGTTGTCCTCATCACAGCGTCCGACAGGCGGTCGGTCGAGGCAAGGCTTAAAGACAGTGCGGTAGATTCGGTCCTGTTCAAGCCCTTTCGTGTTGAGGAACTTATGGCTGTGGTCATCAAGGCGTTTTCGGCGATTACATAGAACGTGGGAGTGAATTCGCTTCAGCCTCTCGCTGTTAGGGAGAACGAAACCCATCCAGTCACATTTCAGGCCGGCCCATAAAGCCGGCCATTTTTTTGGACCGACTTCCCTTCCGATCGGATGATGATTCAACGCAGGTGAGCCCAGCCAGAGGACTGTTCTTTTCGTCAATCATTACAGAAGTGACCTCGTGCAAGCGGGAGTTAAAGTTGAGGGTCTATACGTCTGTTCATTCCCTCCAGGTCGTGACACCCGCCGCGCAGATCGACTTCGACCTTTTTCCCCTTTTTCTGAACAACATCGCTTTTCCACGAGGAAAATATGCCCCCCGAAAAGAGAGTCAACCAGGCCTAAAAGGTCATCGTGCAGCCGAAAACCAGGTTCCGAAAGCCATCATTGGCCTTTACGGATGGCCGAAAGAGGCAGCTTATGGAAGGCGTGCAAGAATGGTGAGGCCGATTTCGTCCTCAAAACTTCCCGAAGGCATCAGAGCTGAGAGCGGCGTTCGTGGACTGTCTTGAGCCGGTATTTGGGTAATTGAGGGGCGCCGATTCTACCCTACCTCTCTGCCGACCTTCGAGCATAGCTCGATATCCCTTTGACGAGGATCATGGACACGAACACGGAGCGGGATTTGTTCCGGTGAAGAGTTACCTGCAAGTATAGATACCCGCCCTGCAACCCAACCCAACCATATGATCTGGAGATTCAAGGTCTCAAGGCGTACAGAAGACATGTGGACGTGGCAAATAAACCCAAATTTTCTGAAGTGGAGCCGCCGAGTTCAATCCTCCCGATTCTATTCCAGGCCAGCCGATTCATCCGGTTCCAGCAACCAAGGTATCCATTCATCCTGATTCTCTTGGTTCCTCTTCCCACGAGAGACATTGCTGTAATATTCATTGTAATGGACCATCTGCTCCCCCTTGCTGGGGACATGAGAGCATCCGCCGCTGCGGGACCAACAAATCCAAGGCATCAAATACATTCTCCCTTTTCAGGCATACCCGAGAAAAGCATCCCCTTTCTCGGCGAACAGGAGAAGTAGTACCTGCTCGTGACACCCTTTAGAAGCCTTTCCTCGACCAGCTCCATCGCCACGTCGGTTTCATCCTTAGCAAAAAAATCCGACGTGGCGAGGATGTCCCGGACCCGCCGAACATCGGTCGGGCGAGGGTCTTCACGAAAGGTGAGCTCATTCAAATCCACGGATTTACCCTTGATTTTCTTCATTTCCGAGCTCCTCTTAACAACAAGTCGCCTTTCCCATTGACACACCGTTCAAAATCACCTATTGTCCGGCGCCAATAAAGCAAGGACTTCAGGCAGGGGCCTAGAGACACAAGGATCTTTTGCCCATTTTTAACGGAAACCACAGGGTTTCCATGAGAACATTGAACAATGGATCAAATATTTCCAATCATCAAAATACAGGGCGGGGCTGAGGACTTGGGCCATCAGCAGGGCACCCTGCTAAAAGAAAGAATCCACAGGACGGTGGATTTTTACAAAAGACACTTTCTTCAGCCTGAAGACACCATCCTGGGAATTGCCGGACAATTTCGAAAAGCCACGGAGGCCTTCCGAAGGGACCTTTATCTGGAAATCGAAGCCCTGTCCCGGGCGGCGGAGGTCGATCCCCTCTGGATTTATGCCCTGAACGGCCGGACGGAACTGCTCAATCTCAACCCAAACGAATGCACCTCACTCGCGTTCAGAAAACAGGGGCTGATCGGCCAGAACTGGGACTGGGACAGTGAAGTGGAAGAACTGGCCCTGATCCTTGATATTGAAAAGGAGGACGGCCAGAGGATCATCACTATGACCGAACCTGGGATGATCGGAAAAATAGGCATGAATAACTACGGCCTTGGCGTTTGCCTGAATTTTATGAGCATCGACGACTATCAGCCCTACGGCGTTCCCCTCCATGTCCTGCTCAGATCCATTTTAGAATGCAAAAGCGTCAACGAAGCCCTTGATACGATCAAGGTCCACCTGCCGGGGAAAGTAGGTAACATACTGATAGCAGACCGGAGCGGGGCGATCGAGGACATCGAACTCGCCGGCAATGAATTCCATTCAGCCCCGATAGATGACCTCTTCGTCCACACGAATCATTTCCTGTCGGATGTCGATCACGACCCGCAGTTTTTTCCCAATTCCCTGGGCCGGTACAAGAAAGCGAAAGAACTGCTGAACCTGATTGGTCACCCTTCCGTCGAAGCCATGAAGGATGTGCTGAAAGACCGAAGTGATGAACAAAATCCCATCTTTCGCACGCGTTTTTCCCATCCCCTGCTCACGGACGACACCTCGATCACCGTCACCACAACCATCATGGACCTGAAGAACCTGCAGTTCCATATCACGAGGGGCAATCCCTTCGATAACCCCTTTACGGTTTTTTCTCTACAGTGATCGATTTCGGTGTCACGGTGAGGCCCCGCATTTTTCAAGAATCATCCAGGCCCGCGAGGATCTCCTCCAGGCGCCGCTCCAGGTCCGGCAGAGCCCACTGAAACACGATGTGGGTCTTGGTGGGCTGGAACCCCAGGGCCTTGTTGATGGCCCGCATGGGATGGTTGGTTCTCGCCGTGGTGGTCTTGATGTATTCCACCTCAGGAAATTTGTCCCGGATGACGAAAAGCATCTCGGCCTTGAGCCGTTTGGCCAGTCCTTTTCTCCGGTATCTGCCCAGAACGCCCGTAAAGTATTGATTCATCCTGTGGGGTTCTTCCGGGTCGTACATGATGTCCGTCAATGCGCTGATCCGGCCGTCACGCTCGCGGCTGATCATTGTGTGCCACTCGATGCCTCTTCGTCTAAAATTCCGCTCCTCAACCCGTCTGGACTCCGGAGTGCTAATGATCCCCTGTTCCATATCGCCTGTGGGTCGCTCGTTGATGGTTTCCGTATAGACTCTGCAGAACTCATCGATATCGCGTTCCTGACATTCTTGAAAAAGCTCTATGGTTGTACGAGGAGATTTTGCCTTTCCTTTTTCGACCCATTCTTCGGCAAGCCGCCAGTCAATGTCCTCCATGTATAGCCTGTGCTCGACTTCTTCATGGACCTTCACGCCCCGGAGATGTCTGCAGAATTCAAAACCGGTCGGATTATCGACCTCCGCCATCAGGGTCTCTTTTCCCATCGTTTTGGCGGCCCCATTGATGGTTTTCAGGACGAGGGAGGCGATCTTCCTTTTCCGGCATTCAGGGGCGACCGCTAGTTGGGCCTGAAAGATATGCTTGTTGATCTCATATTCCGGGGATAATTCTGTATCATAGGACATCCGGGCGTAAGCGACGGCCTTTTGTTCCCTGTTGAATACCAGCCATCTTTTTGCGGTATAGAGGGAGGTTGGCGTCGAAAAAAATTTTCTCGCTACGCCGCGGTCGGGCAGGCGCCCTTTTTTATTGAATTCCCGGAAAATCATCTCGGACAAATGGAAGTAGGCCTCCCACATGTACTCAGGAGCCTCCTTCGGGATAAATTCCACCAAGGTAAAGGCATTTGATATAGGAATACTTTTCGGTTCCATATCTTTCGTTCTCTAGCGCTATTATGGAAAAATCCGATAAATCGACGCTTAAACGGTCATTGCGAGCCTAAGAGAAGAAATCTCATTGGATTGCCGCTCGCTCCGCCTCTCGCAATGACTACTTTTTTATCGGTGATAAGAAGTCGCTTTTTTAGGGCCTGAGCATAGGTGCATTTCGCCTTGGAGTTCAACCAAAATCCGGCCGCAAGACGTTGTGTCCACAACTCGCGGGCGTGAAATGGGGCCTTCCTGCCGCCAAGGGCGAGGAGGTGGAGACGGTGCCAGGCGATTATGCCGGCAGGGCGGTCCGCCTCAGGCGGAGAGGAAATTTGGGCAGCGGTTCTCCTCGAGCCTGACTCTCTTTTTAAAGATCAGGCAGGAAGGTCCCCAGATACTCCGGGGCAATCACGCTGAAGACGTGACCTTCGGCATATAGCCACTTCTCGGGCCCGCCAGACAGACGGCGGGTAAACTCTCGAAACTGGGACACGGCGTATTCGAGGCTGCATACGAGGGTCTTTCGCGGCCCGCTCGTTTTTTGTGTGGAAGCCGGGGCTTTACCCGTCATTATTCTGGCGGGTTAACCTCCCTAACCCCCAGGTGCTTGATACCGGTTTCGCATATCGCAGGCCCCTAGATCTGCAGAAATATGCATGACATGCCGGGTTCGAGTCAAACGGTATAGGCAAATCATCTGGATATCTAATGGGTAGAGCTGCCTGAGTAACTTGGGCCGTTTGGCAAGTTGTGCAGATCATGAGGGGTGGAGCGGCCGAGTTCAATTTCCCCGGATTACAGAAGGTCAGCCGATTCTTTTGAGAGAAGAAGCCGGATCCTTCCGGATTTTCAAATCGGCACTTGGGGCATTCCATGGATCTGACCTCCTCTCGGCAGGCTTTTTAGTACACCCGACTTTTCGGTATCTTCCACTCCACGGTTTTAAGCCTCCACGGTTTTCGCCATCTGCCCCCTTTCACCTCGATTCGGATCGACAGGCCAGTGGCGAGACTCCAATTGGTAGACATGCATTGCATGAAATGCATTCCGCTCTATCAGGTCCTTTGCCCGACCTCCAGAGTTCGGGTAGATCAGGTTGGCGGACCAAGGGTCTCGATAGGGATATAAAGTCGGCCGCCCCCGATTGGAGCACTTCTTCGATCCTACTGAAAGATCGAAGGCCCCCCACCAACATGATCGTTGCATTCGTGCTTTCCTTGAGGGCCTTTGCACCTGGTAGAAAGTAGGCCTCTTGTTCTTTGGTCTTAATCCCGGTTCTCGATTCAGGCAGAAGCACCGGGGGAAAACCTAATTCCTCCTTTGTTTGCGTGACCGTTTCCCACATCCCTCCGCTGGTCTCGATCGCATCGAAGCCGGTTTCGTGAAGAAGTCTCCCGACCCGAATTGCTTCTTCTAGATCGGTGCCCCCTAGAAGGAAGTCTGTTGTATTGATTTTTATGAGGATCGGGAACTCATCGCCGACCTGCTTTCTCGCCCGATGGTAGATCTCACGGACGATCCTGGTCCGGTTCTCGGTCGAGCCGCCGTATGCATCCTCGCGATGGTTCGTCCTGGGTGAGAGAAAGGAACACAGGAGATATCCGTGGGCAGCGTGGAGTTGCACGCCATCGAAACCGGCCTCCTTCGTTCGCCGTGTGCCACCGACAAAGGCATCGATAATCTCGTCTATTTCTTCCAGGGAAAGAGCTCGTGGCGTCCGCTCAAACGTGCTGTCAAAAACTGCAGAAGGCGCAGTCGGCTCGGTCACCACATGCGGTGCTTCCTGAGAGAGGACTTCCGGATGTTTCTGCATATATGCCAGCATGGCTGGGGGAAGGACCGACATCATCTGTGCCGCTTTTCCCGGATCCAGTATCTGCCTTCCGGGGTGAAATAACTGGAGCACGACCTTGCAATCCGGAGCAGATTGGTGCACCACGCGTGAGATTCTTTCGAGACTAGTTATATATGAGTCGCTATCCAGCCTCATAATCCGTGGGAAACCGATCCCTTTCGGGTGTACGGCGACGACGCCGGTGATGATCAGTCCGACTCCTCCTTGGGCCAAAGTGCCATAAAGTTCGACTAGTTCGTCGGACACCTCGCCCCCTGCGGTCCCCGCGTTTTCATAGGTGGCCGACCGGACTAACCTGTTTTTTATTTCTATCTGACCGATCCGACCAGGACTGAAGACAATTGATTCTTGTCTACCGTACATCTTTCTCCCCCCTTTTATTTGACCGGTTACTGGCATAACGAAAGATGGAAGCATCGCCCTCATTTTGGACGAGAAGCCCGGGCATGATCGCCCGGGCTCCTCTCTATGTCGCGGGTTGCGCTTCTCAACACGAATGCAATAGACACCACGTTCCTCCGCAAGTTTCTGGTTAACGGGCTCAGATTGCACGCATGACCGTGTCGTGGAAGCTTCCCGGTATAAACAGGTCAGCACTCTTATTCACTTTTTCGAGATACGCCGTATTCGCAAGTAGTTGATCCCCAACCTTCTCCATTGCCGCCATGTCTTTGTAGTCAATGAACCAGCGAATCGTGCCAACTTCGCCGAAGCTATCCAAATACACACTGATCTCGGGAACTCCACCAACCTTCTTAACGAATTCGGATATTTCCTTGCTGAACTGCATGGCCTGTACCAACTTGCCGGGCGCGATTCGTGCGCTTCTTGTCCATCTAATCATGATCGACTCCTCCCCTTTTTCCCGTTCCCGGTTGCCCAGAGGGAAAATTATTTGGGTATACTCATACCTATTACCGCCAGCGCCTCTTCCACTTTAAGGTATGTTTCTATCGTGTATTCAAATTCCGGGATACTATGGAACATAGCCATCATATTCACTGTACGAAGATAGGCCTCCTCAAGCTTTCCTTTCTTTACCTCCGATATCCCTAGGACCTCGATGCCCTGATGAGTTCCCTTTACGGCGGCGGGAACAAGCTCGGTCCCCAAATTTTTATCAGGTGGGTATTTGGTCAACGCTTCCAGATACCTTTTTGCCACTTCCGGTGCTTTATCGCTCGGATACAACGAAGTTGTTACCAGATAAGGCATCTTCTTGCTCTCCCTTTCTAAGAGTTTTCTTCGGCAATGGGTGATATCACTCAGAGACGGCCCTTAACAGGACGAACGACTTCCTATCAGGGCCAAAGCTTGCACATTTTGAAGTGGTTTTCCATGGTACACCCCCGCGATAGAGGAAAAAGGCTAACCTACTCCATCTGCGACTTTGACAGTGTCCCACTCTGCAGCTCGGCTATGTCTCAAAAACAGAATCCAGAGGGTATGCAAGTGATAATCAGATGCTCGCCAGGTTTGAACGGCCAAGACCCGTTGCTTTCTGTCCCAGCCTCACGACGGGTTTACCTTTAGCGTTATAATGCTTCAGAAGCCCCTGACGGAGTGATCTTACGCCCATCAGGGGCAATGGTGGGGGATTTTGAGGATTTTTCTCATGGACCGGCCCCAAAAAGAGGTAGGAAGACAAATGAGCGGAATTGTCTTCCTCGCAACTAAAACGAGGTCAAGTGGTGGGGTCCCGCTGTTTGTCAGAAAGCGGACCGAAAGATAAAAAAGCAAATAGTTGTCGGTTTGTCAATCGGCTGAAATACTGATTTATCAAGTTCAAAATTCTTAGGGACCCTGCGGGAAACACCTAGGGAAAACACCTAATGAGCCAAGGGCCATTTTGCGAGGCAAACTCCTTCTCGCAAAACCCATGGTCTATCAACTGCAAATCAAATGGCTCCGGGCGGCTAGAGCCCATTGCCTACTGGCAAGTTATCCCCAGGTACCTGGAGCAGGAGCAACCGATCTCAGTCACCCTGCTCTATTCCAAGTTAGCCGATTCCACTTGACAGAAATCCCGTTTTGGGTCTTAATCGGGATAAATCGGCTTTATTCCGATTAATCCAGTCAAACCAACAGCATTCTGGGGGTGGTGATCCGGATTCAATGAGAGGTAAGGGATACCATCCCGATCCTTAATGTGGATGAAATTTCTGGATTATGCAAGGATGTTATACTTTTGAATTATCTTGATTACTAAAGAACATCTTTGGTATGCCTGAGACTATCGATATTTCCCAATTGCAAGTAATCATGCATTTCGCAATGAAATGCCAATTTCCAATATCTGGTATTCATCCCATTTTTCAAAAACCCTGGCCTTATGGACGTATGCATGCACGGTGCTGAGATTTCCCCTTATCGTGCATGAGTACAAGACTCATCATTCCTTAACAAGGGTCCAGGTCCCGTCAGGATTATATGATTCCATCTCTTGCGCGATCTTGGTTGTCTCCGGTCCAAGGTTCTTCTGATAGACTTTCCCCTGCTGATTGACAATAAAGGTCATGACACCTGACCTGCCCCAGTTTGCGGGAAATGCGACCAGAGCAAAACCTGCAACCATATTGCCATTAATAACGTAATTGTATTTTCCACCTGGCGCATTCTTCCCTTGTCTCGTCAGGATTCCAAAATAGTAACCGTGAAATGGTGTTGACTCTTCCCTGAAGGCGGCCTTGTTCTTCTTATATCCCTCTTTCCAAGCCTGAGCAACGAGCTCCCCGAAAGGACTTATTTCTTCTCCGGGCTTCGTCCTCCAGAAAAGACCGTTCTTCCTGCCAGGGTCGCTTCGCAATTTCTGTGCATATGCCAGTACTCCAGTATCCTCCCAGTCCTTCAGTGCATACTCTCGCTGAGCCTTCACGTACGTGCGGCAGACCAGTATGGCGGTGAGCTCGTTTTCCCCAATACGACGGTTTAGAATCTCTTCCTTACCTGCCTCAGTATCAAAAAACCACTGGCCATCCTTTCTTACAATCGGAATCGGAAAGGGCCAGTTTTCATTGCCTATGTGAAGGATTACCGTTGAATCATTCTCTTTGACGAGGTCAGTCTTTTCTGCCAAATGCTTCGCAAATGCCTCAAGTCCGGCAGCATCCTGCACCTCGTCATCAGAGAGAAGCTCTTTTCTGACAGGCCCGAATATCTGATCCAATTGGGCCGCGTCCTTTGACTTCACAGCTTCAACCAGAGCCTTGAGGGCGTCTTCTGGTGAGGCAAAGTATCGCTGGGAAGCTGCACCAACCTCCGGCACATTCCATACGACGACCAGGGTTGCAACAGCCAAGAGCACACCGACGAAATCTATTCTCCGTGCTGAATGAGATATAGAGTCATCTGGAATTACCTTCATAGTGTCCTTCCTTTCATTATTCAATCGTGTTTCTAGTTTGAGGAAGCTGTTTAAGCCAATCTAGTCCGGTTACCTTTATTTGCCGCCACCGCGTGCACCACTGCCTGTAGGAATGCCGCCCCTCTTTACTGGAGCTGGTGGCGTGTTACTTCCCACGTTGCTCTGGCGGCTAGACTGGCCGCGCGTGCTCTGCGTTTTGACCTCATTGGTTCCTCTGTAACCACCAAAGACAGCAGGAGCCTGAGGTGCCGGTCGCTGTCTGATGCTAGGAGCCTGAGGCGCCGGTGGCTGTCTGACGGTAGGAGCCTGAGGCGCCGGTCGCTGTCTGACGGTAGGAGCCTGAGGTGCCGGCCGCTGACTGACAGCAGGAGCCTGAGGTGCCGGTGGCTGTCTGATGCTAGGAGCCTGAGGTGCCGGTCGCTGACTGACGGCAGGAGCCTGAGGTGCCGGCCGCTGTCTGACAGTCCGAAGGCTTTCCTTCCCACGATTGCTAAATTGCTGGATATTGGTTCTGGGGATGAACATGCCTCCCGGAGGCCCAGTCGGCGTTGAACCTCTCCCCCTGACTTCAGGGGTGTGCGGATACCTGCCGCCGGGAACCCCCTCGGTTCGTGACGCCCAATACCTATCCGGAT
This sequence comes from uncultured delta proteobacterium, assembly GCA_963830155.1. Lineage (GTDB taxonomy): Bacteria > Desulfobacterota > DSM-4660 > Desulfatiglandales > Desulfatiglandaceae > CAWHLE01. The sequence continues at coordinate 676,376 of CAWHLE010000007.1, read as the reverse complement.
CGCCATGTGATGGATTATGCCTCCATGTTTGATTGATGTACGGTCTGCTCCTTTGAACATAAACATTCGTTATATGAACATAGGGCCTTGCATGATTGACCCACCCAGGGCGGTCCCATCCATGATAGAACACATGGTGGCGACCCCAGTCAAAGTCCAAGTCCAGCCAGCTTCCGATCGCCAATCCAAGGCCAAAGGCAATGAAAGGAGAAATGCCAGGAGTCCATGTTTGAACGTATATGACTGAAGGGTTGTACTGAGGGACATATATATATCGAGGTTGGGCCGGAACGATCTGAATATAGTCTCCCTGGGTAATAACAGTCTGTTGATCGGTACTCACTAGATTACCGAGCTTTCGCGCTCGCCACCTCAGACGCTGGATCGAATTTGTCACATCTTCCGGCTGGTTAAGAAAAGCGTCCCCAACGCTGGCAATCCAATCCATATTATCAGCCATCATATAAAGAACCGTTGGGTAGTGGGCAATTGCCCGGACGTTCTCATCCCAATTCTGCTCATCAATACGTGATGGGTCACCGCCGCTTCTCAACCAGCCTGCCGCATCGGCAAGCTCTGCCGGGTACGTCGAGGCTGGCAAAATTTGAGCCAGCAAGGGGTCCGGGTAGAGCGCGATGGGAGCAAGGATGTCATCAAGCTCCTGCTCCGTTAGCGAGTATGCCGCCAACGAGTCGCTTGCCGTGCATAGAACAAGTAACAGGTAGACGCATACCAGGAGTGCGGCCGGAAAGCCTTCCATTTTGCCCCTACTCATTAGCTCAGCTCCTTCTTTCATCCAGCCTTTAAAGTTAAAACCCTGACTAATGAATTTGCTTCTTTCTAAAGTGTGAATCAATACCAGTGATAAGCACCTTTCTATAGCATCATACTACGGAATCTCCATGGTGTCTATCCTATGGGGAAGACGCACCGCAAGAACGAGGGATTACTGCTCCAAGCTTATCGCGCATGCAAACGGCGAGTCAGTAACGATTACCAAATACATGGCCTCGTGCGTGGCCTCTGAAAAATTCACACCATCACCGGTGAATTGATTGATGGTGCCTTCATACTTGTGGATCTCATCCATCAGGATCTTGAAGCATCCGTCCATGATCGTGTGGACTTCTTCAGGATCCAGCTTTTCGGAGAGGTTCGTGAAGTTGGCCACATCCGCGAACATCACGGTCACGAGTTTCCGTTCGCCTTCGATGGAGGTTCGGGTGGTGAGGATTTTGTCCGCAAGGTGTTTTGGGGTGTAGGATTGAGGGACGGAATAGTCGATGGTGGCCGGCTTATCGGGACCTGCTAAACGATGCCCACATTCATCGCAGAAAGCGCTGTCCGGCTGACAAGAATACCCACAAGATGGGCAACGAAGTTCAAGCTTATCACCGCACTTCTTGCAGAACTTGGCCCCTTCACGATTCTCAAATCCGCATTTGAGGCACTTCGACATAAAACCCTCCGGGCAGAAATGAAGAAGAGGAAATGGGGTTGTGGAGAGCAGTGAGTCTGTGACCTCCTGGCAGAAGAAGAGGTCATCTACCAGGAGCTTGACGGGGCAAATTTGAGAGGTCTTTCCACGGCGAACCTCCAAATGAGGTCAGTTGAATGGATCATGCCTATCCGGATAGCACAGGTTGGTGCTTGGGGTATGATCCTGCGCATGTCGAATTGCCCTCGGACTATGTTGAAGTTTCAGCATCTTTTCCCTGACGAGACGGCTTGCGCTCGCCATCTGGAGCGTATCCGGTGGCACTAAAGATGTCCGAATGCCCGTCCTATGTTCAGGGTGGTGATCTCTCGAATCCTGCGGAATCAGACGAGCCTGTGCCAACCGGATAGGCATGGAATGGATATATGATTGAGTGGATAGGTATAAGCGAAACGATCTACCGGAAAGCAAAGATTAGTCAAGCAAAATCAGCAGGTAATAAGGATGTTCTCTCGAATCGTATGGACCCAAAGTCTGAATCAAACCTGCCACTGTTACCCAAATGGACCTTGAACCCAAAGGACCGCTTTTTTGAATTACCTCTGGGTTTTCATGGCGACATCGAATCTGGGTATTTCTGCTATCTCGTTGAATCCCCTCCCTGACCTAAGAGGGTTGGTCTATCAACTTGATATCCCCATAGAAATCGGCCCCAGTAGCTAGTTTCTTTGGCAAGAAAGACCCAGGCTCCACCGGCTGAACTTAGCCCATGGTGAGATATCGCCTACAGACAAATACTGTATTCCCTACCCACAGAATACATTCCTCAGCCCGTAGCTTTCTCTTCAAGAACCCGCTACCGTTCCATAAGTCTTCTTAGGGAGGCATCTATGGAGCAAACGATTCAAAACCTTGAAGACCTCATCAGGCTTTTCGGGATCTGGTTTGCTTCGCATACAACATCAAACGGTTGCATGCCTTGAGTCCATCATAATATCAAATAACAAGATAGATTTAGCAATATTATGGGGTTTAATTGCCTCCACAGTCAAACAAAAAATGTCAAAAACGAGCCAACGAACCCTCCGGCGTCGCAATCTCACCGTTAAAAACTGCTCGCCGGGGAAATCCCATGGGAGCCGATCCTCACGCTCAGTATTTCAAGGTCGACAGGCTGCTAGACGATTCAGATATTAGGTGAAGACTCCATGAGAAGTAAAATGGAAGGATCGAGGTTTCTTTTATATGTACCTCTCCTGCTACAATCTCAGAGAGCGGCCGTTTCAAATTAACTCGGATCCCAGGTTCCTATGGCTTGGTGAGCAGCACAAGGAAGCTCTGGCTACCCTGATTTATGGTGTCCAAGATCAAAGAGGGTTCTTGCTCCTCACAGGAGACGTGGGCACGGGAAAGACCACTCTAGTTAACGCACTTCTGGAGAAGTTGGACAAATCAATTCTGGTAGGCAACATCACCAATCCCAAGCTGGGCCTGATGGGTTTCCTGAATATCGTTTCCGCTTCTCTTGGTCTTCCTGAAAGGCCAAGTAAAAAGGAAGACTTTCTCCTAGGCTTCACACGATTCCTAAATGAGAAGTACACCGAGAGCAAATACGTCCTGTTGATCATAGACGAAGCCCATACGCTGAGCAGTGATCATTTGGAGCAGATCCGCCTTCTTTCCAACATCGAGTTACCTGAAAGAAGTCTGATAAGCATCTTCTTAGTTGGCCAGAATGAACTCAATGAGACACTAACTTCCCATGAATGCCGAGCGCTTAGGCAGAGAATCACGCTGATTTCCCGTGTAGAACCCCTCTCAGAAGGAGAAACAAATGAGTATATCCGCCATAGATTGAGAATCGCCGGCAGGAAGCAAGAACTTTTCTCTCAAGCTGCGGTTCGGGAAATTCACCATTTCTCTCATGGTTACCCTCGCCTTATTAACAACCTCTGTGATCACGCACTTCTGACCGGTTATGTAAGACAGTCAAGGAGAATCACCCCTGATCTCATAAAGGAGTGTGGTCAGGAAATGCTCCTTCTAGGCGAGCACATCGAATCCTCTCCCCAGTCGCTCTCGGGAAACCCGAAACTGGCCCCTCTCGCACATTCCGGGGAACAGCCGCAGAAGTCTGGATCAAAGCCTTTATCGCAATCAGGAGGAAATAAAGAGAACCTTCGAGGGATTCAGGAGCTTTGGTCCTGGATGAGAGCGAAAAAGCGTCTTAAATGGGCCATGTGGGCTTTCCCCTTACTCCTGATTTTGCCCTTCACAGCGATTTTCCGAACTGATCTTTTCTCCGGACGCAGCGCCGAAATGGCCACATCCGCAAGTGACCCCTCTATTATTCAGTTATCTCCCGCCAACCCCACGTCCACAGCCCCTCCAGAGGAAACGCCTGATGGAAAATATGAAGAGTCTGAGATTACTGCGACCGAAGTCTCTCCGGCGGTTGAACAAAAAAGCCTTCCTGAACCCGAGGCTCTGGTCCACACTTCCAACGAAGGGAAAGAGGATGATCCGACCACAGAGGCGATGCCAGGGACCGAGGCAAACAGCACTCTTAGTTCGATCGAAGATGCCCTCAAGGACAGAGACTTCAAGCGGGGGATTGAACTTTCGGAGAAGTTTATGGCCGGAGATGCATCGCCTCCACCTAGACTGAGGGCTCTCTACTCGGAATTACTGCTGAACCAGGCAGAGATACTCTCGGGGAAAGACATTGTATCATCAGAAGACCTCCTCAACAGGGCCGTTTCAGCAGACCCCAAGAACCTTAAGGCTCTTCTTCTCCTCGGGAAACTGTACACGGGGCATAAGCAATACGATAAGGCACTGGAAACATATCAAAAAGCGATTGATCTGAATCCTGACATGCCGGGGCTTTTTTTCAACCTTGGTTTCCTTTACGCTGCCAAGGACGACTATGCACATGCGGAAACGGCGTTCACGCGGGCAATTGAGCTTTCCCCGTCCTATTTGGACAAAGCTTTGTTTAATTTGGCTGTGGTTCAGGACAAACAGGGGAAGAGAGATGCGAGCCTCCAGAGTCTGAGGAGGGCTCTGGAAGCCAATCCAAACAACGAAAAGGCACGCGAGCTTTTGGAACGCGTGGAGGATAACTCATGAGGAATATTGTTTTCTTGAGCTTGATACTTATTGGGTTACTGTCTCACTGCGCTCCCGTTAGACAACCTGAACCGAATCTGCCCATTGAACCGAATCTGCCCACTGAACCAATAGGGCCCGCACCTGAGGCGGCTCCCAGTCCGGTCCCATCAGAAGAGGCATCTCTATCCCCCGAGATGCAGCCACAGCCCTGCATACACGAAGTGCGTTGGCCTGGAGAGACACTCTCCCACATCGCATTGTGGTATACAGGCGCCCAGGGCAACTGGGAGAGAATAGCTAGCGCCAACCCTGGCCTGAAGCCGGGCCGTATCCAGATCGGCGACAAGATTTTCATACCTGGAGATCTTCTGAAAGTGCGCAAGCCGATGCCTCGCGATTATGTTCACTCCCTTACTTCCTCAAAAAGATCTCCGCCCACCAGATCCGTGCAGCCCTCCCAGGTTCTGAGAAAAGAAGAGCTGTTCGGCCCCGTGGAAATTTTATCTCCTCCTGGCGCTTCCGAAAAAACTGAACTTTACGGCCCGATAGATCTGGACTAGACACCGACCCACCCCCATAGTCCCTCCTGGCATTTCGCGAATCCTCCTTGGCGGGCTTTGTCGAACTCGGGTTGATGGAGCTTCCTTCTCATGGAGAGCGACATGGAAAGCTGACATTAGTATCTCAGTGCGTAATAACAGTTATTCCCTACATAGGGTCAACGGAGTCAATCAGGTATTTATTTTCGAGGTAAATGGACGACTTGAGGGGGCCAAAAGTAGTGTTGGCGCCTGTTGTATCTGCTATTTCGCGGTGTCGCTTACCAGAACTGAAAGAGGTGGTCTATCAACTGGAAATCACATAGAAAATTTGCCGTCAGACGCTGGCTTTCCTGGCAAGCTTTCTGCAATTGCGGTGTAATTTCTGCTAGTTGCTTTTTTTGGTAAGAAACATATTTTGCGGGAAAGGGAGCAGCCGAAATCCATCAACCAGTGCCTTGTATCCCTTGCAAGCGGATTTCACTTGACATCCGCGTCGTTCAGGAGCTTAATCTTCACAAATAAGCTTTATTTATTTTAAAAAATACAAAATCCAATTCAGCCTTCTGGAGGGCATTATGCTGATTCGTTCTCGGAAGGTTCCTCTATTTAGCCTCCCAGGGCATCTATTGGCGTGAGAGGGGGGCAAGCTCGCCAAAAGCTACGATTTCCTAAAGTGAAGAGTCTGTAGGTGCAAGCCGGTCATATGCACGTTGGTCAAACAACATTCGGATCGCAGCTCGGGACCGAACGTGAACCACGTATTTGCGGCGTTTGGTAGAGCTGTGGATATGGTCTCCAGTGTGGGGGAGAAAGGTTCGTAATTTACTTTGAATGGCAGGAGAAAACCATTGGCAAAGCGTGTGGAAAAGGACTATTTTTGTATTGTTGTATCTGAGGATGTTGAAATTTCTTTAAAAAATAGGCCTTCCCTCAGTCTCAAATTTAAAAGCGAGCTGTTTGTGCGATGTAACCAACCTGAGTGCCAATATGTCGACCTTAATCAATCTCCTTGCCCTCTGCACCTCGATCTCTTTGCCGAAGAGATTAAGAGGCGGGAGGAAAAGCGCAGAGATAGAGGAATGGAATTCTGAAATCAGCGGATCGTTGGTGCTTGAACCCTTCGGGACTTGAGAAAAATGGTGCTGAAATGGGCTGCTCCTATACCTCAGCATTTCCAAAGCTCACAGAGAAGCAGATATGCTTTAATTCTCCGGAAGAGGATGCTGCCTAAGGTCGTCATTAAAACAGTCATTTCTAATTTCACCTGTTCAGATAGCCCCGCTATTTCGCTAGGTTAGTGCTTTTGGGGCAAAATCCATGGCCTATCAACTGGAAATCCACGGGTAACTCGGCCACGTTCGCTGGCTTTTTGGGCAAGATAGAGCAGATTAGGAGAGGTGGAGCGGCCGAGTTCAATGACCCGTCTCCATCCCAAGCCAACCCATTTATCGTGATTCTCTTTTTTCTTCTTTCTGCGAGCACCATTGCTGAAATGGCCATAATGCGTGATTATCTGTTTTCCTTTGTTAAGGCTGTGAGCTGCCCGCCGCGTCACCGCCGTCGTACTTGTGCTGCTCTTTGTCCTAGCTTCGTCTGAATCTATAGAGGCGTGTATCTGACAACATGTTGTCAGAACATACAAGCCATTTTAACTCAAGATACATCGGTATTGCAACTGCCCCGCAGGAGCCCACCATCAAAGCTAAATGCTTGCTTCCCAATTTTGCATCTCTTGATCGGGTGGTGAAACTGATTTCAGGTAGCAATTAACTTGTCACCGCTTGCGCCCAGTCAAGATCCGGGGTTTTTTTATGCCACTTGGTGGCCTGCTCAAAGGCGTAGCCTGCCCGCAGGATCACATTTTCTCGAAAGGACTTACCGTAGATCATCAAACCGATTGGCAGGCCTTTTTTGGTAAATCCGCAGGGAAGGCTCAATCCGCAGAGATTTAAGATATTGCCGATAGCGGTGTTGCGCAGATAAGACACATTGCGCTTCTGGTAGACATCCATGTCGGCATCCACTTCAGTCGTGGGCAGAGCCGGAATCATGGTTGTCGGTACCAGCAGGGCATCAATATCTTTCAGGGTGTCATCGACTTTGTATCGCAGACGTTTCCATTCCAGAAAGTTAGATAAATACTCAGGGGCGCTGATTTCTTTACCCTGAATCATGCGGGCGGCCACGATGGGATCTAACCGGTCGTAGTATTCCTCCAGCCATTTTTTATTCAGCGTGTAAGCTTCGGCTGCAACGACCAGCCCCCTCGGATTGAGTTTCCAAGCTTCTGCGGCCTCTGTAAATTCGATACTTTCTACGGACGATCCTAAATCCTCAAATACTTTGCCGCATTCACGAACCGCTTTTTCGATTTCGGGATCAACATCGTCCCAGAAAACCGACTCCGCAAAGGCCAATCGTAACCCCTTGACACCATCCTTCAGGTCCTTGAGAACATCATGCGGAGTTACTCGCCAGGTGGTATCGTCATTGAAATCATGACCGGTCATGCTCCGATAAACCAGTGCGGCATCTTCCACCGAACGGGTCAACGGTCCGATGGAATCCAGACTCCAGCTCAGGGGATAAACGCCGGCCCGGCTGACTCTACCCACCGTCGTCTTTAGCCCTACCGTTCCGCACAAGGCAGCCGGTATGCGCACCGATCCTCCGGTATCGCTGCCAAGCGCCATCGGCACAATACCCGCAGCAAGGGCCACTGCGGAACCACCGCTGGAACCTCCGGGGACATGATGCACCCGGTGCCAGGGATTGTGAGGCGTTCCCTGGTCGTGATTAATCCCCACGCCACCGTAGGCAAACTGGACGGTAACGGTCTTTCCCGCTAAAATCATTCCGGCTTGGGATAAGCGTTGGATCACGGTTGCATCTTGCTTGGCGATGTTATCCTGGAGCAGACTGAAGCCGGCGGTTGTCGGGAGTCCACGCACGTCAAATAAATCCTTGGCTGCATAGGGAATACCATGCAACGGTCCCAAATTTTGTCCAGCCCGTAAAGTCAATTCCGCTGCTCGTGCTTCATCCAGCGCCCGTTCAGGGCACGCCAGTCGAAAAGCATTTAATTTTGGATTCAAAGATTCGATGCGGCTTAAACAATGCCTGGTGAGTTCCACCGGAGATAGTTTACCGTCACGAATCAGCCCTGCCAGTTCACTTATGGTCATATACGACAATGAATTCTCAGACATGATCTTCACCTCCATTTTTGATTTTGCCGTTTATCTTCGGCCAGATCATTCCCAAATACTCATGAAACGCGATCTCACTGATTATAAGTGCCCCTGATCCCGGCAAATAATACATGCGGGTATGTTTGGATCGTTCCCGACGGCATGCTGGGTGGGGGCCGGCATTGGCTTCAGGCCTGCTTTTTTGAACAGGGCCATCGAACGCGGCATGTGAGAGGCGGATGTGACCAGGATAAATGGATAATTGCCGACAAAGGACTTGATGACCCGGGCCTGATCCGCGGTGTCCTTAGAGCGGGATTCAACCTCGATGTCGCGGGGATCAGGACCTAAGTCCATGGCAACCCGCGACATGATTTCTGTGTCCGGCACCGGCTCAAACGCTCCACCGCCCTATAATACCAATTTACTGTCCGGGTGCAAGCGGTAGATTCGAATTCCTTCGATCAGCCGTGTCAGGGTGGACGCGTTGATTTGGCTGGTAACCGGAATTGACGGATCCGATATGTGACCCCCACCGAGTCTCCCCTGACCTAAAAGGGTTGGTCTATCAACTGCAAATCAAATGGGTCCGAGCGGCGTGAGGCCATTGCTTACTGGCAAGAAAGACCCAGGTATCGAGGGCGACAGTAACTGAATTCTGCCGGCCCCTTCTAAACACCTCGCATAGATTGCTTGCGGTCCCGTATTCAAAGGGAACCAAGAATAGGAGACTGACTTGGGTTTTTAAAGAGAGCTCACCCCTTCCCTTGACAATGCACATAGGAGAAAGAACTAGATTTCGGGAGAGGGAGTACCCCCGAGTGAGATCTGTCCGGTTTTCAACAGAGGCCGCCCGATTCCTCTTGACAGAAATCGTGTATTAGCTCGTAATAGGCACTAAAATCAATAGGATAATCTTAACCTTACTGGAGGCAACCATGGTCTCCGGTCTTCAGTTCAATGGAAGCCAGCTTTTCTTACATTGTCAAGTCGTCCGCATTGGGCTCGATGAAAGGGAGCAAGAAGCTGACATAGCTCCAGTACGCATGTTGTTCTTTAAAACCGTTTCTTCAACTTCGGCTCGTGTCCCCGCAGCAGCGGCCCGCGGTCGCGACAGGGCTGCCCTACTTCTCGCCCTCCTTCAGCCGTCGCGAGCCTTCGAGGAGTGGATGCCACCCATACACGAGCGAGACCATGAACTTGTCCATGTCGAAGGTCCTCGGGAGCGCTGTCGTTTACGGTCGACTTGTAGCCGACGGTGAGGTTCAGGTTGTCGTTGATCTGGTACCCGAGCGTGAGTCCGACGCCGAAGTTGTTGAGCTTCTCTCCCGCAGACGCCGTTGATGCTCGATTTTCCGCCGTAGTACCAGGCGCCGTCGAGCGCCCCCCAGAAGTGCTCGGTGAAGTCGCGCGTCAAGTGCGCGTCCAACTGGAACATCGGATCGGTCTCCAACGTCTGCCCGACATAGTCATCGTTGTCTCCGAAGAACCATACGGCGGGCAGGAATTCCAAGGTCGTGCGCCGGCCCGGCACCCACGGGCCGAGCTGCCAGATGATGGGCACGCCCAGGCGCCCATACCAGCGGTTCTGCCCGAGATTCAGGGGCTGGCTGCTGTCGTACTCGCCGATCGGCAGCGCCAGGTCGGCGAGCAGATCGACAGAAAATCCCGGCTCATAGCGCAGGAGGTCGGGGATGTTTTTCTGCGCCGGCGGGCCGAGGACATTGATGTCGAACTCGAGCATCGGGTCGCCGAACCCATTGGCCGATTGGTTGAACGTCCTGCCGGCCACTGTGACATCGCCCGAGATTCGCCCCATGGGCAGAAGGATCGCAGCCATGGCCGCGCGATCGAAGCAGAGAAAAGGTGCGCGCATAACCCGCCAGGGCCAATGTAGCGTCGAAGCTCGCTCCCGGCGTCACGGTATGGGCAGGATCGAACGGGTTCGTGTTGCCGCTCATCGACTCGACGATGAGCGGCACCGCATTCGCATCCGACAGAGTCTTCCAGTAGAAGCGCGCCGGGACCTGGGCCAGAGCCTGCGGCGGGCAGAGCGCACCCATGGCGAGCATCATTGCGACGATCAACCACAACCAAGCAACCGGTTTCATCGGACCTTTGTCGTTTCTTCATGATATCTCTCCTCCTTCCTGATTATTTCTGGTCGGCAACGCTCACGGCTTGGGATCGGCCATCATGTCCTTGGGCGGCACGAACTGCCGCTGGTAGATCAGCGGCGGGAAGCCTGGATAGACCGTAACCCGTTGCGGCATGTCCTTTTCCAGGGTATCGAACGGCCCGCGGACTCGGCAGGATCACGTCGTTGGCCTTGACGTAGCTTTCCCAGGCCACGAGCATGGCCTTCACCTTGTCGGGATTCTGTGCGGCGAGATCCTTGCGCTCGGCGGGGTCCTTGGCGACATTGAACAGTTCCCAGTCGCTCTTGCCGTACGGCTTGATCTGCCAGCGCAGCTTCCACTCGCCCTGGCGCACCGCGCGGTTGCCGAAGACTTCCCACGCCAGATAGTCCTGGTCGGTCCGCACCGAGTCCGCCTTGCCGGCCAGCACCGGGCCCCAGGATTTGCCCATGAGCGCCGGCACCTCGTGCCCATCCAGGGTCTTCGGATAGGTCGCACCGGCGATTTCAAGCAGCGTCGGCATGATGTCGGCGACATGCATGAGCCCGTGGTTGATGCTGCCCTTGGCCCGCTTGACGGCCGGACCGCTGACGATCAGCGCGTTGCGGATACCGCCCTCGGCCAGCCAGCCCTTGTACTGGCTGAACGGCGTCATCGACACCTGCGCCCACATCGGGCCATAGCCGACCCAGGATTCCGGGTCGCCCCACGCATTGGGATGGGTCTGCGACCAGTTGATCGCCGCGAAGAGGTAGTCGCGCGAACCCGGGGAACCCGCGATCATCCCGAAAAGGTCGGTGCCCTCGGCGCCGTTGTCGCCGAACACGATGAATATCGTGTTCTCGTACTCGCCGATCTGCTTCAGGTGATCGATCAGGCGGCCGACGTGGAAATCCATGTTCTCCACCATGCCGGCGTAGAGTTCCATCTTCTTGCCGAGTATGTAGCGGCTTGCGGGGGCAAGCACGATCGGATCGGGCACAAACCACATGCGTTCAGCAAGCTCGGTGCCGGCCGGCATGATGCCCATCTCGACCTGCCGCTTCAGCCGCTCCTGGCGCACCTCGTCCCAGCCCTTGTCATATTCGCCGTCATGGCGCTTGCGCCACTCCTTCGGCAGGTGGTAAGGATCGTGCGGCGCCTGGTGCGAGACATAGGCGAAGAAGGGCTTGCCGTCACCGCGGTTGGCGTCGATGAAACCGATCAGTTTATCGGTGTAGGTCTTGGTCGCGTAGTAGTCCTCGGGCAGCTTGGTCAGATAGCGCCCGTCCTCGGTGAACACCGACTTGGGCGAGGCCGCCGTGATGTTCATCATGTTCCAGTAGCTGCCGCCGCCGTCGAGCAGCGAGAAGTCGCGCTCGAAGCCGCGCGCCGCTGGGATCTGGTCAGGCGCCTTGCCCAGGTGCCACTTGCCGACCATGTAGGTATGGTACCCGGCATCCTTGAGCAGCTGCGGCAGCGTGGCCACGCGGTTGTTGAGGTAGCCCTCGTAGCCGTCCACGCCCCACTGGTTGGGCGCGATCCACTCGTCCATGTTGCCCAGGCCGTTCAGGTGGGTATCGACACCGCTCAGCAGCATCGATCGCGTCGGCGAACAGCTCGCGTGGGTGTAGAAGTTGGTGAAGCGCACGCCGCTGTTCGCCAGCGAGTCGAGGTTCGGCGTCTTGATCTCGCCGCCGAACGCGCCCATGTCGGCATAGCCCAGGTCGTCGCCGAGGATGATGACGATGTTCGGCCGGCGGGGCGTGTCAGTGGCAGAGGCGATGGGGGGCACCGTGAGCGCCGTAGCGATGACGATGATGCCCAGCATTCTCAGCAAACAGATCAGATTGCCCGCTTTCCTGACAATGGCTCGCGCCGCTGGAAGACTACTGGTAAGCGATTCGGCCCGCGCCAGCAGGCGATCGACTATACTCCTGTTGGGTTTCATCTCCTTAGCTCCTTTCACTCTCCTTCGCCAGGATGCCCCGCGCTCCTGCGCGGGAGCCTCACGATGGGCTTTGATCCCCGCCTTTTCAGTCGCCGACTCGTCTGGTAGTGAAGCCAGTATTTTATTTTGCGCGGCTTCTTGCCTTTTCGATGGTCTCAATACCCGTCGAACGCGATATGGTGTCGAACCTGATCTCGGGTTGCTTCAGGGCCATCTCCAGGACCAAGAGCACTCTGTGGTACTCGTCTGAGCGGAGATGGCGTTCGAGCTCCTCTTCATTCCTCCACATTTCCTCGAATTGGAGGGTATTGTCTTCCAGTGCGTCCTCGCAGATACGGCAGAAGACACAGTCATCAGGTCGGGCTTGGCTTCGAGCAACCATTGATTTGAGGATTTTCAACGCCTCACCACGCTTTTGGAGCGGTATTGCCATTCTTAAGGTCGCTAGAATCATGTCTTCCCTCACTCGTCATTTCAGACGGATTGTTCCGTCTTTCTGTGCAGAATTCGTCGCTTCCCTCGATCAGGGATGATTGGCCGCCGCCTTTCAAGGTTACGTAGAAAAGTTTGCGAAGAATGTGCCGGTGAAAGGTCGGAGGATCCCTATCCTTTCAAGGTGCTATTATTACAAGGATTTTGATGAAAAAGAGGCGTAACGGTTAAAACGGAAGGGGCGATATTGTGTGGCAATATATTGCCAAAAGGCATCATTTAGCCATTGTCTTGTGTCCTGTTGGATCGCTTGATACCTAATTTCTCCATTTTTGCACGGAGGGTTGTCCTCTTTAGACCAAGAATCTCGGCGGCACCGCCCTTGCCACTGAGCCGCCAGCCGGTCTTCTCCAGTACGGCCACCATATGTCTTCGCTCCACATCCTGGAGGGTTTGAATGGCGTCTGTTTCCAACGATCCAGGTTGAGGCAGGCGAACAGCCAGGGTTTTATCGTTGCTCAGGATCATGGCGTGTTCGATAATATTTTTTAGCTCCCTTACGTTGCCCGGCCAGGAATAGGATTGCAGTGCTTCCATTGTTTTCTTCGAGACCGTTTCGATCTCCTTCCCCATCCTTTCCTGAAACATCCTGACAAACGCCCAGACGAGCAGAGGAATATCCTCCGGACGCTCCCGGAGGGGCGGGATTGTGATGGGAAACACATTGAGCCGGTAGTAAAGGTCTTTTCTGAATCGACCCGCCTTGACTTCCTGGCCAAGGTCCCGGTTGGTGGCGGCAATGATGCGAACATTCACGTGGAGGGTTTCGTTGAACCCAGGCGCTCAAAATTGCCTTCTTCCAGGACCCGCAGCAACTTACCCTGCAGTTCGAGGGGAATCTCCCCGATCTCATCGAGAAAAAGTGTTGACCCGTCGGCAAGTTCAAAACGGCCGATCATCTTGGTGAGGGCGCCTGTGTATGCCCCCTTTTCCCGGCCGAAGAGTTCACTTTCGATCAGTGTAGGCGGCAGGGAGGCACAGTTGATTGTCACCAGGAGCCGGTCTTTTCTAGAACTGAGACGGTGGATCACCCTGGCCACAAGTTCCTTTCCCGTGCCGGTTTCGCCCTGGATGAGGACCGTGGAGTCTGTTCGGGCTACCTGCTCGGCGTGAGACAGCACTTTTTTCATCGCAAGGCTCTGCCTCACGATCTCCGTATGATCAGCCAGCAGTTTGACTTCCTCATGAAGATAGATGTTCTCATTCTCGAGTCGTTGTTTGAGCTCCTCGATCTCCCGGAGGCGCTTTTCGAGCTCCAGCCTGATCTGTTTGCGCTCCAGCGCGTTCACGAATATCTCGCCGAGAAGCTGCAACCGCGGGAAGAGTTCCTCCGGCCAGACCCGCTCACTCTTTACCGAATTGATGGCGATAACGTGAACAACGGACCCGCCGGTGATGATTGGAATGTCCAAGGCGGATCGAATACCCCATTCGGCGTATGTTTGTTTGTCCACATTCGCCTCGGACGGCAGATCATCGAGCTTCGAGAAAGACACCACCTCGTGCTTTTCCACGAGTTTTTCGAACACCCATGGGTAAAGGGATCTGGGCAGTTCGACCCTTACGGGAACAGGCGGAACATCCTCGCTGTAAACGCCGTGGGTGATCTGGTGGCCGGACTTATCCGGCAATGACCGCATCAGTCCGACGCGGTCGACCTGGAAGAATTCGAGAATATGTTTCAGTCCGTAATCAATCTCCGAGTCCACCCGATCAGGAGGTATGTTAACGAACCTGGCAGAAAGGTCCGACAGCAATCGTTCAAACCGCAGACGATTTTCCAATGTCTGCTCAACCTGCTTCCGCTCTGTCATGGTGTCTTTCAGACTGTTCATAATTTATTTGGCTTTTTGCTATTCTTACAATTTTAATTGCGGTCGTGTGAAGCGGGAGAGTGGACGATCGACGGATATCACCGAGCCGCAACTCAGGGGTGCAGTGGGCTTGGATACTGCCTTGATATATCTTTCAAAAGCATCTCGGCATCCTCGTATTGTGGATATTTCTCCACCAGATGTTTCAGGATCGTGACCGCTTCGGTCCTTTCGCCCTTCTGATGCAGGTAGAACGCGAGTGTATAGGCGTACTTGAGCTCTTTCGGCCTGAGGTCCGACGCCTTCCTGAACCAGATCACGGCCTCACTGATGCGATCCTTCGCGCTAATTTTCAGTTATTGCCAGTAGCTGTCAAGCGGTTATTAGACGCATATGGAAAACCAGTTCCAGATTCAACCGGTTAGCTCTTTGAAGCTCCAAGCTGGCGATACCTGACTACATAAAGCCAGCCCGGAAGATCGACTCCCTTTGTACGGGCAGGGATCCGCACTCGGTGACAGAGACATGGACCGCTGGGAATGACCCCTTCCATCCGGTCGAGGCCAGCAGGGGAGTCTCGGCATCGTCGAAGGTGAGAAACTCGCTCCATTTTGATCCCTGTTTATACCACTCGAACCACCAAGATATCAGTCAGCCAGAAAACCTGCGATATGTCTGTACATGCAAGCGGATCGGATTGCAGATAGCTGCTATAAAGACCCAAGTTAATGGTTACCTGAAATTCCTGCTAGATCAAATGGATATCCCAAGAACGCTTTCATCGAATGGCTCACAGAATTTGGACCCTTGCGCTTTGTGGTTTTCCCTTTCCAATACCCCCGGGCTGCGAATTGGAGAACCCCCTGTTTAAGTGCAAATTTTGAGCAACCACAGGGCCTCAAGGAGTATTCGAAACCATGACTTTTTGGTCGAGGGCCGTCATGGGGATGGCTAAATGGGAATCGAGGGGCAGCGGTTAACCTTACATCAACCCGCCAAACGGAATTCGGCGATGAGAAAGGTGTGATCGGATGGCTTGGGCTGAGTCCTGGGGGTCTTGTCAATCCATGCCTTTTCTGAGAGATCTGCAAGGGGCTTTGTCGCCAAGAGGTAGTCGATGCGCCAGCCCAGGTTCCGTTTGAAGCCGTTCGGAATCCTGTAGTCCCAGAAGGTGTAATGGCCCCCACCGGGCTGGTGTTGTCTGAAGACGTCAACGAGGCCCCATGAGAGGAGGTCTCTCATCGCGGCGCGCTCGTCGGGGTGAAACCCCACCTCGCCGTCAAGCCCCTTTGGATCATAGACGTCCCTGTCATCGAGTGCCACGTTGAAATCCCCTGCCACCAAAAGCGGCTGATCGGGGTCACGGAACCTCTGGAGGTGAGATCGCAAGTCCCTCAGCCAGCGGAGTTTATACTCGAATTTCTCCGTATTGGGAGCAAGACCCTGGGGCACGTAGACGTTGATGATCGGGATGTTGGAAACAGAAGCCGTGATAAATCGGGCCTCTTCTCCCTCCGTTTCGTAGAGCCCCCGTCGGATGGATTCAATCTCCGATTTGGCGACCATGGCAACGCCGTTGTAGGACTTCTGCCCCGTAAATACGACATCGTATCCCTTTTCGCGAAAGGGCTCTGACGGGAAGTCCTTGTCCTGAGCCTTGGTCTCCTGGATGCAAAGGACGTCAGGCTGCTCCCTTTCCAGCCATTCCAGCACAATGGGAAGCCTCGTGCGGATGGAATTGGCGTTGAAAGTGGCCGCCTTCATTCAGCGAATCTTGCTGCCGGGTGGGACATGGGTGTCCGGGACAAGCAGGTGCACCCCACCCTCGCCGCCGGCTGCCAGAACCATGCCTTGCGATTCAACGCCCATCAGCTTGGCCGGCTGGAGGTTGGCGACGATCACCACTTGCCGACCCGCGAGCGTCTCCGGCGCATAGTGCTCGGCAATTCCTGCCACCACGGTTCGCTCCTCCCCGATGTCCACGGTGAGCTTAAGCAGTTTCTTGGATTTGGGAATGGCCTCGGCTCGAAGAATCGTTCCCAGCCTCAAATCCAGCCTCTGGAACTCCTCCAGAGACACCAGGGGAACTTCTTTTCCTTGGACGTCCACGGACTTTTTGCCTCCTTCCTGGCCTTCCCTCTTGTCTTCCACGCGTGGAAACAGGGCCAGCGCTCTTGTGACAGGTTTCACCGGTTTATCCTGGCCCCACTGCCGGACAAGGGCCAGGGTGAGCTCGGGGCCTTTTCTCGAGCAGACCCAACTGCTCCTGCATCTTCTCGGCTGAAGCCGGCATAAACGGCCATATGAGGGCTGAAACAATCCGGAGCGTCTCGCGGATGTGAAACAGGACCGCCGCGAGCCTTTCCCTGCTGGTCCTGGCGAGCACCCACGGGGCCATGGCGTCGATGTACTTATTCAACCGACCAATCACATCCCAGACCGCCATGAGGGCCTTGTGGAAGGCCAGCGCCCTCATGTGGCCTTCGTAAATATCAATGAGCTTCAGGGCCTGATCTCTAAGCTCCTCGTCCCATTCCAGGGCCGCTGGCGGTTCCGGGAGCACTCCTTCGAAGTACTTCTCGAACATGGTGAGGCTGCGGCTCACCAAATTGCCCAGGTCGTTGGCCAAATCAGCGTTGATCCTCCCAACCAGGGCATCTTGGCTGAATTCGGCATCAAGACCGAAGACCATCTCCCGAAGCAGGAAATAGCGGAACGCGTCGAGGCCGTAGACCTCCACCAGGTCCAGAGGCTTTATGACATTTCCGACGCTCTTGGAAATCTTCCCCTCATCCAAATTCCAGTAACCATGGACATTGAGGTGCTGATAGGGCTCGATTCCGGCGGACTTGAGCATACAGGGCCAGTAGATCCCGTGTGGTTTAAGGATATCCTTGGCAACCAGATGCTGGCAGGCGGGCCAAAAACGTTTGAATAGAGGACCATCGGGGTACTCGAGTCCGGACAAATAATTGATGAGGGCGTCAAACCAGACGTAGGTCACAAAATCTTCGTCAAAGGGCAGGGTGATGCCCCAGCTGAGCCGAGATTTGGGCCGCGAGATGCAAAGGTCTTCCAAGGGTTCCCGCAGGAATGCGAGTACTTCGTTCCGATACCGCTCAGGTCGGATGAACTCAGGATGATCCTGTATGTAATGGATGAGCCAGTCCTGGTACTTGCTCATCCTGAAGAAATAGTTGGCCTCACGAATTATCTCAGGCGCCGTGCGATGGTCGGGACATTTCCCCTCCACCAGCTCCCGTTCCGTGTAGAACCGTTCGCACCCAAAGCAATAAAGGCCCGCATAGTCGCTGAAGTAGATATCGCCATTGTCCTTGACGCGGTTCAGGATGTATCGAACGGTTTCCTGGTGCCTTTCGTCCGTCGTCCGGATGAAGTGATTGTAATGGATGTTGAGACGGGGCCACATGGCCCTGAAACGCCCGCTCACCAGGTCTGCGTAGTCTTTGGGGGTCTGACCCGCCCTCTCCGCAGCGGCCACGATCTTATCCCCATGCTCGTCGGTTCCGGTCAGGAAATAGGTCTCTTCGCCGGCCAGGACGTGAAAACGCGTGAGGGCGTCAGCCACGATCGTCGTGTAGGCGTGGCCGATGTGCGGATCCGCATTTACATAATAGATGGGTGTGGTGACATAGAACGTGCTTGGCAATGGGGTCTGTTACTCCTTTTTCCTTTTCTTCTTGAAAAACCCGGTCGATTCGAGATCGTCCGCCTTAAGCTCGCACTCCTCCCCGGATTCCGTAACCACCGTTATCGTTTCGGTGAGCACATTTTGTCGAATCACCTTGGCCTCGCCCTGTTTGGTCTTGACCATCTTCCCGACCTTGGGCAGGACCTTCTTGGCCTGCTCATAAAGTCCGTGCTCATAGGCGAGGCAGCACATCAAACGCCCGCACATGCCGGAGATCTTGTTGGGATTGAGCGAGAGGTTTTGCTCCTTGGCCATCTTGATGGTGACAGGCGCGAAGTTCGTCAAAAAGCTCCCGCAGCACAGGGCTCGACCGCAGGTCCCGATGCCGCCCACCATCTTGGCCTGATGACGCACCCCGATCTGGCGCATCTCTATCTTGGCGCGAAATTCCCGCACAAGGTCCTTGACCAGCTCTCTGAAATCCACTCGCCCTTCCGCTGTAAAATAGACGATGGTCTTGCTTCCGTCGAAGCGCCTC
Source organism: uncultured delta proteobacterium (assembly GCA_963830155.1). Classification (GTDB taxonomy): domain Bacteria; phylum Desulfobacterota; class DSM-4660; order Desulfatiglandales; family Desulfatiglandaceae; genus CAWHLE01. The sequence continues at coordinate 657,527 of CAWHLE010000007.1, read as the reverse complement.
TCAACAGAAACCAGATTCATGGGAAGCCCCCGTTCAGAGATCTTCCGGAGGCAGAATGTATAAATGGATCCCTCCAGTTCACAACCGGCCCTGTAACGGTCCGTCTCTTCCGGCGTGGCGATTCGATAGACCTTTTTCAGCACACGCTCTTCGGGCAATTCCATTTGGGGCTGTGGGTCCGAGACGACACGCCCCACCGCCGGGCCTTCCTCCGTAACGACCATGACCATGTCGCCCCTCTTGAGGACGAAGTGGCCGCAATCGAAATCATAAATCTTTCCTCCATCTCTGAATTGGACGCCCACAGTCTTATTCAAATTTCATAACCCCTTGAAGCGAGTCGCGTGCCGGGTCTAAGCGGCAAGATCTCTGAGGCCCAGGGCTGTGTGCGCAAAGACCAGCTTGGGGTTGCGCATCCGTACAAGATCCCTCTGGGCCTGATCAATCAGCATGATGCTTTGAACCAACTGATCCATCTTATAGTTTCCGGAGGTGCTTTTCAACAGGTGTGAAAAGTCGGAGTTGATGACCGCATCCTGCGATCCATTTGCCTTTACAAGGAGCAAGTCCCTGTACCAGCTGGCCCAGATGGTGAGAAGATCCATCAGACCCGGCTCCCCGGACCCGGATACGGGTCGGCCAGCCTCTTTTTCTTCTTCCGCCAGGGTGAAGGCCGTAGCCACGACTTCAGACGGGGAGAGCCCCCCCAGTTCCATGAGTCTTGAAAGCCACTGTTGTCTCTTTTCGAGATAGGACGTGTCGCACATCATGATGGCCCGTCCCAGGCTCCCGCCGGACATGGCTGCGATGGGCCGGGCCAACGCGCCGCTTGAGCCCAACCGATCCTGGATCCGCTCCTCGATAAGGGGGGTTGGTAAGGGTTGAAAGGGCACCCTTTGGCAGCGGGAAAGGATGGTGGGTAGAAGGTCAAGGGCCTCCGTGGTCTTGAGAATGAAGATGTTTCCAAGGGGCGGTTCCTCCAGCATCTTGAGCAGGGAATTGGCCGCCTCCTGAGTCATGGCCTCAGCCTGATGAAACACACATACCCGGTACTTGCCGGACAAAGGGGCGAAAGAGAGGGCCCGGTTGAGGTCCCGCACAAGATCGATTCCGATGGTCTTTCCACTGCCCTTTGTCTGCTGGCCTCTCTCCCCAGTGGACTCAACTCCTCCTGTGTTTCCGATCCGCATTGTCTTGTCCCCAGGTCTGATCGTCAGGAAGTCCGGGCAGTTCCCGCCGGCCATTTGTCTGCAGGCCGCACATCGGCCGCATGCGTCCTGGTTCTCGGGGGCCTGGCAATTGAGCACGGTGGCGAGCGCCATGGCCGTGGTTGTCTTCCCGACGCCCGGGATTCCTGTGAACAGGTAGGCGTGCGGGATCTTGCCCTTCGATAAAGCGGCTCTCAGAAAGGCCTTAGCCCTTTCCTGTCCGAGGATTTCTGAAAAAAGCATGGGTGAGATCCTTACTCCAGCCAAAAATACAGTGATCAGTCATCAGTTTTCAGTAATCAGTAACTGCTTTTCACCCCTCACTAGCCTTTCTTTGGGGGCGTTCCAAAGGCTTTGAACGAGTGGAGTTGCGGCTCGGAAAAGACATCCCTCTGCGGCTGGCTCCAAATTTGGTGAATCGCTCACTTTGGGTTCAGGAAAGGCGACAATAGGCGCATCACCTGCTCCTCCAAGTCATCCGGGCCCCTCGTACCATCCATAACCACGATTCGATCGGGCTCTCTTGACGCAAGGGTGAGGTATCCCTGCCGGACGGCGTCGTGAAACGGTCTCTTTTCCTGTTCGAATCGGTCCTGCCCCTGAAGCTCACTCTCTTTTTCTCGTTTCATGGCCCGGGCCAGGCCGATTTCCACAGGGCAATCCAGGAGAAAGGTCCTGTCCGGACGAAGCCCACTGGTCGCCTTTTTATTCAGGAGATGGATGAAGGGCATGTCCTGGCCCCTTGCATACCCCTGGTACACAACCGTCGCATCCATGAACCGATCGGAAATGACCCATTTCCCGGCTTTGAGGGCCGGCTCAACGACCTCTTCCACATGCTGGGCCCTGTCCGCGGCATATAGCAGCAACTCCGTCAAACTCGATAGCTGACGGTTTTGCGAGCTCAAAAGGATATTCCTGATCGTTTTACCAATAGCGGTGCCACCCGGCTCCAGGGTCAGGATCGCTGGAATCCCTCCCAGCTGGAGGCGTCTTGCAAGCCGCCTTGCCTGAGTAGATTTCCCACAGCCCTCGATGCCCTCAAACGTGATGAACACGCCTCCCCCCAATCCGTTTTCCGATCCCGTGCTCCGAACGGTGGAGTATAGAGGAAACAGGTGCATGAATCAAGATAACAGGGAAACTTTACGCAGACCCAAATTAGTATCTTAGCTCCGACATTTGTACTTTTGTGGCAGAAAAAGTAACTGAATCAAAATGGTCCCTTTTCCGTTGACAAAGCGGAAAAAATAGCTACTATTCCAACGCCTTTACAGCCCCTATGCCGTCATTCGTTTTCAAAGCAGCGGCCAGGCGCCGGAAGAGGCGGGAATGATTTAAGAAACCGAGAGGGGTCGTCGATAGGATTAGTGTTCCGGGGTCCTAAGGGCGGACTTCGTTTACCGGATGCATGCGTCCTCCGGGAGGATTTCATCATGAAGGGCAGCCGTAAAAAATTCCTGAGCCAGCTTGAGACGAAGCGAGAGCAGCTCAAAGAGAGCCTTACCCATTGGGTCGAGAAACAGAAAGAGTACAATGAGCTGATTTCAGGAGACAACATCGCTGACGAGACCGACAGCGCTCAGCGGGAGATCGACATTGTCAGCACATACGGCGTCATCGAGCGAAAGACAAAGGAGCTCAAGAAGATCGACTATCTGATCGCAAAAATCCTCAAGGATGAGAACTTCGGCATTTGTGAAGAATGCGGAGATCCCATACCGGATGAACGTCTCTTGATTGTGCCGGAAGCCGTCCTTTGCGTCCCGTGCCAGCGAGATGTCGAAAAATTTGACCAGATGAGAAACTTGGCCAACAGGAGACACTCAGGCTTTGAAGGACGGGCCGCGACTGAGTGGGAGGACTACGACGAATCCTATGACCTGGATTATGAGCTCGTTGAGACGGACGTTGACGTCGTTCCTTTCGCAGATCTTGAAGAACCGGACAATCAGGAAACCTCAGATGTGAAAGAGGCCTGAATCACCTGGCCCCTGCCAGGCCCCACCCAGCCTCGACATCCCGCACCAACGTGTGTTTCATGATCTGCACTGAGACGTTACGCGTTCTTTCCGCCCCAAGGCAAGCACGCCCTTGACGCCGCTCACCGCTTTGTGTTTCCATCACCGTGTTCCGCCACGGCGGATCGAGCGCCAGGGCGGAGACACCGGCGCTCGGAGATCGGGGTATTGCTACACCATGAAAGGAGAGTCACGGCTTGGAATTAGCCACCCTCAAAGGTTTCAAGGATATTCTTCCGGAAGAATCCTCTTACTGGCAGAGGATCGAAGCAGAGGCAAGGGCCGTTTTTGAGGCCTTCGGCTTCAGAGAAATCAAGACCCCAGTGCTTGAGAGGACTGAGCTTTTCAGCCGCAGCATCGGACTGGATACGGATATCGTCTCAAAGGAGATGTACTCCTTTGCGGACAGCAGGGGCCAAAGCCTCAGTATGCGACCCGAGGCCACGGCCTCCATCGTCAGGGCCTACATTCAGCACAGGCTGTATCAGGCCGAACCTGTTAACAAGCTTTACACGATCGGCCCCATGTTCAGACACGAACGGCCTCAAAAGGGGAGGTTCAGACAGTTTCACCAGGTCAATGCGGAGCTCTTCGGAGACCCTGGCCCCAGGAGCGACGCAGACCTGATCGCCATGGCCATGGCCCTTATGGAAAAAATCGGCCTCCCGGACGTAACACTCCATCTCAACTCACTGGGTTGCCCCGCGTGCAGGCCACCGTTTAAGGAAGCGCTCAAGACCTTTTGGTTGAGCCGGAAGGAGGGGCTGTGCCCCGACTGCCAGCGAAGGGCGGAGACTAACCCATTGCGGGTCCTCGACTGCAAGGTTGAAACGTGCAGGGATATCGTCTCCGGGGCGCCATCCATTGTGGACTATGTCTGCGCGGTGTGTCAGGACCATTTTCAAGCGGTCCGGACGGACCTCGGAAGGATCGGGCTGTCATTTATCTTGAACCCGAGGCTCGTCCGGGGCCTCGATTATTACACCCGCACCACCTTCGAGATCCAGACCGATCGGCTCGGCGCCCAAAACGCGGTTGCAGGCGGCGGCCGCTACGACGGTCTCATCAACCTCCTGGGGGGCCCGGATCACCCGGCCATTGGATTTGCTATGGGCATGGAGAGGGCCGTTTCACTGATGGAGATGCAGGGTGCGCCTGAGTGGAAAAAACCGGATCTTTTTATCGCCGCGCTGGGGGAAGAGGCGGAAAAAGTGTCGTTTCAGTGGTCCTATTCCTTGAGGAAATCGGGCTACTGGATCGAAACCGAATACGGGCCCAGAGGACTGAAGGCCCACATGAAACGGGCAGACCGCATGGGGGCGCGTAAGGTCCTTATTCTGGGGGATAATGAATTGCAGGCGGGATACGTTGTCCTGCGAGACATGGAAACCAAGGCCCAGGAAAACCTTGGACTCGACCACTTGATCGAGACACTGATCCGTCGTCTATCATGATCCAACACGAGGGCGAGACCATGAAAGCGGAAGAGGCATATGTAATCGATTCCCTGGGGGACTGGGTGAAAACCCATGACTGCGGCACCCTGAGGGCCTCAGACATTGGATCCGAAGCATTGCTCATGGGCTGGGTCAACACCAGACGGGACATGGGAAACCTCATATTCATTGACCTCCGGGATCGGGAGGGCATCACCCAGGTGGTCTTTGACCCTCAAGGGGACCCATCGTCCCACCAAAGGGCCCGACTGTTGAGAAACGAGTGGGTGATCGCGGTCAAGGGAACGGTATCCCCTCGGGCCGAAGGCCAGGAGAACAAGAAACTCCCTACCGGCGAGGTGGAGCTCAAAGTCAGCCAGCTCCGGATCCTCGGTAAGGCAGAAACCCCGCCCTTTCAGGTCGATGGCCCGGTGGATGCCTCCGAGACCTTGAGGCTCAAATATCGATACCTGGAGATGCGTCGCCCTCTGGTGTTTGAGAGTTTTCGGAAACGCCACCTTACCGCAGCCGCCATCCGCACCTTTCTGAACCAAAAGGGCTTCATCGAGGTGGAAACCCCATTTCTCACCAAGAGCACACCTGAGGGTGCCAGGGACTACCTGGTCCCGAGCCGGATAAACCGTGGGATGTTTTATGCTCTTCCCCAATCACCCCAACTCTTTAAACAACTTCTAATGATCGGGGGCTTCGATCGATACTATCAGATTGTCCGCTGCTTCCGGGATGAGGATCTCCGGGCCGATCGCCAACCCGAGTTCACCCAGGTGGATCTCGAAATGTCCTTTGTAAGCGAGGAAGGGGTCATGATGGTGTTCGAAGGGATGATGGCCCATGTTTTCGAAACGGTTCTTGGGCAATCCGTCCCCCTTCCAATTCCTCGACTGGAGTACCATGAGGCAATGGACCGCTTTGGCTCTGACCGACCTGACCTGAGATTCGGTCTCGAGCTGAACGACATATCGGGGGAAGCGGCGCGATCCGAGTTCAGGGTGTTCAGAGACACGGTCGAGTCCGGAGGGGTCGTCAAGACCATCACGGTCAAGGGCCAGGCCGCCCAGTTCTCACGTAAGGCCCTGGACGAACTTTCGGGGGTTGTGACCCAGGCCGGGGCAAAGGGGCTTGCCTGGATCAAGGTGACGTCCAAAGGGTGGCAGTCCTCCTTGGAGAAATTCTTCAAAGAGGAGGATCAGAAGATCCTTGATCGAAAAGCAGGTGCGGGTCCTGATGATCTGATCTTGATCGTTGCCGATCGCTTGGAAAGGGCCAACCAGGCCCTGGGCCTCCTGCGGCTCGAGGTGGCAAAGAGGCTCGGGCTCATGGATGATACCCGCTTTTCGTGGGTCTGGATCACGAAGTTTCCGCTCCTGGAGTACAACGAGGCGGAGAAGAGACTTGTGGCCGTGCATCACCCATTCACGGCGCCCCTGGAAGCGGACCTTTCTCTGCTGGAGGGTCGCCCTGAGCGTGCGAAGGCCAGGGCCTATGACCTGGTCCTCAATGGCGCGGAAATCGGCGGCGGGAGCGTCAGAATCCATGATCCGGCCTTGCAGGCCCAGATGTTCCGCATCCTGGGCATCAGCGACAAAGAGGCACAGGCCAAGTTCGGTTTCCTGCTTGAAGCCCTGCGGTATGGCGCACCGCCTCACGCCGGCATGGCCCTTGGTTTCGACCGGTTGGTCGCCATTATGCTGGGGCTCAAGTCTATCCGGGAGGTCATCGCCTTTCCAAAGACCACCAGCGCCTCATGTCCCCTGACCGATGCGCCCTCGCGGGTGGACCGAGCCCAATTGCTGGAGCTGGGTCTTTCAATGGTTGAGAATGCCAATGGCGGATGCCTGGACGAAAAACAGTAAATTTGTGTCTTGAAAAAAAGGAGCACTTCATTATTTTTTGTTGACATGTTCCGATGATAGTGGTAGTTTTGTAGATTAATTTTTTTTGAATACTACCAGGAAGGATGTGATTGCCATGCTTTGTGCAACTTTGAAACAAGGTGTTGAGTGTGCCTTCATGGCCAAGAGTGGTTGTCAGTTCAACGGCGGAAAATGCTACAGTGTCGTTGAGAAGTGTGGCGGCTGCCAGAAGGCAAAGGATTTCTCCGACGGTCAATACTGCATCTCTTTCCCCGACCCGGGCGCCAAGTGGCGTTTTGGCCGCTGCAACATGGCCACGCACCTACAGGCGGCCGCAAAAAAAGCCGCGCCTAAAGTGAATCCGCTCAAGGCCTCAAAAAGAGGATCCCACTAACCACTGACTCTTTGAGCCGCACAAGCCGGTTGTTGCCGCATAATCAGGTTCGGACCGGCGAGGGGATCTTGTTGGCCTAGCCCTGTGCACCCCGGGTCAAATAGACCAGAAACTCCTGGTTTCCCTTTGGCCCGAGCACGGGGGATGGGATGAGTCCGTGAAGGGTCCAGTCGTTTCGCTGAAAGCAGGCGATGACGTCATCGATCACCTTTCGGTGAAGCGTGCGGTCACGGACCACTCCGCCCTTGCCCACTTGTCCTTTTCCGACTTCAAACTGCGGTTTGATGAGCGCAAGGATCATGGCTTGAGACTTCAGCAGTGCGGAGACGGCCGGCACGATCAACTTCAGGGATATGAAGGAGACATCGATCACCGCCCCGTCCGTTGATTCTCCCAGATCCTCGGGTTTCAGGTAACGGACATTCGTCTTCTCAAGCAGCCTGACCCTGGGGTCGTTTCGCAGTTTCCAGTCAAACTGCCCGTAACCCACGTCCACGGCGATCACCCGGCGGGCACCGCGGCGAAGCAGGCAGTCCGTAAATCCCCCCGTCGAGGCCCCTACATCCAGGAAAACTTTGTCCGTCACATCCACGGAAAAGGTATCCAGGACTGCTTCGAGTTTCAATCCCCCCCGGCTCACGTAAGGGATGGGTTGCTTCTTAACGGAAACCGCTGCAGAAACCGGGAAAGCCCGCCCGGGCTTGTCGATCCGCGCCCCTTCGACCTCCACGAGACCGGCCATGATCAGGGCCTTGGCCTTTTCACGGCTCGGGGCGAGGTCTTTTTGTACCAGCAGCTCGTCGAGCCGGAGCTTGTTCGGGGCCCGAGCCACGGACGGACGCTCTCCCTGACCTGAACCGGATGGGGAAATGGTGCGTTTTCGTCCCTTCAGCGTCGCAACTCCCTGAAGTGGTGGTTCAAGGACCGTTTCTGAGTAGCTTTGTCGAGGCAAAGCCGCTTTGCCTCCTTGTAAATGGCCTCGCTGTCCAGGCCATACTTCTGTCTCAGGACCTGGACCGGACCTGCCTCGACAAACTGATCCGGGAGCCCCATCCGTTGGACCTTGACCCCGTCATATCCACGGTCGTTCAGCAGTTCCAGGAGCGCACTGCCGACCCCCCCCTGCTTCACATTCTCCTCCACGGTCAACACCACGTCCGTGGAAACGCAGAGCGGGCCAAGCCTTGGATCCATGGGCTTAACGAACCGTACATTCACAACGCCAACAGAGAAGCCCTCCCCATCCAGTCGCAGGGCCGCCTTCAAGGAGGGGTGAACCATACTGCCGAGGGCCGCGATCACTAGGTCGTCCCCCTCTTTGAGGATTTCCGCCTCACCCACGGGGACCGTTTCGAATTCCGGGGTCATGACCACCCCTTCGCCTTTTCCCCTGGGATAACGGATCGCCATGGGGCCTTGGTGCCTCAGGGCGGTGTGGAGCATGTGCTGCAGCTCGTTTTCATCTTTCGGGGCCGCTACGGTCATATTGGGCAGGCTTCTGAGGTATGAGAGGTCGAAGTGGCCATGGTGGGTGGGGCCGTCCTCCCCCACCAGGCCAGCCCGATCAATGGCGAAGACCACCGGTAGGTTGGGCAAACACACGTCATGGACGATTTGGTCAAAGGCCCGCTGCAGAAAAGTAGAGTATATGGCCACCACGGGCCTGAACCCCTCGGTAGCAAGACCGGCTGCAAAGGTGACCGCGTGTTGTTCAGCAATCCCCACATCCAGGAAACGATCAGGAAAGGCTTCTGAAAAGGCCGTAAGCCCGGTTCCCTCAGGCATGGCCGCAGTAATGGCAAAAAGCTTGGGGTTATTCCGTCCGAGTGCCACCATGGTCTTCCCAAAGACTTCCGTATAAGTGGGAACGGTCTCGGCCTTGCCCTCTGAGGGAGAGCCCGTGGAGATCTCAAAGCACCCGACGCCATGATAATGACACGGATCCTTTTCAGCGGGCCCATATCCCTTGCCCTTTTCAGTAAGGACGTGGACCAGGACGGGCCCTTTAAGATACTTTGCATTCTTCAGGGCCTCGACCAACTGGTCCAGCCGATGGCCGTTGATCGGACCGATATACTTGAACCGGAAGGCCTCAAACAGCATGCCCGGCGTGAAGAACGTGATAAAGGAATCTTCGCCCTTCCGCACGAAGTTCATAATGTTTTCCCCAACGCCCGGCAGGGCCCGGATGAAATTTTCCAGGTCCCGTCTCAGATTCACGAAACGCCTCCCGGTCATCTTGCGGCTCAGGAAGGAGGAAAACGCTCCCACATTGGGGGCAATGGACATGGCATTGTCATTCAGGACCACGACCAGGTCTCGCTCCGTGTGTCCGGCTTGATTGAAGCCTTCGAAGGCCATGCCCGCCGTCATGGACCCATCCCCGATCACCGCCACCACCTTGGCTTTCTCTCCCTTTAAGGCCTTGGCCGTGGACATGCCGAGGCCCGCTGAGATGGAGGTACTGCTGTGGCCGGTGTCAAAGGCGTCGTAGGGGCTTTCACTCCGCTTGGGGAATCCGCTGATGCCCCCGTGCGAGCGCAGGGTGTGAAAGCGATCCCTTCGCCCCGTGATGAGCTTGTGGGCATAGGCTTGGTGGCCCACGTCCCAGATGATCTTGTCTTTTGGCGCCTCGAAAACGTAGTGGAGGGCAATGGCCAGTTCCACAACCCCCAAACTGGGGGCCAGGTGCCCACCGGTTCGAGACACGGTCCCGATGATCTTGTGGCGGATCTCCGAAGCCAGCTCTTCCAGCTCTCGGAGGGTTAGAGGTTTCAGGTCATCGGGACTGTTGATCTTTGTTAGGATCTTGTAACGTTTCTCCAACTGCTTCAATTCCTTCTTTCCAGGATGTAACGGGCAATTCGACGCAGGGGCTCGGCCTTCTCATCGTAGCGGGCAAGCGTTTCGATGGCCTCTTCAACGAGTTTGACGCCCATTTCCCTCGATCGGGTCATGCCGAAAACCTTTGGAAACGTCACCTTATTCATGCGCACGTCGCTGCCAGCGCGCTTGCCCATGGTTTCGCTGTCCCCTTCCACATCCAGGATATCGTCGGCGATCTGAAAGGCTAGCCCGATCTTCCGTCCATAGAGGGAAAAGGCCTCCACGTCCCTTTCGTCCCCTCCGCCGAGCAGGACCCCCGAGGCAACGGATGCCTCGATCAAGGCCCCCGTCTTGTGGACGTCCATAAACTCCAAGAGCGGGCCGTCCACCTCGGTTTTGCCCCCAACCTCCATGTCCACCGCCTGTCCGCCCACCATGCCTTGGCAGCCGGCGGCCGTCGCGATGATCCCTACCGCCCGAACGATGACCGAATGACTCACCCTCCCACAGAGGTCCGGATGGCTGAACAGTCGAAAGGCCTCAGTCAAAAGGCCGTCTCCGGCCAGCAACGCCATGGCCTCTCCAAACACCTTGTGGTTCGTGGGCCGCCCTCGTCTCAGGTCGTCGTCGTCCATAGCCGGGAGGTCATCGTGAATGAGCGAATAGGTGTGGATCATCTCCAGGGCACAGGCAACCGGCAGCACATCATGGGCGCGTCCTCCGACGGCCTCCGCCCCAGCCACGCAAAGAATGGGCCTCACCCGTTTTCCGCCGGCAAAGAGGCTGTACCGCATGGCCTTGACGAGCTGGGCCAACGGGCCCGCACACTCGGGCAGGTAAACATCGAGGGACCTGTCCACCAGACCCCTTCTCTCGGATAGATAGGCTTTCAAATCCATTGTGCGTCCACCGGCGGCGTAGTGTCCATCCATAAATCGGGGATTTCTGAATGGAGCTTTCAGCAGTCAGCGTTCAGCCAATCACTTGTTGTTGTTAGATCTTGTCCCGCATATTTCAGCGGGCCTGATCGATGAAAGCTGATCGCACGAAACCAAAAACAACCGTTTTTGGATGAGCAGGGCTTAGGATTCCTTGTCTTCCACGGCATTGAATGGAACCTGCATGTATCGGCCGGCGCTTTCCTCAATCAGGACCGTCACCTTTTTCTCTGCCTCTTCCAGCTTCTTTGAGCAGTATTTGGCCAGTTCCATGCCTTCCGCAAACACCTTCAGAGACTCCTCTAGCGGCAGGTCACCGCTCTCAAGGCTCTTGACGATTTCTTCCAACCGCTGCATGGCGTCCTCAAATCTTTTGACCTGCATCTTTCCCCCGCGTTCATGCCGGAATGGCCTCTTTCTCTCTACATCGAGGCTTGAAGGCCTCCGAATGCGCCATGAATCAAACTATACCCATCCCGTCAAGGTGTCAATTCAGCTCGGCTCAGATCCCTTCTCTTTTGCCCGCAGCACGGCCCGACCGTTGTTCGACCCGGCATGCCAGCTTCCCTTTTGCCAGCAGGACTTCCACCTGATCCCCTACGCCCACCAAGGCCGCGTCTGTCAAAAGCGTGCCTTCGGGCACTTTGCGTGTGATGCTGTACCCTCTCCTGAGCACCCCAAGTGGACTCAGGTTGGCCATCTGAACCTCCATCAGCCTGAGACGACTTCTCTGTTCCTGACAAAATCGCTTTTCTGCCGCCGCAAGGCCTTGCCATCTGAAAACCATGCGTTCGCGCTCTGCGATGATGCGCCGGACGGGGGAATTGGTCGTCAGAGCCCGCCGCTCCGCCTCCAACCGGACACGGTTGTTCCGCACGATGACCCCAATGGCTCGGACAGTGCGCGTATGGGCCTCATCCAGCCCCATCCAGCACTCGGCCAGCCGCCGTCTCGGGTCCTTGAGGCGGTGCGCCAGACCCGAAAGATCCTGTTTGGCCTGTTCGAGGATTCGGGAGACCGCGCCCACAGACCGCTCTTTGGTTTCTTTGACCCGCCGCTCGAGGACCTCTTTCTCCAGGACCAGTAGCTCCGCAGCGGCAGAGGGCGTCGGGGCACGGAGGTCCGCCGCCAGGTCCGAAATGGTGGTATCGATTTCGTGCCCCACGGCAGAGACGACTGGAATATTCGAACGCCGGATGGCGAGCGCCACCTCTTCCTCGTTGAATGCCCAGAGGTCCTCAAGAGACCCCCCGCCTCGGGTCAACACCAGGACGTCCGCGTTGGTAAACGCGTTTGCGAGCTCGATTCCCCTCACAATGTCTTTGGAGGCCCCCTCCCCCTGAACGCGAACCGGCACCACGACCACCTCCAGATTGGCAAACCGCCTGTGGACGATCTTGAGGAAGTCCCTGATGGCGGCGCCTGTGGGGGAGGTAACCACCGCGACACGCTGCGGTAAATAGGGAAGCGGCCTCTTGATCGCGAGGTCAAAGAGCCCCTGGGCCGCGAGCTTTCGCTTCAACTGTTCGAATGCCAGGGCGAGCGCCCCAACGCCCATAGGCTCCAAATAGTCCAGGATGAGCTGGTATTCCCCGCGTGGCGCGTAGACACCCACCTTTCCCTGGGCAATGACCCGCATCCCGTTTTCGGGCATGAAACGGAGGTAACGCACCTGTGGACGAAACATGACCGCCCTGATCTGGGAACGGTCATCTTTTAGTGCCATGTAATAGTGGCCAGAGACCGGCGCACTGAAGTTGGAGATCTCTCCCTCGATCCATATGAAATCGAAGTGGGCTTCGAGCAACGACATGATCTGTCCGGTCAACTCACTGACCGTGAAGACCTTCGGGGAAGATGGTTCGTGCGACAAGGGTGAAGCGCCTCCTTTCCTAATGCAGACTTACGGCTGCAACCAAATTGCCATTCGAATGACGAATGTCGAACAAAGGAATATCGAATTACGAAGTCGGTCCCCGGAATTTTCCACCTCTACATTGGTTATTCTGCATTCGATGTTCTGCGGTTCGCATTTCAACTTCTTCACAAATTGCAGAGAAGTCTCAATTAGAGGTTCTATCCTGCTTTATCAAAGCCGAAAGGGGTTGACCCCCCGTGATAGACTGTCCTATATAAAGGTCAGGGACGTCGTCCCAATTGAAATTATAGAATAATGGAATGTTGGAATGATGGGCTTAACTGAATGGGGCCTTTTTTGATCCCAAAATTCCATTATTTCCTTATTCCATTATTCCAGTACGATTTTGGGTCGTCGCAGAATTTCCGAGACGTACCGTTTCTTGCGAACCCCGTCAACAGGATGAGGGAGGTTTTATCATGAACGCTTTCTTAGAGGAAGGGCCGAAAAACCCGGTCAAGATCCAGGATAACACTTTCAGGGATGCTCATCAGTCCCTGCTTGCCACCCGCATGCGGACCGAGGACATGCTTCCCATCGCCGAAAAGATGGACAGCGTAGGCTTTTGGGCCATGGAGGTCTGGGGCGGCGCAACCTTTGACACCATGCATCGCTTCCTTGGGGAAGATCCTTTCGAGCGCCTCAAAACGCTCAAAAAGCACATCAGGAAGACACCGCTTTCCATGTTACTGAGGGGGCAGAACCTGGTGGGATACCGGAACTATGCAGATGATGTGGCGCGGCTTTTCGTAGACAAGACCTGCGAGGCCGGGATGGACATCTTCCGCGTCTTCGACGCGCTCAATGACTTTCGGAATTTTCAGACTGTCGTCGAGCGCATCAAGGCCAACGGCAAACATTTTCAGGGGACCATCTGCTACTCCCTAACGGAGCGGCGCATGGGAGGCGATGTCTTCAACCTTCAATATTATGTTTCAAAGGCCAAAGAAATCGAAGACATGGACGCAGACTCCCTTTGCCTGAAGGACATGGCGGGCATCATGTCCCCCTTCGACATCGCCAAGATCATCACAGAACTCAAGAAAACGATTTCCATCCCTATTCAGCTTCACACCCACTATACGAGCGGCATGGCCTCCATGGTCTATTTGGAGGCCATCAAGGCCGGCGTGGACATCGTGGATACCTGTCTCGCCCCATTCGGGCTCAGGACCTCTCAGCCTGCGGTGGAACCCATCGTGGCCACCCTCTATGGGACCGTCAGGGATCCCGGCTTTAATCTGGGGCTCATTTTGGAACTGGGCGACTACCTCGAGCGCATCGCACCCAAGTACCGGGACTACCTGGCAAAACATCGCATGTCGGTCATCGACACGGGTGTCCTGGCCCATCAGGTGCCGGGCGGCATGATTTCCAATCTGGTCAACCAACTCAAGGAGGCCAAAGCGCTCGATCGACTCCCTGAAGTCTACAAAGAGGTGGCCATCACACGAAAAGAACTCGGCATGCCGCCCTTGGTGACACCCACGAGCCAGATCGTGGGGGTTCAGGCCGTTTTGAACGTGCTCTTCGGCCGGTACAAGATGGTGACCAATGAAGTCAAGGACCTCGCCTACGGCCTTTATGGAAAAACGCCCATCCCGCTCGATCCTGATGTGCGGCAGAAGGTCCTCAAAGGGTACAAACGGGGCCAGACGCCGATCACCGGGAGGGCGGCCGACTTTATCGATCCGGAGTTGGAAAATGCCAGGAAAAAGATCGGGAGCCTGGCCAAGGATGACTTTGACCTGCTGATCTACGCCCTTTATCCTACGACGGGTGAGCAGTTCCTGAAATGGAAGTATGGCATCGAGGAAAGGCCGCCCGCCGTCAAGCCCAAGACCCTTGAAGACATCCGCAGGGAGGACGAAGCCATGGCCGCGGCCATCGAGCAGGTGTGCAAGAACATGTGATCAGATTTATTACCACCTTGACTGAGCGTCTTGCAATTGGCCGGAGCCAAAGAATCACTCAATTTGGGGTCCTATAAGCATCATGACATGTCGGGGGGCCTTGGCACATTTTCCCGGGCCCCCCGACTTTTTTCTTCCACGGGCCACGAACGCCGGCTTCCCCGACCTCCCCTATCAGGGTTTCAGAAGAATCACGGAAACCACCGTCAGCACCACGCCAAAGGCCCTGGGCACCGTGACCTTCTCCCCGTAGATCCATGCCGACAGAAAGACTGCGATGACAAAATGCATACCGGTGATGGTCACGACCAGGGACAGGGGCCCCAGGGAGAGGGCCATCAGGAAAACGTAAAACGCGAAAAAATTGATGACCCCCATGGTCAAGCCGATGATCAACGCCCACTTGATGTCCTCCCTCCCCTTTTCAGACCTGGGCCTTTTCACGAGGCTGACTGCAAACAGTGTTCCGATGAAATAGGAGAGGGCCATGAAACCGAGCTTGCTCGTATGAAGGGCGGCGAATTTGCTTGAAACCGAGGCGATGGCCCCACAGATCATGGTGGCGAATACGAACGCGAGCCCATGTTTTGATTGGCCCGAGGAGGGCGTCTTCGCCGAAACCTCCCGGGTCAAGGTCAGAATGACGGCGAGGGCGACTACCATTCCCAGGACCTGCCACCCGGTGACCCGCTCACCGAGCACGATGATCGAGAAGAGGATGACGACTGCGGTGTTGAGGCGAATGATGGGATAGGCGACCGCCGCAGGAACTCGCTTGAGGGCCTCCATATGGCTCATGGTGGCCAGGGCAAAGGAAGCACTGTTGATCAGGGCGATGAGCCAGAGGAAACCCGGATTAACCGTTGGCCCACCCCTTAGCAGGTAAAGCAAACCGCTCAGGGTGGACACCGTCGCCATCATGGAGAAGGTCGTCCAGGCCGTGGGGCATCCTTTTTCCGCGGAAACCTTATAGAGAAATCGTTGTATACCCATCAGCCCCATCGCGAGGACGCTGAGGACGTACCAGTTCACCCCCGTCACGATTGCATTCCTCCCGGCATAGACCTAAGCCATTTTCGAATGTTTTCGGCTTGCGACCCGACGAAGGAGCCAGCGTCCCGCCACCAACGTGACCGGTACGGCCATATACAAGAAGTCATCCACCCACCCAGGGGCAAGGTCGGGCATGAAACCATAGGTCACTCCCGCCATAAGGAGGCTCACGCGAAAGGCCTTTCCGTAGCCCATGAACGTGAAGACCCTGAAAAAGGTCATGTAGCAAAAAAACCAGAAGCCGAACAGGAGAAAGTTTACCAGATGACGATATCTCTCCGGGATGAGACCCAACAGGGATCTGAGCCATCTTTCATGAACGGCCTTTTCGCTGGTGAACCGAACCTTGATGACCTCTCCGATGGTCATCCTTTCGTCCACATAAGTGGCCGCCGGTATCAGAAAATCCAGCGTGATGGGGGACCCCCTCTGATGGAGCAGATCGTTGGCCTGTCTGAAAGGAAGCCCAAGGAGCCTCTTCCCTTCAATCACCCCCATGGCACATACGGCGGCCAATACGGCCAGGATCGATATCTGAACCAACGCCCTTTTCACGGCCCTCGCCCAATCCTAATGAACACCCTCATGCATGGCACCGTTGCCCTCACTCTCCTTCCCAAATGGCACGGATCTTCGTTCCTCTTCCCTTTCGCGATTCCAGGCTGAACGCTCCTCCCGAGAGTTTGGTTCGCTCCCGCATGCTTGCCAGGCCGAGGCCCGTCTTGACGTCGTCCGCGGCGGGAGGATCGTCCAGGACCATCCCGAGACCGTTGTCGGAGACCGTCAGTTCCACTCTCTTTCCGCTTTTCTTTAAACTGATCCTTATAAGCTCTGCATGGCTGTGCTTCGCGCCGTTATGGAGGGCTTCCTGCACAATCCGGTAAATAACGATCTTCAGGTCTTCGCGCAAGTCCGTTTCCCGGATATTGAATTCCGATTGGATTCTGATCCCGGAATAGACCTTCTCGATCTCCCTGGCGAGCCAGGAGAGTGTGGCAAGAATACCCAAGTCATCCAGCATGGGTGGCCGCAGATCGGCCTGAATGCGCCTCACTTCTTCCGTCGCCTGCTGCGCCATGGCGATGACCGTCTGGAGGCGGCCCCTGCTGGCCGGTTTCAGGCAATCATCCATTTCGGCCAGGGTGTGTTCCACGCCGTACTTGATAGCCGCCAGGCTCTGTCCGATGCTGTCGTGAAGGTCGCGGGCCAGGTGTGCCCGCTCCGTCTCCTGTATGGTCAGCAATCGCGTTGAGAGTTTTCGCAGCTCCAGCTCCGATTGAATGAGCCTGTCGCGATTCCTTGCCCGTTCAAGCGCATAGCGAATGGCACGCTCCAGGAGCGGCCCGGTCATCTGAGCCTTGACCAGGTAGTCGGCCGCGCCGCCACGCATGGCTTCGAGGTCCACGTCATATGCCTCAAGGCCCGTCAGGAATATGATCGGAGCGGTGCATCCCCTCGAAATGGCCTCCTGCAAGAATTCAATGCCATCCCGCTCACCCAGCCGGTAATCCAAGAGACAGACGTGGTGTGACAGGCGACATATCTCCTCCATGGCTGCCTCATAGGTCTTCACCCAGTCCATATGGAATCCGGAAGGGTAAGCATCCTTGAGCATCTCACGAATCAGCACATAATCGTCCTCATTATCCTCAACAAGGAGGACTCTCAAAGGTTCCTTGCCCGACTGGCACGCAACGCCCCCCATTGGATCATCTGAGTCCATGAACATCATAAAAAAAGATCCGCCCTCTCTGGTTAGTTTTTGATTTAGCGGATAGGCTAGAACAAAAAGGAGAAAAAGTCACCATCTCGAAGCGAGATATGTAGCGACTCGGCCTCGTCACATCTCCCGGGATCGAATGCTTGGCCCGTTCGCGGCCCGCCCACGCGCCTCTGGTCATTACGGAGTTGACGGTGGATGGATATTTCCTTATATTGCTGATAGTTTGGATATGTTAGCACTTTATGGCGACGCATGGGAAGGGGTGAGGCATGAGATACAATCTGTTCATGAAATCTGCGATGATCGGCAGTGTGCTGACGCTATTTCTCCTCTCGTGGGGAGTTGGACTGGCAGAAGAACCCAAAGGGTTCATTCCGGATAAGGCCCTTTGCGCCAAGATGCTCCGCTTCGGTGAGGAAGCATACTCCAGAGGGAAGTACCTGGATGCGAAGGAGTACTTCCGAAAGGCGGTTCAAGCCGACCCCACGTCACAGAAGGCTTGGGGTTATTATGACCTGGCTGTCATATTTGCTCTGGCCGAGAAGGCGGAGCAGAAAACAGAACTCATCGCACCGGGAGCGTCCGTGAGGCAGGAGGGCTCCAGCTCTGGGACGGCCCAGACCACGGCGCCGACACCTCCGTCGCCGGCACCGAAACCGCCGAAGGATACCGGGTTTAAAATCGGAAAAGATGAAGGGTGTTAAGATTTTCAGAGGAAGACATGGAAGTAACTGTTAACGAGAAGAATATTTTTTTAGAGATCCTCCAGAGAGGCTATCAGAGGATTTTTTATGAAAATTGGCCCATGTGGCTCGGCGGGGTGTTAGTTGGCATCATGAGCATCATCACCTTTGCCTGGGACAGGCCCTGGGGGGTGGCTGGAGGTTTGAGGAACTGGGGGGACTGGCTCTTTTACCTGATGGGGGCTTACAACGACAAACCCCTTTCGCCGCTCCTTTCAACCAGCTCGATCCTGACCCTTGGACTGCTCTGGGGGGCCTTTGGGTCGGCCTTGATGTCCAAGCAATTCGCAATCCGATCCGCGCCTCCTTTTGAACTGCTTAAGGGATTGGTGGGCGGAACCTTGATGGGAACCGGTGCAGCCATGGCCGGAGGCTGTAACGTGGGCGGGTTCTACACAGCCGTGAGCGCACTCTCTTTCAGCGGAATCGCCATGATGGTGGGGTTGATCATGGGTGCGTACCTAGGGACCCGTTACCTGTTTTGGGAGGTCGAGCACCTGTCCTTTGGCGGCGGGGGGGGCGGGGAGACCGTCACCCGAAAAGAAGGTGGTTTCAGTTGGCTTGATGTGGAGCCATACCTTGGGGCCGCGTTCTTCATCGCGGCAATCATCGTTGCCTGGATTTACAGCCGTGAGGCCCTGACAAGTATCGGGGGACTGCTGCTTTGCGGCTTGGCCTTCGGGGTCATCATTCAACGAACACGCCTGTGTTTTGTCCGGGGGTTCCGCGACCCCTTCATGACCGGCGAAGGGGAGGTCCCACGGGCCGTTGCCATCAGCATTATCATCAGCATCCTCGGATTCGCAGCCCTCAAGTGGTCCGGTTTGCGGCAGGAATCCGTATACGTCCCACAGGCCTTCTGGTTCGGCGGTCTGGTGGGCGGTTTGATTTTCGGTTTTGGGATGGTCGTCGCCGGGGGTTGCGGCAGCGGGTCTGTCTGGCGCGTGGGCGAAGGCCAGGTCAAATTGATGGTGGCCGTCCTGTTCTTCTGTCTGTCCATGTCGCTTTTTGACAAATGGATCGCTGCCTCTGAGGGATTGCGTGCATTGATGGGGCACCGGGTCTTTCTGCCCGACTACCTTACCTATATGTGGACGGTCATACCCCTGATCGCGTTTTTCATGATTTATTATCTAGTGGCCACATGGAACGAAGAGACTGAAAAGTTCACCGTGGAGATGTAAGAGGGCCCTTAAACCACCCTGTGCGGTTGGGAGGCCCAGCTCATAAAGAACCATGATAGAGGAGGAATGAACATGGCGGATGATATCAAACCCGATCAAGTGCTGGATTGCAGAGGGCTGAGCTGCCCGATGCCCATCCTGAAGACCAAAAAGACCATGGGCGGCATGAAGAGCGGTCAGGTGCTGGAAATTCAGAGCACGGATCCCGGGACCAAGAATGACCTCCCCGCCTTTGCCAAGCGGGCCGGTCACGAGTACCTGGGTGAAAAGGAAGATCAAGGGTTCGTGCGGTTCTATCTCCGGGTGAAGTAGGGCCCGGTTTCGGCTTGAAGGCAAGCGGTGGAGGGGCGTGTGACATGGCACGGAAATTAGGCATTTTTGTTTCGTCCAACAAGCATTTTGACAAGATCAAAAAACTCTGCGAGGCCGCAAAGAAAAAGGACGTGGAGGTGACCGTGTTTTTCAGCCACATGGGGACCCTCCTTACCCAGGACCCCCGTTTTGATGAGCTTCAGGGGCTCGGGTCGCTGTCCCTATGCAATGTGGGGTTTGAGAGCCACGGCCTCAAGCCGCCTGTGCCGGGTATTTCGGACAAGGATTACGCCACCCAGGCGAGGAACGGTCAGATGATTGAGGAATGCGATCGATACATAGTGTTCTAGGGGGCTATTAATGGAAGATATCAAGCATGTGGCCTTTCTGGTCCGCAGGAAGGAAGACCTGTGGGAGGGCTCCAGGTCTACACTTGGCCTCGCAGTGGAAAACTTCTATTCCTACATGTTCGTCATCGACGTGGAAGTCGACATGACCGACGCCTATCGGGAAAATCTGGATTGGCTCACGGACATGGAGTGTTCGTATTTCTCGAACAACCGTGTCAACGTGGACAAGCACGGGTTCACCTACATGAGCCTGGCGCAGATGGGCCAGAAGCTCAGGGAAATGGACCTGATCGTCCCTTTTTGATATACGGCATTCACCATGAGATGGCATGTCAACGTGAAATTCGTTCCACCCATGAGGAACCAGTGATGAAATTGCTCCACATTTTTAAGTCTGAACCTGACGCGGTCTCGAAAACGTTGGTTGAAATCCTGTCAGAAGGAAATCAAGTCAATGAATTCAGGCTCTATGAGGGCCAATCGGACTATGAACGGCTGATCGATCTCATTTTCGAGCACGAGAAGGTCATCTCCTGGTGGTGAGAGAGGAGATCATCAAGGGGTGTGAGATCTTCGACGTTTTCCCGGAGGACATGATCCGAGAGGTGGCCTCTATTGGTATTCCCCTCAACTACAATAAGGGCCAGATCCTCTTCAACTTCGACGACCCCGCCAACAATTTCCTCATCCTCGTCTCCGGACGTGTGGAAATACTCACAACCAAAGGGAGTCTTTTCATACCGGTCCACACCGTGAAGCCGGGAGAGGCCTTTGCGCTTTCGGCCATGATCACAGGGCGATTCGTCTCCGCGGCCCGGGCGGTGGAAGACTCAAAGGTCTGTGCGCTGCCCGTGGGGAAGATGAACCGGATCCTGGAGAAGGACTTTAAGGTGGGCTTCCATTTCATGAAACGCATCGCGGTCCTGGTCTCCGGAAGGATCTTGAAGGTACATTATCAACTGGAGGCCATCGACTCAGGCTACCGATAAAAAAGGGGGCACGGTCTGACCGCGCCCCCGATGATTCGCACACCGCGATTTGACGAAGCCAGGCGGTTACTCCTCTTCCTCCTCGTCGAGCACGACATCATCCCGCTCGTACTGGGCGTCCCTCAATGCCCTGGCCTTTTCGATCTCCTCGTCATTCCAGGGCTCCACGATCAGGGAATCAGCCACGAGCTCCCAGAGGTATTTGACCTCTATACCCAGGTCATACTCCTTGTTCAGAGACTTCATAATTTGGTCACGGCAGTTGTGGCAGGGGGCCACCACCATTTTGGCCCCTGTATCCCGGATCTGTTTCGCCTTGATCCTTCCGTAATAGATCCGCTCGTTGTTGTACGGCATAGCCCACGCACCGCCGCCGGCACCACAACAGAAATTGTTCATCCGGTTGGGATACATCTCCACGTAATGTTCGCAGCACTGCTGCGTGATCCACCTTGGCTCTTCGAAGTAGCCATGTCCAAAGGACTTCTGACTTTTCCGTCCGTAGTTGCACGGATCGTGCAAGGTAGTGAGCTCTTCGTGGATGGACTTATCAATCTTGATCCGGCCTGATTCGATGTATTCCTTCAGGAGGTCATGCACCGAAACGACCCTGTACTTCTTGAAAACTTCCGGATACCAGTTTTGCAGACCAAGCCTGGTCGCATAGTAGGCATGCCCTCACTCGGGCAAGAGGAGCGTCTTACACTCCAGGCGCTCCAGGTGTTCCACGATGCGGCCCACCAGGGTCTTCATGGACGCGTCATCACCCGAGAAAAGGCCCCAGTTGACCCCTTCCCACTTCTCGGAGGGAATGGTCCAGTCTTCCTTGGCGGCGTAAAAAATCCGCCACCAGAACTTCATGTCGTCGGGCTCACCAAAGGGCTCTTTTGAGTTGACGGTGACGAGCACATTGGCGCCCTTCTTGTCAACGGGGGCATAAAATCCAGGGAACCCCTCGTCTTGATCCATCTCCTTGGAGAGGTCCGCCAGCAGAAACAGGAAGTCCTGTTTGGGGATGCCGAGGTTGTTCCCCCTTTCGAGGTCCATGACCACACCCTTGTGGATGGGGCCGGGCACCTTATCCCGCGCACGAAGCGTTCTCGCGCGGCGCAACATTTTGAGGATCTCGACCCCCTGGGGGCATGCATATTCACAGCGGCCGCACAACGTGCACACCCACGGAAAGCGGGAGTCGATCAGCTCCTGATCCAAACCCAGTGCTGCCATGCGCACGGCCTTTCTCGGGTCAAGCCCGTCAACCCCGGTCACAGGACATCCGCCTGCGCAGGTTCCGCAAGTAAAGCAGACGTCCGCCCATTCAGGGGCAACGCGCAACTTGCTCTGTTTTGGGTTTATGGCAATTGGTTCCATTCATCCTCCTCCTGCGATATTTCAAAGCCCGAAGGGTTTTCTAATATATTCACGTATATCATTAAACTTTCGTGTCAGAAAAGTCAATCCGTAAAAAGTGAAATATTTCTCATTCCCTCTCCGGCCACCAGAGATGGCCTTAGTATACCCAAATCGAGCGATTCACTAGGTTCGTACTCCCTGCGGCTGGCTCCAAATCTGGTGAATCACTCATTTTGGATTATAGTTAAAATATAGCTACAATGTAAATATTTCCTTGCGCTATCCGGCCCAATGGCCTATAAAGAAATTTCTGTTAACAAATCGCAATCCAATCCTGCCGAAGGTGTTTTCGGTCAGATCATCCAAAGGAGGTTAGGCCTATGAATTTCGAGCTCAGCGAAGAACTGCAGATGCTTCGTGAAATGGCACGAGATTTCGCGAAAGAGAAGATCGCGCCCTTTGCCGACGAGTGGGACGAAAAACATTACTTTCCGTACGAAGAGGTCATCAAGCCCATGGGCGAGTTGGGCTTCTTCGGCACAGTGATCCCGGAGGAATATGGCGGAAACGGTATGGGCTGGCTCGCGGCCATGATCCTAACGGAGGAGATCGCGCGCGCCTCCAGCTCCCTTCGCGTCCAGATCAACATGCAGGCCCTGGGATGTGCCTTCACCATCTTTCGATACGGGACCGATGCGCTTAAGCAGAAGTACGTGCCCAAGCTGGTAAGCGGGGAGTTCATGGGGGGATTCGGCATCACGGAGCCCAACGCGGGATCGGATGTCATGGCGCTCAAATCCACGGCCGTGGACAAGGGCGACCACTGGGTGATCAACGGTTCCAAGACCTGGATCTCCAATGCCAACATCGCCGATGTGCTCATTTATTATGCCTACACCGACAGGGAGGCCAAGGGCAAAGGCCTTTCCGCCTTTGTGATTGAACCGAAAAACTTCAACGGCATCACCACCAATGATCTCGACAAAATGGGGTCCCGCTCCTCCCCAACGGGAGAGATCTACCTGGAGGAAACCAGGGTCCCCAAGGAGAATATCCTTGGCAAGCCCGGCGACGGCGCCAAGATCGTCTTCGGCTCCCTGAACCAGACCCGGCTTTCCGCCGCGGCAGGAGGGGTTGGCGTGGCACAGGCCTGCTTGGATGCCGCCTCGGCCTATGCCATGGAACGGGAGCAGTTCGGACGGCCGATCGGGGAGTTCCAGATGAATCAGGACATGATCGGCCAGATTGCATCCGAGATCGAGGCGGCCCGGCTTATGGTCTACAAAGCGGCCTGGCAAAAGGACCAGGGGAACCTGGGCAACAGCCTCGAAGTGGCCCATGCCAAGTATTTGGCAGGAGAAGTGGCGGTCAAGGCATCGCATGTGGCCATGAAGATCCTGGGTGCTTACGGATACTCCACCGAGTACCCGGTGGCCCGCTTCTACCGGGATGCACCCACCTACCAGATCGTTGAAGGTTCGTCCAATATCTGCAAGTGGATCATCGCCCAGGACCAGCTCGGGATCCGCAAAGCGAATAAATGACGAAGACGGGAGAACGAGGGCACGGCGGAACAAAAGGACCCCTGAGCCTCCGTTCAAGACCATGAGGAGGGTATAATGCGATCGTATTTCCAGAAAATGAACCCCATCGGAAAACCCCTGACGGACAGTCAGAAGGAAGGCGCCAGAGAAAACGTCGAGGAGATCAAAAAGGTAGAAGAAGAGGTGGCAAAGGCGGTGGAAGCCGTTAAAAACGCCGGCATCCCTGCCGAAGTAATCAAGAAGCGAGGCCAGTTGACCGTGTGGGAACGGATTGAGCACCTCATCGACCCGGGCACATGGTGCCCGCTTCACACCATTTATAACCCGCAGTTCAATGAAGAAGGGACGACAGGCGTCATTGACGGGCTGGCCAAGATCAGCGGCAAGTGGGCCGTGGTCATCGGGTTCGACAATAAAGTCATGGCGGGGGCCTGGATCGCGGGACAGGCGGACAACCAGCTCCGTGTGACGGACATGGCCAAGCGCCTCCACGTGCCGCTGGTCTGGCTTGTCAACTGCAGTGGCGTGAAACTTCCAGAGCAGCAGGAGGTGTACGCCAATCGCCGGGGAAACGGGACCACCTTTTACCGCCACGCCGAGCTCGAAAAGCTGGGCGTCCCGATCCTTGCAGGCATTTACGGGACCAACCCGGCCGGCGGCGGATACCAAGGCATCAGCCCCACGATCCTCATCGCCCACAAGGACGCCAACATCGCCGTGGGCGGCGGGGGCATTGTGAGCGGCATGAGCCCCAAGGGGTCCTTCGATGAAGAGGGCGCCGAGCAGCTCATCGAGGCAACGAGGCATTTCAAGGAAGTGCCTCCTGGGAGCGTCCCGATCCATTTCAATGAAACCGGTTTCTTCAAGGAGGTTTACGACACCGAGACTGAGGTCCTGGATGCCTTGAAGCGGTATATGAAGATGATCCCGTCCTATGACCCGGACTTTTTCCGGGTGGCTGAGCCAAAAGCACCCAAGTACCCCGGAGAAGACATCGACTACATCGTGGCCTTCCACCAGAAGCGCTCTTACAGTCTGGACGAAATGCTCGCCAGGATCTTTGACAACAGCGAGCACATGGAGTTCCGGCCGGGCTACGGGCCGGAGGTCTACACGGGGCTTGCCAAGATCGATGGGTTCCTGGTGGGATTCATCGGCAACCGACAGGGGTACCTGGGCAAGAACTACCCGGAGTACGCGTCCTATTCAGGCATTGGCGGAAAGCTTTACCGCCAGGGTCTCATCAAGATGAACGAATTCGTGACCTTGTGCGGCCGCGACCGGGTTCCCGTCGTCTGGTTCCAGGACACATCAGGCATCGACGTGGGCGACATCGCGGAAAAAGCGGAGCTGCTTGGTCTCGGACAGTCCCTGATCTACTCCATCGAGCAAACCGACGTCCCCATGATCTGCATCGTTGTACGAAAGGGTACGGCGGCGGCTCACTACATCATGGGCGGCCCCACCGCCAACAACCACAACGCCTTCACCCTGGGCACCCCCACGACCGAGATCTACGTCATGCATGGGGAAACCGCCGCGGCGGCCTCCTTCGCAAGAAGGCTCGTCAAGGAGAAAGACGCGGGCCGGCCGCTTAAACCCGTCATCGACAAGATGAACGAGCTGGCCCGGCAGTACTACGACAACTCAAGACCGATTTACTGCGCCAAGCGGGGCTTCGTGGACGAGATCGTCTCCTTCCCCGATTTGAGGAAGTACATCGTGGCCTTTGCAGGCTGCGTCTACCAGAACCCCACGTCCCTCTGTCCCCAGAACCACATGATGCTCCCCAGGATCATCAAGGGTTGAGTCTTTCAGTCAAAGGGCCGGTGCCTCTGGGGAGGGCCGGCCCTTTGACCCCTTCTCTTCGAACCCGCCCCAAAATAAAAAACCACCCCTTTCCCCACCCCCGTGCAAAAGCCCATCTGTTTGAACCTTGAGATCCGGCCCGCCATGGACTACTTTAAAAAGGTACGGGAGTCGGATTGATCGAAGCGCCGTTCAAGAGCCACGGCGCCCATGTGTGAATGGTCCGGAAAAGTCAAACCATGAAGCTCACCGAAAAAAGACAGATCACCCTCCTTGACGGCCGCACCCTCGGATTTGCCATCTACGGCGCCACCCGAGGAAGACCGATTTTCTACTTTCACGGCTTCCCGGGCTCCAGGCTCGAGGCAAGGTTCGCCCACGACCTTGGGCTGGTGCATGAGGCCCGGATCATTGCTGTTGACAGACCGGGCTACGGGTTGTCTGACTACTTGCCGGGGAGGACCATCCTGGACTGGCCAGGAGATGTCCTCCGTCTCGCGGATGCGCTTGGAATAGATCGGTTCCGGGTCATGGCGGTCTCTGGCGGGGGGCCTTACGCCCTTGCCTGTGCCCACGGTATCCCCGAACGAATCAAGGCGGTTGAAATTGTGTGCGGTCTGGGACCCATGGACAACCCGGAGGACAGCGACGGGATGGTGTTCCTTAACCGCTTCGGGCTCCATCTCGGGAGAAAGGCTCCCTGCATGGTACGGGGCCTGTTTGCCTTGGTAGCGATAGGGCTATCGCGCTTTCCAGGCGCAATCGTTGATTTCATTGCCGCCCACCTGCCCAGGCCCGATCGCCAAACCCTTCGCCGCCCGGATGTCAGGAAACTCCTTGCCGATTCCTTTCGGGAGTCGGTTCGCGCGGGGCCTAAAGGCCCAACCCACGATGTCATTCTCTATTCAAGGCCCTGGGGATTTGACTTAGAGGAGATTCAAAAAGAGGTCCATCTCTGGTACGGCCAAAAGGACACCATCGTCCCCCAAGCCATGGGGCGCTGCCTGTCAAAAGAGATCCCAGGGGCACGGCTCACATTGTATCCGGAGGAAGGACACTTCTCTCTGGTGATCTCCCGGCTAAGAGAGGTGGTGGAAGACCTCATTGAGGAAATTGATCCGTAGCACCTTTGATTGGGCACACGCACAAGGGGCGCGCATTGTCCGACAAGGGTTTGACCAACACCTTTAATCCCCATTGCTCTGTGGCCATTGCAGCGAGCTTGAAGACCCGTAGAATCTAACGAGCCCCTCGGATCACTGCATGAGATAATCCAGCGTGATTTCCCAGAAGCTCAAGTCGTATGCTGTCCGTTCGTAAAGTCTGGCATTAACGATCACGATCCCTGCGATCTCGGCAAGTGCCAGCAGGAAAGCCACCTCATCCTGCAAGTAATCCCTGGGCTCTCCCCCATAGAGACGCAGCACGCCAAGCACACGACTCTGAGCCGTGATGGGGAGGGAGAGGACGGAAGCGATGCCTTCCTTCATCAATTCCAACGGATATTGGACGCGTGGGTCATGCGTTACATCCGCAATGAACACGGGCCGCCCTTGCAGGGTTTCTCTGATGCTCTCGTCCGCAGACACCGGCCCCTTGCCAAGAAATGCTTCGCTGAGTCCCCTGTGGGCCATCAGGTCCAGCTCCCGGGTGGTCTCATTGATCAAGCGAAGGGAACACCCCTTGACCTTCATGATCTCCATCACCTTATCGAGGATCAGATCCACAATCTCCCTGGAATTGAGCGACGAGAGGATCGCTGTTGTGACATTGCGAAGTATCCTGAAAAGTTGCATGCTCCTTGAATGGTCATAATGCGGCAAGACAAAGGGTTTCATCGGCCCCTCAAAGGGTTTCGTCTCGGGCAGGTCAACGCCGACGCGGGCAAGAAGCGTGGAGAGCTTTACCCCTTCCTTTTCATGGATCCTGGCATTGGCAATGGCTAGGCCTCCCATCTCGGCCAATGCGGAAACAAACTCCAGTTCGTCTTCCTCGAAGTCGCGGGGCGCTTTCGTATAGAGCCGGAGGACCCCAATCACCTTTTTGCCGGCGGGCACCGGAACGGTCAAAATCGTGTGGATTCCCTCCTGGGCCTTCTCCGCTCTGTATTGAATCCTGGGGTCTCTCTGTGCCTCTCTGATAATGACAATTTTCCCTTGCAGGACTTCCGGTATGCTTTGGTCCGCATCAAGGGGTCCCTTCTCCAGATACCTCCGGCTCAGCCCATGCGAAGCGGCCAGTTCCAGTCGATGGGTCTTTTCGTCCAACAACCTGAGGCTTCCGGCCTTGACGTCCAGCACTTGGACAGCCCGTCTGACCAAAAGGTCCAGGATCTCTTTTAAGGAAGCCGAGGAGAGAAGCGAACGGCTCACCTCAAAAAAGGCCTCAAAGTGCTCAATACCCCTTTTTGGACTGCTAGATACGGCGGCTGCCATGAGTGCCCCCTCCCCGAAGGATGAAATATGACCTAACGTGCGTTTGGTGCCCTTTGAGAGAAAAGGACCGAAACATATACCCCCCGATCTGCACGGCTGAAATGATCCCACGACCCGAAAGGCAACGTCATGCCCCTTTTCAAGATACGATCTTCCGGAGCGCTTCGATGGTGTGAGAAGGGTCCGGCCGGATGGTATAGTCCGGATGGACCTCTGCATATCGAATCACCTGGGCCTGATCAATGATGTACCTGCGCCGGCATGGGCAGGGTCCAGGAACCATCACCGTTATGTTTCTCAAGATCGATGCCAAACTGGATGTAAACCTTGCTTCAAGTCTTCCGGGAGTTTGAAAACGAGGCCATATTTTTGGGCCACGCGATTGCCCGGGTCACTCAAGAGCGTCCATGCTAAGCCCCTTCTTCTCAACAAAGGCGCGGGAGTTCTCTTCTGTCTGGGGGGAAATCATGATTAGGGAGGCACCAAGGGACTGAATGTCCGCGTGTGCTTCCTCCAGAGCCTCCAGCTCCAGGTTGCAGTATGGTCACCACCTTCCCCGGTAAAAGCCCAACACGACCGCCCCCTTCTTCAACTGCGCCTTTAGATCAACCGGTTTGCCAAAACCATTGTTCAGGGTGAAATCAGGAGCGGTGTCTCCTTGTTTTGCCACCCGGCCCATGATCCCTGACTTGTGAAGGTCCTCGGTGGCCCGATGCATCACCTCCAGAATGTCCTTGGGCGCAGACGATTCGAATTCCCGTCTCCGGGCATCCAGCTTTTCCTGCAAACTCATGGTTACCTCCCATTCGCCCCTTAGAGATACATTTGCGTCATCGGCCCTCTATCTTACACTCTCTTCGGGCCTCTGTCGCGAGATCAGGCAGCTACCTGTCCCACTCGATTCATACTATCATGCTGCTGAAAAACCATTATTGCAAAGGGTGTGGAGAAATGTCCAGATGCAAGGCGCGTAACCTGGGCCACACAAAAGGTGTGGGGAGTCCAAGAGAAACGTGGGCAAATCCTGAGAAATGAAGTGTATCCCGCGGCGGGATCGCAGTGACGAAGGATGAGCGCAATCCGCCGCGGCGGACAGATGGGCGTTTTTCCGCATCCTCTTAAAGCCGTGTGGTGTCGAGTCTGATATCGGCATCGGTCCAGGCCTTTTGGAATCGTTTCTCGACCACCTCCGCCTGCTCGGTTTTGCCCTGGGCGCGAAAGGCCTGGACCAGGCCGGAGAGTGCCTATCCTCCAAACCCACGCCCCGGCCTAGATAAGCGACCGCCCGGTCGTGCTGGCCTTGGCGAGCCGCCAGATCCCCTTCCAGGACTGCGACGCCCATGGAAAGGACCTTGCTTATCGAGTTGGGCGTCCAGAGTTGGATCTTCGCAACCTCCGGATTTTGGGCCAGTGCCTGAAGGCGATCGCGCGATCGATGCTTCATGGAATTGTTCCTTCGCACTGTGTGCCATGCCTCTGGCGAAATGGTACAGGCCTACGACGAGAGGCCCATCGTAGACAGGACGAGGTTCCCTGAGAATTTCATCCCACTTGCCGAACCGAACCAGGGTTTGCTCCCAATAGGCCATGGCGCACTCAGGGTCGAGGCGCGCCGCTTCGCGAAAGGCCGCGCCCTCCCTCAGCGTGGTTGAACCCATAGGCCAGGTTGATGCCCTCTCCCCGTCAGCGAGTGGGCATCCGGAAAGCTCCATTCCAGATCCGCGCGATCAGCAATCATGGTCCACTCCTCCAGGAAGCGGGCCAAGGACCTGAAATCACAATGGGTTGGCTGAAAGCTATTCGTCCCGCTCCGGCGTGGCTGAATGTGTCATCCAGAAATTTGTGATTTTCGGATGAACACCAGATACTGATACATTTAATCAGATGATAATCAGCTTGGGGACGGAGTCTATGGGAAGATGGAATATGGCATCTGGCTCATGATGATCCGCTTACGGGGCCAGGAGGTGCTAAAAAAAACAGGGGATATACGGCTCCCTCCACCATGACCTCCCGCACCATATCGATCTTTTCCGCGGCCTGTTTTCATATGGCCGAGTCACCAGGCCGCATCGAACCATATTCGTGAAAAGCAGTACTAGGCCTTCCGGCTGGAGAGCACCCTTTCCAGAACCCGCCCCAGCTCATCGACCTTGCAGGGCTTAGGTAGCACCGCGGAAAACCCATACTTGCGGAAATCGTCCACGATGGCTTCGCTGGGATAACCGGTGGTGACAACTGCACGGATATCTGGAGCTATTTCTTTGAGTTTCTTTATGGTCTCCTTCCCTCCCATGCCTCCGGGAATAGAGAGATCCAGGATGGATCCGTCAAAGGGCCTTCCCGAAGCCTTTGCCTCCTTATAAGAGCAAGACGGCTTCAGCCCCGTCGCTTGCGAACGAAACGTCATACCCGAGGTGCTTCAACATCTGGCCCAGCACATCCCTGACGATCGCTTCGTCATCCACGACCAGTATCCGCTTGCAGCGCACCATACCTTCCGCCTTCTTGCCCGGGGCCTTCCCGGATGCCGGCAGGTAGACGCGGAAGGTTGAACCCTTACCTACTTGAGATTGGACCTCCATGTGGCCCCCATGTTTTGTGACAATGGAGTGGGCGATCGCCAGCCCCAGTCCCATGCCCTTCTGTGCGCCCATATCTTTGGTCGTGAAATAGGGGTCGAATACCCTTCGCAGGTCCTCCGGCGCGATCCCGCATCCCTCATCTTGGATTGAGATCATCACGTAGTGGCTATTCTCCTGCGGAGCACCCTCACCCACGCCTTGCCCGTTGAGGGTCACGTTTTCGGCCCTGGCCGTTACGACACCCCCCTTTGGCATGGCCTCCCTGGCATTCTGCATGAGGCTGTCGATCACCTGACCCATTTGCCCCTCATCCACGTCTACCGGCCAGAGATCAGGGGGGATGGAAAAATCACATCTCACCGCAGAACCGCTGAGGGTCAGGCCAGCTGAATTCATGATCAATTTTCCAACGGAGACCTTGCGCTTGATGGGGGCACCTCCTTTGGAAAAGGTTATGAGCCTCTGGGTCAAATCCTTTGCGCGAAGGCCAGTCTCTTCGGCCGTGCTTAGAAGCTCGAAGACCCCGTCGCCCGCGTGGGTGCGTAGTTGAGCCAGGGAGATATACCCGACGATGCCCGCGAGAAGATTGTTGAAGTCATGGGCAATCCCGCCTGCCAGTGTCCCGATGGATTCCATCCTCTGGGCGTGCTGGAGCCGTTCCTCCAGTTTGCGTCTTTCCTCCTCGGCCCGTTTATAATCGGAAATGTCTCGGGCAACATAAACGGATCCGATGAGGTGGCCACTACCGTCATGAAAAGGGGTTGCCGAGACAATGAAGGCTCCCTCTGACCGGTAGTCAGAGATTTCCACCGTGTGCTCCCTTCCATCAGCCAAGAGCTTGGCGTGAGGGCAAGATGAAGGGGGGTTTTCCCGAAGACAAATGAGATTGTGGCATCGCTTGCCCACGGCCTCTCCCGGCCCTACCCCGATCCGGTCCGCCATAGCCCTATTGACCCTGGCGATCCTGAAATGTTCGTCAATGATTGCAATGAGATCGGGGACCGTGTCAAAGGTCCGCTCCCACTCCTGTTTGGCGCGCGCGATGGCCTCCTGGGCCTGTCTTCGTTCCTCGATCTCTTGTCTGAGCGCAACGTTAGCCGCCGCAAGCTCGGCAGTGCGCTCCTTGACCCGCGCTTCAAGGGCGTCGTGCGCCGACTGAAGGGCATCTCTCGCCTGTTTGCGATCCAGGGCGTATCGGATGGACCGCTCCATGATGTCTGTGGTCACCTGGTCCTTGACCAGGTAGTCCGCTGCGCCGGCCCGCATGGCCTCCATGTCAAGGGTATAGTTGCCCGCGCCCGTAAGAAAGATAAACGGTCCGCTGCAGCCCATCTCCATGGCCGTTCTCAAAAGACCTAATCCGTTCTGATCGCCGAGGCGGTAGTCAAGGAGATACACGTCATGGCGCCCCTCGCTCACGGCCTTCAAACCCGCGTCAAAAGTGCTGACCCAGTCCAATTGAAAGCGTGAGGGGGCCTCCGAAAGGAGACGGCGGATGAGGATGTAATCGTCCTCGTCGTCTTCTATCAGCAGGATTCTGATGGGTGTTTCTTTCATGGGATTTGAACACCTCTTTCCAATGCGGCAAAAGGCCGGCAACGAATACACAGCTGTAGGGCAAGATTGGCCCGGGAGTTATGTGATGGCTGGTCCTTGATGGCGCTAAACCTTTTCGCATTGTGCAGTCGAATCGCCCGCCTGGCAATAAGGGATATCCTGTATTTTATGGATTAAAGGGACTGTATTTTGAGCTGGGGAAATGGCGTTTTCGGTCTCCATCTTTTGCTACCCGGATGCCGCCTCCTTATACTTTTCGTTCTTGGCACTGTTTCGCAACCGCCTCACGCAGGCTAGTCCATCACAGCTGGTGGACCGTGCGTATAGATGTTTGGATGAGACAAACTACTTCGAAACGACAAAAAAACTCGTCAAAGCGCTTTATGGCTCGGGCGATACCATGTATTGGCTGGGGCGGTCAATCTATTCAGAGGCTAGCCCTGGTGTTCTCCACGTGAGGCTCATCAAAGACCCTGAGCTCAAGGTACAAGAGCTCGTGAAAAGCCACGGGATGGACAGCCAGTCCGCACTGGATTTTATCGAAAGAGAAGAAAACGACTCCAGGAGCTATATCAGGCACTACTTCGAAGAAGACTGGGCCAACCCCGCCCTCTACGATATCGTCATCGACATGGGGAAGGTCTCCCCTGAGGACGCGATTTCCCTTATCGCCGAGAAATGGGAGGAAAAGCAGACTGGGTGGCGGATCTGCAGAGGACCCGTTCGGCCGCCGTGACATCCCCTTGAATGAAGGTCGCCGCCTCCTGGTCCATGACACCCAGGAGGCGCATCCCTGAGAAGGATCAACCCAGGTTCGCGTTCACGAAATCCCAGTTGATCAGTTTCTGGACGAAGGTCGTAAGATAATCGCCGCGCCGGTTTTGGTAGTCCAGATAATAGGCGTGCTCCCAGACATCCACCACAAGCAGGGGTTTCATGCCCTTCGTCATGGGATTTTCGGCGTTGGGGGTCTTGACCACCTGCAGCTTTCCTCCCCCTGTGGCCAGCCAGGCCCATCCGCTTCCAAACTGGGTCAGACCAGCGTCCTTGAGTGCTTCGACGAATTTTTCATAGCTCCCGAAGGCCCCGTTGATGGCCTCCGCAATCTTTCCGGTGGGTTTCCCTCCACCGCCCGGTTTCATGCACTTCCAATAGAAGGTGTGGTTCCACACCTGGGCCACGTTGTTGAAAATCCCGGCCTTTGACCCGTCACCGGCCGTTTTCTTGATGATGGTCTCAAGGCTTTCCCCGGCCAGATCGCTTCCCTGAAGAAGCTTGTTGGCGTTGTCCACGTATGCCTGGTGATGCTTGCCGTGATGGAACTCAAGTGTCCTGGCGCTGATGTGCGGTTCAAGTCCATTCTTGGCATAGGGCAGATCGGGTAACGTTATCATTGCATGACCTCCTTCCAGTATAGGTTGACAGATCGAGGCGCCAAACGGCGCGTCCCATGGTGCCACACTTCCTATTAAGCCTATCAGGTAATCATCCTCATCCAGGATCTCAAGACCCCAGGGAAAACAATTGGCCAAATCATGGTGCAGCAGAGGGTGCGTTGCCGGGTCACCATGTTCAGGCTCTGTCAAAATACTCACGCTCTCTTGCCTTGACTTGAGATGCAGACTTTCAGTAACGTTCAAGGAAAGAGGTAAGAGACATGTATTTCTGCCATCTGCCGGAGATCTGGCGTGATTTCCCCAGCCTGGTGCCCGGGGTCATGGTCGTTGAGCGGCTCCGCCCCCATGTGGAACGGATGCCGGACCTGGCCTTCTGGCTTGGGCGCGCCCGTAAACGTCTGAGAGATGCATCCGAATCCCAGATGGAAGAGATCATGGCATGGCGCCAGGCCTACTCCAAGATGGGGCTTAAGCCGTCCCAGTACCGCTCGGCCGCAGAGGCCCTGCTGAGACGATTCAGAAAAGAGGACAGCCTGCCTTCGCTGCATCCGGCCGTGGATGTGTGTAATGCCATATCCGTGGCCTTCGCCCTGCCCGTGGCGATCCTGGACATCGCCAAAATCGATTCATTTGTGGAGGTCTGCCGCGCAAAGGGCGACGAAATCTATCTTTCCTTCAGTGGAGAAACCGAACATCCTCACCCGGGCGAGGTGATCTTTAGGGATGCATCCAACCATGCCCATGCCCGGCGCTGGACCTTCCGTCAAAGCAGACTCTCCACGGTGGGCCCGGACACGGAACAAGCCCTGGTAGTAAGCGAAGCCCTGCACGGGAAGGGTTCCGAAGACATCCCGGCCTTACTGGAGGCCCTGTCCCTTGAACTGACCGCCCTTGGGGTCACCGTTCATTGTGCGACGGTCCTTACGGCGGAGGCGCCTAGACTGGAGTTTTGAACCTGGCCACACTCCCATTCCGCGGCCAGTATGACTAGCCGTTCCGTTCAAGGTCGCGCTTCGCCCTGTCATTTGTCTCGGAAACTTAGCGCCGCCTATTTTCAGCTCGCTCGCCTTGGCCTCTTCTTCTTGGCCTTCTTCTGTTTGTTTTCCTTGATTTTGAGAATATCAGCTGTTAGCATCGTTCTGGAAAACGCCTCGAACCTCCCATGGGCCGATCCCCATTCGCTCGAAAGGTCCCATCCGGCAGTCTCCGGAACTTGGAAAGAAAGCGGATGGCCTGAATGACCTCTACGAGGGGAATGACTCGTGTCTGACAATCTCTACATCACCGCGACCGAGGCAAGGAGCGGCAAGTCGCTCGTGAGCCTGGGTGTCATGGAGATGCTGCTCAGGAAGCTCGAAAAGGTCGGCTTCTTCAGGCCCATTGCCAAGGGCCGCCCGGGTGTGGATGAGCTGGATAACGATGTCCAGCTCATATCCCAGCATTTCAAGCTCGCCATCCCTTACGAGATGATGATCGGCGTAACCACATGGGAAGCGGGCGAGCTCCTTGCCCGGAGGAAGGAAGGAGAGATCATCGAGGCGGTCCTCAGTAAGTACCACGCCCTTTCGCGGAGATGCGACTTCGTGCTGTGTGAAGGGACCGACTTCGCGAGCTCTTCAGCGGCCTTTGAATTTGACATCAATGGGGAAATCGGCAAGAACCTGGGCTGTCCGGTCCTTCTCGTTGCCAACGGCCACCAAAAGCCGGTGGAATCGGTCCTCCAGTCCATTGAGCTGGCTCTCGACTCCCTCACCGCCAGGGGCGTTCAGACCATTGCCACCATCGTCAATCGCATTCAGGAAGAAGACCGCCAGGCAATCATCGATCGGCTGTCCCTGAGGGGCGGGGCTTTGGGCCAGCTGGCCTTCGCTATCCCGGATGAACCGGCGCTGGGCAAACCAACGGTCGGAGAAATTGCACGAATCCTGAACGCCGAGGTCCTCTTCGGGCAAAATAAGCTCAACCGCCACGTGCACAATTTTGCCGTCGCCGCCATGCAATTGCAGAATCTCCTTCCGAGGATAGAACACGGTTCCCTGATCATCACCCCCGGGGACCGTGCCGACGTGATCGTGGGGTGTCTCGCCGCCGCCTCGTCCACCTCCCTGGAAACCATTGCAGGGATTCTTCTCACCGGGGGCCTGAAGCCGGAGGAGGCGATCTGGAACCTCATCAGGGGCTTCCCACGGGTGGTCCCCATCCTGAGCGTTAAAGAGAACACCTTCCCCACCGCCGCGGTGGTCGATCGGATTCATGCCACCCTGTCGCCGGACGACGATCGAAAGATCATACAGGCCCTTTCGGTCTTCGAAAAGCACATCGATGTGGCCCGTCTGAGTGAAAAAGTCGTTAAAACGCGGACCACCGTCGTCACGCCCAAGATGTTCGAATTCGACTTGATTCAAAAGGCAAGGGCGCACAAGCAGCACATTGTGCTCCCCGAAGGCGAGGAGGACCGGATCCTTCAGGCCGCTGAGACCCTGCTTCGCCGCGAGGTAGTGGACATCACCCTCCTGGGTGATGAGGATGTGATCCGTCAGAGGATTTCCCAACTGGGGCTCAGGCTGAATAGTGCCAAGATCGTCACGCCCTTCAAATCAGCGTTCATAGACGAGTATGCCCGGACCTACTTCGACTTGAGAAAGCACAAGGGGATCACACCTGAAAACGCCTTTGACCTCATGGCGGATGCAAACTTTTTCGCGACCATGATGATTTACAAGAGTCATGCTGACGGCATGGTCTCCGGTGCGCTCCACAGCACCGCCGCAACCATCCGCCCCGCCTTTGAGATCATTAAATGCAAGCCGGGCTTCTCCATCGTGTCGAGCGTTTTCTTCATGTGTCTGGCCGACAGGGTGCTCGTGTACGGCGACTGTGCGGTCAATCCCAACCCCACGGCCGAGCAGCTGGCCGAAATCGCCCTCACCTCGGCCCAAACGGCCATGAGCTTCGGCATTCAGCCCGTAGTGGCCATGCTTTCATACTCAACAGGAGAATCGGGCAAGGGGGAGGATGTGGAAAAGGTGAGGCTTGCCACGCGCATCGCCAAGGAAAGGGCCGAGACGGCCTTCCCGGGCCTCGAGATCGATGGACCCATGCAATACGATGCGGCCGTGGATCCGGCGGTGGCAGTGACCAAGATGCCCGCAAGCGCGGTGGCAGGGAAAGCCACAGTCCTCATCTTCCCGGATCTCAACACCGGGAACAACACGTACAAGGCCGTTCAGCGATCCGCAGGGGCCGTGGCCATCGGACCGATTCTGCAAGGCCTGAAACACCCCGTGAACGACCTGAGCCGGGGGTGCACAATCACCGACATCGTGAACACTGTGGCCATCACCGCCATTCAAGCCCAGTCCCAAAAGGGGCTGCCATGAAAATCCTCGTGATCAATACAGGGAGCTCATCCATCAAGTACGAGCTTTTTGATATGCCCGATGAGTCCGTCCTGGCCTCCGGCGTGGCCGAACGGATCGGCGAAGACGGCGGTCTTCTGACACACCGGCGTTTTCGGCCGCATGGCCCGGCCTCGCCGTTGATCTTTGACGGGGCGCTTCCAAATCATCTTGAGGGGCTCAACCGGATTGTGGCCCTGCTGACCCACCCGGAGCATGGCGTGGTCATGGACAAATCCGAGATTGCGGCGGTGGGGCACCGGGTGGTGCATGGCGGCGAGCACTTCCACTCAACCACGGCGGTCGATGCGTCCGTCATAGAGGCCATCCGGGAAAACATCCCGCTGGCTCCCTTGCATAATCCGGCTAATCTGTTGGGAATTGAGGTTTCCCAGTCCATCTTCCCGCACGCCCTGCAAGTGGCCGTCTTCGACACGGCCTTCCATCAGACGATTCCCTTGAAGGCCTTTCTTTATGCCATCCCCTTCGATCTCTACCAGAATCATAGGGTCAGAAAATACGGATTCCACGGCACCTCCCACGCATACGTGGCCGAAAGGGCGGCGCACTATCTAAACAGGCCCCTGGCAGAACTGGCTCTGATCACAATCCACTTGGGCAATGGCGCAAGCATGGCCGCCATAAAGGGCGGACAGTGCATTGACACATCCATGGGCATGACACCTCTGGCGGGGTTGGTCATGGGGACTCGCTCGGGCGACGTGGACCCAGCTATCCCCTTTTTCCTGGCGGATCACCTGGGGATGTCGCTCGATGCAATTGACAGGCTTTTGAATCAGGAAAGCGGCCTTAAGGGTATCTGCGGACACAACGACATGCGCGAGGTGATAGAGAAAATGGAGGCCGGAGACGAACGCGCAAAAATCGCCATCGACCTCTACTCCTACCGGATCAAGAAATATATCGGCGCCTATTTTGCGGCCCTGGAGCGGCTCGATGCGGTGGTGTTTACGGCTGGCATCGGAGAAAACGCCCCCTTCATCCGTGAGCAGTGCTGCAATGGGCTGACCGGACTCGGGATCAAAATCGACACGGAAAGAAACCAGGCCACCACAAAGGGGACCCGCGAAATCAGCCGCGCAGGAAGTGACGTCATGGTGCTGGTCATTCCGACCAACGAGGAGCTCAGGATCGCGCAGGAGACCCTTCGGGTGGTCGAGCGTCAAAGATAGGAGTTGTGGGGGAGGAATAGCATGTCTGAAAAGCAATACGACGTTGTAATCCTGGGAACCGGGCCTGCCGGACTCCAGGCTGCGATACACGCGGCCAGGCGCAAGGTCTCCGTGCTGGTCCTGGGCCGACACCACAAAAGCAGCGCCTTTCGAGCCCATATTGAAAACTACTGCTGTATCAGCGGAATGACGGGCCAAACCATGATTGAGGAAGGCAGGGCCCAGGCAGAAAAGGCCGGCGCCACCCTCTTGGATGAGGACGTGATTTCGATTGAAACGAAGGATGGGGTCTTTGCGCTGAAGCTTGAAAGCGGGACGGCCGTCTTCTCAACCGCTCTCATCCTGGCCATGGGCATTTCACGAAACAGGCTGAATGTCCCGGGAGAGAAGGCGTTCTTGGGCCGAGGCCTCAGCTACTGCGTGGACTGCGATGCGGGGTTTTATCGGGGCGAGTCCGTGGTGATCATCGGCGACGAAAGCGCCGCGGTTTCAGGGGCCCTCACGCTTCTCTTCTATGCAAGCGAGGTCCATCTGGTCTGCGAGCGGCTGGACGTGGCAGGCCCCTTGGCGCAGCAGGTGAAAGAGAGCGCCATTATCGTCCATGAACAGAGGAAAGTAAAAGCGATTGAGGGGCAGGATTCGGTTCAGAGCCTCCTGTTGGACGACGGCACCCGCATCCGGGCCGCAGGGGTCTTCATTGAGCTCGGCGCCAAGGGCGCCGTACAGCTCGCAGGGAACCTCGGGGTCCAACTGGATGCCGAGACCATGCAGTATATCGTAACCAACAAGAAGCAGGAAACGAATTTGGCCGGCATCTATGCCGCAGGCGACATCTGCGGGCCCCCGTGGCAAGTGGCAAAGGCCGTCGGCGAAGGGTGCATCGCGGGCCTGGAGGCCGCAGCCTATGCCAAGAGGATCAGACAAAACTGATGTAAAGGAGAGCAAATCCGTGGTACATGAACTTGCCGGCAAACCGGCCCCCAGATCGTTTCTGGCAAACATTCCTCGACTCGTGACGGCCTATTACGCCCAAAGGCCGGACGTGTCGGACCCCGCCCAACGCGTGGCCTTTGGGACCTCGGGCCACCGGGGATCCTCCTTCAAAAACAGCTTCAACGAACATCACATCCTGGCCATCACTCAGGCCATTGTAGAGTACAGGGCATCCAACCACATCACGGGGCCGTTATTCATGGGCATGGACACTCACGCCCTGTCAGAACCTGCGCTGGTTTCCGCCCTTGAGGTCCTCGCCGCAGCCGGGATGACCGTCATGATCCAGAAGGGACTCGGCTATACACCCACGCCCGTCATTTCACATGCCATCCTGACATACAACGCACAGCGAAAAGGGGACCGCGCTGACGGCATCGTGATCACCCCCTCTCACAATCCGCCCGAAGACGGCGGTTTCAAGTACAACCCGCCCGAGGGAGGCCCGGCTTCGCCTGAAACCACCAGGACCATCCAGGACCGGGCCAATGAATTGCTCGCAAGGGGCCTTCCGTCCATCAAGCGGATGGCGTTTGAAAAGGCGATCAAGGCCGACACGACCCACCACCATGACTACATCACCCCTTACGTGGAAGACCTTCAGAACGTCATCGATGTGGAGGCCATCGCCAAAGAGGGGCTCCGGATCGGCGTGGACCCCATGGGCGGATCTTCCATCTCCTACTGGGACCCGATCGCCGCTCGTTACTCGCTCTCTCTGGAGATTGTCAACCGGGTGGTGGATCCCACCTTTTCCTTCATGACCCTTGACAAGGACGGCAAGATCCGGATGGACTGCTCTTCACCCTATGCCATGGCAGGCCTCATCCGTTTGAGCGGCCGGTTTGATGTGGCTTTCGGCAACGACACGGACGCGGACCGACACGGAATCGTGACCGGGGCGAGAGGGCTTCTTAACCCCAACCACTACCTTGCCGCGGCCGTCTGGTATCTGTTTCAGAATCGGCACGGGTGGCGAAAGGATGCAGCCGTTGGTAAGACGCTTGTCAGCAGCGCCATGATCGACCGGGTGGCGGCCCACCTTCAGAGAAAGCTCACGGAGGTCCCGGTCGGCTTCAAGTGGTTCGTGGAAGGCCTCCTGGATGGTTCTTATGGGTTTGGCGGCGAGGAAAGCGCCGGCGCATCGTTCTTGCGGAAGGACGGCAGGGTCTGGACCACCGATAAGGACGGAATCATCATGGATCTCCTTGCCTGCGAAATTACGGCAAGAACAGGAAAAGACCCGGGCGAGCTCTACAAGGAACTCGAAGACCGCTTCGGCGCCTCCCTGTATGAGCGCGTGGACGCCCCCGCCACATCAGCCCAGAAGGCCGTGTTGCAAAAACTCTCTTCTGAAATGGTACAGGGTGAGGAACTGGCTGGGGAACCCATCATCGCCAAGCTTACGCGGGCGCCAGGGAACAATGCCCCCATCGGCGGGCTCAAGGTGGTGACGGAAAACGGCTGGTTTGCGGCCCGGCCAAGCGGGACCGAAGAGATCTACAAGCTTTACACGGAAAGCTTCAAGGGGCGGGAACATCTCCTCAAAATCCAGGAGGAAGCCCAGTCCGTCATCCGCACCGTCTTTCAAAAGGCCGGAGTGTAACCACCGACATCCTGTGTCCAATTAGTGATTCAAACCGGATCCTGTCAGCTGAAAAGTCAAAGGCGCTTCGCTACTGGTGAGCTTGAGGCTAATCCAGTAGGAGACCCCTCCGTCCATGAAAACAGGTACAAAAACAGTATTGCCGAAGCCTAAAAGAGTGAAATACGCGTAGCTTGCAGTCGGACTAAATTCGGCCACGCCAAGGCCTGTCACTTGCAAAGTCAGAGGGCTTGCGAAAGACGTCACGGCCATATTGACCCAATATGCCACACCCCCTGACCAAAAAGGAATGTAAAGGGTATTGGTTATAAAGTCATAGGAAGCCACGTCTCCGCTCTGGATGGGTTGAGAAGGGTAGAAAGAGGATATAACGGTGACGTCTATTTCATCAACGGCCTCTGCGCCTTCTCTTTCTCCTATCAGTTTCACCCTGTACGACCCAGCCACCGGATACCAACTGACAAAACTGCCCCCTCCAATATACTGACCGTTTGCATACCATCTGAGGTCATTATTCTCCAGTTGGAAATCGCTCTCTGTGACCACGCCCTCTCCCTGGAGAGAAATTGGCGTTTCTTCCGTCGTGTACTCGCTGCCTGACGAGGGATTCAAGATGCTCACCGTCAGAGTGATCGCCAATGTGGCGCCTGCGGAACAGAGCCCAAACAAGAATGCCGCTAGGAAGAAAACCGTTACTTTCTTGCTCATATTTGTCCTCTCCGCTTATCCAAATTGGGTTTACGAGAGTCTTAAAGCCGTTTGCCCCTTACCAGAAAAGAGACGATCGAATTCAGGCACGATCCTTATCCCAGTTCTTGATCTTCAATGCCACGACCTGCTCGCATCTCTTGGCCTGAATTACAAAGGCCGCAGGGATATTACACTATTAATACTTCCCGTAGCAAGCAACAGATTATCTGTGTTCAGTAAACGATACGGGTTTAATGAAACCAACAATGGACCCCATACTTATAGGCTTCAAAAGATTCCTTTAACATATATCGGAGGATGACTCAATTTCTTTAGAAATTTTCACTCTCGTCCGGTCAAAGGGGAGGATGAGTGTATATGAATGTGAACACCTTGGGCCTCCTTCGGTGACCCAATCCACTCATCACGGCAAATTTGTTTTGCTGTCAAATCGGTAATGAATCGAGCCTATTTAATCGACAAGTCAAAATTAATCCTCTCATGCCTATCCGGTTAACGCGCAAATAATCGAAAGGGATCTTCATAACATATTGACAAACAAAAGATTTTAGGCCACACAAGACCCGCGATCCATATTCTCACCCACATATCAAAAATAGCAAT
Source organism: uncultured delta proteobacterium (assembly GCA_963830155.1). Taxonomy (GTDB): domain Bacteria; phylum Desulfobacterota; class DSM-4660; order Desulfatiglandales; family Desulfatiglandaceae; genus CAWHLE01. Next base: position 615,461 of record CAWHLE010000007.1, on the reverse strand, counting down.
AAGTTAGCCAGTTAAATAGACATCATCGGGATAGGCATGGTCAAAAGCATGCTCTCGGCGGCTTGGGCCACGAGAATTCAGTCCCCAAGACCTTTCCGGGATCCAAGCTAATTTGAAAGACTCCCCCAGCTTTTCGATTCTCTCAGGCATGAGCGCAGGAATTTGCAAAAACCGTTCCTGACCTCTCCTGACGTCCTTGACGTCCGCTGCGTTATCCTTTAGCTTCAACAACTTCGGTGTCGATCAAGATTATAGCGCCATTCACACGTTTTCAGAAACCGAGCAGTTGTTAAGAGGGATTTCACTGGATCAAGCCATGTCTCTTTCATACAAGACCAGGCCGGGACGGCGATACCCGCCCGGTGCCAAATCCGACAATGACGGCACCAACTTCTCTGTCTTCAGCCGTTATGCCACGGGTGTGGAGCTGTTGCTTTTCGAGCGTCCGGACAGTGCTGAACCCTTTCAAGTCATTCGACTGGACCCGGAGGTCCACCGGACTTTTTACATCTGGCACGTTTATGTGGAGGGACTGCCCCCCGGCGTTTCATACGTGTGGCGGGTGGATGGCCCCAACGACGTGAGGATCACCGGACGCCGTTTCGACAGGGAGAAGGCACTGCTCGACCCATGGGCGCGCGCGGTCACCCACGACCGCTGGGACCGGGCCAGCGCGAAAAGGTCTGGTGACAACGTCCATGCCTCCATGCGCGGGATTGTGGTCAATGACGATTATGACTGGGAAGGGGATCAACCCCTTGACCTGCCGGTCCAGACGGCCGTCATTTACGAAGTCCACGTGGGCGGATTCACGCGTCACCCCTCGGCCGGGGCAAAACATCCGGGCACGTTTCATGGCCTGATGGAAAAGATCCCCTACCTGCGGGAACTGGGCATCACCCACGTGGAACTCATGCCCGCCATGGCCTTTGATGAACAGGACGTGCCCAAAGGGGCCGCGGCCCTCGGTCTCAAAAATTACTGGGGTTACAGCCCCCACAGCTTCTTTTCTCCACATCCCGGCTACTGTATATCGCCTTGGGCGGGCACCCATCAACGGGAGTTCCGTGACATGGTCAAGGCCCTTCACAGGGCGGGAATCGGGGTCATCCTGGATGTGGTCTTCAATCACACGGCGGAGAACGGCGCCGATGGGCCCGTCATCAACTACAAAGGCTTTTCGAATGAGACCTTCTACCACCTGGACCCCGAGGACCGGAGTCTTTACCGGGACTTCACCGGCTGCGGCAACACCATCAACTGCAACCACCCCCTGGTGGCGGTTTTTCTGGTGGAGTGTCTTGAATACTGGGTCCGAAAGATGCATGTAGACGGTTTCCGCTTTGATCTGGCCTCCGTCCTGGCACGGGGTGAAGACGGGAATCCTCTTTACAACGCGCCCGTGCTATGGTCCATCGAGTTCTCCGATATCCTGGGACGCACCAGGATTATCGCCGAGGCCTGGGACGCCGCAGGACTATACCAGGTGGGGGCCTTCCCGGGATACCGGTGGGCCGAATGGAACGGCCGCTACAGGGATGTGATCCGCAGATTCGTGCGCGGCGACCCGGGCCTGGTGGGTGAGGTGGCGACCCGAGTAAGCGGGAGTGCGGACTTCTACAAGCCAAACGGCCGGCTGCCCATAAACAGCATCAATTTCGTCACCTGTCACGACGGCTTCACCCTGAACGACCTTGTGAGCTACAACGAAAAGCACAACGACGCCAACGGCGACAAAAACCGCGACGGCACCAACGACAATTTCAGTTGGAACTGCGGGGAGGAGGGGGAAACGAGAGATCCTGAGATCCGGGCGCTCCGAAAGCGGCAGGCCAAGAACGTGATCGCCATCTTGCTGCTCAGCCAAGGTGTTCCCATGATCCTGTTTGGCGACGAGGTGCTCCGGACCCAGAAGGGGAACAACAACGGTTACTGTCAGGACAACGAAACAGGATGGTTTGACTGGCGTTTGGCAAAGACCAACAAAGACATGCTCCGTTTCGTTCAGAAAATGATCGCCCTCCGGAAACGACACCCGGCCTTGATGAGAAGGCGTTTCCTGACCGGGCAAAGGACCCAGGGGCAGCGTCTCCCCGATGTCACCTGGCACGGATTGAGGCTGAACGCACCCCTCTGGGATGATCCGAACGCTCGGCTGCTCGCCTACACCCTGGTAGGAACGCACCCCGAAGAGGAGGACATCCACGTCATCCTCAACATGTCGGAAGACGCATTGGAATTGGACCTCCCGCCACTTCCCGGCAGGGTCTGGCACCTGACCGTTGATACCGCCATCCCGTCTCCCGGGGACATCCCTGAATCCCCAGCGCAGTTCTCGTTGAAAATCCCGAAATACAGGGTCCAGGGCCGGAGCGTGGTGGTGCTCGAAAGCCGGCCGCCAAGCTTCCCCTAAGTTGAGCGACTCACCCAATTTGGGGCCAGCCGCAGGGGACGCATCCGCTGACGCGACGCCGACGGTAAGTTTCCTCCTTGGGTCACAGGCCAGATAACGGGTCTGGGTCGGAAATGCAAAATCGGTCCCCTCCTCTTCGAATCGGCGAAGATGGGATGTGCACAATTGTACACGTTTCTCATGGCGACCACTCCTCAATTATCAAAAAATTTAAAGAATTTCCGTTTCCTTCCGATATAATGATCTGAGAGAAGGTCATGAGGCCATCCTGATTTCAAGAGGATGGACTGGGTTCGGCCTGTGATTTGCTGTATGGTTTTATCAACGGCCTGCTCTTTTATGCTTGCACAAGTGAAAATTCGAGTATAATCTCGGCCAGTTGTCTGGGGCAATCGTTCATTGGACGGCCTGCAGTTGGCCAGCTCAAGGATGGCCCGAGTCGTCGGCACCAGATTCCTTTTCGATCGGGAGGGTTCAGATGAAAAAGTCAGCGATGGCCTTGGCAACCTTTCTTTTGATCGGGCTCACCGGCCTGGCCTCATCGTGGGCGGCGGTCACGGTCACGATCAGCAATCCCGCCAACAACGCTCAATTCCTGGAGGGAGAAACCATTTTTCTCCAGGGCGGAACAGGACCGTACAAAAGACCCTGATACGGAAGGGTGACCAACTCACATGGTACGCCAACGGGAGCCTGATTGGAACGGGCGAAGTGTTGTCTTGGCGTCCGTCTGCCGGAAATTACAGGGTCTCTCTGATCGGTACGACGGACACCGGTAGCCGGCTTGGACGAGATCCAAATTAAAGTCTTGTCTGAGGCAGACCTGACGGTCACTGTCAGTATCGTGTCGCCCGCCTCGGGCTCCACCTACGAGTCAGGTACCGCTATTCTCTTTTTCGGTGAGGGAGGCATAGAGGAGACCGGAGAAAATTTTACAGGAAGCCGACTTGTTTGGTACTCGGACCGAGACGGTATCATCGGTACCGGGACTTCATTTTCGAGGAGTGACCTCTCACCGGGTGACGCATGTGATTACCCTTGTAGGTGGACGGGCTGGCCATCGACCACGATCACGCTTACGATAACCTCCATTAGTATCTTTCTTGCCCGAACCCATCACGAGTGGGGAAGTCGCCGTATATGACTGGGCGAAAAACATCCTTTACATACCGCTCCTCATTGGGGATACACCCTATTTCGTCAACCTTGCCGTCACGGATTGGACAAGCGACCCGGTCCAGATGTCACTCAGGTATATTGGCCTTGCCACGTTCAATGACACGTATCGGTATGCGAGCTTCGATGTCTCATCCAATACCCTCTTCGTTCCGGACTTCAGGATGGGCGACGTGTCTTACAAATTGATCCTGACGCTCACAACCAATGAGGATCCATTCGTATTCGACTTGGTGGGATCGGCACTGAATCACTGACCGGTTCTCATTCAGAAACCTCAAGGGTTCTTCGAAGAAGGGCTCGTGCCGCCAGACACGAGCCCTTCATTTTGTTTCCACCTTCTCTTCCTTCATGCCCGCCTGATTGTGATATTGCCAAAGCCGTCCCACTCCCTGACTTTCAATGGATCCTACGAAATCGGGCAGCCACCCCCCGGATTGGAACCTTTGCATGAAGGCAAAGGCGCTCCCCGTTCTAACCATGGCGAACCCCTCTGGTATTCCTCGCGTGTTTGTGATTTACTTTGCGCAAGTGTTGAGGTCATGAGGATTCAATTCCGCATTCAAAAAGACGTGCAGGCAGAAAGATGGAGGGGTTATGGACATCCATGATCTTACCCGCAGATTGAAGGAGAAAAGCCATTCGAAAATTGTCTTTTTAGTTGCAGACGGTCTCGGCGGGCTCCCCATGGAACCGGGAGGCAAGACTGAGCTTGAGACCGCCCGTCACCCCAATCTGGATCATCTAGCCGAAAGGGGTACCCTGGGCCTTCTCCATCCCGTGATGCCGGGGATCACGCCGGGAAGCGGCCCTGGACACCTGGGAATCTTTGGGTACGATCCCCTTAAATACGAAATCGGCCGCGGGGCACTGGAGGCAACCGGTGTCGGCTTTCACCTGACAGAAAACGATGTGGCGGTCCGAGGAAATTACTGTACGCTCGATGCCGATGGAAACATCACCGACCGCCGCGCCGGCCGGATTCCCACCGAGGAGAGCGCGCCGCTGGCCAAACGCCTCGGAGCCATCAAGCTTCCCGGGGTTGAGCTTTTCGTCGAGCCTGTGAAGGAGCATCGTTTTGTCCTTGTGATCCGGGGTGAGGATCTCGGCGGAAACGTCCTCGATACCGATCCCCAGGCAACGGGCGTTCCCCCGCTTGCGCCGAAGGCCACGCACCCGGCAAGCCAACGAACCGCGCAGCTCGCATCTGCCTTCATTGAGCAGGCCCGTGGGATCCTGAGACATGAGCCCAAGGCCAACGGGCTGACCCTGCGCGGATTTGCGGAGAGGCCAAAGCTCCCATCTTACGAAGAGGTTTACGGCCTCCGGGCGGCCGCCATCGCGGTCTACCCCATGTACAAAGGGCTCGCACATCTGGTTGGGATGACCATCCTGGGGAGTCCCCAAACCCTCCCCGAACAGGTGACGCTGCTAAAGGAATCATGGGAAAAATACGACTTCTTTTTCCTCCACTTCAAGTACACGGATTCAACCGGCGAAGACGGCAACTTTGAGGCCAAAGTGAAGCGGATCGAGGAATTCGACGCGGCCATCCCCGGGATCACCGCGCTCGGCCCGTCGGTCCTGGTCGTCACGGCCGATCACAGCACCCCTTCCAAACTGAAGAGCCACAGCTGGCACCCGGTTCCGGTCCTCCTGTCGAGCGACACCTGCCGGCCCGATTCTTGCCAAACCTTTACGGAAAATGCGGCCATCATGGGGGGGCTTGGCCAATTCGAAGCCAAGTACCTGATGCTCATCGCCCTGGCCCATGCAGGACGGCTTGCGAAATTTGGCGCCTGAGGCCTGCGGTTGAAAGACACGGGGTTGAATCTTACATTCTCACAGTAATGAGGGAGAGCGAGGCATGTGGGAATATTCGGACAAAGTGAAGGAATACTTTCTGAACCCTAGAAACGTTGGTGAGGTGGAACACGCTGATGCGGCGGCCGAAGTGGGATCCATGGCCTGCGGTGATGCACTCAGGCTCAGCATCAAGCTGGATGAAAAGGGCCGGATCGCCGATGCCAGGTTCAAGACCTTCGGGTGCGCCAGCGCCATCGCTTCGGCCTCGGCCCTGACCGAAATGCTCAAGGGAAAGACCCTTGAAGAGGCGGAAAAGATTACCAACAAGGACATCGCCGACTTCCTGGGAGGGCTCCCGAAAGAGAAGATGCATTGCTCCGTCTTGGGCCAGCAGGCCCTTGAGAAGGTGATTGCCACCTATCGGGGCACGGCCCAACCGGAAAAAGAGGGAGAAATCGTCTGCGAGTGCTTCGGGGTCACGGATCGGGAAATCGAGCGGGCCATCCTGGAAAACAACCTCACCACCCTCGATGAGGTCACCAACTACACCAAGGCGGGAGGCGGGTGCGGGGGCTGCCACGAAAAGATCCTTGAAATCCTGGCGCGCACCCGGTCCGAGAAAAAACCCTCCGCCCGCCCGAAGCTCTCAAACATCCAGAAGATCAAGATGATCGAACAAACCCTGGACAAGGCCATCCGGCCTTCCCTGAAGAAGGACGGCGGGGATGTGGAACTGATCGACGTGGTTGGAAATCGAGTCCTGGTGGCCACGCGGGGGACTTGCGCGTCCTGCCCGGCGTCCCAGCAGACCCTCAAGGATTTTGTCGAAGTGAAGCTGAGGGAACTGGTCTGGCCAGAGCTGACGGTGGAGGAAGTGGCGCCATGAAAACCATCTATCTCGACAACAATGCCACCACCCGGGTCGCGCCGGAGGTGATGGAGGTCATGGTTCCCTATTTCCAGGAGCTTTACGGGAACCCATCGAGCGCTCACTCCTTCGGGGGACAAGTGGCACGAAAGATTCGCGAGGCTCGCGAACAGGCGGCCCAACTCCTGGGCGCTGCACACCCGGAAGAAGTCATCTTTACGAGTTGCGGGACCGAAAGCGACAACACGGCCATCCGATCCGCCCTCGAGACCCAGCCGGACAAGCGACACATCGTCACCAGTCGGGTGGAGCACCCGGCCATTCGATCCCTTTGTCATCATCTGGCCGGACACGGTTACCGGGTGACCGAGATCCCGGTGGACCGGGAGGGCCATTTGGACATGGCGCGTTACCGCGCCAGTCTCACCTCGGACACGGCCGTGGTGAGCCTCATGTGGGCCAATAACGAAACGGGCGTCCTGTTCCCCGTGGAAGAGGCCGCGGCCCTGGCAAGGGAGCGGGGCATCCTTTTCCACACGGATGGGGTTCAGGCCGTAGGCAAAATCCCTTTGAATCTGGAAAAAACAGCCATCGACATGCTTTCGCTTTCGGGACACAAGCTCCACGGTCCCAAGGGGATCGGGGTCCTCTATGCGAGACGGGGAATCCGGTATTCGCCCTTCCTGATCGGCGGTCACCAGGAGCGTGGGCGCCGCGGCGGGACCGAGAACACCGCCGCCATCATCGGCCTCGGCAAGGCCTGTGAGCTTGCCGCCCGGAACCTGGAAGAGGAGAACACCCGGATCAAATCGCTGCGGGGCAGGCTTGAGCAAACGATTCTGGATCGGGTCCCCAACGCCCAGGTCAACGGTGATCGTACTTTGAGACTCCCCAACACCTCCAACATCAGCTTTGAATTCGTGGAGGGCGAGGCCATCCTGCTCCTGATGGATGAATGGTCCATCGCCGCCTCATCGGGCTCTGCCTGCACGTCCGGGTCGCTGCAGCCTTCCCACGTGCTGCGGGCCATGGGCGTCCCCTTCACCATGGCCCACGGGTCCATCCGCTTCAGCCTGAGCATCTACAATACAGAGGAAGAAATCGACTTCGTGGCCGAAAAGGTCCCCGAAATTATCCAGCGGCTCAGGGACCTCTCTCCGTATTGGAAACCCGAAGCCGGTGTGTGTGCGGTCACCGGGGCGGGACGATGACCATGGCTCGCCCTACTGTCCTCCTTGATCCCTCCGGTCCATGCGCCGCCATTCGGTCGTGTCCCCCACATTGGGGTTGAATCCGGCATCGTTCGAAAGGATGTATTCTCCGCGCGGGCTTACCCACGCATCCCCATATCCGCTCGGCAGTTGGACCGACCGGTCCTCATAAGGGTTCTTGTAGGTCTCCACGCCCCGGATGTATTCGCTGAAGCTCTGGCTGATCCGATCCTGGGATTCCGAGGCCTTCCGGTACGACTCGCTGGACATGCGACGAATCTCCTCGCTGTTTCGCGTGATCGTTGCGCTGAGAGCGGCCGCGTTTTTGATGCTCTGGTTCATCCGATTCAAAAACAGCTTCTGGACATACATGTACCCGCCGTACCAGTCAGGGCTGAGCCGTGCCGTACTGACGGTCGTGTTCATAACGGGCATCAACCGATCGAGGTGCCCCTTGGGTGCACGGAAGGCGTAGGCCGAATGGACCGACCATATGGTCCCCATCTGCCAGTTGGTGAAGACAAGGGTGCAGGTGACCAACTCTTCCCACGGCCGCCCATTCAGCTGGTATTCGTAGCGGACGCGCGCGGATTTGACCATGGACTGCCCTCCGAAGACGCGAGCGACCTCGGCTGCGACCTTTGGCAGGTCTTCGCTGCCCACCACGCGACCACCCTGCAGGTGCCGAAGTGTTTTTGGCATGTAAAACATCCGGATGAACTGGCTCACGTCAGTGATGGGCTGCCACAGGATGTTTCCCAGATAGTTGGTACCGGGCGCCATGGGCACGGCCATCTGCGTCAGCCAGGTGAAGTTCTGGACGGGGAGGAATTCGATCGCCGCGCCGGTCTGCGGATCGGTGATACGCATCAGCAGATTGGCGAGGATGCTGTAATCGGGGAACCACTGCACGCCGCCTTCGGCCCTCCATCCGGCGGGGATCAAAAAACTGATGGCCTCGATGTTGTTGATGCCGGGGTCTTTGACGCTCAGGCGCATGAACTTCAAAGGGCCGGATGCCTTTTGTGGCTGCGCGGCGGCCAACGACCCGCAGCAGAACATCATCGCAATAACCAGGCCTGATAAGGTATGAACGGCAGAGCGAAACATTTGATCACCTCCTTCCAGAGCCTTTGGAGACATGCCCTTCTCTCCACTTGACGCCCAGACGCTCCAAAGAGCCCCTTTCATCCATCTTATCGACGAAAATCTCCTGCCGGTTAATCCATCGTCCCATGATATGGCGGAGGGTTGACAGTCGCGCAGCTCGCCCTGCAGGGATTATGCGCAAGACAGGACCCATTGCATGAGCAATCCGACCATCAGCGTCGGGGAAGTATTGCACTCAGGCAGAGATCCTGATCACAGTGAAGGAAGACTGGATATGGGCAAAAGGATGGCATGTGCGGCGGGTGTCAGCGGGGTCAACGGAGGCTGTCACCCCCACCCTTCCTCCATCCCACCATTAAGTATCGCAAGTACCGAACGCTTGATAGAATCAATGCCGTCCCTATTCCAATATATAGGACTGAAAGGTACAATTTGGGAATTGCCGAATGGCGAAGCAAGAAACCCATAATTATCATCATCATGACGAGAATATAGCTCTTCAAAGGCATAAACGAAAAAATGCACCTTTTTCCTTCCATCGGGAGAATTCTCGCAAGGTTTTTATCCACCACGCGGAGAAATCCAAAATGATGAATAACGAGCGCGCAAACGAATCCAATCGCCGCGGCCAAAACAGTATGACCTGTCCTTTCACCCTTTAACCATCCATAGGCCAGGACATCCAGCATAACCCCTATCCCCATCCACATGATCCCGGCCGTGAGCAGGAGCCCGCCTTTAGGGACACCTGGCTTCCATTTTTCAATCCCCTGGTCTCTGGAATTCATGTTTCGTTGGCTATCTGAGAATGAGCACGGATGAGTGGCTCGCTTTGATTAGCCTGCTCACCTTACTCCGCGGGAAGACGTTTTCAAGAACGGATTTCTTGCCCATCCACAATGCCATGAGCCCTTGTCGGGCCTCTTCGGAGATAAAGGATTCCAGCGAAGCAAGAGGCACCACTTTGATATAAGGATTGATCTGTCGATCAACATAGTACTTCAAAATGGTGTTCATTTTCTTTTCAACTTCAGATTTCAACTCTTCCCCGTCACTGATCCCGACGACCTCCAGATCCGCATGATGGATGCTGACCATCTGATTGATCATTTCCAGGGATTGCTGGCTCGTTCTATCCTGATCCAGGCAACAGACAATCTTCTTAACACTTTCCTCCGCTTTGACCACCAGCACGGAACAGGCTGCACCGGTGGCGATCCTTTCGGGCACCCGGGCATCCTCTTCCCAACCACACAGCTTCTCTTCGCTGCAGCCCACAACGATCAGATCGCTGTCATCTTCCACCGATTCCGTCAGAATCTGTTTGACCGGATGGCCCAGTCTGGTACGCACCTTAAGGCTCTTCCTGGCACTCCGGCACACGCACAGCTCTTGCCAGACGCCCTTTGTGACTTCAATCAATTGGTAGTCAAATTCCCTGTTGACGTAAGGCGAATCAACATTTCCGAAATGACTGAGAAAACGCTCCCGATACTTTCGAAGGGCCTGGGCCAATGGGTGTTCAGGACCCCATGCCGTCGATGCGTCACCATACGGGTCGTTTCTCGCTTCCTTACGTGATACGACGCCCAGCAGAGTGACGTTTGCCAGGGTGTTCCTGGCCAGTCTCGCCACTTCCTCCACCGCACTACCGCTGTAAGGGTTTCGATCCACTGCAACAAGGATTTTCATATCAGCCTCCCTGGACCGTAAAGATGTTCACTACGGGCAGAAAAGAATCGGCGACGGCATACGGTGAAGCAATTCCGTCAAATGGCTCTTCTTGCTGGCGACCCCGTGAACGGAAGAAACCACCAACCCATAATCCCTAAAGAGATCACTGAGTTTTTCAGGACTGTCCTCAATCACACGGCATTCCTTCGGAATCCCTCCCCCTTCAATCAGCAGCTTGCGCCCCGCAGAGAGCACGCCGTCGGCGCCATCTTGTTTCTGAAACGTTGGACCGCCGCCCTCGTGAAATCTGTAGTAGAGCAGATCCACATCGAACACGCCCTCACTGAAGATCTTTAGAAAGGGCGTCACCACACTGACGGGATCCATATCGGCACCCAATAAGATAGCAATCCTTTTCAGGTCCATGAGATTTTTTACCAGAATGACGGGGCAGGACGCATGTCGGTACAGCCGAGATCGAATCTTCTTGTTAAAACTCGCGGAAGAAAACGAGTATAGTGTCCCTTCAATGAAGAGGTCATATGATTCCCTTTCGAGCTCACGAAGGATTTCCTCCTCGGGGTCCCCTATCACCATCTTTGTAGCAGCCAACGGCGGACACGATGACCTTTCCGCCTGGATCAGCTGGGCGATCTCTTCTTCTCCGGCCTTTAATAGTGCCTTCTCCCAGGTTCGACGCACCCATCCTGTCCCCGGAGGATGTCCGGAAGCGGCCGGGTCTTCTACGTGGATGGTTTGCAGTGCCATTTTGACCATGGTTCCCATCCGACAAGCGTATCGAAGGGCGATGCTTGATGCCAGGTCGGCATTCAAAGAAACGAGCGTCTTTAGCATAGCCATATTCCCCTTTTGATTGCCAAATAATGCCTCGGCGCTTGGCAAGGCTCGAAATGCGTTACTGCATCTTGCTCTTCCTGCTCTCTAGAACCTTGGCCTCCGCCTTCTTCACGATCTCTTGGATCTCACCCAATTTGAAGGGTTTCGCAAGAAAATCGAAAACGCCCTTCTGGAAAGATTCCTTGGCCGTCTCCATGGTCGCAAATCCTGTAATGACGATGACCTCTGTTGTTGGGGCGCGTTCTTTCACCATCGTGAGGAACTGCATCCCGTCAAGTCCTTGCATCTTCAGGTCGGTAATAACGATCTCGAAGTCCTTCTCCTTGATTCGTTCCGCCGCCTCTGAGCTTTTGGAAAACACCTCCACCTCATAGCCCGCCTTTTCCAGCGCCGGTCTTAGACGCTTGAGGACAATGGTTTCATCGTCAAGGACAAGGATACTGGTCTTTTGCGTACCAGCCATGTTACCTCCTTAGTAAGGCGTGGAAGAAAATTTATCCGTCCACCCTGGAAACCTTCTTGCACGCCCTGCTCAATTTAGGTTTCCCACACCGTGTTAGAACCTCTTGGAACCGCCGTGGGCTTTTTTAAGCCCGTCAAAATCCTCCATCGACCGGTTCATCTCTCCTTCGCTGACCATCCTTACATCCAATTGCCGCGTGTATCCAACAAGAAGTCCCAGCAGACGCATCTTTCGTTGCATCCCATCCGTGTCCAGTTTCTTGATCCGCGCGACGACAAGATCTCCTCGTACATCTGAACGGAAGTCATTTCTGGCAAGGATATCCCCCAGGAGCCGCGCCCGCCTCGACCTGCGGGTCACGTCGGTCACGCCGCCGAGGAATCGAAAATACGCATAATTATCGTTGGCATTATTGCTGATATAGGCATCGATCATATTGAAATGATAGCCGAGTCGCAGGCTGACATTGGCATACTCCTTGGAGATGACCGCCAGATTCTGGCCTATGTACCTTGGGGTCGCCACCTTGAAAGAGAAGGTTCGGGTGAGGCTCGACATAAAGCCCCCGAAATCCATGGACACCGGGTCGGTATTCCAGGCGCCCGGTACCGTCAGTCCTTCCAAAAAAGCGCGCATCGGAAGCGAGACAACCTCATTCGGTTCCACGCTGCGAACGTTTGCCGGGACGGAAAGGCCACCGCCGATGTCGATCAAAACCAGCGCCAATGGGATATCAAAATGGAGCTTCCGACCTGCTGTTTGTGACCTTGGAACATTTGAGTATTCCAACTGGATCAACTGCTGCACCGCCTTTTCATGGACGAAACGGGTGATGTCATGAAACGTCTTGCATGCTGTGGGAACAAAGTCCTTGTCGGAGGGATCCAAAAGATTGAGCGGCGCAATCCTCTTGAGTACCCGACGAAGGAGTCGATATTCATACATTTCCTCGAATGCTTCCTCGGCAAATTCGTAATAGCAAAGCTCCCTGACCTTTCCCGAGTAAACGACATTTTGTCTGGCGTCGACGGTAATCTCTTGACCTGACTGTAGCAGTTGCGTGGCAACTCCGGTATTTACGATAGTCGGCACCTGGAATTCACGTGCAATGGTAGCCATGTGTCCCGTTGGTGAACCGACATCGGTAATCACCGCATTGGCCTTTCTTATGGCCTTGGCAAGCCGCGGAGAGGTGTATCTGGATACCAAAATGGCACCCTCCGGAAAGGCATCCAGCTCCTCTTCGCTCTTGATCAGGAAAGCCTTTCCTGTCCCGATGCCCTCCTGGGCCACTACGCCTTTATTTTCGAATATGATCGGGTAATTTTTCAACGCTGATGAGATATCACATACCATTGGTCCCATTTGAGCCTTGACCCTGAGGGGCCTTGTCTGCAAAATGAAAAGGCGGTCCTCCCGGTCCAATGCCCATTCAATATCCTGGGGCTTTTTGAAATGCCTTTCAATGATGAGTCCCGCCTCGACGATGCGCCCTATTTGCTCATCCGTCAGGGCACTCCTCGTCTGCAACGCCTCGTCCAGGACACGGAACTCCGTCCCTCCACCCTCATTGGGAACCAGCGCCTTTTCCTTTCGAACGATGTCGATGGTGATGACCGGATAGGGCGGAGTACGCGTCACCGCATATTGATCGGCCGATACTTCTCCTGCCACCAGAGGGGCCCCCAGTCCCCAATTCGCGGTCAGCATCATGACCTCTCGCTCAGGCGACCTGGGATCGAGCGTGTAAAGAACCCCACTCACCTTCGCATCGATCATCAACTGGCATCCGACCGCCATGGCCACTTCCCCCTCGGCAAATCCTTTTTGTCTTCTGTATTCCATGGCTGATCTGGAATAGGTGCTGGCGAGCACCTGCTTATAGCCGTCCAAAATGTTTACCGGCGGTTCATTTAGGATGCTCAAATACTGGCCGGCAAAGCTCATTTCCGTGTCTTCACCCCTGGCGCTGCTTCGCAGGGCCAGGTATACCTCCTTGTCCCCGGCCCGAAGGCAAAGGCCCTCTAAGGATCTCTGTACGGCCTTCTGAAGCCCTGGAGGTACGGCGCCGGACATAATCAGGGCCTTAATCTCCGTCTCCGCTTCTACGCTCGTCATGTCTCCCTTTTCCCACGATGTCGCGATCTCCTGGATCCTTTCCTGTAAACCATTGTGCTCCAGGAATGACTGGTACGCCCGGGTGGTGATGGCGAAACCTTCGGGCGCCGTCAGACCGAGCAGATTCTTGACTTCCGCAAGATTTGCGTTCTTGGGGCCTACGACGTCTCCGTAATCTCTGGATATGAGATGATAGGGCATCGTATAATCCGTTTGCGGAATCACCAGCCTCCCGGCCAATTCCTCTTCTATCTCTTGGTGGATGGTTGTAAAGGCCTCATAGAGCGCCAGGTACTTGCCGGGTGCCATTGCGTTGAGGTTGTATATGAGTTTGTAAACCAGATCGGCCATTTGGTCGCACGTTGAATGGATGTACTGTCGGTCAAAAACGTAATTCCCCCCAAGTTTTGTACCCATCTCCGCAATCAGATCGAGAATCTGGTTGTTCAGTCCCAAAATTTTTTGGAACAGGCCAAAGAGGGTGACAAAAGGCATCTGCCGGGAAGCCCCCTTCCCATGCCTCAACGTCTCTTTGAACCAGCCAAAAAACGCATTCATAAGTCACCGTTTCGCTCCCAATGGCTCGATGCTAATGGGACCCCTTATTGTCGCCGAACAAAAAGTCCATGATCAGGCCCGCCGCGATCGCTATCAGCACGGCCAGCAAACCATAAAGGCCCCCGTGGTTCAACGAAAGAGAGGAGAGAAACGCCGGCACCCCCACTTCGCTCACTCGAATTTCGCTCGTAGCAGCTGCAACGATGTGACCGTCGTTAACTGCCAGGGCCTTGACTTGGTAAGCGCCAGGGGCCACGCGCGCCGGGATGGAAATCTCGGTGGCGAAAGATCTCATTCCGTTGTCGCCCTTTCCATAGCGGATGGACGTTTCTCTCGTGGCATAGATCCCCTCCCTTTCTTTCAGTTTTAGAAATTCCCTATATAATTCATCCCTATCTCCACGATCCGGTGTGATCCCGATTTGACCTTTGAGCGATTCAAACCCAACGCCCATCTCTTGCCACTTCACAGGACTTGATCGGGCGAATGAACCGATTGCCTCTGAAACGTAAAGTAAATAGAGCGTGGGCACATGTTGGAACGTCACACTCCCCAGATTCATCCAAAGGACACCCAGGGCGCGCCCCTTTTTTTTGAGCGCGAGATCTTCGCGTTTTCCGGTTACCTCCACCATGACTTCACTCGCTGGGGGAATGGTCCCCGAAACCGATACCTGTGTCCCGTTGAAAAAGGCCCCGATCCTGATGTCGTCCGGATCCGGCTTCAATGTGAGCGGTGCCGCGCTGCGCGCTGCGCCGGGATATGATCCCATGACCACCACCGCAAGGATCGACCACATAAAGAGTTTTTGCAGCAACTCAATGTCCTCCTGTGTAGGCTAACATCGTATGAGGGGGAAGCAACAGATCGAGCAACATCTTGACCATGACAAGAAGGACGATGGAGGCTAGGAGGATCTTCAGCTGGTCACCCTTGAGTCTTTTGCTCAATCTCGCTCCGAACTGCGCGCCGACCGTGGATCCTAAGAGCAATATGACCGCCAGAACAAAATCAACGGTGTGGTTAGTATAGGACTGCATGATGGTCACGTCAATGCAGGTGAAAAGGATCTGGAAGAGACTCGTTCCTACCACCACATGCATGGGCATTCTCAAGAGATAGACCATGACGGGTACCATAATGAAGCCGCCTCCGACCCCCATGATCGCCGCCAGCACACCCACAAAGCTCCCCAGCACCAGGGGCATGAGGATAGACAGAGTGATGCCTGATTTTTCAAAACGGGTCTGCCAGGGGAGCCGCTTTGCAAGATTGGCATACTTTGACTCCCTTTTCGGGGCCGTATAGCTTATTTCCCTTTTCCTCAGGGCCTGCAGACTCTCAAGAAACATGTACGCCCCGACAAATCCCAGCATCAGGACATAGGTGACTTTGATCAGGAAATCCGCATTGCCCATCTCTCTCAAGATCTTGATCACCTGGACCCCTAATGTGCCTCCAATGACCCCACCAATCAGCAACAGGATGCCCATTTTGAAATCCACGTTTCCCATCTTGTAATGGGCCAGAGTACCCGAAGTGGAAGCACCCACGATTTGATTCGAATCTGAAGCGGCAGCGACGGTGGGAGGGATGCCGATCATAATCAGGAGCGGCGTCATCAAAAAACCGCCGCCTACCCCGAAAATCCCTGATAGGACTCCTACGATCCCCCCCATGCCGAAGACAAGAAGCACGTTTACGCTATTTCCTGCGATCGGAAGATATAGATGCAGCATCATCCTCTCCTTTTCAGTGCGGGTTCCAGGCTCTTTTCATGGACGACCTCTATGCGGCAATCGATTCTGTGGCGAACCTTTTCCAGGAGTTCGGCAAAGTGTCCGGAAGAGCCTTTTTGATCAGCCGGTAAGCCAACCACCAACATGGTAATCCTGTTTTCCTTTATGAACTTGACAATTTCGATATCGAATTTTCCGTATGCGACAAAGTAATCGACGGTGATGCCTTCAGCCCGCCCCTCCTCGATGAGCGCCCCAAGGTTTTTCATCATGTAAGCCTTCCACTGCTCTTGCAGCGCATGTTTGCGCTTATCCACGTCCGGATCGATAACCAACAGAAACGAAACCTTGGCATCTATTCTTTTTGCCAGGTTGAGCGCATGAATGCCCGACCAAAGGCTGCCCTCCGCTGTGTCTAAACCGACAAGGATTCTCTCCATTCGGACCTCCTCATTGCCATATAGCAAAAAGAAGGCCACTACCTATGTTATTTAAAATCAGTAACTTGGCAGATTCGATGGGGCAAATGACCGGAAATGCATTTCATTTTGAAACATCGGTCCAAGGGAGACTAACGTACGGGAAGGAAAGAGGTTTTAGGGCCATGGGGCGAAAGAGATCGTTTCAATTTGAAACTACTCCCCTTTCAAGAGATCGTACCGTTTCATCTTTCGCCACAACGTGGTGCGAGGCAGATTGAGAATTTTGCTGCTCAAGGCCTTGTTGTGATCCGTCTTTTCAAGGACCCTGGCAATATGTTGCTTTTCCACTTCTTCAAGGCTCAGCAGTCCTTCACCATCCAAAGAGTTGAATTCGAGTTTTTGGAGATCCGACGGGAGGTCCTCTGTTCTGATCAGGTCTCCCTCCGCGAGTGCGACGGCCCGTTGAATGATATTCTCCAATTCGCGGATGTTGCCGGGAAAATTGTAGTGCAGCAGGATATCCAAAGCCTGTGAAGAGATAGATTTTACCCTTTTCCCGAAAGGCCGGCTGTATTTTTCAATGAAGGATGAAATCAAGAGAGGGATATCGTCTTTCCTTTCCGCGAGTCTGGGAAGGTACAAGGTGACAACGTTCAGCCGGTAAAAAAGGTCCTCCCGAAAGGTCCCTTCGGTCGTGGCCTTTTTGATGTCCCGGTTGCTGGCAGCAATCAGTCGGATATCCAGGTCAATGGACTTGGTCCCACCAACTCTCAGAATCCTTCTTTCTTGAATGACGCGTAACAGCCTCACCTGCATGGAAGAAGGCATTTCACCGATTTCATCCAGAAATACCGTACCACCGGCTGCGGACTCCAAAAGACCGATTTTGGTAATCGTCGCGCCGGTAAACGCACCCCTTTCGTGCCCGAACAGTTCGTTGCAAATGAGCTCTTCAGTGAATCCGCCGCAATTAAAGGAGACGAAAGGTCCGTCTCTCCGAGGGCTCAACCTGTGAATGGATCTGGCAACCAGCTCTTTACCTGTTCCGCTTTCTCCCTGCAGCAAGACATTACAATTGACCGCGGAGACCTTTCTGACCATGGAGAATATTTCCTGCATCGCACCGCTATTGCCTATGAAGCCATCGAGGGGTTCCTCACCGCCCATGGCTTCCCGCAAACGTCGGTTCTCCTCGCGAAGACCTATCTTTTCCCTTGCACCGGCCGCAAGCAAACGAATCTCCTCAAGCTTGAAGGGTTTGGTGACGTAATGATAGGCCCCCCTTTTGATGGCCTCGATGGCTGAGTCGATGGACCCGTGACCCGTGATCACGACGACTTCAACATTTTTCTGACATTTCTTTATGTTTGGGAGAACCTCCATGCCGTTTGCATCAGGGAGCATCAGGTCGAGGAACACGATAGAAAAAGGATTGCGCGCAACCGAGTCCAGGAAGGTTCGAGCCGACTGAAAGGTCACCACCTCGTAGCCGTCCTTCTCAAGGACCCGTTTGAGGCGATTGCAAACCGTCATTTCGTCGTCAACGACTGCGACCCTAAGCATCCTCAACCACGCCCTCCTTCTTACTGTCAGCCACCGGCAGATGAATAAAGAAAATCGTCCCCTTGCCTACCTCGCTCTTAACCTCAATGTAGCCCCCATGCGTCTTGACAATCCCGTATGTGAGAGACAGACCGAGCCCGGTGCCTTCCCCCACCTGCTTGGTGGTATAGAAGGGGTCGAAGATGTGCTCCAAATCCCCGGGCTTGATGCCTGTGCCCGTATCCTCAATGGCGACTCTTATGTAGCCTCTCTGAGCCTTTTCGGTTCGAATGGAGATAACCCCTCCCTTTTCCGTGGCCTGGATCGAGTTCAAGATGATATTGAGGAAGGCCTGCTGCAGGTCTTGACGCTTGCCTCGAATGGCGGGCAAGTCATCCGAGATTTCCGTCTCTAGTTGGATCCCTTTTACCATGATCTGATTCTTCACAAGTCTGACAGTCCCCTGGATGACCTCCTTCACACTGAGTTGCATCAAAAACGGCCGTTCGGTTCTGGAGAACTCCAGAAGGTTCTTTACAACCTGACTGGCCCTGTCTGCCTGATGAATGATGTCCTGGATCATCTCATGGGCTTCAGCCTCATCCGCATCAGGGTATTCCAAAAGCAAACTCTCCGCAGTGATGGAGATATTGTTGAGGGGGTTGTTCAATTCGTGGGCGATGCCGGAGGTGAAAGTACCAATGGAGGCCATCTTACGGGATTGCAGCAATTGTTCCTGTCCTGATTTGATTTCCTCAGCCATTTTATTGAAGGCCGCGATCAATTGTGAAACCTCATCTTCCCCTTTGGCCTTGTATAGGATGGGTTCGAAGGTCTCCTTTGCAACCTGCTCCGTTGCTCCCTTGACCATGGCGAGGGGTCTCAAGATGCTTCTGGTAATGAGCTGGAACACAAGGAGGACAAGGATGGCAAACGTCCCAACAAAAGCCAAGGGAATGGTAAGAGTACCACTCAGCGTCTTTTGAATCCGTTGTCTGTTGAGTCTGATGAGCGTTTGTGCGAAATCGACGAGGGCCTTTCCCTTCTCTCTGATTTCAACCACGTCGATCTGCCCGTTCCCCTGCTTGCTTATGTCGGCAATCTTCTGCAAGCTATGCTTGTAGCCATGGACTTCGTCCCCAAGCTTCTCGTAACCCTCTTGGTCGACCACGCGTTTGATGCTTTCCGCAAGCCTTTTTGAGGCATCTTCTACCCTGAAAAGGTAGAAGATGGTCTCGTGCAGGCTTTCAATATCTCTGGTCAAAATAAAGTTTTTTTCGTATCGCCTCAATTCAAGGATATTATTGAGGAGGTCGTCAAAGTGCTCTACAATGATCAGCTTTTTCTCAAGGGAAAAGATATTTTCGTAATATAAGAGCGTTAGGAGGCCAATGAAAGAAAGGCACACTACAAAGAAAACGGTAATTTTGCCTTTGATCGTCTTAATGTCGTCTCTCCCGGAAAACCACCCGGCTTTCGCGAAACCCGGCGGACTGTGAGGTGAGCCCCAATGCTGCAAAGGTCGAAAATGGTGTCGATCCAAGAGGGCAAGCGTGCCGTCCGGAGGGCTCCCAGTTTACTTCCCAGCCTTCACGCCGTCAACCAGGGTGAGGCCCCCACCAAACATCATGGTCTGCAGGATTCTGAGCATCCGGCAACGGTCACCTTGATGCATGGCCACACTCATCCACCCCCCAGGGGTCGTCCAAATGTGGGAGTCATGGACCGGGTTTCAAGCTGCCTATGAAACCGCCTACTGGTTACGCCCCGCCATGACGCCGCCATCCACATTCCATATGGACCCTGTCACCCATGCCGCTTCCTCAGAAAGGAGAAAGACAATGACCGATGCCACATCTATCGGCCTTCCGATCCGGCCGATTGGGTGGAATGCATTGAAGCCCTGAAGGGTTTCATGTATTTCGTCCGCTTTGATGAAAGAGCCGTAAATGGGTGTCTCCACCACGGCAGGCGCCACCCCGTTGACGCGTATGCCGTGTTCGGCCAGTTCCATGGCAAGATGCTGCGTCAGGGCGTGAAGGCCCGCCTTGGCCATGGAGTAGGCCGATGAGGGGGTGGCCTTTATGGCCTGATGGGCCCACATGGAACCGATATTGACCACTGCCCCCCCGCCGCTTCCCACCATGTTCTTAGCGACCTGCTGTGTCACAAAGAAAATGGCTTGGTTCAAGACCATGTAGGTGTCATAGTCCTCTAATGTATGGTCCAGGAATTTTTTTGGGGCGAACACTCCCGCGGCGTTGACAAGGTACTTGACTTCCTTCAGCTGTTCGCCGATGTAGCGGACGAGTCTGTCGACCTCCTCTTTCTTCCTCAGGTCGCATCGGAAGGTACCTACCTTGTCCGGCATTTTCAAGGTCTCGCGTGCTCGATCCAGTTTCTCCTGACGGCTGCCGACAAGCGTCACGGAGGCCCCGGCAAGGACCAACAACCTGGCCGTCTCCAACCCCATCCCACTGCTTCCGCCTATGATCAATGCTTGCTTCCCTGAAAAACTCATATTCCCGTCCTCCTTGTCCTTGAGTTGAAAGAAGCTTGTCATACTTTTGAGCTTGCCGCAATGCACAAATGGAGGCGAGGTGGCACCTTCTTGACGAACATATCGCCCAGCGGACCCTCTCTCCCCTTTTATGAAATTTTTCAAATATTTTCCATATGTTAATTAAATTCGAAACGATGCTTTCATTTTGACATGATTTCGAAACATTGTTATGGTCCTGTTTCACCTTTAGCAAGGAGGGAGACATGAGCGAAACCCTGGGTCTTACCTGGCAATACGTTGAAAAGTGGGCGGCGGAAAAACCGCACCAGGAAGCCCTGGTCTTCAATAGCGAGCGGCTGAGCTGGGCCATATTTAAGCAAAAAATGGACCTGGCGGCCAAGGCCTTTCTCGATGCGGGGGTGGGAGAGGGCGACCGGGTGGCGCTTCTGTCCATGGCCCGAAATGAATTCCCCATCACTTACATGGCCGCGAACAAGATCGGCGCGGTCTGGCTTGGGCTTTCGCCTAAATTCTCCTTGGACGAGCTCCAATACATTATCGGTGACAGTCGTCCCACCGTCCTGATAGCCATCAATCAATACCTGGGACAGGACCTGACGCCGGAGATCGAGACTTTGGCGGCCAGAAATGACTTTCTGAATAGGGTTCTGGTGATCGGCGGGTCCGCAAAGGGCGCCGAGAACTACCATGATTACGTCAACCGTGAAAGGCCGGAACAAGACAAAGCCCTGAAACGGAGGGCAGCCGATGTTTTTCCAGAAGACGAGGCGTTGCTCCTTTACACGTCGGGGTCGACCGGAAAACCAAAAGGGGTCCTCCATACCCACAAAAGCATTATCAGCAACATCGGCGTTCAGATCAAAAAATTCTACTGGTCCGGGGACGATCCGAAGAAGGTTCTGTGCCACTTCCCCATCAATCATGTAGCAGCCGACACGGAGATCGGATTCGGCGCCATCATGTCAGGCGCGACGATCGTGTTCATGGACAAATTCGACCCGGCCGCCACCTTGGAAATCATTCAGAAGGAAAGGATCACCGATCTCGGCCAGGTGCCGGTCATGTTTCTCATGGAGTTCAAGGAACCCTCTTTTCGGACCGCAGACCTTTCCTCCATCAAGCGCTTTCTTTGGGCGGGATCCGCCGCTCCCAAAATCATGCTCGACGTGCTATCTTCCATTTCAGCCAAATCGGGTGCCCTTCTTCTGACCGGTTATGGCTCCACGGAAACCTGCGGATTCGTAACCTACACGGAAAAGGGCGACGACACCGGAACTCTTTTGAACACTGCCGGGAAAGTCGCCGAAGCATTCCAATTGAAAATTGTGGACGAGCAGCGAAACGAATTGAAGGACGGTCATGTGGGAGAAATCGCCGTTCGGGGCCCCTTTCTGATGAAAGGTTACTACAACAATCCCAAGGCCACAGCTGCCGTGCTGGATGACGGGGGCTGGTATTACACCTCCGATCTGGCGTTCCGTGATGAACGCGGATACATCCACATCGCAGGACGCAGCTCGGAGATGTACAAGAGCGGGGGCGAAAATGTCTATCCCCGGGAGATCGAAGACCTGATTGAGAGCCATCCGGCCGCCCTGTTTGCAGCGGTTATCGGCGTGCCCGACGAAACGTATCAGGAAGTGGGTTGGGCCTTTGTCATGTTGATGCCGGGCCAATCGATCGCTGAAGACGCACTACGGGACCTCTGCAGGCAAAAGCTGTCTAACTTCAAAGTCCCCAAGCGTTTCTTCATTCGTCCGATGCTGCCCCTTTTAGCCAGCGGAAAGGTCAACAAAGTGGCCCTCAAGCATGAAGCGCTGGAGCTGATGAAGTCGCAATGATGTGAGACACGAACACAAGGGGACGCCGGCGATGGCCGGTGGCCCCATACCCTATTTCCGTGCATTTGATATGGGTTCCGGGAGAGTGGCCATGACTTATGAAATCGTGAAAATCACCAGGCAAGACCGAATCGCAGTGGTGAAATTCGATCGGGGAAAAGACCCCAACCCCATGTCCTATCAGACCTTGAGAGAGTTGACTGAAGCGGCCCGCTCGTTTGAGGACGAAAGGGACGTGACATCGGTGATCCTGACCGGTCGTGACCGGGTGTTTACCGCCGGCATCGATCTGAGAGACCCCGAAGTCGCCCACCTGATGAATGCATCGATCGGCCCCAAAAGGCAGGCCGCCGCATTGGGGGCCAAAATGTGCCGGGCCTGGGAGGCGATGCCTCAGGTGACCATCGCCGCCATCGAAGGACACTGTTTAGGAGGCGGGGTGTCCCTCGCTGTGTCCTGCGATTTCAGAGTGTTGGGGAAAAGCGCGCTGCTTTCCGTTCCGGAACTGAAGCTGGGGATGAACATGAGTTGGCAAACCCTTCCCCGGCTCACCAACCTGGTGGGACCGGCCAGGGCAAAGCGTATCGTCCTCTTGGCAGAGATGATCGATGCCGATGAGGCCGAGGAATGGGGATTGGCGGACTGGGTCGCGGACGAAGGGCAGGCCCTTCATAAAGCTATGGCGATCGCCGAAAAGGTTGCCGAAAGGCCGCCCATACCGGTCTTCATGACCAAGGAATCGATCAACGCGCATGCCACGGCCCTAAACCACGCAGCCAGTTACATGGACTACGACCAGTTCACCTTGACAACCCTGGCCAAGGACCACATGGAAGGCATCGCGGCGTTTCTTGAAAAAAGAAAGCCTGTTTTTAAAGGGGAGTAGCGCCTGTCTCAGTAGCCAATTTCACCAGCATCTTTCCAAAGTTCTTCCCCTGGAAGAGACCGATGAACGCCCCGGGGGCGTTTTCAAGCCCTTCCACCACCGTCTCCTTCCACTTGATCTTGCCTTCTTTGATCCATTTGGACATCTCAGGGGTGAACCGGGAAAGCTTGTCAAAATGATCCCCCACGACGAACCCTTGCAGGGTGAGGCGTTTCACCAGTATCTGGGCAAAATTGACCGGCCCTGGGACAGGCTCGGTGGCGTTGTACTGGGATATGAGCCCGCAAAGCACTATTCGTCCAAAGGGATTCATGTGCTCAAGTGCCGCCACCAGGTGCTTCCCGCCCACATTCTCATAGTAGACATCGATGCCGTTCCGGCAGTGCTTGCCCAGTTCTTCAATGAGATCCGTCGTCCGCTTGTAATTGAAGGCAGCGTCAATGCCGGCCTCCTCAGCCAGCCATGTCACCTTCTCGTCTGAACCGGCACTGCCCACAACGCGGCAGCCCTTGAGCTTGGCGATTTGACACACCATGGACCCTACGGCGCCACTTGCCGCCGAGACAAAGACCGTATCCCCTTCCTTTGGCCGGCCGATTTCCAGAAGACCGACGTAGGCCGTGAACCCGGTCAGGCCCAGGACACCAAGAAAGGCCTGAATGGGGGCGATGGTGGGATCGATTTTTCTGAGGCCCGAGCCGTCGGAGACAAAATACTCGCGCCACCCCAGCATGCTCAAGACATAGTCACCCTTCTCGAACGGCCCTCCTTCTGATGCAACCACACGTCCGACCGCACCGCCTTCCAAGACCGCTCCGATTTGAAAGGGTGGGATGTAGCTCTTTCGGTCCATCATGCGCCCCCGCATGTAAGGATCCACGGACATGTAGAGGTTGCGGACCAGGACTTCACCTTTGCCCGGCTTTCGAACGGGAACCTCGAAAAGCGCCATGTCCCCTTCTGTCGGCGTGCCCACAGGCCGACTTTTTAGACGGATTTCTCGATTCATCATCGTATTCATGTTCCTCCCTCCATATAAAAGGTCATCTTCGTCTGTGCTGCCATACAATTCCTCACCTGATTAGGAATGATTTTACATGTTCTGACGAGCTATTCTCAATCATGTCCGGAGACATGACAACCGGTCATTAACATCACTTCAATTTCTCTTTAATCAGTTCGACGCTTTCGCAGATCCTGACTTTCGCGCGGTAAGGGCTACGAACAACGCGCTTCACGATCTCTTGGAGCATGTGAACCTCCTAAAGGCACTCGTGGGAAAGCCGTAGGTAACAGGCGGCCATCACGTCCAAAAGGAGAGGGATGTCCGCTGGTATGGACACAGCTAAAACGTGGCGATCCTCCACCCACTCATAGGTCCCTCCGGTGATACGTTGATTGACTTTCCACTCAGCGGCAGCCTTCCACAGGTCCTTGTGGGTCAATCTCCGGTCGCCGGGCTTGAGCTCATACTTCTCCTCTGTCCGCTTGATCGCCGCGTCAATAAGCGCTTGCTTTTCGGCCAGGGACTTCGTGGCATACTCTCCCTCGCTCAACCCGAGCCGATTGAACACGCTTTCCAATGCCGACCGACACATCTCTTGCCCAGCCCCATTTCCACCACTTCCGGCACACCGAACGAGCGCATCGATCCCCTCAATTGAAGGTGCGTGAGGCAGGAAACCACCTCGCCCACCGGCCGCTAATCCTCCAGCTGAAGCAGGCCCGTAAGCTTGGGCACCGCACGCAGATCCCCACCCTCATTCAGCGCATACGCGCGGATCGGAGCCAAGCGAGGCTGGTTTTCCTTTCGAATCCCAGAATCTCTTTGGTTCGTCAAGGACGAACGAGACTTTCGCAGGAATATGCAGACAACCAAACCCAAGCCTTGACTCCAGTCCCTCTTTAAGTTATGAGAGGCCAAAAAGAAAGTAAATATCACAACATAACCTAATCATTTTTTCTGCTTCGGGCTTGATCACATTCGAAAAACCATTTTCCAGGAGCATCCGACCCCTGAAATCGGAAAGTCAAAATTCGAATCCCGCGGGGCTTCCGGACGAAGATGATCATGTCCGGATGAGAAGGCCAGCAAAAGGCAGTCGATTCAAGGCTCTGAACGCAAAGGGCCTTTCAGGAGTCTTGGAGGATAACGATGTGCGCTAAAGGCGCCAATAAGGCATATTTAATAGATGGAAAGTATGCCATTGGTCACCTGGTCGATCTCGGCCATCTTCGTACGGTCTTTGAGAAATTCACCAAGGCCACCGGCTTTACCATAGGTATTCTGGATCACCCCGGCCTTAATATCCTTATTGCCACCGGGTGGAAAGATATCTGTAGTAAGTTCCACAGGTCATGTCCTGCCACCGCAACCAACTGCACGAAGAGCAATCGACATCTCTTGGATCAATTGGATGAGCCGGGCAAACTGACTATCGAACAATGCGATAACGGGCTCGTGGACTGTGCAACCCCGATTATCGTTAAGGGAAAACACATCGCCAGTCTTGCCACCGGGCAGATATTGCTTGAAGAACCTGATATCGAACGGTTCAAGCGACAGGCCAAACTCTTTGGATTCGATGAGCTGGAATACCTTGAGGCCCTAAAAGATGTCCCGATAATTTCAGAAGAAAAGGTCAAGGACTTGACGGCATTTTTAGGAGAGATGGCGCTTATCATCTCACAGCTTGGATACTCAAACCTGCTTATTAAAGAAGAAGCCGCCCACCTGGAGAATGAGATTGCCCGGCGCAAGCAGAGTGAGGAGGCGCTGCGAAAGAGTGAAAAGAGTTACCGTTTGCTGGCCGATAACGTCTCTGATGTCATATGGACCAGGGATATGAGCCTGCGATTTACCTATCTGAGCCCA
This sequence comes from uncultured delta proteobacterium, assembly GCA_963830155.1. Classification (GTDB taxonomy): domain Bacteria; phylum Desulfobacterota; class DSM-4660; order Desulfatiglandales; family Desulfatiglandaceae; genus CAWHLE01. The sequence continues at coordinate 589,377 of CAWHLE010000007.1, read as the reverse complement.
TCGGTCACCAGACTAACCGGTTACACGGTAGAAGAAGCCATGGGGAAGCCGGTTGAGGAGACGTATACGCCCGCTTCGTTGGAGATTGCCATGAAAGCCCTTGCCGAAGAACTGGCCATGGAGGAGAGGCCGGGCCAGGATCCTAACCGGACCAGGATCCTGGAGTTAGAGGGATATTGCAAGGACGGATCAACTCGATGGAATGAGGCCAAGATGAGTTTTCTCCGTGATGAGGACGGCCGGCCCGTTGGAATAATGGGCGTATCGCGTGATATCACCGAACGCAAGAAAGCGGAGGATGCGCTGCGTGAAAGCATGGAACTATTCCGGTTGACCTTTCAGACCAGCCCGGATGCGATCAACATCAGTCGACTGGAAGATGGGATATTCGTGGACATGAACGATGGATTCACCCGGTTAACAGGCTTTAGCCGGGAGGACGTGATTGGGAAGACATCCCTGTCACTCCATATCTGGGATAATCCGGCGGATCGTGAGAAATTGGTTCGCGGCCTAAGAGAAAAGGGATTTTACAGCAATCTGGAAGCCCGGTTCAGGCGTAAAGATGGATCTATGCGCTATGGCCTGCTGTCAGCCAGCGTCATTTTGCTACACGACGTCCCACACCTTATCTCAGTCACCCGGGATATAAGCGATCGCCAACAGGCTGAGGAGGCCCTGCGACAAAGCGAGGCACGGTTTCGCGAAATGGCGAATCTATTGCCCCAAGTTGTCTGTGAGACCAACGCACAAGGCACTCTGACATATGCGAATCGCTATGCTTTCGATCTCTTCGGGTATACAAGCAAGGACTTCGAAATGGGGCTGAATTTGTCCCAGATGCTGATCCCGGAAGACCGCGGCCGAGCTGCAGATGCTATTGTAAGGATTCTGGAGCGAGGGTCATCGGCTTCTGGTCTCGAATATCGAGCACTACGGAAGGACGGCAGTTCTTTTCCCGTGGAAATCCATTTTTCACCGATCATCCGTGAAGGCAGTGCTGTTGGACTGAGAGGCGTCGTTGTCGATATGACCGAGCGCCGAAAGGCAGAGGAAGAAAGGTATCGTTTGCAGGCCCAGTTGCTCCAAGCCCAGAAGATGGAGTCGGTCGGGACTCTGGCAGGAGGCATCGCCCATGACTTCAACAATCTCCTCCAGGCGATCATGGGGTATACGCAGATGATTATGTTTGATAAGGTGCAAGGGGATCGTGACCTCGTGGAATTGGGGGAGATAGAACAGGCAGCCAGGAAGGCAAGCCAATTGACGAAGCAGCTCCTTACCTTCAGCCGCAAGATGGAAAGCAAACTGAGGCCCGTGGATCTCAACCAAGTCGTGCGGCAGGTGCAAGAGCTAATCAAGAGGACCATTCCCAAAATGATCGGTATAGAGCTTCATCTGCAGGAACAAGGGCTCAAAGTCATCAATGCGGACCCGGCCCAGATGGAGCAGATCCTGATGAACCTCAGCGTCAATGCCAGGGATGCCATGCCGGATGGCGGAAAGCTGGTCATTGAGACGGGAAACACCATCCTGGAAGAGGCGTTCTGTAAAACCCACTTGGGGGCGGTGTCAGGGGAATATGTGCTTCTGACGGTATCTGACACTGGCCAGGGCATGGACAGGCAGACCTTAGAGCATATCTTTGAACCTTTTTACACCACCAAGGAGATCGGCAGAGGCACCGGCCTCGGCCTTTCCATGGTCTATGGGATTGTGAAGAGCCATGGCGGATATATCATGTGTGACAGCGATCAGAGAGAGGGGACCACGTTCAGGATCTATTGTCCAGTCATTGAAGCAGGGAGCACGGAGGAGAGAGCAGAAAGAGAAGGGGAAGAGGAACTCTCAGGGGGAAATGAAACGATCCTGTTGGTGGATGATGAAGAATCTTTGCGGGACCTTGGCAAAAAGATGCTCGAAAGGTTCGGCTACACGGTGCTTTTGGCCGATAGGGGAGAGAGCGCCATTGAGATTTACAGAGAAAAGCGGAAAGCGATCTCACTGGTCATCCTGGACCTGATCATGCCGGGGATGGGAGGCACGAAGTGTCTTGAGGAGCTTCATAGTTTGGACTCAGAGGTTAAAATTGTAATTGCAAGCGGGTATTCGGTTAACGCATCCACCCGAGAGACCCTGGATGCAGTGGCCAAGGGATTCATCAGCAAGCCTTACGAGTTGAGACAGATGCTCAAGATGGTGAGGGAAGTATTGGATCAGGGACGAATGTGAGAATGGAGATGGGGACGCTGGCAGATAAGTAAGAACATCAATAACTACTCGATGAACAGATACCCGTCTTCACAGACAATCGTCTCCTCCCTTTCAACGCAATACCAAACAGACCGAATTGCATGAAAACATATCGCCAGGTGTCTCCCGAGCTTTTTAGTGCGCATACCAATTCCTTCAACCCAAAAAAGCAAAATTACTTTCTTGCCGGCTCGCTACCCACATGATACCCACTTAAACCTAGATCCGGTATTCGCGAATTTTTCAGAAGCTCCAGACGTTCCGCATTGGTCGAGTAGACCGAGGACTCCCATGGCTTCAGGCTGAAGTTTGTTTTCTCCGTTTGCCGCCTGGTTTTCCGGCGGTGCCACAATATCTCAGCCATACCTCCAGTTGTTCCCCGGCCCCTCTCAAGAACCGGACAAGCGGATTTCCCATACATCCGGCTCTTCGGTCAATCATTCAGATAGCAGACCGGGACGTTTTGCGCGCCCTCTCTCCTGTCCGTGTCAGGTCAGTGCTCACCGGTTCTCACTCTTTGCATAGTGTCAATGTTTTCCCCTTTCACGGGCAATTGACCGTGGAGACCTTCGCTCAGCGGGGATTAGCCGCTTCATCGCTAAACCATTGCGGTCATACCGGTCTCCATCCCTCGCATCGGCGTCTTTTGGTAGCCTCCTTTTACGTTGGCCGACCATACTCGGCTACTTTCCCCTCGATCTGGGATGCTTCACCAAGGACCTTTGGGTGATTTTCCGATGCTCGCCTGGTTACTCCATCGTCATTGTCAAGCTCGATGCTGTCTGCGACCCCGGGGTGTCAGTCGGCACTCGTCTCTAACGCACCTTCCGTTTTGCCTGCGCCTATTATCAAGGGATCGGCACATTCCCAAAAATTCTGTATTCTCGGGGCTATGGGTCAGATTCAGAGCGTACACTCTTCACCTCGCTTAACTCGCATATCTTTCCAATATAATAGGACAGATACGCTACCGGGCGGTTGACTAATTCTTACCCGGGAGGGCCTATGCCTCCGCATTTCCCTCTCAACGATGAACCAGAGCCAGGTTCGAACGATAATTCTTGTTGAACGCCCCGCATACCAGCCAAAAAGGCCAGGCCGCAGGACATGAAGATCAACAATAATGTTGACGCCGGCCTTTTTGGTCTGCGTTAATGCGGTTGTTCGCAAATTTGGCTTACTTTTCGGTTGTTTTCTTGATTCCTTTCTTCCCCCCGGTCATCGGTCCTTGACCAGAGCCTTTGCCCTTACCCTTACCCTTACCATGACCGTCTTTCGGGCCCTGACCTTTTGGTCCAGTTCCATCTTTATTTGGCATATTAATCACCTCCTTCCTGCTTGCGAACAATAATTATACAGTCTGTAAAAACGGCCTAAAGACCGTCTGCCGGGCAACGGACACCATGTTCTCCCTTGTTCAATACATGCATGTAAATCATGGTCGTGCTGACATCTTTGTGGCCTAAAAGTTCCTGGATAGTGCGGATGTCTTAACCCACCGCAACTATATAAATTGCATTTTTTAGGATTCCAGGATTCTTTCATAAATCTTGAACGCTACCGAATTCAACATTACAGATGTATTTACCCTTTCAGGCGCATCCGAAAGCCTCATTATGTTTGCCGCGTATTTATGCGACCTTCTTCGTCTTGCGCGAGGGACAGCCACCCTTGGTCTTACAATTTCCCTCGCAGGCAGCGTTCCTTCTAATATGTCAAAGCGCCGCGCGGATTGCATCCGCGCAGTTGTAACGAGGAGTCCAGCCCGTACCCTTTAGCTTCTCATTGCTGGCCGTGCAGTCAATCAGCGCCGCCTCAACCCATGAGGGATGCGCAGACGAGCCAAAATATCGCCACCGGATGTATGCCACGAAGCGTGCCAGCCAGACGGGCACGGTCGGGGTGAATTTCACGCTGAGGAGCCGGGTAAGCTCGCTCAGCCGGATGGAATCGTCTGGAACCAGGTTGTAAGCGCCGGGCGTGTCAGCACTTACTGCCTGCATGAAACCAGCGGCAACGTCGTCTTCGTGGACGAATTGGGAGCGGGGATCGCGGCCGATGAAAGCCACAGCATTTTCGCGGAAATTCTTGATGGTCACCCGGTCTCGTGACCCGATGATGTAACCTGGGCGGAAAAATGTCAGATTCATCCCGGACGGACCCAGAAGCTCTGTGAGCAAGCGTTCGGTCTTGGCTTTACTATTCCAATAATAGAGGGGCGAAACGCCCTTTCCAATTGGGAAGTCTTCGCCCACCCTGTCTTTCCCACGCGCCAGGTCAGGGTCGTAAGCCGCGACACTGCTCGCGTGAATAAAGCGTTGGACTCGGTTCTGGACCGCAGCGTTGGCCACATTCTGGGTACCGTTGAAGTTTATGCTATCACGAACCTGTGCTGGCATTCTGGCTGGCCACAGAACCAGGAAGGCGGAATGGATCACGATCTCATGCCCGGCCATCGCTTGTGCCAGATCTGGCGATCGGACGTCAATTTTGACGAAGTGCAATTTAGGCGACAAGGGCTGGGCGGGGGTTGTGCTATTGTAGACGCCAGTGATGCTATCGATCCCTGGGATATTCGCGAGGTGGTCCGCGAGCATACTGCCTAGATAGCCGCTGACTCCTGTAACGAAGACTCTGAGGCCCATGGCACACGTCCTCTGTCAGTTCAGAGCTTTACCGGGTCGCCCTGCTGGGGGGTTATAATCGGACGTAATTCTGGGTTTCCAGTGAAAGACTCCTCAGTCCACTTTTGGCTTCCATAACCCATTTGAGCCAAAGTGTCATCCGAAAAATGATAGACTCACGATCCAAGCCTCGAACGCTGTTCCGGATGCCCCCCCCACCGGGGTCGCGTTTCAATAGTACTTGACCCCTCGGCCTACTGGGGATAAAACCCGCCTTAGTCAATCCAACCACGTCAAGGCGGAGTACGAGAGCGGAGAAAACTACTGAATCGGAGGAAGATACGGTGGCCTCTCAGCGCGGGAAATTCGACATGGGGTGGGTCAGGAAGAACGGGTGGTATATTGTCATTGGGCTTATCGTCCTGTATTGGATCGTCAAGCTATTCATTCTAGGGTGAATCTCCCCGTTTGGACCAGCTTCGAGACCACGAAAGACCAAACCAAACGGGTTGACAGGAGACATCACCAACCATACCCAAATGACTCTTGCCGAAGACTATGAAGCAGCCCACCTATGACATGTTCAAAGCGCCCCGGGAGGTCAAGGAGTTCAAGTTCCGGGGTCTACATCACAGGATATCCTCGGCACGGCCAGCGACCGGTATGCCGGATGGATCGGGCAGATCTACACCAAAGACCGGTATGAGGGCCACATTGGCTGGCGGACGAACACCGTTGGCGGCAAGTCATTCGTGGAAGAAACTCTCCCGGTCGAAAGCACACAGGAATACTTCGAGCATTTCTCGGTCCTGGAGATCGACTTCACCTTCTATTCCCCCCTTATAGACAAGGACGGAAACCCCACCCATAACTACCAGGTCCTGCGCAGGTTTCGCCAGTTCATGAAGGAGGGGAATCGACTCGTCCTCAAGGTGCCACAGGTAATTTCGGCCCAGAAGATACGCCGGGGTGGTGAGTACCTTGAGAACGAAACCTACCTGAATGCCGAGATCTTCGCCAATGCCTTCTACAAGCCTGCCACACAGATCCTGGGACCCAAACTTGCGGGGATGATCTTCGAGCAGGAATACCAGCGTAAGCAGGACCGGGCTCCAGTCAAGAAGATGTCGGAGGACCTGGAGCGGTTCTTTGAATCAATTCCCAAGGATCCCCGATAGCATATTGAGCTTCGGACCGAGGCGTATTTGAGTGCACCCGTTTTCAAGGTCATGGAAAAGTACGGGGTGGGTCAGGTTCTCTCTCACTGGACCTGGCTGCCGCCCTTGAGAAAACAGCTGGCAAAGGCAAGTCACAGGATTTTCAAATCAGGTAGACAGAGAATCGTCCGCCTCATGACCCCCATCGGAAGACCGAGCTCGGCCCTTTGCCCGCCAAGTACCAGTTGAACGAAATACCAACCGCCGCTTGTTCGGTCATCGAGCTTCTCAGAGGCATGCGACCCAAACTCGTATACCTCGGTCACCATGGTTCTGAAAGTCGATCTATCACATCGCGCCGGGCTAAAACCCTTGAGCAGAGCTCCCAACGGTTCGCATCCGGGTCGATCGTCTCCTGGTAGCGCACCTCGAACACGTCCCTGGCCTTCTGACGTAAATGGATGTATTGGTCCATCATTTCTTCGAGTTTTTCCACACTTTCGATCCAGTCGTCATCGATCGTATCGGGGAGCCCACCAAAGATGTCGTAACGGTCCTTCATGCGCCGTGAGAGAACCTGGTAGATCTTTTCATCCTGTGTGTCGTGATACACGAGATTGAGCATGTCCACTGTGCGCCGGGCCTGGCCGAATCGCTTGATTCGGCCGAGACGCTGCTCCAGTCGCGACGGGTTCCAGGGAAGGTCCACGTTGATGAGCGTTCCAAGGGTTTGGAGGTTCAAGCCCTCGCAGGCCGCATCGGTTGCGACAACCAAGCGGAGCTCCCTCTTTTTCACCGCCCCTTTGATCTCCTCGCGCTCGACGGAAGCGAACGCCTCCCCTTTGAAAAGTCCACTCTTCCCTGCGCCTGCATAAACGCCCACTGGCTCATCAGGCAGCGCCTTCGCGATCTCGGCACCGATCCAGTACACCGTGTCATAGTACTGGCTGAAAACGATGCAGCCGTGCTCCAGCCAAGTCTTGCCCTCGGTGTGCTGTTCGGTGAGGAAATGCCTGACAGCAACCAGCTTTGGATCTCGGGCTTCGGGCCGGGACAACTCCTCGACGATCGTCCGCAGGTGGTTCACCTCTTCGGCCGTGATGGTACTCAAAGTCTCTTGAATCAGGCGCACCTGCTCCTCATCCTCGATAGTCTCCCGTCGCAACATCTTCTGTGCTGTTGACCGCCCAGATGCAAAACTTGAACAGATCCGCTGGAGAAGCAACGTCTTCATGAAACCAGCCGCCTTCGTGCGCTTTTGTAAAGCCTCGGTGAAGGCCTTCGCTGCCTGATAGGCCAGGTCAAATGGAAGGTTTGTCAGCAAACCCAGATCACGGAACCCGACACCGGTGTATGCAGTCGCCGGTGCGTGTGGGTCAGGGTGGATGTCCACACCAACCCTCTCCAGCAGACCGGCATCTTCCAAAGTTTGCCGGCGGCGCAGCACCGTATGGCGGACGACAGGGTTGTGCTCCCGCAGGAATCCGGGCGCAAGCGCTTGTCCAACCGCTTGCTTTTCCAGAAAGCCCAGGGAACCGAACCCGCGATCGGTGAAAAACGCCAGATCGGGTAGCCCAAGTTGGAGCCGCAGCGCTGCAAACAAGGCATCTTCGCTGGCCGGTGGAAGCGGGTTACGAAGCCATTCCCATGCGTCCCGTTCATCGGTGGGCGTCTCCTCAGCCTTGACCATGGGAAGTGCCTTCTCCCAATCCACCCATAGGCTAAACAGCTCGCGACCGAGCACCACATTTGCGCCTGCATTGAGAATACGCATCAAGTCCCAGAGCTCATGCACCTCGGTCTGGATAGGTGTGGCCGTCCCGAGCAGCAGGTTTCTCGTGCGCGGCCCGATCCGCAGCATAAAGTCGAGCAGATTGTTCGACTCCGACTTCTTTTCGCCCAGACCGCCACGGCGGCGTGCCTTGTGCGCCTCGTCTAGGACGACGGTGCCATACTTGCGTTCGAGCAGGTGTTGGCGTTCGTCCGAGCCGTGGAAAATGAGCCCGGTGGAGACGATGGCGATACGAAACGGGCAGCGGACGATATCCTCAGCCCCGCGTGTGTTGATGACGTGGCCCCTGGGATCGATCCACACCTTCTTTGTCGATAACCAGACCGCGCTCGGTATGCCAAGCTTGTCCGCCAGCTCCACTTGCCACTGCATCGTGAGGGTGGAAGGGCAAAGGATGAGAACGGGGCCCTCGTCCAGCATGGCCGACAGCATGGCGCTCGCCCCGAGGGACAGGGTCTTGCCGAGACCAACCTCGTCGGCCAGCAGCAAACGCACCTTGCCATAGGTCTCCCGGTGCTGCATGAACATGGTCACGAAGGAGCGCTGCCACGGCTGGAGCTTTTCCCCGCCTCGGTAGATGGGGCTTTCGGCAAGCGCGGCGGCGGGCAGTTCCTCGGCACCTGCATCCTCGAAGAGGATTTCCACACGGTCGGCGACCCGCTTGATTTCCTCAACGATTGCATCAGGCAGTGGATAGGCGTCCTGCCAAAGTGCCGCAAACTCCTCCTCAACCCACGCGACTCCTTCCGGTGACAGGTCTTCCCACAGGATTTCGTAATTCTGAGCAAAGGCGCTCTTGGTCTCGTTGATGGAGCCAAGGAAACAGGTCTTGCTGCCATCGGATGCTTCGATGACTCCGGCCTTGCCGTGGATGAAGACGCGGTCCCTGGGCACGACCCGGATCTCCACCCGACCGCTACTGAGCAATTCGTACAGCTTGCGGTATTTGTCCCGGTGCAGGAGCGCTTCCACCTCGGGGGAGGCCTCGTTCCAACGCTCCTTGAGCGCCGTCTCCCGGACGTGCCTGGAAATAGCCACGTCGGCCGCGTCCAGTTCACTGTTGCACACGATCTGCACACTGGGAATGCCTTCAATCTTTTCGCCCACCAGTTCAAAGATGGAACTGCGAAAGTAGCCGGCGATGCGTTTGTAGGACTTCGCATTCTTCAGCCTGGCGTTGAGGAAAGCATGGTCGAGTCGGTGGCGGCGGGAGGAAAAGCGGTTAATGGTCACTATGTCCCCTTGGTATGAACCAGGATCTTCATCGCCCTTTGCGGTGATTACGGGTTTCAGCAAGGATCTCCTCATCGCTCACTTCCGGTAAAGCGGCGCGCAATGCAGCGACCGCGGCGTTCCAGGTTTCGACGAATGATTCCGGCCTTGCGCGCTTCGGAGCGACAATGACTTCGACCTCTGTCCCGGCGGAAAAGGGCAGGTTTTCCAGATGGATTTCCCCGCCTGGCTGCACTTCTACAATGGTGTCATATGCGTCCATTTTTTTGCCTCCCGAAAGACAGATTATCAAAGAACGGTTGTTCTTGTAAGCACAAACAATCACCCCAATCGCTGGTTTTTTATCAATTCGCTAAGCACGCGCGCCCCGCTCGCTTCTTCGGGGCGGAGGGTTTCGACGCCGAATCGCGAGGTAGTCGGCCAAATCCACAGCTAGCTCGCGTTGTGTCATGTCGCCGTAATAGTTGGGGATGTTGAGCATCAGGTGGGCCAGCACATCGTTGCCATCCACATTCTTTTCGATCTCCATCAGAGCGTAGAGGACCCCGCGTAACACCGACTGGTGCAATTCCGAGCCCTCTCCCATCTCGGACCGGCCGAACTCCGCCGCACTCTTTAGCCGCGCTTGGTTGGCGCGCTGGTCACCCATGATCGCCCGGAAATCGCGCACCTTGAAGGCCTTGGCGAAATTCTGGTAGTTGTCGAGCTTCTTGGCCCCGCGCGCTTCCATATCGAGCATCTTGAGATAAAAGCGCTCTGCCCCCCTGAGCTTGTCCCAGCGGCCTTTGGGGATGCCCTGCGGCACGAGGCACTGGTTGGCGGTGTCCACGGCGAAGGCGATAAGGCTGTCCACGAAAGTCTTCTCGCCCTTCACCCGAGGGCGAATTGCCTCGCTAATCATGTCCCGGCCGTCGATAACCGCGTAATGGGTAAGCACGCGCAACGCTGCCGCATACCCAGCTATCTGGATGTCAGCGTCCTCAAACACGTTCTCGTCGCGGTAAAGTCCCTTGGCTTCCTGGTTGAGGCCGGTAAGCGCATTGATCTGTGCTTCAACCTCTTCCTGGATCTCCCAGGCAAGGTCGTCTCTAGTTGTCTTCAGCATGCCTAACCGCTTCCGGCAGACGAGAAGCACCGTGCCCTTGACGTGGCTACCTTCACGCAAGGCACTGTCGGTCTCGGTCGCAACGTACCAGGCTGCCGTAACGTGCAGGCCGGAGGCCCACACGATGTTGGCCATGTCCCCCCAAATGGTCCCTGACTGATGGGTAAACATGATCACCTGAATACCGTTGTCCGGCATACACTCGGTCATCCGCTTGTAGGCCGCCACCATGCTACGACGGAAGTCCTCTCCCTCGCCCTGGATGGCTAATGAACGCCGGCTGTCCCAGACCCAGTTGGCGAACTCCGGTGGCGGATTTTTGCGCAGCCAGGCAATGAAGAAGTCGAGAATTTCCTCGTACTTCACCGCATCGCCGTAAGGCGGGTCGGTAACATAGACGTCGTTGGCCTCTTTAACCGCATCCGCAGGCAGACTTTGCACTTGGTGCCGGACAGTCTTAGCGAATGGGAATGACTTCACTCTAAGTCGCAGGAGACTTCCACAATACCCAAATCCGCGACAACCATAGTTGAATAAGTGTGTTCAGCGCCTGGTTGATGAAGGTGTTCTTGACGGCTACCACCGCCGCCATCATGGATGCTCCAAATGCTCAGCCGAGAGTTCCAGTTCAGTATCTGTGTAAGTCCAAACTTCAGCCTCGCGTCACTAAATTGGTTCACCAGCCCCGCCAGTAACAACTGTCGTGGATTGAAAAGGTGATGCCAGTAGCGTCCAACCGCGTGCTCTGATCAAGTCGAGACCTTGATACCGTGGTGGCCCGCCTACCTCGATGCTGCATGTCGGGCACCCAGCCTTTTTCCTGCCAGTCCGCCAAATGCTGGGCTACATACTCCTCAACGATGCTCTCGCCTCCAGAGGTCTCCTCAGTCACAGATGCGGAACTCGTACTCCTCCCCCTTGCCCTTCTTCTTGGGCCGCATCCACTGGACGCAGTAGAGGCGTTCCTGCAGGAGATCCTCGGTCTGAGGACTGAAGTCGTGCTTCTCCCATAGCCGCAAGTGGTTGCCAATTGTCCCATCCGGCTTCTGGTAATCACCACGTAGAGTCGAGATCTTGGTCTTGAGATTAACGCCATCTATCTTGTGTATCAAATGCGCTTCGCCATACTTGCCCTCTCGGCCAACTGTGCCTGTCTCAGCAAACTCCATTCTTGCATCGCTGACGCCGGTGCGAATCGCAAATTTGTACCGCCTGCATCACAGGATCTGGCAGCAAGTTCGGCAATGACCCTTCGGCTCGTGCTCACGATCGAGGCTCGGCAAAAGCGGGACCATCCATCCACGTCTGCTGGCAACGGGCTTCCACGCAATAAAGGAATGCCTTAGCGCGCCAGCCCTTGCCGTCAGTCTCCACGCCGAGTCTGCCGATCTCCGCCTGCACCCGGCGCACCAGTTCTCGCTGGTCCTTCGCCAGCTTCTCACGGCTGTCCTCGGAGCCGCCGACGATGTTGAAGGCGCCCCATGTGAGCATGCATGCAACTGGGTTGAGGTCGGAGGCATAGACGTCGCAGCCGAGTCGAGCCGCCTCGAAGGGAATCTGCCCGGACCCGCAGAAGGTATCCGCCACTCGCGGCCGGTGGCCGAACCGCATGATGCCGAGTTGCTCGACCAGTTCCGGGAAAGAATAGGCGTCTCGTACCGAGATGTGCATTGACCGCGTCCCAGATGTGATCGTGGACGATGTCCATTACCTCCTCGGGCCGTCTGGCCTGATCCACCCGCTCGCGGTAGGGCGCCCTTGGCAGCATCTGCGCCTCCAGCCGGCGGCGCTCGAGCTCGGTGAGGTCCTCGCGCCAGGCGACCTTCACTTTGTCGTAATCGGGTTCGACCAGTCCACCGGCGCCGAGGCCGGCAGAATTCCCTGCGGCTCTACGGTGAAGTAATCGACGATCCGGGCGATGGAGAGCGTGGCGAGGATTTCCTTAGGCTTCGGGACGGCGCTTCCATCGGGCGACGAATGATTCATCGTCCATTGCCATCAGCTTCTCGAAGATCTCCAGGTCGCGCGCCGGGTCGTCGGTGGCCGGCAGCAGGCAGCCGAGGATGCAGGCCTTGGCCAGGATCAGTGGCTTTCGACCCTTCCAGTAGCTCCCAAGCGCGGTAAGCGTCTTGCCGATGCACCGCCATCTGCTCCTTGTACGCCTCAGCGGAGAGCTTTTGCACGGGCAGCAGCCGTTCGATGAGCGCGGGGGCATCCTTGAGAGAGAAAGGTACTATAGAATTGTTGCTCTGGGTGTTCATGTGGTTATGACTGGAAGATCTCTAAGATAACCCTCATCACATCCTGCATCTTTTCATGTGAAAGCGTTCCAGCGCGATAAAGAATGAGCCTTGAATCTGCAGTGAACAGGCGATTGGGGCGAACGTTGCTTGGTTTCTTGAGCCCGCCACTGGCGAAATCCTTGTCTTCGATGGAAATCGCATAGTCATCCTTAATGGTTCGGCTGGTGATTTGGCAGAGAATGACATCGTCGCCTTTGAGGGCAGCCGCCACGAGAGCAGGTCGTTTCTTGGAGTCGCTCAGATCCGAAAGCGGGAAGGGTGTGACCACAACATCCCCTTTCACAAATCGGCCCATGCTTCATCCTCCTCGGGGCGGTTCCAATCGCGCGCAAGCACCGTTTCCGATGCAATCATGGTTTCCAACGCAGATTTCGAGCACCCCTCTGCGAGGTAAGACACGAAGTCATAGACCACCGCCAGTTTCTCAGGCGGCAGATCCCTCAAACGTTCCTCAATGGCTTCAAGATTGCTGGTGTTCATGCAAAGCTCCTTTCCATTCTTGTGATAACTCAAACAGTATACTTCAATCTTTCAAGAATGGCAGTGTGAATAGGGCGTCCTGGACCGGCCGGCGCTTTCTTCCTGAGGCCGGTTTTTCTCCATCCGAGAGCGCATGAAACAGGGCGCGGCGCCAGCCGCGCTGACTGTCATCGGGCAGGCCCGCTTCGGCCACGGTCATGGCGAAGAGCCACCAGCGCTCCTCGGGACGCAGGGCCGCCCACCTGCTGCAGATGATGGGGATCTGGTCTGATATTGGCAGTCTCAGCGGCCCATGCGAGGACGCAGAGCTCTTTGCCGAGCAACCGGTCCACCAGGTTGGAGCCGGTATGCCAGCGGCCGGTGAGTATCTTGGCAGCCTTGAGGCGGTCGTTGAACTCGCGGCGGGCGATGTCGGAAATTCCGGACCATACGTGGCGCTTCAGCACGACCCTTTGCTCCTCGCGAGGGATGCCTGCCTCCTGGCCTCGGTAGCCGTAGTCTTCAATGATGATGACCGGTTCGATCCGCGCTGCCGGGATCATTACGCGGAAGAGATGAATGCCAAAGGCGTCCGGCGCACCGAAATCGACGGTCCTGGGTTTTTCGGTCATTGCTCGACGTCCCCTGGCTTCAAGTCGATTCCGAGCTTACCTGCAAAGTCTTTGAGGTCATGACCGGAAGAGAAGTGGGCCTTGCGGAAGGTCATCGTGACCGGCGTTTCCGGCGTAAACTTCTCCAGCACCTTGACGAGCAGGGCCTCAATGAATGGTCCATCCACTGCGATCTCGCCTACGTTGACGGCAATCATCTGGTTGCCCTGGCCCACGGTGAGCACGATGCCTTCGAAGGTTGCCGACTTCTCCGCCGCCTGCGTCAGTCCCTCGAAGGTCTTGGCGCGCGAGTCGAGCTTGCGCCCAGTGCGAGAGACAAGGCGGCCTGGCTTGATCTCGTCGATCTGTACACCTTTCTTGCCCTTGGCCGGGAAACGGAACTCCGCCTTGGCTTCGATCTTGTCGGCTTCGGCAAAGGCGCGCAACAGCACCTCCCCGTCACCAATGGGGATCGGACCTTCGTAGGCCGTGCCCTCGCGCGGTTCGCTGCCGTCAAGCGTGTACCGGATTGAACCCCTGGGGGCCACGAATAGTTTTATGCTGCGCTTGCCGGCCTTTTCGGAGAGCTCGTTGCGAAGGACGAGCTTATTGCACCATGTGACCGGATCGCCGGTTTCGTACTGGCCCGACGGGTCGCAGACTATGAAGCTCACCCGTAGCGCGGCCGTGGTGTAGACCTGGTCCTTGAGCTGCTCGCTCGCCTCGGAGACAGGCGCGTCTTCGGCGTAGAGGATGCGAGGTGCGGGTCCGGCGTTCTGCGGATTGATGCGCAGGCGCACCTTACCCTCGTCATCGGGGCCCGACTCGGCGACCACCTGAGCCGAGGTGCGCTTTTTCTTGGGCTTCTTGGTTACATAGCCGTTTCTCAGGTCCTCCCAAAGGCCTCGGTTGCAGGCGATGGACTTGAGCGTGTCCAGCCCCTTGGGCGGCAGCCACGGCATGCCTGCCTGCTCGGCGTAACAGTCGGCCACATCGGACCAGCGGGCCTCGTCCAGGCTCTCGGGCCACAGCAGGTCCTGGGCCTTGTCGCGGATGGCGTCGAAGTCCTTTTCCACATCGAGGTAGAGCTTGAGCGGGTGGGATGTGAGCGTTTTCTCGATCTGTTCCTCTCCGTTGAAGGGCTTGGTGGCGTCGCGAGTCATGTCCAGCGGTTTGTTGGCAAGTTGGGCCTGCTTACCGGCGCGATGGATGGGGAAGAGCACCTTATCGAAAAGATTCAGTATGGTGGACGTGAAGTCGTGCTCATAGGTCTGCTGTTTCTTCTCCAGGTCTTCGCGCTGGGGATGGCTCTTGGGTATGCGGCCGTCGGCCTTCTGGGCGGCAAAGAGCTGACGGGCAGCCTTTTCGACGCTGCCCATGGCCGTCTTGTCGCCGGTCAGGACGCAGAGGTTGTTCTTCTGGCTCAAGCCCTCAAAAAACTTTTGGACCTCCTCGGGGGGGATCTTCGAGTCCGGGCTGACCACGAGAAGCACACGGCCTTTACGCACCCGATCCGCTACCTCCTCCAATTTCGGTAGAGGAAGGACGTCATCGTAGCAAGTCCTGCGGGACGGCTTGAACATCTCGCGGAGACGATGACGGATCAGGTCATCGACCTGGGGCTCGGGTGCGTCCTTGGCAAGGGTCTGCAGGAGTTTGGTGAGATTTTCGATTCGGTCAAAGTAGTACCGGCCTTCCGGCGTGTGATGCACATACCAGGCAATGTTCTCAAGCTCCTCGAAAGACGCCAGAAAGTCGGATGGCTCGCGCAGGGGGGACACAAGGCACTCGACCATCTCCTCGCGGGTTAGCCCCTTCACTGCATTGACTGCGGTGGAGAGGCTGGCAGTGAACAGGAGGGTCCCGACCTGGGTGGCCGATTCCTTTCCTGTTTGAAGGTCAATGACCTGGGCATGGGCGGATTGCAGCGCGTCCCAGAGATCTTTAGCGATGACATCGCGCATGCCGGAGATTTCGGTCAGTTTGTCGCGAACCTCGGGGATCGACAGGTCGAAATGCTGCGGGCCGATGAGAAACACGTCGTTGGCCTGGCGATCCCAGACCGACCGGAGGAGGCGCGAAACGAGCTCGATCAGGCCGCGCGTCTGCTTGAACTGCTCGTTCTCCTTAAAGAGCGCAACGACGTTCTTGAGCAACGGATGGAATGGATAGGTCGCAGCGATCTCGTCGGCAATGGCCTCCGCGCCACGGCTGGCGGTCTTGGACTTGGCGGCCTCTTCCAGCTTGCGGCCGAACGATGCGGCAATGTCTTCAATTTCCGCCTTGTCGGGGAGCGACTTGAAAAGGCGTTTGCGCAGGATGTCGAAGACTTCATTGGTGGCAAGGTCAACGGGCGTGATGTTGCGCTCGGCCCTGCCGAGCTCCTGTCGCGCATTTTCGAGCGCCCGGTTGATCAGAGACCCGCCGACCTGATATGCCGCCCAAAGATCGGAAATCACCACGCAGACATTCGACTTCTTCCCGGCAGCCGTGAGAAGATTGGCGAACGCACGCGTCGCGATGTCCGCAACCGTACCTGCGCCGATCGGACGTGTGGCAAGGTCCTCGAAGTAAGGGGGCATCTCATCGAGGAGGATCAGGATCGGGGTGTTGCCCTCGAATAGCTTGAGCCATGCCTTCTCGTCCGGCGGCTTCGGTCCCGCAGACCAGTACTCCTGAAAGAGATCCGCCTTGCCGAGCTGAGAGGCGATTTCACCCCAGAAAAATTGAGGCGGGCTGTTCCGTCCGTTGAAGGCAGCGATGTTGGCACTGTCGAAGCCCGAGGCGTGGGGCATGCCGGCACAGTAAGTCTTGCGCAGTCTGGGATGTCGTGCGAGCAAGCCAAAGCCGATAAGCAAGTGGGTCTTGCCACCTCCCATTGCCTGCTTGAGATGGAAAGCCGCCTGGGTGGACTTCCCGGCGAGGCGCGCGATGCCTTCGGTAATGAGGTCCAGCATTCCTTGAGTAATATGGGTCTTTTCAAAGAAGCTCTCGCCTTCGCCCTCGGCGTGGATCAACTCGTCCAGCTGTTCGATCTGGTCGCTGAGCTTGATCGAAAGCGCATTTGGCTGGAGTTGGCAACCATCGCGCACGGTTTTCATGATGCTTCTCCTATGTTCAGGCGTTCAACGAAACCAACTCCACCTCGCTGGCTGAGAAATGGGGGCTCCGTTCGCCTATGCTTCATCGCATCCCCATGTCCGGCCTGCCCTTTGCCCGGGCGGTCTAGCACTCATCCCATACAGCTGGTAACCTTTTGAATCAAGCGCAGATTTCGTGCGGCATCTTAGGAAACTGAGGCCATTTTGTCAAGGAATACGAACCCTTGGTAAGCGGCCTGGACTTAGAGTCTTTTTCGGCTGGGTCGGCCATGAGGCTGGGGGTGACCTACCGGGTCTCCAATGGCAAGCGCCATGAGGACCAGTGGAAACAGACACACTGGTGGTATGACGAGCGGGTCCTGGCCCAATAGGCTCACAGAAAAGTAGCTGAGGAACCCACCCCCCCTTCCCTTCAATGACGAAGGGCTTAGAATCACTACCACGGAGGTCTCACTGAAGGGTTCACATCTGGTATATGTATTTGATATAGCAGGGATCTTTACCATACACTTTGTTACGTCTAGATAGCAGATAGACCCAGGTGTTGGTTGCACTCAAGAGACCATCGCGGCGGCGATTTCCTGTTTTCCAGTCCTGTGGGTTTGTTTTTTGCTTTTTGCAGGTCAGCGCATGGTTATCCCGCCATCCACATGCAATACCTGGCCGGTTATGTTTTTCGCATCCTCCGAAACCAGGAAGACCACAGCCCGCCCAATTTCCTCCACCGTCTGGTCCCTTTTGAGTGGTGTGGCAGGTCTGACAATATACTTCAACCAGAACTCTTTCGGGGTGAGCGTTTCAATATCCTCGGCAGCAAAAGCTTTGGAACCCTCTGTCCTTTAGCCTTTCCCTCACGGATATTAAGCAAACGGGCAGTTGCTCCCATTTCCCACAGTGGCGTGTATACGGATTTTGGAAAGAGGCAGTTAACCGTCAAGTTGTATGGTGCAAGTGCCCGTGTCAATGACCTCAATGACCATGGTAACGGAATATCAACCGCCTTCATGGTAACATATGGCATTTTGTTCAGGTCGGGGAGCCTATCGGCTATGGATGATATAAGCTGAGAATTTTTCAACTTGAGGCTACCGGAAACCCCTATCATAGACCGATCCCGTCTTCTAAAGGAAGTCCTCGCTAGGACCCCCGTGAGTGAAGGCAAAATCAGAGAAACAAAAAGAAACCCATCCCATCTTGCAAGAGGGCATAAGGTCATTATTCTAAAGTCAAAGGGTCAGCTTCATACATTTTTTTCGTCGCTGGTATGAACTGCAGGTCTCGACACGATCACCCATGTCGTCCTCCGGGGAGGTTGGATCATGATGATTGAGTCAGAGGAAGAGCGAGTCTGTTCAGCAGTCAAAAAAGGGAGCGACTGGGCTTTTCACTGGATTCACAGGCGGTTGACCCATAGGCGGCTCCTGGTGATGATGGTAATGGCGATGGTCGCATTAACGGTAGGCCTTCATATCCAAGAGGCGGATGGTGATCCGGTGCTAGATGCTTACAAAATTGCAGTGGGGCTTAATCCGAGTAATCCTTATGCATGTAAAGTCCTTCAAGACGCGGTTGAAAAAGAAAGGCTTCGTCAGATTAGAATTATTTTCTTCGAGAGCCTCGAGGGCCCCGAGGCAATTTGCAACGCCCCCTTTGTGAAAACCAAGTCTACCAGCATGAGATATCCTGATTACATCGTGGCCAATCAAGCCGGCACCCGTATTTATACAGCAAACTTTGACAGTACGGTCTCCACCATCGATGTGGCGACATGGTCACCTATCGGGACCATCCAATTCCCAAGTTATCTTGACGGTGGGGATATGGATTACACCTTGGGGGACATCGCTATCAACCCAATGGGGACAAGACTTTATGTGCTGAATACCATCTATAAGACAACCCTTCCGACTTATACGCGTCTGGGTAACACGGTGGAGGTGATCGATACCGAAAAGAACGCTGTAGTTGCCAGCGTGCCCCTTGGACTTGAGAGTCAGCCCAACGACGTGGTTGTTGATGCGACTGGGTCCAGGGTTTATGTCACCACTTCAGACATCAAAATCCATGACACCGGCCAGACAGAGTTCTTGGACAGCGGCAAGGTCAATGTGATAGACGCTGTGACCAATACCATCGTAAAGACCATTTCGTTTTCAGGGCAAGCCCCAGGCCCCCTGGTTGCGGACCCCGACGGTTCTCGCGTCTATGTCGGCGTTCCCCGCCACACTTTTTTAGACGCCACGCAGGGCTTCGTGAGCGTTCCGGGGAGGGTGTCGGTGATCGATACCTCGCAAGATCGAGTCACCCAAACGATTGACCTTGAAGGCTCACCGCGGATGTTCGCCATTAATCCCACGGGCACACGGCTTTATGTGGCATACGGGACAAATGACAATTTCCTTGAGATCATTGACACGGCAAGCAATCGGGTGATCACTAAGATCGACATTCCAGTGGATTCCCTGTCCATTGCTGATATTCAGGTAACGTCCTGACGGGGCCTACCTCTTCATGACCGTTAATGTTTCAACCGGCGATCCTGACCTTATAGATATCTTCGACACCACGACCGATACCATTGTATCGAGCATTGAGCTCCCTTCGGACTCTCAACCGGGACGAATGGCGCCTTTCATTACGGTCAACGACGCGCAGGTACCGTTGTCCAACTTTTCTTCTGCATCCTTCATTCTGCAAGTGCCGGTCATACAGGTGCCCGGTGTCGGGGAATACAACGCATCCTTTGTGTTAACCGATCCAGCCAACCTTGAGCTGACCTTGACGGATGTGTCCGAGACGAGCATTCAGACCAGCTCGCCTGCCGTGTTCTCGCCGGATAAAGGCGCATTGACACTTCCGATCCTGGGTATTGACGGAAAGGTATTTTTTCAGGTGGATCTCGCGTTGGTGCCGGAGCCCGGCAGTTTGCGGTTTCGAGTCACCCAGGTGGAGCCGATCCCGTAAGGAGAAAGGAGACATGAGATGGGCGTAAAATTTTAGGGGGCCAAAAAGGGGCAGCGCCGTGACCTCCACTCGGGACGAGACAGGGCTGGTGCTTGTTAGACCCAGAGGTGCCGTTGGGGCCTCGCTCCACCCAAGGACTGACGCGGGGGAGACTTTGTCCCTCGCAGTTGGGGACGTTGAGCAAAGGGTGAATCCCTACGAACAGACTCGCGGCTCATTAAAATGGGCTCAGAGACCCCCTCACCCGTTTCTTAGGTACGTCTGCTCTATCTTCCTTGACAGTACCGCATTTATACTGAAGAGATCGAATCACGCCACAAGTCGCAATCCCTTCTGATCTATTGAGGTCTATTCTTTCGATGATGAATTTCTTGAAGATTGAATCTTGGGACGAATCCGAGAGAAATTCCGGAAGGCTCTGACGCAAGGCGATGGCGGTGACAAGCTCGGAAGGAGAGAAATCGGTTCGAATGGTTCTGAACCAAGACCCGAAGGAAGAGAACACCAGTCGAGGGAAGGAAGCGGAGAGGTACTGAAGGAGTCCCTGGGCGACCAAACCGGTTTGCACAAATCTGTGGTATGCGTCCATTTTCCTCTGAACCGCCTGTCGATACTTCTCCGGCTTTTTATGAATATGCTGATCGCCGGAGATATCGTTTTATCGGTTTCATGGTTTTCATCCAGAAATGATAGGCATAAGCCCCCATGGTTCTGACGGCCTGTTTGAAGGACACTTCGATCTTGAACCTGAGCCCATAGAACCGAATGATTTCAAGCGGGTGGCAGAGTCAGGTCCGTTGACATCAAGATGCATTTTCCCCGGGCGGGATGAAGAACCGCCACGAAACGAACCATAATCCCCACCGGGCGCCAGATCAGATCGACCGAGAGATACCGGAGTTGGCCTGTTGGTTTCGCCATAAATCGGACTTGGGGCCGTAAGCATCGACTCCGGATCTCCGAACAAGTTCGCGGAGGTTGATTTTTTCTCCCATACACCTTTTTTTCTCCCTCGGCCGGCGTTCTTTTCCGTGGCCGGATAATACGCCACGGCATTGTTTTTGACCCGGGTGATCAAATGGTTCCCATTTTTCAAGAGTTTTCTTACGATTTTTCCGCTGGCGTAATAGGCATCGGCGATAAAGTAAAAGGGTTGATCAATCCCCAGGGATTCGATGATGGCTATCATTTTATCCAGCAATGTTTTCTTGTCCCGATTTGAAACGACCACCCCCTCGTGAATCCTGCTGATAAGAGGCACGGCGAATACGGATTTGAGCGCGCCGACAAGGATGCCGACCGCCTGGAAGGAATGGCCCATGATAAAGGCGGGTTTTGAGTTCGATTCGGATTCTTGATGGAGTCCCTTGACCGCCGGCATTTTCTTGCCTTCCTTGGGTATTTTGATTCCGTCTCCGACGAGGAGGAGCCGACCGTTGACGCGCGGGACATCGGGGAAGATCTTGAGCACGGTCTGCGTCCAAATCAATGAAAGTTTATCCAGCCCAAGGCCTGTTCCATGGAAAAAGTCGAGTATCCGGTCATAACAAAATTGCTTGAAGCCCCATGGCGCGGACGATGCTGGTAACACCCAAGAGATCGATTCTCACGGTCATTCCGGCCAGGCAGGTGATGAACCACAGGAAGGTTTTCGTTCGGGAGCAGGCGGATCTTAAGAGAAGGACGGCGTTGAACCAATGGACCCATAGTTTCATTGCGTTCTCCGTGTGAAAAAGGGGTTGACAAAATAGTATAGCATATATATGCTATACCATATGACAACGGAAGAACTGAAACAACTGGAAAATGGGATCCGGAAGATAAAAATTGAACTATCGGAATTGGGCCCGATGCGGCCGGGCAACCTTTCGTTGCAATACAAGGCGCCAGCCGAAAAGAAAGGCCCCTATTATCAACTGAGCTACACCCATAAAATGAAGAGCCGGACCCAGTATGTGCGGCCGGAATGGGTCGATGAAATCCGGGGGCAGATTGAAGTTTACAGGCGATTCAAGAAATTGATAGAAGAATGGATCGATCTATCCATTGAATATTCTCAGACAAGGATGAAGCAGGCTAAGGAGACGGAGAGAGGCGGCACATGAAGAAGTCATCGAACCGGGGGGGCGGTTTTTTGGAAGACTTTTCTGAATGGATGGGTTCCTCGGAAGGCGTTGAATCCATGGAAGCCGTGGATTGCGTCTTTAATGCCTTGGATGGCGCGAGAGTCGATTCTTCCGAAAGGAGGATCATTTGGCCGGATGGCGAAAGTTTGAGCATCGACCAAAGCGTAGAGCGGATAAAGAAAGACTCGGGCTTTGACGGCCAGGTGATTTTGAGTCATCTTATCGGTTGGCTCCAGATGGGATATACGCCGGAAGGACTTGACGAAGAACAAATGGAACGGTTTGAAAATCAAATCGAGAGCTGGGTGGAAGAATATGAAAAAACCCTTCCACCAGCAATAATTCAGCATCATTCCAATAATCACTTCTCGGTACTGTGCGTGAATAAAGTCTTGGTCTTGGATGTTTTAGCGATGAGCATATGTATATTTAATTACTGCACTTGAAAGCCCGTACTCCACCCCTTGATTGCGCCACATCCATGAAAAAAACCTCAGAATGCGCTGGATTTACTGATTATGATTGCTGGCCTAAACACTGCGCCCGATCGCCTTAATCCATTAAGTGCAATAAGTAGGTATACATTTGCTCGCCATCCTGTTATCATGGACCCCTCCCTTAAGGAAAGGAGTCCAGATGAATATTGCCATCGATATCGAAGTCAGCGTTAAGAACGGTACCCTCGTTCTCACCGACCGGGAAGGCAAAGCCATCACTTTCTCCCCAGAGCAATCGGTCCAAAAGAAGGTCAGCATGATCACTCTGGGCGAACTCTGCGATCTCCCGAAGATTGAACTGGCCCGAGCCTTCGGTTTCAAGACGCGCAAGTCCTACTACGATACACGCGACGCCGTCCTCAACGGGTTGCCGGCGGACCTGTTGCCCAAGAGAACGGGACCACAAACCGCGCCGAAACGCACCAAAGAGGTCGAGGCGATCATCATCCGCCGCCGCTACGAGACCGATCTGAACATGTACCAGATCGCCGCGGAGCTCACACAACTCGGCTTCGCCGTTAGCGCCAGGCTCGTCGCGCAGGTGCTCGCCGATTACGGCCTTGGTAAAAAAAACCGCTGACATCCGCGTCGCTCCCGCCACGCCTCTTGGCCCAAGAGGAGATCGAGGTTCTCGACGGTGCATGTAAACCGCGGAAGGTGGTCATCACACGCCACGGTCTCGATCATGAGGTGACCGCCCTGCTCAAACGCGGCATAACCTCGACCAGCGCCGGTGGCTTCTTTTTCATCCCCTACCTCCTGCAACTGGGGAGTCACGGCTTGGCCGGCTCTTGGGGACCAGCCAAGCAGGAGGGCATCCCGAAGGAGCGTATCGCCCTGGGCATCGTCTTTGAGTCTATTTTCGGCTATACGGCCGGTATCCGTGCGGTTGATTCCGTAAGCCGCGCGGACTTCGGCCTGCTTGCCGGACTCCCCTTTCTCCCCTCAGCGAGCACACAGTACCGCTTTCTCCAAAGCGTCCCCGTGAAAGACGGGCTGGATTTCCAGATCGCGATGGGCAAACGTTTGGTGGCGCTCGGGCAGGTCAAACCAGGTTCTCCCGTCAATGTCGATGGCCACAACCTCAAAACCTACTCCCGCAAGGAAATGAAGCTTTCTTTCCTGACCAAAGAGGATCGTTACGGCAAAGCGATTCGCACCTTCTACGCCCAGGATCAGGAGTCGAAAAAACCCCTCATCGCCCTGGCCGCTTACTCCGGAACAACCGTTTCACAAATCACCCGAGAGCTGGCCGCTTGTACGCGCCATGTGCTCGGCCGGGACTTTCTCATGGTCGCCGACAAGGAATGGTATTGTGGTCAACTCATCCAGGAACTCCATGAACGCTGTGGCGTCATGGTCCTAACCCCGGTCAAGTCCTCACCGAAACGCACCGAGGAATTTGACACCGTCCCCCTCGACAGGTTTGACCGGACCATCTGGGGAAACATTGCCACCCTCTACACGACCATGGCGAACTTCGACAGTCCGTTGCGGCTGCTACTGAAGCGACGCCGCGACGGTAAATACTTCGCTCTGGTCACTCCTGCCGTCGAAATGACCGCCGCTACCGGTATGCCGGCGTACACCAAACGCTGGCGTATCGAAAACTTCTTCGCCGAGAACACCTTCCTGGGGGTAGATCGTTTGCCTTCTCTGAACCTCAATGCCATCCAGACTATGCTGTCGCTGCGTCTGCTCGCTTACCAGGCCGTGGATAACTTCCGCCACGACCTTGGACCCACCCATCGCAACAAAACCCCGGAATTGATCCATCGAGAGTTCGTCGATGGAATCCAGGGGCGCGTTCAACTTCGCGGCGAGGTGATCGAGGTCAACGTCTATGGCTTTGCACAGCAGAAGGCTGCGGCAGACCTTCTGACCAATCTTGATGCAAAACTCGAACAGGCCGCCGTTGACCCCCGCATCCCATGGCTGGGCAATCGACGCCTGCGATTCGCTTTCCACTGAACTTTTGTCCACAAAGTGTATACTTTGCGAGGCTTGAATTATTGCTGCAGTCTGTAAAAACGGCCTAAAGACCGTCTGCCGGGCAACGGACACCATGTTCTCCCTTGTTCAATACATGCATGTAAATCATGGTCGTGCTGACATCTTTGTGGCCTAAAAGTCCCTGGATAGTGCGGATGTCTTAACCCACCGCAACTATATAAATTGCAGTTTTTAGGATTCCAGGATTCTTGGTTTTATGTAAATTAGACGGAATGCACTTGGTTCATGTCAGTTAAGACCCCAAAAGCCATTTCTGTCAAGAATAATCGGGTGGCCTTTAATCTGAGCGAATGAACCCGCCAGCTCCCTCTCCCGATTCCTGGGTCTATCTTGCCAAAGAAACTAGCCACTGGGGCCGATTTCCATGGGGATATCATGTTGATAGACCATCCCTCTTAGGTCAGGGAAGCGACCCCGTGAAGCAGATAGAGCAGGCCGGAGATCGAAATGA
The DNA here is from genome assembly GCA_963830155.1 of uncultured delta proteobacterium. Lineage (GTDB taxonomy): Bacteria > Desulfobacterota > DSM-4660 > Desulfatiglandales > Desulfatiglandaceae > CAWHLE01. The sequence goes on along the minus strand of CAWHLE010000007.1, from coordinate 564,688 downwards.
AAACTAGGAATTGTGAAGAAATTTGGCCTTTCCAGGCTTACCGGATTGGATGATCCAGAATCTGTCGGCTTCCAAGTTCAAGTCCATTCGGCCCAAATTTGTCCAATTTGACTTGACGTTTTCGTTTTCTTTCTGCCTTAGTAATTCAATATTTCGCTATCATTCATGCAGCGAGTCTATACTCGTCCGCTGCGCTCCGAGCCTAGCGCACGCGAAAAGGCCCGCCCTGCTCGGTGCATTCGAGACGGAATCACTTTTCGTTGTTTTCGATTTCGGGTATCGTCCTTGGCACCCTTGAAGAAATACCAAGGCCAGGCCGGTTGTTTCTCTTCTGACTTAGAGAATGAGCTTTCAGTTAAAGAATGGTAGGATTCCTATGACAGAGCGTATCAGACTCGGTGTGAGCACCTGCCTCCTGGGAGAGAATGTTCGTTTCGACGCCGGACATAAACATGATCGATTCATAACCGATACCCTTGGGCAGTATGTGGAACTTGTTCCTGTATGTCCTGAGGTTGAATGCGGACTGGGGATACCTCGGGAGTCCATGCGCCTCGTGGGGAATCCTCAATCCTCCCGTCTTATCACCGTCCGCACCCATGTCGATCACACGGACCGCATGCTCGCATGGGCCGAAAAACGGGTCAAGGCGCTCGAAAAAGAGGGTCTGGGCGGTATCGTGGACTTCCACACCCGGAACAAGCTGCTGATCCTCGCGCACAGTGAGAAGCATCACCGGGCGATTGGTAATCTTGTTGCGGCCGGCAAGACTGTTCCCGTGCAGTCGCTTTATAATCAGTATGAGAGCTTTCTGATGGAAGCCTTAGGCCTTAAGGCCACCGTGAAAAAGAATGCCAACGTGCTCTATGATCTCATGGGATACTTCAAGAATGATCTCTCACCCGATGAAAAGCAAGAGCTCATGGAGATCTTCGATCAGTACCGAGGTGGGTATATCCCACTCATCGTCCCTGTGACCCTTATAAACCACTATGTTAGGAAGTACCAACAGCCCTATCTCGCCAAACAGACCTACCTCAATCCTCACCCTGCCGATCTTCAGTTGCGGAATCATGTTTAGGGACAGGGAGAGAGGAGGAAAGGAGCAAGGATAGCATATGCGCTCGCTGCCTGTTCTCGTCACCGGCTCCACCGGGTATGTGGGTGGGAGGCTGGTACCGCAGCTTTTGTCCTCGGGCCATCGGGTGCGTGTCCTGGGACGCTCTCTGTCCAAACTTCAATCCCGTCCCTGGGCCGATCACCCTCTGGTGGAAATGGCCCAGGCCGATGTGCTGGACTTGGGATCCCTGAAAAAAGCCGCTCAGGGTTGCTGGGCTGCCTTCTACCTCGTTCACTCCATGAGCGCCCGTCACAAGGACTTCGCCGAGGCAGACCGCAAGGCCGCTGACAATATGGCCAAGGCCGCAAATGAAGCCGGGATGGAAAGGATCATCTATCTCGGCGGCCTTGGTGAGGAGAGTGACGCCCTCAGCAAGCACCTCAAATCCCGTATTGAGGTGGCCAGGATCCTTCAGTCCGGAAGGGTTGCCACCACCTTTCTGAGAGCTGCCATGATTCTGGGCTCAGGCAGCGTTTCCTTTGAGATTCTCCGCTATCTGGCGGAGCGCCTTCCAATCATGATCACGCCCCGGTGGGTAAAAAACTCTCTTCAACCCATCGCCATTCGCAATGTGCTGAACTATCTTCAGGGCTGCTTGGAGAATACGGAAACCACCGGTGGGACATTCGATATCGGAGGTCCGGACATCCTGACCTATCGTCGCCTCCTGGAGATTTATGCCGAGGAAGCCGGTCTCGCAAGACGTTGGATCATCTCGGTCCCTTTGCTTACTCCGCGACTGAGTTCCTTCTGGATTCACCTGGTTACACCGGTGCCTGCTTACATCGCCAGACCTCTGACGGAGGGACTCCGAAATCCCGTTATCTGTCAAGAAAATCGTATCAGGTCCCTCATTCCTCAGGACTTGATGAGCTGCCGCCAGACTATCCGTCTTGCCCTGGGGCGCGTCCGCAACCAGTGCGTGGAGACCTGTTGGACGGATGCAGGACAACCGTCCGTTCCTGAATGGATCCACTGTGGGGATGCCTCCTACAGTGGGGGTGACATCATGGAGTCTGGGTACCGGATCGTCCTGAACGCCGCCCCTGAAGAGGTTTGGAAACCCATAGTAAAAATCGGAGGCTCAACGGGATGGTATTCAGCGAACGCTCTTTGGGTCCTGAGGGGTGTCATGGACCGCTTGGTGGGGGGCATGGGCTTGCGGAGGGGTCGCCGGGATCCTGTCCTACTCTATGCAGGGGACGCCGTGGATTTCTTCCGGGTCCTCGAGGTGGAGGAACCTTTTCACCTTCATCTCATTGCTGAGATGAAATTCCCGGGTGAGGCTTCCCTGGAATTCAACCTACACCCGATGAAGGAAGGCAGAACAGAGCTGCAGCAGCTGTCGCGATACGTGCCAAAAGGGCTCTCAGGGCTTCTATACTGGTACACCTCCTATCCCTTTCATGAGTGGGTCTTCAGGGGGATGCTCAAAGGTATTGCCAAGGCAGTGGGAAAACCCGTCATCCAGGGACCGGACCGTTTCGCGCCCAGGCGCCAGCATGTCTGCCACTTTGATCCCAGGGCCTCATAATATGTGCCAAAAGAAAAGTCTATGACCCAACCTCCCTATCTGGAAAAAAAACAGGGTCACGAAGACCCTGCTCCCTCAACAAATTAGGCCGAAGCCGATCTTTTGCTAGTCACCTACAGGAATGGCTCGCGATGCATCGTCAATACAATTCTTGAGGTCCTCTTTTGAGACCTTTTTAGGGTTTTTCAGGTCCATGACCCGGCATACATATTCGTTTCCGGCCTTGTCTTTTACCCAGACAAATCTCTTCTCGTGTACATCCTTTTCAGCCATCTCAATACCTCCTTCTAAACCTAGATGTTAATCATTAGAAGCTAGAATAGGCATATATATTACTATGTCAACTGTCAGAGGCACTTTGAAGACGATATGGTGCTTCAGGCGTCCCATGCATTTCAGAGGGGAGAGCCCTATTCGTAGGGACTGTTGAAGACTACCCCTCCGAGCATTTGGAAATTACACAACTTGCCACATGACCCAACCCATCCGGCTGTTTTTCTCGGCTATATCCAGATCAAAGACCATCCTGCGGACCGATCGAATCTCAAGTTGATACACCAACCCGCTTGACTCAACCCCAGGGCGTCATGCATATTTCCCCATATCAATATCCAACCCGGACAATCAGGAAACAGACCGAAGAGGCCGCAAAATATTTCGCCACTTTTGAGCCAGGATGTCCTGATCAGCGACTTCGGGAAATTCTGCGTGAGGGACAAAGCGAAACGCCGGGGCAGAAGCCCCGGGACAGGCAAGGACCTGATGCTGGCCGAGAGAAGGGTTGTGACGTTCAAGTGTTCGACACAATACCGACTATGCTGAAATCCCCCGATCTTGACTGCATCGCTATCCCTCTGCATAGACCAATGCCAGTTTGTGAACCACAACATCTTGGCGGAACCGAAATGATCAAATCACCGTGAAGTTGGTAGTCAGGGAGGGGGAGCAGTGGGAGGGCTCCCCAACAATTGACAGCTTCAGGTTTTTTGATAATATGTCCCCTGTCCTTTCTTCTTGATCCCTTTGTTCTCGAATTGACCCCTCTCAAGAGGGCCTCCACATGGGAAAACGCCTCAAAACGTATCCGCTTGCCCCCGCCGGATTCCCGGAGCGCCGGCGGGAGCTTGAAGTTCATTCCATTTGGTCCATCGGCGATATCTTCCAGTTTCACACGGGCATCAACCTTTGGAAAAGGGAGGGGATCTCATGCCGAAAAACTTTAAGGCGTGGCCGGAGCAATGGCCAAGGAGTCTCAATTACCCTGAGGAGCCGATTTATTCCTTCCTGGATCACACGGCGGCCCGGGTTCCCAACCGTCTGGCCATCATTTTCGGGGGAATGGAGCTGACCTTTGGGGAGCTCAAGAACCTCGCGGATCGCTTTGCCAACGGTCTCGCATCCATGGGGTTGGAAAAGGGGGAAAGGGTGGCGATCCACCTCCCCAACTGCCCTCAATTCGCCATCGCCTACTACGGCGCCTTGAAGGCAGGATGCATTTTTACGCCGCTGAGCCCGCTCCTTGCACCTAAAGAGGCGCGCTACCAGCTTAATGATTCAGGGGCGGGCACGCTGATCACCCTGGATCTCTTGTACCCGGGGATCGCCCAAATCATCCCGGACACGAAAGTTGAGCGGGTCATCATCACGAGCATCGCGGATTGCTACAACCCGATCATCGCGCCTTTGAAGCCGCTGGGAAAAATTCCGGTTCCGGACACGCTGGAAATGACGGCCCTCTTGAAAGCACATCCGCCTGAAGCGCCCCGGGTCCAGATCGACGTATACAATGATCTGGCGCATCTTGCCTACACGGGAGGGACAACGGGCCTTTCCAAGGGCGTCATGCTCACCCATCGAAACGTGCTGGTCAATGCCATGCAGTTTTCCAACTGGGCATCCGGTGCACAGATCGAAATGCGGGACGGGATTCCGACACCGGTCTTTCCCCCTGGGGTGAATCCATTGCGGGACAGGGTGACAGCGATGGATCGGGAGGTCGCCCTGGTCGTGGTTCCATGGTTTCACGCCATGGGGACCATCGGGTATCTGAATGGATTGGTCTACGGGGGAACGACCATGGTGGTTTTCCCGAGATTTGATCCGAAGGAGTATCTCGATGGTGTTCAAAAGTACAAGGCCACAGGGCTCGGGGGCGCGCCCCAGCTCTTCATACCGCTTGTAAACCTTCCCGGCTTTGATACCTATGATCTCTCATCCGTCAAATACGTGGCCTCCGGGGCTGCGCCGCTTCCCCTCTCCATACTGGAGAAAATGCTCCGGGCCTTTTCGGGGGCGGTGTGCGAGGCATACGGCCTCACCGAGTGTACCATGGGGGCCACAAGCAACCCGCCGGATCGAACCAAAATCCGCCCCGGATCGGTCGGTCTCCCGGTCTTCGACACCGAGTGCAAGGTGGTGGATCCGCAGACAGGCGAAGAGCTTCCGGTCGGCCAGGAAGGAGAGATCTGCATCAGGGGCCCTCAGGTGATGAAGGGCTATTGGAACAAGCCCGAGGAGACGGCCAGGGACCTGAAGGGTGGGTGGCTCTACACGGGGGATATCGGGCGCGAAGACGAAGACGGCTTTTTCTACATAACCGATCGCAAGAAGGATTTGATTATCTACAAGGGGTATAATGTCTACCCCCGTGAATTGGAAGAGGTGCTCTTCCAGCACCCTGCCGTGGAGCAGTGCGCGGTGGTCGGCAGGGCCGATATGGAGGTGGGAGAGGCGCCGGTTGCCTTTGTCCAACTACGAAAAGGGGCGAGCGCCTCCAAGGAGCTGCTTTTAAATCACACCAATTCCCAGGTGGCCGCCTACAAAAAGCTGCGGGACCTGATCTTTCTCGATGCCATACCAGTAAGCCCCGCCGGAAAGGTCCTGAAGCGGGAGTTGCGGGACAGACTCAAGCAAGGATGAAGCCCGGCAGAAAAGACTCGTGCCTGCCAGGAGCCCCCGGCCCCATTTTCATAGGGGCATTTGTCACTCAGCCAGCGCAGAAGCGCTGAGTGCGTTCTTAGGATATTTACCTGAGATGTCGGCGTAGAAGTCCCGAATGATTTTCATATCCGCTCCCATATTTCCGGACGGATGAACGACCGGCCCGATGCCCCCAACCTTGCGTCGGTAATCAAGATACCCCAGCACGATGGGGACATTCGCTCCCTTGGCGATATGATAAAAGCCGGTTTTCCAGTACATGGCTTTCCTGCGGGTTCCCGAAGGAGAAACCACCAGGGCCATTCGTGGATATGCACGAAAGGCCCGAATCGACCGTGCCACAACATGGTTTGATTTGGAGCGATCGACGGGAATGGCTCCCAACCATCTTAGAAATGGACCCATCGGCCAACGGAACCAGCCGGCCTTCATCATGATGGAGGGTTTGATGCCAAGGATGAACGCCAGGCAGATGGTGTAAAAAAAATCCCAATTGGAGGTGTGCGGTGCCGCGATGATCACGTATTTGGAGAGGTACGGTCTTTTCCCCGCTGGTTTCCAGCCCGTAAATCGAAAAATGATCAGAGCCAGCCAGCGCATCATGGTCTTCCCCACGGGTGTGTCGTGAATGGTCTTACGATGCATGATCCTAACGTCCTGCATTTTTGGATCTTTGCCTTTTCCGAACGCCGTTTCCAATTTCGCCGCACACAATGAGAAGAACCCCCCAAAACATAGAGATACGCCCCAAAAAGTCCCCGTGCCGGGCAAAAAAGGTCCGGCCTTGACGAAGATGGATTTGACCTTTGAGTGTGGCCTTTTTCCACCAGGGCGTGCGGGCAATCACCATGCCTTTTGCGTCGATGAGGGCTGAGATCCCGGTATTGGCCACCCGTACCAGATCCCGGCGGCATTCGATGGCACGAACGGGGCTGAAATTGTAGTGGTGGCGATAACCGGGCGTGTTTTTCCACCATCCGTCGTTGGTGATCATGCAGATAAAGCCCTTTGCTTCCGGTAGGTTCCGGGCGCAGTAGTCACCAAAGGCCGACTCAAAACAGACGATGGGCAGAATGCCAACAGAATGATCGGGGGATACAAATGCATGGCTCTCCTGACGAAGGCTGTAGGTTCCCATATATCCGCCAAGTTCCAGGGAGTATTTTCCGAGGAAACTCAAATATTGCACGAAAGGCATGCGCTCGAACAGGGGGACCAACTTGGTCTTGTGATAGAATTGGGGTGCGTATCCAGGTGAAAGAAAAAGGGCGGTATTGAAGGCCTCGTAGAAGAAGCCTTCTTCCTGGTTGAAACGGCTCCCGGGCGGGACGTCCCCCCCACAACTTTTTGATAGCTGTGGACCCCCACCAGGCAGTTGAGCTTAGGGTGTCTTGCCTGAAAATCCAACAACTGACGATAGTAAGGAGATGCGGAAGGATTTCTCTCGTCAATCTGCTGTACAATAAGGGTTTCGGGGCCGAACAGGTATTTGGTTTCCTCGTCGCAGATGGAATCCGCTATCCTGAAAAATTCTTCCAGGTGTCGGGCTTGCCTTTCCGGCACGAATTTTTCCGTGTATGGATCCAGATTGGGCTGAATCAAGGCCACCGTAACGGTTTCTCCCTCCTCCCTGAAATTCGCAAACATCTGATAGGAGACCAGCGCAGGGATGAAAACCAGCAGACCGGTTAAAACCCCCATGGAAGCGATGGATCCCAAACCCCTTTTCCGATAGGTCTTAACTATTTTAAAGATCGCAAAATTGGTCAGAATAATCCAGAGCGTACCCCCGCGAAGACCTGTATACTCAGCCCATTGGATGAGTTTGGGTGCTGTGGCCAGGGCGTTGCCCAGATTGAACCAGGGCCAGGCCAAGTCCCAGGACTCATGAAAATGCTCGTATCCCATCCAGATAATCAGAAAAGGAAATAAAAGGGGGATGTTCAGGCTTGTTCGAACGCGGCTTATGGACCACAAAACAAGGGCCTGTAAAAGGGAATTGGCCAACATGATGAGGATGGCCCCCAACCACTGTGCTTGTGTGATCCACCAGGACCCTAAAACGTTCCACAAAAAGAAACTGACAAAGGCATAATTGAATAGGGTGTAGTGGTTTGGGTGATCCCGGGTTTCCTCCTCCAGCAGTAAAAGGGGCACCCAGGCGATGAAAATGACAAAAAACAAAGGGGAAACAGACCAGGGAAGGCCCAACAACAGGCCACCGGTGAGGGCTAAAAATAGGTGTCTTCTAGACATAATGGTTGAACTGTAAAAGATAGTTACCTTGCCGCTTTTAAAGGTGGGTTATGTAGATAGGTGAAATCCGATCAACACAGAGCCAGAAAAAGGAGGCAGGTCATGAAAGATAGTATCACATATGTCGGCCATGACGTCCATAAGGATTCCATGATTATCGCTCTGGCCAGGATGGAGGATCATTACAGAAGAAATGTCGGATAACCTCTCCAATCGCGGGGTCGTACAGCTGCTATAAATCGCAATTCCCGGCTTCAAAGACTTCCGTGGTGCTTCCTCCCATTCCCAAAAGTTCAAAGGCGATAAGGCTTACCATCTAACTAGCTGATATGATATGGATACCTAAGAGATCTAAGAGGGACAGCATTCTGTAGAGTGGGAGGGGAGAGGGGCCGGCGGTCCCCTACCCTCCCACCTTAATCCCCAAATGACCAATTATAAAAAAGAATCTCTCTAATATGGGGAAATTATTTCCCATCTATCCGCCTCTATTGTTGACCCATTGACCTCAAATACTGTCTAACATGACGAAATTATTAAACGTATTAGAAAAACGCTTATTTGGCATGATTCTTGGAAAACTTTGCTCGTAGGAGTCTAGCTAGACGTGAGGGGGAAACGCAAGAGAAGGAGACCGGTAATGAAGCAAGGATGTTTCTTGCTTATCCCCCGGCCCCCGTGTCGACGCCGAAGCCCGCCAACTCAAAATGCTTGGAAAGGAGGCAAACCATGACTGAAATCATGCTCACACTTTTCATCGTGTGTCTGGTGTGGCTGTTCACGTTGCCGGTGTAGCCCGCAACCTGAGACGGCGCGGGTTCAATCATGAAGAACCATTACCGAAAGCACATCAGCGTTGTTCTCATGCGGCTGATTGAGCATCTGGAGTGCGTGCCTGTCTCTCGGCTGTCTCACGAGTGAAATCCATGTACTCAGACTTGCTCTTCAACCGCAACGGAGGCCGTTTCTCGGCAATCTCTTTCGTTTCATCCTTCTGGTGGCCTGAGTAGATGAATAGTACCCGTTCGCTGGTAGTATTCATTTATCCTTTAATCTCGGAGGCCAGACGCTATCATTTGCTCCGCGCATCAAATCCCGTCTCGGGCCTGCAATAACCGCTATTCCGCGAAATCAGTTAGCAAAGGCGAAATTTCATCACGAACTCGACCCTGCAATCAATTGAATTTGTCTGGGTATTACGTCTCTAACACCATCATCCCTGACAAGAAGGTGAACGTGATTGGAAATCACGGTGTAATTGAGCACGCTAAGGTGGTAGCACTTCCTGGCCTCAAGCAACCACTGGAGGTAACGACGGCGGTCTCTGGCAAACTTGCGAGGGAACCCCTTCTTATGGCACCGATTCGTTATGTGCCAGATACAGTCCGGTATGTAATGCCTGGTTTGCTCTCGGCGTAAGGCTTCATTCTTAAAGAAACATTTTCGGAACCAAAAACATCGTTTTAAGGGTTAAAATTGCTCCGTCGATGGCACTTTCTCCAGTGTTTTAAACCACGTGTCGTGGCGACCCTAAAGCACGCCAATCAACATTTTCCAAGATTATATCGTTCACCGGCTAAATCAAATGGACCGCAAGAGGATTTCAATAAATTCTTTAAGCGCTCTCTGATCTTTGTTAGCCACGATACGGGCATCCAATGCGATTGTCTTGATCTCTCTGGACCTCTCGGAATCAGGCATGGAAAGGATCCCTTTGGCTGTAACTCCACGCCTGGCAAGAGCTTGCTCAATCTCTTTTTTGACATCTTGAATACAACCTGCTTCATCCTTTTGAAGTTCATAGTTATACTCTACCCTGTCGCCCTCCTTATAGGTGGATACCTGGCTCAAATTCCACTCATCAAAATTTCCATTCAGCATGGCAATCTCTTCCATCTCCATGGGTGCCCGGTCAATGACGATCAATCCCGGATATTCGCCATCGGGCCGGTTAAAAACGAGTCGCCCGAAGTATTCCTTCCGTTCAATGACATAGTATTTGTTGAACCCGACAGCGTCTTCTGCAATGGCCACCACTTCCTTCCAACCATCTTTCCATTTCATGAGAACATATTTGTTGTCAGGCATTGAGTCCTCCTTTTATAATAGATTCTCCATGATTTCCTTGACCTCGAACCAGTCTTTTGCATAATAGTCTGTCGATTCGCACGGGCCCATATCAATGTGACCGGTATACTGTATAGTAACAAACCCCCGTTCCTTGGGCGGAACAATATCCGTACTTAATTTATCACCGATCATGACACAGTCCTGAGGCTCGATACCCTCTTCAGCCAGCTCTTTCATCAGGAGATCGTATAGGGTGCCCGACTGTTTTGAAGTTCCTTCATAGCAGGAAAAGCTCTCACCGGTGGAGAGATCCACCTTTCCCTGGGGCGTTACAAAATACGAGAAATGCTCAAGCATTCCTTTGTTTATCAAGAACCTGGTTATCGCATCGGAACCGACTCTACCAAGTGTCTTCTTCAGCTCGGAGACGATCCATGGTTTGAGTCCCTTTTTATTTATCCATAGGGTAAATTCATGTGCCCCCGGCGCCAGTGCCAAAAGTTCCTGTTCTTTTTGATTGAATATCTCATATGCCTCGTGATCGTTATCCAAAACCCATGACTTGATTTCATCCTTGTGGCCTTCCTTGATTAAACTGTAGCTCTTGTATTTTTCCTTCAGCCTTCGCATCCTGTCGATCCACACGGGTATCATTTCATGTTTTCCGACCAGCTTCGCGATATCCCCAAACATTCTCGGGTTGCGCAGCGATGAGGGCGTCATCAGGCATTGCCCGTAGTCTATACCTACCCATTTAATCCCTTTCCCTTTTGATGTCATTTCCAAGGTCCTCTCTTTCTACAAGAGTCGCGTGATTACTTGAACAGTTCGGGAAATTTGTCCAGGACATGCCGTAGCGATTTATCGGATGCCTTTGCTGGGCGTGGAAATCTATCCCTCCAATGCCATGGTATACAGGCATCAATGAGCATCTTTGCCTCCGTGATTTCACCGCTTGCTCTTTTCTGCGGATTCAGAGAAGGGTCCAGAGGGCTGTTCTGATAACCCCGAACAATATCGATCTGTTTTTCAATGTCACACCGCATGCAGACCGCAGCCAAAACCTCTCCCAGATTGGACGGATCAACATCATCATCCACAACGATAATGAACTTTCCAACGGCGCCGCCGCCGGTCAGCAGACCTGCAGCCACGGTGATCACCTGTTTTGCATGTCCCTGGAATTTCTGCTCGATGGAGATCACACACACGGGCCGGTTGCCCGGTCCATGGATATAGACGCCCTTTATCCCCTGAAGTCCGGCTGATAAAAGCTTATTCCACAATGTGGGGACCGTGTGCAGAGGTATGGGAAACCAGGTATGGGCGGGAGGTGGAACCGGGGCCTGACCCTGGAGGATGGGATCGTTTCTGTGATAAATCGCCTTAATCCGGGCTACGGGAAACATCTTCGCAACGCTTCCGTAGTAGCCGGTCCATTCCCCGAACTGTCCCTCCATCATTTCATCTCCCTGTTTCATAAAGCATTCTACAGCGATTTCAGCTGTCGCTGGAATGGGCAGCCCGGTTATAGGCCCCTTGACAACCTCTACGGGTCTTCCTTTGTAAAAGCCTGTGGCTTCGAACTCTCCCCGTCCCCAAGGCATGGACATCATGCTAAATCCTAATAGAAGCGGATCCTGTCCGAATGTGACTACCACTGGAAACTCTTTGCCCGCGGCCCAATACTGGTTTCTCATGATCGTTGCATGCTTACCCGGACCGGAGTAAACGTTAATGGTCTTTTTGTTCTGCACCATACACCGGTAGGTTCCCACATTGCAGAAATCCCCGTCCAAGTCCCTTGTAATGACGCAGTTCGCAGTCCCGATGTAACGTCCGCCGTCGTGTTCATGCCATTTTGGAGCCGGGAATTTCAGGATATCCACATCATCATCGATCATCACATTTTCCATAACCGGGCCAATATCCAAGAACTTCGGAGGCACAGGCTTATAGTTTTCAAATTTGGCCGACCAATTCCTGATAATCTCCGGGGAAGGTATCTCCTCATTCAAACCGAAGGCCATCCTCTGACTCGCCTCGTTCTGAACCACGTTGGTCAACACGCGATATCCGGCATAATCGGGGATATCCTCAAAGAGAGTGGCCTGTCCGCCTTTCATGGCAATCATCTCCGAAATCGTTCCGATCTCCAGATCCCAGTGAGCTCCACGAACTCTCTTCAGATTCTCCGCCTTATCCAGCGCGTCTATCAAAGTCCTTAGGTCATCATAAAAAACACCTTCCATTTGTCTCTCCTTTTCCTAGTGAAGTTATAGTAAGTTCCAGCCCAGTCCGAGAATCCTTCCAGGCTTGAGACCAACACATACAACCCAGCTCGCAAGATACTTGTGTATAGGGCATTTCAGCACATTATGCAATAAGAAAGATACCAGGGTGATTCTTACTGATCCAGCACAGCCAGGAACTCGATCTCGATGAGCCAGTTGGGTGCCAGCAAGCTGTGGACCACGATGCCCGTGGCTGCGGGGTAATTGCCTTGAAGAACTCACGCCGGATATCTGCCGTCTTCCCATAGTCTTTGATCGCCTGGGACGCGATGTAATCCGTGGTCTTGATCACGTCATCAAAACTCGCTCGGGCCATCTTCAACACCTTCTCCACACTCTCAAAGATATACCGGGTCTGGCCTAGCAGATCCCCTTTATACAGGGTGCGGTGATTCTCGTCCGTCGCCACCGTCCCCGATATAGAGATGATCTTGCCTTTCTTCACCAGATCACTCCATGTGTAGTCCCTCGACTTGTACATCTCGTCAAACAGATTAAAACACTCCTTCTTAGCCATGGCTTGTCCCCCTTGTATTGATCTTCTTCAGCAAGGCCGTCTTTCTCATGGCTTTGCCTTGTGCACTTCCCGAACACTCCGATCCTGCTATTCCGCAAACACATTCAGGGGATTCATACCGCACTGCGGACACCTGTCCGCCTCAGCGAGGGCCTCCATCTCCGAATACCCAAGCCCTACCTCGTGGAAACCCTTGTTTCTCTTCTTGGGCGCCAGGCACGACATCTTCTGCCTCTTGCGTTTCTTCACCCCAGACATGTCCAAGTCTTCATATGCAATGATCGCAGGCACCGGGTTCTTGTACTCCAATCTCTTCCCCTGAAGATACCTCTCTACCCCCTTCGCGGCTCTCCTGCCGGCTCCAGTGGCATCAATCACCGCCGAAGGACCCGTCACGACGTCCCCTCCGGCAAACACCCCCTACACGTGCGTCGCCATGCTGTGGGGGTTCACCCGGATCCGGTTGTTGGCGCTCACATCCACCTTCACCGTTTCTAAACGGAAGTTCCTAGAAAAATTGCTCCAATATTGAATACAAGAGATTAATATTAAAGCAAAAGGTTCTTCATGCATGTCTAAAATTGTACCCATGTAATATCATATTTTTATCTTAATTCTACTCCGACATATAATTCTTGACTGTCCATGAACGATCTGGTATGTATCCTTCATGGAGACAGCTAACGTATTTTTCGGTATCGACGACTACATGGCACGATTTAGTCCTTATATCAAGCGGTATGAGGCGCGTGTCTTGGCTCAGGGGTACGTCGTCGGGTTGATGATGGATGGGGACAGAAAGTCGGTTGAGCCTATGTCGGAGAAGGTCCACGCCTCGGAAAGGGGGATGCAGAGATTGCTGACAGAGGCCAAGTGGGACCACGAGGGTGCATTTTGCGAATACAGAAGACAGATGCTCACCGAGACGGATGATCCCCAGGGTATTCTGTTGATTGACGATACGGGATTTCCCAAGAAGGGTAATCATAGCGTTTGTGTGGCCAGACAGTATTGCGGATCTCTTGGGAAGGTGGATAATTGCCAGGTTGGCGTCAGTATGACCTATGTGGGTCAGGGTTTTGCTTGGCCTTACGCCATGGAGCTTTTTGTTCCTCAAAGCTGGGATAATCCGGAGGATCCCGAGTGTTTGGCGTTGCGAAAGAAAACGCACATGCCAGAAGATGTCCATCACCGGGAGAAGTGGCAGATGGCCCTGGAGTTGGTTGATTTGGCCGAAGCGGATGGCGTTTCCCATCGGGCGGTGGTAGCCGACAGTTGGTACGGCAATGTAATGGAGTTTCGCCGGGGACTGGACGAGCGGAAAAAGAGATATGTCGTCGGCATTCATTCGGATACGTCGGTATTTCTGGAATCGCCGTTGTTTGAGGGCCCCGATTCCCAGGAGAAAAAAGCAGGAAGACCCAGGAAATATCCGAAACTGGCGGAAACGAACCCCTTGCCGGTGAAGGTGGCCGAGTTGGGAAAGTGTGTTGAGGAAAAAGACTGGGAGCATCTGGAGATCCGGAAAGATTGCCGGGACAAGCCTTTGGTGATTGAGGCCATATCCAGAAGGGTCTTTCCCGCCCAGGGGTACAGAAAAGGAAGCATCCATGAAGAAGTCTGGCTGATCATCGAGCGAAGACATGGAGACAAACAAACCGAACTTCGGTACTTCTTCAGCAACATGCCCCAGGACATGCCTACCCTTGAGATGGTTCGTCTCTTCCATGAGCGGTTCTGGATTGAGCAGGGCTACCAGCAGCTGAAAGAAGAGTTGGGATTGGATCACCATGAAGGTAGAAGCTGGCCCGGTTGGCATCGGCATGTGCTGCTGGTCTTTCTTGCCTTCGGTTATCTGACGCTCCAGCGCATACAGGAAAAAAAACGACTTCAGCAGACCTGGTGGCACCAGAGGATGAAAACGACAACGGGCCGTCTTGCCCGATAATAAATCCGGGCTGTCTGGAATCATGGAAGCGTCGGCAATGCCCTGTTCGCTCCTCACAACGATGGCGAGAACGGCAAAGAGAACTGAAGCAAATGTCCTCTTTGCCCGATATCCGGCATCCTGGACAAGGGTGTCGCCGCCGTTTGCGGAATGGCCCAAAGCCGTTGGGCGCCGCCCGGGAACAAGAAGAGGATCGGCATGACCATGTTCGGTTTCATCACCGAAGGGGCCGAGCATTCGAAGCGGGCACCGGAGGGACTGGCGAGAGAGGGGTATTTTGACGGGATCCTGGATCTTGCCACCCATGAACTGGCCGATGAGCTGATGACGGGCTACTGCAGGGGCATCGGGCCAGACGGGCTCATGCCTCCTCCGGATCGAACGGTCCCCCGGTTGGTGGTAGCCGGCGGCCTTGACTGCGCCGGCCTGGAATTCACCCGCGACACCGTCCCCCCCCCCAGTTCGGAGACCGAAAGCTCTTTTTCTACGATTTCCGCTCCGCCATCCGGCTGAGCCGGAACGAGACCGAGCATATCGCAAGACAACTGGTGGAGAAACTGAATCGGGCCCCTGATACGACCAAGGTCCTCATTCCGGCTTTAGGGTGGTCAGAGGCAGACCGCAAAGACGGCCCTTTGTATGACCCTCCGGTGGAATCCTTTTTTGTCGAGATCCTGAAACAGGGACTGAACTCGAAGATCGACGTCTTGGAGAAAGATTCTCACATCAACGACCCCGCCTTTGCAGACGCGGCCGCACACCTCATGGACGAGATGGTCTCCGGGGTTGGATAGAAAGGGATATAGACTTTCCCGCATCGGCCTGGGGCTTCACCCGCTGTCTTTCGAGGATTCTTGCCATCAGGACCCCCATGCCCTGATGGGCCATCTTGCCCAGCGCCAGGTTTTCGAGGATCTCCAGAAAGGCCCTGGCGGTGGGGGAGAGATACTGGTCCTTCAGGTAGGCGATGGACACATCCAGGTACATCCGACACCCTTTTATGGAAGCCGTGGCAAGCTTCCCCTCCCGCAGCTCGGCCGAAATGACTTCCTTCACCAGGAAGGCGACGCCCTCCCCGCGCTGAACCAGCTGCTTGATGAACTCCGCATTGCTGCTCTCCATCAACACATTGGGAACGCAACCGTTTCTCGCAAAGAGCTCGTTCACCAGCCTCCGGGTGCCGGACCCCACCTCCTTCATAATGATCGGTTCTTGCGCAACCTCATCGAAGGTGACTTTTCGTTTCTGGGCCAGGCCGTGGTTCGGCGACATGATCATCACCAGTTCCTCCTGGCTGAAGGGCACGAAATGGACCGCGGGGTCTTCTTCGGCCTTGGCAATAATGGCGACTTCGTTCCTGAGGCTGTGAAGGCTGTTGATCATATCGAGAGAGCTGCCTTCGTCCAGGCGGATCTTGATGCTCGGGTATTTCTCGAGAAAGCTGCTGATCATGAGGGGCATGAAATACCGGGCATAGGTCTTGGTGGTCCCTACACGCAACACGCCCCGCTTAAGTTCCCGCATTTCAACAATGAGATGCTCGATCTCCTTTTCGCATTCAAAAATCCTGCTGGCTTGTTCATAGATGGCCAACCCTTCATCGGTCAGATAAACCCTTTTCCCCTTCTTGTTAAAGAGTTTCAGGTTCCACACCCCCTCAAAGGTCTTGATCTGGGCCGTCACCGCCGGCTGCGTGATGAAGAGATCTGCGGCGGCCCGCGTGTAATTCAGGTTCTTGGCCGCGTGAAAAAAGACCCTGAGATGATTGAGGTTGATCATGGCAGGCCACCTTGAGGGACCACGGAGATAAATTCCCCTTATGCGATTTCAGTATACATAAACTGAACTTATGGATAGCATAAAAAAAATGAAATTGACACCTCTTTTTGATCCGGCAATCATGACATTTATTATGCTCCGATCTTTTCTTGGTATGTCTCTCTCCAATTCTCGAATCCGCTCTGTCTGACCGGAAGGCAGAATGCAGGTGGTTTTGGAGAATCCCTTAGAAACCTTCAAAGCCGTACTTCCTTCAAGAGGCAACATTTTTCAGACCTTGGCTGTGTTTCTTTCTCTGTGATTTGGGCCAAAGCCCGTCGTTCTTGCTTCAACCACTAACCACAAGCAGGAGGGTGGAGAAATGGCAGAGGACAAAGTTGGAAGGTTTCCGGACCCCCACGAATTCAAGGTCCCACCGGAGCTCGAAGGTTGGGAGGAGATGTACCCGTCACACTATCTCTTTTCCAAGGACCGGGCGGAGTGGGAAAAACGGCAATTCTGGTATCAGGACAAGATCCATGCGCCTGAACCCATGCCCCCCCTGGACCTGGTCTTTCAGGAGGCCTGGCAGATCGCTTTATCCCAGTACACCACCCGTGTCTTCTGTATTCCTCCCGCTCAGGGCATCGCCCAGCGGATGGTCGGCGGCTACATGTATATCTGCGCCATTGAGCCGCCTCCTCCGGAAGTGATCGGCGAAAAGGCCGCGCATTTCCAGAAACGCGTCTTTTACGTGTTTGAGCACTATGACGAGCTCTGGGATAAGTGGTTGATCAAGTTTCAGGCACTTGGAAAGGAAATGATCGCCTTAAACGTCCCGAGCGAGCTCCCCAAATTTGCCCCCGACGACCAGGTGTTCCCTGCGCCGCGCGGCTACTATGTCTCCTATGAGCTCATGGAGGCCTTCGACAAGATCGTGAACATGATGTTCAAGGGATGGCAGTATCATTTTGAGATGCTGAACCTCACCTACCTGGCCTACCTCATGTTTGCCGACGTGGCCCGTAAACTTTTCCCCGGAATCAGTGAGAGCGCCATCGGCAAGATGGTGGCCGGGGCCTACGTGTCCATGTTTCGCCCGGAAGAGGAGCTCTGCAGACTCTCAAGGCTTGCCACCTCGCTCCGGGGCGTCAAGGAGGTGCTCCTGGGTGACCTGCCCGTGAAGGATAAGTTCAAGGAAATGGACAAGACCCCTGACGGCAGGCAGTGGATCCAGGAGTTCGAGAAGGCCAAGGACCCCTGGTTCTACGTATCGTGCGGCAGCGGCTGGTTCCATTTTGAAGGAAGCTGGCTCACCCACATGGAGATCCCGTTCAACTACATCAAGAGCTACATTGAGCGTCTTGAAAACGGTGAAACGATCGAGCGCTCCCTGGATAATATCGACAGGCAGAGAGACGAGGTCGTCGCGGAATATCGAAGCCTGATCAAGACCGATGACGATCGGACGTCATTTGAAAACGCCTACAACACCATCCGGACCATTTACCGGTATGCCGAGGATCACCTCTTCTGGGTGGAGCACTGGTTCCACACCATCTGGTTCGGCAAAATCCGGCAATTCGGCAACGTCCTGGTAAAACGGGGCCTCCTGAAAGAAGTGGACGACATCTTCATGTTCCACCGCTACGAGATCCCTGAAATGCTCACCGAAGTGGCAACCGGTTGGGCACTCGGGGTCAACATTCCGCTCAGGGGCGATTACTACAAGGCCAAAGCCGCCAAGCGGAAAAAGATCCTCGATGCGGCCAGGAAATGGACTCAGCCTCCCGCTCTGGGGGTCCCGCCGGAAGAAGTGGCCGAACCCTTCACCATCATGCTCTGGGGCATCACCACCGACAAGGTCAAGGAATGGCTCAAGGGCGTGGATGTCTCGGCGGGTGGGGATGTCTCGCAAATCAAGGGGTTTGCGGCCTCCGCAGGGATCGCGGAAGGGCCTGCCCGGGTCCTGAAGCGCCTCAGGGAAATCGTGGACTTGCAGCCGGGCGAGATCATCGTCTGTCCCACCACCAATCCGTCCTGGGCGCCGGTCTTTACCAAAATCAAGGCCGCCGTCACTGACATCGGGGGGCTCACGAGCCACGCGGCCATCGTGTGCAGGGAGTACGGCGTCCCGTCCGTCACCGGGACAGGCCTCGCCACGTCGGTGATCAAGACCGGGGACATCCTCCGGGTGGACGGGGACACCGGTGTGGTCACCATTTTGAAGAAGGCCGGTTGAATCGAGGACTAAGGAACATTCACTTCGGGGTTTGAACCCACGCCCGCCCACTGCCTCTTTTTCGAAAGGCGTGGGTGGGCACTTCGTCACAAAGGCCCCACACGGGGGGAGGGAACCGGTGGAGATCTGAAGTGCAACCGGAAATGGAGAGACTTATGGATTACGTCTTGAATTTCGAAGAGGTGGACAGGGGATCACTCTCCAGAGTGGGCGGCAAGAATGCCAGCCTCGGCGAGATGATCAAGGCCGGGATCAGGGTTCCGCCCGGTTTTGCCGTCACCACCGACGCCTACCTGAGCTTCATCACGGTATCTGGGATCCAGGAGGAGATGAACCAGGTCCTCCGCGACCTGAACCCTGATGAGACCCAGGCCCTGCTGGATGCAAGCAGACGGATCCGCAAGCTGGTTGACGAAGCCCCCATGGCGGAGGGCGCCAAATCAGCCATTCAGGACCGTTACGCCAGACTCTGCCGTAAGGCCGGGGTGGATTCCCTTCCCGTGGCGGTGCGCTCAAGCGCCACGGCCGAGGATCTGCCCACGGCAAGCTTTGCCGGACAGCAAGAGACCTACCTCTGGGTCCGGGGGATCGACGAAATCATCCGGCGCGTCCAGAGTTGCTGGTCAAGCCTCTTCACGCCCAGGGCCATCAGCTACAGGATCAAGAACCATTTCCCCCACGACAAGGTCCTCATCAGCGTGGGCATCCAAAAGATGGTCAATTCAAAGGCCGCAGGAGTACTCTTCACTCTTAACCCCACCGACGGCGACCCCTCCAAGATGGTCATCGAAGGGAACTGGGGATTGGGGGAGACCGTGGTTTCGGGGTCCGTGAATCCAGACAAATTCGTGGTAGACAAGATCGTTATGGAGATCAGCGAAAGGACTGTTTCGACCAAGCAGATCGAATGCGTCTTTGATGTGAACAAAGGCGAAGTGGTTGAGGCGGAGGTGGCCGCGGACATGCAATGCAGATGCTGCATGGAGGACCGAGAGATCAAGGAACTGGTTGCCACCGCAAAATTCATCGAAAAACACTACGGCTGTCCCATGGACATTGAATGGGCCATCGACAGGGACTTTCCATTCCCTGAAAACATATTCATCGTGCAGGCACGTCCGGAGACGGTGTGGAGCCGGAAGAAGACGGAGTCCGTACTGGGCAAAAAGAGCGGGTTTGAACTGCTGATGGAAAGGGCCATGAAGCGCATCAAAATCCCAACCGCCTGACTCCGTCGCCAGAGATATTGGGCGATGGCGTACACCCAAATAGAAATAGGAGGAGAACAGATTTATGAAGAGCATGCGAGATTTCATCGCGGTCTGTGAAAAGGAGGGACAGATTCACCGGATCAAGGCCGAGGTGGACTGGAACCTGGAGCTTTCTCACATCGCCAAGCTCAACGAGGAGAAGAGCGGCCCTGCCCTTTTGTTCGAAAACGTCAAGGGCTACAAGACCCCGGTCATCACAAGCGTCTGCACCACGACCGACAGGCTTGCCATTATCATGGGCATGGCCAAGGGATCCACGCTTGTGGACCTCATGCGGCGCTGGGTGGATGTGGGGGCAAACAAGATCCCGCCCAAGTGGGTGGACAAGGCGCCGTGCAAAGAGAACATCTGGAAGGGAAAAGACATTGATCTCTTCAAATTCCCGGTCCCCAAATGGTATCCGATGGATGGCGGCAGATTTATCGGGACGGCCCATTTCATCGTCAGCAAAGACCCGGACACGGGGTGGATCAACCTCGGCACCTATCGGGCTCAGCTCTTGGAAAAGGACAAGATGGGCACCCAGTTCATCAAGGGAAAGCACGCCGATATCATGCTCAAAAAGTACCAAGCCCTAGGGAAACCCATGCCCGTGGCCTCAATCGTTGGCTGCGATCCCCTCCTCTTCGTCATGGGGGCAGCGCGAGTATCCGCATTTGTCTCGGAGTATGACGTGGCAGGCTCCATTCGAGGAGAACCCATCGAGGTGGTGAAGGGAGAGACCGTGGATCTGCCCATTCCGGCCCATGCGGAGATCGTGATCGAGGGCGAGGTGGATCCCAACAAGTTCCTCCCTGAAGGCCCCTTCGGCGAGTACACGGGTTACTACTCCGGTGTGGGGACCGACCCGCGGAACTACATTGACGTCAAGTGCGTCACCTTCAGAAACAATCCCATCCTCTGGGGCACCACGGTGGGAAGGGCCGTTACGGACACCCACATGACCATGGCCCTTTCCTACGGCGCTACCCTCTGGCAGCAGCTTGTGGACATGAAAATCCCCGGGATCCGCAACGTCTATTGTCCACCGGAGGGGTCGGGCCGGTTCCTGGCCATCATCTCCATGAAACAGATGTACCCCGGCCATGCGGACCAGGTTCTGACCGCGGCCATCTCCACCGAGATGGGGGCCTATGGCCTCAAGACCGTCATCGTGGTGGATGAGGATATCGACGCTTGGGACATCCCAAGGGTGCTCTATGCCCTGAGCTTCCGCTTCCAGCCAAACCGGAGCCAGGTCATCAAGCGAGGCCGCTCAACCCCGCTTGACCCATCTCTTCCCATCGATGCCAGGGACATCACCGGCAGGCTCCTGCTGGATGCCACCATTCCCTATGATTGGAAGGAAAAACCCATTCCCATCAAGCTCGATCCGGAAATCGTGAAAAAGGTGGAAGCAAGATGGTCCGAGCTTGGATTATAGGGACGAAGCCTATTTGTTTCCTGCGTTCCGGACCTGGGGGCCAACTCCGTGGACGGGCCTGAGCCCGCAGGCCGGAACCGCTTAGATCAGGAGTGAAATCATGCCAGGCAGCTTGGTGAATGGGAAAAAGATCCTTGCAGTCGATGACGAGCCCGACATCCTGGAAGTCCTTGAGGAAATGCTCCCCATGTGCGATGTCGTGACGGCCAAATCATTTGAGACGGCCCGGGAGCTACTGGAGACCCAGACGTTTGACATCGTCATTCTGGATATCATGGGGGTCAGAGGATACGACCTCCTGGAGACCGCCAACAAGCGAAAAATCCCGGCGGTCATGCTGACGGCTCACGCCTTTTCCCCGGATAACCTGAGAAAATCCATCAAGGAAGGGGCCGCCTCCTACATCCCAAAAGAAGAGATCACACACATCAAAGAATTTCTAGAGGATGTGCTGGCGGCAAGGCAGAAGGGCGAGGACCCATGGAAATACTGGGACGAGCGTCTGCCCTCTTCCTACTTTGAAAGACGGTGGGGATCAACCTGGCAGAACGCCGACAAAAAGTTCTGGGAGACCTTCAAGGCGAGCATCAAGGCAAGAGGTGCGCGTTCGGACAAAAAGGACCCGTCCAAGTCCTAATCGCCGCCTACGACTGATTTCCCGGAAACAGGCTGCCTTCGACAGTTCGAAGACCAACGTTGCCCAGGGGAGGCCTTCAATGAAACCGATTCGTTACAAAGAAAAAATGGTTAATGAGTTCCTTGATAAGGGCTATTGGACTCGAGAGACCTTCTATGACTTTTATGAAAAGAATGCCCGCAAGCTGGGTGAAAGGGAGGCCCTGGTGGATTCCCAACACAGGGTCACCTGGGCCGAGGCCAAAAGGCTTGTGGACGCCATCGCTTCGAGATGGGTGGAGATGGGAATCCCCAAATTTTCCCGGATCATCATCCAGTCGCCCAACAGCGTCTACGGATTTCTGGCGCGCGTGGCCAGCGAACGGGCCGGTCTCATCTCCCTCACCGTTTATCCCTACCTGAGAGAACGAGAGCTTGAATACATGGTGGAACGGACCGGGGCGGCTGCCGTCGTCATCGTCAATGTCTACCGCAAATTCGACTACCTCGAAATGTATAAGGGCCTTCAACAGCGTTTCCCCTACCTGAAACACATTTTTCTTTTTGATGACGAGGTCCCGGCCTCGGCGCCGCCCAACACTTACTCCCTGACGAAGCTTGCCAAGGAACGGGCCGCCGAGCCCATCGACGAAGGGGCGCTTGCGGAGCGGCGGTTGGATCCGCTCTGGAATGTGGCCCTCCTCACCACGACGACGGGGACTACAGGCCTCCCAAAACTGGTGGAATGGCCTCTGGCCCCCAGGGTCTGCACATCCAAGGCCAGGATCGACCTCTGGAATCTCACCCAGGATGACATCACCATGGCCATTGCCCCTCACGCAGGGGGCGCTGCGGGGACCTTGACCTACTTTGCCGCCCCGCTTGCGGGGGCAAAAACCGTCATGCTGGAAGAATTCACACCCGAGGGGGCACTGGATCTAATCCAGAAGGAGAAGGCCACCGCCATCGGCGTTGTGCCCACGCATTTGGTCAGGATGCTTGAGTGTGACACATCCAAATACGACCTGAGCTCGCTTCGTTTTATCCGTTCTGCCGGAGGCTACCTCTCGCCACAGGTGGCCGAGGAGGCGGAAAAGGCCTTCGGGGCCGTCATCACCAGCGATCTGGGCACACAAGACATGGGATCGGTTTCCGGATGCAAGGTCGATGATCCCAAGGAGCTGCGCCGCCGCACCGTGGGAAGGATGCTCCCCGGAAATGTGGTCAAGCTCAAGGACGAGACCGGCAAGTCAGAGGTCCCCGATGGGGAGCCCGGCGTGCTCTGGTTCAGGGGGCCCCACGCACCCGCTGGGTACTACCGCGATGAGCAGTTGACTTCAACGGTCTTTGACCCGGATGGCTGGACCACAACCGGTGACATTGTCAAGTTCGACCAGGGGTGTCTCTGGATCCTCGGGCGCGCCAAGGACATGATCATCCGGGGCGGGCAGAACATCTACCCGGCGGAGATCGAAGGTCTTCTCAACGAACACCCCAAGGTGGCATCGGTTGCTATCGTGGGATACCCCGACAAGGAGATGGGGGAGCGTTGCTGCGCCTGCGTGATGGTCAAAGCAGGCCAGACCTTGACCTTCGATGAAGTGGTGTCGTTCTTGAAAGGCAAGAAACTGGCCATGTTCAAGCTGCCCGAAAAGGTGGTCATCATGGATGGTTTCCCCATCGTGGGGGACTCAGGCAAGATCGACAAGAAGGTTCTCAAGAAGGACGTCGAAGAGAAGGTCCTCGCCGGGAAAATTTAGCTGAAAGCTCCATTTAGGGATCTACGATTTATGGATGAGCACTGGCGGAGAAGGTGATGCGGAAAACGGTCCTGATCATCTCGACGATGGATACAAAAGGCGAAGAGACCCTGTATTTGAGAGAGCGGATCCAGGCCCTGGGCGTGGATCCGCTCTTGATGGACGTCTCCATGCGCGTGGGCCATTCCTACCGGGCCGACATCACGCCGGGCCAGATTGCCGCGGCGGCGGGAAACACGCTGGCCCAGATCCAATCCTCAGGGGAGCGCTCAAAGATCACCAACACGGTCATCGCTGGGGCATCCAGGATCGCCAGGGAACGGTTCGAGGAAGGCCAGATCCATGGGGTCGTGGGCCTTGGGGGCTCCACGGGCTCCCTCATCGCCACGGAAGTCATGCGGGCCCTCCCTTTTGGCCTACCAAAGCTGATGATCTCATCCACTGCGGCCCTACCGGGACTTTCCACACGTTACATCGGCACCGGCGACATCTCGCTTTTCCATTCGGTGATCGAGATCTCCGGGCTCTCGGATCTCCTGAAAAATGTGATCGACCGGGCGGCCTGCGCCATGGCCGGCATGGTAAAAGAGACCATCACCTCCCCCAAGCGCGAGCACGGAAAGGCCTTGGCCATGACCATGTTGGGGCCCTGCGAGAAATGCGCGAGTTCAGTCAGGTACGCGCTCGATCAGGCAGGATACCAGGTCATCGGGTTCTCGGCGGCGGGCATCGGTGACCGGGCCATGGAAGAGATGATTTCTCAGGGGCTGTTTCACGGTGTGATTGACCTAGCCCCTAGCGGCGTTGGGGAACACCTTTACGGCTTCATGCGGGATCCGGGCCCCCGTCGGCTCGAATCGGCAGGCCAGGCAGGGATTCCGCAGATCATCTCCACGTGCAGCGTCAATTACATGACCCCGGCGAAATCCAAGTATAAGCCCGAGTATCATGAGCGGAGGAAATACGACCTGGACAAGTACCGGACCTGGATCCGGCTGTCCCCGGCGGAGCTGAAGGAGGTGGCTCAGGCCTTCGTCCAGAAGCTCAATCCGGCCAAGGGTCCCGTGAAGGTCATGGTTCCCCTCAAGGGATGGTGTTCGCTCGACGTCCCAGGGAGCCCGACCTTTGACCCGCAAGAGGACGCAATCTTCACGGCGGCGCTCCGGGCAGGGCTCAAACCGGAAATCGAGATCCTGGAAGTGGATGCCCATATGGAAGACCCAGCCTTCGCAAGGGCCGTGGTCGAAGCCTCATTGAAATTTTTTTAACGGGAAGGGCTCCGGAAAAGGGATAACATGGCCAGACGAATCGTTGTTGGGATAACAGGTGCAAGCGGCGTTGTTTACGGCATCCGAACCCTGGGCCTGTTGAAAGAGATAGGGATTGAGACCCACCTGATCATCTCGGCATCCGGCAGGCGAAACATCGAAATTGAAACGCAGCTCACCCCTTCTCATGTGGAGGCCATGGCCAGCGTCGTGTATGACGACAGGGACATGGGGGCAGCCATTTCGAGCGGGTCTTGCCTGACCGGAGGGATGATCGTTGTGCCATGCACAATCAAGACCCTTTCGGGCATCGCCAATTCCTACACGAACAACCTGATTGTAAGGGCGGCCGACGTGACGCTCAAAGAGGGACGAAAACTCGTTCTGGTGGTGAGAGAGACGCCGCTTCACAAAGGTCATTTGAGACTGATGACTATGGCGGCGGACATGGGGGCACACATTCTGCCGCCCATTCCATCCTTCTACCATCAGCCAAAGACCATCGAGGACATCATCGACCAGACCATTGGAAAGATCTTCGATTACTTCGGAATTGAACACGACCTTTTCAGGCGGTGGGGATAGCGGGGAGCCGCGGAAGAAAGTGATCAGTGATCAGTGAACAGTTATCAGTGAAGACAGGGGAAGAAAGTGATCAGTCCGCCTTGGTGGCGCGACCGTGAAAGGTATTTCTGATTACTAACAACTGATCACTGGTCACTGCCCCGGGGATGCGGTCCACATCACCGGTGAATCACTTATTTTGGCTTGAAAAATGCGGCTTGAGTATGGTCCCATGCAAATTGTAGATTGGGGACACACAAGGAGACGGCCAGATCTTTTTGTCGTTCAGCAAAAGATAAGGAGAAAGGGAGATGCTTTTACCGCGGTTTGAGTATGACGAGCCGAAAAGCCTCGAAGAGGCCTGCGAACTCATGGCCTCGTTTGGTGCAAAGGCGAAGTTGCTGGCAGGGGGCACGGACCTGCTGGTCAACATGAAAAAGAAGATACTGGCGCCGGCCCATGTGGTATCCCTCGGCAGAGTGGAAGCGCTCAAGACGGTCGATGGCTCAAACGGGTCCATAAGGATAGGGGCACTGATGACGGCTTCAGCCATTGCGGAGGCGGAAGGGGTGAAGAAGGGTCTTTCTGCCCTTGCAAGAGGCGCCTCATCGCTAGGGAGCCCATTGATCCGGAACCTGGCGACCATCGGAGGGAATCTCGCGTCGGCGAGACCGGCGGCGGACTTTCCACCGCCCCTCGTGGCGTACGGGGCCGAAGTTTTCCTGAGAAAGAAAGGCGGGGAGCGGAAGGTGCCGCTGGAGGCGTTTTTCAAAGGCCCCGGAATCACCGTGGTCGAACCTGATGAAATCCTGGCTGAGATCGTCGTCCCCAAGCCGCCGTCGGGATCCGGCGCCGGATACATGAAACTGGGCGTAAGAAAGACGCTGGAGATCTCGATCGTGAATGTGGCCGCCTTCCTGTCCCTGGATGGCGGGGGGGTGATTCAGACGGCGCGAGTCGTGCTGGGGGCGGTGGCGCCCACCCCGATCCGGGCCTGTTCTGCGGAGACGGCCCTGGTGGGCCAGAAGCCGTCGCAGGAGATTTTTGCTAAAGGCGGGAGATGCGGCCGCCGGGGACAGCCGTCCCATTGACGACTTTCGGGGGTCTGCGGAATACCGCCGTGAAATGGTGAAGGTTTTGACCAGACGGGCGCTTCAGGTGGCCTGGGATGAGGCGAGGGAGAGTTGAGCGATGAAAAAACTGATCGATCTGACCGTGAATCGGAAAAAATATGAGCTGGCCGTTGCGCCAAACATGACCCTGGCGGACATGCTTCGAAAGGAACTGGGGTTGACCGGGACAAAGAAGGGTTGCGATGCGGGGGACTGCGGATCGTGCACGGTGATTCTGGATGGCAAGGCCGTGAACAGTTGTCTGGTCCTGGCGGTCCAGGCCAGCGGCCGGGAGATCCTGACCATTGAGGGGGTGGGGACCGATGAGGGGCTCCACCCGATCCAGAAGGCGTTTGTGGAGAAAGGGGCGATCCAATGCGGATTCTGCTCGCCCGGGATGATCCTTTCGGCCAAGGCGCTTCTGGACGGAAACCCCAAACC
The DNA here is from genome assembly GCA_963830155.1 of uncultured delta proteobacterium. Taxonomy (GTDB): domain Bacteria; phylum Desulfobacterota; class DSM-4660; order Desulfatiglandales; family Desulfatiglandaceae; genus CAWHLE01. The sequence continues at coordinate 537,555 of CAWHLE010000007.1, read as the reverse complement.
CACGGAGCTGGAGGTGAGGACGGCCATATCAGGAAACCTCTGCCGGTGCACGGGGTATCAGAAAATCGTGGAGGCGATCCTTTGCTACAGCTCATAGCTGATAGCTCATAGGGGAAGGGCTGACAGCTGATAGCTCATAGCTGAGAGCCGATAGGGGGAAATAGGATGGCGTTTGCTTTTGAGGATTCTCGACTGACGAAGGAGTTAACGGATGAGCCAATATGACGTGATCAACACAAGGGCACCGCGGCTGGATGCGCCAAGCAAGTCAACGGGACGGGCCACATACATTGACGACATCACACTCCCCGGGATGCTTTACGGGGCGCTGCTTCAAAGTCCTTACGCCCACGCAAAGATTCTCAATATCGACACTTCGAAGGCCAGGGGGCTGCCGGGTGTCAGGGCGGTGGTGACGGCGAAGGAGGCAGGCCCGATCAAGTACGGAGTGAGCCCGGCGAGGTACGACGAGACCATTTTTGCCCGCGACAAGGTGAGGCTGGTGGGCGATGAGATCGCCGCGGTCGCCGCAGAGGACCTCGAGACGGCCATGGAGGCCGTGTCTTTGATCAAAGTGGACTACGAGGAACTGCCTGCGGTCTTCACGCCCGAAGAGGCCCTGGCAGAAGGGGCGCCGGTCATCCATGAAGAGTACCCGCGAAACCTCTGCGCGGAGGTGCATCAGGAGTTTGGCGACGTGGCATCTGCGTTCAAAAAATGCGACCTGATCCGGACCGACACCTTCATCAACAAGCGGCAGGACGCGGCCTTCTTGGAGCCATGCGGCTGTATCGCTGACTTTGACGTCTCAGGCCACATGACGCTTTGGAGCTCATCCCAGGCCCCCCATTATGTTCAAAGGACGATCGCCATGGTGCTGAGGCTGCCCATCGGGAAAGTGCGGGTGGTGAAGCCTTACGTGGGTGGCGGTTTTGGGCCCAAGGCGGCCACGAATCCCATGGAGCTGGCCGCGTGCCTGCTTTCAATGAAAACGGGGAAGCCGGTCAAGATGAACTACGACCGTGAACAGGTTTTCTGGTTCTCCCGGGCCCGCCACCAGTTCAAGCACGTGCTTAAGACCGGCGTCAAGAAGGATGGAACGCTCCTGGCCCTCCAAAACGAGTGCTACCTGGAAGGGGGTGCCTATGCGAGCTTTGGCATCGCCACGGTCTATTATGGGGGTTCCCTGCTGGGGGCGCCCTACAAACTTCCCAACATGAAGTATGACGGATACCGTGTGTACACCAACAAGCCGGCCTGCGGGGCCCAACGGGGCCACGGGGGCGTCGTGGCCCGTGCAGCCTTTGAGCAGCAGTTGGACGCCATTGCAGAAGAACTGGGGATGGACCCCTTTGACTTGCGTCTGAAGAACATCATGGAGTCAGGGGATGTGAGCTGCAACGATCTCAACATGAGCAGCCTCGGGATGAAGGAATGTATCGAGGCCGTCCGGGATGGGTCCGGATGGAAAGATAAGAAGGGGAAGATCGCCAAAGGCAAGGGGATCGGGATGGCGTGCGGGTTCTTTGTTTCGGGGGCAGGATATCCCATCTACCGGTCCGACACCTATCACTGCACGGTCACGATCAAGCTGGACGAAGACGGGGGAACGGCGCACGTTTACACCGCGTCGGCGGAGATCGGTCAGGGATCGGATACCACCATGGGCATGATCGCGGCCGAGGCCCTGGGGGTCCCCCTCGAGGCGGTGAAGGTGTCATCGGGCAACACCGACTACGGGATCGACCTGGGGGCCTACTCCAGCCGCACCACCCTCATGACGGGCCATGCAACCAAACAAGCGGCCGAAAATGTCAAAAAGCAGGTGCTGGAAGTACTCGCTTTGGAGCTGAAGGTACCGGTCTCGGATATGGACATCAAGCGGGGCCTGATCCTGTTCAAGAATGGAAAACCCGACTTCACGCCGCTTCGGACTTACTACGTCAAAGAGCACCGAGGCTGGACAGACCCGCCAACGGGCGAGGAATTGACCTTCCGGGAGGCGGCCCGCATTGCCTACCTTGCGCGGGGGACCATCGTGGGGACCGGGAAATACAAGCCCGCCGAGCTCGGTGGCAAGTTCAAGGGGGCCACGGTCGGGACCTCGCCCGCCTACGGGTGTTCGGCCCAGGTGGTGGAAGTGAGCGTAGATTTGGAAACGGGCAAAGTGAATGTCGACGCCATGACGGACGCACACGACTGCGGATTTGCCATCAACCGGACATCCGTCGAGGGCCAGATGGAGGGGTCGCTCTCCATGGGGCTTGGAGAGGCGCTCTTTGAAGAGGTCAAGTTTGATGCCAAGGGGCGGATTCTGAACGCCAATCTGGGCGAGTACAAGCTGGCTACGGCCCTCGACATGCCCAATGTCAACACCATCATCGTGGAGAGCCAAGAGCCCAACGGTCCCTTCGGCGCCAAAGAAGTCGGTGAAGGGGCCATCATGCCCACCATTCCGGCCATCCTCAACGCCGTTCACGACGCCATCGGCACCCGGATCTGGGAGCTCCCCCTCACGCCGGAACGGGTCTTCATGGCCATAAAGAAAAAGGAAAAAGCCTTAGAAGATCGATCGATTTAGAGCCCTACCCGGGCTTGGATCAAGAGGAACGGAAAGGCGCGCCCGACCCAAAGCCATGGGTCGGGCGCAAAATCGCCAATTCTGACCGCGATCGTTGCCGTGTTCTTACGCCAGATGGTAACGGCCATTTTCCCGTCTGACGGTCCCCTGGCGTTCAAGACGATCCAGATGCCTGAGCATCATGGTCCTCTCGCTCAGGCTCAATTCCCAGGCCCCCTCTGTCAAACTCCGGCCCCCGTAAATGATCCCCTGGGCGGCCACTTCATCCAGATTTCTGGGACCCGATGCCAGGAAATCCAAGAGCCTTTCCTCCCTTTGCCCAATGACGTCCAGGTAGCGGTGAATGTGCGCCGGGTCGCCCTCCAAAACCCCCTCTTTGCCGTGCGCGACCAGATACACGTCCACATCGATGGCGGCCAGCCGATGACATGACTGAATCGTATCCTCGATGCTCGAGGCCCTATCTCCATAATAGGGACCGGCTTTCACTAGATCCAAATCCGCCAGATAGAGGACCCTCTCCGCCGGGAAATGAAAAGAGAGGTGCCCGGGGCTGTGACCGGGGGTGTGCAGGACCCGGACCCTGGTTTCTCCAAATTCGAGGATCTCTCCATCTTCGAGCAACCGGTCAGGCGTCCTGGGTTGGAATTTCACGACGTCGGTAAAGAAATTGGACCAGGCCGCTTTCGTATTCTCATCGACTTCTTCCGGATCGTAGAACTGATCATAGAAATCCTCGAGACTCCTGAAAGCGGCCGCATCCATCGCATGAACCCAGAGCCGGGCATCCGGGAAGCGCGAATTGTACAGGAAATGATCTTCATGTCCATGGCTGTTTATGATGACCTGAATGGGCCGTTCACGGTGAAGGGACAGAAGTTTCTCTTCATCGCTCGCCGGGTCAATCACGGTGCGGATCTGATCATCTATAAACACGGAGTGGCAGTGGGGATACCTCCCCCCGCGAATAAAACGGATTTGACCTCTTTGGAAATCAGACATAAAAAACATCTTCCCTATTTCAAATTCTATTCCCGGTCCCTTCAAGGTGGCGCCAGGGAGCCCGCAGGGATGGAGGTCAAATGCGCCCGGAAACGGTCCCGGAAATCGCTTGGCATCTGATCGAACGCGATCAGGCTGAGATAGGGATGGGTCAAGGTATGCCAGGCAGCCGCCGGACCAGACACCAGGATCCATGCCAGGCACACAATGCTTGGCAGCCAGGCGATTCTCCGGATCTTTCCCTTGAATTTGACAGGGGTCATGCGTTTCAGAAAAAATGTTTCGGGGTTTGGCCCTTCACTTTCCGCTGAACGGTCCAAACCCTTTTCAGCATCCCTGCCGATAAAGTTCCTGCCGAAAAACAGCGTTCACCAAGACCTCGCCGCGGATGAGGCGGTACCTGAAGCCTCCCCCTGTCACATAGGGCTCAGGAGCAAACCGAATTGATCAATAACTTGCTTAGACACCTCCAGGCTGGCCACATATTGGAAGGTGGAGTCGGTCCCACTAAAAAGGTGGAGATCCAACCGGATATTTTGTCCCGTGACCCCCTGCGGCGGGTCCACCTTTGTTGCGACGGCCTTGATGTAGGCATCCACCCCGAGTGCGGCAAAATTGTTCACTATGAAGGTGTTGGCGTTGTCCGCATCCCCGAGGTCTGCTCTGATCATCTGATCCGGAGTGACCACAACTAGACTCACCGTAACGCCGGGAGCGTTGCCTGTCAGCAGGTTGAGCAGAACAGACCCGCCAAACTGAAGGAAGACTGACAATTGCTGGGCCTCGATCTGCGTGAATTGGACCTCATTAAAATCGATCAGCGCCACCACGGACCCGGTCCCTGTGCTCACTATGAGGCCGGCAGCCCTCCCAACCGCCGAAGCGTTGGAGGCAAGACCCAAGGTGAAGATCATACTCAACACCAAAGCACCCGTAACGATCCATCTCTTCATGACTCGAACCTCCTTTGTCTGTTTATTTTGACCAAAACAACGGTCGGAGAGACTATGGACGATCAAACACCGACGTTCGGTTTCCTGATATGGATGTGAATATCAAAAAGGCGGCTGTTATGCAAGGAATCGCCTGTGCCCCATCGCTCCTTCACCATTGTCCTTCGCCACTGCAACGTGTATAATCCGCTGAAAAGAAACAATCCCTGTTATGGAGGGATCCGGTGTAACCGTGGACGCGCCAACAAAGAGGCATGTCATGAACATGAAAAGGATTTCAATCCTGTGCGGCCTTTTGGGTCTTGCCGCCTGTTACGCATGGGCCGGCGTCAATTTGAACGAGATTCCTGAAAAGGTAGTTCTGGCAAAGGATCTTGGAAGTCGGATCGACGGCAATTCGTGGAGCAGCGAAGAACTGAAGGGGAAGGTGAGCGTGCTCTTTTATGTGGACCCCGACCTGAAGGACCTGAATAACGATACCAGTGAGGCCCTCAAGAGCAAGGGATATCCCCGGGAAAAATTTCAGTCCTTCGCCGTGATCAACATGGCTGCCACTTGGCTTCCCAATTTCGCCATTTCCTCTGCGCTCAAGGACAAACAGAAACGCTACCCAACCACCATTTACGTCAGGGACTACAAGAAGGTCCTGGTCCAAAAATGGGGATTGTCGGACGACAATAGTGTGGTCCTGGCCTTTGACAGGGAAGGGAGACTGCTTTTTAGGAAAGAAGGGAAACTGGCTCCGGAGGAGATCGAAACCCTCCTGGTCACAATCGAGCGAAACCTCAACAAGTGACGTTCACCCGTTCATTGGCATTTGCACTCCGGGCGGTGCTTCGCGGGGATATATGACGCTATCACAGAGAGAAGGGCAACTGATCAGACGGATTTATGAATTCGGGGCGTCGGCAGGGTCGCTCGAAGGCTACCTTTATCACAAGCCGGATACCGCCCACATTGAGATGAACGCGCTTCCCGTATGGGTGGACAACCTGGCCGCGGCCTATCAGCATCTCCCGGCGGAGGTCCTCAAGACCTTCCAGGAGGCCATTGACCAGACCCTCGGCCGGGCCATTCACTCCCTGGTGACGCTTGTGGATGAGGATCACCCCCTGGTCTCGAAGCTGAGGGCCATGACCGTGGGGCCGCTCCCCTCTTCGTCCGATGATTTCACAAAGCGGAAATGGTTTCAGAAATGAGCCAGATGGACCCACGCTGTCCTCCCCGGTTTTCTTTAATGCCTTAACGATGATATTCTGTGCAAAAGGGTCACGATTTTTGGTTTCAGGTTTCAGTGTTCAGGTGTCAGTTCTTGCCTTGGCTGACACCTGACACCTGGCACATGGAGTTACTTGCAAGCGTGTCAAAGAAAACGAAAAGCCTGTTTGGTTCCGGCTTGTCCGGGCTAGGGGTTGATCGACCATGACCCGGCATCCCGTCATCACTGGAAAGATTGTAAACGGCATCGGAAAGGCGGCCGCCTTCACCCAGTTGGAATGGGTCCGCGGACAGTGCCGTGAGAAACTTGGCTTCGAGCCCTATCCCGGCACCCTGAATCTGGAAGTGGCAGGGGTTGACGCCGCGGTCCTTGAAGGTCTCTGGCGAAAAGGCTGCCTGGAACTGGTGCCGCCAACGGACGGGTTTTGTACCGGCAAAGTCATACCTGTCCGTGTCGGTGATATTCGGGGTGCCATCCTCTTGCCTGAAGCATCCGTGCGGATTCATGGGGACCGAATCCTCGAAGTGCTCGCACCCTTGAGGCTGAAGGATGCCCTTGGTCTGAAAGAGGGGGACGTGCTTTCTTTGTCGGTATGGGTGGCGGAAGCCCGGGACGATGGTGCCCTGAAAGTGGAAACGGTGATCTTCGATCTTGACGGCACATTGATCGACTCAACGGATGCCTATTTCAGACTCGTTGAGATGACGCTCGATCACCTGGGCTTCCCCAGTGTGAAACGGGAGCGTATCTTGAATGCGTCAGACAATGGTGACTTCGACTGGAACTTTGTCCTGCCTCCTGATCTTCCAGCCGATAGGAGCCGTACCGCAAAGAAAGAGGCCTGGGACTACCTCCGTGGTATCTACCCGGCCGTTTTTGCGGAGACTGTCCGTTTGTTCCCGGGCGTGGTCCAGGTGATTGAGGGGATTGCGGCCACGGGCATGCGAATGGGGATCGTGACATCCACGCCTCGAGTCAACATGGCACACAAGATCTATCTTCTGAGGCAAACCGGGATCGAGCACCACTTCGGGGTCTTGGTCACAGCGGATGATGCCCCACGGAAAAAACCGGAGCCGGACCCGTTGATCGCCTGCATCCGGTCCCTGGGATCCATTGCAGAGAAGAGCCTTTACGTGGGCGACACCCGCTGGGACATACGTGCTGGCAAGGCGGCGGGGATGAAGACCGCCGCCGTCCTGACCGGATTTGATCCTTATGATGCCTTGATCCGTGAGGACCCTGATCTGATCCTGGATTCGGTGGTGGATCTGGTGGAGAAGCTCGACGGATTCTCGTGTGCCGCTGGCTCAACCCTGGTTCCATTTCCTCAACCTTCAGGGGCGATCCCTTCCACTCAGCTTCGAAAAGCAAAGAGACCCAGCCGTCCTTTTCGTCATGGGCAGCCCAAAACCGATTGATACCTTCTTCCTGCTACACCCCTTCGACATGTCGCCTTCGCTCCGTTCAACCCGGTAAGGATAGGATGACTCCTCGCACCCCTGGCTTCGAAATACAGGATTCACCTTATTGAAACCAGTCGCCTTATGGGTAAAAATGATATCTTGAGAGACCAGGTTTGAGGAAGTGCGATAATGGAAAGAAAAAGAGTGACCTTCGAAGTATCGGCCCCCGAGGCGCGGAGGGCCTGTTTGGTGGGCGACTTCAATGCTTGGGACTCCGAGACGCACCCCATGAGCCGTGAGTGTGGCGGGAAATGGAAATTGCGCATCCTCCTTGCTCCCGGCACTTACCACTACGCGGTCCTGGTTGACGGCAAAACCGTTAAGAATCGTAGGAAACTGAACGTGGAACCGCACCGCTTTCGGGCCTCAATGGACCGGCTGAATGTCTATTTTCCCTGGACGCAGGAGATATGATTCACGAAGACTCTCGCCTGGGTAGATCTGCGCCAGCTCGCACCTATCCATCGCTGCGTCAATCCATCCGAGGGAAATTGATATTCAGCGCCCTACTAGAGCTTAGGGGTTTTTGAATGGAGCTCGATCACGGTTGGTGCCCATCGAAATCTTCCACTTACCCCTTGTATACCTTCATGGGAGGCCCTAAATAAAAAGGGAGGTATTTCGAATCCTGCGAATGGAGACAACCGATGGCTGAGCCCTTTAGAGAAGAGAAATGCAGGGAAGAGATCCGAACCGCGCGCCATTTCAGGGAAGAAGTGCCGGAGATCGTGCGAAGGCTTGTCCAATCGTGTCAGAACGAAGAATACTTTGACCACATCGGACCGGAACCGATCCCATCAAGGGAATCCATTATCCTGATCCTCAAGCGCATCTTCCGACTCCTCTATCCCGGTTATTTCATTACCGAACGGCTGGACAAGGTAAACCTTGAATATTACCTGGGCCAGGAGGCCACAGCACTTTTTGAAACGCTTTCGCAGCAAATCGCACTTTCCATCCGACACGACTGCATCCGTCATGGACTGGACTGCGTCATGTGTGAACAACGCGGCCAGGAAGAGACCATCAAGTTCCTGACTCAACTCCCCGATCTCAGGTCAATTCTTGCGATGGACATCCGGGCCGCCCACCAGGGCGATCCGGCGGCTGCAAGCTATGATGAGATCATTTTCAGCTACCCCGGTCTCTTTGCGGTCACGGTTTATAGGGTGGCACATCAGCTTTTCCACCAGCAAGTGCCGCTCATGCCGAGGATCATGACCGAGTATGCGCACAGCCAAACGGGGATCGATATTCATCCCGGCGCCCACATCGGGGTCAGTTTCTTTATCGATCATGGCACGGGTGTCGTCATCGGGGAGACCACGGAAATTGGAAACCGTGTTCGTCTATACCAGGGGGTGACCATTGGGGCGCTTTCGTTGCCGAAAGATGCCAGGGAACGGTTCAGAAACAAGAAACGTCATCCCACCATCGAGGATGATGTAATCATTTATGCCGGGGCAACGATCCTTGGCGGAGACACGGTCATCGGCGCCCGGTCGGTCATAGGCGGAAATGTCTGGATAACGGAGTCCGTTCCACCGGATAGGAAGGTATTTCTGAAGAAACCAGGTCTCGTCTTTAAAGAAAACGCCGGCGACTAATTCGCCGCCCAGAAATCCCCGATTTATGGAGTGGACACTTATTCACATCTCCTAGGCCATAGGAAAGGAACCTGAGAAATGGAAAGAATTTTTTCAGACCTTCTGGATGTTGTTGGCTCAACACCGTTAGTGCGCATTGACAAGATATCAAAAGGGACCGGTGTGGAGATGCTGGCCAAGCTCGAATTCCAGAACCCCCTGGGGAGCGTCAAAGATCGGATTGGCGTTTCCATGATCCTCAAAGCGGAATCCATGGGTCTCCTCAACGAAAAGACCCTCGTTGTCGAGCCAACGAGCGGGAACACGGGTATTGCGCTCGCATTTGTCTGTGCTGCCAGGGGATATCGCCTCCTTCTGACCATGCCTGAGACCATGAGCATGGAAAGGCGAAAGCTTCTTAAACACCTGGGGGCCGAGGTCGTCCTCACTCCAGGCAACGCGGGGATGGCAGGCGCCATTCGCAAGGCCGACGAAATCCTCCGGGAAAATCAGAACGTTTACATGCCAAACCAGTTCGCAAACCCTGCGAACCCACAGATTCACCGGGAGACCACCGCCGAGGAGATTTGGAAAGATACGAGGGGACGGGTGGACATGCTGGTTGCAGGCGTTGGAACGGGGGGGACCATCACAGGCGTCAGTGAAGTGATCAAGAAGAGGAAGCCGTCGTTTAAGGCCTTTGCGGTTGAGCCCGCTGCATCGCCTGTGCTTTCCGGCGGAAAACCCGGACCTCACAAGATTCAAGGGATCGGGGCTGGTTTCATTCCGGAGGTGCTCAACAGGAACATCATCGATGAGGTCATCACCATCACCAACGAAGAGGCCTTTGAAGTGGCCCGGGACCTGGCCGGTATGGAAGGGATCCTCTGCGGCATCTCCTCCGGCGCAGCGGTCGCTGCGGCCCTGAAGGTGGCCAAGAGGCCGGAATCAAAAGGGAAGCAGATGGTCGTTATTCTGCCCAGCACCGGCGAGCGTTATCTCAGCACCGAGTTGTTCGTCGGTGAGTGAAAAGTGGACCTATTTTATCCAGTCCTCCTGTCTATCAGACTATCAATGGCCGTGAAATGAAAATGTTGTTCATCTAGCGGTGACGTTCACTACCTCGATCGTATAATCCGACCGGAAGACCGTGGGAAAAATATTGGCCCTCGCCGTCATGATGGGGGCCACCCTCTTCCCGTGACTGGCGGGGCAGAAATATCGACCCTCACACGAGAATCCCAAAAACTACTCGAACCCGCAGTCTACGCCACGACATCAGTCATAACCGTATACCTTGTACACGGTCGATGCTCCGAGCAAGGCATCGATCTGACTTTCGACTTCTCTCCTTTTTTCATTGGCCAGCCATCTATCCCAGGCATCCCGCGATTTCCAGGTGCTGATTACGACGTATTCGTCTCTATCGTCGATATTTCGCAGTGTTTCTCCCGAAATATAGCCGGGCTGCAGGTTGGCGATGTTTCGAAGCTCCACGAGCAGCTCGGACAATTTCGGAAGGATAGCCACGTCCATTCCGCTGGTCAGCTGAGGAATTCTTCGTATCATCAATACGCGTATAGTCATCGGTTTCCCTCCATACGAAACCAAGTTTTAGGCAAACCGGCTTGACGGGTCCGCCACGGCGGATCAACCCACCAAATCTTTCAGGGTCAGCAGCACGCCAGCTGCCACGGCTGAGCCGATGACGCCTGCCACATTGGGGCCCATGGCATGCATCAGCAGCATATTTTCCGGATCGTACTCCATGCCGAGCTTCTGACTGACGCGCGCGGCCATGGGGACTGCCGAAACACCGGCCGAACCGATGAGGGGATTGATCTTGTTTTTCGAGACGAGGTTCATGAGCTTGGCCATGATCACCCCGGATGCTGTGCTGATGGCAAAGGCGATAACTCCCAGGGCAAGAATGCCTATCGTGGAAAGGTTTAAGAAGGTCTCTGCCGAAAGCTGGGCGCCGACTCCCAGGCCCAGAAGAATGGTTACAATGTTGAGCAGGGCGTTCTGGCTGGTCTGCGAAAGCCTTTCCACCACCCCGCATGTTCTCATCAGGTTGCCGAACATGAAGAACCCGATCAGGGGCGCCGCTGACGGAAGCAGAAATATGCACACCCCGAACACCACCAGGGGAAAGACCATTTTTTCAACCCTGCCCACGTGTCGCATCTGCTCCATCCGGATCCTGCGCTCCTTGGAGGTAGTGAGCAACCGCATGATCGGCGGCTGGATGATCGGCACCAGCGCCATGTACGAGTAGGCCGCCACGGCGATGGCCCCAAGAAGATGAGGTGAAAGCCGGGTGGTGAGAAAAATGGCGGTGGGACCGTCGGCCCCGCCGATAATACCGATAGATGCGGCGTCCAAAAGGTCGAAATGAATCCCTGGAACAAACTCTGACAATACCAGGGCTCCGATGAGGGTGAAGAAAATCCCGAACTGAGCTGCCGCCCCCAGGAGTGCTGTCTTGGGATTGGCCAGCATGGGGCCAAAATCGGTCAGGGCCCCGATCCCCATGAATATGAGAAGCGGAAAAATGCCGGTCTTGATCCCCACCCCGTAGATGTAGTACAGGACGCCGCCCGGGTCGTTCATGCCGGCTGCGGGTATATTGGTCATAATGGCACCGAAGCCGATGGGGACAAGGAGCAGCGGTTCGAACTTTTTCCGGATGGCCAGATACAACAGAAGCAGGCCGACCCCCACCATGGCCAATCGGCCGAACCCGTCGACCCAGCTCTTATTCGATTGAAAAAAGAAGCCGGAAAGGCCGGTGGATTGCCCCAAATCGATAAACAGCCTGTCGATGGACGGCAACCTTTCAACACCCGGCCGGGGGGTTCCCGCAGGTTCCTGGGCAAGGCCCATCCCTGGGGCGCTTGTCAGCAAAACCGCGGCCAAGACCAAGATGGTCATCAACGTTTTAGCATTCATGGCAATTCCCTGAAAAAGATGGCGCACATCCCTCAGCCGGCACGAGTTGAGCAGGTTTTCGTTCACGTACTCACGTACTATCTAAGCGTGGCGATCAACTGGCCGGCTTGGACGGTCATGCCCTTTTCAACCTCCAGCGTGTCGATCGTGCCATCGGCCGGGGCTTTCAAAGGCGTTTCCATTTTCATGGCTTCCAGAATGGCCAGCGTGTCTCCCTTTTTCACCTTGTCCCCGACCTTACAAAGAATTTCATAGACATTTCCCGGAAGTTGCGCCCGGATCTCGATGGCGGGTTGTACGACGGGTGCCTGCTCGGTAACGGCAGCTCTCTTGACGGCCGCCACCTTGCCGCTCTCTTCCTCCACCAACACCTCGAAGGCCGTGCCATCAACCGTCACCTTGTACATAAGCGGACCGATCGCGTCCGTATGCGCCGCCCTTGGCGCCGGCTTCTTCTCCGGCTCGGCCTTTTCGGTGATCTTCCGGACATTGATCTTCTTGTTTCCCTTCAGGAAATCGATCCCCTTATTGCCGCCCGCGGTGGCCAGCGCACCCACGGTGAAGATGTTTTCATCGGTTGCCGCCAGTCCTTCCTTTTCCAGGAGCATTTTCGCCTTGGGAACTCCAGGCGCGATCACCTCCAGGGGATCTCCTTCGAAAACCGGCATGCCCAGCTGCTGCTCGGCAATCCGGACAATTTCCGAGTCAGGCGCAACGGGCGTCTTTCCGAAATAACCCAGGATCATCTTACCGTACCCGTCGGTGATCTTCTTCCAGGGGCCTTGGGTGACATTGGCATAGGCCTGCTGGAAGTAAAACTGTGAAACCGGGGTCACCGAGGTTCCGAACCCTCCCCGGGCGATACACTCGGACATGGCCCCGATCACTTTGGAATAAAGATGAAGCGTCCCGGTATCCCGCATCATCATGGTGTTTGCCGTCAAGGCCCCGCCCGGCATGGGAGAGAGAATGACCTCGGATGAGATCTTCTGCGCCTCGGGCGGGAAAAAGTACTCCTTGAGACATTCCTGCAACACGCGATTGGCCTCCATGATCTTTTTGACATCAATATCCAGCGTGTATTCCGTGCCCTTTAACACGTGCCACAGGGAAAGGATATCCGGCTGGCAGGTACCGCCGGAAAGCGGCGAACGGGCCAGGCAGACGCCGTCGCAACCGGCCTCGATGGCCGCTTGGTACTGGCTGATGCCCACACCCGCGGTCTCATGGGTGTGCATCCAGATAATAGCATTTTCTCCCAAAACCTTGCGAGCCGCCTTGATCGTGTCATAGACCTTTTTCGGATTGGAGGTTCCCGACGCGTCTTTGAAACAGATCGAATCATAGGGAAGGCCCGAATCCAGGATCTCCCGCAATGTCTTGACGTAGAACTCCGGATCGTGGGCACCGGAACATCCCGGCGGCAGCTCCATCATGGTTACCGCCACCTGGTGATGAAGCCCCGCTTTTTTGATACACTGCCCCGAATAGATGAGGTTGCGCACATCGTTCAGGGCGTCGAAATTCCGGATATGGGTAATGCCATGCTTCTTGAACAGCCGCGCGTGCAGTTCGATCATATCCTTGGGCTGGGCCGAAAGCGCCACCACGTTGATGCCCCGGGCCAGTGTCTGCAGCGAGGCCTCCGGACCGGCCGCCCCCCGAAACCGGTCCATCATGTCAAACGCGGACTCGCCGCAGTACATGAACAAGGCCTGAAACCTGGCACCGCCTCCGGCCTCCATATAGGTGATACCGGCCGCACGGGCCGCTTCCACCGCCGGCAAGAAATCATCGGTGAGCACCCGCGCCCCGAACACGGACTGGAAACCGTCTCTCAACGATGTGTCCATGAAGTCGATTTTTTTCATTTTCTTCTCATCCTTCAGACCTCGTCAAAAGGTCAATTTGTCGATTGTTTGGATGGTTAGCGAGGCATGTCCTTTGCTTTCATCTGCAGCGCAACGTCCCATCTCACGATTTTCTCAATCCTTGCATGCGGGCCCTGTGGGCCGAAACGGCGGCACTCACAACGGCGATCAACCGGCTGCCGTCCAGAGGCGTTCTTGTCTCCCTTGCCTTCCTCCCGGAATGCAGCGCTGCCTCCAAGGCCTCCTTTTCCGTGATCCTTCTCAGAAGGTACGTGGAGAAGTGAATCAGCAGCACCAAGAGAACAAGAAAGGCAAAAACGATGGACATACCGATGAAGGCGAGTTTGACTCCCTCAAGGATCATAACTTGATTTCCCCCAAGGCTCTGTGAGCACAGACTTCGTCAAAATGTCAACGAATTGTTTGGTCGGACTTTTATAAATAATCAAAAGGGGCATGCAAGTAAAGTCGAAACATTTTTGATTCTTCTTGATCCTTGTGCAAATCGCAACCATCCGGCGACGGTTCCTGCCTTTGGGTTGGCCTTGATTCCAATCCGTAAGACTTTAATTAGATAAATATATTAAAAATGATCTTCCTATTTTTAAAATACATCAAAGTCCAGCATGTTGGGCTCACGATAGGGAGGTGAGATCATGGAGAAACCTAAGGATTGCTTGTTCTTTTGGTTTGTAACCTTTCTGAGCGGTATGTTTTTCGCTCCTGGGCCGCCCTCCTCTCAGTCAGAGAGCGGTGGTAATGAAATGGGTTGATAAGGGAGCGACCTTGAGACCGCAAGATTCGGAGAAGGCGATCAGTACGGGGACAGATGTAATTTCGTGCCAAATAAGAAGAATGCATGACACAGAATATTATCCTGCACCGACCCACCCTACAACCAAAACGTAAATAACGTCTTTAATTAATTATATTTATTCGTGTTCATCCGATTCGGTACGCTTCTTGATTGTGAAACAACTGTCTTTTGTCTTTTCAACTTCTATCTTTTTCTCTTTAGCAGTCCGAATCGGGGGAACCCATGCCGATCACGGCGATCAGCAACCAAAACCTTCTTCCTGCGCTTCTGTACAAGGAACCCGCCAAGGTCCAAAACATCCGGGACACGCGCAGGCCCAAGGAATCATCCCTGTTTGACGTCACGACCCTCCTCCATACATTGTCGGACATGAAATGGGCAGTGATTCAGTTGGGGCAGGAAGCCGACAGCGGTCTTGGATACGAGAAATATCTGCAGTACCCTAGCTCCAGGCTCCACTCGGTGGCGGAACGCATCGTGTCGCGCGGGGCCACCAACGATGCGAAGGTGTTTAAGATCGAACAGTGGACGAAAGACAACATCCGTTACATGTCAGAGGCCGAGGACGATTGGACGGCCGAACTCTGGTCTTTTCCGACCGTGACCCTGGAACGCACTAGTGGACACTGCGAGGACGGGGCGTTCCTCATCCACAGCCTCGCCCTCCACGCCGGCGTCTCGCCGGACAGACTGAAGACTTACGGAGGGATCGTGTTTGCGGGCGAATCCTGTCTCACGACAGGTGGACATGCGTGGACCGCGTACCGGCGGGAAATGGACGACCAGTGGATTATCGTAGACTGGTGTTACTGGGCCAAAGACACCCCCATGTCGGACAGAATCCCCATGTCCGACGACCATAGATACATCGATGAATACTTTTTTGTCGAAGCGGGAAGGACCGTGGAGACGCCCCCCACCAACGGGGTGCGATATGCGATGCTTGCCAAAGGGGTCCTGGTCAATACTTTTGTGTGACGGACCCCTTTGGACGTTCCGCCTCAATGTCCCATCTTCCCGCAGCAACTGCCTGGGCCGGCGCAGCCCGCCGTGGCGGGAGAAGAGCCGCAACAGGCGGTGTCTCCGGGCCCGGGGACGCCTTGGCCCCCACCGCCTGAAAAAGACGAGTGGGCTGAAATCATCTTTCTGAGCTTGCTCCCGCCGCAGGTCTTGCAGTGGGCCTTCTCACTCTCACCAACGACCAGAATCTCGCTCATGGCCCCGCAATCAGGGCAGAGATACTCAAAAATAGGCATAATTACACTCCTTGGGAACCTTTCCCATTCTTGGCCTTGTATTCCTCGATGGCCTTGTGCAAGGTCTTGACCGTTAAACGAATGCAATGCTGCTTCTGATCCGGGAGGTCTTCGAGCATATGGAAGACTTCTCCGTCCTTCACCTTCACGGCCTCATCCACGGTCATGCCCCTGATGAGCTCCATGGCCGCCATGGCCGAGGCAACCGCGCCCGGGCATCCCAGCACCTGGATCTTGGCATTCTGGATCCGATCGTTTTCCACTTTCAAGTAGATCTTCATGGTGTCGCCACATGGCCCGGTCAATTCCGACACCTGGTCGGCATCGGGAATCGTCCCCATATTTTTCCGGTCCAGAAAATATTCGATGGCCTTGTCCGCGTACCCTGAAGACGAGAGCAACTCCCGAATGGACTCTGGGTCCTGTATTCCCATCTCTTGCTTCTGACTCATCGCTCCTTCCTCAGTGGGCGCAGTGCCCGCCTCCGTTGTGGCCAGCGCATGTCTTGTCAAAATCCATCTCCGGCAAACGGCCCGACCTGAAAAGGGCTAGGTTTTCAGAAATCGTGCCCTCCACAGCCCGATACACCTTGATTCCCGAATTGTTCAGTTTCATCAGCGCACCCGCGCCGATGCCCCCGACCACCACCGCGTCCACGATTCTGCCCGATAGCGCGGCAAGGGGCTGGCATTGGCCGTGCAAATGAATCCGATCCTGATTGCCGAATGATTCAATGGACCCATTTTCGCTCTCTACCACAATAAAATTAGGCGCAGAACCAAAGTGGCCGAATATCGGGCTCGTTATGCCGTCGTCTTTTTCTACTGGAAAAGCAAGCTTCATGTCCAACCTCCCGTTCTTTCCGGCTTAAAGCCGGTTTCTGTCTTCCTCATCAGACAATGCAGTTTATTTTCACAAAGCCTCTCTGTCAAGCCGCATGAAGACAGGGAACGCGCCTGACATTCAGCGCCCGATGGCCTGACGGATTTTGTGTGTCAGCGTCTCGATGGAGAATGGCTTTTCGATGAAATGGGTCCCATGCTCCAAGACGCCGCTGTCAGCGATGACAATGTTCGAGTAACCGGACATGTAAAGCACCTTTAATTGGGGGTATCGGATCCTGAGCTCATTATAAAGATCCCTCCCGCTCTTTCCCGGCAACACCACGTCGGTTAGAAGCAAATGGACCGGCCCTTGATGCTGATCGAGGGCGGCAACGCACGCGGCCGGGTCCGTGGCGGCAACCACCCCATATCCTTCCTCCTTTAAAAGCATAACCACCATGTCCCGAACCACTTTATCATCTTCAACCACCATAATCGTTTCCGAGGGAGGCCCATGCTTGAAGGCAACCTCCGATGTAAGTGCCTTCTCGATCTTGCCATGGATCAGTGGAAAATGGATTTTGAAGGTCGTGCCTTGCTGGCCTTCGCTGTTTACCGAGATGTTCCCTCCGTGTTGTTTGACGATGCCGTACACCGTCGCGAGTCCAAGGCCGATTCCCTTGCCGGCCTCTTTCGTGGTGAAAAAGGGTTCGTAGATGTAGGGCAAGATCTCCTTTTGCATGCCTTGACCGGTATCGCTGACCGCCAGCATGACGTAAGGCCCCGGTTTAACGTCGGGATGCGATGCGCAGTATGACGCATCGAGGATCACGTTGGCCGTCTCGATGCTCAACACACCCGGGTCGGCCATGGCATCCTGCGCATTGATCACCAGATTCATGATCACCTGTTCGATCTGCGCGGGGTCCCCTTTCATACAGAGCTGGGCAGGCGCGAGAAAAAGCTCGATTTGGATGTCTTCACGGACCGTCCGGGGGAGGACGGTTTCGAGTTTTGAAACCACCTCATTGAGATCCATGATTTGCATCTCAAGGAGTTGCCTGACAAGGTCTTTGGCCCGTTGGGCCGCCTCATATATGATTTTGATCTCCGCGTACCAAGGGTTGTCGGGCTTCAGGTTCAGAAGAAGCATCTCCGAATACGTCACGATTGGAGCGAGGAGGTTGTTGAAGTCGTGCGCAATCCCCCCGGCCAGGTGGCCGACGGTCTCCACCTTCTGGGCCTGAAGAAGTCGCTTTCTCAGTGCTTCCCGTTCGGCTTCGGCCCTTTTCCGCTCCGTGTTGTCCCGTACGATTGCGTGGAGCCGCAACCGGCCGCCCATCTGAACGGCGTTAAGCGTCACCTCCGCATCAAAGGGGGTGCCATCGCATTTCAAATGAGTCCATTCAAAGCGCTGCGGTCTGCCCTCCAATGCGCTGCGGATCCTCGCCATGAGTTTCCCTCTTGATTCCGTGCCGTCCAACTGTTCAGCAGGGGCCAGTTCATGAATGCTTCGCCCCAGGATCTCGTCCCGCCGACACATAAAAAGTTCCTGGGCCCGCCTGTTGCAATCCAGGATGGTCTCCTTCTTCATAACCAGTATGGCGTCTCCGGAGCTCTCGAAAAGATGCCTGTACCTGGCCTCACTTTCCCTCAGCGCATCCTGGGTCCTCCGCATCTCTGTGATATCCGTAAACGTGGTGTAGACTTCGTTTGGGGTCGTTTCCCCTTCCTTTAAAAGGGGAACGGCACTGACCAAGACCCATCGAATGGCCTCTTCTTTAGGGTTAAAAAAACCCATGGTGACCTCGCTCACCGGTTTTCCTTTCAAGAGGGCGACCATTGATGGGTGTTCGTGAGCCGGAAAGTCAGTGCCATCTTCACGGATAGCGCGCCGCCCCGGGTCCATGGACGCACGACCCAGTAATTCGTCCCGGGAAAACCCAAGGATTCTCTCTGCAGCGTGATTCACAAAGGTAATCCGACCATCCGGGGTCTGGAAAACCACCCCCTGAGCCATGGTTTCAAAAAGGATGCGAAACCTGGCCTCATCCTTTTCTGATTCCCCTGACATGGCCTCCTCCTTCCTACCCGATTTTGTTTAAAATAAGATGCCCGGATCGATCCTTCACGCAGAACGCGCAAACCACGACTTTCCCGTTCATGGACTTTCACATTATGACATCATGCGGATGTGGATTGAAACCCAATTTGATCTAAATCTTAACCCCTTTGGGTCGCTTCAGAAGGAAAGGAGGAGAGAAAACCTCAAGGTCCTTTTGTGACAGGAAATAATTCCCTCAACGGAAGGCCTGGAAAAATGCGCGGCCAGCCGAGGAAAAAACGGTGTCAGGTTTCAGGTGTCGGGTGTCAGCCAGGGCTAGAACTGAAGCCTGAATCCCGCCATGGCACGCGGGATGCTGCGTTTTACAGCGGAAATCAGTGGGCCGGGATCACTTTGGTGGCAAATGACTGGCGAATTCGCTGGCCTTGGTCAACCATCCCTTCAAGTCCTCATCTGTTTGAAATCCGGCCGGTTCCACCATCACCCACCCCTTCATGGGTTTGCCGGTGATATCAAACGGCCTCACGGAACGCAAACCCAACGCCATTTTCGCGCCCTCCTCTCCAAGCCGGAGAATCAGGAAATCCTTGTAAACCCCGCACAACATGTTCCCCTTCAACAGGTGACACACTCCGCCGAACATATTTTTGCGCACGATATGCTTCCAGCCCGATACGACCTGCCCGATGCGCGCTTCAATTTCTTTGTTGTAGGGCATGCTTCACCTCCAGGTCAGGACCGGATCATCGCCGGGCTGAAACCGGTGGCCTGATTTGTCAGGCCGCCCCCACAAGCCCCTAAACGCGCAGACCCATGAGCCCGAACCTCTCCATCATCATGCGGTAAAACGCGTCATCATCCAGCGTGCCGCGCTTTGCGAGCAGGTCATCACAAAATGGACCGGCACAATAGGCGGCCTTTGGCGCTTCCGAGAGGACCGCCTCCATAATCAGATTCGCGATCAGGTCGGGCCCGGGGATGGAAAGACCGGCAAAGAGCTTTCCTGCCTGCGCACCGAATGCCTGATAGACCGGTTTGTAGTCGGGGTCGGTTCTCGCCATGAGATCACCCGTCATCTTGCCTGCCACCTCGTTGAACTCCGTGGCAATGGGCCCGGGGCGGATGGCCGCCACCCTGATCCCGAATGGGGCAAGCTCCATGCGCAGCGCATCCGTAATGCCTTCCACCGCATACTTGGTCGCGGCGTACACCCCGCTCAGGGGAAAGGGAAACTTGCCGACAATGGAGCTGAGATTGACGATGGTGCCCCTCCGCTGCTTGCGCATGCCGGGGAGGCAGGCCTGGGTGACCCGTATTAGTGAAAAGACATTGACCTCGAACAACCGCCTCAAGGCCTCGCCAGTTACATCCTCCAGGGCCCCCCGGATGCTGTAACCGGCGTTGTTAATCAGGACGGTCACGGGCCGAGGCAGCCCGGAGAGGTCGCGGCAGAATCTTTCCGTGTCCTCACGGTCTGACAAATCCACCTGCATGGGGATGATTCCCTGAAACTGGGTCGCCAGTTCGTTCACTCGCTCGAGCCGCCTCCCCGCGGCGATGACCTCATAGCCCATTTTCGCCAATTGGGTGGCCGTCTCACGTCCGATCCCACTGCTTGCCCCTGTCACCAGTGCGGTTTGGCTTCGCTCTCCCATGTTTTACCTCCGTACAAAATTGGTACCGCCTATCTTGGACCACCTGCCCTCGAAGTGTTGCGGATGGCCCGCAGCGCCCTTTCGACGTTCGGGTACGTCGGCACACCCTGTTGGTGAAAACGGCTCCGGGTGGCCCTGCACACGCCTTCCAGGCCTGCGTCTTCCACCAGGTTGGCCCGGTTCTCCATGACCACGACCACATCCTTGCCGGTTCGGTCTTTGATCTGCACGATGCGTTGAAGCAAAGGCGAAGTGTAATCCGCAAACCCCGGCCAGGGAAGACCATCCATTTTCATGAAGGTCGGCCGAACCACGCCCAGGGAGTGGACCAGGATGACCAGGATCAAGACGTCCACCGGCTCCCGCAGAAGGATCTCTTCCATGAGACCCGAGATGAGCTCTTGCGGGAGAGCTGGGGAGCCTGTATCCAGGGGGTTGAGCATGCTGTTTCCGGGCGTGGGAAACCATCGTCTGAGGCGAGCTTGGGTCTCTTTTCCGAATGCGGGCAGATCCATTCCCCAGCGGTGGGCCAGGTCCGAGGTGAAAACCCCGATGGCACCGCCGCCTCCCACCAGGGCGACCCTTCGCCCGCGGCGGCGCGAGTGCACCAGTCCGGTCAATGTGTCCACCAGTTCTTCGAGTCCCTCAACCGGTACGGCACCTGTTTGGGCCAGCAACCCTTTCCACAGATGGCCTTCCCCGCTCAAGGACGCGGTATGGCTCTTGACAGAGCGCCGCCCCAGCGGGGTGAGCCCTCCCTTCCAGACCACCACCGGCTTTTGGGGGGTCACCGTCTTGAGGACCTCCATGAATCGTCTGCCGTCATCGACACCCTCCAGGTAGGCCCCCACATAGCGGGTATCGCCATCCTCCGCCAGATACTCCATCAGGCCCACCGCGTCAAGATCACAGCCGTTGCCATAGGATATGGCCTTGCTCAGATCAAACCCGGACATGCGGGCCTCGTGCCCGAAGTCCAGGGCTACACCCCCGCTCTGGGAGATCAGAGCCACCGACCCCGGTTCCCTTGAGATGCCAAATCCGGGTAGAAACGTGATGCCCCCTTTGGGGCAGCAGGCCCCGAAGCAATTGGGCCCGAGCACGCGAATCCCCTCCCTGGAGATTTGACGGATCTCTTCCTGGAGCCTTATCCCTTCCGTTTGTCCTGTCTCTGCAAATCCCGAAGCGAGTATCTCGGCACCGGCAAGGCCTATTCTGAGGCAGTCCCGAAGGACTTCCGGTACGTTTTCCGCCGTTACACAAATGATTCCCAGGTCTACCGGGCCACGGATCTCATCGAGGGACCTATGGACCTTCAGGCCCAGGGTCTCGCCGCCCTTGGGGTGTATAGGATAGATCTGCCCCGGATAACCGTACTTCAAATGGCTCTGAATCACCATATGCCCGAATTTGCCCGGCTCATGGACCGCCCCGATCACCGCCACCCCTCTGGGCTGAAACATCCGGTCCAGTATTTTCCGCTCTTCGCTGTTCAACCGCCGCTTCCTCCCGCCCACGTCTATTCCGTGAAGAAACGACTCACCGCTTCGATGAATCGTTTCCCATGTCCAGTTCAGATAAAACCTCGTTCATGGCGCCGGTCCGGTACCCGTCCAGGTCAATGGCGGCATAAACAAAACCGGCCTTGTGGCACAGGTCTGAAATGGTTTGCCGGGACGCCCACCCCTTTTCCATCTCCTGGCACGTGAACTCGATCCTGGCCAGGTCGCCGTGACTCCTGACCCGAAATTGCGTGAAGCCCAGATCTCGGAGCGTCTTTTCCACCATGCCCACCCGTTGAAGCTTCTCCCTGGTAATTCTTTCACCGTAGGGAAATCTGGATGCGAGGCAGGCAAACGTGGGCTTATCCGCCGTCGGAAGCCCCATTCCGCCGGATAACTGACGGATCTCCTGTTTGGTGAGACCCGCCTCACAGAGCGGAGAAACAACGCCCTGTTCTCTCAGCGCCTTCATACCGGGACGGTAATCCTTGAGGTCATCCGCATTGCTTCCGTCGAATACCACCTCAAATTCTTCCTGTTCCGCAATATGCCTTATGAGCGAGAACAACTCATTCTTACAATAATAGCATCGGTTCGGGGGATTATCTGAAAACCCGGGGATGTCGATCTCCTCGGACACGATGATCCTGTGCTTCATCCCCAGCATTTCGGCGAGTCTCTTGGCCTCTTCGAGCTCATAGTAAGGGTATGTGGAGGAGGTCGCGGTCACCAGCAGCGCATGTTCTCCAAGGACGTCCCTGCTCACCCGGGCAAGGAAGGTGCTGTCCACACCGCCTGAGAAAGCCATGACCGCCGACTTGAACGCTCCGATCCTCTGCTTCAGTTTTGAAAGCTTCTCCCGAGTCTCCTTTGAGATCTCTCCACCCATTCCATATTTGGTGCCCCGCTCGCCCATCAGTTTCTCTCTCTCAAAATCTGCTCGATCGTGTCGCTTATAGGGACCCATCCAGATCATCGGCTACGGCCTTCTTACAGGCCCGGCACCGCTGTGCGCCCCTGAAGAGGGGTTCTCCGCAGGAACCACAGTGATAACGCTCGCACTCCGCCCGGGCCCATTCCGCACTTCCCGCCTCGTCACCGATTTGGGCGACTTTGGCCCGCCACAAAGGAATCGCCCGCTTCATGACGCTGATGCCGGTGGCAAAACCGAAGTGCTCCACCTTGTCGCACGGCCACTCACCGCATTGGTGGCAGGAAAAATAACCTTTTGATTTCACACAGGCCCTCATGGGGCATGATTGGCAGAAGGCATAGAGAATTGTTGGAGGATCCGTCTGCATGCATCCCAGACACTCCGTTTCTTCGGGTCTGGTGCCATATAGGTTTCCCATGACGGTCTTGAATTTCTCGTTTCCGTCCCTCGTGGCGATGTAAACGCCGCAGGCCCCGCAATATAGACCGCATGGCGCCATCAACGCCTTATCTCTAAACTCTTCTTCCGTCCATCCTTCCATACTCACACCTCGTCGTCAGCACGCAGCGCTCGGCAAAGCATATGAGATGAAAAATGTTAGCCGAACGCCGATCGCTGACCGCTTTAGGCGCTCGAAAAATTAGACGTTTGCCAGGGTACCGCCATCCACGTAAATGGTCTCGCCGGTAATGTACCCGGCATCCTCCGAGCAAAGGAAGAGCACCGCACCGACGATCTCCTCCGGCTCGGCCAGGCGGCCCTTGGGGATCTTGGCCGTCACCATCCTTTCCACTTCGGGATTGGACCAGATGGGTTGGCTGAAGCCGGTCTTGGTAAGCCCGGGACCCACCCCGTTGACGTTGATGTTCATCGACGCCCATTCAACAGCCATGCACTTGGTCAGCATGTTGACGGCAGCCTTGCTGGCATGATAGACGCCCATGCCTGCGCCGCCCCGAACCGCGCCCACCGTGCTGATGTTGACGATCCGACCACCGCCCTGCTGGCCCATGATCTTGGCCACCGCACGGCTCAGAAGGAAAAGCGCCTTGCAGTTGGTCCCGAAGATCTTGTCCCAACCGTCCTCCCGCAGGTCCATCAGTGCCCGCAGAAAACTCCGGGCCGCGTTGTTGACCAGGATGTCCACCCGGCTGTAGGCATCTGTTGCGGCCTTCACCAGACGCTCGATCTGGGCCGTCTCCATCAGATCGGTCTGGACCGTCAGGGCCTCACCCCCCATGGACCGGATCTCGTTGCCCGTCGCCTCCAGGTCCGGCAGGGTCCTTGCGGCCAGAATCACCTTTACCCCGTTCCGGGCCAGCCCGAGGGCGATCGATTTGCCGATGCCGCGTCCACTGCCTGTAACGATCGCCACCTTATCCTTCAGATCATATTTGACAGCCATACCACACCCTCCTTTCAAAAATCGATTGGCTCTTCAGAGTCCTCGGCTTCCACTTCGTCAATCAGAAAGTCGATGATCGCCCTTTTCTCTGTGTGCGGCTCAAACAACGCCCGCAATGCATATAGTGCCTCATAGCCGTCCGGGTTCGTCGCCCAATAAAACTCCCGGGCAATCTCACCAAATGTCTGAAGGTTCTCCTGGTTTACGCAGGCCCGCGTGAAGTAGGTGATCACCGTGCTCAACATGTTTTCGAATTCGTGGAAATAGGCCAGGTCAGACAAGAGATCGATCCTGTCGGGATAATGATCCAGCCCGTACAGGATGAGAGTTTTGAGGTTCCGATTCGCTTCTTTGAAGTACCGCCTGATCAGGGGCAGGTTCGGCTCCTCCACATCCCGTTCAGCGAGGAACACCTCGAAGACCGATTCCAACAAAGGCATCTTGCCTTCGAAAAAGGCCACCAGATCTCTCTGATTCTGATTCTCGGGCTTCGCCTCCCTCTCTTCCTTCTCCTCGTAATCGTCATCCTCATGATACTCGAAGCCGATGTCTTCCAGGGCTGAAATGTAATTGTCCGGCTGAGTGCGGAATATCTCTTTGACTTTCTCGGAAATCATCTCGTTCTTGAGCTTCTCGATTTCACTGGCGAAGCGGTCTTTGTCCTCCTTCTTCCTTTTTTTTCCCATACTTTCCTCATCTCAATCGAGCAGCCGGGGCCTGCGATGGCTCTTTCCGGATCCTTGCCGGTTAAGCAGCAGTGTACGTTCAGGTACTGGGCCGTGGGGGTCGCGCGTCGCCCGGCTTTGGAGAATCTGGCGGAGATCAATGATCCTTGTGTGGCACAAGTTCCATTAGCATGATCTTCGAGGTTCTTCAAGGCGGATAAACCCGAGCCGGAACGGAATAAATCGCGCAACTCCTCCAAACGCGGGGCCAACATGTTTATGATCATACAAAACCCATCGGCTATCGAAGGGGATCGCCAGGGGGACGCTCCGCCCCGAGAGGGCAAAAAATGGTGGGAGGCCCCCACGGAGAGTGCAGCAAGTTGGTAAAAACCTCGTGTTGCACAGGAGGTGGAAAAATGTCAAGATGCGAGGCGTGCGAAAGCGGGGCCACCCTCCAGCGGATAGATGGCCCTTGTTCAGCAACCTGATAGAGACGAAACATGAATAGGGCATACGTTCACGGCTACGATTCCAGAGAGAACCTGCGCCTACAGGATCAGGCCTCAACGTTGACTGAGTTGCTGCACGCCGATACCGCCTATCCGGTCGGCAGCAGGGTCTTGGAAGCAGGGTGCGGCGTTGGTTCGCAGACCGTCACCCTGGCCCGGAACAGCCCCAATGCCTTGATTACCTCCATCGACATATCCCAGGGTTCCATTACCGAAGCCAAGCGAAAAGTGACCGCGGCGGGCTTGACCAATGTGCAGTTTCAACAGGCGAATATCTTTAACCTACCCTTCGCGCCACACTCTTTCGACCACATTTTCATCTGTTTCGTCCTGGAGCACCTCTTTCGACCCGTCGAGGCCCTGTCCGTCCTGAAAGGCCTTCTCAGGGAAGGCGGCACCATCACGGTCATAGAAGGGGACCACGGTTCGGCCTATTTCTATCCACATAGTGAAGCGGCACAAAGGGCGATTCAGTGCCAGGTGGAACTGCAGCGACGCGCCGGCGGAAACGCGATGATCGGGAGAGCGCTCTATCCCCTGTTGCAAGAGGCTGGGTATACCTCGGTCCGTGTCTCTCCCCGTATGGTATATGTTGATGCTACCCGACCCGAGCTCGTGGAAGGCTTCACCAAGAAGACATTTACAGCCATGATTGAGGGTATTCGTGAATCTGCAATTGGGGCGGGAATCCTTGATCAAGACGTTTTTGAAAAAGGCGTTAGGGACCTTTACCGGACAACAGAGCCGGATGGCGTATTCTGTTATACCTTTTTCAAGGCCTTTGCAGACAAATGATCCCGAAAAACCCATTATCCCACGCAGCGCTCGCATAGTCCGCAGAGGAAAATTCCAAGAAATCACTGGATGGGCAATTTAGGAAAGCGTGACCATCTGGCCGCCGCAAGACTCGCTCCCCCCTTCAACCCCATGCCCTCCCGGCGAAATGCAGAGCCGCATGAAGTCTTTCAAGTATTCACCCTGATGGACTCTTTTCTTTGTGAGCCGTGTGGCTCTGTATGAGACATCGCTTTTTATTCTTTACAAGCGTCCGCCCGGTTCCTCCCCTTTGCGTTCCATGCGTCAGCGAGAGAAATCCCCATAAGTATTGCCTGAGGAATTCCTCATTGTCAGCCAAGAATCGTCCCCTTTACGCACTTGTTCAACCTGCATGTGTTCTCCGAAACCCTCAGCCTTCATTCCAGCTGAAAAACCGTAGAATTGTTCTTTTTCGTTCCTATTTTTTAATAAGAGCGCTCGATGGGTGAGCAGTAAAGGAGATGAGTTAAAATGCAGGTTACAAACATCATTCTGTTAATTCTGTTGTTCGTTTCCCTGACGGCTTTTGGGTGTGCCTCCGAAGGCTATTATTATGGGGGAAGCGGATACGATTACGACCCTTATCAATATCCCCCCTATGGATATTATGGTGGATATTACGGCTATTACCCTTATCATCATGGTGAAGAAGAGGAACACAATCACCACGAGTTTCATGGATCCGATAGAGGATCCGAGGAACATCATGAATTCCATTCGCATTATGGTCGTGAAGGCGGAGGAGATGAGAATAACGGGTTTCGTGGCGAAGGGCACGAGAGTCACGAATTTCATGCCGAAGGGCAGGAAAATCATGGGTTTCATTAAACCGGGCCAAGGTTTTCAAATGGAACCCGAGAAGTATTGACGATTGCATTTACAAGCATGTCTCTTACCAATTCAGAATAGAGGCATCCTTGGGGGGGTCTGGCACTGAGCGAGGAATTCCGTTTTAAATTTTCGGTTGTTATTTAAAATACTTACACAACACCCCTCCTTCTTTTCCTCAAGGGAAAGGAAATTCCCGGGCGATAGAATAAGGATTCTGAGGAGATCGCATTCGTTGGCGGACAGATCCACCTTCTGGCCAGCTCAAGAGGTTCGACAGGGGACACCGGAATATCCGGGGGAGGGAAAAATCATGAAGTCCAAAACTGGAAGGGATTTGATCATGTATCTTTAGGCGTTCAAGGGCGCTTCGCACGCCGTGCGGAGCCCCTGAACCACAGAGTCAAGACGAGGATCTCAGGCCTCTCCCCTGAACTTCTTTATAAGCTTCGGAATGAAAAAGGAAAAGACGAAGAGCGCGACCGAGAAAAAGACCTTCGGACTGATCAGTTCGTTCCAGTTGCCGGAGACCCACACCTCTTTGAGCGTCCCGATAAAGAACGTGAAAATGAAGGTCCCCACGATGATCCCGAGGCCCTTCCCAAAGAAATAGTCCCGAAAGCGGACCTTGGTGAGCCCCATGCCGAAGTTCATGGGCGTAAAGAGGAAGTAGACGAGCCTC
The DNA here is from genome assembly GCA_963830155.1 of uncultured delta proteobacterium. GTDB lineage: Bacteria > Desulfobacterota > DSM-4660 > Desulfatiglandales > Desulfatiglandaceae > CAWHLE01. The sequence goes on along the minus strand of CAWHLE010000007.1, from coordinate 509,964 downwards.
AAATAGAGCACGGAGGCAAACCCGTTTCGTTCGATGGCGTCATCGTACTTCTTGAGCTTGTCCCCCACGAGGGAGGCCGCAAATTCCCTCCCGAGGGTCCGGCCGATGAAAAAGGCCGCGCTGGCGCCCAGCATGGCGCCCACCCACACGTAGAGAAACCCGCGATAGGGGCCGAAGATGGCTGCCCCCAGCCCGGTGAGCAATGTCCCCGGCAAAAAGAGGCACACCCCTGCCGCATAGAAACTGACATACACAAGGGGCGCCCAAATGCCCACCCGGTCGAGAAACCCGCCCAGCTGTTCAACCGTCAGGGATTGCCTTATGGGCGTAAATCGCGCAACACTGACCGCAACCACAACGAAGGCAAGGAGAATCAATGCCTTCAAAAGCCCCCTATTTCGCCCAGCCGAGCTCCCCGGCACCGCCCGCACTCAGCTACAGCTTTCCAAAGACGTAGCTCGAGATCAGTTTCTCCACGTCCATGGCCGGCTGGGTCTCTTCGATCTTACCGCCGGGCTCAAGCATCTTTTCATCGCCGCCAGGCACAATCTCGATGAATTTTTCGCCAATGACCCCCCTTGTCTTGACGGCGGCGATGGAATCCTTGGGCAATTTGACGTCATTGGGAATGGACATCCAGATCTTTGCCTCGTAATCATCGAGAACCACCTGCTGCACCTTTCCAACCTGAACCCCTGCAATGGCCACCGCCGCCCCGCTTCGAACCCCCCCGCTGTCGGAAAATATGCCGTAGACCTCATATCTCTTCTTTCCGAACAGCTCCAGGTTCCCCAGTTGAAACGAGAGATATGCCAGGGATAAAATCCCCACCAGAACAAACAGGCCGACGCCAAGTTCGAGATCGATTTTTTTCATGGAACCTCCAAAAAATGACGCAAATTCAGTCTGCCCGCTCCTTCGGATCCTTCCGATCCCCAGGTTCCGGGCCCCGTCCAGGACCGCTTCTCGGGCTCTGAATCGCAGCCCCTATAAAGGTCTTCACAATGGAATCCTTCGAATCGGTCATCTCTCGAGGTGTTCCTTTTGCGTGGATCTTGCCGTCGTGCAAGAGGGCGACCCTGTCCACGATATCAAAGACCCTCTGGGTTTCATGGGTGACAATGATCCCGCTGAACCGCAGCCTTTTGTGGCATGAATCGATCAGTTCAAGAATGGAAAGACCGGTGAGCGGATCCAGGCCGCTCGTGGGCTCATCAAAGAGCATGATCTGGGGCTCTGTCACCAGCGCCCTGGCAAGGGCGGCCCGCTTGATCATGCCTCCGCTCAGCTGCGAGGGGTATTTGGATTCCGCACCGGAGAGGCCCACGTTTTCAAGCTCCTCCATGGCAAGATCCCTGATCCGCTTCGGGTTCAGCTTTGTCTTTTCGGTCAGAGGAAACGTGACGTTTTCAAGAAGGGTCATGGAATCAAAAAGGGCCCCCGCCTGGAACAAAAACCCCAGCTTCTCCCTGAGGTGCGTCATTCCCTTGCCCTTTGACCCATAGAGACCTTCCCCATCCAGAATCACCTGGCCGCGGTCCGGTCTGATCAGCCCGGCGATAATCTTGATCAGCACGCTCTTACCGGTGCCACTTCCGCCAACGAGCGCGATGGCCTCGCCTTTTCGTACATCCAGCGATATTCCCTTCAGCACCTCATTTTGGCCGAAGGACTTGAAGATGTCTTTTATCCTGATCATTGGCGAGGTCCAATCAATAGAGCATGGAGGTCATGAAGTAGTCCCAGGCCAGGATTAAGACCGACGTCAACACGACGGCCTGGGTTGTGGCCTTGCTTACGCCCTCCGCACTCATGCCGGTGAATAAGGTTGTATAAAACCCCTTGTAGCAGCAAACCCATGCAATCAGGACCCCGAAGCTGAAGGACTTGTAAAGCCCCTCCAGGACATCCTTCATCCTCACGTAATTGGCCATCTCCCCGAAGTAGATACCGGCGCCAAGCCCCAGGAGCTTTCCGCCGATGAGGTAGCCGCCCATAATACCCACCACGTCGAAGATGGCCGTCAGGAGGGGCATGCAGATCATGGCCGCCAGCAGGTTCGGTACGATCAGATAGCGGTAAGGGTTCAGGCCCATAAGCGTTATGGCATCAATCTGTTCGCTGATACGCATGATCCCGATGCCGGCGGTAAGGGCAGCGCCCGCCCTCCCCGTGACCATCAGGGCGGAGATCACGGGCCCAAGCTCACGGATCAGCGTTAACCCCACCATGGGGCCGAGAAAGGCGTTGGAGCCAAAACGATTGAGCGTGTAGTAGCCTTGAAAGCCCAGCACCATTCCTGAGAAGATACCGGTCAGGAGGATCACCACTGTGGACTGAAAACCAATGAAATGTATCTGCTTCAGCACACGATCCAGCTTGATGGGAGGGCTGACCATATATAAAAAGGCCCTGAAGAGGAAAATCCCCATGAGCCCCATGCGCCTCATGCGTAAGATGGTCCAGCCACCCATTGTGCGTATGATTTCCATAGCCCAAAGTCTTCCAAATATTGAGGGCCCTGTCAAAGGAATTCAAGAAGGGTGTCGTTTACGGCTTCCTTACGGCATGGAAAGGGGGTTCAATAGGTTCGACGTTTAGAAGTTACAAGGAAATGGGGCGGGAACAGACGGGCGATGGTTAAATCGGCCGGCAAATGATGACCTACCAGGCTCAAGGAGGACCATCATCCATGGAAATCAAGATCAAACGGCCCTACGAAGATGCAGAATCAAGTGATGGCCAGAGAATCCTTGTTGATCGGCTCTGGCCAAGGGGCATTTCCAAGGAGGGGGCGAAGATAGACTTGTGGGTGAAAGACCTTGCGCCTTCGACGGAGCTCCGTCAATGGTATAAGCATGATCCTGAGAGATGGCCAGATTTTAAATCAAAATATTTCAAAGAGTTGAATAAAAAACATGAACTAGTAGCGCAAGTCCTCGGTTATGCCCGAGAAGGAACCGTCACCTTAATTTACAGCTCCAAAGAGAAAAACCTGAACAACGCTGTCGCCCTTAAAGAATATCTGGAATCTGCCGAAAAATGACCGGCTTCCCTCTCCTCCCATCCCCTGGAAGCATGTACTTTTCCGAGAAGGACCGATGGCAGTCTTATTTTCTTCCCCAGATTTGGACATCGACCCGTTCCTACCTTCCGATAAGGGTGCCGGGCCTTACGCTCCCCTCGCCGTGCTTGTCCTGGAGACCGTCAAGGGCCTGATTGAGCATCCGCCGTTTTTCTTGGACCTTGGGTCCGAAAAGGGTGAGCTGATCCTCCTGACAGGCCTTGAGCTGCGAGAAGGAAACGCCCAGAAGCCGCACGGGCCGCTTCCCCGCTTCCGTCTTTTCAATGAGGCCGAGGGCCGCACCGTATATGGTCATGCCATCGTTGGTGAATTGACTCAGGGTTTCCGACCGCGTGACCTGGGTGAAATCACGATACCTGACCTTGAGCGTGACGGTCTTGCCTGTGAGCGCCAGCTTGCGAAGCCTGCGGGCCACCCTTTCGGCAAGGGAGAGGACCTCCCGCTGAATGTCCGTCAACGCCTCCAGATCCTCAAGGAAGGTCTCTTCATGTCCGACGGATTTAACTGCATGCTCGGGCACCACTTCCCGGTCATCGATCCCCATTGAGAGGAGATGCATTTGCCGGCCGTGTGCGCCGAACCTCCTTTCCAGGACCTCCACGGGAAGGCGGCTGAGATCCCCAAACGTGTGGACGCCAAGGTCTTTCAAGGACGCCTGGGTCACCTTTCCCACGCCCCACATCCTGCTGATCGCCAAGGGGTAGAGGAAAGCCCTCACGCCATGGGGTTCAACCACCGTGAGGCCGTCGGGTTTGTCCATGTCCGAAGCGATCTTTGCCACAAATTTGGAGGGTGCGACCCCCGCGGAGACCGTGAGACCGATTTCCTTTCGGACGGCCTCCTTGATCTTCACTGCCATCTCCGCAGCGGTGCCAAACAGACGGACGGAGCCCGTCACGTCCAGGAAGGCCTCATCGATGGAAAGGGGCTCCAAAAGCGGGGTGAAGCGCTCATAGATCTCAAATACCTTCCTTGAGACCTCTTTGTACCTCGACATGCGGACCGGCAGGAAGACGCCGTGAGGGCAAAGACGCATGGCTTCCGCCATGGGCTGGGCCGAGTGGACGCCGTACTTGCGCGCCTCATAGGAGGCGGAGGAGACGACCCCTCGCTTTCGGCTCCCACCCACAATGACCGCCTTGCCTTTCAGCGCGGGATGGTCAAGCACTTCGACCGATGGGTAAAAGGCGTCCATGTCCAGGTGGATGATTTGCCTCTGGCCCCCGCTCACCCCAAACCCCTCATTGAAGGTCCGTTCATCACGCTGAAAAAGACTCAACTTCTTATAAAATGATCGATAATCGCATATGAAAGCGGTTGAATGGGCTCTCAGCCCAACACGTTACTTGGCGAGTTGCTGGCCGGCGATGTGGATCAAATCGGTTGCCCCTGAAAATGGGGGGGCGTATGCAAGATCCAGGTCGCAGAGATCATCCACGGTGAGGCCGGTCGTAATGGCGGTTGCCAGGACATTGACCCTCCAGACGACCCCTTCTTCCCCGATCCCCTGCCCGCCGAGGACCCGCCCGCTTTCCTTGTCCGCCACAACCTTCAACCATATCGGCTTTGCCTCAGGATAGACGCTGGATCTTGAATAATCGCGAATCGTGGTGGAGACAGGATTATATCCCGCCGACGATGCCTCACCCTCGGTAAGCCCCGTGCCTGCCACCTCCAACTCAAACACTTTGAAACAGAATGACCCCACAATCCCGGGAAACCTGGCTGCTTTCCCGCCAATGTTCGAACCGACGATCCGGCCCTGTTTCCTGGCCACATCCCCGAAGGGGAAATGAATGGACCGTTTGCTGATTAAATGGTAGCACTCACAGCAGTCCCCGGCCGAGTAAATATGAGAGAAGTTGGTCTGCATACGGTCGTTGACCTTTATAGCGCCGCTCTCTCCGAGTGAAATCCCCGCCTGAGCGGCCAGGGTCGTGTTGGGAGCCACCCCGATGCCCACCACAACCATGTCTGCCTGCTCCAAGCCGTTATCGGTGTGAACCACAATCGACCCTGAGGTGGCCCTTTCAAACCCCTGGACGTTCGTGTTTCCCTTGAAGATCACCTGATTACCTGCCATCTCACCCAGGATCTTCTCACCGAACGATTGTCCCATCTGTTTCATGGGCAGGTGGCTTCGTTGAAGTACCACCGTTGCGATGCCCCGCAATCTTAGATTCTCGCATATCTCCAGGGAAACGAGACCGGCACCGACGATTACGGCCCTTTTCACCTTTTTGGCTTCAATAAACTGCTTTATGGCGATCGCATCACTCAAATTCCGGAGACAGAAAATCCCCTCCAGCGCTTCACCCTCTACCCCGATCCGCCGAGCCTCTGCGCCTGTGGCCACCACCAGGTCGTCGAAGGCATAGACGTCTCCGCTTTCCGTGACAACTTCTTTCTCCCTGGGATGGATGGCGGCAACCGGTGTCCTCAGCTTAACCTCAATCCCGGTTTTGGCAAAGGCCTCCGGCGTGCGGGCGATCATCTTCTCTGGTTCTTTGATTACATCCCCGATGTAATAAGGTGTGGGTCAGGACGCATAGGAGACGTAGTCACCCGCCTGCAGGATCGTCACATCCAGCGAAGGGTCTACGCGTTTCGCCCTGGCTGCAGCACTTGGACCGCCCGCACCACCGCCTACGACAACAAGCTTCTTGCCCATATGAACCCTCCTTACCCGGTGCTGTCGTAGCACTCGGTCTGACCGGTTTGGATGTAACCCCGTGTCACGTTTTCAGGTCTTTGTTCCCAGGTCATAGAAAGGGATGGCGTGATTGACATGGGATCCGGTCTCCGGTGCTGACCCTTCATCCTCTTTGAATTCACACTTTGAGCAACTCCAGTATTCCCATGCGCTACGGATGGCACAGTCGAGGCAATCCCCATAGTATGAGCAAAGGATGTTTCTCTCTCCCTTTTTCCCCTTTGGTGTGCACTTCGGATTCATCATCTCTCCTCTCGCTTCCCATGAATGGCATGGGGACTCTGGCCAGCAAGCAACCCGCACCCGCGTTCCTGGCCGAAGTGATTATGGTTCTCAAATATCCCTCCAAAAGGAGAAAAACCTGTTGTTCATGTGTCTCCCAGCATCACGACCAGTTTTCGGCAGGCCATGACACGTGAAGGACGCTACCGCCGTTCTCCCCGACGCTCATGAAAAAGGAGCCACCCGAGAGGATAGCGAATTCTTTTATGTTGGAAAGGGCCTGCTCAACCTCCGCCTTGCTCCCTGAAGATCCATTTGGCACCGCGAATACATCCCTGTCTGTTTGAACGATCAGGTCGATCCCTCCCTTTTCATATTCCAGCGATATCTCGACGCTGGCGCGGTGACCGTTCTTGGCCACAAGGGACAGCCCGTTCTCCAGGATGCGATAGATCACGACCTTTAGCCGTTCAGGGATCTGGCCTTCTTCGATGTCGAACCCCGTTCCAATGCGCAAGGGAGGATGGGACTTTTCGACCTCATTGCAAAGCCAGCCAATGGTAGGAAGAATCCCCATGTCGTCGAGCATCAAGGGCCTGAGCCGGCTGGCCATTCGGCGAATGTCGGAAACGCCGTCCTGGACAATCGCGATCACCGGTTCAAGAAGACCGGCCATTCTCGATGTTTCCCGCTCCGGCATGCAGCCGAGAGCAGACTCCACCCGATATTTGATGGCGCCCATGGTTTGGGCCAACCCCTCGTGCACCTCGTGGGCAATCCGTTTTCGCTCTTCTTCCCAGGATTCGAGCAGCCTCGTGGAAACAATCCTGAGCTCATCTTCGGCCCGGTCCCGCTCCCTTGTGCGTCGAATCAGACCCCGCCCGGTAAAGCCGATAACCGAAATCCCTACGATCCAAAGCGCGAGAAAGGAGGCGCTGTGTGCGAGGGTCTCGCTGCCTTGTCTTTTGAGATATCCTGCCATTGGTATGGATACGCTGAGCCCGCCCCGGACATCTCCCACTGTGTAACCCTGATACCCATGGCACTTGAGACAATCTTCCTCAACGTACATAGGTTTCATGAACCGAAGAAAAGTCATACCTCTTTTATCGCAGATATCCCAAATCTCTTTGGCGCCTTGCCCAAAGGCCAAAAGGCAATTGCGCTCCCAATCGTCGGGAGCTGTCTCCGCACTCAAGTGGGACAGGCTCGTGATGTGACCGCTGATCCCGTACATCCCCGAGTAACGGTCCGTCATCTCCCGAAGCACGTAGGCCGGGTTCATCAGGGTGAGTCGTCTACCGGAAGGCGTCTCTATGTCACGCTCCGGCACATGACCAAGGCGGGGATTAGGAGGCGTCGTCTCCCTGACGGGCACATAAACGCCACCGTGCGAAGCGGCCCAAAACCTGGTCGCCTGGTCCCGGTTGATCTGGATTCGGGCCTCTGAAAGGGCCATATCCAGAGAGGCCCTGCGGATGTGTCTTATGTCGCTTGCAAGAAGCCCGGCGACGGTGGTGGTCCACAAAACGACCCACACCCAGAGGTAGACACGAATCCTGCTTGTGCCCCATTGATCACCCGACCGTCTCTCCATGTTCATGCGTTCCTACAGCGGTTCTCGGGCCAAACGTCCGAGCGTCATCGAGGGGTGACTCAAACCTATCATGGTCCGCTTCACAAACCTCGTATTAAGACCGCTCACCAAGGTCAAAGTCAACGCGCACCGCAAGACGCTGTCATGAAAGAGACAATGGCTCCTTGTCATATGGTGCGAGGCGAGTAAACCGCCATGTAAACTCTATATCCTTTAGGTTAAGCAAAGAAAATGGGGGAAATCCTGTATTTTACCAATCACCCCGATTCCATTTTGAATCGAACAGGAAATCAGCCCTTCCGTTCGAAAGTCAAAATACATATCGCCCTACCATCAAAATGCAGGATCGACCTCATTTACTTTTTTCTCTCCGGGAGGAATCCTGTCCTCAGGAGAATGGGAGCCGGCGATTATGGTCTCGCGGGGGCGACAAATCAGCATCAACCCGTGCGGAATAAGGGAGGCGCCTTCTGGACATGGACTCCGGCATTCCGCCGCAGTGGACTTGGACCAAACTAATAAGAGTATGGATTTCAGACCAAGGCAGGGAGGTTATAATGGAAAGACTACTCACGGTCAGCCTGGATGAAGAGGACGTCCGATTCACCTCAGACGGCCGGATGTCCGTCCTTGACGCCATCAGGGCCCTGACCCTTTCAAAAAACCCGGAACGGATCTGGAAGGACCTGAAAGATAAGCATCCCAAGCTTCTCGATCACTGCGAGGACCGCCAGGTCTTCCACGAAGGTCTTCTCACAGTCGTGGATGGTGAGGGTTGGGATATGATGTGGACCCTCCTGATCGCGTATATCCTGGAGCCCCAAAAGGAGGCATTTCCCCACCAACCCAATTGAGCGGTCATCGCAATCCCGCGGGATTCGGGTTTCCGGTTTATCCGGGTCAGGGGGTCTTTAGTGGGTTTGCGACCAGGCCCTTCTCAATGGCATAGGCGGTCAAAGCGGAAGCCGTGTGCACCCCCAGCTTCCTCATGAGGTTGCTTCGATGTTTCTCCACTGTCTTGACGCTGATGTACAAATAGTCAGAGATCTCTTTGTTCTTGTAACCCTCCCCCACCAACTTCAAAATCTCCTTTTCGCGTGGGGTAATCGCACCCCATGAGGACTCGCCTTTGGCCGTGCCCCTCTCTCCCAAATATCCGGCGAGCACCTTTTCCGAAACCACCGGGCTCAGATAGGGCCGCCCGGAGAGGACCGTTTGGATGGCACCCATCAGCTCAGCGTGGCTTGCGTCCTTCAAACAATATCCATGCGCTCCTGACTGGAGGGTCTCACGGAAATAATCCTCGGAGGCATGAACCGTTAGAACGAGCATCTTTGTCTCTGGAAATCTTCTGCTGATCTCCTTAATCGCAGAGATCCCGTTCATCTTCGGCATGGAGAGGTCCATCAACACGAGGTCCGGCCTGAGCGTTTCCACGCATCGAATGGCCTCGAGCCCGTCCTCGGCCTCACCGATCACCTCTAGGTCCTTCTCTCCACCCAGCAGGGCCCGGAGCCCTTCTCTTAGGATCTTGTGGTCCTCCGCAATGACAATCCTCTTTTTTCCCCTCATCATGGACCCTCGGATCTCTCACCGTGCACTTCGACGCAGGGCGACCCTTCTGAGCTGACTCATCAAACCCGTTCTACCGGCAAGGAATCCAAACGCTGCGTCACACCGCCGGTAGACGACGTCTGATTGGACACACCGGACCGGGCCGAAGACTTTGGAGTTGAACATTACCACAATCCCATCGCCCTTTCAAGGGTTTTACCCGTTGGATCCACTGTCTGGTCCGGCCGCGGATCCCCTCTATCAGGTCACCGCCCTGACCGCGCAGGCCTCATCCCTGAAGGCCTTCATAGGACGCAAGAAGGCTCGCGGAGAGCACCTTGCCACGTCTGGTGCCGCCGTAAGCCTTCCCGTTTCTAATCGCGGTCTGAGGATCCGATCAGCCTAAGCGACGGTCTTAAAAAGAGTCGCCAGCCTCATGGCGAGCGCCATGTCTCCTTTCAATTTCAACTTTCCGGTCATGAATGCCGTTTGACCATTGAGCTTCCCATGGGCCATGTCCACCCAATCCGGCGCCGACATGGTGAGGGTCAGCGCCGGGGAAGCCGCCTTTCCCTCAGTAACCGTGCAGGCCGCGTCCTTGATGGTGGCATACCAGTTGCCGCCGCCCTCCCCTGTGATTTCGTGCTGGATGACCGTGTCCAGGTCTTTGCCCATGCCGGCCTGAAACCTGCCAGCCATCCCGTCGAAAATTTCCTTAACGGTCAACATTTTCCCCTCCTTCAATGGTGGTTGCGGTTTAAAGCGTCCAGCCAAGCCCAAACAAATGCCATTTCTTTACAAAGCCGCCTCCGGGATGTCAAGTGCCGAGGTATCTTCTTCCTGAATGGCCGTGTACCTGGCAAAGACGTTAGGCACAATGTTTCGACAGAAAAACTTCACCGTCTCGATCTTTCCCCTGTAGAAGATGCCGTCAGACGATTCCGGTTCGACCGTGGCGAGCTTTTCACGGGCGATGAGCCCCTGCTCCAGCATGAGCTGGCCCATGAGGGTTTCTGAAAAGCACTCCAGGAAATTCACGGCATTGAGCGGAATGAGGCCGAACTTCTTTTCCTGGAAAAACCGCATGAACCGAAGGGTGTAATCTCCCGTGATCTGGGCGGCCTTGAACAGGAGCTTAAAGTCGCGGCTGAAGTCTGCGTCCTCTTTATGAGCGCCCGTAAAGGCTATGACTCCTTGGATCCAGTCCTGGAAGACCTTGCCGCCTTCCGCACGGATCTTCCGGCCCACCAGGTCCAGGGCCTGGATGTAGTTAGTCCCTTCCCAGATGGAGACGATCTTCGCGTCCCTGGCATATTGCTCCACCGGAAATTCACTGCAGAACCCCACGCCTCCCATCACCTGGATGGCATCCCGGATCAGTTCGTATCCAAAGTCGGAAAAATAGGCTTTGACCAACGGGGTCAGGAGGTCCACCTGCAGACCCGCCGCTTTGCGCTGGGCCTCGTCCGGGTCGCGGTGTTGGACATCGATCTGGTAAAACAGCTTCCCGATGACGGCCCTCATGGCCTCCGTGCCCGACTTGAGCCGCATCAGCATTCGACGGACGTCCTCATGCTGAATGATCGGAACGCGATCTCCGTCACGGTTGGTAAAGAGTGGCCCTTGCATACGCTCCCGGGCATACCGCCTGGCCGCGTCATAGGCGCTGGCCGCAAGACCCAAGGCCTGTACCCCGCAACTGATCCGCGCCTCGTTCATCATCTGGAACATCTTGGCCATGCCGGAGTGTGGCTCACCAAGCAGGATCCCGCGACAGTTGCCGTTTTCCCCGAAATTGAGCGTACAGGTGGATGAGCCGTGAATGCCCATCTTATGCTCGATGCCTTCGCAGTAAACGTCGTTGGCCTCCCCCATCGAACCATCCGGATTTACCCAAACCTTGGGCACGATGAAAAGACTGATGCCCTTCGTGCCCTGGGGACCACCCTCAATGCGGGCCAGCACAAGGTGAATGATGTTGCCGGTCAGATTATGCTCACCACAGGTGATGAACCGTTTGGTCCCCTCGATCCTAAAAATGCGGGGATCGCCCGACGCCGGGTCAGGTACGGCCTTCGTCCGAAGCCATCCCACGTCTGAGCCCGCGTCCGGTTCGGTCAGACACATGGTCCCCCCCCAGGTGCCTGTGTACATCTTTTCCACAAACAGGGCTTTGTCTTCGTCGGTTCCGAAGTTTTCGATCAAACGTCCGTTGCCGACGGCCAGGCCGGGGTAGGTCATCATGGCCATGTTGGCCCCGGTGAAGAGCTCGCCGAGCAAGCCGCCCACCACTGTGGGGAGCCCCTGCCCTCCAAACTCGGGATTGCTCGACGCAGCAATCCAGCCGTTTTCCGCCATGACCTTCCAGCACTCTTGGAAGGAGGCAGGCACCTGCACCACGCCATCCTTGTAGGTACACCCCTCCCTGTCGCCGTCTTGCATGGTGGGTCCAAGGACCTCGCGACACACCTTTCCGGCCTCCTCAAGGATCATGCTGAAGTCATCGGCCGAGAAGTCACGAAAGGCATCGTAGCTGAGCAACTTCTCAACATTCTGATGCTCAAAGAGCAAGAACTTAAGGTCTCTGTCATCCCTCTGGAAGTAGTTGATTCCCATGGTCTCTGTTCCCTCCTCGAATCAGACGCCCCCCTGACCGGACATGCCGCAGGGGAGGCGTCTAAAAGACCTTTCATCATTATTCGTATTTTTCTCTCTCGATGAGTGTCGCGACGCCCTGACCGCCGCCCACGCACGCGTTGGCAACCCCGTACCGGCCGCCCTTTGCCGCGAGGATCCGTCCGAGGGTCCCCACCAGCCGAATCCCGGTCGCCCCAAGCGGGTGGCCGATGGCCACGCCACCGCCCATGACGTTGACCTTTTCCGGGTCCAAGCCCAGCTCCTTGATACAGTTGAGGGCCACGATGGCAAACGCCTCGTTGATCTCCCAGAAGTCCACGTCGGAGGGTTTAAGCCCTACTTTCTCCACGGCCATCTTGCTGGCGGGCACGGGCCCCGCGCCCATGATGGTGGGGTCAACCCCTGCAAAGCCAATGGAGCGAATGGTTGCAAGCGGCTTGATCCCCTTCTTTTTCGCCGTCTCTTTAGACATGAGGACCATGGAGGTAGCCGCCGCATTCAACGGCGATGAGTTGCCCGCCGTGATGACGCCGTCCTTCTTGAAGGCGGGCTTGAGCGAGGCCATTCCCTCCAGGGTGGCGTCGTCGCGCACCGCCTGGTCCGTCTTGACCGTGAGGACCTTGCCATCGTCCTGAATGGCATCGATGGGCAAGATCTCCCCATCAAAGAAACCCTCTTTCTGGGCCTTGGCCGCCTGCTGGTGGGACCGGACGCCCCACTTGTCCATGTCCTCTTTGGTGAAGCCTGACTTCTTGAACAGCTTTTCGGCCGTAAGCCCCATGTTCATGGTGGTCATCATGTCCCAGTGGAAATGGGCCGGGTCCGCAAACAGACTCATGTTGGGGGCGATGTAGCCCCGCTCCGTCGTGGTTCGGCCCATGGGCACCCGTGTCATGTGCTCATAGCCGCCCACCAGTACGATATCCGCAAAGCCCTGGGCGATCTCCATGAAACCGATGTGAATGGCCGCCATGGAGGACCCGCACTGCTGATCCACGAACTTGGCCGGGATAGTCTCGGGCAGATTGGCAAGGAAAATGGGAAACCGCCCCCCGTATGCCCACTGCTCGCCCACGGCCGTGGCGCATCCCACCAGGAAATCGTTGATCTCCTTCGGGTCGATCCCGGTCCGTTTAATGAGTTCCGGCAGCAATTTGGCCAGAAGTTCATCGCCTCTCAGCTTGGCGAACACGTCCCTTGCCGGTTCGTTAGGTCTGGAGCGAGATTGGGCCGTCCTGAGATACCCTGCAATCACAACTTCTTTCATTTTTTACCTCCTCCGGAGTCTTCCCCTGCCGGCCTTTACGGATGGAGGCCCAGGCCGGGGAGTGAGTGATTGGTTTTAGTCCCTTTGTCTCACCAAGACGTCAAGAGTACGATCGGAGTCATGGCGTCATCCATTCCTTCATTCCCCGGCTCTTTGCGTCTTGGCGAGAACATAGCTAATATTCGTAAAAGGTCTTTCCTGTTTCAGCCATTTCCTTAACGAGCTTGGCAGGCTTGAAGCGCGGCCCGTAGCGCTGTTCCAATTCCTGCAGTTTTTTGTGGACGTTTGCCAGTCCCCACTTGTCCGCATAACGAAGGATGCCGCCGCGGTAAGGCGGGAAGCCGGTCCCATAAATCATGGCCAGATCCATGTCTTGGGGTCGGTCGCAGATGCCTTCCTCCATCATCAAAGCGGCCTCGTTGATGCCGAGCGCAAGCATGGCATCAACGATTTCTTCCTTGGACATCTGCTTGGGGCTGACATGGTTCTCTTTGAGGTATTGCTGGACCACCTCGACCACTTTCGGGTTGGGTACCGGCTCCTTGCCGCTGTAATCAAAGTAACCGGCCCCGGTCTTTCGACCATAGCACCCGGTCTGGTAAACGCGCTGGGTCAGCGGGTGGACCTTGTATCGCTCGCCGAGCCGTTTCTCGAAAGTCTTGTTTACATGATAGTTGATGTCGATACCGGTGAGGTCAGACAGCGTCGCCGGTCCCATGGGCATACCAAAGTCCATCATGGCTTCCTCGATGGAGGGACCCGGCACGCCATCGGCCGACAAGTAGACGGCCCCTCCCATGAGGCCGCCAAGCTGCCTTGACACGTAGAAACCGGGGCCGTCGTTGACCACGATGGGCACCTTCTTGATGGCACGCCCAAAGGCCACACTGGTTGCCAAGGTCTGGTCGGAGGTCTGTTTGGCACAGATGATCTCCAGGAGCTGCATCCGTTCGGCCGGGTTGAAGAAGTGGAGACCGATCATACGGCCAGGGTCGGCAAGGACCTCCGCCATGACGGTGATGGGCAGGGCCGAGGTGTTGGTCGCGAATATCACATCGGGCCGGCAGACCCCTTCGAGCTTCTTCCAGATGTCTTGCTTGACCTTCATGTCCTCCAGCACGGCCTCGATGACCAGATCCACATCCTTCAGGTCATCGAGGGATGTGGTGGTGACCAGCCGGCTCTTGATCATCCGGTTCAGGTCCTCTTCGGTCATCTTCTTTTTCTTGATGGGATAGGCAAAGGTCTTGCGGACCCCCTTGAGGGCCTTTTCAACGGCCCCGTCATTGATCTCCCAGAGCACCGTCTCGTAGCCGCCGGCGAGCAGCAGGTTGACGATGCCCGACCCCATGACCCCTCCTCCCAACATGGCCACCTTCCGGATCTTGGCAGGCTCAAGGCCCTGGATCTGGGGAAGTCGGCCCGCGGAACGGGTGTTGAGAAAGATGTTTATCAAATTCTTGGCCACGTCAGAGATGCAACAGTCGGCAAAAAGTCCCACTTCCCGTTCGATGTCCGCCTCGATATTGAAGCTCAACCCCTTTTCAACGGCCTCGATGGCCTTGAACGGGGCAATGTAGCCCTTTGCCTTCTGGGCCGTCATCATCTTGGCCACATTGAGAAATGCCTGCTTCTCTGCGGTGCTAGGCAACCGGTCTATCCGGCCACGTGTGCGCCTCGTTTCCATGGTCAGTTGACGGTTGATAAACTGTTGAGCCGCTTTGCGGGCCGCATCGATCAGTGAGCCCGGGGCCACCACTTCGTCCACCAGCCCCCTTTGAAACGCCAAGTCCGCCTTGATGGGCTTGCCGACGGTGATCATGTCCACTCCATTCAAAAGCCCGATGAGGCGGGGGAGACGCTGCGTGCCCCCGGCGCCAGGGATTAACCCGATCTGGACTTCGGGCTGGCCGAGGTTTGCGCCATTGACGGCCACACGATAGTGGCATGCCATGGCCGTCTCAAGTCCGCCGCCCAGACAGTTGCCGTTTATGGCCGCGATCACAGGCTTGGATCCCATTTCGATCCGATCCATAAATTTGGCGCCCCCCATGGCGACCGCGTAGATTTCTTCTCGCGTCTTCACAGTCTGGAGCCTTGTGATATCCGCTCCTGCAATGAAGTTGCCTCCTGTCCCCGTGATGATAATCGCCTTGACCTGATCATCTTCATAGGCCCAAGAGAAGGCCGCGTTCAAGTCCTGCCCCAATTGTGGCGACATCTGGTTTACCGGTGGGTTGTCCAGCGTAAAAAGGGCAACCCCGTCCCTCAGATCCACTTTAATGGTCTTGTAATCCGTCTTCATGTTGCTCAATACACCCCCCTCCAAACTTTTGGGTTGGTCTTTGCCCTGACGACCCGAATCGCAACGTCAGGGTGCTTTCAGTGGTCGGCCGTTCCAGTGCAAAACGATGGTTAGACATGCCGCCTATTCATGGAGGCGCGCGACGATTATCCTTTGCGCTTTTTCTCCTCTTCAGTTCGGAGTGTCTTTCTCAGAATTTTCCCTACGGTGGACTTGGGCAACGAATCCCTGAACTCCACAATCTTCGGCCGTTTGTAGGCTGCAAGTTTCTCCTTGCAGAAGGATAGAACTTCCTCTTCGGTCAGCGTCTCTCCCTCTCTGGGGACGATGAAGGCCTTTACGGTTTCGCCCCGGTAGGCATCGGGGATTCCGACGGTGCAGGCCTCCTTGATCTTAGGATGCTCGTATAGCACCTCATCCACTTCTCTCGGATAGATGTTGTAGCCCCCCGCGATGATCATGTCCTTTTTCCGGTCCACGATCTGGAAGTAATCGTCCTCATCCATCACGGCAATGTCACCCGTTGAAAGCCAACCGTCGGAAAGGTGCTTTGCGGTTTCGTCTGGTTTGTTCCAGTATTCCTTCATGACGAGGGGGCTCTTGATCAGAATCTCACCCGGTTGGCCCCGCGGGACATCCTCCTTGCCCTCCTCCAAGTCCACAAGCCTCACGTCCGTATCGGGCCAGGGAATACCAATGGTCCCTGTCTTTCTGAGACCCAGCACCGGGTTGCTGATCCCCAGAGACGTGGTCTCGCTCATGCCCCACCCCTCGCTGTAGTTGATCCCCATGGACTGCACCTGCTCGATGAGCTCAAGTGGCATGGGAGCGGCGCCGGAATTGAGAAGCCCGATCCGGCGGGACAGATCAAGAGATTCAGCCTTTGGATGATTGATGACGGCATTGATCATGGTGGGCACGGACGGGAAAAAGGAAATTTCTTTGAAGTTCGCAATAAGACCCATGAGCTCTTCCAGGTCAAATCGAGGAACCAGTATCTGGGTTGCTGAATTGAACATGGCCCAGCCCATGGCGACGATGGTGCCGTAAACGTGGAAATAGGGAAGCACCGCCAAGACGGTCCGCCTCTCAGGAGGCGAGATCTTGTTGGGCCCTGCGCCCCAAAGCGAGACCTGGACGGTTGCGGCCACCACGTTGCCATGGGTGAGGACCGCCCCCTTGGGAATGCCCGTGGTGCCGCCAGTAAACTGGATGAGGGCCGGATCATCGGGGGTCACCTGAACCTTCGGGACCTTCGTCTGAGTCGTTCCATCCAGGAGGGAAGAGAAGTGATACCACCCCTCTTCCAGATCCAGGTCCGATGCCGTGCTGATGGGAAAGCCCTTGATATAATCCGTCACCCGGGTCACCACAACCTTGAGGTCCTTTGTTATCTTTGTGAGCGGCCGAACATTGGGGAGGACCATGTCAAACGTGAGAAAGGTCGTGACGCCGGTGTCGGTTATGATGTTTTTCAGTTCATCAAAGGTGTACATGGGGTTCATGTTAACGACCACGGCCCCAAGAGAGAGTACCGCATAGAAGGAGATCACGTACTGCGGGCAGGTTGGGAGGTGCAGGCCGACCCGGTCACCCTTCCGCACCCCGATGGTGCCCAGCGCGTTGGCCATGCGGAGGATCTGCATCCGAAGCTCCCAAAAGGTCATTTCGGATCCGTAGAAGTGTAGGGCGGGTTTATCCGGGAAGAGCGCGGTTGCCATAATCGCAAGCTGATGGGCGGGGATCCTCGGATAACGAATCGTCGGCGGCACATCGAAGTCGTAATGGCGCTGCCAGGGGCGGCTCTGCATGGAACACTCCTCCTTTTTCTCTCAGGGATGGTGGATGGACCAGGCCTATCCGATCGTGTAGTGTTACTCTACGCTAAGCGTAAAGTATGGACAAACGCTCTGTTCATATCTAGTATAATATTAAGGGAAAACAGTCAAGTGAAAATTGCTTGACCTGCCATCAAAATTTAGTATCATTCCTACGATCTGAATCGAGCGATTCTCATCTCTTGTGGGCCGCACAGGGGTTGATCGGTTTCCTGTTCGGGAGCTCCGGCGCATTCTCAGGTTGCTCCCGAATGTTCCGTTGGACTTGTGTGAGAAGTCATGAAAATCAGCGAGCTGTCTGAAAAAACCAAGGTCCCCAAAGAGTCGATCCATTACTATATCCGGGAAGGGGTTCTCCCGAAGCCCAGGAAGAGGGCGAGAAACGTCGCTGATTACGGCGAGAGCTATGTGGAGCAGATCCGGATCATCAAGAAGCTTCAGGACACATACTATCTGCCCCTTTCCGTCATCAAGGGCATCATCAAACGACACAAAAAACAACCCCAATCGGAGCGGTCTTCTTTTCAGCTGCTCAGTGAATATTCCGGCCCCATGGATCGACTCTTTTATTCCGAAGTCGAAGGAAGAGACGCATTCATGAAGGCCACAGGGCTTTCCGCCTACTGGCTCAGTCGGATGGAGGAATGGCGGGTGATCAAAGCGGAGATGCGGGAGGGGGTGCCCGTTTTCTCCCACGACGACGTGATCATCGGAAAGCTGCTCGTGGAAATGGACCGTACCGGCTTCGGCCCAAGAGATGGCTACAACCCCGAAGAGCTCAAACGGATCGTGGACTTTGTCCGTGAATGGGTCAGAGGGACCCACAGGGACTATTATCAGTCCAATCTGCAGGGGCTCTCTTCCCAGGAAATGACGCAGAAAGGGAGCAAGTTCACGGAGATCATGAGCTTATTTTTCTACCACCTCTATCGAAAGCTCGTGAGGGACGAATACGGTCACATGCTCAATTCGTCGGATAGGGGCGGAGGAAGTCGCGAGAGGCAGGATGAGCCCGCTGTTGGCCATCATCCTGCCATGGCGAAAATTGGAGAAAAATATCAGAAGTCCTGAAACCCGCCCTGGTCATCGTCTAGTGGAATGAGCTGATCCGCGCGTACTTTCTTTGTTTCGAAAGTGGTTTTGGACCTCGACCCGATGGATCGTGCCGAAACGGGAACAACCTTTTGGCTTTGATCGCGGGCAGATCTGGTTCCGGCGTTTGCCTGATCTCCTCTCTGTCCTTTGGCCTTTTCGGCGAGACTGCCCACCGTGCCGACCAGGTCATGAACGAACTGGCGCATCTCGGTTGCCTGCCGATTCAATTCATCCGCAGCGGCCGCAATTTCCTCGGAATTCGCAGCATTCTGCTGGATCACCTTGTCCATCTGGTTCACAGCCTTGTTCACTTGCTGAGTGCCCTCGGCCTGCTCCTCGGAGGCGGCGGCGATCTCACTTACCAGTTCTGCGGCTTTGGCCGCATTTGTGTCCACGTCGGCGAAGGCATGAGCCGTTTTGGTCACCAGCTCCGTACCTCCCCCAATCTTTTTGACGATGCCTTCGATGAGCTGAGACGTGTTGCTGGCGGCATCGGCCGCCCGCATGGCCAAATTTCGAACCTCATCGGCCACCACCGCGAATCCGGCGCCCGCTTCTCCCGCCCGAGCGGCCTCCACTGCGGCGTTAAGGGCCAGGAGATTGGTCTGGAACGCGATCTCATCGATGGTCTTAATGATCTTGAAGGTCTCCTCACTGGCCCCAGAGATATCCTTCATGGATTGGCCGAGTAGGCCCATGGACTCATTGGCCTTTCGAACGATCTGGTTTGTTTCTTTCATGAGTTGATCGGCTTCGCTGGCATGGTCTGCGTTCTGCCGAATCATGGAGGACATCTCCTCCAGCGATGAGGAGGTTTCTTCGAGAGAGGCTGCCTGCTCGGAGGCCCCCTCTGCCAGTTCCTGGCTGGAAGAGGCGACCTGGCCGGATGCCGATGAGACCCTTTTGGACGTCAAGGTGAGGCCTTTGATCACCAAGTGGATCGGCTTGGTCAGAGAGCCCGAAAGGAAAAAGAGCACCGGAAGCATCAACAGGATACATCCCACAAACACCAACGCCAATCGCTCCATCATCTGGACAGCGTTGGCCCTGGCGCTCTCTTTTGAGAGAAGTGAGGCAATGGCCCCCACGCTCCCGGAATCATTGGAGAGGAGCAACAGACCTTGAAAGTAACCGTTGCCCGCAACTGAGACATCGTTGAACACGGCCGCCTGTTTCTCCACGCTCCAGCTGCCTTGCGCTCGATCCACACTCTTTGCCGCGAGCGTGGTGTAGGTCTCCAGGGTGCCTGCGCTAAATCCCTTTTGCGTGAAGAGATTGATCGCCATTCCCGACAATGAGGACATGCGGTCGGCAAAGGCGCCATCTAACTTTATGAGGCCCATCACGAATCCGATCTTTACTTTTTCGACCTCTTTGCGTTCCTTGTTGATCCGATCCGCCACGAGGGGCACATAAGTGCGCAGGCAGAGGAACCCATCCTTTTCAGCAAATCCGGCCTGTTCTTCTGTGGGGATCTTTTCGGAGAACTTCGCAGACAGGCTGAGCTGAGGAACGGACTGTTCGTTTCGCCATTTCTCCGGCCCCAGGGTCTCATTATGTTTCAGCGTTACGACGTGAAAAACGCGTTGGGGTTTGAGGACGGTCGATCCGAGAATATAGGCCCCTCCCCCGTCTTCCTGGGCCGTGAAAGCCCACAGGGTTCCGTCATTGTCATAAACGCCGACGCGCCATAGATCGCCGGTCTTTGCGACCTGCAACAGATCATTGGCCATTTCCTCGCCGGTGCTCTGAACCACCGACGATTGCGAGGCCTCATTGGCGTATTCGCTCAGAAATTTGAGCTTGGGGCCCATGGAGTTCATGGTGGCCATTTGGCGGGAATCGGCAAGTAGTTTCTTTTGCTTGACGGTCAGATCGTCGCGAATCAGGTTCAGCGATCTATCGAGTTGGCTCAGGCTGCTCGCCCGATTCTGCTGATAGAGGATAAGGGAGACCGCGACGCCGGCAACCACCATCAGCATGGTCACCATGATCAAGGAACCAATGATCAGCTTGCCCTTAAGTTTCATTTTCCTCATCTCAAACGCCCCCTCGTGAAATCATCGTTTATGCTTCTTATGGATTCATCGTCAAATAACTAGAATCCTTGATTACTAAGTGGGAAACTGAGGCCTAGGGGCTTTTCTTAGCAAAAGAAATGCCACCGAATCCAGGGGCCCTGCAAGGCGAATCATTGACAGAGAAGCGTCTCGTCTTTTATCGATCGGGAGACCCACATAAAGCTATTGGCGGGTTCCGGTCGAGGGATTGTCAAAGTCCTGACGAAATGGTTTCGGGCTTGACGCAGATGCCACTCTTGACGCTTGTGTGACCATACCCCCATCCCGCCAAGGCGGGCCGCCTGCAATACAACTGCAAAGACGTCACTTGTTCTTGACACCGGTCTCGTTGACAGACGAGACCGAATATGGGGCGCTCTCAGTCAAGAAAGAACCGCCGAGGCATATGTTTCAAAACGCGCCACTTTTCTCTTGCGCAGACAGGCTTTTCGATACAGGATGGATCGGAGTAACACGGGAGTCGGGAGCCAGGCATGAAAATCGAGGTCAAAGGCTACGCGTCCATGGGGACATACACGTCCCACTTGTTGTACCGCCAGAACAGACTGGACATCCCTGAAGGGTCAACGATTGGCGACCTGTTCAGGCTGATCGAGGTCCCCGAGGGCCTAAGAAAAGTGGTGATTGTCAACGGTCACCATCAGACAGAGACATATGTCCTGGCACCAGACGATGTGGTGGTCTTCTTCCCTCCCCTGGAGGGCGGATAACAGAATCAAGTGATCAGTGTTTAGTAATCAGTAAAGCCCCTTCACCGGCCACTGTCTACTGCTCACTGATCGCTAGCCTTTCGTTAGGGGCGGTCAAAGGGCGTTCGAAGAATTGGAGTCGTTGGGTCTGTAGGGACACACCCCCTTGCGGCTCTGGCCCAAAACATCGCCCAGATTAGGGAAAGAAAAACCTCACTTCGCCCGCGCAAGCCCCTTTAGCGTGCATCAGGCAGCCCTTGATCTCCTCAGCAACCCTGTAATTGACCCCTGCGCCCTCAAGCCAGCAGAGCACACGGTATAGAACCCCGCATTCATAGCGATCGATGACCCCCAGACGCTTCATGCCCTTGTAGGCGAAGCAATCCTTGCCGGCCCACTCCCAGCGCAGGACATTCCTTTCCGGGAAGCGGTACGAAAAACTCATGAAATCCCCTTTGCTGACCGAAAAGGTCGCGTCGATGATGTCTTTCAATTCATGAAACGTCTCAATGGGCGCCTTCTCAAGACCGAAGAGCGCGCGGGCCCGCTTGAGCTCGATGGCGGCCAGGGACCTGATGGCCCCCTTGTTGAGCCGGTTGGCCTCCTCGATGCCATGGGCCTCCAGGCACTGCAAGAACCACATGGCATCATGGGTCATCCAATTCTTGATGATATGCTCCTTTAGTGCCGTTACCCCGATCTCTTCAATGGTCTTCACGACTCACTTCCCTCTTTGTAGCCATTAACCGGACAACGTTGCTTGTATTCGCCCCAATGGTTTCCATTCTTCACTCTACCCAATTGAGCGTCCTGTCCACGGCCTTCTTCCATTCTCGGTACCCCTTTTCCCTGACCTCCGGCGCCATGGCCGGTTGCCAGGTGCGGTCCTCGGCCCAGTTCTGACGGAGCTCATTCAGGTCAGACCAGAAACCGACCGCGAGCCCCGCTGCATAAGCCGCTCCCAGGGCGGTGGTCTCGGTCACTTTCGGTCGGATGACCGGTACGCTGAGCGTATCTGCCTGAAACTGCATGAGCAGGTTGTTGTACACCATGCCGCCGTCAGCTTTCAGTCTGCTGAGCTTGACGCCGGAGTCCTTGTCCATGGCCTCTACAATATCCCGAGTCTGGTAAGCGTTGGCCTCAAGCACTGCCCGGGCCAGGTGGCCCTTGTTCACATAGTAGGTCAAGCCGACGATGGCCCCGCGCGCATCTGCCCGCCAGTAGGGGGCAAACAGCCCGGAAAAGGCCGGCACAAAATAGACACCGCCATTATCCGCCACACTGAGGGCCAAGTCCTCGATTTCCTTCGCAGCGGATATCAGCCCCAGGTTGTCCCGCATCCATTGCACAAGGGCCCCTGCCACGGCGATGGACCCCTCCAGACAATACACCGCCGGCTGACCGCTTATCTGGTAGGCCAGTGTCGTAATGAGACCATGCCTCGATACAATGGGATGGTTTCCGGTGTTAAGCAGGAGAAAGCAGCCGGTGCCGTAAGTGTTCTTGGCCTCTCCCACCTCGAAGCAGGCTTGACCCACAAGGGCGGCCTGCTGGTCCCCGAGCGCCCCGCAGACCGGGATTCGAGCGCCAAGAGGGCCGTTTTCGGTTGTCAAACCCCAGGGAATCTGATCACTTGAAGGGACTATCCTAGGCAAGACGTTTGAGGGGATCGCCAAGGCCTTCAGGATCTCCTCATCCCACTTCAGGGTTTTCAAATCCATGAGCATGGTGCGGCTGGCATTGGTCACATCGGTGACATGCGCGCCCCCATGAGGCCCTCCGGTGAGCCACCAGATAAGCCAGGTATCCATGGTTCCGAAAAGCGCGTCGCCTCTCCAGGCTGCGCCACGGGCTTCCGGGACATTGTCGAGTATCCATTTGATCTTCGGCCCCGAGAAATAGGTGGCAATCGGCAAACCGGTCTTTGCCCGGTATCGGTCTTGCCCACCTTCTTTGGAAAGGGCCTTGCAGATCTCATGGGTGCGGGTGCATTGCCACACAATGGCTTTGCTGAAAGGCTTGCCGGTGATTTTGTCCCACATCACGGTGGTTTCCCGTTGATTAGTGATGCCGATAGCGGCCAGTTGCGAGCCGGAGAGCCCTCCTTTTACCAGCGCGGCTTGGATCACTTTCCAGGCGTTTTGCCAGATCTCCACGGGATCATGTTCCACCCAGCCCGGATGCGGAAATATCTGTTCATGTTCCTTCTGGTCCACACTGACGATGCCGCCGCTATGGTCAAAGATCATGAACCGGGTGCTGGTCGTCCCCTGATCCAAGGCCCCCACATACTTGATCATGGTTGATACTCCATTCAACAATTACCCTTCACGCAACTCGTTCACGGCATCAAATAATCTTGGGCCAGCTTGAGATACGCCTCGACCTGAGCATCCCGCCATGATTCATCTCGGCCCAGGGCCTCTGCCATGAGCGCAGCAACTGCAGGGGCCATCTCCATGCTCTTTCGGGCATCCAGCAGCAGGGTGCGGGTGCGGCGGGACAGGAAATCCTCCACAGTCCGCGCCATTTCATGGCGCACGGCCCAGATCACTTCGCCTGCCCGAGTGGACATTTCCGGATGGAGGGGCTTGCCGAATCGCGGGTCCTCTTCGAAGACATCCTTGACCGCTGGGGCATCTGACCCATAAGAGGTCAGGTCCCCGAAAATCCCGGGATTTCGGTGGTAGCCATGGATGGGCAGTTTTTGGGAGACCGACGGCCGCTCCTCGAGTTGGGCCAGGACCAGTGCGTGATCGATGGTATCCTCCCCCATTCTCCGATAGGTGGTCCACTTGCCTCCGGTAATGGTCACGAGTCCCGAACGGGAAATGTTGAGCGTGTGATCGCGGGAGATGGCGGCCGTGTTCTCCCCATTCCCCATGGCCACAAGGGGCCTCAGCCCTGCAAACGCGCTCAGGACATCCTCAGGCCTGGGGTCTTGGGTCAGGTAACGGGCCGTGTGGGAGAGGAGAAAATCGAGCTCTTCGGCCAGGGGCTTGGGATCCAGCGAGATGTCCCGGACAAAGGTATCGGTGGTCCCGACCACCACCCGGTTGTGCCAGGGAATGGCAAAGAGGACCCGGCCGTCGTCCGTGTGAGGGACCATGATGGCGGTCTCTCCAGGGAGAAACCGTTTGTCCAGGACGATGTGCACCCCCTGGCTGGGGGTCACCATGGGTGGCGTGTCAGGTTCGTCCATGCGGCGAATCGCATCGGTATAGACGCCGGTGGCGTTGATGACCACCCGCGCCCGAATCTCATGGGTTTCGCCGGACTCCGTGTCATGGGCCAATACGCCCCGCACCATGTCGTTTTCCTTGATCAGGCGAAGAGCGCCCATGTAGTTAATCAACACGGCGCCCTGCTCATGGGCGGTCCGGGCCAGATGGATGGCGAGGCGTGCGTCGTCAAACTGACCGTCGTGATAGACAATCCCGCCTCTCAACCCTTTCGGCTCCAGCGTAGGAATGAATTCAAGGGTCTTTTCCCTGGAAAGCCCCTTTGAGTGGCCAAAGCCGTGGCGCCCGGCCAGGGCGTCGTAAAGCTTGAGACCAATCCCGTAAAAAGGCCCCTCCCACCAGTCGTAGTTGGGCACCACAAAGGGCAGGTTGTGGACCAGGTGGGGCGCGTTTTGCCGCATCAACCCCCGTTCTTTGAGGGCCTCCAGCACGAGGCTAATGTTTCCCTGCTGCAAGTAGCGGACACCGCCGTGGACGAGCTTGGTGCTCCGGCTCGAGGTCCCCTTGGCAAAGTCGCTCTGCTCGATCAGGACCGGCCGATATCCTCGGGAGGCGGCCTCGATGGCGACCCCGAGCCCGGTGGCCCCCCCGCCGATGATCGCGAACTCCCACTCCCCATCAAAGCGCTTCAGTCGCCTGAACATCTCTTTGCGATTCATGGGTCACCTGTCTGCCCTTCGAATCGTTCGGTTATTCGTAGACTGCTTCAAGCAACGACAAAATTTTCTTTTCACTCATGGTCGTGGGATTCGTGGCCATGTTGACCGCATCCCGGTGGGCATAAAAGGCGATCTTTCGCAGGTCCTCTCGCGGTA
Organism: uncultured delta proteobacterium; assembly: GCA_963830155.1. GTDB lineage: Bacteria > Desulfobacterota > DSM-4660 > Desulfatiglandales > Desulfatiglandaceae > CAWHLE01. Next base: position 484,824 of record CAWHLE010000007.1, on the reverse strand, counting down.
TCCCGTAGTCCTTGAGTCTCGGGCTAACGTGGAGCGCCTCGTAGAGTCGGAGCAAGGCCGTTTCAAGGTCCTCTGATCGATTCAAGATGAAGGCAAGCTCCGAGAAGGGTTCGCGACATTCGTCCTTGTTTGCCCTCACAAAACAGAGGAGTGCGACGGTGCAGGCCTTTCCGTGGGCGATGTGGTAGTGGCCGCCCAGGACATGGGTGATGGCATGGCCCACCCCAAGCCCCTTGCTGAAGGCGATTCCCCCGTAGGCCGCGGCCATGCACATGTCCGTTCTCGCCTGGAGATCGTCTCCGTTGTTAAAGGCGCTGACCAGGCTCCGGCCGATCAGTTTGGTGCCGTAAAGGGCCATGGACTCGAAATAGGGATGATAGGGGACCGCCAGTGAAACGTATCCTTCGATGCAATGGGCCAGCGCATCGATCCCCGATTCCCTCGTGAGTTCTTTGGGCATGCTCACGCAATAGCCCGGGTCTATGACCGCCAGTTTGGGGATCAGGAAGTTGCTCATGAGCATGAACTTGATATTTCTCTCCTTGTTGGTGATCACCGCATAAGGATTGACCTCGCTGCCGGTCCCGGACGTCGTTGGGATACAGACCACCGGCGGCAGGTTAGGCTTTATCTTTGCTGTTCCCCCCACAATGCTTTCATATTCCGCCAATTCGCCGGGATGGGATACCCGCAGGGCGATAGCCTTGGCCGCATCCAGAGAACTGCCGCCACCAAGGCCCACAATCCCGTCGCAGCCTCTCTCCTTGAAGAAACGGCCCCCCTTCTCTATGAGCGCAACAGGCGGGTCTGGTTCAACCTCCTGGAACGTGACAGAAGAGATGCCAGCCCTTCCCAGTATGTCCTTCACTTCGTCGACCCGTCCGATCCGCTTCATAATGGGATCCGAGACAATCATGGCCCTTTTCATGTTCAATCGTTTGGCCGGTCCACCCATGTTTTGGATCACCCCGGCGCCAAACAAGAGGTTCGGCAACGGGGGGATCCGCACCTCCCATACCTTCTTTGGTTCCTTGAAATCGTCCAGTCGATCCCAGATGTTTCCGGTGTCGTTCTCAGAAATATCAAAGACCTGCTCGGTCGGCCCCAGTGATTCTGAGCGGATGAAATCCGCCAGTGGCCCACCCGATCTGCTGAACTCCGCGCCCTCATTGAACTTGAGCTGATCTCTTATGGTCTGCTTCCCGATTTCTACTACGTCGTCCGCGCTGAGGCGGGTGCCGTAGCGTCCGTTCATCAGGTCCGCGAAGAAGTCATAGATCGACGCCTGCCCGCCCGGTACGGCGTTCAAGCAGTATCCAAATGTGTCGCACACTGCGGCCTGCACCTGGGATCGGAGGGAGTTCTCCGCCTGCTTGTCCTTCTCACGCGGCATCCGATAGGTGAGACCCGCCGTATGGTCCGCCCCCATGGGGCTCGTCACATAGGTCACCCCCGTCCCCTTGACCGCCCTCGGATCATGACCGGGGAGGGCCTGTCCCTTATAGGCCGGGACCCGATCGATCTTTAAGGCCTTTGCGGTGCTGACCACGCCGTTTCCCAAAGCGTTTCCCAATTCGGTCCCCTGCTCTATTTCCCTGAGAAGCCTTTCTGCGGACGCCGGGTCGCCCAGCTTCATCTTGCCCGCCTCTGAAGCGACGGCAAGAGCGCTCCCGATCTCGATGGCATCGAGCCCCAGGTCGTCGCACATGAACTTGAGCTTGCCGATCGCATCCAGATCCATGATCCCCAGATTCGATCCGAGCATGGCGATGTTTTCGTATTCGTAGGCAGCGGCAAGTCGATTGCCCTGGGCATCGGGATAGATGATGGAGCACTTCACGACGCACCCGGGCATACACCCGTGCATCTTCCCGCCTCGCTCCAGAAGCTTTTCCTGAACCGCCTCGCCGCTGATCTTATAGAAATCCGCGGGCCTGCCTGAACGATAGTTGTTGGTCGGCAAGGTTCCCTGGTTCGCCGAATTGGCCACCGCAAAGGGTGTCCCGAATTTTGAGTAGAGCCCGCAGCTGATGTCGTGCGATAGGATGTAGACCCAGGACCTTACCGTTTTCTTGAAAAGATCGGCATCCGCCAGAGGTACACGGGGTATGCCTGATGCGTCGAGAACGATGGCCTTCAGTCCCTTTGAACCCATGACCGCGCCCAGCCCGCCTCGGGCCGCATTTCTTGAAGGGTCACCGAATACATCCGTAAACGAGACGGATGCCCCCCGATACATCCTCTCCCCGGCGATGCCGATGGAGACAATGGCCACTTTCTCGCCGTATGTCGAATGGAGCCTTCTCGCCAATTCGTAGTTCTTCAACCCCCGGTACTCATCGGCCGGGACCAAAACGGCTTCGTCCCTGGTAATCTTGAGACAAAAGGCTTTCCCCTTTTCAGCACCGTTTTCAACGACAATGGCCCTAAACCCCAGTTTATCCAGGAGCTGACCGGCAGGGCCACCCGAGTTGGCCTCCTTTATCCCGAACGTCAGGGGGCTCTTGGCCCCTACGGAGATACGACCCAACTGCGGCGCCATGGTCCCGGCAAGCGGTCCACATGCAACAATGAGCTTATTCTGAGGGCCGAGCGGATCCGACGCCGGGTCCACCTCCGCGTTCATGATCTTGGCAATCAGACCACTGCCCCCAATGTTATTCCAGGCCTCAGGAAGATCCATGGCCGCGATCTTCCCGCTCTTCATGTCAACGCGAAGCAACTTCATTTCAAGACTCTCCTTGTCACAGGCAGGGACTTTCCATATAGCCATCCCACTTTGAGCGAATCAGTGGCCACTTATTCTCCATAAAAAACGGTCAGTGGTCAATGTTTCCAGGACGCTGCCCCATATGTTTTGTCGTTGGTCTTGACCATTCAAAGTGGTTTTTGGTCTGAGACTTGAAAATAGGATTTCCGTGCCCCCGGCGGCGACCTCGCCGCTTGACAGGAAAAGGGGGCTGCTTTAGTATTTGCCAAAAAAAACGAGACACGGGCCATAAGATAATGCAGCGGCGATGCCACGTTTTTAACACCACCATTCATCTCTGAATGGTGTTTCGTTTTTTGCCCACCTGCCTTCCAGTGGACACCCAGGATCGAAAGTGCCGTCTTGGGCGGGAATTTTTATTCCATCTGAGGAGGGATCGAAAACAGAACAAGGCCTGACAGGCCAAGAAGGGAGACAATGACCCATGGAGACCACCCCCAAGATATCGCTCAGGCTCTTGATCTGGATACTCATCTGGTTCCTGTTGCTCGGGGTGGGCCTGACCGTCTTCGGCAACTGGGCACTCAGGGGCTTCGAGACCGCCCTTTCCACCTATGAAGTCCAGGCCTTGAACCCAGAGACCCTGGCACGGATCAAGGTCGTCCTGGAGAAGTTCGCGATGGTCTTCGTGCAAGGCATGGCCGGAGGGATCGTGCTGGCGGCGCTCCTGGCCTGGCTTTGCAGCCGTTTCGCCGTCAATCGGGCGATCAAGCGTGCGCTGCCTGCCCCCTCAGCCCCCAAGGAGCGGACCGCCCCCAAGCCGACGGCTGCCATCGAAACACGGATGGGTGACGAGGCCCGGGGCGGCGCGCTCCACGTCCTCTCTCTTTTTCAGAGAGAAGGGAGGTTTGTGGATTTCCTCAAAGAAGACCTGACCGCCTATGACGACGCCCAGATTGGTGCGGCGGTTCGATCCATCCACGAAGGGTGCCGCAAGGCCCTTGATAAACACTTCGGACCTCAACCGGTGCTCGACCGCGATGAGGGAGAGGAAGTTTCGATCCCAGCCGGTTTCGACCCCCATGCGATAAGGTTGACGGGGAACGTGTCCGGAGAGCCTCCCTTCAAGGGTGTTTTGCAGCACAAGGGATGGCGGGCGGCCCGCGTCGAACTGCCGAGCCTTTCCGGATCCCAGGATCCCAGGATCATCGCACAGGCCGAAGTGGAGATCCCATAGGGAGTAATGGCGTTGTCTGAACCTGTCTACATCATCGGAATTGACCTGGGGACCACCAATAGTGTGGTGGCCTACACGGAGATCCGCCCTGAAAAGGACCAACCCGGGATTCATACCTTCAAGATCCCGCAGTTGGTGGGCCCCGGATCTGTGGGGCCATCTGAGGTCTTGCCCTCTTTTGTTCTGCTTCCCGGGCCCCACGACGTGCCGCCCGGCGCACTATCTCTCCCTTGGGATGAAAAGGCCACCAGGGCCGTGGGGCAATTTGCCAGGGACCGCGGGGCCGAGATCCCCCATCGCCTTATCGCTTCGGCCAAATCATGGCTCTGCCACAGCGGGGTCGACCGAAACAAGCCCATCCTCCCCTGGGAGGCGCCGCAGGACCAGGAAAGACTCTCGCCGGTTGAGGCCTCCGCCGCCATTTTGCGCCACATCAAGGACGCCTGGGACCATGTGATGGCCGCACCGGACCCGAGTCTCCGCATGGAGGCCCAGGAAGTCTTTCTGACGGTCCCTGCCTCCTTTGACGTGGTCGCCAGGAACTTGACCGTACAGGCCGCCGAGATGGCGGGACTGCCCCGTGTCACCTTGCTGGAAGAGCCGCAGGCCGCATTCTATGCCTGGATCGGCGCATCGGGCGACCAATGGCGCGACCTCGTACGCGTGGGAGACCTGATTCTCGTGGTGGATGTGGGGGGCGGAACCACGGATTTCAGCCTCATTCGGGTCTCCGAATCCGACGGGGACCTGACGCTCGAGCGGGTGGCCGTGGGAGACCATCTGCTGGTGGGCGGGGACAACATGGACCTCACCCTTGCCTACGCCTTGTCTGCCAAAACCAGTGCAAAGGGCGCCAAGCTCACGGCCTACCAGATGCGGGGTCTCTGTCAGGGGTGCCGCACCGCCAAAGAACGGCTTTTAAAAGAGGAGGGGGACGACGTTTACCCCCTGACGGTCCTCGGCCGCGGAAGCGGTCTGATCGGCGGCGCCATCCGGACCGAACTGACGCGGCAGGAAGTTCAGGAAATACTCGTCAACGGCTTCTTCCCGGCCTGTGAAAGAGAGGCGCACCCCCGGGAGCAACGCAAGGCGGGGATGAGGGAACTCGGACTTGTCTACGCGTCGGATCCGGCCATCACCCGACATCTCGCCCGCTTCCTTCAACAGAGCGCGCCGCAGACCCCATCGGGTTTCACGCACGCCTTTCCAACGGCTATCCTCTTTAACGGCGGAGTCATGAAGGCCGAGCGGTTAAAGAACCGATTGGTGCAGGTGCTCTCCTCCTGGATCGAGGAAGGAGGGCCCTCGGTTGTAAGGGAGATCGAAAGTCAGGACCTGGACCTTGCCGTGGCGAAAGGTGCCGCCTACTACGGGCTTGTCCGCCACGGAAAAGGGATTCGCATCAAGGGGGGCCTTTCAAGGTCCTACTACATTGCCGTTGAAACGTCCATGCCCGCGGTTCCCGGCATCCCCGCGCTGCGAAAGGCCCTGTGTGTGGCCGGGTTCGGCATGGAAGAAGGCACTGAAACCCTGATCGGTGAAAGAGAGTTCGGCGTCGTGGTGGGAGAACCGGTGGTCTTCGATTTCCTGGGGTCAAGATCGCGGCATGACACGGCAGGGACGGTCGTAGAGGACTGGGAAGGCGAAATCGAGGAGATCACCACGGTTGAGACGGTCCTTGAAGGTGAGGCTGGCACAGTTGTCCCGGTCTCCCTCCAGTCGCGCGTGACCGAGGTGGGGACCCTGGAGCTCTGGTGCCTTTCCAGGCACGACGACCGGCGCTTCAAACTGGAATTCAACGTCCGGGAAAAGAACAGCCATGCAGGCTCATGATAAGCGCTTTGTGATCGGCATCGACCTCGGCACCACGAACTCGGCCGTGTCGTGGGTGGATCTCCAGGGAAACCGGGCCCAGGGACGGGGAATCCAGGTCTACGAAATCCCGCAGCTCACGGCCCCGGGAGAGACATCGCGTCTGAAATTCCTGCCCTCTTTTTTCTATCTCCCGGGCGAGCACGAAATCGTTAAAGAAGCCTTGGCGCTCCCATGGGTTGCCGATCCCAGGGGGATCGCCGGCTTTCTTGCAAGAGAGCAGGGGGCCCGGGTGCCGGGGCGGCTCGTATCTTCTGCCAAGAGCTGGCTCTGCCATGCGAAAGTCAACCGCACCTCCCCCATCCTTCCCTGGAACGCGGACGACCAGGTCCCCAAGGTATCTCCGGTCGAGGCCACAGCCGCCTACCTGAGACACATGCGAGAGGCTTGGAACCACGATCAGTCCGGAGACCAGGACCGCTTTCTCGAAAACCAACTGGTAGTCCTCACGGTCCCTGCGTCCTTTGACCAAGTTGCACGTGATCTTACAATCGAGGCCGCATCCCAGGCAGGCATCAAGGAACCGGTGCTGCTGGAAGAGCCCCTTTCGGCCTTTTACGCATGGCTGATCGAGCACGAAAACGACTGGCGGGATCTCATCCGGCCCGGTGAGTTGATCCTGGTCTGCGACGTGGGCGGCGGCACTACGGATCTCACCCTGATTACCCTTGAGGAGCGGCCCGGGACGACCCCGGGGTTCAAACGGATCGCCGTCGGAGATCATCTCATCCTGGGTGGGGACAACATGGACCTGGCCTTGGCGAGATACGTGGAGGCCTCGCTGCGCCGCGGAGAGACGTCCGGTCTGAACGTCCAACGCTGGCAGATCCTTTGCCACCAGTGCAGGCAGGCGAAGGAGAGCATCCTGAGCGGAGAGTGCGACGCCATGCGCATCACCCTGGTGGGAAGCGGAAGAAAGCTGATCGCAGATACGGTCTCGACCAACCTCGAAAGAGCCCAAGTGGAGTCCACCATCCTGGAAGGGTTCTTTCCGATCATCGAGCCCGACGAACGGCCGGTCGAAAGACCCCGCCAGGGGATTACGGAATTCGGTCTCCCCTATGCCCAGGACCCGGCCATCACCCGCCATGTGATTCAGTTCCTCGAGAGACACAGGGCCGATGTGGCGGCCATTGGAAAAACAACCATAGAACCCGACCTTATCCTTTTCAACGGGGGCGCCCTCAAGCCCGCGATCCTCCAGGAGCGGATCCGGGAGGCCATCCGGCACTGGTTCGGTCGTGAAGACCCAAGTCTCCCCAGGGTGCTCCAAAGCCCTGAGCTGGACCTGGCAGTGGCCCTGGGTGGTTCCTACTACGGTCTTGTGAAGACCGGACATGGGGTCCGGGTCGGAAGCGGGAGCGGCCGCTCCTTTTATCTGGGCGTCGGGCAGACCGCAACGGGCGATGGTGAAGGGACCGAGACGCCGCAGGCCATCTGTCTGGTTGAGCGGAACATGGAGGAAGGAACGGAAATACGCCTCCCTGAAGACCGATCCTTTCTGGTTGCCACAAACCAGCCCGTGAGTTTTGATCTCTTTCAGTTCGAGCTATCGCGCAGGCGACCACATAGGAGACCTGGTTCCCGTGGACGAATCCCTCACTCCTTTGCCCCCGCTCCAGACGGTGATTCAGTTCGGCAAGAAAGGCGCCAAAGCCACGCTCCCGGTCACAGTGGAGGCCCAGTTCACGGAGCTCGGGACGCTGGCGATCTGGTGCCGGTCCCGTCAGACCCCTCACCGCTGGCGGCTCCAGTTCCAGCTGCGAAGCCAGGGTCAGCCTACACCTCTGAAGGAGCGAGAGGTCTTCGAGGAATCGGTCGTGGAGCAGGCAGAAGGAGAGATCCGGTCCGTCTTCAAAAAGGATGGGCCACCGCCTCAGCAGCTCCTGAAGGCCCTAGCCAAAACCGTCGAAAGACCCAAAGAAGACTGGCCCCTGGGCTTTACCCGGCGTCTCTCGGACGTGCTCCTGGACCTCGCACCAGCAAGGGCCATGAGTCCCGAGCACGAGGCACGATGGCTCAACCTCTCCGGTTTTTGCCTGCGACCCGGCTTTGGTGATGGGTTGGATGAGCATCGACTCCGCGACTTGTGGAAGATCTTCCCTGGAGGACCTTCCCACCCCAAAAGGCCCCAGATCCTCTCCGAGTGGTGGGTCCTCTGGCGGAGGGTTGCAGGGGGTCTCAGCGCGGCACAACAGCGTCACCTCCTACAGGAGATCCGGGGCCTCGTCGCCCCAGGCAAAAAGGCGGTCGCGCGAAAGGTCGGCTCCCAGGAGGAGATGGAGATCTGGATGACGCTCGCAAACCTCGAGCGCATTCCCGCATCGGACAAGGCCTTTTTCGGCGGATTGCTCCTCCGTGACCTTTCCCCCAAAAAGAACCCGCCACAATACTGGTGGGCCATATCGAGAATCGGGGCCAGGGAACCTTTCTATGGACCGGTTGACCAGGTCGTCGCACCGGATGTGAACTCAAAATGGATTCAGCAGATACTGGCCGCTTCATGGCCCAAGCCCCAAACCGTAGCCTCGGCCCTGGTCCAGATGGCAAGGCTCACCGGGGACCGAAAAAGGGATCTGGACGATAAGGTCCGTCGCACCATCATCGACTGGCTCTCCTCCATTTCCGCCCCCCAATCTCAGATCAAACCCCTCGAAACGGTCGTGACCCTCACCGATCAGGAAGACACCACCATCTTCGGCGAATCCCTGCCGCCGGGGCTCATGCTCCACTCGACGCAGTAATCCCCTCCGCATCCTGCTGATCTCTCAACGCTCAGTCCTCAACGTCATGGAGAGGGGACTTTCCGGGCTTTGACAAGATTCTTCATTTCCGTTATTCTGAATTTCAGAAGGAGAGAAAATCATGATCACTGAAACAGCAAAAATCGGGAAAAGAGGAACGATTGTAATTCCGGCAGCCCTCCGGCAGAAATACGGCTTTGAAGAGGGCTCGCAGATCATCGTAGAACCGGTCCCGGAAGGGGTGCTTCTGCGGCCTGTCGTCACGCTTCCTATCGAGATCTATACGCCTGACCGTAAAGCGGAGTTTCTCCTGAACAATGCGGTCACGCCCGATGACTATGCTGCCGCCATCGGGCAGGTCCGGGAAATGGGACTTGATCCCGAGCAGATCCCTCATCGAAAGCCGGGCAAAAAGTGATTCAACAAAGGGTTTTCCTCGACGCCAATATCCTTTTCTCTATCGCCTATGGGAGTGCTGGGTTAGAGCGTTTGTGCCACCTTGCCAAGAAGCGAAAATCCGAACTCCTTGCCTCTCAATATGTCATTGAAGAGGCCGTCAGGAACCTCGATCGCCAGGATCACAGGGACGGTCTGAACCGGTTTCTGAGCGAAGTGCGCGTGGTGCCTGAGGCCGACCCGACGATTCCATGCCCAGTAACCCTTCCGGAAAAGGACCGCCCTGTGTTTCTGGCTGCGCTGACATCCAAGGCCGATTATCTCCTCACCGGCGATATCACCCATTTTGGACAACATTTCGGGAAAACCATTCAGGGAGTCAGGATCTGTGCACCTCGAGACTTTTTCGATTTCGTTTCCAAGCCGAAACCGTGACATAGAGAGGGGTGCTGCCACAAGAATTGTGGTCCTCACTGCCAAAGGGCCAACCATCATTGGTCTAAATGCTAACCAGTTAATCAGCGGCCAGATGATTTAACAACCACCCCTAAAAGGGTAAGTTTGGTGCCAGAGCTTGAGTTGTTCCATGCGCTTATCTTTTTCCAACTGCCATCTTACATATTTTCGAATCTTTTCTTCATCAAGGCCCACTGTACTCACACAGTATCCTTTGGCCCAAAAGTGTCTGCCCCGGTACCTTTTCTTGAGCTCCAGATGCCTGTCGAAAATCTTGATGGCACATTTCCCTTTCAGAAACCCTATGATGTCGGCTACCGCAAATTTAGGTGGAATACTTAGGACCAAGTGCACATGGTCCTCCAGAACGTTCATTTCCAGAATCTCCAGCCTTTTCCACTCGCATAGCTGGCTCATGATTTCCGTGACTGACTTTTGTACGGCTCCTTTCATAATCCTGAACCGATATTTCGGGCACCACACGACATTGTATTTACACTGCCAGATGGCATGTGCTAACCTCTTAAAATCACCCATTGAATACCTCCTTTTATCTTTAGGGTCACCCACCCAGATATTAAGGAGGTATTCATATTTAGTCACCACCATGTTACCCGCTTAGCATAGCTCGGACCCACCAGTAAAACTGGTGGATTATGGGGAAACCATTTAACCAGGCAAAGGCGGAAGGCCGTCTATAATCCTCGTCGATACAAACATTAGCCCCGCTACCGCCATTGATCTGAAGATCCCCTTGGTAACCGATGATAAGCAACTGCTGCGAGAGTTTTCCTCTGTGGCCGTATCATTGATTTCCTTCAGCAAATACTCATGCCTGTCGTGTACAATTTCACTGGCGAGGTACTAATTGCCTAGCTCGCACCAACACCTAACCTTGACATGTGGCAAGAGTGATGTATAATGCCGATGTATACAGCATAGGAGGTTTGGCATGGTACGCACGCAGATATACCTAACAGAGCACCAACGTGACGAATTGGCCACTATCGCGAAAGCCGAGGGGAAGAAACAAAGTGAGCTCATTCGAGAGGCCGTCGATCGCCTCATTGATCAATCGGGCCGCAGTCGGAGGGAGGCGGTACTACGGGAGGCTGCGGGAATCTGGAAGGGCCGTAAGGATCTTCCTGACTTCAAGGCAGCGCGTGCAGAATGGGATAGGAACTAATCATGGCGGCGGCATTCCTTCTGGACACAGATATTCTTGTTGATTTCTTTCGGGGCCACAGCAAAGCGGTGGCCTTCATCAACGCCCACTCTGCTCGGATCATCCTCTCATCCATTGTCGTTGCAGAGCTATACGCTGGAGTGAAAGGAGATCTAGAAAAAGCTACTCTGGACAACTTCGTCTCTCTCTTTCGCGTGGTCCCGGCAAGCACCGAAATCGCGAAAGTCGGGGGACTTTACAAGCGCGATTACGGCAAGTCGTACGGCGTCGGTCTTGCCGATGCCATCCTGGTTGCCACAGCTGAAGCCGAGAATGCGGAGCTGAAAACCCTCAATACCAAGCACTACCCTATGTTGAAGGACCTCAAACCCATCTACAACAAGTAGAAGGCCAATCGCGGAGCCGGGGGGTTTTCTTGGCCAGCCTCCATGCGGGCCTCCGCCAGAGGTGAGAGTCAGGGCGAAGCGGCTTCGAGGGAAGGAACGGGATTTCCATCTTATGAATTCTGACTTCCTTCCCGAAGCTGACGGGGTGTTCCACGAATATGATACAATTTGAATGGGATCCCACAAAAGCCAAGGTGAATTTGCGAAAGCACGGGGTTGCTTTCAAAGAGGCTGCTACCGTTCTCAGGGATCCATTGGGTATCACTATCTATGATCCGGATCATTCCGAGGAAGAAGACAGGTACATTACCTTTGGATTCTCGGATGCTGGCCGGCTCTTGATGGTGGCTCATACTGACCGGGGAGATCGAATCCGTATCATCAGTGCACGGGAACTTACCCGTGCAGAGCGAGAGGCATATGAAGAAGAAATCCAGAGAAGAAAAGGCCGATGAACTTCGGCCGGAGTATAATCTAAAAGAGCTACTCAAAGGTGGTGTCCAAGGTAAGTACGCCGACCGTTTCCGTCAGGGTACCAATCTGGTTTTGTTGGACCAGGATGTAGCCGAGGCTTTTCCCACGGATGAGGCTGTAAATGAAACGCTCCGTTTGGTGATTCAGCTTAAGAAGCTCCCGAAACCGGAAAGCAAGGGCAAGACCAAGGGCGCCGACTTCTCGGAGTAGGCCGGGCGGAATAGAAGAGCCATTGTTTCGAAACCCTGCGCACTCTGAGGCTCTGCGTGAGGCATTCTTTTCCTATCTTGCGGAGTTCAATGGGGTGAGGTGCTGCGAGTCAACCTTGAACAATATCATTGAGAGAAAGCAATGGCAGAATATTCCGTTAAGCGTCCTTTGAAACGTCCACCCGTTCACCCGGGCGAAATTCTGCGGGAAGACGTACTTCCAGCCCTGGGACTGTCAGTCAGCGAAGCCGCTCGAAGAATGGGGATATCGCGCCAGCAGTTGCACCGCCTCTTGGCCTGCACCCATCCTGTCACGACTGAAATGGCGCTGAGGATTGGCAAATTCGCGGGAAACGGGCCGGGACTCTGGTTGCGGATGCAGCAGGCATATGATTTGTGGCATGCTGAGCAACGGATGGAGCACGAACTATCCAGGATTGAGCCGGCCGCATCAGGGGCTCCACCGTCTGCTCAATAAGCCTGGGGATCCCGTGGCTGGCCTGGCTCCTTGAGCGCCGTGGAGGACCGTCCCCCTTACAACTCGGCTTACCTGCTTCAATTCCTTATACCGGGCACTGACCATTCTCCCCAACTGGCCACTGGATACCGGTCACTGATAACTGTCAGTTAAAAAGCCTCTTCGCCTTTCCCGTGCGCCTTACGCCTTGCGCCCCTTCCTTAATCTTCGTCTTTCCCATACACCTGCTACCTTGCTCCTTGCACCTGTTCTTCACCTCTTCCCACTCCAATTCACCATACCACCCTTTGACCTCTCTCCCCTCACTGATCCCTGATAGCCGATTCCCGTTTGCCGCTGTCTGCCTTTCCAATTCCAGCCTCCAGCCTCAGACCTCAGGCCTCTCCTCCCCTCCCCTCCCCTTTTTCCTCCAGTTTTCTCCCAAACAAAAAACCTTGACATTTCGGGACATTCGGAACCATATTTGCGCCAGAAATCGGAGTAATATCGTAATCCTTTCCCATAATTAGCAGTCATGCTCTGGCGCTGCGCTGAGGGACTCACTGGAGCTTTCGGTGAGGCTCCGAGGCCGTATCTGACCTCTGTTTCTAAAGAATGGGCCCCAAGCGGGATTCCCTATTTGGTCGGCGCTGGTTACCCCGAACCTTCAGCGGCGAGTATAGAGTAATCACACATCTTTGAATTCAGGAGACCAACACTTGGCTAAACTGCGACGAGTTATGCTCAATGGCTATAAATCCATCAAGGAGATGAACCTCGAACTGCGCCCTCTAAACGTACTGATCGGTGCGAATGGGGCCGGCAAAAGTAATCTTGTCTCCTTCTTCAAGATGCTGAACGAGATGATGGCGGGGCGGCTCCAGCAGTACATCGGCACGACGGGGCGTGCACAGTCCCTTCTGCACTTCGGTCCCAAAATGACGCCGCAGATGGAGGCCCGACTGGAGTTCGAGGTGGAAAACGGCTTGGACACCTACGGCATGCGCCTGTTCCACGCGGCGGGGGATACGCTGGTCTTCGCCGACGAAAGTCTGAGCTTCCTCCAAACTGGTTACACGAAGCCGAAGTTTGTTCCTCTCGGATCGGGACATGAAGAAACCCGGATCGGCCAGAAGGCCGATGAAGGAGAGCCAACGGCCAGGGTGTTTCGGCATTTGCTCGACCATTGCCGGGTGTACCACTTCCATGATACGTCGCCGACGGCACGGGTTCGCCTGCATTGTTACATCGGCGACAATCGTTGGCTGATGCCCGACGCGGGGAACTTGGCCGCCTTCCTCCTGCGCCTCCGCGAAGAGCACGGCGGGTCTGTCTATCAACGGATCGTCAAAACCATCCGCCTTATTGCTCCGTTCTTCGTTGACTTCGATCTCGAGCCAGCCAGTCCCAACAAAAAGGACGTCATCCTCAACTGGAGGGACAAAGGATCGGATCAGGTGTTTGGCCCGCATCAGCTTTCGGATGGTACGCTGCGAGCCATGTGTCTCGTGACCTTGCTTATGCAGCCGGAAGACGAACTGCCGGACCTCATCATTGTTGACGAGCCGGAACTGGGGCTACATCCATATGCTCTTAACATGGTCGCAGCGCTGTTCAAGAAAGCATCGCACCACACTCAAGTCCTTGTAAGCACCCAGTCGAGCTCCTTCCTGGACAACTTTGATCCCGAAGATGTCGTTGTGGTAAATCGTGAAGGCGAAGAATCCAAGTTCGCGCGGCCCGATGGGGCAAAACTGGAGGCCTGGCTCGACGAGTACACACTTGGCGAAGTCTGGGAGAAAAACGTCATCGGTGGAGGACCCCACTGATGCCTCGCCTCTACCTGTTTGCCGAAGGAGCTACCGAGCTTACATTCGCTGACACAATGCTCAAGCCGCACCTCGCCAACCTGGGAGTGTACTTGCATCGTCCGGTCTTTATAGCTCACGCTAAGAAAAAAGGAAGGGTGCATCGGGGCGGGGGTCGAAATTATGTGCCGATGAAGAATGACATCCTACGGTTTCTCGCGCAGGAGAAAGATGCGGCCGTATTCTTCACAACCATGATTGACCTCTACGCTATCCATTCTAACTTTCCAGGGTTGGCTGAGGCCGAAAAACTGCGCCATCTGCCCTACAAGCGGGTTGAAGCCCTTGAGCAAGCATTCGGCAAAGACATCCCTGATCCCCGGTTCGTCCCGTACATTCAGTTACACGAGTACGAGGCTTACCTGTTTTCTGACCCCACTTGGTTCCGGTTCTTTTACAGTCACCACGAAAAGCAGATTGCTGCACTTAAGGCCATCGCCGAAAGTCACGCGACGCCTGAGCTCATTGACGACGGACCGAAGTCAGCCCCAAGCAAGCGGATTATTGCAGAGTTTCCTGATTACGAAGACGCGAAGTCCGCGGTGGGACCTCAGGTGGCAGAGCTGATCGGCCTGGATGTGATCCGGGGTAAATGCCCCCATTTCAATACATGGCTCTCAGGACTCGAAAAACTTGGAGCCGATAAATGATTTACGGCATGCCGAGCAACGGATGGAGCACGAACTATCCAAGATTGAGCCGGCCGCATCAGCGGCTCCGAATTCAGTTCAATAAGACTGGCTGCCCCCTTTAAAGAAGAAATCCAGAAATGAAGAGGCTGATGAGCTCCGGCCAGGATACGACCTTAGGGAACTGCTCAAGGCCGGTGTCCAAGGAAAATACGCTGACCGTTTCCGTGGGGGGCCCAATCTGGTTTTGTTGGAACAGGACGTCGCGGTTTGGCCACTTAACCTTCTGCAAGCACAACCGACATTACCTGTTCCAGGTGGGTTTCCGTGGATGGCTGCAAGTTCTTTTGGCTCGCCACATGCTTGTGGTGGGGGTAGGTCTCTAGCTTGGTATGGTGCGGGGCGTTATCCCAGCCCGTTTTCAGTGCGCCATCAGTAGATAGCCAGTAATAGCTATATCGTTTAAGTATCTTACCATCCCATTGCTCAGTCACCCGGAGATTTGTTCCATCTCTGAGGAAAAGGATGAGTCGGAGGGTATCACCATCCAATTCCAGGGGGACAATTCTAGCGACTTTATCCCCAAATACCTCTTCGATCTCCAGCAACCTATCAACAGCCGCCAAAGGTGGAGTCTCCCAGCAAAAGGCCTTTTTCGGTTATCCTCTCCAACTGATCGATATCTCTCTTGATCTGATCTGCAATTTCGGCCCAATGGTGCCACATCACGTAATCCTCATGGATCCGGTAATCAGCGTCATCAGGAAGACCTTTCGCCTCAACCTCACCCAGAGTCATCCCATACTGTTTTTCGAAATGCTGGATCTTGCTCTCGGCCAGGAATAGTCTCTTTCTCAGGTAGGAAAGCCGGAGCGCCGCTCCCAGACTGATGATGGCCTCTCGTTCATTTTCGGGGAGCGACAGGAAGCTCTTCTCAACAGGATTTACACCATCTGCTTTCATGTTCAGACTCCAATAGCCAAGGCCTTTGTTGTTCTTTCGGAACAGCTGTGATCTTCATTATAGATTCATTGGCCAAGGCTAGCAATACCGTAATTGAAACCCTTTCATGAAAGGTTTCGAGCTCCTGCCCTGCCCTTCCGTATCTTACCGTGCACCTGGTACCTTGAACCAGTTCTTCATCTGCGCCTTTCCCGTGCGCTTTGCACCTATTCGTCATCTCGACCCCCTGCAATTCCCTATACCACTCTTTGACCACTCTCCTCACACTGGCCACTGACTGCTGCTGACTGATAACTGGCCACTGATAACTGATTACTGTTAGTTTCGAGGCCCCTCCCCTGCCCTTTTTCCTCCAGTTTCCTCCCAAACGAAAAACCTTGACATTTCGAGCCATTCGAAACCATATTTGACCCAAAAAGCCAAATAATATCGTTGCTATCTGCAATAATCAGTAATCCTGTTCAGACGCCCCGCTGCCGAAGCGTCCCAGGAAGTTTCGGCGAGGTTTCGAGATGAATTTGCAGCGGGACGATAGCAAAGCCAAGGCCTATCAGGTACGCCAAGTCAGGGCAGTGATCCTAAAGTATAAGCTGGGAGGTGAGCTCTAGATGCAAAGATATGAGATCATCATCTACTGGACTAACGAGGATGGCGTATTTGTCGCGGAAGCGCCGGAACTGCCTGGGTGCATAGCACATGGAGACACAGAGGAATCTGCACTGCAAAGCATAAAAGAGGCCATGCAACTATGGGTTGATACGGCTCGGGAGTTTGGGGACCCTATTCAAGAGCCCAAAGGGCGTCGTCTCATATATGCGTGAAGCGGCCGAAAGGGTAAGGTTCGCAGGCAGACCCCGAAACATGGGTCAAACAAAAGGGAAGGTCAGGATCGTCCCCTGGTCAGAGGCCAGGGCAAGAATCGCAGTGGAGCGAATTCCGGGCGGCCTGTCACGACCGAAATGGCGCTGAGGGTCGGCAAGTTCGCTGGAAATGGGCCGGGACTCTGGTTGCGGATGCAGCAGGCATTTGATCTGTGGCACGCCGAGCAACGCATGGAACACGAATTGTCGAAGATTGAGCCGGCCACACCAGCGGGTCCAGCGCCTGCCCTATAAGACTGGAGTCCCCCCTTGGAGAAGAAGTCCAGCGAATTGCCTCCTTCGGCGTCCCCCGATTTTGCTGCCCAAAATGGAAAGGCCGTCGAGACCCTGGCCAGGCGCGAGGGGCAGTGACCTTGGACTGCTCCGTCTGATTGACCGGGGAGTCTTTCGTGATATAATGAGCCATTCAGAAGTTGGAGGTGCAAGATGAAAGCGTACGAATATTACGCCGAGGTTTTATCCGACGGCCACTTGTCCATTCCCGATGACCTTAGAGAAAAGGTGAAAGCTGATTCGAAGGTTAGGGTCATGCTACTATTGGAAGATAAAGACGCCGGGTGGGATCAGCTCACGATTTCTGAGTTCATGAAGGGATATTCTGAAAAAGATTCCATTTATGACACTATGGCGATCGGGAAGGTCTGATTTGACCACTGGGTGCTGGTCACTGATAACTGCTCACCGTTTCCCGCCTTCGCCTTTCCCGTGCGCCTTACGCCTTGCGCCGTGCGCCTATCTTTCATCTCGATCAACTGAGCCAATGCTGCTGACCAAGCGATTATTCGCCGTACATATCAGTTATAAGTTTTCGTGCTTGGGCAGCGTTGCTGGTGGACAACTGGTCAATTTTCCTTTTCAGTCTTTGTTTGCTAATGGTACGAATTTGGTCAACGGCTATTTCAGCACTTTTTCCCGCGCATTTGATTTGGATCCGGGTCCTCCATTGGGGATGCAATCTTGAGGTTAATGGGCATACAACCACTGTTTCTAAGTATTTATTCATTTCGTCTTGGCTAATTATGACCACGGGACGTACCTTTTTTATTTCGCTTCCTATCGTAGGGTTAAGATCTGCAAGATATATCTCGTATCTCTCAATTTTCAAAATCCTCACCCTCAAAACCATCAAGAAGCGTTGTGTCAAAATCGTCCCAATTTTCTTCTTCTTTTGCCATAGCCTTATATGTTTCTTCCCAAGAAAGCTTGCTTTCTTCTTTATTCCGAAGAAGCAAACCTTTGTCTGTTTCTTCAATTATGAGGGAATTCTTCAGGCCATATTTTTCAAGAAGGGCTTTAGGAATGCGAACACCCTTTGAATTTCCAATAGGAACCAGCTTTGCATCTCTTGCTCTTATGAGATTTTCCATGAGTTTGGCTCCCGATCTTCATGACAACTTATGTGTATACAGTGATTACATTTTACCAAAGTGTCAAACTCAAAATCAAGGTTTAGAAATGTATGCAACCCATCCCTGGCGGGGACCATGAGGACCATGCAGCCACACAGTTTCTCGAACCCCGTACTCATCCAAAAACGGCAATTTTGGGTTCCAACAGACAGTCAGCACCGTTCAGTCTTACCTGGACCAGAAGGAAGACCAGAGATAAGAGGAAGTTGGCTGAGAGCTAACCGCTGCCCGCTGAAAGCTCCACCCAGAAATCCTCGATTTCTGGGTGGACAAAAATCATTGACATATCGAACCCTTCGGAACCATATTTGTGCAAAAAAACCAGGGATATCCCAACCCCTTCCAATCATGAGCACCCATGGTCAACCAATTCAAATCGTCTCATTCTTTTGATGAGCCCATGAACTTCGTCGAGTTGGGCCGTTGCTTCGTTCCGATAGGAAAGGATCAGGAGCCAAATCTCGATATAGGGCACCTCTGGGGCCGCAAGATCGGCGGATGGTTGGAGTGGGCTGACCTCCGTCAGTACCAGCGTGTCGTCCTGCTGGCTGAGGCTTCGAGCGGAAAAACGGCGGAATTCAGAAATCAGGCAGAGACCCTCAGCGCCGAAGGCCAACCCGCTTTTTTCGTCCGCATTGAGGAGCTTGCGGATCAAGGGTTTGAAGCATCCCTTGAAGTCGGCAGTGCGAACGGATTTGAGCAATGGCGTGATGGCGCGGTAGAGGCCTGGTTCTTCCTCGACTCTGTGGACGAAGCGCGCCTGAACCGCAAAAGCTTTGAAAGCGCGATTAAACGTTTCACCCGCGAGTTGGGTAGATCCGTAGAGAGAGCAAGAATATTTGTTTCTTGCCGTGTAAGCGATTGGAAAGGGCGTGATGATCGAGTCTTGATCGAGAGGCTTCTCCCTGCCTGGGAGCAGCCAAAAAAGGCTGAAGAGGACCAAAATGCCAGCCCGCTTCTCGACCCAATCTTCAAACAGAAAACCCAAAAAAAGACCCAGCCCTGGGAGGAGCCTGAACGAAAGCCGACCGAGTTCCTCGTGGTTCAACTTGCGCCGCTTTCCACCGATCAGTACCGTAGCCTCGCCACAGCATTCGGTGTAAAGGATGTCAACACTTTTGTTGCCGGCATCAACCAAAATGGTCTCGATGCTTTCACCGAACGTCCAGGCGACCTCATCGACCTTGCCATATATTGGAGGACCTTTGGCCGGTTCGGCTCCTTTGCCGAAATGGTCGAACACAGCATCAATCGCAAGCTAAGAGAGCCTGATGCCTTTAGGCCGGATAACGAGGCTCTGTCTTTTGAGAAGGCACGCGAAGGGGCGGAACGGCTCGCCGCAGCCCTGACACTGGGAAAGTCATCTACGCTCCTCGCCCCCGGCCTCGATCCTGACCCGAGCCTCGCTTCAGGCGCCCTTGATCCTGCACTCATATGGGAAGAGTGGACAGACGCAGAGCGCAATGCCTTGCTCAGACGAGGCATTTTCGCTCCCTCTACATACGGCCGCATCCGGTTTCATAACCGTTCAACACAAGAATACCTGACCGCCTTTTGGCTTGATGGCCTCCTCCGCTCGAACTGCCCCCGATCCGAAGTCTGGGACCTTATTTTTGCATCCCGCTACGAGATAGAAACCGTTGTTCCATCGCTTCGACCAGTAGCAGCATGGCTTTCCCTGCGACATCCTGATTTTCTGGAAGGAATCATTCGCAGGGAGCCCTTGATTCTGTTGCGGCACGGAGACCCCGGTTCCTTGCCACTTGAAGCAAGAAAAAGGATCTTGGCGACATATGCTGCCAAACATGCAGCTGCCGAGATTGCGGATGATAGTATCGATCATCGGGCGCTCTGGATGTTTGCCCATCCGGACCTTGCCGATGAGATTCGCGAGGCCTGGAATACCAACCCTCGGTCGGACTTTCGAATGGACCTCTTACGACTCATCCGTGAAGGGGCTATCGACGCTTGCGTTGACCTTGCGCGAGGAGTTGCCATCGACCAAACTGCTCATGACTACCATCGTATCCAGGCAATTCAGGCGCTGGATGCGTGTAAGGATCAAGAAGGGCTGGCCTCTTTAGCCAAGCAGCTCGTCGCCGCCCCGGCGAATGCGAGCGGCCGTCTGGCTTCGTCTTTCGCGAAAGTTCTTTTTCCGAGATATCTGAGTACTGAAGAACTTCTGATGGTCATAGAGGGATCTCAGCCTGCCCGGCAGAGCAGTGTCGGAGGTTTCCCTCGTTGCATCGAAGAGCTCTACGATGCCTGTCCAGATGGACGGACCCGAAGTAAATTTGTCGCACACCTTGCGGATATCTGTCTCTCGCAACCTTTTGCCCGTGATCATGGGCGGGTATCATCCCGACATTTCGAGCTAGCGAAAAACCTTGAGTCGATCGCAGTCCGGGAGGTACAAGCACTTGGAATCGGTGAACCTCCTGACTACCTCGTACGTCTGCTGATGGTCATAGAGCGAGCTGACCGTAATTACGGTGCAAACGACGATAGCTCAATTCTCAGCCAACTTGTCCAAACGAATGGCAGAGTGCAGCGCGCCCTCTTTTGGGCCGATGTTGAGCAGCAACGTGCCAACTCAAAAGACGAAAGGCAGCCAATCAGGTATTTTCAGATTGAAGTCCCAGGCACCACTATGTGGCAGCTTGGGATAGCGGACCTGCCTTGGCTTTACGAGGATTTATCCCAGCGAAGTTCAGAAGAAGATCAACGCATTGCGCTGAGTACGATTCTGGTCATCCTCCAGGGAGCAGGGACCGTCGATAGGGAGATCAACCACCTTCGGGAACTAGTTGAGACCAGGCCTTTCTTGAAACGAGATCTCGACGAGTATCTGACTCCTCCTCACGAAAGTGAAGCTGGCCGGAAGTACAAAAAGGAGATGGAGGAACGCAAGCGCGAGCGCGCCGCTCAGGAGGAGAAAGACAAAGCTTCATGGGTGGACTTTCGTAACGTTGTTCGTGAAAGCCCTGATCATCTTCGCGACCTTGGATGCATTCGAAGTTGGAGGACCGGGGGATATCGCCTCTGGAGCCTGACTAAATGGTTGAAGCATCGCGCGGGTACCAGGAACGAGGACGCACCCCGCCAATGGCGCCTCCTGGAAGAGGGCTTTGGACGGGAAGTCGCCGAAGCCTACCGGGACGGCATGAAAGTCCTCTGGCGTATTACAAAGCCGGAGCGACCAAAACGCAGTGATGGGACGTTTACCATAAAATATGCGAATACCCTTGCCTTCGGTGCAGTGGGACTCGAAGCGACCGAAGGCCCGGACTGGAGCTCACGGCTGTCGGATGACGAGGCAAAAAGAGCAGCCCTGCACGGGTGCCTTACCGAACAAGGTTATCCAGAGTGGATCGACACACTCCTCCGCTCTCACCCGAACATGGTTTTGCCAGTCCTGAAAAGTTGCATCAGACACGAATGGCTGTCGCGGTTCCCCAGTCCGTCAGACTTTATCAGTCATTATGCGAAACCGACCTTGTCGGTCGAGCCAGCGCTTCAGCAAATCCTTTTCCAGACGATTACAGAATCCGATCCCCATGATCTCGGGAAGCTTGATGTTAGACTTCGAATCATCAAAAACCTCGATCTTGATCGAGGCCGGATTCGAAAGCTCACCCGAGTTGCGCGCAGGCGCCTTCTACGACATGTGGAGGCAGAAAGCATCGATCTTGCTTTGCGCTATCTCTCGACACTTTTGCTTCTGGATCCGGACACTGCGGTCGTGGATCTCAAAACCTGGCTTAGCCCAGTTAATAACGCAGAAAGGCAGGCGCACGCCGAGCGGACCTTTGAGTTTCTATTTGATCGACACAATTCGATTCTTTCCGATGCGCTGAATCGCAGTTCAGTCCCCACTTTAGAAAAGCTTCTGCGCCTTGCCTACGCTTATGTCCGTGCAGAGCATGACATTGTGCACGAAGGAGGTTATACCCCAAACCTGCGCGACCATGCCCAGAGCGCGCGCGACGTGATACTAAGTGCCCTGCTGCGCCGGCCTGGAGTAGACGCCTTCCGCGCTTTGCGTCGGGTGGCAGATGACCCGGAATACGCTTTGCGAGCGGACCGTTTCCGGGAACTGGCGCACGGAAAAGCTGAACGAGACGCAGAGATGATCGCCTGGAGCGCGAGAGAAGTCATAACCTTCGAACGGCAGCACACTGCTCCGGTCAAGACAGGATTCGATCTACTACGGGTAATAATGGCAGTCTTGAGTGATATTCAATTTCAATTGCATCATGGCGACGTTTCATCCCGTCCTCTGCTCGAACGGGCCGAAGACGAGGACGAAGTCCAGAACTGGATCGTCGAACAAATGAACTATCGCTCCTGCGGACGCTTTCACGCCCATCGTGAAACCCAGGTAGCCGGAAAAAACAAACCGGACGTGATCGTATCATCCACCGCTGCATCATACGAACTGGCCATCGAAGTCAAACACGGCGGTAAGGATTGGACAGTACGGAAATTTGAACAGGCGCTGCGTAACAAACTCGCGAAGGATTACCTCAAACCGCCCAACCGAAGGCATGGCGTCCTTGTCATAACCCACCATGGGAGACGCCATTGGTATCATCCGGAGACAAAGCAGCTTATGACATTTGACGACTTGATTCGGCACCTTGACAAGATCGCCGAAACCTTGAACGAAAATGCCGCTGGGCCTATTGAGGTGAAGTGCTTTGGGATTGACGCATCGCCGTCCAAGGATACTAGTCGCCAGCCGCTCCAACGCCTTGACATTTTGATCTGATGGCAGGGACCTGGGACTGGTATTGAGGGACCATCGCCAGGAGACCTCGAATTATGTCCATGATGCTCCAACATCCTCATACGCCGCTGCGAGGTTTCGCTTCGGCTGAGTTAGTTCGTGAGAGTAAAGAGGTCAAGCCTTGACATGTGACACTGCAAGCCGTTGGAACCGTACATCCTATATGCAATTCGCTGGGTCTGGATTTTGAGGTGGGCGGTGGACGGAGAGATCTGCGGGATCAAACTCAAGATGTTCAACGTCAAGGGAGCCATGAGTACATGAATATACTAAAATGGATTCATAGCTTCATGTCCTGTCCCACCAAAAGGGTACATGGCTTTGCCTAGAATACGGCATTGAACCAGGAGATATTATATAAATGATGACAGGGAAAGTCCTCTTAGGGTTTTTTCTAACTTACATCGCTCGAAAGACATTAGCTAGTGTGAAGGAAAGTTTACTCGATCCGACTCTGAAAAACAGGAAGGAACGAGAGGCTTTCGAGCGAGCGATAGACTGGGCGCTAGCTGAGTTCCAGAAGACATACCCAGCATTATACTTATCGTTTTTTGATGAACATTTCGCGAAGAACAAGGCTGCTCCAGAACTGTCGCGGATTCTAATAGGAAAGGACCCCGATGCTCGTTCAATAGCATTGGCTTATGCAGAGTATTTCTCAGAAAGCAACCTCACCGAAACCGAAAAAGCAGTTAAGGATTTTATCGCTTTTACCGTGGACGGAATGAAAAGAGAAAGGCTCCACAATTGGGTAGCACACTATGAAAGGGGTTTTATCCGAAACGAACTATTGACGCATCCAACTTTAGCACAAGTGGAAGAGATTGTTCACAAAGAAGGAGATAGGGTAATTGATTCAGCAAGGAAGGCAAGTACTGATGAGGTTTCATCAGAGGAGCGCGAGGAGACTCTCGAAAAGTATCGGGCTTGGGTTAAGGCGACGACAGCTGGATTCATCGTCCCAGGAATATCAAAATCCTTAGATATTTCAAGTTCCTGGATAGATCTCAAAGCAGTTGAGATTTCACATCAAATTCCCGTCACTGTGGCCCCCGAAGAGGCCATTAACAGGTATCACAACTCATGGAAGAGGGAATCAAACAGAGATAAAGAATATGATGCCGAATGGTTGGCAGCTGCCTTACGCCAAGTCGTCATCCTTGGCGGACCAGGCTCGGGAAAAAGTCTACTGTTGAGAAGGATAGCCCACCGAGAATCTGTAGCTGGTCGAAATGTCATTTTCGTTCGCTTGCAATTCGTTGCGAGGATGGTTTTCACAGACGGGAAGCCATTCGAAGAAGCTCTACTGAGTGTCGCAACGAATGGAAGTGGTATGAACGAAATCTCCCGTCGCCTCTTAAATGAGGGTATTGATATCGTTTTAGCAGACGGACTTGACGAATGCGGGATTTTCAGAGAGCCAATTGCAGAGGAGATCTCGAAGTGGGCCAAGGGTCATCTTTCTGTAACGGTCATCGTAACAACTCGGAGTGTCGGTCATAATCCAGCGGTTTTCGCGGAATGGCCCCATTTTAGGATCCTTCCATTAGAGGGTGTGGGACCCCTTTCGAGATTTGTAGATCAGCTCTTGTCGAACGAATTACTTGTGGAGCAACCAGACCGAAGGAGCGAGGTTTTTGACCGCATCGAAAAGGATTTCTTAACAGACTCTGGTCCTGAAGAGAATAAGGAGTTCGCTTTCGTCAAAAGCAGTCCCTTGCTCTTTACCTTCATGTTGTCTCTTGCGATTAACGGAGTTCAAATCCCAAATACTAGAAAAGAGTTCTACGATGCCGTTATTGATCTTCTTGGAAGAACAGAGGTCCCCTGCATCGGGTCGGAAGAGACAGACAAAACAGTAGCTTTCAGATCGCTCGATATTTTCGGATGGCTCCTCATGCACGACCAGACATGTGACTTCCTAAGGCTGATGGAAGATGCCGGGCGTCACCTTGAAATCGAACTTCGTGTTGGGAGCCTAAAAGCCCAGCTTATGGCGGAACAAATGTTCAAGTTCTGGGAAAAGCGACGCGTACTTGAAAGATTGCATATCGGCATGAGGCAGTTGGGTACTTTTGTACACCTCGGCCTCTGCGAATTTGCGGCCGCCCGTTACCTTTCCCGATTGGAATCCCACGCTGTGGTAGAATGGCTCTCTAAAACGAGTAATGATCCGAGGTGGAAGGAAGTTTATCTTCACGCCGGACAGGTGGGTCTAGCCCAAACACTGATAGATTCTCTTCTCGATGTTTACGGTGAAGTGAAAGCGCCTTCCGCAAGCGCGGCAATTCTTGCGGCCGAGATATATGCTTCGAATGACTCCGTGAGCGAAGAAACTGCAAAAGCTGTCTTTTCTCGCTTATTACCCAATCTCAAAGCAAGAACGCGGGACGAAATTTACCGTGCCGCTCGGGTAGGTCTGCCTTTAGCAAAAAGAATCCCGACTTTCGTTGGTCCAGCCGTGCAAGGTCTCGTTGCTGATGAAGACGACTGGACCAGTTTCGCGGCTTTGGCCCTGTGCCTGGAAGCGGGGGAAGAGTACGTCGACATCGCGGATCTCCGAAGAAAGTACTCAACTTCCTTGAAGCCAGTAAGGAAGCGCTCACCGATTGGAGGCATCCATCTCGACATGAATAAAGACCTGCTACGGCAAGAAATAATTCTAGCGGCCACCGGGCTCCTCATTAAAAGGGCTTACGATAATGATCTGTTACAGGACATCGAAGCTATCTTGGAGGGGGGTGGCATGTCATCAAGCGCAGTTAGAAGGCTTAAGTCCGCTCTACTTATGTTTGAGAAGCCTGAATTGAACGCAATCGTAGATCGGCACGTAGCAAAGGAGCGGGAACGATTCCAGGGACTCTGGAAGTTTGATGCTGCCGGGTATCGGGAAACAGAAATCCGTATTGTTGATATGATTTCATCGAGCTGCGAAGCGGAGTTCGGTGAGGCTTCGGGTGACAACACCAAAAGGGATTTAGTCGAACTAGGAAAGATTGTCCACGGCATGCGTGTGGGAGAAATAGGTGGGGAAAACTTCCACGCATGGCGAACCCCGGGAAAAGAAGAACAGCTAAAGGCGGTGATAAGCGGAACTATTTCGGCAACTTCCGCCGATAGGCGTGAGGTTATCAAAGATTGCTCTGCTCTAGAACATTCCCTCAAACAAGAGGATTGGGCAACGCTTTTCACTGAGATCCCTCGTTTCCCAATCACACCTGAATGGAGTAAAGCCGCTGAGCGTGATATCGATGGCAACTTACTTGCTACGGCTCTTGATCATCCTAACGAAGCCGTTGCATTAACCGCGGCTGAATTGATCCTGGGAGGTGCGGGCGGTCAGTTAGCACGACAATTGGCCAAGGGAGTATTGCGCAGTGGCCGACCTTTCACTCTCAACCTGCTAAGCCAAGCTGCACATGAATTGTGGGGCGATGATGCCCCTGAACTTATCTTGTCGCGCCTTGAGGATGAAATTACCGATGGATGTGAATATCTGATTAAGCAACTCCTAACCATCACCGTTTCCCCAAACGTCTCAACCGAACGCACCATCAGTGTGCTTCGGAACGCCCTTTTTGGCAATTCCCCAGATGCGGCAACTGAGGCGGCGAAGCTTTGCCTTGAGTTCGAGCTTCACGAAAATTTTCTGATTGATCTTCGCAAGGCACTTCAGTACTGGAAGACGCATGAGGAACCATATCCGAAGAGCGGCGGGAGGATCCCAAGCAGTCCACGAGAAGCTGTAATACGGGTACTCACCAAGCATCATGCGCTTCAACCTGATGAGCTCATGGTTCTGTGTGCAGATATTCGATCCGATGTAAGAGACGCCGCCGGTTCGGCATTACTCGCTCAAGCCAGGGCAGACATGTTTGTTCTTTCCGACCTCTTAGACAAGATTCGGGATGGCGAAATTGGGAACCGAATCTTATGGTCTATCGTGCAACTGCCATCCCAGATCCTCAAGCCATTTGAGAAGAAACTGATGGAGATGTTGGAGGGACCAAATTCCGATCATCGTATCTTGATGCTGTGGGGCCTACATAATTTCGATTGGTTTCAAAAAGACGAAAAGATGAGACTCGTTCAAAATCGCATGCTCGACCCAGATGCTAGAGTAAGAGAAGAAGCGAGATTAACACTGAGAAAACTCAAATTCGATGTGTAGTTTCAACTTATTGTGGCATGAGAAGGGAACACCGTAAGCTCAAACTCCATCGGTGGGATGAATTATTACGTCGCAAGCAGCGGGCTATTGAAGAGGAATATGACACTGCCCAATCATGTACACCCCAAAGTGTGAGGGGCCAATTTCCTAGCGATTAGCGGCAAGTCTCGTGACGGATTGGGCGGAAGATCACATCGTTCTCCGGCATAACAAAAGTATCCGAAGACTGTGAAGTCATGGGAGACATGAAAATGGAAATCTCCAGTCAATTCCCCGATTATAAGTTACATGTTCCCCGCTTGCCTACACGGCATGCACGTATAATCTCACGGCTTGGTGGTATTCCAGCCCAGGATCGGCGAAGACACTCCGCTGAACCTCCTCGCGGGCAAAAACCCGCAGGATGGCCTGGGTGGAGACGCGTTCGTGGATGTGAAGCGGCATCGGGTCCGCTTCGAACCAGGGCTTTTCACGTTTTCCGGACCACTCAAGCCATGGCTCGTGCCGCCGAAGGGCGTCGGCCAGCATGCGAATCTCAGGGCCGACAGCGGACGCTGATGGGCAATCCGGGGCAACTCGTGAAGTTGATCCGCCTTAGCGGGATCGCTTGAAAAGCGGAGCACAGGCGGCAGGCGAGGGTTGTACTCGTATCGGACCCGAGGAGATTCTGCAATGCGGCCTTGGGCCTCCAGTCCGGCCGGCAGACGTACCCAGTTGGACTCCAGCAGGACCCAGAGTCGGGACTCCGACTTGATCAGGCGAGAGTACGCGGATTGTCTGTGGCTATCCATATCGCAATGGCGGTACAATATCGTCGGCAGCGTTGACATAATGCCTGCATTTTTGTACCATCATGACCCATGAAATCTGCTAAGGAAAAAACCATAGACCTTTTCAGGAAGAAGGGTGGTCTCATACGGACCTCGGAAGCCCTTGTGTGCGGTATCCATCGAAGGACGCTTTATGGCCTTCGTGATGAAGGGGTCCTGGTGGCGATCTCCCGAGGACTCTATCAACTCGCAGAGATGGAAATGCCCGCAGAAGTGAGCCTTGCCGAGGTGGCCAAAAGGGTACCAAACGGGGTGATATGTCTGGTCTCTTCACTTGCGTTCCATGAGCTCACGACTCAGACGCCTCATTACGTCTGGCTTGCCGTTGAACGAAAGGCGAGGAAACCGAAGATCGAGTATCCGCCGGTTCGTGTATTTCATTTCAGTGGTAAGGCCTTCAGCAGCGGAATTATAAAACGCCGCATTTCACACCAGACGGTTCAAATCTATGATGCAGCCAAAACCATCATTGATTGTTTTCGATGGCGCAAAGCTGTGGGGCTGGATGTTACCCTTGAAGCTGCGAGGGAATACCTGAAACGTCCTGATTCAAGCCCGTCTTTCTTGATGAAGTATGCAAGAGTCTGTGGGGTAGAAGAGCTCGTCAGGCCCTACCTGGAGGCCATGACCGTATGACCAGGGGCGGGGTCAGAGACATGGCTGCATCCATTAGAGCCCGGCTGTTGAACCTGTCCCATCGGACTGGAAGGCCATACGATGAGCTACTCGTTCGGTATGCTCTCGAACGTTTTCTCTTCCGGCTTTCAAAGTCATCCTACAAGGAAAACTTGTTGCTCAAAGGAGGCCTGTTACTCGTGGGCAGAGGGCTGCCACAAGCAAGGCCTACGAGAGATATTGATTTTCTTGCTCTCATGCCAAATGATCTCGATACTGTGTCTCGGACCATCCGAGCGATTGGTGAGACCGCTTTTCAGGATGGTATAGTTTATGACTTTTCGCGAATGACCCATGAGATTCTTACGCCCGAGTCCGATTATCACGGCCTGAGGCTGAAGTTCTCCGGATGGATAGGAAAGGCCCGAGTTCCGATGCAGATCGATATAGGGTTTGGGGATAAGGTTGTTCCTGATCCAACGGAAATGGCTTTTCCCACCCTTCTGGAAACAGAGCCACCGATCATCTTCGGCTACGCGCCGGAAACGGTCATTGCCGAGAAATTCGAGGCAGCCTTGGATCTTGCTGACTTAAACAGCCGGATGAAGGATTTCTATGACATCTGGTTTTTGTGCCAAACGTGGGCGTTTGAGGGACGGATATTGCAAGAAGCCATCATTGCCACGTGCACAAGGCGAAGGACAGAGATACGATCTGATGCAGAGATGTTTTCAGATGACTTTGCAGCTCGCGCTGAAAAGAGGAGGCAGTGGTCCGCCTTCCTCGGGAAGGGTCCGATAACCGGTGCTCCAAAAAATTTCTCGCTACTCATGGATGCAATCCGAAGGTTCTTGGGTCCCATAGCCCAGGCATATGAAGCAACCCAGCCCTTTGAACCTAGGTGGTCTCCAGGTGGACCCTGGAGGGAGTGAGTCTGTAGGGCCTTGGACACGCACATGAAATTATAAAGATAAGAACCCCCTTCATAGTTTCATGTCCCCCTTACCCAGAGATCATGCAGGTAGAATCTCACCGCCTGGTGGTATTCCAGCTCCGGATCGGGGAAGAGACTCCGCTGTACCCCTTGCGGGCCAGCACATACAAGACGGCCTGCGTGAAGGCGTGCTCTTCGATGTGGAGCGGCATCGGGTCCGTTTCAAACCAGGGTTTTTCACGCTTTCCGGACCATTCCAGCAAGGGTTCATGCCGCCGCAGGGCATCGGCCAGCATGCGAATTTCGGGGTCAGACTGCAGACGCTGGTGGGCAATCTGAAGCAATTCGGGAAGTTGATCCGCCTTCGCCGGCCCGTCTGAAAAACGGGGCACCGGTGGCAGATGGGGTTATACTCGTACCGGATCCGAGGGGATTCGGCAATGCGGCCCTGGGCCTCAATCCCGGCAGGCGGGATATGGCGGCGCAACCAATGCGTTATAACTCATGGATTTATCAAGGAAGGCAACGAAGTGCCACCAAGAGAAATCAGTCTTGCTGTCGCGCGAAAGGCGAAGTTTGAAGAGAATCCCATGAAGCATACAATATACGGTTAGGGGGTGAGAATCATGGGAAAAAGGGATCAATCAAGCAATGCTGTTGACATCCTGCATCGGCGCTATGTCGGTGATGATGCGGAAAAGAAGGCCTCGTTACAGGCGGAACGGATCAACGCCGAAGTTGCCCAGATGATTTATGACCTGCGTCAAGAATCAGGCATAACCCAGAAGGAACTGGCTGACTTGATCGGCTCAACGCAGTCGGTGATCAGCCGTCTGGAAGACGCAGATTACAGCGGCCATTCATTGTCAATGCTGAGCTGCATAGCCAAGGCCCTGAATAGGCACCTCACTGTTCAGATGACCTCGGAAGACGAATTCCAAGCTGACAGACGAAGAAAAAGTGACCCTTGATGAGTTTGTTAAATTTCTCAAAAGTGAGGAGAACAGGGGTGACGGACGAAGCCACTTGCAGGGAGATTGACAAAGTTGTCAAAGAAACTCTCAAGGCCGCCAGCTTGAAAGAGCCCCCATTTCTGATTGAGGATATTCTGGATTCGATGTCGACAGGGAATTCTATGACCTTGAAGACGTGACCTTGCTCTGGCGTTTCTGGCACAAGGTAAGAGTCAGAGGCCGAAGCTTGGTTAAAATTGCAAGGAAAATCAATCTTCACGCGATTTGGCTCCCGGACGAGGACCGAATCCTTGTTGACTCATCTCTGCCGGCCCCAAAGCAGGATTGGATGACCTGGTAAGCAGAAAAATGGAACAAATAAAGCCTAACGGAATCAACTGCATCTATGCGATGATCGCGTAAAGACCTCCGTTATCCCATTTTCACGCCATGGCATACGCGAACAAACCGGGGACGCTTCATGGCCTTCGAAGCTTCCACCACCAGACATGAGGTTCGGGTCCAAATGCTTACTCGGTTAAGAGTCAAAGGTTTTAAAAACTTGGTCGATGTGGACGTCCGTTTTGGCCCTTTTACGTGCGTCGCAGGCGTCAACGGAGCGGGCAAATCGAACCTTTTCGACGCCATTCGTTTTCTAAGCATGCTGGCCAACAAGACACTTACAGAGGCTGCGCTGTCAGTGCGCGCTGAAGGTGGCAGCGCATCCGATCTGCGCAGCCTCTTTCACCGTGTGGGCGATCACCTACGCATGACAAAATGTCCTTTGAAGCCGAAATGATCGTTCCAGCAAAAGCTGTTGATGATTTAGGGCAGACAGCCGAAGCGAGCATCACCTTTTTGCGATACTCGTTGGAATTAGGCTATCGCCAGGACCCACGGAACAGCACGTCACTTGGGTCACTGGAAATTCTTAAGGAAGAGCTTTCCCATATCAAGAAAGGGGAAGCAGGCAAAAATCTACTCTTTCCCCACAGTCGAAGGAAATGGCGAGACACTGTAGTGGTCGGCGCTCGCCGATCACCCTCACTTTATTTCCACAGAAGGTGAAGGCAAGGAACGTGTCATCAAACTGCATCAGGACCAGGTCAAAGGGAGGACTTTGTCGCGGGCGGCCGTAAATCTTCCGCGTACAGTCCTTTCTGTGGCCAATGCAGCTGAAAGCCCGACCGTCCTTTGTGCCCGACGGGAAATGCAGTCCTGGCGGATTCTGCAATTAGAGCCCTCTGCTCTACGTAAACCCGACGAGATAAACGCCTCTCCTCATCTTTCTATAAATGGGGCGCATCTTCCCGCTAACCTCTACCGTTTAGCCCAGACTGCCGTGTTAGGTACGAGAAATAAAGAGCCGGTTGTTGATCCTGATATTGTTTACAGCCAGGTTGCGAACAGATTGGCTACCTTAATCGGTGATGTGAGTAAGGTGTGGGTTGACAGGGACGACAAGCGAGAAATTCTGACGCTTCAGGTCACAGGGATAGACGGAACGGATCATCCGGCCCGTTCCTTATCCGACGGGACTCTACGTTTTCTAGCCTTATCCGTTCTCGAACTGGATGTCACGGCTCAAGGGCTCATTTGTCTTGAAGAACCGGAGAACGGGATCCATCCTGAACGCATTCCGTCCATGCTGCATCTGCTTCAAGACATCGCGACAGATGCTGATGAACCGGTGGATGTGACGAATCCTCTGCGCCAGGTCATTGTAAATACGCATTCTCCTGCGGTAGTCAGTGAAGTACCGGACGACAGCCTCCTAGTAGCCGAAATAAGAGAAGACATGCGGGAGGGCAAAAGATTCAGGAAGGTCAGTTTCAGTTGCCTTTCGGATACCTGGCGCGCCAAAGCCCCCGAAAAGCCTTCTATTGTTTCCAAGGGAAGGCTCATGGTCTATCTCAATCCCGCTTCACCCCCAAAACCCGACAAGGAACGGCGGTCAAGGCGTGTGGCAGACCGTGACGACCTCCAGATGTTGCTTCCACTCGTGGAGCGATCTCATGGATGAAATTCGCTATACCTTGATCTCCGATGGCCCTTCGGATCGAGCTTTGATTCCCATACTCAACTGGGTCTTGCACGAAAAGGGCGATGTGAACCGTATTCAGGCTGAATGGGCTGATCTTGGCCCGTTTGCCAAAGCCTCCAGAGGGCCTCCGGGAACGCATTTTATGCGCTATCGATCTCTTCCCCTGCGATTTGCTCTTCGTGCATAGGGACGCAGAACGACAGGACCCCAAAATTCGCTACGAAGAAATTCTTTCTGCAGTTCGGGAAGCAGCATTGCAGGGGTTTCAAACGCCGGCAGTCTGTGTCGTGCCTGTACAAATGACAGAGGCTTGGCTGCTTTTCGACGAAGGCGCTATCAGGCGTGCCGCCGGCAACCCCAATGGGAAAAGTCCCCTGAGGCTCCCGAAGCTATCCGAAATCGAGCAAGTCCGAGACCCCAAGGATATCCTATTTCAGGTCTTGCGAGAGGCAAGTGGGCTCACGGGCAGACATCTTAAGAAGTTTAACCCGGGTCAATCTCGAATTCGCCTTACCGAATTGATTGCCGACTTTACACCTCTGCGAGCATTGCACGCATTCCAAAAGCTGGAAGAAAAAATTTTGGTTTTAAGACAAAACGGTTGGACCTGTATTAGCTCTGTTTCTTAAATCTTGCGCCACCCTGCCAAAGTGTTTGCCAGGAAGTCCGGTTCATAGACATGGGCCTTGGGGACATCCTCAAATAGTAATTCAATAGAAGTCTGTGTGGTCCGTGGGTACACCAGTGAAAAGATGTCATTCTTTTTTTGGCCTCCCCCCGCAGACAATCACACCCGAAAAGAAAAGACGCCCGAGGCGCGCGGGTGTCCCTCAGAGGATAGTATTTGAAAAACATCGTCGGCACCCTCATCAGCCAGGTCGTGCTTGGTATCCTCGACCTCCCTACCCCCATGCACTTCATTACAACCTATTTTCCCACGTTTGTTCAAGCCGGGAAGCCGACCTTCACCCTTTTTGAACTTCAACGTACATCACCGGTCATGGTGGGAATTCTTGTGCCCCTGGTGCTTATCATTTCCTTCATCCATCCTGCGACCCGTCACGGAGTGCGTCCGAATGTGGAAGAAAGAGAAGGCCCCACCCAGACCCCTCCTGAACAGGGCACGCCGTCGCCTTCTCAACGTGCCTTTTCTCATTATCCCCATCCATTTGTTCTTGTGGATAACCCTGCCCGCGTGCGGGTCGTGGCCAACGATGAAATCGGGACCCTGGGGGATTCGGCCAACACCATGATAGAGGGGTTTCTGAATGGGAGGTCATCCGTTCGACATTCGGAAAATACGTTGCCCCTGAAATCCGCGACGAAATCCTAAGTGGGCGCATCTCCCTTGAGGGGGAATTGCGGGAAGCCACGGTACTCATTGCAGATCTGAGGGATAAAGGCGTCAGCCTCCGGCTCAACTCGGCGTTATTCCTTCTAAATCTTCCTTCTAAATCTTGACAAATCATAGAGTTGTTGTACAATTGTCATTTTGGCAAGTTCCGGAGGTAAGAGATGGATATTGTAATCGACACGTCTGCATTAATTTCGGTGATAGTCGGTGAACCTGAACGCAAAAGGATTGTGGAACTTACAACAGGAAATACACTCATTGGCCCCGGATCTATTCCTTATGAAATCGGCAACGCCTTCTCGGCCATGTTCAAACAAAAAAAATTGACATTTGAGGAAACCAAAAAGGGACTATCCATTTTTAGGGGTATTCCTCTTCGGTATATCGAACCGGATTTTGTTATGGCTTTAAAATTGTCTAAACAGGTCAATATTTATGCATACGATGCCTATTTCTTGGAATGTGCTATCAGACGTAAGGCACCGTTATTGACGTTGGATCGAAAGCTAAAGGCGTCTGCTCAAGGTCTCAACGTCGAAACCATGGAGGTCTAAAATGCAAGTTTATACATACTCAGAAGCACGGCAAAAACTTGCTGCAATTCTTGAACAAGCAGAAAATTCAGGAAAGGTACTTATTCGGAGGAAGGACGGTAGAACCTTTGCCTTGGTTCCAGAAAAAGTCGCTAGTTCTCCCTTAGATGTTCCAACAATTAAAGCGAATATTACGACCCAAGAAATCGTGGACATTATTCGAGAGGGAAGAGAAAGGTAGAAGCACTTACTGGTGATTGGGATATCATATTGTCTCTAAAAAGCCTCGTTCATGA
Organism: uncultured delta proteobacterium; assembly: GCA_963830155.1. Taxonomy (GTDB): domain Bacteria; phylum Desulfobacterota; class DSM-4660; order Desulfatiglandales; family Desulfatiglandaceae; genus CAWHLE01. The sequence continues at coordinate 450,428 of CAWHLE010000007.1, read as the reverse complement.
TCTGGGCTGTATTGCAGCTACAGTGGCTGAAACATGCGAGCTGAGAATCCTAAGGCATTTCCGGTCTACGCCAATCAACCACCCACCTGAAGAACGATTTTACCTCTTACATGACCGGCCTCGCTCAGTTCGTGGGCCCGCGCCGCCTCCGCCAGCGGCAGGGTGGTGGTGACGGCGGGCTTCAACTTCCCGGTGTCGATCAGGGCGGCGATTTGGGTGAGCTGGGCGGCGTCAGGGTGAACCATGACCCCTTCGCCCCGCACGCCATGTTGACGCGCAGCGTCCGGAGAGGAAATGCCCAAAGTGGCGACGAGAATTCCCCCCTTTTTCAGAACCTGCCACGAACGCTGCTGCGTATCACCGCCGATGGTATCAAGCACCACATCCACATCGTGCACCGCATCTTCGAACCGGGTGGTTCGATAATCGATCACCTCATCGGCACCCAGCTCGCGCAAGAAACCCTCATTGCCGGCGGAGGCCGTGCCAATGACCTTGGCCCCCTTCCATTTGGCGAACTGGACGGCAAAGTGCCCCACCCCGCCTGCCGCGGCATGGATGAGCACGGTTTGACCGGATTTGAGACCCGCCACCTCAAACAGTGATTGCCAGGCCGTCAGGGAGGCCAGAGGCACGGCCCCGGCCTGGATATGGTCGATGGAGCTCGGCTTAAGCGCCAGATGCATGGGACGTGCCGCCACATACTTCTGCATAAGCCCCGTTTCGCATAAAATCCAGCATGCCGTAGACCGCATCCCCGACCTTTAAAGCGGTGACGTCGGGGGCCACGGCCTCCACGACCCCGGAGACGTCCCAGCCCGGGATCAAAGGGAGCCGGTGTTTCATCCACGCTTTGACATGACCGGCACGCACTTTCCAATCCAAGGGGTTGACGCCTGCGGCGTGAACCCGAATCAGTACCTCGCCTACCCCGGCCTGGGGACGGTCCATCTCTTCCAGGACCAGCGCTTCGGAGCCGCCGTAGAATGGAACCTGACTGTGTGCATGGTTGCCATAGTCATCTCCCTCCGCATCTGCGCCGTTTTCTCCGAAGATCTCCCGTGGTTGCCATAACTGACCGCGAAAGGCCGACTTATTGATGTAGTAACCTTACGAGAAAAAATTAATCATTGACTTAGGGGATTCAACGGATATGGAAGAGCTCGGCAACTATCCATAGAGCGGTGAGAACGATCTGATGGGGAAAATGAAGAGGGACTGGCAGGCCCGAACCTCCGGGGACTCAAGACGAGGCACTGCGGATCCAGGCTCCCCAGGGATAAGTAAGAAAGGTATCCGTTTTAGGCACGCAGATTCCGCAGCACGGCACGTACCATGGGCGACTGATGCCCAGCGCATGGCAATAACAGCCATCGGGCAAGAACGCCTAAAAACGTAACCAACATCAAATTGTTATAACAAAAAGACAGGTCAATCAGTGGTTGGAAGTGAAAAACATTCTCTTGATTCCACACATATCTATCTGTAAGATTCTGAGTGTGGTTAGGAAGGAGGTGATCGTTATCGCGACGAATTTACAAATAGATGACGAACTTATTCAAAAGGCTGTCAGGCTCGGAGGCCATAAAACAAAGAAGGCCGCTGTTTCAAAAGCACTAATTGAATATATACAAAATTTAGAGCAAGGAAAAATTCTCTCGATGTTTGGGACTGTGGAATACGATCCGGAATATGATTATAAAAGACAGAGACGCCGGTCATGAAGATCATAGTTGATACCGGTGTATGGTCCCTGGCTTTAAGACGTGACAAGCGCGAATCCGATACGACAGTCTGTGAATTTAGGCGCATTATTCAGGACCATCGCGTCCAAATGATTGGGCCAATACGGCAGGAGATCCTGTCGGGAATTCGCAGTGAATCTCAGTTCAAAAAACTCCAGAAACATCTTGAGAGCTTTCCCGATTTCCCAGCCATCAGCCATAATCCCTTATCCAAGTTAAGGGGTTCAGTCCGCCGAGGCGGATCCCCCCGAGGTTCTATAACGGCCCACACGCAGTAAACGGGCTCTCCCGCCGAAATCAGGATATCTTCTATACCCTTCTCAGATAAGAACTAATCACGTACGGCTGCCGGTATTACGGAACCGGTCTCTGGCATGATTTCCAGTCCCATGTCCTGGAGCATCCGGCGGTCGGTATCGACACCCTGCCCTTTTGTCGTAAGATAACCGCCGGAAATAAAGCCGTTCGCCCCGGCAAGGAACATGAGCGGCTGCATCTCACGCAAATGCACCTCTCTTCCGCCGGCAACCTTCAAAATGCGGTCGGGCAGAATCAGTCGGAACAGGGCGATGATTCTCAGGCATTCCCATGCCGTCAACGAAGGCGGGGCCGCTCGCATGCCCTCGCGGTGAATAAAAAAATTGAGCGGTATGGTGCCGACTCCCAGGGCTTTGAGCTCATGGGCCAGGTCCGCACGGTCCTGCATCGTCTCCCCGATCCCGAATATGCCGCCGCAGCACACCGCCATGCCGGCAGCCTGCGCAGCGCGCACGGTCCGGATCCTTTCATCGTAGCTGTGTGTCGATACGATCGAAGGGAAATATCGCCGGCTGGTCTCGAGATTGTGATTATAGCAGACCACCCCTGCCTCGCGGAGATGCTCAAACGATTCCCTGGAAATGATTCCCAGCGACGCATGAACCGGACCGGTGCATGCACGCGCAGATCCGGCTACGCGTGAGACCTGTTTTTCCGACAAACCCCGTCCGGTGGAAACCAGGCAGAAATCGAGCCCTGCATCGCGTGCCGCTGATTGCCGGGCAACGACCTGCTCCGCCATCGCCATGCTCTGAGGAACCACACCGGTGGGATTGTGTACGGACTGAGCGCAAAATGCGCAGTCCTCAGAGCAGCCTCCCGGTTTGATATTCATAATGGCGCACACCGCGACCTTATTGCCGAAATAGTCCCGCCGGAGCAGGTCGGTGGCGGCAAAAAGAAACGGCAAATCAGCCTCGGGCCAATTAAAAACCTTCTCGATATCGTTTTGCGTCAGGCTGTTTTCCCGCGCCTTGGCATAAAGATCAGAGACCACTGAAAAATGATCCACGGATGCTCCTTTCACCTTTCTATCGCCGATCGCCGCACTACAACCCGACGTACCTGGAATAGAAGGTCCGGGCTTCGGCCTCATCCGTCGTCCCGCGGATGATGGCTCGCCCCGTGGGGAAAAGGGTCAGTTCGCGACCTTCTGCCTCAAAGGTGAGCAGAAAGCCGTTGAATGATGTGTGACCCACTCGGGCCAGTCGTTCTTGGAGCTCCTTCAGGGGAATTTGATACTCCTGGGGCGGGACAATCTGGACCGCATTGCGGCCGCAAAGGACCGTTGTCCAGGACGTGTGAGAACCTTCCAAATATTCATAGTCCCCCTTTACACAGGCCCTGCAATCCGGTCTGCGCTCGATATGGAGCTCCTCAAAATTCCCGTTCCACACGTCGATACGGAGGAGACTTCGCCTGGGTTCATTTCCGGTCACTATCTTCAGGGCCTCGGCGGTCTGGACGGAGGCGATGACGCCGGTCGCCGAGCTGAGCACCCCATCCGTATCGCAGCTCGGCAGGGTACCCGGCGGAGGGGCCTCTGGAATGAAACAGCGCAGGCAGGGTGTGTCCAGAGGGATCACCGTCATCGTCATGCCATGGGATCCCAGCGCACCGCCGTACACCCATGGTATCTTCGTCTTGAGGGAAGCATCGTTGATCAGAAAACGGGTCTCCACATTGTCCGTCCCGTCCAGAATGACCTCTGCTCCGCGGATGAGCTCCTCCACATTTCGCGCGGTCACGTCCTCGATCACAGCCTCAATGGTGATCTCTGAGTTCACCGCACGCAGTTTCTCGGCCGCGGCCACAGGCTTTGGCAGCCGATTTCGGGCGTCCTGCTCATCGAAGAGGATCTGCCGCTGGAGATTGCTCAACTCGACGAAATCGCGATCAATCAGTCTAAGGTGTCCCACCCCGGCCCGGCAGAGTTGACTGCTGATGACGGTCCCGAGCGCCCCCAGGCCTATCACGACCACGGTGCTTGCTGAAATCTTATCCTGGCCTCCTGAGCCGATCTGCTTGAAGAGAATTTGCTTTGCATAACGATTGTCGATCACGTCTTTCCTCACCGCCCCCTTAGCAGCGGCCCACAACCGATTGACGGGCGGCGACACTTTCCCGCAACTGTGTGACGACCTCTGAGATGGCCTCAATGACCGCATCCACTTCGGCTTCCGTGTTCTGCCGGCCCAAAGAAAAGCGCAGGCTCCCCTGCGCGACAGTCCTGTCAAGCCCCATGGCACGCAATACATGGGAAGGTTCGGTCGAACCGGCGTTACAGGCAGAACCGGTTGAGACAGAGATCCCTCTCATGTCCAAAGCCAGAAGCAAGGACTCACCTTCAACTGAGACAAAGCTTATGTTGGCGATGTTGGGCACCCGCAGTTCCCTGTGCCCGTTGAACGAAACGTCGCTTACCCGCGCCCGGATGCCATGCTCCAGGCGGTCGCGCAAACCACCCAACCTGGCTGATTCCACGGGCAGATCTTCCGTGGCAAGCCGGATCGCTGTGGCCAGTCCCACAATCCCCGGCACATTCTCCGTACCCGGCCGGAGCAGTCGCTCCTGGTGACCACCCTGGATGAGAGGCATGATCGTTGTCCCTTTCCTCAGGTAAAGCGCCCCTTGTCCCTTGGGACCGTAAAACTTATGGCCTGCCAGAGAAAGCAGATCCACTCCCAAGTTATGCACATTGACAACCATCTTCCCCACGGCCTGGCACGCATCGGTATGGAGCAGGATGCCTTTCTCTCTGGTCATATCCGCCACTTGGGAAAGAGGCTGGATGGTGCCGACCTCATTATTGGCCAGCATGATGCTCACGAGGATCGTGTCGGAACGGATGTTGTCCCTCAGCGCATCTAGGTCAAGGATGCCTAATCCGTCTACAGGGAGATAGGTGACGTCGAAGCCATCCTTCTCCAGGGCTTGGCACACGTTCAGCACTGCGTGATGCTCGATCGCGCAGCTCATGATATGTCGTCCCCGGTCCCGCATGGACTGCGCAACCCCTCTGATGGCCAGGTTGTTACTCTCGGTCCCGCCACTCGTGAAGAAGATCTCTTTGGAATCGGCGCCCAGAGCTGCCGCCACCGTTTGGCGCGCCTCTTCCATGGCACGCCTGGCGCGCTGCCCGGACATATGTAGACTGGAGGGGTTGCCGCATACTTCCGTGAAAAAGGGGGACATGGCCTGCACCACCTCCGGCCGCATCGGAGTTGTTGCCGCATTGTCGAAGTAGATTTCGCTCATGGATACCTCACGCGAATTCTCGCACGGCCACACCGTGCTTTCTGTGGTCAACCGACCCCTTCAAACAAGACGGTGGACAGATAGCGCTCCCCTGCGTCAGGGAGGATCACGACGATGATTCGACCTGCAAATTCTTCCGTTCTTGCCAGGCGCACAGCCACAGCGACCGCGGCGCCACTGGAAATGCCCGACAAGATACCTTCCTCTCTGGCCAACCGCCTTGCGTACTCTACCGACTCTGAGCTCTCCGCCAGCTCTACCCGGTCCACCATCGACAGGTCGAGGGTGTCGGGAATGAAGCCCGCACCAATGCCCTGAATCTTGTGAGGTCCCGGTTTGAGGGTCTCGCCGGCCAGTTTCTGGGTAATGACAGGACTCTCCTTAGGTTCCACTGCGACGGAGAGGATCGCCTTTGCCATGGTCTTCTTGATGTAACGGGACACCCCGGTTATCGTCCCCCCGGTTCCTACGCCCGAAACAAGCACGTCGACCTCCCCTTCCGTGTCCTTCCAGATTTCGGGCCCTGTGGTCCTCTCATGGATGGCCGGATTGGCAGGGTTCTTGAACTGTTGAGGCAAGAAATAACGCTTCGGATCGGAGGCGGCCATGGCCTCTGCCCGGTTCACGGCCCCTTTCATGCCTTCCGCCCCTGGTGTGAGAATAAAATTCGCGCCGAAGGCGGCGAGCACCCGGCGGCGTTCGATGCTCATTGTATCGGGCATGGCCAGGGTGAGCTTATACCCCCGGGCCGCAGCCACGTAAGCCAGGGCGATCCCCGTATTGCCGCTGGTGGGCTCAATAATCTCCACTCCTGGCTTGAGCAGTCCCCTTTCCTCTGCCTCCCAGATCATGGCAGCGCCGATACGGCACTTGACGGAATAGGAGGGATTCCGCCCTTCGATCTTGGCCAGGATAACGGCCCTTGTTCCCTGAGTGATATGGTTCAGCCTGACCAGCGGCGTATTGCCGATGGATTGCGAATTGTCGGTAAATATGCGTTTCATTTGTCCTCTCCTGCTCATCGACTCTGCCATCGAGAGAAATCCGTAAACGCCGACGACCCCCCTTCGCCAACCCCGAAGGATGAAACATGCCTTTCCAAGTGCCTTTTTCTCACCTCAACTTACACCTGGCCCCAATAGGATCATATGTTGTGGGCGATATCGTTTTCCAGTTTCTCTCGATTGATCCGGACCAATTGCTCCAAGGTCACTGAATCAAGGGCTTCGGATATCTTTTCCCCCAGCATCGTCCAGATGTCGCGCGTCGCGCATGTAGGGACACGAGGGCAGGTGGACGGATGCTTCACGCAGTCAACGAGACAGTTGCCCCCTTCCAGCGGTTCCACGATTTCCCGCAAGGTGATCTCAGCGGGCGGCTTCGCAAGGGTGTAACCACCGTGTGCCCCTCTTATTGAACGAACCAGCCCGCCTCCCCGAAGAGGGACGATGATCTGGCTAAGGTATTTTTCCGAGATGTCCTCTCGTGAGGCGATTTCCCTCAGGTAAACCGAACCCTGGCCAAATTGGCGAGCCAAGTCCAACATCAGTCTGACCCCATAGCGGGCTCTCGTTGACAGTTTCATGTCAGCACCCTAAAAAAATCTACTATTCCTATCTATTTACTAGTAATAGAGTACCAGGCCAGTGGCTGTCAAGAAAGAGTGTTTCGATTTTGGGATAGGGAGGCTTTTTGGCAACAATTTGGGCGTTTCCATGCAGGGATTGGAAACGGTAGAACTGCCGGAGAGGCACTCCACCCCTTGTCCCTTGAATCATGCTTTTTTGTGTCCGGGTTGTCTTGAAGACTTCGGTTATGAGTTGCAAATGGAAACGAGTTGGATTAATGGGACAGGCTAACCAGGCCCTTTCAGTCGGATGCGTATAGACCGCGCGACGTTGGAGCGTAGCGCTCCCTATGAAAAAGGCCAGAATTCGGACCCAACCTAACGAAATCTAGCAAAATATTACTCTGCGGCGCTTTGGCACTAGGCTGTTTGATGGTCTCTGCGGGTATAACATTCATCGTTTTGTATGTTCTCGAGGCCGTTATTGCCAGGAGGGGCGAACCAGACCAATCATTATTGTTTTGGTACCTTCCCGTTCTATTTCTGGGGCTGATTGGGATGGTGATTGGTCTTGGCGTGAGCGTCTGGGGAATCATCCGTCTGCGAGAGATCCGTCGCCAGACCTCGTTAATCACTTCCCAATAAGCATAAGGTCGCCTCCTGTCAGGAAATATGGGGATTACATTACAGGGTCCGGGAAAAGTACAATGAGGGTTTTTTAGCAACCTGCTTTGGACGAAGGCATTTAAGAACTGCGTCATCACGTGACTACGGGAGAATAATAAATGAAGGTGGTCGGATTCAATGGCAGCCCCAGGAGAGATGGCAATACCTGGATTCTAATCCATAAAGTGTTCCATGAGAAAAGCGCACGTACCCTGAAACCAAGTGTCTAACCCGGCAGAGGTTTCAATGCGCAGTCGCACTTCGAAATCCGGGGGCATGTCGTTCACTGGTGAGTGACCCTCTCGCTGATCGTTGCCCACATCCGATACATGGGCCCACGCAGGCAGGCTCACTCATCATCCTTCCTTCTCACATTCGGCTCCGGCTCTTTTTTATAATGCGTGGCCATGAGCTATAAGCTAAATGGGACGCTTGAAGGCTTCTATTCTGTACTTAGGGGGAAGGTCAGGATGGTGAAGGAACCGATTTTGGACAGGGGCGGCGAGGGGCAAAGGTTGACCTCTCTGCCTCTTCGCCGGGATGGACACTGACCGCAAAGGAGTTGACAGAGAGACGAGGTCATAGTATTTTTCATGGTTCTCTGCATCCTCAGTATAGGAGAAAGCAAAATGGCGTCCAACGCACAGAAAACGAAAAGCATCCGGAACAAGAAGGATAAGCCGAATAAGAAGAACCTGAAGGCCAACGTGAAGCGTTTCGAGCAAAACCTCAAGGCACTCAAGGCGTTGAGTCAGCCGGAATAGGTTTTCGGCCGCGGGCTCATTTCGGCCAGCTGCAACGCGGTGTTCATCGAGGACCGGGGCCCGAAACCCGCTTTGGCGACGCAAAATGAGAGCGGTCCGGCCTTGCACCGATCAACCTGTCGGCATTCCCAGGTGGTATGTGGGGGTCGACAAGCAAAAACGACTGGAGGAACCAGTATGAAAGACGTGGTCATCGTATCGGCCTGTCGCACCGCCATTGGTGCCTTTGGAGGAACCCTCAGGGATTTAAACGCAGCCGTGATCGGCAGTGTCGCCATGAAGGAGGCCGTGAAGCGTGCTAAAATAGACCCTGTTTTGATCGATGACGTCCGATTTGGGAGTTGCATGGAGCCTGCGGACGCCCTCAATGTGGCAAGGGTCTCAGCCCTGATGGCCGGGATCCCGGAGTCGGTCACGGCGGTCACCATCAACCGCGTCTGCATATCCGGCATGGAGGCGGTCCTCTCGGGGATGGCCATGATCCAGGCCGGCATGGCCGATGTCATCCTGGGAGGCGGCGTCGAACATATGTCCGGGGCGCCTTACACCGTACCCGGGGCCCGCTGGGGTTGCAGGCTGCAGGACCAGGTTTTCGTGGATTCCATGATCCATGCCCTTCACTGCGGATCCCATCTCCTTCCCCACCCCGAGGAAGGACCCGTGAAAGCGGGGATGCCGCTAGAGCTTTTCAAGGGCAAGCCCTACATCATGGGTCACACGGCGGAGTTCGTGGCGCAACTTCACAATATCTCCAGGGAGGAGATGGATAAGGTGGCCTTACGAAGCCACAACAACACCGAGCGGGCCACGCTGCAAGGTGAGTTCAAGGAAGAGATCGTTCCCATCGAGATCCCACAAAAGAAAGGAAAGCCCCCCCTGATCTTTGACAAGGACGAGCATTTCAGGCCCGGCCTGACCATGGACGATCTGGCCAAGCTCCCACCGGCCTTCGTGCCCAAAACCGGTAAAGTCACGGCCGGGAACTCCTCGGGGATCAACGACGGTGCGAGCGCCATGATCATCATGTCCGCAGAAAAGGCGAAAGAGCTGTCCATGCGGCCCCTGGCGCGGATCAAGGCTATTGGAAGGGGCGCGTGTCACCCTTCGGTCATGGGGTTGAGCCCCGTCCCCGCTGTCAAGGACCTTCTCAAAAGAAATCCGGGACTCAGCCTGTCAGACTTCGAGCTCATTGAGGTCAACGAGGCCTTTGCCGCGCAGTACCTTGGGTGCGAAAAGGAATTGGGTCTAAACCGCGAGATCACCAACATCAACGGTTCCGGAATTGGATTGGGCCATCCTGTCGGCTCCACAGGCTGCCGCATCATGACAACCCTTCTTTACGGTATGAAGAAAAGGGGCAACACCCTGGGGCTCGCGACCCTCTGCGGCGGTGGCGGTGTATCCATGGCCTGCGCCTTGGAGATGATCTGATAAAGGGTTCCAGCGACCCCATCACTCAATTGCCCGATTGCCCGGTCCTGCCTTTTTCCGTATAAGCGCTTCGCATCGGCAGGCCGGGCAAAACGGTCACCACATTCTCTGTTTCCTCCAGGCTATCCGCCTGATCCTCTCAATGGCTTAAAAAGATACTCAAGCCCGTTCAGCTTCACTTCATACAAAATGTTCAGCATCCGGCCCAATTCCCCTTTCGGAAAGCCGTTTCTGGCAAACCATACGACATAGGGCTCGGGAAGATCGATGAGCAGACGCCCTTGATATTTCCCAAAGGGCATCCGGGTCTTTGCAATCTTCAACAACACTCCAGGATCTGATGTTAAATCGTCCACCACATTATCCTCAACGCACCACAATCTGCCATCGTTTCTTGATCAAAGGTTATTGTTGCGATTCATTCCAGAAACGGCGTGCTTTTCATCTTTTTTCCGACGCAATAGTCCAGGTGGAGCGTCAGGGCGGGCCTCAGTTCTGCGACTTCAGGGTCGGTCATCGAGAGAATGTCGCCCGCAGAACTGTGACAGGCCTGGAAACGGCGCCACGCACCGACGCTGGGTGGAGAGAGCCCCGGGGATTGGGTGCACGCCTTTTCGCAGGCCAGACACGCAATCCCCCCCTTGTGCTTAAGAAATACGGCCCGCCCCTGTCCGGCGTAAAGGCGTCCGCATCGGCAGCACTGGCTGAAATTGATGCCGTACCCGCCAAGGGCCATGGCCCGGACCTCCAGGAGGATTCGGACCCGACGAGGGTCGCCACCCCCCTCAAGGAGAAGGAAAACGTTGTGCAGGAGGTCAAACATCTCGGTTGCCACGACCCCCATGGGAAACAGGACCTCCGCAAGCTCGACTGCATAGCTTGCCACTGAGACCGCGGAGAAGTCCCGTCTCATCTTCGGAAATGGCTCTATGAGCCTGCCGGACTGTATAAAACACAGATCCCCTTTCCCTCTCGTGTCGAATTCCAAGTTGACCAGGCAGAAGTGGTCCAGGCAGTTGACAAAGCGGACCTTGCTTCGTCGCGCACCTTTAGCAACCCCCCTCATAAGCCCGTTTGTGGGCGTAAAAAAGCTAACCACCAGGTCTGACTCACCCAGCTCCCGGTGTCTCATGATAATGGCTTCAGAGATTCTTTCCGGCATGGCTCCAGTGGCCGGCGTGGAACCCGGCCCTCCAGGGAGGTGTCAAAGGTGGCGGCATCTTTGGTGGCTCACTGACTCTTAATGCAAATCTCCCTCTGAAATCGTAAGCGGTCGATCCTGAAAAACAATAAGCCCCGCCGGAAAGCGGGGCTTGGAAATCGCTCACTCCAATGCATCCCTATTGATTCCCGCCATACCGTTCCTTCACCTTGGCCCGATCCACCGTTCCGTCTTCACGTAGCGGAAGATTGCTGGCGAATTCCACATACTGCGGCTTTTTGTAGCGGGCGATGCGTTCCCCGACAAAATCGACGAGCTGCTGAACCGTCAGGCTTGCGCCCGGCTTCAACTGGCAGACGGCCTTGATGCCTTCCTTCCATTTCGGATCGGGAACCCCGAAGACTACCGTCTTTTCAATCGCATAATGCTCCAGAATCACCTTTTCCACCTCAGCAGGATAAACATTTTCACCGCCCGGTTTGATCAGTTCCTTTTCTGCTTTTCGACCGGCGTACCAGAGAAACCCCTCGTCGTCGAACCGTCCCAGGTCTCCCGTGTGGTGCCAGCCTTCTCTGAAAGTGTAGGCATTGTCATCAGGAAGATTCCAGTACCCTTTGAAGACCATTGGGCCCTTCATCGTGATCTCCCCCACCTTCCCGGCCGGGGCAGGTCGGTCGTAGTCATCCACCAACCGCACTTCAGCAAGCGGCAGGACCTTTCCCGCCGATCCGGGTTTGTCGTTAAAGCGTCCAAAGGTGGCAACACACGAGGTTTCGGTCTGTCCGTACATGCAGTAAAAGGTGCCGCCGGTCATCTTCTGGTAACGCTCGATGGTCTCAGGGGCCTCGAGCCCTGGCACCGCTCTGAGAGAGCAGATATCCACGCCGGTCTTCTGGGCCTCGTCAAGGATTGACCCAAGAATGGGCGCGAAATCAAACATGAAAGAAACCTTCCTGCTCTCAATAAGTTTGACCGCCTTCGACGCGTCAAACTTTCTCACGTTTACATTCAGCGCACCGGCGTGAAAGCTCGCTGTGGCCATGAAAAGTCCGCCCACATGAAACAGCGGGAGCAGATTCAGATGCACATCCTGGGCCGAGAGTCCACAGAGGTAGTCAAAGTGCATGTCGGCGCAAAGCACGTTTCCGTGGCTGAGAAGCGCGCCCCTCGGTCTTCCCGCCACCGCTGCCGTATGGATGATGACATAGCCGTCGTCCGTCAAAACTTCCACGGAATCGATGCGGTCCCCTTTCTCAAACAGTGTATCAAAGGCGGAGAAAGCCCCTCCTTCACGATTCAGGTTGAAATAGCCCTTTACGGAGGAGAGTTCACCCTTAATGTTCGAGACCGTTTCCTGGAATTCCTTGTCTGCAAACACAAGTCTCGGCGTGCAGTCATTGAGGTTGAACTTCACTTCTTCGCCCGACAGACGCCAGTTGATGGGAAGCATGATGGCACCGAGTGCTGCAGAAGCACCGTAGAGAAGAAAGAACTCAAGGCTGTTCTTTCCCACAACGCCGATACGATCGCCCTTCCGGATACCGTTTTTCTGAAGGCCGCAGGCCAATCGATCCACCTGCGACTTGAACGCTTCAAAAGTCAGTGTGCGCCCGTCATCCGCTTCGAACCACGCGGGCCGGTCCTTAAAGCAGAGGGCGTTCCGACTGATCACATCATAGAAGGTGAAGTCATAGAGCCCCATAAGTCCCCTCACGGAAGGTTGAGGGTCAGGCCCGCTCGGGCCTGACCCAAATTGACATTAGGGATACGTCGCTTCAAAGGGCAGGACCTTGACCATTCCGTCCGCCTTGAACGTAAAGGCGCCTTCCTTGACCGTCACGGGAACCGTGTAGTCCGGAACGCCTTTCCACCATCGCTCCAAGGCCTCCCAGGGGCTCCACCCTTTCTCCTTCAACTTGTACCCGCCGGTCACCATCAGGCTCAACAAGGCGGAGCGACCCGTGATCATGGTGGTCATCCTCACCTGATCGGTTTTGTTGGCTGGTATCCAGTTCGCGTCGGCGCGGTTGAACGTGATCAGGTCAAAATCCTTGTCAAAGGCCACCGTAAACTTGACCGATTCAAGGAGCACCGGATAGGGGTTGGGGTTCTCCACGTCAAAAAGGAAGCTCAAGGGAAGCGGTGCGCCGCGATCGTCGGGTTCTCCCTTGGTCGGTGCGACCGCTTTCGCGTAATACCACCAACCGTCGTACTGGGGCACCTCAACGGATTCCAGTTTGATCACCGGTGCTTTGAAATTGGCCTCAGTAGGTTTGGTGGTCTGCATGCCAGCACAGGATACCATCACCAACGCGATACAAAAGGACAACGTTGTTGCCCAAACCACTCTTCTGTTCATGTAATCCTCCTTCGTTGGGATTTCGGACCGGACACACTTACCGCACACCCGATCCGGCTTCTGAAACCAAAACGGATTATCCTCAGCTCAGCCATCGTTTTCTGCGCTTGTAGTGTTTCACCTCTCTAAAGCTCTTCTTGCCCCCCTTGTCGGTCAGGCCAAGGTAGAAGTCCTTGATGTCCTCGTTCTGACTCAGCTTCTCAGCGCTGTCGTCCATCACGATTCTGCCCGTCTCCATGACATAAGCGTAAGGCGCCACGTTGAGTGCCAGCTTGGCGTTCTGCTCCACAAGGAGGATCGAGATGCGCTGTTCCTTGTTCAGCTGGGTGATGATGTTGAAGATCTCATGGATCAGCATCGGCGCCAACCCCATGGAGGGCTCATCCAGGAGCACCAGTTTCGGCTCGGTCATAAGGGCACGGCCTACCACGGTCATCTGCTGCTCCCCACCGCTGACAAAGCCGGCAATCTCATTTTTCTTGACCCTGAGGCGGGGGAAGTAGTGATAAACGATCTCCAGACTCTCCTTCACCGTTCGGGTCTTCCTCAGATGGGCGCCCACCTTCAGGTTCTCCTCCACGGTGAGGTGCTCGAAGACGCGCCGGCCTTCGATGACCTGCACGATCCCCATTTTGGCGATGAGAGCGGCCCTTTCATGGTGAATCGAACGCCCCTCGTATTCGATGGCCCCATCCGTCACCTCACCGTCCTCTGTATTGAGCAACCCGGAGACTGCCTTGAGCGTCGTGCTCTTTCCAGCGCCGTTGGCCCCGAGGAGTGCAACAATCCCTCCACGGGGCACATCGATGGAGACCCCTTTCAGGACCAGAATGACCTCATGGTACTTGACTTCGATGTTCTTGATCTTGAGAATGGCCTCTGCTGTATCCAACACCCCACCTCCAGCCGGCGTATCAAACGAACTGGCCATCACGCCTAAGGCGTGACTGAGCTGATTTCACTATTACCAACCAAGCCACTCCTTGTCCCATTTTGCGGAGAAGCGCTTGTCAGTCTTGAAATCCACCCTGACCACTTCCTGGAACTTGCCGTTTTTCCACTCCTGGACGAGGCAGCCGGTGGTGGGCCGGTGGTCGGTTGCCGTAAAGGTAATGGGCGAAGCACCCAGACCGATATCGAAATTTCTGAGGGTCTCGAAACCCTTTTTCATGATGCCTGGACCCGTGAGATCCCCTGCCTTGTCGGCACGGATCAAGGACTCCCAGAGAATCAATGCGTCCCCCCAGGCCTGAATGGTGTGGATGGTTCTCTTGTCCTGAGGCACTCCTGGGTTGTATTTCTTGGCGGTGGCGACCACGATATCCATGTTCTTGTAAGGCTGTCCATAAAAGGCACACGGGGTTGCGCCCATGGCGCCCTCTGCGGCTTCTGCTGCCAGCCGTGGAAGATTTTCATCAAAACCCCAGTTGTTGACGATCCAGTCCGCACCCAACGCCAGGGCATAAGCATCCCGCATGGTGGCCGAAACCGACATGGTGGTGTTACCGTGCCACAATACGTCCGGTTTGAATTCCTTTAAGGCCATGATCTGGCTCTTGGTGTCGAGCGCGAACAGGGAGACGTCCTGATCGGGGCCCACTTCAAACCCGAGCAGCTGGGCCTGGTCCTTGATCGCCTTGATGGGGGCGCTGCAATAAGGAGATGCGAACATGTAGACGCAGGCAAGTCGCGGCTTCCGCTTTCCATAATCCGGTTTTCCCGGCCATTTCTTGTCGAACCAGGCCGTCAGGCATGCCCTCGCGTTTGTGGAGTAGTCTGAGGAGAAAAAGAGGTTGTAAGCGGTCTTGGCCGGATCGGTCAAATGTGCGGAGTAAGATGCGGAAACATACGGAATCTGATCCTTGTTGACCGTGGGCGAAAGGGCTTCCGTATCTCCGGTGCCCCATCCCATGATGGCGACGACGCCAAGTCTTTTCAAAAGCTTGTACTTGGTGATGGCCTCTGGAATGCGGTAACCGTAGTCAAACCAGGTATACTTGATCTGCTTTCCGTTCACGCCACCTTTTTCGTTGATGTACTTGAAGGCCTCGTCCATGCCGATCGCATAATCCTTGCCCACGTCCGAAGTGGCCCCAGTGGTGTCCATGATGCCGCCGATCTTGATTTCGGCCGCTGATGCCATCGTTACAAATCCAAAAACAAACGTGGCCGCCATAGAAAAAAACAAAACCTTCTTCAATATGCTCGTTTTCATCCACGTATCCCCTTTCCTTGGTTGCCATCAGGCAAAATTGACCAATTCCATCCATCAACGGGACCCTCGGGACCAGGTTTCACCTCCTTTCTCGCCCTCGGGGGTTTTAAGAAAGAACCCATCAGCCGGAGTCCACACCCGTCCTCGCGTGGGCGCAGGCTGGCCGCTAATACGAAAAAGGCCAGAGGTTGAAGTAATTTTTGATCTGCCACCACCGGTAGGCCAGACCGTTGGGCTGATAAATCAGGAACGCACAGATGGCCAGGCCAAAGGCCATGTCCTTGACGTAGGCAAAATCCATAAGGAGCTTCGGATAATACTCAGACAGCGGGATGACCGTCATCTGAAGCAGCTCCATGATCACCACCATGAAGACCGATCCGAAGATCGCACCGTGGATGGAGCCGACGCCCCCGATGAGGACGACCCCCACCAGCCACAAAGACCAGAACCATGGAAAGTGCTCGGGGCTCAGGGCCGCCGTGTTGCTGACCCAGAAGGCGCCTGCCACACCGGCCATGAACCCGGCAACGAAAAAGGCAAACAGCTTGTAGCGGACGATGTTGATGCCGAGTGCCTCCGCGGCAATATCGTTATCCCGGATGGCAACCCACGCCCGCCCGACCTTTGACCGCAAAAGGTTTGCCAAGACCGTCACCATCAGGACAAGGAGCACGGCCATCAGATAGTATCGCTGGACCTCGCTGTCGATGATCCAAGGCCCGATCTTGATCGTGCCGGGCGGGAGGGAGAATGCCTGGCCACGACCGCCGATCTGGCTCACATACTGGGTCAGAACGAAATCGACGGTGATGAATTGCGCCGCCATGGTGGTCAGGATGAGGTAGAAGCCTTTTACCTTGGCCGAAGGAAGCCCGAAGAGCACGCTCCAAAGACCTCCGGCCAGCCCCGCGACGACGATGCTGATCGGGTAAGCAAGACCCCATGTCTTCACCACCTGGGGCCAAGGAAACTGGAGGACCAGAAGCGTGGACGTGTAGGCCCCCACGGCGATGAAGGCCGCATGGCCCAGGGTGATCAGGCCTGCGTACCCGATCAGCAGCTGCACCCCCAACGCCCCCATGGCGGTGTACCCGATCATCGTCGCAATGCCGACCCAGTACTCCTCGGTGAAGAGCGGGATCCCGATGAAAATGATGGCAAGGAGCAGGATCATCTTCCCCTTAATGACGTTTGTCTGCCACCATCCCTGGTCCTTTGCGTAATTCTGGTGGTAATCCCCGCAAGGCAACCACACGTTGGACATGCGACAACCCCCTTATAATGAATTCGGAAGGGAGAACGCGAAAGATCCCGACTTCCGAAATCCGACTTTCCGCTTAAACCCGCTCAATCCTCTCCCAGCCCCACAGGCCGTAAGGTTTGAAGAGGAGAAAGACCGCCATGAACACAAACGGAACGATCTCCTTCACCCCGCCGGGGAAAAACCTGTCGAGGTATGTACCGGAGAGATTCTGAAGGACGCCGATGATGATGCCCCCCACGATGGCGCCCGGCACCGAATTCAGCCCCCCCAACACCACCGCCGGAAGGACAAGGAGCCCGAGATAACCAATGGAAACATTGATCCCATTGATGTTCCCAAGCAAGGCCCCACCGACGCCCGCGCTCATGAAGGCAATGGCCCAGGCCGCCGCATACACGAACCGCGCGCTGACACCGAGTGACAGGGCGGCGGTCTCGTCGTCGGCCGTGGCCTGCATGGAGAGGCCCCATCGCGTGTATTTGAAGAAACAGACGAAAATCAAGAGCAAGACAATGGCCAGCACGAAGGACCAGAGATACACAGGGGATATCCTAAGGAATCCAATGCTGATGGGCTTGATGGCAAAAATGGGAGGATCGAAGACGAGGGTGTCCGTCCCCCAGATGAACTCCACGAATCCCTTGAAAAAGAAAGAGAGGCCCACCGTTACCATGATGACGGTCAGGATGGACTCTCCGATGAGCTTGTCCAAAAAGATGCGCTCCGTGAGAAAACCGAGGACGATACCGACCAGAAGCGTCATCACCACGGCGAGGACAAATGGGACCCCCCACTCGTAAAAGGTGAGCGTCACATAGGCCCCGATGATGGTGAGCTCTCCCATGGCCAGATTGAGCACGCCGGAGCACTTGTAAATCAGGACCCATCCGAGCGCCACGAGGGCATAGATCCCACCCACCAAAATGCCCGTGGTCAGCGTCATCAAAAACAGCTCCATGGCCTCTCCTCCCTTAAACGTTCACCTTTTGAATTCCCAGATCGGTCTTGATCCGCTGCTCTCTTCCGTCTTCGTAGGTGATGGTCGTATCCATATGGATCGTGTCCGCATAGGAATAGAGCCCCTGGACAATGTCCTTGTACCGATTTTCCACGAAGGCACGGCGCAGTTTGCTCGTTCTCGTGAGCTCCTCGTCATCGGCGTCAAAGACCTTGTAAAGGTTAACGAACTTCTCGATCCGCGCCACGTCGGGCAGGTCTCTGTTGGCCTCTTCGATCTGACGCCGGACCAGTTCATAGACCTCCGGCTTCTGGGAAAGCTCATGGTAGCTCGTGTAGTTGAGCTTTTTTTCGTCCGCCCACTTCCCCACCACCTTGTAGTCAATGCACATCACCGCCGTCATATATTCCCGCTTGTCCCCGATGACCCACACCTCCTGGATGAACGGGCTGAATTTCAACCGGGTCTCGAGATACTGCGGTGAGAAAGGCCTTCCGTCACGAAGGGTCATGACATCCTTTGAACGATCGAAAACCACCAGGTGGCCGTCCTCATCCATGAACCCTTTGTCTCCCGAGCAGAGCCACCCATCCACAAGGGTCTTTGCGGTCGCTTCTTCGTTCTTGTAATAGCCCTGGAACACCGATGGGCTCCTGGAGAGGATCTCGCCCTCTTCGGTGATCTTCACCTCCGTCTCCGGGATCGGCCGACCCACCGTGTCAAACTTCACGTCTCCGTCTCGGTGGACGACGGAGATCCCCGCGATCTCGGTCTGGCCGTAGATCTGTTTCAGATTGACCCCGAGCGCATGGAAAAACCGGAAGTGGTCCGGCCCCATGGCGGCGCCGCCGGTGTAACAGTGCCTCAACCGGGACATGCCCAGGTGGTCCTTCAGCTTCTTCTGCATGGTCGCATAAGCGACCCAATTCAGGAGCTTCCAATAAAAGGGGATCGGTCTTTTCTCGAACCTGAGATCGGCCACCTTGTAACCAATTTTTGTGGCAACCTCGTAGATCTTACGCTTGATCCATGTGGCATCGATGTATTTGACCTGAACGCTCCGGGTCATGCCTTCGTAAAGCCTTGGAGGCGCGAACATCACGTGCGGACCGATTTCCCGGATGTTTTCCTGGGCCGTGTCCGGTTCTTCGGGGAAATTGAGGGTGTATCCCATCTGGAGTCCGCAAGAGATCGACATCATCTGCTCGCCGATCCAGGCAAAGGGAAGATAGGAGACGAAGTCGTCCGTGTCATAGCAGGGATCCACGGCCATGAGATTCTTTCCCATGGTCAGCATGTTCCAGTGGCTCAGCAGGGCGCCTTTTGGGAGGGCCGTGGTGCCGGAGGTGTAAAAGAGGAGACAGATGTCGTCGCCACGGCCCTGTTCGATCAGCCGCTCGAAAAGACCGGGGTCCCTTTGATCCAGTTTCTTGCCCCGTTCCTGGAGATTTTTTACGCTTATGAGAAAATCCTGGTGGTAGCTCCTCATTCCCTTGGGGTCATCCCAAACGATCCACTTCAGCTTCGGGCACTGGTCCTTGATGGACAAGGCCTTGTCGGCCTCCTCCTGGGTCTCCCCCATGAAAAAGGAGGTGTCCGAATGGTCGATAATATATCGGACCTCATCCATCATGCAGTCCTGAAACAGCCACACACCGATGCCCCCGCCGCACATGGCTGCCATTTCCGCCCAGAGCCCTTCGGGACGGTTGTCCCCGATCATGGCCACCTTGTCACCCTTTTTGAGTCCCAAATCGACCATACCGAGGCAGAGGTATTTCACGTTTTCGTAATAATCCTGCCAGGTGAAGGGGCGCCAGATCCCGAACTCCTTCTCGCGCATGGCCACCTTGTCGCGGCCGTATTTCCTGCATTGTCTCAGGAAAAGCTTCGGAATGGTGAGATCCTTGGTAATCTCGATCCCGGAATCCGCCATACTTCCTCTTACCTCCTTGTGGAGTAAAGGTCCTCTTCGCCCAGGTAGGCCTTGACGACCTCCGGGTTTTTCTGGACCTCTGCCGGAGGTCCGTCCGCGATCTGGTTTCCAAAATTCAGGACAAACACACGGTGTGAGATATCCATGACCACTCCCATATCGTGCTCCACAAGGATACAGGTCACCCGCCAGCGTTTTTCCTCATTGATATCCAGAATGAATCGGGCCATGTCCTCAACTTCTTCCAGATTGAGCCCTGCCAGCGGTTCATCGAGCAGGAGGACCTCCGGATTGAGCGCCAGTGCCCTCCCCAACTCCACACGCTTCTGGAGCCCATAAGGGAGCATATGAACGGTCTTGTCCCGGATGCTTTCAATCTCCAGGAGGTCGATGATCTCCTCTTCAATGAACTGCCGCGCTTCCAATTCCTCCCTTTTCGTCTTGCCCACATAGATGGCGCCGCTGATGATCCCGCTCTTGAGATGGATATGCCTGCCGAGGCGGATGTTGTCCAGGACCGTCATCCCGCCAAAGAGCTCTATCTTCTGGAACGTTCTCGAAATGCCCAGGCCGGCACGTTGGTGAGGTTTGAGGTGGTTGATCTGCTCTCCCTTAAAATGGATGGTTCCACGCTGCGGCCGGTAGAGCCCGTTGATGCAGTTCATCATGACCGTCTTGCCTGCACCATTGGGCCCGATGATGGAGTGGATCTCTCCCTTTTTCACGTCGAGGCTTACGCCCGAAAGGGCGGCCACGCTCCCAAAATACATGTAGACGTCATCGAGCCTTAAGAGGGTGTCCCCTTCTTTAAGTGCTCCATTCTCGACCATAGGACCTGGCCTCCCTGGTACATGTTATCTGGCTTTAGATGGCGAAGTCTTGAGGAATGAACAAGTTCAGCACGGCTCACGGATCTGCAAACGGGCCTATTCCTTACCTGCCGGCTGATTCTTTGTCAACATCTTTTGTCAAGGTTACCCGTGAACATCATTGAGCGATTCATCCTATTTGGGGCGAGCCCTGGGGAGTGTCTTTTTTTAGCCGCAACGTGACCCATTCGAAGCCTCTGTAACGCCCCCAACGAAAGGCGAATGATCAGTGAGCAGTCAAAGGCATTTACTGATTACTGAACACTGATAACTGATCACTCTATTCCTGGGGCTGTCTACTGGTACCGGATGCTCTTGATCTGCGGGATAAGGCGTTTGTGGCATTGGTTCAGGAAATAATCGTCGGTCATGCCCGCGATAAAATCCCGAACGATCACAGCGTGAGGGGTGCGCTCGCGATACGCGTCGGTCATTCCGTCCAGAAATTCCCTGAACACGTCCGAAATCCCATTTCCCTCCGCCAGATCACGGAGATATTGATCGAACAAGAGCTCAAACATCAATTTCACCTTGTTCGTCTGCTGTTTGACAAGAGGATTGCGGTAAATGTGCTCATGGTTGAAGTCCTTGAGCGCCTTCAATGCCTCGCCCACCTCGAAGCTGAACTGGACGTGGGGTTTGTCCAGGCTGCTTGAGACGAGATCTTCCACCAATCTGTAAACAATCGTCCCATTGGTGTTGCCCAGGGTCTCTGTGCACGATCGAGGGATGTCTCCCCGTCCGATGAGCCCCAGACGGATGGCATCCTCGATGTCCCGACCAATGTAGCTGATGGTGTCGGCCATCCGGACGACACATCCCTCCATGGTCATGGGCCAGTAGTCGTGTGAAGGGTCCTCTTCCTTCTTCTGCATCTGGGCCTCAAACCGCTCGAAATCTTTTCCCGAATCGGGATTCAACACCTGGCTGTGTACCTCCCCGTCGTGGCAAAAAATGCCGTCCAGGACCTGGAGCGTCAGGTTCCACCCCTTTCCCTTTCGTTCGATGGTCTCCAGGAACCGAACGCTTTGGACACTGTGAAGAAAACAGCCAATGCCATGGTTTTCGCAAAGCCCCGAGAGAAAACGCTCGCCGTCATGGCCAAAAGGCGTATGCCCGATGTCATGCCCGAGGGAAATGGCTTCGATCAAATCCTCGTTCAACCTGAGAAGGCGGCCGATCGTTCTAGCGATCTTAGAAACCAGCTGAACGTGCAGTCCTCGGTGGGTCACGTGATCGTTCTTCAAAAGATAAAAGACCTGGGTCTTGTCAATGTAACGGGAATAGGCAAGGGAGTGAAGGATCCGATCCGCATCCACAGAGAAACCCTGTCTGTGCCCTTTCTCAACCTCTTCGTCCGATCTTTTTCTGATGGCGTGCCGGCTGAGGCAGGCGTAAGGAGACAACTGCCCCTGCTCCCGGTCATCAAGGGCCTCCCTGACGCTAAGCAGGCGTTCTCTGTTTGTCACTCCTTGTCTTCCTCCCTTGCGGTGTCGCCCCGATAGACCTTTCGCAGCTCATCCCAAACTCGTTTTCCCCCTTGGAACAACACGTCATTGGCCTTCTCCACGATATCTTGGGAGTGCTGATCGAGCTGTTCCTCCACGGGAATGGGGCGGCCCTCCCGCTTCAGTTTCCACCTCAAGACGGAACGAGCGAGCTTGGCCTCGGTTTCACGGGCCAGCGACTTGAGATTTCTTTTTAGATCATCGTCCATGGTATTGTTCGCCTCCGTGATCCCGTTCGATACTCCGAGGGAAGCCCTTTGCGGGGCTCGGTTGGATAGGCTGGTCAGTCAGTGTTCAAGACCATGGTCTCCTGTCCAACGGGGGATGGAAATTTTTTGTTGCAGGCCATAGGAGCCGGTGCTATAGATAATAATTTAAATGTAATTTGTCGAGCCAAGTTCTGGGGTCGGCGGCTACCCGCTGATCAGGGTAGCCGTTGGCTTTAGAGTACTTTATTTCCAGGTTCAATGTTTGTCGGCAAACGTTCCTTCAAGTTTTTGCTGACATCCATGATAGCAGTGAGGCGCTCATTGCTCAAGGGTTAGATTCGCTCTTGCGTGTGCTTGAAGCGCTCGGTAACGGGTTCACAAAGGAGCGATACGGCGCCGATAAGGCGTAAGACACAGGTCCAGATCCTGCCCCGGTGCCCTCTTGCCTGCTAGGGTGCAAGATGTGCTGGACCGAGGAGAAACCGCGGCATGGGCCCTTGGCGGGCCTCAATAACGAAGGAGGATTCAATGGCATCCATCAACATGAAAGAGCTTTTGGAAGCAGGCGTCCATTTCGGACATCAGACCAGGCGCTGGAACCCCAAGATGAAACCTTACATCTTCGGGGCTCGAAACGGCATTCACATTATCGACCTGCAGAAAACCGTCAAACTCTTCAGAACGGCGTATGATTTCATCGCTAAGACGGTTTCGGACGGCTACCCGGTCCTCTTCGTGGGCACAAAGAAGCAGGCCCACGACTCAATCGTTGAAGAGAGCGAACGGTGCGGGATGTTCTATGTGGTCAACCGGTGGCTTGGGGGGACCCTCACCAATTTCCAGACGCTAAAAAAGAGCATTTCTCGCTTCAAGGAATTGGACGCTATGAAGCGGGATGGCTCCATCAACCGTTACACCAAAAAAGAAGCGCTCAAGATGGAGAAGGAATTGGTCAAGCTGGAGAAAAACCTCGGTGGGATCAAGGACATGGATGAGGTGCCCGGCGCAGTTTTCGTCGTGGATCCAAAAAGGGAACGGATTGCAGTGCGAGAGGCTAGGAAACTGGGTATCCCCGTGGTGGGCATCGGCGACACCAACTGCGACCCCGACGAACTGGATTTCATCATCCCCGGCAACGATGACGCGATCAGGGCCATACGGCTTGTCTGCTCGAAGATCGCCAACGCGTGCATCGAGGGTCACAACCTGGCCGAGGAACGTCTAAGGGCCGAGGCCGCCCTCGACAAGGAGACAGAAGGCGCAGCAGAGGAGCGCGCGGTGGAGAGCGGTGATAGGCAAGGCCCGGAGGTTATTGTACTGCACAAAGAGGACAGACAGGAAACGGTTCCTCCGCAGGAAGCGCGATCCATTGAGAACGAATAGCCTTCCTGTTGGTGCCGCAGGGGATGGAATGATGGAATAGTGGAATGGTGGGATCGAAAATGACCCCATTCCGCTAAACCCATTATTCCAGAATTCCATCATTTCAATCGGGGCGACGTCCCTAAGTTCATTTTGGAAGGAGAAAAGGATTTGGCCATATCATCGGAACAGGTCAAGGAATTGAGAGAAAAGACGGGTGTTGGTATTATGGACTGCAAGGCAGCCCTTCATGCATCTGAGGGGGATATGGCGAAGGCCATAGAACACCTGAGGAAAAAGGGGATCGCCACGGCTCGCAAGCGCGAGAGCCGGACGGCATCCCAGGGCCAGGTCCAGGCCTATATCCACGGGGGCGGCAAAATAGGCGTCCTCGTGGAGGTCAACTGTGAGACGGACTTCTCCGCAAAAACGGACGATTTCACCACCTTCATCAAAGACATTGCCATGCAGATCGCCGCGGCCAATCCAATCGCCATCGACCGGGACCGGATCCCCGTCGATGTGCTCGAAAAAGAAAAGGAGATTTACGCCTCCCAGGCCAGGGAATCGGGTAAACCTGAAAAGGTCATTGAAAAAATGGTTGAGGGAAAGCTGAAGAAATTCTTTTCCGACGCATGCCTCTTGGAACAGCCCTTTATCAAGAACCCCGACATCAGCGTCCAGGATCTCCTTAACGACCTCATCGCCAAGACGGGGGAGAATGTGGTGATCAGGCGGTTTGTGAGATTTCAGCTGGGTGGCGCTGATGAGTGAGGGATCGCCCCGGTATGGGCGAATCCTCCTCAAGCTGAGCGGGGAGGCCCTTATGGGCGACCTCTCCTATGGGATCGACCCCTCCGTTCTTGACGGGGTTGCCTCAGAGATTGCATCGGTTCATGGCAGCGGCGTGCAGGTGGGGGTTGTGATGGGGGGCGGGAACATCTTCAGGGGAGTCCAATCCACCGCCTTCAGGATGAAAAGGGTTACCGCTGATTATATGGGCATGCTCGCCACCGTCCTTAATGGGCTCGCCCTTTCGGAATCACTGCGCAGGGCCGGAGTGGAGACCACAGTCATGACAGGCCTTGACATGGCCAAGGTCGCCGAACCCTTTAACTCGGAACGGGCTGTGGCGCATTTGTTGGCCAATCGGGTCGTTCTTTTTGCGGCCGGAACGGGGAATCCCTTTTTTACCACGGACACGGCCGCAGCCCTCAGGGCCCTTGAGATCGGGGCCGATGCCTTGCTCAAGGCCACAAAGGTGGACGGTGTCTTCGACCGGGACCCTGTCAAAGACCCCGCGGCCAGATTTTTTCCGAGGTTGAGCTACAGGGAGGTCCTTGATCGAAAACTTGAGGTGATGGATCTGACAGCCATTTCAATGGCCATGAGCCACTCTCTGCCGATCGTCGTATTCAACTTGCGGAAACCGGGAAATATCCAGCGGGCCGTCTCCGGCGAAAGAATCGGCACCCTCATCGGAGGAGAAAGGACATGAAGGAGGAGATCCTGGCGGACTTGCGCCAAGACATGAAAAAGACCGTTGAGGCCCTCAAGCGTGATTTCCGCCGCATCAGGACGGGCCGGGCCTCATCGGCGCTGTTGGAAGGCATCCGGGTTGAATGTTACGAAACGCAGATGCCCTTAGAGCAGGTGGCGTCCATTTCCGTGCCGGAAAGTCGGCTGATCACCATTCAACCATGGGACAAGTCCATTTTGGGGGACATCGAAAAGGGTATTCTCAAATCCGATCTGGGGTTGACCCCCATGAACGACGGCAAAATCATCAGGATCTCGATCCCTCCTTTGACCGAAGAACGGAGAAAAGAACTGGCCAAGAAGGCCAGGAAGATGGCCGAGGAAGGAAAGGTCGCCCTTCGAAACCAGCGGCGCGACGCAAACGAGATGCTCAAAGAGCTGAAACAGAACAGGGAAATCTCCGAAGACGAGCTTTTCAAGGCTCAGGACGAGGTTCAGAAGATCACGGACGAATACGTCAAGAAGATCGACGAAACGACCGCTGAAAAAGAAAAAGAGATCATCGAGTTTTGAGGAACTCCCCCTCCCCCACTGGCGTCTCCCAAGACACCCCGCCTTCTACGGCGGGCCCCTGGTATAGCTAAATGCAGGCCATCGATCCCAATCGCCTTCCCGGGCACGTAGCTGTGATCATGGATGGAAACGGCCGATGGGCCAAGAAGAGACAGCTGAATCGGGTAAAAGGCCATGAGGCAGGTTCCAAGGCTGTCAGGGAGGTGGTAGAGGCGAGCCGGGAGCTTGGAATCCGATGGCTCACCCTTTACGCCTTCTCTGAGGAGAACTGGTCCAGATCCAATTACGAGATATCTGCACTGATGCGGTTGCTCCGCCGTTTTATAGAGGATGAACTGCCCGAGATGATGCGGCGGGGGATCCGGCTTCAGACCATTGGCCGGACGGAGAAACTGCCCGAAAAGACCCGCAAGGTGCTATACGAGGCCATGGCGCAGACCAAGCTCAATCGCGATATGGTTCTGACTCTGGCGTTGAGTTACGGAGGCCAGCAGGAGATGACCGACGCCGTCCGGAAAATCGCAGAGAAAGTAGAAAAGGGAGAGCTCAGTTCCACCCAGATCTCGGGAGACCTGATCGCGGACCACCTTTACACCGCGGGAATGCCTGAGCCGGATCTTCTCATCCGGACCAGCGGCGAGTGCCGGATCAGCAATTTCCTTCTGTGGCAAATTGCCTACACCGAGATCTACATCACGAAAACCCTTTGGCCCGACTTCCGCAAAGAAGATTACGTCTCAGCCCTTGTTGAATTCCAGAGAAGGGAAAGGCGTTTCGGGAGAGCGTCGGATCGATAGGGAGCTCAATTGACCCGGGACGCCAAAATGCATCTCATGAGATGGGTTACGGCACTTTTGGTGCTGCCCTTCGTGGTCTACCTGATCGGGTTCGGCCCCAGAGTGCTTTTCTATGGTTTACTTTGTCTAGTTTCCTTTGCCGGCTTGTTTGAATTCTATCGAATGGCCGTACCCACCCTCCCTCGTATCCTATTTTGGTGGGGATACGGTTTCAGCCTTGGGTGGTTCGCACTCCTTTACCTCAACCAGGTTTTTCTCCTGCTGCCCGTCCTTGCACTGCTCACCGGTGTGCCCATGGCCTTTTTCATGTTTTTTTCAGGCTTGAACAGAGAGCACCTGATCGGTGAAATCGGGAAGGCCGCCATGGCTCCCCTGTATATTAGCGTTCCGCTTTCCCTCTTGTTGCCTTTGGACCGTCACCCTCAAGGCGTGCGCTGGATTTTCTTTCTTTTGGTGGTAATCTTTGCGTGCGATTGCGGGGCCTTCTATTGCGGGAGACTCTTCGGAAAACACAAGCTCCACCAGACCATCAGCCCCGGGAAGACCTGGGAAGGCGCCGCAGGCGGCACGATTTTCAGTCTGATCGCCTCGTTCTGGTTCCTGCAGATCGTTTCCCTGCGGAAATTTGATGCGAAAATCATCGCTTTGGTGCTCATGCTTGCCGTCGCGGGGCAGGTGGGGGATCTTTGCGAATCCATGATCAAGAGACATTGCGGGGTCAAGGACTCGGGAGGACTTTTGCCCGGACATGGCGGCGTTCTGGATCGAATTGACAGCCTGCTTTTCGCCATACCTGTTCTCTGCGGCTATGTTCTGCTTTTTGAGACATGACATTGGCGTCACCGGATTCCACGTATCACTGGAAGAAAAATGAAGACACTGGCCTTATTGGGTTCCACCGGTTCCATCGGCGTCAACGCCCTCAAATTCATCCGACAGAACCCGGAAAGCTACCGCGTTTTGGCCCTTGCCGCTGGCAGGAATATCGATCTACTCGTCGCGCAGATCCGCGAATTTCGCCCCAGGGTCGTCGCCGTCTTGAATGAAACTCTGGCCGCGGCGCTCAAGGCCAGGCTTCCAGACGAGAGCCCCCCGTGCATCCATTCCGGGACCGAGGGCTTCGTGGACGTGGCAACCTGTGAAGGCGTTGATACGGTCATATCCGCCGTCGCCGGGGCGGCCGGCCTGGTGCCCAACTTCATGGCCGTTTGTGCGGGAAAGGAACTGGCGCTCGCCAACAAGGAGACCATGGTCATGGCAGGGTCCCTGATGATGGACGAAGCCGCTAAAAGAGGCACAAGGATACTGCCCATCGACAGCGAGCACAGCGCTATTTTGCAGTCCATGCAGGGTCATCACCGAGAAGATGTCCGAAGAATCATCCTCACGGCCTCAGGCGGGCCCTTCAGGGATTTCACCTTGGCGGAAATGGAAAAGGTAAGCCCGGCGCAGGCACTCAAACATCCGAATTGGACCATGGGGCCGAAAATCAGCGTGGATTCGGCCACCATGATGAACAAGGGGCTGGAGGCCATCGAAGCGAAATGGTTTTTCGGGTTTGAGATGGATCAGATCGGAATCCTTGTGCACCCGCAGAGCATTGTTCACTCCATGGTGGAGTACAAAGACGGATCCACCCTGGCGCAGCTGGCACCCCCTCACATGATCATCCCCATTGCTTACGCGCTTTCATTTCCCAGCCACATGGAAACGGGCCTCCATCCTCTCGATTTGAGCAAAGTTGGGGTGCTCAGTTTCTTCCAACCGGACATGGTGCGTTTCAGATGTCTCGGTTTGGCCCTGGAGGCCGGGAAGAAAGGGGGAAGTATGCCCGCGGTATTGAATGGGGCCAATGAAGTGGCCGTGGAATCCTTCCTCGCTCAGAAGATCGGCTTCCTGGACATCCCAACACTCATCGAAATGACCATGGAGGCTCACCAGCCCCACCCTATCGACGAGATTGATGCGGTCCTGGAGGCAGATGCGTGGGCGCGTCAAACGGCAACGGCCCTGCTGCATCAGATGTGACCTAAAGACCGGATCAGAAAGGATGATGGAGTCAAATGGATTTTATTTTATATTATGTACTGCCTTTCGCTTTCGTCCTGGGTGTGCTCATCTTCTTCCATGAGTTGGGCCACTTCCTGGTTGCCAAGTCCTTCGGGGTGAAGGTCCTGAAGTTCTCCTTGGGTTTTGGGCCCAAGCTTATCGGGAAGCAGATCGGAGATACGGAATACCTCATCTCGTCCATTCCGCTGGGCGGCTACGTCAAGCTCTTCGGTGAAAGCCAAGATGAAGAGCTGGATGGTGTGTCCCCGGACGACTTGAAGCGTTCCTTCAGCCAACAGCACGTCCTTAAGCGAATTGCTATCGTCCTGGCGGGCCCGGTCTTCAACTTTCTCCTTGCCCTCCTCGTGTTCTGCTTCTTTTTTATGGCCGCCGGAAAACAGGTCATGACCCCGGAAATCGGACAGGTCAGGGCAGAATCCCCGGCCGACCGTGCTGGTCTAAAGAAAGGGGACGTCATCGTCTCCATGGATGAGGTGGACGTGGGTTCGTGGGACCAAATTAAAGAAAAGGTCGAGGGAAGCGGCGGAAAGCCGATTCAGTTCCGGGTGAAGCGGGGCGAGGATCTTTTTCAGACCCGGATCATCCCGGAGGCGTCGAACGTAAAGAACATCTTTGGAGAGAAAATCCCTTCCTACCTGATCGGCGTGGTCGCCTCCGGAAAATACATACCGGTCTCCCTCAGCCCCACCGCGGCCGTCGAGGAAGGGACGAAGCGGACCTGGGAAGTCACCGAGCTCACCGTCCTCACCATCGTCAAGCTCTTGGAGCGGGTCGTGCCAATTAAGACCCTCGGGGGTCCCATCATGATCGGCCAGATGACCGGACAAATCGCCCGAGAGGACCTGACGTACCTTATCCCTTTCATGGCGGTGATCAGCATTAACCTGGCGGTCCTGAATCTCCTCCCGATCCCGATACTGGACGGCGGGCTCATCTTTTTTCTATTGATCGAGCTCTGCACGGGCAAACCCATTGGCCTACGCAAAAGGGACTGGGCCCAGCGGGTCGGGCTCTTTCTCCTAATCCTCCTCATGGCCTTCGTTATTTATAATGACATCACAAGGATTCTGGAATAGGGCACCGCGTGATCCTGGCGCTCAATACTTCGACGTCCCAATTCAGTCTGGCTTTGATGGAAACGGACGGGACGCTGTTAGCCGAGTCGGTCATGTGCCCCGGTGGAAAACAGTTCAGTGACCTCATGCCCGCCCTTGACTTCCTCATGAAGGGTTCCCGCTCAACGCCCTCCCATCTGGATGCGGTGATAGTGGCAAAGGGGCCGGGCAGTTTTACAGGCCTCAGGGTGGGAATGTCTACCGCCAAAGGACTGTGCCAGGCATTAGGGATCCCGCTCATCGGGGTATCAAGCATCGAGGCCTTGGCGAGTCAGCTGCCCTGGACCGATCTGGAGATATGCGCCGTGGTTGACTCCCGGAGGGGAGAGGTGTTTGCGGGCCGTTTTTTCTGGACCGATGGCCGACTTGCCAGGCGGAGCGAAGAGGTCGGTCTCAAGTTCGAAAACCTGGCCGATTTTGTTTCTGAAAAAGCTCTCTTTATCGGTAACAATTTCCCGAGTCAGCACCGCTTGATCCAGGGGGCCCTCGGGACCCATGTGCGATTGGCGCCTCCAGCCATGTGGCATTTGAGGGCATCTGCCTTGGGCTACGCCGGACTCGATCGATTCCATCAACATGATTTTGATGATCTGGGAACACTCACCCCGGTCTATCTGCGGCCCCCGGATATCATTACGCCTCGTCCTCATCCGCTCCTTAAAACAAGTGATCAGTAATCAGTAATCAGTGATCAGTAAATGCTTTTCACTTCTCACTGTTAACGGTTCACTCATCATTTTCCTTTCTTTGGGGCGTTACAAAGGCAACTGGAACATTGGCGTTGCGGGTCTGAAAAAGCACCTTCTGGGGCATGCGAGACCAAAAAATCGCTCAGTTTAGGGGAACAAAAATAGCCTCTTGATAAAAGAGGGTCCTTTGCCTGAGAACGACATTGACAAGTAACGGATGACAAATATAATAACGCAATTCCCTTGGCAGCAAAAGCATGGTTTTCTTCTGCTGCGAAAGGCCGCCCGCGGGGTAGCTGTTTTTGGGGAAACCGTTGAGGCACGGCGAACCCTTAAAGGACTTGGTGGATCTTCTCACCCTTTAACAAGTTGAACTCATCACGCGTCCACAACCAGTTGTTACTGGCAAGAGAAGGTATCCCATTTGTCGCCGGCGGATGGGCGGTGACCGTTATGTTCTATTTTCTGACCCCCTGGCCCCTTTCCGCCATCGCCTTGGTACTCACCCTTTTCATCATGTACTTTTTCAGGGATCCGGATCGAAGGGGCCAGGTGCCCGAGGGTGCCATCCTGAGCCCTGCGGACGGGAAAATCATCGAGGTACACGAGGTTCAAAGCGATGAAAGCCCGCTGCAGGCGCCTGCCTTAAAGATCAGCATTTTCATGTCGGTCTTTGATGTTCATGTGAATCGAATCCCGATCAACGGGACCGTGACGAGAATTTCTTACCATACAGGCCGGTTCTTTGCGGCAAATCTGGACAAGGCTTCCAGTGATAACGAAAGCAATCGCGTCCTGCTTGAGACCCATGACGGGCGCAGAATCATGGTGATTCAAATCGCTGGTCTCATTGCCCGGCGGATCGCTTGCTGGGTGGAGGAAGCGGATAGGGTCCGGGCAGGTCAGCGCTTCGGCCTCATCCGGTTCGGTTCAAGGGTTGAAGTTTTTGCCCCGGGGCCGAGCCGGGCGGCGGTAAAGGTGGGCCATCGGGTCAAGGCCGGGCAGACCATCCTCGGGTATCTTACATGAGTGATCTGCGCACCTTCATGAGGATCACCGGAGGCCGCCTTAGAGGCCGCAGGTTGGCCTCAATTGGAGGGGCGTCCATACGACCCACCTCCGGCAAGGTGAGAGAAGCCGTCTTCAGCATGGTGGGGCAAAATCTCACGGGATGGGCGGTGCTGGATCTTTTTGCCGGAACCGGATCTCTGGGGATCGAGGCAATAAGCAGGGGTGCCTCCAGCGCGGTCTTCGTAGAAAACGCACGCGATGCGCTCAGGGTGCTAAGGCAAAATCTGGGCCTCTGCTCGATCCTTGAGTCCGGGACAGCCGTGGTCTTGGAGTGGGATATCAGAGCAGGAATTCCCTGGAGGCATATAGTGATGAAGGGTCTTTTCGATCTGGTTTTTCTGGATCCGCCCTACCGGGAGCCTGTGCGCCTTGGGGTTTTGAAAGACCTCGCCGCCTCGGCACACCTCTCTGACGGAGCATGGATCGTTGCCGAATCTTCCAAAAAGGAGACACTGCCCGAGGCAATCGGCAGGTTGAAAATGTCTGACACGCGCGATTATGGCGACACGAGCATCGCGCTTTTTC
Organism: uncultured delta proteobacterium; assembly: GCA_963830155.1. Classification (GTDB taxonomy): domain Bacteria; phylum Desulfobacterota; class DSM-4660; order Desulfatiglandales; family Desulfatiglandaceae; genus CAWHLE01. Next base: position 418,515 of record CAWHLE010000007.1, on the reverse strand, counting down.
GTTACGAGGTTACCGCATGAACGGGACACTGGCCATATACCCAGGGACCTTCGATCCCATCACCAATGGACATATCAGTATCATCAACAGGGGACTGAAGATCTTTGACAAGCTCATTATCGCCCTTTTGCACAACCCCCAGAAGGTCCCCCTTTTTTCAATAGAGGAAAGGACCTTTATGATCCGGGACGTCCTGAGGAGCTTGCCCAATGTGGAAGTGGATACGTTTGATGGGCTCCTGGTGGATTACGCCGTTCGGAAGAACGCCCACGTGATCCTGAGAGGACTCCGGGCGCTTTCGGATTTCGAGTACGAGTTCCAAATGGCCCTCATGAACCGAAAGTTGAACCGAGAGGTCCAGTCTATCTTTCTAATGACCGACTACAAATGGTTTTACAGCAGTTCCACCATCATCAAAGAGGCGGCCAGGTTCGGGGGCGATATCACCGGCCTTGTGCCACCCATGGTGGCGGCAAAGCTCAGGGAAAAGTTCGGGTATCCCAAAAAAAATGCTTGACACCTCCGAACGCTTGGGCCATATTTCATCCAAGCTCTTGAATTTGTGGATTTTTTCTCAGGGTATCGAACGAGGAGGTTCGAAGTGGCGCTCACCAAAGAGAAGATCATCAACAGCATTTACACGCAGGTCGGTTTGAGCAAGAGCCAGTCCCGGGCCGTCGTTGAAAGGCTTTTTGAGATCATGAAAGACACCCTCGAAAAGGAAGAAGATATCCTGATCAGTGGCTTCGGGAAATTCGCGGTCAAGGACAAGTCCGCGCGTAGGGGGAGAAACCCTCAAACCACCGAAGACTTGCAGCTTCGCGAGCGCAGGGTCGTCGTGTTCAAAACCTCCGGCGTCCTGAGAAACAAGATCAACGAGTGAGCTAGAGCGCAACAATGAATGCCTCGCTAAAGCCCATCGTCTCAAGCTTCTCTTCAACTTGACTCGCCTGGGTCAAGCTCCGCGATTTCGACACCCTCACCCGGTAAAGGACGCCCCGGTCCTTATCCATGCAAACCGAAACCTCCGAGTCCCCGAAAACGGGCCTCAGGCGATCTGCCAGACGCAGCGCATTCTGCCGATCACTGAACGCGCCCACCTGAACTGAAAACAGACCTTCTTCAAGATCTTGGATCTCTACCACAGGCCTCTTCACGCCCGAGGACTCGACCTCGCCCACCTGCCGTGCAAGTGCTTCGATCCTCACCGGGGCCACCCCAGGGCCCAACAGGCCCACTTCCTTTGCTGCCGCATAGGAGAGATCGATGACTCGCCCCTTGACAAAGGGGCCCCGATCGTTGATGCGCACGATGGTCTCGGTTTTGGCTGCGAGATTTGAAACACGCACGTAGGTCCCCAATGGCAGGGTCTTGTGGGCCGCACTCGGCCGATACATGTCGAAGATCTCGCCGCTTGCGGTGGCCCGGCCGTGGAAATCATCTCCGTACCAGGAGGCTAACCCCTCCTGCACAAAGCCCTCGGCGCTCGGGACGGGATAGTACGTCTCGCCGTTGACCACATAAGGCTGCATCTTGTCATAGGTCTTTCTTTCGGGGAGGACGACCAGCCTTTTCGACGGGTGTTCCCCAATCCCGACATGATGAATCCTATTTCCGCAGGCGGTCACAGAAAGAGAAAGCACTACACCCAGCGTAAGCAGAAAAGCATTCGCGATTCCTCTGTTTGGAAATGAGCTACCCATATGGATCTGTGAGGTTTCCCTTAGGAAAACAGCCTTCAATAAACCAATCCAAAGCCCGATCATTATTGTGCAAGATAACCTCCATCGACGGTGATCACCGAACCCGTAGTAAAGCTTGAACCATTCGTGCATAAAAACAAAACGGCACCAATCACCTCTGAGGTCTTTCCAAAACGCTTCATGGGTATGGTGCCTATCAAACCCTTGTAAACCTTCTCCGAATTTCTTAGGTCCCTTGTCAACTCGGTTTCCAGGTAATGGGGGGCAACGGCATTTACCCGAATGCCATATCTGGCCCATTCAAGGGCGAGGCTTTTAGTAAGGAGTATAACACCTGCCTTTGAGGCACAATAGGCAGGTGCCCTTGGCACACCGGTGATCCCAGCCGTAGAGGCAATGTTTACGATATTCCCCCCGCCGTTCCCGATCATCGATCTCCCAATGTGTTTGCAGCAAAGAAACGTGCCCCTTAAATTGACCTGGATAACCCTGTCCCATTCATCGACAGGTAAATCTTCGGATGCGGTATAACTCAGTTGAGAGAGACCGGCGTTGTTGACCAGGATATCTACCCTGCCGCATCCCGATATTGCCATCTCCACCAACCGCATCACACTTGATTCATCGGATATATCCGCCTTGACCGAGGTACAGCGAACCCCCATTTCCTCAATCTGTTTGACGGTTTGTTCGGGATAAACAACATCGGCCAAGACCACGTTGGCCCCATTTTTGGCGAAGGCCAAGGCGATCTCTCTGCCTAACCCCTGGCCGGATCCGGTCACCAACGCGGTCTTGCCTTCCAAGCGATATGGATCAGAATTACCCATTTTGTGTCATTTCCTAAGGGAGCAAGCGGCCGCAACCAAATTGGCATTTGAATCATGAATATCGAACAAGGAATATCGAATCACGAAGTCGGTCCCTGGAATTCTTCACTTCTGAATTGGACATTCTACATTCGATATTCTACGGTTCTCCTTTCAACTTTTGCGCAAATTGTGGAGAAGTTACACATAAACGGACAGTCTTCTTCCGAGATGATCCGACAACCTCTCCGGGGTAATCCCGTCATGGGGCGCCAAATCGGAAACGGCAAATGCAACCTCCGTCTCCTTGGGGTCCGCATCGTGACACAAGGGCTCACCGAGCGTCATCTTCATCAACAATGAATTCTTCAATGACGCGCCTGCAAACCATGTTTCCGCATCAATCGCTGGAAGCTGCTTCTGTGCATCTTTATCTCTTTGGCGCTTTGGGTGACATTCCAACTATTTTTTTCCAGCAATTTCCCCAGATAGTCCTTTTCAAAACACGCTACGAGCTCTTTTTTCGCACTGCTGAAATTGGGCAATATTTCTTTGCGCATTGCGGCAGCGCTGTAGGATCCGGGGTCCACCTCCGCATTCGTTCCTCTAATCTCAGTCGGAAGGCTCTCAATGGAAATGACATCACCTTTTGTCGTGATAATCATATGTTCGATAACGTTTTTCAATTCACGAATATTGCCCGGCCAATCATGGTCGATGAGCAATTTCAGGGCCTCGTTGGATACATTGGAAATACTTCGACCGATTTTCTTGTTGAAAAGCTGGACGAAGTACTCGATCAAAGGGAAAATGTCCTCTTTTCTCTCGCGCAAAGGAGGGAGATAGATGGGCACAACATTTAGCCGGTAAAAGAGGTCACTTCTGAACTGCCCTCCCTCCACAAGCCTTCTCAAATTCCGATTGGTCGCTGCAATGATGCGCACATCAGTCTCAATATACTTCTCGCCGCCCACATGCCGGAAGCTCTTCGACTCCAGGACCCGCAATATCTTCGCCTGGAGGACCAGAGGTAATTCCCCGATCTCATCCAAAAAGACCGTGCCCCCGTTCGCAACCTCGAATAGCCCCCTTTTCAATGAGACCGCTCCCGTGAAGGCACCCTTCTCGTGACCGAAAAGCTCGCTCTCGAGGAGGTTCTCCGGAAGAGACGTACAATCAATGGTCACGATCGATTTCTTCGATCTATGGCTTTTCTTGTGGATCAACGCGGCGATCAATTCCTTGCCGGTTCCGGTCTCACCGTAAATCGTCACGGTCGAGGAGGTGTTCGCGATCTGGTCTGCGAACTGGAGAAGGTCGTGCATTTTCTTGCTTCGCGTGATCAATTCGCCAAGTTGGTACCGATCGACCTGGTGCTCCAAAAGCCTGATTCGATCTTCTAAACCGAGGATCTTGAGCGCTTTGTTGATGACGATCTTGATGTCTTCCATATCAAAAGGTTTTGTGAGATAGTCATATGCCCCCAGCTTTATTGCTTCAACAGCGCTGCTGATGTCTCCGTAGGCCGTGATGATGATGATCACGGATTGGACGTCAATCCTTTTCAATTCCTTTAAGACTTCAAGACCGTTGATGTCAGGAAGATTCAGGTCAAGCAAGACGACGTCGATGTGTTTTTGAATTAATAGATTCAGGCCCTCTTTGCCGTATTGAGCGGTGGAAACATCAAAACCGTCTTTGGTAAGAGAATGCCCCAGGTATTTTCTGATATTCTCTTCATCGTCGATAATTAAAATGGTCTTGGTTAGGTCCATGGCTTCAAAGTCACGGCTCGGTGGTTGGCAGCCAGATTCTCACCACCGTGCCCTTTCCGATGTCACTTTCCACCTCAATAAAACCCTTATGCGCCAACGCGACCTCTTTACAGATCATGAGCCCAAGACCGGTCCCCCCGGGTTTCGAGCTAAAGAAGGGTCTGAAGACTTCTCGTTGATGTTCAGGATCGATTCCGGGCCCAGTGTCACTCAGGGATATACATAAAAAGGGTCGGTTGCTCCCCATATCTTCGCGTGGAACCGAAAGATGCGTCGAAACCGTTATGGTCCCCTTTTCGGGTATGGCCTGGATCGCATTCAAAAGGATATTGAGCAGCATCTGATAAATCCGATCTCGATCAATATAGACGAACGTTTCATCTGCACAAAGACGCTTCTTGACTTCGATGTCCTGAAGGTTCATCTGTCCTGCAAGGTTAAATAGAACGTCTTCAATGATCTCCCTGATCACGAGCGTACTTTCCTTCTTGAGCCAGTACTTATCTTTTTTGGCCTTTAAAAAGGAGTGGACGGTCTTCTGTATTCGATTCAGGTCTTTCATGACGCTGTCGAGGACCTGTATGTTTTCCGTTTTCTTCAAGGTGTCATACAGGGTCGATAGCCCCAACTTTATGCCGGTCAGAGGATTATTGATTTCATGGGCCAAGGCATAGGCCATATCCTGGACCGAGCTCAGCTTCGCGGCCTTAACGGCCTCTTGCTCCAGCGCTTTCTGAGGAGTGATGTCCCGAATGATCGACATGACGTGTCGCAGTTCGTTCTCTTCATCAAAAATGGGGATAGAAACTGCCGAGAGGTAACGATACCGCCCTGAAGGCGAGCAATAGGGAAATTCATGGGTATGGCTCTTGGTTCCTGTCTTCAGTGTTTCTTCTAGCCTGTTGATTATAGCCGCCTTATGCTGTCTGTCAAACTCCGGGAGGAATTCCAGGGGAGACTTGCCGAGGGCGTTCTCCTTCCTGATCTCGAAGATCTTTTCAAACGTCTCATTGACAAAAACCACATTAAGCAACCGATCGTGTAGGATAACGGCCGCATTGATGCTCTGAACAATCGAGTTAAGGACTCGGCCGCTGATTCTTCCCAGCCCTCCCGTCAGGGCCGATCCAGTCGATTGCATGGAAACTCCAAAGGTTATGAGGGACTGCGGAGACGAAATGCACAGGCGCGCAGCCATCCATCCTCGAAGAAAGATATGATGAAAGAGGTCCAACCGGATGTCAAGACCGCAAACGGAAACCGGGATATATCGGCCGAAGTTTCCTCAACCCCGCTTCGCCCTCTCGATAATTTCGACGATCCCCACATTTCCGTCTATCTTGATGATATCCCCGTCCCTTATTGAGTTCGTGGCGTTCCACGTTCCCACGACCGCGGGGATGTTATACTCTCTGGCGGCGATGGCGGCATGGGTGAGCATCCCTCCCGTATCGGTAACCACTCCCCCTACCTTGACGAAAAGGGGGGTCCATGCGGTCCCTGTGTAGGGACATACCAAGATCTCTCCCGCATTGACCTTTTGAAAGTCCTGATAGTCCAAAACCACCCTCGCCGGCCCTTCCACGACCCCAGGGGAGCCTGGGAAGCCCTCCAGCTTTTCCTTCACTTCACGTTCCCCCTTGGGATGCAGGACCTCGTCGATGATTCCGAACACCTTGATTCCGATCGGATCCGTCATCTTCTCAGGCACGTTTCCAAAAGTGAGCGGCGCGTCCAGGTCTTTGGCCATCTTGGCGTCTTCTCTTCTTTCCCTGACAAGGTTCGGCACCAGCGCGCCGTAGTGGTACTTGGCGGCCTTTTCGTTATACACAAGCGCCTCCATGATCTCAACCAGTTCATGGTAGGTCAGAAAGCACACATCCTCCAGGGCGCCGATCAAATTCCTTCGGATAAGCCGCTTCCCGCATGCGATAATTGCACCGCGCAGGGCAGCGGTAGACCCCTGATCGATATAGAATCCGTGGTCTTCCTGAAAGGCATAGACGCCTTGAGCCGCCTGCAACAATCTCTTGAAATGATTCTTCTCTTCCTGATCCTTCAGCCTGTCTTCGTATTCCTGGATCACCCGGGCGCGCTGTTCATGGATTTCCTGCCTGGACTTTTTGAAATCCCAGCCGCTCTCCATGCGGGCGAAATATCCCTTGACGGTATCGAGCACAGGGGTCGGGTCTTCCTTCCACGTAGGCGTCAGGACATCGAGATGCGCTGCCACGACCCGATTTCCATAGATGGATAGAAAGCGATTGAATTTCTCCACCCACGGTCTGGCTTCGTCCATTTTGTTCAGTGTCTCCAGGACACGGGTGACATCGGTATTCACGAGGATCTCTTTGATGCCGCATACCTCGGCGTACTTAGTCAGATTCCATAGCTCTTCGTCCGTCTGGGTCGCGATGCTTTCAAAGCCCCTCAGCATGATGACGAAGTCTTTTTCTTCCAGCCCGTACTTTTTGCAGTAATCTTCAAAGGCAAAATAGACGGCGTCGGCAGGATACATCAAAATAAAATGGATCTCCCAATTTCGTCTGTTCAGTCTCTCGGCCCGCTTCAAATGTTCGAGCAGATGCGGCAATATTAATTTGTCCGTATCCACGCCGTTCAAGGTATCGAGATTTGCTATGACTTCCTTGATGTGCTTTTCATAGTACTCGTCCCAATGGTCTATACAGTATTCCAGGAGCTTTCCGAATTCCGGCTCCCTCTTGGCAATCTCATTGGGATCATCGATCAGCGCAAATCCCAGATAAACCCTGCCTTTGTGGATCTTTACGTGACCCCCTTTGGAAGGAGGGAGACTGGTTGTCTCCGCAGCAACATGATACCCCCATGCGTGATGCGCCTGGATGGTGGTCATTCCCATGGGCGATATGGCATAGGGTTGATGCAGATCATCCCTGAACCAGAAGATCGATTTGTCAAATTCTGTTTCCGGCCGCAACGTTCTTAAGGACGAAATGCTTCTGTCGATCATGTCCATTTTCCTCCATCAGTCTGCAAGGGTTCTCCACATGGCCTTCGATGCTCCGGCCCCAGCGTCGCGTGCCTGTTCACAGGCGGGAAATCGGAAGGAGCTCAATGCCGAATCGCTTCTGCAATGCCCCGACGACGCCTTGCGGCGCGAGAAAGATGACCGCAATGGTCACGGTCCCCAGGATAATCAGGTTATATCCCACATACTCCGATAGGAATTGTTGAAGCAGCACAAAGATGACGGCCCCGACCAGCGGACCCTCGACTGTTCCGATACCCCCTATGATGACAATAAACAGCAGCTTTACCGTCCATCCGATTCCGAAGGCCTCGAAGGGCTGAATGAAGATGGAATTCAAGTATAGTATACCGGCCGTTGTCCCGGTGAAAAATGCGCTGATCAGGAAGCAGGTCAGTTTGCACCCAAAGATGTTTACACCCATGGCCTCGGAGGCCACATCATCATCCCGAATGGCCATGAGGGCCAAGCCCAGCTTCGATCGGAGCAGGAGGTAAACAAGCAAGACAGACCCCATGCACAACACCATGGCCGCGTAGTAGATCCAAGACATCGAGAGTTGATAGGCAGATTGGACGAAGAGTCCCATCCCGTATCTCACGTAGCCCCAGTTACTGAAGCATATGGCCAGTGCCTCGGCAATGACCCATGTGCCGATGGCAAAATACACCCCTTTCATCCGAAAAACCGGCATAGAGATGAGCAGAGCGAGGATGACCGAAAGCATCCCTCCCGACAACACCGCCAGGGAAATGGGAACGCCGTAATAGAGGGACAGCACGGCCATCGTGTAGCCCCCCAGTCCGACAAACATCTGCTGGCCCAGAGAAACCATCCCGGAATAGCCTGCGAGCAGGTTCCACATGGAGGCCAACGCCGCGTGCAGAAATATCAGCAACACCACATTGACGACATACCTTGAGGCCAAGAGGGGAATACTCACAAGCCCCAGGGCAACAAGGGCGACGACAATGATGCGAACCCGGTTGGCCGACATCCGGAAAGCTACCTCCTTCCCAGTATGCCCTGAGGTCTTAAGGTCAGGACCAAAAGGAGGATCAAGTAGCCGCTTAAGGACTGAAATCCCGGGCCGAGGATCCGTGCCCCTACCAATTGAGAGACGCCCAAGATCAGCCCCCCCAGGAATGTCCCGGGCAGGCTCCCTAATCCACCGATGATGACGACGCCGAACGCGATGATCAAGTACTGAGTGCCCGAGTGGGGATAGAAGGTAAAGGTCATGCCCACCAGGACGCCCGCGATGGCTGCAGTAGCCGCCGCGATCCCCATAGCCACGCAATACACTTTCTTCGGGTTGATGCCCATCAATCTGGCCGCAGAGATATTGTCCGCAGAGGCCGTGATGGCCCACCCAAGGTAGGTCTTCTTCATGAATTGGTGAAGCAGGATGAGCACGACCAACCCCATGAGAAAATTCATGATATTTATCAAGGGCAGGTTGAACAGGCCGAATATGTCCAGACTCTTGATCACCAGCTCGCTCTTCAGTGAACGGGCATCGGGGGTAAAAGCGAGGAGCATGATATTCTGGAGAATAATGGATAGGCCGAAGGAGATCATGAGAAAAGGCTCCATCCCCTTCTCCATGACCCTGTTGAAAAGGGCCTTCTGGATCACATAGCCGACCATGAACATGGCGGGCAGGACGACCAGAAGCGTCAAAAGCGGGTGCAGCCCCGAGATTTGCAGCGTCATGAGGCTAAAATAGCTGGCCAGAATCATCAATTCGCCGTGGGCGAGATTGACCTGTTTCATGATTCCGAAAACCATGGAAAGCCCGATCCCAATGACTGCATATAGGCCTCCGAGAAGCACTCCGTTAATAACGGCTTCAACGTATGGTAGCATGATTTGTGTGTTCCCTCTCCGGAAGTTGATCGTCGGCACCGCCGTCCGTTTTCATCGGATAGACGCCATCCGACGCGGAACAAGGCATGGAAAATCGACGCTTCAACAACATGCGGATCGTCCGTTCGTTCACCCGAAGCTAAAGTCCAAAATACGCCTTCTTCACCACATCCTCAGAGAAGTAACTCGGATTCCCCTTTAGCGTGACCTTGCCCTCCTGGAGGATGTAGACATAGTCGGCGACCTTGAGACTGCGCTTCACGTCTTGCTCCACAAGGACCGTGGTCAGCCCCTTTTGATTGATCTCCTTCACCGTCCGGTAAAGCTCTTTGACCACCAGAGGGCTAAGCCCGAGCGAAATCTCATCAAAGACGATGAACCGCGGGGTGGACATGAGGGCCCGGCCTATGGCGAGCATCTGCTGCTCACCGCCGCTCAAGTTGCTCCCCTTTTGGTTGGCCCGCGCCTTTAGGGGCGGAAACAAATGGTAGATATATTCGAGATTCTCATGCCTGCCGGCCCGCGCCCGAAGGGTAAAGGAGCCGATGAGAAGGTTTTCCCGAACCGTGAGGCTCAGGAAGATCTTTCGGCCTTCGGGCACCAGTGCGATTCCGAGATCTACGATCTGATGCGGGTCCAGGTCATCGATCCTTTTTTCCTCGAAACAAATGCGCCCGGAGACGACCTTCAGGAGCCCTGAAATCGCCATAAGGAGCGTCGACTTTCCCGCGCCATTGGACCCGAGAACAGAGACGATCTGGCCCCTTTCCACATCAAGGGCAACGTCCCACAGGGCCTGGAAAGAACCATAAAAAACACTGAGATCCCTTATCTCGAGCGCGCGCATCAATCTTCCTCAGAACCGAGGTAAATCCCCTGGACCTCCTGGGAGCTGAAAGTCTCCTCCGGTCTTCCACAAAACAGCTTTCGCCCGAAGTTCATAACAAGCAGACGGTCAGGACCTTTTTGCATGGCCATGACGATGTGTTCCACCCACAATACGGTTACGCCCTCCCTGCGGACCAAGTGGATGATTCCCAGGACATCCTCAACCTCGGATTCGGTAAGACCGCCCGCAACCTCGTCAACCAGAAGAAGCTTGGGGCAGGTGGAAAGCGCCTTGGCCAGCTCCAATCGCTTGCGGTCCAGGAGAGACAGCGTGCCCGCCATGACCTTTCTCTTGGAAGTGAGGCCTGTCTTGTCCAGTATTTCTTCGCACTTCTCCTTGGCTTGCCTGTACGCGATGCCCGCACCATAAGCCGTTCCGACCATGACGTTTTCCATGACGCTGATGTTCAAGAAAGGCCTTGGGATCTGATAGGTGCGCGCAATGCCTTCGCGGCATCTCTTATACATGGGGGTGTGGGTCACGTCTTTTCCGTTAAATTCGACAGCCCCCTCGTCGGGCCTGATCTCGCCTGAAACAAGGTTGAACAAGGTGGTCTTTCCTGCGCCATTGGGGCCGATGATACCCAGGATCTCACGGGACTCAACCTGAAAGGTGAGATCGGAAACCGCTCTCACCTTCCCGAAGGATTTACTGAGTCTTTTGACCGTGAGGATCTCTGCCATGGATACTCCCTTTTCTCGGCAAACCATTCGGAAACGGACGAGTAAAGACCGGGCGCAGGGTTTCGGCAAGCGTCAACAGGGCGGAAGCACGTTCCCATCGTTCTGCCCGAGTCGCTCGCTCAAACAATTAAGGCTTGGCCCGCCCGAATGGATAGCAGAGCGTCTGGGGTTCAGAAGCGCCCCTGCAGGTCATGGACCCTTCACGGGTTCTTACCGGGGAATGGGAAAGACCATTTTCCCTGTCGTCGGGATATTCGGAGCCTCTTTGTTGTAAGTGATCTGAAGGTCCCAGGGCCACTTGGAGCCCTTCACCCACTGTCCACCTACCAACGGGGTCAGAGAGAAGTTCTTCTCATTGAATTTGATATGTCCGACGACCGTGTCCAGATCCGTCTGAACCAGGGCTTCTCGAATCTTCTTTTTGTCCAGGGAACCTGCCCGTTTCAGGACGTCGGCCGCGATCTCAAATGCTGCATAGTCGAAACCCAGAGGTTGGGTCCATTGTCTGTTGGTTGATTTGGTCCAACTGTCGCCCAGCTCTTTACAGGAAACACCTGTCAAAGACGACTTGAAGGGATGTGAAGGCGTCCACCAAATCTCAGAGCTAAGGCCGTCGGGGAGGTTGCCACCTATCGCCTCCACGGCAGCGGGAAAGAGAACGGCCTTTCCGATGGTCGCGATCTTGGGGATGAACCCCTGCTGGTGACATTGCCGCCATGCCGTGGCCCAATCAGGGGGAATAGGCACGCCCGTCAGGATTTCCACGTTTTCCTTTTTCCAGGTGCTGATGAAACTACTGAAATCCTGCATACCGTAAGGGAATCTCCCCACGTCCACCACCTTGTAACCCATGGCTTTGAGCTTCTTGCCGAATTCCGCCGCCCACACGGTCCCGTCAGGGTCGTTGGGCCAGAATCCTCCGACCACCTTGTTGGTCTGGCTGGCAAATTCGTTCCACATGCCTGTGAAAACTCCAATGATATCGCCCAAACTCCAGAAATAGTGAAACGTCCATTTGTAAGGCCCGCCGGTCAGCCATGGCTCGATGGGCGCAACCGAAGAGATGCACGGAACCTGATACCTTTCGCAGATGGCACCCACAGGATTGACAGTGTCTGGCGTATGCAGGACCAACATCAAATCGATCTTGTCCTGGAGGATGAGCTTAGAGGCGACCTCGGCGGCCTTGGTCGGGTTACTCTCGGTGTCCATGGGCTTGACCTTGACCGGCAGCTTTTTGCCCAGGTCTTTAATGAAGATGCCACCGTCCTTATTGATTGCTTCCACAACAAATTTGTCAACCCATGCCGATGTTTCTCCAAATGCGGCGATGGGTCCGGTGGCGGGCGCTGGATGGCCGATGAGGATATGATCCCTGGCTGCCGCCCGCGATAGCCTCGGCAAAAGAGGTGCGCCTGCCACCACGGCACCGGCGGTGATCACTTTCTTGACGAAATCCCTCCGTGTCACACCTTCCCCTTTTGAGCTCTTTGTCCTCATGCTTTCCTCCTCCCCTTAGGTTAACCCCAGATGGAATCAAAGCCTCCACATTATTCGGGCCGTCAGAATACATGAACGACCGGGACTTCATCTTTTTTATTTGAGCAGATACCTGGCAATCAATAGCTTCTGGATTTCTTCCGTGCCCTCCTCGAAATGATAGGAGCGGGCATCCCTGAAATGGCGTTCGAGCGGATACGCCTTAGTATATCCTATCCCGCCATGGATGCGAAGCGCCATTTCTGATACCTTGGTTACCACCTGTTCGGCAAAGAGTTTCGCCATGGCCGCTTCTTTGACGATATCCTTCCCCTGATCGAATCTCCAGGCCGCTTCATAGGCCAACAGTCGAGCCGCCTGTATCTCCGTGCCCATCTGGGCCACATTGTTCTGAATCGCCTGGCGTTGCGTCAGGAGCTTCCCGAACGTGGTCCGCTTCTTTGCATAGGTGACACAGAGATCCAACATCCTCTGGGCCAGGCCGACGCAGCAAAAGGAGATGGACACCCTGCTCAGGTGGAGCATGCCGAAGGCCACATCCAATCCCTTACCTTTCTGACCCAGGATATTGGAAGCCGGCACCCGGCAGTCACTGTAAATAACATTGTAGTGTCTTGGTCCCACACATCCCATCATCTTCTCCATGGGTCTGAGGACCAGTCCCTTTCTGGGTGCATCCACCAAAAAAGAGGTGACGCCCTCTTCCGTGGCGGCAAAGGCATAGATCAGCTTCGTATATCCGGGGAAAAGGGTAATCAGCCACTTGCTGCCGTTCAAGACATAATCGTCCCCATCCTTGGCGGCCTTTGAATTGATATCCTTCCCGGTGCCGGCCTCCGGCTCGGTAAGGCTGTTGGCCGCCCATATCTCGCCTGTTGCCAGTCTGGGAAGATAGGTTTGCTTCTGTTCGTCCGTGCCAAAATAGAGGAGCGGCCTCCAGAAAAGTCCGTTCATCGTGTGCGCGATGAGCCTGACCGTGGCATAGGCCTTGGCCAATTCCTCAAGGACCGCAAACCATTCCACCGCTCGCCAGCCCTCGCCGCCATATTCCTTCGGTATCGTCAATCCAAAGAAGCGAAGACGACCGCTTCTCAGCTCCTTCACCAATTCATCCGGGATCCTCTCTTCGTCCTCCAAGGGTGTTGACAGTGGATTGAGGACGGTTTCCACCCAATCACGGTATTCCTGTTTTCGCTTCAAGACCTTGTCTGTCAGGCCGAAGTCCATTTTTTTCCTCCTTGCAGCAACCCGTCAACCGATCATGGTCAGGCCCCCATCGATGCTCAAGACCTGGCCTGTGAGGTACCGCGCATCTTCACTCACGAAAAAGGCCACCACGTCCGCCACATCTTCGGGGGTCCCGAGCCGTCTCATTGGGATAACCTTCATCACAGCTTCCGTGACCTTCTGCCCCTTCTCACCCGGATGGAGTTGATCCCAAAGGTCCGTATGAACCGGGCCGGGAGAAACGGCGTTCACCCTGATATTGTACCTTGCCAATTCTCTGGCCAGCGCCTTTGAACTGGCCATAATGGCCGCCTTGGTGCCGCAGTAAAGGACCTCTCCCGCCGCACCGATCCTGCCGGCATCCGAGCCCATGCTGACGATGTTTCCACGCTTGTTTTCAATCATATAGGGGATGCACACGTGGGAGGCGATCAGAAAACTCCTGTAATTCACGTTCAGGATCTTATCCCACTGGGGCGGCCCCGTGTCAACAAACTGACCGGCCATATCGATCCCGGCATTGTTGATAAGGATATCAATGGAACCGTATTCCTTGTAGATACGGGCGACGGACTCCTTCACCTGTTGATAATCGGTCGCATCGCATTGAATCGCCATGGCTTTTACGCCCAACCTTCTGATCTCATCGGCCGTTTTTTCGGCCGTTTCCTTTTGGATGTCCAAAATCCCGATGTTTGCACCGTCCCTGGCGAGGCGTAAAGCGATCGCGCGTCCGATCCCTCTGGCCCCCCCTGTCACAACACCGTTCATGCCTTGCAGTCCCATCAGACAACCCTCCATGAATGTCATTCCAGTGATGACCGAACAAATTAGCCTGCTTCAGTCCGAGTGGATCACCTGACCTTGCGGGCCTCGGACTTGAGCTTCTCCTCAATATCATTTCTCAGGATTTTCTTATCCGCCTTTCCTGCGGCAGTGAGTGGGATCTCCTCAACGAATTCCATCCTTGCGGGATACAATATTTTTGATGCCCCTACCTTCCCCAAGTGCGCCACGATCTCTTCATGACTCAAGGATGCCCCCGGGGCGGGCTTTATGTATGCACAAACCTGCTCTCCGAAATCGGGATCGGGCATGCCCACCACCGAGACGTACTCGACCTCGGGGTGTGAAGAGATGAGATCCTCCACATCTCGCGCAGCGATATTTTCTCCGCCCCGAATAATGATATCCTTTATTCTTCCGGTAATCCTGATGGTCCCATTTCCGTCGATCACCGCCAGGTCACCGGTTCGGAAATATCCGTCAGGGGTGAATGCATCTTTATTGGCCTGGGGATTCCTGAAATACCCCGTAAAAATCCCCGGCCCCTTGGCGGCAAGCTCTCCCTCAATGCCCACCCCGGTCGGATTCCCATCCTGGGCAAGGGTCCTGAAATCGTCATAAGGGCAGATGGGACGGCCGATGGTGTCGCAGCGCATTTCAAAGGGGTCATCGGGACGTGTCTGGGAGCAAGGACCTTCCACCATGCCAAATGCGTTGATATACCGACATCCCAGTTTTCCCTCCACCGCCTTGACCAATTCAGGTGGACTGTTGGCCGCGCCCACATAGATTTTCTTTAATGAGCTCAGGTCATAATCCCCCAGGCCGTCGAAGTTGACGATCCGGCTGATCAATGTGGGGACAAGGCCGGTGCATGTGATCTTTTCATCCTGCACCATTCTGCAGAAGTCTTGAGGATAAGTGGAGTCGAGGAGAACCACCTTGGCACCGTGAAAAATCGGGCCGGTGACACACACCAAGAGCGCCAGATTGTGACCGACCGTTGAGGCGACCAGACACGTGTCGGTGACGTTTATGTACCAGGCCATGGACTTGTATTCCACGTTGCATAGGTAGTCGTTATGGGTCCTGGGCGCCCCTTTGGGAAGGCCCGTCGTCCCACCTGACGGCAGAATCTGACAGACGTCCGTGGGCTGGGGATGTGCACGGTCTAACACCCTATTGACCTCTGGTCGATCCGCGACGTCTCTCAAAAGACCGTCAAAAGAAGTGCAACCCTCCGGGGTTTCATCCCCTACCAGGATCACCCGATCAAGGGCCGGATGGTCTTTCCTGACTTTCCGGATCACAGGCATGAAGTCGGTCTTTCGGTAGCGTCCGGGCAGGATCCATCCCTTTGGTTTGGTCAGGTTGACCAGGTGGGAGATCTCTCTGGCCGTATGGTTCACCGTGAGGAGCACCACGACCCCTCCGGCCTTCTGCAACGCGAAGTAGGCAATCACAAATTCAGGACAGTTGGGCAATTGAAGGAGGACCGTATCCCCCGACTTAAAACCTTCCCCGATGAGGCGGTAAGCCATGTTGTCCACAAGGCGTCGAAGGGCTGAATAGGTATAGCGTCTCCCTTCCCCAACCAGCGCCTCTTTTGCGGGATAAAGGTCGCTCACCTTATCCAGCATATCTCCCAGCGTCAGACCAAGCCACCACCGGCGCTTCTCGTAAATCCTTGCCGCCTCTGGATCGTAAGGCACAAAGCCGCCGAACTGCATTTATGTCACCTTCGCCCGTTCGAATTGGCGGGTCTATGGGGATCCGTTTGTAAAAAAAAGACGCCACGCCTATGGCGCAGGGGGTTGCACGGTCCCGTCCTTTTTCTTCCATTGAACACAGGTCACCTCTTCAAAGGCCCCTTCCGCCTCGCGGCATTCGTTGCAGTAGATACACTTGAGAAGGTCCTTTTCTCTGCCTTCTTTGAATTTGTTGGGCCAAAAGGGATCGCACAGAATCGGCCGCGCAATGGCGACCATATCGGCCTCGTTGTTTTGAAGGACACTTTCCGCCACTTCGGCGGTAGGAATCCTGCCCGCCGTGATGATCGTTGGATGGAATCCCTTTTCGGCAAGGGTCTTCTTGATATCCGCCGCCAGATACACATTGACTTTCTCCGGCATCCATTGGGGCGGCATGGTCCGCTGTCCGCTGTACCCCGTATAGGGATCGAGAGATTCCCCTTCCCTGCGAACGGCGTCTTCAAACTTCCCGCCGGCAGAGACGCTGATATAGTCAAGCCCCAGTTCGGCAAGTCGGATGGCTATGGACCGGGACTGTTTAAGGGTGTTCCCGCCAGAGGTAAATTCGTCCCCGTTCACGCGTGCCCCGAGCACAAAATCGTTCCCAACGGCCTTCCGGGCAGCCTCCACAACCTCCTCGGCCAGCCGAAGCCGCTTCTTCAGCGAGCCGCCATAGTCATCTTTCCGATTATTGTGCCGGGACAAAAAGGAAGACATGCTATAGGCGTGGGCAAAGTGCAACTCCACCGCATCAAATCCTGCCTCACGGGCCCTGTATGCGGCCTCTCCAAATAACTGGGGGATCTCCTTCACCTCTTCCACAGAGAGGTCTTCGACCTTCTGGCGGTACCCACTTCGGGAAATCTTGAGGAAATGGATGATCTGGGGCGCGATCTTGGCATCTGTCTCACCGTGAACTCGATCCGTCAGCCGTCTCAATCCCGGGACAAAACCGTCGTCATTGAGCCGTAACAATTGACCGCTCTTCTGCTGTTTGACCGATACCGCCTCCGTAACAACAATACCCGTCCCCCCTTTTGCGTAGAGAAGGTACCTATCAATCAAGGCGTCCGTGACCTGCCCCTCTGTGGTGGCAAGCCGGGTCACGACCGGCGGCATCATGATACGATTCTTGAGGTTCAGTTTACCATTGATGCAATAAGGCTGAAAAAGTCTCATGGGTCGCCTCCATTTCCTGATCCCAGATATCCAAAATCGTTTATGTTCAGGCCAGGCCATGGGCCGCTTCCGACAAGCGGATGGACCGGGTATGGTTTTGGAAAACTATGGTGCATTCTTGCTCAAGTAAACAAAAAAATCCAGGAGATCTTGCTGCCTCTTTCCTGCCTTGATACCTAATTTCCTGCCTATTCTTTCAAGAATTTCTCCGAGTTTCGCCGGCTCCTGCTCCTTTAATTCCTTGAGCCCGATGCCCTCCTCGGCCAGAGCCTGCTTAAAAGCGTGATATAACCCGGAAAGGCCGTCTCTATCCTTGGTCAACGGAAAGAAATGGTCGGTTTTCTTCCCTTCTCTCTCGGATCTCGCAGGGCCCAGCCGGAACGTGTCAACGAAAGTCAATCTCTTCAGATCCAAAGGCTTACGGATGATCTCCAGGAGCTCCGGGTATCCGTCCTCCTTACCAAGAGAGAGACGACCGATGTCTTCCGGGCGGCTGATGACATAATAGCGATTAATACCGGTACAGCGCCTGTCAACTTCGATCACTTCCTTCCATCCGTCATCCCACTCCAACACGACGAACTTCTCTTTTTCCGGGCTGGGACTGGGACGGCCCGCGAAGGGTTGTCGCAGGATTTCCGCCTGCAATGGAACCGGAAGGGCATCGAAGGGTGAGGCCATTTTCGAGCCATCATCATATTCGATCAAAATTTTCCTTGGTGCAGGACGAGGCATAAGCGCTAGCCCTTCTTCTTTAAGATCGTTTTGAGCTGGGAAAAGGACTGAATTACAACGTCGGCCTTCGACTCACCGAGATCCACAAAACCCGTGTACTTGATGGTCTTGAATCCCCGTTCATGGGCGGGATCAATGTCCGTCTGGGGCTTGTCGCCTACCATGACGGCCTCATGGGGCTCAATGCCGCATTCTCTGAGATCCTGGGCAAGGACGTCATAGAGGCTGCCATCCTCTTTGGTGTGCCCCTTGTACTTGGGATCCACCGTGTCGTCAACGAGGTCGATTTTGCCCTGGGGTGTGACGAGCTCTCTAAAGTACTTCACGAGATTTCGCCTTTTCAAAAACCTCGATACGATATCCGTCCCGACGGCCCCGAGGGTTTTCTTCATCTCTGAAACGACCTGGAGCGCTATCCCCTGAGACTGCAGATACGCGAGGGCATCATCGAGCCCTTCCCCCATGTCGAGTAATTCCTGCTCCTTTTCACCAAACAGCTCAATGGCCCTTGGATCATTATCAAGGACGAAGCTGTAGATCTCGTCACGGTGCCCTTCTTTGATCCGCCCATAGGTGCCGTATTTTTCCTTGAGGACCCTGTACTTTCTGATCTTGTCCGAAATCCATTCCGGTTTACCCAGCTCTTTGTAGATGTCGCCAAACACGCGGGGATTTCTTAACCCGCCCGGTTCCATAATGCACTGGCCAAAGTCAAAGCCGCACCACTTCACTTCCAGGACGATACCTTCTGCGTGCGCTTCCATCTCCCGAAAACCTCACAGATCAACAATCTCCCTGCAAGACCATTGCCGTCCCCCCTTTCATCAGAAGGGACGGCACGGAATCATCTCCATCCTCACGTAGGAGACGGCGCCTATTTGAGCGAGGGCAGCTTGAAGATCCTCTCCAGATTCTTGCCAAGAATCATGTCGATCTCTTGCTGACTCAGGCCGGCCTGCTGACCCAGGTCCTTTACCGCCTTGATGGCGCCTTCCGGATCCCCCACCCGGTGGGCATAGTCGGTCCCGATACACATATGGTCCGCGCCCATCCATTCGAGACAGCACTTCATGGCAGGGAGGTAGAAGGACGTGGTGTCGGGATAGACCCGTTTCCTATAGGTCTCATCCGGGGATTCCGAGAGCTCAATGCCCCATTCCTTGCCGTACCCCTTATAGGAGTCCTCGAGTCTTCTGACAAAGTAAGGGACCATTCCCCCCAGGTGCCCGTGAACGAGGGTCAGTTTCTTGAACTTCTGAAACAGGCCTTGAAAGATCATGCTCACAACGGCCATGCTGGTATCCAGGGTGTAGCCCCAGAGCTGATAAGGGATCCTCATCTTATCCATGACCGGGGCAGTGAGCGGATTGGCCGGATGTACCAGCATGGGGAGATCGTGTTTATCGGCCATCTCATAGATGCCATGGAACTTTTCCAGAAACACGGGCTCTCCATTGAAATTGGAGAACATCTGGACTCCCACGCAACCCATCTCATGGCACCTTTCCAGCTCCTTGCAGGCCTGGTCCGGAACCTGCCAGGGCAGGGTTGCCAGGAAATAGAACCGGCCCGGATAGTCGTCCATGGCCGTCTTCAGGGCATCGTTGCACCTTTTGGCCCAGTACACACCCTTATCAGGCTCCAAGGTCTCCGGACCGGGAATGGTCACGCTCAGAAGCTGGGTGTCAAGACCGGCTGCGTCCAAATCTTTGATCCTTGCCTGGAGGTCAAAATGCCCCGGTCGGTCAATGTGGGCGCAGGCAACGCCTTTGTAGTACCCCCGATAGTGGCTCCCTCCGTCATGACGCATATAGGGAGACTGGTTTTCCCCCCGGCTCACGAGGTAATCGAGATACTCCTTCGGGTACCAATGGTTGTGTGCGTCAACGGTTCTTTGTGCCATAATCAACTTCTCCTTTCATTCTTCGTGAATTGCCTTTTCCTTGAGGCGATGGGCGAGAACATCAAATGCCCCCCTATTCGCCCGTCCTGACATTTCGTGGTACGATTTCCATCCGTTCAGCGCAGCCTGCGGGAAGGGGTAGGCCTACTCACGCTCTTCCTCTTTGCGCAGGACGGAGGCCAGACGCCAGTCTTGTCTGGCGAGCTTTTCCCAGAATTCCCTATCCGTATCCTTCCAATCAGATCCGAATCTTCGGTCGTAATAGGTCCCCAGCCGATCGAGCCAGCGGGCCCAGTGATGGTACCCTCTTTCCTTGGCTTCCAGCACATCGTTTAAAAAGGTGGCGATATCCACGAGCCGATCTTTGGGCACGAAGAAGGCCGCCCCCTTTTTGTACGATCTGACGGTCTCTTCGGGGGTCAGTGCATGAGCGGTCAGCATGATGGATATGACTTTCTTCTCAAGGGCCAGGTCCAGGAGCTTGTATCCCTGGACCCCCATAATATCCAGAATAGCCAGATCAAAGGGCTGGCTTTCTAAGAGCGCTTTGGCCTCTTCGAATGAAGACGCTCGCAAAACATCACACATGGTAAGCAGCTCTTCCAGCGAATCCAACACGTCGGGCTCGTCATCGACGATGAGAATCTTTTTGCCACCCAGCAGGGTCCTCTCGACCATGGGACTCCCTCCTCACCCCTTAAGACGCTTTATTGCGCCACTCGCTGGCACAGGCCTTCCACCTTGCACTGATCTCATGGCCTGGCCGATCCCTATGACTTTAGGGTTCTGATGTTCCGGCTCTGCAAAATGAAGAGCTTCCCTTGCTGGTACGCCCATTCGATGTCCTGCGGAAACCCGAATACCTCTTCGATCTGGAGCCCGATCTTTCCCACTGCAAGCGCCATCTCGCTAGAAAGTGTTGGGGCATCCATCATGCGAGGGTCAACGCTTGTCTCTTTCCTTCCGCAGCCCTTTTCCGCGTCATAGCAGACCATCAGCGTCTTTTTCGAGACTCTCCTATTTTTAAGCGTCAACGGCGACTTGCTCAACAAGAAAAAATCGTTCATGGACTTTCCGGAAACGACGGACTCCCCCAACCCCCAGTTGGCCTCGATGACCATTTCCTCGCGAATGCTTGTAATCGGGTTGGCGGTAAACAGGACACCGGCCACATCGGCGTTCACCATCTTCTGAACAATGGGAGCAATCAATCCGTGGTCATGTTCGATTTTCTTGTGGTGGCGATTCATGGTCGCCCGGCTCGTCCACAAGGACGCCCAGCACATCTTGATATGCTTCACGATTTCATCCTCTCCCTTTATGTAGTGGTAGGTGTCCATCATTCCGGGAAAAGAAGAAACCGAACTGTCCTTTACGGCAACGGAAGAACGGACTGCCACGAAGGTGTCCCCATGGGGGTCCAGCTCCAAAACCGCTTCCTTTATTTCCAAATAGAGGTCTTCCGGGATCTTGGCGCCGCTGATGAGATCCCTGATCTCGCCCGTCTGGGTCTCCATCCTCCCATAATCTTCATAGTCAAATTGGGCGACGATGGCCTTGATTTTGGGTCTAAGGTCGTTATGATCGATCAGGTGAAACAGACTGTCGCTGGTGACACAGAAGCCGGGGGGGACATTAAAGCCGGCCTGGGTCAGCTCTCCCAGGTTGGCAGCCTTTCCCCCTGCTTCCTGGAAATCCTTGTTTCCCATTTCCTTGAACGATTTCACAAATTTTCTCATCTCGGCCCTCGATAAAAGCAAGGTCCCTGCCTGCCATGATGCCACGTTGTATGGTACAATAATTTTGCAAAGAAGGTGCCAGGAGAATCTACCAGAATATCTGATTGAAATGATTACACTTTAATTCCATACCCATACAACCAGCTGTATTCAATACTTATTCTTATAACATGCTTAAATCAATAATCTTTATGCAAATTTTTGGTGCAGTTTTTTTGGGGCATGCAGCATTCGTGCTGCCCACAAAGTGCGGCAGTAGTTCTTGCGCTCATCACAGAAAGGAGCAACCATCGAGTCGCACCGGGTCGCGTCCGGATCGATCGGTGTTAGACCCTTTGTGTGTAACTTTTCTGCAACTTGCGTCGAAAAGTTGAAAAGCGAACCTCAGAATATCGAATCCAGAATGTCCGATGAAGAAAGGAAGACGTCCGGGAACCCACTACGTGATTCGATATTCCTTGTTCGATATTCATCATTCGAATGGCGCTTGGTTGCGGCCTCTTGCCGCCTAAGTCCCTTAGCGGTAAAATTGCGCACAAAACGGTTGCGAATGGAGGGTTCAGGTTTCAGTGTTCAGTGTTCAGGGGTCACCTGAAACCCGTTAGGTCCCGGCTTCGCCGGGTTGGGGATTGATTTGCGGGCAGAATTCGAAGGGCTTAACCCGATCCTGCCCGAAAGATTTCTCTGATGATTTCCGTTGCCGTCTGGTACTGTGTGTCGCCGAGGGTGGCCGTGCCGTCCTCTTTCACGTGAGGGGGGTCCCCCACGGTGAAGATCCTTTCCTCCAGGTTTGCCTGTGCGATCATCCGCTCCGGCACCTTTGGTGTGATGCCGATGGCCCCCTTTATATCGTCCGGGAACTTTCCGGGGTCCGCGGTTTCATAAATGACGGCAAGACGGTCATGGATCCCGTTTAGGAAGTGATCCAGCACGCGCCAACCCACAGCACCATGGGGTTCGATGATGATCCCAAAGCGTTCGTACACCTCTTTCATCACCTTATGGTGGTCCGGATTGCTCACCGAAGTAGAAAAGAAGTCCTTCCTCATGGCGTTCATGTCCGGTTCGACCTCCATCACGCCCTCGTGGATGACCTTGCCACTGGCATCTCGCTGGTCATGGACGCGGCCCCCATAGAGATCCACCAGTCGAGCGAAATTGCTCGGGTTGGATACAATCATGGCGGACGATGGGGACCTGACCGATGGCCTTACCACGTATCGTCCCGTGGTCAAGAAATCGGGGAACCCCCTGTTTTCGTTCACGCCGCAGAGGATCTTTCCGATGGGGAGCCCCATCTCCCTCGCTATGACCGTTCCCATCATGTCCCCAAAATTCCCTGAAGGGACGCTGGCGATCATCGGTTCTCCGAATTCCGCCACCCTTGAGTGAGCAAAGAAGGGATAGACCGCCTGTGGGAGCAGCCGGCCGATGCTGATGGAGTTCGCGGATGTGAACCGGTCGCGGTCGCCGAAAACGATCTCCGCCAACCGCTTGTCCCCCAGGATCCGTTTCGCAAGGGACTGGCACACATCAAAATCCCCATTGACCTCGAAGGCATACACATTGCCCTCTAAGGTGGTCATCTGTCTCCGCTGCCTTTCAGTGATTGATCCCTTGGGGAAAAACACAAGATTGTCCACGCCATCGAGCCCATGAAGCGCGTCCGCCACCGCCCCTCCCGTGTCACCGCTGGTTGCCACAACCACCACCCGGCGAAGTCCGGACTTCTTGAGGAAATAGCTTAGCATACGTGCAAAAAACCTGGCCGCGTAATCCTTGAACGAGTAGGTCGGGCCGTGGCTGAGCCACATGATGTGGGTCCGACCGGTCACGTGCCGGACCTCTGTGGGGATGACCTTGTCGTTGTATGCGTCCAGGAGAAGGCCCGCCAAATCGGTCCGTGAGATCTCTTCCCAAAGGAACGGGTACAAAACCTCAAGGGCGACCTCATGGTAGACCATTTGCTTCATGGTCCGGATGACGGCTGGATCCACCTTCGGGATGTTCTCCTTAGAGATCATGTACAGACCGTAATTTGAGGCAAGGCCGTTCATGAGCGCCGTCTCAAAATTCACCGCTTCTGCCTTGTTGTTGGTACTGTAATAACGTATCCGTCTCATTGTGCCTCTGGGCTCAGTAGGATGAAACTTTCATCGGTCGGCGTATAGCATTCCGGCCAACTTCTTGCTTTTCTTATTCTTGGCTGACAGCTAATCGCTGATGGCTGATCGCGCTCAACCAGAAACGACTGTCTTTGGATGAGCAGGACTGTCTTATATAGGCAATAAACCTTGTGGTGTCAAAATCCGATTTTTGCTTGACATGGAATTCGCTTTTCCACTAAAGTCCCAATGTGACTATATTGTAACTATAATGTAACCATACTGTCAAAAGCAGGTGCGTCGAGGAAAAGCTGAAAGTGCTGTCAGACGGAGGAGCTGATCCCATGAGACTTAAAGACAAGGTCGCCGTGGTCACCGGAAGCAGCCGTGGTGTAGGACGAGCCGTGGCATTGGCTTTCGGAAAGGAAGGCGCAAAGGTCGTCGTCAATTACACAACCAGTGAGCAACCGGCTTATGAGGCGGTCAAGTCCATAGAATCCATGGGCAGCAGGGCCATCGCGGTCAAGGCAGATGTGGCCCTGAAATCCGATGCCGAACACCTTATCCTCACGGCCATCGAGACCTTCGGGCGAGTGGATGTCCTGGTCAACAATGCGGGCTTTACGAGGCCCGCGCTCATGGTCAATATGACCGAAGACCAGTGGGACCAAGTGGTAGACATCCACCTCAAGGGAGCATTCCTTTGCGCTCAGGCAGCAGCCCGGCAGATGAAGGAGCAGAATTCGGGGAAGATCATCAATGTGACATCGGTCGCCGGGCTCGTCGGGACCGTGGGACAGATCAACTACAGCGCTGCCAAGGGCGGGGTCGTCAGCATGACCAAATCCATGGCGCGGGAGCTCGCTCGTTACAATGTTTGTGCGAACGTCATCTCCCTGGGGATCGTTGCGACGGACATGACCGAAAAGATCCGGTCGGACGAAAAGCTCCGTGACATTTACATGAACCGAATCCTGCTTAAACGGTTCGCGGAGGCCGAAGATATCGCACCCGCGTTTATTTTTCTTGCTTCCGACGAGAGCAATTACATCACGGGACAATTGCTGTGCGTTGATGGTGGGTACGGAATGATTTAACCCATTAATGAAGGAGGGACTAAGATGGTAGCAGTACCTGACAAGATCATGACCTGGCAAATGGTTCAGCCCACTGCCCGGAACAAGGAAAGCGGTGAAACGATCCCGGGCAAACTGGCCAAGGCCGAAATCCCCACCCCCCAATTGAAAGAGGGGGAGGTGTTGGTTGAGGTGGCAGGTTGCGGGGTGTGCCACACGGATCTGGGTTATTTTTACGATGGCGTCCCCACCGTCTCCAAGCCCCCGCTGACACTCGGCCACGAGGTCTCAGGGACCGTGGTGGCCGGGGATGCCGCCTGGATCGGAAAGGAAGTCATTATTCCGGCCGTCATGCCGTGCCGGAAATGTATTCTGTGCAAAACGCGGCGGGGGAACCGTTGTCTGGACCAGAAGATGCCAGGAAACAGCATGGGCATCTATGGTGGGTTTTCCAGCCACATTCCCGTCCCAAGTATAGATCTGTGTGAAGTCAAAAATCGTGGCGATCTCCCTCTCTCGCATCTGGCTGTAGTCGCTGATGCCGCCACAACACCCTATCAGGCAGCAAAACGGGCGGACCTTCAGCCTGGAGATCATGTTATAGTTGTAGGCATCACGGGAGGTGTCGGGCAGTACATGGGGCAGGTGGCCAAGGCGCTGGGGGCGAAAACGGTCGTGGGCATCGCACGCGATCAGAAGAAATTGGAAAGGGCACTCAAATACGGGGCCAATTTTGTCATCAATTCGACGGGAAAGGACGCGGGAGCCATATCCAAAGAGTTCAGGGGGCTTTGCAAGGAAAACGGACTTCCCAACGTGGGCTGGAAGATCTTCGAGGTGACGGGCGTAAAGGGGGGCCAGGAGATTGCCTTGTCTTTGCTTTCCTTTGTCGGGAAGTTGATTGTCGTGGGTTTTGGGATGGCGAAAACGGAATACGCCATCGGCCGGTTAATGGCATTTGACGCGGAAATCTTAGGGACATGGGCCTGCCTGCCCGAGTACTATCCGGCCGTGCTCGACATGGTGCTCAGCAAGAAGATCGACATTGGTCCTTTCGTTGAGACCCGCCCCATGAGCTCAATCGTTGAGACCTTTGAAGAGGTACACAAGGCAGGTTCCCCTGCCAAACGGATCGTCCTTACCCCCGATTTTTAGGAGCCGGTTTGGAAATGCCAAGGAGTAATCACAAATAATCAATAACAAATAGGGAGGTATCAACTATGGCACTTGAATGGATGCCGCGAGACAACGAAGCGAAGAATCACCTCTTGCACACGGAGGTCCACTGGGGCAAAGAGGCCCCCTGCACCGTGGTGGAAAAGATGCCGCTTAAGGATCCGAGCGGAAAGGTGGTCGACGGCCTGTTTGTGACCTGGATTCGATTGAACAACCCCAAACAATACAACAGCTACACGACCGAAATGGTCAAAGGTGTGATCGCAGGGTTCGAAAACGCATCATTGGACCGCAGCGTGGTCGCAGTCGTATTTACCGGCACCGGTCCCTTTGCCTTCTGCACCGGAGGAAACACCAAGGAATACAGTGAGTATTACGGCCTTCGATGCGACGAATACGGCCAGTATATGGAACTGTTCAACCACATGGTCGATTCCATCCTCGCGTGCAAAAAACCGGTCATCTGCCGGGTCAACGGCATGCGCGTGGCAGGCGGCCAGGAGATCGGCATGGCCTGCGATCTCGCCATTGCCTCCGACCTGGCCATTTTCGGTCAGGCAGGTCCCAGGCACGGGTCGGCCCCGGTGGGCGGCTCTTCGGATTTCCTGCCCTGGTACCTCAGCATTGAAGATGCCATGTGGAACTGCGTCTCCTGCGAGATGTGGTCCGCTTACAAGATGAAGGCCAAGACCCTCATCAGCAAGATCGTCCCGGTCCTCAAAGTGGACGGCAAGTGGGTGCGAAATCCCATGGTCATCACCGACAAGTACGTGGAAGACGGTGAGATCGTGTATGGCGAATTTAAGACAGGCGCCGAGGGCAAAGAAGCCCGTGAATTTGTCAAGCAGCATCAGCCGAATGCTGACTTTGAGCTGCTCGATAAAGAGGTGGATAAAGTAGTATGGACCTTCGCCAATCTCTTCCCTGGGTGTTTGATAGAGTCCGTTGACAGTATACGCCAGAAGAAAAAATTCTTCTGGGATACCATGAAGAATTCCCACAGGCACTGGCTGGCCGCCAATATGGGCGGTGAGGCCTTCCTCGGGTTCGGCGCTTTCAACACCAAGAAGATCACGAACAAAGACGTCGTGGACTTCATCAAATTCAGACAGAATATTGCCGCCGGAAAGGCCTGGGATATGGATATGTTTGCCGAAGTCATGGGCAAACCGCAGAAATAACCCTGTCCCGCGGTTAGAGGAAATGGCAGGAAGGGCGATGGGTCATGCCCCCCTGCCATTTTTGTCCTTGGCCCGAGGGATCATTCCTAAGGAAGGAGACAAATCACCATGAGTTATCAGCATATCGAGACAGCGTTTCAGGACGGCTTGGCCACCTTGACCCTCAGCCGCCCGCCGGTGAATGTCCTTAACATCGCCATGATGGAGGAGATCAACAGCGCGATCGAGGGGTTCCAAGGGCTGAAGGACCTCAAGCTCCTCCTTTTCAATGCCAAAGGCAAATGCTTCTCAGCCGGGGTGGACGTGGGCGAGCACATGGGGGACCTGGCCCCCAAGATGATCGAGACCTTTCATAGGATCTTCCGCCTGATGGACAAGATCCCGGTCCCCACGGTGGCCTCCGTGTTCAGCTCGTGCCTGGGCGGGGGGTGTGAAATCGCGGCCTTCTGCGATCTGGTCATCGCCTCCGAGGGCGCCAAGTTCGGACAGCCCGAGATCCAGGTGGGCGTCTTTCCACCCATTGCGGCCCTCATCCTGCCGCGCATCCTCGGTCGAAAGGCCGCCATGGAGTTCATCTTCTCCGGAAAGATCATCTCGGCCGCAGAGGCAAAGGAAATGGGCCTGATCAACAAGGTGGTCTCCGACAACGATCTCGCTTCGGAAACCGCCCAGTTCCTCAAACCCTATCTCAGATTGAGCGCAGAGGTTCTGCGCCTTACCAAGAAAGCCGTGCTCGTGGGGCTTTCGGACGATCTTGAGCCTCCCCTTGCACGCATTGAAGACGTCTACCTCAATCGGTTGATGAAAACCGCGGACGCCCAGGAAGGTCTTAAGGCCTTCCTGGAAAAGCGAAAGCCCGCCTGGAAGAACGAGTGAAATGACAGGTCCCCAAAACGCCAGGTTTTGGGGACCTCCCTCCATGACCACCCACCGAAACACCTCAATATAAACCGCAGGAGTATCCAATGTCCTTTCGGGCTTGATCTGAAATGAAACTGGCCGCTTGATCACTCAACGGCCATCCCATTCCTTGCCAGCTCAACCTACAAACGGTCTGGCCGCTGATCGATGGATATTGAGAGGAGTGTGCGGTCGGTCATCAGATTCTTAAATAGCCATTTGATATCCCGTGGAATCTCAAACATGGGCAGATCCGTGATGGCAGAAATCTGAAGTTGATGCCCCCTCAATAAAAGTCCTGGCGTAGAGCTTGAAGCCTTTGTCCATCCACGAGATCGTTTTTTGATCTCTCTCGCAGCGTTCAATTCCCACCTTAAGACGAGCCATTTAGAGAAATCTTCAAAAAGATAGGACCCATATGGCTCATGAAGTCGATCAAAAGGGTCGATACATAAATTATGATTAAATTCCTTTGCCAAGCTCCATGAAGGGAGGTGATCGTAATAGTGAAAGGAATCGATTCACTTTATTCGTCCAGCCATCCGGACGCCAGATATGCAGATGTTCTCCGTTCGCTGCCTGGAAGCGAACCTGCAAAGAGAGAGCAGCCAAAACAGGTTTATGCGGACCCGACTGCCACCGAATCTATCACGCCCGAGAGAATACACAATATCCTCCAGGCACTGCGCTCCTACGCAGAATCCGCCCAAAGGGACCTGAAATTCCTCATTGATGAAGGGACCGGGCAAATCGTGGTTCAAGTCATCGCGAAAGAAGATGACAAGGTCATCAGAGAGATTCCGTCTGAAGCGCTTATCGAGCTGGAAGCCAGGATTGAAGAAATGACAGGGGTTCTCTTTTCCCAGAGCGTTTGATATAAGGGCAAAACTTGGCGGTATTCTGTCTGGTTTCCTTCGTATCTCTTTATCTTGGCCTGATGCAGGAGAGTTACCTGTGACGCTCACGAAAGAAGCGCTGATTCAGAACATTTGTTCGATATCGGAATTGAAAAGGTGTGACGCAGTCAAAGCACTTGAGAGCCTGCTTGAGATTGTCAAGAGCGCCCTCGCCTCAGGGGATGATGTCCTCGTAAGCAGCTTTGGAAAGCTCTGCGTAAAAGAGAAGGGGACACGCAGGGGGAGAAACCCTGAGACCGGAGAGAGCATGGTATTACCAGAGAGGCGAATTGTGACCTTCAAGTGTTCCCCGGTGCTAAAAAGAAAACTCAATAATGACCAGGGCTATTTGTAGAATAACCGACCGGGCTGAGCTCAGCCGTATGAAATGAGCGTCTTAAAAAACCATCCCCATGTCATCTATGACCCGAAATTTGAATACCACTCAACATTCTCGGGGGGATGTGTCTTGAGCATCTCGCGCCACGCCTCATCGGTGAGCCTTGAGTCTGCTGGCTGTTTGAGCTCATAGTAACTCATCACGGGCCCTGCACCCAGAAGGATTCTCCCGTCAGGCACCTTGTAGGCCACGACCATCCACTTCACATTGCCTACTCCCTCTTCCAGGACCTTCATCGAGTTTGTATCCGTATGCACATCCGCCACAATGGTCGTCTTCTTCGCCTCATCATCCACGTCCTGAATGACCCCATTCAAATAATACGCAAAATCATTGATGAAGTCGTAGTCTGCGTCGGAAAGCGCCAGATTCATGAGCTCGGTCCTTGAGATCTCGATCAGTCTCGAGAGGATTGCTTCGAGATTCTGCAGGCGGGTTTGAGCGGTCTCATCCAGGACATTCATGCGGCTCAAGCCCTGGTTGGTCATACGCGTCAGGGCAAAGAGCCGTTGATAGAATTCCGGAACAGGCTCCACGTAGCCTACGACGCGTGGAGGAACAGGGGGGTACCCAGTGAGCTCGCCCGTATAGCTCTGCTTGGCATAGAGAAGGGTATCATGGCGCAATTGCGTCCATGAGGCCAGGGCCGTGGTGATCTCCTTGTCCAACCATGCGCTGGTCCGCATGAAGGTCGGATAGCCTTCAGGAAGCGGTTGCAGCAGCGGCACGAGGGAATAGAGCCAGGAGAAGTAAAGGTTCTTGTTCCCTTCCTCCGTTGTGAAGGCATCGAATTCTGCTTTCAGGCCTGAAAAGGCCTCCTCGTACCTCTCATAATTGGTATCCCCCAGCCTGTCGAGGATCTCTCTTGCACGTCCCGATCCCAGAAGGGCCAGAACATCAAGGCCCCGAGGAAATCCCCGGATGGGTCCCGCCTCTGTATAAACCAGGGTGAAAGGCGCCCCCGTCCCTTGATAAAACCCGGTGTAGGCTCCCACAAGATTTGAAAACATGTACGAGTCCGGGATAAAGCGCTGTCCCATGAACCTGAACCCCTTGGTGGCCTCAAGGCACTCATCTGCCTGTTCCGGGGAGTAAGGGGGAGGGATGACGCAATTTCCTGTCCCCCCATGGATCCTGGGTGATCTGTATTCCGCCAGTCTTGCCTTCAGCTGCGCCATGCCCGCTTGAGTCAAATCATCCGGGGAGAACGTATCACCAAAGACAAATCTTATGGCGTCTAAAAGGACGGACCATTTCGGGGTCATCCTTCTATCCAGGGGCATTGCCCCCGGGTCGCGGATACATCCGCTCCTGCACATTATTAACCAGGGTTGGTCAATATCGACCAAAGCCTATGTCAATGCCCAATTGAAGCAGGAGAACCTGTCCAGCAACTTCAAGGATCATTGGGATCATTCCGTTTAAATCCAGCATTAGAAAAGTGATCAAGTGATTGCCCTATTCACCGTTCGTCGAGTGGAATGAAAAATGCAGTGAAAAATAAGTCAAATGAAAAGTCTTCTCTTATTTGCTATTAGCCTTGTCTTATTTGCTATTAGCTTTCATTTAGATTCAATCTTTTTCGGGCCGTGAAGCACGAAAGGATATGCCGGCCTGTTTCTTGCCCTTAAGTGTCTGGCAGAGATGGCTGCCTCTGAGGAGAAATCTAGATTCACCCCAATGTCGCAAAAATCGAGAATGCCGCAGATCCAAGGCGGCGAGGGTGAAGCTGTAGCCCTGCCTACCGCGAACTCTTGGCAATCCGCCGAGGCGGAGAGATGCGGTATTCTCGGCTTTCCCGCAGGGTAGACAACAGGCCGAAAATCCAGATTTCAAGGATTTCACCGAAAATGGCATCCGCCGCATGGACAGACCTTACGACGACTTCTTTCGTCAGCGTCATGGCGTAGGCCTTTCACCAGGTCCCGGGGAACACAAGCCCCCCAGCACGGAACGATTTGAAGGACCATTCATAACATCTTCCCCGGTCGCAATCAGAGGCGTACGTATATCCGTACTCAATACCCAACTCACAGTCAATGAGTGCTTTCACCTTTATGCCGGAAACCATAGCCGCAATGCCGATGGCGGGCATCTCCTTTTCTCATCCTTCCGGTGCTGCAAACCATTTGATTTTGGTCATACCGATCGGCCTCAACTTGGAGAGCGCATCCCCTGTTTCTTCAATACCCGCGTGCGCCACATCGTACGTCTCCGTCCGGTACTCTGGATGGCCTTTTGGAAAAAATGAAATCTAACCCCAACGGATCCTGCCGGATCACTTGGCCGGGTGCGGGCGCGAGCGGAAATCTTTGAAATTCTGTCTTCATGGTGATATGGTCCGGCCGGGACGAGAAGCTATCATGAGGAAACCATCAAGCGAGCGTCGGGAGCAAGGCGATGGACCCAGACCTCGAGACCTCCTCCCCACAAAAGAGCCGGAAAACCACATGGAGCCCATGGTCTCGCACCCAGCCGACCATGACGGCCGAAAGGGATCTTGACGCCGTTCTCTGCTCCGTCCGGTCGCTGCCGCTTCGTTACTGGCGCGAACGGATGATCTTTTTGGGGCTCAAGGACACACGCTTCCGGGGTCTTACAGGCGGCCTTTTCCCAGCAAAGACCGGTACAACTCATCCGCTCTTCTCGCTCAGGAAACTCCCTGAAGAGGTAGGCTTCAAAGTCTGTCCCTGCTCCTCGAAAAAACCTTTTGGCGACAAACCATTCCGATATGTTGAAAAGGGATGCGTGCTCCTTCACACTGGAAATGTCATGGACCGGAATTCTTACCTTGTCGAATCCATCCGGTTCAACATCCCTTCCTCTGAGGCTTATGATCTTCACTTTTTAGGCGAAGTGCCCCCTGAATGTCTGAAACAAGGGCATCTCCGGGAAACCGCATGAACGAGATAAGGACATGGCTTGAGACGCCTGAGGCCTTGTCCCTGCTCGATGCCGCGGCCCGGTCAGTTGTGCAGACCATCAGGCAGAGAAGCCTGCCCCTCCATTTCGTCACCGGGAAATTCGGCAAGGCCGAAGATGACGCGGCGCTCGTGGAGGACGTACGGTCCGAGCTTGCACTGTTTATCCTGGAAGACAGGCAATCCATCCAGAAGAAATTGGTCGCAAGCGGCAAGAACGCCGGTCTGTTGCTCCAGTCTGCCTTTGTCAACCATTTGATCGATATGGCCCGGAACCCCGAAGATGACCCGCAGCGCTACCTTTACAAGCGAGCGACCAATGTCCTGAGGGACTCGGTCGGATTCGAGACCCGAGCCCGCAAGGGGCTCGCCATGGTCTTCAGCATGGACTCGCAGAGCGTAGAAACGCCGCCACTGACCTCGGAGGATCTGGCAGAAATCCCATATGCCGACGAGGCCCTGACCTATGAGGCGGTCAACCGCGAGGGGGTTCTCGTCCGCATGGCTGAGCATTTCTGGCTGGAGGTCAAGAGAATATGGTACGGCAAATCCGTCTGGGTGAGAGTCAGTGATTTCATCACGTGGGTGGGACTTCACGTCCAGCTGAAGCAACCAAGGGTATCCGAGGAGAGGGCAGGGGAAAAGGATCTGATTTCAGCGGTGGCGGACGACAGGCCGGGGCCAGATCAACTCTTTTTCGACGCCGCCCGTGTCGTGGAGTGGGCCGGCATGTTCGCTGCTCGGCTGAAGGCGAAGGAAAAGGCTGTCTTCTGGATGCGATACCACCAGGGGCTCACTTTGGAGCAGATCGCGGAAAGGCTGAACTATGGCGGGCCGTCCGGCCCCGCGTACACGCTCGAAAGGGCCGAGGAAAAACTCAGGTTCTTCCTGCGTGATCTGCCCTGGCTCTCCCCGGATGAGCTGAACCCAGAGGCTTTGGACCTTTTCCTGGAGACCTTCTTTTCTCTTTTGAAAAACCATGCCTCCGTGACGTAACAGTAGGCACGGGCGCATGACACCTCAGGAATGACCGAATGCAAAGAAGAAAAACAGCCCTCATGTTCGCCAAGCGATTTCGAACGTGCCCGCCGCTGGCCTTGGCACGCGATTCATCTCAGAAGTCGTTCTTTGACCTCCATCTTTCCATTTGCCCATATTGTGCCGCAGAGGCGCCCGAGAAAGCGGAAAGCTGGCAAGGCCTGGCGGAAGGGATCCGGGATGTCCTCATGTCAGAACCTTCCTCCGTTCGAACGAGCCCCCCTGCTGCGGGCGACATAAGGCCAATCCGCGCCGATCTCAGCCGCTGGAAGGTTGGTTTTTTCTACAACCCACCCGTCGTCGCCGTCATTGAACCCCCTCGCACCATTTCGGGGGCCATCCTGGTTGCCCAGACCTACCACGACTCTGCACTTGCCGGCCCCGGGGACCTGATCCTCGACGGAGACCGTTCGCCCATCGGCGAGATCTTCGTGGAGCCCTGGAACACTTACACCCTTCGCGGCGTGGACTTGGGGCCGGCCGTTGGGAAAGTGGGGAACGAGGTTATTGAGGCCGTCAGAGCTCTAGAGGGTGACCCTGCCGCATACCCCGAGTGGGCCATGCACCCAAGACCCATGGCGGCAGAGGACCTGCGGATCTATTTCAGAGAGATGGAGGTGGAGGTGGGATATGTCTTTGCTTCGGAGTCCGTATCCGCACTTATGGCAGAGGTGGAAACACCCATTTTGAGACTCGTTTACCGTGCGCCGGAAGAGGCAATCAGGGACATTGAGCAGAAGACCAAGGATGTATACTGGTCGTTCGTGCCTGAAACCATTGAGCTTGTCCTCGTAACGGCGCAGTTCCCTCCTGAGCGGTATGCCATGGCCGCCGCGGCGGCTGAGCAAGTGCTTTTCAAGGCCAACCTGGTCACGGCCCGCGCGGGAAGGGTTATGGCCGTGGTGCCCATCGAGGGAGAGGTTCTTCAGAGAGAGGCCGGGCCGGAGGGGTTCGTGATCGGTGGCCGCCTCTTCCTCCCCAATGGGATCGAAATTTCGGGTCTCCTATGTTTCCTTCAGACGCGAGAAGGCCGCTTCATTCCACCTCAAAGCCTCGATTGGCATTCCAAAGGCTCGTTTCTCGCCACTTTTGAGGCCCAAACAATGATCGACGGGGAGATCTTCATGGCCGCGATCCAGGAGACAGCAGATGATTGAGGTCCATCGCGCCTCAATTGAATATCTTGAGTTTTTGCTCGATGGAAGGAAATACGCCAGGGTCCGGAGTATTCTATCCGACCCGTTCGCCTTCAAAGGCAGGCTCTTTACTAATCGTAACGAAGACGGTCTCAGGCAGGATCTTATTCGCATAAGGGAGTCCATCTCTGATGAGCCTTCGTTGAAAAGGCTTTTCGACCTCCAACTCATCACCCACAGCATGCTCTTCGTGAGGAATCACGCGCACGAGTGGTTCAACATCTGGATCAAGGAGAACTTGAACCCCGTCTCCCACCTCCCTTGGGCGCCTTGGGACGAGCTATCAAACGGCAACTGGACCTCGGTGCCTGTGCTCCTGGTGCAGAATGAAGCGCGGGTGGTCTATTTCATCACGGGTTGGATCACGGGAAATACGACGGGCCACCTGTGGCCGGATTGGAGCGACGCCCTATTGGACGGGGAGACCAAGTCCGCCGTAAAGGCTTCTTCCCTGGCGGCGCAGTCCTGTTTCGCGCCTGCGAAACAGAGGGCCTTTTGCTGCTATCCGCTTGTCCAGAGAGGTGAGACCGTTCAGGTCAGGGGAACTTCCTTAGGCCTGAGTCTTGCCCTTGGTTTTCTCAGCGCGGCGAGAGGTGAGCCTTTACCCAAGCACCTGGTTGCATCCGGTGGCATCGCGCCCGGGGGTGCCGTAGAAAACGTGGAGTCCCTGGAGCAGAAGGCCAGCTGCGCCGAGAGAAGAGGGTTTAAGGCCCTCTTGTACCCTTCGTGCCAAGCACCCCCGAAGGGGTTTCCCCTCCTGGACTTCCTGCCTGTGGCGGACCTTGCCGAGGCATGGATGTTCGCCCAGCTTAACAGTCCGGGCAAGTCCGGCGAACTGGTGCTTTTTTCGAGGATGCTCCAGGACCCGAAGGTCTTTGTGAACAACGCCGACCTGGTCGAGCCCCAATGGCTTGAGTGGGTCAGGCGCGAGGGTAAACACGAGCAGTCTCTTGGAAGTGTGATCGAAGAACCGAAGCAGTTTTCCCTTTTCGTAGACAAGGTGGGGTGGGCGTTGAGAAAGTGGGATCTCGATCGGGCAACCGCTATGGCATCCCTTCTCCCTTCAGCCGGGCTTGCACCGGCGGCCGAACGTTCGCCTCTCGCAGCGCTCCGTTTCTGCACGCACGCTATGGCCCTTTCGAACCACCGGGGAGATGTGGCCGGAGCCGACCGATGGGCGGAAGAGGGCCGGCTGATTTTCGATCGGGCGCTCAAGGCCGACATGAACGTGTGCGCCGACTTCCTCAACCACCGGTTCATCGCGGATCACAACCGGTATAGGTTTTCCCAGGACTTTCCGGACGAGCTCCGCTCGGTCCTGCGCTGCCTTGAAAAGCGCTACTTGGCCCAGTGCGAAGGAGGCTGCTTCGCGGACAAGTCCTTGGGCGAGCTTTACGGGTCAATCGCCCAGAGCTTCGGTTTCTGCGGCCCGAACCATCTTTTGGAATGCGAGGCCTATGCGCGAAAAGCTATGGCCTCTTTTGGCGACGGGGAAATCCCCGAGATGAGAGATGACTGCCTGAGGCAGCTCAACTACCTCGCATATGGCGAAATGGATGCCGGCCTTTTTGAAAGGGCTGAAAAAACCACTCTGGCGTACCTGGAGATCAACGATTGGGATGGGCTCTGGGCAGTCCTGAACCATGGCACGCCGTGGCAGCACGCCCTTGTTGCACGATTCCTAGCTGAGACCGCCGCGACCGATCTCCATGGGCAATACATGACCCGGACCTACGAAAAGAGGTCGGTGTTGATGAAACCGGACCACCCGTGGCAGCTTTGGGCCTTTAATGCGGGGAGAATTTCACAGAAGCTGGCCGATCTTGAGAAGGCCAGGGCGTTCTATGTCGAGAGCCTAGGCCTTTGCATGGCGGAAAAGCTTGGCCCCACTGTGCACGTGATGGCCTTGCTTCCTCTTTCGGGGCTATTAGCGATCGGCCGCCTTTCTGCGGTTAACCTCGACGGGGCAAAGACGCGGGTCATGGATTCGGCGGAGACCATCAACTCCGAATATTTCAAGGTGCTTTGGGAGAAGGACTTCGACTCAATCCTACAGACGGTGTGGGAAAGCCCGGAAAAACTGTTCCCGTTCAGCTACAGATGAATCCGTTTAACTCACGGAGAGCTCGCAAAGACCGCAGAGGGATTTAAGCGAAGAGGGAAAAGCTTTTTTGAAAAGTCTCGAATCAATGCCGTAAGGGATAGACAACGAAACGATTTCGGTTCCTGAAGGAGTTCTAAAACCGTGGATAAGAACATGCGATACGGGAAATACCAGTTCACCTGCCGGCTTGAAAGCGAGGCGGCCCTCCCCTTCTACAAGGGATCAACCTTCAGGGGTGTCTTCGGCCACGCGCTGAAGCGTGTCGTCTGCGCCCTCAAGCTCAAGGAGTGCGCGGACTGCATCCTCAAAGAGAGCTGCCTCTATTCCTCAGTGTTTGAAAGCGCGGATTCCCTACACCCCTTCGTAATCGAACCGCCGCTCGACGGGGAGCGAAGATTTCAGGCCGGAGAGCATTTTGATTGCTCGTTGATACTCTTTGGCGCGGCCAACGAGAAACTCCCCTACTTTGTGTACGCCTTTGAACAGATGGGGGAGATCGGGGTCGGCGGCCGCGTGAACGGGAGCAGAGGGCAGTTCGTCCTGGAGGATGTGTGTGCAGGGGACCGGCCCATCTATTCAGAAAAAGAGAGGAAGCTCATCAAGGCCGATACCATTGAAAGCCTCTCCCTCTCTACCTCGGAAAGGCAGGCAAAAGTAGTGCGGGTGACCCTTGAAACACCCCTGCGGCTCAAGTTCGAAAACAGGCTCACGGCCGACCTCCCCTTCCACGTGCTGGTCAGAGCCATGCTCAGGAGGGTCTCCTCCCTCTTCAACGCCTTTGGGGAAGGCGAGCCGGAGCTTGACTACAAGGGGCTCGTGAAGAGAGGCCGAAACGGTCCGCGTAAAGGACTCCAGCCTTAGATGGTTCGACTGGGAGCGATACTCGAACCGCCAGGACACCCGCATGTTCATGGGCGGGATCATCGGCTCGGTGACCTACGCAGGGGACTTGGGCAAATACCTGCCGCTTTTCGAGATCGCGTCCAAGGTCCACATCGGCAAACAGACCACGTTCGGGATGGGGAGAATCGGGTGGGAACGGAAAGGATAAAACCCGAGTCCCGGTTTTCCTGGAATAGGCCTGCCTGACAAGGCGTTGGCTTGTCTGCGCGCGACACACAGGCAGGTACATGCCGGACGGGATGGAAGCGGAGAATGGAGCACAGACACCTTGAAAGACTCGAAGAGAGATGGTCGATCGCGGTCGTTGAATCCATCCTGGAAAGGGGATCCGACGCAGAGATCATTGATCTGTTGAAGACCCTTCGCCGGGATCCGCATGGCGAGGCTGCGGAGGCGGTTCGCAAGGCGATTCCGCATCTGAGGGTCTATGGCTACCCGGCGCTCTTGAGAAGGGCGCTCAACTACTGGAGGCATGAGAGAGATGGAGTGGGAGAAGGTTCTTAAGGCGGCGGCAGATCTGCAAGGGATCGTTCCCGGAGCGGTGCTCGTCGGCGGAACCGCTGCGGCCGTCCACGCCGGCCATCGGATTTCTCTGGATGCGGATCATGTGGTCGAGGATCTTGCAGACCGGTTCGAGTCCCTGATCGAGTTTCTGGAAGGGAGGACGGATTGGAAGACCAGGAGGATTCGGCCTCCCGTGATGGTGCTGGGTCGTTTCGAGGGGGTGGAGACAGGGATCAGGCAGCTTCGCCGCTCACGGCCTCTTGAGACCACGAGGGTCCCCGTTCAGGATCGCATCGTTGTGGTCCCCACACCGGAGGAGATGTTGCGCATAAAGGGTTGGCTTGTCCTGATTCGGAATGCACTCAGGGACTACATTGACGTGGCCGCCCTTTCCGGGTTCCTTGGCAAGGAGAGAAGTTCAAAGGCCTCTGCTTCGTTCGATGCGTGTTACCGCGATGTCTATCGGGGAGAGGAGATCTCTCCTCTTCTCCAACTGGCAAGACAACTAGCGGAGCCGCTTCCATACGATCTGGAAGAGATCGACATCAAAAACTACAAGGGAATTGTCCCCGCCTGGGACAACTGGGAGAAGATCAAGAAGCAATGCGGCGAGCTTTCGCACTGGATAGCGGATGTCATCGCGAAAGATGAGTAAGATCCTCAAGCCCTTGTTCATGGGCGGGATCATCGGGAGCATCACCTATGAGGGGGACACTGGCAAATACCTGCCGCTTCTCGACATCGCTTCGATGGTCCACATCGGCAAACAAACCACTTTTGGGATGGGAAAAACGGATATTGAGTTACCTCAGAAAGGCGAAGAAATTTAAGGCCAAGACGCCTGATACGAGGGGGCAGGGTCATCAGAGTCCAAACAAAACAATCAAGCGGAGCGTAAAATGGATCAATCGACACTTAAAATTGCTGCAAGTGCATTGATGCATGACATAGGGAAAATAGCAGAAAAGGAAATACTAGGAGTCGAGGATGCCTATGTTGATGCTCATGCGGGGCTGTATCTCCCCTATTTCGACGGAAGGTATTCTCATCACCATGCTGTCTACACGGCGGCCTTCATAGAGCAGATGAAAGACGACCTGCCTCCCCAGTTCAACAGCCCCAGTTGGGGTGAAGGCGACGCATTCATCAACCTTGCGGCAGGCCACCACAAACCGGAAACTCCTATGCAATGGATTATCGCCGTTGCAGACCGTGTAAGCAGCGGCTGGGATCGCGACGAATTCGAAAAAGGTCCAGGATCTTACGTTCACTGGAAGGATTACAGGAACACAAGGCTTTTGCCCATATTTGAACAGCTTTCGCTCGAAAAAAAGGGGAAGCATGACCACCCGGAGGGTTTTGCGTGGTGCTATCCCTTGAAACCGGTATCTCCAGATGCCATTTACCCAGATTTGAGGACGAAGCTTCAGCCAAAGGCACCAATAGCCGCACAGAAAGAGTATGTTGAGCTTTTCGATGGTATCGTCCGTAATCTTCGTGTCTTGAAGCACAAAAATTCGGATGTTTCGCTCTGGCTTGAACATTTTGAGAGTTTGATGATGATTCACACATCTGCAGTGCCTGCCGCAAGGGCCGGTCATGTCGTCCCGGATGTTTCACTTTACGATCATTCCAGGATGACTTCGGCACTTGCCGTCGCCTTATACCTCTACCATCGAGATTCCGGGACGCTCACGGTGCACGAGGTCAAAGATTACGCCAAAAAGAAGTTCGTTATGGTAAGTGGAGATTTCATGGGGATCCAGAAGTTCATTTTCAGCCGGTTTGGAGAATCCAGCCGGTACAGATCCAAGATCCTAAGGGGCCGGTCCTTCGCCGTGTCGCTCATGGCAGAACTGGCTGCGGACCTGATATGCAGAGAAATAGGTCTTCCGAGCGTCTCGACGATTCTAAATGCGGCAGGAAAGTTCACCATATTGGCCCCAAACACCGAGAAGGCTTCATCGGCCTTGAAGGCAGCGACTTCAGAAATAAACCATTGGCTTTTCAACGCGTCATACGGGGAAACGGTGATAAATGTCTCGACAGTGCAGGCCAGTTGCGACGATTTTGTCTCCGGAAAGTTCACCAGTCTTTGGGAACACATTAACCGAGCAATGGCGGAAAAGAAATTCGAGAGTCTGGATCTCAAGACCCAGGGTGGGGTTGTAAGTGATTATCTTGACCGGTTTGTCAGCGATCCCGAACACCCACCTCTCTGTGCCCTTTGTGGGAAAAGGCCGGCCACTCCCCACATCAAGGGGAGTCTATACGTGCCCGATGTACGTTCGGCGTGTGCACACTGCAGGGACCATGTTTTTCTTGGCGCCAACCTCGTCAGGAAAGACAGGCTTTGTGTCCTGAATGAAGGCATAAAGGGGTTCAGCAGGAACGAGACCCTCATGGAGCCGCTCTACGGCAGGTACCAAGTTCTTTTTCCAGACAAGGATCTCGATGGAAAATTGGAGGAACTGGCTCTGAAGGGTGGTTTGGTGAAGTACTGGAATTTGAGCGTCGATCCAGCGGCACTCCTGAAAAGCGACTCGTCTATCAAGTTCATAAACGGATATGTCCCAAAGTACATCTCGACGGATGAGCAGGACGAACGGTATCTCTTCGGGCGACGGGCCGAGACAAAGAAACTTGAAATGATCGAGCAGTTGAATGAAGGGGACCCGAAGACGCTGAACCACCTTGCTCTCATGGCTCTGAATCCTTCGAGGGACTCTGATGGCTACGAGGGGATGGCAGCCCTCGGCGTGCTGAAGGCAGATGTCGATCACCTTGGTCTTCTCATGGCGTGCGGGCTCAAGAACGAGCGATTCACGGTTTCGAGACTTGCCACTCAAAGCAGGCAGTTGAGCTATTTCTTTACGGTCTATCTTCCTTCAATTTTGAAGAGCGATCCTCGATTTCAAGAAGTTTACACCGTGTTTGCGGGAGGAGACGATCTGTTTCTCATCGGCCCATGGAACAAAATTGTGGACCTGAGCTCTCATCTTCGCAGAAGTTTTTCCCGCTACGTCTGTGAGAACCCCGAGATAACTTTTTCGGCAGGCATCAGTTTCCACAAACCACAGACCCCCATAGACATCATGGCGGGTAAAGCCGAGGAAGCCCTTGATCAGTCGAAGGACAGGGGCCGAAAGAAACTTACCGTTTTCGCTGAAACAGTGGAATGGGAAGAAGTGGAGGACATCCTGTCCATCCGCAAGGTTTTTGAGGAATGGCTTGACCAGGGTTGGGTGAGTGAGGTGCTCTTTTACAAGATCAATGAATTCATAAAAATGGCATCGAGGGAACAGCAAGTTGTGAAGGAAAGGGAGGTATCGATCGATGAAATGGCTTGCACCAAATGGCGCGCGCTTCTCGTCTACACAACGGAGCGCAACGTGGCAAAGGGAATAAAAAGGGACGAAAGAAGGGCCATCGTGACGGAAGTGACAACGAAGCTCATTAAATGGCTGGAATGCTATCAGGGGAAACTGAGGATACCCCTTTGGCATGTGGCATACAACAGGAGAAAGGCCTGACAGGAGGAGAACCATGGAGAAAATAGTTTTTTGGAAAGATGAGAGCAAGAAGACCATTGAGCCGACCCTATTTTCGAAGAAGGCCGATGAACTATCGAAGAAACTTGCGGACGAGTGTCGAAGCAGTGGAGAGAAAATCAACAAGAGGACACAAATAAGAAGGTTCTATGACGAGGTAGTGCGGTTGGATGTGAGCATGAAAAATCCCAAAGCTGAATGGGAAAATATTGAGCCGTTGGTCCACATGCTGGTGGCCAAGGCTGCTTACGCACAAGGACGAAAGCTCGTGTCTGATACTTTTGTGCAGTTTATCCGCTCGTCTGTGCATCAAGTCAAGGGTCCCAAAGAGTTGGGCGTATTTGCGAGCTTGTTCGAGGCGTTCATGGGATTTTACAGGCAGGACTGCCCGGTTAACTGAGAAAAGAGGAGGTAAGGTCCATGAGACTTAGTGAGATGAGAGAGATCACGGGAAAAATCATTTTGAAAAGCGGTCTTCACGTCGGCGCCGGTGACACAGAAATGCGCATTGGAGGCACGGACAATCCGGTGATAAAGCACCCACACAACCTGGAGCCTTACATCCCCGGATCATCCATCAAGGGCAAGGTACGATCCCTCTCGAGATGCGAACCGGACTTATGGCGAGGACCGAAGGCGCCCCTCTTTCAGTAAAGGACCTAAAGTCTTTGCAGGGGGATGAGAAGGTGGAGTGCGAAAAAATCCTGAAGCTCTTTGGTGCCAGCGGCGCCGACTCAGACGAATCTAACACGCTCGGCCCTTCGCGTGTCTCCTTTTCGGACTGCCCTATGGACGAGAAGTGGCGCCAGCATGCCCTCGAAGAGAACCTCACCTTGACGGAAACCAAGTCCGAGAACTCCATCAATCGAATTACGGGTGTAGCGAAGAATCCGAGATTCACCGAGCGAGTGCCGTCCGGTGCTGAGTTTCGGTTCAGAGTCACCCTCAAGAAGCTTGATCCGGATGAGGATCTGGAAGGGCTTCTCCTCGAAGGGCTGAAGCTTCTCGAAATGGACGCGCTGGGTGGTAGCGGCAGCCGTGGCTATGGTCGGATCGAATTCCAGTTTGACGACGCCGATGTGGTAAAAAATTTCGCGTCTATAAAGGC
This sequence comes from uncultured delta proteobacterium, assembly GCA_963830155.1. Lineage (GTDB taxonomy): Bacteria > Desulfobacterota > DSM-4660 > Desulfatiglandales > Desulfatiglandaceae > CAWHLE01. Next base: position 375,898 of record CAWHLE010000007.1, on the reverse strand, counting down.
GCTCTAAAGGAGGGCCCGAAGTGGAACTCTACGAGATAACCATCGAGCCGCTTGGTGGGTTTGGAACACCTCTCAAGGGAGATACGCTGTTCGGACACTTCTGTTGGCAGGCGGCCTATGATGAGACGCTGCTCGAAGGAGGCCTTGACCGCCAACTCGAATCCTATGACGAAAGGCCGTTTCTCATTTGTTCGACCGCTTTTCCGAAAATGCCTTCGCATAGGGGGGGGTATGTTCTCAAAAGGCCGGACATACCTTTGCACATGCTTTCCCCAACGGGTGGTGAAAAAATGGCAGAAATGCGCCACCATAAGGAGTTGAAGGCGAAGAGATGGATGGTGGTGGAAGACTTGCGTCGACTTGACTGTCGACAGGCCCAGTTTCTGAATGACAAAGAACTGGCGCAGGAGATATGGGAATCCTCTGAAATGGGCCAAGCCAAACCGATTAGCGGCGTTGACGACGTCTTCATGGCAATGTATTCCCAGCCTCACAACACCATCAATAGAATGATTCAAACAACAAAGGGTGGAATGTTTTCACCGTTTTCGGTGCAAAATTTCTCTTACATACATGGCCTCAGCCTCGCGGTATTTGTCTTGCTCGATCCTGAAGCGACTGGCATCGAAAGGGTTCGCAAAGCCTTTGAAAGAATCGGCGCCTGGGGGTACGGGAGAGATGCATCCACCGGCATGGGTCGGTTTTCTGTTCTGGACGCTACTGCGATCACTTTTCCGAAAATGCCGGATGCGAACGCGCTCTATACGCTTGCCCCCTCGATCCCGGAAAAGGGGGGATTCAAAAAAATCTATTTTTCAACCTTCGTGCGCTTCGGAAAACATGGCGACCGATTCGCCTGCTCCAGGAACCCGTTCAAAAACCCTGTTGTCTTGGCGGACGAAGGTGCGGTCTTGATCCTCGATCCAAAGAACCGGCTTGTAAAACCATACGTGGGGACGGTGGTAAGAGGGGTATCAAAGGTCGAACCGGAAGCAGTCGTTCAGGGATACGCCCCCTATTTTCCGATAAAACTGGAGTTATAAAATGCGAACGGTAGCTAATAAACAGGTCTACAGGTGCTTCATAAAAACCCTCTCGCCGGTCCACATCGGCTGTGATGAGGTCTATGAACCTACCGGGTTCACCGTGGATGAGGGAGCTTATCAACTGGTGGTCTTTAATCCGCTCGGATTCGTCATGGGCATTGAGGAAGATGAGCGACGAAAATTTTCTGAAATTTGTTCAAAAGGGACCGCCGCGTCGATCCTGGAAATCTACAAGTTCCTCCAGGTAAAGACTGTCGAGGGGCGCCGGGTGGATGTCTGTAATGGCTTTCCTGACCATTACAGACAGACCCTGTCGATTCCTCTCAACGATGAGAGGCGGATCCAAAATGAGCTGCACCGTTTTTCAATTGCGAGGACAACTTTCAGCACTGAGGATTTTCGCCCCTACATACCAGGCTCATCGGTTAAGGGAGCTTTGCGCACCGGGCGTCTCAACGAGTTGCAGCAGAAGAAACATCTACCCGTCTGCAGGGCAGGAGAAGCCCAAAAGTTGGAAGGACGGTTGCTGGATTATGACGAGATTCCCACGGATCCCTTCAGGTTGGTCAAGGTGTCCGATTTTAGGCCAGTCGGAGAGATCCGTACAAAGGTCCTCTATGCCGTCAACGAGAAGAAGAAACCCTCAAAATTCTCCGCTCACGGGCCAGATCAAATTTTGGAAGTGATACTTCCAGGAAGCGTATTCGTGGGCTCAATCACGGTGGACGTGCCTCATGCCAGCGCTGGCGTTAGAACTTCAGTTTCCTTAAAGGACCTCTTGGATGGGTCAAGGAGATTTTATGGGAAGGAGAAAACTCGAGAAGAAAGGGAGTTAGCCCAGATCGGTATCACACCGCAGACACCTGATGTCCACCTTCATGACCGTGATGCTAACTTCCTTCTCCGAATAGGCAGGCACTCGGGGGCCGAGTCCGTGACAATCGAGGGCCAGCGACAGATTCGGATCAAGCAGGAAGGAGCCCATAGCAAGACCCTGGAGTACGCAACCACATTTTGGCTCGCTGCGGAAACGAGAAAACCAAAGCTCAAAGAGCATCTGTTGCCTTTTGGTTGGGCCGTTTTGGCACCACTGACGGCCGAGCTCCAGGATCGTCTGGAAGAGGACGAGAAGCTGTGGAAAGACATGTGTCAAGAAGAGAAGGAGTTGCGAAAAGCACGAGTTCAGAAAATAGCTGCCGAAAAACAAAAGGCCCTGGAGGTGGCCAGGAAAGAGGCTGAAGAGGAAAAGGCGAGACTGGAAGAGGAAGAAAAGAGGAAAGCAGAATTTGAGGCCATGTCCCCGGAGGAGCAGGATATCGCACTAGTAAATGACCCGAAGGTGACTGAAGCGCATGTGGTGCAGGTCTTCATGAAGCTGGAGCAGTTCTCTGAAACCAACCGAAGGAATGCAGCAGCGGCACTAAAGGCATACTGGGTCAATGCAGGGAAATGGGCGAAAAGGGATTGCTCAAAGAAGCAATGGGTAAAGGTGCAGAAAATCAAGGGTTTATTGGGAGAGAGCTGAAACCTTGGTGAATGAAACAATTAGGTGGACTCGCCGCTGGTTGCGAGCGATTAGGGCCATCTAGGAGCCTGTCGGTCTTGCAGACAGCCATGAGTTCAACTCGTTGATATTGTTAAGTTATTTTTTTCGGCTCAAAATGGCACACTTAATGATTTCGGCTACCTTACAAAGTAAGTCCGACAGGCTCCTAGAATTGGAAAGGTACGCGAGGGCCGTCTAATTATGAGCAAACTATACCTTTCGTTCCTTGGGACCAACAACTATGTCTCATGCATTTACTACCAAGAGGGGGGCGAGGAAGTCAGCGACGTCAGGTTTGTTCAAGAGGCCACAGTAAAGATCTACTGCAAAGACTGGGGGAAAACCGACAGGATCAGGATCTTCACCACTGACGAAGCTTACAAGAAAAACTGGCTCGACGGAGGTCAAACTTCGGACGATGGGCGCCCCCTGGCAGGCCTCAAAAGTTGCCTTGAGACATTGAACCAGAGAGCAGACATTCAAAATGTGCCGATCCCCGATGGGAAGAACGAGCAGGAGATTTGGGAGATATTCAACAGGGTCTTTGGCGAGATGCGCATGGGCGATGAAGTGGTGCTGGACATCACTCACGCCTTTCGCTCGATCCCCATGCTCGCAAACGTCGTGCTGAACTATGCGAAAGTACTCAAAGGCATTTCGATTCGAGGGATCCATTACGGGGCATTCGAGGTGCTTGGCTACGTCACCGAAGTGAAGAAAATGCCTTTGGAGCAACGCAGAGCCCCCATTCTTGATCTCACTGCTTTCGATGTCCTCCAAGACTGGTCCATGGCGATCGACCGGTTCTTGGGGACCGGGGATGCTCTTTCCGTGTGCAACCTTGCGACCAAGAGCATAAGGCCGATCCTCAGCGCATCCAAGGGGGAGGACAGAGCTGCCGCTGGGATCAAGAGGATCGCAGATGTTCTTAGTGATTTGAGCAAGGCGATCTCAACCTGCAGGGCGCCTGAGATCAGCGGGATTGCGGCCGCGCTCAAAGAGGAGATTGCGCAATACGAGGGATTTGATCTGCTACCCGCTTTTATACCTCTTCTCGATCGGGTTAGGCAGAAGATGGTGCCCTTTCGAGGGGGAGATGATGTGGCAGACGGGATCCAAGCTGCAAGGTGGTGTCTGGAGCACAACCTGATCCAGCAGGGATACACCATCCTCCACGAGACCTTGATAACGCACTGCGTCAAGCAGATTGGGGGAGATCCCCTGGACACCGGCCTTCGCGGCCTTATTGCTTATGCTGCAAAGGCGTGTGAAACGAAAGATCAGGGAGGCAACCAGGAGGAAGCTGGCGCTGAACAGTTGCATGCCTTGAAGCGATTGAAAAGATTCTTCCTTGACCATTCGGGACTCGCTCAGGTGATAATAAACCTGTCCCATACAAGAAATGATCTTAATCATGCAGGCTATAGGCGAGGCCCCATAAAGGCTGACAAGTTCGGGCCCAACTTGGAGCGTTTTCTAGGCAGGACTGAACAACTATTCCAATAGAGACCCGGCTCATCCGGTGGATGTCGGCCTGTGCCGTGCCCCGAAGCCCCCTTGGAAGGGCTAAAGCGATAGAATCTCAGCTTGTTAAAGGCTTTTTCGATCCTTCTTTGGGACATGGACATGTGAGGAAAGATGAAAGGAGCGTAATTCTATGAAGTTACCGAGATTTGAGGCAATAAATTACACACATTTGGAAGACCGAAGACCATTTCCGTGGGGGGTGCGCTGGAATGCTTTTCCAACACAACGGAATCATGCGGGATTTGAGGGGCAGAGTAGGAAACGATGACCCGATTCGAGGGGATTGAGACTTCATCAAGGCAACTGGAAGCTGCCGTAGGAAACGATGACCCGATTCGAGGGGATTGAGACAGCTTTGCAGCTTGCCATGGTCAGTAGGAAACGATGACCCGATTCGAGGGGATTGAGACTTGATTTCGGACGGTATGCCGCCAACGCGCATTTTGACGTCGTAGGAAACGATGACCCGATTCGAGGGGATTGAGACCGCATTACACTCGAAGCCATCTGCAACATGCTCGATCGTGGTAGGAAACGATGACCCGATTCGAGGGGATTGAGACCTTGTAATCAGGTCATTATGCCATTATGTGCTCATATACGGTAGGAAACGATGACCCGATTCGAGGGGATTGAGACTTAACCGGCTGAATCGTTGATTGACATGAGCATTACTCATGTAGGAAACGATGACCCGATTCGAGGGGATTGAGACGCTGGCTGAGTACGTTTAAGATGCCTCTTCCAGGCCTGGTAGGAAACGATGACCCGATTCGAGGGGATTGAGAGCAGTTCTAAGATATGCGACGACTGCGATCTCGTTTGCTTCTAAATTTTAGATCGGGTTTTGATTGAATCGAATACTTCCTAGGAGTTCGTGGGGCTATGTATGGTAATTTGCAGCAGATGTGGTAAGAGGTTTCACGCCGTTGAGTGGGTCCTAACTGGGCAGGCGATGTGCCCCTCCTGCGGCCACATTGTGGACATAGCCTCCGGGGAATGGCGGCCCGCCGGCAGGGAAGATGCCTCCGCCGGAGATCAACCCATTGCATTGGAGGACTCCGTCCGAACGGCCGATGAATTTGATGACGAAAGAGATGAGAATGGGTAGTGGCAAAATCGAGTTCGCTAGGCTCAGGTTTCCGCACATGGAGGAATTACCCGGATATCAGGGCTCGATCGCCACCCTGGGCCTTTGAAAAACCGGTGTTCTGCGCAAGAGAAGAGTGGCTTCTACCGGGATGCCCGATCCCCGTATCTCTCTATCCTCGCGTCTCCGCTTCATCTTCGCCTCCCTGCCTGACCTCTCCGTTTTTTGAAAATCCATCTCCTGTTGCCGTATTCCACACCAAATGGAGGCACTGCTCCGGTCACAGAAAGGACAGCGCCGTGGTCAAAGGTGAAGGAGGTGACAGGAGCATGACGCTCAGGTTTTTCCCGGAGGGGTATCTCACCGAGGGGTATTACGACCTCTTCCAGGTTTTCGGATCGACCTTCGTGACCCTGGGTGGACTGACCTATCTGATTTGCGGGGATCTCGGTGGGATGAACAAGAATCCCTGTCTTTTCTGCGGCGACACGGGGAGGTGCGGAAGAGGGGCTGTCATTGCCGGGAACGGGATTGTGAGAGGCATCATCCACTGCGGCCACTGCGGCACGCTCCTCACTGTCCGTTTCGACGACGCCTCCTTTGCCGCGGTCATCGAGGAATTGAGCATCGATCAACGGATCGCCAAGTACCCCTGGGAAGGGCAGGAAGACGTGGTGGTCTGCTGAGACGCATTTTCTTTTCGCCAGTTGCAACTGTAAGCTTTATGAAAGGAGGGGAGGACATGTTCGACGAACTCACCGTTGAAACGCTCGACCGCCTTGCCGTTGAAAGGGAGATCGATTTTCTCGAAACCGATGAGCCGTTTCCCGGCCTGGAGCTTTCCTTTTATGTGGAGACCAGGACGGAGATACCGGAGCACGAGAAGGTGGTGAAACTCTATCCCGGCGTTTACGGCGAAGTGATTTTCACAATCGGGCAGGAAGAAGAGGGCGGCCCAGCCGCGCTCCTCTGGGTCAAGTGCAGCGAGGTCCGTGACTTGGTCAACCGGGTGCGTATGGTCCAGAAGAAGAACGAGCCAGGCCCGAAGTTCTACGACCCCGAGGTGGTGGATCGAGAGCGGCGGACATGGATCGCCAGTCACCCTACGGACGAGGAGATCGCGGGTTGGGCGTGATTGAGGTTGCCTTGTGTGGGCGCCAAAGATAAGATTGGGGTCGGCTGAAAGGAGGGAACTCTGTCTGTCCAGTTGCGCCTTTACGGAGTGCTGCCATGCCCAACATCTTAATCCGAAACGGTCTTAAGGCATCGTTTCTGGACAGACGCGTGAAACACCGTTTGATCGCGAGGAAGAGCGCGGGATCATGTCGATCGTGCAGCAGGGGTTACCCGGGTGCTAAGTGGGGGGAGGACGCATGCCTGATTTTTACCTGATTTTCAATCACAAAATCACGAGACTCCAGCAGGAAGACGCCAGGCAATCCCTCGGCGTAAGTACGATTGTGGACCTGCCTGAAGAACTGAACCCCACATGGAATCAAATCCCCCCGGATCTTGAGGAGATTGGTCCTTGGCTTGACCCCATAAGAAATTGGCTCGCATCGAGCACGAAGAAGGGCGACTACGTGTTGATCCAGGGGGACTTCGGGGCTTGCCACCTGATGGTTAAATTCGCCACGGAGATGGGGCTTGTACCTATCTACTCTACCACAAAGCGCGAAGCTCTGGAGGAACACGGGGATGACGGGTCGGTCAAGATGACCCACCGTTTTGAGCACCATCGCTTCAGGAGATACGGGAGGTGAACTTCGCGCCCGGTCTTTTAATGATCATTGTCGTTGATCAACGGCAATCATTTTTCCCCTCTGCGACGCAAACGCTTTTTGACTCCATGCTGGCTCCTGAACGATCCATTTCGGCAAATCGCATCCGCTAAGACAATCCGGCTCAATTCGTTTTGAAATCATTTGGCTAGGGAATTGTGAAAGCCCCTACCCCATCCTCTTCTGATGTTTGCACTCCTCTTTTTTGAAAATCGCCCGCGGAATGCCGTAATCACTATTGCCCGAATGGAGTTATGGCAAAACCGTTTTCACGAGTGGAGGGATACCATGAACGGACAGACGCGGGTCGTATCGCTCGAGGCTAAAAAGCCTCAGACCGGTGCACAAGTTGGACTTTTCGAGGACGAGTTCCTGGCACTCGACGACTTCAACACGGTAAAGGCCGAGGCCGCGAAGCGGGCGTTGTACCGCAGTCTCTCGGGCATGGATGAGCTCATGCGTGAGGGCAAGTGGGAGGACCTGCTGGCCCTGTTTCACCCTGTCGAGGAAAAAGCCCCTGAGCTGGTGGATTGCCGGCTGGATCTGGAAGTCCGGTCAAGGGTAGCGTTCGCGCTCGGCCAGGTCAAGCGTTTTGACGAGGCCATTGAAGCGCTCAAGATCTGCGTCGCCAGGGACCCTAATAATTTCCACTACCACAGCAGTCTCGCCTATACCGCCTATAACTCTCTCTACGCCGCAAGGAACAAGGAGATATTTCTGAGCGGCAGCCCACGCCGCGAACGGACGGAGTTGGCCCATACCCATTTCAAGCAAGCCCAGGCGCTCAGGCCGGACGGCGTGACCAACTTTTACCGCGACGGGATGCTCTTCAGGCAGATCGAGCGTAAGACGGACCTGGCCCTACCCCTCTTCGAAAAGGCGGTGTCCAACTGGGACCTGCTGGACAAAGAACAGAAGAAGACACGCCACCAGGAGAAGAAAAACTTCGTCAAAGCCCTCTACCAGCTTGGAAGTGCATACCTGGAGACGGACAAGGCCAAGGCAGCCCTCAAGCTCGTGAAACGATGTCTGGATGAGGATCAGGAGACCAACCACGTCTCTGTCCTCTTCAAGTATTTCGCCCTGGGGAAGGTCCAGTTTCATCTGAATGCATTTCCAGAGGCCCGCGATGCCCTCGTCTTTGCCATCGAGCGAAGGGTCGATGAGCCCTTTGACTTTGTATACGAACTCCTCGCCAGGACCTATCTGGCAATGGGTCAGCCTGATCAGGCCATGAAGGCTGTGCAAAGGGTCCCTGAAAATCTAAGAAGGCCCTACTACCGGTGGACGGAGGCGGATGTGCTATGTGCGTTGCGGGACTTCCAAGGGGCCAGGCGCGTCCTCGCGCTCGCACTTGAAAGGGACCAACGTTCACGACACAAGACGTTCATGCGGCTTGCAAAGATCGAGTACGCTGTCGGAAATTTCGAGGCGTGCGCAAGATGTGGGGAGCAGGCCTGTTCGTTTTTCAACGAGAAGTGGGGGACGTTTTACAACGAAGGCATGTTCTGGATGGCCGCGAGCTCGTATCGCCTAGGCCGATTGGACGAGGCCATGGCGCTCGCAACAGAGCTTCAGCAGAACAACCCGCGATACCCAAAGCTCCGAGCGCTCCTTGACAAAATCAAGGCGGGAAAGGAAGTCATTGCATGATGACGGACGGAGTCACGAACCGGGAGCTTGATAACGGGGACAAGACCGCACCGGTGAATTTCGACTTGGTCTTTTCCAGGATTGAAAAGGAAGTACTTGAGGGGAAAAGCTCTGAGTCGTGCCGCCGGATACTTGGCCGTGAAGAGATCTGGCAGCGGGTTGAGCCCGACCAGCAGCTCAGGTGGGCAAGGCTTGCGCAGATGGCAGGGGAAGTGGATATCGCGCTACAGGTGCTGGCGCACGTAAGCCGCACGAACCCTTCGATGGCGGAGGTGTGGATCGAGAGGTTGGAGCTTCTGTTGCTCCTGGATCGGCGTGAGGAGTTGGTGCAGGTGCTGGCCCTTTCGCGATCCATTCTCGACGAGCGAAAACACAGAATGTGGGTGGAGCGCATTCATGGTAGGGCGGTGGAACCGGACCGGGATGTGGAGGCGGCCGCGGCCCCATTCGAAAGGCTCAGACAGCGGCAAGACCTCATCGGCCACTACATGGATCTCTTCTCGGGCCGCGAGGACTGCTTTGCCAGGCAGTGGGCGGACAAACCGGAGGGCAAACAGGGGTATGTGCCCGTGAGACGGCCCATGGAGCCTCAGGATGTGGAGGACCATCTTGGCGGCCGCAAGACCTATGGCATCTATCTCTTGAAATCTGACAACACCCTCAGGGCCGCGGTTATCGATGCGGATTTGAAAAAGGATCGCCGGGGCAAAAGGCCCACGGCCGAGGACCGGGCACTGGTCAAGCGGGAAGGCCAATACCTGTTCACCAGGGTCCGAGAAGTGGCGCAAAAATTGGGGCTCAAGCCGCTCCTTGAGTTCAGCGGGGGCAAGGGCTTTCACTTCTGGTTCCTCTTTGATGCGCCCGTCGAGCCCGGTCTCGCGAGAAGGGCCTTGGATGGCATTACCCGAAGCGTTGGTGGGGACCTGTCTGCCTTCAACCTGGAGGTCTTCCCCAAACAGGACCAGTTGGCCGGCAAAGGATTCGGAAATTTGGTCAAGCTCCCAATGGGCATCCACAGGCTCACGGGGAAGCGGTCCCGGTTTATCGAGTGCGTGGATCGGTCCGTCGAAGGACAGCTGGGGTTCCTCTTTCAGGTGCGGCCAGCGAGTGGGGCGAACATCTCGGAGTCGCTCAAAAACATGAAGGCCGACAAGGTCCTGCTCCATCCCCAGGTTTCAAAAGTGGGCCTCCGATTACCCTGAGCTTTCAACGCTTGAGGCCTGCTGCCCACCGCTCGGGCAAATTCTTGCCGGATGCAGGCAAGGAAGGCCTGTTTCTCTCAAGGAAGAGCGCATCATGTACCAGACCGTCGGGTTCCTGAAAAGGGCCAAGACCCTCCTGCATAACCTGATGGCCTCTCTTCCCGAGTACAACCCACATCTGGTTGACTTCAAGCTGAGTCGGGTGAAAGGTCGGCCCCTGGGATGTAGGCGCATTCATTCACTCCTCGGCTTCACGGGGGACTATTGCGTCCTCAAGGGGGAAAGGGAGTACGCCCACCCACTGCTGCACCTGGGAGAAGAGGCCGAGGTGGCGACTGCCAAGACCGAGAGGTCAGACAATCTTTCGGCGGCGATTGAAAACCTGACAGCAGCCATCGCTCAGGTCCAGAGGTTTCTCACATGACGGAGACCGTTTATGTCATGGAGCCGGGAAGCTACCTCCGCCGTGACGGCGGGACGTTGAAGGTCGTGAAGGGCGATATCGTCCTCGATCACATCCCGGCACGGGATCTCAAGAGGCTCATCCTGGTCGGATACGTGTCCCTCACGGGGTCGGTGCTGGATTTTCTCATTCAGAACCGCATCGAGACCGTGTTCATGACGCCAACGGGAAGGTTCCGCGCCAGGCTCGGCCTGGATGAGCACAAGCACGTGGCGCTCAGAAAGGCCCAGTACCTCAGGCTGAGCGATCCCGGTTTCACCCTTGATACGGCGTGTGTCGTTGTGCGGGGAAAGCTCAGGAACATGGCACGCTTTCTGGCGCTCCGGGCAAGGCAGCACAAGCTCGACGCCCTCCGGACTTCCGTCGCGCGAATCAAGGCCATGGAGCGCTCCATCGATAGGACGTCAGACCTTGACGCGCTCCGCGGGGTAGAAGGCGCCGGGTCCAGGGTCTACTTTGAGGCCTTCCCGCACCTGATCCGAAACCCGCTCTTTCACTTCCACGGTCGGAACAGGCGCCCGCCCCTTGACCCGGTGAACGGGCTTCTGTCGTTTGTGTATACCCTGCTCACCAACGAGGTGCTCTCGGCGATCAAAACCTGCGGGCTGGACCCCTACCTTGGCGCCCTCCACGACATGAGCTACGGCCGGCCCTCCCTCGCCTGTGATCTCGTGGAGGAGTACAGGAGCTTCCTTGGCGACCGTCTGGTCCTGGGCCTTGTCAACCGGCAGGTTGTAAAGCCAGAGGATTTCATATATCGGGAGCCTCCCCCTGCCGAGTTTGTGGACGAGGAGGAAATGAAGAACCGGCGGCCCGTGGAGATGAAACCCGCCGTGAGCCGCACCTTCATCAAGGCCTACGAGGAGATGATGAAAAGGAGCATCAAGTACCCGCCCGACGACAAGCGGGTCAATTACCGATGGCTCATCCTCCAGCAGGTGAGGACTTTCGGAGAGTACCTTGAGATGCCTGAGAAGCCCTACCGTCCATTCGCATGGGAGGAGTAGCATTGTTTTACCTGGTCTGTTTCGACATCGTTGAAGACCCCACGAGGGCCAGAGTGGTCAAAGTGCTCAAGGAATACGGCGAGCGCGTCCAGAAATCTGTCTTTGAGTGCGCAAACCTCAACGAGAAGGCGTTCCTGAAGATGAAATCGAGGCTCGAAGACCTCATCGACAGCGGGGAAGACACGGTACGCTATTATGTCCTCTGTCAGGGATGCCTGAAAAGTGTGGAGTTCTCCGGCGTCGGAGAACCACCGAAGGCCCAGACCTTCAGGGTGGTATAATTGCAGCAAGACATCTTGAATTTATGTGAATATCAAGGATTGAGGATCGGTTTAAGACATCTATCATCTGATCGAGTCTAAATCCACCCTTTGTAGATCCCATCCATCACTCCATGCTATTAAAGGGGAAAACCGGATTGTAGTTGGGACTGATTTCGGAGAACGAGCTTGCTTGGAAGCAGACCAGGTCTGGGAACTCGCCCAAGGTCTTTTTGAGGCTCTGCCAAGGGAATCGAAAAACTGGGGGTTCACGAGCACTTTTCTGAGCGAGCGCGAGACCCGCCGGAAAGAGGTAACGACCGTAACGGGAGGCTCTTGAAAAAGTGAAACGGGAGGAAAGTCTGATGTTTGAACGCATCACCTTTGACCCGAAGATCATGGGGGCGTGCCTGCATCAGGGTTATCCGGGTTCCCGACTCAGATCATGGGCCGGAAGGCCGCCATGGCGTTCATTCTCTCCGGAAAGCGACTATAGGTCTGCCGCCGTGGATTAAAGGCTGCCCCGATCCGGCCGAGCCGAAGGGTGTCCGCCCGGTGGAGGGGACTCGCCCGTGCTCTCAGGGGGATGGATGGGGAGTGTGAAGGTAAATTGGACCCACTTGTCTTGCTCGCATCGCGCATATATGTCGCCGCCATGCTTGCGGATGATTTCCCTGGTGATGAAGAGACCCAGCCCGGTGCCCTGCGCCAGACCCTCCTTGCGCCGCAGCCGGACAAATTTGTCAAAGACCTGGGCGAGCTGTGCTTCGGAAAGGTTTTCGCCCTCGTTCCAGACTGCAAACTGCAGTGCCTCCGCCGTGGACGTGAAGGTCAGTTTAAGCGTTCCACCTTGACGTCCGTATTTGAGGGCATTGTCGATCAGATTTTTATAGACCACCTGGAGAAGATCGCGGTCGCCCTTCAGGGCGATGGCCGCAGGCAGCTCGTTAGAAACGATCACCGCCTTGGATGCGATGGCCTCGCGAAACTCTTCCAGGAGGGGAGCCACCACATCCTTAATCATATCCATCGGCCGCAGGGTCACCTTGAGCTCGCCCTTTTCGATGCGTGACAAATCGAGGTACTTGCGGGTCATGCTGACCGCCTTTTCGATGCTCTTGGTGATATTCAGGACCAGGGTCTCCTGGGAGGCCGACAACTGACCGATGGCTGCCATGGTCAGCGCCTTGGCCGAGGTATAGATCACCCCCAGGGTGTTTTTCAATTCATGGGATACGAAACCGAGCATATCGAGATAATTGCGATTCACGACGTGCAGGGATCGATTGGCCTGTTCGAGCTCATCGTTGGTCTGTTTCAGGCTTTCCTCTCTCTGCCGGAGGCGTTCGGCCATAAAGTTGAAAGCCTTGGTCAAATCCCGCACCTCGTCATCGGTGGACGGTTCAGGCACCTGCATGTCGAGCTTCCCCTGGGCGATCTCACCGGCGGCGTTGGCCAGCCGGGTGATGGAACCGGTCAGGCGGCGTGAAAAGACCAGCCCAAGGGCCAGAACGATGATCACGGCCCCCAAAGAAAAGAGGCCGTATAGCGTCCACAGATCTCGTTTCAGATCGTCGTACTGTTTGGCCAAGACGCCTACGTAGAGGATGCCGATGACCTTGTCTTCGATATCCCGAATGGGGTCGTAGGCACTCAGATACCAGTCGTTGACCACAAAGGCCCGGTCGTAGTAGTTCTGGTTGTTCTCCAGCACCTTGTCATAGACCGCTTCGCTGACCCGCGTGCCTATGGCCCGGTTGCCGTTGGCTAGGGTAACATTGGTGGCTACGCGACTGTCCCACTGAAAAACGGTCACCGTTCCCAACTGCTTGTGATTGTAAAGCCGGTCTTCAAAAACGATGGATCGGATTTTGTCGACCAGGGCGTGGTTACGATTGAGAAGGATACCGGCATAGAGGACTCCTTTGCGGGCGCCGGTTTCGTCTTCCACCGGCGTGGCAGCGACAAGCGCCATTCCGGCGCTTTCAAAGCTTTTGGCCCTGGATTTGGCCTTGGGGGTGGGTTCGAACACCATGAAGGCCCTCTCTTCGAGACCGCCGCCTTCGGCTTGAAGTCGGGACGCATCGAGAATGGCAAAACCGCTGACCGTCTCGCCTTTGAGGGCCCGACGGACGACGGGATCCTGGGTCAAATAATCGCCCGTGTGGTACGGTGCCGAAGTGCGCAGAATGACGCGCCCTTGGGTATCGACGAGGCTGAGGAAATCGAAGCGGCTCTGGCGGCGTGCCACTTCCAGAAGCGCGCGGAGCTCCGCTGAATCGGGCTGATGGAAAGCCTCGTGCACCCGTTTGCCCCCGCTTAAGGCGGTCAGAAAAAGCTCTAAGCCGTCCAACTCCCCCTGAATAACGCTCCATGCCGATCGCAGGTCAAGGCTCACCCGCCGCTGCGCCTCGTTCAGGGTGGATCGATCGATCAAAATGGCCCCCACGGCCGCAGCCAGCAACCCGAATAGGACAACGACCAGAACGAAATTGAGAAAGATGCGCTTATAGAGCTGAACCCTCATCACCCTTTTCCTCGGTCACAGAACACAAAGGTCATGGGTTGAACAGTGGCCATGGTTTTCCCTTCGCACCCTCGGGCGCGTAAGTCAACCCTTCGCACTGCAATATTCGTGCAAGAGCGAGCCGGATCGCTTGCCTGGTGGTTCCCACGACATGTATCCAAGCCTTGGCGGGTTTCCGCCGATGGGTGCATAGACCACATCTATATGAAATCGTTAATATATAACTACATTTCCTTGGATCACGGGGACGGGGCGGCGGGTAGAGGATCGGTTTGCAAAGAGATGCCCCTTCATTCTGAGCGCACCGGGTAGACCGGCCATCCGGCCGAAGGATTGTCAAAGTGTAAAAGCACCTGACACTGGCTGGCGGGGCCAGTGGATGCTTCACATAATTCCGTTTGACAATAAGAAGAATCGGCCCATCAATACTTACGCGTTTATCCTTTCCCTAACCCGGCCAAGCCGGAACCAAATAAGGTTCCAGGTGTCGGGTTTCAGGATCTGGGGTTTGCCGAAACCTGAACACTGAAACCTGAAACCAAAAATCGTGACCATTTTGCGCGCAATTTCACCGCTCAGGTATTAACCCGCACAGACCGGAACCAAAAGGGAATTTACCACGAAGGGTTTTGAAAATAAAAAGTAGTATTTCGAGGTTTGGAATCCTAATCTGAGGCAGAGGTTGCAGAAAACAGCCATTTATGGATGGACAATATTTAAGCGGTCAGCGATCTCACGAGGTGAGGCGTGATACGTTCCAAGATTGCAATGTAATTTTCTCCGGCGCCTGAGGAGGCGATTAAAACAAGATCTCCTTCTTTGACCAGCCCCGCCTCTATAGCCTCCAAGAGATTCACGGGCGCCGAACAATTGGCAATGTTACCGTATTTCTCAAAGGAACTATACGAACGTTTCTCCTCTATCCCGAGACCCTCCAGCCATACACTTGCTGCCCAATAGACAGGCTGATGGGTCACGCAGAAATCAATGTCGCTTATGGTGAATCCCATTTTATCTAATGCCTGTTTCACAACGTGATTCATGTCTGCCCGGGCATGGTTCGCGATCTCCTTATTGGCACCCTGATTGTAAAACGTTACAAACGGTCTCTCGTAGTAGTGATCATGCCCGGCCGATCTGAAAAGCTCAGGGGGTCTTCTTTGAATGATGACGCCGTCGTGCCTGCTCCCGTAACTGGTGGACGCCGAGGCAAGGTAGCCGTATTTCCCTTCAATCGCTTTCACTACCGCGGCAACGGCTGCATCTCCCGTATTGATCGAAAAATAGTTGGACTTGTCACTGACAAGGGAGTCGATATAGCTGGCGATGATCAATACGTTCGCCTTAATGCGGGCCTTGACCATAGCCTCTGCGATCTCCAGCATGGTTAGGAAGCTGGAACAGCAGGTGTCGATATGATAGGCGCCAGCGTTGGGCAATTTCAGTTTGTGCTGCACCAGGGAGGCATTGGCAGGCAAAAGCAGGTCGGGCACCTGAGACGCCACCAGGAGAAGGTCAATCTCATTCTTGTTGATGTTTCCATTGAGAAGTGCCAGAGCCCCTGCAAGTGTCTCCGCATCCGAGGGCAGCATGGGGTGGGGGATAATCGATTCGCGAACGGAGACGGGATCGAGCGGGACCCTTCGTCTCTCTCTGGTACCCTGGAAGGGATCGTCTCGCTTCTTGGGCGGCATGTTGGCCAACCAGGCATCAAACCACGGCTGTGACGCCCAACCGTCGAAGTTGGTCTCAATTTTCCCAGGCAGTCGATTCTGACTTTCCAGTTGTTCGATATACTCCCTGGGCAGAAGCGTTTCGTCCCTGAGATAGCTGGCCAATCTGTCTTTTTGTGTTGGATTTATCGCGCTTGCGGGCAAATATGCCCCCATGCTCACGATGCCTGCCGAGGAGCCCATCAGCGGGCCTCCTTGTTTCGAGACTCGCAGGCCCAGTACGGAGTACACATCCGTGCAAATTCTTTCACTAACATGTTCTGAAACCGCACGCTGCCCTAATCTCCTCCGGCCACATGGCCTTGTATATAGCCGATGATCTCCTCCGTGGACGTGCCGGGCCCGAATATCTCGGCGATGCCTGCCGCTTTAAGCCCAGGGACGTCTTCGTCCGGGATGATGCCCCCGCCGATGACCAGCATCCCTTCGGCGCGCTTTTCCCTCAGGAGTTCCATGACCCTGGGGAAGAGATAATCGTGTGCGCCTGAAAGAATACTCATGGCAACCACATCCACATCCTCCTGAATGGCCGCCTCAACGATCTGGACAGGCGTCTGTCGGAGACCCGTGTAAATGACCTCCATCCCCGCATCCATCAAGGCCCTTGCCACCACCTTGATGCCCCGGTCATGTCCATCAAGCCCGGGTTTTGCGGCTAGCACCCTGATCTTTTTTTTCTTGTCCATATCTACACCTCTCAACCGGATATCGTCTTCACACCTCGGCGTCCATCCCCTCAGCGTCTGGCAACACGCGCTCATCCGCCTCGGAGCGAGGGACGCCTCTTCCTGGCAAATCTTCACCCAAGGGTGCTGATCTGCTGGTATTCCCCGAACACGCGCCTCAGCACATCGCAGATCTCACCGAGGGTGGCGTATGCCTTCACGGCCTGAAAAATAAGGGGCATCAGATTGTCATCGCCTTGGGCGCCGCGCCTGAGCTCGCCAAGCGCGTTTTCGACCATCGCCGCATTTCTTTCCGCCTTGAGCCTCTTGATCTTTTCGATCTGGGAGTGGCCAACCGCCGGGTCCACCCTCAGGAGATTGGTGGGCCTCGGCTCCTTAACCTGGAATCGATTGAGCCCCACTACGACCCTTTCATTCTTCTCGATCTCTCGCTGATACCTATAGGCGCTGTCCTGTATTTCCCTCTGGACAAAGCCGTTCTCAATAGCGGCCACGGCCCCTCCCATCTCGTCGATCCTCTGGATATATTGCTCGGCCCGATCTGCAACTTCATTGGTCAGGGCTTCGATAAAATAGGACCCCCCTAGCGGATCAACCGTATCCGCAACCCCCGATTCATAGGCAATCAGTTGCTGGGTCCTTAATGCGATCTGGACGGCTTCCTCAGAGGGGAGAGCCATTGCCTCGTCCATGGAATTGGTGTGGAGCGACTGGGTCCCGCCGAGGACAGCGGCCAGTGCCTGAAACGCCACCCTCACGATATTGTTCTTGGGCTGCTGGGCCGTGAGGGTGCAACCCGCCGTCTGGGTATGAAACCGAATCATCAAGGACCGGGGGTTTTTGGCATGGAACCGTTCCTTCATGATCTTGGCCCAGAGCCTCCTGGCGGCGCGATATTTCGCAATCTCCTCCAGAAAATCCAAATGGGCGTTAAAGAAAAAGGAAAGCCTCGGCCCGAAGGTATCCACATCCAACCCGGCCCGAATCGCCGCATCCACATAGGCGATGCCGTTTGTCAGGGTGAAGGCCACTTCCTGGACCGCTGTGGAGCCTGCCTCCCGGATGTGATACCCGCTGATGCTGATGGTATTCCACTGGGGCACATGACCGGCACAGTATGAGAAAATATCGGTGATGATTCTCATGGAAGGCTTTGGTGGAAAGATGTAGGTGCCCCGTGAAGAGTATTCCTTCAGAATGTCATTCTGGATCGTCCCCGTCAGCTTTACTGCGGGCACACCCTGCTTCTCGCCTACGGCCATATACATGGCCAGCAGGATCGCGGCGGGCGCATTAATGGTCATGGATGTGCTGACCTTGTCCAGGGGGATGCCATTAAAAAGTGTTTCCATGTCGCGCAGGGAATCAATGGCAACCCCCACCTTTCCAACTTCGCCGATGGCCAGTTCATGATCCGAGTCGTACCCGATCTGCGTCGGCAGATCAAAGGCCACCGACAAACCTGTCTGCCCCTGCTCCAAGAGGAACTTGTACCTTGTATTAGATTCCTCGGCGGTGGCAAAACCTGCATATTGCCGCATGGTCCAGTACCTGCCCCGATACATGGTTGGCTGGACTCCCCTGGTAAAGGGGTATTCCCCTGGAAATCCGATTTCAGAGAGGTAGTCCACCTCTTTTACATCAAGGGGTGTATAAAGCCTCCTGGTCGGGATCTCGGATGTGTTGACAAAGGATGGCTTTCGCTCCGGATTCTTGACCAGACCCTTCTCGACCTTTGTCTGCCACTGTTCAAGGGCGTCCCCTAAACGATCATAGCCCGCTGAATCCCTCATGCTCGGTCCTCCCATTCAGCCGAATGCTGATCCAATTTCTCACTGTCTTCAGACTAAATATTTCATGTATCGAAGAAGTGTCAAACCCTTTTTGACGTATTTCTGGTTTGGTCCTGACAAACCATGTTCCCTTTTTGAAGAAATGGCAGATCGCGACCCGTGGAGCTCTCTCCACCAAGGCGCAAAACAAAAAGGTGGATGGCGTCCTCAAGAGACTTCCGTAATCTTCAATGAATTAACCAATGAACCCACCTCATTTTTCGCTTGACTGGCCTCCCTATTTCTTTCCTAATATTACTATCGTTTTCATACATATGCCGATGCCCGGAAATAGGGCCGCTGAAAAGATCATCATTGGCCGCAGACGGGCTGCAGGCGCAAGAATTCCCTGGGCCTCCGCTCACAGCCATTTCGACGGCCACCAAACAAGAAGGGAAATCAAATGATGGAGGTAAAGAGGATGACTCCTTTAACGAGCAACATACGTCCGAACCTTGCAGGCGATTATCCTAGTATCCACCCCACCACGCTGATCGACCCTTCGGCCCAGATCATCGGCAATGTCCAGATTGAGAAAGACGTGTTTGTGGGCCCATTAACCGTTATCCGGGCCGACCAGCGCGGGTCGGACGGCAAGGTAGCGCCCATCAAAATCGAAGAGGAGGTCAACATCCAGGACGGCGTCATTATCCACAGCGGCCCCGGCGCTTCGGTCACCATCGGATCCAAGACGTCCGTGGCCCATGGGGTCGTCATTCATGGCCCGTGCATCATAGGCCAAGCGTGCTTCTTGGCCATCCGCTCCCTTCTGTTCAGCGCAACCCTTGAGAACAACGTCTGGCTGGGAATGGGTGCGCTCGTCATGCGGGCGACCCTCCCCTCTTTTACCATGGTGCCCGCTGGTAACGTCATTCGCGGTCTTCCTGATGCATTGGGGCTTCGACTCGTTACGGACAGGGAAAAAGAGTACATGGAAGGCGTCTTGGCTGCCAACTCAAGTCTGCGCATGGACTACCTGGAACTGCGGAGCAAAGCGGAATCGATCAAGTCATCCGTCGAGGCAAAGGTTGCGACGAAGCCCTGATACACCTGCTCGAAGCCCTGCCATATCGGTTCCATGCGGAAATGGTCCTTTTTGTATGGGCTTCGCTTGGATCCCCCGCCCTTCGAGTGGCACCCCTGGGAGGGCGGGGAAATTGGGAAGGCCACCCCCTTCACCCATTTGTGATCCTTATCACCTCTGCCGTCGCGTGTGTGGAAATCTTCGAGACACGGTCATATTCATTCCAATTCCTCGATCTCTTATGATGTTAACAAATTGATTTTGTTATATATTATCGGTTTTTAGCCCAATTTGCCGCATCCATCTAATGATTCTCTATAGACATTTTTTTATTGCCGTTGTACATGATCTGGGCATGTTTATCGGAACCGTCCCCGACAGAGGCTCCTCTTTCTGCACCCTGCTTCGGCAGTCTCACCGGAGAGGAAGGAAGGGTCCGAAGATTTACACTTTAGCTGGAACCCTACAGGAGAACACATCAGAATGAGCGCGAATGAAATCTGGGACTTGTTGAAGAATTCTTTCTTTTTGACTGGGATCCCCAATTTTGACTGGCGAATGGTTATCATGTGGGGCGTGGGTTCATTGTTCATCTACCTGGGGATAGGAAAAAAATTTGAACCCCTCTTGCTCGTTCCGATCGGCTTCGGGATATTTATTGTCAACTTTCCGCTCGTCCCACTCATGGGCTTTCGCGAAGGTCACGCTCAGCTCTTGCGTATCTTTTATCACTATGGAATAGAGTGGGAAGTCATTCCTTGTGTTATCTTTATGGGTCTGGGTGCCATGACTGACTTCGGTCCTCTCATCGCCAATCCCAAGACCATGCTCATAGGCGCGGGGGCACAGCTGGGTGTCTTTGTCACTTTCACAGGGACGGTTTTGGCGGGCTTTACGCTTAAGGAGGCGGCTTCCGTGGGAATCATCGGCGGCGCGGAAGGCCCCACGACGATCTACCTCACACAGCTTCTGGCACCGCATCTTCTGGGAGCCAACGCCCTCGCGGCCTATTCTTACATGGCCATGGTCCCTCTCATACAACCACCTATCATGAGGTTGATGACGACAGCGAAGGAAAGAAGGATCCGCATGCGGCAATTGAGACCCGTATCAAGACGTGAAAAGCTCCTCTTCCCCTTGGTCACCGTGGGGATTATCGCAATATTGGTGCCTGCGGTCATTCCCTTGATGGGTCTGTTTATGTTTGGAAATCTGATGAAGGAATGCGGGGTGGTCGGCAGGCTGGCTGAAACCGCCCAAGGGCCCCTTATGAACATTATGGTCACATTCTTAGGGCTCACCGTTGGGGCCACCATGAGCGCAGAGAATTTCCTCAACTGGAAACCGATGTTCATTTTTGGCCTGGGTCTCATCGATTTCATTGTCTGCACCTTCGGGGCCATCCTGACAGTCAAAATCATGAACCTCTTTCTCAAAGAAAAGATCAACCCGCTTATTGGTAACGCAGGGGTTTCCGCTGTACCCATGGCAGCACGTGTCTCCCAGGTCGAGGGTCTGAAGTACGACAAGACCAATCACCTGCTCATGCATGCGATGGCGCCTAATTTGGCAGGTGCCATAGGGGCAGCCGCTGCAGCCGGCATGTTTATAGCCATGTTTCAATAACACATATCCGAACCTTGAGTTGTTTCTAACAAGCATCCTGTCTTTTGACCCAAATTGTGAGATTAGAGGGATTATCAGATGAAACGTTGCCTGCTCTTGAGTGTTGTCTTGCTTCTCGTTATTCCAACCATTGCCGGTGCCGATGATTTTCCCGGGCTCCCGCTCATTCCCGGCGGCAAGGTGATTAAGAAAACCGACGCGCTCATGGTCATCGAAGTGGACATGTCACATGACCAGGTCGTTGAATTTTTCAAAAATGTCCTCAAAAACGAAAAGGACATCAAGATTCGCGAATGGGAAGCGATGACCTATATTGAGGACGATGGAAACCGCCCATGGCATTCCATAGCCATTCCGAGAGACAAAGCCGGAAAAATAACGGTCACGATAAAGAAAGACAGCTGGGCGTGGATTCTTTCAACTCTCACGCTCAGGTACATCGCCGTCTTTGTCGTGCTTATGATTATTTACGTTGCTATTTCGGTTTCCGGGAAAATCATATCCGGCGCAGTGAACAGGGCGGAAGTGAAGAAGAAGGCCCAAGCCACGTGATGTCTGCGCTACGCCGCATGGGAAGTCTTCATGGAAAAGGCAGCCGTTCGGATCCCTGTTCCATGATTGCTGAATCTACACCCACAGCTCGCTTTTTCATAGTAGGCTAGCGCCTCGCCTTAACAAGAACCTTGGCGGGCGGTTCCGTCTTCTTTTCAAATCACTCATAGAGTGGAAAAACGACCACATGTGGAGGTGGTCAGAACTTGCATTTTCTGGCCGTGACCGTGTGGGGAGGGACCTTGTGGGGCTGGGCCTTGTGAGGGCATAGGGTTGCGGATCACGCAACCCATATGATGGAAGTGATCTCGGAGACAGCCACCTTGTGGAAACTGTGTTAGCATAGACCAACGACAGAGAGGAGAAAGCGCTCTGGATCTAGGGAGTCTGGGCAGCATAACTTTTGACTGGCAATTCTTGTCCGGTCTTTTCAGCGTCGTGATGATCGACCTGATCCTGGCCGGAGACAATGCCGTGGTCATTGCTATGGCAGTCAGGTCTCTCCCGAAAGAGCAGAGAAGAAAGGGAATTTTGTTCGGGGCTGGTGCAGCGGTTTTGCTCAGGGTCGTGCTCACCTTTTTCGTTGCTCGGTTGCTCCAGGTCAATTTCCTCAAGCTGGCCGGCGGCGCGCTGATCCTCTGGATTGCTGTTAAGCTTTTCGTGGAAGGGGCGCCGGAAGAAACCACTGAGAAGGAAGCGAAAACCATGGGGCAAGCGGTCAAAATCATCATCATCGCCGATATCACCATGGCTACGGATAACATGTTGGGCGTGGCGGGGGCTTCCCATGGAAACCTGTTTCTTCTTCTTTTCGGCCTCGGGTTGAGCATCCCCTTTGTCGTGTTTGCGAGCAATCTGCTTTCCATGTTCATGGACAAGTTCCCGATTATCCTCTATGCCGGGGCAGCGATTCTTGGCAAGGTCGGCGGAGAGATGATCATCACCGATCCTGTCATAGTAAAGCGCCTTGCTCCCGGAAAGATCTTTCAGGTTGCAGTGGAGGTCGGCTTCGCGGCCGGGGTCATTATGGTTGGGAAGCTCTTGGTGAAGCGAACGATTAAATCAGAAAAGGCGGAATATGGACACGGCGCCGCCGAGTCTTCCATCGAGTCTGAGAAAAATAAGTGATCAATGATGGCTGTCCTGGCCATATCGAGAGAGTCTGAAAACGGCGGAGGGGAAATTGGTCGGGCTGTGGCTGAAGCCTTGGGGTGAGGCGACACCCGCAGCCTCATCTCGATAAGGCGGAGCCGGTGACTTTCAGAGAAACCCGGTACCATTGCGGAGGGTGAGGCTTCCCTCAAATGATGCCCATGCCTTTCAGGGCAGAAAGCATGACCGCCGCCGCCATGACGGAGCCAATCTGTCCCCCGGTATTGGCGCCCATGGCGTGCATGAGCAGGTAGTTCCTTTTGTCGTATCTCTGCCCCTGGATCTGGGCCACCCGCGCCGCCATGGGGTAAGCGGAGATCCCCGCTGCCCCGATCAGGGGGTTGATCTTGCCGTGGGTCAGCAAGCACATAAGCTTTCCGAAGAGGACCCCGGTCACGGTGTCAAGACATATGGCAACAAAGCCCAGCCCGAAAATGGCAAGGGTCTCGGCCCTGAGAAAGGTGTGGCCTTCCATGGTGCCGCCGATGGCAAGCCCAAGAAACAGGGTCACGATATTGGCGATTTCATTTTCAGAGGCATGGGTGAGCCTTGTCACGACGCCGCTTTCTTTCATGAAATTACCGAGCATGATCATGCCCATGAGGGGGAGACCTTTGGGCGCAATGAGCCCTGTCAACATGATCACCGCAATGGGAAACAAGATTCGTGTGCGCTTGGAGACCGTTTTCCGTATGACGCCCATGCGGACAGTCCTCTCCTTTTTAGTGGTCAAAAACCGCATGATGGGGGGCTGTATGATGGGGACCAGTGACATATAAGAATAAGCCGCAACCGACACGGCCGCCAGGAGCTGAGGCGCGTATTGAGAGGTCACGTAGATGGCCGTGGGTCCGTCACAAGCCCCGATAATGCCGATGCACACGGCCTCCAGTTTGGAGAAGCCAAAGACGAGGGCCAGGATCAGCGTCAGAAAGATACCGAACTGGCCAGCAGCGCCAAGCAAGACGATCTTTGGGTTTTCGAGCAGGGGGCCGAAATCGGTCATGGCCCCGATCCCGACGAAAATCAGGAGGGGAAAGAGCTCGTTCATAATGCCCATGTCATATAAGGTCTTGAGCACCCCGCCCTGTTCCATCAACTCGCTCAAAGGCAAATTTACAAGGATACACCCGAACCCGATGGGCAATAGCAGAAGCGGTTCGACTCCTTTCCTGATGCCCAGAAAAAGTAGGACAGAGCCCACCGCCAGCATGACGAGATTGGGGAGGCCTTGCGTGAAAATATACTCGGTACCGGTCATAAGCCCCGAAAGACCTGTTAAGACGCTTTCCAGCATGACATGGATCCTTTCCAGATGATCGCCGACCAAAACCGCTTTTCCGTGAGCGTGATTATCGGTCCGGGTTTAGTCTTGATTCCAGCTTGAGACTTGGCCCCCTGGGCCAGACCAGGGGGCACCCTGGTTATGCCTCTGAGGATCACTGAGGCAAAATCCTTGGCTTACACACCGGCAGGTCTAGCGGTCCGCCTTGTTTACGTTTTCGTTATCTGTAAGTGGGAAGATCTTTTTGAGCAGAACGATCATGAGACTGATGAGCCAGAGGGTCAGGAGGGTTCCCCCCATACCCACCAGCGTCACGGTCATGCCGAAGGTTTCGTTATCCATTTCACACGCCCTTCCCCAGCCTCGCACCTCGATTGCAGTTTGGGGTTTGCCCCCGACGGTCATCCCTTTTCAGGGAGAGA
This sequence comes from uncultured delta proteobacterium, assembly GCA_963830155.1. Lineage (GTDB taxonomy): Bacteria > Desulfobacterota > DSM-4660 > Desulfatiglandales > Desulfatiglandaceae > CAWHLE01. The sequence continues at coordinate 351,484 of CAWHLE010000007.1, read as the reverse complement.
CGTCCTCACGGCCCCCGCTTTCGCAAACCGCTCGCATTCAATATAGACCGGAATCAAAGGGGTTATGGTTTGAGGCGGCTCGGAATGGGGGATGTGGCCCGGAAAAACCGGCCGCTCGGGGAGCCTGGAGGTCGCCTCCATTTCCCTCCCCTCTCGATTGCCTGTTTGGAACTTTCATGCAACGTCCCAAAAGCGTGAGGACATTGAGCGACGCGGCGCAATGTCCTCTCTTTTTGACAGCCCAAATCGCGGAGGGATCTAAAGCGGAATATTTCCGTGCCTTCTTGTGGGAATGGAATCCCGCTTGCCCTGCAGCATCGTCAGCGCATCTATCAGCCTCGGCCTCGTGTTCTCCGGGAATATGATCTGGTCAATATACCCCAGCTCTGCGGCCCGGAAAGGGCTCGCAAAGTTGTTTCGATACTCCCCGATCAGCCTCTCTCTCGTGGCAGTCGGATCTTCGGATTCACTGATCTCTTTCCGAAAAATGATATCCACGGCGCCTTCAGGGCCCATGACGGCAATCTCCGCTGAAGGATAGGCGTAGTTGATATCCCCGCCATGATGCTTGCTGGACATGACGTCGTAAGCGCCCCCATATGCCTTTCTCGTGATCACGGAGATCTTGGGAACCGTCGCCTCACAGTAGGCATATATGATCTTGGCGCCGTGCTTGATGATACCGCCGTATTCCTGGTTGACGCCAGGCAAGAAGCCGGGGACATCCACAAAAGTGACCAGGGGGATGTTGAAACAGTCGCACATCCGCACAAATCGGGAGCACTTCATGGAGGCGTTGATGTCCAGGCATCCTGCCAGGAACCTGGGCTGATTGGCCACAATCCCCACCACTTGGCCGTTCAGCCTCCCGAAGCCCACGACCATGTTCTTCGCATAGTGCTTCTGGATTTCGAGGAATTGGTTGTGATCCAGGACTGACTTGATGATGATCTTCATATCGTAAGGCATTTTTGGATTGGTCGGGACGGCCTTATTGAGCGATTTCTCTTCCCTTCCCGGATCATCCGTGCACTGGACCAAAGGAGGCTTCTCCCGCCAGTTTTGTGGGAGATAGCTCAAAAGCTCCTTCACCCGGTCAAGGGCGGCCTGATCCGAGTCCTCCGCAAAGTGCGCAACACCGCTCTTGCTGTTGTGCGTCATGGCGCCGCCCAACTCCTCGGCCGTCACCTTTTCTGCGGTCACCGCCTTGATCACCTGGGGTCCGGTGATAAACATGTTGCTGGTCTGTTTGACCATGATCGTGAAGTCGGTAAGCGCCGGAGAGTAAACGGCGCCCCCCGCACAGGGCCCCATTATTACTGAGATCTGGGGGACGACCCCTGAGGCCCAGACATTCCGCTTGAAGATCTCCCCATAGCTCCCGAGACTGACGACTCCCTCCTGGATTCTCGCCCCTCCGGAGTCATTGAGACCGATGATCGGGGCGCCGTTTTTCAGGGCCAGGTCCATGATTTTGCAGACCTTCTCTCCGAAGGGACCGCTGAGAGACCCGCCGAACACGGTAAAGTCCTGGGAAAAAAGAAACGCAAGCCTGCCATGGATGGTCCCATAACCCGTGACCACCCCGTCGCCAGGGATTTTCTTGTTTTCCATCCCAAAATCATGGCAGCGATGAACCACAAACTTGTCTATCTCCTGAAAAGTTCCTTTGTCCAACAGATAGTCAATCCGCTCTCTGGCCGTCATCTTTCCCCTGGCGTGCTGCTGAGCAATTCGCTCCTCACCGCCGCCCAGTTCGGCCTCAAGATTTCTTCTCTCCAGCTCTTTGATCTTGTCTTCGATATCCATCTGCATTCCTCGAAAAGGCGAAAGAAAACTCGTCACGCGCTTGTTGGGAAACGCAACGACGACCGCCTATTCGATAACCACGAGCACCGCCTCTGCCTCAACCGCATCCCCCTTCTTGCATTTGACCTCTTTCACCGTCCCAGAGGCCTCTGCAACGATAGGAAGCTCCATTTTCATGGCCTCAAGGATCACGACCTCATCCCCATCATTGACCGAGTCACCGGGCTTCACTTTAACGTCTATGATCTTCCCTCCCATGGGTGCAGTTACGTTGCTCACAATCAATACCTCCTCTTGCGATTTCAAGTGTGCCTCTTCATCAGGACGTCAGGGGATCCATGCCCCGCTGGCATCCCCCCGCGCTCAAGACGAAAGAGGCCAAAACCCATTACCTCAAAGTATAGAAAGGCTTCTTTTAACATTCACGGTCTACCGCTTGTCAAGAATAAACTATTTGAAATGAGGGCCATTTGGCCCGCTCGGGTCCTGCGACACCGGTAAGCATCTTTTTAGAGACCTTGACAGGTTCCGACAAATTCTCTAACCTCACGCCGTCTTACCGTAACATACAAGAATCAATTCAAGTTTTACGATGCGGCAACCGATCCTCAGTTAAGCCTGGAGCCTTCAAGGAGAGCCACATGCCAGTTTATAAATGGGTTGCTGAGACGCGGAAAGGGAGAATCCTCAAGGGCGAACTTGAAGCCACGGATGAACGGATTGCCCGCCTTCAACTGAAGAGACGAAACCTCAGTGTGAAGAAGATTAAGGCAAAACCGAAGGACCTCTTCGAAAATGTCGCCTTCATGCAGCCGAAGGTGACGAAGAGGGACGTGGTCATCTTTACACGGCAGTTCTCCACGATGATCGACGCCGGGCTTCCCCTCGTACAGGGCCTCACAGTCCTCACGGAGCAGGCAGACAACAAGACCTTCAAGAACATCCTTAAGGGAATCACCAAAGATGTGGAGGGCGGATCCACCCTTGCCGAGGCCCTAAAGAAGCACCCGAAGGTGTTCGATGATCTGTATGTCAATCTCGTGGCCGCCGGTGAGGTGGGCGGCGTCCTGGATACGGTCCTCCAGCGGCTTGCGACCTATATCGAAAAGGCCGAAAAGCTGCGATCAAAGATTAAGGGGGCGATGATTTACCCCGCCGTGGTTGTCGCCATCGCTATCATCGTACTGTCGGTCATTCTCATCTTCGTGATCCCGGTTTTTGAAGAGATGTTCAAGAGCGTGGGGTCCGCTCTCCCCTTGCCAACCCAGTTCGTGGTGAACCTCAGTCGATTTGTCAAGTCCAATGTTCACTACCTGATCGGCGCGTTCATCCTGCTTGGTGTGCTGTTCAGGTTTTACCGCCGTTCCGAAGGCGGGCGAAAAAGGACGGACGCCATTTTGCTGAAGCTTCCTGTCTTCGGGCCGCTCTTGAAAAAGGTGGCCGTGGCAAGGTTTACGCGCACCCTGAGCACCATGATCAGCAGCGGTGTCCCGATTCTCGACGCCCTTGAAATTGTTGCCAAGACCTCGGGCAATGTGATCCTTGAAGAAGTAATCTACGAAGTCAGGGCAAGCATCGCGGAAGGCCAAACTATCGCGGAGCCGCTTTCAGAGACGGGGATATTCCCAGCCATGGTGGTACAGATGATCTCAGTTGGAGAGGCCACAGGCGCTTTAGACACGATGCTGGAGAAAATCGCTGACTTCTACGACGATGAGGTTGATGCGGCCGTTGAGGCCCTGACCTCAATGTTGGAACCCCTTCTTATGGTGTTTCTGGGAGGCACCATCGGCGGAATGGTCATCGCCATGTACCTGCCCATATTCAAAATGGCCGCTGCGATGGGCTGATTTCCCCACATGCCCGGATCCGCATCCAAGAGGTCACTGCCAGAGCTCTACAGGCGTCTACAGGCTTTGATGTTCCTGAGGGTGGTGCTGGTATCCATCTTCCTGGGTGCGTCCCTCTTCATTCAACTCAGGGAGGGGGCTACCTATTTCGGACAGATCCAAACCGCTCACTTCCTTATCATCGTCTGCATTTACCTGCTGACCTTTGTCTACGTCTTGATTCTGAAGTATTCGAGACGGCTGGAATGGTTAGCCTATCTTCAACTCCTCCTGGACACCTTCTCCATCTCCGCCATCGTCCTGACCACCGGGGGCATCGACAGCATCTTTTCCATCCTCTACGTGCTCAATATCATCAGCGCCGGGATCATGCTTTACAGGAAAGGAGGGTTGGCCATTGCGACCGCTTGCAGCCTCACCTACGGGACGCTGGTCTTTTGTCACTATTATGGGGTCATCTCCCCGCTGGGGGCTAGGGGGCCAGGTCTTGGGGCGTATAAGGGGTCGGAGGTTGTCTTCCTCTTTTTGGTTAACGCCACCGGCTTCTACCTGGTCTCGTACCTAAGCAGTTATCTTTCCGAGCAGGCCAGGCGCAGCCACGTCGAGCTAAAGGCCAAGCAGATCGACTTCGACAAACTCGAGGCCCTCAATGAAAGCATCATCCAGGGCGTCGACTCCGGATTGATTGCCCTGGATGGCAGTCATCGAATCATCCTGTTGAATCCAGCTGCAGAGGATATTTTCGGGGTGAAGCGCATGGAGGTGATCGGAAATCAGGCGGAAACCCTCTTCCCGTTTCTTCTGGACCACCTCAAAGACGGTCAACCTTCCCCTTCATACTCACCCGCAAAACGAGGCCGTTTCATTGATCTCCGCTATCCAAGAGATCATGGCAACGACCGCTATCTACGCTTCTGCATCACCCCCTTCCCGCTGCCTGGGAGTGATCAGCGGGGCCAGATCCTGGCCTTTCAGGATTTGACCGAGCTTCGACAAATAGAAGAAGAAATGAAGCGGGTAGAAGGCCTGGCGCTCATCGGTGAACTGGCGGCGGCCATTGCCCATGAAATTCGCAATCCGCTTGCCTCCATCAGCGGCTCGATCCAGCTCTTGAAAGAGGGGTCCTCAAAGGAGGATATGAACCGGCGGCTGATGGACATCGTGATGCGGGAGATCGACCGGTTGAACCACCTTGTGAATGAATTCCTGCTGTTCGCCAGACCCAGAAAGGCTAACTTTGAAAGATTTGAGCTAAATCAACTTATCCAGGAATCTCTTGATCTCTTCCAGAAAAGCCAGCACTGGAATAAACAAATCCAGGTGCGCAGGAGCCTCCCTTGTCCGGTCCATCTCGAATCGGACGCTGATCAGATCAGACAAATGCTCTGGAATCTCTTTCTGAACGCGGTTGAAGCCATGCCGCACGGCGGATCGCTTTTTTTGGCAACCGAGCTCCTTGAGGGCCCCTCAACGGAAAACAACCTTCCGGCAAAGGTAAAGGTGACCATTCGAGACACGGGAAAGGGATTTGAATCCAAGGCGCTTGAAAACCTTTTCACACCATTTTTCACGACAAAACCGGAGGGATCTGGTCTGGGTCTACCCATCGTCAAACGTATAACGGAAGGACTCAAAGGACAAGTTCAAGGGACCAACCATTTGGACGGCGGCGCTGAAGTCTCCGTTATCCTGCCCCTGTCTCGCTAAGTTTTAACCGTCTAGGCCTTTGTCGCCCAGGAATCGATTGGGTGGACCATTTCATTCTTTGAGTTCTTAAGGGCAGTGAGGAGCAATCTCAAAGCCCAGGATCGGTTGTCTGTGGCAATTGATCAGGGGTTATGTTATGGTTTTGAAGAAGGATTTGGATATCCCGCCCGCCTTCTGCGGGGAGTATCAGGCCTGGGGAACTCGACCGGCACCGTTGAATGACACCCATTTCCTGGCCACCAGATGGGGTGCGAGGACACGGCCCCCCAGGACGCTTTCCCCCCTGGATCGCACCCATCCTTTGCATTGGATTCAGCGCGCCGATAGGCTGCGAGCACGTCGAAATGGGTAAGGCTTCGGTTCTCCCAGGTTTTTTTGGGCCCCCTTTTCCTTTCATGTTAGACGGACTTGCCCGGTTTCCAGGGCGAGCAATCCCTTGGGGCGGCAGTCCTTTTCGCTAGTGAAGGTCACAGTCATTGAAAGCGAATTTAGCGAGCAGATCCATGTTTGATAGCCACTGGTTTTCAGAAATACGGCGGCCAAGCCGCTACATCGGCCATGAAATCAACGCCATAAAGAAGGACCTCTCTCAAACCGAGGTCTCCATCGCCCTCGCCTTCCCGGACCTATATGAGGTGGGGATGTCTCACCTCGGACTGCGAATCCTCTATTACCTTTTGAACGATCAGGAATGGCTGACCGCGGAAAGAGCATTCTGCCCATGGGTGGATCTGGAAAGGGAGATGAAGACCCGTGGTCTGCGACTCACCACGCTGGAATCGGGAAGCCCCCTTTCCGACTTCGACATTGTCGGCTTCAGCCTGCAGCACGAGCTATCTTATACGAATGTCTTGACGATGCTCGATCTGGGAGGGGTTCCCTTTCTGGCTCACCAAAGAAAGGAGAACGACCCGCTTGTCATCGCCGGTGGGCCGGCATGCTTCAATCCCGAGCCAGTGGCAGACTTCTTTGACCTTTTCGTCATCGGAGACGGCGAAATTCCCGCCATCGAGATCTGCAAGACTGTTCGAACGTCCAAGCGGGATGGCATCAAAAATAGACAAGAAATTCTGAAAAGGTTTTCCAGGATTACCGGCGTCTATGTCCCGTCTCTTTTTGCGTGCCATTATGGCAGAGAGGGGTCTCTGGAGGCGGTAGAACCTCTTATGGATGGTTACAGCCATGTGGACAAGTCCATCATCCCCTCCCTGGAGCATGTCCCGTTATCCGCCGGCCAGATCGTTCCCTTCACGGAGCTTATCCACGACCGAGTTGCCATTGAAATAGCGAGAGGCTGCACCCGTGGATGCCGTTTTTGTCAGGCGGGCATGATTTACAGGCCTGTCCGCGAAAGGGATCCGAACGGAGTCCTGGAACTCGCCGAAAAAACGCTCTGTTTGACCGGTTACGAGGATTTGTCTTTGCTTTCACTCAGTTCCGGTGATTACAGCGCCATCGAGCCCTTGCTCAAAGCCTTGATGGACAAACACGCGTCCGAAAGAATCGCAGTAAGCCTCCCTTCTCTGCGGGTAGACAGTCTGAGTCCTTCATGGATCGACCAAGTCAAACGGGTGAGAAAAACAGGTTTCACTTTGGCCGTGGAAGCCGGAAGCGAGCGCTTAAGAAAGGTCATCAACAAAGGTTTGACCCAGGATCAGGTGCTCTTGATGGCGCAGTCGGTCTATGGGGCCGGATGGAACCTGATCAAGCTCTATTTCATGGTCGGTCTCCCCTTGGAAGAGTTGGATGACGTCCATGATATCATCCGACTAGCTAAAGCGGTCGCGGCAAAGGCACCTAAAAGGGGAAGGCACCCCAAATTGAACGTGAGCGTGGCTGCCTTTGTCCCAAAGGCCCATACTCCCTTTCAATGGGCCTCCCAGCTCGGATTGAATGAGAGCGCAGGCCGGATCCGAGTCATTCAAGAGGCGTTGATGAAGCACCGGGCCATCCGTGTCAAGTGGAATCAGCCTGAAATGAGCTGGCTTGAAGGTGTCTTTTCAAGAGGAGATCGGAGGCTCGCTAAGGCTGTCTTGGAGGCCTGGAAACTCGGCGCGAGGTTCGATGGATGGACCGAACATTTCGACATCAGCCGATGGCGTCAGGCCTTCGCCATGACCAACTTGGATCCTGACGTCTATGCCCACCGGCTGAGGGACTTGGACGAGTGTCTCCCCTGGGATCACATCCATTCAAGGGTCTCGAAGCATTACATGAAAGAGGAGTGGCACAGGGCCGTGGACTCGGTGACAACACCTGACTGCCGACTGCACTGTTTGAACTGTGGGGTATGCGACCAGGAAACCATCAAACCGATCCTTCATCCCTCATGGCAGCCCTCCGGCCAAAGCGTCATTAGGCCAGAAGGACGGGAACACCCACTGAGGGCCGCCAAGTATCGCTTGACCTTTACAAAGCTTGATCTGTTTAGACATTTGAGCCATTTGGAACTGGTTAGGCTTTTCATAAGGGCCATGAGGAGGGCGGGGCTACCATTGGCCCATTCGGAAGGGTTCCACCCCATGCCAAAGGTGACTTTCACCTGTGCCCTCCCTGTAGGCACTGAGAGCCTCGTCGAAACAGTCGATGTGGAGTTGACAGAACCCTTTCCGGTTGAAGAGCTCGTTGCGAAGGTCAACGCGCAGCTCCCCGGCCCCATCCGCATTACCATGGCGGAACCATTAAATCGGGGACAGGGTGGTGCAAGGCTCAAAGAAAGTCGATTTCTTATCACGTTGAACGACGCCCGGCCCAGCGCGGAGGAGTTAGAGAAGTTCTTAAAAGCCGATCTGGTGCCGGCTACGAAACAGGGGAAAAACGGTCAAATCGTGGTCAACGCCAGGCCGCTGGTGAGATCCATTGAAATATTATCCACTGGCGAGATTAACATGGTCACGGCGCATGCTGAGGGTCCGGAGCTCAAACCTCTGGACCTGCTCAGAACGGTTTTCGGCCTGACGGAATCACAGGTACGTGCAGCCAGGATCATCAAAACAATGCAGGTTCTTGAGTGAACAGGGGACATAGGTGAAAACGTTGTTGTGCCATTCAACCCATCGTATCAGGCGTCGGGGATCGTCTCATGTCAAGTGAGCTCGTTATAAACGCAAGACCTCACGAAACCAGGGTTGCTTTGGTGGAGAACGGGCAGGTGATCGAACTCCACATTGAACGGAAGACCGGCCAGGAATTGATGGGCAACATCTATCGGGGAAAAGTCGTCAGGGTTCTTCCAGGAATGCAGGCCGCCTTTGTGGATATCGGGTTGGAGAGGACGGGATTTCTTTACGTTACGGATGTGCACAAGGAACTGCTCGACTTCGAACGACTCATGATGAGCAACCATCATTCAGCCGAAGAGGTGAAGGCCGCAAGTGGAGTCGAATCTCCGCGAGAACGAGTGGAAAGCATCCCATTCAAAATAGAGGAGCTACTCCATGAGGGTCAAGATATCATGGTCCAGGTGGCCAAAGAACCGCTGGGGAGCAAGGGGGCGAGGCTCACATCCCACGTCTCTTTGGCGGGAAGGCATCTGGTCCTTATGCCGACGGTCAATCATATAGGCATTTCCCGCAAGATCGAAGAAAAGGAAGAGAGGGACCGGCTCAGATCCGTCATCCAGGAGATGAGGCCCCCTGGCATGGGATTCATTGCAAGAACGGTGAGCGAGGGAGACTCAAAAGAGCAGCTCAAATCCGAGATGGATTTTCTCCTGCGTCTGTGGTCCGACATACAGGCAAGAATGGACAGGCTGTCGAACGCCGGACTCCTTTATCGGGATTTGAACGTCTCACTCCGCGCCGTCCGGGACTTGTTTGCACGAGAAGTGGATCGTCTGGTGATCGACTCTGCTGACGAGTATCGAAACGTAATGGAGTTCATTAACACTTTTGCCCCCCGGTTGAGCCATTCGGTCCAACTCTACGATGGCAGAGACCCTATTTTTGATGCCTATGGGATCGAAATGGAGATATCTCGGGCCCTCGAAAAAAAGGTCTGGCTCAAGTCCGGCGGATATATCGTGATCGAGATGACGGAGGCCCTGACCGCGGTTGATGTGAATACCGGCAGCTACGTGGGCAAGAGAAACCTAGAGGAGACGATCCTCAAAACGAATCTGGAGGCCGTCAAAGAGATCGCGTATCAACTGCGGTTCAGGAACATCGGAGGACTCATCGTCATCGATTTCATCGACATGGAAAAGAAGGCGAACCGAGAACGGGTCTTTTTGGCACTGAAGGAGGTCCTCGATAAGGATAAGGCCAAGACAAACATTCTCCGGATGTCCGATCTCGGTTTGATCGAGATGACGAGAAAAAGAACCCGGGAGAGTCTGAATCGCCTGCTTACTGAACCATGCGCCTATTGTGAAGGGAGGGGTGTGCTGAAGTCCAAAAAGACCATTTGCTGTGAGATCTTCAGGGACATTGAGAGGGAATGCGTGGTCTGCGAAGAAGAGCGGAACGTGGTCGTTATGGTACATCCCGACATCGAGAACGTCTTGAAGGAAGAAGAGCAGGACGCCATTATGGACATGGAAAAGAGGATCAAGAAGCACCTCATCATTATCGGCAAACCGGAATATCATCTGGAGCAATACGAGGTGAGCTTGTAGGCCAGGGCTGAGTCGTTTGAAACACCCGTTTGCCTCATGTGGACCACTATTTTCCCAAACCGGGGAACCCGTCTCTCCTCGAGTCGGGCCATCCCTCACACCCGATGCCTCTGGGGGTCCCACCCTCCAAAAAGGCTTCATCATCATTTGCGTAAGGGCCGATCTCTAATGAAAGATCGTGCCGGGCACTAATCCCATGGGGCCAAGCAAGACCGGTTTTCTTTGACTTGACAGGCCGAAATGGAATAGAGCTTCAAATTATATAGTGTTTTCAGTACGATAACCCAATGGATTGAATGGATCGCAAGCGTCTGAAATTCAATGCCCTCGTGGCGGGTGCGCTTTTTTTCCTCTTCGGAATCCCGAACTATTTCAACGCTGGATGGTTTCAGAGACTCGAGGCACCCCTTTATGATATTGGCGCCTCGTTGAGGGCGAAACGCGCAGCACTGGCAGAACCGGAAATCGTCCTGGTCGAACTGGACCAAAAGGGTTTTAATGACCCAGGATCAAGTCGGTACGCCGGAGAGGCCATCGGCCAAGTGGTGGCGTTGCTGAGCATGGGGAAGGCCAAGGTGATCGGCATAGATCTTCCCCTCGACAAGATGTACGTAAACCAAGGATTGAGAGATCTCCGGCGGATTCAGGAAAGGATAAAGGATGAAGGGCGTGGACGGCAAAGGAACTGTGTCCCGGACTGGCTGGAGGAGGACCTCAACCGCCTTGAATCGCGGCTGGACTGCAGGGCGGATTTGGCCAGGCAGATGACTCAGGCCGGTAACACCATCGTTGCGATTTCCGCTTCAAAGGGAAGATCCGAAAAAACCAAGCAACGAGGGACCGTGGCCAACGGTTCGCTGGAGAGGAGTTTTCTAGACGGCCGGAACGCTGGGGATCCCTTACCCCGTCAGTACCAGGTGGCAGGGGACCTGGACCTGCCCACGACCGGCTTGTGTGAGGCGGCCCTTGGACTTGGCCACAGGCTTCCCACGCTGAAACCCGGCCTATTGGGTCGAGCCCATCCTGTCCTTGCAAATTACGAAGGGCACCTGCTGCCTTCTTTTGCCCTGCGTGTTGCCATGGCCTACCTCAACCTCTCTCCGAGGGATGTCCTTGTGGGCACTGATGATCTTCTCTTGGGAAACAGACGGGTCCCGCTTTATGATGGTGATATCCTCGTTCCGCCGCTAATGTCCAAGAACACCATATCTCGCCTTTCGTGTTCGGAACTGCTCGCCAACAAATCGATCCCCAAGACCAGCGCTGGGAAGATTGCACTGATCTGTTTGGCACCGCCCATGTCCCAGGCCCTCCCTGGGGCGATTGCGCTCCCGGATCCAGCCGCCCACGCCGCCGGGGTCGTTCAGACGATCTTGAGGGGATCGTGGATCAAGAGGCCTGGTCTTGCCCCTTATCTTGAAATGGCAGCCTTATTTTTTCTCCTGGTCCTGGGGGCCATTTTTTCTAGTCTGAAAAAGGTATCCATCAAGGCTTTCACCCTCTTGGGGCTCGCGTTCGCCCCGCTGTCGGTTGGCGTTGCGACCCTGTTTGCAGCTGGAATTTGGGTCAAGACGGGCCACATGGCCATGGCAGTTGTTCTCCTTTACCTGGCGGTTGGCATCCGAGCGCTTTTCGCGGTTCCCGTGCTCAGACGCGAGCTTGAAGACACCCATAAACTGCTAGGGCTTCACTATCGCAGGCAGGGGGAGCTCGACCAAGCCTTCGAGGAATTCATGAAGTGCCGCCAAGACCATGAGATCAAGGAGCTTCTCTACGATCTTGGTCGAGAGTATGAAAAAAACGCCATGTTGACCCAGGCGCTACGATCTTACGAAACGCTCCGCGAGATGGGCAAATACAAGGACACCGACGAAAGGATCACGCGACTTGGAGCACCAGGAAAGCCTTTGCCTTTTGAAAGCGGTGAGACGGCAGGTGGAAGGGCCGTGCTCTCGGACTCCTTCCTAAGAATGAACAAGGCGGTGGGGCGATATCAGATTGTCTCAGAGCTGGGCAAAGGCACGATGGGTGTGGTATACAAGGCAAAGGACCCTAAAATCAACCGATTTGTGGCCATCAAAGTCATCCGGTTTTCGGACGATTTTGATGAAGAGGTGCTTCAGGAGGTTAAAAACCGTTTTCTCAGGGAGGCCGAGATCGCCGGTCAACTGTCTCATCCGTCAATCATAACGGTGTTCGACGTGGGGGAAGACCACGATCTCACCTACATGGCCATGGAGTGCCTGGAAGGGAAAAGCCTCTCCTATTATTGCAGACAGGAAAGCCTGCTTCCGGTTCCAAGGGCAGTCGAAATCGTCGAAAATATCGCCGGGGCGCTCGATCACGCCCACAAGGCGAACGTGATACACCGTGACATTAAACCTGCGAACATCATGATCTTACAGGACGGAGGCGTGAAGGTCACCGATTTCGGCATCGCGAAGGCCGTATCCTCGTCCCTGACCAAAACTGGCATCGTCCTCGGCACCCCAAATTACATGTCCCCTGAACAGATCATGGGACACAAGATCGGGCCGAAGACGGATATTTTCTCCCTTGGGGTGCTCTTCTTCAACCTGGTGACCGGGGAACTGCCCTTTCGGGGGGAAAAACTCAACACGCTTTTGTACCAGATCACGCAGGCAAGGCACCCATCTGTGCGCAGCATCAATCCCTCATTGCCCAGGGCGGTCGAACAAATCATTGATAAGGCCCTGGCCAAGAATCCGGACCACCGATTCAAGAGTTCAGACGAAATGGCCAAGTATTTGAGGCTGTTGCGCAACAAGATCGATCAGGCAGTGCAGGCCAAGTCCGGCTCGGTTACCGGTTTGACCCAAAAGGCTAATTAATCCTTAAACGCTGAGGACTGATTTTGCTAATCAACTCTTCGGGCATAACCGATGTAGGTCTTAAAAGAGAAAAAAACGAGGATTTTTTCTCCGCAGACGATTCAATCGGCCTTTACGTGGTCGCCGATGGGATGGGCGGGCACCTCGCGGGGGAGGTGGCAAGCCGGGTGGCTGTTGAGATGATCATCAACAGCTTCAGACAATGGAAAGAATCGGGTGCCCCAGAAGAGGCGATTTATAACTACCCGGAGGAATCCCTCTCCCTGCGGGGCAATTACGTCCTGAGCAGCATAAGGCTTGCCAATCGAATCGTGTATGAGATGGCCGCCGAACACCAGCAATATAATGGCATGGGGACCACCGTGGCGGTTGTGGCCGTCACCCAGGATCTGGTTGTGGCCGCAAATGTGGGCGACAGCCGCATCTATCTGGTCCGCAATGGTCAAATCGAGCGGTTGTCACGGGACCACACGGTCGTGGCAGAGCAAGTGGAAATGGGAATTATGAGTGCTTCGGAGGCAGAGAGTTCTCCACTCAAGCACATTCTGACGAGAAATTTGGGATCCTCACAGTCCGTGAATGTGGAGATCTTTGAAATAGAACCTGTGGATAATGATCGCTACCTGTTGTGTTCCGACGGCGTGACCGACCTGATCCCCGATGAAACGATTCTTCAGATCACCCTTGGGGACGACAGCCCCGAGTCGCTTTGCAGAAGACTCGTGGGCGAGGCCCTCAAGCGGGGAGGACACGACAACATCACGGCCGTTTTCGTTGCTCTTAGGGAGGGTCCGGATCGGCAAGGAGGCGTCGTCAAAAAAACCGGGAGCCTGATGGCGGATCTGATGACTCAAGCCAAGGAGTCCGTTCGAAAACTTAAGACGTAAGAAAAAGAACGCCACGGTCTCGTTCGATGAGTGATGAGTGCTACATCAACCCCTGACGCTTGATGAGTGGAGCCACTAGGAAAGAATCATGGCCAGATTGATTCTGATGTTTAACAAGCAGGTGATTAAGGAATACCCTTTGTTGAAGGAGAGTCTCACCATCGGGAGAAAACCGGACAATACCATCGTCATTGACAACTTGGCCGTGTCCGGTTCTCATTGCAGGATAGATTGGAACGGGAGTGACCACCTCCTCACCGACCTTCAAAGCACCAATGGCACTTTCGTGAACGACAAGAAGGAGGTTTCACATAAGCTCAAACACGGCGACAACATCATCGTAGGCAAACACGTCCTTCTGTTTCTTGACGCCGCGAAAGAGGAAGATGCGATTTCGAAGATTGACCAACAGGTCGACCCGGATCAGACCATGATTTTGGATACGGTCAGTCAGCGTGAATTGCTGGCCAAACAGACCGTCCCCGCGGCTACGGGCGGATCCGGGGAAAAGCGAGGGGTTCTAAGCTTCATCGATAGCTCCAGGCTTGGCGAGGTGGAGCTCAAGAAGAAACTCACTCGGCTTGGAAAATCTGGCCATTCGGAGATCAAGCTCTCGGGGCTTCTCATGAGCCCCACGATGGCCACCATTAGCAAGAGACCGGCAGGTTACACCATCACCTTCACAGGCGGGATTCTCAAGCTCAAAGTAAATGGGGAAGTCGTCAAAGAGAGCATCCCGCTGAGAGATTTCGACACCATCGAACTTGGTTCCTACAAGGTCCAGTTTTACGAAAAAGAGGCTTCATGATCCCGTTGCTGTCTACACGTCCGAAAAAAGGGATCCTTGACTAACCCCGCCCTTCCTTCTTATTTTCAGCTCCGCTAATCCCTCCTGAACCTCCGTTTTCGTATAGGTTTTCTGGCACTGGGTACACTGAAATATCTCTTCAGATAGGTTGTCGTAGATCAGGTCATCAGAGAAATTGACCTTGTGAAATCGCAAGGAGAAGTTGTAAATCGCCTTGAAATCTTTGTTATGGCAACTGCTACATACGAAATAGTCACGGAATTCACCCATTCAAGCTCCCTCCGAGCCGCTCAAGAATCGCCCCCCTTCTGGATGGAGATCTTTAGCCTTTTTGATGCGGTTTTACAACATATTTTTCTTTAGGTCCGAACACCGAGACAAACACGCCCACTCTTGTGTTCCTTCGAAAGAGGCCAGTGATGGCATACTTGGGGATTGATGGTTGCATCAGGTCATTTGCGAAGGATCGGCTCTTCGTCTGGTGATGCATTGATGCGCTTTTCATAATGGCCCTTGACTGATCGGAAAAGCGGATTTACAAAATGAGTGACCCCGCGACGCGTTGCACGAGACGGTTGGATTCAAAAAACGACTAGTCTTACGTGAATTCTTGGGAGCCCAGATATGTCAGGTACGGAAATGATCACCATTACGGAGATTTATTTAAATTCAGATCCGGGTTCCGGAAACATGGTCATCCTCAAGGAAAAACCCGATGCCAAGCGCTATTTCATGATGTTTGTCGGAGATGCGGAGTTTGCAGCCATCGCCAAAGAAAAAGGACTGGTTAAGCCCGAGAGGCCCCTGACCCACGACCTCTATCTGCGCATCCTCGAAAAACTCAACGTCACCTTTATCCGCGCGGAGGTCCACGACGTGAAGGAAAACACCTTTTTTGCCAATGTGGTGTTCAGCGCGGAAGGGAAGGAACACGTGGTTGACAGCCGGCCCAGTGACGCCGTAGCGCTTGCCCTGAGCAGGAAAATCCCCATTCTGGTCAACGAGAAACTGTTCCACCGTGAGCTCAGCCAGGAGGAAATGCAGGAATTTGAAGGACTGGTAAAAAGCGTCAAGTTTTGAAACCGATTCCAGGATCGTCCTTTGCCCGATGCCTAGGAGTCTGTCGGTCTTGAAGAGAGGTATGAGTTCAACTAATTGATATTGCTAGAATATTTTTTTTGGGTTCAAAATCTTGCATCTAATAATTTCACTGACTTACAAATAAAGTCCGACAGACTGCTAGGCGAGGACTAACCATGCAACCCAACGCCAATGTCCCCGGTTGTCGTCGGTAAACTGTGCTCGTCTGACAAGCGGGGGCCTCCGGGCCTTCATCATTCGATCTGGAATTCGTATTTTACGGTATCGGAGTGGACTGAAACCGGGGGAAAGGTCCGTTCCAGATAGGTGACCCGGTTCGCCTGGTCCACCAGCAAGATCGTCGAAGACCGGGTCCCGTAGCCCGGGCTGGTGATAAAAATGGGTGAGAGCACCCTCTCCAGCGGGAGACCTACACCCGTGTCCGGAAGAGAGGGTTCATCAGCTTCCTGGCGGTCGGAGAGCAGCGCAAAGGTCCGTTCCTGGTTCAGCTCGGCGCCTTCCTCGATGAGATCCCTAAGGCCGGCCTTCCCCTTTTCGATTTTGGGCCACGGGGTATCGAGGAAGTGATTGCTCAGTCCGTAAATTCCCGGTCCCAACCGCCTCTCTTTCGCGGCCCGATTGGAGCACCAAAAGAGCGCATCCCGGTCGCCTAGGACCAGGTTGAAGCCATTGTACTGGTGCCACCGCTCAGCCAGCCGTCCGATGTACTTGAGCGGGGCCTCTTTACCGTTCAGGTACGCACTGACCAGGTGCCCTCTTGACAGCGCCTCCGCACGATGCGTCAACGGGTCCCTATAATTTGTCACGGCCGCGATCCGCCCGCTTCTCGTGATCCCCATCCAGGTCCCTCCTGCCTTCAGATCCCGGCCCGCAAGGATCTGGGGCGCATCCTCCCAGAAGGCGGCTTGGGCCGTGGGCCTATCGTAGAATTCGTCGCGGTTGGCAGCGAATATGGCCTTGTATCGAGGGTGAGCTCGAATCGCCATCAGCAACAGACACATTCTGGACCCCTCTCCGTCAATTTCAGCGATCCCTCTTTTCGTAATGGTTCTTGCGGGATTCACGCCGGGTCTCCACTTGGCTGAATCGTGCGCAACAAGCGAGCTCAATTGAATCAAGGAGATGCTCGGTCGCTTCAGTGGTATGTATCCGACGTAAAATCGATTTTCAAGTGGTAGGCGCCGCCGTCCAAGACAGCCTGAACGGGGAATGACACCTTCTCGAAAACATGGAGCATCGACCTGTTGGTGGCCAGCACGTCAGCGCTGAATCCCCTGATGCCGCTCTCTTTCGCCACGTCAATGAGCATTTGAAGCAAGAAAGTTGCGATGCCCCGCCCCTGGTATGCCTCATCCACGATGAAGGCCACATCCGCAGAGGTTTCGCCAGGCAACTGAGCATATCGGGCCTCCGCGATGATCCGATCCTGACCGGGCTCACCCGCCAACCCGACGATGGAAAGGGTCGTACGATAGTCTATGTTTACATATTCCTGCATCTTCTCATGGGGCATGGTCTTGATGGGCGAAAAGTAACGATAGTAAAGGGATTGATCTGAAAATCGGTAGAAAAGCCGCCGCATCTCTTCCTCATCGGATGGCTTGATGGCGCGAAAGCGCACGGCCAGACCCTCCTTAAATGTGTGGGTGCGGGCCAGCCTTTCGGGGTAGAGCCTACCGGACTCCGCCATGTAAGTCTGATCCGAATAGAGAATATGCTGTGCTTTCGCCAACCGAACCAGTTCAGCCCGATCCTCCGGATGCGCAATATCAACCAGCGCAAGGGCACGTTCCCGGACCGTCCGTCCTGTCATGGAAGCGACGCCATATTCGGTCACCACCAGGTCGAGTGCATCACGGTTCGAAAACTGGTTCGGGTACTGCTCGATCGACAGGATGATATTCGGTTTGCCCTGCAGGTTGCGGCTCGGCAATGCGATGATGGTGCGTCCACCATTGGAAAAGGCCGCGCCGGTAAAGTACTCCTGCGCTTCTCCGGGGCCTGCCCCGACGTTCCCTTTGCCTGTGTGGAGCGCGATGCTCCCCGTCAGATCGATCTTCCTGGCCGGGAGGACGACCATGAAACGATCGTTGCTCCCGATCCGTTTCGGATCCGCCACCACATCGATGGACTGAAATTCGATCAAGGGGTTGCGGTCAAGCCAGCGCATCAACTCCCGGGTCCCCAACGCATAAGCAGTCAGGCACTTTCCCCGGAAAACATTTTTGTGTCGGTTTGTCACCGCACCGCTCTTGACCAGATCCATAAGTGCATCCGTAAAAAAAGGGGTATGAACGCCGAGGTGTCTTTTCTGCACCAGGTGACCGACCAGGGCTTCAAAAATGGGTGCGATGGAAAAGGCAAGACAGCTCCCATCAGGGATAAGGGAGGCCACATTGGCGCCCAGCCGATCGAAGACCTCATTGACCGGCCATCGAGGGAAGTAGATCGGGGGCTCGGTGGATATGACCAGATAATCGAAATCGTCCACGTGGACCAACGTATCACCCAGTGTGTACGGGACTTGGCTGTTGATTTCGCCGACCACCAAGGTAGCCCGCTCCATGGCCTGCCTGGCCACATCCACTGCAACCCCCAGACTACAGTATCCTGAGTCGTCCGGCGGCGTGATCTGGACAAAAGCCGCATCGATCTTGATGATCCCTGACTCCACCAGCCTGGGAATCTTTGAAAACCTGCTCGGAATCAGGTCAACACGGCCGGCAGTGATGGCCTCACTGGCAAGCCAGCCGGGGAAAAAGGTCTTGAGCCTGAATTTGGTCGCGTATCGCGCCTCGACGGATATGGTGTCGCCCAGGCTGACAAGTTGTATCAGCTCCAGGTCCCGCAGCTTACCCGAATCGGAGGCCATGAGGCCCTTTACCAGAGTCCTTGGTTCAGCCACACCCGTTCCGAGGAAAATGCTCATTCCAGGCTTGACTTTCGAAAAAGCCTTCTCTACTGAGACGACCTTGTTTTTCCAATCCTCGCCCATTACGTTCCCCTGTGCAGCGGACCCGCACAATTTTTCCCATCTGAATTGTCGCCCCCTTCACATCACAGGGCCGGGCACCGCTTCGGAGAGACCTACGTTTTCGTCCAAAGGCGGCTGACGATCACCGCCTGCAGACCTCCTCCCGGCGAATCATCGGGAGCCGTCTCACCAGAGGCGTGATTTCTGGAGCGTCCTCCAGCCAGTGTTTCAAATTCCCAAGCAGGGAAGCCGCGTATGGGCTGCTGGCGCCGTCTGTGAGGTGGTAATTCACCCACAAACCGTCCTTTTTGTACGCCACAAGGCCGGCGTTTTCCAAAACCTTCAGGTGTTTGGAAACCGTGGGTTGAGCAACACCCAGGGCCTCTCTTATCTCGCATACGCACATCACCTTGTGCTGAAGGATTTTCACAAGCTTGACGCGATTGGGGTCTGAGAGGGCCTTCATGACCTTTATGAATTCCTTCATTTGAATCGCCTTTATGGGAAATTGCCGGGTCGCAACAAACCCATAGACTCTTCCATCCCGAACATAATGTTCATGTTCTGAACGGCACTACCGGCCTGCCCTTTCATCAGGTTGTCGATGACGCTGACCGCGATGAGCATCCCGGTCCGCTCGTCCACGCTCAGTGAGATATTGCAGAAATTGCTGCCACGCACATTGACGCTGGCCTGAGGTTTGTCCGATCCGAACACCCGAACAAAAGGGTCTTTCTCATAAAAGGCCAGATAAGCGTCCCAGAGCTTCTTGAGGTCCTGACCTTTATTCAAACGGGCATAGATGGTCGTGAGGATCCCTCGACTGAGGGGCACCACGTGCGGCGTGAAGGTCACTCTCACGGCCGCCCCTGCTAAGAGGCTCAGCTCCCTTTCGATCTCATAGACATGCTGGTGCCCCGTGATCTTATAAGCATTCATGTTTTCATAGCGGGCAGGGTAGTGAAAGGTGGGTTTTGGCGCCTTACCCGCGCCGGAAACTCCTGATTTGGAATCACAGATGACCGTCTCCAGCTCGATGAGCTTTTCCTTCACTGCAGGGGAAAGCCCCAGGATGCAGCTCACCGCGAAGCAACCTGGATTGCCCAGGAGTTTCGTGGATTGAATCTCTTCTCTGTGGAGCTCGGCGAGCCCGTACGCGGTTTGGGGCAAAAGCTGGGGGGAGGCGTGCTCCGGCGTTCTTCCGATCCTCGCCGCATAACCCCTGTAAGTCTCCAGATCGTTGAAACGGAAATCCCCGCTGTAGTCTATGACCTTGACCCCTTTTCCCAGCCATTGACCCGCTTCCTTCTGGCCGACCCCGTCCGGCGTCGCGAAGAGTACCACGTCCAGATCATCGGGAATACCCGGGTCTCCCGGCGCCATGATGGGCATATCACAGAACCCCGTCAGGTGGGGGTATACCTCACTAATAGGCACACCCACATCCTGCTTGTCGATGAGCACCCTGATCTCCGCGTGTGGATGGCTGTAAATAAGCTCGATAGCACCGCAACCCCCATATCCCCCTGCACCGATGATTCCGACCTTGATTTTGTCACGCATCTTCGACCTCACTGACCATTTCTATTTAATCATTCCCCAATTTGAACGATTCATATCCCCTGTGAGCAGCGCGGGGGGTATCTTTTTTGAGCCGCAACATATGACACCGCCATTATTAACGGCACCAATTTCCTGAATTTATTTCCAGACGGTCCCATAAGGTGACCTCTCCAGCATAGACCACCTCTTGTGCCTTCCCGAGACAGCCCTTGGATTATGGGGGGCGTTCCAAAGGCTTCGAACGAATTGGAGTTGCGGCTCAAAAAGATACCCCCCGCGCTCCCCCGGTCATACGTTGAACCGGAAATTTATGAGGTCCCCGTCCCTCACCGTGTACTCCTTCCCTTCCAGGCGCACACGCCCAGCCTTCTTGGCCTCTTGAAAACTCCCATAATGGATGAAATCGTCGTAAGAGAGGACCTCCGCCCGGATGAAGCCTTTTTGCATGTCAGAGTGGACCGCCCCTGCGGCTAGAAGCGCCTGGGTCCCTGCAGCGATCGGCCAGGCCTTCACTTCGTCCTCCCCCACCGTGAAAAAGCATATGCGATTGAGGAGCTCAAGGGAGGCAACGATGACACGGTCCACGGCCGAATCCTTGAGACCGTAAGCCACCATGAACTCCCGGGCCTCGTCGTGGTCCATGGTGGCGATGTCCATCTCAAGGCGGCACCTGACGACCAGGATCTCTGCTCGGAGTGGTTTTCTCTCCCATGGAGGGAGCGTCTCATCCTCATCCCCGTTGTTGAGAACCACGAGCAGGGGCTTGGCAGAAAGGAAGGTAAATCCCTTCAGGGTAGGCTCCACGGCGAGTTTTTCGTCACTGCGTAGCGGCCGCCCTTGCTCCAGGATCTCCCTACAGGTGCAGAGCAAGGACTCTTCCTCGCCTTCAGGCCTCTTGCCCCTTTTCTTATCCAGTTCGATTCTCTCGATCCGCTTTTCGACCACTGCCAGGTCAGTCAGGATCAACTCCTCTTCCAGGCTCCGAAAATCCTGTTCCGGCGTCGGGGCTGGCCCGCCCTGCAACTGAAAATTTCTGACCACGTGCACGAGCCCATCGCACACTCGAACCTGGGTCCACACGGGTCTCTCACCTTTGACGGGCTCCACACCACCCACGTCGGAGGGGAGAAGGTACTCCAATCGCGCATAAGTGGTCTTCTTCGGGGTGTAATGGGCAGAGAGGAAAGCCACCCGTTCGTCATGAACGGTGATGGCGGCAATTCGATCCTCCGCCGAAGGGCCCCGGTGGTCCGTGGGTTGCCCTCTTGCACCGGTCAATGCTGCAAAAAACGTCGATCGTCCCGACTGTGGTAAACCAATGAGCGCCAATCTCATGTTGTATAATTCCTTCCGGTTCATCTCTTTCGCGATTTCGATCGCTCCAGGATCCACGTAACATGCCTCGTCCTCCAGGCCCTTCCGTGCCACTCACCT
Source organism: uncultured delta proteobacterium (assembly GCA_963830155.1). GTDB lineage: Bacteria > Desulfobacterota > DSM-4660 > Desulfatiglandales > Desulfatiglandaceae > CAWHLE01. Next base: position 329,884 of record CAWHLE010000007.1, on the reverse strand, counting down.
TCGCCAAGAGCCCGTCGCCCTGCTTCCCGCCTGAGTAGAACGTAAAGCGCCCCACTTCCTCCGTCATAGGGCCTTGCGGTGGCAAAGGCAAGCACGATCTTGCGGACTGCCCCTTTGCCCAGCCAAACAGGCATCTGTTCCTTCAAGACGGGCATGTTGTTTTCCGAGTTGTGCCCACGGCCGTGCACGACCAGCACGCACCTCAGGCCCACCAGGTGACTTCGATGCAGGAAGTCCCGCATTTTCACCTCCGCCTCTTGCTTTGTCAGACCGTGAAGGTCTAGGAAGTCCTGGACCGGAAAATGACCCCGTTTCAATCTCTGCATCAATTTCGGGCTGAATCCATGGACGACAGCCCTCCAGATATTCGTCCGTAGACGTGATATCCATTTCAGCGATTCCACTGACCAGGTCAGAGAGGTGGGCCATGGCCTCCAACTCCTCATCAGGGGCTGCATGGGCGGGGCGCAGGTTGGGGTCGGGCATGGAAAAGACCTTCCGGGTGGTTCCGCCGAGAGGCCGGACATCCGAAACGGCCTCAAGAAAGCACTGGTCCTCGTCCAGATCATCCCTGACGGTTTTGGGGGACACCTCTTCCGTCTTTGCAGAAATCTTCCTTTCCGGCCGTTTCTTGAGACCGGAGAGCCTTTGGAAGGCCGCATTAAACAGTGAACTGGTCCCCTCGGTCTGGTGATGCCCGACACCCGGTGTCACGTTCTTCTGTTTTCGTTTAACTCCGCGCAAACCTTGCCTCCGGGCCCATATAGCACGCTACTCGGATTCAGCTTGATATCTTGGACAAAAAATTATAACAGAAACACACTATTTATCCAGCAGGAACGGACGATGCCAAGAATTGATGACTATAAACAGGCTCTCGAACTGGTGAAGGCCCGTCTTTCACGGTGTCGAACCGAAAAGGGCCGCAGATCTCATGGGCGGGGATTTTCGCAAGGATGAGGCGGGCAGACCATCCATCCGGATGGAATTCCTGGGGAAAATGGTTCTGATAGACTGGCCTCTTCTCGACCCAGCCTTCGAGGCAACAGGGGCGACTTTGCCCATCCAGCAGCAGATTCTGCTCTTGCATTACCTGGAAGGCGCCGTAACAGGTCCCGGCGTGAGACCCAAGGGGGAGTGGATTTCCTATCAGGAGGTGCCTGATGGGCGGTTTTATCTGGATGCCTTTATGAGACGTGCAAAGAATCCCCTGATCGAGGCCTTTGGCCGGCAGCCGGATCGACTTATCCCCTTGGCGAAGACGCTTTACGGGGCGATCCCCTTGGACCAGGGAGATGTCTCGACCCTGATAAGGGCACTCCCGATGATACCTCTCGCACTGATCATGTGGCGGGGCGATGAAGAGTTCCCTCCCGATGGGAACATCCTCTTTGACCGCACTGTGTCAGGTTTTCTTTCTGCGGAAGATATCGCCTGGTTGGCGGGGATGATCGTATACCCCCTTGTGGGGATGGTAAAGCAGGCCTGAAGTCCTCCGGTGCCTGGAATCTGATCCAGGGAAACCGTTGTTGAATTGTGACGGGTCCAGAGACCCAGTCCACAGGCCGAGATAGGAGGAACGTGTATGTCTCTTGAGCGCCCTCTCGTCGGAATCATCATGGGAAGCACTTCGGACGCATCCATCATGAAGGGTTGTGGCGACGTGCTCCGTCAATTGGGGATCCCCCATGAGCTGAAGGTGCTGTCCGCACACAGGACGCCTGATCTCACGCGGGAATACGTGTCCTCGGCCGCTGATCGCGGGATCCAGGTCTTGATCGCGGGCGCAGGTTGGGCCGCCCATCTTGCGGGATTCGTCGCAGCGCACACGGTCTTGCCTGTGATTGGGGTCCCGATTGATTCTTCGCCGCTCGGCGGACTCGATGCCTTGCTTTCTACCGTCCAGATGCCCCCGGGTATTCCCGTCGCAACCGTGGCCGTGGGCGCCGGCGGGGCAAAAAACGCAGCGGTACTGGCAATAGAGATCTTGGCGCTCAAGGATCCCCGCATTGCGCAAAAACTCATGGATTATCGGAAGGCCTTAACCAGGGAAGCAGCTGAGAAGGCCTTGGCTTTCGAGAACGCTAAATGAAAGCCGCCAAGCTCGTGCGGGCGTTGACCCAGGCGGAGGTGGAGGCCGCAGTTTCGACCGCTGTCGGGGTCCTCCGCTCAGGCGGTGTGGTGGCCTTTCCCACTGAGACCTTTTACGGACTTGGGGCCGATATCTCAAGAGAAACGGGCATCCGAAAGGTCTTTGAACTCAAGTCCAGAGGCTATCACCAACCGCTCCTTATCCTCATCCCGTCCGTCCGGGTATTGCCTGGCCTTGTCTTGGAGATCCCGCCTCCCGCGAAAATCCTGATGTCCGCTTTGTGGCCCGGCGGTTTGACGCTGGTCTTTTGGGCGGCCCAGGGCCTCAATCCTCTTCTCACGTCAGGGACGGGCAAGATCGGTATCCGCTTTTCAAGCCATCCGCTCGCGACAGCCATCGCCGCGGCCTTGAAGGGGCCCATAACCGGGACAAGCGCCAACGTGACAAGGACCCCCCCATGCAGGGATGCCAAAGAAGTAAAAAGAAACCTGGGAACCATGGTGGATCTTATTCTTGATGGAGGAGAGGCCCCGGGGGGAATGAGCTCCACGCTGGTGGATGTCACGGCCACTCCCCCCCGAATTCTCAGGGAAGGGGCCGTTTCGAGTGACCGGATTCGGGCGCTCATCCAACTGGCAGACAGACCGATGGGAAAAGCACGGTCTTCCAACAACCTGGAATAATGGAATGGTGGAATACTGGAATACTGGGCATGGAAAATAACCTCGTTCGGCTAAACCCAACCTTCCATTATTCCATCATTCTTTCCAATTGGGGCGAAACCCTAAGTTCAATCAGGACGACATTCCCATGACGCCTTCCCCAAAAGAGATCAAGACCAATTTCGAATACCTGAGAAAGCTATTCATTATGCCGGATTCGGCCGACAAGTTTGTCGAGTTCGGCCGCGAGCTCCTTGACATGATTCACGGCTTTTTCCAGGAAAAAGGAGGAATCCACAGCAGTATCAGCCTCCCGGAGCTCAGCGAGATCTTTAATCAGATCGCCGTTCCCGAGGATCCTCACCTGATTAAGGACGTCCTCCTTGAAATCAAGACAAAGGTCATCGCCCATTCCGTGAAGGTGGGAAACCCTTACTACATCGGTCACATGATCAGCGCTGTCCCCTATTTCATGATCCTGCTCGAAATGATCATCGCGGCCCTCAACCAGAATCAGGTCAAAATCGAGACGGCCAAGGCATCGAGCTTTGTCGAACGGGAGCTCATTGCGTGGCTTCACCGCCTGATCTTTGATAAGGGTGAAAAATTCTACGAACGGCACATCCAAAACCCCCGCATTGCCCTGGGAAACGCCTGCTCGGACGGGACCATTGCCAACCTGACGGCCTTGCTTGTGGCAAGGGAGAAGGCCTTCCCGGCCGAAGGAGATTTTCCGGGACTTCGTGCCGCAGGGATGAGTCGTGCACTTAGCCATTACCAGGTGAAGCGGGCCGTTATCCTGGTCTCCACAAGGGGGCACTATTCCATCCGGAAGGCGGCCAACCTGCTCGGCATCGGCGAAGAAAACGTCCTCACGATTCCCGTTGACGGAAGCAACCGAATCGACATCCGAAAGCTCCGCAAAGCGCATTAACGAGCTCCACAGGTCGGAGGGCGAAACCGTCCGAGTGGTAGCCATTGTGGGCATCGCAGGCACCACGGAGACGGGGAACGTGGATCTCCTTGATGAGTTGGGACAAATCGCGACCGATCTCGGCACCCATTTCCACGTGGACGCCTGCTGGGGGGGGTCCGCGCTGCTGGTCGACGAATACAAACCCCTTTTCAGGGGCATCGAGAAGGCCGACTCCGTTTCCATCGACGCCCACAAGCTCCTCTATTGCCCCATGTCCATGGGCATGGTCCTTTTCAACAACGAGCGTGACTTAAATGTCCTCCGGCACGCCTCCAACTACATCATTCGCCGGAACTCAGTGGATACCGGCCGCTTCACCATTGAAGGCTCAAGACCCTTTTCGTGCCTGAAGCCCTGGGCAGCGCTCAAGGTCATCGGTCGAGAGGGTTATGGTCTCCTGTTCAAACGGGCCCGTCAATCCACCGGGGAATTTGAGAGGTTGCTCAACCGGCGCGTGAATTTCGAAATACTCAACACGCCCCAATTGTTCATCCTGAACTATCGCTTCATACCCGAATCAGTCAAACAGTGTCTTGACCAGTTGCAGGGGACCCGTTCGGCCTCTCGCGACCGAAGGCGGTTGAGGGAGGATGAGCGTGCTACCCGAAAGATCAACCGCATCATCAACGCCCTCAACGTCAAACTCCACAAGGCCCTCCGCCAGGACGATACCAATTTCGTCTCCAGAACCACCCTTGAATCGACCCGATATCGGCCACAGAACATTGTGGTCCTGCGTGCGGTCCTGATCAATCCCCTCACAGATGAGGAGGTCCTGCGGGAGATCGCCGAAACCCAAAACCGCATTGGTCTGCAGCTCTGGTCGGAGTTTAAGTGGGCCTATGAACGGATGGCCCCCAAGACGGAAGGCTGTGCACGGGTGTGTGAAGCCTGAACTTAGCGGTTTTCGACTTTCCTATCCGCCCCATTCCCCTTTCGGTCCGCCACTTTTTTCAAATCGGTCGGTATACCAGTCAATCTGCCGGCATATGCCCCTGATGATCCTGACTTCTCTTGCCCGAAGGGGGAGACGCGAGAGGAACCGTCTGATGTTCAGCATCCAGTGTTCCGGGTTCTGAGGGTTAATGAAACCGATCCTTTGCAGAACCTGGCTCAGGTGGGCGTACATGCCCTCCAGCTCGAAGATGTCGGCAAGGCGCGGGGCGGGGGCTGGCACCTTCTCCTCGGCAGCCATCCAGAGTTCGTAACAAACGATCATGACCGCTTGGGCCAGATTCAAGGATGCAAATTGAGCGGTGGGGATTGTGACGATGGTATGACAGAGGCGAAGCTGTTCGTTTGACAGACCGCGATCTTCAGGTCCAAACAGGACGGCCACTTCGTTGGCCTGGGAGAGCGCAATCAGGCCTTCGGCAAAATTTCTTGGGTCCGTGAGAGCAGGGCGCTGGCTGCCCGTGCGGGCGGTCGTTCCCGCCACGTATTGAAAGGGTGCGAGCGCCTCCGTCAGGTCGTCGCAAACCCCCATTTCTTCGATGAGGTCGATGGACGTCCCGGTGGCGGTCTTGAGTACTCGGGACAAATCACAGTTCTTCGGCCTGACCAGCATGAGTCGGCTGAACCCCATGTTGCGCATGGCCCTCGCCGCAGAACCGATATTTTCAGGTATCTGGGGCGCGACCAAAAAAATCGTAATGTGGTCAAGGTCAACGCGCAATGTCATTTGAGGAACGTTGAAATCATCGGGTATCCAGAATCCGGATAATTTCCGTCATGAGAACGTCGTCATCGAAGGAGAAGGTGACGGTCCCCTGATCGATTTGGAATGAGGTCAAACGGCAGTGGTGCTCCTCCGCCACTTCCTCGAGCAGAACCCTGAAGTCTTTCACCAGGGGATGATCGAGGGTGTCAACATCCTTTGCAAAAAGATCCACTTCAACGTATCCTGAAGCAGACATGGGCGCCTCACTCCCCCGCATCATTTACAGTGACTGGTGCATGGAGCACCCTTTTATGACTTTCAGAAATGCGCCACACTCAAATGATAGGTCTGCTCAATGGCCTCCACAAGGCGCGTGAGCGTCCAATTGACGGGGGTCGGAATGGAGGCGGCCATGGCCTCACGCACGATAGCCCCGTTAATGAAGGCCACTTCGGTAAGCCGATGGTTCAGGACATCCTGGAGCATGGACGCAATGTTTTCGGCAGTGGCCTCGCAGACGGCTTCAACCCGTCGGACGGGGTCCTCATAGGGCAACCGAATACCCTTATGTTGCGCCACCTTCACAGCCTCTTCGACAGCGGCGGCCAGCAGTTCCCTTGTGGCCGTAATCTCGGGAATCCGGCCATTTTTCAATCGCGTAACGGCTGTCAGGGCGTTAATTCCCACATTGATGATGAGCTTCCCCCAAATCACGCTATCCACGTCTTCCACTGGTCGCGTCTCAAATCCAGCCTCCTTGAACGCGCGAGCGATACGAGCCAGCCACTCCACGTCAGGGCCATGGGTCCCGATGAGTGTGTCCCCCCGGCCAGCATGCCGGATGTGGCCAGGGCCGAGCAAGGTGGCACCTTCCGCCGTGATACCGCCGATGACCCGTTGGCGGCCCAATGCCTTCTCCAGCCGTTCCACATTTCCAAGGCCGTTTTGGAGGGTCAAAACCGGGACCCGGGGAGGAAGCCATCCGGCAAGGTCATGGGCCACCTTTTCGGTGCTATTTGCCTTGACGCAGACAACCACCACATCTGGGATGTGCGTGGGGACCAACGTGACGGCGTCAACGACGACGGTGTGCTCCCCACTTATCCCCTCCGTGCGGATCCCTCGTTCCCTGATGAGCCGGGCACGCTCGTCCCTGTAATCCAAGAGGGTTATCCGATGGCTGGCGCGTGCGAGCATGGCCGCGAAAAGGCATCCCATGGCGCCTGGGCCCACGATCAAGAAATGCATGAACGCCCTCCTAATGCGGGCCTCGGGCCGCAACCAAATCAGTGTTCGGGTTTCAGCAAACCCCAAATCCTGAAACCCGAAACCTTACACCTTATCGAAAGTGAACCGCTCAATTTGGTTCTCACTAATGGAGGGGGACGCTAAAGCTTCTGTGCCTCCTCCGGCTTCATGGTAAAGACGTGTTCAGGGCCTGGGAATGTCCCGGATTCCACCTCCAGTTTGTATTCCTCCAAGGCCGCCTTGATGAGTGGACCGAGGTTCGCGTACCGCTTGACAAATTTCGGCGTAAACCGATCAAAAAGGCCAACCAGATCATGGTAAACGAGCACCTGCCCATCACAGTCCTTGCCGGCGCCAATGCCGATGGTGGGAATGGCCAGCTCGGCAGTGATTTTGCCTGCAAGCACATCCGGGACGCATTCGATGACAATCATGAAGGCCCCTGCCTCTTGGAACGCCTTTGCCGACCGGATCAGATCTCTCGCCCCTTCCGCATCCTTGCCCTGAACCTTGAATCCGCTCAGCATCGTTGCGGTCTGGGGGGTGAGTCCGATGTGCGCGCAGACCGGGATCCCGGCCTTTACCATGGCCTTCACCGCCTGGGCCATTTCGGTGCCGCCTTCCAATTTGACGGCATCGCACCCTGCCTCCTTGACGAAGCGGCCGGCGTTTTCGACGGCCTTCTCGGCGCTCACCTGGTAGGACATGAAAGGCAGGTCCCCAATGACAAATGCCCGCCCTGACCCACGGCAAACCGCTTTGCAATGGTGGATCATCTCATCCATGGTCACCGGGACCGTGGATGCATAACCCAGGACGACCATGCCCAAAGAATCCCCCACGAGGATGGTGTCGATTCCCGCTTGATCTACCAGCCTTGCACTGGGATAATCATACGCGGTCATCATGGTGATTTTTCGGCCTGTCTCCTTCTTGACCCGCAAATCTGCGATGGTGATCCGTGCCTGACTCATCGTCAACCTCCCGTTTTCGTGGTCTTTGGTAAAAAAAAACCTTTCGGTGCTACCGAAAGGCCTTTCAGTGACGGTCGGGGATTTGCTTCCGGCCCTTTGTGCTTTTCCGGGGCTGTCAGACCGTCCTCGTCGTCCCTGAACGGCGCGATCCAGGCGGCACCACTCGTTAAAAACCTATAGATGAGACACCAGGAAACATCTCGGAGTCAGCGCCCTTCCATACAAGGGTCGCTGCCCATAGAACTCCACTACGCCGCCGGTTCACTCCGGCAGCCACATGGGATCGAGAATCCACTGGAGTCTCATTTTGGAAACACTAGTCCATAACGAAATCGATGTCAACCAAAGAGGCGGCCGTCTTAGGAGGCTCAATCCAAGGCAATGTCGGCCGTGGAGGAAGTCCATATTTATCTCCGAGTCGTCAAAATCCTGATACCTCTGGCGGAAAAGCGGCGCTCTTTCGACGGCCTTGTCATCCCGTTGGGGCTGCTGCCAATGGGAATGAGCTTTCACCCTGGTCAGCGGATGGATCGGCGAAGTCCTTGACAGATCCTGGGACGCCTGTATTTTGGCATGTTGGTTGCAGTGCACAGGAATGAACCAGAGTCCATGCTTGACTTTTCGAGGAGGGTTCCATGGCCCAGATTGATGCGTTTTTCAAACTCATGAACGAACACGGCGCTTCCGACCTGCATCTGGTCGCAGGCCAACAGCCTGTTCTCAGGATCAATGGGGACCTGGAAAGGGTGAAGTATCAGCTGCTGGATAACGATACCCTGAAATTCATGCTCTATGAGATCGCCCCGGAGGACAAGGTCAAGCTCTTTGAGGAGGCCGGGGATGTGGACTTTGCCTACGAGATTCCGGGGCTTGCCAGATACCGGGCCAACTTCTTCCAGCAGAACAACGGGATTGGGGCCGTGTTCAGGGAAATCCCTTCTACGATCCTCACCTGCGACCAACTGGGCCTGCCTCATGTGATCAAGAGACTGGCTACGTTGCCCCGCGGGCTCGTCCTGGTCACGGGGCCGACGGGTAGCGGAAAATCCACCACACTGGCAGCCATCGTGAATGAGGCCAACTTGATCCGCAAGGATCATATCCTGACCATCGAAGACCCCATCGAGTTCGTCCACAAGAGCGAGAAGGCCATCATCAATCACCGAGAAGTGGGGAGCCACACCCGCTCGTTTGCAGCCGCCTTGAGAGGGGCCCTCAGAGAAGATCCCGACGTCATCATGGTGGGTGAAATGCGTGATCTGGAGACCATCTCGCTTGCCATCGAGGCCTCTGCCACGGGCCATCTGGTCTTCGCCACCCTCCATACGACCAGCGCTGCGAAGACGGTCGACCGCGTCATAGAGGTATTCCCCGTCAACCAGCAGCAACAGATTCGGAACACCCTGGCCGATGGGCTTCGGGCCGTCATCGCGCAAACGCTTTTCAAAAAGGCTGACCGAAAGGGCCGGGTCGCTGCCCTTGAAATCATGATTGCTACGCCCGCCGTAAGGAATCTGATCAGGGAAGGGAAGACCTTTCAGATCCCTTCCATGCTTCAAACCGGAAAGAAATACGGCATGCAGCTTCTGGATGACGCCATCATGGAGCTGCTCAAGAAAAGAGTCATCACCCCGGAAGATGCGTACTCTAAGGCGAACGAAAAGAGCAGGTTCATGCCGCACCTGAAAAGCCCTCCGGAGGACTTCACCGAGGTCTAGGGGGGAGAACTCCAGCCGGGGACCCAGTCTGTGAATGCAGTTTTGAGAAAAGAGACAGGCAAGAGAGGTCACAAAGGGGAAGGGCCATGCGAAAACAACAGATCGATTATATCCTCACAGCGTTGCTTGAGTCCCGGGATAACGTGTCGGACTTTAACATCACCGTGGACAAACCCTTCCAGGTGGAAAGTTCGGGCCAGTTGGTGCCCGTGTCTTTCAATCCCCCGATTCCAAAATTGACGCCTTTTCAAACGGAGACTTTTGCGCTCAACCTCATCAAGGGCGATCGCCGTCTCACCCGCGCCCTTCTCAGTAATGGGTCTTGCGACGCATCCTATCAACTGGAGGGTAAGGCCCGTTTCAGGGTCAACATCTTTTCCCAGAAGGGATACTATTCCACGGTGATGCGCCAACTGGCCAACAGGGTTCCTACCATCGAAGAATTGGGACTTCCTCCTGCCTTTTTTAAGATGGCGCAAGATCGAAACGGGATCATTCTCCTCACCGGCGCAACCGGCACGGGTAAATCCACGTCACTGGCCGCCATCTGTGACGAAATCAATGAGAAGCTGGCGGTACACGTGGTCACCTTGGAGGACCCGGTCGAATATGTCCACTCACAGAAGAAGGCCACTTTCAACCAAAGGGAGCTTGGCGTTGACTTTGATGCCTTCGCGTCCGGTCTGAGAGCATCGTTGCGGCAAGCTCCCAAGGTTATCCTGGTGGGGGAGATGAGGGATCGGGAAACGGTCGAGATAGGACTTTCGGCTGCCGAAACCGGCCATCTCGTCCTGTCGACCATCCACACGGTCGACGCGGGTCAGACCATCAACCGGATCATCGGCATGTTTGAGCTGGAGGAGGAACGGCAAATCAGGATCCGGTTGGCGGATACGCTTCGCTGGGTTGCCTGTCAGCGCCTATTGCCGAAGGTTGGGGGTGGTCGGGTGGCCGCCTTCGAGATCATGGGCACCAATCTCAGGGTAAAGGATGCGATCCTGAATGGCGAATCAGAGGGTAAGACCTTTTACGAAATCATCGAAGGGAGTCAGCCCTTCGGCATGATGACCTTTGATCAATCTATCGTCGAGCACTATACGAAGGGCCTCATCACGGAACAAACCGCGCTCAGCTACGCTTCCAGGAAGGCGCTGGTCAAACGGGCCATCGATTCCATCAAGTCCGCTCGTGGAGAAAAGACCACTACCATCGAAAACCTCTCCATTGATGAGGACTATGCGAAAAAGTATCGCAATTGACCTATGACTCAGGAGTCCATTTTATGGAAACCATCTGTGAAGCCTGCAATACGAAACTGATGATTCCTGACCACAAAGTGCCTCAAACCGGTAAGTTAAGGGTCAGCTGCCCCAAGTGCAAAAACCGGCTCTCAGTCGCACACCCGAAACAGGATGACCCCAACCCATTGCCCCCTCCGGTCGTCGATACCCCCCTTGCCAAAAAAGACTCCCTGGCACCCGTGATCCAGGGGGGAACCGATTCCATTTTCGACTCCCTGGAAATGGATGGGTCGCTGGCGTTGATCATGGCCAAGGATCCTGAAGAGGGAGCCAAATTGGTGAAGTGCGCTGAGGGTCTTGGATACAGGCCAGTGCTGACGTCGGACACCCGGGACGCCGTCAGCAAAATAAGGCTTCACCATTTTGACCTCCTGATGCTCTCCGAAGGGTTTGACAACATCGAACTCCTTCAGAGTCCGATCCTTGACCATCTGAACCACCTCTCCATGTCCATCCGGCGCAAAATGTTCCTGGTCCTCGTCAGCGACACCTTCAGGACGGCGGACAACATGATGGCCTTTTCCATGAGCGCCAATTTGGTGGTGAATCCGAAGAGTCTTGATAAGCTTGCCTCGATTCTCCAAAAGGCCCAGAAAGAAAACCGTCTTTTCTACAAGGTGTTTTTTGATGTGCTTGAAGAGACAGGTAAGGCATAGGGGAGGGTCTCACTGAAAGAGCATAAAAATGGATTTGAAACAACATTATAAGTTGAGAGTCCAAAACTGCGTGGGGACCATACTGGATCTTCACAAGGCCATTTTCACGGCAGGGGAGGCTGCGGGATTCCGCTCTCAGTTTAGGGCCCTGGAGCAGGCCATCCAAGAAATGGACATGAGCCTCGTGACCGAGGGAGACATCCTCCTTGTGGAAAAGGCCACCAACGCCCTGTTCATGGAATTGACACCCATCTTCCAGTCAGGGAACCTGGAAGTCCTCTGTGCAAGCATGAAAAGCTGATCCACCCTCCAAATAGCGCTGACCCAAACCTAATGGGAAATTTGGAAAAAAGGCAACGTCTAAAGCGACGACACACCGGCAGGGTCCACCTGGCAGTTCAACACTGATCCTCCCCGCACCGAGGCAAGGGATCGCGACCATTGGCCCTTAAGGTCCTCGATGTTCTCCCTTCGGCCTAACGCCCACACGCACCCCCCTGCCCCTGCGCCCGCAAACCTTGCCCCGCAGCCCAACGCCTCTGCCTCCTTAATGAGCGTCGCGGTAATGGGAATCAGGGCCTCTGGTGTCAGTGCACGGCGAACCTGCATCTCTCTCCGCAAGAGCCCCGCCGCCTCACGCCAATCCTGGGCTCCAATTGCCTGCCCCAAATCTCTGATGATTCGATTTACCTCAATCCATCCTTTGGTCGTCTTGCCATCCAGGAAGCCCTTGACCCACTTTCGGTTGACCTCTGATGAGGCGTGTCCCGTCCCGCTGAAGGCCACGATCATTCTCTCTGAAAAGATCTCTTCTCCTGCCCTATCCAACAGCCGGCACCTTTCAAATGGCTCATGGAGGCATCCGAAACGCCAGGTCCATTGGTGCACGCCACCAAAGACCGCTGCGGCCTGATCCTGAACGCCGCATCCCCCGCCACTCATGGCGTCCTCAATGGCGTATCCAAGATGAAGGGCATCCTCCCTGGAATAGGTCTTGTCTCCATCCTCGAATCGGCATGCGGTTCTCAGTGCCTCAATGAGAGCGATGAGGGCTGCACTGGATCCTCCCAGGGAAGAGCGCACCGGCGCCTCAGAACTGATCCTAACATCCACCCCGTGGACGCCAAAATGAGAAATGGCCGCAAAATAAGCGCCAAACGGGGGCCGAAAGGATGGAGAGGATACGCGAAAAACCGCGTCTCGTCCAAATCCTCGCGATGAAATTCTGACCTGCCCGTCCTCAAAGGGGGCAAGCCTCACGGACGTCCTCAAACTAAGGGCCGCATTGACCGTGGTGGGGACTTCCTCGGCAAAGGGGAGCGCCAATGCCCGGATATCCCATGTCCCTCCAGCATCGATGCGGCATGGCGCCGATGCCTCCACCGGATGAACCGTCAGCGTCCTTCGCAACGACTTGGACATGTTTAATTCCTTTCGATACCAAGGCCTCAGATATTCTTTTCAACACAAAACAGGTGGATAACATATCAGTTGATGTGGCGAGATGCACGTTTTCCCTTTATCCAATCGGACCTTTGGAGACCTAGGCGGGGCGACCCCGGGTCACGGCGAGACACACGGCCGCCAAACCAGTCCAGTTGCCGGGTGTCCTTTCCTCGCGCCAAGCCTGAAGTTCGCATGTGTATGGGCCGATTCATTCATCACAGGTAATGCGTTTGACAAAAAATTGCTCGAACTGTACGTTAATCTATTCAGAACCATCTCGGTTCAGGCCGGCTGAAAGGAGCAAAGAATGATGAAAAAGGGCGCTTTTCGATCAAATCTGCCTTGGCTTCTCATACTGGCATTGGTCCTTTTCTCGTTCTCGCTGCCATCCTGTGCCAGCAACGAAGAAAAAAAAGCAGAACATCTCAAGCGGGCCAAGCAATATATAGAGAAAAATGAACTGCGAAAGGCGGTCATTGAACTCAAGAACGTTGTCCAACTGGACCCCCAAAACGAGGACGCCTATTATAGCCTTGGTGAAACGTATCTAAAGCTCAAAGAGGGCAGAGAGGCCTTTAAAGCCTTCTCACGCGCAGCTTCAGTCAATCCCGATAACCTTGATGCCCAACTCAAGCTTGGCCAGATTTTTCTTCTGGGCAGGAACCCGGCAGAGGCAAGAAAGAAGGCGGACCTTATACTGAGCAAATCACCCAAAAACATCGATGCCATGACACTGCTCTCAGGTATCTATATTCAGGAAAAGGATGTCGACGCCGCCATAAAGACCCTTAATGAGATACTGACGGTCGAGCCAAACCACTTCAGGACCCATCTGGCCCTCGGACGAATCTTCCTCACCAAAAACGAAACGGAAAAGGCTGAAAAATACTATTTGAAGGCACAGGCTCTGGACCCTCAGGCGCGGGAACCCTACGTGGAGCTTGCTGGCCTTTATTTGAAAAAGGATGAGACGCAAAGGGCGGAATCGGAATTGAAGAAGATGTTGTCTTTGCCAAACGCCGATCATCAGGATCGGCTGATTCTCGCACGCTTCTACGAAAGTGCGAAGAAATGGGACCAAGCGGAGTCGACCTACCTCGAGGCCGTTCAATCGGCGCCTGAGGAGGACATCGTTCCCCTCTTTAACCTGGCCGGTTATTACGCACGGAGGAAATCATACCCTCAGGCGCTGGAGACACTGGAGAAGGCTGCCGAAATAAAAAAGGATGACCCAAATGTTTTGGTGAGTATTGCCCAACTCCACTTCGACTTTCAAAAAATATCGGAAGCAGAGACGGCGGTGGACAAGGCTTTGGAAAGGGACCGCGGGCATGTGGCGGCCAATTTTCTGAAGGGTCGGATCTATTTGGTCAAGAAAGATTTTGCTGCCGCCCTTGAACGCTTCGAGGTCGTTATCCGGGAAAGGCCTTCCGATCCACATGCCTACTATCTAAAAGCGCTTTGCCTCGTCGAAAAAGGCGAACGGAGGCTTGCAGAGCAAGCGCTCGCCAAAACGGTCGAAATCGAGCCTCGTTATACGGATGCCAGACTGCTCCTGGCGGAGTTGTACATGCGGGATAGGAGTCTAGATCTGGCGCGTCAGCAGTTGGATCCGGTTTTGAAGCAGGCGCCCGATCACCTAAAGGCCTTAACCCTCAGCGGCAACCTGCTGATGCTTGAAAAAAAATTCTCAGAGGCAGAAGCAACCTTCAAAAGGGTCTTGAGCATGAGTCCCAATGATGCACCGGCTCACGTCCGGCTCGGATTGCTTTTTAGTGTGACCGAGCGCCCCCAGCTGGCGCTTCAATCGCTTGAAAAGGCCTTGAGTCTGAATCCTCAACAGAATGAGGCGTTGGTGCTGATGGTGCGTATCTATCTGAGGGAGAAGAGGCATGATCAGGCCTTGGCCCTTTGCAGCCGTCTGAAAGCCAAGCCGGAATTCGACCAGAATCAGTTGGCCCTGATCAATTATCTCGAAGGAAACATCTACTTCTCAAAGGGAGACCTTGAAAAGGCTCGCCAGTCTTTGGAAGGGGCAATTGAAAAGAACCCGAACCTCGTTGCCGTTTACGCAGTTCTTGCGAAGGTCTATATGCGGCAGGGTAAGCTCGAAGACGCCGTGGCCCAGTATCAACGCATTGTCGAAAAAAATCCCGGGAACCTCTCCGCCTACATGGCGCTCGGGACCATTTACGATCACAAAGGCGAAGGCGAGAAGGCCCGAATATATTACCGAAAGGCCCTTGAAATTAAGAAGGACTTTGGCCCAGCAGCCAATAACCTTGCATGGAACCTGGCCGAAGGAAGCGGCAATATCGATGAAGCCCTCGGCTTGGCCCAAATGGCCAAAGAGCAACTGCCCAAAAGCGCCGCCGTCATGGACACCCTGGGCTGGATTTATTATCTGAAAGGAAGCTATCTCAACGCCGTCGCTGAACTGCAGGACAGTGCGGAAATGGAGCCCCAAAATGCTTTGATCAACTATCATTTGGGCCTCGCCTATTCGAAGAGCAATCAGCCGGTTCAGGCTCGGGAATACTTAGAGAAGGCACTTAAGATCGCCCCGGACTTCAGAGGGGCCCAAGAAGCGCAAACGGTCTTGGCGGATCTGGCGAAAAAACCCAATTAGCACGGGCCTGCCTCGCCCTCTCAGACTGGCGTGCTCTGCAGGCTCGGAGACACGCCAGGGGGGGCACAACTGAACAGGCTGAAAACCTAGAAGACCGAGTCACTACCCGTTTCCCTCTATGAAGATTCTTTCATTCAGGATCCTATTCCTCTCGATTCTCTTGCCTCCGACACTTTACGTGCTGACCATTCAGGGGATTGAGAGCTTTTTTCAAAGCCGTGAGTACGCTGAACTGAACCGGATCCTGATTCAGGACGATGCAGCGATTTTGGAGGGGAGGCGCACGGTAAAGGAGGAAGTGGCAAGGAACGTCGCTGAATACCTCAGGCACGACTTCAAGTTCAAACTTGGCGTGAGAACAAGTGTCCTTGTAAGAACCAAAGGCGGCCAGACGCTTTATCCGGCCGAGGCCTCCACCCAGTTGGGGGAATTGGGAATCAAGACGGAAGCGAATCGGGGGCCCCTTCATTACGTGGACATCGCAGCTGAGAATTACAGGACTCTGGACGAAGGCCTCCTGTTGACGATGGACATCAAAGTCAAATACAATAGTTGGCTCTCCAACAGCATTCTTCTCCTCTATGTTTTCATCTCTGCAGTTCTGCTTCACAGGGTCACTGTTAAGCGGCTAAGGGAAAAGGAAATCGAGCACACGGAACAGAAGAATAGGATATCCGAGCTCAGCCACAGACTCAGTGAGCTCCAACCGGTCTTGGAGGACATCGAAACTCGAAAAAGCGAACACTTGACCAGGATTGATCTCCTCCAGGAGGAAAAGGAGCTCCTCTCAAAGGATGTGGAGACTCTATTTGAAGACATCTCCAGGCTAGAGTTTGACCTCGGATCTCAGACTGCTTTGAAGGATGAACTAGAACGCGAAGTGGACCACCTCAGAGCGGAACTGGTGGAATTGAAAGGACGGGCTGAAGAGCCAAGGAAAAAGCTTAAGAAGGCCGACGCAGCTGCCAAGCGTTTTCGCGTCCTTTACAGGAATCTCGTCTTCTCAGACCGCGCGATCAATGGTTTTCTATCCTTGACCGACGAATTCCAGCTGAAGGCGGAGGAAATGATTCACAGGCTCAACCAGGGCGATTCACAGATCCCCATAAGAAGAAAAGTCTTCACTAAGGGAGGAAAATCGAATATCCTTGAGACGGATTTCGCCTATTCTGGACGCATCTATTTGCAGAAGGACTCACAGCAAAAGGCAAAGGTTCATGCGATTGGGACGAAAAACACCCAACATCAAGATCTGAAATACATTGAGACGCTCATTTAGTCGGTGATCCACTCTCGGCTCTGTGGTGGCACCATTTTCCACAAAGCCTGCGACCGGTTATTTCCAAGTGCGGCTCGGGCATCTGAATCGACGTAAACTTTCCAAAAGTTGGGGGTTGCAGAGGAATGAATCCGCCTAGTAACAAAAAAACGATCCTCGTCATCGAAGATGATCCGGATGTCCTTCAGATGATCGTCCGGCACTTGGAGCACCTTGACTATGACGTGATCACTGCGCGGGATGGGATGGAAGGACTCAAGAAGCTGGAAACAGGGGGATATGACATGGTGATCACCGACATTGTCATGCCCTATATCAGTGGTGTGGGTGTGGTGACGGCCTTAAAGGAAAAATGGCCCATGATCCCAATCATCGCCATCACCGGCTATGGCAAAGAGCCGGAAGCGGCCGCTTTGGAAAAAAAGGCGAACGTTGTCTTAGCCAAACCGGTTAAGATGGCTGTCCTGCGGAAACACATCGACCGTCTTTTTTCCACGCCGACCGAAACTGCCTGACAATGGGAGATCGAGACCTGTTTCCAAGGGGGATGGGTGTATGTTGAGACTTCACATCATCGAAGGGCCGGGCAAAGGGAAGATCCACGACCTCAAGAAGGAGACGACCTCGGTGGGAAGGTCTGCGGCCAACGATATCCGCATCGGTGATCGGGCCATTTCCGCAAGGCATCTCAAATTCATGAGGACACCGGACGGGGTCTTCTTGGAGGACCTTGGCAGCACCAACGGCACTTATATGAAAGGGGAACTGGTCATCCCCGGTGATCGGGTTCCGGTTGGTGAGGGAGACCCCATCGCCATCGGCAATACCCTTATCTGCATTGACAGCGGGTTCATGGTCGATGGCACCCTCGTGCTGAACACACCGAATCTAAAACATCCGAGTGGCAAGCCTTCCGATTTGACCTTGCTGATGGACAGGCCCATGACCAATCCAAGGAATCTGGAACTGATTTATCGTGTATCGCGCGTGCTGACGGAATCCTTAGACATTCATGAGATCCTGGAAAAGATCATGGACTGTCTTTTCGAAAGTCTCAGCAGGGTGGACCGATGTGCCATTTTGTTGCTGGATGAAGATAAAGGGGACGTCTCCGAGATCATATCCAAATCCAGACGGCAGCCCTTCGAAACCAAAATCCTATACAGCCGTTCTATCGTGGACCGCGTTATTCGTGAAGGCGTGCCCATCCTTGTTCAGGACACCTCCAATGAGGACGAGATCGAGCTCTCAGACAGTCTGAAGTCCCTCAGGATCAGGTCGGTCATCTGTGTGCCCCTCATCAGCCGGTCACACGTGAGAGGCGCCATTTATGCCGACACCCTCGATATTCCACACGGCTTTAGAAAAGAAGACCTTTATCTGTTGGCGGGACTCAGCAGCCCGGCCGCCATCGCCATCGAAAATGCCCTGCTTTATGCCAATCTGGAGAAAATGATCGAAAGCCGAACAAGAACCCTCCAGGAGACAGAAAGAAGGCTTCGACACAGCGAGGCCAGGTTCAGGGCCATTTTCGAAAACATGCAGAGTGGTGTGATTGTGTGCAGCATGGACGAATCCGGCCAAACGCCGTCCGTGCTGGACATGAACCGCGCCGCTGAAGTGATAGAAGAGAAGCAGAGGGAATCCGTCATCGGGAAACCCCTTTTTGAGACCCTTCCTGTTTACGAAAAGCTCGGCATGCATGACCTGATCAAGAAAGTTTGGGCCACAGGGAAATCCCAGCATGTTCCCCCAACCTTATTGGAGGATGAGGGGTCTTCAGCCTGGAGACAGTGCGACATCTATCGCCTGCCTTCAGGCGAAATCGTGACACTTTGTGATGACGTAACCGAGAAGATCCTCGCCGAAGAAGAGCAACAGGAACTGCAAGGAAAGCTCCTGAGATCGCAAAAACTGGAATCCATCGGCCGACTTGCAGGTGGGGTTGCTCACAATTTCAGGAATATCCTCCAGGCAATCCTTGGCAACGCGGAATACCTCGAGATGATTGACCGTGACAAGGAAGAAGTCTTGGAGGTTGTTCGGAATATCAACAACTCCGTAAATAAGGGCGTTGACCTGGTCAACAGCCTGCTTCGTTTCTCAAGCAAAGGCGAAAACCTCGAGGAGACCAACCTGGATCTCGCCGAGGTGATCCGAGAGACCTATCGGATCACAACCAGAATGTTCGACAAACGGATCCGGATCAATCTGGAGCTTGAAGAGAAGCTTTTCATCGTCGGCAACTGGACCCTGATGAGCCAGGCATTCATGAATCTGCTCACCAATGCAAGGGATGCCATGCCGGATGGTGGTGAAGTCCGAATCAGCGGGCGAAAGATCAAGAAAAAGGTCGTGGTCCACGTGTCGGATACGGGCCATGGCATGGATAAAGTGACAGAAGAAAGGATTTTTGAGCCCTTTTTCACATCAAAGGAAGTGGGTAAGGGAACGGGGTTAGGCCTCTCTACGGTCCATGGCATCGTGGAACAACACCAGGGATCCGTTAGTGTGACGTCAAGACCGGGTAAAGGCACCACCTTCCGACTCGCTTTCCCTGCCGTGGAAGACCTGGGGGACTCTCAACGCACCGAGCCTTCCAAGGTGATCCACTTTGGCAAGGGAGAAAAGGTCATGATTGTGGACGATGAAAAGGTCACACTGGATGCCATGGCGGCCCAAACACGGGCACTTGGCTACGAGGTGCTCGCCATTGAAAAGTCCACGGAATGTCTTAGAAAATACCTTGCCTGGAAACCGGACGTTGTGCTCATGGATAGGAGCATGCCCGAAATGGATGGCATTTCTTGCATCAAAGAGATCCTGAAGGCAGACGGGGCGGCCAAAATCGTGATCGTCTCGGGGTATGAGGAATCATGGCCCGATGCTGTCCATGACTCCATCGGAGACCTGATCAAGGGCTATCTCACAAAGCCTTGCGGGATGGAAGCCTTGGGGCAGGCCCTTGACAGGGCCTTGCGAGAGGAAGCACTGGCTTTGGGCCTTGCTGTGTAGGGTTTGATTTTGGGGAAAGCCATGGGAGTGGATCTGCAAAACGTAATCATCGATGTCAAGGGCCCCGTCCCTTCCCAGCTCCAAGAAAGACTGAAGGAAGCAGGGATTCAGACCATCTCCCTGGTTGGACCTCAGATTTCGATCCGTGAGCTTGAAAATCTGAACTGCGACCTCTATGTGATCGGCCCCGCCATTGTGCCTGACGTCCGTCTCAGACTGATCACAGACATAAGAATCACGCATGCTCACACGCCGGTCTTGGCCTTGACCGATGTCCCCGGCAGAGAGACGGGAGAGACGGTTGACTACCCTTTTGAAGGCATCCACCAGATCAAGGCCGATTTCAACCGACAAGAGCTCTTGGAGGTCGTTAAGCACGCAACGAAGCAAAGGGAGGAAAGTGAACGCCTTCCGCCTTACTCTGCCATGCTCGGCCAGAGCGAAGGCCTCAGAAGGATACGGGCACAGATCAGACGGCTCTCCGACAAAGACATCACGGTGTTGATCACCGGAGAAAGCGGTACGGGAAAGGAACTCATCGCTCGCGCCATCCATTATCACTCCCCCAGACGTCACGGGCCCCTGGTCAAGATCAACTGTGCCGCACTTCCCGACGAATTACTTGAAAGTGAGATGTTCGGGTTTCAGAAAGGGGCGTTTACCGGGGCCCACAAGACCAAACCGGGGCGCATTGAATTGGCTCAGGGGGGAACCCTGTTCGTCGATGAAATGGGAGACCTTTCTCTGAATCTGCAAGTCAAGTTTCTGCAGGTGCTCGAGGACAAGGCCTTTGCGCGGCTGGGGGGCACAGAGGACCGTTCGGTGGATGCCAGGGTCGTTGTGGCCACCAACGCGCACCTCCACAAAAAGGTGATGGAAGGTACCTTCAGAAAAGACCTGTACTATCGTCTGAATATTGTGAATATCCACGCCCAGCCCCTCAGGGAAAGAAAAGAGGATATGTCCATTCTGGCCCATTATTTTATGAACAAGTACTGTCATGAATTCAGAAAGGAACCCCTGGAGATACCGGACAAGGTCATCAAACTCTTTCAGGTCTATCACTGGCCTGGCAATGTTCGAGAACTGGAAAATGTGGTCAGACGCGCCCTCGTCTTGAGGGACTGGGACGCTGTTTTCAAAGAGCTCCAACTGGGCGATGGCATCGACAACAGCGCCGAATCCATTCGTTTTGAGGAGAGCGGTCTAGGAAGGAGCTGGTCCGACAACAAAGTCAAAAAGTTCTTCAGAGAAAGCGACTTCTCGCTCAAGAAGATCACCCACACCTACGTCTCGGAGATCGAAAAGGAAGCCATTGTGATGGCCCTCAAGGAGACGCGCTGGAACAGACGAAAGGCCGCAGAGCTCCTCCAGGTCAGCTACAAGACCATCCTCAATCGAATGGAGGAATTGGATATCCGGCCATGATCATGGTTTGACAGGCGTGGCCGCGATGGGACGAGGCCTGATCGTCTTCACGTGGCAGGAAATAAGCAAAGGCGTTCGTGTACCGCCCCTTTTGTGGAACCGACCCTCCGTCTATCTCATGCACACCCTTCTTACTTGCGCCAAATCGGAATGCCCCAAAAAAACCTTTCGGATGCCATCCTGCATGAGGGTCGTCATACCTTCCGTGACCGCCTTTGCCCTGATATCATCCACTCGCGCCCGCCCCTGGATCAGGTCCTTTATGGGGTCGCTCACCACGAGAAGCTCATGAATCCCACTGCGACCCCGGTATCCCGAACGACCACAGCGGTGGCAGCCGCGTGCCCGGTAAAGGGTCACGTCGCTCCGGCAAACGCCAAGGGTCTCAAAGCCGCCTCCGTAGGCGTGCGCCAACGCATCAAACTCCCGTTCCGAAGGCTGATAAGACTCCCTGCATTCCTCGCACAGGGTCTTGACCAACCGTTGCGCCAGGACACCCAGCAAGGCGTCTGAAAAATTAAATGGATCCATACCCATGTCCAACAACCGGACCACTGTCTCCGATGCACTGTTGGTGTGAAGGGTACTGAAAACGAGATGCCCGGTGAGTGAAGCCTCAATGGCCATGGAAGCCGTCTCCCGGTCCCTGATTTCGCCCACCATGATGATATCGGGGTCCGCTCTCAGGAAAGCCCGCATGGCTGCCGAGAAATTCAACCCGATCTTGGGCTTCACCTGAACCTGACGAAGACCTTCGTGGGAGATCTCCACCGGATCCTCAGCGGTCCAGATCTTCATCTCGGGTTGGTTCACCCGGGCCAGGGCGGCATGAAGGGTCGTGGTCTTCCCGCTTCCTGTAGGGCCAGCCACGAGGAGCATGCCGTAAGGTTTGGTGATCAGATCGGAAAAGCATTCATAATTCCTGGCGGCCATCCCCAGTTCGTGGAGCCCCAGGGGTTCACCGGCCGGACAGGATTCGGAGAACCACATCTTCATTTCCCCCTGCCGTTGGGATCGTCGCCACTCTCAGCTCGATGTTGAGCGGTGCGAATTTTCTAAACTTGATTTTCCCGTCCTGGGGCAGGCGCTTCTCGGATATGTCCAGATCGGACATGATCTTCAGGCGGGAAACGATGGCCCGCCTGAATGAGGACGGAATGGTCTGATATACCTTGCACGCACCATCCACCCTCAGTCTGACGGTGGCATGGCCCCCGCGGTGTCCGGGTTCGAAATGAATGTCCGAAGCGCCCTGACGATGGGCATCGATGATGATTTTGTTCACCAGTTGAACGATGGCGCTGTCGTTTTCCGTAACCACCGAATCATCTTCGTTTTCCCTATCGCCCATTCGGTCCCGGTCCAGGTGATTCAGGATCTCTTCAAATGATCGGTGCGAGGTGACCTCCTGTCTCGCCTCACCCGAAAAGAAAAGGGCGACCATCTTCAAGATATCGTCTTTCAATGAGACAGCGTATTCGATCTTCCTCCCGGGCAGGACCCGCCTCACGGCATCCCTTGCCGGGAGGAACTGGGGATCTTCCATGGTCACCAGGACTCTGTCCGGTGATTCCTCGATAGGGACAAAGGCGTGGCTCCGCAGGTAGGCGGGCCTGAGGCCCTTGAGAAGCCCCTTCGGGACGGCCATATGCTTTGAAAATGGAATGAATCTCGTCTTGTAGTGATGGGAGAGGGCCCTGCCAAGGTCCTCCCTGGATACGCCGAACTCACGCATCAGGACTGATTCCACGGTGGTATTGGCGGTTCTGCCCTGCATCATGGCCTCTTCAAGATCGCCGGAGCCGATGATGTTGTTGCTGATGAGAAAATCATATCGGGTTGTTTTTCCCCTTTGAGCCAGCTTCTTATTGTTATGAAAGGCGATTCCAAGCACTTTCGCGATGCTGGAGGCCGAGACGCAGTCCATTTGCGTAAATCGCTCATTACGCTTCTTGTTGATCAGTTGGATCACGCCCATCAGATAGCCATCATGCAGAATGGGCGCCGCAAGGACCTGTCTGGTCTTGAAGCCGGTCTTTTGGTCCCATCGCTCATCAAATCGGATTTGCTGATGAATGGAGGCCAACTCCGAGCGATCATAGGCATCAAAGACGTTGACGACGCACCCCGATGCAGCACAATAACCCGCAATGCTCCCGTCTCCGATGGGCAAACGGATTTCACTGATTTCATCTCCGGTCTTGAAGCGTGACACAATTTGTCTTCTCACTCCATCCACCACGTAGACGGTGATTCTCTGCGCATCGAAGATGCTCAGGATGTCGTGCTGAAGATTCAACAGGATATCGTTGGTATCCTTGGCCGAATGAATTCGGTTTGCGACCTCGTTCAGCTCCTTCTGGAATCTAAGCTGCTCTTTTAATGAGGTCCCTGATTTCCCGTCGTCGTCAGGTCGTTCAGGAATAGGCTCCATTGGTTGCCCTCTTCTCGTGGGTATCGAACCGAAAGAAGCGGTCGCGGCTCAATCTGATCGAGCCTTCGATCCGGAAACGAACCATGGAAGCAAATAGGGTCCCGGCCGGAATCCACTGTGCGGGAGGCCGATTCTAACGACATTGCCGGATCGATGCAATATCTTTGTTTGCCAAGCACATTTACAAAATATATGATCACTGACCGCAGGGAGGAGAGATGAGACGTCCACTTGACCCATGACCGTTCAAACCATCGACACGGATAACCCCTTGATCCTCGCATCGGCATCGCCAAGGCGGAAAAGGCTGCTGGAACAGATCAGGCTTCCCTTCAAATGTGTTCCGGGCCATGTGGACGAACGCGAGCCGATCGCCAGCCCCGCGGCCCTCTGCCAGCGCCTTGCCATCAAAAAGGCCTCTAAGGTCCGAGCTGAATATGGACCCGCCTGGGTGCTAGGGGCTGATACCGTCGTCGTAGTGGAAAGCCGTGTTCTGGGAAAACCGGGAGATGAAAGGGAAGCCGCTGACATGTTGAGGCACTTAAGCGGCCGTGGGCACAGGGTGATCACCGGTTTTGCCATCCTTCCCCCATCCGGTCCGCCCGCCCACTCCGAGTCGGTGACAACCTTTGTCCATGTCAGAGAATTGAGCGAAATGGAAATCCAGTCCTACGTTTCAACCGGAGAGCCCTTCGGCAAGGCGGGCGGTTATGCCATACAAGGGATCGGGGCATTCATGGTGGAGACCATCTCCGGTTCATACACCAATGTGGTGGGCCTGCCTCTCTGCGCCCTGGTCAAGTCGCTCCTCCAAATCGGGGCCTTGAGAAGTTTCCCGCTGCCGATCAATGAAAGGACCCCCGCTGCCTGACGATTTCCGCAAGGAGGATACCACAGGCCACGGACACGTTGAGGGACTCCATCCGTCCTGAGCCCGGGATCCTGACCATGGCGTGGCAGCGTTCCCGACTCAGGCGGGCCAACCCCTTCTGCTCGCTCCCCATGACCAGTACCACATCCCGCCTCCAATCAAATCGGTAAATGCTATCCGGTCCATCCGCCGTGGTCCCAATGATCCAGTAACCCTTGTCGGCGAGAAGATCCAATGCCCGCCTCAGGTTGACCACCCGGGCCACGGGGAGGTGGATCCATCCGCCTGAAGAACGTTTCATGACGCTTGGGCTCATGCCCGCAGAACGTTCTCTGGGGAGAACAAGCCCCTCGACGCCGAAAAAGGCGGCCGTACGGATGATGGCCCCAAGGTTGCCCTCGTCGGTCACGTGGTCCAATGCGAGGATTAACCGCTCATGTTTGCTCGATGAAGGCTGAATGATGTCCGATAGCTCGGTATAGCGGAATGGTTCCGCAACGGCCACCACCCCCTGGTGGGCCGCCTCCGGCACAAAACCGGCCAGATCCGCCTTCCTCTTGAAACGGACCGGGACGTGATGACGCTCGGCCGACTCCAAAATCGATTGGACGCGGACCGAGTTCCGTCCTTCGGCGAGCCAGATTTCGTTAATCTTATTGGTCCCTTGGCCAAGGGCATCCATGACGTTATGATACCCAAAGATCAAAGAGGGCTCGCCCTTGACCTTTACATCTCTCATGTGTCTCTTTTCACGTTCCAAGCGGAAAGGTGGGGCGTCCCGGGTTTCCATGGGCCTGCTCTTACAAGAGAGAGGGATAAATCTTCGAGACAGCCCCTTCCATGGGACCTGCCTTGCAGCGCTCGGCAACGATGACGCACCGAACGGCCCTCACCGCCTGGTCGAGATCATCATTGATCACGATATAGTCATACCAAACACAATTCGCCATTTCCCGGTAAGACTTTTCCATCCGGCCGCGGATGGTCTGGGGGGTGTCCGTGCCACGTCCCTTCAAGCGGACTTCCAGGGCCTCAAGGGAGGGGGGAAGGAGATAGATGAGAACGGTGCCTGGAAACCTGGCCCGGATGTTTCGCGCGCCCTGGCTGTCGATGTCTAGAAGCACGTCCAGCCCTTCCCGGATGAGCCTTTCCAACTCCAGAACGGAGGTCCCATAGTACGCCCCATAGACCTCTGCCCATTCGACGAGCGCCTCCTGGGCGATCATTCGCTCGAACCCCAGCTGATCCACAAAATAGTAGTCCACCCCCTCCCGCTCGTTCCCGCGAGGGGGCCTGCTGGTGTGGGAGACCGAGTAACCCAGTCGATCAAGCCCTTGCCGAACCTCCCTGATGATCGTGGATTTCCCGGTGCCTGACGGTGCGGAAATCACAAAAAGTCGACCTGTCATGGCCCCCCTTCCAGATCCTCCTTGCTGATGGTGCAGTTAGGACTGAACCTCTGAGCAACGGTCTCGGACTGAATGGCCGATAGGATCACGTGGTTGCTGTCCGTGATGATGACCGACCGCGTCCGTCTCCCCTGAGTGGCGTCGATGAGTCTCCTTTCCTCTCGGGCTTCGTCACGGAGCCGTTTGATGGGTGCCGCGTTGGGGGAGATGATCGCTATCACCCTATTGGACACCACTGAATTCCCGAAACCGATATTCACGAGCTTGGCACCCATGTGGCTGACCCCTTTCATTCTACGTTCTGGACTTGTTCCCTCAGCTTTTCCAATTCGGACTTCATTTCCACCACCATGGTCGAAATGGAAGCATCCGATGCCTTGGCGCTAAGGGTATTTACTTCCCGATGGATCTCCTGGATCAGAAAATCTAGGCGTCTTCCGACGGCCTCATCCAGTTCAAGGTAGGTGTTGAATTGGTTGAGATGGCTCCTGATACGGACCAACTCCTCCGTGATGTCTGAACGATCCGCATACAACGCCAATTCTTGAGCTAGGCGGCCTTCGTCCAGCGACACATCCTGAAGCAGCGTCTGAATGCGCGACATTAAACGTTGCCGATAAAGCGGTACCAACCCCGACGCCTTCTGCGCCACCTCTTCGGCATAAACGGCCAATCGCTTGGTCCTTTCAGAGAAATCGTTTTTGATGGCCTCGCCTTCTGCGATGCGCATCTTGTCAAAGGGCTCGAAGGCCCTCTCCAAGACCTCCCGGAGGCTAGGCCTGAATCGTTCTAAGTCCACAGGTTCCGGCTGGAAAACGATGGCATCTTTCAACTGGAGGATCGACTCGGGCTGGATCCGGCGTTCGATCCCGAATTCCTGCGCCAGTTCCTCAATGATCTTGCAGTATGACCTCACAAGCGGCAGGTTCAGTCCCAGGGAATAGGTGGAGGACTCTTGATTCAGTGTGACCTGTATGGTGACATCGACACGCCCGCGTCCGATTTTCGAAGAGAGAAACGCTTTCAAGCTCTTCTTCGAAGATCTGGAAATTCTTGGGAAGTTTCAAGACCATATCCCGGTACCGATGATTCACTGAGCGTAACTCCGCGATCAGGACGCATCCATCCGATTGGACCTCAGCCCGGCCGTATGCGGTCATGCTTCGGATCATGATCCCCTCCCCCCTTTGAGCTCTCCCAGGTAGTCCGTTCTCACCTGATTGAAATAACGAATGGTATCAACCGCCGCATAATCCGGATAGGTCCATGGCAACGGAGAAAAGGACCCCTTGCTGAAGACGAGGGTGAGGTCTGCATAGATCCCCCTGGAAAGATAAATGCGGTGCACGTAGTTCTTGCCGGTTGCCAACACCAGCCGTTCCAGAGCCACATAGCCCGGATCAATGTTCACCCTCCGTCTCCCCTCCATCAGATAACGTTCCTCCAGCGCGTTGGTCTCGATCTTGATCTCCGCCAAACACCCGGGAGAAACCAAATCCCTGAAGGACACGAAGCGTCGATGAAGGGGCCATCCCATTTCTCTGGCATAGTAGGTGGTACGATCGAACATGAGCGGCGGGCTGACCCAGTCAATGGGCCCGAAAAGCCCCTGGAGCGCTTCCACGATCTCATCCAGCAGGGATTGAGACGGGGAAAAAAGGCCGGCAATGAGCTTCACAGGACGAGGTTCAGTGGGCCGGCTCATGTCCCCTTCCCACGCAATGATATTCAAACCCCTTTACCCGCATTTTCACAGGTTCGTAGATGTTTCTCATGTCAAAGACAACGGGCTGGCGGAGCCGTCGCTTTATCTCATCCCAATCCAGGTAACGGAACTCGTTCCACTCCGTAAGGATGACCAAGGCATCGGCGCCGTCAGTTGTTTCGTAAAGTTCCTTGGCGTAGCGTGCATCCCGGAGGACCTTTTTGGCGGACGCCATGCCCGCTGGGTCGAAGACCGTCACCAGGGCCCCCTTCTGCCCAAGGGCAGCCACTATCTCGATGGCGGGAGAGTCCCGGATGTCGTCCGTGTTGGGCTTGAAGGTCAACCCCAGGACGCCGAGCCTTTTCCCCTTCAGGGGTCCAAGGACCTTTTCGATCTTTTCAACCATCCTTTCCCGCTGGTGTTGGTTGGCCTCGATCACGGATGACATGATCCTGAATTGGTAACCCATGGACTCCGCCATGTGCACGATGGCCTTTGTGTCCTTGGGAAAGCAGGAACCCCCGAATCCCGGACCAGGATGGAGGAACTTGGGTCCGATCCTTCTGTCAAGCCCCAGGGCCCTGGCCACATGGCTGACATCAGCGCCCATCAGCTCGCAGAGGTTGGCGATCTCGTTGATGAAGGAGACCTTTGTGGCCAGAAAGCAGTTGGCCGCATACTTGATGAGCTCGGCGGTCTCGAGGTTGGTCGAAACAAAGGGTGTCTCCAGGAGGTAGAGAGGGGAGTAAAGGTCCTTCATGATGGCCGCAGCCTGTTCGCTCTCCGTGCCCAGGACCACACGGTTGGGGCGGATGAAATCCTCAATGGCGGAGCCTTCTCTCAGAAACTCGGGGTTCGAGACCACGTCAAAAGCGGCCTTTTCCTGCTGGTTTTTTTCGATGATCTCACGGATCTTGCGATTGGTCCCCACCGGGACCGTACTCTTAGTGACCACGACCTTGTAACCTCTCATCTGTTTACCAATGGCCTCGGCCACTTGAAAGACATATGTCAGGTCAGCGCCCCCGTCATTCTTGGCCGGCGTGCCCACCGCGATGAAGATCACCAGGCTCTGGGAGAGGGCCTCTGAGAGGTCCGTGGTGAAAAGCAGTCTCCCCGCTGCCTTATTTCTCCGGACCATCTCTTCCAGGCCCGGCTCGAAGAATGGAACGACCCCGCTTTGAAGCATTTGAATCCGGGCCTCATCGTTGTCCACGCAGTAAACCGTGTTTCCAAACTCGGCAAAACCCGTGCCTGAAACCAGCCCCACGTATCCCACGCCCGCCATGCAGATATTCATGACCTCGATCTCCTCACAATTAAGCCATGCATCGGACAATGGCCGTTTTGAGATCCTCTGCCCTGACCGCTGACGTTCCGACCTCGCCCACCACGATGCCCGCTGCGACATTTGCGATCACGGCCGCCGACTTGGGGTCAAGGGCTGCTGCCAGCCCCAGACTGAAGGTGGCGATGACCGTATCCCCGGCCCCCGTCACGTCAAAAACTTTCCTTGCAACCGTCGGAATGTGGTGGACCTGGCCACCGGCCTCGAAAAGGGACATCCCATCCTTTCCCCGGGTGATGAGAACCAGGCGGCAGCCAAAGGTATCAAGCAGTAGATGACCCGCCCGCATGAGGGCATGATCGTCAGCGATCTCAAACCCGCAAAGCATTCCGGCCTCATGGTGGTTTGGCGTCATTACATCCACGCCCCGATAATGCGCCGCATGGTTCACTCTTGGATCCACGGCGACAGGAATGTCCGCCTTCTTGGCCATGGCCAAAATGCCTTCCATGAGGGGGCCGGTCACCATCCCCTTCCCATAATCCGAAACCACAACCACATCAAGCTCCGGGATCGTATGCTCAACAAATCTCAGTAACCTGTTTACCGTCCTGGCGCTGACCGCCGCCCTGCTTTCCTGGTCAAAACGGATAACTTGCTGGCTTCTGGCGACAACCCGGGTCTTGACCGTCGTGGGTCGGCCGGGGTCAAACAGGACCCCTTCGGTGCTCAGTCCCAGGGACTTCAACCGATCCAGGACCTCTTTCCCCTCTCGGTCCTTGCCCATGACCCCACCGAGCAACGGCCTTGCTCCCAGGGTGACCATGTTATGAACAACATTGGCGGCCCCACCCAGGGTTCTGGTCTCTGCTCGCACGTCCACAACGGGCACGGGCGCCTCCGGCGAAATCCTGGTGGCGTCCCCCCAAACATAGGTATCCAAGATAATGTCGCCGATCACCAGTGCCCGAGCAGAAGTCAATCTGCCCACACCCTGGATCAGACTTTCTCTTGCGTCTCTTTGATCGGCAACGGCTTTCATCTTTTCACACAGACCTCAATGGATATCCCCTGATCGACCGGTGCAAAGGCAGGGCGTCCAGAATCAGATCGAACCGCATTTCAACGCGACCCAAATCTCCGAAGCGCCATAATGGGCAGGACGAATCCCCTTTATCTCCAAGGGTAGGTTTATATATCATCGGAGCCAGCGGATGTCTATCGATTTCAGGGACTGCTCCTGACAAACATGCGAGAGCGATCGCCTGGGACCGCCGTGATGATGGTCGCCATCCTCGCGATCGGCCTTTCCGTTCAGTTACGACCGACGGGAATCATGTTGACTTTTGAGGGCCGGTTTTCTAAATAGCTTACAGCCCGTTGGCGAACCTTAGGCAGAAACAACGGATCGCTGGACGGTGTTCACTGAACACCGAAAGCTTTTTTTTCGGAATGACGGGCCTCGGACTCCTGAGATATTCAGAGGGATCACCCCTTGAAGATCATCATTGTCGGCGCCGGTGAGGTGGGCTTTCACATCGCTCAGAAGCTTTCTGAAGAAAACCATGATGTGGTGATCATCGACAAGGACGCCCACCAAATCAAACGAATCAATGAGCACCTGGATGTTCAGGCCTATCTCGGTTCAGGCACCAGCCCCAGAATCCTAAAGAGTTCCGGGATTAAAGAGGCGGATCTCCTGATCGCTGCGACCGACAGTGACGAGGTGAACCTGATCTCTTGCCTCTTCGCCCGGAATCTCAATCCTTACGCCGTCAAACTCGCCCGGGTCAGGAACCTGGAGTACTTGGAGGATCGGGAGCTCCTCAGTCATGATGTCCTGGGCATTGATCATGTGATCAACCCCGAATCGGTGATGGTTGAGACGATCCGAAGCATCATGGAGGTCCCTGGGGCATCCGATGTCATCGACTTTGTGGGAGGACGAGTCAAACTGATCGGATTGACCATCAGCGAGGACTCGCCCTTCGTGGGTCGGCAGCTCCTCTCTTTCCAGGGACTTGAAGGAAAGCTCCTCTTGGGCGCCATCGTCCGAGGAAGCCAGGTCATCATCCCCCGAGGTCCCGACAAGATCCAGGCCCATGACCTGGTATACGTGGTGGTGAGGCAGGACGAACTGGATCGGGCCTTGAAACCTTTCCATATCAGAGATGAAGGCATTCGGCGGGTCATCATCGTGGGTGCCGGTCAAACCGGAACGGCGCTCGCAAAGGCCTTGGACAAAAAGAAGGTCACGGTCAAAATCATCGAAAAGGACCCCGAAAAATGTGCCAGTCTCGCGGAAGAGCTCGATCGGGTCATTGTCATCAACGGTGACGGAACGGATCGAGACCTCCTCCAGGAAGAGAACATCCGGGACGCTGACTTTCTCGTGGCACTCACGAGCGATGAGGAAAACAATATCCTGATTTCGCTCCAAGGCAAGCAGCTTGGGGCGAGAAAGACCATCACCCGCGTCAGCAAGCTCAGCTACATCCCCCTGATCTCCTCCATCGGGATCGATACGGTCGTCAGCGCCCGGTTGTCCGCAATCCGTGCCATACTTCGGTACATTCGTCCGGGCAAGATTATTTCGGTCGTCCCGCTCAAGGGCGAACACGCCGAGGCCATCGAAGCGGAGGCGCTCGAGACCTCGGAGATCGTTAACGTGCCCCTCTCCCAGGTCGGTTTTCCCAAGGGCGCAATCCTCGGGGCGATCGTCCGGGGTGACGAGATCATCATCCCAAAGGGCGACAGCCTCATCCTGCCAAAGGACCGACTCATTATCTTCGCGCTCCGGCAGGCCATGCCCAAGCTCGAAAAGCTTTTGACCGTCAAGCTGGAATACTTCTAGCCATGCACCCCAGTGTCATCACCCGGTTTATCGGGATCCTGGTGTTTTTTCTGGGTCTGTCCATGCTGGGCCCCCTCGTGGTTTCCCTGATCTACAGGGATGGAAGCACAGCAGCGATGCTTCAGTCCGCCATGGCGACCTCAGTCATTGGGGGAATCCTCTTTCTCGCTACAAGGAAAAGCGGCGCCACACCCCTGAGCCACCGGGACGGCGTTGCCATGGTGGCGATCGGATGGGTGGCTGCAGGTCTCGTCGGGACCCTGCCCTTTATCCTTTCAGGGGCGATCCCCAGCTTCACCAATGCCTACTTTGAGTCCCTTTCCGGCTTTACGACCACCGGGGCCTCCGTTCTTAGCGATATTGAGGCGGTGCCGAAAGGCATCCTCTTCTGGCGAAGCCAGACCCAGTGGCTCGGCGGAATGGGCATCATTGTCCTTTCCATCGCCATCCTCCCTTTCCTGGGGATCGGCGGCATGCAGCTTTACAAGGCCGAAATACCAAGCCCGGTCGTCGACAAGCTCAAGCCGAGAATATCCGAGACGGCCAAAACACTCTGGAAGGTCTATGGCCTCCTCACCCTCCTTCAGATCCTCTTTTTGGCCATTGGGGGGATGTCACTATATGACGCGGTCTCCCACGCCTTTTGCACATTGCCCACAGGAGGGTTTTCTACGCGGAATGCCAGCATCGCCCATTACGGCAGCCTGTACCTGGATCTTGTCATCATCTTTTTCATGCTGATGGCCGGTATCAATTTCTCCCTCCACTATCGATTGATCAAAAGAGAGCTCAAGGCATTCTGGAAGGATGCGGAGTGCCGAGTCTTCTTGTCCCTCGTCGCCGTGTTCATTCTTGCCACGGCCTTGAACATTCACGGGGCCGTTTACCCCAACCTGTCAGATGCGTTTCACCATGCCGCATTCCAGGTGAGCTCTATCATTACGACGACCGGATTCGTGACCGCCGACTACGACAAGTGGCCGGCCTTCTCCAAGTACATCTTGATCTTGTGCATGTTTCTGGGCGCCATGGCGGGATCCACTGGCGGCGGGATGAAAATCATGCGCGTCATGCTCTTGATCCGTCATGGCTACAGGGAGCTGTTCCGTCTCATCCACCCCCATGCGGTGATCACCGTGAAGTTGGGGGGGAGGCCTGTCCCTCATGAGGTCATGAGCAGCATCTGGGGGTTCTTTATCCTCTACGTTGCACTCTTCGTTTTGGCCAGCGTGGTCATGAGCAGTCTAGGTCTGGACGTCATATCGGCCTTCTCATCGGTTGCCGCTTGCATTGGCAATGTCGGACCGGGTCTCGGGCAAGTAGGTCCTGCGACCAATTTCCTCGTGGTCCCGGCCCTCGGGAAATGGATACTGGTTTTTTGCATGCTGCTCGGCCGCTTGGAGATCTACACCGTCCTCGTGCTGCTGTTGCCCGAGTACTGGCGTAAGTGAAAAATCGGAGGACTAGTTTTTCCTTGATGGTCTAAAGTGGCTGGTCTACAGTGGAGGTTAATCCTCGACTGTTTGCGGGAGCATCACCTTTGCCTCGGGCGATGCAGATCCGTTCTATGGGCTTGAAACGCATACCTTGCATGGATGTGCATCACCCAAATCTCGACGCGAAATGGAGGTGCATGATGAAAGGTCATTTGAGGTGGTTTGTCTGTCTAATGGTGATCGCCGGCTTGTTCCTCGCACCATTTGTTTCATCGGCCGTTGCTTCGGACCCGCTTTCGGAGGCCATTGCCAAGGCGCCCCAGGGGACGGAAAAGGGGCAGATTGATCCCAAGGGTGTTCCGGGCTATCTTTCCATCCCTGGAGGCCCTCAATTGCAGCTTTGGATCGGCTTCCTTTGGGCCATTTGGGTCGGCTGGGTCTTTTCAACGGTCGGGGCCTTCGGTGGAATCATGGCGGGCGTCGGCCATATCACCATATACGGCCTCGGGGACTATGCCAAAAGTTTCAAGAGCACCGCCCCCGATCTGAACAAATCCATCACCGACTCCATTCGCGTATCCAATTCCTGGCTGGTGGGGCTCTCGGCCCTGGTCTCAAGCATCAATTACGCCAAGATGCGCCGCTTGGTGCCGGCCCTTGGGGTCTTTCTCGGTGCCGGGGCACTGTTTGCGACCCTGTTGGTGGTCTTCACCACCGCAGGTAAAATCAAATTCTCCCAGTACCAGGGATGGTTTGGTCTCGTGGTTTTCGTGATCGGCGGTTTCATGGTCTATCAAATGACCCCGCGTGGTCAGAGATCCAAAAAAGAGGCCCAGGTCGCCGCCAAGGCCTTCGAAGAGACCATCCGGACAAAGGGTGACCTGACGACCCAGGGCGTGCAGACCCTGCACTGGAGTCTCGTTAAGACTGAGATCTCCTTTTTCGGCCAGCGGTTTACATTCAGTCCCATCTGGGCCTTTGTGGGCGGTTTCGTCATCTCCGCAATCGCTTCGTTCATTGGTGTGGGCGGCGGGTTTCTATACGTCCCCTTTCTCACCAGCGTGGTGGGGCTACCCATGTTCGTGGTCTCAGGTACATCGGCCCTGGCCGTTCTTATCGGAATGGTGTTCGGCATCTTCAACTTTATGGTTCTCAAAGGGGTCATGGTGCACTGGCCGCTCATCGGCGCGGAGCTGGTGGGGATTTTCGTGGGTTCCATGATCGGACCGAGGACGCAGAAATATATCCCCGACAAGGCGCTGAAAATCCTTTTCATCATCCTTGCCATTTACGTGGGACTGCAATACACCCTGAAGGGCTTTTTCGGGATCGAGCTTGTGTAGGAATGATGTCGACGTTGTTCTCCGGGTTGTATCTGCAGATGGATAGCCTGTTGATCTTCTTTTACCGGATCATAGGCTATCCCCCTGTGGATTTTTTCCTGGGCACATTTTGTCTGACTCTAATCTGCGCCGTCCTAGGGGAAATCACCCTCTCCTTCGCCATTCGGATCAACAAGAAGTATATAGATGAGTTGAACCATGAAGCCGATCGAAAGGAACAGCTCTCCATAGAAGCCTATCGGATTGGAGACAAGACGAGTTACAAAGCCCTTAACAAGGCCGCGACCGATCTGTGGTCCCGCAAGTTCTTTACCATGGCGGCATACTCGGCAGGAATGCTCTGGCCATTGCCCTTCGCGCTCGGCTGGATGCAGACGCGCTTTCAGTCGGTTGAGTTCCCGGTCATGTTTCCGCTGGATCTCCTCTTCGGAAAATCCGTGGGCTACCTCTTCAGCTTCATTCCCCTGTATGTTCTTTCACGAATCCTGTCGAGTAAGATCAAGAATCTGGCCCCGATTCCCCGCTTGAGCTGATGTCCAATCCATGGGCGTATTGCTCCATGACCGGCTTGCTGTCTTCACTCAACTTAAACTGACGGCTAGCCAAGAATCAGAGCAGCCGATGGCTTAAAGCCTGAATACCTGGCATCAAGATCACTGAGAAATCCCCGCTCATACTTCTCTTGAAACGTCTTCCATAGCTGAGAAAACGCCTCTTCGAAGATAGATACTGCTTCAGGACCTGAGTTCGCGGCCTGGAACATGAAGACGTTGATGAACAATGCCTTCTTACTTCCGTCGCGCCATCTGGCGAGCAGGGTCCCCTCAGCGCGCTTTCCCTGACTGAAATTTTTTCAGCTGCGCTTCGTAGTATGGGCGGTTTTTCGAAGCGGTCGAAATGGCCTCGCGGATGGTCATAATCGCTTCCTGTGGCAAGTCGTTCACATAGTAGGCCTCGGCCAGCGTATCAAGGAAAACCGCGGAGCGTTCCAGCGAAACCGCACGTTTTGCCAATTCGAGGGCCCGCGCCCTCTCCTGCGGGCCAGCATCAGGTGTTGTGGCGAGGAACCAGGCAAGGTTGTTCAAGGCGGTGGCACGATTGGGATCTTTCGCTAGGATCCCCTCATAAAGCGCTGCCGCCTCTTTTCGCTTCCCGGCCTCGTCGTAGGCCATGGCCAAGGCTTCCTTGAGAAGGAGATTTTCCGGTTCTTCCCCGATTTGCCGCTCAATCAGGCTCACCACCATGCGTTGATTGAGACGGTGCTTTAGCGGGCTGAAATTGATCACATACCCGCCAGAGATCATCAGCACCAAGTATCCAGCAAGACAGAGGACCAGGAAACGATTGTGCTTCCTCAGCAGGAACGGATCTTTGAGCATCCGACCGAGGTATTCCACCCGTTCTCGAATGCTGAAGTGATGCCAACTGGGGACGTCTCTGGTGTTTCCGCTCAGATAGGCGATCTTCTCAAGAGAGGAGGCGGTAAATTCGGGGGTGCCCATCACTTGGGCGGAGTAAAGGTCCGCCTGGCGCTCGAAGTTCCGCATGAAGAAGCCCATCACGTATCGAAAATAGATCAATAGGGACAAAAGCATAGGCAGGGACAGCGCCAGATGAAACAGGCTCAGCTCCCCACCACCGCCGACGAGAGACTCCGCCCCAAAGAGAGAACTGGCGGCATATAGGTAGAAAAAGAGATCGAAGAGCCCGAAGGAAAGCACCATGTATCCCACAAAAAAAATCAGGTAAAAAAAGAAGTGTCGGTACTTGGCATGTCCCATTTCGTGGGCCAGGACGGCCTTCAATTCGTCTGTGGACAATACCTCCAGCAAAGCGTCGGTCAGCAGGATGTATCGAAATCTCGGCAATACCCCCATGATGCCTGCCGTCAACGCCTTCCCTTCGAAAAGGGGCCAGTTCAAGATGTGTCGGACCTTGAAGCGCTTCGCATCCAGAAAAGATCTGAGCTCTATTGATTTGACCGAGGACTCCAGTGGTCTGCACCCCCACCAGGACTGCACAAGATGAGGTATGAAGATCATCAACACGGAGAGGAAGCACGCAAAAAATATCATCTGGCCCTCAATCGTGTTTAGAAAACCTTTCACCTGGGGAAACGGGCTCAGCAAAACGGCATCATATACCCCTGATATGGCCAGCCATGGGAAGAGGACCGGGATGTTCAGCCTGAAGTTGGATTTCACGAACGCGGCTCGGTCAATGCCGGACCGAAAGACTTTCTGGTAAGCTGGAAAGGCGAAATACCACAGCGTTGCGAGATAGAGGAAAAAGATCGAAAGTGCCGCAAGGCCTTCCAGGGTCGAGAAACGCTCAACCCACGGGACCGCATCCAACCAGTGTTTGAGATGAAGGACGTAGACATCCAGGGCGAAAATAAAGACCGCAAGCATGGAGCACCTTGCTATGAGCCGATGGTAGATCCCGCTCATGCGGGCCTCCCCCAACGGAGTCCACCGTGCGCCTCTTGCTGACAGCCGCCCGAAGGCTAAACGACAGTTTATCCCGAACCCGACCCAGACGGCGAAAAACATGGCCAAGGACAAGGAGAACGAGCTTTCCGGTGTGAGCTCGGAGGGGCCGACGTTGAAAATGAGAAGGACGACAAGAAAATAGATGATATTGTTGAACATCAGGAGACATCTTTGGTGATGGGGGCGGGGTGCTTTTCGTTGACAGGGGTCTCCGTCACAAAGTCCAGCCTGCCGCTGCCGATGGGCAGCGCCAGATCCCCTTGGATGCCGATCTCGACGCCGTATCGGGTTTCGAGGTGGGCCAACTCCTTCCGCTTCTTGTTCTGGAGATAGTTGGCGACAGGCAGAGGGAAAACCCCCTTTACCTGGATGACACCTCCCTTCGACACCCCCATCCACATCTGCCGGAAAAAGGACACCGCCGCTGACTCGACCGACTGAACGATCCCCCTTCCCTGACACACGGCGCACGTCTGATAACTCCTCGATTCCAGGGAAGGCGCAAGCCGTTCCCGTGAAAGCTCCAGGAGCCCGAACTTCGAGATATGGGACATGTCCATCTTGGCCCGATCCAGCCGGGTCTTGTCCTTCAGGATCTTTTCAACGCCCTTGATGTGTTTGCGTTCCCGCATGTCAATAAAGTCGATCACCACCAGACCGCCGATGTCTCTGAGGCGCAGCTGGCGCGCGATCTCGGATGCGGCCTCCATGTTGGTCTGGTAGGCCGTCTCCTCCACGTCCTTGCCCCCCTTCCGTCTGCCGGAGTTCACATCAATGGCAATGAGGGCCTCCGTTTGATTAATGACAAGATAGCCTCCGGATTTCAATTGGACCTGGCTGCTGTACACGGCCTCAATCTGTTTTTCCACATCGTAGTGATCGAAGATCGGTTGTTTCCCTCTGTAGAGCTTTACATTCCGCTGATGCCTTGGGGATATGATTTTCATGTAGTCGCGGACCTTGCCGTACGTCTCCTTGTCGTCCACATCGACCTCAGTCACATCGCCCGTGAAGTAATCCCTCAGCGTTCGAAGACAGATGTCCTGCTCCTTATAAACGAGAGAAAGGGGCTGGGCCCTCTTGACCGACTCCTTTATGCTCTTCCATAACCTCAGAAGCCGATTCAGATCCATTGAAATTTCCCGCTTGCTCTGTCCCCTGGCTGCGGTCCGCACAATGTATCCGACCCCCTCCGGGGGCCTGGTCTGCCCCATGATGTCCTTCAACCGCTGCCTTTCCTCCTCGTCCTCGATCTTCCGCGAAACACCGCCGGTCGTATTGCCGGGGGTCAGCACCAGATATCGGCCGGCCATGGACAGGTAGGTCGTGAGCTGGGGGCCTTTCTGGCCCGGCATGTCTCTTGTTACCTGGACGAGGAGTTCCTGGCCTTTCTTGACGATTTTGTCTATCGGCGGTGCGTCTTGCTCATGGCCCGCCACCGTAGGGTCCTGATAATACTCGGGATGGATCTCCCCTGCCTGCAGGAAACCGTTTCGATCCGTCCCTAGGTCCACGAAGCAGGCCTGGAGACTGCTGACCACCTTTTCTACGAGGCCTCGATAGATGTTGCCCCTCTTTTGCTCGCTGGTGGACGTTTCAATGTGGAACCCGTCAAGGAAGCCATCTTTCACGAAGGCAATACGGAACTCTTCAGCATCAACGGCGTTGATGAGCATTTTCGTGGTCATGACGGGTGTCTCCTCCTCGAGTGGGCTTTCATTTCGTGCCGCTTGAAGTGCTGAGTGGCTTGATACATGAACGTCCTGATCACAGCCTCCCGTCCGGGCTGGCTGCTTGAATCATAGGGTGTATCCAGATAAGGCACGCCCATACCATCCATCAAGGGTCGCGCGATGGCCGATGTGGCGGTGCTCGGCATACATGCAAAGGGGTAGACATTGACGATGCCGTTATACCCTTCTCTGGCATAGGCGACGATCCCGGCGATGCTCAAACATGCCTCAGTCCCTGCGTCGAAGGAGAAGAGGTCCTCCTCCTGCAGGATATGCTCAAGATGAGCGATCTTGTGGTCCGCAGGGAGCCGAAGGCGTCGACCCATCCGTTTATAAACCTGGCTTTGCCGCCACTGTTGATATCCCAGGTCTCCCGCATACCCCAGGATACACCTCAAATCTGCTCCGAAAAGACTGAAACGGCGCTGCTTCAAGTGCCACCTCAGCCCGATCTTTGCTTCTCTCAACCGGTCATAGGAGGTGTAGTTGACCCATTCAGCGATGGAGGCATTGATCACTTCGGCCCCGTAACTTTCAAGTTTTCTGATCAGATCCTGGTTGGCGTGGGTGTGGGTTCGCAGATAGATCTCACCCACGATCCCGATCCTGGGCTTGGGAGGAATATCCGGGTCAATGAGGGCTTTGCCCTCCTCGACGACTTCATCAAGCTTAGATAGAATCCTTCCGAAATCCTTCCGGGCGCCGTACTGCTCAAAATGCGCTTCCATCAGGTGAAGACATTTTTCCATAAAGGCATCGGCCAACCCTGGTGCCTTCTCATAGGGCCTGATCCGCCAAAGAAGCCTATCCATCACATCACCCACCACCACGGAGAAATAGGCGGCCTTCCTGAAATCCCTGACCTTGTTTTCGTCGAGCATTCCGGCGATGGAATAACCGTCTCGAGTGGTGGGCGAGATAATTTTCAGCTTGTCAAGTCCAGGAAAGGAATCCAGGACGATTCGCTGGTATTTGTTGTACATGCCAAAGCGGCAGGGCCCCGCAGACTCCGGCATGAAGTAGACATAGCTCTCGGGGCGAAACTGATCGCCTAGCCGCTCCTGCTCCTGTCTAAGGCAATGGAGGATGTCACCCATGGTGATCTGGCACGGGTAGCACTCCTTCCCGGAGGTGTGGGCCATCCCCAGATCCATCGCTTTAAAGGTCTCCATGACCCGGGCCGAGATGCCAAAGCTTCGAAAAACCGCCGCCATCAAGTGAGACCCGATCCGATTCATCTCCGGGATCAGGCAGGTGGTCTTCCTGAGGTTGAACTTCCCCACATTTTCCTTGAAAGAATGGAAACTGATGATCTTTCCTGGGCTTTGGTCCATGTATCGCTCCCGGTCATGCATCGAGGAGGTTGATCGCGAAAACGCCTAAAGGCCCTTCAACGGTTCGCCTCGCGGCCTAATCCCGCCTGGGGCTCGAACTTTTCCATGCTGTTTTCTATGACATGTTTGTAGGCTTCAAGCCTTGTCATGACGCCTGCAACTGCACTGTGCTCGTCCAGTTCCAGAA
Source organism: uncultured delta proteobacterium (assembly GCA_963830155.1). Lineage (GTDB taxonomy): Bacteria > Desulfobacterota > DSM-4660 > Desulfatiglandales > Desulfatiglandaceae > CAWHLE01. The sequence continues at coordinate 289,714 of CAWHLE010000007.1, read as the reverse complement.
TGAGGTAGACCTTTTCCCCCATGATGTGCTTGTAAAAGTGCTCCACAAAGGAGTCCGGCCCACAGCCGAAATTGGTCAGATGAAGACCGAAGGTCTGGGCCCGTTCCTTGATGAACTTGGCCGTCCGCAGGACCTGGGCCCCAAGACCCCAATACATGGACGGAAAATCCGACAGGTCAACGTTGCTCACATCTACGAAATCCATCGGCAAGGCCTTCATGCCGATCTTAGCCAGATTTTGCCCGATCCGGAGGTTGAGCCTTTCGTCATAAAGATTGTAAGGTCTTCCTGTCACGATGACGATCGGCTCAAGCGGATCCATGTCTTCAAGGATCTCCCTGCCCTTCAGGTAAAGCTCCTCTTGAAACGCCTTCTCTCGCCCAAGCGCGTATTCCAGGGCCTTTCTGACTTTCCCGCGCGAGAGACCGAGCTTGGACCCAAGTTGTCGTGCAAGCTCAAGGGCCAGGAGATCGGTTTCGCACTTCATGTACACAATCGGGCTCAAAAGGCCCTCAGCATCCACTTTGACGGCCTTTCGGACCATGTAGGCATTGCTCTGAACCATCGGGCAATAATATCCCACTTCGGACTTGACCGGCGTTGGCATATTGATCATGACCGGTAGGAACAGGTATTTAGTCATGCCGACCAGTTCTTTTACATGGCCATGAGAGACCTTTACTGGAAAACAGGTCTCGGCCACCATGGTCTCGATGCCGACCTTGGAGATGTGCGCATTCGTCGGCGGAGTCAGGACAAGACGGTAGCCGAGCCGATCGAAGAAATGCGCCCACACTATGGCCGACTGAAGCCCGTAAAGGGCACGCTGCATCCCCACGGTCGGTCTTCCGCCAGCCTGCATCATGGGGCCGTCCTTCAGCACTTCATAGGCATCGGCCATGTGCTTTGCCCAGATACGTTCCCTCACCTCAAAGAGGTTTTGCGTCTTCCGCCCCTTCCCCATTTTGACTTCATATCTTCCGCACTCGCCGCCCCAAACCGAGCGTCTGCCATCGAAATCGTAGATCTTCAGCTTGCACTGGTTGTGACACTGCGGGTCTGCTTTGCAGATCTTCTCTTCATGTTCCATGCGGTCCGAAATGGCCTGATCGAGATCTCTGAAACCGCTGGTGGTCTTCCCCTCAAGCCTCATTGTTTCCTGAACGCACAACGCGGCCCCAAATGCCCCCATCACCTCACGATGGGCAGGGACAATGAGACCGCGACCGAGCACCTTTTCAAAAGCCGCCACCACAGCCCTGTTCAGGGATGGCCCGCCCAAAAACATCACCTTTTGGCCGACCTTTCGTTTTCCCACCACGCGGTTGAGATAGTTGTGCACGATGGCGTAGCAGAGGCCTCCCATCAAGTCGGCCCGATGGACCCCCTTTTGATGAAAGGATACGAGATCCGATTCCATGAAGACGGTGCATCGCTCAGCCAGCTTCACCGGGCTTTCCGAGGAAAGGGCGATGTCTTGAAACTCACCAACGATATTGATGCCGTATTTGTTGGCCAACTCATGAAGAAAACTACCCGTTCCGGCGGCGCAAACCTTGTTCATGTCGAAGTCCAGCGGGTGTGTGTTGACGATGGAAATGTACTTGGAATCCTGACCCCCGATCTCAAAAATCGTATCCACCGCCGGATCAACCTCCACGGCACCTCTTGCGTGTGCCGTGATTTCATCAATGATAAGATCGGCGTTAAGGAAGTCCCCCACCACGCTTCGGCCTGACCCAGTTGTTGCGACCCCTGAAATCTCCACGTGGCCGCCCACGTCGTCACGGATGGTTCTGAGAAGCCTCTGGGTCACCTCAACGGGTTTCCCCTGGGTGGGGACGTAGTCCTTGTGAATGATCTGACGTTCCTCGTTAATGAGGGCATATTTCGTGGTCGTGGACCCGATGTCGATTCCCAGAAAGACCCTGCTGTGTTTTCTTATCAGCCTTCGCTGGAGCTTCTCAGAGGGCCAGAAGTGGGTCTTCTGAATCTCCAGGCGTGGCGCCGTCGGAACGACGGGCGCGTCCTCTGCCCCTCGATTCTCAAGACCATCAAGGCGAACCGGTCTTTCAACCCCGGAGGTCAGCGCCTGAAGTGCCACGCCCAAAGCCCCTATGGAGGTATTGTGGGGGGGGATGATCAGCTCGGGAAAATACTCTCGGAAGGCCTTGACCTGAAGCGGATTCATGCTCAATCCGCCGATGAACAGAATCGGATTGCGGAGCAGCCGGTTGGATACGATGGTGCTCAAATAGTTCCTGGCGTTTCCCACGTGAAGCCCGTAGATAATATCCTCCAGTCTTTCGCCTTTGTTCTGGAGGTGGATCATGTCGGACTTGGTAAAAACCGTACAACGGCAGGCTACGTTTGAGGGCCGCTCGCTCGTCATCCCTAGTTCGATGAAATCCCTGAGGATCCGGTCGATCTGATTCTGCGAAAGGTTCGTTTCCTGGCTGTAGATGGACATGGCCAAACGCTGGGCCTGCTGATCGATGAAGGAGCCCGTGCCCGAGGCGCAGGGGCCGTTGGCGTTGAAATACTCAAGCTCCCATTGCGCGATCCCCGGAGGTCTCCCTTGCTGGTCCTGCTTGATCTGGAATAACGCCGTGTCCTGACCGCCCATGCTTATGATGGATTGCAGATCCGGTCTGATAAAAAGGGCCCCCAGGATTTGACTGATGGTCTCGAACTCAAAGAAGGCCCCGAGTCTTTCGCTCAAGGCCTTGCCGTGGCTCCCTGTGAAGCCAACGGCGCCAATCCGCCCCTCTTCAAACCGCTCCCGGAGCCCGCCCATCAAAACAAGTGCCTCCTCCTCGACCCTACCGAAGTGCCTGCGGTAGGGGGCCTCGTAAATGATCCTTCGGTCGCTGTCGATCACTACGCAGTTAAGGCTAACGGACCCCGCATCGATTCCGACAAAGAAGCGATGGGGCACTTTTCCCGACTGGCTCTCTTCAATCCGATTCACACTCATGGCTCGAATAGTAAACCTCTCCGAAATGAACTTTCGTTTTGATCAGACCCTTGGTGACAAGCGTCTGAAGCACGGACTGAATAGATTCGCGAGGCAACCCCCACACCCTTGAGACATCTTCAATCCTTAAGGGCCGTCGCCTGACCGCCTCCAAAAAACGCGTCTCCCAGTCTTCCACAACGACCTCTGTTTCTTTCGCCGGCAGTTCTGCAACAATCTCCGCAGCATCACCGAGGAAATCCTTTATCTCCTCAAGCCTTTCCCTGTCAAGGGCCACGGCGGTCAGATCCGCCGGGGGACGGGCCACGGTGTTCAATTGGATCTTATCCGGAGAAAGCCTTTGTATCAACGGTCTCAACGCATCCAGCTCCTCGTCCGAATCGTTCATCCCTGCCAAGAGCATCACCTCCAAGGCGTATTCACCCCGATAGACCTTCCTCAAGCGCGTCAACCCCTTCACCACCATTTCAAGGGTGAGGCATGGATGGGGCCTGTGGATCTTTTCAAACGTGGCCTGACATGCGGTGGTCAAGGTTGGCATGATAATGTGGGCCTCCAAGGCCCCCCGCACGACCTCTTCGTTCCAAAAAAGACTCCCGTTGGTGAGGAGTGCGACCCTCACTGGTGACAACCGTCTTATTTCATGAATAATTTTACCTAGGTGGACGTGAAGCGTTGGCTCACCGGAGCCCGCCAGGGTCACCGCATCCGGGAAGGATTCCTGCAGCTTCGCCTTGACCTGGGGGACCAGCGTTTCCGGGGTCACATAGGAGGTCGGATCGATGGACTTGCGGGTGGTTCTCCCTACTTGACAATAAAGGCAGTCGAAACTGCAGGTTTTGGGCGGAATCAAATCGACACCGAGCGAGCGTCCCAGTCGTCTCGATGGGATCGGTCCGAACACATGCGAATGTTTCCCACAACCATGGGCAGGAGCCTTTTCGAAAGATGGATCTTTGGACTTCATCCCGTATCCTTCCCTACGCTTTTCCCGAGCTGGTCTACGCGCACAGAGGGACTCGGGCGGGTGTGTTCTTCCCCTTCGCTGAGGTGCACCTGTGCGAAACGTTCTCGCAGACCCCTGAATTCCAAATCCCGGAAAAGACGGTCGAGGGCCTCTCGATTGGGTTCTCCCACTCGAAGGCTTAGGCTCTCTTCCTCCAAAGGCACGAACCGATGAATTCGGACCAAATCCCTGCTCAGGAATGCGTCGTCCTTGAATCGCTGCAAATTCTCCTTCAAGCGCTTCTGTTTGACCTTCTCCAAGCTATCATACAGACCCTCGAGGGACCCGAAGGTCCGGATGAGCCCAACGGCCGTCTTCTCTCCGACCCCTGGAACACCCGGGACATTGTCAGAGGCGTCCCCGGAAAGGCCCATTACGTCCACGAGCTTCTCCGGTTCCAGTTCATAGGCCCCCTTGATGGTCGTGTAGTCGGTGATGGCATGCTTCATGGTGTCCAACATGGATGTGGCCTGCGTCACCAGCTGCCGGAAGTCCTTGTCTCCGGTGACCATGACCACATCAAACCCCTGCGCCTCGCAGAGCCTTGCCAACGTGCCAATGATGTCATCGGCTTCGAAGCCCTCCCTTTCGATCACCTTGAGATTCATGGCCTGAAGTATCCGCTTGATCACCGGGACTTGGACCCTCAAGTCCTCCGCCATGGGCGGTCGATTGGCCTTGTAAGCTTGGTAGATTTTATGCCTGAAGGTGGGACCACGGGCATCCATGACGACCGCCAGATATTCCGGCGCCCTATCCGAGAACAGCTTAAGCAACATGTTGGTGAATCCAAAGACGGCGTTGGTGGGGAATCCCTGCGAGTTGGAGAGGTTCTTGATGGCGTGATAGGCCCGGTGGATATAAGAACTCCCGTCGACCAGATAGACCGTTTTCTTATTCCCCTTCATGAGCCTCGGCGATTTCGTTAGAAGAAGATGAGGAAGGATTAATTATAATTCAACACCGATGGGAAGACAAGCCCAGCTCGCGTCCATTCATTTTGACCCGTTCGACAGGGAAATGACGTCCTCTCGGGATGAGCACTTCCGTGTCTCGTCAGAGGTCAGCTCACCTCTGAGACATCCAGGCTATTTAGCGTACTCAACGGCCCTCGTCTCACGAATGAGCGTGACCCTTATCTGCCCGGGGTAGGTGAGCTCTTTTTCGATCTTTTTGGCGATGTCTCTGCACATGATGAAGGCCTGGTCATCATCCACAATTTTGCCCTCGACCATAATGCGGAGCTCTCGACCTGCCTGGATGGCATAGGACTTGGTCACGCCGTGAAAAGAATTTGCAATCCGCTCAAGGTCTTCAAGTCTCTTAACGTAAGACTCCAGCATCTCTTGACGGGCCCCAGGCCTTGCACCCGACAGGGTGTCAGCGGCCTGAACCAGTACGGCAAGGACCGACTCCGGCGCGATGTCCTCATGATGGGCACCGATGGCATGAACCACCTGGTTTGCTTCGCCATACTTCTTTGCCAGATCCGCCCCGATAATAGCATGGGGCCCCTCCACCTCATGATCCACCGCCTTGCCGATGTCATGAAGCAGTCCGGCCCTCTTGGCCTGTTTAACATTGAGGCCCAGCTCGGAGGCCATGACGCCGCATAGAAAACTCACTTCTCTGGAATGGAGCAAGACATTCTGAGCGTAGCTCGAACGGTACTTGAGGCGCCCGATCAACTTGATGAGCTCGTGATGGATACCGTGGACTCCCACGTCGAAGGCCGTCTGCTCCCCAGCCTCTTTGATGCTCACCTCGATCTCCTTGTTTACCTTTGCGACGATCTCCTCAATCCTGGCCGGGTGTATCCGCCCATCATCGATGAGTCGTTCAAGCGATATCTTGGCCACTTCACGCCTGACAGGATTGAATGCCGACAAAATTACGGCCTCTGGCGTATCGTCAATGATCAAGTCCACCCCGGTGGCCGCCTCAATGGCTCGGATGTTCCTCCCCTCCCGGCCGATGATTCGGCCTTTCATCTCCTCATTGGGCAGGTTCACCACGGAGACCGTCTTTTCAGCCACATAATCCCCGGAATACCGTTTGATGGCTAAGCCCATGATTTCCTGGGCCTTTCTATCCGCCTGTTCCCTCGCTTCACTCTCAATCCGTCGCGCGATCCTTGCCGCATCGTGCGTGGCCTCCTCTTCCATGGATTTGATGAGCAACTGTTTCGCATCTTCACTGGAAATGCCGGCCAGGCTTTCCAGTCTCTTGCGTTGCTCTGCCACCAGTTGAGTATACTCGGCCTCCTTTCGCGTGAGATCCCTTTCGATCTTTTCAACCCCCTTTTCCTTTTCCAGGAGTTTAAGCTCACGCTTCTCCTCTTGCTCGATTTTTTTGTCGAGGCTTTCTTCTTTATGAATGAAGCGTTTTTCCTGTATTTGAAGCTGTTCGCTCTTCTCTCGGGTCTCCTTTTCGAACTCCACCTTCATCTGGTAGAGGGTGTCCTTAGCCTGGAGCGCTGCCTCTTTCTTAAGGTTATTGGCCTCCTTCTGCGCCTCGGTCAGGATTTTCTCAGACACCTTCTCAATGGAAAGGAGGCGGCTCTCCATGAACCGCTTGCGGGCCACAAATCCCACGAAAACGCCAACCACAAGGCCAATCAGGGCCATGATCCATGTTAAATAAGTGACGGTCATTTTTCGTTACTCGCTCCTGAAAACGGCTTATGCTCCAATTCCACCCGCTTCCTCACGTCCAGGCAGGGAATCAAGGCGGCGAGAGGAGATAAAAGGGCCTCCCCGGGATTCCTTTGCAGGCCCTGCTGAGAAAATGGCAGGTGAAAAAGGCGGGACTAATCCTTTGCAAGGATGGAGGTAGCAGAGGTTGTTGGGCTTAAAATGTGGTCCGGGGCACAATCAGGAAAACCGGTTCTTTTCCTACACCCGACGTCGCTGGATTCCCGGTGGTACTTGCAATCATTGACCTCTACCGCTGTATATATAGAGAACACCTCTGTGGAATTAGTCCTCAAAGCCCCTAATCACCGGAGAGACCACGTGTTCTAAGCCTCTCCTTTTTCCCCCGACGGTACAGCCGGTTGGCGGACTTCAGTGGGCACCATGCCAAGGCATCCCCTCAGGCGCCATATCACGGGGCACGGCGCCAGGGCCGACCTTGGAAAATGCAGCAAGAACCTCATCGAATCGTAGCATCGATATGTTGAATAAGCGCATCCGTCCTCCGCTTCATCCCCTGGAGAATCGCCTCACGCTCCTTCGCCAACTGGAAGTAGTCGCTTGCAATGTGAAAGGCGGCCAGAATAGCGGTCATTTTCTCCGAGAGACCGGCCCTGCTCTCTGTGATCTCCTGGAACTTGTCATTCACAAATGCCGCGATCCTCAGCACTTCCTCGCTGCTTTCGTCGCTCCTGATCAGGTACTCGGTATCGAGGATCTTCACCTTAACGGGCTCTTTCAATCGACGCTCCGACCCCCTAAATCTCGACCTTTTCGATCTTATCCAAGAGGCTCAAAATCCTCTGCCTCGCCTTGTCCCGGGCCGTCTTCAAGGTCTCAACCTCTTCAGCCAAGTCCCGCAACCGCTCCTCTTGAATTTCGGTCTTTTCAGCAAGCGCTGTCTTTTCCTTCCTCAAAGAACCGACCAGTTCCAAAAGGCCATCGATCTTCTGCTCAAGCAACTGAAACTGATCCATCTCCTCGCCCATCATCATCCCATTTCCTCCCCTCTCCGTCAACTCACAGAATATCGCTAATGCCTTAAAACGTCAACAAAAAAGGCAAGCCACCCAGGCTTGCCCCTGTCCTCGACCTATGCAGAACGCCAGGGTTACGGGCCCTGCTTCTCAACGACCTTGATTCGCGCCATGGCCCTTCTGAGCGCTCCCTCCGCCCTGACAAAATCAAGGTCCTCCGCACCACGCTTGGCAAGTCTCTCCTTGGCCCGCTCAAACGCCTTTCGTGCCCGCTCCAGATCAACGTCCCGGGCACGCTCGGCCGAATCAACCAGAATGGACACCTTGTTTTCCGACACCTCGGCAAAACCTGCTGCAACCGCAAACCGCTCCGTCTTCCCCCCGGCTGTCAACCGCAACTCCCCGGGCACGATACCCGAAAGGAAGGGGACGTGTCCTTCAAGCACGCCAAATTCTCCCAAGGATCCCGGGGCGACCACCATCTCCACATCCTGGCTGACCAGAATCCCTTGTGGGGTCACCACTTCCAGATGCACCTTTCCCATGTCTCAAATCCCTCTATTTGGCTGCTTCTGCCATCTTCTCGGCCTTTTGGCGGGCCTCCTCAATGCCCCCAACCATGTAGAAGGCCGCCTCGGGTAGATCGTCATGTTTTCCTTCGATAATTTCTCTGAAACCTCGGATGGTCTCCTTGACGGGCACATAGCTGCCGGGCATTCCGGTGAAGGTTTCTGCAACGTGGAACGGCTGAGAGAGAAATCGCTGAATCCTGCGGGCACGGGCCACGACCAACTTGTCCTCGTCGGAAAGCTCATCCATGCCAAGAATGGCAATAATGTCCTGTAAATCCTTGTACTTCTGCAAAATCTGCTGCACCTGCCTCGCCGTCCGATAGTGCTCCTCTCCCAGATAGTTGGGATCAAGGATCCTGGAGGTTGAATCAAGCGGGTCCACCGCCGGATAAATCCCGAGTTCCGCAATGGGCCTCGATAGCACCACCGTCCCATCGAGATGCGCAAACGTCGTTGCCGGCGCCGGGTCCGTCAGGTCGTCGGCAGGCACATACACACATTGTACAGACGTGATGGATCCTTTGGTGGTGGAGGTGATCCGTTCCTGAAGTTCACCAAGGTCCGTACCAAGGGTCGGTTGGTAGCCGACTGCCGACGGAATCCGGCCCAGCAACGCCGACACCTCGGATCCAGCCTGAGTGAATCGGAAGATGTTGTCGATGAAAAGAAGCACATCCTGCCCCCTTTCGTCCCGATAATACTCGGCAGCGGTCAGGGCAGAGAGGGCCACCCTTGCCCGCGCACCGGGCGGCTCTGTCATCTGGCCATAGATCAGAGCGGCCTTGTCGATGACGCCGGAGTGTTTCATCTCCAGGTACAGGTCGTTGCCCTCTCTCGTTCTCTCGCCGACGCCTGCAAAAACGCTGATACCGCCGTGCTGCAGGGCGATGTTGTGAATCATCTCCATCATGACCACGGTCTTCCCAACGCCGGCACCGCCGAACATCCCCATTTTTCCACCCCGGGGAAACGGAACCAGCAAGTCGATCACCTTGACGCCCGTCTCGAGAACCTTCACGGTCGTGTCCTGATCCACGAATGCCGGGGCATGGCGGTGGATCGGGTAATACTCCTTGGCATTCACCGGACCCAAGCCGTCCACGGGACGCCCCACCACGTTCAGGATCCGCCCCAGGCAAGGATCCCCAACAGGCATCTGAATTTGTTTTCCGGTGTTCTTCGCCTTCATACCCCGCACGAGGCCATCCGTGACGTCCATGGCGATACATCGGACCACGTTGTCACCCAGATGCTGGGCCACCTCCAACACAAGATTGTCTTCCATATCATCGATCGCCGGATTGCTGATCGTTAGTGCTGTCAAGATAGCGGGAAGCCCAACCTCAGGGAACTCCACGTCCACGACCGGACCGATCACCTGTATGACTTTGCCCTCGTTCATGACTGGATCAAGACCTCCTTCAATTAAGCCTTTTTCAATGCCTCGGCGCCGCCAACAATATCCATCAGTTCAGCCGTGATGGATGCCTGTCTCACCTTGTTGTAAACCTGAGTAAGACTGTCGATCAGTTCCTTACAGTTCTTTGAAGCGTTGTCCATTGCGGCCATACGGGCAGCGTGTTCACTGGTCTCATTTTGAAGAAACGCATTGTAGATCTGAACGCTGATGTGTTTTGGCAAGAGCTCGATCAGAAGCGCCTCGGCACTGGGTTCATATAGGTACTCTGCGTTGTGGGCCGAAACCTCTTCTGCTTCGGTCTTCGGCGGTTCTATGGGGAGAAGCTTCACCAGTGTGGGTTGTTGTTTGGCCATGCCCACAAAGTTGGTGTAGAGCATGTAGAGCGCATCGATTTCGTCAGAGAGATAGCGGTTGATGAACTGCCTGGCCATCTTGTTGACAAAGGATATTTCAACCGTCCCATAAATGTTGATAAAGCTTTCCGTGATCACCTCATTTTTCTTTCTGAAGAAGTCCCGGCCCTTTCTACCGACCAGCGTCAGGCTGCAGCTTACCCCACCGGCCCTTTCTTCGGCGAGCCACTTGGCGGCCCGATTGATGGAGTTCATGTTGAAGCTTCCACAAAGCCCTCTGTCGGCCGTAAAGTGAAGCAACTCCACTTTCAATACCTTCTCTTTCTTGACCAAGAGGGGATGGATGTCCGGTTCAATCCTGGCGGCCAGATTGCCCAAGACCTCTGCAAACTTTCTCGCATAGGGGGCAAAACTTTCCATCTTGCCCTGGGTGGAACGGAGCCTGGACGCGGCCACCATGTTCATGGCCTTGGTAATCTGTTTCGTCTTCTTGACCGCCCCGATCTTTCGCTTGATGTCCCGTAGTGTTGCCATGGATCCGTCTCTTCCAAACGGTTTAAGGTTCTAAGCGACTGGCTGGAAACTCCCCCGGAACCCATCCAGGGCACTTCTCATCTGCTGGTCCAACTCTTTGCTGATGTCATTCTTCTCTTTGAGCTCTTTCAAAATCTCGGGGTGCTTGGATTCCATGAAATCAAGCATCTGTTTTTCGTAATCACTGACGGTTTGTGCGGGATACTCGTCGAGATAGCCGTTTGCGCCGGCGAACAGGATGGTTACCTCCTTTTCTGCCGGCATGGGCTGATACTGAGGCTGTTTCAGGATTTCAACCAGTCTCTGACCGCGATTGAGCTGCCGTTGCGTCGCCTTATCCAAATCGCTCCCAAACTGGGCAAAAGCCTCCAGTTCGCGATACTGGGCCATATCCAGACGCAAGGTGCCTGCCACCTTCTTCATGGCCTTGGTCTGGGCGGCCCCACCAACCCGTGAAACGGAAAGCCCAACGTTGATGGCCGGACGCACGCCTGAAAAGAAAAGGCTCGGTTCGACATAGACCTGTCCGTCCGTAATGGAAATCACGTTGGTGGGAATGTATGCCGAGACGTCTCCGGCCTGTGTCTCGATGATGGGTAGAGCCGTCAATGATCCAGCCCCCAAGTCTTTGTTCAGCTTTGCCGCCCGCTCAAGAAGACGGGAATGATTGTAGAAGATGTCGCCGGGGAAGGCTTCACGGCCCGGGGGACGGCGGAGCAGCAAGGAAACCTGTCTGTAGGCCGCGGCCTGTTTGGAGAGGTCATCGTAAATGATCAGTGCGTGCTTCCCTTTATCGCGATAATACTCCCCGATCGCGCAACCGCTGTAAGGGGCAATGAACTGCTGGGTTGCGGGGTCACTGGCACAGGCGGCGACCACGGTGGTGTATTCCATGGCCCCGTGGCGCTGAAGCACGTCCACCACTTGGGCCACCGTGGACATTTTCTGGCCGATGGCCACATAAATGCAATAGATATCCGAGTACTTCTGGTTGATGATGGCATCAACTCCGATGGCCGTCTTGCCGATCTGACGGTCGCCGATGATCAGCTCCCTCTGGCCCCGGCCGATGGGCGTCATGGCATCGATGGCCTTAATGCCCGTATACATCGGCTCAGTCACCGGCTGGCGCGCAATAACGCCCGGTGCCACCATCTCAACCCGGCGGTATTCCGTCGTATTGATGGGCCCTTTGCCGTCCAGAGGATTCCCGACGGCGTCGATCACCCGTCCGAGCACCGCATCTCCCACAGGAATTTCAGCAATCCGCCGCGTCCGCTTGACGACGTCGCCTTCCTTTATCTTGGAGTCGTCCCCCATAATAGCGACACCGACGTTATCTTCTTCCAGGTTGAGGCAGAGACCGTAAATGGCGCCCGGGAACTCGACCATTTCCATGGCCATGGCCTTCTCGAGGCCATAGACGCGAGCGATACCATCGCCAACGGACAGAACAGTGCCGGTCTCACTGACTTCGATTCTCTTTTCGTAATCCTTAATCTGTTCCCTGATGACCTGACTGATCTCTTCTGCTCTGATCTCCATTAGCTATATTCACCTCTTTTCAAAGATTCTTTTAGACTTTCCAGCTGGGCCCTGACGCTCCCATCCAGTACTAAATCCCCGATCTTGACGACGATGCCGCCAATGAGGGCGGCATCGTCCTTGACCTCTATCTTGACCTCCCCTGAGCTGATGCCCTCCAAGGCCTTTTTGATCTTCAAAACGGCATGATCCTTTATAGGCCAGGCGGTCATCACCTGTGCGCGGGTGATTCCTATCAGCTCATCGGTCAGTTTCCCGTAGTGCTCAGATATTTCCTTGATGGCGCCGATCCTGTTTTTGTCGAGAAGCAACCGCAGGAAGTTCTGGATGATCGGCGGGAACCCGCTTCGGTCCAGCACCCTATTCAGTATCCCCTTTCGCTCCTCTACGGGAAAGATTTGATTGGCCACCACCCGGAAAAACTCGTCGTTGGCTCCGCAAAAATCCAAAAAATCCTTCAAGCTTGTTCCGTAAGCCTCGTATCTTCCGTCCTCTTGGCCAATGCCCAGCAAAGCCTTCGCATAGCGCTTGGATATAGCTGATCTGATCAATTTAGCTTTCCCACCCTTTCTACGAAATCATCAACCAACTGATCCTGATCTTTCTCGCGAATTTCCTTCTGGAGAATCTGCTGCGCCTTCTGTGTCGCCGCCTCCGCCACCTCATTTCTAAGCCTCTGCTTGGCGGCCTCGATCTCCCGCTTTATGGCCTGGTCGGCCTGCTCCAAGATCTCCTTGGCCTTTGCCTTGGCAGCTGCCACGATCTTCTCTTTCTCAGCCAGACCCTCCGCCTTGTATTGAGCGATCAACGCATCCCTCTGCCTTTCAGATTCGCTCAATTTTCTTTCGAGGGCCCGATAACGATCCTCGGACGCCTTTCGATCCCTCTCAAGTTCCTCCAGCTTTCGCTTGATCTCTTCCCTGCGGTTGGCGAAGAAGTCTTTGATCGGCGTCTTTCTGACCACCACGAAGAGAATAATGACCAGAAGGGCAAAGTTGATGAAACGATAGAGGAGGTCCAGTCCCTGTCCGCCATCATGAGCGGCCGCTTCCCCCCCGCTCGCTGCAAGCCCGTAGTTCCAAAGGAAAATACACAAGACCACGGTGAGAAGGGGAATCGTCCACAAGGTTCGCTGCCTCCGCCAGATGGGCCTCATTGGATCGTCCTCCCGAGCACCTTTTGGGCCAGGTCCTTCGAAAACATGGAAATCTGATCCTCAAGGGTTTTGCGCACCTCTGCGATCTTTCCCTCAATCTCCACCTTCGCCTGACCAATCTTGGCCTCTGCCTTGGCCCCGGCCTCCTGCGTCAAGGCCCTCTCCTCTTTGAGACCCACAGTCTTGAGGCCTTCTTTCTCCTGATACCCATCCTTCCTGGCCTGAACCAAGCCTTCCTCGATATGATTCTGCTGTTGATCAGACTTGGAACTGAAATCTGAGATCACCCCTTCAAGACGTCTCACTTCCTCGCTTCTTCGCCGAAGGATGTCTCTGATGGGCCTGTATAGAAAGAGGTTCATGAATAGGATCAAAAGGAGAAAATTCGCGACCTGCACAAAGAGGCTGGAATTGACTTCTAACATGACGCTTTCCCTTTTTTTCTAGAAAATCAAGGAATTTATCGTGGCTCTTGGGCGAAGAGTAAGGCCTTTTACCAAAAAAAAAAGTCCATTGTCAAAGCTTTTTTAAAGCGGCGGGCTCAGTTTTTATTGTCCGTTAGCCTCACCTCAGGCAAATCGTTTCCGGCTGCCCCCTGTTGAACCTGCATCTGGCAACTCCCATCAAAAATCACCCCCTCCTCGATCACGAGCACAGGAGAGCGGATGTTTCCGATGACCTTGCCCGGGGCCCGTATCTCGACACGATCCGCCTCGATGTTGCCACGGACCTCTCCGCTGATAACCATGTGGGACACGCGGACGTTTGACTCAATGACGGCCGACTCCCCCACAATCAGCGTCCCGCCGCTCAAAATCTCCCCCTTGAAACGGCAGTCCATCCGCACCGCGCCCGTAAAGGACAGCTTGCCCTCGAACTCGGTATCCTTTCCTAAGAAGGCGTTGATCTGGTCGTCGTTCTTTTTCATCGGACATCCTTTCACCGCTGATCCATCGGGCTCCTAGCACACGCCCCCTCAATTCTCAAGTGAATTCTCGGTCTGCTGAAAGCCCCCTTGTGCCAAAGATCCGATAGCCATCGAGCGGCCCACCAGGAAACCAGCTTCTACGTAAATAGAGCGATTCATATCCCTTGTGGGCCGCAGGGGGGGTGTCTTTTTTGAGCCGCAACATACGTCCCAGCCACTAACAACGGCACCAATTTCCTGAGCTTATTTCCAGACAGCCCCATGAGGTGACCTCTCCAGCAAAGACCACCTCATGTGCCTTCCCGAGACATCCGTTAGGTTATGGGAGCGTTCCAAAGGCTCTGAATAAGTAGAGTTGCGGCTCAAAAAAGACACCCCCCGCGGCTGGCCTCCAATTCAATGAATCGCACAATTTAGGTTCTACTGGAACATGAATCGTCTCATTCGGATATTCATCAGCAAACCGATGACCGACATGGTTGTGACAAGGGAGGAACCCCCGTAACTGAAAAGAACCAGTGGGATACCCACAACAGGGAGAAGGCCGGTAACCATCCCCACGTTGATCACCACCTGCCACAAAAGAATGGCCGTCAATCCAACAGCCAACATGGCCCCGAACTTATCCTTCGAATTCCTGGAGATATTGAGCGCCCAGATCACAAGGATCAGGTAAAGGACGAGAAGCAGGGCGGAACCCAAAAATCCCCACTCCTCCGCCCACACCGAAAAGGCGAAATCCGTATGCTGCTCGGGGAGGAAGTGAAGGCGCGTCTGGGTTCCCTTCATAAAGCCCTTACCCAATGCCAAGCCGGACCCGATGGCGATCTTGGACTGGTTGATGTGATACCCTGCGCCCAATGGATCCAGATCGGGCATGAGGAATGTGAGAATGCGCCTTTGCTGATAGGCCTTGAGGGAAAACCAGATGAACGGTGCGATGAGCAACGCCGATCCCATGAGAATGACCAGCGATTTCCATTGTATTTGGACGAAAAGGAACATGGAAGCGGAGACCGCCAACAAAAGCAGCGCAGTTCCCAAATCGGGTTCCTTAACGATCAGAATAGCCGGGATGCAGATCAGCCCAAAGGGCTGCCAGAGATCCCGCAGGCGGTATTCCCGGTACTCGCTTTCACTGAAAAACTTCGCAAGACAGAGGACCACCCCTATCTTCGCCAGCTCGGAGGGCTGCAAGTTAAACCCAAAAAGGGTGATCCACCTCTGGGAGCCGGAGGAGACCCTCCCCCCAACCAGGACCAAAAACAACAGGCCCACAGCCAAGAGATAGATCGGATAGGCAAACCGTTCCAACGTACAGTAGCTGAAAGTGGTCATCAGGACGAACGCGCCGAACCCGATGAGGTACCAATAGATCTGCTTCACAAAGATCTGGGAGCCACCGGCCCCCCGGATGGGGAAGGTGGCGCTGTACAAGTTCAAAATACTGATGGTGCCGATAAGCAATAGCACCAAGACAATCAGCCAATCAAAGTTTTGAAGCAGCCTTCTATCGAACATCTTGCTTCGTCCAAACCGCCATGCCCTACTAGAGGTATGCCTGTGCCACGATGAACCGACGCCTCAGCCGTGTACGTCCGCCTCTTCGCGGCTCCGTTACGGTGGCCGCCATTCGCACGAATTCCCTCATGCCTCACTGGCCTGCGGCCGTGGAAGCCCCCTGGACCCCATGGACGGAGGCAAATCTCGGCTTTTCCAGAAACGCCGAGATCAAATCCCTTGCGATGGGTGCCGCTGCGCTGCCGCCATGGCCCCCATGCTCCACCAGCACCGCCACGGCAATCGCGGGGTCCTCGGCAGGGGCCACCGCCACAAACCACGCATGGTCTCTATATTCAAGCGGCACATCCTTCTCGTCACCGAACATCTTCTCCTTGTCGATGGCCACCACTTGCGCGGTGCCTGTCTTCCCCGCCACGGTAATGCCCTTCAAGGCCGCCTTCTTGCCGGTCCCCCGAGGTGCATTCACTACCCCAGTCAGGGCTCGCCGAACGATTTCGAGGTGATCCGAACGTATGCGAAGTGGCTCCGCGCCTTCAGGGGACAGAGGATGGATTTGTCTTCCATCCCCTTCTCCCACCGATTGCGTCACGTGCGGTCGATACAACGTCCCCCCATTGAAGACAGCCGAAATCATGGCCGCCATCTGAATCGGGGTGACGAGCACAAAACTCTGGCCGATAGCCGAAGAAAGGGTCTCCCCGGCTTGCCAGGGGACGCCCCACCGTTTCATTTTCCAGTCACGAGTAGGGATCAAGCCGTCTTTTTCAATGAACGGGTCAAAGCCTGTCGCGTTCCCAAGCCCGAGCCTTCTTGCATACTGCGCGATCTTATCGATCCCCAGTCTTTTTCCGAGCGTGTAGAAATAGACGTCACATGATTCCACCAGCGCATTTTCAAGACTCAAATATCCATGCCCGTGTTTCTTCCAACACTGGAACCTCGTGGAGCCCAATGACAAGCTCCCCCCGCAGAAAATTTTCTCGTTTGGGTCAACCACCCCCTCCTCCAGTGCCGCCAGGGCCACAACGATTTTGAAGACCGACCCTGGCGGGTATTGACTGGAGAGGGCCCGATTCTGAAGGGGATGTGCTTTCGATGCGGTCAGGTCTTCCCACGTCTCCCTGTCGAATCCATCCACGAAGAGATTCGGATCATAGCCCGGACTGCTCACCATGGCCAGAATTTCTCCGTTTTTCGGATTCATGGCCACAATGGCCCCCTGTTTCCCCTCCAGGGCCTTTTCCCCCAGGACTTGGAGCGATTTATCAATGGTAAGTCGGATGCCCGCTCCAGACGAAGGCGGTTTTCGCGACACCACCCGGATGACGCGCCCGGCAGCATCCACTTCGAGTTGTGCGCCCCCTCTTTTCCCATTCAAGGACGCCTCCCATTTGCGTTCGACCCCTGCCTTCCCGATAAGATCCCCGGGACGGCTGTCTGGATATCGCCCGCTCTTGATCTGCGCCTCGCTGATCTCTCCCACATATCCCAACACGTGCGAGCAAAGGCTTCCGAACAGGTAATGGCGCTTGGAGCCGGATTGAATCGTCACGCCGGGCAAATTGAACCGGTGAGTTTCTATGATCGCCAACTCGTCTCTGGTCATATTCCGCTTCAGAAAGATGGGTCGGAAGGGCTGAACTGGGCCCGCACCTTTCAGCTTTGATTCGATGGTTTCCCTGTCGAGTCCGATAAGGCGATCGAGGCTCACGAAAAGCTGCCCTCTGTCTTCTATGTCCTCGGGAACAACGCAAAGGTCATAGGAAGGACGGTTGTTCACCAGCATTTCGCCCCATCGGTCGTAAACCACGCCCCGGATGGGCGGAACGTCCTGGAGGTGGGTCCGATTGTTTTCAGACTGCGCCTTGTATGTCCATCCGTTGACGACCTGCAGGAACCAAAGCCTAAAAAACAGAGCGCCGAACAGGATCAGCACGATCAACACCGCTATGTTGAGACGCTGTTCCAGGGTGTCCCTGCAAATACCATTAAGCTCAAGCTGCCTCAAAACAACCCATCCTCCTCAAAAACAAAAAAAGCGCTTGGCTGGCAGTAAGGGGTCGTTTGCCACATTTCCAAACCCCGTCAGGACGCGGATCCAACGTTTCCTCCTCTCAGCACAAGCCCAAACCACCGGATGAGGCCGAACACAAAGGGGGCCGCCAGACCGTTGGCCACGGAAGACAAACCAACCATCCACAAGGCAGGGGGCTTTATGAAAAGCTCCAGGGGGAATGATTTCACGATAAGAAAAAAGAGACAATATTTGACGAAAACCGCGACGGCGACGATGACCATCTGCCCCTTGACCCCATTTAGGTCCAGGAATCGGCTCCCCACATGGATGATCCCATAAACGGCAAGGTAAAGGGCTGCATACAACCCTCGGAGGCCCCCGGAGTAGATATCCGTTAGGAGTCCCTGGGAGAGGGAAAACGCGACGGCCCAATTCCTACTGATCTCTGAGAACAGATAGGCAATGATGATCGTGCACACATCGAGCCCCAGACCCTGCGGCTTGAGGAGCCCATCCATCCATTTCCCCTTCAACAGGACAAATAGGACGCCAGAAATCCACAACGCGCAAATGAGCGCTATTTTTCTTTTCCTGTCCATTCCGAGAACTTTTCTTCCCGCAGGAGAATCAAGACTTCCTCCAACCTCGAGAAATCCACTGCCGGCTTCACGATCACCTCCTTGAAAAGCTCCCCGGGGGGTTCGCCTACCGAGGTCACTTGGCCCACCAGGAGGCCCTTGGGAAAAACGCCTCCGAGGCCTGATGTAATGACCACATCGCCCGCGACCACATCGCTCGTACTGACCAGGTAATCCACCCGACAGGCGTCGGTGAACATCCCTTTTACCATCCCGCGATCCCTGGATCGTTGCACCAGGATGTCCACGGCGCTGTTCTGGTCAATGATCAGAAGGACCTTGGCGTAATGCGGAGATACCGAGACGATCCTGCCCACCACGCCTCTGGCGCTCACAACCGGCATGTCCACGCGGACACCGTCAAGTTTCCCCTTGTTGATAATCACGGCCCTAAACCAGCCCGTGGGATCCACGCCGATCACCTGGGCGGCGGCCACCGGGTCATCGAGGGTTTCCTTGAGATTCAGAAGTTCAGCCAATCGTTCATTGGCCGCGATCATCTCCTCGTGGCGCTCTTTTTCCCTCTCGAGTGTCTCTATTCTCTCCTTGAGCCGGAGATTTTCTTCACGAAGGTCTACCAGGTAAAAATAGTCTAGCCAAACCTTCTCGACCCGGGCGACGCCATCCCGCACGATCGCTTGAATCGGCGCCGTCACCTCCACAAGAAATTCTTCGCCGAGGTTCCAATCCCGCTCACGGCCGAAATTTGAAGACAAAAGGAGCAGCACGAGGCCAAGGAGGCAAATCCAGACCCAGACTGCTCGAAATCCATCAGAGCCTTTCACTGGCTGAGCCTAACTTCACTAACGAATGGTCACTTCTTTCAGTATGGCCAGATTGTCCAAGGCCCTACCTGAACCCACCGCCACGGCTGAAAGCGGATCCTCGGCCACGGTGATGGGCAGCTTGGTTTCTTCCCGCAACAGCACGTCCAGATTTTTCAACAAAGAGCCGCCCCCAGTCAGGACGATGCCTCGATCCACAATATCCGCGGCCAGTTCGGGAGGGGTTTGCTCAAGCGCAATTCGAACCGTTTCCACGATAGTCTGGACCTGCTCGGAAATGGCCTGGCGCACCTCATCCGAATCGATGGTCAGAATCTTCGGGATTCCCGTAACCAGGTCGCGCCCTTTCACCTCTATGGTTTCGATTTGGTCGTTCGGGTAGGCGTTGCCGATGGTCGTCTTGATGATTTCCGCGGTGCTGATGCCGATTAGCAGGTTATATTTTCTCTTTATGTGATTCAGGATGGCCTCGTCCATCTTATCTCCCGCGATGCGAACGGATCGGCAGAAAACAATGCCGGCCAATGAGATGACCGCCACCTCCGTCGTGCCTCCTCCAATGTCAACGACCATGTTGGCAGTCGGTTCCGTGATGGGCAGGCCGGCGCCGATGGCAGCGGCCATGGGCTCCTCGATGAGGTAGACCTCCCGGGCCCCGGCGGATTCGGCGGACTCGCGAACGGCCCGCTTCTCAACCTGTGTAATACCGCTCGGGACGCAAATGATGATGCGGGGTCTGACCAGCGTGCGCCGATTATGCACCTTCCTGATAAAGTAGCGCAGCATGGCCTCTGTGATCTCGAAGTCCGCGATGACCCCATCCTTCATAGGACGTATAGCCACGATATTACCGGGCGTGCGACCGAGCATCATTTTGGCTTCCTTCCCCACTGCCAGTACGCGGGTGCCTCCCTTGTCATCCTTTCGGACCGCCACCACGGAGGGTTCGTTGAGAACAATACCCTTCCCTTTGACGTAGACAAGGGTGTTGGCTGTCCCCAGGTCAATGGCGAGATCGTTTGAGAACAAACCAAGAATGGGATCAAGGAACATGTGTGGTTACTCCTTTCTCGTGGCTAAGCTTCAGTGGTGTGCTGAAGCGTTTGATGACTTCAAGCGGCCGTTGAGGGTCGGGCTGTGTGTCTCGATTCACTGAAACTTTGGCTTGACAGTGTTGACTGAGAGTGATTAAATATCTTCTTTGATATAATCAAAAAAGGGAACCGGGACAACCATGAAAAGAACCTATCAACCGAGCAATGTAAAAAGGGCACGAACCCACGGCTTCAGGACCAGAATGCATACAAAGGGCGGCATGAATGTGCTGAAACGAAGAAGGGCCAAAGGACGGAAGCGATTGACCGTCTAAAGAAATACCCTGAAAGCCGATGGTTGTGCCCCAATGTCTTATGGGTGCTTTCTCCTTTTCAAAGATCGAAAAATTATTGAATCGTGAGGAGTTTGTCAATCTAAATCACTCGGGCAGACGCCATCATACAAGACACTTTGTTTTCATTTTCAAAAAAAACGGACTGAGCTTTGCGAGGTTGGGGATTACGGTCAGCAAAAAAATTGGGAACGCGGTTCAAAGGAACAGGGTCAAAAGACTCATCAGGGAGTTTTTCAGGCTGCATAGGGATCACTTCCCCAAAGGATTCGATTTCGTCATTGCCGCAAAGCGGAATGCGATCTCCCTCAACTACAGCGACCTCACAGAGGAATTGAGTGAAGGCCTCACTCGTCGGGAATTTAGTATCTAAACTGCGATACTTGCCGGTCGCTGTGATTTTCGCCTACAAAGGACTTCTTTCTCCTTTTTTGCCGCCTTCGTGCCGTTTCTATCCCACATGCTCAACGTATGCCCTCCAGGCCTTCAGGAAATATGGCCTCCTGAAGGGAGGCAGCCTGACCCTGGCCAGGGTCCTCAAGTGTCATCCGTTTCATCCTGGAGGGTTCGACCCTCTGAATTAGGCCGAGGCGCCGGTTGCCGCCCAATCCTTCGCACTCTGCCAGTTCCTGGCCTATATTGCAAGTTGCATGCCCGAGATAGGGTATGGCCGCAGAAACCGGCCTCCAAACCAATCCGAATGGAAAGTATGGAAAGATGATAGAAAAAAAGACCCTCCTGGCATTTGGCTTATCCTTTCTGATCCTCATCGCGTGGTCCCTTTTTTTTGCGCCTGGGGAAAAACAGCCCAATCAGGTACAGAAAGGGCCTGCGGAAGAAAAACCCATTGCTTCTGCACCCCTGACCCCGACGGAAACATCCCCCGCCCCGCAGCCTACGGTCGGCGGCGAAGCGACGTCGGTCTCTCCCCCTACGACCGTCGAGGAGAAGCAGCTCATCGTCGAGACGGACCTCTACCGCGCGGTCCTTACTAATGCCGGGCCGACGATCAAGAGTCTGAAACTCAAACAATACCGTCAAACCATCGACCCTCATTCCCCTCCAATCGAGATGTTGGGCGGGAAGGAGGGCACGGTGAATTCTCTCCTGCTCGGTTTCGCCCCGGACTCCGGTGAAAAAGGGCCGCTCACGGCGGCGGTTTATGAGATGGATCGGCAGGACACCCATATTGTGGTAACCACAGCCCCACAGGAAATCGCCTTCAGGAGACAATCGTCTGATGGGTTATCCTTGACACAGACCCTTCGTTTTTACCCGGAGAGTTATTGTATCGATGTGCGAATCGAGGTCCACAATTCGAAAGAGACGCCCGTCAACGGAAGATTCAGGGCCGAGCTCTCCGCACTGCCGTCATCCGTGAAATCTAGTTACTCCTACGTGGGACTGATTGTTCTCGACAACGAGAAACTGCAGGAGGTGAAGCTCAAGGAGGGTGGCGAGGACAAAACCCTGACCGGCGAAATCCAGTGGATGGCATACGAGGACGCCTATTTCATCTCCGCGGTGGTACCGCAGGAGGGCGTAAAAGGGCTCTTTCGCGGGAGTCTGACACAAACGGGTCTCCTGAAGGCAAGCTATGCCGGAGAACCTGCTGCGCTTAGCCCGTCGGGAAGCCTTTCGAGCACCATGACGCTCTATTTTGGCCCGCGCGACCTTGGGGTCCTGCGAAGCTCTGGGCACAGGCTCGACCGTGCGGTGTACTTCGGCTGGACGGACATCATCGCCAGGCCTTTGCTTTATGTTCTCCGATTTTTCAATCAATATATTCACAACTACGGCGTTTCGATCATTCTCCTTACCATTCTGATTAAGATTCTCTTCTGGCCCTTGACACACAAGAGCTACAAGTCCATGAAGGAGATGCAGAAGCTTCAGCCCAGGATGGCGAAGCTCCGGGAGAAATACAAAGGCAACCGGGAACAACTCAATCGGGAGACGATGGGTCTGTACAAGACCTATAAGATCAATCCCATGAGCGGGTGTCTCCCCATGGTCATCCAGATCCCGGTCTTCTTTGCACTCTACCGTATCCTGGGCAGCGCCATCGAGTTGCGCCACGCCCCCTTTATGCTGTGGATCAAGGATCTTTCAGCCCCGGACCGTCTCTTCAACTTTTCATTCAGTATCCCTTTCATGTCCCCCCCTTACGGGATACCCGTGCTCACACTCCTGATGGGGGCCTCCATGTTCATACAGCAGAAGATGACTCCCACTCCCGGAGATCCGGCTCAAGCCAAGATCATGATGCTGTTGCCCATTGTGTTCACAGTCATGTTTATCAACTTCCAGTCCGGTCTGGTCCTTTACTGGCTGGTGAACAACATCCTTTCCATCGGTCAGCAGTATCGCATTCAGAAGAGATCCGTATAGCGCTTGGAGGGAAACCATGGAAACTTTCGAATTCGAAGGCAAAAATGCTACAGAGGCCATCGAGAACGCGTCGCGCCAGTTGAATGTGCCCAAAGAGGAGCTCAATATCGAGATCATTGAACCCGGCTCCACCGGAATATTCGGCCTAGTGGGCGGGCGCAAGGCACGAATCAGGGTCACCGTAGAAACAAAAGCCCCAGAAGCAGCGCCTGCCATTGAAGGGGACGTGGTGGCCGCTGCCACAGAGAGTCTCAAGACCATCCTTGAGCTGATCCCCATAGAGGCCACGGTCACCGCCAGAGAGGAGGAAGAACGGATCATCCTTTCCATCGAAGGGGATCAGTCCGGAATCTTGATCGGCCGCAAAGGGAGGACGCTCGACGCGCTCCAATTCATCGTGAGCAAAATCGTCAACAAGGCCCTTGATCAGAAGGTCCGGGTGGTGATCGACTCCGAGAACTATCGTGAAAGACGCAGGGAAGCCCTTGTGGAGATGGCCCTCAAGATCGGCGAAAAGGCAAAGCGCATCAAGAAACCGATCACCACAGGCCCCCTCAACCCGCATGACCGGAGAATCATTCATCTGGCCCTCAGAGATGATGAGGAGCTTGACACGAAAAGCCGCGGCGACGGGGTTCTGAAGAAGGTTCTCATTATTCCCCGCAAGTAGATGTTGTCCCTGCAAGAAGATACCATTGCCGCCATCGCGACGCCTGCCGGTACGGGAGGAATCGGGATCATCCGGCTAAGCGGTGGTCGTTCCATCGAAATCGCCCAAAAGATCTTCCGGTCCCAAAGCGGCTCATGCGGATTCAAGAGTCATCGACTCTATCTGGGCCACATCTGTGAGCCCGAAGGCGGCAACGTCATCGATCAGGTCCTGGTCTCCTGCATGAGGGCTCCTCACTCCTACACCCGCGAAGACGTTGTTGAAATCAACTCCCATAGCGGCTTTTTACTGCTCGCGAAGATCCTCCAAACGGTTCTTGACCAGGGAGCAAGACTCGCCCGGCCGGGAGAGTTCACATATCGCGCCTTTCTGAACGGGAGAATCGACCTGACGCAAGCCGAGGCGGTAGTGGACCTCATCAACGCCAAGTCCGATCGAGGGATTCAGATGGCGGCCTGCCAGGTCCAGGGGGCCTTCCGACGTCAGATCGACGGGTTGAGGGAAAGGGTCATGGATATCCTCTCCCATGTGGAAGTAGCCATTGACTACCCGGAAGAAGAGAGCGACATCTTGTCGAGGGAGGCCCTCTCGCAGCAGTTGATCCAAGGGGCGGTTCAAGATCTGCGCTCGCTGGCAGAAGGTGCGGCCCGAAGGGGATTGTGGGTGGATGGTATCCGCGTGGTCATTGCCGGAGCGGTTAATGTTGGGAAATCGAGCCTTCTGAACCGCTTGATCGAAAAAAACCGATCCATTGTGACCGCTGTGCCTGGGACCACCCGTGACGTCATCGAATCAAGTGTTGTCATCGGAGGGCTCCCCGTCGTGCTAATGGATACGGCGGGAATCCGGCAGACAAAAGAAGAGATCGAAACGGCCGGGATCCGCCTGACCCATGAAAGCCTTGATTCGGCTGATCTTGTCCTTGCGGTCCTTGACCGGAGTCGTCCGTTGAATGAAAACGACATGGCGGTTATCCATCGAGCCCATGAAAAAAATACCCTGGTCGTGATCAATAAAGCAGACCTTCCATCGAATTTCAGGACACCTGGAGAGTCGGAGCCATTCGCACACTTTCCCGTAGTGGCGGTCTCCGCCTTGACGGGAGAGGGGATCGATCAGCTTCGGGAGGCCATTTTCGAAGCCGCCCTGAAAGGTGTCGGAGACACGACAGGCTCCCTGGGGGCTTCGAGCGTCAGGCATCGAAAAGCCCTCGATGCATGCCGGATCCATCTCTTGTCGGCGTCAGACCACCTCATGGAAAACAGCCCCATGGAAATCGTAGCGGTAGAACTCCGGGAAGGGCTTGAATGCTTGGGAGAGATCGTGGGAGAGACGACGAACGAGGAACTCCTCGAAAGGGTGTTCAGCCAATTCTGCATTGGAAAATGACGCTGACCAGGATCACCTATGAAGTAACCTAATTTGAGCGATTCACCGAATTTGGAGCCAGGCGCAGGGGGGTGTCTTTTTTGAGCCGCAACGCCACTCATTCGAAGCCTGTGAAACGCCCCCAAAACCCGGCGGCTGTATCGAGAAGGCACAAGAAGTTCTCTATGCTGGAAAGAATCCCTCCTGGGGCTGTCTGCGAACAAGAGCAGGAAATTGGTGCCGTTAATAATGGCTGTGAAATAATGTTGCGGTTCAAGAAAGACACCCCCCTGCGGCTCACAAGGGATAAGCATCGCTCAATCTTAAGGGTAAATGATGAAAACGACCACGGTGAACTGCCAAGACCATAGGCTGACCATGGAGCTCCTCGGACTTCGTCTCCGCCTGGAAAAAGAAGATCTCGACAGGAAGGAACGTAGGGAAATAGAGCAAAGGATCAGGGCCTTGGAAACGACCTTGAGAATGGACTGAGAGCCGCCATATGGTCTAGAAGAGCTTTTCGCTGTCAAGAATCATGGTCACGGGTCCGTCATTTACCAAAGAAACCTCCATCATGGCCTGGAATTGTCCGGTTGCCACGGTGAAGCCCTTCTCCCTGACC
The DNA here is from genome assembly GCA_963830155.1 of uncultured delta proteobacterium. Lineage (GTDB taxonomy): Bacteria > Desulfobacterota > DSM-4660 > Desulfatiglandales > Desulfatiglandaceae > CAWHLE01. The sequence continues at coordinate 264,151 of CAWHLE010000007.1, read as the reverse complement.
AGATGCACGAAGTGCTCGTAAAGGCGGATCGCCCTATCCGGCGGCGCGGCCCGTGTGAATGACGGCCTGCGACCCTTGCGGCAGTCCGCCCACAACGTGAACTGGGAGACGACCATGACCGCGCCGCCTACATCACTCAGGGACAGGTTCATCTGTCCCTTTTCATCGGGAAAGATCCGCAGATGAATGATCTTGTTGGCAAGATAGTCGCAGTCATCCTCCGCATCCCCCAATCCCACCCCCAGGAGGATCAGGACGCCGGGACCGATCGCCCCAACAGTCGCCCCGTCCACCACGACCCTCGACGCTTTCACGCGCTGCACAACGGCCCTCATGATGGTCCTCCTGTCCAGCCTATTCACTCTGAAAAGCGTTTGACCTCGCCTGATCCAACCGTCATGACATGAAACCAACGGTTCTGCTCATCAATCCTTGGATTTTCGATTTCGCGGCCTACGACCTCTGGGCCAAACCCCTGGGCCTTCTCCAGATCGCAAGCTTTCTCAGGCGGGCCGGTTTTCACGTGGCCCTGATCGACTGTCTGGACACCCACGATCCCGAGATGGCCCCTGCAGGCTTGCCCCAATCCCCGAAAAGGGGTCTTTTCGGAACCGGGAAGTTCAGGCGCGCGCGGATCGATCGGCCCCAGGCCTTATCGCACGTGGCCAGGGCTTACAGCCGTTACGGTATAAACGTTGCGCACTTTGAAAAGGCCCTTCATTCCATTGAAAGGCCCTCCGCCATCCTGGTCACCTCCATGATGACCTATTGGTATCCGGGCGTCAGGGAGACGATTCGGGCCGTCAAGCGAATCCTTCCAAACGTTCCGGTCATTCTTGGGGGGCTTTACACCCGCCTCTGTCCCGACCATGCCTTGACAACCTCGGAGGCAGACATCGTCAGCGGGGAGGTCCGTCTTGAAGCCATCCGAGACCTTCTTTCAGACCTTGGTTTGAGGCCCTGGCGGCCCGCGGATCGGTCATGGCACCCTTATTCGGCCTTTGATCTCCTGCACCGCATCGACTACATCTGCCTCCGCACTTCTTCCGGATGCCCGTACCGATGCACCTATTGTGCGTCCCCATTTCTGGATCCAGGTTTCACACGGCGCCATCCAGACGACGTGCTTGGAGAAATCCTTTACTGGGGCGGACGCTTCTCCGTCCGTGATTTCGCTTTCTACGACGATGCGCTCCTCATCCGCGGCGGTGGATTTCGGGCAGGCGTGATGGAACCCTTGATCAGGAGAGGACTTCCCTTCAGGTTCCATGCCCCGAACGGGCTTCATGCCCGGGAAATTGATCCCTGGACTGCAAAGCTACTTTATCGGTCCGGCTTCAAGACCATCCGTCTGGGTTTCGAGAGCGCCGACTTCCCCTTCCGTCGGGACCTTGACAGCAAGCTCGCAGAGGGGGAATTCGAAAGGGCCGTTCGTCACCTCAAAGGGGCGGGTTACAAGGCCAAGGAGATCGGGGCATACATCTTGATGGGACTCCCCGGTCAGACGGTCCAGTCAGTGGCGGAAACGGTCAGGGCTGTGGCGGCAGCCGGTGGTTTGCCCTACCTCGCGGAATACTCTCCCATTCCCAACACCGCGCTCTGGGCAAGGGCGGTCGCCGCCTCGGAATATGACATTGCCGGTGAGCCAATCTTTCAAAACAACAGCCTTCTCCCTTGCTGGGGCGATGATCAGAGAAGGCAGGTCCCCGCGTTAAGACGGCTGGTTGCGACGATCCGTCGGGATGTCGGGTAGGTTCCCGTTGGGTGACCCTGCTTCCGACCGTCGATTAATAACGGCCGCCGCATATCCGGCGCCAAATCCGTTATCAATATTGACCACGGTCACGCCGGAGGCGCAGGAATTTAGCATCCCAAGCAACGCCCCCACGCCATGAAAGCTCGCGCCATATCCGATACTCGTCGGCACGGCGATGACGGGCCGGTCCACCAGTCCACCCACTACGCTCGGAAGCGCGCCCTCCATCCCTGCAACCACGATGATCACGGAGGCACAGACGAGCTTGTCAAAGTGGGTCAGGATCCTGTGAAGTCCGGATATGCCCACATCGTAGAGGGTGTCCACCTCATTGCCCATGAACCGGGCTGTGATGGCAGCTTCTTCAGCTACCGGAATATCCGACGTCCCTGCACTCACGACGAGGATGGTGCCTTTTCCCAAGCGCGTGATGGGGTTGGAAATGAGGGTCAGGATCCGGGCCCTTTCCTGATAAGTGCTTTCGGGAAAGCGGCGCTGAATCGCCTCCGCCTTCTCCCTGGCTAGGCGTGTGACCAGCACGTTGTCCCCGTGGGCGACCATGCGCTCCATGATGCCGATGACGTCCCTGGACTCCTTGCCCTCTCCGAAGATCACCTCCGACAGCCCTCTTCTCAACCCCCTGTGGTGATCGATACAGGCAAATCCCACATCTTCAAAAGGCAGGGCCTTGAGTCGTTGGAGGGCCTCATCCACGCCCACATCTCCCTTGCTCACCCGGATCAACAGATCCTTTAACGCATCCGTCTGCAATGAAATGGCTCCTCCAGACCTTTAGCCGCGCAGCTTCGCAGCAATTTCGGCAACCCGCTTGCCGAGCTTCACGCCGTTTTCCACGGTTTTCTCATCGGGCGCCCCCACACAGGAGACGCCGTAGTGCCCTGTCGCTGACATGGGATCGCCCACGATGACCATGCCATAGATGAGAAGCACCTGAATGATGGATAACATGGTGGTCTCCTTGCCGCCGCTTGAGTCACCGGATGTGGTGAAGGCGGCACCGACCTTGCCTTCCATCTTCTTTCTCACCCCCACGAAATCGTCGAAGATCTTCTTGAGCTCACCGGCCATGAGGCCGAAATAAACCGGGGAGCCGGCGATGACCCCATCGGAGGCTACGAAATCGTCCTTGGTCACCTGGTCCGTTCGTTTGAGCAAGGCCTTTGCACCATCAAGCTGTTCAACGCCTTTCCCAATGGCTTCTGCCAGCTTCCTGGTGTTTCCGCCCTTCGAGAAGTAAAGAATCAGTACCTGCATTTAATGTCCTCCTTGTCCATTCTCTTCTTCAGGTAACAACGCTCGTACCCATGGTGGGTCAACGGATCACGATCCGGCCAGATGTCATACCGCATTGGACCGCATCCGCCGGATCACAACAGTCCCTCCGTCATTAGCTGCATCATGGAGCGTTGTCCAATATTGGTCACCTGGCTCAGAGCCTGGGTGAGATGGTGCAGGGACTCAGACGCAACCCCCGAGTTAATCATCACTGCGGCCCGCTCCAGATGGCCCCTGGCCGCTTCCCACTCCTCGGCGCCGACGAGGGTCTCCGCAAGGCTCACCTCTCTTTGCAACATCTCCAAGAGGACCTTCACCATCCTTTCGCCACCGCTTCGCTCCGGTTCTTGAAGGCCATCGAGCAACTGGATGGACTGCGAGACCCATAGGATCCCGGTCTTGATCTTCTCGCTCTGACAAAACGCCATGATCGGTTTGTCATGTTTCACGGGTGCTCCTTCTCTGCAGGACAGCTCATAGCTGATAGGGGATAGGGTACCATAGGCCTACATTGAAACTCTGTCCTCTAGAAGACGTAACGTCCCTGAATCGGTATCAATCTCCGCCTCAACGCCGATCGGAAGGGTCAGATTGCGCCGACCGTGGCCGACAGGCAGACCGACCGCAACGGGCAGATTCAGTCCCGCAGTCCGGTCTTCCAGAAGCTGCTTCAATGCGCCATGCCCCAGGCAGCCCTCGAAATCGCCCGCCACGAGCGCTGCCAGGCCTTCCAGTTGTCCGCTCAATCTCAGGTGTGTGAACATCCTGTCGAGCCGGTACGCGGGCTCCCCCGTATCTTCCACGAACACGATGGCGCCGCGCAACGAGGGCAGATAGCGCGTTCCCACCAGATGGCAGATCAGGCTGAGATTGCCACCCACGAGCGGCCCGCGCGACTTTCCCGGTCGAACGACCCCGTCTGCGCCGAGCTTGATTTCAATTGGGCCATTGTCAGTCAGTGCGAAGACCATGGCCTTCAAATTCTGTTCATCCTTCCCAGCCACGTCTCTAACCACAGGGCCGTGGAAAGTCACGAGGCCGGATTTTTGAAGCACCGCCAGCAAGACCGCGGTAATATCGCTGTAGCCCACAAGGGGTTTGGGATTTGCTCGGATCATAGGGTAATCCAAACGATCCAACAACCTCATGCTGCCATAGCCACCCCTGGCGCAAAAGATGGCCTTGATCTCAGGGTCAACAAACATCCCATGAAGGTCCTGTAGGCGAGCCTCGTCCCTGCCCGCCAAATAACCATCCCTCGACAAGGTATTCGCGCCGAGCCGCAACCGGAAGCCTGCTTCTTCAAGCCGCTTGATCCCTTGCTCCAGTTCGTGGGCATCCACGGGACCGGCAGGGGAGACGACCCCTATGGTGGCGCCGGACTTAAGCGACGGAGGTCTGATGATGCGATGTGGTTCGATGCCCTTCCCAGGAAATAAAGCCAGTAATCAGCGAACACTTATCAGTTATCAGTAAATACGATGAAATGGCCAAAACCAGACCCATGGAGACCGAACTATCAGTGAATAGTCCGCCTCCGCAGAGTGAACAGTAAAGTCTTTTCACTGATTACTGATCACTCATCGCTCGGTCTTCTCAGCGATTCCGATCGAAGATGATGATGAGCCCTTCTAGCGTCAGCAGGTCCTCAACGTGATCGATCGTCTCCGAGACGTCGCTGATCAGAGGCGCCAACCCGCCAGTGGCGATGACCTTGAGGTTCCGCCCTGCCTCGCGCTTCATCCGGTTGACGATGCCGTCCACCAGGCCGGCGTAACCATAAACGATCCCCACATTCATGCTGCTGATGGTGTCCTTGGCAATGACGGTCTTCGGTCGCGCGAAGATCTCCACCCGGGGGAGCTTGGATGCCTTTTGAAAAAGGGCTTCGCAGGAAATCAGGATGCCCGGCGCAATGGCCCCGCCCATGTACGCCCCTTCTTCCGACACATAATCAAAGGTAGTGGCCGTCCCAAAGTCCACCACAACCAATCCTGTCCTGTGTTTTTCAAAGGCGCCTACTGCATTGACGATGCGGTCCGCCCCCACTTCCTTTGGATTATCATACTTGATGGGCATGCCGGTCTTGATGCCCGGACCCACGACCATGGGTTTGACGCCAAAGTAGATCCGCGAAAACTCCTGCAGGGTATAGAGCAGCGACGGTACCACACAAGAGACGATGACGGCACTGACCGTTTGAAGCGAAAGGTTGGCGTTCCGAAAAAGATTTGCCACCAGGACGCCCAGTTCGTCCGCGGTCACGTCCTTCTCGGTCCTGATCCGCCAGTGATTCAGGATCTCATTTCCCCGACTGAGCCCCAAGACGATATTGGTATTGCCCACATCCATGCAGAAAAGCATAGGAATCTGCCTCTCCTCTCATTCCTCAATCCTTCCCTTGCGGATGGCGTCGATCACCCTAACTGTTTCAACCGCGGGCCCCACATCATGGACCCTGACCACATGTGCCCCGTTCATGACCGCCGCCGCTACGGCGGCCATGGTGCCTAGGCCCCTTTCATGGGCCGCCTTATCCAGAATCTTCCCGATGAAGGCCTTGTTGGATGTGCCGATCAGGATGGGGCACCCCAGGACGCGTAGCTCGGAAAGGCGTCGGATAATCGTGAGGTTGTCATCGAAGGTCTTCCCGAACCCGATGCCTGGATCAACCATAACCAGATCCTTCCGGATGCCTGCCGCAACCGCCCGTTCCTTTGCATCAGAAAGAAAATGAATCACGTCCCCCACCACGTCATCATAATGGGGATGGTCCTGCATGTCCTCGGGGGTGCCTTGCATGTGCATGAGCACCACGGGGCAACCGGCACGGGCCGCAACGCCCGCCATGCCCGCGTCGAACCGAAAACTGCTGATATCGTTGATGACGGCTGCACCCGCCTTGATGGCTTCTTCCGCAACGGCCGCCTTAGTCGTGTCGATGCTCAACGGGACATGCACCCGCTTTGAAAGGGCCTCCACCACCGGAAGGACTCTATCCATCTCCTCTTGTGCGGAAATTCGGCGCGAATAGGGTCGTGTGGACTCGCCTCCGATATCGATAAGGTCGGCCCCCTCACGGGTCATGAATTCTCCGTGCTCCACGGCCTTGTTGAAATCGAAGAATCGTCCCTGTTCGGAAAAGGAATCCGGCGTAACGTTCAGGATTCCCATGACGCAGGTCCTGGTGTTCATGTCCAGGGAGTGATTCGCCCACTTGAGTGTGAACCCCACGTCCGGCCCCAAGTATCCCCTAGTTTGCCTGGTGCGCTTCTTCCCCCGTGGAAGACGGCTCCTTTTCCGGTCCCATGATTTCGTCTATGTCTTTTGTGTTGAGGGTTTCCTTTTCGAGGAGCGCATGGGCCATCTTATGGAGCGTATCCATGTTGTCCTTGATGAGCTGTGAGGTCTTCCCATAGGCCCTGCTTACAATACCCCTGACCTCGTCGTCGATCTTCTGGGCCGTAAGCTCGCTGTAGTCCCGGTGCTGAGCGATTTCCCTTCCCAGGAAGATCTGCTCCTCTCGCTTGCCGTAGCTCAATGGGCCGAGGCCTTCGCTCATGCCAAAGTCACACACCATTCTTCGTGCCAGCTCGGATGCCTTTTCGATGTCGTTGCCGGCGCCGGTGGTCTGACTCTTAAGGACGATCTCCTCCGCGGCCCGCCCCCCCATCAGGATGGCGATGTTGTTTAGGAGGTACTCTTTTGGATAAGTGTGCTTTTCGTCCATGGGAAGCTGCTGGGTCAACCCCAGTGCTCGACCCCGAGGTATGATGGTCACCTTATGGATGGGATCCGTGTCGGGCAGTAGCCGGGCCACCAGCGTATGGCCGGATTCATGGTAGGCGGTGATCCGCTTCTCTTCTTCGCTAATGATCATGCTCTTTCGTTCCGCGCCCATCATGACCTTGTCTTTGGCGTCCTCAAAATCATTCATCTCGACCTTGTCTTTCCCTCGCCTGGCAGCCATCAGCGCCGCTTCATTGACCATGTTCTCAAGATCGGCGCCTGTGAAGCCGGGCGTTCCCCGGGCAAGGATCTGGGTCTCAACCCCGTCGGCCGTAATTTTCTTCTTCAAGTGGACCTTCAAGATGGCCTCACGTCCCTTGATATCTGGGACGGGCACCACCACCTGGCGGTCGAAACGGCCCGGCCTCAAGAGGGCCGGGTCAAGGACATCCGGCCGGTTGGTGGCAGATATGAGGATCACACCTTCATTGGACTCAAACCCATCCATTTCCACCAGTAGCTGATTGAGCGTCTGCTCGCGTTCATCATGCCCGCCTCCAAGTCCAGCGCCCCGATGACGGCCCACTGCGTCGATCTCGTCGATGAAGATGATACACGGGGCATGCTTCTTCCCCTGCACAAAAAGGTCCCTGACCCGCGATGCGCCAACCCCCACAAACATCTCCACAAAGTCAGATCCACTGATGCTGAAAAAGGGGACGCCAGCCTCTCCCGCAATGGCCCTGGCCAACAAAGTCTTTCCGGTTCCGGGTGCCCCCATGAGCAGTACCCCTTTCGGGATTCTTCCCCCCAGACGGGTAAACTTCTTGGGGTCCCGAAGGAACTCCACAATCTCCTGTAGCTCTTCCTTGGCCTCCTCTACGCCAGCCACATCCTGGAACGTAACCTTGGCCTGGGAATCGGACATGAGTCTCGCCCGGCTCTTCCCGAAAGAAAGGGCCTTGCCTCCCCCGACCTGCATCTGTCGCATGAAAAAAATCCAGACACCGATGAGTAAGAGCATGGGAACCCATGAGAGAAAGACCTGGAACCAGGAAGAATCCTCTTCGGGCCTTGCAGTTATCTTCACCCCCTTGCTCCTCAAGAGCGTGATCAGTTCGGGGTCCTTCGGGGCAAAGGTCTTGAACAGCCCCTGACTGGACATACCGGTGATATGATCCCCCTGTATCGTGACCTGAACGACCCCCCCGCTTTCAACCATGCTCAGGAAGTCGGAATAGCTCAGAGATAGGTTATCCCGGCTTGGCTGTTTGAAGATCTGAAAAAGCATGACCATCATGAGGCTGATAACGAGCCAGAGTGCTAAGTTCTTGTAAAATGGGTTCAATTTCAAACGACCTCCAACAATCGGTCTTTTTCTTCTCTTCTTACTGATGCGCTCAGAAACAGAATTTATAATTATAAACTAAATCTCCAGGAATTCTACAAAAATTTCTCCTGCGCCCCGCCTGGTGCCGGGGCGCCTTTCGGGCACCCTTCGTAACCCGGACAAGCCGCAACCAAACAGGCTTTTCGCTTTTTTACGCGCTCCCTCAAATGACACCAGGTACGGGATAACAGGGCTCAGGGGTCAGCAAAGGTAGGAGCTGAAACCCGAACGCTGAAACCTCAATTTGTGACCGTTTTGCGCGCAATTTCACCGCTAAGGGGCTAAAAGTCTCTCGGTTGATCTCACGTCCCTTATCACCCACGACACATCTATTCTACAGGTTGTCAGCACGAGCCCGATACGATATCTTCACGAAGAGCCAGGTCGACCCTCCTCTTATGCATCAGGAAAGGAAACGGTCATGAATCGCAATCTCTTTTCACCGGCGGACATCGAGCAGATTGAAGCACACGGACTGACGGCTGAGCAGGTTTTACGGCAGATGGAGATACTCGCCACGGGTCCTTATTACCTTCACGTCCTTCGTCCCTGCACCATGGGCGATGGGATCAAGGTGCTCGACCGCGAGCCATCGGCCGGGTATATGAATCTCCACGAGACAGAGGCGCGCAAAGGCCGTTTTATCAAGTTCGTCCCCGCTTCCGGTGCAGCCTCGCGGATGCTCAAATCCCTTCACCGTTACGTGCACAAAGGCGAATGCGCCACATGGTCGGACATATCCGCCGAGGCGGATCAGGGTCAGGCCGCTGCAAGAGAAGTGGTCCGGTTCATCAAAGAACTGGACCGCTTCGCCTTTTTCGAGGAAGTCCAGGAAACCATTCGGAAAATGGGTCAACCCCTGTGGGGGTATGGGCCTGAGAAATCCGCCGCATCCGTCCTTCGGACGGTCCTCTCTGAAGAAGGCTTGGGATACGGTCTTCTCCCAAAGGGACTCTTCAAGTTTCACAAGTACGGCGGCCGGGTACGCACCGCATTTGAAGAGCACTTGGTCGAGGCGGCCGCCTATGTGGCAGATGGAAACAGGAGATGCAGAATTCACTTCACCGTGTCCCGCGAGCATATGGACCCGTTCGAATCCCTTTTCCGCGAGGTCAGGTCCTCCTATGAGCGCTGGCATGAAGTAAAATACGACGTATCATTTTCCATTCAACAACCGTCCACGGACACGATCGCGTTGAACGATGAAGACAAACCGTTTCGGGACAAAAGGGGGAGGCTTCTTTTCCGCCCGGGCGGTCACGGGGCCTTGCTTCAAAATCTGAATGATCTGAAAGCCGATCTCGTGTTCATGAAAAACATCGACAACGTGGCCCCCGACCATCTCAAGCCCACCACCGTCCGGTGGAAAAAATTGATGGCCGGCTACTTGATCCAACTACAGGCCCGGATCTTCCGCTACCTGGAATGGCTGTCCACTCCCTCAACCCAGAGATCTCTACTCCAGGAAATCAGGGGATTCATCGAGGGGGAGTTATGCATACCTCTCGGCCACACTTCAGTTGAAGCCGCGGGTCAGGAAACATTGCGAGCACTCTTTTACGATACGTTGAATCGCCCTCTGCGGGTCTGCGGCATGGTCAAAAACGAGGGTGAGCCTGGCGGGGGCCCTTTTTGGGTGCAGGCGGGCGACGGGCGCATCTCCCTCCAGATCGTGGAAGGCGCCCAGATCAATCCAACATCCCGGGATCAGGCGGAGATCTGGGCCTCTGCGACCCACTTCAATCCGGTGGACATCGTCTGCGGTTTGAGGGATTGGCGCAGCAATCCATTCGATTTGGTGCGCTACGTAGACCCCCAAAGCTTCTTCGTCTCCCGGAAGTCAAGCGGCGGTAAGACGCTCAAGGCCCTGGAGCGCCCGGGGCTCTGGAATGGGGCCATGGCCCGCTGGATCACTGTGTTCGTCGAGGTTCCCGTCGAAACCTTTTCTCCGGTCAAGACCATTACTGACCTTCTGAGAAAGGAACATCAGCCGCCTGAGCAGGGCGAATGAGGGCGATCCCGGATGAACTAACTTGACCCTAACCCGGACAAGCCTCAACCAAATCAGGTTTCGGGTTTCAAGCGTAAATACTGAAACCTCGAATTATGACCGGTTTGCACGCAATCTTTTCGCTAAGGTACTAAGTTGAGGGAGTCACCGAATCATTACCCAGCCGCAGGGGGGATAAGAATCGCTCAACTTAGCTTGACCGGTTCCGCCGCATGTGCTCAATCCCTCCTTTCCCGGCGACAATCACCTCGGCGGCCAGGCCGATGAACAGGCCGTGCTCCACGATCCCCGCGCGCTCATTGAGCATTCGGGAAAGGGCTTTAGGATCTTCGATGGGTCCAAAGTCAGCGTCCAGGATGAAATTCCCTTCATCGGTCCTGAAAGGCCGACCGTCGGGGCCTGGCCGGAGTTTGATGGTTGCGCCCAGGGATTTCACATAGTTCTCTTCCACTTTATATGCAAAAGATAGCACCTCGACGGGCAGGGGCCACCGGGTCCCCAACCGTTTCGATCGCTTGCTCTCATCCACGATGACAATCATGCGGTTGCTGGCCTGTGCCAGGACCTTTTCACGCAGAAGCGCCCCTCCGCCCCCTTTGATCAGGTTCAGGTCCATATCCACTTCGTCCGCCCCGTCGATCGTCAGATCGATCTCTGAGTGTTCGTCGAGTGTCGTGAGGGGAATGGAGAGGGCCAGGGCCAGTTCCTCCGTCTGTCTTGAGCTGGGGATCCCCAAAAGGCTTTTTAGTTCCCCTTCCCTAATTCTAGCTCCGATGCGCTCAAGGGCGAACCTGGCGGTACTGCCTGTACCAAGTCCGACGACCATGCCGGAGGTCAAATACGCTACGGCCCGAAAGGCGGCTAATCTCTTCTGTTCTTCGCGACTGTCCATACTCTTTCCCTTCCTTCCAACATCTCGCGTCTTGCACCATTTCTCTGAAGCTTCCCCTCATCCCCGGGGCTTGGTTTGAAAGGTTGTCTCTGTTCCGTGCGCCTTGGGCCTTGCTCACATCTCTTACCACGCCTTTTCCATGTTTGTACAAGAACCGTTGACTTTGGAAAAACTGTCTTGTAAAGATAAATAATAGAGACTTCATTTCTGATCGACCCGGCCTTGGCAGAGACCCAAGGCCCGCCGCAGTGGATACGGCCCGATTCTCATGGAAAAAGCATTATCAGGAATCCGCCTGCCCTATCCCGATCGCGAGAGCGCATTGGGCATGACAAAACGGTCCCAGATCATCATCACCGTGATCCTCACCCTTTTCCTGATCGCGTTCTTCCTGAGCATTTATGTGACCGTGGACGAGGAGATGCCAGGAAATGCCGTGGTTGTCATCACACTGGAAGACGGGCTTTTTCATTCCATTCACTTTGATCAAACCTGCGTGGCTGGAAAGCACGCCCAGACGACCACCCTGGATGAGGCTCTGAAAAAAGGATTCCGACCCGATCCCCACTGTGAGGCACTCAACTATTTTAAGGGCAACAGGCGATTCCTCTTTCACGATCTGCTCGCGCGAATCGGGGTCTCCGTGAACAGCCGGTGGGATCGAGAGGGGAATTGGCTCTGGTAAGCGCCAGGCCTCCTCATAAAAGGAAGGCCGCTCAGGGTTTTTTTTGGCGAACCAGGCTCGCAACGTTCCCCTTCAGGAGATCGTGCTCCTGACTGAGCCTCCTCAACCTCTCCCCGGTCTCTGTGGCCTCTCGCTCCACGGCCCTGATCCGCTGGTTCAGTCTCGTCACATCCGCGATGCCGACAACGCACCCACGGGGCCCGTTCGTTTCGGAGGGGATGGGCCGGAGACCCACCACGGCCTCGATAACCCTGCCATCGGCCCGAAGACATTGACACTCCATCTCCCTGGCTCGATTCTGTTTGATCACCTCGACCACCGCCTCTTTAAAGGCGCTGCGATAGGCTTCTGCCACAAGAGACAGGGGATTCAGGGCCATGGTCTGTGCAAGCGCGTACCCTAGCAGATCTTCGCATGCCTTGCTCCAGGAGGATATCCGCCCCCTGGCATCGATTTCAAACATGGGAAAGGGGGACCATTCCGGACAGCCGCCATTCGTCGCCGATATCAGTCCCCCTTCGGATCCGCAAACGCGGGGGTCCTGCACCGTCTGCATCGCCGCCAGAATCCTGCCGTCCAAGTCCGTGATGAGCGATGCGTTCAAAATCGTCCTCATACCACCTCTTAGCTTCGGCAAATAGGTTTCCAACGCGAAGCTCCCACTTTCCGACGAAGACAGGATCTTTCCCTTGAACTGCGTGGGAACGGATCGTGGATCATCGATCAACCGGTCCGCGAGGCTTCCACCTTCCTCCAAAGCAAATCCGTCCCAGACCCGTCTTCCCAGCACGTCTTCCTGAGGGACACCGGTCAAGGCCTCACAGGCGCGGTTCCACTGGACCACCCGATGCTTCCTGTCGATCACAAACGTTGGCACCGGCGACCTCTTCAAGACACTCTCGAAGTATTCGGCGGAATCACGGATCGTCCTCGCCTTTTGCCTCTCTCGTTCGAGTGCTTCGTGTCTTTCCTTCTCAAAGAGGAAGGCGAACAACATCAGGACCAGCAGTCCGCTCAGGTAGGAGCCCAAGGAGTAGACGTGGAGGACGTCTATTGGAATGAGATTGGGAAACGCGTGCCCCTTCTGGTAGAGATAGACGCCGACGCCGGTCTCCACAAAGACCAGACAGGCCCAAACGGCACCGCCGCGATACCCACTCACATACACCGCAAGCAGAATGACCACGCCGTTCCAGATCCAATTTAAAAGGGCCAGCCCTTCCCCGGATGTGGCCCCCGTCTGATACCGGACGGCAAACAGGAAAGCCCACAGTACGAAAACGGCGCCATTTCCGGCAAACGAGACACTCCCCGTTAACCGCAGGATGGCAAGGATGCCGACACCCAGGAGGCCAAAAATGAAGCCCGCATAGGCCAGGGAAAACGCCCCGAGATGGTAAAAGAACAGACCAAGCCCCGCGCATGCGACCACAAAGACCATTTCGAATGCGGTCAAGAAACGGATTTTCCTATCCGCCTCGGGGTTCGTCCCTCCGCGAGGCATCAGGAGGCCACGGACGGTGGTTTTAGTCTTCAAGGCCATGGATCATGCCCAAGGAATCCCGACTCGAGTGCGCGGAGCGCACAATCGCTGCATAATGAACTCAGACGGCGGAATCCGTCACTATTAGGGAGGGGCGACATTTCCCTGCAAGTCGATTTCCCTCACGATCAAATAAGGAAAGTCATCTCCAAAAAATGAGGCGCTTCCGGATATGGTGATTAACACCCCATCCTCTTCCATATTTTGAAGAGAGAAATCGAGATGATGGCCCACCGGCAGAGTGATCTTCAGTGCTTCCTTGATGAGCTCCCTGTCGGCGGGATCGTCTTCCCAAACCCTCACTTCCTCCGAGGCTCCTGGCGGGAAATAGTGGTTGTGTTCAAGGAAATAGATGATCTCCGCATCCACCAGCTCCTTCAGGATAGCGGTTGCCTCTGAGCCCACGGCCATCCGGCGCGCGGTCTTAATAGCCGGCATCGCCATGGCCCCCAGAATCCCCAAGATGGCAACGACCACCATGATTTCGATCAGAGTGAATCCCTTGTTGCCCCTCATCTGACTCCCACTGCCCCGGAAAGGACATGAATCGCGCCGCTTGGGGTTAGTATGATGTTCATCTCGCCCTGCGTCGTCTCCGCCAGGGACAGGCGATATCCCGTCTCGGGGTCTCTCTGATAATGAAGCCGCTTCAACAGGGGGAGCTCGGAGGGCTTCATGGGAAGATATCTGGGGACAAGCCCGCTCAGGTCTTCGGGATAGGTATTTCCCTCGTAATGGGCGTATCGCTTCAAGGCCCCGTGCACCATGAAGAGAAAGACCCGTCCCTTCTTGGCAACTCCGGCCATTTGCTGGGGTGGAGACTGGCCTCCGAAGATGATAATGCCGGACATGACGAGAATCAGGACGCAAGAGACCACCAGGAAGTAATGGAACGGCCCCCACTTTTTTTGACGCGCCCGCTTTCCAGCCGCCCGCTCCCGCCGTTCGCCCATCGTGGTCCCCGCCTGGGAAACGGATTGGATCATGCCACACTTGAAGCAGGTGAAAACGCCCACCCGAATCTCATCGCAGCACTCCTCACATAAGGGCGCATGGCAGCTGTTGCAGAAATGAGCCGCGCGTTCATGGGGATGGTATTTGCAATATGTTGGTGAAGTCATCTCTGAATAAATGACCCGCTTCCCGGCCCTGTCCCTGCCTTACGGATCTTTTTCACCCTGCGGCGGGATCAACGCCTTCTCAAACCCGGCAAGACCGGATCGTTTTCCATTCCCTCAGGGCCTGCAGGTCAACTGAGGCAGAAATAAAGAACTTGGGCGAATTAGTCAAGCCGGAACAAGCGCTTAAACCACCCGTTCGTTTCCTACTTGAGGTCATTGCGGCAATACGGGCATACCACCCAGTCGGGTTGCACGATTCGCGTGCAGGCACTGCAGGTTGAGACCAAGGCATGCTTGCAGATGGGGCAGTCCTTGAAATCGAGGCTCACGGCCTTTCCGCAATTGCCGCAGACCGTTGTCAACTCCTCCTTGTGATGAACTGCCCTGACCACCTCGTCAATGGTCGTGATTCCTGCTTGGATCTTCCTGATTCCGCTCACACCCAGGGTTGTCATCCCCGTGGCCATGGCCGCCTCCCGAAGCGTATCCGCAGTGGCGCAGGAATGGACCAGTTCCCGCATCTTGTATCCCATGATCATGACTTCCTCGACGGCGGTCCGGCCCTTGTATCCGGTATGGCCGCACCGGTCACATCCGGCGCCGCGGTAGAACTTGAAAGGCAGGTGGGGTGCGGACATGCTGATCCTTGAAAGCATGTCCGCATCAGGGACGTATTCCTCCTTGCAGCTGCTGCAGATGACCCTAACCAGCCGTTGAGCCACCACGCAAACGAGCGAAGAGGCGATGAGAAACGCCGGCATTCCGATGTCCAGGAGCCGGGTAATGGCTGTCGGCGCATCGATGGTATGAATCGTCGAGAAAACAAGATGTCCGGTCAGAGAGGCCTGTAAGGCGATCTCGGCCGTCTCCTTGTCCCGGATCTCTCCAATCATGAGGACATTGGGGTCTTGCCTCAAAATGGAGCGGAGGACATTTGGGAAAGTGAGACCGATCTTTTCATTGATGTGCACCTGATTGAGGCCGACCAGCTCGTATTCAACAGGATCCTCAACGGTGATGATATTGATCTCATCGGAGCGGATTTCCCGCATGCAAGCATACAGGGTGGAGGTCTTACCGCTTCCCGTGGCACCGGTAATAATGACCATGCCCTGGGGTTGGTGAATGGCGCTTCGCAGGATCGTCAAGTTCCCTTTGCTGAACCCAAGATCCTCCAGCGTAAGAAAGGTGGCCTCCTTGTTCAGAATCCGGATGACCGCCTTCTCCCCGTAAAACGTCGGAAGGGTCGATACGCGCAGGTCCACGTGCAGATTCTTGCCCTTCACCTTTATCCGCCCGTCCTGGGGGAGACGCTTTTCGGTGATATTCATGCCCCCCAGGACCTTGATGCGTGAAATGATGATCGGTTGCGTCCACTTCGGAAGACGAATGGTCTCCTGGAGCACACCGTCAATCCGGTTTCTGATCCGCACATGCCTCTCCTCGGCCTCCACGTGAACATCGCTTGCGCCCCGCCTGATGGCGTTTTTGATAACCAAGTCCACCATTTTCATAAATGGGGAGTCCTTGATCTTGTTGAACTCGTCTTCCTCCATTTCCTTTTCTTCCGGATAGAACTCAAGGAGCTCATCGCTTTCCAACTGTTCGGTCACTCCACTGAGCACCTTGTCCGGATTGTAGTATTTTCTCAGCCGATCAAGGATCTGGGTGGCAGTGGAAACGGAAGGCTTTATCCTGGCACCGGTGATGAATTGGAGCTCTTTGATGACATTGAGATCCAACGGGTCCGCCATGGAGATGTGCAACAGATTGTTTTGCGTTTCCAGGGGGATGCAGAGGTATCGCCGGCAGACCTCCTCGGGGACCATCTCGATCATATGGGGTTCGATGGGGTAATCTTTGAGGTCAATAAAGGCAATCTTGAGCTGCATGGCGAGCGCGAAGGCGATCTCCTCCTCGGTGACCTGACCCAGTTCCACCAGGACCTGCCCCAACCGTTTCCCGGATTCCTTCTGGGCCCCCAAGGCCTGGGCCAGTCCGGTTTCCTGCACGAGGCCGGTTTCCAGCAGAAGCTCTCCCAGCTTGCGCTTATCCGTTTGTCCCTTTTTCGATCTGCCGTCTGCGGGGCGGTTCAAGTCCTCAGCCCGTATGTGTTGTGGATTCGTCAAGAGGATCTCTTCTCCAATTTGGCTCTCTTCATTTCCGTGTTCTTGCTATTATAGTGATCGAGCGCCCGTACTGCAAGCGCTCGGACCCTGAACCCAGTCTCGCCAACATGGCAAGGCGTGCAAAAGATACCCCTGTGGCTGATCTGGCAGTCTGTTGGACTTTATGCATAACTTATTGTAATAATTATATATAATACTTTGATCTTAATAAAAATCTAACGACATCAACTACTTGAACCCATGCCTATCTTCAAGACCGACAGGCCCCTAGAGAGAAGGCATCAAGCGGTTTAGGTTTTTGACAGATGAGTGTTAGAGTGGTAGAAATCTCTTCATCTTCGTCTTCAATCCATCCGGTTCCGATGATCGGCCATCATGGGATCCAGGAGACGGCTCGTATCCGAGGTCGTCGAAGAGCTAAAGCTGAATGAATTTGCAATTCAAGAGAATCAACATCCTCATCGCCATCCTCGTGGCGGGTGTCTTCTCTTTTCTCACCCTGCGGGCGCCATACTTCCTGGAAGCCATCGAAGGAATCCCTTACGGAATACAGATGCGGCTCGACCTGCCGTCGGCTTCGACAGAAAACAAGATTGCCATTGTCACCATCGACGACAAGAGCGTCTCCCAACTAGGCCCCTGGCCTTGGCCCAGACATCTCCTGGCCGAGATGCTCGACATACTCAAAAATAACGGCGCGAAGCTCGTCGGCCTGGACATGACCCTCGATCATGAGGAACCAAATCCCGCTCTTCATGAGATCAGAGGGTTGCGGGAGCAGATCTCGGCACGCTCTGGCCCAGGGGACGGCAGTGCCCTTTCCGATTGGCTCATGGAACGACTTCGCGAAATCGAAGGCCGACTGGATGACGACCGGGGGCTGGCTGAGACCATCAGGCGTTGCGGCAACGTCATTTTAGGTGCGCTTGGGACTTTCGGCCCCTACGACACGGACTTGGTTCTTCCGGCCCAATCCTTTCTCAGGAAAAGCGCGCTTCGCTCCTTTCAAATTGAAAAGAACCTCAATATGGATCTCGACGTGAACTCGCTGTCGACTCCCATCCCTGAGCTGTCCACCCAGTGTCTCGGGATCGGCCACCTCAACATACACCCCAATGACCTCATGGCGGGAAAAACGCACATCCCCCTCGTGGACTTCAGGGGTTTTGTGATCCCCTCCATGCCGCTGCGAATCGCGTCGGAATACCTCGGCAGTTTTCCGGAGGGCATCGCTGTAGACAGGCAGGGCATCAGGGTTGGGACAAGAACCATCCCCGTTAACGACGGGGCCGTTTTCATCAAGTTCAAGGGGACCGGACGATCCTTTCCCCATTACTCCTTTGTTGACATCCTCGATGTCAAGAAGGTCCCGGATGTCTTTGAGGACAAAATCGTTCTGATCGGGTTGACGGCCAAAGACAAGGGCACGGTCCGGACTCCGGTTGATACGGCCATGTCCAACGTGGAATTCAACGCCAACGTGATTGAGGACATCATGACGGAGCGATATCTGAGACGGCCCGCAGTCATGGCGTTTCTCGAAATCCTCATCATGGGATTGCTGGTGCTTTTCTCAGCCCTGACGATGGGGCAGATGAATTTCTTCACCAGGACCATCGTTCTTGGCATGATGGTACTGACCGTCTTCCTCATGAGCCTCATCCTCTTCGTGGCATTCGGGATATGGTTCAAGACCGCATACGTCTCCCTTTCTCTCGTGACGGTCTATCTTGTTTTTTCAAGCAAAGGGATCGTTGCCGGTGAGCGATCCATGGAACATTCTATGGAGGAGACGGCCGAGATGAACCGGATGTTGGGCCTCAGCCTCCAGAGCCAGGGATTACTGGAGGTTGCCTTCGAAAAGCTTCGGAAATGCCCACTCGATGAGTCCATGAAAGACATTCTGTACAACCTTGGGCTTGATTTCGAGAGAAAAAGGATGCTGAACAAGGCCATCTCCGTCTACGAGCACATTCTCAATGAGGAAGTGACCTATCGAGACTTGGAGGATCGTCTCGAGCGGCTCCAGAAACTCACGGCGGAACTTCCCCTGGGGATCAGGAAGGGAAGTATTGGCGGGCAGAAGCCGATCCTCACCGAGGGACTGACCACGAAACCCACCGTGGGCCGTTATGAAATCCTGCGAGAACTGGGACAAGGCGCTATGGGCGTTGTCTATGAGGCAAGGGACCCGAAAATCAACCGCAAGATCGCCATTAAGACGATCCGACTCCTGGATGAGTTCGAGGAAGACAAGGTCAGGGAGGTCAAAGAAAGGCTTTTCAGCGAGGCCCAACTGGCCGGCAAATTGTCCCACCCGTCCATTGTGTCGGTCTACGACGTTGGAGAGGACTACGACCTGACCTACATCGCCATGGAGTTGCTTGAGGGGAAAGACCTGGAGACGTTCTGCCAGAAGGATTCCCTGCTCCCCCTGAGACGTGTGATCGACGTCGTCGCGGAGACAGCCGACGCGCTGGACTATGCCCATGGTCGGGGTGTCGTGCACAGGGACGTCAAACCGGGAAACATCATGATCCTGAATGACGGACGTATCAAGGTGATGGATTTCGGGATCGCAAAGGCTGTTTCATCCAGCCACACCAAGACCGGCGTGATCCTGGGAACGCCCAACTACATGTCCCCTGAGCAAATTGAAGGGCATGAGATCGATGGGCGCTCGGATATCTTTTCCCTGGGAGTGGTCCTCTTTCAGCTGTTGACGGGGGCGCTTCCCTTCCGGGGGAAAACCATGACCGAGCTTTTCTACCAAATCACACAGGTCAAGCACCTCTCCCCCCGTTCCATCAACCCGCGGGTCATCAAACCATGTGAGCAGTTGATCGACAAGGCCCTTGCCAAAAACAAAGACAAGCGCTTTCAGACCGCAGGCGTTCTAGCGAAGTATCTGAAGCTTCTCGGGACAAAGATCGACGCGGTGTCGTAGTATTTAAACCCCGTAGTATTTCCGATACCATTCCATGAATCGCCTGATACCCTCTCGGAGCGGAACCTTTGGCTCGAAACCGAGATGTATTCGCGACGTTTCGATATCGGCCGCCGTCTCTGGGACATCGCCTGGTTGAATGGGCAACATGTTCTTCCTGGCCTTTTGACCCAGCGTCTCTTCCACAATAGCGATGAACGTCATGAGTTCAACGGAGTTGGCGTTCCCGATGTTGAAGAGCTCATAGGGCACCGGGCGGTTGAGGGCCGCCATGGTCCCGTCCACGATATCATCAATGTAGGTAAAATCTCTTCTCATCTTGCCGTAGTTGTAGACGTCGATGGAATTTCCCTTCAAAATGGCATCCGTGAAAAGGAAAAGCGCCATATCCGGTCTTCCCCAAGGGCCATAGACCGTAAAAAATCTAAGGCCCGTGCAGGGGATTCCATAGAGATGGCTGTAGGCGTGTGCGATGAGCTCATTGGCCTTTTTCGTCGCTGCGTAGAGTGAGATGGGTGTGTCAACCCTGTCTTCCACACTGAATGGGACCTTTGTGTTGTTCCCGTAAACGGAGGAGGAGGATGCATAGACGAAGTTCTTCAACCTGACCGCCCTCGCCAGTTCGAGCAAATTCAGAAACCCTTCCAGATTGCTTTTCTGATAGGAAAAGGGGTCCTTCAACGAGTGTCGGACCCCGGCCTGGGCCGCGAGGTTGCACACCCTGTCAATGGCGTGGCTTTCGAAGATGGTCTGAAGGCCGTGGAAGTTCTTGATATCTTCCTCGTAGAAGATGAAATCGGAGTAACCTCGGAGAATATCGAGTCTGCTCCTTTTCAACGACACGTCATAGTAGGGGTTCAGGTTATCCACACCGATCACCCGGCTTCCTGCCTCCAGAAGCCTTCTGGAAAGGTGAAAACCGATAAACCCCGCCGCTCCGGTCACCATGACGGTCTCACGCGCTTCGGTCATCGCATCGCTCCTTCAAATGGTCTCTGGGGCTCTGTCCCCTCTCCGGTCCATGAACGGATGAATCTGACACGCCCCTTCATGTCATGTCAAGTTATAGGGTGAAAGCACCGGGAAATGATACCTAAATTTGAGTGATTCTTATCCCCTGCGGCTGGCTCCAAATTATGTGAATCCCTCGATTGAGGGGAAAAAAAGGCCGCATCCCAGATTCTTCCCCTGGGATGCGGCCTTGTCTCATTCTTCACGCGGCCTGAAAGGCCAACGTCTGTGTCTGCCACAGAACCGCTACATCATGCCGCCCATGCCGCCCATGCCGCCCATGCCGCCCATACCGCCCATACCGCCTCCGGGCATGGCTGGCATGCCCTCTTTTTCTTTAGGCCTTTCGGCGATCATGGCTTCCGTGGTCAGAAGAAGGGATGCCACAGAGGCTGCATTTTGAATGGCAAATCTCGTCACCTTGGTCGGGTCGATAATGCCCGATTTGATGAGATCCTCGTAAGCATTGGTCTCAGCGTTGAATCCGAAGGCCTCTTTTCCACCCTTGACCTTTTCCACCACCACCGAGCCCTCGGCGCCCGCGTTGCTTGCGATCTGACGGAGCGGTTCTTCCAGCGCGCGCATCACCAGCTTGACACCTGACTGCTCCTCGCCGTCCAGTTTGAGCTTCTGCAAGGCCGGGATCGCCCGAATGAGGGCAACACCACCGCCGGGCACAATGCCTTCCTCAACGGCGGCCCTTGTGGCGTTCAAGGCATCTTCCACCCGGGCCTTTTTTTCTTTCATCTCGATCTCAGTGGCTGCACCCACCTTGATGACGGCCACACCGCCGATCAGCTTGGCCAGCCTCTCCTGGAGCTTCTCCCGGTCATAATCGGAAGTGGTCTCGTCGATCTGGGCCCGTATCTGTTTCACTCGCCCCTCCAGATCGGACCGCTTGCCGCCGCCGTCAACGATGGTCGTGTTGTCCTTGTCCATGCTTATTCTTTTTGCCGTTCCCAGGTCGTTCAAAGTGATATTTTCCAGCTTCAGGCCCATCTCTTCCGCAATGACCCGTCCACCCGTCAGCATGGCGATATCTTCCAGCATGGCCTTGCGTCGGTCCCCAAAACCGGGTGCCTTCACAGCGGCGCACTGAAGCGTTCCGCGCAGCTTGTTGACCACCAGAGTCGCCAGGGCCTCCCCCTCGATGTCCTCCGCAATGATGACAAGGGGCTTCCCCATCCTTGCCACCTGCTCCAGGATCGGAATGAGGTCCTTCATGGTGCTGATCTTCTTGTCGTGCAGGAGGATGTAAGGATCCGCCAGACTCACGTCCATCTTCTCGGGGTTGGTCACGAAATAGGGGGAAAGATAACCTCTGTCAAACTGCATGCCTTCCACCACTTCCAGCGTGGTTTCCATGCCCTTGGCCTCTTCCACCGTGATGACGCCCTCTTTCCCCACCTTGTTCATGGCTTCGGCAATGATGTTGCCGATGGTCTCATCGTTGTTTGCGGAAATGGTTCCCACCTGCGAGATCTCCGCCTGATCCCTCGTGGGCTTGGAAAGCTTGGCCAGTTCCTCCACCGTCGTGGCGACCGCCTTTTCGATGCCTCGCTTGATGGCCATGGGATTGATGCCAGCCGCGACCAGCTTGGAGCCTTCCCGGTAAATGGCCTGCGCCAGGACCGTTGCCGTGGTGGTCCCGTCTCCGGCCACATCGGAGGTCTTTGAAGCCACTTCCTTGACCATCTGGGCGCCCATATTCTCGAACCTGTCTTCCAGTTCGATCTCCTTTGCCACCGTCACGCCGTCCTTCGTGATGTTGGGCGCGCCGAAGGACTTATCGAGAATGACGTTCCTCCCCTTCGGACCCAACGTGACCTTGACGGCATCCGCGAGGGTGTCTACGCCCCGCATGATTGATTCCCTAGCCTTGACATCATACCTGATATCTTTTGCCATGTTCGAAAATCCTCCTTCAGCTTGTCTGTGCGTATGGAATTCGCAGTGTGATCACCCTTCAACCAAGGATAGCGATGATGTCGTCTTCCCGCATGATCACGTGCTCTTCACCGTCGATCTTGATCTCGTTCCCGGCATATTTGCCGAAAAGGACCTTGTCCCCCGTCTTGACCTGCATGGGCAGGGTCTTGCCACTCTCAAGGATCTTACCATTCCCCACCGCCACCACCTTACCCTCGATGGGTTTTTCCTTCGCCGTGTCAGGAATGATAATGCCGCCTTTTGTTTTTTCCTCACCTTCGGTTCTCTTGACAATGACACGGTCATGCAATGGCTTTACTTTCATATTCACCTAACCTCCCAATAGAACTTTTTTTTGGCCTACGGCCAAAAATGATATGCCGGCGCGCCTGCGCGCCTTGAAAGACTGATCAAAAAGACCTGGGACCCAATCGGACCGGCTCCTCCACGTGAGCTTCTCGACCCAAAAATGATCTGTAAACTTAATGCCGACCTTAAAAATGTCAAGGGGTCTCCACAAAAAGTTCTCCTTGCCCAATGCTTGTGCCAACCCGCCCAGGGGGGCCATCCGATGAACGGGACAACCGTTTCCACCTGTCGCGTTCAAGCCAGAAGCCCTTCCCATCCTCGATAATGCCCGACAAACGACACTTCATCTCTGTATGGGATTCCCATTTGCAATGGTGGACGCTTTAATATATTGCTTTCGACTGATTGGCGAATCTCTATTCTTTTTTTGCGACCTGGAGCAGGATCTCTATGCCTGGAAAACGTGGCAATGTATTGGACTTCATTGGGAATACGCCGGTTGTGCCCGTGAAAGGGCTTAATCCCAATCCAAAGGTGGAAATTCTTGCCAAGCTCGAATACTTCAACCCTGGCGGCTCTGTCAAGGACCGACCTGCCCTGTTCATGATCGAGGGGGCCGAGCGGAGCGGCGAGCTCACCCGGGAGAAAATCATCCTCGAGGCCACGAGCGGAAACACGGGGATCGGGCTTGCGCTCGTCGCCGCGGTCAAGGGGTATCGGATCCTGCTGACCATGTCCGAGGCCGTTAGCGAGGAGCGGGTCAAAATCCTGCGGGCACTTGGAGCGGATATTCAATTCACGTCAGCGCGCCTGAGCACGGACGGGGCCATCGAGTACGTCTACAAGCTGAGCAGAGAGGAACCGGACAAGTACTGGCTCGCGGACCAGTTCAACAATGAGGCCAACTGGATGGCCCATTACCACGGAACCGCCATGGAGATCTGGGAGCAGACGGGCGGGGTCCTGGACGCCATTGTGGCGACCATGGGGACCACCGGTACGCTCATGGGGATCTCCAGGCGATTCAAGGAGCTGAAGCCTGAGGTTCGGATCGTCGGGGTGGAGCCCTATCTCGGCCACAAGATCCAGGGCCTCAAGAATATGAAGGAGTCCTACCAGCCCGGGATCTTCCAAAAGGGCCGGTTGGACAAAATCATTCACATCGACGATGACGAGGCCTTTGAGACCTCCAGACTGCTTGCCAGGAAGGAAGGTTTTTTTGTGGGGATGAGCTCGGGGGCCGCCATGGCCGCAGCCATCAGGCTTGCCAGGGAAATGGACCAGGGCCGGATCGTGGTGATTCTACCGGATGGGGGTGAGCGATACCTGAGCACGTCCTTGTTTCTTTCCAAGAAGAAATCTGGGCTGCGCGTCTATAACACCATGACGCGTCAAAAGGAGGATTTCATTCCCATCCAGGAAAACCGTGTCGGGATGTATTCCTGTGGCCCGACCCTGTGCAAGCCCATCCACGTAGGGCAATGCAGGCTCTTTGTGCTCTCGGATCTGATCCGCCGCTATCTGGAGTTCAAGGGGTACCAGGTGACCCATATCATGAAGGTCACGGACCTGGACGACCGAACCATCCAAGGCGCGGAAGCAGCCGGGGAATCCTTAAAGGCATTTACCTCCAGATACTATGAGGCCTTCTTGAAGGACCTGGAATGGCTGAACGTGGATTTTGCCAGCGAGTTCCCTAAGGCGAGCGATCACGTTGAATACATGATCGAGATCACGCAGCAGCTCCTGGAGAAGGGTTATGCCTATGAAAAATTCAGGTCCATTTACTTCGACATCTCAAGATTTGCCGAGTATGGAAAACTTTCCAGGATCGATCTTGAAAAAATTCAGCTGGGGAAGACCGTGGACCTGGATCAATATGAGAAAGAGAACCCGAGGGATTTCACCCTGTTCAAGCGTTCCACGCTGGGTGAGCTCAAAAAAGGCCTCTTCTTTCAGACCCGCTGGGGAAACGTGAGACCGAGCTGGCACCTGGAGTGCTCGGCCATGGCACTGAAATACCTGGGACCCACGTACGACATACACTTGAGTGGTATGGATCTGGTGTTCCCCCACCATGAAAATGCCATCGCCATCGGTCATGCGGTCACTGGAAGGCCCTTGGCAAACTACTGGATCCATAACGAGCTCGTCACGGTGGATGGGAGCAAGGAGACCCAAGAGGGAGAGGCCGCCCTTCTAACCATTGAAGATCTGAAACGCCGCGGCTTCACGGGGAGAGAAATCAGATACTGGCTGATCAGCCGCCACTACCGCAAGCCCATCTTCTTTTCATGGGCAAATCTCAACACGGCACGAAACACCGTGGCCCACATCGACCAGTTTGTTCAAAAGCTCTTTCACTGCCCCCCGGGTCCTTCGTCCCCTGAGCTTGATCAGCTCGGCTATGACCTTCGCCACGCCTTTACCGAGGCCATGGATGACGATCTCAACATAGCGAAGGTCCTGGCAGCACTGTTCAAATTCATTCACCGGATGAACGTGGCCATGGATCGCTTCGGTCTCTCACGGACGGACAGGGACAAGGTCCTTAACACCCTCGAAAACATCGACAGGGTGCTCGACGTCTTGGAGCTTCGGCCCATGGAAACCAACCGTGAGGTGGAAACGCTGGTTCAGGAGAGGGAGGACGCGAGAAAAGGGCGAGATTGGGACAAGGCGGACCATCTTCGCCAGCGGATAAGCGAAATGGGATTCGAGGTGACGGACACCAAAGAAGGTCCCGTGCTCAGAAAAGGCCATGAAACGGGAAGGGAGTAGACGGTGTGGTGGAGCAATGGCGTCATATGGCCATCTTGCCGAGGCCCCTCCAAGACCCGGTCATGCATTCTGTGAAATGGCGTGCCCAAAAATGGCATGATATTTCTGAAAATTTAGAGAAAATAGACAGCTTGTGCAGACCGATCTTCATGAAGAACCAGATAACTTTTTCGAATCACTAATGAAATAAAGCTAACCTGCGAGTGGCACGCTTCTTCCATTGGCTTTGGCGCAATTGATCTTATTTTATTCTAAACTGATCACTTCGCCGAAGGCGGACTGCTCACTGATCACTAGCCCCCGGGAGGAGCTATGAACAGTTCGGAATGGGAAGAAGGACGTGAAGAGAGGGAAGCGGCTGCTCTGGAGAACCACCGAAGGCTTCACAGACTCTTTGTGGAAGACAGGCTCGCCTTTGAGCGCGAAAGAAAGCGTGCCATCGATGATGTGATCAACAGCGCCGAGGAAGAAGGCCAACGGGAGCGGCTCCGCGACCAGCAGGCCCTCTGGGACAAACGGATGAAGCACGCGGGTTCGCCTCAGAACCGCTTTGTGCTGGCCCAGGCCTTTTTCTGGGACCACCTCCTGAACAACTGGCTTCCCGCAGTGAGACGGCTCAACGAGGTGGCCAACAGCGTCAGGCCCGTCATGGATCATCCTGAGGACACGCCCCCGGAAGGCGCTTCGTGAATTCCGGCTCCGCCCTGCAAACGGTCCGTGCCCGATCTGCCCCGTTATCAACCCGGTCGTCTTAAACACTTTTGCACACGCTGGCCTTGGGGGATCAGAAGTCCAAGGATCACTCCGAGCGTTTTCAGGTCCGGAGGGTGAAAGGCGCCCCGGTAGGCCACCACGGCCGCACACCCGCAACGGGAGCAGTCGGCCTCATCGCCGTACGTGCACGCCTTTGGCTCGCCGTTGGATTTGAAGCATCGCACCCTCTTCGTAACGGGGCACGATGAGCGGGTGTTCCACCTGTCGTATCCACCCCGGGTGAGCAGCTGGCGGGCCATGGCCGGCGTAAATCCCACTTTCACGCCGTAGCTCCTTCGGAGCCGAAGGATCTCGCCGACAATCCGATCCCGCTGTTCGAGCGGTATGGTGTAGTCCAAATCTCCGGGGTCCTTTTCGGGCGTGAAAAAAGAAAACCCGATCCCCCTGACCGGAAGCTCAACCATCTTCATGACAAACCGCTCCACATGATCCTGATTCATCCTGGAAATGGTCATGT
The DNA here is from genome assembly GCA_963830155.1 of uncultured delta proteobacterium. Taxonomy (GTDB): domain Bacteria; phylum Desulfobacterota; class DSM-4660; order Desulfatiglandales; family Desulfatiglandaceae; genus CAWHLE01. The sequence continues at coordinate 237,391 of CAWHLE010000007.1, read as the reverse complement.
GAACCAGCGGCGGCTTAGGGGCACGCATCACGTTCTCAACAGCCAGGTCATAGACCCCCTTTCCCCGTAGGGCATCGTTCACCTCCTTTGGACCGTCGAGCGATAAGATCCACTGGCCGTTTCCGATGTCCGGAAATCCGTTGGTGCCGTTGGTGAAGGCCAAGGTTGCGTCGAAGATTCTTCCCGCGGCGCGACAGAGCGCAGGGCGCAGCGTCGGCTCCCCGCCGTAAAGGATTGCCGCCCTGAGTCCAGACCGCCTCAACTGCCTCATGAGAGCGAGCATTCGGGTATCATCCAGTTCGGGCGGATGGTCCTGTTTCCACCAGTAGCAGTGCACGCATTTTAAATTGCACCGATGGGTCACGTCGATGGCCGCGGAGGTAGCCTGCCTCGTGAAGAGCCATTTGGCCAAAATAATGATGTGTGCTGCTCGAAAGCGCATCTTCAAAAACGACCCCAATGACCAGCCCAGGGTAAGGACGCAAAAAGTACGCGCACAAGCCTCCTGGAATAGATTCGGAGGGATTCATAACGGTGTCTTCAAGATACCCGAATGGAGCACCATGTCAACTGGTGTGATGCGTTCCCAATGGTTTGGGGGAAGATCGAGTTTATCGAAGACTACGATTACAAGTCCATGCGGGCCGGATCATGATCCTGGTCGGCAGATCTGAATGCTCCTCCACGACGAGAAGGATTATGAGGCTTTGGGTGATGAAGAAGACGCGGTGGCTGGGCGAGACCCGCCTGAAGCTGAGGTCAGGCGGTGCAAACACCATTTTCAGCAGTGACCAAATCTGTTATTGTTGAATGTAACCTGCATCTCTAGAACCGATTGCCCTGATTGCGCCCGAAGAGCATCATGGCTGGTACCATCACCACGAGACAGCCAAGGAGGAGACCATGGAATACGAGGATTTGCTTGAACGGGTGGCCGTGAACCCCGCGGTTTGTACCGGCAAGCCATGTATCCGAGGCACCAGGATCTACATCGCCGTCATCCAGGATGCCCTGGCTGAGGGACTAACCCCGGATCAGATCATTGAACACTACCCACAACTCACGGTGGATGACATTCGAGCGACGCTTGCTTATGCAGCCGAGCTCGCCAGGGAAAATGTCTGGAAGGTGGCGGCCGGCGAATGAAGCTAAAGCTGGACGAGAACCTCTCAAGACATCTGAAGCCAACGCTGAGTTTTCTTGAGCACGATGTTCTCACCGCTGCCGACGAAGGCCTTCTCTCTCAGTCCGACGTTGCGGTCGCGCGAGCTTCCATGGCGGAGGGGACAATGCTTTTTACAATGGATTTGGAATTCGACGACCCGCAAAAACATCCACTGGGACACCATCAGGGAATTGTCGTTTTCTGCCCCCGGAGCCTCGGGCCTCTTTCCGTCAACCGATTGGTGGAGGAATTCATTCGGGAAACCAATCTGGGCGAGCTTGAGGGCTGGGTAGTGTTGGTTGAGCCCAATCGCGTTCGAGTTAGACGCCCTCCGCTCGACACCAGTGGAAAGGAATGGGAAGAGGTCTCGATTTAAGCGGCGGATTGGGGTTTTTGAAAAGGCCCTAAATCCGCGATTAAGAGGTTGATGACTATTGGTATAAATTGAAACACCTCGTGGATTCAGGTATATATGCTTTGCACATGAGCAAGAGATACCGAACCAACGAGGTGAAAGATTAATGATAAAGCAAAGGGTGCTGCCATTCAAGCTGGAAACGACGGTGGACCTGATTACGGCGCACGCGGGGCTGGCTTTGTTGGGGGAATTTGCCGTGGGACTGGGGTTGAACAAGGCGCTGAACGGGTGTTTGCCTGCCCCTGGAAGTGGAGCCGGCTATTTGGCCAGTGAACATGTTTTTCCGCTCATTGTGATGCTCAATGGTGGAGGGCGTACGCTGGAGGATATTCGAGAGATCAGGGATGATGTGGGTCTGCGGGAAGTATTGCAGATGAAGCGGATGCCTTCGGCGGATGCGACTGGGGACTGGTTGCGCAGAAGCGGGAAAAACGGCGTGCTTGAAGGGCTTGATAAGGTGAGACGCAGGGTGTTGAAGCTCACGTTTAAGCATGAGAAACGCAAAGGCTATACCCTGGACATTGACGCGACCGGGATTGAGGCTGAGAAGGAATCGGCAAAGATGACCTACAAGGGATACACGGGCTATATGCCGATGGTAGGGCATCTGGCGGAAAATGGTCTGATTGTGGGCGATGAATTTCGAGAGGGCAACGATTCGCCGGGGGCGCGGAACTTGGATTTTCTGAAGTACTGTGAGAGACAGATGCCTAAAGGGAAAAAGATAAAGGCGTTTCGGGCGGACAGTGCTGCGTATCAGGCCAGTATAATCAATCATTGCCAGGGCAATGGTGTTAAGTTTGCGATTGGGGGGGGATCTGGATGGCGCGGTGAAGGAAGTGATTAAGAGCATGCCGAAGGAAGAGTGGCGGCCATACCAGAATGGGTTGATTGGGGAGACGGTGCACTGCATGAATGAGACGAAAGAAGCGTTTCGTCTGGTGGTGATCCGCCGCCCCTATCAGGGCAACCTGTTTGATGAAGAAGAGCGTGAAAGCAAGTATACGGTCATTGCAACGAATCGTGAAGATTCGGCCGAAGAGGTTGTGCAATGGTACAATCGGCGGAGGCAGTGCAGTGAAAACCGGATCAAAGAATTGAAGAGCGGCTTTGGAATGGAAAGGATGCCGTGTGGGCAGTTTGAAGCCAATGCGGTGTTCTTCCGTATTGGTGTATTGGCATACAATGTAAGCAGATTGTTTATACTGAGTACGTTGGATAAGTCTTGGCATCGTCATCGGGTGCAGACCCTGCGATGGAAGCTCTACGAAACGGCGGGAAAGGTTAAAAAACACGGCCGCTATATCTACCTGAAGATTGGCCGCAGTCTGAGAGATCAATTCGACAAAGTGCGCCTTAGGAGCTGGGAATTTGGTCGAACGTAAGTGCATCGTTTGGAGGGCTAAGTCAGAGGGGGCCGTGAGGGCAGAGGTATACCCGAATTGGGTGGGGGAATGCCATTCATTGACCTATTCGGCCGCACCACGCTTCAGATAGGCGGTTGCTGAGGTCTAGGGGCCTGCTGCGGGCGATTTTCTCAATGCCGCCACACGGAAACAAATCCCTCATCCAACACTAATCGCGGATTTTGGGGACTTACCAAATTCTTGTCTTTTTGAGAATGCTTCATACAATGGGTTTCATTCTATTCTCGAATTCTGATGACATGAATGGTGTGGTTCCATAAGTTGCAGACCCTTACGAAACAAATCGTCCTTCGGGAGTTGGGTCTGAATAGGCATCACAGAATTGTCCTGCCCTGTGTGGCAGGCCGCGACAAGGATGCCGACCTGACCTTCCCGGACCCGTCCCTTTCGCACAGACATGCCTTGATCCTGGAGGAAGCCGATCAGATATGGATTGAGGATCTCGTGAGCCTCAACGGCGTTTATGTCAACGGCAAAAGGATAGACGGAAAAGCCTTGCTTCGATGGGGGGATGTCATTCAGATTGGGCAGACTCGGTTGCTTCTTTCCCACAAAGAAGAAAATGACTCCCAGCAGATGATGATCCTCCATTCTCTCGATCGAAAGGCCCAAAGGAACCCAGATCACGAACGGCTCGAATTGATTTACGAAATTACGACCGAATTGTCGGAGACCCAGGATTTGGACCTTCTGGGAGACAGAATTTTCGCCAGGTTCAAGAGCATATTTGTACAAGATCGGAGTTGTCTGGCCCTTTTCTTGGAAGATGGGACGCTTAAGCCCTTACTGGCGGACGGTTCTTCTAAGTCTATTCCCTTGAGTCGAAGCATTGTAAACCGGGTTTTCCAAAATGGGGAATCTCTCTTGCTGGAAGACGCCATCAGTGACCACGACCTGAAAAATCAGGAAAGCGTCATCGCCTTGAGAATCAGATCGGCTTTGTGTGCACCTCTCATCTATCATCACCAAATCTACGGTCTCATTTACCTCGACCGAAACGTTCCCGGAGCTTACAAACGGGAGGACCTTGAGTTTTTGAGGGCGGTCGCGTTGATCCTTGCCCCTCTCATCGAGAATGCGCGGTTGTGGTCCGAGCTGAGACGTCGTTATGCGGACACCATGGAGGACTTGAGAAAGACCCAGGCCCGACTGATCCAAGCGGAGCGCCAGGCGGCTTATGTGCGCCTGGCACAGGCCATCTCTCATGAAATCAGAAACCCCCTCATGTCCATAGGGGGGTTGGCAAGGAGAATGGATCGATCGGAACGAAAAGATTCAAAGGGAGAAGAGCTTCGGACGATCATGACCCTGGCCCAGAGAATCGAAGCGATCCTGAAGGAAGTGGATGAATTCGTGAAGATTCAGCCACCACAAAAGAGGCTTGCGAGAATCGACGATCTTATTCAGGAAGTCATAGAAAGCTGCGATTGGGATTCCCTGAGAGGCTGTCTTCCGCCTCACCTTTCCATTGAAACGTCTCACCTCATGGTTCCGCTCGATTCCGTTCTCTTTAAGAAGGCGCTTTCAATGATCTTTCAGGAGATTCTTCCGGGCATCCCTCGCGGATCGGCATTCAAAATCCATATCCGTGACGCTGGAAATGAGCTGGAGATTCTGCTCGGAGAGATTGAGGGAGATAAAGCGCTTTTCGAGCCCTCTGACCGAGAGTTGCAGGACAAGCCGTGGAGTCTCAGCCTCTTCTTGAACATAGCGCATAAGATTGTTTCCGATCACGGAGGAAAGCTCCTTTTGGACCCCGAGGAACACATGGCATTCCCAATGCTGATAAAAATACCCCGGACCATTCCCGTGTGATTTTTGGTCAATCTGTTGGCTTCGCTTCATAGAGCCCTGAATTGCAGATATTTTCCCTTATGTTGCGAGTTGACCCAACCCATGCGGATGTTTTTCTCGGGTATATCCAGATCAAAGACCATCCTGCGGACCGATCGAATCTCAAGTTGATACACCAACCCGCTTGACTCAACCCCAGGGCGTCATGCACATTTCCCCATATTCCGGTGCCTGCCGAGTGCTATCCACAACCATATAGAAAGCCCTATGCATGACCCTGACCCGAATAAACCGGAAATCCGAAATTCGAATTCCGAAATCCGAAACAATATCCAACCCGGACAATCAGGAAGCAGACCGAAGAGGCCACAAAATATTTCGCCACTTTTGAACCAGGATGTCCTGATCAGCGGATTCGGGAAATTCTGCATGAAGGACAAAGGGAAACGCCGGGGCAGAAACCCTCAAACAGGCGAAGACCTGATGCTCGCCGAAAGTAGGGTGGTTGTCTTCAAGTGTTCGACGGTCTTGAAGAGCAAACGAATGGTGGCCGGGGTTAAGTTAATTTGCTGATGCCACGAATCCAAGCCTTTGCCCTTACTGGTGAGGATGAATTGGTGAGTCTGACTGCAGTCGCCTGTTGACCTTTTGTTGACCTCTCATCACAACTTATTGAAAATAAAGGTACAACCTTGGGATTTTAAGTCCCGTGCATTTAGCGGGCCCGCCGCTCAATCCCTTTAACTCAGCTCTGCCTGTTCGAAGTTCCACAAACATCAAGGCCAGAGCTCGGCCACGGGATACTTCCGCAGTCAAACATGAAGCCCTCACTTTCAACTCGACATCTCTCCTTCCGATGTAAACGAGAAGCCAGTGCAATCGATTGCACCCAGACCCCGAGTAGCAAACAAAAGACGGGGGATGTCAATTACCATTATACCAGGCTTCCACTCTGCACCCAAAGTGTTCGAATTCTGGAATGAGAGACGCCCTCTGTTAGCGGGAATGAAAACATCTCGAAAAAAATCGTACCCCAAATCGTATCCGATCACAAAAAAACGAAGGGCTGACGGCTTGCGCCGATCAGCCCTAACATATTGATTTGGCGGAGAGAGAGGGATTCGAACCCTCGGTAGAGGTTTACGCCCCTACACTCGCTTAGCAGGCGAGCGCCTTCAGCCGACTCGGCCATCTCTCCGCAAGGGAATTTAACAGTATGTGATCTGGATTGTGCCTTGACCTACGGGAATCAACGGTATCTGAGCTGGCGGAGGGAGAGGGATTCGAACCCCCGGTCCCACTCGCGCAGGACAACGGTTTTCAAGACCGCCTCCTTAAACCACTCGGACATCCCTCCGGATTCCCGGTTCAAGAGATTTTTTTAACAAAGCCGGCCCGGATAGTCAAACACGTTTTTTAATAATGCCCCTGCCTCAAGTCCCGCCCCAGCGTGACGGTCCTCAAACCTCCATCATCCTTCCGCTTCCCCCCTTGTGCCATGGAGACTCAGTAGACAATCCCCTCGAGCCAGGGCGTCTCGATCCTGCGCCGCATCAGGCTGATGGTCTCTCCGTAATCCTTGCTGCCAAATATGGCCGAACCGGCCACAAACACGTTCGCCCCTGCGCTCGAAACCTTCAGAATCGTCTCCGGACCGATCCCCCCATCCACTTCAATGTCCACCGCCAGGCCACGTTCCTCGATCATGGCCCTGAGCCGCTTAATCTTGGGCACGACCGCTTCGATGAACGCCTGCCCGCCGAAGCCGGGGTTGACCGTCATCAGGAGGACCATGTCAACATCCCCAAGCACATATTCCAGCGCATCCAGCGGGGTTGCCGGATTGAGGGACACGCCTGGTTTGACCCCTTTCTGTCGGATCTGTTGAACGAGTCTGTGGAGGTGGATCGCCGCTTCGGCATGAACCGTCACCATGTCAGCGCCTGCCTCAGCAAAGACGTCCACATACCTTTCCGGATGGGAGATCATAAGGTGGCAATCCAGGGGTAATCGGGTGACACGTTTTGCCGCCTTGACGATGAGCGGGCCCATGGTGATGTTAGGGACAAAATGGCCATCCATCACATCGATGTGGATATAGTCGGCACCGGCGCGCACCACGGCCTCGATTTCTTCACCGAGTTTTGAAAAATCCGCGGAAAGGATAGATGGAGCGATCTTTCCCATAGTTCTTCCTCCGGGTAGCTTGGGTCTTACTTCTTGACCATCAGGGCCGCGAAAAAACCCTCCATCCCATGGATGTGAGGATAAGTTCTGAAAAAACCACATGCGTCGATGAGGGGGCGGGCCCAAGGGGGAGCGACCCCGTTGAGATCCTCCAAACCCATGTCAGGCCGTTTCTTGAGGAAGCCCTCCACCATGCCTTCGTTTTCCTCCCTGGAGATGGTGCAGGTCACATAGAGCATCCTGCCGCCCCCTTCGAGCAGGTCGGCCGCCTGGCGCATTAACTGCTCTTGAAGTCGCGCGAGCCGTTTGATGTCCGCTTCGTTCCTGTTCCATTTTCCGTCCGGATGTTTCGAGAGCACACCCAGACCGGAACAGGGGGCATCCACAAGTATCCGATCGAAGCGGCCTCTGAAAAGGGCCGTCACTTCGCCCAATGCATCGGCGGCAACAGGCCGAATGATTCCCAGACCCAGCCGGTGGCAATTGTCGGTCATGCTTATCAGCCTGCCAAGATGCCTGTCAAGGGAGATGACCCCACCCCTGTCCTCCATAAGCTCGGCAAGGTGGGTGGACTTGCCACCGACCCCGGCGCAGAGGTCCAAAATCGCCTCGCCACTTTCGGGCGCCAGCAAGTAGGCGCAGATCTGGGCCGCCTCTCCCTGTACCTGAAAGAGCCCCTTCTCGAAGCAGCCGCTCTTTCCAATTGGGCCCCTGAACCCCTCCAGCTTCAACCCCACTGGGGAGAACTGCGTCGGGGATGAGTGGATCCCCTCCTGTTCCAGGCACGCCATGAGGCCGTCCCGGTCCGTCTTTCGCGTGTTTGTCCGGACGACCAGATCGGGCATCCGATTCTCCGCCTCAAGGAGAGGCTCCACAACCCCCATGCCCAGTTCCCTCACCCACTTCTCGACCATCCAGCGGGGATAGGAATGGAGGACTGAGAGATGGGCCACCGGGTCTTCGCCCTGTGGAAGAAGCAGGAGTTCGCGGTCGGTTCGGCAGACCTGACGAAGGATCCCGTTCACAAACCGCGACACGTGCTCAGGGGCCACGGACTTGGCCTGCCGGACGGCCTCGTCTACCGAGGCGGAATCGGGGACCCGATCCATGAACAGGATCTGATACAGGGCCATCCGGAGGATGTTGAGGACGTCCGGCTGGATCCTGCTGAAGGGAAACCGGACAAAATGACGGATCACCCAGTCGAGCCTCAGCTTCCACCGCATCACGCCCTGAACAAGATGAAGGGTGAAAGCCCGATCCAGCTCATTCAAGTGGGGGTGTGTTCGGAAGCTCCGGTCAAGATGTGGGTCCGGAGACGCGTTTGGACGCTCCGCCGTCATGAGAATCGCGAGGGCCAGATCTCTCGGAGTGGTCGGTTTCATCATATAAAAACGAGGCCAGGGCCGTTTCCACCATCGTCAAGTCCACGTCGGTGTCAAAACAGGGCCCAAACGGCCGGTGGTTGAGTATGCCAAAAACAGGAATTGGATAACTGTCCTGGATCCCGCTGGTCAAATCCCGCTCACAGGCGACTGCGATGATCATGTCCGGCTTCTTTTCGATCACGATCCGCCGGGCGAGCGTGCCTCCGGTCGCAACCGATATGGAGACACCATGCCTCCGGGATAGCTCGGAGAGATCCTTGATCTTGCACTTTCCACACCCCTTGCATTTGGCCACATCTCCCGTGATCCGGATCCCGCACTCGTGGTTTTGGAGACAGTGGGGCAAGAGGATGAGAAGGCGTTCAGGTCTGACCTTCTTTGACTCCGCAAAGACAAGCCGGTTGTTGATGGCGACAAAGGACCTGCGGATCTCATCCTTGCTGAGACCGAAGCACCGGCCCACCCCTACAAGCAAAGGGAAAAGGATGCGGATGACCACTCCTCGGATTTTCCGGTTGAAGAAGAGGTTCTTCCCCCGGACGATGGTCATGAGGAGCGTCAGGGCACCCCCGAGGCAGAAAAGCACCCCGAATCCGAGGAGAAAGGCCAAGACCCACGGGAGGCTCGCATGGATATTTGCGAGTCCCACATAGGGGACCCACCATAGGACAAAGGAAAGCCCGACCATGACCACGCAGCTCACCAGCAGGAGGAGGATGAAGGTCCTCTTGCGGGGTGGCTCAGAGTCCTCCGTTCGTCCAAAGCTTTTGAGGTCAACGACTTTCAAGTCAGATTAACCACGAAAATCACGAAGAAACACGAAGGGTTTTAGAAGCAAAAAACATGAATAGACATTCTTGCTTCGTGCCCTTCGTGTGCTTCGTGGTGAAATATCTTGCCGCAAACGACGCCAATCTCGGAACACAGATACTAGGGACCGAATACCGTCCCGGGGGGCATTGAAAATCCCTTGATGAACTCCTGCGCGGGGAGCCGTTTCTTGCCCTGAAGCTGCAGCACTCCGATTTCGAGCACTCCGCGCCCGGTTTCAAGGCAAATGCCCCTATCGCTCACAATCATGACCCGCCCGGGGACCGTTCCCAAGACGTCCTCACGCGCCACCCTGGCAGAAAAGACCTTGATCTCCCTGCCCTTGACTGTCGTAAAAGCCCCTGGCCATGGGTCGAGGGCACGGATCAATGCGGAGATCTTGCCCGCAGGCTCCTCCCACCTGATCAGGCCCATCTGGCGCTCAATCTTAGGTGCCATGGTGGCGAGGGTGTGATCCTGCTCCGTTTCTTCTACCCTGCCCATTGAAAGCGCCTTCAGGGTCTCGATCAGAAACCCGCCAGCCAGGTCTGCGAGACGGTCCTGCAGGTGGCCGTAAGTCTCATCGGCCAGAACGGCCAATTCCTTTTGCAGAAGGATCGGACCCGTGTCCACGCCTTCGTCCATTCGCATGGCCGTAAGCCCAGTGACCCTCTCCTGGTTCAGGATGGCCCACTGTATCGGGGCAGCGCCCCTGTACCTGGGCAGGAGAGAGGCGTGGATGTTGAGCGCGCCCCATGCGGGGATTTGGAGCAAAGGTTTTCTCAGGATCTGACCGAAGGCCAGGACCACAAGGAGGTCCGGATTTCTCGCGCGCATGGCTTCACAAAAGTCTGGCGATGACGCCTTCTCCGGTTGGAGGATCTCCAGGCCATGTTGGAGGGCCGCCTCCTTGACAGGGGGGGGCGTGAGCTTCCTTCCCCTCCCTTTGGGTCGATCCGGCTGCGTGACCACCGCTACGACATGGTAGCCGTGCTCCAGAAGGGCTTGCAGGGCGGGCACCGCAAAGAAAGGGGTTCCCATGAAAACCAGGCGCGAAGAGGAATTCATGTGACGTTTTAACGGATCTGCCGTCAGTGGGACATGGAGGTTCAGGACTGGCTCACCTGTTTTTTCAGTCTCTTCTTGTAAAGGCTTCTTTTCAGACTGCTGATGTGGTCAATGAAGAGGATCCCATTCAAGTGGTCGATTTCGTGCTGAAGACAGATGGCCAGGAGATCTTCCGCCTCCAGATCCATGGGTTTTCCGTGGCGGTCCACGCCCCGAATCTGGACACGGGCGCATCGGGTCACCTCAGCGGAAAAATCGACCACGCTGAGGCACGCCTCTTCGTAGACGATTTCCCCTTCCCGCGCCACGATCTCCGGATTGATCATGGCACACGGGCACCCGCGGCCTTCCCCCGGCTGGCGCTCAAACACGATCAAACGCCTCAGCTGACCAACCTGGTTGGCGGCAAGACCAATGCCAGGTGCCATGTACATAGTGTGAATCATCCGGTCTGCCAGCGTTTGAAGCTCACCGTCGATATCCGTGATCGTCTTCGCCTTTGCCCTCAAGACCGAATCCGGAAAAGTTCTGATCTCCAATGTGTCGGTGGTTTCGGCCATCCTCTCCCCTACTCCGTCAAGACTGAGCTTTGTCCCCTTGCCCCTGGGACGGACGACGCCCCCACAACGCCGGCAGGAGTCGCCCATCCAACTTCCCCTTGGCCTTCAGGCGGTTACGGGCCGATAGTAACCACTTTTTTCGAATAAATCAAGTTGAGCCGTCCGGACTTGTCCCTTGACTTTTGTCAACTTGGCCCCTATTCATTGACCATGATGAATAAAGCCGCTGCAAAATTTCTGTATGAAGTGGGGATGCTCAAGAAGACCCCTCGGACCGGATATCGTTTCTTAGGCTCGGGAGGGGAGTCCGTCGCCGAGCATTCTTTCCGAACCTCTGTCATCGGGTACGTGCTTGCCTCAGGGGCGGAACGGGTCGATCCCCACCGCGTCGTTCTCATGTGTCTGATGCACGACTTCCACGAAGCAAGGACGGATGACCACAATTACGTGTACAAAAGGTATGTGAAGGTGGATGAGCGCAAGGCCGTGAGAGACATGGTCAAGGATCTGCCCTTCGGCAGCCAGATCGAAGCCCTCACCCATGAGTTCAACACGGGAGAAACCCTGGAGGCCCGACTCTCCAAGGATGCGGACCAACTGGATCTGATCCTTTCCCTCAAAGAACAGCAGGACCTTGGCAATCCGTATGCAAAAGAGTGGCTAGCCTTCGCGCTTAAGCGATTGGTGACCGATCAGGGGAAAAAACTGGCCCGCGACATCCTCAACACGGACAGCACGGAATGGTGGTTTGACAGGGAGACCGATTGGTGGATCAATGGCCCTCAGAACCAAGGCCATAACAGCTAGCCTGGCAAATTCGTTGGGGAAAGGGCTCATGAAGTTGAGCATTGCCGTCTCCATTGCCATTCACCTGATCGTCTTTATGGCATTTAAAGACACCTTTTCCCTTGACTGGCTCAGGGAACCCGTCCGAACCTACCAGGTGGAACTGATTCGGCCTCCGCTCGATCAGATCGAAAAGTGGGAAGAACAGGCCGCCAACCTCGACAAGGAAAAGGACCGTCCGAGCTCACCGCCGGTGAGCGAGGAAGACACCATCTCCCTCGACACGACAGATAAGAAATACGTACCCTATGCAAAAATAATCAGGGCCAGGCTGCTTCAAAACTGGGACTACCCCGCATCAGCTCGAGAAAATCTCATCGAAGGGAAGCTGCTGGTGCTTTTCACGCTGACCAAGGAGGGGCACCTGGCTGCTTTCCGGATCCTTGAGCCCTCAGGCGCCCGCATCCTTGATGAAGAAGCCCTCAGGACCATTCGGGCAGCTGCGCCTTTTCCGCCCTTTCCGGCCTCGCTCGGGTTGGCAAGGCTTCACATCAAGGCACGATTTGAATATCAGCTCAGAAAACGGTCCTGATCGCATGCCTCCAGCAACAGGGCGATCCCTCAAAAGAACCTACTTCTCATAGTCTCCGGTTCTGTAATCGTCACACGGCCCCTCCGCCTCTTCGCCTCGCGTATGCTCCGCGCTGGGGGCAGTGGTGCAAAAAGGGATGCTTTCTTCAACCTTCTTCTGCTTCTTTTCCTTGTCTTCGGTCTTTTCGTCAGCCTTTGAAGTCTCCATGGCTCACCTCCAGGTCTTTATCGGGGTCCGGAAAAAAACTTATCTGGATTTTAACATATGCCCTAAAAGGCAAGAATTCAACCGCTCAAATCAGGGAATACGGGATGTGAGATCTGAGGTGAGGGATAAAACCGTGCGCCGTGGGCCTTGTGCCTTGCGCCGTGCGCCGATCAACCGGTCTACCGGTACTGCTTGGGTTGAATCGCATACATCCGGACCTTGTAACCAAAGATGCGCTCCGTAGTCTTGAGCGCCCTGGCCGCCTGTCTCATGCTGCCCCGGTTGCTCTTGAGCGCATCGATCAGCAGATCCCTTTCGAACCGTTCCACCGCATCCTTGAGGGATTGAGACTGCTGTGTACCCGTATCCTTGGCCGTCTGTAAGGTCGGCGGCAGGTGGTAGCTGTGGACGACCTGGTCGTCGCAAAGCAGTACCGCTCGCTCCACACAATTCTCCAGTTCCCGAACGTTTCCCGGCCAGTGATACTGCATGAGCGCGTCGATGGCCGGTGTGGAGATTCGCTTGATGTCCTTTCCATACTCCTTGCTGTACTTCTCTAGAAAATAGTCCGCAAGCAGAAGGGTATCCGCCTCCCTTTCCCTTAAGGCAGGGAGATAAATGGGGTAGACGTTGAGCCGGTAAAAGAGGTCGTCGCGGAACAATCCGCCCTCGACCGCGTTGGAGAGGTCCTGATTGGTGGCTGCGATCAACCGTACGTTGATCTTGATGGTCCTGGTGCCCCCAAGCCGCTCCAGTTCTCTCTCCTGAAGAACCCGCAGGAGCTTCCCCTGGCTCTCAAGGGCAAGCGAGCCGATTTCGTCCAGGAAAATGGTCCCGCTGTTGGCCAGCTCGAATTTTCCTGGCTTCTGCTGGGTCGCCCCGGTGAAGGCTCCCTTTTCATATCCGAAAAGCTCTGCTTCCACAAGATTGGGCGGAAGTGCCGCGCAATTCACCTTGATGAGGGGTTTTTCCGCCCGGAGGCTGTTGTAGTGGATGGCGTTGGCCACCAGTTCCTTACCGGTCCCGCTTTCCCCGAGGAGCAGGACGTTGGCGTTGCTCTTGGCCACCTGGGTGATGAGGTAGAAGACCTCCTGCATCTTCCGGCTGTTGCCGATGATGTTGCTGAAACTGTACTTTTTGCTCAGCTCCTTTTTCAGCCTCAAATTTTCTTCGTTCAGCTGGCTTCTCTCATGATTGATCTTTTCGAGCACGGCCACCTTTTGTGCGATAAGGCTGCTGATGATCATGAGGAGCCGCACATCATCCTCCAGGGGGCCGGACCCCTCGAACACGCGGTCCACGCTGAGTGCGCCCAATACCCGGTTACTCTCCTTGATGGGGACACACATGAACGAGATCCTGGATTTGTCGATGCGGCCCCTCGCACCGGTCCGGTCCAGAAAGAGCGGCTCCTCGTTGAGCCGGGGGATGACCATGGGCCTTCCCGTCTCGATGACCCGTCCGGTCACCCCTTCGCCCAGCTTGTAGCGTCCCCGGGTTTTGGCCGTTGACGAGATCCCGTGGGCCACCTCCACATGGGCCTCTGATGTGGCGGGATCCATGATGGTGATGGATCCTCTGTTCATGCCCAATTTGGAAGAAAGCAGGTCCAGGACCTTGTACAGTGAGTGTCTGAGATCCAGGGTGGAATGGATGGCCCTGGTGATCTCGTACAGACACTCAATCTCGTCGGGCTTGGGTTTTACATCCTTGGTGTTCATGTCAAAACCTCAGTTCCACTCTGATTAACACAAAGCCAATGGGAGCGCCGGGAGACGCTATTCCACCGGTTCAGCTATCAATCAAAAGCAAATTACAAAATTGTAGAACAGAATTCAAGATGATTCGGTAGGCATGAGGCGTGAAAAGAACGAGGGACCTCCCTAGGATGCGATTCCGGGAGGAATCTGGCTCTCGCACGGCACCCGAGTCTGGCAAAGGCCGCATCCGTAGCCGTCGAACCCATAATTTTCCTTGGCGTAGCGGGCGCAGGTCCCCCCCGCGTGTGCCCAGCACTTGGCTTTGTCGTGCCCCTGTTCGGAGATGGCCCCCACGGGGCATCGCTTGGCGCAGGCCATGCATTTGCCGTTCGCAAAAAAGAGGCAGTAGGCGCGATGGTTCTCGTAGGGTCTGGGCGTCGGGGCGATCCGGACCCGGGCTACGACGGAGCCCACCCGGTGGGCCTTGCCCTTTTCGGTGATCAGGCCGTCGCAGAGTCCGAACGTGCCAAGCCCTCCCGCGTGGGCCGCATGGCGTTCGGACCATCGCGACGCGAAACCGAACTTGGGGGACTGCTCAATCTTCCAGTGGGGAGACAAAATAGGCGCCACCGCCTGGATCCCGGCCTCGGCGAGCGTTTGAACCAAATGTTTTCTGAGCAGCACATTGAAATCCTCCCCCGGAAAACGCGCCCTCACCCAACGCTCGGATGGATACAAATCCTGTGCGCGGTTTTCCGCCCTGGTCACCTCCCGTTGCGGCAGGACCCAGCTGATGACCGTGAGTTCACCGGGTTCGGCCGGCGCATCGGGAAAGGTGAGGTTGAAGATCTCGGCCGGCGTAAAGTGAAAAGGCCCCACGTGCGCCTTGTAGTCCAGGTAAAGCGGGTCGGCCCCGGAGGAAAACCCCACCAGGGCCTCATCCCATGCAGGCTCATTGGCGGGATTCTTCAAAGAGTTCTCGGGCGAGGTTCGAATCAGGTCCATGATCACCTTTTCGATCCATGGCCCATCCACTCGATTTTGGCCGATTGCTTTCATCTCTTGTCTCCTCATCTGGGCCCATTGGCGTCAACCAAGAAAATTCCCACGTGTTGCACAGCACTAATGATGTCAAAGACGCAATTGGCCGTCAATCATTCCAGCACGTACTTGTGGAAGCTCTCGTCGATGGGCACGGGGTAATTCCCGTCAAAGCAGGCGAAGCACAAATCCGATTGAGGGATGTCCGTTGCCTTCACCAACTCTTCAATCGGGAGGTATCCGAGGCTGTCGAGGCCGATAAAACTCCGGATCTCCTCCACCGACTTTTCTGCGGCGATCAGCTCCCCCCGGCTCGTGAAATCGATGCCGTAGTGACATGGGTAGCGATGGGGCGGACAGCTCACCAACATGTGCACCTCGCGGGTGCCGGTCTTCCTTAGCGCGGCGATTCGGGTCCGCGCCGTTGTCCCCCGGATAATGGAATCCTCGATAATGAGCACCCGCTTGTTTTCGAGGAGCGGCCTTACGGGATTGAGCTTCACCTTGACCCCGAAGTCCCGCATGGACTGAGAGGGCTGAATAAAGGTCCGCCCCACGTAGTGGTTGCGGATGACACCCATCTCCATGGGGATCCCGGATGCATGGGTGTAGCCGATGGCCGCGTAGTTCCCGCTGTCGGGAAAGGGCATGACGAAGTCCACATCCCGTGGGAATGCCTTGGCCAGGAGCGCCCCTTGCCGTTTTCGAAAAAGATAGACGTTTTGGCCGAACACGGTGCTGTCAGGTCTCGCGAAGTAGATGAGCTCAAAAATACACTGGCTTTTTCGCTCCCGCAGGGTCGGCGGGACGCTCTTGAGCTCAGAGCCCTTGATGATCAGAATTTCGCCTGGGGCCACCTCCCTGATATATTCCGCATCCACCAGATCGAGAGCACACGTCTCCGATGCCACGACGTATCCCGAGTTCAGCCGACCCAGACAGAGAGGCCGAAAGCCGTTAGGGTCTCTGCACACAACGAGCGTGTCCTGGGTCATGATGACCATGGAGTAGGCCCCTTTGATCTGCGCCATGGTGTCAACCATGGCCCCTTCCAACCCCTTTTTGAAGGACTTGGCCAGCAGGTGGAGCACCACCTCGGTGTCCATGCTGGTCTGGAAAATGGATCCGTTGTTTTCCAGGCCCGCACGGATATGCCTGGCGTTGACCAGGTTTCCGTTGTGTGCGATGGCAAGCGACCTTCCCGAGTACTGGACCCGAAGGGGCTGGGCGTTGACCAGCATGGAGGACCCCGTGGTGGAGTACCTCACGTGGCCCAGGGCCATATGGCCTGAAAGCCTGCCCAGGATCCCTTCGTTGAAGATGTCCGGCACGAGCCCCATGGCCTTGTGCTCAAGGACCCGTTCGCCGTCGGAGGTGACAATGCCAGCGCTCTCCTGGCCCCGGTGCTGGAGGGCGTAGAGGCCGAAATAGGCCATCTTGGCCGCCTCCGGGTGATTGGATACGGCAAGAATCCCGCACTCCTCCCGGGGTCGACGCCATGCCGCCATTTCCGTGTTCGATGCCATAATGCTAGCTCACCGCCTTCTTCAGTGGCGCTTCCCGTTCCTCACCCTCTGCAGGGCGTTTGCGATGGTACTCCTGCAGGGTCTTGACGCCCATTTCCCCACCGATCATGGACTGGATGGCAAGGGCCGAGGCCTTGGCCCCCGCCACGGTGGTGGTGTAAGGGACATCGAAAGTGAGTGCCGTCCGCCGGATGGAGTAGGATTCGGCCACGGCCTTTTTGGTAGCCGTTGTGTTGATGACCATCTGGATCTCGCGGTTCTTGATCATGTCGACGATGTGAGGCCTGCCCTCTCTGACCTTGTTGACGGATTCATTGGGGATGCCATGGTCGGAAAGAAACGCGGACGTACCCCTTGTGGCCACGATCTTGAACCCCATTTTGTGAAACGACGCGGCCGTATCCACCAGATCCGGTTTGTCCTCGTCCTTCACGCTGATGAAAACCGTTCCGGAAAGGGGGATCCGCTGGCCGGCCGCAATCTGGGACTTGGCAAAGGCAAGACCAAAGGAACGGTCAATCCCCATCACCTCACCGGTCGACTTCATCTCGGGCCCCAGGATGGTATCCACGCCGGGGAAACGGGCAAACGGAAACACGGCCTCCTTGACCGAGACGTGGGCGGGCACCACTTCCTCCGTCAGGCCCAGGTCCCGAAGCTTCATGCCCATGATGACCTTGGTGGCAAGCTTGGCCAACGGTACGCCCGTGGCCTTGCTGACAAAGGGGACCGTTCGCGACCCCCTGGGGTTCACTTCGAGGACGAAGATGACGTCATTTTTCACGGCATACTGGATGTTCATGAGGCCGATGACGTTGAGCTCCTTGGCGAGCATGCGGGTGTAGTTCCTGATCTCTTCGATGGTCTCCTGCTTCAAGGAAAAGGGGGGAAGCACACACGCGCTGTCCCCGCTGTGGATTCCCGCCTCCTCAATATGTTCCATGACCCCGCCGACCACGGTCATTTCCCCGTCACAGATGGCGTCAACATCGATCTCCACTGCGTGGTCCAGGAATTTGTCGATCAGAACCGGTTTGCCCGGGGAGACATCCACGGCCGTCTTGATGTATCGCTCCAGGTCCTTGCGGTCGTAGACGATCTCCATGGCCCGTCCCCCGAGCACGAAGGAGGGCCTCACGATGACAGGGTATCCGATCTCAGAGGCCACCCGGACGGCTTCTTCCTCGTTGACGGCTATGCCGTTTTCCGGTTGACGGATGTCGAGCTTCTTGAGCAACCGCTGAAACCGTTCCCTGTCCTCTGCGCGGTCAATGCTGTCCGGGCTCGTGCCGAGGATTCGGACCCCGGCCTCGGCGAGCGGTACGGCCAGGTTTAGGGGCGTCTGGCCGCCGAATTGAACGATAACCCCTTCAGGTCTTTCCTGCTCAATGATATTGAGGACGTCCTCCCGGGTAAGCGGCTCAAAAAAAAGCTTGTCCGAGGTGTCGTAGTCTGTGCTGACCGTCTCGGGGTTGCTGTTCACCATGATGGACTCGATCCCCATCTCCTTGAGGGCCAGGGAGGCCTGGACGCAGCAGTAATCGAACTCGATCCCCTGCCCGATGCGGTTTGGACCCCCACCGAGGATCGCGACCTTGCGGTTGGCGGTGGCCCGGGCTTCATTTTCCTGCTCGTAAGTGGAGTAGTAATAGGGCGTGTACGCCTCAAACTCCGCCGCACAGGTATCCACCAGCTTAAAAACCGCCTCGACCCCCTTGGCCTTGCGCCACGCCCGGATGGATGGCTCGTCCACATGAAAGATCCGTGAGAGCTGGACATCGGAAAACCCGAACTGCTTGACCCATCTGAAGAATTCCACATCCCAACGATCCGGCGTCTCCCCCACCTTGGCCATTTGCCTGAGCCGCTTTTCCATTTCATGGATCTCCTGGATGTGGAACAGAAACCAGGGATCGATCCGGGTCAGCTCGTAAATCCGTGAAATGGACAGGCCGCGTTCCATGGCCGCCCGAATGGTGAAGATGCGTTTTGAGTTGGGATTGGCGAGCCTGCTTTCAATCTCCGCCAGGTCGGAACCGGAAGCCTCCACCCGCTCGGCCCCGTCTCCACTCAGACCGAACCGCCCGATCTCAAGTGAGCGAATGGCCTTCTGCAGCGCCTCCTTGAAGGTCCTCCCGATGGCCATGGTCTCGCCCACGGACTTCATGGAGGTGGTCAAACGGTCCTCGGCGTCGGGAAATTTCTCGAAGGTCCACCTTGGGATCTTCACCACGCAATAATCAATGGTGGGCTCAAAGGAGGCAAGGGTTTCCCGGGTGATGTCGTTGGCGATCTCGTCAAGGGTGTAGCCCACGGCCAGCTTGGCCGCGATCTTGGCGATGGGGAAGCCCGTTGCCTTGGAGGCGAGCGCTGAGCTCCTCGAAACCCTGGGGTTCATCTCGATGACCACCATCTCTCCGGTCTCGGGATGGATCGCGAACTGGATATTGGACCCACCGGTCTCAACCCCGATCTCACGGATAATGGCGATGGCCGCATCCCGCATCACCTGGTATTCGCGGTCGGTCAGCGTCTGGGCCGGCGCCACGGTGATGCTGTCCCCCGTGTGGATGCCCATGGGATCCATGTTTTCAATGGAGCAGATGATCACCACGTTGTCCTTGAAATCCCTCATGACCTCGAGCTCAAACTCCTTCCACCCGATGAGAGATTCCTCAATGATGATCTCGGAGATCATGCTGGCATCAAGGGCGCCACTGGCCAGTTCTTCCATTTCCTCCCGGTTGTAGGCAACGCCGCTGCCGATGCCGCCAAGCGTGAAGCTGGCGCGAATGATGAGGGGATAGCCGATGGTCTCCGCCACACGTCTTGCCTCCCCCATGTCACGCGCAATCCCGCTCTTCGGGACCCGGAGCCCGATCCGGCCCATGGCATCGCGGAAACGCTCACGGTCCTCGGCCTTGAGGATGACCGGGATGGAGGCGCCAATCATTTCAACGCCAAGCCTATCGAGGATGCCTGTTTCGGCTACCTTCACGGCCGTGTTGAGACCCGTCTGGCCTCCTAGGGTGGGAAGGATGGCCTGGGGCCGTTCCCGCTCGATGACCTTCATCACGATCTCGGGCGTGATGGGCTCAATGTAGGTGCGGTGGGCCATACCCGGATCGGTCATGATGGTGGCCGGATTGCTGTTGATGAGCACCACCTCGTAGCCCTCTTCCAGAAGGGCCTTGCACGCCTGGGTCCCTGAGTAGTCAAATTCACAGGCCTGGCCGATGATAATGGGCCCTGAGCCTATGATGAGAATTTTCCGGATGTCATTACGCTTTGGCATACCTGCCTCTTGGGTCGTCTCGACGCCACGTCGGCCGATGGGGCGCCATTGGGCTCATCGCCCGTGCACCCGCCCCATCATATCCAGAAACCGGTCAAAGAGATAGGTGGCATCGTGGGGGCCCGGAGAGGCCTCAGGGTGGTACTGAACGGAAAAAAGCGGGACCTTCTTGTGGGTGAGTCCTTCGAGCGTCCCGTCATTGAGGTTGACGTGACTCAACTCCACCTCCGCTGGGTCCAGGGACGCCATGTCCACGCAAAAACCGTGATTCTGGGACGTGATCTCCACCTTGTCGGTCGCGAGATCCTTGACCGGCTGGTTTCCTCCCCGATGACCGAACTTGAGCTTGAAGGTCCTGCCCCCGAGCGCAAGACCGATCAACTGGTGACCGAGGCATATCCCGAAAATAGGCCGTCTTCCGACCTGATCGGCGATCGTGTCCACGGCATAGGTGACGGCCGCCGGGTCCCCGGGACCGTTGCTCAGGAACAGCCCGTCGGGATTCAACCCTTCAATGGTCTCGGATCGCGTGTCGGCGGGAAGCATGAGAATGGTGCATCCCCGCCTCTCGAGGGACCGGAGGATATTGTACTTCACACCGTAGTCCATGGCGACCACCCGCCATTTTCCGGGCTCGTCGGGCCACTTGAAATCCTCGATCCCGCTGGCCAGCCGCACAGGCCTCCCGTTTTGCCACAACATGGGCTCGTGGCAGGTCACTGCTTGAACCAGGTCCTGTCCCACCATGTCGGGTCCTTTACGGGCCTTCTCCACAAGGGATTCGGAATCCAGGTCCGTGGTGGAAAGCGCGGCCTTCATGGCCCCCGCCAACCGGATGTGCCGGGTGAGCGCCCGTGTGTCAATGCCCTCGATCCCGGGGATGTGGTTCGCCATGAGATAGCGGGCGAGACTGCCCTGCGATCGCCAGTTGCTGGGGTACTCCTGATACTCCCGGATCAGGAAGGCCCTGACCTGGACCCGGTCCGATTCCATGTCCTCGTCGTTGATCCCGCAATTCCCGATCAAGGGGTAGGTCATGGTGACCATCTGGCCGCAGTAGGAGGGGTCGGTCAGGATCTCCTGATATCCGGACATGCTGGTGTTGAACACCACCTCCCCCACCGTCTCACCGTGCCCGGTGAACGATCGCCCCGCGAAGAGGGTCCCGTCCTCCAATGCCAGCAGTGCTTTGATGTACTCGGTCATGAATAACCAGTGACTTGAACAGTGATCAGTAATCAGTGAGCAGTTATCAGTAATCAGTAACAACGTACCAAAACTGAAATCAATGATCAGGAACAAATGCCCAGTTATCGGTGGCCAGTGGTCCCTTATCAGCAGTCAGCCGCGCGCCTTTTCCCCGCCTTTACTGATCACTGTTCACTGATTACTGATCACTTGCCTTTACTGATCACTGTTCACTTGCCTTAAACGCCCCACTCCTCCAAACCGTCCTCTTCCACTTGATGGGGTGCGGCCTTCCTGGGTCTCACCTTCCGGTAGACCGCCTCTGGATTTCTTCTTTCCCCGTCCACCAGCAGGAGATGTCTTTCAACGGAAATACCAAAAAGCCGTTCGTTTTCCTGAAGAAAGGGCAGGACCAGGTCCCAATCCTTATCCTCCAGCGGCACGATCTCGCCGCCGTTCAGCTGCTGGTCATCGATGACCCCGAGGGGGTCGCGGATGTAAATGGCGCCGCCGGATGCCAATGAAAAGAGGTTGGATCCAGGATAAGGGGCGGACTGTGGCACGACATTTCCGTCGTCGTCGAACATCATGCCGTTCAAAACCACGAAACCGCCGCCGTTCAGGGGCTCCCCTGCCATAAAGGACTCGGCCAGGTAATCGAGGCAGGTGCCGTTGATCACCACCCTGGGCCGTCCGACCGCATTGATGAGGGGCCGACCGGCGGCGTTTCCCATCACGTAGACTTCACCACCCTTGGCCCCGTACATGAAGGTCTGTCCGGTGTCCCCGTAGATCACCAACTTCCCGGACTTCATGATCTGACCGAGCTGATCCTGGGCGTTTCCGTGGACAAAGATGGAAAGACCGTCGATCCCGGAGCCCAGATAATCCCCCGAACTGCCGTAAATGTCAATATGCACGCTGCCTGAATCGGGACCGAGCCCACAGCCGTGGAAACGCTGGCCTTTGAGCCCAAATACGATAAACCGCTTCCATCCCCTGAAGTACGCCTCAGCCAGGAGCCTGCTGTCGCAGTGATCCCCTTCCGGTGGAAAGAGGGATGCATCGATCAACAATACCTTTTCACTATAGGAAGGCCCTCTGAAGAACTGGCGGGTCTCCCAGTCCACCAAGCGGTAGGTCCCCCTTTCGTCTTCCCCTTCCAAGGATGGGAAATGGCGGAATATGGTTTCAAGGACCTGATGGACCATCTGCAGGATAGACCGCCGCTTCTTGTCATACGTGGGGTATCTGCGATTCAGCAGCTCTGTGAGAGAAGAGAGGGCGATTTCGAAGTGGGCATCCCCTTTGAGGGCCCATCGCTTGATCTCCTGGAGACAATCCATGAAGTCCGCGTAGTCCCACCGCCCGATGCTATCCCGGACATATTCAAAGAGAAGGTCCGGGCGCTGGAGCTCAAAGAACCGCGACACATCGAATCGGTCCTTTTCACCGGTATCCATCGTGTAGTAGACCCTGCCGGGGAGATAGGGCGTCTGACCCTTCGGGACCTCAATCTCACGGCCAAACTTGTCCACGCATGTGAGCTTGCGTTCCAAGTCGTTCTCTGATTCCTCAAGACTGAAGATGAAGGCGCCTCCGTCCGTGTGGCTTCCGCCCCGCGCGTTCCAGTATCGGTCCGCAACGGTCCCCACCCTTGGGTCTTCCGCGCTCAGGCTTTTGAGGGTCGCATCGATGGCCTGCTTTTCCGAGCAGATGAGACCCACCTGCACCTGACCGTCGTGGAGGGCGAAGACCTGGGGCCTGAGCATCGCCGTGTCCGTAATTCCGATGAGCTCGAACCTCCGGTTTTCCCAGTCGTTTCGTGCGATGATGAAAAACCATGGGCCGTCGGGCGACCCGTGGATGTGAGCGGCCTGAATGGCCCGGTAGACCCGTTGTTTCTCCGGGGCCAACAGGTCGAAGTCCCTTTCCATGGTGGGGGCCAGTGCCTCGATCACATACTCCAGTGGGTATCCGTAGGTCCTGTTGTAGAGATCAAAGAGCAGGACCGAGACCTCCGTATCGGTCAGAAACAGGGGGTAGAGGTTCCGCTGGCTCAGGTATTCCGCAACGGAGTGGTAGTTGGCGAAGTCGCCGTTATGAACCAGTGCCTCGTTGAGACCGATGAACGGATGGGCCCCGGCCGGATGCCACACCCTGCCCTTGGTGGGGTATCGCTGGTGTGCGATCCAGACATGCGCCTTGAAATTGTCCAGTTTGTAGTACTGGACCACCTGCTCAGCATAACCGACGATCTTCAGGATGAAAAAGTTCCTGCCATGGGAGAGTACAAAGGCTTGCTGCTTTCCGTAGGCGTCGTAGTAGGTCTTGTTGATTCCGTAGGTATTCTGATAAACGAACTCGTCCTCCACCTGCCGGTCCCCGAGCTCACCGAGCCCGTTCTTTTCCCGAAAATGTGAAAGGACCTCGGGCTTGACCCGCACGAAGAAGCGCCAGACGTCAGGGGGTCGGACCTCCAGGCCGGGAATGTCTCTGTGGTCGTCGATGTGGGGGATGCGCTCCGAGAGGTCCACATTGAACCAGGGCTCGATGAACCGTTTTTCCAGGTCATCGATCACTCCCTCTTCCAGGGCGGCGATCTGGAGGATGTAGTCCTCATCCAGTGTTTCCCGGGAGATCCCCAACATGCGGGGGTCAAAGCCCATGGCGGCAATGCCGCCGCCACGACCGTTTCCGCGATTGTGCATCTGTTTGGAGGGCTCGAAGATATGCCTTCCTCTCACCGGGATGGAACACGCAAAACCGGTGACCCCGCAGCCGCCCTCGGCCTCGGTCTCGAAACGATCCCGTGGTGTCAGCCCCTCGACCAGGTGCGCCCTCGACGCAATGATTCGTTTGACGATTTCGTCCCTTTTCATGTCAGCATTCTCTATATATTCGTTCTGATCTGTCTGTTTCTCTCGCCAGAACGCCAAGAAACATATGACGTGCAATAAATATGTGTTGTGAGATGTGAACTTCTAGATCTCACATCCATCATCCGCCTTTCTTTGCGCCCTTTGCGCCTTTGCGAGAGGCACGTATTTACATCACTCGGCCCGGGCCATGTAATCCAGGTGCACCAGGCAGTCGGTTCGGCCCACCAGCTCGCGCACGCTCTTCATCCCCAACCGCTTCAGGATGCGGATCAATTCCTTGCGCCAGGCCAGGAACATGTTGACAATTCGCTGGGTGCCCCACTGGATCTCAATGAGCTCCATGAGCTCAGGGTCCGTGGTCGCAATGCCCCTGGCGCAGCCCCGTCCGCTCTCACAATTATGGCAGCGAATGCATTCAAGGGCCACCAGGTCTGCGGTTCCCGTGCAGACCCCGTCTGCCCCCAGGGCGATGATCTTGGCCACGTCGTGCGGCGTCCGAATGCCGCCGCTCGCGATGACCGTCACATGGTCCCTCACCCCTTCGGCCTGAAGGAAGCGGTGGACCTTGGGCAATGCATATTCGATGGGCATGGCGATGTTTTTCTTGGCGATGTCAGGGGCTGCCCCCGTCCCGCCGTAGCTGCCGTCCAGGTGTATGATGTGGGCACCTGCGTAGTAGCTTCCAACCGCCACCATGTCCACGTCCGTAGGGGTTGAGACCTTTACCGAGACCAAAGCCTTGGGGTTGATGGCCTTGATCCAGTCCACATGCTTCTTGTGGTCTTCCACGGAGTAGACGCTGTGAAACGGAAACGGTGAAAAGAGCGGGTACCCCACGACGGCCTCCCGCATGCGGGCCACACCCGGCGTGACCTTGTCGCCGAGCAGGTGTCCCCCGAGCCCGGGCTTCGCGCCCTGGGCATACTTGAACTCCACGATCTTGACCCTCTGAATGGTCTCTTCCCGAACACCGAAAAGCCCGGTCGCCACCTGGGTGATGACGTGATCGTCGTAGGGCTTGAGCTCATCCGGGTAGCCCCCTTCGCCCGTGCAGCAGAAGGTCCCCAGGGCAGTGGCGGCCTTCATGCGGCTGAGCATGGTCGTGATGGAGACCGATCCATAGGACATGCCCCCGCCGTAAAAGGGCACCTGGATTCGAACCCGGTTTGCATGATCGTTTCGTCGGTTCAGATCGACGCCGATGTCCACATCTTCGTCCGGCAGGTCCATGGTGGATGTTTCCCGGGCCTTTCCTTCCCGAAAGATGAGCCTCAGTTTGTCAAACCCGCCGCCCGAGCCCCCGGTCCTGTACTCGAGCCCAGCTGGCGGAACGGTGCCAAATCCCGCCATGTACCACGTGCTCGCAAGCAGGTCCGGCGTCCAGCGGAAATCTCCCATGGCCTCAAAGTCCGGGTTCTTTTTTAGAGAAAGGGCCTGCTCCGGGCAGATCTGGTGGCAGGGTTCAGGGCAGTCGGGACCGACGCAGAGATAGGGATGTTTGACAAAGACCTCTCCTCTCCTCATGACGTGGACGCCGTACGGACACACCTCCACGCATTTGCCGCAGGCGATGCAGGCGTCGGTCCGGTTCAGGCGGTACTTGCCGATGGGGTTTCTGAATCGTGAACCCGTTCGCACCACCTCCGGAAATTCAAAACGCGTCGTCTTATTCAAGATCACAATCCTCCTCGACCTTGCCCAGGGACCCGAATGTGGCCTTATCCAACTCCTCAAAGACCATGGCCCTGCCCATCTCCCCTCTCAAACGGCGGGCATCCCTCATGCCCATGGCCCCCATCACCTCCAGGAGCTGATTGTGCCAGGCCCCCATCAAGTTGGTGACCCTCGCCGCGACCCACCCGGGTTCGGCCGTTTCAATCTCAACCGGGCAGGAGAGGCCATCCCGGCACCGGCGGCACATCCGGCACTCAAGAGCGATCAGGACCGGAAAATCCACAAAGACCGCATCAGCCCCGGTGATGATGGCCTTTGCCACATGCTCGGGCATGATGAGCCCACCACTTGCGAGCAAGGTGATTTCGTCACGGACCCGGGCCTCAACCAGTTTGAGATGGACCGATCGAATGCCCTCTCTCAGGTGAAGCTTCGGGTTATCCTGGTAGAGGCTGTCCATGGTCGCCTCCAGGTGGATGACAGAAACGCCCTCCCGGGCAAGGGCCAGGGCCGTTTGGGGCGCGTCCTCCCTCAGAGGGATCCGGACAGAGACAAGGACCCTTGGATCGACCGCCTTAACGCCCGCCAGGACCTCCTTCCACCCATCGCCCCAGGCAATCTCCACGATCCTCCCGCCCCTGGGCACGCCCCCTGCGGTTTCAGGTCCTGACACCATGGCCATGAGCCAGGGGTTGAAGGGGCCGGATCCAGCGGGAATCAGGTCCACGGGGAGTGCGAAAATCGTGCCTAGCCGTCTGGCCGCAGCGACCCACCCCTTGATCGTATTCTCGCTCACGGAACCAAATGCGGGCATCCTCAACATGATGGGGAGTGGAATGTCCAGAATGGCCGGGGCGTCTTCCATCAGCTCGCCCCCTTGGTCGAAGCTCAAATTTCTGGGGGTCCTGCCGATGTCGACAGCGGTGCTGATGTATTCTCTCCCGTGGATTCCATCCCGCGTCGGTCTCACGATCTCCGACATGTCAGTCCACATGGCATCGAACCCGGGCCCACTGAAAGGTCCGGGGTAGCCGCCCCCGGAAACGGGGATCTTCCCCGTCTCGGCCTGATACCACAGTCGGGCGATGATGTTGGGTTGGTGATGCGCATCGCCGAGCGCGCTGAATTCCGGGTTGAGAGACTTGTGAATCAACTCCTTGGGACAACCCTGTACGCAACGGAGGCAGTTCATGCACTCGTTGTCGATGGAGTCGATCATCTGCCTCGCATCGAGCCCTCGATGGTCATACACAGAGTAGACGCATTTTTTCTTGACGCACACCGCGCACTTGAGGCACCCCTCTTCCCATGCGATAATGCCCGATCGGGTCACGGGCTCAAAACGATGGGGCGTCGCCCCAGTATGGATCATGTATTTGGCAGGCATTGGCTCCCCCGCTACTGGATGTCCCGGGCCGGTCTGGGCAAAAGCCCTGCCCTTTCGACGATCTCGCCGACCGCCTCTTCCCACTCGATGGCCATGATGTGAACTCCTTTGACCCCGGGGAGCGCCTTGAGATGTTCGATGGTCTCCACACAGATACGCAGTCCCTCCTCCCGCTGCCTTTCCTTGGGGACCCCCTCCATGCGTTTCACCACCGCATCCGGCACGTCCATGCCCGCAACTTTGCCCTTCATGTATTTGGCCATGCCCGCGGATTTGAGCGGCGTCACCCCCCCGAGGATATGGGCCTTCTCTGTAAGGCCTTTGTCATTGGCCATCTTGAGCCAGGTTTCAAAGCGATCCAGATTAAAGATGCATTGTGTCTGGATGAACTCCGCGCCTGCAGCGATCTTCTTGGCCAGACGCACGACCCTGAAGGCCAGAGGATCGGCAAAAGGATTGGCGGCCGCACCGATGAAGACCTGGGGGGGGTGGCTCAGGGGTTCTCCCCCAAGGATGGTCCCCTCGTCCCGCATGGTCCGCACGACCTGAAGAAACTGCGTTGAATCCAGATCAAAGACCCCAACGGCCTGGGGCTGGTTTCCAAAACACTGGTGGTCTCCGGAAAGACAGAGGACATTTCGGATCCCAAGGGCCGAGGCACCCAGGACATCCGACTGAAGCGCGATCCGGTTGCGGTCCCTCACCACCATTTGAAGCACCGGATCAAGACCCGCGGATTTGATAAGGGCACATGCGGCCAGGCTGGACATGCGAACAATGGCCGTCTGATTGTCGGTCACGTTGACCCCATCCACTTTGCCCCTGAGTTGCTCGGCCTTTCGCAGCACCATCTGGGGGTCGGCGCCCTTGGGCGGCCCGCACTCCGCGGTCACGGCAAAACGGCCGCTTTCCAAAACCTGTTTCAGCTGACTAACCTGGTTCATCGCTGCTGATCCTCCCTCACGATCCGTCTCGGCCCCTTGCCATGCTTCTTGGACCAGTCCTTTGGCGGATGGATCCGTTCCAACCGTTCCAACGCGCCCCTCGCGGAAAGCCGGTCAACGATGATCTGCCAGGCGCACGGCACATCCGGATTGATCTCACACTTCCCCTCCACCGAACCCCCGCAGGGTCCGTTGAAGAGCTGTTTGGAGCACCGGGCCAGAGGGCACACCCCACCGAAGTGGTAGAGCATGCAATCGCCGCACCCCAGGCAGTTCTCTACCCACAAACCCTGGGCTTTGGTCTCGCCAAGGAATTCGGTGTTGAGCCCTGGAATGACGACAACCTCCTGGTACATGTCCCCCACCGCCTGGACACCGGCCCCGCAGGCGATGGACAAAATGGCATCGTATTTTTCGATAATTTCGTCCAGTTGGATCACGAAATCCTTCACACACTGGCGGTCCAGGGTCTTTTCTTCGATGACCCGATCCTCCCCCTTCATCCTGGCCGCCATGCGCAACGCCGAGGCCAGCATGGCCGTCTCTTTTTCACCTCCCGCCGCGCACTCGGCCACGCAGGAACCGCAACCAAGGACCAGAATCCTACGGTAGGGGCCGATCATTTCTTGAATTTCCTCGATGGGCTTTTGTTCTCCGGTAATCATGTATGCTCTCTCCTTGAATTTCTGAAGGGCCTCAATGCACCCCTGCGGCCATCATGCCCCTCGGCCGGCCCTTGTCATGCACCGGCGATGGGCGCATCGCAACGACCCGACGACTCAGGACGTCAACCCATTGGGCAAGGGTCATGGGGCTTTCTTTGGACTGGACCAGGATGTCCACCCGGTCTGCTTCCAGCCCGATGGACTGGAGGATGGCCCTTGTTCGTTCCACTCGTTTCACGGCCCTGCGGTTTCCCTCGAAATGACGGCACGCCCCCTCCGGGCAGGCGATCACAAACGCACCGTCGGCGAATTCCTCGAGGGCTCTCAAAAGGTGAATGGGATCAAGCCTCCCGCTGCAAGGCAACGGGAAGAGACGGAGACCCTTGCCATAGCGCTTTTCCAGAGGCTTTCTCTCTTCCAGGCCGCACGCTGGGACGTTCTGGCAAAAAAAGAGCGCCAGGGTGCGATTCTGAAGCTCGTTCATTGGCTACCCCTCTTCTCAGTCGCTTCTTCGTTGAAGCGGCGGGCTTTGAAAAGTGAATATTCGGATTGCGAACAATCCGAGCGGGTATTACCCCATCATGGGCCGATCATTGCTGCCCTTTCGAAGGTCCGGGAAGTGTGGCGTTCCTATCTGACGGTTGGCGAAAAAAAACAGGCGCCCTTCCGCTTGAAACCAGTGAAGAGACGCCTTTGTCATCCGCTATCCGTGTCCGTACGCCATTGTGCGGCAAATCAAAATATACGATTCACTACGGGGAATGTCAAGAAAAAATTCCCGGTCTGGCCGCAAAGCACAAAGAGACAAAGCAACGGTGGAGCGGAAGGACAATGAACAGAAAAGAAGCGGCGAATTTTCAGATCAACGACTTTCAAACCCGCCTGCTGTCAGTTGAACTAACAGCCGGTGCTTGTCAAGCGAAAACGATGCTCCCCTCTCCTACTGGAACATGCACAGTTGATGGCTGTCCGGGTTTTTCCCGAAGCAGGTGATGTCATCAATTTTCTTGAGCTTCGGGCCGCGGCAGATGGCTTGGATGGCCCGCTCCACGCCGATCCCCCCCGAAGGTATCGGGAAAGCTGGGCTTCCCTTGCGCGTCCTTTCTGCTGGTCATCATCAGGAAGGGGCCGTACCCACCCAGTTCGTCAATGTTCTTGATGCTCCCTTCGAAGATCACGGGTCGGGCGGGGATGATCCCGTTATCCAGGAGCCTCTCGACGATCGCCTCGTGAATCCGCTCCCTCACCGGACCCGAGAGGATCTCAAGGGCAGGCGTATGGTTCCCTGTGTCCCGGACGATGCTCTTGGCGCAGATGTCATAGTTATAGATCATGTCCGGGTTGAGACAAAGGGATCCTGCCTTCAGGGCCTAAATAGGGATAGATCGCATCGTAGTTTTCGCGAAGAAGACCCGTGATCCAGAAAAAGGGCGCCTTGGTCATCTCCCCAGCTTGATTTCATATCCGATGCCGAACTTGCGCTTCGCCTCATCGCATTTGAATCGCCGGAAAGGGCGCTCCGGCACCTGAGCGGCCACGCCCAGAGCCTTCAAGTCCTCCTCGTTCTTTTCAACGATCCGGGTCATGGCATGAACAACGAGGCGTTCGAAGAGGTCCATCCCCCTTTCCATGTCCTGAGCCAGGATGGATTTCACCTTTTCAGGCTCTTTCAGATAGGTCTCCAGGTACTCGGCCAGATTGGAGCCGGCCTGCTTCAATGCGGCCTGAAAACCAAACAGGCTCTGCCCGATCGTGGACATGGTCTCATTTTTCATGATCTCTCCCTCTTACTGCCTCTCAACTCTCCCGAACGGAACACCCCTTTATTCACTTTGCCCATGATTCAGCGATCACCGATGACTGATCACTTGCCTTTTCCTGCCTTTACTGATCACTATATTTTTTACTTTGTCCATAATTCACTGATAACTGATCACTGCTCACTGTCCTTTCACAGTTTCGGCAAATACCTCGAGATCTCAAACTGGCTCACATGGGTCCTGTAAGCATCCCATTCGATCTTCTTGTTCTCAATGAACTTGGTGAACACGTGATCTCCCAGCACCCGCCTGACCAACTCGCTCTTCTCGGCCTCGATGATCGCCGCGTAGAGGTTCCCAGGCAGGTCCGTGATGCCATGGGCCTTGCGCTCCGCCGGGTTCATCTCGAAGATGTCTTCCTCAATGGGATCGGCAATCTCGTATTTCTTTTCGATCCCCTCCAAGCCTGCTCCAAGCATGACCGCAAACGCCAGATAGGGGTTACAGGCGGGGTCCGGTGACCGGAATTCGATCCGGGTGGCCTTTTCCTTTCCAGGTTTGTACATGGGGACCCGGATCATGGCCGATCGGTTTCTCCTGGCCCAGGAGACATAGACGGGGGCCTCGTAGCCCGGCACCAGCCGCTTGTAGGAGTTGACCCACTGGTTGGTCACCGCGGCAATTTCAGGGGAGTGACGCATCAGTCCGGCGATGTAGTGTTTTGCCAGGCCCGACAGATGGTATCGGTCCTTGGCATCGTAAAAGGCGTTTCTTTCCCCCTGAAACAAAGATTGGTGCACGTGCATGCCGCTCCCGTTCTGGCCAAAGATGGGTTTCGGCATGAAGGTGGCGTAACAACCGTGCTGGTTGGCGATCTCCTTCACCACCAACCGGTAGGTCATGGTCTTGTCCGCCATTCTCAGGGCCTCGTCATAACGGAGATCGATCTCGTGCTGGCTCGGGGCCACCTCATGGTGGCTGTACTCGACCTGAATGCCCATGGACTGGAGCGCAAAGATGGTATCTCGCCTCAAGTTGCTTCCCACGTCCACCGGACGGGCATCGAAGTACCCTGCCAGGTCCAGGACCTCTGTGGAGCCGTTATCCTTGAAGTAGAAATACTCCAGTTCGGGACCTACATAGAAGGTGTATCCCTTTTCGGCCACCCTGCTTAAGAGGCGCTTGAGAACATATCGCGGGTCCCCTTCGTAAGACGTGCCATCGGGGTTCAGGATGTCGCAGAACATGCGCGCCACCGGACGGTCCCCGCTTCTCCACGGCACCAGTTCAAAGGTGGTGGGGTCGGGCTTTGCGATCATGTCGCTTTCCTGGATTCGCGCAAATCCTTCGATGGACGAACCGTCAAAGCCCATCCCCTCGACCATGCCCTCCTCCAGTTCCGACGGGGTGACGGCAAAACTCTTCAGGAATCCCAGCACATCCGTGAACCAGAACTGGATGAAACTGATGTTCTTCTCCTTTACGGTTCTTTGTACGTCCTCAATGGACCGACAGCACATGGATTTCATGATAACCCTCCTTTAAGATTGAATGATCCCCAACGAACGGCTAGGGCGCAGTGGGCAGTAGATAGTGAACGGTTAAAAGCAGTTACTGATTACTGAACACTGATGACTGATCGCTTCATCCACGTCACTCCATTACGCCATCACTCCATTCCCCAGCATATAGTGCCCGTAAACCTCACGCACCCGCCTCCGACACGATTCCAGTTCCCCCATAAGGATCTCCGCATTCCCCCGGGTTCCCATGACCCGCTTGGCCAGCGCACCCAGCTCCTTCTTCTCCTTGGGCAATGCGTGGATTTGACGGTCTTCAAGGATCTGCAGGCAGTGTTCGACCCTCCGAAGAAACAGGTAATCCTCTTTTAACTGTCTGGCCTCATTTTCGGGAAGGATATGGGCCTCCTGCAGGGCATAAAGGCCCCTCAAGGTGGATCCATCGACGAGCCATGGCCTTTCAGGCCCATGGATCAACTGAAGCCCCTGCACCAGGAACTCCACATCCCGGATGCCCCCCTCCCCGTTTTTCACGTCCACCCCGCCGTCAAGTCCCTTTGACAAGGCCTTCAGGGACTGCCGGCGCATGCCTTCGATGTTATCCTTGATGACCGAGGGGCGTCGGGGACGGATCAACACCGGGCGAAGCGTTTCCAGAAATCTATACCCCATGCGGAGATTCCCTGCAACCGGGCGCAGTTTCAGCCCAGCCTGGATCTCCCACAGAGAGGCGTCCCTTTCATAGTAGTCCGAAAGACCCTGGGTGGTGCAGACCAGCTCCCCCGATCGGCCGAAGGGCCGCAGGCGCAGGTCCACCCGGTACACGTATCCCTCTTCCGTGTGGGAGGTGAGGTCCGATGTGACCCGTTCCATGACGCGTTTGAAAATAACCTTGGCCTCATCGCTTGCCGCCTCGCGCCCCCGCGCCGCCATCTCACCGTTATCCCAGACCGCAATAAGGTCCACATCCGAGCTGTAGTTCAGCTCGCCGCCCCCGAGTTTCCCCATGGCCATGATGCAGAAACGGTGGCTGAAGGCCTGGATGCTTTCCTCGTCCCTTTCCTGGTTCAAGAGGTCCTGCCAGGCCCTCTCAAGGGCTGCCTGAAGAAGCGCCTCGGCCAGAGTGGACAGTTCCGTCATGACCGTTTCGGTCGGGACCCCCAGGAAAATGTCTCGCACGCCTACCCTCAAGATCTCCCTTCGTCGGAACCGGCGCATCTTGTTCAGCCACGCCTCTCGCCCCCTGAAGGTGCGGGCCGCCTGCAAAAGTTCGGCGTCGAGGTCATCCCTTCGACGGTTTCTGTGGAGGATGTCCGGAATCATCAACCACTCGAAGAAGCCGGGGTTCCGGATGAGGGTGTCGGAGAGGAACTGGCTGCCGGCAAAGACGGCCATCAGGATATCGAGCCGCATGGGCTGGGAGAGCAGGAGATTAAAATGGAACTCGGGGCTCCCGACCGAGTGTATGAACCGCTCCCAGTTGTTGAGGGCCATGTCAGGATCAGGTTTTGTGCGGAGGAGGTCAAAGGAGAGTAGCGCCAACCTCACAAAGGCGTCTCGACGCATGTCTTTGCCGGCGAGCGCTTTCAAGTTGGTGAATGCCCGCTCGGGGTTGGCGAACCCCTCCCGGGAAAGGATGTCCTCTCGAAGGTCCGGCGAGGGGGCGTCTGAAAGCACAAGGTCAGCGACGGTGGCCACGCCATAGCGCGGTCCGGGCAGCGACCCCGGTCCAAAATATCGGTTCACAAACAACCGGACCGAAGCCATGTGCGTTTCCATGTCCAGGCGAAGCCTCTGCCCCGACTCCAGGCCCCCTTTTCGAACGTATCCCATCCGCCTGGCAAGATGCTCGAATTCGCCGGAATCGGTCTCGGGCAGGAAGAGGTCTCTTGCCGAGCCCCGGAGCATCCGGAGCCCGTTGATCAACCGACGCAGAAACACATAGGCCTCCGAGAGACGCGCCGCCTCCATAACCGGGCAGACCTCCGCATCCGCCATGGCCTGGAGCGCCTCCTGGATGCGCGGCGTCCTCAACCGGAGATCCGTCTCCCCATGCATGATCTGCAAGACCTGCACACCGTACTCAAGGTCAACGAGTCCGCCCGCCGAGAACTTCGCGTTGATCTTCCCGGTCTCGGTCTTGTGTCGAAACTGCTTCTCCCTCAATTCCCGGAACGCATCGAGATCGAGACAGCGCCGGGTGTAAATCATGCGGTCCCGGATGCGCTCCAGACGCACACCCAGGTCTGCATCTCCCCCAATGGCCCGCATGCACACGAGGGCGAGCCTTTCATAGAAAAGGGCAGCCCCCTCGGGCTGGTAATAGCGGCAGAAAGATTCGAGGCTGCACGCAAGGGGTCCCGAGCTCCCATAGGGACGGAGTCTCAGGTCCACGTGGAAGATCCCCTCCCGTTTCGCCTCTATGGATTGGCCAACCCCGCGTGCCAGCCGATCGAAGAACTCCCGGTTTTCGATGACCGTCTCTCCGTCCGTGTGCCCATGGTCACTGTAGACAAAAAGGAGCTCGATGTCTGAGGCGTATCCAAGCGCTTCACCGCCAAGCTTCCCGAGACCGAGGATGGCATGTTTGGCCTCAAGGCCCCCAACCGTCCTGGGCAAGCCAAACCGCCCGCTCAGGTCCTCATAAACAATCCGCGCGGCCCATCCAACCACTTGCTCGGCCAGAACGGTCAGTTTTTTGGAGAGGAAAGCGATGTCCGCATCACGATTCAGGATGTGGTCAAGGTCGATGAGGAACATCTCCCGATCCTTGAACGCGTTGAGCCGCGCAAACCTTTCCTCATTTCCCGGGGCCCCGGCCAGGGCTTGATCCAACCGATCAGGGATCGAGGCCGTCGGATTGCTGAAGGTCCGTCCCCTGACCTGCGGTTCCAGGATGGGGAGCAGGGTCTCGTATTGAAGACGGATGAAGTCTTCCCAAAGGAAATCGCTTGCGCCTAAGAGCCTTGCCAGGTCACCGAGCGTCTGCGGGTTCGTGAGGAGCTCGACCCACTTGCTCTGGGATGGAAGACTCATCAGATCTTCCACCATGGTTTCGAATCGGGCCAGGGCCGCATAAGGGTCCGGGGCATCCCCGAGGAAATAGGTGAATTGTTTGGTCAGCAGGACGGAAAGCCTGATGTGATCCTGGATCTCACGGTCAAGGATCGGCCTTCCGGCCCGATCCACCAAGTGGATCTCATCCTGGATCCTGCCCTGGATGGTGCGGATGCGGACGTGCTCGATCAAGACCTGGTGAAGCGAAAGTGCATTGCTGAGTGCATAGAGAAATGCGGGGGTATCCTGGGAGACAACCCTCAGCCTCGTGAAACCGGTCTGGTCGTTGTCCAGGTCGATGCTTACCGGGTAAAGCATGGGCAGAGAATCGGCATGAATCCGGGCGAGCCTTCTTACCACCATCTCGTTCACGGCGTGTCTTGCCTCATGGACCCGTGTGGCATCGCCCTGCTCAAGCAGGAGAATCACCTCTCTCAACCTTGCGCGGAACTCCTCCTGCCAGACAGCACGGGAGGTCGCAGGCTCCAGGGTCCCGGTGAAACGATCGACGATCCTCCTCCGTTTCAGGGTCTCCCATTCAACCCCACTCAGTCCCACCGGGCGCGGATAATCATCAGGAAAAGGGGCATAGGTGAAGACATCACCGGAGAGGATGGAGAAACCCATAGCCGATAAGATCCCTGTCAGGATGGAAAATTCGGAGGGGTAATCAAAGGCCACCACCGTGCAGTCCACGAGACCATCCTTTCGGGGGTCAATGAAGACCTCAACGGGACGATCCGGGGCCAACCTGTAAAAGCTTCGCAGGTGGAGGCAGAGCTCGTCATCGGAAAAGCCCCTGAAATAGGCCTCGTTGAGCCTCATGAGATGGAGGGCAACGAATCGCGCGTCCACGTCCGGGCAGATAATCTTGAAATCTTGAAGGGATGGGATCATACCGGATCTCGATGGGTCCTTTAATCTGATGGCATGCTGTGATCCTAAGTTGAGCGATTCACCGAATTTGGAGCCAGCCGCAGGGGGGGGTGTCTTTTTTTGAGCCACAACTCCAATTTTCCAGTTGCCTTTGCGACGCCCCCAAAACCCAACGGCTGCCCCGAGAAGGCACAAAAGGTGGTCTATGCTGGAAAGGTTCCCTTCTGGGGCTGTCCGGAAACAAGTTCAGGAAATGGGTGCCGTTAATAATGGCCGTGAAAAATGTTGTGGCTCAAAAAAAGACACCCCCCCCTGCGGCCCACAAAGGATTTGAGTCCCTCAACTTAGGGCCATATTACATGAGAATACGCTGCGGGCAAAGGTCAAGAAAGGGTCTGTGGCACCAAACGCAAAGGAAGGCCACCCCTGGTGGACCCGGGGGTGGCCTTCCTTTATAAGACAGCCTGATATTCAGGCTTGAAGCTGAGGGCGGTTCCCTATATCTCGTAAAGAGCGCGAGCTCCCACGCAACCTTGCACCTTGGACCGTGATTCCCTATATATCGTAATAGAGCGCGAACTCCCAGGGATGGGGCCGCAGGTCAATGGCCTGGACCTCCTTCTCAATCTTGTAGGAAATCCACGTCTCGATCACGTCCGAGGTGAACACATCTCCTTTCAGGAGGTAGGCGTGATCGGCCTCCAAAGCATTGAGCGCCTCGCGGAGGGAGCCAGGGGTCTTGGGCACCTTTGCCAGTTCCTCCGGGGGCAGATCATAAATATCCTTGTCCAGAGGATCCCCCGGATGGATCTTGTTCTGAATCCCGTCCAGGCCTGCCATCATGATGGCGGAAAAGGCCAGATAGGGATTGCAGCTCGGGTCGGGGCACCTGAACTCGAGTCGTTTTGCCTTGGGCGAAGTCGAGTAGAGCGGGATCCGCACCGCGGCGCTTCGGTTCCGTCTCGAATAGGCCAGGTTCACCGGGGCCTCGAACCCGGGCACCAGCCGTTTGTAGCTGTTGGTGGTTGGGCTGGTGAAGGCCAGGAGCGAGGGGGCGTGCTTCAAGATGCCGCCGATGGCATACATGGCCATCTCGGATAGACCGGCGTAACCGTCGCCTGCAAACAGGTTCTGATTCCCTTTCCACAGAGAAAAATGAACGTGCATGCCGCTGCCGTTGTCATTGAAAAGGGGTTTCGGCATGAAGGTCACGGTCTTGTTGTACTTCCGGGCCGTATTCTTGATAATGTATTTGTATTTCAAGACGTTGTCCGCCATTTCCACCAAGGGGGCAAACCTCATATCGATCTCGGCCTGCCCGCCCGTTGCCACCTCGTGGTGCTGGGCCTCGATGAGGACGCCGATCTTCTCAAGGCTCAGGAGCATCTCGCTCCGGATGTCCTGCTGACTGTCCGTCGGGGGAACCGGGAAATACCCTTCCTTGTAACGGGGTTTGTAGCCCAGGTTAGGCGATTCCATGCGGCCGGCATTCCATCGGCCCTCCACGGAATCAATGTGATAGTAGCCCTCGCGCTCGTTCTGATCAAACCGGATGTCGTCGAAGATGAAAAACTCCGCCTCGGGACCAATATAGGCAATCTCCGCGAGCCCCGTGCCCTTCAGGTAATTGGCCGCCTTGCGCGCGATGTTGCGCGGATCGCGGGTGTAGTCCTCCCCGGTGACCGGGTCGCAGATGTTGCAGATGAGGACGACCGTCTTGTGGGAGAAAAAGGGATCGATGAACGCCGTTTCCGGAACCGGCTTGACCAGCATGTCCGATTCATTGATGGCCTGCCAGCCCCGGATGCTCGATCCGTCAAAGCCCAGGCCGTTTTCAAAGGTATCCTCGCTCACTTCCCTGGCAGGGATAGAGAAGTGCTGCCAGAGACCCGGAAAATCCATGAATCGGAAATCCGCGATCTCAACGCCCTCTTTCTTGATGAGATCCAACACATCCCTCACCGTTTTCTTTTCGCCCATTGCCATTCTCCTCCCATGTAGTTTATTTGAATGAATAATTGTCCTGATCTGCTTGATGCCCTTATGGGCACGGACCATGCGTTTTACAACGGTTAAGGACCCATTGAGCAAAAGGCGTGCCATGGTCGATACTGGAGCAACCGTATGAAATCATGCCTTTTTCCATACATGCGGCAAACCGGGGTTCAATAAGGTATGACATTTCCGTAAAATGAGTAAGAGGAAAATTACAAAAATGTCATCCCATGGGTCCAAGCGGAGGAATCCCGCCAGGTCCGTCTTTGTTCGAAACCAAATATCGCTTGCCCATTGCCTGCAAAAACACGTATATTGTCAGACTTCCCGACCACCCATCTCGGTGTGACCGAATTAGGTCCGTTCCTTGCAAAAGTTTCAACCCTTGGTGGAATGAACCATTGGCACGCATGAAGCTGTCCGCGTCACTGCGTCGGCCTGACCTGGGGAGACCCGAGTGGAGGCCTTCCCTTGAAACGCTGAAAGGATTCTCAGCCTCAAGATATGGAATGGAAACAAAGAGTTTATTGTGGCGAGGTGGCACGGGCCCTGGAAGGAAAGTCAATTCTCCTGATGGGATGGATTGACGCGCTCCGGGACCATGGCCAGCTCCTCTTTGCGCACCTGCGGGACACGAGTGGCATCGTCCAACTGGTCTTCGATCCCAGGGTCGACAAGAATGCCTATGCGCTTGCCGGCACTCTCAAGCAAGAGGACGTGGTGAAGGTGGTCGGACAGGTGGCGGCGCGCCAATGGGGGACGGAAAATCCCCACCTTGCCACCGGTGACATGGAGATCTTCGTGACGTCCCTGGAGCTTTTGTCGCGCGCCAGTTCCCTGCCCTTCACCATCTCCGAAAAGGCCATGGTCTTTGGAGAAGATTCCAAACTGGGTCCCGAGCACATGGACGAAGAATTGCGCCTCCAGTACAGGTATCTCGATTTGCGGCGCCCCTCCGTCTCCACCAATCTGATCAAGCGCTACCACATGATCAAGTGCATGCGGGACTTCCTCCACACGCTGCGTTTTGTGGAAGTGGAAACACCGATCCTGACCAAGAGCACCCCGGAGGGTGCCAGGGATTACCTGGTCCCAAGCCGGGTGCACCATGGGCGGTTTTACGCCCTCCCGCAATCGCCTCAGCTGTTCAAACAGATCCTGATGATCGGCGGAATGGACCGCTATTTCCAGATCGCTCGGTGTTTCAGGGATGAAGACCTCCGCCCCAACCGACAGCCCGAATTCACCCAGCTGGACATGGAAGCCTCCTTCATCGATGAATCCTTTTATTACGAAATCATCGAGGAACTGGCGGTCAAACTCTTTGAACTGGGGGACATCCAGCTGCCGCGGGCCTTTCCCAGGATGACCTACGACGAGGCCATGAACCGCTACGGGACGGACCGGCCGGACACCCGATTCGACCTCACCTTCGAAGACGTGACCGATATCGTAAGACAAACCCGTTATACCGTCTTCAACCGGGTCATCTCCCAGGGGGGTTGCGTGAAGGGCTTCTGCATCAAAGGCCGGGCAGCCGAGCTCAGCAAGAACCTCCTTCAAAACGAATACGCCTTGCGCATCGTCCCCTCTCTTGGGGGCATGGGGATGACCTGGATGAAGGTCACCGATGGAAAGCTGGAGTCAAACATCGTTCAGTTCTTCGGTGAAAACGAGCAGCGCGGGCTCCTTGGCCGCTTTCACGGGCAAGAGGGCGATGTCCTGATCATGGTGGCCGATCCGTCGCAGGATACGGTTCACAGGGTGCTGGGTAGACTTCGACTTCACATGGCCGAACGCTTCGGCCTTATCCCGGAGGATCGGTTCTCCCCCCTCTGGGTCACGGATTTTCCTCTCTTTGAGATGAAGGAGGAGGGGCTCGGATCACAGCATCACCCCTTTACCATGCCCGATCGGGAGGATTTCGACCCTGAAGATCCGGGCGAACTCCTGGCGCTGAAATCCAGGGCCTACGATCTCGTGATCAACGGCGAAGAGGTGGGAGGCGGCAGTATCCGAATTCACCAAATGGAGACCCAAAAAAGGGTCTTCAAGGCCCTGGGCCTCAGCGATGCAGAGGCGGAGGCCAAGTTCGGCTTTTTCCTGAAGGCCCTCCAGCTTGGCGCCCCGCCCCACGGGGGCATCGCCCTTGGTATTGACCGTTTGGTCAGCATGATCCTCAGGACCCCTTCCATCCGCGATGTCATCGCCTTTCCCAAGAATCGAAGCGCCGTCTGTCCGCTCACGGAGTGTCCGGCGCCGGTGGATGAAACGCAGCTTAAGGAACTGGGGCTGGCCCTGAAATCGAGCGATGCGGTGGCGACGGTCGTCGCGACCCCCCGTGGCGCGATGGACACTCGCGCGCCCGTGGTCAGGATCTCCGACGAGGAGGTCAGGCACGTGGCCAAGCTTGCCCGCCTGGACTTGGATCAGGAAGAGATCAGCGCATTTTCCCGTGACCTGAATTCAGTCCTGGATTACGTGGACACCCTGGCCAGGCTCGATACCCGCGAGGTGGCCCCCACCAGCCATGCCCTGGGATCCGCCAACGTCTGGCGGGACGATGAGCCAAAGGGTGAAGCCGCGCCGGCGTCTCTGCTCCAAAACGGACCCGAGCGGGAGCAGCGGTATTTCAAGGTCCCCAAGATATTGGAAGGTTGATTCATGGAACTTTGCGACGTCAGCGCATCCCAACTGGCTGAACTGCTCAGGGGGAAAAAGGTCACATCCAGAGAGATTACGGAATCGGTCCTCGAAAGGATTCAGGCGCGCGAAGAATCTATCCACGCCTTTATCACAGTCACGCCGGAAGAGGCTCGCCGTCAGGCGGACCTGGCCGATGAGAAGATCCGGAAAGGGGGTCCCCTTTCCCCTTTGACCGGAATACCGGTCGCGGTCAAGGACAACCTCTGCACGAAGGATATCCGGACCACCTGTGCTTCAAAGATGCTTGCCAACTACACGCCCCCCTACGATGCGACCGTCGTGAACCGCCTCCGATCGGAAGGCATGGTGATGATCGGCAAGACCAACATGGACGAGTTCGCCATGGGCTCTTCCACCGAGAACAGCGCCCTCGGGCCGACCATGAACCCGGCCGATCCGCGCGTGGTTGCGGGCGGATCGAGCGGCGGGTCGGCCGCGGCGGTGGCCGCAGGGGAAACGGTGGTGGCCATCGGCTCCGACACGGGGGGCTCCATCCGCCAGCCCGCCTCCTTTTGCGGGGTCGTGGGAATGAAACCCACCTACGGTCGGGTCTCCCGCTACGGCCTCGTTTCCTACGCATCCTCACTCGATCAGGTGGGGCCACTTACCAGGACCGTGGAGGACTGCGCCGTCATGCTAAACGCCCTTATGCGGCCACGACCCCCTGGACACCACCTCCGCCCGGGTCCCGAGGCCGGACTTCACGCATTCGCTCCATCGTGACATCAAAGGCCTCAGGATTGGCATCCCCAAGGAGTATTTTGTAGAGGGGCTGGATGATCGGGTCAAGACGCTTGTCCTTGGAGCCGTCAACCGGTTGAGCGGGGAAGGCGCCCTGGTGGAAGAGGTCTCGCTCCCCCACACCCCTTACGCGATCAGCGCCTACTACCTCATTGCCACGGCCGAGGCAAGCAGCAACCTTGCGCGCTACGATGGAGTGAAATACGGATTCCGCTCGCCTGGGCCCCTTTCGGACTGCGTGGAGATGTACCAGAAGACCCGAAGCCAAGGATTCGGCAGGGAAGTGAAGCGACGCATCATACTGGGGACCTATGTACTCTCTGCCGGCTACTATGATGCCTATTACCTCAAGGCGCAAAAGGCACGCACCCTCATCAAGCAGGATTTCGACCGCGCCTTCAGCACGGTGGATTGTCTCATCACCCCCGTCTCACCCACCCTTCCCTTCAAGCCGGGCGAGAAACTCGGGGACCCGCTCCAGATGTACCTCGTGGACATCTACACCGTGTCCATGAACCTGGCGGGGCTCCCCGCCCTCAGCATCGACTGCGGCCGGGTGGAGGGGTTGCCGGTGGGTCTCCAGATCATCGGAAAACCCTTTGATGAGGAAACGGTGATCCGGTTGGCGCATGCCTATCAAAAGATTCGGGGGGGAGATTGATGGATCTGGACGTCATCATTGGCTTTGAAACCCACGTGGAGCTGTCCACCCGGACCAAACTCTTCTGCGGTTGCAGCACCCACTACGGCGCACAGCCAAACTCCCACGTCTGCCAGGTCTGCACGGGCCAGCCCGGGGCGCTCCCGGTCCTGAATCGGAGGGCCATCGAGTTTTCCATCCGTGCCGGGCTTGCATTCGATTGCCGCATCAATGGAGAAGTCCGCTTCGCGCGCAAGAACTACTTCTATCCCGACCTCCCCAAGGGTTATCAGATCTCCCAGTACGAAGAGCCCCTGTGTGAAGAAGGTTTTCTTGAGATCACCGGGGATGACGGGGCGCCCTATGCAGTGGGGATCAAACGGATCCACCTGGAAGAGGACGCGGGCAAGCTGGTGCATTCCTCCAAGGACTTCGGCGCTTCGGACTACAGTCTCGTGGACTTTAACCGGTCCGGTGTGCCGCTTCTCGAAATCGTGACCGATCATACGCGAAACCCCATCCGCTCCACCTCGGAGGCGAGGGATTACCTGGAACGGGTCCGTCAGATCCTTCGCTATATCGATGTGAGCGAATGCATCATGGAACAGGGCCAGTTGCGCTGCGACGTCAACATCTCGATGCGGCCGAAAGGGAGCGACTTCTACGGCAACCGGGTGGAAATCAAGAACATGTCCTCTTTCCGCTTCATCGTGGAGGCCCTCGACTATGAAATCAACCGGCAGTCCGAGACCCTCCGATCGGGCGGTGAGGTGGTGCAGGAAACCCGTCTCTTTGACGAGGCAAAAAAGGTGACGCTCCCCATGCGGAGCAAAGAGGATGCGCCGGACTACCGGTATTTTCCTGACCCGGACCTTCTTGCCCTCCAAATCCCGGACCCGTTTGTGGAAGAGATACGGTCGGCCATGCCGGAGCTCCCCGGCCAGAAGCTGCACCGTCTGGTGACCCAATATGGGATTCTCAGACGGGATGCGCTCCTCCTGAGCCGTGACCGAAAGATGTCCGAATATTTCGAGAACGCCATTTCCCACTGCCGCGACGTACGGAGGCTCACCACGTGGCTTACCAAGGACCTCTTCAGGCTGCTTGGCGAAAGCGGCCTGGCCGTCGAAACCTGTCCGGTAAAGCCTGCCCACTTTGCCAGTCTGGTCAACCTGATCGCCGAGGGCGAGATCACCGATAAGATCGGAAGGACCGTCCTGGATGAAATGTTCCGATCGGGCCAGCCGCCCGATACGATCATCGCGGCCCGCAACCTCAAGCCTATTCTGAACACTGGGACCCTGAACCGGGTCATCGACCAGGTGATGGAGGAAAACGGCGATGTGGTGGCGCAAATCAGGCAGGGCCACCACGAGCCCATCAACTTCCTGATGGGGCAGGTGATGAAAGCGACCCAGGGAAAGGCGCACCCGGGAAAGGTGCGCGATCTCCTCATGGAAAAACTTTCCCCCACGTCGTCACCATGACCCCCCGAGGCTCGCTTCAACCAAAGGGTTGAAAAGCGAACCGCAGAATATCGAATGTACAATGTCCAATGTGGAAGTGAAGACTTTCGAAAACCCACTTCGTGATTCGATATTCCTTGTTCGATATTCGTCATTCGAATATGAAGCAGCGCAAGGCGCACGGCGTAAGGGTTAAAGGATCAAGGGAAAAGCGCGTCAAGGGTTATATCGACACGCAAAAAACCCTTTGTGTTTGACGCCTCTGCTACTATATGTCTGCGGTCTCTTGCCGTCTCAGGAGGAAATCAGATGATCGATGAGCTCGCCGATGCCGATGGTCTCGCCCTGGGCGAACTTGTGCGGAAAGGGCAGATTACCCCGCTCGAACTGGTGGAGA
This sequence comes from uncultured delta proteobacterium, assembly GCA_963830155.1. Lineage (GTDB taxonomy): Bacteria > Desulfobacterota > DSM-4660 > Desulfatiglandales > Desulfatiglandaceae > CAWHLE01. The sequence continues at coordinate 193,529 of CAWHLE010000007.1, read as the reverse complement.
TGGCCGTGCGCCGGATCGAAGCGGTAAACCCCAGGCTCAACGCGGTCATCCACCGGATGTACGATGAGGCCCGCCGCGTCGCGAAGGCCCTGAACATCAAACGGACCAAGTCCAAGTCCCCCCACGGGCCCTTCACGGGCGTCCCCTTCCTCTTGAAGGACCTGATTGCGGAATATGAAGGGGCACCGTTTTGGGAAGGGTGCGTCGGGGTCAAGGGCTATGTGTCCAAGCTGGACACAGAGCTTGTGAGAAGGCAAAAGTCGGCGGGGCTGATCGTCGTGGGCAAGACGAACACGCCGGAATTCGGCGGTCTTCCCACCACAGATTGCGCGCTGTTCGGGCCTACCGCAAACCCGTGGAATCCGACCCTAACCCCGGGCGGATCCAGCGGGGGATCGGCTGCGGCAGTGGCTGCTCGAATCGTCCCCATAGCCCATGCAAACGATGCCGGCGGCTCGATCCGAGTCCCGGCCTCCTGCTGCGGCCTTTTCGGTCTCAAGCCCACGAGGGGACGCAACCCCCTGGGGCCGCTCTTTGGCGATCTCATGGGCGGACTCATCTGCGAGCACGCCGTGACCGTGAGTGTCAGGGATTCGGCGGCCCTGCTCGACGCAACCTGCGGGACCGATGCGGGCGATCCTTACTGCGCACCTGCCAGGAAACGTCCGTACCTCCATGAGGTGGGCAAGGAAGTGAAAGGGTTGAAGATCGGTTTTCTCACATCGATCCCAGAGGGATGGCATCTCGACACGAAGATCCACCATGACTGTATAGCGGCCGTTCTGGACGCCGCAGCGCTTTGTGAAAGCATGGGCCATCAAGCATTCGAAATTCCAGGTGACGCCCTGGCGTGGCCGGGACTCTACAAGAGATTTGGACTGCTTTGGGCCTGCGGTATCGGGCACATGCTTCAGTACTGGGAAGAAACACTTGGGAAGAAGTTGACCCAACCGGACGTGGAGCCCATGACCTGGATGAGCTATCAGGCAGGCCTCAAACGGACCGGCGCAGACTATCTTCGCACCGTGGAGGAGATTCAACGCTTCTCGCGAAAAATTGGGGCGTTCTTTTCCAAAATGCGCTGCGATGTCATCCTGTCGCCCACCATCCGTCAACCCCCCGTCGAGCGGACCGCTTTCAAGTTTATGCCCAGCGACCCGCTGAAAGCAGCAAGGATGAGCAGCGCGTATCTGGCGCTCACCTATGTTTACAACCTCACGGGTCAACCGGCCATGTCCGTGCCGCTCTCCTGGAATGCGGACAACCTGCCCATCGGGGTCCAGTTCGCAGGCCGCTTTGGGGATGAGGGGCTGCTCATCCGGTTGGCCTCACAGCTGGAACAATCCCGCCCCTGGAGGGACCGCAGACCTCCCATCCATTGCAGCGACTCAAAGTAGCCCTAGATTGCGCGATGCTCATCCCTTGTGGGCCGCAGGGGGGTGTTTTTTTAAAGCCGCAACATATTTCACAGCCATATTTAACGGCACCAATTTCCTGCACTCGGTTCCAGACAGTCCCAGAAGGGATTCTTTCCAGCATACAGACCCTCTTGTGCCTTCCCGAGACAGCCGTTGGGTTTTGGTGACGTTTTACAGGCTTCGAACAAGCGGAGTTGCGGCTCAAAAAAAGACACCCCCCTGCGGCTGGCTCCAAATTGGGTGAACCGCTCAATTTGGGGTAGTCTCACACCTGAGGCAGGGCGCATTGGGCTAAATGCCATCGAATGTTTACAATCTGTAAAAAACCCTGACACGACCTCTCATCCCTGATTCGCCGGTTTCCACTTCGGAACGTCATTCCAATGTAATTTCAACAAGTTTTGGGTGTCTCCTCTCCACCGCCCTTTTGGTACATTCGTTGCTCCTAATTTCGTAACCTGAAGTCTGTTCACCCGAGGCCATAGGGTTCAACGGACCTTCATGCGTTCCTCGCGGGCTGCAGCAGGCATGGGCGCGGCGACGTTATTCAAATGTCTCCTGATCCGAATCGGTTGATATCCAACCGCCAATTGAGAGGAGGAATAGCCTGATGGAAGCAAAAGCCAGTCACGTCGAATCGGTCTACACTGAAAAGAGGGTCTTTGAACCGCCTCAGGAATTCGTGGAGAAGGCCTATCTAAAAAGCAGAAAGGAGTACGAAGCGCTCCACGAGCGATCCATCAAAGACCCGCAGAATTTCTGGGCTGAGATGGGAGAAAAGTACCTTGACTGGTTTAAGAAATGGGATGGACCGGTGGAGGAGTACAGCTTCAAAGACAACGTCTTTTTGCGCTATTTCGCCGGTGGGAAGCTGAATGTCTCCTACAACTGTCTTGACCGCCATCTCAAGACATGGAGGAAGAACAAGGCGGCCCTCATCTGGCAAGGAGAACCATACGAGGAATCAAAGACCTACACCTACCAGGAACTACACCGGGAGGTCTGTAAGTTCGCCAATGTCCTGAAGAAGCTCGGCGTGAAAAAGGGAGACCGGGTGGCCATCTACCTGCCCATGATCCCTGAGCTTCCCATTGCCATGCTGGCCTGTGCAAGGATCGGGGCCATCCACAGCATCGTCTTCGGAGGCTTCAGCGCAGATGCCTTGAAGGACAGGATCCTCGACTCCAAAGCAAAGACGCTCATCACCTGCAACTACGGGTACCGATCCGGCAAGACGCTCGATAGCAAGAGAAGTGCCGACGATGCCCTCAAGTCCTGTCCGGACGTCAAGACATGTGTCGTGGTCAAGAGGGTCGAGAAAGAGACCAGCATGCAGGAGGGGCGTGATCACTGGTGGCATGAGTTGATGAAAGGGGCCTCTCATCGGTGTGAACCTGAAATCATGGACTCGGAAGATCCCCTTTTCATCCTTTACACCAGCGGCAGCACGGGAAAACCCAAAGGAGTCCTTCACACCACGGCGGGGTATCTGTTGTATACAGCCATCACCCTCAAATACTGTTTTGATTACAGAGACGAAGATGTCTGGTGGTGCACGGCTGACATCGGCTGGGTGACGGGTCACAGCTACATCGTTTACGGCCCGCTGGCCCTGGGCGCCACGTCTCTCATGTTCGAGGGGGTTCCGACCTATCCGGAACCGGATCGTTTCTGGGAGATCGTGGAAAGATACGGCGTCAACATCTTCTATACGGCGCCGACGGCCATCCGGGCCATCATGAGATACGGAGACGAATTGCCCAAAAAGAGGGACCTGAGCAGCTTGAGGCTTCTTGGCACGGTGGGAGAGCCCATCAACCCCGAGGCATGGATCTGGTATTATCAGGTGATCGGCAAAGAGCGTTGTCCCATCGTTGACACCTGGTGGCAGACGGAAACGGGTGGCTTTCTGATCACGCCCATTCCCGGCGCCATGCCCATGAAACCGGGCTCTGCGGCGCTCCCATTCTTCGGAGTGGATCCGGTGATCCTTCGGGAGGACGCATCGGAGGCCGAAGTCAATGAAGGGGGCTACCTATACATCCGAAAACCTTGGCCCGGTTTCATGCGGACGGTCTATGGGGACCCGGATCGATTCAAACAGCAATACTTCGTCAAATATCCAGGATATTATTTCACGGGCGACGGCGCCAGGAAAGATGAGGATGGCTACTACTTCCTCATGGGGCGGGTGGACGACGTCCTCAATGTGTCCGGGCACCGGCTGGGGACGGCGGAAGTGGAAAGCGCCCTGGTGGCCCACAAGGCGGTGGCCGAATCCGCAGTCGTCGGTTTCCCCCATGAGATCAAAGGCCAAGGGATCTATGCGTTCGTGAGCCTCAAAGCGGGTTACAACCCAAGCGAGGAACTGAAGAAGGAGCTCATTGGTCATGTGAGAAAGGAGATCGGCCCCATTGCCGTCCCGGACAAGCTCCACTTTGCCGCTTCCCTGCCCAAAACGCGGAGCGGAAAGATCATGAGAAGGATCCTCAGAAAGATCGCCGAAGGAAAGATCGACGAACTCGGGGATGTTTCCACCCTGGACGATGCCAGTGTGGTGAAAAGGCTGGTGGACGACAGGCAATAGGTTGTCAATGGATTGGGTCACACAACCGTCTGCAAACATGAAACCGTAAGAGTCGCTTCGACGGGTACGTTCCCTCGGGGCAACAAGGTGGATGCCGCCCCGGGGGAAAACCCGATGTCTGGACCAATATTCCGATGCGAAAACGATAGAGATAAGGAGCAGAGAATGTCAGAACCAACGTTGCACAAGGGCTGGGTTGTGACCCTTTCTGGAACGGGGATCAACCTGGCCCTCGGTATTCTCTATACCTGGAGCATCTTCAAGGGCGCCATCAAACAGTCCATAGAGACAGGGGGAAAGGGGGCCTTCAATTGGGATCCTGCCTCGCTCAACGATCCCTACGCCGTCTGCTGCATGGTTTTTGCCTTTGTCATGATACTCGCTGGAAAATTTCAGGACAAATTTGGCCCCAGGCTGACGGCCTTTCTCGGAGGCATACTTGTCGGCCTGGGCTTCATTTGGATATCACAGACCACGAGCTATGTGAGCTGGGTACTGGGTTTTGGCGTGTTGGCAGGAGCGGGGATCGGTTTTGGCTATTCCGCGGCTACGCCTCCCGCCCTCAAATGGTTCCCGCCGGCAAAAACCGGGCTGATCGCAGGACTGGTGGTCTCCGGTTTTGGGTTGGCCTCCGTTTACATCGCTCCGTTATCCAAATATTTCTTGGGAATTTGGGGGCTTCAAAGCGCAATGTTGTTTTTTGGCATCGCCTTTCTCGTGGCGGTTTGCTCCATCTCCATGCTGCTCGTAAACCCCCCCGTCGGCTATTCCCCTGGGTCCCTGGTCGGAAAAGAGAGAGAACCCGCTCCTGGCATTGAAAAGGCATTGAGCTACATCCCGACGCGGGCCGGCATTGCGAAGCAGGCCATGGACGCAATTCCTGGTGCGCCAGAGGAAAAAAAAGATGCAACGCCATCGGAGATGATGAAGACCCTGGCGTTCTACACCATTTGGTTCATTTATTTCATCGGAGCCGGTGCGGGGTTGATGGTGATTGGAAGCGTTGCCGGAATGGCCAAAAAGAGCATGGGCGAAATGGCATTTCTAGTGGTCGCAATTCTGGCCGTTGGAAACGCAGGAGGCAGGATCGTTGCCGGCTTTCTATCGGATAAAATTGGCCGGCGTGCCACGCTGATCATCATGCTCACCTTTCAGGCGGTTCTCATGCTTGTAGCAATTCCCATTGTAGGCGCCGAGAAGGCCAACCCCATTGTGGTCCTGCTCTTGGCGACATTTATCGGATTCAATTACGGGACCAACCTCTCGCTCTTTCCCTCCATGACGAAGGACAACTGGGGCTTGAAAAACTTCGGCATCAATTACGGTATCGTGTTCACGGCCTGGGGTGTAGGTGGATTTGTCATGGGAAGATTATCTCAGATGCTGTTTGCCACCACCGGTAGTTACACCTCTTCTTTCTATACCGCGGCAGCCCTTTTGCTCATTGGGGTTGCCCTTACCTTTACGTTGAAGGGCCGGAAGGAAATAGAGGCCCTCAAAAGGCAGGCCGCCTTATCGTTCGGAGGAGCAAAGTAACTTACCATATTCAGGTGGGCGCCCAAGGGCCACGGCAGGTTGAGGATGAAAGTTCTATTGCTCGATCACGAGGCACGGCTTGAGCCTACGTGCCGTCAACTTCTTAGCGGCAGCGGCCACACGCTGATCACCGCCAAGGAGGCGCACCAGGCCCTCGACCTTCTCTCGGGGGACGACATTGACATCATGCTCCTTCATTTCCTCGGACTGACGACGGACGGCGACCCGTTTCTTGAAAGGGTGCGTAGAAGCCGACCTCAGATTCCGGTCGTCATGATCACGAAAGACATAAACGCCGATCATGCATTGGCCTACATGGAAAAAGGTGTTTACGATTTTATCTCCGATCCAATTGAGTCGCACCAGTTCCTGATCAGCATCAGAAGGGCCCAGGAAAAGAGAAAGACAGAGCAACGGGCCAGCCAGATTGAGGATGAGATTATCCGGGCCCTTCTTGATTTCAACACGGAAAAAAAGCGGCTCAAGACCATTATCAACGGCATGGCCAACGGGGTGATGGTAACCAATGAGGACATGGAGGTCGTACTACAGAACCCTGCCTTGATGCGGTTGCTGGAAATATCGGAGGAGATAAGAAACCCTGTGCCCATCACCAAGATCATCAAAGACGAAACCCTTATCGCGACGCTCCAACGAATCCTTGCCGGAAACGTCAATGAAGACGCGCTCATTTCCCAGGAAATTCAGATGGGGAAACACACCCTAAGGGCCATCTCAACGCCAGCCCTTGGACCGGATCGAAAGGTGTTTTTCAAGGTATCCGGGACAGTGACCGTCTTTGAAGACATCACCGCATTTAAACAACTGGACCGGATGAAGTCCGACTTTGTCAACATGGTCGCCCACGAGCTTCGAAGCCCCCTCGTTTCAATGCGTCAACTGAACAGCGTCTTGTCCGAAGGGCTGGCAGGGCCGCTCAATGAAAAGCAGGGAGAATTCGTCGACAAGGTTCTAAAAAAGATAGATGTCCTTCTGAAGCTAATCAACGATCTCCTGGATGTGGCCAGGATCGAGGCGGGAAAATATGTGAGAGCCCATGTGCCCACCGACATCGGGCAAATCATCGAAGAGATGGTCGCCTTCATGGAGCCAAGGGCGAAAGAGCAGGGTTTGACTTTGACTTACGTTTGCCAGGACCTCAAGCCCATTCAAGCAGACCCAAAAGGAATCGAAGAAGTGCTGAACAATCTGATCAGCAATGCCATCAATTATTCCCCCGATGGGGGCCAGGTCACCATCACAGCAAAAGGGACGACCGGCTACGTGGAAGTCAGGATCCAGGATACGGGGATCGGTATCCCACAAGAAGAGCTTCCCAAGATTTTCGACAAATTCTACCGGATCAAGCACCCCAAGACCCGCAATGTCATGGGCACGGGCCTCGGGCTCTCCATTGTGAAAGGGGTTGTTGAGGCCCATCGTGGAAGCATTGACGTAGAGAGTGTCTTAGGACAAGGGACAACCTTTCGAATCCTGCTTCCGGTCCTAAATCCTGAGGTTCATACCCCCACCCCGTGGAAGGGAAAGATCTCTTTTTGAATATAGGCCACGACCCTTCGGCCCTCTTCGAGGGCCTTCTCCTTCACTTCGCCCTTGCTGAGATAGGGATGATCATAGAGGCTCCCCACCTCCATTTCCGGCCCGAACATCATTCCCCCCACCAGACCGGCGAATTCGTCCATAGGCTCCAGGCGGTTTAGCAACGCCCATGCCAGGGTCCAACAACGGGCGGTACGATAGAGGTCATAGCCCCCTCCACCGAGTCCGAGGATCTTTGGGCAGAGGCCCATGATTGCCCGCACCGCCATCTGATAACCGTTGTTCGTGAGTTTCAAATGGGTGAGGGGATCTGAAATCAGCGTGTCTGCGCCGAGCAGCGCAACGATCAAATCCGGTGAAAAAGCCCGGATCAATGGAGGCACAACGGCGTCAAAGACGAACCCGTATACCTCATCGTCCGTCCCAGGCTCGAGGGGCACATTGACCGTGAACCCCCTGCCCTCCCCTTCCCCGATCTCGGTCTCGTTCCCAGACCATGGATAAAGCGTTCGTCCGGTCTCGTGAAGAGAGATAAAGAGGACTCTTGGCTCCTTAAAGAAGGCAGACTGAACGCCGTTTCCGTGATGCGCGTCCAGGTCGATGAAAGCGATTTTCAAGCCTGAAAAACGCCGAAGAACCTCTTCGATGCTTATGACGATGTCGTTGATGTAACAAAAGCCCTCGGCGTGCTCTGCCATCGCGTGGTGAAATCCACCCAACGGGTTAAACGCAATGAGGGCGCGACCATCCAGGAGATGCTTCATGGCCTCGTGGGTGCCTCCCGCTGCCCGCAATGACCATTCGTAGATCCCGCAGAGAATGGGGTTATCCGCAGTTCCCAGACCTCGTTCAAGCATCTCCAGCCGAAACCTCCCCTGGCTCGCCTCCCGCAGGAGCTCCAGATAGGCTGAATCATGGAAGAGGGTAAGAAGAACGGGGTCAAGCGGTCGAGGGTTAAGGATTCGAATCCAGGGATGATTCATGATCCCGTAACGCGTGCATAGCTCATAGGTTTTCGAAGCCCGCTCCGGTTTGAACGGATGGTCGGGGCCAAAATCAAACCGGCTCATCTCATCCGAATATACGAAAATAGAACCGATATTCTGCACATTCACTGACCCCAATGACCTTCACCTCCCCAAACAAAATACTCCCTAAATTGAGCGATCCCTATGCATTGCTCCAAATTTGGTGATTCGTTCCAGTTAGGTACCCTTTGGCCGACAGGGAAGCTTACGTTGCCTGGCAACGATTCTATCAGACTGGAAAAAACCGGGTCAATAAGAAACCGGTTCAAGGCTCAGCCCTGGCCTACGGAAGAAGGAACATCGAATGTCGAATCATATCGTTGCTTTCATTTTGACATGAAAACAAAAATGGTCTAATTAAATCATAGCAGATGGTGAGTGATGCCCTGGATTCAAAAAATCAGCTACATGACCGGCTCTGAAAAGGAGGGGCTTTGCAGAATCCTCATAGCCCCTTCTGTTTATCATCGTTTCAGGATCAACCCGCTCACGTTGTGCAGCGAAAGGGGGGAAAAGGTGGTTCGTTTCTTCTGCCCTCAAGGGGACAGGACCTGCCTCGCTGAGATCAAGCTGCCGGACATGGTAGACCCCCTTTATTCCGTACAACTTTCCGACACCAACGATTTTACGCAGATGGACTGGGATTTTCTGATTGTCAACGACCCGGACTCCCCAAGGTTCGACACCCAATTGGACCAGGAGGGCAGGGACACGCTTTTCGGGTGGGCTTCCAGAAACCTGCCTGAAGAGGAAAGGGCCATGACCGCCGGCCTTTTCCCGGGGCAAGCCAGAAAGGGGCTTGGACTGACACGTGAGGTGATCCTCGTGCTCGACTTCTTCTGTAAAATCTTTGATATCAAGAGCATCAGGCTGGAAGCCCTCTTCTATCACAATGCCATCACGTATGAGAGGTGCGGGTTCAGTTATTTCAGCAGGTATGCCCAGATGAAGAGGATCCACGAGCTCTTTCAGCCCGGCGGTGAGCTCTTTCGGAGACTGGACAACAGCACCCCCTTTCGCAAACCTGACTTTGCCAATACGGTCCGGGGGCGTAGTTGGGCGATTCATGACGGCGTTCTTGCGGAATTGGACGACGAACTGCTCGAAGAGGGTTGGGGCTCGCCCGTCATGTACAGAATGGTGGAGAAGCCTCGATGCATGATCACATTCCCGGACCCACGATATTAGTTCCTTAGCGGTAAGGTTGCGCACAAAACGGTCACAATTCGAGGTGTCAGGTGTCAGGCCTGAGACCCGAAACCTGACACCTGTTTGGTTCCGGCTTGGCCGGGTTGGGAGAATGTGGAGCGAACCGGTATCTTGCTATTGGAAACAACCTATGTTCAAATGGTCCTGTAAAGCAATCTTGTCCGCTCAAACCCCTTGGGATGAATCGATATGTTAATACCTCGATTTCGAAACTGGAAGATCCAGACAAAGCTCATTGCTGTCACCCTCTTTCTCGTTTTGCTTCCCATCCTCTGCGTTTCGATCCTATCTATCGATCGCTTCAACAAGGCCCTGCGCACTGCATCCGAGCAAGACCTGGAGCATCTCGTCACCTCCATCTATGCCATGTGCAAGATCCAGCAGGAGATGGTGGGAGAGACCGCCAGTGCAAAGGAACAAATCGCCCACTCCTTCCGGGAAGAGATTAAACGTATCAAAGTGGGGGATACGGGCTACGTCTATATCATCGACAGCAAAGGCAACCTGATGGTCCACCCGGCCAAGGAGGGTGAAAACATCCTCCACGCAAAAGACTCATCGGGTTTTGAATACATCCGTGCCATGATCGCCGACGCCATGAAATTGAAGAACGGTGAAGTGGGCATCATTCGCTACCCGTGGTTGAATCCCGAGCTGGGAGAAACGCGGCCGAGACAGAAGATCGCAAAGTTTGCCTATTTTCGACCGTGGGATTGGATCATTACCGCAGGCTCTTACGAAGAAGAAATCTACAAGGCTACACATGAGACGGAACGATTTATCCTGATTTTGGTCCTCGTGAGCATTGCCCTTGTCTTTGTCCTGATCATCACCTTTTCAAAGCTCCTCACCAGGCCCATCAGGGAGCTCACGGATGTCACCAGAAGGATGGCGGCGGGAGACCTCTCTCAGAGGATCACGCCGCGGAGTGAGGACGAAATCGGTCTCTTAGGGATTTCCTTTAACCGCATGATCGGGCAAATCCAGGATTACACCGCCAACCTGGAGAATATGGTCGATGCCAGAACCCAGGAGCTGAAGGAATCAAAGGAGAAATACCGTGACCTCTCACGGTTTTTGAACAGCATCCTCGACAGCGCCACGGTTTACGCCATTATGGCACTCGACTATACTGGAAGGATTATGGAGTTCAATAAGGGGGCGGAAAACCTTTTCGGCTGGAAAAAGGAGGAGGTCCTTAATAAAGAGAATATCGCCATCACCATCCTGCCCGACGATAGAGAGAAAGGCATCCAGAAAGAGATAACGAGAAGAACCAAGACCGAAGGAGTCTGTGAACTGGAGATGGTCCGGGTGAGGAAAAATGGTGATCGGTTTCCAGCCTATTCTACGGTGACCGCCATAAAGGATCCATCAGGAAGGGTGGCAGGGTTCGTGGAGATCCTGCGGGATCTCACCATCAGAAAGTCGCTTCAAAGGGCACTACGAGAGACAAAAGAGTTCCTCGAAAACATCATGGAGAGCTCCGTGGACGGAATCGTGACCACCGATCTCCAGGGTAAAATCACCTATATGAATCGTTCAATGGAGAAGATGTTGAATTGCGGCAGGGAAGATGTTTTGGGGACACACATCTCGCGGTTCTACGTGGGAGGCATGGACGAGGCCAGGCAGATCATGAAGCTCTTGCGTGAGAATGAAAGGGCTGAGAACCGTGAGATGGAGGTAAGGGGGACAACCGGGCAGATTCAAACCATACTGAATTCCATTTTCCTCGTTCGCAACGAAAGCGGCCAGATCATCGGGACCGCCGGTATCTTCAAAGACATTACGGAGCACAAGCAACTGGAGGCCAAGCTCAAGGAAGCCCAGGCCAACCTTGTTGAGGCATCGAAAATGAGGGCCCTCGGCGAGCTTGTGGCCGGCGTTGCCCATGAGCTGAACAATCCCCTTATGGCCTCCCAAACCTTTCTTCATGTCATTATGAAGAACCTTCATGAGGGCTGTCCAAACTCGGACCGCCTTGAACTCATACGCAAATGCAACAACCGGATCGAGAGAATCGTGGATCACCTCAAGGAGTTTTCAAGACAGACCAAGCCGGAGTTCCAACCGATCGACATCAACCAGCCCCTGGAAAACGCCTTGCTGATCACCGGGCAGCAGCTTCTCGATCACGGCATCTCCATCGCCCGAAACCTGGGCGCAGACCTTCCCAAAATCATTGGGGATCCCAACCAGCTTGAGCAGGTATTTCTTAATTTGCTCTCCAATGCCAAGGACGCCATGGATTTGAGGGAAGGCAAAAAGGAATTGAACATCTCCTCCTATCAGGTGGAGGAACAGGGGGTTCCGGCCGTGGTCGTTTCTGTAGGAGATACGGGCATCGGGATCCGCGAAGAAAACCTGAGTAAGATTATGGAACCCTTTTTCACCACCAAACCCGTGGGAAAGGGAACGGGATTGGGCCTTTCTCTTTGCTTCGGCATCGTGGAGGCGCATGGCGGGAGACTTGACATCAAGAGCGAATATGGTAAAGGGACAGAGGTTAAGGTGATCATCCCCTTAAAAAGTACAAGCAAGGAGTAAGACACATGCCAAAACGTATCCTCGTTGTGGACGATGATGAAATGGTCCTTATGGCTCTGGGCGAGCTTCTTAAGCCCGAGGGTTATGAGGTCCATATGGTCTCAAGCGGAAACGAGGCCCTGAAACGACTTGATCAAGACGGCTACGATCTTATGTTGCTCGACATCATCATGCCGGTGATGGACGGCTTCGAGCTCTGCAGGAAGATCCGTGAGAATGAGAAGTATCGGGAGACACCGATCGTCTTTTTGACCGCCAAGAGTCGTGAGGAGGATAGGGTCTCGGGCCTCGCGGCGGGGGCCAATCTGTTTCTGTCAAAGCCGATCTCACCTGAAAAACTGCTCGGCATTGTCTCAGACACGATCGGCTAAAGGATCTCTCATGAGGGCACGGTTTGGATCTGTTGGAGCAATCTGTCAAGACTTCCATCCTGATCCATCAATTCCGTAAAATGGAGGACCTTGGATTCATCTTTGGAGGAGAGGTTGTGCGGATTTTGCTCCAAACGCTCGCGGACCGCAAAGGTATCTTCTTTGACCAAAAGAAGGGGGATGTTTTCCGCCGCTGCCGCTTCAATGATTTGAAGCGGCGGTTTTATGCCGCTGGTCAACACGATCCCGGCAACGGACTCGGAAGACGCGGGGGGCTCCGTCTCGCTGTCAGAAGGCAAACCATCCAAAAAGACGATCTTGTTGTAGACCCTTTTGAACAAAAGGGATCCACCCCGCAGCGGGGTGGATCCGACGGTCATTCGCCCGACCGGCCGATCCAGATGCTCCGCACCCCAGAGCACCTCACCATGCAGCATGTCCCTTATCTCCCGCAGGCTCCAAAGAGAAAGGACAGGATCCTCGGCCACGGCCGAGGCAGTCTGAATGCCCTTATTGGAAAGGGAAGGGATGAGCTGATCCCTGACCTCCTGCATCTTTTCGGACACCACCCGGTTGATGATGACGCCTTTCATCAAGTCCTTGAGAAGAGAATAGGCAAATAGGATGGAATAGATGCTATTGGAGCTCTTTCGAAATCGATTGACGAGGACGAAGTCGGCCTCTAATCCCGTGACGAGGGACATGTCGGGAACGGGCCACGACGCATCGTCGAAAAAGATATGCTTGGACCCCATCATGATCAGGACATCTTTGCCCTCGGAGAGCGACGACGACAGTTCCTTGCATTCCTTTAAGATATGCGAGGGCTCCTTTTGCCTCCAACTTTCATCGGTCAAGAGATAGGGACAGATCCGATCGAGAGGGGCCTCAAGGTTCAAAACCGTTTTGAACAACAACGCATCATGATCCGTCCAAAATCCATCACTATTTACCGGCTGAGTTCCAAAAGGCTTAAAAAACCCAAGACGGTAACCTTTCTTCAACAGCCTTCTGACGATTGCCCAGGTTACGAGGGTCTGACCCGCCTGATCGCCCGTCGAGCCGATAAAAAGAAGGGCCATATGGCAACGTCCCTCCGAACTTTTGATCGTAGCATTCTCGATGGATTATAGGGTCACCCAAATGAAAGATCAAAGGAATAATGAATGACTTCATGCCCCACTTTCTCGTTCGGATTTTCCCGTGCACGTTATGACAGCACAAGAATATCAGCCGGACTCAAATGGGATGCAGCCAGAAGTTACCTCTTGACAGATCATATTTTCAAATGGTTTTCCTCAAACGACGATCCCTGAGACATCGAATCCACTAGAATGTTCATCCCTACCCAAGTTCACACGGAGGATAGTACCCATGAAGGCAGCCGTATTGCGAGGGCCGCAGGATATCAGGACTGAAAACGTGGTTGATCCCAAGGTCGAGACCGACGGGGTCATCATCAGGGTTAAGGCGTGCGGTGTATGCGGGTCCGACTTGCATGTCTACAAGGAGGTGGGGCATGAAGGGACTACCTTCGGGCACGAGTTCAGCGGCGACGTGGTGGAAGTGGGGCACAGGGTCTCAGACATCAGGATAGGTGAACGCGTTACCGCCGTGGGCTTTCGTCCCTGCGGGCAGTGTTTTTGGTGCCGACAGGAGAAACCCCACCGCTGCTCGGATATGGCCCTGCTCGGTTATCAGATGCCGGGCGCCATGGCGGAGCTTGTCTCCATCCCCTTCGCCGCACTTGGACGAAACGTATTCAAACTCCCCGACGCGCTGACCTACGAAGACGGTGCGACGGTGGAACCCCTCTCCATATCCCTTTTTTCTGTGAAGAGGGCCCAACCCGGAGAAAAGGATACCGTAGTGGTCCTGGGTGCAGGCGTGATCGGGCTTGGGGCCATCCAGGTGTTGAAGGCCGTGGGCGTCTCCAGGGTTTTGGCAACCGGCCGCAGATCCTCGCGTCTCCAGGCGGCGAAGGCATGCGGAGCGGACCTGGTCGTGGATGCGGCAAGAGACGACGTTTTAAAGGCCGTTATGGAGGCGACATCAGGCTTTGGCGCTGACATCGTGGTTGAGTGCGCCGGATCTCCGGACACATTCAAACAGGCGATCGAAATGGTCCGAGGCGGAGGCAAGATCATGCTGGTCGGGATATTCGAACAACCATTCGCATGGGAGCCCCGTGAGGTCATCAAGAAAAACATAACGCTGATCGGCTGTCTGGGGGGCAACTTCCCCGGGGCCATCGAACTCCTCAAATCGGGAAGGGCCAACACCCGCTCCTTTGTCACGCACCGGTTTTCACTGGCCAAGGCGGGCGAGGCCTTCAGGGTACAGCTGAAAGATCCGGACGCCATCAAGGTCATGATCATGCCTTGACCCTTCCGGAGATACCCTCCTCCTCCGTCAGGTTGACAGCATAAATCAAGGTGTCCAAAAAATTGTGCTTGACCTGCCACGCGAATGGTATTATGATACTTTATTAAGTATCCAAGAGTTCCCCTTGAGGGGAAGTGGATACCGCAAAGGTTGGATGAAAACATTTTGTACTGTAAGAATGAACCGCCACGCCAACCAAAGTGTGGTGGTTTTTTTGTGCCGTCGTCGTAATCCGCCCTTGAAGATATTTAGGAAAGGAGGATGAAAGCGATGATGCAAGGCAAAGTCAAGTGGTTCAACGAGCGCAAAGGCTTCGGCTTCATTGAGGCCGAGAACGGTACCGATGTGTTCGTGCACTTCAGCGCGATTCAAGACAGCGGTTTCAAGACCCTGGAAGAAGGCCAGCGCGTAAGCTTTGAGGTCCAGAATGGGCCCAAGGGCCTCTCCGCAGCCAATGTGAAGGGACTTTAACACTGCCGTCCGAAAGGGCACTTCCCTTGAGGGGCGTGCCCTTTCCTTACTGCCTATCCCGACCCGCATGCTTTTCAACCTCGCACACCCCATCAGAGCGAATCATCTGATTTGGAATAGAGTGATCGGTTATCAGTGCTCAGTAATCAGTAAATGCCTTCTACGGTTCACTCCACCGAGGCGGACGGCTCACTGATCACCTGCCTTTCGTTGGAGGCGTTCCAAAGGCCTCGAAGAATGGGATTGCGCCTCAAAAAGAGACACCTCCCTGAGGCTGGCTCCGAATTCAGTGAATCGCTCAATCTGGATCCAGATAGGCGGCGATGATTTCAGCAGCCCTTTCAGCCCCGCCGGTCCGCTCCTTCAGGTAGGCCGCCACCTTGGGCAGGATTTCATCCCGGCGGGCAGGACTCACCAGGTCCATCACGAGCGCGCGGGCAAGCCCCCGCCAGTCCCGCACCTCTCTTACCAGACCCATTTCCACAATCGGGCGACCCACCCACCCGAAATGATCCCAGTGGGGACCGATACATGGGACCAAACCGAAACGCAGGGGTTCAAGAAAGTTCTGGCCACCGCATGGCCGGAGCGTCCCGCCAACAAAAACGGCCTGGGCACGGTCATAGACCCTGTTCAGCTCCCCGAATCGGTCGCAAAGGAGAATCGTCCCACCTTTCAACGGGCCTCTGGCCTTTGAGCGGCGCTCCCACGGGACCCCGCTGGACCCAAGGACCCGCTCCCATGGCTTCAAGCGGTGCATATGCCTCGGAAAGAGGGCGATGACTGCTTCGGGCACCACCTCGGTGACGACCCGGATCACCTTGAGAACATCCCCTTCTTCTTCCTTTCGGACCGATCCGAGCACCAGCAGCGGGATGGTTTCGGGCAGGATCGAATCGAAAATGCGTGTGGGCTCGGCGGTTGTGTCAGGGATGGAGATTCGGTCGAATTTGATGTTTTTCATGATCCGGACCTGACTGGTGGTGAAAATCCGCCTGAATCGCTCACCATCCACCGGAGAAACGGCATAAATGTCACGAGGTCCGACACTTTCCCAAAAGCCCCTGGAAAGCCCATAACCCCTGAGGCTACCGTTCGAAAGGCGGCCATTTATCACCACCACCGGCACCCGGGCTTCCCTGCAGGCCCAAAGAAGGCCTGGCCAGAGCTCGGTCTCAAGCAGGACCACCACCCGAGGTCGCCACAGCCGCAGGGCCTTGCGCATGACGCGGGGCATGTCAAAGGGGAAATAGCGCACGCGCACGCTTGACCCTTCTTTCAGCCGGGGCATTTGACGCAGGCTCCCGAGCAGCACACCCAGGCCCTGGGAGGTCCCGGAGGACAGAAGGATGCGCCCACGCCTCCGGCTTAGGAGCCTCTGGACAATCTCGATGGCCAGGTAGGCCTCTCCGCCTGAGGCAGCCTGGATCCATACATCCCTTCGCTCCGGACCCTCTCCACGCAGAAGTCTGTCCGACCAACCCTCCCGAAGCCGTGGAGAGAACGACAAGGCCGGCAAGGCCGCTGTCCAGAGCAGATCGTAGAGGGAAAGCAGGATCGTCTTCTTAAAGGCCATGGCTTTCCCGAACGAGAAATGGGCAGAACACACCCATTTCTCCCATAAACTGCTCGCGGTCCCTGTAAAGGATCGTCCAGAGTCCTCGCGCCCGGGCCCTCTGGATGTTCCCATCGTTGTCATCCACGAAGACCGTCTGGTCCGTCGAAATGGTCATCTCACTCAGGACCATATCGAAAAACGAAGTGTCCCGCTTGCTTCGGCCCACGTGAAAGCTGTTGAACACCCGCTCGAACCACTTGAAGAACCCGTGCCTTTCATTCAGTTCGTCCAGCCAGTCGGTCTGGTCGCTCAGGATGGCCAGTCGAATGGACTTCTCATGGAGTGCGCGGATCAACTGCAGCATCCAGGGACGAAGGGTAAAATGGGACAGAATGACCTCTCGAAGTTCCCGGTCGGTCCCCTCAATACCCGTTTTTTTCCGGAGCGCTCCCCAGTAGGCGCCTTCATCGGCCCGGCCAAGGACGTAGCCTACGTCGTAAACCAGTTCATAAGCGCTGGCCAGGAATGGTTCGACGGGGAGGCCGCTGGCCTGCGCGATGGCCACAAGCCCATTTCTAAATCCCTCCTCGGCAATGACGCCTCCAAAATCGAAGAGGATGGCCTCCACCTTGCACGGGCTTGGCAGATCCTCCTCCTCAGGTTTGGCTGTTCTTTTCATGAATTTCGTCTCCTTGTGGTCACAACCTATATCACCTTTGGATCCGGTGAAAAAGAGGGAGATTATCATGGACCTTTCCAAGAAACGGCTTATCTTGTCGTTCAAGGACGAGGAATCTCTCTTGTTATCGGTCTGTCACCCTATACCTTGCGCTGAGATAACTGCCAGGCTCACGGCCCGAGGAAATACCTCTTCCTCTCTTGATCCTTTTGTCCGTGCGCCTTGCACCGTGTACCTTGTACCCCTTCTTGATCATGCACTTGATATTCGCCACCGACATACACCATGATTACCTGAGGCTTCGCGCGCTTCTGGAAAAGACCCGCGCCGACCTCTACCTCTTCGGGGGAGACTTGGTTTACAGCGCCTTCCACCGTCACGCCCAGGCATATCGTTTCATGGAGCTGGAACAGGCCCTCCGTCGGCGGCTTGGTGTTCGGCCGGGGGGTCGAGACGAACCAGGGGAAACACTCTTCGAAAAGGTACGATCCGTCGCCCATCAATCCCGCAGCAACGGGACGATGGTTCAGGCCAAGGAGTATCTCTCACTCTGCAGCACGGCCGAGAAATACCTTCTAAAATGCTACCAAAGGTTGAGCCGTCTTCTCGAGGGCTTTCCTGAAAAAGAGGCCTATCTGATCCCGGGCAATTACGACATGGACCTTGCCCGCACCGCGCTCCACGAACGAAACCTTCACCTGTCTGGTGTCACAAAGGAAGGGTTCCGGATCGCAGGGGTTGGCGGCGCCAGGTCAAAGACGCCTGGGATCCCCGATCACCTTCAATTCCCTTACGTTGAAAACAAGGATGCACGGGAAATTTTGGACGCTCTGGCCCCCGACATCCTCCTGCTCCACGAGCCGCCGTACGGATACCTGGACCTGATCCCCCATTTCGGGCACGGCGGCAGCCAGTGGGCAAGACGATACATGGAGGAGGCGTCCCCAAAGCTGATCCTTTGCGGCCACTATCACGAAGATTGGGGCGTGGTCCAGGCGGGGCGTACCGTCATGGTCAACCCCTCCAACTTCGGACACGCCGTGGGCGTCACCAAGGACAGACCCGGGGGATATTTCATCCAACTCAGGCTCGTGGAAGGAGGGCTTGCGGCCGCAACCCTCCGGAGGGTCGAGAGCGGGGGAATTTTTGACATCCTGGACTACGCGTTTGAAGAACACCCGATTAAACCAATCATCCTGGACGAAAAACGCTATCGGGGAATGGGGGGCCAACTCCCTCCCACGCACCATATTGCGCCCCTTCGCAGGCTCAACCAGATCAAAGGTTTCTTCCTGAAACATGAAACGACCGCATCCACCATGCTCATCCGGGAGCTCCGTTCCGTCTACCGTGAGATTCGCAGCCAGGGGATGGAGGTCGCCTTTGACCTCCTCGGCTCTTTGAACTTCGGACAGGCCGTGGAGGGCTCTGATATGGACGTGGTCGTTTATTTGCGCGCGAGGGATTGCACCCTTGACGAAGAGGATACGTGCCAAATCCCGCAGCCGCTTGCCGCGGTGTTCAAAGCCCTTGAAGAGAGGAACCTCCCCGTTGAGGTTTGCGACAGCGTTGACCTTGACAGGGTCCAAAGAGCCATAGACAATGGAGATGCACGGGACGCACACCTCCAGAGGTTCGTCTTTTACAGGTCGGGTTGCAGACCGGTCAACTTGAGACTCGTCAAGGGTGTCGAAAACCTTCTTGTCTCAAGGCAAAACCTCAGGAGGGCCGTTGAAAAGGAACTGAAAGGCTACCTGGACCTCCTGGTCTCCTCGACGCGCCACAGGGGATCTTTTGAGAAGTACCGAAAACGGCTTCAGGACCAGGAGATCAAGCTGCCCCAAAACATAGAGAATGCGATCCGCGCCTATTTGAAGGGATAGAGGCCTGATGGCCTGATCCTAGGGCTTTCAGGCAGGCATACTGAAAGGAGCTTCCGTATGAAATGTTGCAGAGGGATCATTTCACTGGTGATGGCCATGTCTTTTTCCCTGCTCTTTCCGGGCTGCGCGACGAGCGGCCCCAAGGTGCCCGTACAGACCCAGGATTATAGCCGATTCAAGGGGTACATGATCAAGGTCGGCGAAATTGAGGCAGGGAGTTTTGAAACGCCGCCCTACATCCCGACAAAGATTCGGTTTCAACTTGAGCTGCAGCTCAGGGTGAAGAAACTCCTCGCCTCGGACGGGGACGCCAAGGCGCTCACCGTGAATATCATATCCTCAACCCGTTACTCCTTTTCCCCCCGGGAGCATTTCAGCTCCTATCAGGAGCTCACCTCTACTGTTGAAGTCGTGGATACGAAGCAACCGGAGATCATCGCGAAGACCACGATCCACTCTTACAACGGGTGGGGCGAGCTCTCAAGCGACTTCACCGAGGTCGACAATGTCAGCGATATCGTCAAGTTCCTTGAAAGCGTCGTGCGTTAGATTGGGACATGGACGCCCTGGGCATCCGGGGACTCCTCAGGAGAAGATGATTGGTCATGGGCCTAAATCATGTTTCCGCCATCGGGTTTGACCTCTTCAACACCCTGATTTTCGCAGACCCCGATACCCTTGCGGAGGCCATGGGCGGGCTGATCGGGACGCTCCGAAACAACGGGATACGCTTCGACGAACCCGCTTTCAAAAAGTGCTATCGATCGACTGCGTTGCAGTTCATTGAAAAGACACGTCAGGACGGCAAGGAGACCCATAACCGGTTCTGGATCAGTGAGGCGCTGAGGCAGGTGGGCCAGAGGGTGGGGCCGGAGGACCCGCGCATTGCAGCGACGGTCGAGGCCTATTTTTCCGCCTTTTACGACCACTGCCACCTGATTCCCGGGACGGAAGACTTGCTCACGAAACTGAAAGGGAACTACCGGCTCGGACTGCTCTCCAACTTCACCCACGGGCCGGCAGCCTGGGAGATCATTGATCGTCTCGGCCTTCGGCCCTTTTTCGAAGTTGTCCTGATCTCCGGTGACCTCGGTTACCGAAAACCCCACCCCCTGGTCTTTGAAAGGCTCGTCGACGGGCTGGGGGTGAGCACCGATCGGATCGCCTTCGTGGGGGACGACATGGAGCCGGACATCCTGGGGGCGGCGCGCGCAGGGCTCAAACCGGTCCTCTCCACCTACATCCGGGATCAAAAAATGCCTCTCGTGCCCGGCCTCGTCGCTTATGAACCTCAGGACCTTGACCCTGATATCCCCCGGGTTTCCAACTGGGCTGAATTTCTTGTCCTGCTTGGTATTGGGTAGTGTCCATCGACAAAGAGTTGAAAAGCGAACCGCAGAATATCCAATGTAGAAGTGAAGACTTCCGGAAACCACTTCGTGATTCGATATTCGTTATTCGATATTCGTCATTCGAATTGGAATTTAATCAACGTAACAGGTTCTCAAAACCGCTAAAAGGGAGGATAGGCACATGAGAGAAGTGGCCGTTTTGGGAGTGGCCATGACCAAGTTCGGCATCTCACAAAAGACCAATCTGGAGATGTTCGCCGAGGCCGGGATCGAGGCCATCGCCAACTCAAACATGGAACCAAAGGACATAGGCGCCCTCTTCTTTGGGAACTGTCTGGGCGATTTCGAGGAGGGGCAGCTCCACATGGCCCCCTTTGCCCACGCAGAACTGGGGCTACGGATCGATGCCCCTGCCACGAGGTTCGAATCCGCCTGCGCAACGGCCACCGTGGCCATCCGCCACGCGGCGCTCCTGGTGGGGGCCGGCGTATACGACACGGTACTCGCCGGGGGGAGCGAGCGGGCCACGCGGATGGGCACCCCCCTTGCCACCCGCACGTTCGCCATGGCCTCCCACGCTCAGTACGAAGGGCCCGCAGGGATCACCTTCCCAGGCGTCTTCGCCATGGCCGCGCATATGTACGCCGGCAAGTATAATGTCCCATTGCCCGAACTCAAAAAACACATGGCGGAGGTTGCGGTCAAGAACCATTACCACGGCTCCTTGAACCCCAAGGCCCACTTTCAGAAGCCCATCACCATTGAGACCGTTCTGAACAGCATGATGGTCGCAGACCCGCTCCAGCTCTTCGACTGCTGTCCCTTTTCGGACGGCGCATCGGCCGTGGTCATCGCTGATGCCGCAAAGGCCAGGGACCTGGTGAAAAAGCCCATTTACGTGGCCGGCATGGGGCAGGCCTCAGCCGGGCCGCTCTACCTCCAGCAGGACCTCTCCAGGGTGCGGGCAAGGGAGGCGTCGATCCGTCAGGCTTATGCCCAATCGGGCCTGGGCCCAAAGGACATCGACGTGGTGGAGCTCCACGACTGCTTCACCATCGCAGAGATCTTGGCACTTGAAAGCTTTGGCCTTTACGACTTCGGGAAGGCCTTTGATGCGGCGACCAGAAAGGAGACCTATCTCGGGGGCAATGTGGTGGTGAACCCTTCCGGGGGACTCAAGGCCAAAGGCCATCCCATCGGGGCAACGGGGGCCGCCCAGGTCACCGAGATCGTGGAACAGCTGCGTGGGGAGTGCGGCCCACGCCAGGTGGATGGGGCCCGCATCGGATTGGTGGACACCCTTGGCGGGGACTTCGGGACCATCTGCAACATCATCTTGAGGAGCCAGCCATGACCCAGAAAATGACCTATGCCCAGTACCAGAGCGATCTTGAGAATGACAAGTTCTCGGGTTTGAAATGCAGATCATGCCAGTCCGTCACCTTTCCGCCGCAGGCGGTTTGCCGCAGCTGTGGGGGCAGCGACCTGGATGTGACGCCCTTGAAAGGCCAGGGAACGCTTCGCACCTTCACGGTCATCCGGGTGGCGCCCCAGGGGATGACACCGCCCTACGTGGTCGCCATGGCGGAGCTCGATGAAGGTCCCTATGCCCTTGGAAACGTGGTCGGCATGAATCCGCTTGAGGCGGACATGGGTTTGATCGGGAAACGGGTCAAACTGGGAAGCCAAACCCTCCCGGGGGATATGTTCAACCAGGGCGATTCGCGCGTCATCACCTTCAGCCTGATCTGAACGGTCTCACCTGGTCCAACGGACCGGGAGACGCCGGATCACACGCCCCTGCTCCCATGGATAGACACACGCTCCTTACGGAAGGGATTCTCGCAAAATTCCTTCGCTACGTCCGGTTCGACACCCAGTCCACGGAAGGCGCCGACCGGGTGCCGAGCACCCCAGGGCAGTTGGTCTTTGCACGGCGACTCTCTGACGAACTGAAGGCCATGGGCCTTGAGGATTTATCGATGGACGCCCGCGGGTTCGTCACGGCAACCCTTCCCGGCCGAGTCGTTGGATGCCCGACGGTCGGATTCATCGCCCACCTGGATACATTCCCAGGGGTGCCGGGGGCCAACGTCTCGCCCATTGTCCATGAAAACTACGTCGGCGGGGATATCCAGCTTCCGGGGGGCCCAACCCTCCTGCAGATCCAGTGCGAAGCCCTCAGGCAAGCGATCGGGCACACCCTTGTCACGTCGGACGGCCGCACACTCCTAGGGGCCGACGACAAGGCTGGGATCGCCGAAATCATGGAAGCGCTCTGCCGCCTGATCAGCCGTCCTGACCTGGAACATGGGGTCATCAAGGTGGCCTTCACCCCGGATGAGGAGGTGGGTGGCGCCATCAAGCACTTCGACCTGGCAGCGTTCGGCGCCGCCGTGGCCTACACCCTGGACGGAGGAGGGATTGGCGCCCTTGAAGATGAAAACTTCAACGCCACAAACCTCCGGGTCGTCATCACCGGGAAGAGCGCGCACACGGGGGCGGCCCGCGGGGCCATGGTCAACGCCATACACCTGGCATCTGAGCTGGTGGCGGCCATCCCGGCCGTGATGCGGCCTGAAACCACGGACGCGACCCTGGGGTTCATCCACCCGGATCACATCGAAGGCCACGTGGAAAGGGTCGGAATCAAGCTCCTTCTGAGGGATTTCACAGACGATGGGCTTTCCGCCAAGGAGGCCATAATCCGGGGACTGTGCCGGGACCTGATGCGCCGGCACCCCGGATCCAAGGTGACCTGGCGGAAAATCGGCGGCTATCGCAACATGAAGCCCGGGCTTCAGGAAAGGCCCGAGGTGATTGCCCTAGCCAAAGAGGCCATACGGCTTGCCGGCATCGAACCCGAAATGCATCGCGTCCGCGGCGGGACGGACGGGGCGCGCCTCACCCACATGGGGCTTCCCACCCCGAATCTCTTTACGGGCGGCGCCAACTTCCACTCGAGGACCGAATGGGTGTCGTTGCAGTGGATGGAAAAGGCGGTGGAGGTCATCGTCAACCTCTGTGGTCTTTGGAGCCGGCAACCACCTATGCAATAGTTCACATCTAGCCTTTTCTCTACGTTCTCTGAGTCTGCGTGAGGCATTCTTCTTTTTTCACACAGAGTTCTGGTGGGAGGAGGAAACCGAAGAAAAAAACCAAAGGCGTTATCTCACACAGAGCTCGCTGAAAACGCAGAGAAAAAAGTTGTATTTGCTTTTAAACCCGGCGGGCTTTGTGTCTCTGGGTGAGACAGATCTTTTGGTCGTTTAATGCAGATCAGCTTTTTTCAAATACAGGGGCATAGGGAATGAGATCTTTCCCGATTCGGACCTTAACTTTCGTTTCGGGTCTGTCCAGCCTTTCCGCCTTTTCCATAATTTGGTAACCAGGGATACTTTGGGCCAATTGGTAAGCCGTCTGGAGGTATCCCTCGCAGTAATAGATCGTAGTTTCTGCAAAGCCGAAGTGTGAGGCATTGGTAAGGCGTGGTTCCCCAAAACCGTTCTTGTTGAGATACATCCCCACTTTCCTCGCCATATGACTGATCCCGTTCCCATTCGAAATTTCAATCAATCTCCTGTGATCTTCACGCGTCCCTTTTTCTTTATCCAGCCCACTTGATTGCCTTTTGAGGCCACTGGCCGTTATGACCAGTTCTCCCCTCTTTTCATGCCCTGCTTGGGCCAGTGGCGTACCGGCAAATGAATCGGCCGGCGGGGCTTCCACCATGCTCAAAGATTTTGATTGGACAATCTGCACCATGGAGGCCGCCGCCTCCAGCCCTTTTCTTGCCTCCTTCATGCTTGGATCAACTTCGACCGCCTTGGTCATCTGATTGAGCGCCTGGTTGTATGAACCTTCATCATAATAGAACTTACCCAGGTAGTAATGGGCCGTGTCCTTCCGGCAAGCGTGCTTAACTGCGCGAGCCGGATGGTTTAATATAGCGCCATCCTTTGGCTATAAGGAGGATGGCCCATGATGGACAGCACCCTTGCCAAGCGCTTTACCGGCACCTGTTACAAGGCGGCCAACTGGATTTGCGTAGGCCAAACCCTAGGACGGGGCAAATGGGACCGGAAAAATGCCTTTGAAAAGCCCGTCAAGACCATCTGGCTATATCCGCTTCAACAGCGGATCAAACAGCGCAACCTCCAAGAGGCTGACTATGAACTGCTACAGGGATTGGCCGAGACCGTAGAATGCCTCAGTCAGGCTCTCGCCGAAAAGGATACCTCCATCGCAAGGCTATGCAAATACCTGCTAGGGGCGCCAACCGAAACGGCCAAAAACGTACTTAAAGACCACCGCCAGGAGCCGACAGAAAAACAGGCCCGTAAAGGTCACGGCAAAAAGGCCGCAGCAGATTATTCGGGCGCAGCCAGAGTGTCGATCAAGCATCCCTGCCTCAAGCCGGGGGACCCGTGCCCGGGCTGTGAAAGGGCAAGCTCTACGAGCTGGCCATGCCGGAGAAAATCTCACCGAACTGCTACGACAGCGCAAAACCGGGCTTGCTCCACCCATCCAGATGTGCGATGCCCTCAGCCGCAATACATCCAAGGAATTCGAAACCATCATGGCTAACTGCCTCACTCACGCCCGCAGGCAGTTTGTAGAACTGGTGGACCGCTTCCCGGAGGACTGCGCCTATCTCATAGAGCACCTGGGAAAAATCTATCACCATGACGATGTTGCCAAAGCCCAGCAGATGTCGAAAGATCAGCGTCTGGCTTATCATCAGTTGCACAGCACCCCGGTGATGACCGACCTCGAACAGTGGTGCAAACGTCAGATTACGGAAAAAGCCGTGGAGCCCAACTCGGGCCTGGGTAAGCCGATCCAGTACATCCTCAACCATTAGGATAAGCTGACCCGGTTCTTACACGTCCCCGGGGCCCCGCTCGACAATAACATCTGTGAAAGAGCCCTGAAGTATGCCATTTTGTATCGCAAAAATGCCCTGTTCTACAAAACCAAGCGAGGGGCCTATGTGGGAGATCTCTTCATGAGCCTGATCCATACCTGCCAGTTGGCCGGCGTCAACCCTCTGGGCTACCTCACCTGGCTGCGCAAAAACACCCAACCCCTGCAAACTTCACCTCAGACCTTTATGCCCTGGAACTACGAGGCCCAAAGGAGTTGATACCATGGGGCGGCACAGAGTCCCCCATAGGCTTTCTGCCGCCTCTCCCTGCACGGTAATCTCTCTGTCATGACCTCCCTTGGTCGCAAAAAAATGCCCGCACACCCCTGCAGGAAGGACACATTCATGTGCCGAGCCTGGCCGAGCGAATCGATGATTTGCCCTTGCTGGCGAAAAAGTTTTTGGATGAAGCAAACAGGAAGTTGGGATTGCATTTGAAGGGGATCACGGATCAGGCCATGGCAGCGCTTTCTTCCTATGAGTGGCCGGGTAATATCAGGGAACTCAAGAACGTGATTGAAAGGGCCGCCATTTTTCGACAAGGCGATTCGATCGGTGAAGCGGAGGTGCATATCGCGCTTCGCGAACAGTTCACTCAAACGAATTCTAAGATCGCCTTATCAGCCGGAAAAGAGATACCCGAGCTGGACCGCACGGGAATTCAGTTGGGCGAGACCATGGAGAAAATCGAGAGGGAATATATTGAAAAGGCGCTTCAGCACGCGAACGGGATCCAGGTTGATGCGGCAAAAATCCTTGGTATTTCCTCTAAAAATCTTTGGAAGAAACTCCGAAAGCATGAAATCGATGCATCTCGGATTGCTCAGCGAAGCAAAGTGGCCAATAACAGATCCTCTCTCCCCATAATCAGTGGCCGTTCCACCATGATGCAAGATGCACGATCATTGTGACCCCTTTCCATCAGCGCCGCACGGGGAGCAAGTTGGAAAAGCGAACCGCAGAATATCGAATGTCGAATTTCCAATGTAGAAGTGAAGAAGCCTATGCAGGCCCTATTCCGGCCTCTCCCTTCGTAATGACGATTCTCCTCAGCCAGTTGCGGGCGTGCTCCTCCAGGTAATCGGTCCCCCCGCCTCTCATGAGGTGTCTTTGAGGTCTTTCAGGCCGTATTTCCGGAGAACGTCCTCGCCGTGTGCAATTCTGAGGATCGCCCCGCCCTGGAAGACCAACGCCTGATAAAGAAGCAGCCGGCCTCCGAAGCTTGTCTCGATGGTTTGCGAATATAACGTGATTCCATTTTCTCATTCCGCCCCGATCTCCGCCGCCAGTTTTCGGGTCGTTGACGGATAGGCCGCTGACATCTCCTTCAACCGCTCGAGATTCAACAGGTCAAGCTCCAGTTCATCGTGGAAGGGAATTGTCTTGCGAAGATAGATGGCGTCCAAGAGTGCTTTTTCCGGCAGCGACATAGTTTTCATAGTAGAGATCCGCAAGCCTGGTTACCGGCTCGGATCTATGCATCAACGGCCCTCGCCCCTATCCTATCGAACCCGTCAAACTCTGCCCACGGTAGCACGAGACCGCTCCTGCCGCTGTTGCCCCCCGTATACGACCATATTTCGCCAGGAGAGGCCGGCAGGAGTGATCCGCTCCAGGGCGTCGAACCCGGCAAAGAAAACCTCGGCAACGGTCTGAGCCGACTTCGTCTCGATAGCCAAACGGTCAAGCCCCCGGTTCAAAACGAGGTTGACCTCCTGGCCCTTCCGATCTCGGAAGAAAGGGAGGCACAGACGTTGAGGGCATATTAAAGGGAACCTGTGAGGTTTTCTCATGGAATTATGGTGTCGCCGTCATCCCGACAGAACCTTTCCCTGTTAAAAAACATTGCGCCTTTCATCCACGGCAGAGCTGAGAGTGGGCGTTGTGCGGAGGTCAGATGTCGGAATGCCCACGAACGACCTGAGAAAGAACACAGGTTCACTCTTTAACCCTGGACCTCTTCAAGGAGGCGGAAATATTGATCTCTTGTCATGCCGGCTGTATTCATATTCGTTCGAATGTGGGTAACAGGAACCAGCCTCGGACTTGTTTTGATGACGAGAGGCCTCTTTGTACCCTTTTTGGTCATGATGATGTGATCAGCCTTCTTTCTCTTGACCGTGAAACCAGCACGCTCAAACAGCCTGTTAGATCTTGGTAGTGAATCGGGGTGATCTTCTTCTCCGGCATATCGTTTAGAAAGAAACCGAGAGGCTGTCTTCAAAGACCGGCTTTCGTGGCTCCCATCTCCCATCCGTTCTGCTAAATCCGGCCTCTTCAAGCACCTCGTCAAGGGTGCCCAATTCCTGGCATTCTTCAATGAACGCATCCACAGCTTCTCTCAATGATGCTCCGGCTTCGTCGATCGTATCTCCGAAGCTCGAAACGTTGAGTTCAGGAGAAACCGCCACGAAGACATCTCCTTCTTTAAATATCTCTATTTTTAGCGGCAGATACATCCGTGCCTTGACTCCTCTGTCTAACGGCCCAAACGCATTCATCGAATTTAATCTACCTTTAAATCACTCTGAGATAAATATCAAGTTTGTGGATCCAAGGGACAAGGGAATATTAATTTAGATCAATATAGATATGCAATAAATAACATTATGCATTTCAGGCATTTCGTACGTCTTCAGCTATATGTTCATCATCGAGAGTTATTGGGCTCACGCCTTTCTTCATCAGGAACTCAGAAAAGGTGCGCTCGCTGTATCCCGCTATTTGTGCACCTTTTCCCAAAGAAACCGACCCCTGTGCTTGACAAAGAGTGCGTTTGCGTGTACGATTTAGCAGGATCGTGTACGAGGCCTATGCCATGGTTCGGCTTGTAGCGGATAGCAGCGCTCTGATTCTCTTGGCCAAATGTGGCTTGTTGGAAACCTTTTGTGATTCCGTCGAGATAACGGTCTCACCCGCCGTGAGGGACGAGGTGGCTTCTGATTCCCTGGTCAAGCGCTATCCCGATGCTCTGTTAATTTCTGATCTTGTTTCCAAAGGAAAAATACGAATGAAGGCCCCTCGTCGGGTCAATTTGTCCCTGCCCATATCGCTTCACAAGGGAGAAGAGGAGACACTCATGTTAGCACTAGAGATAAAGGGGACAATCTTTGCAACGGACGACGGCAAGGCGATCAAGGCCGCCAGATTCCTGAGAGTTCCTTTCATCATTAGCCCCAAGATCGTCGTCGAAATGCTTCGATGCGGGAAAATTTCGTTTATCCATGCCAGGGAGTCCCTTGAAAAGCTGGGAAAGATAGGGAGGTACTCGCCCGAAATCATCGCCGATGCACTAGCGCTGATCATCACGGAGGCAAAATATGGCAAAGCCCACAACGATAAGATTACCTGATGAACTCTTGAAGGAGATCGATCAAGTTGTTAAAGAGCTGAAGCTGGACCGTTCTGCATACCTGAGGGAGATCGTTTCAAAGGGATTCTCGATTGACAGGGAGGATCGGGTGCTCCAGAAGTACGTGAAAGGTGAATTGAATTATATGGAGGTCTGCCGGGACGTTGGTTGGAACCCTTGGGAGCTCTTGGATCATCTAAAAGCAAGGAACTTGCATTTGAACGTTGATCTGGAGGATTGGCTGGATTCAGCGCAATTGAACATCGAAAAGGAATAGGGAACGAGCGACGTGGCATCACCATGATGCAAGGTGCACGGCCCGCTATGCCCCCTTTTTGTCAAGCGAAGCCAGGATTAACCTCAAAGAGCGAACCGCAGAATATCGAATGTCGAATATCCAATGTAGAAGTGAAGAAGACGCCATATCCCTCACCCGCCACCCCTTCAGTTGAACCCGTCGAGCTATGCCCATGGAAGCATGAGACCGCGCCTCGCGAACGTGTTTGCTTCGAGGGTTTGCGAATATGAAGTAATTCCCTTTTCTCATTCGGCCCCGATCCTCCGCCGCCAGTTTTCGCGTCGTTGACGGGTAGGCCGCTGACATCTCCTTCAACCGATCGAGATTCAACAGGTCAAGCTCCAGTTCATCGTGGAAGGGAACCGTCTTTCGAAAATACATGACGTCCAAGAGCGCCTTTTCCGGCAGCGCCATGTTGAATCCCTCCTTCGTTTCGAAACCGGAAAACAACCGGTCGGCGATATGCGCAAACTCGACGGTGACTCCCTGGTAAAGAACATTGCGGCTTTCGCCCACGGCAGTGCTTAGAGTGAGCGTTGTGCAGACGGTGGGCGCCTGAAGGAGGATACCATGGTGGTTAAGTGCCCACTCACACGAGATATAAGACGGCGTCCTCAGAAAGCAGGCCACCTCCTCGACAGGGGGAAATCCCTTGAGGAACGAGTTGACGTAAACCCCCTTGGCGATTCTCAGGACTAGTTCGTTATTTTGCGCCCTGGTAAGAAAGACATTAGCGTTGCCGGTAAACTTCTGAAGGTCCGCATAACGGAAAAGCTGTGGCAGTTCTTTGAGAACTCTTAGAGTCTTCATGGCAAGGCAATTCCCTTATTTCTGAGCTCGACAGCCAGAGCGCCCACCGCCCCCAGGAGCTCTCGAAAGCCCCCTTCCCGGTGCACGCTCATCACCTCCGGCGGCAGAAACCGGGAAAGGTCACGTTCCAGTGCGGCGATCAACTCGGCCCTGATCTCGGTTGAAGTCCCCATGAAGAACTCCAAGCCCCGTGCAGCCTGAAACGGCGTCGCATACATCCGCAGTTTTCTCTCGATCAGCTCGGGCTCCAGCGTCACATTCAGCATAGCCGTCAGGTACCAGACATCGAAGATGTCGCGCCCCTTCAAATAGGGTCGTTCCAAAAGCGCCCGCACCTTATCGGAGAGAATTTCTTCTGTGGTTTCCACCACCAGAACGGCGCTCGGACGGGGAATCCTGAAGTCGCCGGTGCCGATCAGATAGGCCACGGAAGGGAGGCTGGAAAGGACCAGATTGGCAGTGTCTGGGGAGAGGCTTTTCCCGAGTCCTTCGAACTCCAGCTTTACTGAGACCCTTTCCCGAACCGCCACAGGCCGGTAAGTGACGAACAGCTTCAGGGTTTCCGCACGGCTGGGCTTTTCGGCAATATCGAGCCGTCCTGGACCGAAATGGGGGACCATCTCTCTTTCCACTGCCTTGACCCCTTTCGCGACCAGACTGCGAACAGCCTCGACGGGGAGCGAGGTGACAAAGTCCAGATCTTCCGAAAACCGGTTGCCGCCAAAGCACCAGCGCAGTGCCGTCCCACCCTTGAAAATCAGATACTGACTGCCAGGCTGGGCGTAAAGGTGATACAACAGGATCAGTTGGGCGATCTCCGCCTGGCGGATATGTCTTCCACTATAGGTACGCATATCCAAATTTTAATACATAATTGTATTAAAATGGAAACAATTTTTTTATGTTGAAAAAATGCCCAAAATCCTCATCGGCCCATTATGGGTTCTCTTGGTCGATTAATTCCGGATCGACCTCGATCTTCATAATAAGCATACCGACATCAATGAGCTTGAAATGCTCGGTCTGGTGGGAAGTGCGAAAAAGGGCGCTGGCTGGTGACCCGGGACGAGATCAGCCCCATTACCAAACTGGCTGTCTGAGCAGAGGCACAAGGCACCGCATGAATGCAAGGGGCCTATAGAATCCTCTCTCCCCATGATCACGGACCATTCCATGATGATGCAAGGTGGACGATCATTGTGACCCCTGCGATCATGACCAGAACCGTCGACACCAGCCCGAAGCGGAGGTATTCGAAAAAACCCAACCTGTAGTGGTCCCGGGCCCCTTCGGCCACAATGATGTTGGCAACGGAGCCGATCAGTGTGAAGTTACCGGCGACCGTGGTGGTAAACGCCAGGAGGACCCATCCCAGATCGGTCTGGCCGAGCTGGCCCATGTGAGGACCGGTGAGCAACACCATGGGCACGTTCGAGACCAGGTTGGACCCGATGGTCATGAGCGTCGAAAAGAACACGATGCCCCTGGTTTGAAAGAAAGACAGGTAATCCGCACTGGCGCTCCAGCACCGCTCCACGACGCCCGTCTTTGCAAGACCGGCCACGACGATGAAGAGGGAGCAAAAAAAGAGGAGAAGGGCCCAGTCGACCCGCCCGAACACATCCCTTGGGTCCTTTCGGTCGGCGAGGATCAGGACCATGACCCCGGCAAGCGTCGTGTATCCCAAATGAAACCCCATGAAAAACCCACCGATGACGCCCACGACCACCACTATGACGAGCCACAGGTTGTCTGAGCGTTGCGGCGCCTCGCCTCTCATTTCATAGCCCATTCGCTGGGGAAGAGTCCTGCCGTAGTAGAGCCACAGGAGCAGGCCGTTCACCAGGAGCCCGACCCCGGAAGCCGGCCCGGCAATCCCGATGAACCGCAAAAAGCCAAGGCCGCTCATGCTCCCGATGATCATGTTCTGAGGATTTCCTACAAGGGTTGCCGCACTCCCGATGTTGGCGGAGGTGGCGAGCGCAATGAGGTAAGGCCCAAGGGGCAGCCCCGCCCGGTTGCAGGCCGAAATCACGACAGGCGTCAGAAAAAGGCAGACCGTATCGTTAACCAGGAGGGACGAAAGACCACCTGAAAGCAGAGCGATGGCCCAGAGCAGCCTTGCGGGCGTCTTGCAGATGGAAAGCGCGCCATGGGCCACCCAGTCAAAGAATCGGGCCCGCTCCAGGTAGACGGTCAGGACCATGGTCCCGAATAGGAGGAGGATCGTGTCGTGGTCCACGGCCTTGTAGGTCTCCGAAGGCGTTAGCGCCCCGAAGACGACCATCAACACCGCGCCGAGAAGTGCACCGGCCGGTCTCCCAATGGGGATGAAGGAAAGACGGCGGGAGGCAATGAGCAGATAGGTGAGGATGAATATGACGTAAATGGCCAAATGGTTCATAGCTCAACAGCCCAAACCTTTTTTAAAAGTCTCCGTTCATTGCAAAGGGAGATTCAGTCCCTTAGCGGTGAGATCGCGCGCAAAACGGCCACAATTTCAGGTTTCAGGTCCTACCTTTGCTGACACCTGACACCTGACACCTGACACCTGACATCCCGTACCGGGTGTCATTAAAGGAAGTGGGACACAAACCGAAAAACCTGTTTGGTCGCGGCTTGTCCGGCTTAGATGGATTTCTCAGCGGCTCGCGGGCCCGCCGTCGTGCCGACAGGGGCCGACGCAAGCCTTATCCCGCCCTCTCCCTCAGTGACCACGATACTCCTGAGCCAGTTCCGGTTGTCTTCCTCGGGGTAATCGGTTCTGAAGTGGGCTCCGCGGCTTTCGGTTCTCATGAGGGCCGCACGGCAGACCATTTCGGAAACCCGGCGCATATTCCGGAATTCCAGACTTGCCCTCAAGTCCCGGGGGGCCTTCACGGTGATCCCCGCCGCTTCCGATTCAAGCCTTTCTATAGCCGAAAGCGCCTTCTCCAATCCTTCCCTGTTCCTTACGATGGATCCATGCTGCCACATGATCTGTTTGAGCCTTCCAGCGCATTCATGGGCCCCCACCCGCCCGGCGACGCCCAGCCCCTCCAGTCTTGCCTTTTCCGAATGGGTTACCGACTCGGATAACGGTGCAACCTCTATGGCTTTGGCCCGCGCGGCTGCGCTCCTTCCGGCCACGGCCCCCATGGCAAAGACTTCCGCAAGCGCATTCCCACCAAGGCGGTTCGCGCCGTGCACCCCTCCGCAGACTTCCCCCGCCACAAAGAGACCCGCAAGCGACGTCGAGGCATCGGGCCCTGCCATCACGCCGCCCATGCAGAAATGGGTGGTCGGCGAGACGGTGAGCTCCCTTTGGCTCGGAGTCCAGTTGGCCGGAAGCAGCAGACGCAAAGACGCGGGCATGGCCCCTGCCAATTCACCCAGATCCATGACCACCCCGCCGCCCACGTCGCGCCCCTCGAGAATCTCCTGCATAATGACCTGGGAAACCCGGTCCCGAGTGGCGGCCTTGCGATCATTCAGACCGTATTTCCGGAGGATGTCCTCGCCATGAAAATTTCTGAGGATCGCCCCGCCCTGGAAGACCAATCCCTCATAAAGAAGAAGCCGGCCTCCGAGTTTTCCCAGGGCGGTTGGATAAAACTGAACGAGCTCCATGTCCCTCAGCGCCACCCCCGCCTCTGAGGCGAGCACGTGCCCGTCGCCCGTCAGCCCCGGCGCATTATTGTTGTGGAGGTAGATCTGCGCGAACCCACCTGTGGCGAGCACCACGCAACCTGTCTCGTAAACCCTGAAGTCCCCTGCTTCGTCAAACCCGCAGGCGCCCCGGATCCCTTTCTTGGATGTGAAGAGCCGGCTCACAAAGAGCCGCTCCCCGAACCGGACGCCCACGTTCACGGCATGGGCCCTGAGGGGCAGGATCAGGTCGCCCCCCACTCGGCTTGGGGCAAACACATGTCTTGGATGGGTGTGGCCAGGTGTATGGATCACCCTTAACCCTTTCCCTTTCTTCTCGAATACGACGCCACAGGCCTGGAGAAAACGGATCTCCTCAGGGATCTGGCGTGCCATGGCCCGTACCAGTTCTGCGTCATTCAGAAAGCGGCCGCCTTCGAGGGTATCCTTCTCATGCACATTGGGGCCGTCATCCGAGAGGCCAAAACCGGTCGCTGCGATGGTGGCCTTAGATATAAAGGTGTTGTTGCCGTAACCTACCCTTGCCTTTGAAACCAGGAGGGTGTCGGCCCCTGCCTGCCGGGCCGCAACCGCAGCCCTGAGCCCCGCACCTCCGCCCCCGATCACAAGCACGTCACATCGATCTTTCTTCACGCCTCTAAATCGCATCTCGAAACACCTCCCCGGACCAGTTATGACTTGAGAATCAGCGCCTGCAAGTGTACATTGCCGAAGTCAGCGGTCTCAAGCCGGAATCGTCTTTTAGGCACTGATGCATCAGGTCACGACCCCATGCAAAAAGATTCGGTCAAAACCCTCTGCCTCTACCACATCCTCGACGGACTGACGGACGGCCTCACGCATTTTTCCGGACCGAGTCGCGCGGCCCTCATCTATGCGGAACGGCCGGAGGACCCGATCTGTGTGTATGACCCCCAGGACCTGCTTCATGGGCACGAGCCTAGGCTCAAAGAACTGTACCTGGACTCCGATGACTGGCGGAAGCAGGCCGCAGCGGCTTTTGGACTGCAGTTCCACGGCCAGATCCACCCCCATAAGAACCTGGAGCTCTCAGGCCTTATCTCTTACGGCGGCACGACCCGCGCCATCTTCTACCAGATGTGGTTCACGGAGCACCACCCAGACATGTGCGCCATCGGACCGACAGAGCGCTGGCTTGAACAGGCCATTTTTCTCCTATCCCACGATTTCGTCTTCAGAGAAGCGCTCTATGCTGCCACGTCAAGCTATGTCATGCGC
This sequence comes from uncultured delta proteobacterium, assembly GCA_963830155.1. Classification (GTDB taxonomy): domain Bacteria; phylum Desulfobacterota; class DSM-4660; order Desulfatiglandales; family Desulfatiglandaceae; genus CAWHLE01. Next base: position 158,668 of record CAWHLE010000007.1, on the reverse strand, counting down.
GGTTACGCCGCCCACGCCGTCAGGGACTACCTGCTTGACGAGCTCAACCTCATGGTGGGTTGGGACACGACGGTGTTGGTCTACCCCGTCCTGGATGCCATCCTTGGGATATCCAAGACGCCCGAAGAGGGGGCATGGCCCAGAGGGAACTTGGTGTTTGTGATCCAGAGGGACATTCCCCAACTGGAATTCCTTATCCGCTTTCCTGAAATGGAAAGACCAAGGCTCAAAAATTTCAAACACGTCCGCAAACTGCTCCTGGCGGTCGAAGACGGGGAGCGCAAGCTCATCTCCGACGGCCAGGACATCCTGGGCGTAGCCACGGGACAGTTGCCGCGCCCCAGGTTTACGGCCGACTTCAGGGGCGGTTACGGATTTCTGAGACTGGCCGGCATCCCGGTGTGCAGCTTCTCCGACGGGAACTTCTACTCCTCCAACCGAAGGCCAAATCTGGTGGCCCTTGAAGAAGAACTGATCCACCACCGGCTCGACCCCGCCATCCGGAGCGATCTCTTCAAAATCGTCTCCACCATCGTAAATCATGCGGCGGATCGGAGTTTCGGCTGCACCCTGGTCCTGGACCTGCACGAGCCGCCCATCGAGATCCGCGGGCAAAAGATGGATCAACCTATCGACCTGCAGCAGGATCGCCTTCTGGGTCTGGCCAAGTCGCTGGCCAAGGTGGACGGCGCATTGCATATCGGGGTAGACCTTCATCTGCATCGCTTCGCCTGCTTGCTTGACGGCACCGCCGTGCCGGGCGAGGACCTATCCAGGGGGGCGAGATACAACTCGGCGCTTCGCTTCAGCGCCCGGCACGAAAAGGTCCTTGTCGTGGTTGTGTCCATGGACAAGCCCATCTCCGTTATCGAAGGGGGCGTCGAACTGTCGGCCCAATGCGACTGGCGCCCCCTTTCAGAACCCGTCAAGGCGCCCCCCGCCCTGGCCGAATGGGTTCATACGCAGCCCGGGTCATGGGCGTTCGACGGGGGTGAAAGATTTAGGACGATAACAGGATAGACAGGACATAAGTGCGGTGCGAACCGCAGAATATCGAATACAGAGTGTCCAATGTCGCAGGAAAGACTTCCAGAAACGTGCTTCGTGATTCGACATTCCTTGTTCGACATTCATCATTCAATTGGGGACATCAAGAGGATCGCTTATGAAGATTTTGGTAATAGGGGGTGCGGGGTACATCGGAAGCCATGTGGCAAGGGCCCTTTTGGATCGGGGCCATTCGGTGACCGTGTATGACAACCTCTCCACGGGCCGGCCAGAGAACCTCTTTGAGGACGAGACCTTTGTGAGAGGGGGACATCCTTGACTATCCGGCCCTCCTTGAAACCATGAGGCAGGGTTTTGACGGGCTCGTGCACCTTGCGGCCTTGAAGGCCGCTGGCGAATCCATGATCGCCCCGGAAAAGTATTCGCTGAACAATCTCTCCGGGACCGTGAATATCCTCAATGGGGCCTCCGAATCAGGGATCCGTCTTTTCGTGTTTTCATCGTCCGCGGCCGTTTACGGAGAACCGGCGTACCTCCCCATCGACGAAAACCATCCAACGGAACCTGTCAGCTACTACGGTTTCACAAAGCTCGAAATCGAGCGGTGCCTCCAGTGGTACGAAAGACTGCGTGGGCTTCGGTACGCGGCGCTCCGGTATTTCAATGCCGCAGGGTACGACCCCCAGGGGCGGATTCGAGGGGTTGAGAGGGGGAGCGACAACCTCCTGCCGGTGGTGATGGAGGCGGCCATTGGGGTGAGGGAGAAAATTCAGATCTTCGGGGATGACTACAAGACCCGGGACGGAACCGGATTAAGGGATTACATTCATGTGACCGACCTTGCCGAGGCCCATATCGCCTCACTCGACTACCTCAAGAGAGAGGACACGAGCCTCACGGTGAATCTCGGAAGTGACCGCGGCGTGACGGTCAGGGAAATGGTAGAGGCAGCCAGAGAGATCACCGGGCGGACGATCCGTGCAGACGTGGTGGGGAGGCGTGCGGGAGATCCGGCGGCGGTTTTTGCCTCGTCGGCCAAGGCCATGGAATTGCTTTCGTGGAATGCACGCTACAGCGACGTGAAAACCCTTATTTCAACTGCGTGGGATATCTATCGATCTATGACATGAGTGGTTTCGACTGGATTTCCAACCACATTAGAGTCGGGATCTGGAGTTTGCTGAAACCAGAATCCCGCCGTGGCGGGAAAACCTGAAATCAAAAATCGCGACCATTTTGCGTACAATTTCACCGCTCAGGTACTAATCCACAGCGGCCGGGTAGCGAGCTGGTCAAACTGGTGGTTCAAAAATCCCAAGCGTTTAAGGACCAGCCCGAGGAGACCCTCAGACAGGACATCTTAAACTTCGCCCGGGAGAACATGTCGCCTTACAAAGTTCCTAAAATGATCGAGTTTATGGATTCCCTGCCGCTTACCCCGGTCGGCAAAGTGGACAAGAAGGCCCTCCGATCTTCGTCCACCTGAAAACAGCCATTCCCAACAGTCGCGTCATAAGCATTCAGGGAGTAAACATTCATTTTCTGAGATACCCGGCTTTGGGTCTCATCGCAGAGAGGGTTTGATGATTCTCAAAATGTCACTGTGCCGTTTTCTCTTTACCGATGAGGGACCCCACCTGGGCCTCATCTTCGAAGGACAACTTTATGATCTGACCGCGCTCGGGAGCCCGGAATATGGTTCCCTCGATGCTTGGCTCAACTCGGCCGCGGGATGCATGGCTGGGGCGCTGGCCGATCTTGCACGTGTACCCCGAGACGCACACCCCATCGGTTCAGCCGAAAGGCTTCTCCTTTCGAATCAGGGGCTCAAGATCCTGGCCCCCCTTGACGCCCAGGAGGTCAGGGCCTGCGGCGTCACATACGAGATGAGCCGTGAGGCCCGCATGCGCGAGTCGAAAGAACCGACCCTCTACGAGCGGGTCTATCATGCACCACGCCCGGAGATCTTTTTTAAAGCCACGCCGCAAAGGGTGGTGGGCCCTGGCGAACCGGTTGCGATTCGTGCGGATTCCAGATGGAACGTACCCGAGCCGGAAATGGCCCTGGTCCTTACGCCCAAACTCGATATCGCTGGCTACACCGTCGGAAACGATATGAGTTCCCGCGACATCGAAGGGCAGAACCCGCTGTACCTCACCCAGGCCAAGGTGTACAACCGCTGCTGTGCCCTGGGTCCTTTTATCCGGCTGGCGACCGGCGATTTCGATCCCTTGAACCAGGCCGTTCGATGCATCATCCACCGCGATGGGCGAATCGCCTTCAAGGGCGAGACCCACACCTCTAAGATTCATCGCCCGCTGAGGGAGCTGGTTCAATACCTGGGCCGATGCAACAGCTTCCCCACCGGCGTTATTCTTTTGACTGGCACAGGGATAGTGCCACCGGACACCTTTTCGCTATCCGAAGGGGATAAGGTGGAGATCACTTTTGAAGGGTTGGGTACATTGAGCAACCCGGTGGTAGTGCTTCCCGTTGGGTGGAAACAACCTGGATGAAAGGCTTTGCACTTTCGAACGGACCCATTGATATGAGCATGCAACCAGCAAACGATGATTCTCCTGGTCCTCAGGGAAGGCCCAGTATTCATGGAAGTCGTGGCCGGGGCGCGAAGCTCTGAACCTCAAAACGGCTTCAGCGCCGGTGAGACTCCATCCGGCGACTGTGACGTCCATCCGGTCATTGACCAGATGACGACAGGCCCCTTCAATGATTCCTGTGGCGGCGGGTGGTTCTTGGGCGAGGTAAAGGTCTTATTTGAGGTAGGGCCCATAGGTGAGCAGATAGTCAGCGCTGTAATCCTGCGTGAACTGCCAATTCTCCATCCATAAGGATCAATTACAAGATAGGAGGCAAATCGGATGAGAGTTCGCAGTCAGAATCCTGAGAGATCCATTTCATATAGCAGGAATTCACGGTAACCGTTTAGTTGGGTCTTCATAGCAGAAATCACAGAGCCAAGGCGAAGTTAAAAAAATTGGTCTGGACGGCATTACCCCCCCATCGTCGAACTGCAAGATCATTCAAAGAGCCCAGGAAAACATGGGCAATGCTGACCCTGAAAATCTATTAGGTGGACCCCCCTGACTTGCCCGAAATGTTCAGGAAACATGAAAATAATCATCGTGATAATGAAGCATTAAGTCATAACGAAGATCTGAGAGCCTCTCGGTTTATGGCAAATAAAGGAAAGGCCGCCACCCAAAGCAACCCGGCCTCCAAGGGTCCAAGAAGACATATCGACTATTCCGTGTCCCAAGTCTCAGAGTCTATCCGCCGTCTGTCTGGCGGGTCCGATAAGTCGCTTTATGCCGAAGATCACGTCTTCAGCGTGATTGACCCGGACTATCCGGAACTTTGTCAGCCTGTGGAAGGCCACACTGCCTGATTTTTGAAAAAAAGGTCATGGTCGAGGGGATCCCCCCTTCAAACACAGTCGAGCCCCATGGCACTGTCTCCCCCTCCATACCCTTGCCCGCACTCAATCCCCATTCTTTTTACGCCCGTAAGTTGCCGACATAATATCTTGCGCTCAGATCTTGCTTGACACACAAGCCAAAACCGACCATAATCCGGGCCTAAAAAAGGGACTTCTTATCGCCTTATCATGAAACGTTTCCGGTTCTGGTTTCTCTGAAATATGGGGGCAACTTCCCTTTTGCTCAAAATAGCAAAACAGCTAAGATAACCTGTTCAGATTCCAGAAATCAGGTTGTTTTCAGAATCTCATTTGTAGAATAACATCATCAACGGGGGATATGAAGGCCTCCGAAGCGGAGATGAAATCAATGAGTATAGGGGACAAAACCAATTTCAGAAGGAGGGCAACAATGTCTAGAGTAAGTTCCTGCAGTTTAATACTTCTATTGGCCACAGCGGCAATTGTCGCTAATACCGTTTCTGTTAACCCATCTTTAGCAGCCTTTGTCGACGACGGTAAAGTTGTCTTTGGTGTTTACACAGATATCCAGACCCTTGATCCTCACGAGGCTTTCGTATGGTACTCCTGTACGGCGACAAGGAACTCTCACAATGGTTTGCTCGAATACGATCTCAGAGACTACTCGATCAAGCCGGCGCTTGCGGAAACCTACACTATTGATGAAAATGGAGGCACATTCAAACTCCGTAAGGGCGTGAAATTTCACGATGGCACAGAATTCAACGCAGAAGCCGTCAATTCAATCTCGAGAGAGTAAAGGCGATAAACAAAGGACCGGCCACTTGGGTTAAGGACATCAAGGAGGCGAAAGTCATTGACACCTACACAGTGCGGCTCGAAACAACGTAAAATTGGTCTTTCTTTCTCGATGTGCTGGCAGCCCCCTGGTGCTTCATGATCACAAGCCCGGCGGCAATCAAGAAAATGCTACCCAAGACGACCCTTGGGCTGCCAAATGGGCACATGATAACACTTGCGGCACCGGCGCGTACATGGTCAAAGAATGGGTCCCAAATCAGTATATCAAAATGATGCGTTTCCCGGACTATTGGAGAGGCTGGGAAGGGAACCATTTCAGCGAAGTTGTCTACCAGGTCGTAAAAGAAGAAAGCACTTTGAGAATGCTCCTAACCAAAGGGGAGGTTGATCTGATCAATCAAATTTCAGCTGAATTCTGGGACCTTCTTGATGCAGACCCAAAAATCAAGGCTTTCGGGTACCCTTCTTTCGCAGAACAGTTCATTCTCATGAATAACATCAGAGGGCCTTTGACTGATAAAAACCTCCGATGGGCCGTCACTTACGCTGTTGACTACGAAGCCTGTCGTGCTGTCGCAAATGCGACCGATGAGGGTCTCCTGATTGGAAGGCCGATCAAGAGAGACATTGAAAAAGCCAAAGCCTTTAAGGCGAAGAGCGCCTATGCCGGAAAAGAAGTCACACTTAAACTTGCATACCTGAGTGTGGTGGAAAATCACCGGAAATGGGCATTGATTCTGCAGGATAACTTAAAGGAGATCGGCATCAAGCTGGAACTAGAGGCTATGACGTGGCCTGCTTTTGCTAAGCAAGTCTACGGCAACCCGGAAGAGGCCGTGGACTTCTATCCCTTCTATGCCTCATCAATCATTGCCGATCCATACGGTGTGATCTACAAAGTGCTTCATTCCAATTCGATTCAGCCGGGCGGCGCCAATCTTGGTTACAAGAATCCGCAGTTTGATGCCCTTCTAGACGAAGCAGCAACGACGATGGATAAAGCGAAAAGGATGGCCCTCTATGAGAAGGCTCGCATCATGCCCGAAGAGGACGCTGCATATCTCTGGCTTTTCATGCTTCCTTACTTTGTAGCTCATCGCGAAAATGTCAAACACTACGACTATACCAAGTTTCCGGACCCTCTCGGTAATATGTACTATTTCTATAATTATTACAGAGCTAAATGACCCGGGTGCGCCTCCCGATCGGCATATATTTTCCTTCCGGGAGGTTTGATTTTTTGAACTCGATGTTCGTGGATTGATCGAAGACTATGGGAGCCTATCTCTGGCAGCGGGTTTTTCAACGACTGTTTACGATCGTACCGGTCATCTTCCTTGCCATTACTATTATTTTTTTTGTTTCCCACTTAATCCCGGGCGATCCCGCGCGACTTATTATTGGAGAGCATGCGACAGAAGCTCAGGTAGAGCAGGTGAGGCGTGAATACAATCTGGATAAGCCATTATGGCAGCAATATCTTCTGTATCTGCGCGATTCTGTTACAGGCAATTTCGGTATCTCGATGCATACGAGGAGACCCGTCATCGAGGACATCAAACAATTCTACCCTGCGACAATAGAGCTTGCTATCGTCAGCATGTTCATTGTGATTGTGGTTGGTGTTCCTTTGGGAGTCATTTCGGCAATCAAGAAAGATAGACCCGCAGATCACGCAGCTCGGATTTATGCTCTCGCGGGAGTTGCGGTCCCTGTTTTTTGGCTGGGCATTCTCCTCCAATTGGTGCTTTACTATTACATGGGTTGGCTTCCTGTAGGTGACAGGCTGACCTATGGTGTTGATGCTCCGCAACACATTACAGGCTTGTATATACTGGATAGCTTGTTGACTGGAAACTGGGGCACCCTAAAAGATGCTATTTACCATATGATATTGCCGGCGGCCGTGCTCGCGACATCCTCAATGAGTTCTGTTGTGCGTCAGACGCGCGGAGAGATGCTGAAGGTATTAAAAGAGGACTACGTGACGTTTCATACTGCCTACGGATTGCCGAAGCGTAAGGTTATCTATAAATACGCACTGCGAAATGCCTTGACACCTACCGTATCTCTCATCGGGCTCGTCTTTGGCCTTCTCCTGGGAGGCTCTTTTCTTGTCGAAACAGTGTTTAATTGGCCGGGTATCGGTGCATATGTAGCCATGGCCGTCCTTACAAGTGACTTTCCGGCAATTGTAGGAGCCACTCTCATAGTAACATTCAGTTATGCCTTTGTAAATTTATCTGTCGACATTGCGTATATCCTGATCAACCCTAGGGTGAGAATCTGAAATGGCGGTCTCTACCTTCACGAAAAACGATCCGATAAAGTATGCAATCTACTCGATCAAGCGGTCACCTCTGGCCCTTGTCGGCATAGGAATGATCTTGACACTCCTTGTGACAGCGGTTTTTGCTCCATGGATAGCGCCTCACCCAGAGCAGGTTTACAAAGTCAATGTTAAAGCGAAGCTGCAATCCCCCAGCGCCGAACATTGGTTTGGAACGGATGACTTGGGCAGGGATGTTGCAAGCCGCATGATTTTTGGAGCTAGAATTTCCGTACAGATCGCCTTGATCGTTGTGATACTGTCAACATCGATAGGCACTATCTTAGGGCTGATCTCTGGATACTACGGAGGGTTTCTGGGGAATTCTATTATGCGAATTACCGATGCCTTCCTCGCCTTTCCTCCTCTGATCCTTGCATTGAGCATTCAAGCTGCCTTAGGCAAAAGCGTTACAAACACGATGATTGCATTGGCTCTCGTTTGGTGGACGTGGTACGCACGGCTTGTCCGCGGCCAGGTGCTGAGCATTAAAGAAGAACTGTATATTGAAGCTGCTAGAATGATAGGCATTTCGAAGATCCGAATGATGCTTCGGCACATTCTGCCTAACTGCACGGGTCCGATTATCGTCCAGGCAACACTGCAAATGGGATATGCGGTAATCACAGCGGCTGGATTAGGGTTCCTTGGCATCGGGGCGCAGGAACCTTTGCCCGAATGGGGTTTGATGATCGCAAAAGGACGGATATTTATTCCGAAGTGGTGGTGGATTGCCACCTTCCCTGGATTCGCGATCTTTTGGTTTGTTCTCGGGTTCTGCCTGCTGGGAGATGCGATTCGAGATATCTATGAGCGGAGCTAGAAAGGCCGTGCGGAGTAATTCAATAGTTACGAATAATGAATTCGTACTGGCAGTAAAAGACTTAAGGACACGGTTCTATACCTATGAAGGAGAGCTAGATGCAGTAAACGGTGTTGATTTGGTTATTAAGTCGAACGAATCTGTAGGACTTGTGGGGGAGACGGGTTGTGGGAAATCTGTTACAGCTCTGTCGATTATGCGGTTGATCCAATATCCTGCAGGCAGGATTATTTCCGGATCTGTCAATTTTCTCGGCGAAGAATTAATGGAGAAGACCGAGGAGGAAATCCGCCACGTGCGAGGAGGAGACATTTCAATGATTTTTCAAAAACCTATGTCCGCCCTCAATCCAACTTACAAAATAGGAACCCAGATGGTTGATATCATCAGGCTGCATAAGGGGCTAGGGAGAAAGGAAGCCTTGGGGCAGGCCATAGAATTCCTCGGCAGCGTTCGCATTTCGAGCCCCGAAACAGTGGTTAATAGGTACCCCCACGAATTGTCGGGGGGTATGCGTCAGCGCGTTATGATCGCCACCGCTCTCTCTTCCAACCCCGCTCTTCTCATTGCCGATGAACCGACCACTGCTCTTGACGCAACGATTCAAAAGCAAATCCTTCAGCTCATTACGGAACTTCGAGAACGATTTCGGTTCTCCATGCTTTTCATTAGTCATGATCTAAGGACCATCTTTAATCTCTGCGACAGAATGTATGTCATGTATGCCGGCAATGTGGTTGAATTTGGTGACGTGGAAAAGGTTATAAGTGAGCCCCGACATCCGTATTTCGGCGCACTGTTAAATAGCCTACCTCGGTTTGGAGCGAAAAAAAATAGACTTTCTGAAGTCGGTGGCACAGTGCCTAGCTTGATCGATCCTCCACCGGGGTGCCGTTTTCATCCGCGATGCCGGTTTGCAATGGACCGATGCAAAGCTGAACGCCCGGCTTTCTTCGAAATTGGGGAAGGACACTGGGCGTCTTGTTTTCTAGCAAATGAGGGACTGAGAATTGTCTGAACTCCTAAATATAGAGCACTTGGAAAAAGCCTTTACTGTTAGTGGGCCTTTTGGGTTCCGGAAGAGTCGGGTGAAGGCTGTCGATGATGTTAGTCTGGGCATAGATCACGGAGAGACGGTGGGGTTGGTTGGTGAGTCTGGCTGTGGCAAAACAACGGTTGGCAGACTTCTTTGTCGTCTCATCGATGCAGACGGCGGGAGTATTATATTTGAAAACAGAGATATCTTGGGTATCGATGACTCCGAGTTTTCGGCTATTCGAAAAAATATCCAAATGATTTTTCAAGACCCCCAGGCCTCTTTGAACCCCCGTATGACAGTGGGAGCCACAATAAGGGAACCTTTTATCGTTCATGGAAAAAAAATCGCCACAAGCGTTGATGACGAAGTGATAAAATTACTTTTAACGGTGGGTCTCAGTCCGGAACACTATAATCGGTATCCTCGTGAGCTTTCCGGTGGACAACAACAGAGAGTTGGGATCTGCAGGGCAATAGCACTCAAGCCCAAGTTCTTGATTCTAGATGAACCGACCTCTGCCCTTGATGTCTGTGTGCAAGCTCAGATTCTGAATACCCTTAAGGAGATTCAGACGGAACTGAACCTAACTTATCTATTCATTTCGCATGATCTTAGCGTGATTAATCACATGAGCAACCGAATTGCGGTCATGTACTTGGGGCAAATCGTTGAAATGGCTCCAACGCCGGACCTGTTCGAGAATACTCTTCACCCTTATACCCGCGCCCTGTTCTCAGCTATCCCGACTTTCGGGGACGAACCTAAAAGGTATGAAATCACCCTGTCCGGCGATGTGCCCAACCCTGCAATGCTTCCACCGGGTTGTCGGTTTCACCCTCGCTGTTCGGAGAAGAAACAAGGTTGTGAGAGAGATGCACCCAATCTGGTGGAGGTGAGGTCGGGACACTGGGTAAGGTGCAACGACTTCCAGTGATTTTTTCTTACTGGAGAGAATGAGGAGTGATTATGAGCTTAAGAATACTGGGAATCTCAGCAAGTCCACGCGGGAAAGCAAATAGCTATTTCCTGCTAAGCCAAGCTTTGGAGGCAGCCAAAGATGTCGCGCCGGAGGCGGAAATCGATGATTATTCCTTTGCAAAAAAGCAGTTTGGGGGATGTCTTCATTGCTACGGTTGCAGACGCAAGGGGAAAGAAGGCCAATGTGTAGTGGAGGATGATTTCCAGGATTTGGCTCCACGCTGGGTTAAAGCAGATGCAATTATTTATTCCGTTCCGGTTTATCACATGTCCATACCTGGACAACTAAAGTGTTTCATTGATCGACTCGGCCAGTCAGGCATCACAAAAATTGTCCCCTCCGAGTCCAGCAGTGGGTTTGTCAAACCCCTTAAGGCCATGGGGATCATCAGCCAGGGGATGCATCTCTTCTCCGGGCAGGAACATGCCATTACAGAACTTGTAAATCATGCACTCATTACAGGTTGTCTGCCTATTGCAGGCAATTTATGGGAGGGATACATCGGCGCCAGTGGCTGGACAGAACTCTTGAGAGACCATGATGCTATTGAAAAGAAGACCCAGGAAGGTTCTTTTAGCGCCAAAGCCGCTGTGGTTTCGGCCAAGTCCCTTGGTAAGAATGTCGCTCAATTGGCATTGATCATTCGGGCTGGAAAGCAAGCGCTTTTTGGCCTCAAGAATAGCGAAAGGTAGGCGCCTATGAAAAAAGCCCTTCTTGTTGATTTGACAAAGTGTACGGGTTGTGAGGCTTGTGTTGACGCCTGCTCCGGTCACATCACGAATCAATATTCGGATAGACAGTCAAGGGTCCACCTAAGAAAGGATGAACCCAGAACTGTTTTCATTCCGCTGCTATGTGAGCATTGCGCGCAGCACCCTTGTGTTGAAGCGTGCCCGGTGGACGCCCTAAGGTACAACGAAAGAAAGAGCATATTCGAAGTTGTCGATGCCGAGTGCACCGGCTGTGGTATCTGTGCGGAGGCTTGTCCTTACCAGGGAATCGTCATAACATCAGAGAAGGCCCTAAAATGCGATTTATGCGGCGGTGATCCTTTGTGCGTCAAATTCTGCTATCCTGGAGCGATTAGGTGGGTGGAGGTTGACTCGGACTCTGTCCTTGAGGATCTTTGTTTAAAAACGAGAAAATTGCAGGAATTAAGAGGTGAACATGAGATCTGGAAGTCTTGAGTTTAAGATTGCTAAAATCAATCTAAGCACTAGGTCGGTGGATATCGAAAGCAGATCTCGGTCTGACTTCGACCTCTATCTGGGAGGCCGAGGTCTGAATGCCAAGCTGCTGTTTGAAGGGCAAACCGCCGGCGTCGATCCTCTTGGGCCTGATAACCTAATTATCTTCGGCACAGGCAAGCTGGTGGGCATGCCCGCTCCCACTGCAGGCCAGGTGACGATCAGCTCCAAGAGTCCAGCTACAGGCCTCTATTTCAAAACGAACACCGGCGGCGCTTGGGCCAGGTGCCTCCGAAGAGCCGGGTGGGACGCTGTTGCTGTCTCTGGCGTTTCTGAGGAGCCTGTCTTTGTTGTCATCGAGGACGGAACGATCCAAATTCGAGATGCGTCACCCGTTTGGGGCAAAACGGTTCGAGAAACCGATGCACACATAAAGAATGAGTTGGGAGGAATGGGCTGGGACCTTGCTGCGATCGGCCCGGCTGGTGAAAATTTGGTACGATTTGCCTGCGTCATGACCTCCCTCTATCACGCTGCCGGGCGGGGTGGCTTGGGGGCAGTCATGGGCTCCAAGAAACTAAAGGCCATAGCAGTCCGGGGATCGGGTGAGACTCTCGTGGCCGACAGGAAGTCTTTCCAAGACGAGGTTCTCGCTATTCTAGCAAAAATCGAAAAGAGCGTAAAAGCGAAACTGTACGTGGACTACGGGACTGCCAGCCACTATAGAGATGGCAAATGAAGGCTACTCATTGCCCGTGATGAATTTCCGCAAAAACCGTCTTGAGGGCGGTCATCGGCTGGGAGGAACCTTCCTCGTTGAAAAAGGTTACATGACAAATGGCGCGGCTTGCTCTGCCTGTCCTCTGGCGTGCCACAAGTTTCATCAAGTTAAGGAAGGTCCGTACAAAGGCGTCTCAGGCGGACCTGAATATGAGACGCTGGCGGCGCTCGGAATTGGCTGTTGCGTAACAGATACAGAAGCCGTTCTCAAAGGCAATGAGCTGTGTAACGATTTGGGATTGGATACGATTTCAGCGGGCGGCGTGATTCAATGGTTGCTTGAGTCGGTCGAAAGAGGGGTTGTCCCGCCAGAGATAGGTGAAGGCTTGAATCTATCGTGGGGAGACGGCGCCGCAATGGTCGAGCTCCTTAAGAGAATTGCCTATAGACAAGGGGTAGGAGATCTTTTGGCCGACGGCACAAGACGGCTGGCGGAAAAATTTGGGGGAGATTCCTGGAAGTGGGCCGTTCAGGCGAATGGCCTGGAGCAGTCCCGCGTAGATACCCGAGTTGCCAAGGCTTACGCTCTAGCCTTCGCTGTCAATCCTAGGGGTCCAGACCATCTTCATGCACAACCCATGACCGAGTTTGCCCGCTTCCCTGAAGCGGTAGAACTTTTCAAACAACTTTTAGGGAAAGAACAGCTTCCCCCCGCCACCAGTACTGAAGGAAAGCCGGAACTGGTCCGATGGCATGAAGACGTCTTCGCCGTAACAGACGCCTTAGGGATCTGCTCTTTCGCCACCACATCCTCTTATATCGTGAGTGTCTCATCCCTTTGCCGTTTGATCAAGGCCGGTTTGGGGGTGAACTTGAATGAGCTGCAATTGTTGAACATTGGCCGGCGAATCGTCGTCTTGGAGCGCATGTTCAATCTGAGAGAGAACCCGGGGAGAATGGACACATTGCCTTTTCGTCTCATGAACGAACCTATAAGTGAAGGACCTCATAAAGGGCAGGTGAATTCGGAGAGTGAACTCAGAGATATGCTGAAGAAGTACTATCGTCTTCAAGGATACGATCCGGAGACGGGTCGGCCAACCCGTGAGGTTCTTACATCCCTTGGTTTGATTCCAGACGTAAAGGGTATTGAGGATGCGGTGACGGCTTAAATCAGGAGATGAAGGCGGTTGCATGAATGGATATAGAAGTTCGGCTTTATCACGGCCTTAACAAGCATCTTCCAAGTGGTGATCAGCAATATAGCCAGAGGTTGGAAATTGCTTCCGGATCTACAGCAGGAAGTGTTCTTACCGAACTAGGGTTGACCGAAAAAGCGGGTGTCGTAATATTCGTGAATGGAAGAAACGTAGAATGGGAGTATGTGCTTAACCCTGGAGATGTCCTAGCCGCTACGCGGCCTGCTGGGGGTGGCTGATTTTTTGTTCAAATGCTCATTCTGCGGAGGCTCGATGAGAATAGACTGGGAAACAGCTGAAGCCCTTGTATATGGCGGGGCCATTTTAGGAGGAGGGGGTGGAGGCTCAATGCCGAGCGGACTTGAAGCTGCTCATCTCGCATTGAGCCTAGATTCGCCGGAAATCATCTCCCTCTCTGACCTTTCTCCAGATAGCTTAGTCCTCACCGTTTCGGCTGTGGGTGCGCCGGCTGCAAAAGAAAAATTCGTGAAACCGATGGACTTTGTCCATGCCGTGCAAATGATCATGAATGAGCTTGACAGGCCTCTTGCAGGTCTCATTCAGAATGAAATGGGCGGTTTCGCGTCGGCCAATGGTTTGATTCAGGCTGCAGTCCTTGGTCTGCCTTTGATCGACGCCCCATGTAATGGGAGGGCACACCCTTTTGCATTGATGGGAAGTTTGGGTCTTCACAAGAAAGAAGGGTATTATTCCATTCAGGCAGCATGCGGGGGAAATCCCTACACGGGCCGAAAACTCAAGGTTTTGACTCAGGGACCGATTGAGAGTTGCTCGGCATTGATCCGAGAAGCATCCATTAGAGCAGGAGGACTGGTGGCCGTTGCGCGAAACCCCGTTCCGGCAAGCTGGCTTACCGAAACGGCATCGGTCGGGGCTCTGAAACATGCGATCGAGCTTGGAAGAGCGAATCTTGAAGCAAGAAAATCTGAAGCTCCACCCTGGGAGGCTGTGAAAAAACGTTTATCCGGTGACGTCTTCGCTCAAGGGGCAGTGACGAGGCTCGAACTGGTGACTAAAGGTGGTTTTGACATTGGAAGCGCCGTCTTGGACTCGGGGCTTGAGCTCTCTTTCCTCAATGAATTTATCACATTGGATTATGATGGAGTTCGGCACTACACGTTTCCAGATTTGATCACTCTCTTTGAAAAAAAGACGGGCGAGGTTGTAAATTCTGCCGATGTGAGGGAAGGGATGCACGTAGTTGTTTTGGCGTCTAGCCAAAAAACCCTAATCCTCGGGGCAGGCATGAGGGACTTGACTCTCTTCAAGCGGCTCGAAGATCTGTTGAATCGCCCCATAGTCCGGTATGCGTGCGGAGGAAGAGAATGCTGAATCAGGTAATGGAGATAATGGATTTGCTTGATGATCCTCGAGTTAATGGAGAACGTGTCCGTGAGTGGCTTATAGGATCAGGACCGATAAACGTTGAGGTCGAGACTGTCGCTGGTGAAAATGGGTCCACGGATTTCGTGAAAGCAACTCTAAAAGCACCGAAGCAGGTGGGGTTCACGTTGGGGATAATAGGTCGATTGGGAGGGGTCGGGGCAAGGCCATCCTGTCTGGGGCTTGTCTCTGACGCAGACGGTTGCATTGTCGCTCTCGCTTCAGCAGCAAAACTCGCCAAGATGGCTTTGAGAGGAGATACCTTGCTTGGCGACGTGATAATAACGACTCATGTTTGCCCCAGTGCTCCAACGATTCCCCACGAGCCTACCCCGTTTATGGGTTCTCCAGTGGGTATGGAGATCATGAATAGGATGGAAGTGGACGAATCCATGACTGCAATTCTCTCAATCGACACGACCAAAGGCAACTGGGTGATCAATCAACGAGGATTTGCCATAACACCTACATGCAAGGAGGGGTACATTTTGAGAGTGAGCGATTCACTTCTTGAAATCATGCGGTCCGTATCCGGTCAACCTCCCGCAGTCCTTCCGATTACGACACAAGATATCACACCCTATGGGAATGAAATATATCACATAAATAGCATTATGCAGCCCGCCACTGCTACAGCAGCTCCAGTTGTTGGAGTGGCTCTTACCGCCGCCGTCCCTGTAGCCGGAAGTGCCTCGGGAGCAAACCAGGTTATTGATATTGAAATGGCTGCAAGATTCACCGTTGAGGTTGCAAAAGCGTTTACTGCAGGAAAATGCGATTTCTATGATGTCAACGAATACGCCCACCTACTGCGACTCTATGGCAGCCTAGCTCATCTCCAGGGAAAGTAGATCCCATCATTTTCATCGTTTGCAGATGCTTTGGCGGGTCGATGTCCTTTTGGAACCATAAAAAGTTGATCGATGCCGGTAGCGGCATTATACGTCACGAAAAGAGAAGCTTCCCCCTGTTTTCAAATCTCTTAGAACTCTGAAATGATGAGCGGGATCACTTCGGAGTGGATTTTGCATCAGAACGTTTGCGGTTGAAACAGGATAGTAGCAAAATGATAGCAGACTGCTGAAAATGAGAAAAAACTTGAAAATTGCATGGTCTGAAAAACCTTGTCTGTATTGACTTCCCAGCTCCTTCCCAACAAAGAACCCTCTTTTCAGAGGATTCTTCAGGGTCACTACATACTATCAATGTGTGGAAGATCACTTTGAAAGGCTGGAACAGGTCTACGATGAGATCTTTGCGAAACAATACGGCCTCTTCCGCCCACACGTAAGGCAGGTTATCTATCGCTACCTGGTTTGCGGCATCCTCCATAATGGCTTCGCCCGTGTGAAGTGCAAGGGCTGCGGGGTGAATGTGTCACCCTGTCCGTCGGAGGCTGTGCGGCTCATACATAAACGTCCAGAGGAACTGATGCGTCCGGCCAAAGAGGAGATGGACTGGTACGAGAAGAGAGGGACTGAGCGTGGCGTTGACTTCAGCGCCTGCCCCAAATCTGACATAGCTTGATATGGCAACCAGCGCCTGACGGTCTATTTCCACTGAGATATCCAAATGATAGACCTGCATGGTAGGCTTTATCCTCTGTGACTTTTCGCAGAAGGAGGAAGCGCACTGCAAATCTTTGAATCCGTGAAGATCCGGCTGGAGTACCACAACGACGCGTTTCTGAATCAATGACTCAAGGAGAAGATCCATTACGCTACACGGCACAGGGTTTCAGAAACGGCGCGGGAGTTCAAGAAGCTCAGAGGCCCAATCAACTGGCTATTGCGCGCTTACTGCGGCAAGAATCCAAACATATGGCTTTTTGATTGGAGCACGATTCCTCGGAAATCTCTCCGCTCAGCGGCTTGGCTGCTATTACATTTGAGCCCTTGACGCTCGATCGAATTCACCCACTCTTGATCGGATATTTGCTGAAAGCGATAGGGCATTCAAAGAGTGTTGCTATAGCTGCGGTTTTGCATTTAGAGTGTGTTGGATTCTATTCTCGCCCTTCTTCCTATAAATCTCTTCTGCAATTTCGAGCTTGGACTTCCCGGTCGGGTCAATTTTCAAATCCCTTATCTCATCCTCTACAAATTCCATGTATTCGGAAATCAGAGGATAGCTGGTTTCGAAAGATTGGAAATATTCGGCATCAGCCTTCCCCAGCTGAAATGAATCCTGGACCTGGCTAGCGAGCTTCAGAATATTTCCACCCAAGAAGTTTTTGAAAAAATTTCTCCGCGTCTCGTCCATCCCTTTTTCCCATCCTTCAGGGTTTATACTAATGGTCGTGGCCACAGCAATGAAAGGCCGTGGGACCGGAAAATGTCATCTCCTTAGTCCACCACCAGTCAGGGTTGATCCAGTTAGCCTTGAAAGGGGGTTGATCCCACTCGCCCAGTAGCTTCAAGTTTGCCAATTGAAGACCCCTTCGGACACTCTCCTTGTACAGTTGGGGTCCGATCTTTGCTGCCTCTGTTCTAGAAGTTTCGAAAGCCACAATCAGGTGAAATTGAGATAACTCCGCTGCATCTTGCTTGGTCACGCGGTTGTTGCCATCGATGGTGAAAGTGAATGCTCTCTCCTTTGAAAGAAACACTGAAATGGGCGATGCCCTGTATACGTACCCTAAACCCAACATGATCTTATCGAACAATTGATGAGATAGAACCCATCCAGGTACATCACGGTCCAGTCCGCCAGGAGGCACAGCTTCAAACTCGGATTCCTGACCATTCTTCAGATAAACTCCTTCCGAGCGGTAATCGATCCACCTTTCCGGAGCCACACACTCCAGTTCCAGAAAACTTCTTGATAAATCCGTCCGGACGTTCAAGAATCCCACGGTGAAAAAAGAATCCCGAATGTGATCAGTTCCCTCGACAGTGGGCGTGCCTGTATGGTCGAAAAGAGAGCTAAGACGGACCATCTGCTCGTAACAGGAGTAACTATCCAAGATACTTTCCTCTTCCGAGGGGTAGTAACGAATTACCATCTGGCTTCCAATAATAGGCTCCTCGGTGAAAGCATTTCTTGGATCCTCAGGGTCGGGAAGATTCCCAAGCAGTTCCAGTTTAAAAGATCCCTGCTTTCCTTGGAACCAGAGATACCAGCCAGGCAGTCCTCGTCTACCGATTACTGGGCTGATCTTGGAATAGCCGAAATGCATCCGAGCATCTTCCTGTGGAAAGAGCGAAAAAAAGAGATTAGAAAAAATTCCTTCGACGGCACCAACCGAATCGATTTGAGTTCTTATCTCCATAAGGCATCCGAGAAAGTTGAAAAAAGGACGGTCCCTCTCAATCTATTCAGTTCTTAACAAGCTTATACCCCGGCCATCCGTCGAAGAAACTATCTTGAATTACCAGCAAATTTATGATCAACAACAGAAAAACGGCAGGGAATTCAGAAGGATGAGAGACCCCGGGGTTTACTCCGAGCAAGGCGGGAGCAAAGGCATAATAACCCCAGGCAAACAGGAGTCCTGCGAAAAGCGCGATAACAGTCATAATTGTTCCCTTTAAAAATATCCCCATCCGACCGAAAGCCGATTTGAAAAAGAAATTTAGCATGATGGCAGGCACAAGGATGAAGTTGGCCATTGTAGTTGTTTGGCTGAAACGCCACCCGAAATTGGCTTCGTTTTGTCCACCAATATAGGCCGCTTCCCACATGTAATCCATAATAAAAAGTTCAGCCTTGAACATCAGAAGACCCAGAATAGAGCTTCCCACCAAGACAAATAAAAATCTCCAAGGCTGTCGCTTTATCAGAGACCATGGTCTACCTTCCCAGAGATGCACTGTGAAAAACGTGACCACCACAATGCAAAACATCCACCCCATATTGAATTCCGCGCTGTTTGTCTGAGCGATATCTTTCCACCAAGGAGGTACTGCCGTGTACACTTGCGCTGGGTAGAACATTGATCCGAGATGGGGGTGGTAAAAAATGAAAAAGAGAGGAATGCTCACCACGGTTATTACCAGCCAATTGGCCAAGCCAAGTTTAGGTTGATGAAGTTCAAGCCACAGATCATTTCCCACCCCAACTATCCAGAGGAGGGTCAGCCAGAAGAAAGGGACCGATAGGGCAATAAACGCCCAGGATGTCGTCTCTCTCGCCGTATTCGGATCCTGACCCAACTCGCCGAACTTCGTAAGGCTGTTCCAGTTGAAATAGGTGATCCCATATCGACCGATTACGGAAAAGAGAAGCCCGAAAAGGATCAAAACCAAAAGCAGAATCGTCAGAGCGGTCAGGAATCCCCCTTTCAATAAAGGAGAGGAGCGTGTGAGAAATCCTCTGCTGAGAGGCCAAAAATCGAAAGTATCGATTTGCCAAAGGAGGATCAACAACATCCAAATCATCAGGGCAAAGCCCAGGAGCGGAGTATAGAGTTTATAAATCCCTTCGATTGAAAAGAACACCCACCAAATCACGGCGGTGGCTAAGAGGATAACGATCAAATTCAACAAACCTGAAACACCCACTGACCACCGGGGGATCAGTCTGCGAGTGGAGAGCCAGTTTTCGTGAATATTGAGTTCGCCCATGTTCTCCCCTTAATTCTTTAGAAAAGCCATTGGTTCCATAAAGACTGACCGGAATTGAAGACTCACCGCATTCCCGGTCAAGCGAAACTGGAAGTCTAATCCAGTCAGCCTTTGCAGAGACCCTAGCCAAAAGTCACCTGGTCACCGTTTCCAGTATAGACATTCGACGTCTTAGCTTTGGCCACCGTGCCAACCTTCTGGTAAGATTTGTTCTTGTCTGTCCCTTTCACGATAGGGAGTCCGGCTGCAACCGCTTTTTCGGCCCAGATCCAGCCGGTACAGTGATTACATGCAATCTTGGTCATTTTCATGTTTTTGACACCGATGATGAGGTCATCGAACTTCGGGTCCCAGTTCTCCACCGGCGAGATGTGCAAGCCACCGTAACATCCATAATTATTGTCACCGTCTTTAAAATTTCGTCTGGCATGATTGATTACGGTCAAAATCCCAGGATGGCAGCATCCGGTTACGGTCACGTATCCCTTGCCCTTTATTTTGAAATAGAGCACATTCTCTCCCCTGACCTGTAACGTAGCCGGAGCATTGAAAAAGACAAGCGCCATGCCTTCTTGAATCTTATACAATTTGTCGGACTGGGTAACGATCAACTCTCCTGTATGAGGGACACTGTTTTTTACTGGCGGCGTGGCGATTTCCCCTCCCTTAAGGAGCTTCTTGCTGTTCTCCATTGCCGTGCTGGGAAAGTAGATCTTGATATCGGGCTGGTGTTTTAGAGTACTCTCAATACCCCAGAAGTGATCAAAGTGATCATGGGAGATAAATAGCGTATTGATCTCCTTTTCCTTCAACATTTTGTCGATACCATCTTTGGCGAAGACATAATCCATCCATTCGTGTGCCCACCCGGTGTCGAGAAGGTATTTGGTTTTTTTCCCATCAAGAGCCTCAACTTCGATCAGGGCCGAGTACCCCCCTGCGTTTTCAGGGGCGTAGGTAACATCGTATTGGTTGCTGTTGATGCCGCCCGCCTTTTTTACATCTTGACCAAGGGTGTTGTTGTCAAACCAACTGGTCTCGGAAATGCACTGGACCCTAAGGCTTTTAATTTCTCCAAACTCCTCGCGTTTTGCGGCGAAAGAATTCCTCGACAAGGAACCGACCCCGCCACTAATCGCTACTCCTGTCGATGTGACTGCCAAGCGCTTCAAGAAATCCCTTCTTTTCATCTCTTACCCCTTTCTTGTTAGATGCTTGAATTTGAGTTAATGCCCAAATGACACCAAACACACCCTCATAAACCTTTTTCGTCTACGAGCAATCTAAGTAGTGTAAATCACCATGAAGACGACAACATCCTCTCCACCCACAGCCTCGCCTCGGTGAGGAATTCCTGAATCGAAATAGACACAATCTCCCTCTTCCAGCACACAGCTATGATCGCCATGATGAAACCTGAGGGTGCCTTTGAGAACAATCTGCAATTCCTCTCCGGGATGCTGAAATAAGGATTTCTTTTTCACTTTGGCCGGAGCAGTCACGATGTAAGGTTCCATCTTCTTGTATGGATATTTATGAGCCAATGACTTGTATGAGTAGCCAAATGTGCTCCCATCCCGCACAATGTCCTGGCGTTCGTTCTTCCTGACCACACAAAGAGTTGAAGGCTCTTCACTTTGTCCTAGTATCGTGCTGAGATTTACCTGAAGGGCACTGGAAAGGTTTATTAAGGTAGAAATGGGTGGCGCTTTGGGGCTAGATTCTATTTTGGAGAGATACCCTTTTGTAAGGCCGGTCCTTGTGGCCAGCTCCCTAAGAGTGAGCCCTCTACTTCTGCGTGTCTCCTTTATTCTGTTACCTATCTCAAATTCGTTAACCATGATTCCCTAGGACCCGTCAGGTCCTGAATTCGTGTGATGCCGAAAATCGTCTCCTTTGAGGAAACTTAGTTTCCTTCCGCGAATCGATATCACGTTCATTTTGTAGCGTCAAGTAATTTTTTTCCAGTGTCAGGCGATGAAATAAAAATTAATAATTCTAGTATGTTATATTATCAATTAAGCGCTTATTAATATCGAGAAGGGCAAAAAATTTCCGATTCGATTCCTACGCGCTTCCGTATCTACAGGGAGCACGGAAGCGCAAGAAAATGGTTGAATCTAATGATGATTATTTTGGGCACTGCCCTGTCCCTGGCCACGAAAACTACTACCTGAACGTGGGCCGGGCCCACTGGATGGTCTGCGACGAGTGCAGAATCAAATGGCTGATAGGCGCCAACCTGTTCAGCTCCTGGAGGACAGAGAGCAGGCAGATATGGCAGCAGAACTTTGAGAAGATGAAGGATTACAAAGAGGTGTGATGAGTGACCCCTGACCCTTACGCCTCCTTCTGGTTCTCCTTGGAATACTGCCAAAGGGCCCGGTCAAGCGTCCTCATGTCCAGGGCAGTGCTTTTTGACAGGTCTCGGCAGAACTGGACATAGGGCCACCAGAAATCAAAGGTGTACTGCGCCGGGACCGGCATGGACACAGACCAGAACACCCGAAAGTCGATAATAGGGCATGGATCGCGGTGGAAGAAATGCAGGATCACAAAGGCCGTGGGCCACTGGACCCCATCCAGGGCGGTCAGGACTTCAAATCGTGCCCGCTCGGTTGCGGCATTCAAACCAAACCCGGTGATCTCCCGAACATACTCCTCGGGGTTGCTTTCCATGTATCCAGCACTTCGGAGTGCCTTCCATCGTGCGATGGTCCTGAGGTCACCTTTTGTGATCCATCCCCGGTTCAAGATATCGGCCAATCCTTCGCTTAAGTTTGGGCAAAGGGCATGAGGCCCTGGAAGTACAGGCGGTTAGCGCTCTCCTCTTGCTTTCAGTTTGGGGTGGCAGTATCATTCGGCCACTTTGTAGAAAGGCTGGCTCCATGTGAAAAACGATGCCCTCAATGAAACCGGGGGCACATGGTTCCTTTGGGATATCCTGGGTCACCCGGTTATTGAACGAGAAGGCGCAAGCATAGGCCGTGTGGTGGATCTTACCGCCGACGTCGGGGAGCATGACGCCCCCGTTACAGGCTTGGTCGTCACGGGCCCGCAACGCGGTCGTTTGTACTTGCCATGGATTTGGGTGAGCGAGCTCGCAGCCGGAGCGGTACGCGTGCGTCCGGGTGCACGCCAATCCCTTTCTCCATTTGAGCTTCGCTCCGGCGAAATCCTCCTCCGCAAGGCCTTGCTGGACAAACAGATCGTAGACACCGCCGGCGCCAAGGTGGTAAGGGTCAACGATCTCCAGCTCCGGCAGCGAAACGGTGCCCTGGTTCTAGCTGGGGTGGACGTGGGCCTCAGAGGGCTCTTGCGTCGGGTTGGCCTCCACTGGCTCATCCTGCCCACCCTCACATGGCTGTTCGGTTACACCCTCCCCGATAACCTCATCAACTGGCGCCTCGTGCAATCTGTTGGGTCATCGGATATTCTTCGGCTCAAGTTTTCACAGGCGCGGCTGGCCCGACTCCACCCGGCCGACCTGGCGGATATCCTTGAGGACTTGGATCGGCCGGAACGGGCACGGGTGTTCCGTGCCCTGGACATTGATACGGCCGCCGAGGTCCTCGAAGAATCGGACCCAAAGGTCCAGGTCCAATTAATCCAGCATCTGCCCGCCGAGAAGGCCTCGGACGTCCTCGAGCAGATGTCCCCAAGCGCGGCGACCGACCTTCTCCAAGAGTTGGAAGAGCCTCAAGCACAGACGCTCCTCGATGAAATGGAGCCGGAGGCGGCCGAAGATGTCCGGTCCCTCCTCACCCATGATGAGGAAACCGCGGGCGGAATCATGACCACGCGCTTTTTCTCCCAGCCGCCTCAGGTCACGGTGGCGCAGGCCCTCGAGGCCCTGCGGAAGGAAGCGGCAGACCTGGATGTGATTTACTATATCTATGTGGAGGATCAGGATGGGCATCTTCTGGGCGCGGTCAACCTCCGGGGACTCCTGACAAATGACCTGAACGCTTCACTGGAATCCATCATGGAGCGACGCATCCTTTCCGTGCCACCGGACGCCGACGAGGCCGAAGTGGCTGACCTTTTTGCCAAGTATGGGTTAAGGGCGCTACCGGTGGTGGACGCAAATGGCCTCATACTCGGAGTCATCCGCTTCAAGGCCATCCTCGAAGTGGTTGCGCCCCATCTTGGCCGATAACCTGTTAAAGGGAATCAACGACAGACAGTAAGGAACCTCCCTTGACCCTGAACGCTCCGCCTCCCAACCCGCCAGCAGGTCCAGACCGGGCAGAGACCGCACCTGGCCGCATGAGCACCTGGCGCCGCCTTGCCGTGATCCTGGCCGTGATCGGACCAGGAATCATCACTTCCAATGTGGACAACGATGCCGGCGGCATCACCACTTATTCTCTTGCCGGTGCCGAGTTCGGTCTGAGGCTCCTCTGGTCCATGGTTCCGATCACCGGGTTGCTCATCCTCATCCAGGAGATGAGCGCCCGGATGGGTGTGGTTTCGGGGAAGGGGCTCGCGGCCCTCATCCGGGAGCACTTCGGTGCGGCGGTGACTTTTTACCTGATGATCGGCATCGTCCTCACCAACCTTGCCAATACAGTCGCGGAGTTTGCCGGCGTCGCGGCCTCCCTTGAGATCTTCCACATCGACCGCCACTTTTCAGCACCATTCGCCGCCTTTTTGGTCTGGTTTCTCGTGGTCAAGGGGTCGTACAAGGCAGTGGAGAAGGTATTCCTCGGGGCATGCTTTTTCTATGTGGCTTACATCATCAGCGGATTCTTGGCCAAACCGGACTGGTCTGACGTCAGCCGGGCGTTTCTCACCCCGCGGATCGATTTCTCCCCTCAGGGGTTGACCATGCTGGTTGGTCTCGTGGGGACAACCATCGCACCCTGGATGCAGTTCTATCTCCAAGCTGCCGTGGTGGACAAGGGGCTGACGGCCAAGGAGTATCGCATTGTGCGCTGGGATGTCATTGCGGGGTCAGTGACCGTTTCGGTGATCGCCATTTTCATCATCCTGGTCTGCGCCGTCACCCTCCACACTCACGGGATTCGCGTTAACAGCGCCGAAGCGGCGGCTATGGCCCTGACGCCTCTGGCAGGCCGCTATGCCGCTGGCCTTTTCGCCTTCGGGCTCCTGAACGCGTCCCTCTTTGCGGCATCAATCCTGCCCCTGTCCACCGCTTACACCGTGTGCGAGGCCTTTGGGTGGGAATCGTCGGTGGACTGCAAATTCGAGGATGCGCCCCAGTTTTATATCCTTTACTCGCTCATGATCATTCTCGGTGCCGGGGTGGTCATGATCCCAGGCGCCCCCTTGATTCCAATCATGTATTTATCGCAGGTCTTAAATGGCCTGGTTCTCCCGATCATCCTTTTTCTCATGATCCGCCTCGTCAACGACCAATCCGTGATGAATCATATGGTCAACAGCACATTGACCAATATATTTACTTGGTCCTCTGCCCTTCTCTTGAGCATCTTGTCGATTGTGACGGTATTCAAGGCGATCTGGTGAGCTTTCACCCATCAAAAGCTCGTAATGGGAGGGCGTGATGATTCGTTACGGCAAGGCTGGTTCGTTTGCACAGGCCGGGGACATTCAGAGGACCTTTGTCACAGGCAGTCTGATTTCAACGGTCGTGCCGTTTCCCGATTCGCTTGATATTTTTATGCTGCCTCCATGGGCCTCCACAATTTTCTTGGCGGAAAAAAGGCCCAGGCCGGTTCCTTTGGCCATATTTTTGGTTCGGTCAAGTCGTTTAAAAGGTTGAAATAGTTTTTGGATTTCGTCGTGGTCAATCCCGACCCCCTCATCCTTAACGAGGATTAAGACATCTGCTTCAGTCCGGTCCACTTTCAACAGCACGTTGGAACCGTTCTCGCTGTATTTCACCGCATTGGATATGAGATTCGTAAAGACCCTTTCAAGCCGCCGCTTGTCCGCCTTAACATAGCACTCACCGTTACTCTCAAAGAAAATTTGGTGGCTCGCAAACGTGTCGCGTTGAAGTTCTTGAATGCTTCGGACAAAAGACGTCAGCTCAATCTCTGCCAACTGTAGGGCCATTTCGCCCGTTTCAATCCGCGCGGAATCCATCAGATCCTGGATAAGTTTGTCAAGATAACCTGCCTGGTCGACGATCCGATCAAGCCATATTTCGTGCTCATTGGGTGGAGGCAGTTTTCTCTTCAATCTGTGCGCAGCACCCCCAACGACGACCAAGGCGTTTCGCAGATCATGGCCGACGGCAGCCACGAAATTCATGCGGTCCTTCATAAGATTGGTAATGCCCTCGGCCATTTGGTTAAATGTCTGGCATAGCCTTCCAAGTTCGTCTTCCCGATAACTGTCTATCCTCGCGTTGAAATCACCCTGCCCAAATTTCTTGGCCGCCCTCACCAGAGCCAGGGTTGGCGGCAATATCCTCCTCACCAGGGCGATCGAGCCAACTGCGGCCATGATCAAGGCAAACAAACTGACCGAGATAGACCAGAGGTCGACGAGCGAGTTGAGACGCTCGCTTGCGTCAACGGTTTCTCTCACTTGCTTCGTGCTTTTGTCACCGAGTGTCTTGACGTCTTGGAGCAAATTATCCGTTTCGCGACTGACGTCTTCAATAATGGGCCCCGGATCAGCCGTTTGGGCGACCTTATAACGCTCGAAACTGTTTTCCACTTTAGCGATCAGTTTCTTTTCATTGGACCCAGCGGCGTAGGTGTAGAGTTCTTCAATGAGCTTGCCGGCTTTCTGCATTTCATTTGATCTGTCATGTCTGTAGCGGGGATCATGTGTTGCTCTCCACAACAGGTCTTCGCGTCGCCCTTCAAGGATGATGGCGTTTAGCTGACGAGAGACATCCAGGGCCCTCGATGCAACAGAGATCCTTGAGCTCATGGATTGGAGTTTGTTTTTGCTGAGGATCAAGGATAGGGCCAATATAACACAGCATAGGACCAAACCCGTTGTCCAAGCAAAGATAAAACTCTTGATGCTCATCTTTCCGGCAAATCTTTTCACGACGTCTAGTCTCCTGCAAGGGGATGAATAACCCCCCCTTCCCAAGCGTTGGCGTTATTTTGCCACCGGCCCATAGGATCAGGATACAACCGTGTTTCCTCTCAAGGCGTATACCTGGGGGGGAGTCCGGGAAAGAGCAGTTCTACGGAAAGGGGCAGTGAGATTTGCTGTGTCTCATTAACATCTGGCCTCCAGTAACAGGCGAGATGGATAAGTGAAAGAACTCCAAATTATTAGGTGAAAGACTAATTCGCAAGTCAAGCAAATTCGCATCTCGGCGATGGAGAGTGAGGCCTGAGGCTGAAGACAAGATCGATTCTTCATGATTTTGGTCCACGGTCAGAAGTTATGGCATGCATCATGCAGACAAGGAACGGAATTGAATTACATCGCTGCACCTCCTTGACCCATCTTTCCCAGATATGATAGAGGAGAGCCATCTGTTCGCGGAATCCTCTGGGGGGTTATCATGCAAAGCAGGGTGTTTGGCCTCTTGCTCGCTCTTACCCTTTGTTCCCAAACCGCTTCTGCCAGTGCCTTTGATTTATCTGCCTGGCGCACTGCATTAACACAATACATTCCCCGAAGGTCGCGCTCCGCATTGACCGGTTCAGAATTCGCCAGGTGCATCAGCGGAATGGAAGGCAAGCCCAGAGAACAGGCGATCTTGGAGCAGCTGCTTGAGGGCAACTTGCCGGACTTTCTCAGAACGCTCAGACCGGTCTTTCTGGATCATACTTTCGATGACGGAAGGAGAGTGACCGCAACCATTTTTGTCATGCCCGACTACCTGGCGGTTGGGTCGAACAGTGATTTTGTAAGAATACCGATGAGTTTGTACACAGCGAGTGATGTTGCAACCCGTTTTGGGTTTGTCCTACCGACGAAGAAAATGGTCGATGCCATCTACGAACAATCGGTTTGCCACTTCAGGCCCGAGCCCATGACTCCAGGTCCCAGCATGTGTTCAACGGCCTACTATATCCAACACAATCAAAGGATTAGAGCGCAACGCCTCGCCCTGGGCAGTCCGCTGGGGGAATTGGCTTCAGGACATAAGAAGGATGTCGTTCTTACAAGACGATTGAGCGGGCAGAACGGAAAAATTGCGATCTACGGCTGGCACCGGGCTCTAGGGTCGCCTATCCAGCCACTCAGTACGGTACATGGTGCTTCTTATGCCGACTATAGTCACGGTATCCGGTTGGTCAGCGATATCGCATTGATTGGGGATGAACCCCACTCTATTTGTGCCATTCTGAAAGATCCGCAGCTTTCGAAAGTGCTAAATGACGAAGGGCCGATTCTCGATGTCTCAAGTATCATGGGGGGCCGGCCCGATTGGGCGTTTCCTCGATTGGAGTCCCTCGCGACAAATTGAAACGGCGCCCTTTTGGATGGATGGTTCTCAGGTCAAAGACGATGGGAAATCAAACCAGTTCTTGACACGAAATAGCCCACGCTAACGATTTCTAGCATCTGTTTATCCGCATCGGAATTGCCGTACCCAGATGATCCATCTAGCTCAGCGGCTGTAAAGAGCGCTCTAATTCTTCTCGCCTTCTCATCTCCGCGGCAGTTTCTGCCCAGAATCTTCCCTGACAGGCGCCTCTCTTTGAATTCAAGCCTTGTGCAAATCAGACCATCGAACCGCCACTGTTTGACGAAGGGTTCCAGATAAATATCGGGAGACGCTGAGACAATAAAAACGCGATCGCCGCTCTTCTGGTGTTGCCGTGCCCTTAAAAGCAATCTCTGGCGTAAAAGCGGAGGAAATACCTTACGAAAAAACATTTTATTCCACCGGGCGATGTCTTCTCTTGTGGCGCCCCCCAGAAAAACAGAGATAAGGGTCTCCTTAAACGACTGCGAGTCAATTTGTCCTATCAGAAGACTGATCAATCCTCTGATGACCGTAGCGACGCGGAACATTCGCCATGGCCGGTGGATCAAGGCCGTTACACCATAGGGCACAAAGGTATCGATTTTCGTGAGGGTCCCGTCCAGATCAAAAAAGGCAAGCGCCATCAGATCCTAGCCAGCCTCGTACTGATCAAAGCATTTGCCCCAAACCGTATTCAGTCTGAGGACCTCCATGAGACGCCGCCCCACGAAAGGCCACCACAGTCGGTCATGATAAAAATATGAACCAAAAACAAAGGCGTACACCAGCGGCGTTCGGAAGAATAGTTTTTGAAGCTTCTTGAAAGGACTGAACCAAAGGAAACTCCCGATGCGGCTTGCCATGTTGTGTCCCACGCTGAAATGAAAATTCATGTGAGTAATGTTTTCTCCACACACGTTAATTTCTTCGGGCCTTCCCACCCCGAGACCGTCCTCGTGTGCCAACCGTATATAATCAATCTTCATGGGATCGAACCCCATGATCTTGGCGGCAACTGCATCGATTGCCACCGAATCGGCGCCGGCGAGTATCAACCCCTTCTCCACGGGGATCATGGTTCGGGGTCCGGCCCCGTTCCCGCAAAAGGTCCCATCCATCACGGTGAAAATACCCCTATGTATCTCCTTCTGAATGGCCAGAAGGTCCACCAGGGTCTCATGGATGAAACTGTGCGTGTAATGCCGCCGCGTGTTGAGAAGGCCGCCAAAGGCGTTTTTCATGGATCCTGATGTCGTGGTATAGACGTGACACTTGACCGTCGGGAGATGAACAATATTCTTATCGCGAAAAAAGCCGGGAATTCTGATTCCGTCAGGATAGATCCTGTTAAGCACCCTCATGGGAGCCTTGGGCCTATAAGGCTCCCAACGGATGTCCTTTGCTAAAAAGTTGTACCTCTCAGGGATCTCGTAGCGCTGATAGACGGGCCACAGTTTGTTAAGACGGTTTCCTTTGAAAGGATCCGTAACCACCGTATTGTTGTGCACGGCCACGAGATCGCTCAGGCCGGCTGCCCTGAGTCCCAGAATGGTGCCTTCCAGTTGCCAGGGTGTCGTGTTTGCGGAGAGGAAGGGATAATGCCAGGAGAGATTGTCTTTCAGTATGGTTGTCTTCCCCGTCTCCAGTGCAGTCCGAACGCCCGCCATCTCCATCAGTCTTGGAATATCTTCGAGAACCCCTTCCGGGGTGGTTTTTAAAATGGCAACCACCGGTTTATTCATCTCGTTTGCACCTCACTTGCCCATCTCACCCTGACGACGGAAATCTGATAGATTTTCCCCTTTCTGGCCGGGTACGCTGTAAAACGAAAAAGGCGATCATACCCAGGAATACGGCAAACCAAAGCGTACAAAGACGGACAACAAAGGTCAACAAAACGGCTTGGCTTCGTTGCAATCCCGACAGAAGCAGCAATCCTGTCATGCTGCCTTCCGTGGCGACCAGCCCGCCGGGAAGGAGGGATAGTGCGCCTGCCAGGGTGGACAACGCGTAGACGAAAATAGCTTGAAACAAACTGAATTGGGTTCGGTTGGCCAGCAATGCCACGTGGAGCACGAGACATTCCGAGAACCAGGCCCCGCACGAGATCAGCAAGGTCAGCAGCAGTCTCGATGGGAGGAGCAGTCGGCGGATATTTGCGTGTATTTCCAAAAGGGATTCGCTCGGCATTTTCATGGCCGGGACCTTTCTCAGATGGTAAACCAGGCGTTGGAACAGCCCGGGGCGCAAAAACCACAGGAGAAGCAAAAAGGACACACCTGATCCCAGAAGCACCGATGGGATCCCGTGCGGGAAAATGGTCAAGCCAAGACCCACAAGAATCAAGACACCCAGCAGATCGGTCAGCCGCTCCGCAAATACAATGGAAAGCCCCTTCGTCCAGAGACCGTTTTCCTCCTTGTTAAGATAGTAAGCCTTGAGGGCCTCTCCCGCCTTGCCGGGGGTGACCGTCATGGTAAGGCCAGCCATGAAAATCAGAAAGCTCCTCCGCACCTTGAGGGAAATGCCCAGTGCGTTGAGGTAAATCTGCCACCGCAAAAAGCGTAAGCAATAGTTCATCAAGGCCAGGCCCAGGAGGAGGGGTAGGTAAGTCAATGGGAAGACACGAATAGACTCCCAGAACTTCCCTCCCTTGCCGAAAAAGGCCAGAGCTGTGTAACAGACCATCCCCAGCGTCAGAAAAAGGACGACTCGGCGACTTAAGCCCTGCACTTATATCACCCCGTGCACGATCAACAGGCATGCGATGCCCCAAAGGAAAACGCTTGCAAGCATAGACAAATCTGAAACCAGGATCCGCTCGGGTGAGCCCCCCTCATGCCTTTGGTAAATGAGATAAAGGTACCGGAAGACGCCGTAGAGAACGAAAGGAAAAGTATAAATCAGGTGGTCCGTGCCAAATTTTTCAACCGTTTCCGGTGCAGTGCAGTAAAGGAGATAGCTCAAGAGGATCCCGGCAGTCGTAACGCCGATCATTTGATCCAATAGATGGAGGCTGTATTCCGCCAGCACCTTTCTGTGACTCCCGGCCTCTTCCTCGCCAAGGACATCCAGTTCGTGACGGCGTTTGCTCAGCGAAAGAAACATGGCGAGCAGGATCGTACAAATGATGAGCCATCGGGACATGGGGACTTGAATGGTCACCGCCCCTGCAATGACCCTGAGGAAAAACCCTGAAGACACGCAAAAAATGTCGAGAATCACAATGTTTTTAAGGCGGTAGTTGTAAAAAAATTGAATTGTTAGGTAAATCATGCAAACAAGAAACAACCCCCCATTCGCAAAGAACGCCCAAACCATGGACGAAAAGAGAACCAGCGTGGCGATAACGACTGCCAGTTCAGGGGAAATCTGTCCTGATGCCAGGGGCCGGTGCCGCTTTTGCGGATGCTTGCGGTCCAGTTCCACATCAAGGAAATCATTAATGAGATAAACGCCCCCCGTCATGAGGCAAAATATGGCCAAGGCCTGTAATGTCAGAATCAATTGGGGAAAACTGAACGTCTGCTGGGCAAATATCAGGGGAAGCAGAATAAACCCGTTCTTGATCCACTGATGAGGGCGCAACGATCGGAAGAGGACGCCGACCTTTTTTTGTCTTGCCTTATGGCTCGGGGGGTGCTTTTCTCGAGACGCTTGCAGTTCCATTGAAATGTTCCTACCTATACCCATCCTCTCGGGGGAGAGCCTTTATCGAGCCTTGTTTCGCCTGACCTAACAAACTTTTGCCCCAATCGCACGACGCTGGAATCCCCAATCTTATCTCGCCATTGATGGAATGTATCCACTCCAAGACCATAACAGGTTGCCTCATGGTCTGCCAGGGCGAAGATTGGATTTTTAATCTCGCGAGAAGTGTTAAGAGCGGGTCCAGGACAAAATGAGTGCGCAGCCAAAAGTTCTTTGCAATGCTGCCGCATTGGTTTAAGAATGAATATGCTAGAAAGATACTCGAGACAACCGCCATCGGTCGGGATTTACGAATGGTCAAGGTCTTCCCTACAAATGGAAAGGCAGCGCTACTCCTTCTGATGCTGCTCTCCGTCTTCCCCGCCAACCTTGAAGGCGAAAGCGGACCCGTTTCTCGGTCGACCTACCACCCCCCGGAGAGGCAGATCGAAGAGTACAATGCCCAAAGGGTCAAATCGGTGGTAGAGCTTCAGCAGTTTCGAGAGACCACTTCCATAACGATCGAAAACGAAACCGGTCGAAAGGGAAAGGCGACCCTGATCAATCTGAACCCCTTTATTAATAAGTGGTTCCTTTTGAGCCTCGAATGGGCGGATGGACGAAGCAGCGAGACCTATCACCTGGAGAATAACGATCCGCAAGGGGACAAGATTCGCCTGGATCCTGAATTTCCTCAGGGCATCGTGATCGTCCCGGAGGGGGGAAAGATTCCCTGTGACCTCTGGGGGGCAGCGTCAGGGGCGCCTCTTGAGCTCGCCAGGTCGTCAGG
This sequence comes from uncultured delta proteobacterium, assembly GCA_963830155.1. Classification (GTDB taxonomy): domain Bacteria; phylum Desulfobacterota; class DSM-4660; order Desulfatiglandales; family Desulfatiglandaceae; genus CAWHLE01. Next base: position 126,336 of record CAWHLE010000007.1, on the reverse strand, counting down.
CGATACTTACGCCCCCCTGTGCGCGGAAAGGCTCTATCTCCGCAACAAGACCAAGGGGCACAAAACCGTCAAAGAGATGGTTACAGACATGTTGCGGAAGCACGTTTGGCAAGGTGAAAGAATCGTCGACTTTGTGAAAGACACCTTTTACCGGGATGCCTTTTTCAGCGGCTCGGATCTCACATCGACCAAGGCCCCCGGGGCCGGCCTCGAACCTGGGCCTTCCCACGGTCCAGCCCCGCCGCTTATCAGCGCCCAATATCAAAATGATTTTTTGGTTCCCGCCGAGCTGGGCATCAAACTCAAAAACACGGTGGACAAAAAGATTCTGGTGGGTCGGTGGTACGGCGTCTACGATATGCCGGGCGTCTTCTTCGCCGCACTCAGGCCGAATCTGGTTTCCGAAGAGGTCATCCGGAGTGTGGACGGGCTGGTCAATCCGCTGGACGCGATTGAGTCGAAGGCTTTGGTCTACCTGGTGGCCTTTGACCTGGACGATCTTGAGCTCGGTTTCAGCATGGGAACGGAGCACCCCGGAGTTGGATGGTCGGACAGGGTCCAGGAAGCGGTCCGCGATCAGTCTTTGCCTGGACCGGATGGGATCGGGACCGTGGATCCTCTGGTCATGACCGGAATGGTGAGCCCTCGGCACCTCGCAAGGCTCGCTGCCACTTTCACCGGCGGTTTCAGGCGCTATCACGGTGCCTTCCGCTGGGGGGATCTTGCGCTCAAAAATCACGGCAGCCACTATGGGTTTATTGAAAACGGGGTCGTCATGAGCAAGCTCCAGCCGGGTCTCGCCACGGCCATGGTCTTAGAAAACGGCGCCGTTGAGCTCAAAACATGGACGGATAAGGATGACGCCAATCTAGCAAGGATCAGCGATGCCCGACAAAACGGCGTGCCGCTCATCGAACAAGATACCTCTACCGGGGCATCCAGACCGGGTGCTCTGGTCGCTCTCTGGGGCCCTGGAAATTGGTCGGGCTCCGAAGACAAACGGTTGCGGACCCTGCGATCCGGTCTCGCCCTGCAGGAACGTGAAGGCCGTCGATTTCTGATCTATGGCTATTTCTCCAGTGCCTCGCCTTCGGCCATGGCATTGGTTTTTCAGGCCTTCCGCTGTAAGTATGCCATGCATCTTGACATGAACGCGCTCGAACACACCTACCTTGCCCTCTATAGGGTTGAAAACGGCCGCTTCCTCATTCAACACCTGATCGAAGGGATGGACGTGCTGGACAAGGCCCATGATGGACACGTGGTACCGCGTTTCGTGGGCTATGCCGACAACCGTGATTTTTTCTATCTTACGAGGAAAAAGAAGTGACGAACTATCGATGGCCGGGCCTCATCATCAACATGCTGATTTGCATCACGGCTGCCGGAACGGCCGTTTCGGCGGAAAACACAGAACTCAGAGAACAAAACGAGACGCTTTTTGAACAACTGCAAACCGTCCATCACCTGACCACAGAGCAGATGAGCATAATTCGGACGATCTTCGCCAAGTCGGGATATATGGGGCAGGGAAATCCTGCCGTGACCAGACACCCTGCGACCCAGGAGACGTGACAAGAAAAGCTCGGCCGGTTGGCCGTACACTACGAAAATCCTGAGTTTGAAAAGTTGTGCGGCGCAAAATTCATGGCCCCCCTTTATGATCCAAAAACCCAACATGCCGAGGACGCAACCGTCTGTATCGATCAGTTCGAGTTTCCTGACATCCCCTGTAGCTACCCCGTGGTCTGGGTGCGTGCCTCTGAGGCCGCCGAAATTTGCGAAGCCATGGGCAAACGGATCTGCGATGCCCACGAGTGGGAAGGGGCATGCGCGGGCAGCCTCGGGCCGCCAGATTATCGGTTCGACCTGGTCGACGCCCATAGCCCTGAGGATGCCATCCGGCTGATGCGAAACGCCCACAATCGCTATTACGAAACCAGCAAGTCTTGGAGTTACGGGAAGGAATACGAGACTGGGGTCTGCGCTGCCTCAAGCTACAAGACCCCCGGCTGCACCGGAGGAAGCTGGGCTGGATGCGGCTCGAACACCTTCCCTGCCGGCATGTTTCCTGACTGCCACAGCCCCCTTGAGGTCTACGACCTTAACGGCAACGCTGCGGAGCACATGAATCTGCCGCTCAACGAACGCCAGATGGCCAGCCGTGGAAGTCACGAATACGGATACACGGAAATGAAAGGGAGTTGGTTCATCTTCGACCGTTACAGGGCCCATGAAGATTGGTGTCGGTGGCGTGCGCCCTTCTGGCATGGGAGCCGCGTGATGGATCCCAAAAGCCACAGAAACTATCATCTTGGTTTCCGTTGCTGTAAGACGGTAGAGCCCGGCCCGCAAAATTAATGTGGCCTGGGCGACATGATGGCCGACCAGACCGGCCGACGGACCGGGCGCCCGCCATGTATGAAATCAGCGGCCTCCGGTTATAACGAGCTTGTCCCCTTGAAGTCGTTACCTTCCGCATCTAGCCAGTCATGGGACCCTCCCACGGATGGCGGATAAACTCCGGTAGCCATGCATTGGGTTTTGACAATGACCGATTCCAGGGCCCTCGGCGGTCCTCAGTCAGCCATTCCCTTGGTCCTGAGTTATTGCGATTCCATAATTTATGTTTAAAAAAGTCTATATATCAAACTTATAATTATAATTAATTAATTTAACATATTAAAGTCAATCATTGACACTCAAGGATTAATTCTATATCCTTCTTTGTGCCAATACAGGCCTCCTGGTACTTGCAAAAGACGCGCTTGAGCATGTTCGTGCCGGGGCGGTTTATGAGTGACCTCAAGAACGAGAACGAGGCAAACCTTTCGAGCAAGCTGTGGCGCAGACTTGTTGGCGGGCCGCATGACCTCAAACAAAGCTCCCTCTTTAGGAATATCTCCCTTATTCCAATCCTAGCATGGATCGGCCTTGGAGCCGACGGACTCTCTTCGTCCTCCTACGGCCCTGAAGAGGCCTTCAAAGCCCTGGGGTCTCACACCTATCTCGCCATGCTGCTCGTCCTGGCAACCGCCTTGACCGTTTTCACCATCTCCTACGCCTACAGCCGGATCATTGAGCATTTTCCCCACGGGGGAGGCGGATACATTGTGGCTTCCCACACGCTCGGGAGCAAAGCGGGCGTCATCTCCGGATGCGCCCTCCTTGTTGACTACGTGCTGACGATCACGGTTTCACTCGCTTCCTGTGCAGATGCCTTGCGCAGCTTCCTACCCATGTCGCTTCACGAATACAAAATGGAGTTTGTGGTCTGCCTGGTCCTTCTCCTGGTTCTTTTGAATCTAAGGGGAGTCAAGGAATCGGTGACCGTCCTGGCACCCATTTTCTTTACCTTTGTCGTTACCCACGCCCTGCTGATCGGCTACGGAACACTCACCCATACCAGACAGGTGGGTCCCATTGCCGCTGGTTTCCAAACCAACCTTCAACAGGACCTTTCTTCCATCGGGTACGCAGGGGTGATCGCGATTCTTTTGAGAGCCTTTTCCATCGGCGGAGGCACTTACACCGGCATTGAGGCGGTTTCAAACGGAATGCAGATCATGAGGGAGCCCAGGGTCCAGACGGGGAAAAGAACCATGGCGTACATGGCGCTGTCCCTCGCATTTACAGCAGGCGGTCTTCTTCTATGCTATTCCCTTTTTGCCATTAAACCCATTGAAGGGAGAACACTCAATGCCGTTCTTGCCGACGCTGTCTTTTCCGTTGGCCGCTCGGGAAAGCACTGGCCCTCGTGACGATCCTTTCTGAAGGGGCGCTCCTGGTCGTGGGCGCCCAGGACCCGGATTCGTGGATGGCCCCAGGGTGATGGCGAACATGGCCATCTGACTCATGGCTTCCGCGCCGTTTCGCATCGCTCGCTGAAAGGCTGGCGATGCAGAACGGCGTTTTGCTCATGGATGGTGCCGCTATTTTGCTGCTCCTCTACACCCGTGCTTCCGTCTCGCACCTCGTGGTCATGTATGCCATTAAGTCTTCATCACTTTCTCTCTCTCCAAACTCGGCATGGCCAGGTTTTTTATACGGAACCGGAAAAAGGACAGGAGCTGGAAAAGACATATTTTTATACACATCCTGGGCCTGGTCCTCTGTCTCCTCATCCTCGCCATCACCGTTTTCGAAAAATTCGAGCAAGGGGGCTGGGTCACGCTCCTCATCACCTCCATGGTGATTGGTCTGTGTTATGCCATCCGCGGCCATTACCGAAAAGTGGCGGATGGCATCCGCCAGCTGGAAGACATCATCAGCGTGATTCCGAGGCGGGTTAGCCTACTGCGGAACCGGTCGACCCGAAGAAAATGACTGCCATTACCCTTGTGAGCGTTTCAATGGATTCGTGTCCTCACGTTGGCTGTCGGTGCTTCGCAGCTTCCCCCACATTTACAAGAACACGCTTTTTGTCTCAGTCGCAGAGATTGATTCCGGTTCCTTTAAGGGAATCGCGGAAATGAAGGCGTTGGAACGGTCAACCCAGAAGGCCCTGGAGAAGTACGTGGCGCTCAGCCGGTCCATGGGGGTTCCGGCTGATTATCGCATGGATTTGGGGACCGACGTAGTGGATACGGCCGTTCACCTGTGCGAGAAGCTCGTAGAGGAATACCCGATGTCTACGGTCTTTGCAGGAAAGGTCATCTTTCAGCGGGAACATTTTTTTTATAAAATGCTTCATAATGAAACGGCTTTTGCCATCCAGCGGCGGCTTCAATGGAAAGGCATTACCATGGTCATTTTGCCCATTCGGGTCGGAGTGTGAGAAAGTCGGGGACCTTTTCACGACTTGCCTAAGGCTACGTTTTTTTTAGATTTCTTGACTTTCGGAGCTTTTTGTCGTTAGATAAATCTAGTTGTCATCGTTTAACCTCTTCCTGGAGGTTCCCCCGTGAATGAGTCCGTTAAGCTTCTCCAGCCCTACTCCTGACGGAGCGTGTTTATTCTTTCAAGAACTCGGGCCTCTACCTATTTTAGAATCACAGTCTTCCATTGGAGCCAAAGGAAAACCGCGTGTGTCGTCACAAGAAAGCAATGATTTCTCTAAATCTGACTTCGCCTTCAGATATCCGGGGCGAGAGGAATGGAGGAGGAGGGGATGTATAGGAAAATAATGGTTCCACTGGATGGATCCAGCGCATCTGGAGATTGTTCTGCCCTTACGCTGAGGGGATTGCTATGAAAATGGCAGCCGATGTTATTCTTGTGAGCGTATCTGAGCCGCCGCTGCCGGAGCCGATCAATTTTACGGCGCTTACTTGAAGAGCATCGAGGAGGAATGTTTTCACGCGGATTGGAACAGTGGGGTGCCGGGAAACGGCCGAAAGTGACAAGCAAGGTTCTTCTGGGTGCTCCCCCCACCGAGATATTGAGATATGCTGATGAAAACAACGTGAGTCTTGATCGTCATGGCGGGTCGAGGCCACTCGGGTTCAGGCCCTTGGCTTCTAGGGAATATCGCGGCGAAGGTGCTTCGGGCTGCCGTCAAACCGGTGCTCCTCATCAAAGTTGCAGCGGATCGGACAGCCGTTCTACAGAAGAATCTGATCAAAAAGGTTCTGCTGCCACTGGATGGTTCCAAAATAGGAGAGCAGGCCATTCCCCACGCAGAGGCATTGATTCAAGGTATTGGGGGCACATACAGTCCTGTTGCAAGCGCTTGACCCGATGAAAGAAATAAAGGGAGAGGGATACCGGGGTTACCCGGTCCTGCCCGAGGCGGAGCTAAGGGCGTTGAAATAATCGAAGAAGGAAATTTGCTGAGGCATATCTTGAGGACGGCGTGGCGAAAACGTTCAAGGAAAAGGGACTAGATACCTCAAGCATCAAGCGTGGTCCTTCGGGGGTCTCCGGCAGAAAGAGATTCCTCGAGTATGCAGGGGCGAATGCGATCGATCTGATCGCCATGTCGACTCACGGTCGTTCGGGCATCGGACGGTGGGTTTTCGGCAGTGTCACGGACAAGGTTTTACATGCCGGAGACACAGCGGTTTTGGTAGTGCGGGCAACCGGGACATGAGGGGTGGCAAAGAAAGGAAAAAAGTGGATCTGCCAAGGTCAAAGCCTTGATGGTTCCCTTGGACGAATATGCCACAGTGCCGGGGATCGGGTCTACGGAGCCGTTCGAATTAGTGATGTCGCGCATCCCGCTGGCCGCCCAATTGAAGCTCAAACCGCTGCTCGGTCACTTCGGTTCCCCACTGCTTGCCCTTGTGCTGCTCGACCAGCCCAAATCCCATGGCCTCGTAGAGGTGCCTTGCCGCATCCAGCCCATCAAACGTCCAGAGATAGACCTTTTTGTATGCCTTTTCCCGGCAGAAGCGCAAAGCCGCCTCGATGAGCTTCCGGCCAAGGCCGCTCCCCCGAAATGCATCCGATACGATGAACCAGCGGAGATGGGCGCCCACGTCGCTTGCCTTGATCCCGTCGATGGCGATGGCTCCTTCGATCCTGCCTGACGCCACACCCAACCAGAATCCGTCCCTTGTTTCCTCGTAGCGGATGATGAATTCGGCAAGGTCTTTGGCCACTTTCGTCTCAAAAAACGCGCCAAATCCCCAGTGGTTGCTATAGTAGGCGCCGTGAAGTTCTATCACCCGCCCGATGGATCCTGGTACATAGCCCCAGTGTATCTCAATGGTTCCCAAAGGACCTTCACCTCGTGGCTCGGGCTGTTCTCCCTGCGAAGGGGTCAAACCGATACTCGGTTTCGGAGCTCCTCCAGCCAAACCGTGGCTTCGGAATCGCTCGGTGCACGCCAGTCCCCTCTGGGCGAGAGGGACCCGCCGGAGCCGACCTTGGGGGAATTGGGGACAGCAGACCGCTTAAACTGGCTGATCTTGAAAAAACGGTACAGAAACACCTCAAGCCATTTCCGGATGGCCGCAAGGTCGTATTGGTTTCGCTTTGGTCAGGAAGCCACTCAGGCCAAACCCCACCCTCCCTTTTTCCCCAGGCGTGAAGAGCGAGAAAGGCCACCTTGCTTGGCCGGAAACCGAAGCGGGTGATGTAGTAGAGGCTGAAATCCTGGAGCTCGTAGGGGCCGATCCGAGCCTCCGTGCTCTGGGCCGGGCGGTCGGCGCTGCCTCCCTCCGTTGGGACAAGCTCGGGCGATATCTCGGTATCCAGGATCGATTGGAGAATGGCGCTGGTCTCCTCGTCGAATTGCCGGGTCCGGATCACCCACCGGATCAGGTGCTGGATCAACGTCTTGGGTACAGAGCCGTTTACGTTGTAGTGGGACATGTGGTCCCCGACCCCGTAAGTGGTCCAGCCAAGGGCCAGCTCGCTCAGATCCCCGGTTCCGACCACAATGGCGTCATGGAAATTGGCCAGTCTGAAGAGGTGTGATGTGCGGTCGCCTGCCTGAACGTTTTCAAAGGTCACATCGAACACCTTTTCTCCCCTGGCAAAGGGGTGGCCGATGTCATCGAGCATCTGTCTGGAAGAAGGACGGATGTCCAGCTCGGTCGCCGTCACCCCGAGGGCCTTCATGAGCCGGTGGGCGTTCTGGTTGGTCATGGTGCTGGTGGCAAAGCCCGGCATGGTGTAGGCGAGAATGTTTTCCCGCGGCAGCCCCAGCCTGTCCATAGTTCGGGCACAAACCATAAGCGCCTGGGTGGAATCAAGCCCGCCCGAGACCCCGATCACGACCCGCTCGATCCCGGCAGCGGCCATTCGCTTCATCAGACCGTGAACCTGTATGTTATAGACCTCGTAGCACCGCTCGTCCCTGACCATGACCTCGCCCGGAACGTACGGGAAGCGCTCGACCGTCCGAACAAGGGGGAGCTCTCCTTTCGGGGCCTGGAAGTCAAAGGGAATCCTCCGGATGGCCATCACCCGGTCCCGGCAGTCCCTCAATGTGTCGTTGAAACTGTTCATGCGCATCCGGTCCTGCACCAACCGTCCGAGATCCACATCCGCGACGATCAGTTGCTCCTCGGTGGAAAAACGCTTCGACTCGGCAAGCAGATCGTTGTTCTCGTAAATGAGGGCGTGGCCGTCCCAGGCCAGGTCCGTGGTGGACTCCCCGGGCCCCGCGGCCGAATAAAGATAGGCCGCGATACACTTTGCGGACTGTGAAGCGCATAGGAGCTTTCGGTATTCGGATTTCCCGACGGTAATGTTGCTGGCCGAAAGGTTGGCGAGCACCGTGGCGCCTGCCAGGGCCGCATAGGTGCTGGGCGGAATGGGTGACCAGATGTCTTCACACACCTCCGCGTGCAGCACGAAGTTTTCCATGCCGACGGCCTCAAAGACGAGGTCGTTCCCGAAGGGGATGCTCCGCCCCAGGAATGGGACCTCTCGGCTTACGGCCTCCCCGGCCGCAGTAAATTGCCGTTTCTCGTAGAACTCCCGGTAGTTCGGGAGATAGCTCTTGGGAACGATGCCGAGCACGCGGCCTTGGTAGATGACCACGCCGCAGTTGAATAGCCTCCCGTGAAACCGAAGGGGCGCACCCAGAATCACCATCGGGGAGAGTTCGCGGCTCTCGTCCACCAAGTGAGTGATGGCATCCCTTGTGGCCTCAAGCAAAGCGTCCTGGTGAAACAGATCTTCGTTGGAGTATGCAGAAAGGCCAAGCTCCGGGAACAGCACCACCCCAGCGTCCATCTCTGAGGCGCGTCGCGCCAGCAAGAGGGTGCGCTCTGCATTAAAGGCGGGATCTGCGACCCTTAAAGAGGGAATGCCGACCGCCACCCTCAAAAACCCATGTGCGTAAATGGAATGAAACGGAAAGTCCATTTAAACCTCGCTCCGTTGGGGTTCGAAGGCCCTGGCTGGTGCCCTATGATTTATTTTCGGACTTGATCCATGGCCCATTATTCTATAGATGGCAAAACCGATGACAATCAAGGGAAATCTGGATTCGTGGGTTTGGGCTGAGAAAACCCTGTTTCCCTTTGACGCGGCAGGGAGATCTGAACTATGTTGCCCCCTGCATGAGCCGTCCCGCACCTCACGGGTCGAGATCAGCCATGTTGAAGCACCATTTCCAATTGCTGAATGTCGAAAACCATCTAAAGAACCATGGGAGGTATCCATGATCAGGACTGAAATCTGCGAGCTCTTTGGAATCCGATACCCGATCATCCAGGGGGGAATGGTCTGGGTCAGTTACCACGAACTCTGCGCCGCTGTCTCCGAGGCAGGGGGGCTGGGGATGCTGGCCGGAGGAAGCATGACGCCGGATCAACTGAGAGACGAAATCCGACTCGTCAGACAGAGGACTGAAGAGCCCTTTGGGATCAATATCCCCATCGTCTACCCTCACTCCGAGGACCTGGTGAGGATTGCCATCGAAGAAAAAGTGGATGTGGTGGCCACCTCCGCCGGAAACCCCAAACGGTTCACGCCCAGGCTACATGAGGCAGGCATAAAGGTCATGCACGTGTCGCCAAGCGTCACCCTCGCGGTAAAAGCCGCGCAGGCCGGTGTGGATGCCATCGTGGCTGAAGGGATCGAGGCCGGAGGACACGACGGCTATGAGGAGATCACCACCATGGCTCTGATCCCCCAGGTCGTGGATCAGGTGGAGGTACCGGTGGTTGCGGCAGGGGGCATTGCCGACGGCCGAGGGTTTGTGGCGGCGCTGGCGCTCGGCGCGAAGGGCGTCCAGATCGGAACACGCTTTGCCGCCACACACGAAGCCAAGGGACATCCTCGTTTCAAGGAAAGTATCCTGAAAGCGAATGATACCGGAACCGTGATTACCGGAAGACGCCTCGGTCCCACAAGATGCGTGAAAAACAAGCTGACGGAACAGATTATTGAAATGGAGCGCCAGGGAGCCACACCCGAGGCCCTGCTCAAATTTATCGGCTTCGGCAGATCACAGCGGGCCTCGGAACTGGGCGAAGTGGAAGATGGGACCATTTACTGCGGTCAGATCGCCGGCCTTTGCGCGTCCTTGAAGTCGGCAGGCGAGGTCGTGTCCGAAATCATTGAGGGCGCACAAATCGTCATGAAGCATCTGAATGAGATTCATTCATGAGCGCAGATCACGGGATCGACCTTGACATATGACATCGTATCGAGCCCGATAATTGCAGGGTATCGAGAATCAAATCAGGAGATAGATCCTCGGCGAAGGGAGTTGAGACGATCAAAATCAGATGATTAATGTCCAATGTCAAGGTCTGACGCCGTATCCACAAGTGGTACGAAGAGCAAGGCATTCTTCCCCGCGAAGATGGAAGATGGAGGAGGCACTGCCGGAACACTCTCCATCAACAGGGGCGATGAGCGTGGCGGCATACCATCAAACGAGATTGAAAAGATCCTGAAGAGCTTGCTTTCCTAAGGGTCTTTCAGTTGACGTATTCAATCGGGGCCTTGATAGGCAAGATAGTTTCCTGTTGGAGATGGCTTTGATAGGCAATCCCCCACAACCCCCGTCGATTCCTTGCGCCGGCATGTTCGCCACGGTTCGAAACCGCCGCGGAATCGTCTCCACTGTGGAACCCTTTGATGGAGAAAGCGGTCGCCTCCATCTGGTCCACCTGGAATACAAAGATGACCAATTGCCGCACGAAGAACGGCTTTTGTGGGAGCTGGAGCCTTACAAAAACCTGCTGGAGCCGACAGCCCTCCCGAGAGCTGCAGGCACTGATCCCATGCCGGGCGAGGATTTCGACGCGCTCCTTCGGGCATCCAGGTGGGTTGCGGCCGTCCCATACCTGGGTCTGCACCATGGCGACGCCCCTGGCCGCGTCCCCATATCCAGCCCCTTTCACGGCGCCCTGCAGATTGACGACTTTCAGCTCGTGCCGCTCCTCAAAGCCCTGCGCATGCCCCGGGTCAACCTCCTCATCGCGGACGACGTAGGGCTCGGCAAGACCATCGAGGCAGGCTTGATCCTGAGCGAGCTCCTGCTTCGCCGCAGGATCCAGCGCGTGCTCATCCTCACTCCGGCCTCCCTGCGCCTCCAGTGGCGCGACGAGATGTGGGACAAATTCGCCCTGACCTTCGATCTGGTGGACCGGGCCCAGACCCATGCCCTCCGCAGGCGCCTCGGCATGGATGCCAATCCGTGGCGCTCTTTTTCCCGCATCATTGCCTCATACCATTATCTGCGCCAGGAAGACGTGCTTGAGCAATTCCTCGCGGCCTGCCGCACGCCCGAGGGCAGTCCCCACCTTCCTTGGGACCTCCTGATCCTGGACGAGTGCCACAACCTGATGCCTTCCGGCTTTGGGGACGATAGCGATCTGTGCCGCATGCTGCGCATCCTGGCCCCGCAATTCGAGCACCGCATTTTTCTGAGTGCCACCCCGCACAACGGCCACACGCGCTGTTTCACCGGACTGCTGGAGATCCTCGATCCCGTGCGTTTCAGCCAGACCGACGAGCTGAAGCCCGCTGAAAGAAACCGCGTTCAGCAGGTGGTCATGCGCCGGCTGAAGCGTGAGATCAATGCCCGCACAAAGCCCCCACGCTTCTGCACCCGCCACAACCCTCAAGGCCTGGCCCTTGTCCTGTCGCCCCAGGAGATCGCCCTCGGCGAGGCGTTCGATGCCTTTCGCAGCGCCATTCGAAACCTCATGGGCGCAGGGGAACGCCGACGCCGACGGGCAGGGAGCTTTGCCGTCGAAATCCTGGGGAAAAGGCTCCTCAGTTGCCCGGTTGCCTTTGCCGAATCGTGGCGACGCTGCAAGGAAGGGTTCATGGAGGAGATGCCGGCCGATGAATCCGACGTGGAGGCCGCACGCAAAAGCGTGGAGAGGGAGGCCGCGGATGACCGGGAAACCCAGTCGCGCGAGGCCACGGCCGCAGGCGTCATCGGGGCCTGGCTCAAAAACGTGGCCGGGGACCTCCATTCCGAGATCGCGGCATTGGACCAGGCTCTGCACCGGCTCGAACTGAATTTTGAACAGGGCGATGTCATTTTGCAAAATCCCCATGCGGACGCCCGATTTCAGCAGCTCATCGCGCTCATCGAAAAGCTGTTGCGGTCCAATGGATCGTGGCGGGACGATGAACGCCTCGTGGTGTTTACCGAATACAAGACCACGCTCGACTACCTGGTTCGAAGGCTCAGGGATCAGTACAGCCCGGACCGAATCCTTACCCTGTTCGGCGGCATGGACGACATGGAGCGCGATCTGGTCAAGCAGGCCTTCAATGACCCCTCGCACCGCGTGCGCATCCTGCTCGGAACGGACGCCGCGGCCGAGGGGCTCAACCTGCAGCGCACGGCCCGCTGGCTCCTCCACTTCGACTGCCCGTGGAACCCGTCAAAGCTGGAGCAGCGAAATGGCCGCGTCGACCGGCACGGCCAGGCCCGGAATGTGACGGTACATCACTTTGTGAGCGATCAGGACCAGGACCTCCGCTTTCTCGCCCACGTGATGGCCAAGGCTCACGACATTCGGGAAGACCTGGGCTCTGCCAACGAGCTGTTCGATGAGGCAGCCCATCGCCGGCTGGTGGAAGGGGAAAGCGTGGCCCTGGTGCAGGCCGATCTGGACAGCCGGGTCGCAAAGGCCCTGGGCCGTGCGGCCGTCGAGGCGGATGGGGCCGTGGTTCCGCACGAGGAAAGCTCTGAAGCAGACGATCATCTGGTTGCCTTCGCTGCGGAACTGGATCTCGATCCCGAGTCCATGCGGGACACCCTCGAGGCCGCCATGGCGATCCGTGTGGGCCGACCCCAGCTCGACTGCGAGGTCGGCGACGGCACCTGCAAGGTGATGCATCCTTCGCTTCCCGGCTGGAGCGATATTATCGACGAGTCCCTCCGGCGCGATGCGGGCCGTGGGGTCCGGGGGCCGGTGGCCCGACTCGCCTTCAGTCCCGAACCGTTCATTCAGCATGTGGGGAGACGTCTGGTCTTCTGTCCCCGGCCCGATGTCTTCCTCATGCATCTCTCCCATCCCATGCTCCAGCAGGCCATGAGCACCCTCACCCGAAGGCGTTATCCCGGCGCCGGGGAGGCCGTATCCCGGTGGACCGTCCGTTTGGGGGGCGTCCCCAGGGAAGCCGATGCGCTTGTCCTGCTGAGCGTGGAGGAGCTCGCTGTCAATGAGCTGAGGGAGACCTTTCACCACTGGGTGCGAACCCTGGCCTTTCCTGTGAGGGATGGAAGGCTTTCTGAACCGCTGCCTCCCCAACCGGCGGTTGCCTGGCGCGGCGGTCTTCCCACTGCCGATGCCGGCAACCATGCCGCTGCCAGGGACCTGATGGAGGAGGTGGAGCCGGACCTCAAGGCATTTCTCTCAGCCTGTTCACAGAAGCTCACCTCGGAGCTGCGCCGTCAGATCGAGGCGGAAGGGGTTGCGGCCCGGGAACGGGAAAGGGAGCGTTACCAGAGCCGCCAGGGCGAGGTGTCCACCCTCATTGTGGAGAACACCCTGGCCAAACTCGAAAAAGAGATCGGCCTGCTCAAGGCCCAGCGCAGTCAGGGGCTCCTCTTCAACGAGGCGGAACGGCTGGAGGCCATTGACCGCTCCATCGAGGAGAAACAGGACGAGATGGCCCGGCGCAAACGGCATTACGAGGAGGTGCGGGGCCAGCTCGAACGCGAGCGGAAACGCATCCTCGACTTCCTCCTCCCCAGACGCCATACCATGGCAGGCCAGGCCCAGGTCTTCCCCATCTGCATCGAGGTTCGGCTTCCCGGAGGCGCGGCATGAACATCCTGGAACTGAACGGATGGGATCGGCTGCGCCACGGGGGCCTCCTTCTGGATCCGCCGCGTCTGGGGGTCTTGGCCGAACACGCCCCCGCACCCCTTTCCGCCTATCATGAGCGCGAGCTCCGGCGTTTGGCAGGGGCCGTGCTCGAAGACGGCTCAGACATCCCCGGATTCATCTCCTTTGTCCTTCAAAGCGTGTGCGGCTTTGGTTTAGATACAGGCTCGTGGCAGCGCGGGACCCAGGTCGGCCCCGAATGGACCCGGCGAGCCGTCACGGGCGAGGCGGTCAAGCCCCGGCAGATCTGGCGCGGAAAAGATGGCGGCTTCCTACCCGTGTTTGTGGATGCGGAAAAGCGTCTGGGCATCGGCCGCGGCCGCAGGACCACGAGCCAGGGCCTTCAGTGGCTCAGGGAAGGAACCGAGCGCCTGGGCCGAGTGGGACCTGGACCTCTGGTTTGAAGAAGGGGGCCTTTCCCCCCAGGTCTCGGCCCTTCGCACGCTCCTCTCCCCGGCCCTGTGGACCCCTGCCGATCAGGATGCTCCCCCACCCCTCCTTCAGGCGATCCTCGACACGCGCAAGGGCCAGGCAGAGCTTTCGGCCGTTCTGGGAGAGCGGGTCCGCGAGGCCGTGGAGGCGCTCGTTCAGGCCCACGGCGATGTGCTCGGGGATCGCTGCGCCCGCATCCCGCCCGCAATCATCTACCGGGCCGCGGTGCGCGTGGTCATGCGACTCGTAGTGGTCCTTTTTGCCGAATCCCGGGACCTCCTTCCCCGGGACAGCGCCATTTACCATTCCGCCTACGGCCTCACCGGCCTCCTGGAAGAGCTGGGAAAGGCAGCCACCCGAGGCACATCCCGTCTGGCCCGATCGTGGAGCGCCTGGCCCCGGGTCCTGGCCTTGTTCCGCCTGATCCATCAGGGATCCCATCACGAGGCCATGCCGGTTGCTGCCTACGGCGGCGAGCTGTTCGCGCCAGGCCGGCCTTCAGACGGAGATGACCTGGAGAAGGCCCTCCACGTATTTGAAAGCGCCTGCTTCGATCGCGAGGTCATGTCCGACAGGGAGGTCCGCCGCATGCTGGACCTCATCACGCGCACCCGCGTAAAGCTGCGCCAGGGCCGATCCAGCACCTGGATGCCAGCCTCCGTGGACTTCTCCGATCTGTCGAGCGAGTACATCGGCATCCTCTACGAGGGGCTCCTCGACTTCGAGCTCAAGACCGCGCCTCCCGGGGACCCGGTCGTATTTCTGTCCGTGGGCAATCAACCTGCCCTGCCGCTTTCGCGGCTGGAGGCTATGGATGACAGGGCCATCGAGAATCTGCTCGAAAAGATGAAAGACACCAGCCGGGAGGAGGAAGCACAGACAGAGGAGACAGGGGAAGAGGCTGTTTCAGAGAGCGCTGAACTGGAAGATGCCGACGGGGGCGACGACGAACCCGGAACAACCGAGATTGCAGAGGAAGAGGCGGACGCCTGGAGCGATGAGCGCCACACCACCCGCACACGGGCCGAGACCTGGGCCAGGCGGGCCGTGGTAGTCGGAAAGCTGGCACGAAAGCCCAAGGGGGCCATGACGCCCGAGAAGCGGCTGGTCTATGAGGATGCCATCGGCCGCAAGGCTCGGCAACTGGTGACGCGCGTCATCCTGCCCGGCGAGTGGTATCTGGTCCGCTGGGGCGGCACGCGCAAGGGCGCTGGCACCTTTTACACACGGCCCGGTCTTGCCGTGCCCACGGTCCACCGGACCCTGCGGCCCCTGGTATATAATCCCCCCACAGGTGAAGACGGCAAGCCCGACCTGGACGCTCCCCCCGCCCTTTGGACACCCAAGCCGCCCGAGGCCATTCTGGCGATCAAGGCCTGTGACCCGGCCTGTGGGTCAGGCACCTTTGACGTGGCCGCGCTGAGGTATTTGACCGATGCCCTCTATGCCTCTCTCCACCACCACGACCGCATTGTACAGGCTGGCGAACGCGCGGTGATCCGGCTCCTTTCGGCCGCCCCTCGTTCGAAGGACGGGATTGAGGAGCGCCTTGGAGAGGAGTTGCTCCCCTGCCGTCCGGAAGATCCTCTCTTTGAACAGCGGCTCAAGGCCATGTTGCGCCGACACATTGTCGAACGCTGCATCTACGGCGTGGACCTCGATCCCCTAGCGGTGGAACTGTGCCGCCTCTCCCTCTGGATCGAGACCATGGACCCCGAGTTGCCATTTTCTTTTCTGGATCACAAGATCAAGTGCGGCAACAGCCTGGTGGGGGCCTGGTTTGATCAGTTCCAGCACTACCCGGCCATGGCGTGGAAGAACCGCGAAGGGGGCGACAAGACCCACACCAACGGCGTCCATTTCAGGAAAGAGGCCCGGACCCAGGCTATCAAGACCTTTGTGAAAGACACTCTGACGCCCGACCTTCGCCATTTCCTCCAAGACCAAAAGAATCTCTTCGAGGAGGATGTCTGGGAGAAAGCCTCCAGTGTCCACGAAGACGCCCTCGCCACCCTGACGCGACTGCACGATCTGCCGGTTCACCACAGCGCCGAGCGGAGCCGCATCTATCGCGAGGAACTGATCGGCTCCGACGCCTACCAGACGCTCAAGACCGCCATGGACCTCTGGTGCGCCTGCTGGTTCTGGCCCCCGGATGAACTGGATCACGCCCCCCTCCCCACCACCCTGGCCTCTCCATCACAGGAAACCCTCCAGATCGCCCTGGGTGTGGCCGAACAGATGCGTTTCTTCCACTGGGAACTGGAGTTTCCTGACGTCTTTTGCACGGCCTTCTTCGGGCTTTGACGCCCTGCTGGGCAACCCGCCCTGGGACATTGCCAAGCCAAGCTCCAAGGAGTTCTTCTCCAACATCGATCCGCTTTATCGCTCTTACGGGAAACAGGAAGCGATCCGCTTTCAGACCGGCTATTTTGAAGACCGGAAGATCGAACGTCAGTGGCTCGACTACAGCGCCGTATTTCGCGCCCAGTCCAATTTTATGGGCCACGCCGCCAGTCCCTTCGGCGATCCAGTGGAAAACGAGAAGAGCACAGACCGCTTCTCCATTGAACGTGGAAAGAAAAATGACGCACTCCATGACCGGTGGCGAGAAGCCCGGAAGAAAAGCCTTGGGTTTGCAGACCCAATCCACCCCTTCCGGCATCAGGGATCGGCCGACATAAACCTCTACAAGGCTTTCCTCGAACAGGTTCACGCGCTCCTGCGGCATGGCGGGCGAATGGGCTTCATCGTCCCTTCCGGCCTTTACTCCGACCATGGGACCGGAGGGCTGCGACAGCTCTTTTTGGACCAGTGCCGATGGGAGTGGCTTTTCAACTTTATCAATTGGAATGCGATCTTTCCGTCGATCTATTATCGGTTTAAATTCAATGCCATCATCGTTCAGAAGGGGGGCACGACAGAGGCGATCAATACGGCATTCGTTCGAACTGTGCTGGAAGACTGGGAGCGGGCCGAGGCACTGGCTACCTCTTACACCCGCGCCCAGGTCGAGCGGTTCAACCCCCGATCCAGGGCGATCCTCGAAATCCAGTCCCAGCGCGACCTGGAAATCCTTGAAAAGATCTACGCCAATTCCGTGCTCCTGGGCGATGACGGCCCGGACGGCTGGGGGATAAAGTACGCCAGGGAGTTCGACATGACCAACGACTCCAGGCTATTCCCCCCACGGCCCAAATGGGAGGCAGAAGGCTACAGGCCCGACGAGTACAGCCGATGGCTCAAGGGCGACTGGCGGCCCATTGATGAATTGTGGGAGGAGCTGGAGATTGACCCCTCCCGTGTCGTCCCCCTTGACCCTTCCTGCGAAACCCGTCTCCATGCCGCCGATGTGCAACAAACCGACTGGCGTCTCCGTTGCGCCCAGCCGCCCTGCGACTCCCTCCCCATTCCCCGCGCCGACATCCGGGCCGGCATTATCCTTTCAAGAGAGGCAGATGCCTGGATAAAGGGAGACCGCATTGAGGATGTGGCTTTGCCGCTCTATGAAGGACGGATGATCGGGCAGTTCGATTTCAGCCAGAAGGGGTGGGTAAGTGGGAAGGGTCGATCTGCTAAGTGGCGGGATATTCCGTTTAGTGAAAAGCGCCTTGAGCCGCAGTTCTGCATGGGTGAAAACGAATACCTTGCAGCAGAGGAGAGGAATGGAAGTCCGAAAGCTCTCGGCAGATGCAAACTTGCGTTTATGGATGTGGCATCGGCTACAAACGAGCGCACCATGATTGCATCGGTCGTGCCTAAAATGCCTTGTGGAAACAGTGTCCCGGTTCTTTGTATGTCAGCAAACCCATGGGTGCTACAGTCTATTCTCAACTCATTTGGCTATGACTTCGTTTCAAGGCGGCGGTGCAGTGGGCTTCATTTGAACTACTTCGTGATCGAGGATAGTCCGCTGCCAAGACCCCATGAACTCATTGAGGGGCTTGGGTTTGCCTCACTCCGGGTTGGGGGAATACACCCTTGTTTCTCAGATGCATGGCTTCGAATTTCGCATTCAAAGTATCGTGCCCAAGCCCTTAAAAGCATGTGGAGTGGAATGGAGTATGAACGGCGAAGGCAATTGGCTATTACTGAGGCGCTTGCAGCAAGACAATTGGGACTCAGCCCGGAGGACATGAGCACTATCATTAAAGAGTGCGACAGGCCAAGGTACGAAATAGATGAAAGGAGACTCTTACCTAATGGCTTCTGGCGTGCGGACAAGGACAAAGACCCAGAGCTGCGCCATACGGTCCTGACACTTGTTGCCTTTCACGATCTGGAAGAGAAGATCCGTTCGTGCGGCGGGGACCGGGAGAAGGGGATCGAGGCGTTTCTGAATCAGAACAACGGCGAGGGGTGGATGCTGCCGGAGACGCTTCGGCTGGCAGACTATGGGCTGGGGCATGATGAGCGGGCCAAAGAACATCAGCCGGTGTCGAGCCGGCTTGGCCCCCGCTTTTACGACTGGCAGCTTGCCCAGACGCCCGAAGAATCCTGGCGCGAGTGCCATATTCACGCGCGAAACCTCCTGGGTGAAGGCGGGTATCTCGATCTGCTCGGGGAGGTGCTGGCGAATGCTGCCGAAGGGAAGTGGGCCGAGGCCCTGACCTTTGCCTGCGCGCTTTCCAAAAAGGAGAATCTTCTTTATGCCTTTGAAGCGGCATTGGGGGCGCTTACGTCCGCATCGTGGCGCAACCGTCTGGATGAGGCCCGGTCCATCATGGCTGAGAGGGGGTTCACGCTGGAACCGGATGACCGGGTTCTGCTCCTGTTTGGCGCAACAAGACGGGCGCCGGAGGGTAAACGTTCAGAGGCCTTGAAGGCGTGCGGAGATCTCCTGGACAGGGATGGCCTCCGAACCGTCATGAGGCGCCTTCTTGCCCTGGAGCCATGCACCCCGGACGGCCCCTGGCACACCCTCTTTCGAGAAACGCTCGATCTGACCGATTATCGCGCCCTTCTGGCTGAGATGGATGGGGGAAGGGCCGTTAGCGTGGCAGAACCAGCTTCGGCCTACGATGTTACCAAAATGACCCAGAGGCGCCTGTTTGAGTGAGGCAGATTTGGGGTGAAAATATGTGTTGATTTGATGTATTATAGCGAACCGAAGCTATCTCTGTCTGCAGCATGTGATTTCAAAAGCGCTTTAATAAAATGGAGTGATCATTATGGAAAATAGACTGTTGGAAGAAGCATTGAAGATGCCGCCTAATGAGAGGGTGGAGCTTGCGGAGCTGATTCTGGCGAGTATCGATCATGAAGATGAGGAAATTCGGCAGGCCTGGGTTGCGGAGGTTAAGGACCGCGTGACAGCGGTCCGGGAAGGCAGAGCACAGCTGTTGGATTTACAGGACCTTTACAAATGAAAGTCCACATCCATGAGATGGCTGCCAGAGAATTTGATGAAGCGATTCAGTGGTATGATCTGCAATCAGAAGGACTGGGGAGCAGATTCAAAAAGACGACGCTGCGCGCCATTGACAAGATCAAAGCTACTCCGAACTGGTTTCTGAAAGAAACAGAAGATTTGTACAAGGCATATGTACCTAAATTTCCATACAAAATCTTGTATACCATTGAAGCTGAGCACATTGTTATCTGGGCTGTTGCGCACCTGCACCGAAAACCATGGTACTGGCAATCGAGAATGAATTGAGTGCCAACTTTTTTGTTTTGGCACTGCAAAAAAAAGGAAAAGCAGATGGGTATGGGAGTATGCCAAAACAAGAAATGAATGTTCCGGAACAATGTTGATTGCAAAAACTGACAGAAAGTGTCGGGTTATGCAATCGGATGGGTCCGAGACCGGGAGCTTCATTTGACGTCTTGTGTCCGAAAAGGGGAATTGTTCCCCCGTTGCATCACAAAACGTCAACCTCATCGGACCGGATTACCGGAATGAGTGGCTCCTGACCGAAGATGCCGTGCTTGCCTACCATGCTGCGCTTCAATTTCATGGGAAATCCTACTCGTTATGGCACTGAATCCCATCGCATTCACCGAGAAGGTGGTTCGCAGTTTTCTGCGATACCAGCTCACGGCCTATCCATTCGCCGATGAAGGGTTGCACAACCAGATGCGGCGGCTGCTCTCCCTGGACGAGACCCGGCAATCCCCACTGCTTAAAGGACCTTACATTAGCCTCTCTCGGCCCTTCCGTCAGGGGGCCTCCGTGGACGAACTGGTGCGCGACGGTGTGTTTCACCCCCACATACGACAGCGGATCCCGCCGGAGATTCATCACGTCTATGGACACCAGGAGGAGGCCATCCGGGCCATTCGATCCGGTCGAACCACTCTGATTTCCACAGGCACCGGATCGGGGAAGACAGAGTGCTTTCTCTATCCCATTGTGAGCAAGTGCCTGGAACTGAGGGATCAGGGTGTGGCGGCTGGCATCAGCGCCGTCATCGTTTATCCCATGAATGCCCTTGCCGAGGATCAGCTCATCCGCCTGCGCTCGCTTCTGGCCGGGACAGGCATCCCCTTCGGCATGTATGTGGGAAAGACCCCGGAACGGGAAAGCGAAATCACCGGAAAGCGTCTCCCGCCAGGATCATCGCGGGCTGATTACGAAGCGCAACTGGCACAGTTTCGGCGCGAAAAACGGAGCGAGACCGTCTATCCACCCGAAGAGGTCTGCTCCCGGGAAATCATGCGGACAGCCGGACGGCAGCCACGCATTCTGCTTACGAACGTAAAGCAGCTCGAACTTCTGCTCACCCGCCAGCGCGATGTGGGGCTCTTCCGTGATGCCTGCCTGGATTTCCTGGTTTTTGATGAGGCCCATACGTTCACCGGGGCTCAAGGCGCAGAAACGGCCTGTCTGATCCGGCGGCTGAGGGCCTTCTGCGGGGTCAAGGAAACGGAGACCGTCTGCGTTGCAACCTCTGCAACGATCGTGGACAGGGAACACCCCGATGCCGCGCGGAGCTTCGCCTCGCGTTTCTTTGGCGTGCCTGAGGAAGACGTGGTGACGGTGGGTGAAATCTATGAGCGTGAGGTGTGGGCCGAAGGGCGCTTTATGCCGGCCCCTCCCGGCAAAGATGCGGGCGAACGGCTTGGCGAGTGCGTGAGGGCGATGGAAGAGACCGGGGGATCGACGTTGGGCAGGGTTTACCGGGAGCTTTCTGGCCGGGAGCTTCCACCCGGCGAGTGGCCGGCTGCGCTTCACGAGGCCATGGCGCAAAACGAGCTGGTCTTCCAATTGAGCGAGGCGCTCTCAAGGCCTATGGAGCTCCACGAGCTCACTGCTGACTTGGCGGAAAAGATCGGGCGGCCCGTATCTGAGGCGGAAATTCTGAGCTGGCTCACCCTGGGGTCAGCGGCACGGATCGAGGGCCGGCCGCTCTTGCGACCGGTGGTCCACGGGTTTGTGCGCGGCATCAGCGGGGCGGTTGTGAGCTTCCCGGAGGAGGAAAGCGGTCCGAAGCTCTGGTTGGCTGCTGAGGACGAGATTGAAGCCGCCGGGGGCGAGGAAAAGTATGCCCATTTTCCTGTCACAACTTGCACGACCTGCGGCCAGCACTACTTTTTAGCCTTTCTGAAGGACTTCGATTTCACCGGCAAGGCGCCGGGCGGGGGCGAAGCCAAAGGGGATTCTTCCTTTTGGGAGCCCTTGGAGGAGCCACAAGGGGGCCGGCGGGTCGTCCTGCTTGATCACATGGTCGGAGGTTCAGAGGACGAGGACCTTGATCAGCATGAGCGCACAGCCGCCATTCATTTCTGCCGGCATTGCGCCGGCGCACATCCAAGACCCGTAAGCCGTTGCCTGCACTGTGGATTTGCAGGAGAAATGATTCTCCTCTACGCCGTCCGCCAGCACAAAGATAACCCAGGTGTGCTCAGGAGTTGCCTCTCCTGCGGCGCCATCGGAAGGCGGATCGGCAGCACTTATCGAGAACCTGCTCGACCTGTGCGGGCGACCAACGTGGCGGACGTGCACGTCCTCGCCCAGGACATGGTCCACCACTCGGAGCGGCCGCGCCTTCTGGTATTTTGCGACAACCGCCAGGACGCGGCCTTCCAGGCCGGGTGGATGAAGGACCATGCCCGGCGGTTTCGCCTCCGCGCCATGATGGCGGAAGGGCTGAAGGGTGGGGCGCTTTCCGTGGGTGACCTTGCGCGGTATGTGGACGATATGCTCGAAAAGGATGAGTCCCTGTCCCGGGCGCTGGTTCCGGAGGTCTGGCAGGTCGTCCGAAAAGAGGGGGGCGGCGGCAGGCACGAGCAGGAACGCCGGAAGTTCCTCCGTATTCAGGTCCTGCGCGAGGTTACGGTTTCGTCGCGCCAGCCCATCGGTCTGGAGCCTTGGGGCCGCATGAAGGTGGAATATGAGGGGCTTGACGCGGCCCTGCCTTGGATACAGGAGCATGCCCATGCACTGGGCATGCCTGCTGAGGACATGCGAGGAGGGGTCGCGAGCGTGTTGGACTACCTTCGCCGCAAGCGAGTCCTTCATGATCCTGAAAAAGAGATTTTCACCAAGTATTGGATGGAGGGTGACCTTGAGATCCAGCAGGGTTACCTGCCGCAACAGGGAAACCCCGTCGGAACCAAGATGCGACGGGAGGCCAATGAAAAGTCGGCACTCGTGGCCCAATGGTACAGTGAGCGAGGGGACACCACCATTCGCCAGATCGTCAGGAAGTGGGGCGTCGCTGCAGAAGACATAGCGGGTTTTCTCCAGGGGCTATTTCAGTTCCTTGTGAAGCTCCGACTCCTGGTCCCTGTGCGGCTCAAGGGTTCCAAGGGGAGACCCCTTCCCAATATCAGCGAGGTCTATCAGATTGACGCCGACCGATTGAGGCTTCAGCAGAACCACGGCGTTTGGCGATGCAAGAGTTGCCGTCGGCTGACCACAAGACGCACGCCAGGGCATGCTTGTCCGGCCTGGCGGTGCAGTGGGGAGCTCGATTTCATGCGCGAGGACCCGGACAACTACAACCTGCAGCTTCTCGACCAGCGCTATTCCATGCTCCGACCCGAGGAACACACGGCCATGGTCCCCCACGATGAGCGCGAACGACTGGAAAACCTCTTCAAAGGGGAATCCGAGGCGGTCAACGCATTCGTGTGCACGCCGACTTTGGAGCTGGGCGTAGATATCGGTATGCTGGATGCCGTGCTCATGCGAAATGTCCCTCCACTCCCTGCCAACTACTGGCAACGCGCCGGACGTGCGGGGCGGCGTCATCGAATGGCGGTTGACCTCACTTACTGCCGGCCCGTATCGCACGACCGGTCCTATTTTGCCGATCCGCTCAAGCTCCTTGCCGGCAGGGTGGACCCTCCGGCCTTCAACCTGAAAAACGACTTGATGGTGGCCAAGCACGTGCATGCCACGGTGATCACCCGGCTTCACCAATACACGCGGGACGCATCCCGGTCGAAAATCGAACGCGACCGCATCGAGGCGGTTCTGAGGATCTGTTTGCCGGATCGGGTTTCCGCGTATTTGTTTGAGGATGGACTTGTTCGCGAAAGGGCCTTTGACCTCTCGCCGCTCAAGGGCCTGATCGATGCCAAAGTGGAAGACCTGACGAAGTACGTGGAGAACGCCTTCCGTCAGGGATGGCCGTTAGCGGACGCGGAGGTCACCAGACCGGAGGTGTTGCGGAGCCACGTAACCGATATGGCACGGGGCCTGGATGAGGCGATCTCCCGCCTGGCTCGGCGCCTTCACTGGGCATTGGCTCAGATCAAGCGGTTAAACGCCCTGCGGGAAAGACAAGGGGATCTCGATCCTGAAGACGAGGCGTTATTCAGGCGGTGCGACGGCCTTGTCAAAAAATTGAAAGGCACGGCCCGAAGGACTCGGCGAGAGGCGGAAGGCTACGACGACGTCAATACCTTCTCAGTTCTTGCCGCTGAAGGTTTTCTGCCGGGCTACGGGCTCGAGGTGGGCTCGGTATTGGGAACGGCCGAAATCCCCTTCTGGCGCATAGGGGCCATGGATTTTGCGCTGCCGCGTCCCCCGAGCGTCGCTTTGCGTGAATACGTGCCGGGTAACCTCATTTATGCCAACGGCAACCGGTTTGTGGCCCGGCGTTTCCACCGCGACATCGACGAGCAGCGCGCCGAGATGCCCACATTCGAGATCTCCACTGAGCACCAGGCCGTGAAAGAGACCAAGCTCGGCGTTCCTGCCTCCGCCCTGGGAGCCACAAAGCTCCAAACCATCGCGGTATGTGATGTGGACCTGGTTCATCAATCCCACATCTCCGACGAGGAGGAATTCCGCTTTCAGATGGGCGTTTCCGTCTACGGCCTTGAACGGGATCAGCACAATGGCGGCAAAGCCTATAAGTGGGGGGAGCAGAGTGTGCACCATCGTCGTGGTGTGAGATTGCGGCTGGTCAATGTAGGTGCCACAAACGCCATCAACCGTTTCCAGCGTTTTGGATACCCCATCTGCACGGTTTGCGGGCAGAGCATTTCGCCCCTTTCCTCGGAGAAGCAGCATGAGCAGTTTGTGAAATCGCACGAGGAGCGATGCGGACGAGCCGTATCTCCCGTTGGGTTCTATGCGGATGTGGTCGCCGATATGCTCTCGCTCCCTGCGTGTCCTGATCAGTCCACGGCCTACAGCGTGCTCGAAGCGCTCCGGTTCGCAGCAACGCGGGTTCTAGACATGCACATGGAGGACCTCCAGATCCTGGTTATCGGCTACGTGGACCGCGACGAAGTGGACGCGCTCCTCTGGGACCCCATGCCTGGCGGCTCAGGACTTCTCGACCAGTTGTGCGGGAGGTTTGAGGAAATCGCCGCCATTGCGCTGGAGGTGGTGGAAAATTGTCCCGCCGCGTGTGAGACGTCCTGCATAGACTGTCTTCAGACCTTCAGAAATGGTTACTACCACAAACACTTGAACCGAAAACGGGCTGAGGACCGACTGAAGGCTTGGGGGTCTAGCTTGCTCCTCTCACATGAGATACCTGCCAAGCAGCCTTCAAAGGAGCCTGGGGAGGGGACTTATCCGGTCAATGAAACTGAACGCCGGCTCCGGTATCTGCTCCTGGCGGCAGGCTTTGAGGAAGGGATTCGTGGGGAGCAAATCCCACTTGAGAGGGCAATTGGGACGACAACACCGGATGTGATCTACCGGGGGTCTCATCATGGGGAGGATGAAGCGGTTTGTATTTACCTCGATGGGCTGAGCACCCACATTCACGGCAACCCCGCTACTGCGGAACAGGACCGCCGGATCCGGACGTGGCTTGCCAATAACGGCTACGAAGTCATCGAGATCACTGTGAGTGAACTGGATGACCCGAATGCCATGACCCGCCACTTCCGAAAGCTTGCAGGCTATCTGCGGGCCGATGATCTCCGGGAAGCGTTAAGGGCTGACACCGCATGGTTCAGCCGCGCAGGCGACGATGGTGCGAAGCGAGAACGCCGCATGCTTAGGCTGGTCCGGCCGCGGGCCAAAGAACGTTTTGTAAAATGCGTACCGCTCGTGCCCATCAAGGTCGCTGCCGGGACGTTCAGCGACCCGCAACATCTGCTAAGCGGCGATTGGGACTGGGATTGGGTGGAAGTGAACACGCACCGCCGTCTCCGGCCGGGGATGTTCGTTCTCCAGGTGCAGGGCAAGTCTATGGAGCCGGCCGTGCCGGACGGTTCCTACTGCCTATTCAGCGGACCGGTCACGGGAACTCGCCAAGGGAGAACGGTAATCGCCCAGTTGTTGGACAAGGACGACCCGGAGACCGGTGAACGCTATACCATTAAGAAATACCAGAGCGAAAAAGCGGCGTCGGAAGATGGAGGCTGGCGTCATATAAAGATCATTTTGAAGCCCAATAACCCGGATTTCAAACCGATCGAGCTGACCTGTGAGGATGAAGGTAGTGTCGCGGTAGTGGCTGAGTTATTGGAGGTCATCGGGTAGTGGAACAGGAGCTTTTCCATTTGCGTAGCGATGAGCTCCTCCCTGACTTTGTGGAGGAACCATGGAATCATTGCTGGAGAGGCGCGGGTAATTCAATACGCCCTTAATAATATTGGGGACTTGCCAATTCACGTTTCTTTGAGCTGCCGAGCCGTTTCACCTCCAGGTGCCGAAAGCATGGAACCACGTGGTCGTTCATCATGCCAACGGCCTGCATAAAGGCATAACAGATCGTAGGTCCCACAAACTTGAAGCCCCTGTCCTTCAAATCCTTGCTCATCCGGTCGGAGGCCGCGGTGCGGCTGGGAATCTCGGATGTTGACCGCCATGCATTCTGGACAGGGCGGTTGCCCACGTATGCCCAGAGAAACCGATCAAAGGATCCCAAATCCTCAACGATCTTGAGATACGCTTGAGCATTGGCGACCGCCGCCTCAATTTTCAGCCGGTTGCGCACGATGCCCGGATTGGTAAGAAGACGCGACAGATCTCTCGCCTCATAACGCGCGATGCGATCTGCATCGAAACCGTGGAACGCTTCGCGATAATTTTCACGTTTCCGGAGAATGGTCAACCAGCTGAGGCCTGCCTGGACCCCTTCCAGGATGAGCATTTCAAAGAGCCTTCGATCGTCATGCGCTGGAACGCCCCACTCAAGATCGTGGTAGGCC
The DNA here is from genome assembly GCA_963830155.1 of uncultured delta proteobacterium. Taxonomy (GTDB): domain Bacteria; phylum Desulfobacterota; class DSM-4660; order Desulfatiglandales; family Desulfatiglandaceae; genus CAWHLE01. The sequence continues at coordinate 99,631 of CAWHLE010000007.1, read as the reverse complement.
GTGTAGAGGGGATCACCCGTGCACCATTCACACCGCCGCTTGTTCATGATGGACGATTCGTTGAATCAAGTCCGCCTAGGTCGAGCACCTCCGCTTCGGCCAACTCCCGAAGGGGCTCACGCCGCCGGGACTGGAAGAGCCTGCTAACCCAGCTCTGGAAGCCGTCCATGTAGATGTATACCACAGGCGTGATATAGAGGGTGAGAAACTGGGACAGCACCAGGCCGCCCACGACAGCCAGGCCAAGTGGCTGCCGTCCCTCCCCTCCGGCCCCGATCCCGAGGGCGATGGGGAGAGTCCCCATAAGGGCCGCCATGGTAGTCATCATGATGGGCCGAAAACGAAGGATACAACCCTCGAAAATGGCCTCCGAAACGGGTTTTCCCTCGTTTCTCTGAGCACTGAGGGCAAAGTCGATCATCATGATGGCATTCTTTTTGACGATACCGATCAGCATGATCACCCCCACAAAGGCGTAGATGGACAGATCCACCTTGAAAAGGAGCAGCGTGAGCAGCGCCCCCACGCCTGCAGAGGGGAGCCCCGAGAGGATCGTCAAGGGGTGAATGAAACTCTCATAGAGAATCCCCAGCACGATGTAAATCACCAGAACCGACATGATAAGCAGGATGTACAGTCCCTGCGTTGACGACTGAAACTGCTCGGCCGTCCCCTGGAAATTCCCTGTAATCGTCCCGGGAACACGCAGCTCGGCCATGGCCTGCTTGACGTCGGCCACCGCCTGGCCCAGGGCCACGCCGGCGTTCAGATTGAAAGAAATGGTGACGGCAGGGAGCTGACCGCTGTGGTTGATCGTCAAAGGCCCGATCTGCCGTTTGAGCATCGCGACGGTATTGAGCGGAACCAACCGTCCGGTGCTGGACCGGACATAGAGCTGCGACAACACGGATGGGTCCCGCTGATACTTGGGTTCCACCTCCAGAATCACCTGGTACTGGTTGGTCGGGGTGTAGATCGTCGATATCTGCCGTGATCCGTAGGCGCTGAAAAGCGTATTTTCGATCTGCGCCGCGGTAATATCGAGCGCGCGCGCCTTTTTTCGGTCAATCTCGACCATGATCTGAGGGTTCGAAATCTGGAGATCGCTCGTCACATCCTGCAGTCGCGGCAGATCACGCAGTTTGGCCTCGACCTTGGGGGCCCAATCGTAGAGTTCCTTCAGGTCGGGACTCTGCAAGGTGTACTGATAAAGGCTCTTGGTCAGCCTTCCACCAATCCGGATGGCAGGAGGATTCTGCAGAAAGACGCTGATTCCAACCACCTCAGCCAGTTGGGGACGGAGCTTTTGTATGATTTCGTCGACCCCCAATTCCCGCTCAGCGCGTGGTTTAAGGCGTATGAACACGAACCCCGTGTTCCCTGTCACGCTGGGGCCTCGCGGACCCACCGAAGACATGAGATTCAGGATGCCAGGTTGCTTCAGGATGATCTCGGCAATCTTCTCCTGATGTTCCACCATGGCCTCGAAGGAGGTACCCTGGGCCGCCTCGGTGAAGCCGAAGATCTGACTGGTGTCCTGACTGGGAATGAAATCCTTGGGAACGATCATGAAGAGATAAATGGTCCCTGTCAGGAGAAGGAAGAACACGATCACGGTCGATACACGATGGCGCAACACCCATTTAAGGGTCCACCCGTAAGCCTTGAGCATCCCTTGGAATACCTTTTCCGAGGTGGCGTAGAGGCGTCCGGGATTCTCTTTGGGGGGTTTGAGGAATCGACTGCAGAGCATGGGAGAAAGGGTGAGGGAAACCACACCCGAGACCAGGATCGCGGCTCCGATCGTCACGGCGAATTCGTGAAGCAGACGTCCCAGGATCCCTCCCATGAACAAGACCGGAATGAAGACGGCCGCAAGAGAAAGCGTCATGGAGATAATCGTGAAACCGATTTCCCTGGATCCGGCCAGAGCCGCCTCATACCGGGGCTTGCCCATCTCCATGTGGCGCACGATGTTTTCCAACATCACGATCGCGTCATCCACCACAAATCCCACGCTGAGAGTAAGGGCCATCAAAGAAAGGGTGTCCAGGCTATAGTCCATGAGATACATGACTGCAAAGGTGCCCACGATGGACATGGGAAGCGCCAGACTTGGAATCATGGTGGCTGACAGGTTTCGCAGGAACAGGAAAATAACCAGGATGACCAGACACGTGGACAGGATGAGCGTGAACTGAACGTCTGCGATGGACTCATGGATGGAGATCGATCGGTCATAGAGCACCGACATCTCGATGGATGCAGGCAACTGGCTGCGAAAAGACGGCAAAAGCTTCTTAATGGCCTTTGCCACCTCAACGGTGTTGGTCCCCGGCTGACGCTGGATGGCGAGAATAATGCCCCGTGTATCATTGACCCAGCCGGCGATCTTGTCATTTTCAACGCTGTCGACGACCGTTGCAACCTCCTCGAGGTACACGGGCGACCCGTTTCGGTAAGCCACGATCAGGGGACGATAGGCCTTTGCCTCGGTCAGCTGTCCTGTTGCCTGGATGGTAATGGCCTTGTGCCTGCCGTAGAGCGTCCCCGTGGGAAGGTTGACATTGTCCTCTGCGATCGCCTTTTCCACTTCATTGATCCCAATGCCCGCAGAGCTCAGCGCATCGGGGTTCACCCGGATGCGGACCGCATATTTCTGGGCCCCGTAGATCATCACCTGCGCCACCCCGCTGATCATGGAAACGCGTTGGGCCATAAGGGTATCGGCATACTCATTTACAGTGGAAAGCGGCAGGATCTTCGAGCCCAGGGCCAGGTAGAGGATCGGTTGATCGGCCGGGTTGACCTTCCTGAAGTACGGGGGCGTAGGCATATCCTGGGGAAGCAGCCTGGCCGCCTTGGATATGGCGGTCTGGACATCCTGCGCCGCGGCATCGATATCGCGCTCCAGAGAAAACTGGAGCGTGATCTGGGTAAGCCCGACTGCGCTGGTGGAGGTCATGGAGTCCACTCCCGCGATGGTCGAGAACTCCCGCTCAAGCGGGGTCGCAACGGACGATGCCATGGTCTCGGGGCTCGAACCGGGGAGGTTGGCGGTCACCTGGATGGTTGGGAAATCGACATTCGGCAGCTCACTGACAGGAAGAGCCCGATAGCCCATGACCCCAAAAAGCAGGATACCCGCCATCACGAGGGTTGTCATGACCGGCCTTCGAATACAAAGCTCCGGGATACTCATTCAAGAATCTCCTGTCCAATCTTTTACGTCCGGGAAAATGGAATGCGCCCGGGCGCCTCGCCCGGGCCACATCACTGTTTGGCAGTTTCAACGATCTTTATAAGAGAACCCGATGCAAGCCTGAGTTGCCCGTCGGTTACCACCTTGTCTCCGGGACTGACGCCGCTACGAATCACGGTTTCGTCCGCACCAGCCCGCTCAACCTCAACGATCCGGTGTTCCACCGTCAGGTCGGGTTTCACGACAAAGACATATTCTCCCTGTTGACCGGTCTGGATGGCCTGAGAAGGGACGACAATGGCGCCGCTATCACTTCTGAGGGTCAATAGCACGTTTACGAACTGGCCGGGCCATAGCGCCCTGTGCTCGTTGGGGAAGGTCGCCTTGAGCTGGATCGTTCCTGTGTCCTTGTCCACTTTGTTTTGAACAAAGGTCAGCTCCCCTCGAACCCAAGACCGTTCATCGCCCGGGATGGCGGCCGTGACCTCCAGTTTTCCCTCAGCCATGTACTTCTTCACCTCCGGGAGATGCCGCTCCGAAATGGCGAAAGTCACATAGATCGGCCGGATCTGGTTGATGATCACCAAGGGTCGGTCCTTGTCGATCGCCTTGATGATGTTCCCCCGATTCACCCCGAGTGACCCTGTCACGCCATTGATCGGAGATCTTATCGTGCAGTAGGAGAGCTCAAGCTTGGCCTTTTCCACGGCCGCTTCATCGGCCTTCACGGTCCCCTCCAGGGCGGCGGCATCCGCAACGACCTGGTCGTATTGCTCCTCGGCCACGTAGCCCTGGCCAACCACGGAGGCGTAACGCTCAACCTGTTTTCGGGCATTGTCGAGCTTGGCCCTGTCTCTGGCGAGATTGGCCTCCACCTCCTTGAGCTGGGCCTCATAGGCCCTGGAATCTATGGTGAAGAGCAGTTCGCCCTCTTTCATCTCCTGCCCTTCTTGGAAGTGGACGCTGGTGAGCTCACCTTCCACCTGGGCATTCACTGAAACAGTGGCATGGGCTTCCACGTTGCCGATGGCGCGGAGCTGCACGGGGACCGTCTTCTGGATCACATCTCCAACGGTCACCGGCACGGCCGTGCGCTTTCGGGCATCGTCTGCGTTGCGTGTGCCGGATGCGTCTTCTGAGCAGGCCGAAAACGTACCGAGGATGAGCGCCAGGACGATGGTCAAGAGGACTGCCCCCAGAACTCCAACCCTTAGGTTATCGGATGTTTCTTTAACCGCCAGATCGGTCATAGGTTGCTCCTTTATTTCGATTCAGCATAATTTTCCCTGTTTAGGACATCCCATCCGCCGCCGAGCGCCTTGAAAAGGGCCACCAGGTTCGTGGAAACCTTCTGTTCGCTCACGGCCAGTGCGTCTTGCGCCTGGTAAAGGAAGCGCTGGTTGACGAGCACATTGAGGAAGTCCGTCAACCCTTTCTTGTAAAGCGCCTGTGAGATCTCAACCGCACGCTGGTTGGCCGCCACGGACTCGGCAGTGGCGCGCCGGGTGGCCTGCTCCTTTACATAGGCCACCAGGGCGTTTTCCACCTCCTCCATGGAGGTAAGCACCACCTGCTCATAAAATATCAACGCCTGTTCCTGGCGTGCATTCTGCACCTCGATATTGGACCGAATGCGGCCGCCGGCGAACAGGGGCCAGGTGACCGTTGGGCCGACGCTCCAGAATCGGCTTCCCGCACTGACGAAGTTCGACAGCTCTATGCTTTGAAGCCCCAATGCACCGGTGAGAAAAAACCTCGGGAACAGGTCCGCGGTTGCGACCCCGATGGCCGCGGTTGCTGCTGCCAGCTCCCTTTCGGCCTGTCGTATGTCGGGACGGCGTCGCAAGAGATCCGAAGGGAGTCCCAGCGGCACCTGGGGCAAGGCGGTGGCGATGGGCCTCTCGACCATGAGCTCATTGCTGAGTGCACCCGGGGGCTGCCCCAGCAGCACGCCGATCCTGTGAATGGACTGTTTCATGAGGGTTTCAAGGCCCGGGATTTGCGCCTCGGTCGCCGTGAGCTGCGCACGTGCCTGTTCGATGTCCAGTTGGCTGCTGAGGCCCACTTTAAACCTGGCCTGCGCCATCTCAAGGGTATGTTTTTGCGCCTTGATGTTCTCCTTTGCTATGAAAGCTCTCAGTTGGTTTCCCCTCAATTCAAGGTAATTGCGGGCTACCTCTGAAACGAGCGTGACGAGGACGTTTCGCAGACTCTCCACGGAGGCGCCGATATCGGCATCGGCTGCCTCTACCGATCTTCTCACTCCCCCGAAGATGTCGATCTCCCAGTCGGCATCAAAACCCGCTTCGAAAAAGTTCTGCTCCAAGGGAGGGCCGACGCCAATATTCTCGCTCGCCCGACTACGGGCGTAAGATCCCGATGTCCCAACGGCCGGCAAGAAATCCGCGGCCACCACCCCCCTGCGTGCCCTTGCCTCCCGAATCCGAGCCTGGGCGATTCGCAAATCCTTGTTATCGCTCACCGCACGCTCGATCAGTGAATCGAGCAAGGGATCTTCAAACAGGGTCCACCATCGGGTGAGCTCTCCCGGAATCGCCTCAGTGATAGCCCCTTCGGGCGCCATTTCACTCCAGTGGGCAGGGACTTCCATCTGAGGTTCTTTATAGTCCGGGCCGACCGCTGCGCAGCCCGTCAGCATGGAGATCCATATGGCCCCCACAATGCCGGCCACGCACCTTGACACCCGAAGACACCCATGCGTCCCCGCCAGCCCCCCCCTCGACCCATTCTTCCTCATTCCCATCCCTTCACGGCATGGCAAAACCGATTCACGCCCTTTACTCGCATCTGCGTAACGCCTCAATGCCGCCCAGCGAAAACCGTGTGATGTGCTCACTTAGCTGCTCCAAGTCCTTCGGGCCGAATTCCCTCTGATAGATACTCTCTATGACGGGTCGGACGTGAAAATAATAGATGCACTGTCCAACGATGCTCATCAAGCACATCCTTACCCTTTCCTCATTGGCACCCGGCCCCATGAGATCCCTCAAGATAGCGCTAAGGCTATGGTAAAGCGGCTTAATCGCCTCGCCGATCATCTGATCAAGTGCTGCGGTGGGTTCGATGAATTCCCGCGCCATGAGCTTGCCGTGCCAGGACGGACGGCCATCATCGAGCACGCGACAAAGGAGCAATCGAACAAACGCCCGGAGCGTTTCTTCAGGGGTCGCGCCTTCTTTCAGCCCCAGCTCCAAAGGGTATTTCTTGATGGCTGAATCCAGCGTGTACTTCAAGACTGAAGAATACAAGCCCTCCTTGTCCCTGAAGTGATAGTTCACCGCTGCCACATTGACATTGGCCCGTCGCGATATCTCGCGCACCGTCGCGGACCGAAACCCTTGCTCCGCAAAAATTTCCCCTCCAGCCCGCAGCAACCGCTCGCGCGTGTCTGCCACCGTTTTACCCCCCCCTTCGTGCATAAGCCATTCCCTTCAAAATCGGACAAATTTAAACAAAAGTTTAAAACCTTTGTTTATGATTTGCAAGGGATTTCATTTATGCGCGTAAAGCTTAATGATTCAAAATAGATAACCCTTTCCCTCAGCCCTCTGTACCCAATGGGTAAGGAGGAAAAGGAGACGGGACCAGGTATCGTCAAAAGGAACTGGCTGGAAAGATGATGTCTTGCTTATTTGAAGGGACCTGTTACATGATTCTGATTCTCTACAAACTCAATCGCACGGCATAATGGAGAAGCTGACTTGCCCACAGCACATGAGGAAAGATGATCTCCATCCACTCCTTCATCGACACTTACGGTTACATAGCCATCCTGGTCGGGTCTTTCCTTGAAGGCGAAACTATCTTGGTCCTGGGAGGACTTGCCGCCCATAGCGGATACCTTGACTTGCCTTTCGTGATCCTTATGGCATTTATTGGAAGTCTCTGTGGCGACCAGCTCTTTTTTTTCCTTGGACGCTGGCACAGCGATGCCTTTCTGAAAAAGCGCCCATCCTGGTGCGCCCGCGTGGCAAAGGCCCGGAAACTCCTGGACCGGTTCAGGATCCCTATCATCCTGGGGTTCAGGTTCTTTTATGGGCTGCGAACCGTGACACCTTTTGTGATCGGCATGAGCGCGGTTCCGACCGTCAGGTTTGTTTTTCTCAACGCCGTTGGGGCATTGATCTGGGCGATCGCCGTTGGGACAGGCGGCTATCTCTTCGGAAATGCGCTTGAGATCCTTATCGGAAACATCAAGCACCATGAAATAAGGGTCTTCGGTGTTATTGCCGCTCTGGGCGCACTCATTTGGATCGTTCACCTCGTTCGTCGTAAGAGAAACCGAACACGCATGTTACGGGATTCAAAGGGGACGGGATAAGGCATCCTCTTCTCTCCCACTTCCTCTTTTTTCTTTTTTTCTTTTCACAACTTCCCTTTTTTTCCCTTTTATCATTTCTTTATTCTTACTTTTTTCACTACATTTCTAATCCACTTTCATGAGCTGCCGCTTCTAGCCTTGCTTTCAGCTCTTTTTACTGATCTTTACTCAGCTATCTCCTCATGACGGGTACGACTCGTCGCGCTCCGTTACCTTTGTCATCCCCTTTCCTATGGCAAAACGGCGCTGGCCTCGTTTATCGGTTACGCCTTCAGCAATAACATCGGGCTTTCCATGATTGCCGGGCATCTGTTCGGTAACCGTCTTTACATCGCCTGGGGTCTCACATCGCTTGAGATTACGCAGGTCATCGGATTTTGCACATTGACCCTATGGCTCGGCTTCTTCGCCGTGGGCGGGATCATCTTTCTGGCGGAGCCGGCGTGTTTCTCACAGTCCTCTACCTGTCCGCTTTCAGCGCACGGCCGGTCGGGGTGCTTCTTCTTGGATTGGTCGCGGTATATCTCTTCTTTTGAGTTTTCTTGGGAAGCCCCCGGTTAAAATAGGCGGCTGGTTCTTTAGCTTTCTATTTCCACCTTTCCTTCATCCAGGTTATCTTTGCCTCTCTGGACTGGCTTGTGGGCTAAGGTCCTCTTATGTTCTGATGCCGTCAACCTCACAGATCTCATACGGTGGATTCGTCTGCGTTTTTATATGGTGCAGCTGGCCGGTTCTTATTAGCCAGATCCCTGGCGGCTTGGGCGTTTTCGAACGGCTGTTCTCATGATCCTTTCGCCGCATTGCCTGCTTCATCATTGGTTCGCTCGTTGCCTACCGTGCCATCTATTACCTTCTACCTCTCCTTTTAGGCGTATTGTTGCTGGGGGTACAGGAAATCCTCCGCCACAGGAGCCGTGGCTCACAGACGTTTCGCCGTTGGATCATTCTCCGTGCCCCAAATCATGCGTTTCACTACGTTTCTGGCAGCCATCTTGCTTTTTTCAGGCCACCTCGGCAGCGCTTCGTTGCCTTGCTTGCTTAAAAAATTCATGCCCTTGCCAGTCATTGAGATCTCCCATTTTCTCGAGCCTTGTGGTGGAGGCTTCTACCACTGCACGAGGCTCCGCGTAGAATCAACGCGCCTCTTCTGACGCCCTTCTCCTTGCGGAGGCATTGTCTTCTCTTTGCTCAAGTTTGCATGAGGAGGCGAGCTCATCCTCGCTGCCATGCTGCCGCCCTGCTTCCCTGTCGCAGCCTTTTTACCTTCTGCATCGTTCTTCAACAAAATTTCAGCCCTGCTGACATCGCATTGTCGCGTGTCTCATTTGCTCTCCTGTGGTTGGTTTCTTTCCCATAGCACGTGGAATTCGCAGCAGTCTCTGGTGGCAGTTCGCCTTTTCGGGGAGTGCCCCAAGTCTCTCAGGCTATGAGGCATGATGCCTGCAACTTTTTATGCCTTTGCCCGCCAGCCCCGCGGTCCCAGAGCCACCGGCGCGGGGCGGACGAGATGGCGCAAGTCAATGCCATCGTTGAAAAGACCCCCTATGACCTACGCCAACCTTGCCTTTTTGGGGGACAAGTCTTTTCTGTTCAGCAGCGAATGCCTTCATCATGTACGGGATCGAAGGCAGGAGTTGTCAGCATGGGAGATCCCTCGGTGAAGAGAAAGCAGCGTCGAGCTTGCATGGCAGTTTCTAACCTCGCATCATTTCCACGGCTGGGCCGTATTCTACGAAGTCGTCCGAGGCTGTCCCTTTATCTTGATCTGGAGCTAACCCTTTTCAAACTGGAGAAGAAGCAGCGTGGCGTTGGAGGCTTTTCCCTGGAAGGAGGGCCCGCAGGCCTCCGATATACCGCCCGAAACTGGAGAGGAAGACTGCGACTTTCAGATGGTTCTCCGTGATGAAGTCCCTTCCTATTGCCTGAGCTGAAGACCATTTCTACCCTGGCTAAAGATAAGCACACCAGCGAAAGCGTTTCTCTGGGTTTTTTTGATGAAGACTACTTGAAGCGATTTCCCAGCCTCATCAGAAAAAACGGAAAAATCGTTGCGTTTGCAATCTGTGGTGCGGGCGCCAGAAGAACTGTCCATTACCTCATGCGCTACTGCCCGATGCCCCCCAAGCTATGAGATCTTTTCATCAGTCATGCGTGAAGCGAAGTACCATGTTCAATCTGCATGCGCCCCTGTCCGACTTAGACCATGCGGCGCCCCTTTGGAGCCATCTCATTTTCACAAAGCACTTTACATTTCCACTCCCACATTACCTCCCCTCCTTCCCTCTCCCCTCTCCCTCCTCTACTACCCCCCCTTTTTGCAATGGTGCTGTATAATGCCAGAGGTTCGCGAGCTGACAGAAAAGGGAGGTTTCACCCATGGTCACAAGAATCATCCAACTCATAATGGCGCTCGGCCTTTTCACAAGTGTACTCACGGTTTCGCACGGGGCTGAACCGCCGGAATCGCAGGAGGGTGCGATCGGCCAAACGCCCCCACGACTGAGCTTCACCAGCGGTGAGGTCTCATTCTGGCGCCCGGGGGCCCAGGACTGGTCGGAAGCGCAGGTCAATACGCCGCTCGCCCCTGGGGATCTGCTCTACACCGGGCCCCAGGGGAATCTGGAGCTCCAAATTGGCCCGCGTGCATTCGTGCGCGGGGGTCCAAACACCCAGATTGGCTTGGAGAACCACGAGCCGGATTTTCTCCAGTTCAAGGTGACCGCAGGGAATGCCTCCTTTGACCTGCGTACGGTGGAGCCCGGTCGGACGGTGGAGGTGGACACGCCGAACGCGGTGTTCACCATAGAACAAGGGGGCTATTACCGCGTAGATGTTCTCGGTGAGCACACCTCTTTCATCACTCGTCGCGGCGGCCAGGCCACCGTCACCTCCGCCGGGGGAGGGGCCGTCGCAATCGAGCCGAGCGAAGAAATGATCATTGATGGCACGGATAGGCCACAAGTCACTTCCTATGCCGCACCGCAGCTCGATGAGTGGGACAAGTGGAATTATGCCCGCACCGATCAGCTTCTGGATGCGGTGAGCGCCCGTTACGTCTCCCCCGGGATCTATGGTGTGGATGATCTGGACCGCTATGGGACTTGGAGGACCGTTCCCACCTATGGTGCCATCTGGGTCCCAAGTGGCGTGCCGGCCGGATGGGCCCCATACAGCACGGGCGCCTGGGTGCGCGATCCTTACTTTGGCTGGACCTGGGTGGACACCGCACCGTGGGGCTGGGCGCCCTATCACTATGGCCGTTGGGTCTCTGTAAACGGATTCTGGGGCTGGGCGCCAGGGCCCGTCGTGGTTAGGCCGGCTTATGCTCCCGCCCTGGTCGCCTTCTTCGGTGGCCCCGGCGCAGGCGTCAGCGTTAGCGTCGGGGCCGTCGTGGGGTGGGTGGCGCTCGGGTGGGGTGAGCCGTGCGTGCCGTGGTGGGGACCGAAGAGCTTCAGCCACCGGCCGTGGTGGGGCGGTTGGGGTGGCCCACGCATCGTGAACAATGTGGTCATTAACAAAACGACAGTGGTGAATGTGCAGGAGATCAACGTCTACCACAACGTCAGCGTGAGGAACGCGGTGGTGGTGGTAAACGAAAATCACTTCGGGCGGGGGCGCATCACCTCGGCGCGCGTTACGAAGGTCGATGTAAGAGATCTCAGGCCGATCCGCACTGCACCCCAGGTAACCGCGACGCCTGGGAGCTTCGTGCCCAGAGAGAACCGTGGCATTCGACCTCCAGAGAGGGTCCTGGAGCGGCCGGTGCTCGCCACACGTCCACCGCGCCCCCGGGCCGAGTCAGCCTCCGGGGGAGAGCGGAACGTAGGGCCCGCGCGAGTCCCCTCCCCAGCGCCGCGCATTGTCTCGGTGCCCCAGCAGCGTGAAACCGCGCCGGTCCCGCAACGTCCGCCCTTCGGGCAGAGCAAGGTCGAGCGCCGCACCACCGATCGGGCCAAACTGCCTGCGCCTCCGAAAATTCAAAGCCCCACCCCTGACTCCCCCTATCAACAGTCACACACCCTCACCACACAACCACCCCCCCCCCCCACACCCCCCCCCCCCCACCACCACCCACAACCCCCCCCCCCCGCAGCGCCCTGAACAGGCCTTCAAGACTGCTCCCCCCCTGACCTCCAAAGCGAAACCGCAAACGCAACCCGGATCAGAGGTAGCCGGACCGTCGCCAGGCGTGGTCCAGGCTCCGGCCCGTCGCCAGGAAGCGAAGCGCCCGCCAGCGCTTCCCATGCCAGGCGAGCCCGCCAACCAGATCTCGCCGCATCGGGCTCAAGGGGGGCGTCCCCAGCAGGGTATGGAACGTCAGGCTCCCCCTGAGGACCATGGGCCCGGCACGCCCGAGACCGGGCCACGAGAGGGCCCGCGCAAGTAGTTTCAATCGACCACGCTCTCTCCCCCTCCTCTTCCCTCCATCGCTTTCTCTCTTTGCACATCCTCCCGCGAATCGCACGGTGCCTAATCGCGTTGGTCCAACAGCCGTTGTGATGGCCACTTTAGATCCTTATGTGTGAAACTTCTCCGCGATTAGCGTGGAGGTTGAAAAGCGAACCGCAGAATATCGAATGTCTTCAACGTAGAGGTGAAAACCTTCCGGAGACTTCGCGATTCGATATCTCTTGTTCGATATTCATCATTCGAAAGGTCGCCAGAAGTATGGCGGTTGCGGCCGTAGGCCTGCATTGGGATGATCGAAAGACGAAGCAGAGCGTTGACATCGGAGTATGGAGGCCCTTTTGTATGGAGAACAAGGAACAGCCGGCACCGGAAAATGGGACACAAACCCTCAAGAAGCATCGCCGATCCAACATAGACGCGACTGGACCTTCTTCTCAGCGTTTGCCATTTTGACAGCTATTTGTGGTGCAGCCTACTGGTGGTTTTTCCATTATGGTCGGGTTACGACGGATGACGCTCATGTCATGGCGGACAGCGCGCGCATCGGCGGCCGTGTCAGTGGAACCGTTCTAAAGGTATGGGTGGACAACGACCATTACGTCAAAGCGGGAGACACGCTTGTTGAGTTGGATCCAATGGACTATCAGGTGGCGATGGATCGAGCTTCAGCGGTCGTAGAAAGGCTGAAGCCGATGTCAAGGCGTCCGAAGCCGGTATCGCTCTGGTGGACAGTCAGACCCGAAGCCAAATTGAAGGCGCGGAGTCCTTTCTGACAGAGACAAAGGATCAGGCGGAGGCGAAAGCCCACCAGCTTGAAGAGCTCAGGAAAAAGCGGTTGTCCGCACAGCAGGACTTGAAATATGCCCAACAGGAATTTGAGCGGTACCAGAAGCTATACAACCAGGGCTCCGCTCCACAGCAAACATTTGACAAGGTAACCACGGATTTGACCAGGGCAGAGGCAAACCTGAACGCCTTAGGTTCCGAGATCAATGCTCTGAACGCTACGCTCAAGCCGCTCGGCAGCAGCCCCACCAGGCCAGGGCAAAACTTCAGTTCGCCCAGAGCGATCGGGCCAAGGTGGAGATCCAGCGTCTTGGATTGCTGTCTGCCAAGGCGCAAGTGGACGAGGCCCGAGCAGAGTTGGAACAGGCAAAGCTGAATCTCTCCTACTGTACGATGAAGGCGCCGATCTCCGGATACATCGCTCAGAAAAATATACAAGTGGGAGACCGTCTACAGGTCGGGCAACCCATCATGGCGGTCGTCCCCCTGGACCAGGCCTATGTGGAAGCAAACTTCAAAGAAACTCAATTGGAACATGTGCAGATTGGACAACCGGCCGTCATTGAGGCCGATATCTATCCCAATGTGACCTTTCGGGGAAAGGTTTGCGGCATCAGAGCCGGAACCGGGGCATCCTTCTCATTGCTACCTCCCCAAAATGCCACGGGAAATTGGGTGAAAATCGTTCAAGGTGCCCCCGAAGGGTGCGCCTGTACGGATCAGCGTCGCCCCTCATGCTCATGAGCGTCGGGCTGTCCCTTACGGTGACCATTGACGTAAGAGATTCAAAGGGAAAGTAGACTGACAAAGCCTGCCATGAAGAAAACCCATCCCCGCATCCAGTCATATTTGGCTGTGGGGGAATTGGCACTGGAAGTCTCTCGATCGGACTATTAGATCCATGAAATCTGAATTGAAGGCAAACAAATGGGCCATCGCCCTCACCGTAATGTTACCCACGTTCATAGAAATCATGGACACCAGTGTGGTGAACGTGTCCTTGCCCCATATCCAGGGAAGCCTTAACGCCGGTTTGGATGAGGTCACTTGGGTCCTCACTTCTTATCTGGTATCCAATGCGATCATTATCCCCATAAGCGGTTGGCTTTCCGCCGTTTCGGTAGAAAGCGCTATTTGCTATTCTGCCTTTTTCTGTTGTGGGGAGCTCCGTTTTATGCGGCGCCGCGCCATCACTGGCGGTTCTTGTCCTTGCAAGGATTCTTCAGGCTCGGTGGCGGAGGACTCCAACGCTGTCCCAGGCGATCTTGCTGGAGACATTTCCACCGTCTGAGCATGGTATGGCCATGGCATTTTCGGCATGGAATTGTTCTAGCCCCCATCATGGGCCCGGTGGTCGGAGGTGGATTACGGAAATGGGCTGGCGGTGGATCTTCTACATCAATTTCCCCGTAGGGCTCCTCGCAGTGTTCCTCATCATGATCTTCATCCAGGACCCACCCTACATCCGCCGCCGACAGTTCCGAATCGACCGATGGGGATTGCTCTTTCTCACCATCGGACTCGGTAGTCTTCAGATCGTTCTGGACAAGGGGGAGCGGGAGGATTGTCAACTCTCATTTCATTATTGTGTTGAGCCTCATCGCGGCTGTGGCACTCATTGCCTTCGTGCTCGTCGACTCCGAATCCCCCACCCGGTCGTGAACCTCAGGGTTTTTCGCCATAAGAGTTTCACATCAGGCAGTCTCACCATGTTCGCCGGATTTTTTGCGCTCTTCGGTACCCTCGTGCTTCTGCCGCTCTACGTACAAAACCTGATGGGATATACGGCCCTGTGGGCCGGCCTGGTCCGGCCCGGGCGGATGGCTAGCTTTTTGGTGATGCCCATAGCGGGATTACTCATGAGGAGAGGCGTGAACCCAAGAAATCTCCTCGCCCTGGGACTGGCCACGATCACCTATTCGCTGTGGCTCATGTCAGAATTCAATCTGGAAGCAAGCTTCTATGCAATCTCATACCCAGAGTCGTGTTGGGCTTCGGGATGGGGCTCTTCTTTGTGCCCCTCGCCACGGCCACCTTCGTAGATATATCCAGGGCAGTCCACCTGCAACGCTCGGGTCGTTTCAATCTGCAGAGGTACCTCGCGGCAGTTTCGGGGTCGCCTTCAGTACCACCATTCTGGCTCAAAGGGCACAGGTCCATCAGAATTTTCTTGTGGAAGGCATCACGCCATACAACTCGGCATTCCAGCATTACTTCGAGCTGATCGAACAGTGGCTACAGACATACCATCCGGAAATGTCATACGGCACAGGCCCTCTCACCTTTATCTATAAGGAAGTATTGAGGCAAGCGAACATGATGTCGTTCAATGATTGCTTCTGGATTCTTTCGTGGGTCACAGCGGCTCTCATACCCCTGACCTTATTTCTCGGAAGACACGACAACGGTGGCAATACCCGCGTGACGTTTGCACGCCTTGCCCTTCGGCGGTGACGCGTCAATCCACAATGCTGTGGCCGATCAAGAGAACGATCAGGACCAGGCCCACGGACAGGGGGCTTGTGTGAATCCGATAGACTGCCTTTCGGAACCGCTTCGGGGAAAGTTTGAATCGGATCACGGAGCCGATCAGAACCAGGGTCGCTGCTGCTCCCAAGCCCCACTCGGGAAGTGGGCTGGAACGGCAGGTGGACAGGCTGAAGTGGATGACGGCCAGCAAGAGCCCCAACGGATTCAACCAGTAATGAAAACGCATGAGGCCTTTTTTCTGAATTTGATTGAGCTTTCTGATTCGTTCTTTCGTCTTGCTCGATAGTTGAGGGCGACTTGCGAGTCCTCTGGAGATCAAGCTGAGCCCGACGGTGAGATTCGCAACAGCAAAAATCCAGGCGGCGGATTGACCCGTAAACTCATTGCCTTTGTCCCCTCTTTTGTGACGGGCTGAAAAGAAGGAAGTGGACTTGCCATGGCTCTTGCCATAGCCATCACGGTCACCGTCGGCACCTGCGTGCCCAACGGGCATGAAAAAAACCATCGCGACCATTAACAACAAAATATCCCGTATCCGAGTCATCGAGCGTGACATGGGAACCGCCTTTCTCCGGCAGGTGGTGGAACAGGACGAGTCAGGGAGCGCCACGATTCATGGACTCAAACGGAAAGGGACGTGCAGGCGGGCCGTGTAAACCATCACACACGGTGATCCGCGATTGGCGGATAAGATTCGCATCCGTGGGGCGTGACCTGCCGCCCCGCCCCACGGACCTGCAATGATCCACCAACGGAAACTCCCAGCCTTGGACCCTATTTTTTCCATGGCGGCGGGAGGTATTCCCCTGTGGCAAGGCTCTTGGGCCATACCACCACACGGCTTCCGTCCTCCCGCCACTGGGTGACAGGCAGGAGTCGATATCCCTCACCATACTTGCAGTTGCGATCATCCTGGAAGACAATACGGCCTGCAAACCCCACATGATCTGTTTTCTCCAAAACGGGGACAAGGGCATCCGAATCGGTTGTCTTGGCCTTTTCCACCGCCTCCTTGAAAATGAAGAGCGCGTCATAGGTGTAGAGGCTCGGGTAGCCCGGCTCCTCTTTGAACTTGGCCACATAGCGGTCGTAGAGCGGAATGGTCTTCGGGGTCAAGGCCACGCGAAACGCGCCGCTTGTGCTGAGGGCCTCGCTCACGGCCTTGCCACCGCAGTCCTTCCAGTAGCGGTCCGAAGTACCTGTGCCGGAGACGCCTCCGATCATGGGACCCTTCAGATCGAACCACTGCTTGATGTAAATGGCGCCATCCACGTGGGCGGAGATCTCATAGATGAAATCCGCCTTGGCATCCATGATCTTGGTGAATATGGGCGTAAAATCCTTGGTCTCCGTGTCCATGAACTCGGAGTAGACCACCTCCAGCCCTTCCTTCTTGAACAGCGCCTGCGCGGAGTCGACCATGCCCCTTGTCCAGAGGGCATTTTCCGCCATGATCGCCATGCGTTTGGCCCCCATCTTCTTGACAGGGAGATTCATGATGAAATCTTCCACAGAGGAACTGAGCTCCCCGGACAAATGCATGATCCGGAACCAGTATTTGTACTTCTTGGGGTCGGACTTAAAGAGATCCGAGAGGGCTTCGGAGGCCGCTCCGGTGGAGATAAAGAGCGTCTTGTACCGGGCCATCTGATCCATGACTGCCTTGGCCACCCCGGAGGAGCAGGTGCCGATGACCAACTTGCATTTGTCCTCCAGCACCAGTTTCTTGTAGGCCATGGCGCCCTTTTCAGGTTTATACTCTGTGTTGCCCAACACCAGCTCGACCTTCTTGCCCATGATGCCGCCCTGGGCGTTGATATCCTCGGCGGCCATCTCGGCTGCCTTGAGAAGACTTTCTCCGGAAGGGGTCTTAAATGGCGTGATGATACCGATCTTGATGGTATCGGCGCACAAACCCACACCGGTGCTCAAGACAAAACAGAAGCCTATCAGGATGACAACCCATTTCCATGCATTGCGCTTCATTTTCTCCTCCTTTTGGATGATAAACGTTCACGAATGAAACAAGGAACCCCGGTTGTTGATGTGGATCTCACCCCCTCTCATTCATCGATCCTCCCTACCCCGGACAAGCCGCAACCAAACAGGTTTTTCGTTTTGTTTCACACTTCCTCAAATGACACCAGGTACCGGGATGGCAGGTGTCTGGTGTCAGTAAAGGTAGGACCTGAAACCTGAATCCCGCCGTGGCTGACCGTTTTGGACGCAATTTCACTGCTAAGGGACCAGCGAGTGATCATGATTTCCCTCCTGAAATCAGGCCATGCCCAAGTAGGCCTTGGCAATATCTGCATCCTGGCTCAAGGTATGACTCTGACCCTCGGCACTGATGTGCCCTTCTTCCAGGACATAGGTATACCGCGAAATTTCCAGGGCCAGGGCGGCGTTTTGCTCCACCAGGAGAATCGTCAGCCCGTCCGCATTCAGTTTCTGGATTACCTCAAGAATGGCGTCCACCACAAGAGGGGCCAATCCGAAGGAGGGCTCATCCAGGGTGAGAAGACGAGGTCGCCCCATAATCGCTCGGCCCACCGCCAACATCTGTTGTTCGCCCCCCGAAAGGGTGCCTGCCAGTTGGCGCGTTCGTGCTTCCAACAGCGGCAGAAACGCGAAGACCCGCTTCAAGTCGTCAGCAACCTTTTCCTCGTCTGCCCGCAAGAACGCCCCCATCATCAGATTCTGATAAACCGTCATATTCGGAAAGAGGAGACGCCCTTCGGGGCAATGAATGACCCCCTTCTTGATCACGCTTCGTGGCCGAAGGCGGGCTAAGTCCTCTCCGTCGAAAGAAATTCGCCCCTTTACGGACACAAGGCGGGAGATAGACCGCAACAGCGTGGTCTTGCCGGCGCCGTTACTGCCGATCACGGAGGTGAAATCCCCCGTTTCCAGCTGAAGGCTCACCCCATGGAGCACCCGGATGTTGTGATAAAAGGCCTCCAGTTCCTTAATATCAAGCCACTTCAAGTCGCGGTCTCCTTTTTCCCAGATAGGCCTCTATCACGTGCTGATTCTGAACGACCTCCTGCGGTGTCCCCGCAGCGATCTTCTGTCCGAAATTGATGACCACCACCCGGTGGACCAGTTTCATGAGTTCCCTAAGCCGGTGCTCAATGATCACGACCGTCAGCCCTTCCTTGTTCAGTTCTCTGATCACCCTGGAGATGTTCTCGATTTCCTTGTGCGCAAGGCCCGAAAAGGGCTCGTCCAACAGGAGGGTCTTCGGCGACGTCACAAGTGCCCGTGAGATATCGAGAAGCCTCAACTCTCCTTGGTTGAGGTCGTCCACGTCGGCCCAAAGCTTTCGCTCCAGACCCATGTCCTTCAATATTTGGATCTGGTTCTCTTTCTGCTGTGCTCCGGAGAGGTTGCGGGCCTTGGCGCGACTGGAAAAGGAGGGGACCATCATGGCCTCTATCACGCGCATACCGAAAAAGGGCTTCAGCAGCTGCCACGTTCGGGTGAGGCCCAAGTTGACGATTTGGTGCGGTTTTTTTCCGCGGATATCCTTTCCTTCGAACAGAATGGAACCGCTGTCAAATGGGAGAAACCCGGTCATGCAATTAAACAGGGTCGTCTTCCCTGCGCCGTTCGGCCCGATGATCCCCAGGATTTCCCCTGGCTGTACGGTGAAATTGATCCTGCCAAGGGCCTCCAGGCCACCAAACGTCTTGGTCAGCTCAATGACTTGGAGGAGGCTCATACGGACTTCCTCTCTCCCAGGAATATGAAGGACAAAAACCGCGATCGTTTGACGATGCCCAGGTTTGCGAAGCCCTCCGGGGCCACATAGATAAAGAAAATGAGGAGCCCCGTGTAGATGATGATCCGATACGTCTCCACCACCCGCAGCAGTTCGTTCAGGATGGAAAGGCAGACAGCCCCCAGCAGGGGCCCCACGATGGTCCCCATTCCCCCGATCATCGCAAGAAGCACGACGATCACCGAGAGATAACCCGAGAGCATGGTGGGGCCGATGTGCATCTGAGAATGGGCGAAGAGCCCCCCGCCAATGCCCGCCATAAACCCGCTGATGGCGAACGCCTCGGTCTTGTAATAAGCGGTGTTGATGCCTGCGGACTGGGTGGCGTCCTCGTCGGCGCGGATGGCCTTCAGGATAGTGCCGTGCTTTGACCGGGCATACATCCAAAGCACCACGTAAACCGCCACGGTAACCACCCACACCACATAGAGGTCGTGGGTAGGATCGTCCGTAAAGGGTTCCACCCCTATACCCTCCTCTCCCCCAGTGAACGGATAGAGGATAAAGCTGAGCTTGAAGAGAATGGCAGAGAAGGCCAGTGTGGCCATCGAGAAGTAGGGGCCTTTCAAGCGGAGCGTGAGGTACCCGATAAACACGCCGGCGACTCCTGCAGCCAATGCCCCAAGGGGAACGGCCAGATAAGGGGATATGCCGAGGCGCGCATTCAAGATGCCGGATAGATAGCCGGCCCCGCCAATGAAGAAGGCAAAACCAAAATTGACCTCATGGGTGTATCCCGTAAGGATATCCCAGCTCATGGCGAAGATGGCATACAGGGCTGCGAGCTTGATGATCTCTATGTGAAAGATATTGTCACTTAAGAGGGGGAAGACCCCCATGCCGAGCAAGACCAGAATGCCAAGGGGCGACTGTCCACGAAGAAAAACAGCCACTGCTCGCAGATAGGTCATCTTCTTTACCTCGTGTCCATCCGTAAATCATGGATTTCTGGATGAAGCTTTCAGCGATCAGCCAATCCATTTTTTCCTGCGTCTTTGCTGACAGCCGAACGCTGATGGCTGATCGCGCTCACCCAAAAACAGCCGTTTTTGGATGAGCACTACCTCAGTTTGTACCCCATGATGCCGGATGGCTTGAAGAGCAGCACCAAAATGATCACCACCAGGGCCACCATCTCGGTCAGTTGTTCACTGACGATGAAAGACCCCGCCACCTCTGCGTAACCGATAACGAACGAGGCGATCACACTCCCCACCAGTGATCCGATACCACCCAAGATCGCGATGGCAAAGGCCTTGATGAGCGGAAACAGCCACATCTCCGGTACAACGGAGGATACCGGTGCGATCAGGGCGCCTGCAAGGGCGGCAAGCCCCGCGCTAAGGGCCGAGGTGATGAGCGTGGCCGTCTCAACGCTGACCCCCATAAGCACCGCTCCGGTCCTTTCCTGGGCCACGGCGTCTATCCCTTGTCCCATTTTGGTCCGTTTCAGGAAAACCCACAGCCCCAGCAGGATCAGGGCGGCGATGGGTATGAGGATCAGCTGCTGATTGATGACCCTGATTCCTCCCACCGATACGCTGCCGTCCATGATGCTGGGTACGGAGGTCCCTGAGACCCCGAAGAGCAGGGACATGATTTCGCTCACAAAAAGGGCCAGGGCCAAAGTCATGACCATCACATAGACAAGGGATTCGATATGCGGACGAAGAAGGATGTAATAGACGATAACAGCGATGATGGAGACGGCCAACACTGAAAGGATGGTTGAGAGGATCAGGATGCCCAGCCCCCCCTGGCCGAAGACGAGTGCGTAAAAGATGTAGGTAAAATAGGCACCGAGCATGTAATAGGTGCCATGGGCAAGATTCAGGATGCCGCCTACGCTGAAAACCAGTACAAAGCCAACGGCAATGAGTGAGTAGAGTGCGCCTCGAACCGCCCCGATAACCAAGATTTCCATATGGCGTCCTCAGGTGATGTTCAGTGCATCTTATTACAGATAGCCGTAGGCCGTCCAGCCCCCGTCGATGGAAACCACGGACCCTGTCATGAATGAGGATTCATCGCTGGCCATGTAGACCGCGAGCCCCATGAGATCTTCCACTTCTCCCATCCGGCCCTGAGGGGTCCGCTTCTTTATGCCCTCCAGAGGGAGAAGACCTCTGTCCATCACATCCTGGACCAACTCGGTGCGAACGTAGCCGGGGGCAATGGCATTGACGCGGATGTTCTTACCGGCCCATTCCACGGCCAACACCTTGGTCAGGTGATTGGCCGCCGCCTTGCTGGCGCAATAAGCGGCACGCATGGGGCTTGCCACAATGCCATAGACGGATGTGATGTTGATAATGGAGCCGCCGCCCTGTTTCATCATCTGTCTACCGGCGGATTGGCAGCCGTAAAAAACACCGAACAGATCTGTCTCAAGGGCATTGGTCCAGTCTTCGGGGGAGAGATCCTCCGAGGGTTTGACCATTGAAATCCCGGCATTGTTGACCATGATATCCAGCCGGCCGTAGGCCTTGACCGTATCGTCCACGACGCTCTGAACGCTTTTCGCGCTCCGCACGTCCACGAGTAAGGCCAGGGCCTCTCCCCCGGAAGCCTTTATCTCATTAACAAGCACAGAAAGGAGATCCGCGGAACGGCTTGTCACGACCACCTTGGCCCCCTCCTGAGCATAGCGTAAAGCGATCCCCTTACCGATCCCCTTGCTGGCCCCCGTCACAACAGCTACCTTTTTTTCCAATCTCATCGCCTTCCTCCTTCCGTTTCCCTCCGTGATAACCATCCTCTTCTAAGAGCTATTCGAAACCAAGGCCCAATGCAGGCCTACGACCGCAACCAAATTCTGACTCTGTGGTTTGTGGTTTGAGGAGCGTCACAGAAGAATCGCACCAGTGTTGGAGGAGCGTTTCACTTGAGGAGCGTCCGCCTTGCGGGACTTGAGGCAGCCTGTCTCTTGCCTAAAACCTCCAGCCTAACGCCTCCAACCTTCTTTTCCTCCTTCAACCTCCCACTACTCCGCCGTTCACCCGGCCGGGATATGCGTAGAGGTGAGCTCGGCCAGCAGCCGCCCCTCCTGTCCGGTTATGCGTGTTCTGATGACCATCAATCTTCGGCTCTTTCGCACAAACCTGGCTTCGGCCCTGATCTCGCCCTCCCTTTGATTGCCGACCAGGGTCGTGTGAAGATCCACGGCCAGTGGAAATCCTTTTCCATCCGGACTGAGCCCTTGGATGCCGATGGCAAGCACCGTCGCGGTCACGTCCGCCAGCCAGACCAAAGCCCCCGCCTGAACCACGCCAAAAGGGTTCAGAATTCCCTCGGCAACCGGCATCCGACTGATGACACAGTCATCACGACGCTCTTCGATATAGAACTCGATATGACCAGTTCTCTTGGAGGAACGGATATGATCCTGTATGTCATTCATGATACGTCCTCATTACTGTAGAATATAGCTGGAGCAGATGGCCGCTCCCACGTGAGCCATGGGCCCGTTTTATTTGTAGATCTTGCAAGGGATCCCCCTCAGCTGCACGGCCCCGGTGGATCGCTCTTCCGGGAAGCCGTCCACGAGAACGTTAATGTTGGACTTCCGCCACTCGTAGAGATTTTCTTTCGCCTCCGGGTACCACCAGCCGAAGGCGGGCATGACCACCCTGGGGTCCAGTTCGTGGTTGAACTTAACCTTCTGAGTGATGCACCCCTTCCTGCTTTCGATGTTCACCATATCGCCTTCGGATAGGCCGGCCCGCCGAGCGGTTTCCGGATGGATTTCTACGACGGCCTCGGGATAGCGGTTCCGCATCTTTGGATCGCCCCTGTATCCGGAGAGCATGAAGCCTGTCTCTTTCCGGTTGGTGAAAAGGAGCGGGTACGCTTCGGACTCGCTCGCCACCTGCTTCGCCCTCATCATTTCTTCAAGATAGGGCAAGGGGCTGATCCCAAGTCGTTCCATCCGTTCCGAGTATATCTCCATTTTTCCAGAGGGGGTTTGAAAAAACCGGTCCTCGTTCCCTCTCAGGTAGTACTTCTTGGGATAGATGATCCGTTGCGTCATGAACTCTTTGTAGGTGATGCCGGCAGGGGCAAGCATGAAGTCCAGGACCTCGTCCCATGACAGCCGCTCCCACTTTCCTTCCCCCTTGGCACCGATCCGCCGCAGGGGATACTTCAGCCGGTCGGGGTGGTTCTAAGTGGCGGGAATGGTCACCGGCCCCTTGGCATCCGGACAGATGTCGGAAAGGATGCCGCTTGTGGTATCGGGGGTCACCATAACCACGCGGCCATCCTGAACGTGTGCGATGGGGCTGCAATGCTTTCCACAAAAAAAGCAGAAGAAACCGTGTTGCGCGCTGCTCATTCTGTATCCTCCGGATTCAAGGTTTCACCCACCACCCAAACGTTAGCAGTGTCCATCCATAAATCGGGGATTTGTGGATGGAGCTTTCAGCGGTCAACCTTCAGCATTCAGCCAATCCCGCTCCCGGCGGGACTGACAGTTGACGGCCGATTGCGCTCATCCAAAAAAGGCCCTTTTTGGATGAGCACTAGCCTACGGCCTGTTTGAAACTGGATCACGACGCACTCGGGACCTGCGGCGATTCTCGATCCACAAGGCAACGGCAGCCATGACGGTCGAACCCAAGATGATCAGGGCGGCAATGCGATAGGTACCCGTGATCCCTGCAACCAATGCCTCGGCCGGAGCACCATTCAGGCTTCCGCCGGGAGTCATGTGTCCGTATCGATAAACCAGGGTGACAAAGAGTGCCCCCATGAGGGGTATACCCGTGGATTGTCCAAGGGTTCGGGAAAGGGCAAGCAGGCCTGAGGCCACGCCCAGCCTTTCCCGAGGCACCGCCCCCATGATCGCGCTGTTGTTGGGAGATTGGAAGATGCCAAGGCCCATCCCTAAGGGAGCCATGCGCAGAATGTACCCAACGGCACTAACGTCCTTGTGCAGCGTACTGATCGACAGACACCCACCGATCACAACCATCAGGCCGACCAGGCTTATGCCGCGCGGGCCGAAGCGGTCAGACATTGCCCCGGCGATCGGAGCGAAAAGGCCCATTGAAATGGGGACGACCATCATCAGCAGGCCCATTTGTACGGTTCGGTAGCCTTTGACCAGTTCCAGAAAGAAAGGGAAGATGATAACCCCGGCAACAGAAATGAACACCAGAAAGCCCATCATGAGATTTAGGGTGAAGAGGATATTCCGGAAGAGCGCCGGCTCGATCATGGGCTGTGCAACACGATTTTCCACCAGGAAAAATGCGATTACCCCAACCAGAGTGACGAGGAAAAAAACCCGGACTTCAACCCCGTTAAAGCCCAGTTCCTCCCCCAGCGTCATGGCCAGGGCGTAGCAAAGCAGCGTCACGAGCATGATCCCTGCGCCCAGGAGATCAAAGCGCTGGTCGCGCCGCGCCGGGGTCAGGGGCGGAACATGCCGGGTGACGATGAGGAGCGCGACCACGCCGATCGGTACATTGACCAGGAAAATGGACCGCCACCCGGCAAGCCCGATCAAAATGCCGCCGATGGGAGGACCGAAAGCCAGTCCCACTGAGACGATGCCCCCGATCACCCCCAAAGCCCGGCCCCGTTCCGAATCCGGGAAAACCTCAGTAATGATGGCGGACCCGAGGGCCTGGGTCATGACCGCACCCATACCTTGAAGGGCCCTAAAGGCGATCAGCCAACCCACCGTCGGCGCCAGTCCGCACAGCAGCGATCCAATCGTAAAGAGGCCCAACCCGGCGGAATACAGCTTCTTTTTGGAAAACATGTCCCCAAGACGAGCAATGCTCAGCATCATCGACGTCAACACAAGGAGGTAGCTCAGGATGACCCACTGGACGGTGGCGAAACTCGTGTGAAGGGCTTCAACCATGGTGGGTAGGGAAATATTAACAATGCTTACGTCCAGCGTGGCCATGAGCACGCCGGTTCCGATGCCGGCCATGGCCGACCATTTGTGAGGATATCCAGGATTTTCTGTTTGCATAAAACCAGTTCCCTACTTGAGCAATTTCTGAACCGCTTCAAGGTTGCAATCCCGGAAGTCTTCCATATCGGGGCCGTCCCCGTCAAGGGTGCCCGGAAGGTTGCCGCCGAAGGTTTAACGGATTTCGTACCTGTGAGCCTTAGGGCCGGTCTTTGTCACTTATCCATGCTTGGAAGGGAAAGGAAGAGGATATCCTCTCGAAAGGCAAACAACAAAGGAAGGTGAAAGCTAGAAGTCTGCTTTGTTTTTGGGCCGTTCGGGAATTGGGGATCACACTTACTGATTTGGCCGGACACATTGGGCTGAGTGTTCCAGGTATCGGATACTCAGTAAAGAGGGGTCAGCGGGGCGAGTGACCTCTTCTTCGCCGGGTTGGATTCTTGGGCCACATTACAGATTGAACCCGGAATGTCGCCCGCCCATCATCATATCGATCAGCTCTTCTGTGATCTACTCCCTGGATAGGAGCATTTTGAAGACCTTGTATCGGAACAGTTTCCCCAGATTTTTTTGGGATAAACGAGGGCGCCACCCTGAGCATGCCTCCTCCACATAAACCTCCATCCATGCATAAGACGTGGCACTGAGGGTTGAAACCCAGGAAACCCCCAAAGGTCTGGATGGCAATGACGGCGCCGAAGACTACATCCTTCTCTGGGACAATGGTCTGGAAAAACACTTTCAGAGAGTCCCATGCACATCGGCTCAGTTCGGAGAGGAGTCTTCGGTCATAGAGGAAGTATCTCCCGATGATCTTGGGTATGCTAAAAACAGGCGGTGCGGTGCGGCCTTGAGGACTCCACCGCGGAGCCATTCCCCGAATTCCACCGCCCTCTTTTGATGACAAGACGGACAGAAGCGGCGGCGCTTACATGAGAAGGCTATAAGATACTCGTGGCCGCAGTCTTTACATCGGACTCGGACGAAGCCGTTATGGAGGATGCTGCAATCGAAGTAACGAAAAATCACCGTTTTGACAATCTCTGGTCATCGCTCCGGTGTTGCAAGGTTTTCAAGGATTGTTCTAATCCCCGCCCGCGGATGTAGGTCCCACGCTCGGCCACGATCAGATGACGGAGACTTGCCCAGTGCCCTATAGGCGCCTGCGGCCCCTATCTCAATGAAAAGCCGGTTGTCCAAAGATCGTAGGGATCCAATCGGCCCGCCGGTGTGACCATAAGATACAAAGTATAGTCGCCAGACGGCAGCGTGGATGTGGGCAGTTCCCCGTAAAGACTCTCGTTGACCGGCCCAGCGACATCCTCCTTCCAAGGGATCAGTCCGGAGTCTGAATTCCAAAGGCTGTTATCAGGGGCAAAGAGGTAAACGACGGAGGGATCAACCGGTTGGGCGTATACGGCGAGATAAATATCTACTGTCCCTGCGAACGGGGCGAGCCCCACTTGGAGATTCAAAAGGCGACCGGCCCCGGCGACCGGCCCCACGCCCACCGGCATCGCCTGCGAAAAATTCAGCAGAGGCGAAGCCGTCGCCGGATAAGAAAGCGACCCGGATGACGACGGCACTGGGTTGAGGCCGGGAGACAAGGCGGCGTCCACCTGTATCCTGGGCTTATAGTCATCGATGTTTTTGCAGGATGTCCTCACAGGAAATCCCGTATCCGTGAGGGCTGAAAAAAGGTCTCCGACGGATGCGTTAGGACTTTTCTGCTTCAGAATGGCCCACGCACCCGTAACCTGCGGGGTCGACAAGGAAGTTCCGTCGAGGAATGCATAGCTTGTCGGGGTGTCAGGCATGGCGCAGTAGATGTCGACGCCCGGAGCCAGCAACTTCAGCATGGTGTAGTGCCAGTCGTTAAAATTTGCCTCGGTGTCGGTGTCGTCGACGGCGCCCACCGATATGGCCGGGGACACACAGGCCGGAGCCTCGATGCCGCCGCAAGACCCGTCATTGCCAGATGCGATGACGGTCGCGATCCCGGCCTCACGCAGGGCTTCTATGGCAACGATGTAGGCCGGATCATCCGCGCTGGTGTCACAGAGCTGTTGGTCCGAAAACTCCTCTCCCCCGAGACTCATGTTCACGGCTGCTATGGGATAGGTCCCTCGAAGGGAATACACAAAATCCAAGGCCGCCAACTGGTCTGAGTCATAGGAGGAGAGACACGGCGCCGGAGAAGGGTAGCAGTCGGCCTTTCTGTTGAAAGTTGAAAAGACTTGGATGACTATGAGTGAGGCATCCTTTGCCACGCCGAACAATTTTCCGCCGTTCCCTGCTGCGACGCTTGCGACAGCGTTGCCATGTTCATAGCCATCGTATTTCGCATTGAAGGGTCTCGCCGAACCCGGACCGAACATCGTCGTGTGGCCGTTCGGGCAGCTGCCTTCAGCGGAAAAGCACGCTTCAACGATGTCTTTGCCCGCAAAGATTTCATGAGAAGTGAGGATACCGCTGTCCACAACGGCCACGTACCATCCGGCTCCCGTGTAACCCGCATCCCAGGCCTCTTTCGCCCCGATGATGTCTATATTCTGAGGGGATAGGAGGGGCGTGGCGCTTTCCGGCGCAGTCTTTGTGGTTTTCGGAATAGGACGGAGACGGTCGGGGACGACAAACCGGACTTCGGGCATCCGGGCAAGGGAGGTCAGCGCACTCCTGTCCGTGACTTGCATCGCAAGAAACGGGATGTGTTCATAAGTTCTCACCGTTCGAGCGGCTCCGGATGCGAAGGATGCAACTGTCCCCGCGGAGCGCTTTATCTGCTCTTTCCTTTCTGAAACCGTGCCCTCCGTTATGTCCAGGACGACAATGACCCTCAAAGATTCGGCAGTCGACTCGGTCAGTTCCTTGGCGACCTTGGACGAAAGGTCTCTTTCTTGGCCGGACCACCCCCCCCTAACCGATGTTAGGAGTATCAGTACGGCAAGACTCACAATCGCTCTTATCTTCATCTCTTATCTCCCCAACCCGACAACCGGCACGAGGCCTCGGGGAAGCCCTCTAAAAGGGCTGACATCGAACTCATTCCAATCCGCCGACCGCCTGTGCGATTCGGAGCATCTGGTTTTCCCTGAGGCCAACAGTCTTGGTTACCTTCTCAAGAAATATGTTTGCAAAGAGGCACGATCCGAGGCCTAGAGACACGGCTTCGAGAAAGAAACTCTGACCCATACACCCGATCTCAATGTCTGCCCACTCGATCCTTTCCATGGCACCTTGTCCTTGTTGATGACATAGAGCGCGATCATCTCTGCATTTTTGGACCCCTCCTGATTCGATATGGGCGACAAGAAGTCCTTTTCTTTAACCGGATTATAGACGATTTAGCGTAGTGTATCAAGGGTAAAGTGGACGCATTATGTCCTAGACCTTCATTGTAGGTGGAGATTAGATCGATGAGGGGAGGGCATTCAGAGGGGGGAACGAGGTCGGGGCTTACCCTCCCATAAACAAAAATTCTTGAGGGTCCTTTTTATAGTTTCCTCGTCCTCTATCGAGATGATTACTTTCATCTTTCCGAAACATTTTGGGTAATTTCCGGGGTCCACCCCATAGGTTTTCTGGATCAGCCTTGCCCGATTTTCTGGATTCCCCAGAGGATTCATTCGGTTCCAGCATACAGGGTATCAGTACATCCTGGTTTTGTTTTTTCCGTTTTCCCCGGCTGATCCCGCTTATAAGGGCGGGACTGTAATATCCATAGTAACGAACCATCTGCTCCCCTTTGTTCGGAACATCAAAGCACATTGCTGCCAACCACTCCAGGGCATCAACATCGAAAGGACTTCCCTGGGCTATGAAGTGTTTGCCTTCCCTCCAAATGTGAATGGCGTACTCCACGTTCATGTTTGCCTCCGATTCTCGCAAGGGCTCGATTCCACTAAATGATATCAGGCCCTTGCCGACCGGCCAAGCTTTTAGGGGGACCAAGGACCGTTGTGAGCTTTTGAAGTGAGCAGTCGGATTTGGCCAAGACCCTGTGAACTCTGCGGCTCTGCACTATTCACTTCTCCCTTTGTGCACTTCATGTGAATTCCCACGTGTGCCGTGCGTCGCTACGTCATCGTGACGCTCCTCAATTGAAACGATCTTTCGACCTAGCGCATCCATGCAACTTTGGCGGTCAGCCTTCAACTCATCCGGTGGACTGCCAGGCACCTCGGATTCCATGCGGACAACCAAACCCCAGGCTTGATTTGTGGGACCTTTTGGGCTATGAGAGGCATAAATGAAGATGAAAATAACAATCTAACAAAATTTGGTATTTTTCAATCACACTTAACTACATTTATCAATTTCATGTGAGGGCTCGTAGAAGACATCCGTGATTTTACCCATAGTGGCGTCCGAGAGGGATTTGAAAGCGGCTTGGCCAAGAATGCACCGAATATTGAATTGCTGAAAGACACGATCTTCGCTTGGTGGAATACCGTTCGCGGCCCACATCTCATTTCAGCTGACTCGGCCGCCCATTAGGGTGATCTTGAGCTGCTTTTCGGACGCTTCTGGAAAGGTCAACATCGTCGGCATTGTTGAACTTGCCGGGTGAACACACAAAGAGTGACCAAAGAATAGTGGACGATCCTCACTTTGTGGCGGTAGAGAGAAGCGAGGTCATTGCCAGGGAAGGCGGTTACCGGCTATTCGAGTGACCTTTTTAGAATCTTAAGGACGTCCGAATCTAAAAGTTTTATAATAGCGCTTGCGCCGGGTTTCTTACGTTTATCGATGAAAGGATCCTCAGGATGAAAAATACACCCCATTCTCCCAGTGAAACCTTGTCAGTTGTTCAGTGCCAGACATCGAAATTGGAAGCCCTGAGACAAAGGTGCGAACGGGCTGAAAGCGAGCTGGAAGCCATTCAGCAAAGAGATCAAGCGCTAGGTATGAGTGCGCCTTTCGGCATTCTTACCATCGACCCGGAAGGAAGCGTTACCGGCATGAACCTCAAGATGCGTGAGATGTTGCCATGGCCGCCCCACGTCAGGCCAGAGGCCCTGAATATTTTCGAAATTGATGCCTTGATCGAAGCAGGGGTGATCGACGATTTTCGCCGCTGCTGGCAAAGCAAGCAAACCATCATCCGTGATTATTCATGCGTTCAGGACCAGAAGAGCTGCCGGCAACTTCGCTTTCATTTGAGCCCTATTGCGGATGACACCGGTAGGCTTTCCGGCGTCATGGCCTTTGTGGAAAACCACACCAATCTGAAGCAGGCCGAGGATGCCGCCAGAGAAAGCGAAGAACGCTATCGCCTTCTATTCCAGTCTGCACCGGTGCCCATGATCGAAAGGGATGTCTCGGAGATGAAGGCGCACCTTGTAGCGCTGCGTCGGTCCGGTGTTTCGGATCTACGGGCCCACTTTCGACTCCATCCGGAGGAGATAGAGCGTTGTTTGGAAATGGTCAAAACCGTGGATTGCAATGATGCCTTTCTCCGTTTGTTGGAGACCCGTGATAAACACGCCTTGCTTGCAAAAATGCCTCGTTTTATTGTCGATGAGGGATTTTTGCAAATGGCCGAAGAAGGCATCCTCATCGTCGATCAGGGCACGCCACTGCCCGAAAGGGAGATGACCATTGAGACCTTACAGGGCAACCGCAAACGAATCATGTCCCAGTATATGGTGCTCGCCGGTCATGAGAATACGCCCTCCCGGGTGGTGATTTCCCTCGTGGACATCACTAAGAGGGTGGAAGCCGAAGAAGCATTGCGGGCGAGCGAACAGCGCTTCCGCGAACAATCTTTGCGAGACAATTTAACCGGTCTGCAAAATCGACGTTTCCTTTACCAGTCTCTGCAGGGCCTGATCCAAAGCGCACGATACACTCAAACCTGCCTGTCCCTCCTTTTCATGGACATGGACGATTTCAAGATCATCGTGGATGCCCACGGACATCTGAACGGCAGTCGGGCCATCAAGGAAGTGGCAGGAACCATCCGCGCGGCCATTGAGCCCCCCTCTTATGCTGTGGCCTATGCGGGCGACGAGTTTGTGGTTGTCCTGCCCAACCACAGCCAGCATGAGGCCGGACAGAAGGCTGCGCAAATCCAATCCCAGATCAAAGCCACGGCTTATCTGAGCAGCCAAGGCAAAGCCGTAAGGCTCCAGGCCAGCTGCGGCATCGCCAGTTTCCCCGCCGATGCCGACGACCCTGAAGGACTGTTGGCTGCCGCCGACACCGCTCTTTTTGCCGTCAAAGTAAGCGGGAAAGGTACCTTTCGCCATTATGCGGACTTGGCCTCCGCTTGAACACACGTAGGCGAATAGCGACGTGCTAACGTTTTGGGGCGCAGATACCCTAGCGATACCCGAAACACCCGGTGGTTGACCGAGTGCTGAAAGGTGCCGGACGGCGCTGTTTTCTGGACTACTTGACCTACAAATCCGCATTTCTATGGGCACATTGCCCCGCCGAGTTCATGGCCTCGGTTATTTCAAACGGCGGGGGCTACTACGCCACCTTCGGCTGCATCTCCGAGGCAAGGCGCGTGGGACTCATGCAGTTGAAGGATCTCTCAAAGTAAGGGATCGAGGCCATCATCCACGAGCGGGGCAAAAACGGTTACTTTGAGTCCCTTGCGGACTTCATGAACCGGACCACGCCCCATGCCCATCTCCAGGACGTGCGGGTCCTGATCAAGACCGGCTGCTTTGACGCCATGGCCGGGCGGTCCGGTAAGACCAGGCCTTGTGTGGGAGGCCCTCCGCTTCTACAAGCGTGCGCCCGAGCCTGACCAGTATTCCCTTCCCTTCAAGGCGGCTTCTCCATCAACGCCTTTTAATCCCGGGCCCGCCAAACGCGGTGAAAAACGGCCACAGTGTGAGCCAGACGGTGACCCGAAACGGGTAAGACTGAGGCATGAGTTGGAGACCTTCGGGTTCCACGTTTCACCCAAGCCCCTCGATCTTTCCGCCCAAACCCTGAAAAGCATCCGCCACGTCCCTGCAAAGGACCCCTCTGCCTTTGTGGGCAAGCGGGTCACGACCATCGGCCTGGGTGGTGACCCGCAAGACGGTCCAGGATCTCAAGGGTGTGCCCGGTTTGGTCTACCGCGAGGCACTAAAGAGGGGGATGCTGGCCTATGAGTCCCAATAATGCAAGAAAGTTCCAGGGTTCTTCGCAAGAGTGGATGGGCGACCAACGGTGGCAGCAATGCTCAGCCCTGACATTCGGTAAAAAAATACATAGTGGAGGTGGTATGCAAAACACATATACGGCCGTCGTCAAACAGGATGAAGAATGGGGAATTGGATGGATCGAGGAAATTCCGGGCGTGGACTGCCAGGAACGAACCGAAGGAGTGCTATCGGAAAGCCTCTCGGTCACATTGGAGGAAGCCTTGGAATTTAATCGAGATGAGGAATTGAACGCCGTTCATTCAAAAAATCTATAAAATCGATCCGTTAACGTGTCCCAAGTGCCATGGGCCGATGGCCATCATCGCTTTCATCGAGGCGAAGACGTCATCGAAGAATTTTTCAAGCACCCCGCCTCAGCGGGGTCAAGCCCAGGCCCCCACCCAGGATGCCCAAATCGCCGCCCTTATACACCGAACCCCATATCGATTATTCAAACGCGCAGGTGCCCCCTTCCGATAACGGTTCTTACGTAGGCCAGGGGTACCCGTCGGATCTCTTTCTCTGAGATCGAAACTGAGATGTGACGCGAAGGGTCCCCTTTGCCCGTTTCCCTGCAAAAGGCCCTCTCTCATCAAAGCATAGGACTCGGTTGCCCTTCGCCTCGTAGACGGATATACAAGGACGGGACGACCCTGCACACCGCAATCTTCTGACCCCCAGCATGATGTGCCAAGTATACCCTTGACACACAAGAGAACAATTCCGTATATTCCGTCCAACTGAAAGCGAGTTCTTATCAAATTGGCCCCGGGCCAGAAGCTCATCTACGCCGACCTCGCTGCAAAGCTCAAGATGTCTAAAACCCCTGCCATCAGCCCCCTTAGTCGGCTCGAAAGCGAAGGGTACGTCTATCTTAAGCCCAACGCGGGCTATCACATCCAGGATATGGAGGTTGCGGACATCCTGCAAGCGTTGCGGAATCGGGAATTGCTCGAAATGGCCAACATGGACGCGGTGATGGAACACATCAGCGAGGCCGATTTCCTGGCCTTGGAACGTTTGCACGAGGCGGATCGCAAGGACTGCTTTGAATTTTTCGATCGGGAGAGAATCCGATCCAACAGGGAATTTCACACCGCTTTGGCGGGCATCGGCCGGAACAAATTCATCCTGCGCTTTATCAATTACGTGAACGAGTGGATGGGGCCGCGGCTCAATACGGTCATCCCCGCCACCTTTTCCCGACTGCGCGTGCTCGAAGGGGCGGACGATCGCGCCCCTCCGCCAGCGGAATGGTAAAGAGACCCGGCGGATCATGTGCCGGCACGTTCAAAGGCCCATTAAACTGATTCGGCGGATTCGGGCCGAATGTGGGGAGGAATAAGAGAAGACATGTACATCGATCCGGATTTGTGCAAGCGTTGCCTGGACTGCCGGCCCGTCTGCCCAGTGGGCGCCATCGTGGTCCGTGAAAAACAGGTCGTCATAGACTATGAATCCTGTGTGGAATGCGGGGTCTGCCAGAGATTCGGGATTTGCGAGGAAGGCGCCATCAAACAGGTTGACGAGATTCCTTACCCCCGAGTTCTCCGTGCCGTTTTTTCCGACGTGACCGCTGTTCACAAGGTGACCGGCATCGGCGGCCGGGGCACCGAGGAAATGAAAACAAATGACGTCACCGGGATGTTCGGGCCCGGGGAAATGGGCTTTTCAGTGGAACTGGGACGCCCGGGGATCGGCGCCTACTTCACGGAACTGGAGAAGGTCGTTCGCAAAGTGACCGAATTCGGTGTGGAGTTCGCCCCGGACAACCCCGTTTACCCGCTTATCGCGGATTTCAAGACCGGGGCGCTGCTCCCGGAAATCCTAGGGGAAAAAGTGCTGAGCGCCATCGTCGAGTTCAAAGTACCCACGGAACAGGGCTTTGAAGTCATCGACAAGCTGACAGATTTCATGAATGCTGAACTGGAAACAGTGGCCTCCATGAGCGTCATAGTCCGTGCCGATCAGGAAGGAAATACCGAGCTTATCGGCCGATTGAAAGCGCGCGGCTACAAGCCTTATCCCAATGGCAAGGTGAATATCGGCATGGCCCTCGTCTGAGTGGGACAATGTCCAAGATCATTTTCTGATGGCTTTTGATCTCTCATGATAGAAAAGCGGGGTGAGCGATGACGCATACATTGAATCGAATCGGTCTTTCAGAAGACCGGGGCGGGGAGGAAATCGTGTTTTTGTGCATGGTGCACCGGAAGGAAAAACCTCAGAAAGCCGACCAGATGAAGGCAGTCGCCCGGATGGTCTTCCGACATGGGCCGGACAACGTTTTTAGGTCGCCCCTGGGGCTCGATCAAACCATGATCGAAAACTTTTCGGCAAAGGCCGGAATAATAACCGCGGTTTTCAGCGACAAGAACAAAGCCATCGATTTATGCCGGGAAATCAAGGAACAGGGTTTAGGATTGTCGGTGGTGATTTCCGCCTTGTACAAGGACGTGCGGGATATCTGCCAAAAACTGGAGTTGAAAGAACACACCTACCATGTTTCCCTAGGGGTCTTCGGGCGGACGGAACTGCTCCCCGAAAGCGACGTTCTGACGATTACCACCCAGTGCGGCCATCACATGGTTTCACCCAATCTAATCAGACATCTGGTCGACAAGATCCGGAAAGGAAAGATCACCAGCCAAGAAGCTGCTGATCTTCTAACCAAACCCTGCATCTGCGGCATTGTCAATCCGAACCGGGTCAAAGGTATCCTCGAGAAAATGGCCGCTCCCGCTTAATGGCCAAAAGATCTTGATAAACAAACGTGGGCACCCCCCACATAGCAGCCCAAGGAGGTCTATCATGAAAAGATCATTCTTTTTAGGACTCGTGGCCTGTGTTTTTGTGCTGACGACGGTCGCATTCGGCGCATCTGATTTCCCGAGCAAGTCGCTGACCATCGTCTGCCCCTATTCTCCCGGCGGTGGATCGGATCTAATGGTTCGCACCATCTCTCAGATCATCAAAGACAAAA
The DNA here is from genome assembly GCA_963830155.1 of uncultured delta proteobacterium. Taxonomy (GTDB): domain Bacteria; phylum Desulfobacterota; class DSM-4660; order Desulfatiglandales; family Desulfatiglandaceae; genus CAWHLE01. The sequence continues at coordinate 64,563 of CAWHLE010000007.1, read as the reverse complement.
AGCTTTGCCCTGAACCGGTAATGGTGGTCAATAAAACCGGTGGCGCGGGGCTGATCGGAAAAAGCTTCGTATACAGTTCCAGGGCGGACGGCTATACCATCACCCTTGCCGACATGGGCAACGTGATCACCCCGCTGACCGACGAAAATCCCCCTTGGCAGACCCAAGACTGGGAATACCTGGCCAACATGGTTTATGACTACAATACTCTCTGTGTAAAAACAGGAACTTACAAAAATATGGCGGAATTGATCAAGGCCGCCAAAGCAGGAACGGCCCCCATGACCGCCGGAGGAACCGGATCGGCCGGCGGTCCGGATTCCGTCTGTACGGTTAAGTTGAACCAGACCGCAGGCATCAGGATCAACTATGTCCCGATGAAAGGAGGCGGCGAAGTCGTGACGGGCCTGCTGGGCGGACACATAAGCATGGGCTGGTTCAATCCCAGCGAAATAGTGAGTCAGATAAAGGCCGGACAGGCGGTAGCCTTGGCGGTCACCTCTCCCGAACGTATTTCTTCTATGCCCGACTTGCCGACCTTCAAGGAACTGGGCTACGACTTCATTTATATCCAGCAAAGAGGCCTGGCCATGAAAAAGGGCGCCCCCCCGGAAGTAGTCGACTATTGGATTAACCTTTTGGGGAAGGTCCGCCAGACCAAGGAGTGGAAAACATATCTGGAGAAAAACATGCAGGAAGACGGCTGGCTTCCCGGTGAGAAGTTCGCTCAGTGGATGAAGGGGGAGCAGAAAGATTTCGTCAATGTCATGAAAATTCTCAAAGAGGAAGCCGGCAAGAAATGAAAAGAGATTCCTTAATGGTATGAGAAGCCCTTCCCCCATGAAAAGGCACGTTTTCGACCGGACGCTTCAGCTTGTGGGAGAACGTTCATGAATAGAAAGGCGGAAATCGGCGGAACTTTATTCCTTTTGGTCCTAGGGGTCCTCTTTACGGTGGAGACCTCCCTTATACCGAAACCGATGCTGATGCAGGACCTGAACACCTCACCTTCCTTCCTGCCTGTGACCGTCGGGATCATCTTCAGCCTGCTGGCCCTGGCCCAGCTTGTCACTGTCTTCAGGGCCACGGCTCAGAGACCCACAGCCAACAAGACGATGGCTGAATGGTATGTCAGCGCGAGACCGGTCTTGATCGTCCTGGGCATTCTGGTCGCCTACGTTCTTTTGATGCAGATCATCGGGTGGCTCATCAGTACCGTCTTTATGATCAGCGCAGTGCTGAAAGTCGCGGCGGCCAGGACGCAACGGAAGGCTAGTCTATCGCTCATTATCGTGATTAGCGTGTCTCTGACGGCGCTGGTCTTCCTTATTTTCGACCTGTCCCTCGGCGTTCCCATGCCCCGGGGCATTTATAGCCTGGAAACTTTGTTGGGCTTGTAGGTGGATTATGGATTTTCTGAACCATCTCTCTCTGGGATTTTCCGTAGCCATCTCCCCGGTGAACATCCTTTTCTGCGGTGCCGGCGCCTTTTTGGGCACCTTCCTGGGGGCACTGCCGGGCGTGGGCTCCATCATGGGCGTGGCTCTGCTCGTGCCGCTGACGTTCGGAATGGACCCGACGACGGGCATCATCATGCTGGCCGGTATTTACTACGGCGGACAGTATGGCGGGTCGATTTCCGCGATTCTGCTGAACATCCCTGGCGATGCGCCGGCGATCATGACCACGCTGGATGGACATCCCATGGCCAAGCAGGGACGGGCCGGAGAGGCACTGGCCACGGCGGCCCTGAGTTCGTTTGTTGGCGGCACCATATCGGTAGTGGCCCTTTCCATCCTCACCCAGCCGATGGTGAAACTGGCCTTGCTCTTTGGACCACCCGAATATTTCGCCCTCATCTTGGCCTCTCTGATCAGCCTTGCCGGTGTCTTCGGCCAGTCCATGCTCAAAGGAGTTCTGATGGTCCTGTTGGGGGTCATGGTCAGTTCGTTCGGCATCGACCCCATATCCGGCTCCCAAAGGATGACCTTCGGATCGGTGAACATGTCCAACGGCTTCAGTTTCATCGCAGTGGCCCTGGGCATCTTCGTATTTCCCGAACTGGCCAAGAACCTTAGTCATCCGAAAAACGTAAAAGGTTTCGAATCCCCCATCGGCCGGATTCTTCCTTCATGGGCTGAACTGCTGAAGTGTAAATTCACTGTCATCCGAGGTACCATCATCGGCTTCGTCATCGGTGCCCTGCCGGGTGCAGGGACGACCTTGGCATCCATGTTGTCCTATACCGCCGAAAAAAAAATCTCTAAGGATTCCAACAAATTCGGTCAAGGAGCCATTCAGGGCGTGTGTGCCCCCGAATCCGCCAACAACGCCGCGTCCAGCGGCGCCTTCGCCCCACTCCTGGCCCTCGGTATCCCCGGTTCAGCAACCACCGCCATTTTGATGGGGGCCTTCATGATGTTCGGCCTAAGGCCGGGTCCCCTGCTCGTCCGGTCCAATCCCGATTTGGTTTGGGGATTGATCTGCAGCATGTACATCGGCAACGTTCTCCTTTTGATCCTCAACCTGCCCCTGATCAAGCTTTGGGTGAAAATTATCCAGATACCCTATTTCATTCTGGCCGGCGTCATTCTGATCAGCAGCACTTCGGCCTGTTACGCCTCGAACGGCAATCCGTTCGACCTTTATGTCATGGTGGGCTTTGGAATCTTGGGGTGGATCGTATCCAGCCTAGGGTATTCCGTAGCGCCGATTCTGCTTGGGCTGATTCTTGGTCCTCTGTTGGAGTACAACTTCCGAAACGCCCTGATTTTGTCCAACGGGAAATATTCCATCTTTTTCACACAGCCGATCTCTTTAGCGCTTATCATCTATACGGTTTTGAGCCTGGCCTTTCCGTATCTCCGGCGGGTTCATCAGCACCGGCTTGCCCGGGCCTTTCCTGAAAGCGATTCAGACGCACTACGCCATCCTCCCGGCGGTAGAACACCCGGCTTATAGTCGACGTATCAAAGGGCCTCATCGAGGCCGAAGACGTCATAAAAAGGATTCTCAAACACCCCACCTCAGCGGGGTCAAGCCCAGGCCCCCACCCAGGATGCCAAAATCGCCGCCCTTATACACCGAGCCCCATATGGATTATTCAAACGCGCAGGTGCCCCCTTCCGATAACGGTTCTTACGTAGGCCAGGGGTACCCGTCGGATCTCTTTCTCTGAGATCGAAACTGAGATGTGGCGCGAAGGAGCGTCTTTACTCCTTTTCCTACGAAAGGCCTCTCTTATCAAAACACAGGACTCGGTTGCCCCTCGCCTCGTAGACGGATATACCAGCCCGGAACGCCCCAGCACACCGCAATCTTCTGACCTCCAGCACAATGTGCCAAGTATACCCTTGACACACAAAGGCACCATTGCTTATATTCCGTCCCACTGAAAGCGAGTTCTTATCGACTCACCTCATCTCACCGACCTGCGATGAAGATTTTTCATTTTGATACGTACAAGAACATGATAAATCAAACCCCCGGAAAACCCTATCGCCCGGATGTCTTGACCCAAGAGGATCATGCCGAGAATCTGGGAGTCAGGTCCCGTACCACTATCACAACAACCGCGAATCGGTTATCATCGCACTATACGGAGAGGCGATTGGAGTCGTGGAAGGGAAGCACTACCCCTTCAGGGCCGGAGACATCATTTATCTACGTCCAAAAGAGAAGCGTATGACCATAAACAGATCAGACAGCGAGCTCCGATATCTTGAATTCTACACCTCTTCTCCTGTGGGCTCGGATTTCCACGATCTAGGACCTTGATGGAGAGGAATTTTTTTGCCTGCCAATTGGGTTGATGAAAATACTGACGAGCGATTGTCTTTTCTAGTGGGTTTGCAAGGTTGCGGCGTTTTTTGCCAAAGGGATGAAGAGGAGGTTTTTTCAATGAAAGACCCTGTCAGAGTGGCTATCATAGGGACAGGCGCTTGGTCGGGTGCGACCGCGCAGGCCATGAAAAAAAGTGAGCGTGTTGAACTCGTTACCTGTTTCGACCCTGTCGCCGAGAGAAGTTTGGCCTTTAGCCGGAAATACGGGTGTGATCAGGAAAGAAGCTACGAAGACGTCCTGAGGAGAGACGATGTCCAAGCCCTGCATTTGACAAGCCCCAATGCCTTCCATGCACAGCAGACGGTGGCTGCGGCTGAGTCCGGTAAACACGTCTTCGTTGAAAAGCCTATAGCCAATACCATGGCGGACGGCAGAAAAATGGTGGAAGCCTGCAAGCGAGCAGGAGTGGTCCTCATGGTGGGGCAGCACATGAGGCGTCTGGCGGGATACCGAAAGATGAAGGAATTGATGGATTCCGGAATTCTCGGCAATCTGATCCAGGTGGATGCCAACTTTTCTCAAAACCTTGGATTTCAATTGACGCCCGACAGTTTTCGGTGGCGAGGAGATGATTCAGGGTGTCCAGGGGGTGCGCTGATGACCCTGGGGATCCATCACGCGGACACCTTTCATTATCTTTTCGGGGCCGTTCAGTCGGTCTTTTCCTTTTTCAACAAGCTGTACATCCAGGCGCCTGTAGAGGATGTAACGGGGACGATTCTTCAGTTTCAGTCGGGTGTTGTCGGCTATCTGGGGTCTAACTACGCTTCCCCAAAGGCCCACTGGATGTACATCTATGGAACGGAGGCCAACCTTCTGTTGACGGTTATGTTGCCTCAACTCCCCTTTGAGCAATATCTCCTCAGGTGGCAATCCATCGATCAGGATACGCGGCTCGATATCTTTGAAAAGGATAAGAGCGGCTCACAAACCGTTCCCTTGGTACAGGGCAACCCCATCGTCGAAGAGATCGAGGAGTTCGGCGAGTGCATACGGGAAGGAAAATCCCCGGAGACGGACGGTGACGGGGGCCTCGCCGCCCTGGCCGTTATCCGGGCGGCCATCGAGTCGGCCAGGACAAAAAAGATGACGGCCGTTGAGGCACCATAGGGGCGGCTGCGTCATAAGTCCTCAGTCACCTCGATCCGTTTTTGGTCCGCGAGTTCCTCTGGGCGGGCTGCGCTCATCCCTGCCCACTTCGAATGCCCCCACGGCAGAAACCCATGAGGGGATGGGCATGGGGCACGCCATCTTCCGCAAGATCGCCGGGTGCAATGACTTAGTGAGATATCCTTTGTAACGCTATGGGAACGCATCCCCAGCCGAAAAGATGGGGATTTTAACGATCAAATCAATGAACGGGAGGACCGGAAATGAAGAATTACCATCGCTGGGAGGATTTCCCCTTGAAAGGAATCAGCTATCTGGCAGACAAAAAGGATACGGACGGGATCAAAATCAGAATCATGTCAAGCGAGCGGATGATGCTGACGCAGGTCAGTGTCAAAGGCGGAGGCTTCATCCCACGCCATTACCATGAAGCCGAACAGATCCTGATCATCCAAAAAGGGAAGGCAAACGTAACCACGGGCAATAATAGGGAGCCGAAGTTACTGCAGGAAGGCGATATATGGGTTATTCCCTCAAATGTCGTTCATGGAGTCGAGTATCTGGGCGATGTGGAGGCGCTTGAAGTTGTGAGCCCGCCGCGACTGGACAATTTGACGGGTTATGTCACACAGCACACCTTCTTTGAAAATGAGGATTAGAAAGATGGGATGGAGTTGGCCTAAGATGACAAAGAGATTCTAAAATACGCACAGTATTCCCGAACGGCCCAAAAACAAAGCACGCTCAGCAGTCGGACCAAAACAGCCGCACGTTTCTGAGTAACTCGCTTTTCGTGGTCATGGTCCTTTGCCCCTAAAACGAAAAGGCCCCAATAAGCGTGAACCCGGAGAGGCTCCTTGTCTGATTTCCCCCTCTACCGTGAAGGGGATGGTTTCTTTACTAAACTTGCCTGGCCTTGGCCAGATAAACGTCAAGGTTTTTCTTAATCTCTCTCTTGTTGTATTTGCCCACACTGGTCTTGGGGACATGGTCCACGATGGCAACAAGTTTCGGGAGCATCCATTTGGTGATCCTGCCTTTGTCCACGCCTTCGCGCTTCAGGAATTCGATGAGATCTTCCTCTGTCTTGGTTGATCCCGGGACAAGCTTTATGACGGCCATGGCCTTCTCCCCCCATACTTCATCGGGCACCCCGACGACGGTCGCTTCGAGCACAAACTCCGCCATGGCTGCCAGGTTCTCCAGCAGCACGGTCGGAACCATTTCCGAACCGCTCCGGATGACATCCGACATGCGATCCGCGATGACAATGAAGTCCTCTTCATCAACGGTTGCCACATCGCCGGTGTGAAACCACCCGTCGTACCACACATCAGCGGTCTTTTCCGGATTTTTGTAATATTTCTCCATCACCCACGGTCCTCGAATAACGATCTGTCCCATGGTCTTGTTATCATTGGGGACCGGATTGCCATTTTGATCCACGACCTCCACCTCGAGTCCGGGAACGGGCAGACCCGTCTTAACCCTTACCTTATCCAGTTCTTCATTGGGCCACTCCCTCATATACTTCTTCACAAAAGCCAGCACGGTCACGGGCGCCGTCTCGGTCATGCCGTAACCCGACGCCGCACTGATGCCCGGCATCCGCTTTTCAATTTTCTCCTTCAGTCCCAGTGGCAGCGCACCCCCGCCCACGCCCACCGCCACCAGACTGCTCAGGTCGTACTTGTCCAGATCCTTGTACTCAAGGAGAAGGGCCAGGATGGTCGGAACTACGGCCACATCTGTCACCCTCTCCGTTCGGACGAGATCACAGAAGCCATCAACGGTGAACATCCCGGGGAGCACGACCTTGTAGCCTCCGAAGACATAGGCGTAGGGCTGGCACCATGCATGGATGTGGAAAAGCGGCGTTGTAATCATGGGCACCCTGTTCTCACCACGGTGGACGTTTTTGGGATCGTTACTGAAATACCCCGTTGCGATCAGGTGTAAGGTTTGCAGATAAAGGGCCCTGTGGGTGAACATGGCGCCCTTCGGAAGTCCGGTCGTCCCGGTCGTGTAACAGAGCGTCGCGTAGGTATCTTCATCCAGGTAAGGCCATTCAAACTCATCGGATTCCTTTTGAAGGAGCGCTTCATACTCGCAGAGGTTCCCGATTTTCGACTGTGGCAGTCCAGGTTTGTCGGACATGTAGACGAACGTCTTAACCATATCTTTGATTTGATCGTAGATCCCCTCCACCATGGGAAGCAACAGGTCGTCAAAAAAGAGGATTTTATCTTCAGCATGGTTGATCGTATACACAATGTGCTCCAGCGCAAGCCTCACATTGACGGGGTGGAGCATGGCGCCGATGCAGGGTCCTCCATAGTAGATTTCCAGATGTCTGTGGGTGTTTAGGGCCATCGTAGCGATCCTGTCCCCCGGGATGCCCGACTTTCCCGGGTTTATGCCCAGGCTCTTCAATGCCTTTGCCAGGCGGCACGTCCGTTTGTACCACTCGATCCAGGTAAAACGCTGGTATTCTCCCGTGGCCTGGTTTCTGTATACCACCCCGATCTCGTTCGGGTACATTTTGACCGGCCTTTTCATCAGGGTTGTCAACAGGAGCGGGTAGTTCGTGCTGAATTCGGGATAGGTCCTCACTTCCATTCCATTTCCTCCATTCTGACCGGAGCATTTACGCGTTCTCTACGGCCCGACAACGACGCAGACCTTGAACAACTATCTGTCCAGGTTTATGTGATTTTTCGAAGTTCCCGCTTGAGTATTTTTCCGACGGGGCTTTTTGGGAGCGTATCCAGGAAAACAACGGATTTGGGAGCCTTGTAACGGGCCAGGCGTTTCAGGCAGTGATCGATCAAGGCCTGCTCCGATACCTTGAAACCGGGGCGAAGGACCACAAAGGCCTTGACCTCTTCTCCATACACGGGATCAGGAGCGCCAACCACCGCCGCCTCAAGGACCGCCGGGTATCCGTAAAGGACTTCCTCCACGGCCCCGGGGGAAATGTTTTCACCCCCGCGGATAATAAGATCCTTTTTCCGGTCCGTGATGAAGAGATCGCCCTCCCCGTCCAGATATCCCATATCTCCCGTGTGCATCCATCCGTTTCTAAGGGCCTCGGCCGTCTCTGCAGGTTTGTTCAGATACCCCTTCATCACATTTGGGCCCCGGACACAGATCTCGCCTTCATGACCCGCGGGAACCACGTGCTCCTTCTCGTCGAAGATCCTGACCTCCACGTTTTTTATGGCGCAGCCCACGGAACCCGGCTTCCGTGTCCTCCCCTCCCGCTGTCGTGAGATGGTGGGGGACGTCTCGGTCATGCCATACCCCTGAAAGAGACTCCCGCCAAGTTTGCGTTCTACCATGTGCAGGGTCTCGACACTCAAGGGCGCCGCAGCGCAGATCCAGCGGCGGGTGGAACCGACTTGGTGCTTCAGGGGGGCATAGGCCTCCAGCAATTTGATATACATGGTGGGAACACCCACAAATTGGGTCACACCATGTTTGGTAATACTTTCGAGTACAAGGTTCGGGTCGAACCATTTGTGCATGATGAGCCGCGCCCCCGTCAGGTTGCACTCATTCACCATGAGCATGCCGTAAATGTGATTCAGAGGAAGAGGGACCAGATACACGTCCCCTCTGCCCGTGGGCCATGAAGACAGACCGTCTTCCAGATTGGAGCCTATGTTTTGGTGGGTAAGCATGACCCCTTTGGGAGGGCCTGTGGTCCCTGATGTGTACATGAGCACGGCAAGATCATGGGGACCCATGTCCGCCATTTCGAATTCAGATGAGTTTTCGGATAAAAGGGTTTCGAAGGAGACGGTTCCCGCGATGGCGGAACCCCTCCCCGTGACAATAATCTGTTTGACCGTCTCCAGCCCTTCGGAGGCCTCTCGGATTTTGGAATACAGTTCTTCGTTGGTGACAATTGCAACAGCCTTCGAATCTTCCAAAATGTATCTGATCTCGACGGCCGAAAGACCGAATATGACCGGGAGAAATACGGCACCCAGTTTGAATACGCCCATAAAAGTCACAGGGACGGCGGGGCCATTCGGCAGGATGACCGCCACGATGTCCCCACGACGGATCCCAAGGCCAGCCAAACCATTGGCAAATGCGCTGGATCGGTTGTTTAACGCCACATTGGTAAACCGCTCTTCGATCCCCTGTTCTTCATACAGGAGGATTTCATACTCTCCGAACCTCTTAATGCCCGCTAGCCCGTAACGCGCGTAGTTCCAGTTCATGACTCGCTGCTCCCGAGCCCTTTCCGGGATGACGGCTTTGCCACCGTTTTCTTTATGAAATCCATGATCCGATCGTTGGCCCTTTTGGCAAGCGGGATGGGAAAGAGATTGAAGGCATGTATCCCTCCGGGATAAATGGCTAATTCCGCTTCGTTGCCAGCGGCCACCCATCTGGCGCTCATGAAAAGGGTATCATCCAGGAGGGGATCAAAGGTGCCCACTGAGAAAAGCGCCCTGGGCATGTTCACTAAGCCAGCGTAGATGGGAGATACGTAGGGATCCGCCCACCGCTCTCTGGATGCATAGTTTTCGTGAAACCACTCCATGGTCCTTGAGGTGAGGACCAGTTTCTTTTCTTCACCCCAATTTCGCGCGCTTGGCGTGCCGCAAAGATCATAGGCCCCGTAGACCAGGTTGGCCCCGGCAAAGCCTGTGAAGCCGTGCCTTTCTCTCATTCTCAGGAGCGTTGCGACGCTGAGCGTTGCACCCGCCGATTCCCCTCCGATCAGGAGCGCATCCGTACCAAACTCGCGGCCCATGTATTTCACGAGCCAGGCAGCCACGGCTTCACAATCATCGAGCCCCGCCGGAAAGGGATTCTCAGGGGCGAGCCGATAGTCCACACTGACGGTTACAACCTGGCAGGTGGTTGCAATCCTCAGGCAGGCTTCATCGGTGTGATGGGCGCGGCCGAGCATAAAGCCCCCACCGTGAATATGCAAGTAAACACCTCTCACTGGATCGGGGACGTAAACACGACAAGGGACATCCCCCGCGGGCCCCGGAATGAATCGGTCACCGACCTCATCAAGGCGGCGCGTTGACCACAAACCTTCTCCCCGCTCCCTGATATCGCGAATATCCTGAGGGGCCTGGGTATAGGTGGGCGGGAGTCGTGAAACCACGTTATGAATGCCTTCGTTAAATTCAGCGGTCTCTTTATCGATGGACTCAGTGAGAAACAGCTCGGGATCAATGGTCAACGCGGACATTTGGCCTCCTTTTTCAGATCCAACAGGAAATGGAAGTAAACCACCCCCATCATAAACACATGAAGTCCGACTGCCCGTTTAGTCGAGGGCGATGATGTCGGCGTAGGCGAAGCCATTTCGCTCCACCACCTCGGAAACCCTGACGGCGATCGCGTGTTGAAACATGGGACCACCCGTGACCACCGTGTGGATCTCCCCGTTTTCCCCACATGGGTCGCAGGTGGGTGGCATCTCTTCAATCAGACCCCTTGACCATTTCCGTCCCGCGAAACGGGATGGCAGCTTGCTGAGGTCAACGCTGCTCACATAGGCCTCCAGCCCCGCCGAGAGCATTTCCCCGGCCAATTCTCTCGTCGGCCTTCCCCACAAAGGGAAAACGGGCTCGATACCGGTCCCTTTCAGTTGCCGTACGCGATAGTCCCGGATGTCTTCAAGGAACAGGTCTCCAAAGGCCATGCATTGAATCCCTTTGGCCGTCGACTCCGAAACGAAACCGCGCATGCTATCAGCATATTGCTCCATGGAACATGGGTCGGGCAGAAAGATCGTTTGAAGCGGCAGCCCCGCCGCGTCCGCCTGGTGGCGAAGCAATTCAAAACGTGTGGCGTGCATGGAAACGCGGTGGTAGTTCTCGTTCATGACGGTGAACAAGCCCAGGAGCTCGGTCCCAGGATCTTGTTGGAGGGAATGGAGCGTCCAGGCGCTGTCCTTCCCGCTGCTCCAGCTCAACAGCGTCCTTTTTTTCATTTCTGCCTCGCGAAAAAATTGCCATTCTCTTTAACACAGCATGGGCTTCAATCGATACAAGAAATCCGGCGCTGCCTGGCCTCAAATCCTTCTTGACATGGCTATATCGATTCGATATATATCGGGCCAATACAGCCATGGAGGCGTTGCGTGGATGTCCAGTCAATCATTCTAGGCTTCCTCATGCGGGGGAGCAAGACCGGGTACGAGCTCAAACAGTCCTTTTCCGTCTCTTTCTCTTTTTTTTCGGGCCTGAGTTATGGCTCCATTTACCCGGCCCTGAAGCGCATGGCACAGGAGGGGCTGGTAAGCATGCGGAAGGAACAACAGACGCGTGCCCCCGACCGCAAGGTTTACACCATCACCGGGCAGGGACGAAAGGTCTTTCTGGAGGCCCTCCATGCGGCGCCGGCCCTCGACACCGGCAAGAGCCCTTTTTTGATGCGACTCTTTTTCTTTGCAGATCTCTCCCCCGAAGATCGCGTAACCATGGTCCGAGACCATCTGGAGGCCGTGCGGCAGCAGCGCCAGCACCTCGAATCGATGCAGTCCCGGATTGAGGCCCACGCGGATTGCTTCCAGCAACTCTGTTTCCAGTTCGGCCTTCGCTTTCACAAAGACCTCGCGTCAAACGTGGAGGAGGTTCTGCGCTCCTTGGAACATGAACCATCAGTCGATGGAAAAGGGTGAAGCCCATGAAGAAGCTGACCCGACCCAGGAAAATATTCCTGTATGTGGCCCCATTCCTGGGACTTGCGTTTTTCAAGGTTTGGGCCGGCAGGGGGATCGATTCCCCTGAGCGCCTTCTTGCAGCCGCCGCGGCAGTGCTGGCCTACTGTGTTGTCGTGACCCTGCTGGCGTTTCGATGGGACAGGCCTTCATACTTCGACTGGGTCATTACCGCCTACTTTGCGGTCGTCACCTCTTTCCTGGTCCTCTCCCCTGAGACCGCAGGAAAACTGCTCGCCCGTTATTCAGTCACGGGGATTTACATCTGCCTTTTCGCAGCGGCCTTCTTTCCACCGCTTCTCGGCATGGAACCCTTCACGTATCACTATGCCAAAAAATATGCGCCCGAGGAGGTCTGGGGTAATCCCATCTTTGTGCGCGTCAACCGGATCATGACGCAAGTCTGGCAAGCCCTCTTCGCGCTTTGCATGGTCGTGAGCCTGTACCCGTCGGTGATGACGCGCGCCCTCATCCCCCTGTCCCTTCTGCTGGGCATCGGACTTCCGTTCAATCTGCGTTTCCCGGATTACTATCTCAAACGTCTAGGACTGCCCTCATTGGAGGATCAGAGACGCCAGGCCGCGGAGGGCAAGCCTTTCCATGACAGACCGCCTCCTCCGCAGGGCCCCCTGCCCGAAACGGCGCGTGAGGCAATAGCCAACATGGCCCAGGCCTTCAACGCCGGGGCGGCTGAAAACCTCTCGGCCGTCATCGGTTTCGTGGTCACCGGGGCCGAAAACTTCGAGGCGACGCTGACTATTCACAACGGCTCCTGTAACCTTGAGGAGAAGCCCTCCCACAAACCCGATCTCCTCATTAACACGCCGGCCCAGGTGTGGCTTGACATTGCCCGTGGCGAGTTGAGTGGCAAGAAGGCATTCGGAGAAGGGGCTTACAAGGCCGAGGGCAACCTGGGGATACTGATGCGAATCGGAGAAATTTTCAGTGGCAGGGTTACCACCCTGCCCACCTCCTCGGGAACCGGCCAAGCTGCCCACGCAGTGAGCTTCCCCGAAAGCACGGATAAGACAACGGCCCAAGATCCGCTAACCACTAAATAACAAGTAAGGAGAAATCTATGAAAGTACTCGCTCTCAACTCAAGCCCCCGCGGTGAAGGACAAAGCAAGACAGAGATGATCCTAACCCCCCTGGTGGAAGGCATGCGCGAGGCCGGGGCACAGGTGGAGGTGGTCAATCTCAGGCAAAAAAAGGTGAAAAACTGCATCGGATGCTATACCTGCTGGACAAAGACGCCAGGGGTCTGCATCCACAAGGACGACATGACCCTGGAACTCTTCCCCAAGTGGCTGGAGGCCGACGTGGCCGTGTATGCCACCCCCCTTTACCACTTCACCATGACCGCATCCATGAAGGCGTTTGTCGAACGAACCCTACCCGTGCTGGAACCCTTTTTTGTTCAGGTCAAGGACAAAACGACCCACCCGCTCCGCCACAAGGTACCCAAGGTGGTCGTGATGTCGGTGGCAGGCTTCCCGGAGATGCCCGTCTTTGATCAGCTGTCGTCCTATGTGCGGTTCCTTTTCGGGCGGGGCCTTCTGGCAGAGATCTACCGGCCCGGGGCCGAGAGCCTGGCGCGCATGCCGATGTCGGCCAAACGCGAGGAGATCTTCTCGGCGCTCACAAGGGCCGGCACCGAACTGGTCCAATCCCAAAAGGTCTCCGATGAGACGCTTGCGCGCATCACCCAGCCCATGGGCACGGAGTCCATGTTCGCCAAGATCGGCGACATCATGTGGAAGACCTGCATTGCCGAAAAAATGACGCCTAAAGAGATGGAAGCCTGCGGGGTTGTCCCCAGGCCGGACTCCATTGAAACGTTCATGATCATTCTGCCCATGGGGTTTCACCCGGAGAAGGCCGGCGACCTGAAGGCCACGGTCCAGTTTGAGTTCTCCGACGAGGTGGCGGGCTCGTGTCACTTCTTGATCAAGGACGGTCATATTCAGGCCGCATCCGGCCCCGCGGGCGCGCCCGACCTGATCATCGAAACGCCTTTCGCGCTATGGATGGACATCTTGACCGGCAAGCGCGACGGACAGCAGGCGTTTTTGGCCCAGGCCTTCAAGACCAAAGGAGACCTCTCGCTCCTCATGCGGATGGGAGAGCTGTTCGGCAAATAGGAACCGATTGTCCCAAATGCAGGCCTGCGGATGCAACCAAATGCGGACGTTGTGGTTTGAGGTTTCAGGAGCGTCACACCCCGTTGCGACTTGAAGTTTGAGGCACCCTCCAAACGCTTCGCAAATTGGAGGGAAGCCTCAATCAAAGATCCCAAGGCGGCAAGATGCCGCAACCAAATTTCGATTCGAATGATGAATATCGAACAAGGAATATCGAATTACGAAGTGGGTTCCCGGAAATTTTCACTTCTGCATTCGATATTCGATATTCTGCGGTTCGCTTTTGAACTTCTTCGCAAATTGCAGAGAAGTTACACACAAAGGGTCTAATCCACTGACAGGAGGAGCATATCGGACATGGACAAACACGAAAAAAAACTGATCACCTCAGTCCAAGCCCTTGAATCCGACATCATCGACTTCACCTGCCGGTTGGTCTCCCAGCCGAGCACGCTTGGCAACGAACCATCCGTCCTTGCGACCATGGAAAGTGAGCTCAAACGGCTTGGGCTGGGGCCGGAGCGGGTGGCGATCGATCCTAAAGTGCTGGCCCATCACCCTGGATTTGCACCGGTCCCCTGGGACTACAAAGGACGGTATAACGTCGTTGCCAAACGCGCCGCCGACGGCGAAGGGGGAAGAAGCGCCCTCTTTAACGGCCACCTGGATGTGGTGAGCCCCGAACCGGTGGATCGCTGGGACCATGACCCCTTTGCGCCGGTTGTCAAGGACGGATGGATTTATGGCCGGGGCGCGGGCGACATGAAGGCCGGGGTTTCAGCCATGACCTATGCGGTAACGGCCTTCGAAAATGCGGGAATGGGCCTGAAAGGGCCCGTGACGATCGAGACCGTCATCGAAGAGGAGTGCAGCGGAAACGGAGCGCTTGCCTGTCGCCAGGCCGGCCTGGATGGAGACGCCGTACTCATCCCCGAGCCCTTCGGCCCCGCAATATTGACCGCCCAGGTGGGGGTAACCTGGTTCCGCGTGACGCTCGATGGGAAACCGCAACACGTCCAGGACGTGCAAGCCGGAGTGAACGCCATCGAAAAGTGCTTTCCCCTTTTCAAGGCCCTCCGGGAACTGGAGGAGGACCTCAATCACCCGATCCACCCGGCCTTCACAGGGGTGAACCACCCGATCAACCTAAACATTGGGGTCCTCAAGGGTGGCGATTGGCCCTCAACGGTCCCGGCCAGGGCAGAGTTTCATTGTCGTTTGGGCTTTTTCCCCGGGGTCCCCTTCCAAACGGTCCGTGAGCGCATCGTCGAGACCCTGTCCAGGGCTGCGCTCGCCGATCCGTGGTTGGCTGAGAATCCTCCCAAAGTCGACTTCTACGCATTTCGTTCAGAGGGGCACAGTCTTTCGCCGGATCTGCCTGCGTTCCGGACCCTCAGCGATTGCCAGAAGAATTTGACGGGTGAACCGGCCGCCACCCGTGTCGCGACGGCAACCACCGACATCCGGTCGTTTGTCCATTTCGGAAAGGGCCAGGCCACCTGCTTCGGGCCAGTGGCCGAAAACATCCACGCCGAAAACGAACGGGTTCTTGTGGAGAGCGTCATCCATACGGCCAAAGTCTATGCCCTGTTCCTCGCCCGCTGGTGCGGCATCGCTGAATAACGGTTGTTCCGGTCGTGAAATCGAGATCTTTAAGGATCATTTTAGAACGTTACGTCTCCCTCACACCCCTATCCTGATGCATTGCTCTTTTTCTTTTTCTCGACCTTTGCGTCAAATTTCTCCTTGTCGATTATAAACCGCTCATGGCGGCCCCTGCATATCAAATCGACCCCATCGTGAGCTTCAACGGCAAAAACAAGCTTTCTTCCCTGCAGTTCGATCAATTCAACGCTCGCCGTGACATCGAGGCCAACCGGCGTGGCAGCCTCATGGCTGATATCGATGTGAATCCCAACGCTCTGTTCCCTAGTCCAGTCAAGGTGTGGGTTAATGGCCCTTATACAGGTCCATTCTATGAGGCCTACCAGGAATCCAGTTGCAAAGACCTCTGGCATGGCCAGGAACTCCTCCGCCTCCGGATACAGTGCCGGAACCGTCTTGGATAACGGGACCATCAACTTATGCTCGTACCTGATGCCGGGCTTCAACGTCTCTTTCACCTCACTCTCCTGTCACACCTAAGGCCGAATATTGAGCTGTCCATCTTGACTGCCGCAATTCCTCGTCGTGCCCCCACCCGGAACAAAAACTTCCATGCTTTCGGGATCCGCCCTGCGTTGGAGGAACACGACTTGGCTACCGAAACAACCCTGATAAGCCGCATATCATACTAACCGATCGGTATTTTTAGGGCGACACTTTCCGGTCTGTCAAGAAGATTCCAATGGATCCTATACTGCTCCAATGGTTTGATGACAGTGTTCTACAGGTCCGGAAAATCCCTTGACTTCCGAAGAACACCGCATGTAAAGGTCATTTAAATACTGATCGTTTAGTTTTTCGGGACAGCATGCGGCGAAGCGAACAAACACAAAAGAAGATCATCCAGGCGGCCCTTTCGCTCTTTGTGCGTAAAGGCTATCACGGGACCTCCATCCACGAAATCACCCGAAAGGTGGGACTCACCAAGGGTGCGCTCTATTCCCACTTCAGCAGCAAGGGAGATCTCCTCCTCCGAATCATTGACGAGTTCAAAGTTCAGTTCATCGATGAAATGATACGCACCATCACGCGGAGTGATGGGGATGCCCTCGCAAAACTGCATGCCACCATCAGCTTCAGTTCCGAGTTCGCGTTTGAGAATGAGGACCTCTGCGTCTTTCTCACTTTTCTGACCACAGAGCTTAAAGCCGACGTGGATCTGGAACCTGCCCTGAAGAATGTGTACAGAGAATATCAGAAATTCATCAGCCAATTGATCAGGCAGGGTATTCATCAGGGGCTCGTGAAGAAGGAAATCGACCCGGACTTGGCTGCACTCTCCTTCATGGCGTTGCATGACGGCGTCCTGCACCAATGGGTGCTTAATCGTACTTACATCGACGGGGTACAGTATGTGAGGACATTTCGGAAAATCTTCCTCTACGGTCTTGTAGAACAAGGATCAGCCTGAGATTTCCTCCAATTTCCCTTGTATATGGTTCTTTCATCCCGCGACCCCACCGGAGATGGAGGGGGGCAATAATCATGAGGGGAGACTCTTAAGTAAATGACATGGAATCGCTTCACCTTGTGCCGGGGAGGGGGATGGGGTTTGCCGTATTCCTTGAACGTCTTTGACTTAGAAGTTGGTTCATAAGCCCGTTTTCACGTGCGAAGTCCCCGGAGGCTTGAAAGGATGCTCAAAGTCAAGAACATCCAGGTCGTTTTTAATAAGGTCATTCTGGTCCTCAAGGGCATCTCCATGGAGGTCCCCGAACATGGCGTTGTGGCCCTCCTGGGCGCCAACGGGGCGGGGAAGACCACTACGTTAAAAGCGATCTGCGGCATCCTGAAATTTCAAAACGGCGAATTGGAGGAGGGCTCCGTCGAGTTCCTAGGTCATTCCATCGGAGAAAAAGATCCCGATGAGATTGTCCGGTTAGGGATTTCACTGGTGCCGGAGGGAAGGAAGATATTCGGGGATCTCACGGTTGCCGAAAACTTGAGAATTGGGGCTCACATCCGAAAGGATCGCGAGGGACTCAAACAGGACCTCGGGCTGGCCATGTCCTATTTTCCGCAGCTGAGACTTCGTCAAAAACAGCGCGCCCTCTTTCTAAGCGGTGGCGAACAACAGATGCTCGCAATAGGCCGCGGTCTCATGTCCAGGCCAAAGTTACTCATGCTCGATGAGCCCTCTCTGGGGTTGGCGCCCCTCCTAGTTAAACAGATCTTCGAAATCCTTAAACGCATTAATGCGGAACAACAAGCCGGGATTCTCCTGGTCGAGCAAAACGCCCGTATCGCCCTCCACTTCGCCCGATACGGATACATCATGGAAAACGGCAGGATGGTCTTGGACGGGCCATCCAACAGGCTCATGGAAAACGAGGATGTGAAGGAGTTCTATTTGGGCGTGACGAGCGAGTTCGAGAAAATGAGCTATTCCGACGTGAAGCACTACAAACGGCGAAAGCGGTGGCTGTCATAGGAACTGAAACGATCATGGAATTCTTGAAGATCAATAGGCTGTCCCTTCATTTCGGCGGCATCGTGGCGCTTCAGGGAATCGACATGCACGTGAAGAAGGGACAACTCCATGCCGTGATCGGGCCCAACGGTGCGGGGAAGACCTCCCTTTTCAACTGCCTCAGCGGGGTTTACCCCCCAACCGCTGGGGAGATCCTGCTCGAAGGAAAGAATCTTACGGGATTGAAGCCCCATCAAATCGCCAGATTGGGGATTGCCCGGACCTTTCAGAACATCGAGCTCTTCGCCAACATGAACGTCATCGACAATTTACTCCTCGGCCGTCACATTCACATGAGCTCCGGTCCACTCAGGGGCGCCTTGTTTTTGGGAAGGGCCTTGGACGAAGAGATAAAGAATCGCCTGCGGGTGGAAGAAATCATAGATTTTCTGGAGATCGAAAAGGTCAGGAAAAACCTTGTGGGGGCGCTCCCCTACGGTATTCAGAAAAGGGTGGAACTGGGCCGCGCCCTCGCCACGGGTCCGAAAATTCTGCTTCTGGACGAACCGGCAGCAGGAATGAACATCGAGGAGACCGAGGACATCGCCCGATTTATTCTAGACATCAAGGAAGATCTGGGGATCACCATTATCATGGTGGAGCACGACATGAGGGTAGTCATGGATATCGCCGACACGATCACCGTGCTCGATTTCGGATCCAAAATCGCTCAAGGAACTCCAGATCAGATCCAATTGGACTCCAGGGTTATCGAGGCCTACCTGGGTCAAGAGGAAGAGACTTGGGAGAGGTGAACATGAAAGAGGACACCCTTCCAAAGCTCTTTTTGAGAAACCGTGAGCGTTACCGGGGAAAGGTGGCACTGAGGGAAAAGGATCTCGGCATTTGGCAACGAGTGACCTGGCAGGAGTATTGCGAGCACGTCCAACATTTCGCGTTGGGACTCAGGGCGCTCGGACTCAAAAAGGGGGACAAGCTTTCAATTCTGGGAGACAACTGCAGGGAATGGCTTTACGCCGATCTGGCGGCACAATGCTCTTCCGCAGTCAGTGTGGGTATCTATCCCACGGATGTGGCTTCCCAGGTCAAATACGCCATCGAGAACTCCGAATCCCGCTTCGTGGTGGTCAAGGACCAGGAGCAAACGGATAAGGTTCTGGAGGTCAAGGCAAATCTTCCGTTACTGGAGAAGATCATCGTCATCGATATGAAAGGTCTGAAGCGCTACCGTGATCCCATGGTCATAAGCTTCAAGGCGGTCGAAGAGATCGGGGGTGAGGCGCACCGGAAGAAGCCGCAGCTATTTGAAGAGATGGTCGGAGCCACCAGACCGGAGGATATCGGGATCATCGTCTATACCTCCGGCACAACGGGACAGCCGAAGGGGGCCATGATCAGCCAGAGGAACGTGATGAGCATGATCAAAGGGCTGTCTCAGGTCATCCCTTTTCGCGAGACGGACTCCTTTGTGTCGGCCCTTCCTCTTTGCCACATCGCAGAACGGATGTTTTCCCTTATCTTTCCTCTGTGGGCCGGCTGCACTGTGAACTTCGCCGAAAGTGTGGCCACTCTGCAGGAGGACCTGAAGGAGATCTCGCCCACAGCCTTCTTGAACGTGCCTCGTATCTGGGAAAAGATGCATTCCGGCATTTTCATCAAGATGCAGGATGCGATCTTTTTCAAAAGGTGGATCTTTAGGGCCATGATGCCCGTGGGTCGGAGGGTGGCCGAATACCGATTGAACTCCAGGCAGGTACCCCTACACTGGCGAGGTCTCTACGCTCTCGCGTACCTGCTCCTTTTCAGAGCACTCCGAAACCAACTCGGACTTCTGGACGCACGGATTTTTGTCAGCGGTGCTGCGCCCTTATCGCCTGACATCATGCGTTTCTATCACGCGATCGGTGTCCCGATCCGGGAATGCTACGGGATGACCGAAATGAGCGGCATTTCCTTTATCCCTCGGGACGGAGAGATCGGGGTCGGCGGAATCGTTGGAAAAGCGATTCCGGGTGTCACGTTCAAGATTGCCGAAGATGGTGAAATTCTGCAGAGAGGCGAGCCGGTTTTCGAGGGCTATTACAGAAACCCGGAGGCGACGAAGGAGGCGATCCGCGGCGGATGGCTGCACACGGGGGATGTGGGCGAGGTCGATGAGAAAGGGAACCTTCGCATCACCGATCGAAAAAAAGATATCATCATCACGGCCGGAGGAAAGAATATCGCACCCTCGGAGATCGAGAACAAACTCAAGTTCAGCCCCTTTGTCAAAGAAGCGATCGTTATCGGAGACCGTCGCAAGTACCTGACTTGCCTCATTCAGCTAGAACTCGAGAACGTAGAAAACTGGGCCCAAAACAATCGGATCGCCTATACAAACTACAAGAGCCTGGCGACCCACCCGGAGGTGAAAAAGCTCATCGCGGGTGAGGTTGAAAAGGTCAACAGCCACTTCGCACGTGTGGAAACCATCAAAAAGTTCACCATCCTGGAAAAGGAACTCGACCCGGACGACCAGGAGGTCACCGCCACCATGAAGGTGCGCAGATCCATGATTGAAAAGAAATACCAGGACCTGATCGGGGCGATGTACGGTGGCCGGTAGGCTTCCTAGGCATAAAAATTCGCAGCTCTAACCGAAAGGAGAGCCGTGTCGGGTGAAGATCTCCAATATTTCCTCCAACTCCTCGTCTCAGGCCTCGCGGTCGGCAGCCTGTACGCCCTGGTGGCCCTCGGCTTTGTTCTGATCTACAAGGCGACCGATATCATGAACTTTGCCCATGGCGAAGTGATGATGATCGGGGCCTTTGTCTGTTACGTGTTGATGTCCGTCTTTTCTCTTTCTTTTTTCTGGGCCGTCTTGCTGACCATCGGCTTTGCCCTGCTCTTCGGTTTCGTGACGGAGAGGGTAATCCTGCGGCCCATGATCGGCGAGCCCATATTCGCCGTGGTCATGGTGACCATCGGACTGAGCATCTTCCTGAGAAGCCTTTCGGGAATCATTTTCGGTCATGACAATAACATTTTTCCTACCCCCTTCTCCCAGCTCCCCCTCAATTATCACGGCATCGTGCTGTCCTACACGCACCTCTGGATCATGGTGATCTCGACGATCCTGGTCGTCCTCTTTTTCATCTTCTTCAAGTACTCGCGGACAGGGCTTTCCATGCGGGGGGTGGCCAATGACCAGGATACGGCCATGCTCATGGGTATCAGCGTCAAGAGGGTCTTCGCACTCACATGGGGCCTTTCCTTCGCTATCGCGGCCGTTGCCGGTATTTTTCTGGCCAATGTGATGGTCCTCAACATCGCCTTGACCTTCGTGGCTATCAAGGCCTTCCCGGCCGTAATCCTCGGAGGTCTCGATAGTGTGCCGGGGGCGATCATCGGAGGAGTGACCATAGGCGTCCTCGAAACCATCGTGGGCGGATATCTTGATGAGGTCCTTCCTGGGGCCAAGGAACTGACTGCATTCGTGGTCCTTTTTCTGGTCCTCATGATCAGGCCTTACGGGCTGTTCGGGAAGGAGGAGGTTGAGCGGGTTTAGGGAGAGATACGGAAGGGGCCGTTCATGAGAAGCAAGACGTTTCGGGAATCCTACCGCGAGGATATCAAAATTTTCCACACCCTCTGGGTCAAATCGTGGCTTTCCCTTTTCTTTGTTTTTCTGCTGGCCGTTCCTTTATGGGCGGATCCCTATGTGATCTATATGGCCAACCTTGCAGGGATTGCGGTGATCGCGGCCATGGGCCTTAATATCCTGACGGGCTTCACGGGTCAGATATCACTCGGTCATTCCGCCTTTGTGGCCCTCGGGGCCTATACATCTGCCATTCTGGCCACCAGGATGGGTTGGCCCTTCTGGCTCTCTATCCCTTCGGGAGGTGTGGTCGCGGCGTTTTTCGGGATCCTGCTGGGGTTCCCATGCCTGCGCCTCAAGGGACTCTATCTGGCCATGGCCACCATGGCCTTCGGGGTCGTTATCGAATACACGGTCACCCACTGGGAATCTTTGACCATGGGGGTCCGGGGGATCTCCATGCCGGGTGCGGAGATCTTCGGCCTTTCCCTGAAGGACGATTCCACATTCTTCTATGTGATCGTTTCCTTTGTGGTCATCCTCACCATCTCAGCCAAAAACCTGATGCGCACCAGGGTTGGAAGGGCCTTCGTGGCTATACGTGACCGGGATGTTGCGGCTGAAGTCATCGGCGTCAATCTTACCCAGTACAAAGTCACCGCGTTCGCCATCAGCTCTTTCTATGGTGGTATGGCAGGCGGTCTCTACAGTTACCATACAGGTTACCTCCACCCGGAGAACTTCACCCTTCTCCTTTCCATCGAGTATATCGCCATGATAATCATCGGCGGCATGGGCTCCATTCTTGGATCCATCTTCGGAGGGATATTCCTGACCATTGTGCCGGACGCCATTAAAGGATTTGCCGATTTTCTCGGGAATAACCTCGGTTTTCTCCACGGGCAGTATGACGAAGAATGGAACATCGCGGCCTTCGGCCTTCTGATCATTGTCTTTCTCATCGTGGAGCCTACGGGCCTCAACGGGATATGGGGCCGGCTCAAGACCTGTTTTAAGAACTGGCCCTATACGTACTGAGGTCTTCATTCGTTAGCAGATTAAGGATCCGGAGAGTCTCGGCCTTACGGTCACAAGGGTCGTTTTCCAGATCCGAAGGAATATACGTCAGGAAAGGGGGGATGCTGTTCTCGGTTCATGGGCAAGGGTTGAACTAATCTAATCACATGGAGGAGGAGAAGGAGATGGAAAGAAGAAGAGGCTCTTTGTTTCTTTTCGGCCTGGGCATCCTGGGGCTGTTTTTTGCGTCGAACGCAGTTGCAGCAGGCCGGGGCGTGTCCAAAGACACCATCAAGATGGGGATGATCCTCGTGAAGACCGGTCCGGTGGCCGCCCTGGGTCTGCCGGATGGGTGGGGCGTGGAAGACACCTTCAATGAAGTGAACCAAAAAGGGGGCATAAACGGTCGCAAGATCGACTTTATCTGGGAGGATGATCAGTTCAAGACGCCAAACGCCATTTCGAGTTTCAAAAAGCTGATCTTCAGGGACAAAGTCCTCTCCATCGTGACACCGGGGGGCACGCCTCAAACCATCGCTTTGTTCGATGAGATCGAAAAGAACAAGGTCGTGACCATCCCCAACGGGCTTACGGATGAGATGTACCAACCATTCAAGCCTTACATCTTTCTCCTGGGGGCCACTTACGAGACCCAGATCGATTTGATGTTCGACTACATCATGAACGACCTCAAGGCCCAAAATCCCAAGATCGCGGTGGTCTACGCAGAAACCGAGTTTGGGAAAAAGGGGCTATATGCCGCACAGAAGCGTGCAGAAAAATATGGGATCAAACTCGTTTCCGAGCTAGTCCTGAATATCGGTTCAGTGGATGCGAGCTCCCAGGTCTTGGCCCTGAAAAAGGACGGTGTCGATTACGTCATCACGTGCAATCTCGTGCCGCCCATCATCACCTTTCTAAAGACCGCAGAGAAGTTCGACTACTGGCCCACCACCTTCGGTATCAACTGGTCCAGCGACGACATGGTGGTGAAGGCGTGCAAAACAGCCGCCAAAAACTACATCGGGGTCAACTGTGTGGGGGGATGGCTGGACAAGTCACCCGGCATGGAGAGGGTCAGGAAGCTTGCCGAGGCGAACCATCGGGATCCAAACAAGATGCTCACGTCGCTCTACACCATAGGGGTGGGTGTAGGCACCGTGATGGTTGAGGGGATGAAACGTGCGGGTAAGAACTTGACCCCGGAGACCTTCAAGGCCTCCCTGGAAACTCTAAAGAACTTCGATACGGGAGGGATTCTGCCCCTGGTCACCTATACGAGCAAGAGTCACGCGCCAACCACCCTGAGTCGGTTCTACAAGGCCGACATCGAACGCGGGGTGATGGCTCCGATCACCGATTTGAGGGAACCGAAAGTCCTGAAGTAGCCGCAACTCTTTGAAAATGCTTAGCGAAGCGCATTCCTCGCAGCTTGCTGCGGGGATTCTTCAATCTCCGGATCAAGGAGGCCGGGGGAAAATCCCCCGGCCTCCTTAAAGGAATCTTCAGACACACAACTTCAGGATGCTCCTTTCAAAGGGGAAAATCACTCAAGACCTAATCGGCATGCTCATGAAGTGGCAGGCATCTACTGATTCCCGGTTGACACCTTACGTCCCCCGACTTCAAAATTGAGAAAATTTCTTTGGCTTGCCTTTTTCTTGCCGTGCCGAAAGGAAACCGGAGAAACCGGACATGAAACCCTTCTGGTTGTTTCTTGCAGGGGTCATCCTGGCGATTGCAGTGCCAAGTCTCGGTGACGTTCCCCCCATGGAGCTTGGGGAAAACGAGATGGCCCTCCTGTCTGAGGGACAAGTCCTGGTGAACTCGGTTGGGAGTGAGAAGGGGTTTGTTCAGGCGGCCATTCTCCTGGATGTGCCTGTGGAAAAGGTCTGGGCCCTGATCGTCGACTGTCCCAACGCCGCGAATTCCATACGGAATCTCAAGCGCTGCACGATATTGGAGCGCCACGAAGACTGGGACATCATCGAACAACAAGTGGAGTTGTCTTCCTTCCTCCCGGTTATCAACTGTCTCTTTCGCGCCGATTACACGGCGCTCGAACAGATCTATTTCAGGAGCATCGGCGGGGACTTGAAGGAAATGGAGGGGCGATGGGTCTTTGAACGCGCGGGCGGGGGAGGAAAAACCATCCTTTTATATTCGGTTTACGTGAATCCTGGGTTCTTTATCCCGCAATGGGTGGTCCGATTGGTCCTTCAGGACGATCTTCCGGATCTGCTCATCTCTATCCGGAATCATTTCTCAGGGTCTGACCGCCCCTAGCCGTCTAAAATGAAGAGACAGGCCCATCCATATTGAACGAACCCGTCCCCACTTGTGCGGAGTCAAGCATGATTTCGCCTGGTCACGTGATGTGACAGGTCCTGTCAGCCGGCGCAAAAAGGAAAAACGGGGCAATCAGGAACAACGGTACCGCAATAAAGAACCCGACGATCGGGAAAACCGTTACCGCACTTAGAACGAAAAAGACTCCCATCGCCAGAATGATCCCTCCCACGATCACATCAATCATCCTCGCAGATATACAATCTTTATTGATCATGTTCTCACCTCCTTGCTGAACACTCTCGCCTTCAATCTCTGTTTAATAAGATAGGCCCACTCAGAGAAAATTCAACCAACCCAACGACATGTCTATCAAGCCAGGCTCTCGGCGAAACTCAGAAAAACAATGTGCTAGCTGACCGCTGATCGATGAAAGTCTCATCCAGAAATCCCGATTTATGGATTGGACTTTCTACCGGTTCACCAGGTAGATGCCAACACTCACGAGAAACAGGGAAAAGACCACGCCCCAGTTCACGGGCTCGCCCAGGAAGACCACGCCCACAATCGTCGCAAAAACCGGAGTCAGAAAG
The DNA here is from genome assembly GCA_963830155.1 of uncultured delta proteobacterium. Taxonomy (GTDB): domain Bacteria; phylum Desulfobacterota; class DSM-4660; order Desulfatiglandales; family Desulfatiglandaceae; genus CAWHLE01. Next base: position 39,192 of record CAWHLE010000007.1, on the reverse strand, counting down.
GTAAAGGCAGAAAGCCGACTGATGGGATAGACGTGCACCATGGCGAACCACACGATGTAGCTCAAGAAGGCCACGACGATGGATTGATAGGCCAAAGACAGAATGATAAGCGTGCTCAAGTGGTTGATGGGTGTTTCGCCGATCAGGAAGCTCATAGCGAACAGCATGGGGATGGAAAAGATCATCTGATAGAAGAGCGTGTGGTGGTGGGAGACGTGCCCCACCAGACGCCGCCGGATGACAAGGGTGGTGAGTGCCCACATGACGGCCGACATCAGGGCAAGAAAATCGCCTAGAAGCTGGGTTGAGGAAGGCAGGTTTCCATATTTACTGAGCAGCACCACGACCCCTAAAAACGCCATGATCAACCCGAGGACCTTATTCACCGTGAGGCGGTCCCCTTTGAGAAAGAAATGGGCGCCCAGCGTGTGCCAGAACGGGCTCGTGTAAAGAAGAATCCAGGCCGAGGAGGTGGTCGTGTAGAGCAAAGAGGTGTATAGAATGCTGAACTCGAAACCAAAAAGCAGGCCCACCCATAGACCGTCAAGGACCCGGCCTGGGAAGAGGGGCATCTTCCTGTATTTCATCCAGCCGATCAAGCAGATGGTCGCGATGACGGATCGAATTCCGGCGGCGAACATAGGCGCTACGCCCAGGTTGCTCACCTTGATGGCGGGCCCATTGATCCCCCAAAGCAAACAAATCCCTGTAAGCAGCAAGACTGCCTTGAGGTCCAAGGCCTGCCGATAGACCGTCTTTTCCATGTGGCTCTCGTCTCCTCTGCCATAAAAAGTACAAATTTCGCAACTGAGATATTAACGTTTACCCGGAATCACCCCTTCGCCTTGCTGCCCTTCACGCGGAGCTTGGCGTCGATGAGCTGGGAATGGGTCAAGCGGAGGAGGTTTGCGAGCTTGTGCACGAAGTAGTCCTCATGCTGGTCGAGCCTGCCGTCCGTGTAAGCAATCTCCCAGATGAGCTCGACGACACGGATCCGTTCGGCCTCCGTATAATTTTGATTGATCAGGTTGGTGAACTGCCACAGGTCGACACTTTCCTTCAGCTGCCGGTCTGCTTCATGAATCAACCCTTCAACCTCTTCATGGATCAAACCGCGCTCTTTTTCAAGGATCGAAACGATCCGGTCCCTCTCCTCTTGGCTGACCACGCCATCGATGTTTGACATCTCAAGCAAGAGGGCGCAGGTAGCTACCTGGATCTCGTGGTCGTTCCGACCTTCGTCCTCTGGAGTCCGGTTCCCTTCCCTCTTTCCAAAAAAGCGCTTCACCAGATCTAACATGTCCCACGGACCTCCATTGTTTCCCCTCTTTTGCCTTGCACCTTGTACCTTGTACCTTGCACCTGTCCTCCTAGTTTCACTCACATTCCCACGAACTTCTCCTTCTTGGCGCCGCAGACCGGACACACATCGGGCAGCATGCCATCCGAAATGTAGCCGCACACGGTGCACACGTAGTAGGCGGTGACCCGATCGCCCACCAGGTCGTTCAGCGCATTCTTGTAAAGCTTTGCGTGAACCTCTTCCACGTCGCGGGTCTGGGTGAAATGCCACGCCGCACCCTTGTCGCCCACGTCGTAGGCGAGCCGGAGGAATTTGTCGTAGGCGACATGGGCTACGTTCTCTTCTGACTCGAAGCTCTCCTTGAGGTTTTCCTCGGTGCTCTTGATCTCTTTAAGAACCCTAAGGGCCCGTTCCCCGTGGATCTCCTCTGAAAAGGCGATCACCCGGAAGAGCTTCGCAATCTGGGGGAAGCCCTCTTCCTCCGCCTTCTTGGCAAAGACCTTCAAACGGAGGGCCGCCTTGGCCTCTCCCGTGTATGCCTGCTGCAGCGCGTTTTTCATTCTCTCATCCATGTGTGCCTCCTAGAAAAGCCATCAACTATCAGCCTCCCTCCACCCTTCCGATACTTCATTGCCATGTTGTCACCCTTTGCGATCTTTGCGCCTTTGCGAGAGTCTTCCTTTTCTCCCAACAATTGGGACGCATCTCGGGGCTAACCATAAAGCCATTTACACGCCACCACCGCCCCCACAATCCCTGCCAGGTCCGCGGTGAGGGCGGCTGCCAGGGCATGGCGCATGCGTCTTATCTGGACCGCCCCGAAATAGACGGCGATCACGTAAAAGGTCGTCTCGGTGGATCCCTGAAGGGTTGAGACCAGATAGCCTACGTAGCTGTCTGGTCCGATGGACGGATCGTTGATGATGGAGGCCAGGATCCCATAGGCCCCCGAGCCCGAAAGCGGGCGAAGAAGCGCCATGGGAAGGGCCTCGCCCGGCAGCCCCACGTGGCCGGTCACCGCACCGAGCCATGTGGTCAACGTGTCCAGCACACCGCTTGCCCGGAGCATGCCCACGGCCACCAGAATCGCCACCAGGTAGGGGATAATTCTTACAGCCACCTGAAACCCCTCCTTGGCCCCCTCAACGAACACCTCGTAGACCCGCACGCGCCTTGCCGCGCCAAAGCCCAGAAACGCGACCATGAGCAATGGGATGATCCAGGGCGAAATCCCCTTCCCGAAAAAAATGGTGAGCGGAATCAGGCTCGCAAGGGTTAGGAGGGCGATCAGACTCAACCAGACCGGGTAAGGACGTTCTTGCAAGTCTTCTGCCACCCCTTGCTCCGGTTCACCGGCCTGGGCCTTTGATGGAGATTGGTCGCCCGGGTCGAACCCCTCCTGCCTTGAAAACCTGCAATAGAGCTTTGCCGCCAGGATGGCCACGCTCGTGGAACAAAAGGTTGCAAAGAGTGTTGTGGGCACGATGCCCGCAGGGTCCGTGGAACCGGCCGCTGCCCGAAGGGCGATGACGCCGGTTGGGAGGAGCGTCACGCTCGACGTGTTGATAGCAAGAAAGAGGGCCATCGCATTGGTGGTGACCCCTGGTCTGGGGTTTAGCTTGTCGAGTTCCTGCATGGCCCGAATCCCGAATGGCGTCGCGGCGTTTCCAAGCCCCATGGCGTTAGCCGAAAGATTAAGGACCATGGCCCCCATGGCCGGGTGCTCGGGCGGCACGTCCGGAAAGAGTCTCACCATCAGCGGCCGGATGAGCCGCGCGATCACCCGTAATAACCCTCCGGCCTCGGCCACCTTCACAAGTCCCAAGAAGAGCGTCATGACACCGATAAGGCCGATCGCCAGCGTCACGGAATCCCCTGCGGACTGAACAACGGCCTTCGAAAGCGTTTCAAGAGGAGAGACCTCGCCCCCCACGCCCGTCCACATGAACTGCCGGACCGCCGCAGTCAAGAACGCCATCACGACCATGCCGAAAAAAACAACGCTCATCCGCCCTCTTTTCTCTTCTTGAGCGCCAGCGCCGGCTTGATCCCCTTCTCCCGGATCACCTTGATCCTGAGCCTAGTATCGAGCCTGACTTGTCGCTTGCTTTCCATAATATGGACTTCTATAGTATTAGCCAGCTATATGTTCAATCCATTTTTCAATATTTCAATCATTGTACCTGAATATGCCGCATCTCCTTGGAGGCAAATATCCAGGGCAAAGGGTCTGACCATGACCAGCTGTCCATGCGAGGATTGAAATGAAAATTGATTCGCTCGACCACCTGGTATTGACCGTTAAAGACATCGACTTGACTTGTGCCTTCTACAAAAAGGTGCTCGGAATGCAGATCGTCGCGTTCGACGATGATCGAAAGGCGCTCTCATTTGGCTCGCAGAAAATCAATCTGCACCAGCACGGCAACGAGTTTGAGCCAAAAGCCGTGAAGCCAACACCCGGCTCCGGGGATCTCTGCTTCATCACTTCCGTGCGAATCTCGGAGGTCATTTCTCACATGGACGCTTGCGGCGTGAGAATCATCGAAGGACCTGTTGAACGGGCCGGGGCCATAGGGCCACTCATGTCAATATATTTCAGAGACCCGGACCTGAATCTGATAGAGGTATCAAACCGTCTCCGGCGGGAGACCACCCAAGACTGACGTTGCCGGGCCGCTGCCCCCAGCGCATTGGATCGTATCCGCATAAGCCCCCGTTTACTCTGGTACGCCAACTTCAAACAAACAAGGCGGGAAAAATGGGGGGGGCAGGGAATACCTCCGGCATCGTAGAGGAAATGGCAAAGAAAGGCCTTCAGAGAACGCCCTTCACCCAGATTGCGAATCCCTGTGAATTGCCGGCCCTGTCCGTGCCCCTGCATTGGACTCCCGACGGGCTGCCCTGTGGTGCGCACTTTATCGGCCCATTTGATGACGAGGACGCGCTGTTCCGGCTTGCGGGGCAACTCGAAAAGGCACGGCCCTGGATTGCTGAAAAACCGTTAGTATGGACTGGGTAAAAAGATATTTCAGCCAGCAGGTCAAGAACTTCTCACTGTTTTGAAGACTAGGGGGAGGGGCTCAAAACGGTAAGATTGGCCGAGCGCTCAACGTCCGCCAACAATCGGCGGACTGAAAGCGCCATCCGGAAATCCCCGATTTAGGATGGACAGGAAATAGGGGTTTTCCTATTGACACCCCTCCTGCATTTCCATATAGATATACCAAAATGCGGAAAGGGACACGTCTTCGACAAGACACCCTGCCCTTTCACGGCCCACATAGATATAGTTCATTCAAGAGATTCTTTCCAGTTAACGCGAGCACTTCGACAATCCACGTTCAATTCCTAATCACAAGAGAGGAGGGGCTAAGATGATTAAGAAAATCTGGAGTCCAAAGAGGAAAGGGGTTTTTTGTGTGATTGGATTGGTTCTGGCCGCATCTTTAGCCATGATGCCTGTGTCGGCGGATGCGCGGAACATCAAGGTGGGGATTATTGACTGTTACAGCGGGCCCGCTGCCGTTTATGGGAACGATGCCTTGAACGGCTTCAAGCTCGCGCTTGAGGAGATCAATAAGAAGGGCGTTCTGGGAGGTAAAATTGAATATACCACGAGAGATACCAAATTTAAGGTGGATATTGGCCTTAACATGGCGAAAGAGCTCGTCATGAGAGAAAACGTCGACGTTCTCGTCGGCACCATCAACAGTGGTGTCGCGCTGGCGGTGTCTGAAGGGGTTGCGAAAAAAGAAAAGGTGCCGCTTATTGTATGGATATCAAAGAGCGAAAAGATCACCGGTGCACTGGGTCACCGTTACGTTTTCTCAACGGCAGAAAACACGGCCATGGCAGGAAAAGCAGGTGGCGTGGGCCTGTCAAAGAAACCTTACGTGAAATACTGGATTGCAGGGGACGACTACGAGTATGGCCATGCCATTGGGGATGCCGTTTGGAGAAACTTGAAGGCCTTGAAGCCGGAGGTTCAAAAAATAGGCGAATCATGGTGGAAAATCGGCGAGCCGGATCTGGTTCCCTATTTTACCGCCATCAAGTCAGCCAAGCCGGATGCCGTCATCTTCTGCGCGGGCGGGGCAAGCATGACCAACTGTTTGAAGGCACTGAAGACAACGGGCATGGCGGCACAAATCCCTTCCTGGATTCACACCGCCATTGACCACGCGGTTCTCAAACCGCTTGGCGCCGAGGCGCCTGAAGGGGTCATGGGTACGATTCAGTATCTTTTCTATTATCCGGAGACCCCTGAGAACAAGGCCTTTGTGGCTGCCTTTGAGAAGGCTTATGGCAATCCTCCGGGCTTCCCGGCCTTTAATGCCTACCTGACCGCCGAATACATCGCTGAAGGTTTCAAGAAGGCGGGAAAAATTGACAAAGAAAAATTTATCGACGCCCTTGAAGGCCTCAAGGTCAAGAACCCGGTGGGCGGCATGGTGGAGATGAGAGCATGCGACCATCAGGCCGTGTACCCCATGTATTTCGGCACCACAAAGAAGGTCCCTCAGTACGACTTCGTCATTGCAAGCGACATCATGACGTTGAAGGGTGACCAGGTGATGCCCTCCTGCGAGGAGATCCTGAAAGCCCGACAAAAGTAATCGGCCGTGAGCGGGGAGGAGGGGAGAGATGGGAGGCGGTATGGTCTCTGACCTCGGCGCCCTGGGGAGCCAATTTTTTGTAGGGCTCAGCAGATCCATGATCCTTTTTATTGTATGCTCGGGGCTGAGCTTTGTGCTCGGGGTCCTCAGGGTCCCCAATATCGCCCATGGCTCTCTTTACATGATCGGGGCTTTCTCGGCATACAGTATTACCAAACTTGTGGCCGGCCCCACCGGTTTCTGGTTGGCCTTGGTCTTTGCACCTGTCGTGGTGGCCTTGGTCAGTTTTGTGGCAGAGCGAGCGCTGTTCTGCCATCTTTACCAAAGAGAGCACCTGATGCTCCTTCTGTTCACCTTTGCCCTCAGCCTCATCCTTGGAGATCTTGTAAAAATCATTTGGGGTGCGGAATACAAGTCTATCATGGCGCCCCCTTTGTTCGAGGGATCCGTGCCCCTTTTTGGGGCTTCCATCCCCCGATACAACATCTTTCTACTCATCATGGGCCCGCTGGTGGCAATCGGGCTATGGCTATTTACGAACAAGACCAAGCTGGGAAAAATCGCACGGGCCGCAGCGGTCGACCGAGAAATGGTGGGCGCGGTGGGCATCAATGTGAGCTGGGTCTTTGCCATTGCCTTTGTCCTGGGATGCTTTCTTGCGGGGCTTGGAGGTGCCCTGGTCGCGCCCACCGTCAGTATCACCCTGGGGATGGACCATAACCTCATCATCGAGGCCTTTTTGATTGTGATCATTGGGGGTTTGGGGAACATGTGGGGTGCCATGGTCGGCTCTCTGATTTTTGGACTGACCCAGGCTTTTGGTGTCCTTTTCTGGCCTCAGTTTGCCATCGTCTTCCCCTATATGGCGGTAGTGATCATTCTGCTGTGGCGTCCAAGGGGACTGCTCAAGTCTGTCTGGTAAAAGGAGTCGATTTTTGGTGAAACACCGTTACAGTCTGAGAGTGATTTGGCCCCTGGCAGCCCTTTTCATCATCCTTCTCCTTCTCCCCGCTATCATTCCTCGGTTCTATATTTACATCCTGGCCGTGATTTTTGTAACGGCGCTCCTGGCCATGAGCCTTAATATGGTGGTGGGCCACGGCGGCCTTTTTCAGTTTCACCACGGCGTCTTTTATGGTGTGGGGGCTTACGCATTCGCCCTGATGATGACGAAGGCCGGGCTTCCCATGTGGTTCTGTTTCCTCGCCTCACCCGTCATTGCTTCAGCCGTGGGACTGGTCATCGGCTGGTTCTGTGTCCGTTTGACCAGCCTCTATTTCGGGATGCTCCAAATTTCTTTAGGTTCGCTCATCTGGGCGATCGCCTTTCGCTGGTATGCCCTCACCAATGGGGATGATGGAATCCACGGCGTTCCTGTCCCCGACCTGATCTCTTCCACATCAAACGCTTACTATTTTATCCTCCTGTTTTTCATAATCTGCCTTATCGTCATGTATTTCATCCACAAATCCCCTTTCGGCACCACCCTTCAAGCCATCCGGGATAACCCGGCGCGGTCCTCTGCGGTAGGGGTCAATGTGAGGCGCCATCAACTCACCGCCATCGTTATCGCCACCTTCTTTGCAGGCGTTGCAGGGGTGCTGTTTGTGGTGCTTGAGCGTTCCGTGTTTCCGGATCTCCTCTTCTGGGTTCTGTCCCTGGAGGTTTTTATCATGATCCTGCTCGGGGGCTGGTTTACCTTCGGGGGCCCCATCATCGGAGCAGCGATCACCGTGGCTCTGAGAACTTTCGTTGGTGTCTACACCGAGTACTGGACCATGATTCTTGGGATTCTTTTGATTCTCCTCATCTTTTTCCTTCCCGAAGGCGTCGTGGGATTCATAGGAGAGAAGCTTGGTTCTCGAAGGACATGACAGGGGAACGGCGTGCTGCAGGTAGAAAAGGTATACAAGTCCTTTGATAAGTTCATAGCGGTCAACGGCGCAGACCTCACCGTCGAGAAAGGCCGGGTGGTAGCGGTCATCGGGCCGAACGGGGCAGGGAAGACCACCCTTTTCAATCTAATCACAGGGCAACTCAAACCAGATATGGGCAGGGTGATGCTAGACGGCGAAGATATCGCCAAGCTTGCCACCCACGAGATTTGCAGACGGGGCGTGGCCCGATCTTTTCAAATTGCAAACATCTTCCACCGACTCACGGTCTTCAAGAATGTGCAGGTTTCGGTCATGTCCCGACAGGGGAAAAGCAGCAGGCTGTTCCAACCGGCCCATCTTGTGGCGGTCGAAGAGACGAATAGAATTCTTGAAAGCGTCAACCTTTTGGACAGAGCGAACCATATCGCAGGCTCCCTCTCCCATGGGGATCAGAGAATTCTCGAAATCGCCATCGCCCTGGGAAATGAACCTCAGATCCTGGTCCTTGACGAACCTACGGCGGGGATGTCGCCGGATGAAACGGCGGCCACCATGGCCCTCATCCGGGGCCTTTCAGAGACCCAGGGGCTCACCATCCTTTTTTGCGAGCACGACATGGACCTGGTCTTCAACACGGCACAAAGCATCATGGTGATGCACTATGGAAAATCGATCGTTCAGGGGACCCCTGAAGAAATAAGACAAAACAGGGAGGTCCAAGAGGCTTACCTCGGGGGCGAAGAAGATGCTTGAGCTTCAAGAAATTCACACCTTCTTCGGCCTGAGCCATATTCTTTTCGGGGTCTCCCTCAGGGTGGACGCCGGGCAGGTGGTCTGTCTTCTCGGAAGAAACGGCGCGGGAAAAACCACGACATTGAAAAGCATCCTTGGCCTGACACCGCCCAAACAGGGCCGGATTCGATTTAGGGGAGAGGATGTCACCGGCCAAGCGCCCTACGTGCTCGTAAGGAAAGGAATTGGCTACGTACCGGACGACCGGAGGATCTTTGCCGATCTCACAGTGGGAGAAAACCTGGAGATTGCAGCCAGACAGGCGGAGGGAAGAGATTTATGGGACAAAGACAAGGTCTATGAGCTCTTTCCGCCTTTGGCGCGACTGGAAAACCGAAAAGGGGGTCTCCTCAGCGGAGGAGAACAAAAGATGCTGGCCATTGGCAGGGCGCTCATGGGAAATCCCGTCTTCTTACTTCTGGATGAACCCACGGAAGGAATCGCGCCCGTGCTGGTCCGCGCCTTCGGTCAGACGATCCTGCGACTCAAGGAAGTGGGGCTCACGGTGCTTCTGGCCGAACAAAATGTGAAATTCACACTCAAGTTCAGCAACATCGGCTATATCATCGTAAAGGGGCGAATTTCTTACCAGGGGACACTCAAGGAACTGGTGGAAAATGAGGCGGTCCGCCGCACATGCGGGATCTAGCAGGGTAAGGAAAATGGCCATTTATGAACGGACCGGCCAAGACAAAGGAAATTCGCATCATCACGATTTGGTTGTCACCATGATCAAGAGAAACATAAGGGCGACTGCAGACGTGAGCCCGATCCAAACCAGCGGAGTCAGCCACATGGCACCGCCATAGACCCTATTCTCAACGTATTTTTCGTCCAGCCTATCCGAAAATTCAAACAGTTTCTGAAAGGCCATCCTGACAGCTCCTGCCCTGAGCACATCCATAATCCTTTCTCTCGCGTGCAGCAAGAGGAGGAGAAACAACATTGGCATAAGCGCTAAGGTAACTCCCAGGAAGCCATACCGAATCATCCCCTCAAAGACACTCCCGATCGACATGGTTCGTCATCCTCCTGATAATGTTTTGACCTCGAGGACTTCCAGCAAAGGATGCCAGTTGATTTGGATGGTGCAATAGTGGTGCCGGGAGACCCGCCTTCAAGTGAACAGCTGATCGATCCGCAAGGGAGGCGCCTTTAGAGGATCAGCGATGTTTTGAGACTCCTTATTCAGTTGAATAAGACCTTTGTACAATCAAGAACGGTGTACACAAAAGGGCACGACGATGGGCTGTAAATACCGATTGGACGCCGATCTTCAATTGAATATCACTGCTTCGCACTTATGCATCATTGATTTCAATTTATGAAATTATGTCCCGAAGCGCACGCTCAACCCGTCAGGCAGGGCTTCCTGGCCGCCGCGGTTTCATCCATGCGTCGCACCTTGCATTTGTGCGGGGCCTCTTTCAGAAGGTCGGGATTGCTCCTGGACCTCGGTCGCGATAGCCTCCATGGCCTCAACGAAACAGTCCAGGTCTTCCTTGGACTCCGTTTCCGTTGGCTCGATCATCAGCGCGCCGGCGACGACCAGGGGAAAATAGATGGTAGGCGGGTGAAAGCCGTAGTCCATGAGCCGTTTGACCATGTCGAGCGTTGTGACCTTCACCGGTCTCTGGAACTTGTCGGACAAGACGAATTCGTGCATGCAGGGACGGTCGTAGGGGAGATGGAACGTCCCCTTCAGCCGCTCCTTCATATAGTTGGCGTTGAGCACGGCGAGCTGGCTGGCCTTCTTGAGCCCATCCGGCCCCATGGACCGGATGTAGGCGTAGGCCCGGACCATCACTGCGAAGCTCCCGTAAAAGGCATGGAGCCTCCCGACGGACTGAGGGAAGTCCTCTGAAAACCGGTAGCCCTCCGCCTCTTTCAGGATACGGGGGATGGGCAGGAAGGGCGCCAGGTGTTTCCTGACGCAGACGGGTCCGCATCCGGGTCCGCCACCGCCATGGGGGGTCGAAAAGGTCTTGTGGAGGTTGAGATGCAGGACGTCCACCCCGCTCCTGCCCATGTCGACCATCCCCATTACGGCGTTCATGTTGGCGCCGTCGCAATACACCTGACCGCCCTTTTCGTGGACGATGTGGGCGATCTGATGGATCTCCTCTTCGAAGAGGCCGAGGGTGTTGGGGTTGGTAATCATGATGCCGGCGGTCTCCTCATCCATCACCTGGCGCACGGTCTCGGCCAGGAGGAATCCCCTGTCGCCTGATTTTACGGCGACAGGCCGGTACCCGCACAAAGCAGCGCTCGCCGGGTTGGTCCCGTGGGCCGTGTCGGGCACGATGATCTTGGAGCGCGATTGCCCCTGGCTTTGGTGGTGGGCATGGATCAGGAGCATCCCCGTGAGCTCGCCCTGGGCCCCGGCCGCAGGCTGAAGGGTGACCGCATCCAGGCCTGTGATCTCTGCCAGGAGCCGCTCCAGGCCATACATGAGATCGAGGGCGCCCTGGCAGAGGCTGGCAGGGAGAAGCGGATGGGCCGCAGAAAACCCCGGCAGGCGGGCCAGCTTCTCGTTGATCTTGGGGTTGTATTTCATGGTGCAGGAGCCGAGGGGATACATGCCCGTGTCCACGCAGAAGTTCCACGAGGAGAGCCGCGTAAAATGTCGCACCAGGTCCACCTCGCTCAGTTCAGGAAACGGTGGCACCTCGCCCACCAGGTCGTCACCAAGTGGGGAGGACGCCACATCCTGCGCCGGCATGGAAAAGCCCTGCCTTCCCGCCCTCCCCTTCTCCCAGAGGAGTGGCTCATTTAGCACGAGGCCCGTGGTACCCAAAGGGTCTTTCATGATGTCATCTCCCGGATCAGCGCATCCATCTCCTCCCGCTTCTTGGTCTCGGTCACACAGAAGAGGAAATGGTTTGAGAGCTCAGGGTAAAGGGGCCCAAGAGGAAGACCGGCCACGATCTTTCTGGCGAGCAATTGCTCAAAAGTTGATTCGAATCCTGGAGGTGCCTTCACCACGAACTCGTTGAACGTGGGGCCCTGAAAGGGGACATGAAAACCGGCTTTCTCAAGCCCCTTTTTCAAATACTCCGACTTGTCGTGGTTGAGACTGGCGAGCTCCCGGATCCCCCGAGCCCCCAGTGCGGCCATGTACATGGCCGCTGCCACGGCGCAGAGGCCGTTGTTGGTGCAGATGTTGGACGTGGCCTTCTCCCTGCGGATGTGCTGCTCCCTTGTGGCGAGCGTCAGCACGAAGCCCCTCCTCCCCTCCAAGTCCTTGGTTTCTCCCACCAAACGGCCCGGCATGGACCGGACGTCCTTCATCCTGCCGGCAAAGACCCCGAGACCCGGCCCGCCGAAAGACTGGGGGATCCCCAGACTCTGCCCTTCTCCGCAGGCAATGTCCGCCGACTGGCTGCCCGGGCTCTTCAGGAGACCGTAGGCAAGGGGTTCCGTAAAGGATGTAATGAATAGGCCGTCCCGCTTGTGGGCACTGTCCCCAAAGGGACGGAGGTCCTCGATGCAACCGAAAAAATTTGGAGACTGGATCACGACGGCGGCAAGATCATTTAAAAAATCCAAGGGGGAAAGGTCGGTCCGGCCGTCCTCGAGGTAAGGCAGCTCGATGATGCGGCAGCCCGTCGGGCAAAGGTATGTCTTCACCACCCTTTGATGGTGGGGATGGACCAAACGGGACAGGGCCACCGTCCGTCTGCCGGTGATGCGCACTGCCATCAGCACGGCTTCAGCCAGGGCAGAAGCCCCATCATACATGGAACCATTGGCCACCTCCATACCCAGCAGCCGGGCGATCAGAGTCTGGTATTCGTAAACGGCCTGAAGGGTGCCCTGGCTCATCTCCGGCTGATAGGGCGTATAGCAGGTCACGAACTCGGCCCGGCTGATGAGATGCGAGACCACCTCGGGGATATAGTGCTCGTAGCTGCCACCACCGACAAACGACCTGCATTCGGGTGAAACGGCCACACCTCTGGAAAGATTCCCCAGGTGCTCGCCCAATTCCCATTCCGTCAGAGCGGCCGGGATCTGAATATCCCGCGTCCTTCGGCAACCATCCGGCACCATGGAAAACAGCGCATCGAGGCCTCCGGCCCCTACCGTTTCGAGCATGGCGCAGATATCCGGTGCGGTGTGAGGGAAATAACGCATCTATTCCATTCCTCTCAGCATTTCCAGATAGGCCTCCTTTGCCATGAGCAGGCCCATCTCGCCGGGGTCGGCGGGCTTGATCCGGATGATCCACCCTTCGTCGTAGGGGTGCTCATTCACCAGGCCGGGGGATGCCGCGAGCTCGCCATTCACCGCGACCACCTCACCGCCCACCGGCATGTAAAGCTCCACCACGGCCTTGACCGACTCCACGGTGCCGAACGGATCACCCCTCGAAATGGCTTCCCCCACACCCGGCAGTTCCACAAACACGATGTCGCCCATCTGATTCTGGGCATAGTCGCTGATGCCACATCGGACCATGTCCCCTTCTGACCTGGCCCACTCATGGTTCGTTGCATAGCGAACATCATCCGGCAAAACCAGCTCGTCCAGCTCTTTCATCCAGTCGTCTCCCTTTCCAAGAATTGAAGTAATGGTGTAATGGCTTCATGGAGTCATGGCGTCACGTCTGCGGCTCTGCGGCCTGATGGATTTCAGTCATGCGCCCTTCATTGTGCAATTCGGGCGCCAAAGACGCAGAAGCCTCTCCAATCAAAACGGCTATGAATCCATATCAAAAAGTGGTGTCCGGGCCAAGGGCTTTTATGAATTCAGGTTCAAGGAGAATGGGGAAAAGGTTCAAGGTTCAAGGTGCAGGGTTCAAGGTCCGGGGATACAAACGGGGGTTGATCCCGGCCGCTTTAGCAAAATTCCTCCATGAAACGAATTCCTTGCGCACTTCGTCTTAGAATGAAATCGCCGGATGTTCAAAAAAATTGAAAGATCACCAAGCAGGCTGATATCCTCCCTGAGCAGGCCCCACGCTCGTACAAGGGTCAACGACAGGGTTTCCGCATGTAACAGGAGACGGGGAATCTATGAGCTCAGCTGGCGCAAAGGTAACGGTCATCGGTGCTGGTCCCGGCGGTTATGTGGCCGCTATCAGGGCCGCCCAGTCAGGGGCCGACGTCACGCTTGTGGAACAGGACAAGGTGGGTGGCAATTGCCTTCATTGGGGCTGCATCCCCAGCAAGGTCATGAAGACGGCCGCGCAATTGATGGAGCGCATAAGAACCGCCCCGGATTGGGGAGTGAAGGCACCCGATGCCGTCACGATTGACCTGAAGCGGTTCATGGAGCGAAAGCGGAAGGTGGTACAGGACCAGTTGGAAGGCATCACGAGACTCCTTGCCCAGAACAAGGTTCATCTGGTCAGTGGATCGGCATTCGTCCAGGGACCTGGCCTGTGCCGGGTGAAAACGACTTCGGGAAGCGAAATCGACATACCGTCCCACCGTTTGATCCTGGCAACCGGCTCCCAACCCCTGGCGCTTAAGGGTTCCCTCTTTGACGGAAAGAGGATCCTGTCCAGTGACGATATACTGGAGATGGAGGAAGTGCCCGAAAAGATTATTATTGTTGGGGGAGGAGCCATAGGATGCGAATTTGCCTGCATCCTGTCGGCCATGGGGTCAGAAGTGCACATCGTCGAGGCCATGGGACGACTGCTCCCGCTTAACGCGGTGGATGAGGCCTGCTCCAAGGTCATCCAAAGAGAGATGAAGAAGCGCAAAATCGATTTCATGCTCGATACCGTGGTTGAGGAGGTCAGGGAGGAGGGGGAAAATCTCAGGGTCACCGTGGCGCCTTCGCCCTCAGCCAGGGCAAAGAAAGGCGCCATGACCTCACGCATCATCGAGGCGGATCAGGTCCTCGTCTGTGTGGGGCGGAGGCCCCAGATGCGTCCCCCATGGATCGAAGGGCTCGATGTGAGGAGGGATGACAAGGGGTGGGTCCTGGTTGACGAAGGAATGCAAACAACCATCCCCGGCATCTATGCCATCGGGGACATGCTTGGGCCTTCAAGGCCCATGCTTGCCCACGTGGCCTCCCATGAGGGGATGGTTGCCGCTGAAAACGCGCTGAGAGGAAACCGGCGAATGACCTATGACGCGATTCCCTCTGTGGTCTTCACCATGCCGGAGGTGGCCAGTGTGGGCCTCACTGAAAAGCAGGCCCGGGAACGGGGTCATCCGGTGCGGGCGGACAGCTTCCTCTTCCGCAACCTGGGGAAGGCACAGGCCATGGGAGAAATAGCCGGGGAGGCGAAAATCGTCTCAAACGCGGAGAACGGAAGGATTCTGGGGGTTCATATAGTGGGCGCCCATGCCGCGGATCTCATCGCAGAAGGGGGGCTGGCGGTCCGTCTGGGCGCAACCGTCACAGACCTTGCCGAGACCATCCACGCCCACCCCACGCTGGCGGAAGTCATGATGGAGACATCCCTGAAGGCCCTCGGAAGGCCGCTCCATGGGTGATTTCCTTGGATAGATTTTGAAATATTTGTCTTTTCTCTGCGTTCTCTGAGAGCTCTGCGTGAGATCGATTCTTTTGCCTTCGGTTTTTCCCCGCTGAAGGCGTTGTCAGAGCGCAGCCAATTCATTTCGCTTTTGAAAAAGGAGCATGTGAACATGAGCGAGCTAAAGCGCACCCCCCTCTATGACCGCCATTTGGCCCTGGGGGCCAAGATGGTCGAGTTCGGCGGCTGGGAGATGCCCCTCTACTATCCCACAGGTATCGTGGGGGAGCACCTTTCAACGCGAAAGGGAGCGGGGCTCTTCGACATATCACACATGGGGCGTTTCGTGATCCGGGGGTCGGAGGCCCGAAGGTTCCTCCAGCACGTGCTAACCAACAACGCGGAGGCCTTGGACGGGCAGTGGGTCAGCGGCCAGTACACCATCATTGCAAATGAGTCGGGCGGCGCCGTGGACGATGCCTACCTCTACCTGCTTGAAAACGGTGACCATCTGCTGGTGGTGAATGCGTCGAACTGTGAGAAAGACCTTGCCCACATCAGGCGTTACCTGAAAGGCTATGAGGATGTGGTGATCGAGGACCGGACTGAGACCCTGGCCATGCTGTCCCTGCAAGGCCCCATGTCCCGTGCCATCCTGGAGGGCTTGATCACGAAAGGCGCCGTTCCGGAACCCCTGCGAAACGCCATGAGCACGGTTTTCGTCGAGACCATCCGGATCGACGCGGCCCGAACCGGTTACACGGGAGAGCCTTTGTGCTTCGAACTTTTCACGGACAGGGATAAGGTCGATTTGTTGTGGGAAAAGCTCTTGGAGGGGGGTGCGACCGCTGCCGGGCTGGGGGCCCGTGACACCCTTCGGCTTGAAGCCGGCCTGACCCTTTATGGCCATGAGCTGGGTGTTGACCCCGAAGGGTTGGAAATTCCGGTCATGGCCATCCCCGGTGCGAGGATCGGCGTGAGCTTTTCAGCGCGAAAGGGGGATTTCGTGGGCCGCAAACCCCTTGAGAGGCAGTTCAGGGCCTTTGAACGGATCCTGGCGCGCGACTATTCGCTGATAACGGATCTCCCCCGTCTGGTGCAGCCCGTTGCGCTGGCGGGGCGGGGCGTTGCCCGTTCAGGCGCGCGTGTCCTCAGAGAAGGCCGCCTGGCAGGCTACGTGACCAGCGGGACCATGGTGCCGGCGTGGATCTTTGATGGGCTCGGGTTCGATGCTCGGCCAACGGATCGTCACGAGCTGCGGCCCCTCTGTTTGGCCTACATCGACAGTCGAATCGTGGAGGACGATCAGGTCTTCATCGACATTCGCGGCAAGCTCGTGGAAGCCGTCGTGGTCCCCTATCACCTCCGAAGTGAGGCCCCGCCGCAAGCAAGACCCATCTTCGTGGGCCGTGAGCCGGAGCCCATGGCCGTTCCTGACACACCCGCTGCACTCAAGGTGCAGCACCTGGTGAAGAAGACCATTGAGAACACCCTCTGGCGTCAGCACGAATGCATGAACCTCATTCCCTCGGAGATGACCCCGTCCCCAATGGTGCGGCTGCTTTCCGTGATGGACCCCGCATTCCGCTATGCCGAGCATCGGGAGATCAAGGCGTTCTATGAAATGGATGTGTTTTACTATCAGGGCACGGACTTCATCGCAGAGGTGGAGCGGCTGGTAGAGGAGGAATTCAGACGATTCCTGGGGTGCCCTGAAGTGGAAACCCGTCTAATCAGCGGTCAGCTGGCAAACATGGCGGTCTTCAGCGGTATGGTGGACTATATCAATCGTGCGGACCGCAAGCGGGAACCAAGGCGCATCGGCCAGGTGATGAACAACCATATTATCAAAGGGGGGCATTTGAGTGCACAGCCCATGGGGGCACTCAGGGACTATGTGGCCCGGGACCTGCTCACGGACAGGCCTGCCGTGGTGAATTTCCCGGTCCTTGCCGACAATCCGCACAGGATCGATGTGGAGGCGGCCCTTGAGCTCATCGATCGATTTAGGCCCGAGCTCATCATCTTCGGCAAGAGCATGTTCATCCACAAGGAGCCCGTGACGGAAATCCGCCAATTTATCGACGATCAAGGGATCAATGCCGTCATCATGTACGATGCGGCACACGTCCTCGGGCTCCTGGGTCCTTACTTCCAGCGGCCCTTTGAGGAAGGGGCGGATCTGGTTACCGGGTCAACGCACAAGACCTTTTTCGGGACCCAGAGGGGCGTGATCGGGAGTCGATTCGAGGAGCACGAAGCGCGCTACGATCTATGGGAGGCCATTGTGCGGCGGACATTCCCGGGGTCCGTGTCCAACCATCACCTCGGGACCCTGCTCGGCCTTCTCATGGCCGCCTACGAGATGAATCACTTCCGTGAAGCGTACCAGCGCGAGGTCATCGTAAACGCCAAGGCCTTTGCCCGTGCCCTTAAGGAGAGCGGTCTCGATGTGGCGGGAGACCCGGCAATGGATTTCACGGAAACCCATCAGGTGCTGGTCAACGTGGGGTACGGCCGAGGGCCCGATGCGGCCAGAAGGCTTGAGGCCAACAATATCATCTGCAACTACCAGGCAGCCCCGGGCGACGAAGGCTTCACCATATCGAGCAGCCTCCGGCTGGGGGTCGCCGAGATGACCCGCTTCGGCATGGGGACGGAGGACTTTCGCCACCTCGCTTGGTTGATTCGCGACGTGCTGACGACGGGCACGGATGTGAAGCAAGAGATCAAGCGGCTGAGGAAGCGCTTCCTGGCGCTGCGTTTCTGTTTTCGCAAGGAGGACTGCGGAGAGCTCCTGGAAAAGCTTCACGAATGGGTGTGATTCCGGAGAGGGTGCGTCCACCCCGGGGACGGAGTTTGCCATTGCATAAAAAGGGGGGCCTGTGTTAACAACCCCTAAACCGGCTAAGCCGGAAGCACGAAATTCGAAACAATATCGAATCTCCAAATCCCGCGGTCCCATGGGACCATCTTGTCCACAAATACTTTGGCAGATTCGAGATCAGCCGTCATCCTTTAACCCGTTTTGAATTTGGGGTTTGCCGTCATTCGGATTTGTTTCGGATTTCGTCCCGCGGTCCCGCGGGATTCGATATTCGGATTTTCCATATCGTAAGGAGGAAGAAGCCATGCGCAAAGGGTCCCTGATGATTTTCTCCGGGCTGTTGGTTTTCCTAATGATCGTGCCCCTCGGCTGGAGCAAGGCCAAGTCCATCAAAATCGGCATCAACGCCCCCATCACCGGCGACATCCCCAAGGTCGGCGAGGGGACCAAATTTGCAGCCCAGATGTGGCTCGAAGACATCCAAAAGGCCGGTGGTCTGGATGTGGGCGGAAAAAAGATCCCGGTTGAGCTCATCATCGAAGACAATGAATCCAAAGCCGAATCCGCGGTCAAGATCAACACGAAAATGATCACCCAGGATGAGGTCCTGGTCATCGTCGGCCCTCAGGCCTCCAAGCAGGCCGTCCCCGCAGGCGAGGTGGCCAACAACTACAAGACGCCCATGATCAGCCCGTGGTCCACCAACCCCGACACGACCAAAAACCGTCCATTCGTCTTCCGGGCCTGTTTCCTGGACCCGTTCCAGGGGCCGGTTCTGGCCAATTTCGTCACGGACGAATTCAAGTTCAACAAGGCGGCGGTCCTCTACGACGTTGCGAGCGACTATCCCAAAGGGTTGGCCGAGTTCTTCAAATCGGCGTGGGAAAAGCTCCACGGCGCCGGATCGGTGGTGGCCTTCGAGAGCTTTACCACCAAAGACGCCGATTTCAGCAGCCAGCTCACCAAAATCATCAAGTCGGGCGCCCAGGTCCTTTTCACCCCCCAGTACTACAATGAAGTGGCGCTCATCGTGCAGCAGGCCCACGAGCTGGGATGGAAAAACCCCATCGTGGGAAGCGACAGCTGGGGCTCAGCCGAGCTGATCAACCTTTGCGGCAAGGACTGCTACGGGTTGTTCTTCAGCACCCACTACGCGGCAGCCGGGGCCACGGGCGCCACCAAGGCCTTTATCGATCGCTACAAGGCCAAATACGGTTATGTCCCCGATGATGTCGCCGCCCTCACTTGGGATTCCCTCGGCCTCGTCCAGGCGGCCATTCAGAAAGCAGGCAAACTGACCGGAAAGGTGGAAAAGGACCGTCAGGCCGTGCGCGATGGACTGGCCAGGATCAAGGAATTCAACGGCATCACCGGCAAGATGACCTTTCATGAAGGGAGCGGCGACCCCGTGAAGTGCGCCGTGATCGTCAAAATCAGCGAAAAGGGCGAATTTGAGTTTTTCAAGCAAGTCTGCCCGTAGCCTAAAGGATAGTGAGCAGTGAGCAGTGAGCAGTCATCAGTAAAGGCGGGGAAACGACCGAAAGGCCAGTGAGCAGTGAACAGTGATCAGTGATCAGTGATCAGTAAAGGCGGGGAAACGACCGAAAGGCCAGTGACGGATCACTGACTTCACTATCGGTACGTTGTTACTGATTACTGATCACTGCTCACTGATCACTGTTTTTCCAGCTTGTCACTTCGGAGATGGTCCGGTGACGTTTTTTCTTCAGAACATCATCAACGGTTTGCAGTGGGGCAGCTTTTATGCGCTCATTGCCCTCGGTTACTCCATGGTCTACAGCATCCTCATGCTGTTCAACTTCGCCCATGGAGACATCTTCATGGTGGGGGCCTACATCGGCTTTGGCATCGCCTCCGCCATCCTGGCACTGGCCAAGATGGGAACCCTGGTCTTGCCAAACTGGCTGATTTTGGTTCTCACCATCCTTTTTTCCATGTTCCTTACCGCCCTCGTCGGCATGCTGGTCGAACGGATCGGATATCGACCCCTACGTGATGCGCCGAGGGCATCGGCGGCCATCACCGGATTGATGATCGGCATTATTCTCGAGACCGGAAACCTCGCGCTCCTGGGGGCCAGCCGCGTCAGGTTTCCTCCACTGATCCAGACAGAGACCTACGACCTGGGAGGGGTCTTTGTCACCAATAAAAAGATCATGATCGTAGTCATCTCCCTCATGTTCATGCTGGCCCTCCATCAGTTCGTGAAGCGCACCAAGTGGGGAATGGCCATGCGGGCCATGGCATATGATTACATGGTAGTGCCTTTGATGGGGGTTCCCATCAACGCCGTCGCCCGTCTCACGTTTGCCATCGGGTCTGCTCTGGCTGCCCTGGCGGGTATTCTTTTCGGTGTGGCCTACCCGGTCCTGGATCCCTACATGGGCATCCTTTTCGGCTGGAAGGCCTTCGTGGCCGCCATTCTTGGAGGAAGGGGCTCGATCATGGGCGCGACCCTGGCCGGCTTCCTGCTCGGGTTCATCGAAATCTTTGTCGCCATGGTCTTCCCATCCACGCTGAGAGACCTGATCGCTTATTCCATCATCCTGCTCATCCTGGTCTTTCGGCCCCATGGCTTTTTTGGCGAACCCTACAGCGCGAGTTTGAGACTATAGGTGATGGGCGATAGCATCAACGATGTCGAAGGAAGGAATTGCGAACCGTCTGAACATCGCCGGACAAAGATCCGACCCATGGATGGAAACTGATTCCATGAAAGATGTGAGAACACATCCAGCGGGCATGGCGAGGCCCAATCAGGATGTGGTTCGGCCGGGTGCCGCTCCTATGCTGGCTCTTGGGGTTCCTCGCTGCAGTGATCACCGAGTATGCAACGGGGGAACCCCTGGCCGAGGGGTTGGGGCTCCCCAAGGTCCCGGTGCTTTTTGGTTTCCTGACCATCCTCAAAGCGCCGGCCCTCATTCCGGCGACGGTCCTATATGTCTTCCTGATCTACATCGTGGTGCCATGTGTCATTGCCAGGCTTTCGCAGAACATCGGCAATCGGATGCTGACTCGGCTCCAGAGGTTTCCCCTCCCCTTTGCCGTCTTGATTCATCTGGCGTTGCTATACGCTGCTCTCCACCTCTGGTCGGACATCAGCGCCTATCGGGGTCTCATGCTCAAGCTGACCCTTATCGCCGTCATCATGACGCTGAGCCTCAACGTGGTAAACGGCTTTATGGGGGAATTTTCCTGTTCCCACCCCGGATTCATGGCATTGGGGGCCTACGCCGCTTCGGTCTTCACGCTCGTCCTATTTGTGGACGACAGGCTCTTCGGAGCATCCCTCCTGACGCCGGCACTCGCCCCCTTTCTCTTTCCCGTCGGACTCGTCTTCGGAGGCGTCGTCGCCGCGCTCGGCGCCCTCATGGTCGCCATTCCCTCCTTTCGCACCCGAGGCGATTACCTGGCCATCATTTCCCTGGCCTTTACCTTCATCGTCAAGAGTGCCATCGAAAACATGGAGTGGGTCGGCGGTCCGCGGGGGATGTCCAGCCAGCCTGACCTGGCCTCCCTGCCGATGGTCTTTGTCTGGACAGTCATAACCATCTGGATCATCAACAATTTCGTGCGCTCCACCCTCGGAAAGGCCCTCAATGCGGTCCGGGATGACGAAGGGGCGGCCGATGCCATGAGCGTCAACACCCGCCGCACCAAAATGGTGGCGTTCATGTTCGCCGCCTTCTGGGCCGGTGTAGCAGGAGGATTGTTCGCCCATGTTCTCAGATACGTCAACCCATCTGTATTCGGCGTTCAGCACCTTGCCGAGGGACTCGCGATGGTGTACTTCGGCGGCCTTAATTCCGTTTACGGGTCTATTCTGGGGGCCGTGAGCCTGAGCATGCTCGGCGAGGCCCTGCGGCCGCTGGAGCTCTTCAAATGGATCGTGATCCCGCTCCTGCTGATTCTCGTGATGATTTTTCGCCCCACCGGCCTGATTGCATTCAAGGAGTTCGATGTGAAGCGGATCATTCGGCCCAAGGAACGGGAGTACGGCCCATGACACTGCTCGGGGTTGAAAACATGACCCACACCTTTGGGGGGCTGCGGGCCGTCATCAACTACAATGTGGACTTGCAGCCTCGCCAGGTGAGGGGTCTCATCGGCCCCAACGGCGCCGGCAAGACCACCATCTTCAATCTGATCACGGGCGTCTTTCACCCGACAGAAGGCAGAATCACGCTTGAAGGTATAGACATCACCCGGCTCAAACCCCATGAGATTGCCGCCCGCGGCATTGGGCGGACCTTTCAAAACCTGCGCTTGTGGCGGCACATGACCGTCCTGGAACACGTGAAGATGGCGCAATATTCAAAGATTCAATACGGGCTGGCCGGGGCCTTCTTTGGCACGCGGCAGCGACATGCTGAGGAAATGGACATCGAAGAAAGGGCCCTCCGCCTCTTGAAAATGATGGCCATTGATTCCCTTGCGGATCAGTTGGTCCTGAACCTTCCCTACGGGGCTCAGCGGCGGGTCGAAATGGCCCGCGCCCTCGCCCTCGAGCCCAAGGTGCTCTTTCTGGACGAACCGACGGTCGGCATGACCCCCGAAGAGCTCAATCAGATGATGGCGACCATACGAAACGTCCGGGAACAGCTGGGGGTGGCCATTTTTCTGATCGAACACCGGATGAAAATTGTCATGGAGCTCTGTGATGTCATCCAGACCCTGGTCTTCGGCGAAGTGATTGCCGAAGGCCCCCCCCACGAGATCCAGAGTGATCCCAGGGTCATCGAGGCCTATCTCGGCAAGGACGCGGTGGCGGCATGCTGAAGGTGGAAAATCTACGGGTCTCATACGGTCAGATCCGTGCCCTGCACGCCTTCGGATTCCATCTGGACGAGGGGGAAGTCGCAACGATCATCGGCGCCAACGGCGCGGGCAAGAGTACAACGCTGCGCGCCATATCACGCCTGATCAAAGTGGAACCGGGCACACAAATGGTCTTCAGAGGCCAAAACCTCCTGGACTTCCCGCCTGAAGAAGTGGTCAGCAAGCTTGGCATCTCCCATGTTCCCGAAGGCCGGCGGTTGTTCGGAAACCTGACGGTCATGGAAAACCTCTCTCTCGCCACCTTCGCCAGAAAGGACCGCAGCGCCATTGAGCGAGATATGGGCCGGATCTTTCGGATTTTTGAGAGGCTCCAGGAACGAAAGGGCCAGAAGGCAGGGACCCTGAGCGGCGGTGAACAGCAGATGCTTGCCATCGGCCGGGCCTTCATGAGCGGTCGCCAGCTGATGCTGCTGGACGAGCCCTCCATGGGCCTCGCCCCTCTCCTGATGCTGAACGTCTTCGGTGCCCTGAGGGAAATCAACCGGGAAGGCACCGCCATCCTTCTGGTGGAGCAAAACGCACGATTGGCACTCCAGTTTGCCGGCCGCGGTTACGTGCTGGAAAACGGTAAACTGGCCCTTGAAGGATCTTCGGAAGCATTGCAGAATAGTCCCCAGGTGAAGCGCGCCTATCTGGGAGGCTGAGGAAGGCGAGTGATCAGTTAACAGTGATCAGTTATCAGTGATCAGTTATCAGTAAAGGCGGGGAAACGACCGAAAGGCCAGTGATCAGTTAACAGTGATCAGTTATCAGTAAAGGCGGGGAAACGACCGAAAGGCCAGTGATCAGTAAACAGTTATCAGTGAAAAGGCTTACTGATTACCCCGCCGAAGCGGGCTGATGACCTATGCCTGTTATTGAAAACACTGAGGGCTCTGCGTGAGTCAGTCTTTTTCGCAGTTACTAATTACTGATCACTGATAACTGATCACTATTCTTAAACTGATCACTTCCCCAAAACTTCCCCAAAGGCGGTTGATTCCGCTCCCAATCCAAGTCATAATCAAATCTTAAAAGAGAAAAACGGCTCGGTCCCGAATCCAAGGAGTAACTCATGAATCGATTGAAAACGTTCGCTGTTATCTTGGTCGCCTTTATTTCCTTCGCAACGGTCTCCATGGCGGCGGACGCTCCGTACGCACTCAATCTGGACGTCAAGGAATTCTTTCTTGAAAACGGCATGCAGTTCCTGGTGGTCGAGCGGCATACGGTCCCCCAGGTGGCGTGCCGCGTGGCGATCCGCGCCGGTTCGGCACTGGAGGATACAGGCAAAACAGGCATCGCCCACATGCTGGAGCACATGATGTTCAAAGGGACCAAGAACTTCGGCACCCTGGATTGGAAGCGGGACCAGGAGCTCCAGCAGCAAATCGAGGCCGCCTACCAGGTGGTGTTGAAAGAGGAGCTCAAGCGAAACCCCGACCATGGTTTGATCCGGGATAAGGTTCAGGAAATGGAGCGACTTCGCCTCGAAGTCCAGAAGCTCTATGTGCCCCAGGCCTTTTCCATGCAGGTGGGGATGAACGGGGCGGTCAACGTAAACGCCTTCACGAACATGGATCAGACCCAGTATCTCATGTCCGTACCATCCGACATGATCGAACAGTGGTTCTCTATTGTGAGCGAACAGATCTTTGAGCCTGCCTGGCGTGAGTTTTACGTGGAAAGGGAGGTTGTCAAGCGGGAGTGGGCCTTCCGCTACATCAACAACCCTGATGGCGCGGCTTGGCTCGACCTCATGGCCGCAAGCTACGAGGCACATCCCTACAGGAATCCGATCATCGGCTGGAAATCGGACATCGACCTGTTCAGCGAAACGGCCGCATCCGCCTTTCACCGGAAGTATTACAATCCCACCGATGCCGTCTGCGTCCTGGTCGGAGATATCACCCTTGAGCGCGCAAAGGCCCTTGCCGCCGTCTATTTCGATAGATACCCGGCAGGCCCCCGCTCCCCCGAACGCGTAACCGAAGAACCGGTCCAGCAGGGACCGCGAAAGTCCATCCGTTTCCTAAAGGGCGCAAGGGACCCTGTGGTCTACATCGGCTTTCATGGGGACCGGATGGGAACGAACGACTTTTACGCGCTCGAAGCCATGGGAATGATCTTGAGCCATGGTCGGGCCGCACGCCTGACCCAGGAGGTGGTAAACAAAGGCCTTGCCGTGGAAGCATGGGCCTACAACCCTGACAACCGATACGGGACCACGATCGTGCTGGGAGGGTCGCCAAAGGAACCCGAGGGAAACGATAAGCAGGGACTCAGCGACAAGGAAAAGGGGGAGGCCTACCTGAAGTCGTGTGAGGGTTTCGAGGCCATTGTGCTTGCCGAGGCCGATAAGCTGAAGCACGAACCTGTCTCCGATCAAGAGCTCAACCGGGTCAAGAAGCTGGCGTATCGGGACTTGATCGATCGATTGCGCAGCAACGAATCCCTGGCTGGGACACTTGCCACCATGGAGGTCCAGATTGGATGGAAATACCTGCTGGGTTATATGGACAACCTGAAGCGGGTCACCGCAGCGGACATCCAGCGGGTCGCATCCAAATACCTGGCACCGGAGCAACGGACCAGTGTGTATGTTGTCCCGGGCGGGGCCTACCAACAGCCCCCTGAGCCCTACGTGGAAGTGCGGTCCGTGAGCGCAGCGGCCGCGGTTGAAACGGAGAAACCCAAAGATCTCACGAACCACTCGATTTACCCGACGCCCGCCGGATGGAAACACCCCCTGTCCTTTCACCGTGAGCCTGAAAAGGTCAAATACCAGGATGCCGACCGCTTTTCCGTCGGCAAGACTACGGTCTTCTATCTGGCCGACAGGGAATTGCCCGTGATCGACTTGAACATCCTCGTCAAGGCCGGGGCGGTGGATGTGGCGCCTCAAAAGCAGGGGCTTGCGGGAATCCTGTCTGCCTCGTTGGTACGGAGCGGGACCGAAAGCCTCACCCCAAAGGAATTCGGACTGTTTCTGGATGAAAACGCCATCCGGCTTTCCGTATCCGTCAACGAAGAGGAAACCTCTATTGAGCTCTCGGTGCTGAAAGAGGACTGGGAAAAAGGGGTGAAGGTGCTGACGGAGTTGCTGACCAAACCGAGGCTTGACCCTGAGATCATCCGGGTCATGAAGGAGAGCTCGCTCACCGCCCTCAAGCGCCAGGGCGGAGACGCAGAGGCCGTGAGCAAAAGAGAAGCCATGGTCTGGCATTTCAAGGGCCACCCCTACGGACGGGATCCGCTCGAGGGGCTCAACACCATCCCGACGCTCACGCGGGAGGATCTTCTGGATTTCCTCAAGGCCTATTTCGTTCCCTCCAACATGGTTGCGTGCGTGTCGGGGGACGTTGACCGCGGTTCGGTTGAGCGGCAACTTGCCGGGTTGATCGGATCACTCCCGGACCGGACTGCCCCCGAGCGCCACATCGGCGACCCGGCCAAGACCCCGCCCGTAATTGCCCTGATCAACAAACCCGGCCAGGTCCAGTCCCAGGTGAACATGGTGCTGCCAAGCGAGAAAAGAACGCAGCCGGATTTCTGGGAGATCAGTCTCCTGGCAAGCCTTTTCGGCGGCAATGATTCGCTTCTCTACACGAGACTGCGCGACGACCTCGGTCTGGTCTACGCCGCCTATTTTTACCAGACCTTTAAATGGCAGGCGGGAATGCTGAGAGGGTATATCGGCTGCAAGGCCGACAAAACGGCAGAGGCCATCGACGAGACCGCAGTCATCATGAAATCGCTTTCCGCCAATGTCCCATCGTCGGCCCTTGAGCGGAGACGGTTGGACGTGCTCAACAGCTTCGTCTTCAACGTGGACACACCTGCGGCCCTTGTAGAGGCCTATGGCCGCTACTTCATGCGGGACGAACCGCTCGACACGCTTGAAAAGATCCAGGATGCCTACCTCCACGCAAAACGGGAGGCGCTTGAAAAGCTGGCGAAACGATTTCTCGACCCTGAAAACCTCCAGGTATTCGTGGTGGCCGACAAGGACATCGAGGTAAAAAAGGAGGACGGAACCAAAAAGACGCTGGAACAGGATCTCAAGGACCTGGCCCGGAAGCTTGAAATCCCTTTTGTAGTAATCCCATTGCGTTGATCCTAACCCGGCCAAGCCGGAACCAAAAGCGGATTTAACCACGAAGAGCACGAAAAAACACGAAGGGTTTTGACTGTGAAAAGAAGGACGTCTATTCCTTGCTTCGTGCCCTTCGTGTGCTTCGTGGTGAAATATCTTGCCGTAAACGGTACGGATTCCGGGACTGAGATCCTAATAGCAACCACCCGGTAACCTGTCCTCAGAAGAAATGCGGAAGAGGGCTACGACCGGGTGGGAACCATCCAGATGGCAGGGCTGGAAAGATGAAACAACTGACCGTCCATCAAACCGAAGATGAGACCCGCCGTCAGGATCTTCATTCTGAAGACCCGGCTCAATGGGCGTTGATTCACCGCCCGAAGTTCAGCATTCGCACACGGATCGCCCTGGGATTTTCGTTGACCTTCGTCCTCACCTGTGGAATTACCCTGGCGGCGCTGATCTTCATCGATATGATCGGCACCAAACAGAGCTTCTTAGAGAAAGCAGGGAATTATGCGTTCGACATTCAACAAGCCCGTCGCTTCGAGAAAGATTATTTCCTTTATCACACCAACCTCCTGGATGCGATAAACCACATTCATTCCGCGCAAAATCTGTTGGAAACCTACCAAGAAGAATTTCGCTCGATCATCGGAGAACATTCATTTACAGGGATGTTAACCAACTTGGTCCGCTACCGGGAGTTGTTGGAAGAACTGGAGCCGATGGATAAAGAAGCGGACACACCCCGAAACGAGCGGTTGCACTCCCTGGAATCCGAGATCCGACGCTACGGTGCAGAGATTGTGGCAAACGCTTCGAATACCATTGATCAAGAACGTCTTCGCATTCGCAGTTGGCTGGACACCTCCAAGTTTGTTGGCGTGATGGCACTGGTTCTGATCCTTCTCATGGTGGCTTCCGTTGCCGCCTTCATCGCCCACCAGATCATTCGTCCCTTTGGAAGATTTGAAAAATACACTCAGCAGATCGCCGCCGGTGATTTTTCTCCGATTCGGCCCAAACGAAGATATCGCGATGAATTTACAAATCTTGCCTTGGCCCTCAATCGAATGCTGAGAGAGTTAAAAGAACGCGAGGAGCAATTGATCCAGTCCCGCAAGATGGCGGCCATCGGCACCTTAACCGCAGGGATCGCGCATGAAATCAATAATCCTCTAAATAACATAAGCATAACCATCGAAGCGTTGATCGACGAATTCGAGGAATGGACCAAAGATGAAAAGCTGGAGATGTTGAAGGAGGCGTTCACTCAAGTGGAGCGAGCCGGCGCCACTGTTGCCAATTTGTTGGATTTCACGCGTCGGGATGAAAGTTCCTTTGAATTATTGACCATCAATGATGTCATCAGGTCTACGGCAAACCTTGTCGGGAATGAAGTTACGTTAAACAACATCCGCCTCGTCCTGAACCTCAGCGACGAGCTCTCCCTGATCAAGGGAAACCAACACAATTTGCAACAGGTATTCATCAACTTGTTTCTGAATGCCATTCAAGCCATGCCTAATGGGGGGGAATTGACGGTTACGAGCAATCGCCAAGATTCAGCGGTGAGAATCGACGTGAGCGATACCGGAAACGGCATTCCGGAAGAAATCCTGGAAAAAATTTTCGATCCGTTTTTCACCACAAAAGAAGTTGGAAAAGGCACCGGCTTGGGATTGTCCGTGAGTTTCGGGATCATCGAGCAGCATCACGGCTCCATCCGGGTGGAAAGTCGAGTCGGTAAGGGCGCCCATTTCATTATCACGCTCCCAGCGGCTGAGAAGGAAACCATCTAGCGGAGGATGCCATGGATCAAACCCCCGGAGACTGGGAGACATCCCCGCAAAAACCCATTATCTCACGCAGAGCTCGCAAAGTCCGCAGAGGAGAATTCGAAAAAATCGCTGGCCGGACCGATTTGGAAGGGGCAACCTTGACGCAGCCACAAGCCTCAATCCGGTCTTCAAAATGAGGCCCGTCCCACGCAATGACCCCACGAGGTTTTCAAGTATTCAACATCATGGATGTCTTTTCTCTGTGATCTCTGAGCCTCTTCGTGAGACATTTTCCGTCATTCCGGATCCCGATCCGGAATCCAGATCTATTTCCAGATCTCTGACCTCTGACCTCTGATCTCTGACCTCTGATCTCTGACCTCTGACCTCTGACATCTGATCTCTGACCTCTGGCCTTTTGAATCTTGAATCTATCCGCTTTCCCCTGCGTTCTCAGCGATCTCTGCGAGGAAGAACTGTTTTGATCATTTATCCCGAGGGATTCGAATTTCCGCTTCATCCCCCGCCGTGTGAGTCATCCCCGAGATTCTGGTCGGCCTCAGGCTGACTTGACGCGGGGTTTCCTGTTGGCTATACTTTGGATATCCACGGGAGGTACCAACATGGTTACGAAAATTCAGAAATGGGGAAACAGTCAGGGACTCCGCCTTGCCAGGCAGGTTCTGGAAGACGCGCAAATTTCGGTTGGGGACGAGGTTGACGTCACAGTGCATGACGGCATGATTGTCATTGCTCCCGCAAGGCGTATCCGCGGTAAGCAGAGCCTGCAAGAACTGGTGTCACGCATACCCAAAGACTACAAGCCCGGAGAAATTGACTGGGGCAAGCCGGTTGGCAGGGAGGTGTGGTAGGTGAAATCCTATCTTCCCAAGAAAGGGGACTTTATTGCCGTTACCTTCGATCCGCAGTCTGGCCATGAGCAAAGGGGGCGCCGCCCCGCCCTCGTGGTGAGCAACACCCTGTTTAATGAACAAACGGGTCTCGCGATTGTTTGCCCCCTGACCAGTACAGATCGCGGTTACCCTTTTCACGTAGCAGTCATCAAAAGCCCGGACGTCAGTGGATTTGTTATGGTTGAGCAGGTTAACTCCATCGATTTCCGCGCACGCAAAGCCAAGCTCATCGGAAAGGCTTCTGATGACACGCTTGCCGAAGTTTTATCCATCCTTGATGCCTGTATCTATTGAAGACGGTTTGAAAACCCCCTTATCTCACACAGAGCACTCAGGGTCCGCAGAGAAGGCTTTCAAAACATCACTGGATGGACAATTTAGGAATGGGTGACCAATCAGGCCGCAAGACTGACTCCCGCCTTCAAATTGCCGCCCTACCCGCTGAATGCTGATCCGCGTGAAGGCCTCCAACTATTCAAAATCATGGATCTTTTTTCTCTGCGAGCTCCGAGGCTCTGCGTGAGACATTTTCCGTCATTCTCCGCCATACTTCTGGAGGAATCCGGAATCCAGATGTTTTTTCTGACCTCTGATCTCTGACATCCGACATCTGGCCTTTTGAATCTTGAATTTGGCTTTTCCCCCTGCGTTCTTAGCCCGCTTTGCGAGAGACACATGTGTTATTCCTTTAGTTCACGATCCTTGACAAGAATATCAATAGTGATACCATTTAGATATGAGGAGGATTGAACATATTCTTTCGCAGATGGAGCACAACCCGGCTGATGTTCGTTTCAGCGACTTATGTCGGGTTTGTGATCACTACTTTGGTAAACCTCGCCAAGAGGGGACCAGCCACAGAGTGTATAAGACACCGTGGCGTGGAGATCCGCGCGTAAACATCCAAAACAAGAAAGGAAAGGCCCGGGCGTACCAGGTAAGACAGGTGCTCAAGGCCGTAGAGAGGTTGAGGGTAGAGCATGGTATTGAGAAATGATCATTATACATACCGGGTTACATGGTCTGAAGCTGACAATGAATACGTCGGTCTATGCGCAGAATTCCCAAGCCTAAGCTGGCTTGCACGTACCCCAGAAGCAGCCTTAAAGGGGATTCGCAAGGTCGTTGCAGGTGTCGTAAAGGATATGCAAGAAAGTGGGGAGCCCGTTCCGGACCCCATTGCGTCCAGGCTGTACAGTGGCAAATTCATGGTTCGGGTTCCTCCTGAAGTTCATCGTAAACTTGCAGTCCAAGCCGCAGAAGCCGGTGTGAGCCTAAATCGGTTGGCCAGTTCAAAGCTGGCCCAATAGCACGGAGACACGTCACACCTGCCGTTGTAGTCCGCGGGACGGTCTGAAAATCCTATTATCTCACACCGAGCTCTCAGGGTCCGCAGAGAAGGCTTTCAAAACATCACTGGATGGACAATTTAGGAATGGGTGACCATCAGGCCGCCGCAAGACTGACTCCCGCCTTCAAATTGTCGCCATACCCGCTGAATGCTGATCCGCGTGAAGGCCTCCAACTATTCAGAATCATGAATCTCTTTTCTCTGCGAGCTCTGAGGCTCAGCGTGAGAGATTGCCTTTCATTCTTTGCCAACTCTCCCTCCCGGTCCCACGGGTCCCCCCTGCGTTCTTAGCGAGCTCTGCGAGAGAGCTTCATACTGATTTTCCTTGCACTTTTCTCCCATACAATTTACAAGGAGTTCAACCACTTCAATCATTGAATCAGTTCTGGGCTGGATAATCCAAACACAAGGCGGGCACCCGCCGGAAGGATTCTCATGGCCGCAACGAACGGAACGATCCTCAACCTGCTCTTTAATACCCCCTGCTGGGCTGCTGCCCCCCTTTTCGCATTCCTCTTCCCGATCATCAAAAATGCCGGTTCCCGATTCCAATTCTCAAGAATCGCTCCCCAGTTGAAGACGGGCTTTCGCCGGTTCCGGTTCGACATTGCCGGGTTCGCCCCGAAGTCCCTCTCTCGCAAAGGAGGACTTGAACATTCAATCACCGCTATTCTTTCCGATCTATACGGTTTACGCTCTCACCACTTGTTTTGGTGCCGTTGGTGGCAAGATATTTCATCACGAGAGCACACAAAAGACGCGAGGCCAGAAAGGACGTCCTTCTTCCTCACTTTCAAGACCCTTCGCGTTTCTTCGTGCTCTTCGTGGTGATGCGCTTTAGTTCCGGCTTGTCAGGTTTTGGAGAATTTTAAATATCCGCGGGACTCTTCACCGAAAGCCCCGGCCTGTTCAATACGTGGGTGTAGATCATAGTGGTCGCTACATCCGAATGACCCAGTAGTTCCTGCACGGTGCGGATATCATAATGCGCTTCAAGTAGATGCGTGGCAAAGGAGTGGCGCAGGGTATGGCAACTCACTTGTTTGTTGATGCCCGCCAGACGGGCCGCCTCTTTCACGGCCTTCTGGACCAGGGTTTCGTTGATATGGTGCCGCCTCACCGCGCCGCTTCGCGGGTCAACCGAGAGGCTTTTGGCTGGAAACACATACTGCCAGATCCATTCCCTGCCGGCATTCGGATATTTTCTCGCCATGGCCGGCCAGATGTAGACGGATGCGGTCCCTTGCGCAAAATGCTGTTCGTAGACGGCCTTCACCCTGCCAAGGTGCTCTTTCAAGGCATCGGCAAACCGATCCGGGAGCATGGTGATCCTGTCTTTCTGCCCTTTCCCATCCCGGACGAGGATCTGGCGTTGCGAAAAATCGACGTCCTTGACTCTCAAGCGGACACATTCCATGAGTCGCAGCCCGCTGCCATACATCAGCCCGGCCATCAACCCGGGGACACCGTCCATGCCGGAAAGAAGGGCCTCAACCTCTTCTCGAGTCATCACCTCCGGCAGACGCTGCGGCCGTTTGGCACGGACAAATTCATCCATTTGCCCGAGCGGCGCTCCAAGGACCTGACCGTAAAAAAAGACCAGCGCATTGAGGGCCTGGTTCTGGGTGCTTGCCGCAACCTCCCGATTGACTGCCAGGTAATCAAGGTATGCTTTGACCGCAGAAGCGCTATCGAGATCCCTCGGGTCGGCATAATCATGAAAGGCAACGAATCTCCTCACCCAATCGATATAGGCCGTTTCGGTGCGGTACGAATAGTGACGTGTTCGAATTTCAGTCTTGATCGCTTCCAGGAGACTGGAATACCGCCGTTCCACCTCTCCCGGAGTCACCCGGTCGCGGAACCCCTCCGCCTTGGCGATTCCCTTTGTGGGAGGACGTTTCCTCGGCGGCTCCAAGCGAGTAGACCTCGCAGGAGAATAACGAGGCAAGAAGATTTCATAAAGAATCTTCAGCGCGTGCTCGGCCTGCCGGACCTGCCATTCTGTAATGCCCTTACGTTCTCCCAAGGAAGCCAGAAAAGCCTCAATGTCCTTGCCGGATCG
The DNA here is from genome assembly GCA_963830155.1 of uncultured delta proteobacterium. GTDB lineage: Bacteria > Desulfobacterota > DSM-4660 > Desulfatiglandales > Desulfatiglandaceae > CAWHLE01. Next base: position 6,286 of record CAWHLE010000007.1, on the reverse strand, counting down.
GTCCTTAAGGCGCTTCTCGGGCAGAAAGTTGACGAACTCCTTCGCCCACCTCACATAGAATCCCGAACGATCCGGCGTTACCCTGTTTTCCTCAGCGCACGCCCTGAAGGCTTCCCAAAACCTGAACTCTTCTTCGCGCTTGCGAGATTCCCGGTTTTCATCCATAAACCACCTCAGATTTTAAGAGGTTACAGCGAAACTGGAGCATTATACTAGACGGAATTATTATATTGCAATATGATTTTTCCGTCCAATACATGTTCGGTTCTGAAATAGAGGAAGATCATGTATAATGTATTAATTTCCTACTACCATTGCATTTTTCAATTTTATAAGGAACAGCTACTATTTCTCAATTTAGTATAATGCAAGGGAGTTGTATTTTATGCATTTATTTTTCATATCAAACAGTTAATAATTAAAGTGTGCCTCAATGTTTCTTTATTCGATTCTTAATTAGATACCAGTGTACTGTAACAAATGGAAAATTTGAATTTAATTATCGGAATAGCAGTCACTATACTCAATCTAATTCTATTAGTTTATCCCGATATATCTAAAAACCTTAAAATAAAGATCTGTATATCTTCGATCCTTATAGGGGGTGCCATAATATTTTTTACCTCAAATAGCTATAAGCATTGGAAATATTACGATGAGAAAAAATTATCAGTAAAGTGCCAACAATTATCTCCAATTATTACAGATGATGATAATTTTTATTATATGTATATGGTGGTTATTTCTAATCTATATCCAGAGGGGTTTAAGATTGAAGATGTAGAATTTGAATTTCAATCTCGTTTGTTTATTAATAATTGTGATATTGTTCTTTCAGATATCCCCCATTCGTCTATAAATTCAAGTGTGAAAGGGAATTCAATTTATGCCATTAAAATAGAAAAATTTGAGGGAAAACAATTTTTAGCTGCTTCTATAGACTGTGTATTACCAAAAGAGCACAGTTTAGAAATTCATGGGGCAACTTTAGATTGGAGTTACAAATTATTTGGGAAAAAACACCAAAAAAGTTCTTATGTAAATATAAGCGGAATTTTCCCATTAAGTATGCCTTTAAAAGAAGCCGTTGTGTTCGATTTATATGAGGTGTTAGACAATAGAAAGCTCCCTGAATTCTTTTTCACGTATCACTATTTTAAAAAAACTGACGAATCTGGTCAGAGAACAATTGAAGTATATTGTTCTGATTCAGAAAAAAAATATTTGAGAGTTAAGTATAAATATCCTAACGGGGAAAAAATACTGGAATCAGAGAGAGCTATTCATAACGATATTGATCCAATAAGAATTTTAATTTTAAAAGATAACAGCATCACAATTCAATCATGGCTTGGTCATTTCCGTGAAGAGAATGCATCGACTGCTTTTAAGGCTGGAATTGAATTCGCTGAAAATAAAAAATATCAAGAAGCAGCTAATTCCTTCAAAAAAGTAACAGACATTGATCCGAGAGATTATGAAGCATGGTTTAATTTTGGATTGGCCTTAGAGCTTTCTGAGAACTTTAATGCAGCAATTGAGGCTTTTCAAAAAGCTATTGGTTTGAAAGGAGATTATTATAAAGCCTATTATGAAATGGGAAATGTACAACTAAAAATGAACAACGAGAGTGACGCAGAAATTAGCTTGAAAAAGGCGATTGAATTAAATCCTCGTTATGCATTAGCTTACTTCAGGTTAGGTTGTATGCAAAAGACAATGGGGAATTATGATGAAGCACGCAGTAACTTAAGTTTAGCTGTCAAATATGAGACTGATAAGTCGAGGCTTGAGCTTTATAAAAAATGCTATGGTGAATTGGAAAGTATTGAGTCTGCAATGGAGTAATTACAGAAAGAATGAGGGGTTAGGTTTTTATTTTTAACAATGTTAGAAACAACGGCTTTACCGAACCATCGGGTGAACTTGACCGGGCAAAACGGCGCGCCCGGCAAGTTACCCACACGTTGGGTGCTATGAGCATTGTGTTTGGAGCTCTGTGCCTGCTGGCTGTCGGCGCTTTGCTGAGCTACGTGTACCGGAATAGTCGAGAGTCGCTATGGTGGATCTTCGGTCTGGTGGTCTTGGTTGTTGCGGTGTGGTTCGCCAACTTTCTTTATTGCGGGCATGTTTATATGGCAGGCATGGAGGACGAGAAGGTGGCAAGCCTGTGCAGCCCATGTTGGCATGGACCTCCTCAGCGGGACGAATTCAAGTACGCCGGACGGCACAAGCAGAGCAGTTCACCGCAGACTTGGCGAGCATTCTAGGGGGAGTAATCCATGGCGCGATATCCGACCGACCGCGGCTGAGGGGATCGCACGGGCTGTATCCGCCTCATAGTTACAAACGACGAGGGTCAGGCGTTGGGTCATGCTGTTGAAGGACGAGTATGCGTTGGGAGACTGGAGATTTCGTCTCCTCAGCTACAGGAAGATCACCCAACCCATCGCTCCACCGAATGGCGGCCCAACAAAGTCGGTTGGCGATCTGGAACCAGCGAGGGCCGCCATCGGTGAGCTATACGTTAGCACTGGGAATAAAATGAAAACAAAAACGCTAAAACTCGCATTAGCACTCTCAATTTTATTCAACGTTTTTCTAATATTAGCTGTTCTTTACCAGGCATTAAATGGATGTGCTGAAATTGCAAACGGTCGTATAGGGGTTTTGACCGAAGATACAGAAGTCGGATACTTTGGGAGTGACGCAACAATTTTTACACTGCCAAAAAGGTCTTGTAGTTCGTGAGGCGTCAGCAACTGGAGCAGATTGGTTCGAGCCATATAGGTTTCGTATAGTTGTAACCTCAGATACTGAATCGCTGGTTGACTACTCTGTGAATAAAAAACAATTAAAGGATCAAGACAGTGAGTATTATTCTGCTGAAGTACGAGCGAGACGACTTCGAAAATAAAATCAAGTGCTAACAATTTAATAAACCGGAATTGGCAAAACACCTGCCAATCAGGTTATTAATCCGTTAGCGGCCCACGGAAAGCGCGCGGGAATCAAAGAAGGATAGTGTACATTCCAGGAAATAGGGAGGAAAATCATGTTAATAAAAGAAACCAAAGACCTTATAAGTCGATACTATGAAGAATGCAATGCTATTAAGGGGAATCTTGCCAAATTTGATGCCATGGTAGATGCGTTTTTTGTCCCCGACTTCATAGGGCATGCTCCGACGGGTGACACTAATTTTGAACAATGGAAACAGCATAGGGCCGCTCTGTATACTGCTTTCCCGGATCTAAATTGGACTATTGAGGATATGATTGCTGAAGGGGACAAGGTTGTCGTTCGATTCCGCGCAAGCGGTACTCAAAAAGGAGCGTTTCAGGGTATTCCCCCAACAGAGAGGCCGATTAACATAACGGGAGTCGCCATATACAGAATCGCTGGGTGGCAAACTCACAGAGGATTGGGCTTTTATGGATACTCTCGGCGTTATGAGGCAGTTAGGCGTTATTCCCGGACAGTAAACTCATCTAATCTATGCAACTGATTTCCTTTGCTTCAGAGGTGGTTGAGTAATACATAGGCCGGAACGCCCAATGAAATATCGCTAACCTTTCCTTGAGTGGGATGCCAAATACGCTGCCGCGTTTCCCCCGCCCCTCAGTTCCACGTTAGGCAACACAGGAGACCTCATGAATCCCATCCAGTCAGCGATCACCGGCACAGAACCCGACGCCGGCCAGCCGTCATCCTATCTGGCTCTCGTTCAGTTCTACCGTGCCTTCAACGGCCGGGATATGTCGCTCATGGCAGCGAACTGGGCCTCTTCCGAGGACATTGCCATGGACAACCCACTCGGTGGCATCAAGCGCGGCTGGGACTCTATCCGTCCCGTCTACGAGCGCCTCTTCACGGGTTCGGCACAGGTCTACGTCGAGTTCTGGGACTACACCATCCATGAGTCGCCCGAAATGTTCTATGCGGTTGGCCGCGAGCGCGGTCACTTCCGCGTCCAGAGCCTCGATCTGCCCCTGGCCATTCGCACCTCTCGCATCTTCTCGAAGGTCAATGGCTCGTGGCGCCAGGTGCATCACCATGGCTCCATAGATGACCCCCAGCTTCTCAGCCAGTACCAGGCCGCCGTACTCGGCGCACCGAGTGTTGACTAACCCCGGCGTGCAGCGGACTCGCTGCGCTCGCCGCTGATGCCAGACGTTCGCTGGCCACTTGCCCGTCCGATTCAACTACAGGAGATACAAGTTCATGAAAACCACCCTACTGAAAGCCTTTGGCTGCGCGATGGTATTGCTCGCGTCGTCTGCGTTCACGCTCACCCACGCTGCGGACCTCACTCCTGCAGAAACGAAGGCCATCGCCGAGGAGGGATACATCTACGGCCTGCCCATCGTGATGAACTACGCGATCATGAACGAATATGCTGTCGACAAGAACACGAACCAGTTCAAGGCACCGTTCAACCACATTAAGAACGAGCCGCGCGTCTATACCTACAAAGACACTGCGGTCCTCAGCCCGAACAGCGATACGCCGTACTCGCTGGCCTGGCTGGACCTGCGTGCCGAGCCCGTCGTGATTACGGTCCCCGAGGTCGAAAAGGGCCGTTACTACTCCGTACAACTGGTCGACGGCAACCTCTACAATGATGGCTACATCGGCAGCCGTGCAACCGGAAACGAAGCCGGCTCGCTATGCCGTTGCCGGCCCCGACTGGCAAGGCGAAGCACCCGAGGGCGTCGGCAAGGTCTTCCATTCGACGACGCCGTTCATGCTCGTCATTTTCCGCACCCAGCTGTTCAATCCCGAAGACATGCCCAACGTGGAAAAGATTCAGGCCGGATACAGGGTCCAAACGCTGTCGGCATTCCAAGGCAAGCCCGCGCCAGCGGCGGCGCCGGACATTGACTTCCTGCCCGCGACGTCGGCCGGAGTCAAGACCCATTTCTGGAGCTATCTGGGCGCCGCGCTTGATTACATTCCGGAGTCCGACAAAGACACGGACATCCGCGCCAGGTTGGCCATGATAGGTGTCGGTCGCGGGAAGACCTTCGACATGGACAGTCTTTCGCCGGAGCAACGGCAAGCGATGGCCGAGGGGATGAAAGCCGGCGATGCCAAGGTCACCAAGTTCGTGGCCGACGGTGCCACCGACGTCAATGGCTGGCAGGTCGGATCGTTGTGGGGCGACAGCGATTTCTACGACGGCGACTGGCTCAAGCGTGCTGGCGGCGGCCAGGGCCGGGATCTACGGCAACGACGCCGCCGAGGCGATGTACCTGCTGTCCCGTGTCGATGCCGGGGGCCAGACCCTGGATGGCAGCAAGCACAACTACACACTCACCTTCCCCGCTGGTTCGTTGCCACCGGTCAAGGCGTTCTGGTCGATCACCATGTACTACAGCGACAGTCAGCTGCTGGTCGAAAATCCGATCAACCGTTACCTGGTCAACTCGCCGATGCTGCCAGACATGAAGAAGAATGGCGACGGTTCGCTGACTATCTACTTGCAGCATGAGTCGCCCGGCAAGGACAAGGAGTCAAACTGGCTGCCGGCGCCTGACGGCCCTATCTACCTGGCACTACGCATGTACTGGCCCAAGCCGGCAAGTGACACCTCATCTGTGCTGCCACCTGGCAAGGGCACGTGGGGGCCACCAGGGATTGTCAAGCTTGAGTGACCAGCTAACAACCGGTTCCAGCGGACGGCGGGCCGCCGCTGAACCGGGATGTTATGCGCCAAAGTTCATTTGTGAGGTTGAGTAATGGCAAGCTTTCTTCGAGATGAACAAGTGTCGAATCTGACAATTAACTCTGATGCTATCTCCAACATTGCCAATGTATTTATCGGCCGCCTCGTCACTATGCCCGAATTTTTGAAAAGGAAAGAGGGCGAACCTCCCACTGCATTTCTTACTTATACAATTCGATTTGATCAGAAAGGATATAGGTTGTTCGATAAAGAGCAACTAATGCATAATTTCAACCAGGCGTCTGACATCGAGAGAGTAATATTTGAATTATCAAGCGGTGAATCCCTTAGGACCAACCGCGCAATCGGAAGCTTTATGGAGTTACGGTTGGACAAGGCCGAGAGTGTCATTTGCTTTTTGACCGTCAGTTCTGATGATGTTGCTTGGATGAACGGTTCCTTCTCGGCAGTCAAAGAAGAGCTTCTTAAACATAGGAATCGGCACTCATTGTTCCGAAATCCTTGGATCGAGCTTCTAATTCAGATGGTAGGAGTCTTTATTGGGTTTCTTGTCAGCCTTTGGGGTGCATCCAAAATCGCACCTAACTTGACAATCGA
>CAWHLE010000006.1:0-22792 GCA_963830155.1 uncultured delta proteobacterium | reverse complement strand
GACGTTGAGCACCACGAGCATGACAACCGCAAAGTGAACCGGATTAAGACCCACTTGCGCCATGACAGGTGAAAGGATTGGGGCTATGATGATACAACTGGCAGTAATTTCCATCCAGGTGCCCAGAAAAAGCAAAAAGGTCACCACCAGAAGCAGCAGGATCGTGGGATTGCTGCTCAGAGAAAGGAGGAAATTGGCAATTGTCTCAGGTATTTGCTCTCTCGCGATGATCCAGCCCAGTATGTTGGCAAACCCAATGATGAAAAAGAGCATGGCCGAAGTGCGCACGGAGTTGACGACTGATTTCAGTATGATGCTGGGAGTGACTGTGCGGTAAATAACCACTCCGACAAAAAAGGCGTAAAAGGCTGAAGCTGCTGCTGCCTCGGTAGGGGTGAATAATCCAGAGAAGATTCCGCCAACGATGATTAGAGGCATAAGGATGGCCAGTATGGAGTCTTTAAAACATAGCAAAAAAGCCTTCATCTCAAAGGGCTCATCTGATTTGGGGAAATTTTTTCTTTTCGCTACAAGCGCAACATATGCGCTCATGCCCAAACCCACCATTACACCTGGTATCACGCAAGCCGCAAAGAGGGTCCCTATCGAAACCCCGGTAACCGACCCATAAATCACCACGATGATGCTGGGCGGTATGATTGGCCCTATAATGGAGCTCGCAGCGACGACCATGGCTGAAAATTTGCGTGTGTAACCCTGCTTTTCCATGGCTGGTATGAAAATCGAACCCAATGCCGCCACATCGGCGACCGCCGCACCGGTGATACCAGCGAACAATATGCTGGCGTATATGCAGGCCTGAGCCAAGCCTCCCCGTACCCGGCCGATGACGAAATCCACGAACCTGATCAAGCGGTCGGTAATGCCGCAGTGGTTCATGATCTCACCGGCCAGAATGAAAAAGGGAATCGCCATGAGCACAAAGAGGTCTATACCGGCATACATGCGCGAGGCGATCATCTGGAGGGAATTACCAGCCAGCATCACCCAGGCAGTTGAAACAACCCCCAGCACTATGGCCACCGGCAATCCAACCAATAGCAGGAAAATCATTAAAGCAAACATACTAACGGTAAGCATTTAGACAAGCTCCTTTCCAAATGGGCATATCATTCCGCTACCGCGAGTAATTCATGCCGAGCACGAGCCTCCTCTTCTGCCCGGATTGTCTTGTCATCAATAAAAAGCAGATGAATAAAGCGAACAAAAGCTTGGATCAACAAAAAACCGCCACCGACCGGAATGGACAGATATGGCCAAAACCTTCTAATTCCGCTTGCGGGGGATATAGATTTAAATCCAAATGCGGCATAGTCGATGCCATAGTAGATCAGCAGAACAAATAGAACGGCGGACAGTATGGCATGAAACATTAGAATGTAACGGAGGAAAGAAAATTTCGAAATGAAATAATTGATGGCTATGTGCCCTCCTTCACGAAAAAGCACCGATGATCCCAACAGAGCCATCCAGACCATCATGTATTTTGCTATTTCCTCGGACCAAGCAATACCACCACCCAAAATGAAACGGAAGAATATCTGTACCCAAACTATCAAAGTCATGATGGTAAAAAGGACGACGGTCGCATTACTGGCGATTTTATCCGCCACCGCACTCATCCTTTCTACAGTACGGAGAAAATTCATCCTACCCCCCAATGTTCAATAGTGCCTTAACCGATTAAAGCGTGAATATCAGAGGTAGCGAACCTGATCAAATTCTGTGTTATACACCGGTTATTAGTACGGCTTGCCCGGCCTCTCGAGGTGAGAGGCCGGGCAAGCCAATGAAATGACTAGTTACTTCTTCTTCACAGTGGTTCCACCCTGCTTTTTGTATCCTAACGTGTAGAGAGCCTTGTCGGCTTCCGCGATGATCTCATCCACCAATTTGGGATCCTTAACACCCTTTTCGCGGATGAATTTGAGAACCGGGGGCTGGGCCAACGCCTTGAACTGATTGAGTTCATCCGGGGTGGGATCGTAGAATTTCACTCCCGCTTCGATGCAGATGCCCCTACCGATGTCACGATACACCCGGCAGGCGCGCTGGCCGGCATAACCAGCCTCCTCGCCGCCGCGCAGGATGATCTCCTGGTACTCCTTGGGCAGACCGTTGAACCATTTATCGTTGACGAACAGGTGAAGTTGGCTATAAACGTGGCCGTCCATAGTCATGTACTTCTGCACTTCCTGCAGGGAACCCAGGATGAAGGTGGGAATTGAGTTTTCCTCGCCATCCACCACGCCGGTTTGCAGGGCGGTATAGGTCTCCGCCCAGGAGATGGGCGTGGGCTTGGCACCTAAAGAACGCACGATTTCCATGTGCGAAGGGTTGTCCATGGTGCGGATGCTGAGGCCTTTCATATCATTGGGATTATGAATCTCGCGCTTATTATTAGTGAAGTTCCGGAAGCCGCCATTATCCCAAATACCGATCACACGAAGGCCGGTCTGCTTGCGCATGTCCTCGAATAGCTTTTTACCAAAATCACCGCGGAAGACTTCCAGGGCCTGATCCACGTTCTGAAAGAGGTAAGGTATAGAGAGACACTGGATATTGGGATACACGATGGCTATGGTGCCCTCGGTATGGGAGGTCGATGCCTGGATCTCGCCTGTCATGGTCATTTCCTGCAGAGAGGCGGTATTTCCCAAGGCAGCAGCGGGGCTGATGTTCACCTGGATTTTTCCGTTGGATTCCTTTTCAACATACGCTTTGAAAGCGACCGCACCCGCATGCACATACATGGTGGGATCGGCCACATCGGCGTGGGCCAAGGTCATTTTCACGACCTTATCGGCGGCAATTGCCGGCTGCATGCCGATCATCAAAGCGGCGACGACAGCCAATCCCAACATACCCCAATTCTTAATCGTCTTTTTATATGCCATGTTGATCATCTCCTTTCCTGGTTAATGGTTAATGTTACACTTTTGCGGTATTTGCCTATGGGTAAGAAGATTTTCAGACTAATGGATGACCACTAGACCTCTCTTTTTGGTCATGGGGAATCACGGCATTTACGGATCAGGCTTTGCCAGCTTCTATCAACATTGTTTTGAAATTCCGCCGCAGCCTCGGGTCCCATGACCTTGAACCTGCCTTGAATTTTCAGATATGCATCTATGGGCTCTTTTTCCGGCATGGGGCTCAGCTGCCAATTCTCACCGTCAGTAACCTCATAAAGGGGAAATACTCGGCTTTTAACCGCCATGCGGGCCACTTCCACTGAAAGTTCCGGGGCATGCCGCCATCCAGTCGGGCAAGAAGCGTATAAATGTAGAAACTTGGTGCCCCTGATGGATTTGGCTTTGGTCAGCTTGGCAATAAGATCATCCGGGTAGGCTATGGAGGCAGTGGCCGTATAAGGCACACCATGGGCCGCCATGATGGCGACAATATCCTTTTTCTTCTGCCGCTTAGGGGCCGAGGCAGGAGTGGTCGTGGTTACCGTCCCTAGCGGCGTGGCCGAAGACCGCTGAATGCCGGTGTTCATGTAGGCTTCGTTGTCATAGCAGACAAAGATGATATCCTCGTTGCGTTCAGCCGCTCCGGACAAAGCTTGGATACCTATGTCAAATGTGCCGCCGTCGCCGGCCCAAGCCAAGACGGTCGCTTCTTGGCGTCCCGACCGGTCCAGGCCTGCTTTCAACCCCGATGCTGTGGCGGCCGTGGTGGCAAATGCCACGGACATCACCGGCACGCTAAGGCAGGAATAGGGATATATGCCGATAAAGGTGGACCAGCAGCCCGCAGGCATCACCACATAGGTCTTTGGCCCAAGGGCCTCCAAAGCGTGGCGCATGGCGATGGCGGCACCGCAACCGGCGCAGGCCAAATGGCCGGGGCCCATTGTTTTTTCTTTAAGCACCGTATTTGTCATGATAATAGCCCTGTCCATATGGAATTATCGTTCAGCGGTTCATTGTTTTTTTCACCGGCCGCAATGGATTTCACCTCGGCAGCGATCTCTTCCGGTACAATGTCCTTGCCGCCGAGTCCCGCGAACAGGCTCCAAACTTCAAGTCCGTTTCGGCGGCCAAACAATCCCGCTTTGAGTTCCTGGCCAATAATGCCGCCCATCCCATTGGAAACCCCCCTTTCCACCACTATCACCCGTTTGGCAGTGGAAACGGCTTGCGTGATTAATCCGGCAGGGAATGGACGAATTATTGCCAAACGCATAACCCCGGCAGCATGACCCTCCTCACGCAGCTGATCCACAGTAAGCCTTAGAGTGCCCGCGGCTGAACCAGCCACGACCAAGATGGTGTCCGCATCCTCAGTTTTGTAGGTCTGCAGGGGTGGGCAAGAGCGCCCAAAGGTCTTGGCATAATCGTCGGAAGCGTTCTGCCAGACTTCCAGCGCGGCATTGGTATCATGATGCCTGACGTAGCGGAGAGATGTATAGAGGTCTGCACCGCACACATTGCCAAAGGTCACCGGTTGGTCCGAGTTAAGCACCGGCTTGATTCTTTTGGGTATGAAGGCGTCCACTGCCTTCTGATCAGGCAGTTGCACTGCTTCTGATGTGTGGGTTAGGTAGAAGGCGTCCATGTTAATCATCACAGGCAGGGACACCTCCTCGGCTACCTTGTAAGCCACGATGATCGAGTCCAGCACATCCTGGCAATCAGCACAGTAGTATTGAATCCAGCCAGTATCCCGCTGGGCCAATGAATCGGATTGGTCACAGTACAGGTTCCATGGCGGGGCCAAGGAACGGTTGGCGTTGACCATGACGATAGGCAAGCGCCCGTTTGCTGCGTAGTGCAGCACTTCATGCATCAGGGCCAGGCCCTGCGACGATGTTGCCGTGAAAGTCCGGGCGCCGGCAGCAGCCGCACCAATGCAACTGGCCATGGCTGAATGCTCGGATTCCACATTGATATAAGTTGCATCCAGGTCGCCCCGCCCTATCATTTCAGCCAAGGTCTCAACGATCACGGTTTGGGGGGTGATGGGATAGGCAGAAACCACCTCTACTCTAGCCAAGGCCGCGGCCTCTGCGGCGGTTTCGGTCCCAGTGAGTACCTTTTCCACGTTTATCTCTCCATTGCTATGGCCCGCCGGGGGCATTCGTAGGCGCAGATACCGCAGCCCTTGCAGTGCATCTCGTCAACTTCGGGTTTTGTCCCTTGCTTGTTCACGCTAAGTGACACATCAGGGCAAAATACCAAACAGCGCCCGCACAGATTGCAGTGGCCGCAGGACAGACAGCGCCTCGCCTCGGCCAAGGCCTGCTCATCGGATAAGGTTTGGCCTTTAGAGCCAGCACACACGGAGTCTTGCTCGTCAAACAGCTCATAACGGATATCCCTTGTGCTGATAGAGCTTTCCGTCTGACCGCTATTGATCAACCCCTTCAGTTCATCACTTTGTTGGCTAAACCCCAGGCTGCTTAAAGCCTGCGCGGCTAATTCACGCCCGGCAGCCACCGCAATGGCAATTTGATTGGCTTTGTAGATATTCCGAAGGCAGACACCGGTAGTATTCAGCAGTAGACGCCCCGAGGATAACTGGCTTGACAACATGGTCAGGCTTTTGGCCGGACCGCTGTCTTTGGCATGGGCGGTTTGGTCATGGATAATCAAACGCCAGCCTTGCTTCATGCTGTCTGAATCCAATGTGGAATAATCATCGCCCAGCTTAAGCTGTATATTCGCCAAGCTGATGAGCCGGTTAGTTTCGCGGACGAGTATTTCCTTGGGCAATTTGTCATCGTCTACGGAAGCGAGAAAGCCACCTGGCTGATCCAAAGGATCGCAGACCGTCACCGAAATACCCATCCGGCCCAGGAAGTAGGCCGTACTTAGTCCCAATGGCCCGGCACCCAGAACCGCCACTTGTGCTTTGAGACTTTTGGGCGCTGAGGCTGCAGGTTCCGGCGCCGTGTCCGCCAGATACCTTTCCAGCATCTGAATCTGTATGTTGCTGTCTAGCCCCCGGCGGAGACACTTGGATTGGCAAGGGTGATAACACAGACGCCCGGTTATTCCAGGTAGAGGGTTAATCTCCATAATCCGGTTTAGAGCCCGCGCGGCGTCCTGGCGGATTAGATCATTGATGAAATCCGGTGAAGGCATGCCTAGGGGACAAGCGATCTGGCAGGGTGCAACCCGGTCATGTATCGCAGGCATCAGGTAGCGCCACAGGCCGGTACGGTTATAACTCATATCCCCAATTGTTATAGGCACCTTGGGGAGGTCAGCCATTCTAGTTATCTCTGGTTTTGCTCTCAAATCAGGCCTCCCCTCTAATGACAGCGCTGTACGCCAGCCGGGCCGCCTCAATATTGGCTTCTATTTTCACCGGAGTGTATAGCTCAATGGCGCTCAGAACGTTGTCCAACTCCAGGTCCTCATCAAGGCGGGCAAAGGCGCCTAGCACTACGGTGTTTACAATGGGTGAGGAACTTGAGCCTAATTCATGGGTTAAAGCCAACTGGGTTGCATCCACTGTCGCTACGCGGAACTCGCCAACCAGGCTCAGTTCATTGGGAGCCTGGGGATGGTTAAGCAAGAGCAATCCGTCGACGGCTAGTCCTTTGTTAACATCGATCATCTCCAGCAAGGCCGGATCAAGCACTATAACGGTTTCAGCCATTTCAATCCGGCCCCTGCGGAGTATCGGCTGATCATCAACCCGGACGTAAGCCGATACCGGGGCACCGCGCCTTTCCATCCCAAAGGCTGGAAAAGCCTGCACCGAGAAACCCTGGCGGTAAAAGGCCTGGGCCAAGATCTTGGACGCTAGAACCGCGCCCTGACCGCCCCGGCCGTCGATTCGTATTCCTTGCATCTAAACACCTCTCTGATGCTCAAGCATCCCCAGCACCGCCATGTCGAAAACCCATGGCGCTTCATTGTGGGTAAAATGGTTATCCTATTGTTTGGGCAAGCTCGCCCTGCCCGGCTCACAGGTTCAATCCCGTGGCCGGACATTTAAGGTGGCGAGCTCCTCACATATGTATGTCCCCTTCCACCACCCGCCCCAATTTGCGGGTTGATTGCAGAGCCATGATGACCGTGGCTGACCCTCCTGCGGTTTCAACGGCCGGATCCACCATCAGACCATCAGCGCGTTTCGTGATTTCGGTGAGGACATCAACCTCGGTTGGGGCTATGACATCAGCATCCAGTTCGCGGGCCAAGGCGGCCTGCATACCTTTACGGACTGCTACGAACACCCTATGCGCTCCAGTAATGAGGTCAGGGGTAACCGTGGGACAGGGGTTGTATCGAAGACTTTGACTTCACCAGCCTTCACTGAATTGGCCGCCGAATTCTTCTCCTTAACCATGAGGAACCCTCGTGCCTGGTTAATTGATGTTCGAAATTTAAGACATCGGCCTATATTTTGTACGACCTAGCAAATTCAGTTTTTGATGTCAACAAAAAAAATGCCTAATTTTTCTAAATTTTGCACCATACTGATCCGAAAAGATGGAATAGTCTTGAAAGCCTCTTCGCTAGGGCTTCTTGAGAGGTAAACATAATCACGCTCTTTACCCCATGAGGGTATGTGGCGAATCGAAAAAAGCTAAGCCGGCGAGCCGTTTCAGAGGCTGCGGGAAAGCAGGTAAAATGAGCCTGTTCGTGGACCATCATTTCCTTTGTGTTTCTAACAATTCGATCTTTCATTGGAATTTGTTCGCGCAAGAATTTTCTTGCACGGGATTTGACAGAAATGGTGCAAGATTCAGAAATTTATTTGAAATTTAACCATAAAATCTAATTGACAAATATTATTCGATATTTAGAATATTGACCGATATTTCGTACATAATCTGCTTTACAATATAGCAGTGGTATGGTATGTTTTTTGAAAAATGGCTTATCAGAAAAATCTAATTGAAATGGAAGATTAAATGGCCCGAATAACCCCGTCAGTCACACGAGCCCTCAAGACCTTGGAGCTATTCCTGAATGATCAGTATCCATTATCTGTTCCCGAAATTGTCGACCGCCTGGGCTTCCCGCGAACTACGACTCATGAATTAGTCAACACCCTCATTCTTAGTGGGTATCTGCGCCGGGATCCGAAACAGTCAAATAAGGTTTTCCTGGGGCCTAAGGTGTTTGAGTTGGGGAATGTCTACTCAAGCAAATTGGAGCTGATAGCAGAAGGCCGTAAGATTGCAGAGGAGATTGTAGCCAAGTGCGACGAGACCGTGCAGATGGCAATATTGGATGGCACTGAAGCTGTATTTGTTACCAAAGTGGAATGCTCAAAGATGGTACGTTTGGTGTCCGGGGTGGGGTCAAGACTGCCGGCTCATTGCACAGCTGTTGGAAAAATGCTGCTCTCAAACCTACCTGAATCGGGTATCAACGATTTATATAAGGGACAGGATAATCTTGAAAAAATGACCGAGAACAGCATCAGTTCGTTATCGCAGTTGAAACATGAATTGAGCGTCATCCGAAAAAGAGGCCTGTCTTATGATGATTGTGAATCCAACACCGATGTCAGGTGCGTTGCGGCTCCAATTTACAACCATACCGGGAAGATGGTAGCAGCAATGAGTATTTCAGTGCCTGTCTCGCGCATTACCTTATCCAAGCAGGATGAACTAGCGGTAATTATACGTAAAGGGGCTGAGGAAGTATCAAGAAACCTGGGATATAACACGCCAACCGTTTAAGTGGAGCATTGCTTCTTGGCTGAATACATCAATATACTTGGTCTGAAAATCCACTTTTCGAGTTTCATTTGTTCTAAAGCCGCTGCCCTCCATCAATGGCCTAAAATCAACGCCGAAATATAGCCTGACAGCCTTCGAATAACCGTCCCGGCTATCCATATTACGATGGCGCCCTCAAGAATGGCCATCTGATCCGCCCGATCGATTTTGCCACAACTTTAGGCGTAACTCGCCGGCAATGATGCTGCGAAGGATTTCGTCTGGCAATGGTTTTTCCCGGCTCGCTCTGCTGTACTTTCGTCTCTTTGTGGTTTCTTTCGCAAGGACCCCTTGCTTTTTGAAGTGGCTTCGTTGGCGATGGCCAGCTTCTTAAATCAAGGGCCACCTGCCACATCTGAAGACAAGGCAGTCCAATAACTCGTCTTAACCCGGTTCTCTCTGCTCCTCCTTCTGCCGGGGCTCGCCCACAGTTCGCGGGTCAGCCTCGGCTTTTTCTAAGAGGCGCTGATCGTCTATCACTTTTCTGGACAGGACGAGGCGAACCGAGTCCGCCGGTTGGCGAGCACAGGTCACAGGATTTTTTGCCCAGCGCTGAACCAGGGAGAGTCGAGACCTGAGAACCTGTCGGCAGGAGGAACAGGTGAACAACCAAGCAGCGATTTCTATCTATGGTGTAGGACCAGAATCAAGCAAGTAAGCCTCTTAAATTCCGAGGTTTATCATGCTGGCGCCGTTTGGGGGGAGCGACGCGGTTTGGAGTTAAAATCATGTCCTTACGGTGATACTTTACATGTCCCCTTGGGGACGCCATACCTTTTTTATGTGGGAGTCGGCTCTGATGAGTCAACTCCCTTTTTTTGCGAGTCCATGACATCCCGCTTTCCAAGCGGGACGACACGGGGGGAACTTGCCCTGAGCGAAGCCGAGGAGAATCCCATCGAGCACGCCTTTACACCTACCAACTGTGAACCCATGAGGGTTCACGCTAAATTTAACAATTTAGGTACTAGATTTGGGGAATCACGTGGATGGCCTGATTAGGCTTTACACAGGAGGTCAGCCTTTGCTTTGACCTTCCTTGCTCGTTATGTTATAAATAAGTCCCGTAATTCAGAGAAGTTAAAGGGGGTTTTCCATTTTCTGACATCAGAATCGAACGGGGAAATGGATTGGCCATGCCGGATGGCGGAAAAGATGTGCGATGGTAGTCAAGAAGAGGGAGGTAGACCCGATGGCTTTTGAAGACGCCTGTAAACTGGAATTGCCGGAAATGAGGTTGATACGCCAACGTTTCGAGGTCCCCGAGGCCATCGACGCAGCGTCTCGGGTTAAGCTGGAGTGGGAGCGGATCAAGCATCGGACCGATCTGCCCCAAGGCGGGCGGGTCGCTGTCTGCGTTGGAAGCCGTGGTATCGCCAGCCTGGCGGTCGTGGTAAAGGCGGTCGTGGACCTGCTGAAAAGTGCGGGTTGCGCTCCCTTTGTCACACCGGCCATGGGGTCCCATGGCGGGGCGACCGCCGAGGGTCAGATAGAAGTCCTGAAGCTCAGAGGGATCACAGAAGAGACGGTGGGTGCGCCGGTCCTTTCCACCATGGAAGTGGTCCCCATGGGCGAAGTGAAGGGGATCCCCCTGTTCATGGACCGGCTTGCCCGGGAGGCCGACGCCATTGTGCTCATCAACCGTGTGAAGCCCCATACGAATTTCATCGGCGCCACCGAAAGCGGCCTCATCAAAATGATCGCCATCGGCCTGGGGAATCAAAAAGGCGCTGAACACTACCACCGACTCTCCGTGATCCGCGATCAATATGAAATCATCAGCACGGCGGGTAAGGCATTGCTGGAGCGCTGCAATGTCCTTTTCGGGGTCGGACTTGTGGAAAACCAGGAGCACCAGACCTGCATGCTCAGGATGGCGGGGGCGGGCGAGATAGAGGCCATGGAAAAGGAACTTCTCAAAAAGGCCAGATCCCTGTTGCCTCTCATTCCCTTGGACGACATCGACCTTCTGATTGTGGATGAGATGGGGAAGGATATTAGCGGAGAAGGCATTGACCCGAATGTGGTCGGCAGAGATGTGTGCGCTTACGCCGCGGTGCGGCCGTTGCCGCGGATCACCCGAATTTTTGTGCGGGACCTGACCCCGGGCAGCGAAGGGAGCGCCTTAGGCATCGGCCAGGCCGATTTCACCACCAGACGGCTGGTTGACAAGATGGATTTTCAGGCAACGGCCATCAATTGCCTTACATCATGCTGCCCCGAATCCGGCAAGATCCCTCTGACATACCCAAATGACCGCGAGGCCATCAAAGCGGCACTGGTCACCCTCAGGCCGTACACGCTTGAAGATCTGCGTCTCGTCCACATCAAGAACACCCTGGAGCTCTCCCACCTGGCGGTGTCCAAAGGGTGCCTGCCGGATCTTCACAGAAAGGACAGCGTCGTGGTCAGCGACCATATCCTCCAATTCAAATTCGACGGAGACGGAAACCTGCACTCTCCTTGGACAGACGGCAAGCGTTCGCCCCGTTGACCTAAACAAAGAGCTTATCGGACCCGCCAGACAGACGGCGAAGAGGCCTCTTCTCCCTCTTGTTCGGGACATGAGGGCACATGGCTGCCAACGACTCCATGGCATCAAACAGATTCTAGCTGTCTGATATCGTTTCCGGATTTGCCTGAATGTATTTCGAATGGGGAAACGACAGAAGCAGGCCGGCGAGTAGTAGTCTACGAGCGGGCTGCCCTCAATTATGCCCAATTCTCCAGCTTCAATCCGGGCACCTTCTCGAATTCCTTCATGTTGTTGGTCACGAGCGTGACTGACAGGCTTCTCGCATGAGCAGCTATCAAGAGGTCCATGTTTCCTATGGGCGTGCCGCTTCGCCTTAGAAGCGAGCGGATGTCGCCATAATGGGCTGCTGCAGCACTTTTGAATGGGACGATCTGAAACGGCCCCAAGAATTCATCGAGAATTAGGTGGTTATGTTCCGGCTTGCTGCTATTGGACATGCCGAGCCGGAGCTCGGCTTCGGTAATCGCTGAGATCCCAACCGAATCCGGCGAGAGCTTTCTTAGATTGACGAATACGCCTGGCGGGTTCTTCTTCATCGTGTAGATGCAGATGTTTGTATCAAGCATGTAGATCATCCAGGCCCTCGCGCTCTTGAGCGAGGACCTGTTCGCGTCCCCCCTCAAAAATATCGTTCGAAAACCTGCCGACACTCTCTTCCACGATCTTCCAAGGATCGTCCTTCGGGATGATCACGACGCAGTTGCCCATCTTTTTGATATAGACCTCGCTGCCTCTGAACTGAAAATCCTTGGGAAGACGAATCGCCTGGCTGTTTCCGCTCTTGAAAACCTTGGCCGTCTGCATCTTGATGATCCCTCCTGGTCGTATATACACACTTGTATATACTATACTTCTCTTTCTGGCGTTTCAAGTAGAAATAGCCCGCTAGTTTCGGGAGCCTTACATCGCACAAAACCAAGTTCGATTACTCTCCGGATAACAGGGAACAAGGCCCTAATCTAACTCATTAAAATTTTTGCATTTCCCAGCTATCCTTGAAAATCGGCAGTTGGCATTAGGAATTTCAAGGAATCTGTGGGACATCATATCTCCCGGATACCAGGTGAATTCTGGGGTACCCATCTCAGCCTTGCGAGAGTCGTTTTTCGAGAGTGGACTCAATGTTTCCAGGCAATTCCAAAACATCTCGCTTCCCAGGCGGGACGACAGGAGAGGGGCGAAAAAGCGAGCCGAGGGCTAATCAATCTCATGCGTTCCCGGTTTCAGCGGTGACGTGAGGGTGCTTGGATTGCGAGAACTTGTCGCGGTACTCCCTAGGAGAGATGCCGGTATATCTCTTGAAGAGTCTTCGAAAGGTACTGCTGTCCTCGTATCCGATCTTGAACGTGATTTCGTTTACATTATCGAGCGTCGTCTCAAGCCTCCTTTTCGCAGCCTCCATACGCAGATTCTGAAGATAACCGAGGGGGGATTCCCCAGTGGCCTTTCTGAACCGCCGCTTAAAATGCCGGGGGCTGATACCTGCGTCCCTCGCAACGGCGTCGATGGTGATGTTATCAGCGTGGTGTTCCTGCATCCATTCCTGAGCTTCCAATATGTTCGCATCGCCGTGATCTTTCCTGGCGCTGAAGATAGAATAAGGTGACTGACTGTCCCGGTTAGGGTCAACCAGCAAAGCCTTCGAGCAAACGGATGCCAGCTCTTCGGATCCAAATGTCCTGATAAGGTGGAGTCCCAGGTTGTACATCGATGTGGCCGCCCCTGTGCAGATGAGGCCGGCTTCCTCGGTGAGGATCCGGTCCATCCTGAGATGCACTTTTGGATATCGGCGCTGAAAGCGTCTGGCAAACTGCCAATTGGTTGTCGCGATCTTCCCGTCGAGAAGCCCCGTTTCTGCCAGCATAAAAGTGCCGGTGCACATGGCGGCGATGTTTGTCTTCTTCCGGTATCTATCGATAAGCCACTCCGAAATCTCCCCCACCTTCTGGGTCAGGGGTTCGTCCACGGGGAGAAATGCGGGGATGAGGATCAAGTCCGTCTGCTTCACGTCCTCTAAGGCCCCATCAGGGTGAACCCGGATTCCGCCGTTGGCCCTTACCGTCCCTCCTTCCACTGTCACGATTTCCGTCTCGAATAGCGAATCCGATTTTTCTTTGTTCAGGGCGCGATACCATAAATTCGCGATGGAAAAGGCGTCGATCAAACCGCTTACGCCCGAAAAGAGGCAGCCTTCTGCCGCTAAAAAGGTCATCCTCGCCATCATTCTCTCCCCACGGCCTCATGGCCGATTCTGCACGCTTTTTGTCACTTATGCCACTTTCTTCCTTTCTTTTCAAGTGCTAATTTGAGGATCATGGAAAAAAGAGTGAAACCGTGTCTAAACTCTTTTGAGCGTCAAAAGTGAATTGAGCGGAATGAGCCAATCGGTTCGTTCTGTCGGCAACCTGGGAAGGAATGGCCGGAGACCTATAGACAGAAAGAAGTTGAGGTAAGAATATGCTGCAACTTGATGAAGCGCAAGGGACGAGGATCTACGCCGCTGAGGAGATCAAAAAGATGTGTCTGGAGACCGGGGCAGACGATGTGGGCCTGGTGGATATGGACAGGGAATCGCTGCAAAAGGAGCGGGAGGGGATGCTATACGTCTATCCCCTTACGCGCAGTATCATTTCCGTCATCGTGGTCAATAATCGTGAGAACATTCAGAGCCCGGCCCGCTATGTGGCCAATGAAGAATTTCATCACACGGGGGATAAGATTTCAAGCGTGGCTCGCGAGATCCTTCGCCGTCTGAATCAATTGGGTATTCGAGGGGTCGTGGTCAACAAGGGATGGCCCATGGCGCTTGATCGGTATCCGGGAAAGATCTGGGATGTAAGCCACAAGATCATGGCTGTGGAGGCGGGTCTCGGACACATGGGGATGAACCGGCTGGTTCTACACCCGAAGTACGGAAGTTGCATTCAGCTCGAAAGTATCCTGATCAATGGGGTGCTGAGTGAATATGATCGTCCCCTTGAGGAGAACCCCTGCATCAAGTGTAACCTATGCGCTGCCGTCTGCCCCACGGGGGCCATCACCAAAGGCCAACCCTTCGATTTTATGGCCTGCATCACCCATACCTACCGGGACAATATGGTGGGCTTTCTCAACTGGGTGGAGTCCATGGTCACCTCTCAGAATATGGAGGAGTACCGCACCCACTTCGATGACCGGGAAACGGCCTTCATGTGGCAATCTCTGATGTTTCGCATGAGCTATCGATGCAGCTACTGTATGGCCGTGTGTCCGGCCGGAGAAGACGTCAAACCAGGTTACCTCAACGACAAGAAGGATCATGTTGAAAGGATACTGAAGCCCCTCAGGGACCGGACGGAACGGGTATACGTTACGGCCGGATCCAAAGCGGAATCAAGGGCCAAAGGCAATCCGTGCAAAGAAGTCAGAGTTGTGCCCGGTATGATCCGGACGCCGCCGAAGTAAAGCCACCTGTTGCATTTAGTCTTTTTTAAAAGATCCAGTGAAAAATAAAGAGGAAATCCCATGAGTCAGGAAGTGTACCGACAATTACTGGAAGTCATGAAAAAGCGGGGAGGGGGTTATGCTGGGATGGATATCCCTGAGTTCTTCTCCTTGGTAGAGGAACTATTTACCCCCACCGAGGCCGAAATCAACAATGCCATGCCTAAAGGTTTTTCTACAGCCAAGACCTTGGCCGCAAGCCTGGGCAGGGATGAAAAGGAAGTCGAGGCCGTTCTGGAGGCCATGGCTGACAAAGGCTTATGCCTGGCCCTGAGCAGGGATCAAAAACGGGTTTATCAGAAGAATCTTTTTAAAAGGGCTTCTCCTTAGAATGTTGTAAGGAGAATTTTAGGAAAGGAGCGTATCATGGAAGAATGGAAGAAGACTACCTGCGTAATGTGCGCTGTCTGCTGCGGCCTTGAAGTAAAAGTTGAAAACAACCGTATTGTTAAAGTCCGCCCTGACAAGGACAGCCCTATCAGCGAAGGATACGTCTGCCGAAAGGGCATGAACATCGCTTATCATGAGCACAATGCGGACCGGTTGCTTTACCCGATGAAGAAGGCGGGCGGCAAGTTTGAACGCATAAGTTGGGATCAGGCAATCGGCGAGATCGCAGAAAAACTCAAGAAGATACTTCAAGAGCATGGGCCGCGGTCCCTGGCCTCGGTAGCCGGCGGGGGCGAATTCAACTTCTACCCGACCCGGTTCCTGGCCGGCTTCGTTCAGGCTCTTGGGTCGCGATACCAGTACTCATCCGCCAACCAGGAGTTTGCCGGCCGGTATTGGGCGCACGGGCTAACATTCGGAAGCCAGATGCTCGAGCTAGTACCTGATTATGAGAATACCGAGATGCTGATGGCCGTCGGTTGGAATGGGATGATGAGCCACCATATACCCCAGGCCAGGAGAGTATTTACCAGAATCTCCAAAGACCCGGACAAGCTGCTTGTAGTGATCGACCCGCGGCGTTCGGAAACTGCGAAAATAGCGAATATTCACCTGGCCCTTCGGCCGGGTACGGATGCCTTGCTGTTAAAATCGATGATTGCCATCATCCTCAAAGAGGGTATGCATAACCAGGAATATATCGACAAGCACGTTAACGGGTTCAAGGAGATACTGCCCTGGTTCGCCGGATTTGACGTGAACGCGGCGCTAAAGGTCTGCGAACTGGAGTACGACCAGGTGTTCCATGTCTGCCAGGAATTCGCCAAACGCCAGTCCTGCCTGCGTGACGATCTTGGCATCCTGATGAACCGGCACAGCGCCCTTGTATCCTATCTGCTCGTTGTGCTGCTGGCGATCTGCGGACGCATCGGTGTGCCGGGAGGAAACTACCTTGTTGGCGGAAAGATGTACTCAGATCCGAATGACCCCAAGACGTGGAGGACAGCGGTGACCAACATCCCGGCCATCGCGGGGATGTTCCCCCCCAATGTGATGCCGGAAGAGATCGCCAACGACCGTCCCGACCGGCTGAGGGCCGCCTTCGTCCTGGGAGCCAATCCATTGCGGTCTTACGCCGATACGACCGCGTATGAAGAGGCATTCGGGCGGCTCGATCTGCTGGTGGTAACCGAGATTGCAATGAGTGAGACTGCCGCACTTGCACACTACGTCCTGCCCTGCAGGTCAATCTACGAATCATGGGGCCCGGCGGACGCTATTATCCCCTCCAAAACCAACGAAGGTTTCCTGGACGTATACAGCCGGATGCGCCGGCCTGTTGTTGAGGTGGAAGGAGAGCAGAAAGAAGCGGGTGAGATATTCACTCTCCTGGCCGACGCCATGGGACTGATTCCCGCACTACCCGACTCACTTTACCGGGCCGCCGAAAGCGGCAGCCTGAAGACATACCGTGATGCGCTGATAGGTTATGTAATGGAGCATCCTGAGAACATGAAGAGGGTGCCCTTCATAGCAGCCAAGACGCTGGGTAATGCCATCGGTTCCGCCCACCTGGCCAGCTATTTCACCGGGTTTTTACAGAGGTCCCCGGCAAAGCAGGAGGAGGCGGCAAGGGTGGGATTCGACGCCGGACCGGACCAGGGGCTGGCCCTCTACCAGGCCATCATCGACCATCCGCAAGGCGTGCTGGTCGGAGTACAGGATATCGGGAAAAATCTTGGTAGATTGGCCACCAAGGACGGCAGGATACGGCTTCATACCGCAGAGGCGGAAGACTGGATAAAGGAAATCAGTCCCGGTGAGGAAGAGAAACGGCTGAAAGTTGATGCTGAATTTCCATTGATCCTGATGGCAGGACGCCATATGGACATGAATTCCAATACGGCTATGCGGGACCCTGCGTGGAACGAAGGCAGGCGGCCCTGCACCCTGGCGATGAATCCAGCGGACTCGGAGAAATATGGGTTCTCCGACGGACAAATGGTGAAGGTTATCACCGAGGCGGGCGAAGAATCCATCGAGGTAGAGGTGACCGAAGACGCCAGAAAGGGCCAGGTCGTCATTCCGCAAGGCTTTGGTCTTGTCTACGATGGCGTTAAATACGGCGCTAACGTCAACAGATTAACAAAAAACACAAACCGAGACTTTGTCGGAACCCCTATGCATCGCTATGTTCCCTGCCGGGTTGAAACGGCGTAGTTTGGAGGAAAATACATCATGACCGACGACGTTTATCAAAGACTGGCCGAACACCTCGACCCGCTGCCGCAACGGTTCCCGACCAACACCGGAACCGGGCTGGAGCTGAAAGTGCTGAAGCACATCTTTTCGCCCGAAGAGGCCGAAATGGCCATTCATCTCAAACACATACCTGAAAGCGTCTCGGATATCGCCGCACGGAATCAAAACTATGGAAGGATCACCCTGAAGGAGGAATGGTTTTCATGAGCAAGCTGTTTGAATCCGGAAAAATCAACGGGATGGAGCTGTCGAACCGGTTCGTCCGTTCCGCCACCTGGGAAGGCATGGCGGCCGACGACGGTACGGTGACTCCGAAACTGATAGAAACCATGGTTGCGCTGGCCAAAGGTGGTGTAGGAATGATCATCACCAGTCACGCCTACATCCGGCAGGAAGGGCAGGCCGCACCGTGGCAGATCGGCGTGTACAAAGATGAGCTAATCGACGGCCTAAAAGAGATGGCGGCGGCCGTCCACGAAAACGGTGGCAAAATCATCATGCAAATCGCTCACGCAGGCCATTTTGCCGTCGAAAAACTCACGGGACTGGTGCCATGGGTGGCTTCGGACTTCGAGGGTCTGGCAAAGACGCCCCGCCATGAGATAACCGGCGATGACATCCGGGCCCTCACGGTATCGTTCACCGAAGCGGCCAGGAGAGCCAAGGTTGCCGGATTCGATGGGGTGCAGATCCATTCCGCCCATGGCTATCTGCTCAGCCAGTTCCTGTCCCCTCTGTATAATCGACGCAAGGATGATTACGGCGGCGCCATCGAAAACCGGGCCAGGCTCCATCTTGAAGTGCTGCGTGCGGTCCGCGAGGCCGTGGGCGACGATTTCCCCATTTTGGCAAAACTCAATTGCGGCGATTTTGTCGAGGGCGGCCTGGATACGGCCGACGCGCTCCAGGTTGGTGAGCTGCTGGCCGATGCTGGCTTGGACGCCCTTGAGATCAGCGGCGGCGTGCCCACGGGAGGCCGGATGAGTCCCAGCCGAATGGTGAAGAACGAGGAGCAGGAAGCCTATTTCAAGAACGAAGCCCGGGCCTTTCGCAAGGAGTTGGATATTCCTTTGATTCTGGTGGGCGGCATGCGGTCCTTTGAAACGGCCGAAAAACTGTTGGACGATGGAACGGCGGATTTCATTTCCATGTGCCGCCCCTTCATTCGCGAGCCCGACCTTGTAAACCGTTGGCAATCCGGCGATCGCCGCAAGGCCTTCTGCAAGTCGGATAACGCCTGTTTCAAACCGGGCATGGAAGGCAAGGGCATCTACTGCCTCACTGCGGAGGCGGAAAAAGCGAAATTGGAAGCTTAGAAAGGTCTTCCTGTAAGGTGGGACATCCTTAAATTGCTAAGTTTATTCCCGTCCCAACGGAACATATTTAGTGTCCATCCAAAAACGGCTGTTTTTCGATGGGCGCGATCAGGCGAAGCGAGAGCCATGTTCAGACTCTGAAGAAAACCCTTTCATGAAAAACCTGTGGGCATCATGCCCTGTCTCCGGGTCCTGATCCACCTTCACGTACATCTTCAATTTTTTTGCTCGACCTACCCAATGGTATGATATATGATCATACTGGAGGTGCAAAATGTCTACAGCAAAGATTGCGATCACCCTCGATGAGGATATGCTGCATCGGCTTGATCAGCTCGTGAAAGATCGAGTGTTTCCGAACCGAAGTAAGGCCATTCAAGATGCAGTGGAGGAAAAATTAAGTAAACTGGAGCGAAACCGGCTTTTCAGGGAATGCGCGAAGCTCGATCCGGTCTTGGAGAAAGCCTTAGCGGAAGAGGGCATGAGCGAGGAGCTTGAGCGGTGGCCAGAATATTGAGAGGAGAAATTCGCTGGGCTGATCTAAATCCAGTAAAAGGCAAGGAACAAGCGGGTCTGCGCCCGGTGGTCATTCTCAGTCATGATGTTTTCAATGAACGCTCAGGAACGGTCATTGCCATGGCCATCACCGGCCAGTCTCAACGTGCCGGATTTCCCCTGACCCTTGAACTCGACTCAAAGAACCTACCAAAACGTTCATGGGTAAAAATCAGCCAGATTCGCACACTCTCAACAGAACGAATCGGCAGAAAGATCGGCGTAGTGTCACATGAAGAATTGGACCAGCTTATTGATGGTCTAAACGAAATCATCGGAAGATGATCGCCTCCCCACCCTCTCCTCCACCACGGGGAGTCCCTTACAATCAGCTATCAGCGACCGTCCCCCTCCCGCCTTTACCAACGGGATGTCATTCCTCCATTTATAATTGGAAAGGGAGGTAAGGAGGGATTTGGTTTCCGGTGTCCATACAGTACGGTCAGTTCACCTGTTGACAGAGTGAATCATTGCACGTATAGTACACGTACAAGGAGACGCGCCATGCAGAAGAAACTGACCATAACGATCGATGAAGAGGTATATGAAGGACTGCACAAGACCATCGGCCCTCGCAAGATAAGCAAGTTTGTAGAGGAACTGGTCCGGCCTCATGTGATACGTCCAAGCCTGGAATCGGCTTACGCCGAAATGGCAAAAGACAAGAAGAGAGAGAAAGAGGCCATTGAGTGGGCCGAGGCCACTTTCAGGGACGTCGCCCATGAAACGGCGTGAGGTATGGTGGGTCAAGTTCGACCCGTCTGTTGGCGGCGAGATCAAAAAGAGGCGGCCTGCCGTAATCGTCAGTAATGATGCTTCGAATAAGTTCCTCAACCGGGTTCAGGTCGTCCCCCTCACGGGTAAGGTAGATCGCCTCTACCCGAGTGAGGCGACCGTTGCCTTTGAGGGGCAAGAAAGCAAAGCCATGGCAGATCAGTTGATGACTGTAAGCAAGGAACGGCTCTTTCGACGTGCGGGGATTCTTTCAAAAGACGATATGCGCAAAGTCGAGGAGGCCATCAAGGTCCAACTGGACATTCATTAGCGGCGATATCTGCAAAGATATGAAAGCTACCGATATTCGATTCTGGGCATTGGCGCACGTAGCCGCTCACTTGATTATACTGCAATGCTGCAACAGCCGAGAATGCTCCAGACATAAGACAGCCCGGAGAATTCTCGGCATTCCAAACTCCAACGCCCCTCACCCCCACCGTCATGCCAGCCCCCGGACTCAAGTTCAACGCAGGCTTCGACCCGGCATCCGGATCCAATTGTTCCAAGATCGCCTCATGCTTTCACACCACCCTCCCGTTGCGATTGGAGAATATTCTTGTGCATCTTCCCTTCATTCTGCTATTGAAATGGCTCTGAATCGCTTCATTTGGGATCTTTAACCAAAAACCTGCCCATCTCTCCGGTCAGCGGCCCGCCTGATCGGGCCTCACCTGTCCCCTTCCCCGGACCGCCCCGACCGGAACGGTGTCCGACATGGGCGTGCTCAACCAAGAACGGCTTTCCTCTGAATTCGGCCAACCGTCCGCCAGCGTTCGCTCTCGGGGGAGCAGGGCAAAAGATGACTTTAGGCAGTCTGAAAGCTGATCGCTGAAAGCTCATAAACACGGCGGCGGGGTTTCAAGGATATCTAGGAAGTGCTGGGGAGAGGAGGAATCGAGAGCGAGAGAACCAAGTTATTTGCTCGAATACGGGATACTACCAACTTCCACCATCAAAAGGAAAGGCTCAATTGTGACTTGGCGAACAGAATGGGCCGCATTATCTAATCGGATACAGGGCCTCATTGAGGCAGGGCATATCGTCCTTTATCCGACTGGAGACAATTCGCGAGTAAACAAGGTCGTTTTGGAGAAAATTATCAAGCCTCAATCGGAGGGAATACGAGACAGTCTTGAAAATTTCTTAAAGCTATTTAAATCCGGCATATCCACGCAAGCGGTTAATTGTATAGAAAATTTCACCGCCACGTATGATCGCCAGCTTTCAAATCGTGGATGGGCCAAGATCAGTACCATTCAGACGAGTTTAGCCTTAATGGCATCTTTTCGATCAGAACTCGATTACCATTTTTCGGATATGCAAGCTGTCTCTCGCCGCCTTACAGAAAGGGCTTTGATCCATTTGCAGCGAAGCATTGTCGCCGATGCCTATATTAGGAATCGTTGGAAAGAGGCGTTTAGAAAAGGTGAAACTCATTGTGAAATGCTTGGAGCCGCTCACTTATTGAGCCATGGTATTTGGGGCTTCAAGGCTTCAGCGAAGGGAGAACGAACAGATTTGATTCTTGGGGAGCCTTTAACAGATCTTTCCGAGGTCGAATCTACCGCGGAAGCCCTGGTTCTGACTGAGTGGAAAGTTGTCCGAAAGTCGAACGAACTCCAAGATAAGGCTGAGGAAGCCCTAGAGCAAGCCAAAAGGTATGCCTGTGGCGTCCTGGCTGGTTTCGAACTGGCGGGCTATCGCTATTTGGTAATTGTTTCTGATGGCACAATAGATCCGCCTCCAGACGTATTTGAAGATCCGATTACCTATAAATATTGGAACATCGCCGTGAATCCAGCGACACCGTCAATAGGGGCCAGGCGAAGAAAAATTCAAAGAGATTTGCCACACAGTTGAGAGGATATTGTGGAGGCCCCTCAGGTTCCGAAAGGAAGAGAGCGGCGGCAGGGGATCTCTGAGGAGCTGGGGGAGAGAAGGAATCGAAGTGGGAGGAGTCGGATTCAAGTTTTAAAGGTAGAAGGCTCAAGATTTATGTTGGAGAGGGGCGTGTACAATCTTAGGATTTGGGGTATGCAATAAATGGGTGGAGAGCATTCGCAAAATATTCCGATCCAACTGACTTCAGAATTTGAAATCGACGGAAGAAATCCTTTAGTCCTGATTGGCCCAAACGGTTCCGGCAAGAGCCGCTTCGGTTCGGATTTGGCTAAGCGTAGCAAGGGTGAATTCATTAATGCTCTTAGGAACATAGCACTTGGACAATCGATTGGAATGGTCCCCTTGAAAGATGCGATCAGCCAAATGAGTCGGGTGCTGTCCAGTTCTATTGAACGATACTGGGCTTTATCCGGAGAAATTAACTTGCTCTTCTCTAAGCTCGTAGCCGAGGATTCAGCATCCGCAGTTGAGTATAGAGATAGGCGAAAAAGAGGAGAGCCAGCCGAGATCGAAGAAACAAAACTAACTCGACTGAGAGCCCTTTGGATTCAGTTCTTTCCAGGCAGAAACCTGGTTTGAGATTTTAATAGATATTCTCCAAAAGTGGAATCCAGTCATCTGACTGAACGGCCCATCACCGCCGTCTCCTTTACCGAGACCATGAGCGATGGAGAACAGGGCACTCTTTACCTTGGTGCCCGCGAATACTTAATGCTAAGGGCAAAATCCTAGTAGTGGACGAACCTCAATTGCATTTTTGCGTTCGCGTTTCACGATTCGCTTCTGGAACGCGCTTGAAGATCTAAGGCAAGATATCCGATTTGTCTACATCACACACGACCTTCCTTTCGCTCTTTC
>CAWHLE010000005.1:0-93734 GCA_963830155.1 uncultured delta proteobacterium | reverse complement strand
CTTCGTTCTGCTATTGAAAAAGCCCTGAATCAGTTTCATTCAGGCTCCTTAAATGGTGCCCATCCCTTAAAGGCTGTTTTTCGGTGGCACGATCAGCCCGCCTAGGTGGATCAGCTCTCAGTCAAAGCCAGAAAAAGGAAGTCTTTGGCTGAATGCTGACCGCTCAAAGCTTCATACAGAAACCTGCCCATCTCTCCGGTCAGCGGCCCGCCTAATCGGGCCTCACCCGTCCACTTCCCCGGACGCGGAGGACGATTAAATTTGCTGCTTCGCTGATCACGATCCCGAAAGGAATGGAGCGGATAGCTCAGGCAAAAGGCTTGAATGACATTCACGAAAAGGAGGAGACCCATGGCAGGAAGATTGGCGGGAAAGGTGGCGATCATAACAGGGGGTACGAGCGGAATCGGGCGACGCACCGTGGAGGTCTTTGCGCAAGAGGGAGCGTCGGTTCTCGTTGCCGCGCGCCGGGAGAAAGAGGGAAAGATGTTGGCTGATTCCCTGGGCGAAAAGGTGAGATTCCTGAAAACCGATGTTTCCCGGGAGGACGATGTGAAGGCCATGATCGCCTTTGCGGTGAACACCTTCGGGCGGTTGGACTGCCTGTTTAACAACGCCGGTTGTCCGGCCCCTGTCGGAAGCATCGAAACCATTGACTTCGACCATTACCAGGCAGCGCTGTCCGTGCTTCTCGGGGGTGCGATGCTCGGAATGAAACACGCCGCCCCCGTCATGCGCCGCCAGGGTTCGGGCAGTATCATCAACAACGCCAGCGTTGCAGGGGTGCTCGCCGGGTACTCTTCGTCCGTGATTTACTCGGCCGCCAAGGCCGCCGTCATTCACCTTACCAAGTGCGTGGCCATGGAGTTGGGCGAAAGCAACGTGCGGGTCAACTGCATATCACCGGGCGGCATAGCCACGGGCATTTTCGGAAAGGCCCTGGGCCTGCCGACCGAGGAGGCCGAAAAGACCGCGGAGGCGGTGAAAGGGGCCCTGGCTACCCTGCAGCCCATCCAACGGGCCGGTCTCCCGGACGATATCGCCCGGGCTGCACTGTTTCTGGCCTCCGATGAGTCGAGCTTTGTCAACGGCCATAATCTCGTGGTGGACGGGGGTCTTGTTGGGGGCCGTCTCTGGACTCCCCAGCAGGAGAGTCTAAACCTGATGCGCGCGGCCTTCGGCCTCTCAACGTGAGCAGATGTTTTCCCCTCTCTCCCCTGGATGGTCGGGCGTGTTTGGAGGCCCCGGGAGAGTGGGAGGAAGAAAGGCAAATTCAAGATTTTAGATTGAAGATTCAAGATTGAAAGGGTCAAAGGCAGGGATGATGGGAGGAGAGGCTTTTGCTATTCACTTGAGCAAGCGGTTCAGTACGAGATTAACATCTCGTCAAGCTGGTCCTCCAAAACGTCCTCAGGTGCCTCGCCAGACTCCTTCCTCCGCACCATTTCCAAGACCTGTTTGTCAGAGACAATTAGAATCATCTTATGATCATTCCTGAGCCGGCGGAGTTGAGCGGCACGCCCACTCATTGCTACCTTTTCTTGCCATGATGATTATGAATCGGCCTAGTGCAGGATTTGTATACGTTGCCACGTCGTTGATGACTTCTCCAGTAATCGTTTCTGTGTAGTTTTTGAAGTCCCAGATGACGAAATCAGCTTCAAACCGATCGCTCAACCTTTGAAAGAATCTAGAATAACGGTTGTTTCGAGATAAAACATCTCGCCGCTCAACCCCATCCTCTGTACGCCTCTGGACACGCGGTTCTCCAAGTTCCTTCGGAAACAGGAAGCGGATAAGATCGAGGCCGAGATCCTCGTAAGCCCGGAAATAGCGCTGTCCTGATGGACATGCCAGCAGTGCAGCACGGAATCTCGCTTCGTTTGACTCATAAATACCCCATTCTACCTGGATTTGTGACAAAGCTTGAGCATAAGGTTCAAAATAGCGCTCCATTACGTCTGGGTGGCGATGAAGCAGCAGATCCAACACTGACCGATCCCATACGCGCAATCGAGGGCTCTCTATGGCGACATTACGTCCGATGGAGGTGAGATCACCTGAACTGACCAGACAAAGGATATCAATGTCCGCCGTATTATTTGTGAGCCTAGCTTCAGCCTCGCGGACCAAAGCGGCAGAAGGGCGTTGAACACGGGAGTGCTTAAACTCAAATCCCCACATCTCTTCCCGTACAAATTTGCCGGGCTCATCAATATAAACACGACCAGTCAAGTCGATTTCACGGTCGACTTCCGCAGCAGATTCCAATTGAACGCCCTCACCTGTTGCCAAGTCTCTGCAGAGATCCTCGAACCTGGCAGGCTCTAGCACGCGCCAGAATACGCCGAGAGCCTGCTTGAACGCCTCCCGAGCACCATCACTGCGTGCTTGTTCATCATTGTAAGAAGTAAAACTGAAGTTGAATGACATGAGCGGTGCATTGAGCCGCCGCTGAATTGTGAAGATGTTAAAATCCTCTAATGGGGGATCAAATTCCTGCGGCTGGAGAACGGTAACCGTGGGCTTATCATTAGGCTTGTGCGCGATAATGAAACCGTTTGGCCCCAAGCGCACAACAGTGGAAGCATATGGATAATTCGCATAAAGAGGGAGTGTAGCTGAAACGTCACCGAAATATTGATGCACCACCGTACGAAACTCCTGCCAGTACCGTTCGACATAGCGAACGAGGTCAGCATCCGAGGGCGGCTCATATCCTTCAGGAACACGACCCAACACCTCCTCGGGCTTACGCCGAGGATCAGCGTGAAATGGGGAATAGTTTTTCATTGGTCATTAATATCGCTCTTTAATCGGCGCCACGGCAGAGCGAGATGTCATGCACATGGAAAGAAACCCCATTTCCCTTCCGAAACGTCTGGAAACGAATTATCCAGTAAGAACTAACGGTAACCGGAGTTGAATACGGGCACTCTCTCGTGCCGATGAGCTCAGGGCCGAGTTAGGTGCATTTTCCAGGGTAATGCGTTAGAAAAATGCTTTTCCGACTTAACGTCCGTTGCCAAAATCCTGTCTGCCAAGAACATCATGGTCGTGGGCACGCTCTTTTAAAATTTCAAAATTTGTCCCTGGACATTCACTGCGAATGCAGGTAACGATATTGCCGCTCATAATCATGGAATTTCCATCTGAGCCCCTGAAGATATTCCTGCGATCTATCCGCAAAGTATGTTTCCAAATCGAATTTAAAAGAGCCACTCCTCACACGGGGCACTTGTCGAAATAAGAACCAAACTGCTTTGCATACCTTCACGCTAAGAGCGTCCGTATAGCTTCACGTTGATTTCTATTTCTGGGTAGCATTCTCAAACGACTTCCGGATAAACGTCTCGGCGTCCCGAAGTCGGTCGAGACTGTTGACTGCCAGTTCAACATCACCCAACCCCCAATGTCCGATCTTCGATACATCTCTAGCGAAGGAAACTGATGTATCAAGGGCTTTGGGGTTAGTCTTCACCCAAACACGAAGTCCACCTTGCTGCAGATGAGCACAGCAAAATATCCCTTTGCCGAGTGACCAGCTTATGTACTTTGCTTTGTAAGCTCGCTTGACTCGTCCTGGTGCCAAATCCTGGCAGAATCGATCCAGTCCCCGATATAGTTCGATGACTTCGTTCGGTTTGCCTTCGGTATGACGGCGCTCCGCGTATTCAGGCGATAGCTGTTTGGCCCGCCTTTCCCGTTGCTGCGATGGTGTTGGCAGAGCAGTCACGGAATTGGCGTTACCGTGCTCCCATCCCATATGCGGCGAATTGCTTGTGTAATTTGCGATGGAGTAACCGACTGATCGGCCATTGACTTTCGAATCAGACGAATCAGCGACGGGGACGCCTCGGTGAAGAGGCGATCGAGAGCTTTGCGGACCTTTCCTGTCGTAAATATTTCGGCTCCAAGTTTGTCCAATTGACCCGTGGCGATCGAATCGCGGGAGAGTCGGTTAAACTGTTTGGCAAGTTCCTGCAGAGACGATCCGTCTGAATCATTGGGCTCTATGCTTACCTCGAACAGGAGTTTTTCGGGTGCGCTCGCCTTCTCCGAGGCTTTGTACACCTTGTATCGGACGCCATTCGTCAGTACACACCATTCGATTCCGTCATTCGCGGCATAGCCAACGACCTGGGTGATCAGCTTGACGTCATCAAGGGGATCTCCCAGTTGCTTCGCTTCGACATGAAGAACAACTTTCCGGTTGACCTTCATCGCGTAGTCAACCGACTTTCCGTCCACCGTAGGGTGCTCGAGTTGCACCTCGTCGGGGTCGCGCACATCCCAGCCAAGCGCTTCCAGCATGGGATCAATGAAGATCGTGCGAGTCGGGTACTCCTTGAGCCCAGTCTTACGGTGCCTTTCAAGCTGAATGCGAAGAAATTCGATGCACTTGACTATGCCTTTCATCGTGATCTCCATTTCTCCCACTTGGTGAACCAATTCGTATATGGTTTCCGGCTAGGTATCAGAAGAAAACAAGATTCATAGGGGCTAAGCCAGGCAATTGTGTAATTTGATGACTGGATAACTCCACCAAGTTCAGGTTAATAGGAGTTTGACAAGTCTTACAGGTGCTGCTGGTGAAGATTGGGGCTGATCCGTTAACAGTTTAAAAAGGAGATTAAAGTGACACCCGGGCTTCGGAGGGAAATATGGTTTGAAGGATTTGAAATGTCAAGGTTTTTTAATCCTGCCCGATCGGATCAGATGTTCTGGTCAATGTATACCGCTGCGTGATCGGAGGCCAGGGGAAAAGGAACAGAGGTCGGATGCCGGAGATCGGAGGTCAGGCGTGAGAAGCTAGAGGCCGGATGTCGGACCTTCAAGAGGGTTTGCGCATCAAGGCACCCCAGTTGGAAAGTAAGTGTCTACAGAAGAGAGCATAAAATATTTGCACTTTCCCCGGCTTCCCGAAGGCGCGGGCATGCGGCCACTTGCCCAGGCGGGTCTTGCGGCTGCCCCAGAGACCTTCCCGAAGCACGGCTCCCTTGGGGAAATGGAAGGAAGGCAGGAGATTGATTCAAGATTCAAGATGGAAGATTCACGATTGGAAAAGCAATGGATTCCGGATTTAGTCCGGAATGACGGAAACAGAAGATATCTCACGCAGAGCCGCAGGGATCACAGAGAAAAGATTTCACTTGTTTTAACCCCCGCCGCCTGAAATGCAATTAGGCGCGTGGTGCCCCGTTTCCACCATTCGTTTAAGCACCCATTTCCAACCCTCCAAAGGCGTTTCCCAGATGGTGCGCCCTCCGTAGCCGACACCGGCATTGTTGCATAACACATGCACGGCACCGAACTTCTCAAGCGTTTTGCGAGCAAGCGCTTCAACTTGTTTTGCCTGCGAAACATCAGTCGGGACCCCGACCAGGCTTGCGCCAAAATTTTCAAATGAATGGACAGCCCTCTTTAACCGTTCTTCATCTATGTCGGCAAGGACCACATTCATACCAGCTTCTATTAAATTCCAAGGCATCTTTCAATGTAATCCGCAGCCTTTCCAATAGCTCCTCTTCGGTTCGCTCCTGACAGTTCACACCCGGGGTTTACTCGATCCATCCAATCCGCCATCCATCGTCCTGTTTGATGACGGCAGTAATCTTTTCAAATTACCTCCAATTACCGAACGACGGTGGTCATAGTCAGTAAAAACCACATGGTTTTCGTTGTCTTGTTGATCACAGGGATGTAGGTTGTTTCCATCCCAACGCGGCTATTTCCTCAGTCTCATATTCTGGTTCCAATCCTTGCCAGCTAACAAAAGTGCTCGCGATTTTAGTTGAAGAATCATAAATCAGGGCCCCGGTCCCAGCTTGAGGCTTCTTAGAGATCCCTCCAACCCGGCACCGCCCTTGCCATCTCCTCCTGGAATGCGGGCCTTCGAATATTAGCAGCCTTTATGGGACGACCAAAGGCTTCCCAGTCTTGGGGCGACTTGAGAACATCGACAAACATGTGTCTGACCTTGGCCATGAACACCGCCTTCACGGCGTATTCCTTTCTTGGCAGGTTGATCTTCAAATTACCGAGACCCGACCGGTAATAGGCCAATATCTCTTTTGGGAAGTGTGCCTCCAACGATTTCGCAACCTTAAGTGTATTTCCGTCGTCGTATCGCCTTCCAGGCGGTCCCATTTTCTGTAAGGTAGTCAGGGCTTGCGCGAAGTCTTTCCTTTGCATATAAATCTTGAGCTGCTCGCTTTCCCGTGCCCTTTCAAGCCGTTTGAGAACCAGCGGCTCGTAAAAGGCCCATTCTTCAGATTTGCACACCTGTTTGAAAGCCTCGTATTTTTCGACGGTAAGGTGACCGGTGGCCTGCTCGAATTCGAGTTTCAGAAACGCCTGGCGGTCTCCGGACTCCCGTGCGCGCTTGGCGAGAAAGGCGCGGAGTTCGTCCATCTTGCCCTCTCCCTTTTCGAGACCCTCTTTGGCCACCTGAATGGCTTGCTGCTTGTCTCCCCGTTCCCAGTAAAAGGTGGCCAGATCGTGGAAGTCCAATCCGAATTTCATTTTAAGAGACCGAAGCCTCAGATAGTCTTCGTGATCGCCGATCTTCCGGTAGATCCTGCGGGCATGATCTCGCGGCCATTCCTTGCCGATACCTTCCAAATGCACGGCAAGATTGCGCCAGTCTTCCTTGTCACGACAGGTTGCATAGGCCACATCATAAAGCGCATCATCCATTCCGGCGTTGCCGCTCTTGATATAGGGAATTACCTCATCGAGAAGTTGCCTTCGGTATTTATGCGGGGTCGCTCCTTTCTCAAGTTTCTGCGCCAGCTCACTGAGAAGCGTATACACATGATCCTCGGTCCGGTGATCTCCGCCCCCGTAGTCGTCTAGTTCGGACAAGTCCAGCTCAAGCTCCATCCACAAAGCCATTAAGGCTTCGCCTTCCGCTTCTCCCTGCTGATTCTCGGGCAAGGCCACGTGCTTCTTTAGGTATTCAAAACACTTACGTCGGACCTCCGGTTCCCACTTGGCAAGCTCTAAGATGAGACCCCCCAGAACTTCGCTACCCGCCACCGAAATCAGCCGTACCAACGGGTCTTCAGTCTTGCTCTTCTTCTTTGCCATGATCAATCCTTCTGTCTTCCGAGCTGAACGTTGGCCAGGATCGCGGTTCGTCAGGCTTCTACTCAACTGGCATGGACTGGGTATCCTAGTGAGCGAACGCATGAGCTACCAGGTAGTAGTCTGCGACCTGGAGAAAAGTGTTCACAGCCGCAGGTTCATAGCGTTGACTTGTAGCCCAGCGGCTGACCGATCCGAGAGCGGGCAATATCTCAGGATCCGGCTTAAGGAAGAAGCCAGGTCCTCGTTGCGTTGCCCAAACGGAGAGCTCATCGCCTCCGGCGTCGATCTCGTCTCCGACCTTCTCGATGCTGAAAACCCTTTTTGCCGCGTTGCTCGCGATCAGCCAATCCCAGAATGCCGGACAATAGTCGAAACCGTAGTGGAGGTTCTTTGCTTGCATGAACACGTTGGCGTCGAGCAGGTACGCCATCAGATTACCCCCAGGCTTCGCCCCAAATCGTGAAAGGTTGCGAGTTTTGAAAAACCTAGCATGCGAAAGGCGTCGCGATACAGCGTCTGGCCCTCCAAGGTGCTGACGATAAGCGCACGAGCAAAGCGCTTGCTGACCCTTGCCGCCTGGGTCAGATAAAAATTGCCGCCGCTTCCCCTTCTGATCAGCCGCCGCCGTTCCAACTCTTTCTCATATTCCTGCCAGAATTGCTCCCGCGTTAGACCCCCCACGTCGTGGATCCTCCGTAAGATCACCAGCGTGCTTACCTTGAAACGCCGCGCCAACCGGTCGACCTCTGCACGCAATTCGGTGCTCTTGTGGTGCTCGTCTCGAAGAACGGCAAGCGGCACCAGGCACTCAGCGGCAACCCGGTTGCACCAGCGCTCGACCTTCTGTCCTGGTATCTGTGAGGCCTGGGCGTCGGAGACGGCCGTCTGTCCAAGCCAGATATGAGCCAGTTCATGCGCGAACGTGAACATTTGTACAGCCTTGGTATCTCTGCCGTCAAGGAACACCAGCAGCGCCAGGTCATCTGCCATCGCGAAGCCGCGAAACTCACCGGGATCAAGATGCCGGCGGTTGTTGTTCAGCACCACGCCACTGCACATAACAAGGATTCCAAGTGCATCCGCCTGCTCAATGAAACGCCGTAGGGCATCCGTCCACGTCGGTATTCTGCGGCGTTCCTCTAAGTCGAACCCGAGCGTATGCCGAATGTTTGCCGCGGTTGCTTCAATGTTGCTCGTCAGACGTGCAGAACCAACAAACGTAAGAGGCTCTTCGTTAATGGATCGTGCGAAGTCTCTATACCACTCCTGGCGTTGCTGGCAGATATAAAGCGTATCGAGCAGGTTTGGGCTTGGGCGTCCGAAATACTCGTTGTCGACCGTTCGGAAATCCGGGATGGGAACGTGCTCGATGGGTGGCTCCGGGAAGAAAAGATAGCCCACCGGTGTGTTCGTGGCCTTGGCGAACCGCTCGATCTGCTTGATTGTCGGCTTCGCCTCACCGCGCTCCCAGGCAGCAAGCTGCGGGAATCGGCGAGACAGCGCACCTATGCTGAGCGGGGAACGTTCACGTGCCCAGCGCAGCAGGGTCGTTTTGATCTCGACATGCATCATTGCGCGGTGAAGAGATTCCTAATCTCTCGATGCATTAATTCAGATGATCTTTTGTTCAGCTTGGGATTCCCTCTTCAAGAATGCCTTCCGTCTTCCTTGACCTTGCCAAACTATCTCATTTCTGGATAGATACAAGCTGGATAGGCCCCCAAGACTCAGGCTCTTGGCGGAAATATGTAGCTCATCATAAAAGGGAGGATCGTCTCCAATACGGGGTCGATCATGGCTTGTGCCGCCAATATGAAATGCTTGGCCTCTCGCCCGATGAAATCATCAGTTCACACCCCCACCTGAATCTCCCCCAGGTCCATGATGGTTTTCTTTCTGTTACGAGAACAGGCACGTGCCCGATCAAGAGGCTGAGCAGGACCAGCAAGCCCCCTTCTCCAGTCTTATGCCGGCACGCGCCATTGAAGGCCCGGAAACCTCGCATAATCGCGATCCAGGGTAATCCATTCACAGCCGGATTCGATGGCCAATGCGGCAAACCATGCGTCCGGGACCAGGTTGCCACGAGCGTCCGCTTCTGCGCAAAGGCCGTTTGAAAATGTCCCAGTGCCGCTCGCCCGGTTGGATGACCACGCAGTGAGACGGCGCAAGGAGAATGTCGCAAAACCGGAGCACTTCATCCAGGCTGCTGGGCGTTGCAAAGACTTTCGGATGGGTGGTGATGCGGATCACACTGCTCAGGATCTGCGGGGCCATGCCGTAACGCGCATCGCCATTGACCACGCTGTCGAGCCAGTTCCGGCAGATCAGATGGTTGGGAGAATCGGAACGGAAGGCGTGCACGAGAATGTTGACGTCGGGGAGGATCACGGCGCGTTCATGACCTCCTCCAGGTCACTTGATCGG
Organism: uncultured delta proteobacterium; assembly: GCA_963830155.1. Taxonomy (GTDB): domain Bacteria; phylum Desulfobacterota; class DSM-4660; order Desulfatiglandales; family Desulfatiglandaceae; genus CAWHLE01. The sequence goes on along the minus strand of CAWHLE010000005.1, from coordinate 84,215 downwards.
TTCAGGTCAATTCCAGGAAGGACGCCGCCGGTGGCTTTGGATACCGGCAACTCAATCCGTTTGCGGCGGCTCGCTCTGGCTTTGGAAAGGATAAGCCTCAAGCCATCTTCGACCAGCGATGTCAGGGTGCGGCCCTCATCCGCCGCGCGTTTCTTGGCCTGCTTCAAAAGATCGTCGTTTATTCTGATGGTGGTTCTCATGCATCAATACATAACATTGGTGCATCAGTATGTCAACCCCCGCCTGAGCCCTTTGGGTGCGCCAAGTGGTTAAGGGCTCAACCAACGCGGCTGGGTCCTCTTTTGCTCTTGGCCTATTTCTTCAAACGTTTCCGACCGGACAGGATGAGAAAGAACCCGTTCTTTGCAAGCTGATGAAACAGATCTCCCTCGAAACAAATGGGCCCTTTTCAGCTACCTGTTAGGTCTCAACCAGCGCTTGTTCTTGTGTCTCGAAACCACTCAGGATGGAGTCCGGTTCGTTCGCCTCTGATTGTTCACATGTGCTCTCAGATTTCACGACCACCATGCTGAAAAGGGCCACCAGAGAAATCCCTACCAGGTTTGGGATAGGGAACCACTCCCCATCAGAGCCAACCAGAGCCAGACCTGCGACAAACAGAAGGGCCAAAGACCATTTGGACTGCAAATGCTTCTTTAAAGTCTTCATAAGGGCAACTCCCATCATAAAGGGTTTGGCGTGATGGAATAACTTACAGTTTTTTCTACAGTACTAATCAAATGAACCCTTGTCAACAGAATTTCGAGATAAATTCAAGGCACAAGGGGGTTGCCCGTTGAGATGGAGCCGCCAAGGAGACACATGTTTTGTTATCTTTCCAAAAGGTTAGCCATGGTTGGCAAATTGCAGGTTATTGACAAAGGGTACAAAATCACTCACCCTCAGGTATCATCGCTGAAAGTGAGTCATTTGCCGGGGGACCTGTGTTCGGAACCGTTCTTATTTCAGCCGTTACTTTGATGCATGTCTATGTCTTTTGGCGCGCCGCTTCCGTGCCGTTTGCTGCCCTCCATGTGTCACGAGAGGTGCTTATCGGGGCGGGTGTGATCCTGTGGGCCATCTTTTTCTTTGGCCGGGTCGTGGGGCACGGCGGAACAGGCGTCCTTGCCGAGACCCTTGAGTTCCTCGGAATGGACTGGATGGGCATTCTGTTCCTGATTTTCGTCCCTCTCCTTATAGTGGATCTCGCAACCCTCTTCGGTTTTCTCATGCCCCGGCTGTCGCCCACGCTTCGAGGTTGGGCCATGTTGATCGGCGTCGTGCTTTCGTTGATCGCGATCTTACAGGGTCTTCGGCCGCCGGTCATACAAAAATACGAAGTGGCTCTACCCGGCCTTCCAAAGGCGATGGACGGAACCGTAGTCGTGGCCCTATCCGACATGCACCTGGGTTCCCAACTCGGCGAGCGTTGGCTGGCGGCTCGGGTCGAGCAGGTAAACGCTCTGAAACCCGACCTTGTGGTCTTGCTCGGCGACATCTTCGAAGGGCATGGTGCACTTGAAGACAGGTTGATCGAAACGCTTAAGCAACTCTCTGCACCTCTCGGTATCTGGGCTGTCCCCGGCAATCACGAATTCCACGGGGGAGGCGACATGACCCTTTTCGACGCGGCAAGCTTCACCCTGCTCCGAAACGGCTGGGCCCAAATCAGGCCCGGTCTGGTCCTGGCAGGGGTGGATGATCTCACCGCCGCACGCAGAAAAGGCCAGGGCGCCGATTCCGTCTCACAAGCGCTGAGGGGGCTTCCCCCCGGTGCAACCATTCTTCTGTCACATACGCCGTGGCAGGCCGAGCGGGCAGCCAAAGCCGGGGCCGGCCTCATGCTGTCAGGCCACACCCACGGCGGGCAGATCTGGCCCTTCGGCTATCTGGTGCGCAGCCGGTATCCTTTTTTCGAGGGGCGTTACGAGGTGGATGGCATGACTGTCATCGTTTGCAGGGGCACGGGCACATGGGGCCCACGCATGAGACTGTGGCATCCCGGCGAGATCCTCCGTGTGACCCTGCGAGCGATGGCCGACTCCGCGGAGTCCATTTCCGTTTCTAATTCCCGATAGCGTATGAGAGGGCCGGAAATCGATCTTCTCTTGCCTCAGCCAGAAGATATCTCACGCAGACATCCCCCCCTGAGGCGAGGGGGCTTTTGACAACTCAATCAGGCTTTCAACCCTTTTAGCTGCTTCAGATTTTATGGTTTTTGTCTTGAAAATCTTGGGACCATGCACTAGTCATAGGTGAACAAAAACGTTAAACAGCAGCTAATTTTTGCATCCTCTCTAATTATCCGGTTTCTCAGAAAGGATCTCGGTCAGGAAATATGTCTAATTTTGAAGGTGAGAGTTTACGGCCGCTTTTCTATCCCACTTCTATTGCGCTTGCCGGCATTACCGTGGACAATCCTCAGCACTGGACTAGAACCTTTTTAGACTCTCTCCGTGAATTTCAATTTGAAGGTCCGCTCTACTTAGTGAATCCGAAGGGCGGTGAGATTAGCGGAATCAAGGTCTATCGAAGGTTTGCGGATATCCCCCAAAATGTCGATTATGTAATCAGCACCGTGCCGGCCAAAGCGGCTCCAGGACTTATGGAGGAATGTGCTCAAAAAGGAGTGAAGGCGGTCCATTTTTGTACCGCAGGCTTTAGTGAGACGGGTGAAGAAGAGGGAGTGAGGTTGGAGCCTGAATTGACTGATCTTTCTCGAAGAACTGGGATTCGGATTATAGGCCCCAACTGCATGGGCATTTACTGCCCTGGATCACGCCTGTCTTTCGACACAGATTTTCCAAAGGAAAGCGGTCCGGTAGGATTTATTAGCCAGAGCGGCGGTAATACTACCAGTCTGATCCGTCGAGTCATGTCACGGGGCGTTCGATTTAGCAAAGTCGTAAGCTATGGCAATGCCTGTGATCTAAACGAAAGCGACTTTCTAGAATATCTCGCGGCTGATTCCGAAACTAAGATAATTGGTTTATACATTGAGGGAGTTAAGGACGGCGGAAGATTCCGCCAAACGTTGCATAAGGCAGCAGAAGAAAAGGCCGTAGTATTGCTCAAAGGAGGAATCACAGAGGGGGGTGCCAGGGCTGCTGCCAGCCATACGGGATCCCTCGCTGGAAGTGAAGCGATCTGGGATTCACTCTGTAAGCAATTGGGTATCATTCAAGTCCATTCGCTTGAAGAATTTGCCGATTCACTGGTCACGCTGAGGTTCATGTCTGTTCCTAGGGGCAGGAGGGTCGCATTGATAGGTGCTGGCGGTGGATCCAGTGTTCTTATAGCTGATGAATTTGAAAGGAGCGGGCTAAGCGTTCCACCGCTCCCTCAGGAGATAAGGAATCGGATAGCCGAATTTACGCCGCTTGCAGGAAATATTTTGCAAAATCCTATAGATTATTCACAAAACATGACGGAACCTGAAAACCTGCTTAGAGCTGTTCGCATTATTTCCCAATGGGAAGGGATTGATTTCTTAATCTGGTTTTTAGACCTCGCCTGGATCCAATTAGATGAAATGAACCGCATGAACAAAATCATCGATGGGATTCTGGCAGAAAGCAGAGCGGCCTTGAAGCCAATGGCTGTCGTAGTCCAAACAGACATCTCGCCGAAAGAGGTACAAAAGCACTATTCCTTTTTACAAAAATGTGTCTCCTCTGAGTTGCCGATTTATTACTCTTTTACTAGCGCCGCCAATGCCATTAATTTGGTCTTGAGCCATAATAAGAGACGACTTGGCAAGGCATATATACAGAAACAAAACGAAACTCAGTGAGAATACGTCGAGCAGCTATGATTCTTGAGCGTTAAGAAAAGGACCTGCTCAGTTTGACCTGGGTGCCGGCGCCCGAAGGCCCCTCGTTGAGATCCCTCATCACGACCACGTGCTGGCCCTGGGCAACCAGGCGGTTTACGATTTTGCACACCTCCGTGGCTTGACGCTTTCGCACCTGGTCCACGCCTCCTTTTCCGGCCTGTGACTTGAAGTGGTTTACCAGGATTTGGAGGACCGTGCCGCCGTGGATTTGCACCTCGTACTGGAGGCAATCCCGGCTGAACACCTGACCGACCGCGTCTTCCGCCTCCACGTTGGACCGGATGCAATCGATCCCGAAGTTTGTTCCCGTCATGATTCCCACGTCGGTGCCGCGTTCGTCATTCCCATCGACCAGCACCACATGCCGGTAGAGTCGGCCGAGGAGTTCCTCGTTGGACTGCACGAGGACTGTCCATCTACGTGTAGGCTACGGGTCTCCCGCCAAAATGAAATCCGGCCGAAATGCGACGTGTGCTACCGCCGCACTTGGGCGGATCAGGAGAAAAGAGCCTACGGAGAACTACAACACGGGTTTTTGGTGGGTATCGAAATCTTTATGAATTCAAGATAATCTTCATTTTCTGATGTAAGCCTATCGGTATTCATGTGAACCTCCTCTTGAGAAGGATGGATGGGCGAACCTGCCTGCCTTGGGCATGAGATAGTTGCTGGTTCAGCTAAATAATTCAAAAAATTTTGCAAAATTACGCCGTTGTAATGTTTCTGTCATGTTCATGAAACCTTGATGCGCTATCTTTTGCGAAACGAGCACGGCCATCCAGGCCAAAACCGATTGAAGAGGAGAACAAAAAATGGAAAGGAAAAAGAGTTTCAAGAAAGCATTGGGTGTTTTCATCATTGCAGGGGCACTCGTGGGATTGGGTTACGGGATGTCGCCGGTGGTCAAGACCTATGAGGCGCACGCGAGTGCTTCAAACAGCGATTCCGCCGTTCCTATGATTCCGGCGGATTTCAGCAATCTTGCAAAAAGCGTTCGTGCCGGGGTGGTCAACATCCAGGTGACGAAAACGGTGAAAAACGTGGGTTTCGGCTTTCCTTCCATGCCCGGGAACCCTTTCGGAGATTTCTTCGGTTCTTTTTCGAAAGGGAGTCTTCCAGATCGGCACGAGCAGCGGGGAGTGGGCTCCGGCTTTGTGATCAGCACCGACGGCTACACCCTGACCAATAATCATGTGGTCGAAAACGCGGACCAGATCACGGTAAAGGTGGCCGACGGAAAGGAGTATAAAGGCAAGGTGGTTGGCCAGGATCCAAAAACCGACTTGGCGCTTATTAAGATCGATGGGGCCTCGGATTTGGAAGCGCTTAAGCTGGGCGATTCAGATAAACTGAGGGTGGGAAACTGGGTTGTGGCCATAGGGAGTCCCTTCGGGCTCGATCAGACGGTGACAGCAGGGATCGTGAGCGCCAAGGGAAGGGCCATCGGGTCCGGGCCTTACGATGACTACATCCAGACGGATGCCTCGATAAACCCGGGGAACAGCGGGGGACCCCTTCTAAACACGTCAGGGGAAGTTGTGGGGATCAACACCGCCATTTACTCCCAGAACGGAGGGAATGTGGGGATCGGTTTTGCCATTCCCATCAATATGGCAAAAGAGATCGCAACGCAGCTCAAGGAGAAGGGGCACGTGACCCGCGGTTGGCTCGGTACTGTGGTTCAAGAAATCACGCCCGAACTTGCCAAGTCCTTTGGTTTGAAAGAGGAAAAGGGCGCCCTGGTCTCTCAGGTTGCCAAGGGCGGTCCCGCCGACAAGGCAGGAATTGAGACCGGGGACGTGATTGTTCAGTTTGACGACAAGAAGATCGCCGACTCAAATGAATTAGCTCGCGCGGTTGCGGCGACTCCGGCAGGAAAGGTGGTCACCGTGAAGGTTATGAGGAAAAGCGATGTGCTCGATCGTCAGGTGACCATTGGGCAGTTGGCGCAGAAGGAAGCGGTGGCGGATGTGTCACCCCACAGGCCCTTGGGTATGACCTTACAGAACTTGACCCCTGAAATCGCAAGAGGCCTTGGCTTGAAGAGGGCCGATGGGGTCGTCATCACTGGCGTGGTTCCGGGAAGCCCGGCCGAAACAGCGGGCTTGCGCGCAGGCGACGTCATTGTGCAGGTCAATCGGGAGTCGGTGAAGGATCTGGAGAATGTGAAGGAGATGATCGAGAAGGCGAAAGACCAGGAAACGATCCTCCTACTGGTTGACAGAGGCGAAAACACCCTTTTTGCAGCCATCACAGTGCCTAAAGCGTAAATTGACGGGACGCATGGCCCCCAGGCATACCAGCACGGGGTTGTGCGTCCCTTCCTCTTATAGACGCTTGGGTGTTAGTCACCCGTTTATCCGTATCCGTTCGATATCACCGGCCTTGGCCCAACCCCTTTTATCGTCCGAGGAGCTCGCGAGTGCCCAGCCATCCTCAGATCGATCCAAACGGATAACCGTGCAGGAATGGAGCTTGAACAAACCGGCCTATTTTTCGTCCAGGCCTGATAAGATGCTCACCTTCTTAGGGAGCACGACCACTCGGTCATCCGTGTCCGCCTGGTGCCACTTGAGCCCGGAAGAGAGACCGCCGATGGCCCATAAAATAGCCGCAATAAGAAGAAAATAGTAACAGGAACCTGTTTGTCCGATGCTACTTAATTCCCTTGTTTTCCGGATATATGGTCCACCTGTCCGGGCGGGTCGGCCGGGAGCCCCAGAGGCCTCGGCGAAACACGGCTCCCTTGACGACATGGAGGGTCAGGAGGGGGAAGACCGGATGTCAGATGTCGGAGATCAGAGGTCAGAGCGAAAGGCGCCGAAAGTCGGAGGTCGGATTTCAGACGAGTAGGAAGCTCATAGCTGATAGCTCATGGCTGGTAGGTTTTGGATGACCTGTAACTTTGTAATAATGATATATACTTATCTAAATTGCCCATTTTTTAATGAACATGAGCTTATGGTAGCCAAAAAATACGGTGTCCCCACCCCTCGAAATACATACTTCACCTTATTGATATTCTCTTATCCAATCGGTATTTCTGCTTAGAAAGAAACCAGGAACGACACCTCAGGTGAAGCCTTGGGAGTGCCTGGTGCCCCCAGGCGAGGCGAAACAACCCCTGAGACAGAAATTAAGGTGTGTTTTGTGCGCCTCGGGGACCCGAAGGATAGCCGGGATCAATCCCTAAAGGATAGCCTCCTTGATCCCATTCCTCTCCGAAAGCGGGGCATGAGGAAAAATCGAAAATGGCAGGAAATCATTACAGCGACGTGGTGGGACTTCGAATCGGGAAATGGAAGGTTTGCATGGGTTGCGTGACCACCTTCTTTTTGCGTGATGCTGAGAAGAGGAGCTCTTGAGGGAGAAGGACATTCAGGGGAACGGCATCCGCTGCATTCGCTGCGGGAGGAAGCTCGGGGAACAGGGAAGGCGGGAGATTGGTGCAAGATTGAATAGGCCGGATGTCGGAGGTCAGAAGTCAGATGTGAAAAATAGGATTCAGGATCCCAGATTCCGGATTTGGGAAGTTGCTGGCCAGTGAGCGGAGATCAGAGGTCGGAAGATAAAAGTCCGATTCAAAATTCAAAATTTTCGATTCCAGGCTCTGAAAATTTTTCGAATGCTGCTTGCACAAAAGGTTCCCCCGTAAACCCCGCCGAGTCCCACGAATTCAGAAATGGATATGTGGTCTTTCGGCGTTTCCTCGACCCACAAGCTCAATTATACCTAGTTTTCCGGCTTTAATCCGGGCACCTTTTCGAATTCCTTCACGTTGTTGGCTACGAGCGTGAACGACAGACTTCTGGCGTGGGCCGCTATCAATAGGTCCATGTTTCCTATGGGCGTTCCGCTTCGCCTCAAACGCGAGCGGATCTCACCATGATAGGCTGCTGCAGCACTATCAAATTGGATGATCTGGAACGGCCCCAAGAATTCATCGAGAACTTGATGGTTATGTTCCGGTTTACTGCTGTTGGACGTAGCGAACCGGAGTTCGACCTCGGTTATCGCGGAGATCCGAACCGAATCCGGTGAGAGCTTTCTTAGATTGCCGAATACGCTTGGCTGTTTCCGCTCTTGAATACCTTGGCTGTCTGCATCCTGATTATTCCTCCTATGCGTATGTACAAGCTTGTTTGTACCGGACTCCTCTTTCTGGTATTTCAAGTGGAAATGGACGCTCAGGTTCAGGGCCTTGGCGCCGGCCACCATCCTTGCACTCCCCATACCCACTATTCGTTTAATCCGCGCCGAAACGGCGAAAGCCTCAGCTTATGACCTCTTCCAGGCAAAATATGCATTATTGACAAAATGTACAAAAAAATTTAACTTGCCGTATTATCAATGAAAATGAGGTGACGACCAATGACCGGGGTAAATGCCAAGGATGCCCGCAGCAGGTCCTCTGACCTTCTCGGCAGCGTCAATTACGGCTGAGAAGAGGTCATTGTCGAACGCTCCGGCCGACCGGTGGCTACGGTCATTCCTGTCCCCGTGTACGAACTCTTTTTGCAGAAAGGAAAGCTCGGTTTGAGGTCATTGACCGGATCCGGGCACGCGTGCTTGAGATATCCATTGAAGCGATTCAAGCAGATGTCTATGAGGCGATTTCAAAGGTGAGAAAAAGCCATGCTTTGGGTCGTTCTTGACTCAATATATCTACAATCTGAGGGCACTTGGGGTCCCGGCATTAACCTTCTCTCGATGGTTAGATAATGATTTTGGTTCGTCTATTTTATGCTTCTCTTGATACCCTTGCAATTCGATTCATCAGGATATGGACTGAATTTGGGCACGACCTTTCTTTTCCATGGACATTTGGGCTGATCCAGGCTGCGGCTTGTCGGAGAAGCTTGTTCCGTCACGAGGCATTGCTTCTGATCACGCGGCAAGGGATTGAAATCTAGTCATTTTCTTGAGTTCCAATCCAAAAAGGTCCGTTCAAGGACTTCCGGGCTAAATGGTTAGCAAACATTCGAAAAGAATCCTCATTATCTTATTGCTGGCAATGGGATTGGGCATGCCCATCTCTTCACACGCGGAACCCGTCGAGAGTCTGGGAATGTGGGTATGGTCGTATTCCGCTTTTGCGACGCCTCAGGCGAGGCAACGACTCATCCGATTTTGTGAAAAGAACCAAATACGTCATCTGGCCGTCCATATCAGGATGTTGGGCGACAAAGACGAAACAGGACTCAGAGACGCCAAAGCCTTTCGCGCCTTGATCCGGTTGGCCGGAGAGCACAACGTCACCACGGCGGCCCTTCGGGGAAATCCTAAGATGTTCTTTCCCAGGAACCGGGAGAGGGCGCTGGACGAATTACAGGCTCTGATCGCCTTCAGCCGCACCCTTCCAAGAGACACGCTGTTCCAGGGAATTGAGTACGATGTGGAACCCTATCTTACCGAAGAATGGAAGGCAAAAGGAAAGAGCCGTCAAACCGTCATGGAGGATTATCTCTCTTTTCTTCGTACGGCCAGGTCGGTTTTGGACGAAAAGGCACCCCATTTGTGGCTTGCAGCGGACACGCCTTTTTGGTGGGACAAGGATGAATTGATCTTGAATTTCGGCGGCCAGCGGAAACGGTTTAGCGAACACGTGCAGGACTTGACGGATTTCATCACCATTATGTCCTATCGCCGCAGCGCGCAGGAAGTCCTGACTTGTGTGGAGGGTGAACGGATGTATGCCGAAAAGATTCATAAAGTCATCTGCCCCTCTTTAGAGACGATAGAGTTGAAGAAAAATCCCAATATTAGTTTTTATGGAATGCCCAGGGAAGAACTCTGGAAAGTCGTCCCCCAGCTTATGTTGACCGCAGAAGAAGACCCGGCAGTCGGCGGTGTCATGATTCATTGTTATCGCGGCTTGTCGGGATATCCAAGATTCATTTCCATGATCCCGTAGGGACAGCCTGCCACGCAGTCTCCTGCACCGACGCACTTGTCGTGATCGATGGGTCTACCCCAGGTTGAAGAGTGCCACGGCATTCCCTGCGAGGACCTTTGCCTTGTCCTCCGGGGAAAACCCCATCCGGTCGATCGTTTCCAGATTGCCCTCCACCGTCCCCGAGGCCCGGTGGGGATAGTCTGTTCCGAATAGGAGGTGGTCCGCGCCCATGTATTCCCAGGCGCATCGAATGGCGGGAACGTGCATGGCCAGAGTGTCCACATAGACGTGCTCACGATAGGCCTCGGAGGGAAGCCGATCCACCTTGAACGCCCACTCCTTGCTGTACCGCTTGAAGGCCGTATCCACCCGGCCCATCATGTAGGGCGCCATGCCACCGAGGTGGGAGTGGACGATTTTAAGGTTTGGCCATTTCTCGAAATGCCCCTGGTAAAGCATGCTGGTGAGCGCCATGGTGGTATCCAGCGTGAAACCGTAGAGCTGAAGCGGCAGGTTCGCCGCCTTCATGGCCCCGGCCGTAAGCGGCCGAAAGGCCGGGTGGATCTTGACCGGCAGGCCGCACGCCGCCGCCTTCTCAAAGATCGGATCAAACGCCTCGGCACTGCAGAGCACCCCGTTCACGTTGGAGTACATCTGCACCCCTTTTGCCCCCAGCTCCTTTTGGGCCCTTTCCATTTCCTTGAGCGCCTCCCCAACATCCTGGGGAGGGATGGCGGCCAGGAAGTCAAAGCGGCCCGGCCACCGCTCGCAGATCCCGGCGAATATATCGTTGATTCTTCTGGACCATTCGACGGCCTCCGAGACAGGAAGCTCCGCCACGCCGGGGCAGGTGTGTGAAATCACCTGTACATCGATTCCCGCCGCGTCCATGTCCCTGACCCTGGCCTCCATGTCAAAATCCCCGGCTTTGTCCACATGGGCCACCACAACCCCTTCCACGCGAGCGATGCCGGAGGTGGCCGATGTCCACTCAAAGCGGGGTTCCGCGGTCCTTCGGGCCAGGTAATCGAGCCAGGGTTTGGTGTAGGCATGGTTGTGGATGTCAATCACTTTCAAACCATTCCTCATTGCAAGGAGCTCCTTTATCCTTAAAGTTGGTCATTCAACCCGAAGGTGACAAAAGATTTTAGCCATTTTTCAACTGCTTCGGCGTTTTCTGCTCTCGTATTCCGCTTTGACTTCTTTCAGCTTGGCGAAGAACTCATCCTGCGCAAAAACACCCTTCTCGATGAGCATCAGGGTGAGGGTGTCTATCTGGATCATCTGCGCCATGAGCAGATCCTGGAGGCTTGAGATCTCTTTGGGGTCAGTCTTTTCAGACATGGAGAAGCTCCATCAACGGGGTGGCGACATTCAAAAAGGGCAAGGGGGTAAATCCGTAAGGTGGGTTTTATCCCCAGAGATCAGTCTGGTCAAGTGTTATTGACCCCGCCATTTAGTGGGCCCAAACCGTCATGGCGGATCGATCAGCCTGAGGCTGCTCAACTCCGGCATCCAGTGCTTTTATAGGATCGCCTCTCCCTCTCACAAAATCCCTTGGAACAGGATCATGGACAGGATGGCGGGGGGATTTGTTCCGGTCAAGAGTTACAAATATCCGGCAGTGGCAGCGCAAGCCTTTGAATGGCGGCAAAAAGGCGAAACGCCGAATTGAGAACGGGGGCATGAAGGACGGAAAGGAAAATGGGAATGGCCCATTCAATCACGATTTTTATAAACACCGCTCCCTTTGAGAAGTAAATCCCGCTATTTTTATTTTGCTTTAAGCGGCTGGTTTTAGTCGCTCTAATTCCCTTTGACGGATTCTACCACCCGATAGCTGAATATTGCGTGCTAAAACTGCCAGCGCCACATACCGCTTGAAGCCAGTCATTCCATGATCGGGGCATCGGTGCGCATTCCACTGAATTCGGCCAAAGCATAATTTTCAAGGGCGTTGATCTCCGATTCCACAGCTGGGTGTTTGCGACGTGCTTCGATAAATTCCGCACTATGCTCGATCTGCTTGTCCTTTTCGGATAGTTTTCTCCTTTTGGGCAGTACGACATCGCCCAAGACCTCTTGCAATTAGAGCGTCTGGATTCGCCCTCCTGTTTTAGCAGACACGACCCATGGTGTTCTTAGCCAGGCATTCTGTGGCAGCGCCGGGGCACATAATAGATGAGATCACCCAAGGATGGTGATAGGGGCGGCCGGCTGCTATCTGCCGCGGTTCCTTGGGCATCACCGTCCGCGCAAGCCATGAATATTGCAATTATGCAATCATTTCCATTGATTTGATAGCAAATAAGCGACCTAATTTTTTCGCCTCAAATTCTCACCCCATTCCCAGATCCAGGCTAACCATTTGATAATTCGATATTTCATGGCCAATCTGCATCTTTTTGAGTGATGGCACACCCCTTGCTGATTATCCGACTGGGTGACAGACAATGAGCCGGTTTCAACCACGCCCCATGCATATTAAGAACCCAGCGGTTTTCAAGGCATTTGGATGATATGCTTTTCATCCGGGTCATGACGCCCCACGGGGAAGTGTGGAGAGAGGACTGAAATACACCTGAAATTTGAAAAGGAATTAGATCGTTGCCATGAGGTCTTACAAACTCAAATTCTTGCCCAGTGAAACAACCATTGATGTGGAGGCTGGGACGACCGTCATGGAGGCTGCCGAAAGGGCAGAGGTCCACATCAATAATCTTTGCGGAGGAAAGGGGATCTGCGGAGGATGCCGCGTCAAGATCACCGGCGGACAGATCCGGGCGGACAGACATTCCATTAGCTTTTTGTCTAAGGAAGAGATTAAACAAGGGTATGTCCTTGCCTGCCGGATGAAAATTGATTCAGATATGGAGATCCTCATACCGCCCGAGTCCCGTCTGGATGAAGCCCAGATCCTCCTGGATGAGATGCCGGTTGATTACAGTGAACCTGAAAAGATCTCCCTCCACCGGCGGCCTGTTGATCTTGTGAGCCTTTATGAGCCCCTTGTACAGAAGATTTACCTGGTGCTCAAAGAACCGACACTTCAGGACAATGTCAGCGATATAGATCGAATTATTAGAGAATTGAGGAGAAAAACGGAATACGGGGATTTTGAAATTTTATTGCGTTGTCTTCAGGGTTTGGCTTCAAAACTTCGGGACAATGATTGGAAGGTGACGGCCACCCTTGCCAAACACGGCGATATCTCGCGAATTTTGCAGATAGAGGTCGGGGATGCCACCGACCATAACTACGGTCTGGCCGTGGACGTTGGCACGACAACGGTGGTCGCTCAGCTCATCAATTTGAAATCCGGAAAGGTCCTCGGGGTTGCCGGGACCCATAACCTGCAGGCTGGCTACGGTGAGGATGTCATTACCAGGATGATTTATGCATGCAGCAAAGAGGGGGGACTCGATCCGCTGCACAAGGCGGTTGTCAAAAACATTAACCAGCTCATCCGTGCACTGACCGAAGAAAAGGGAATCGATTCCGGGGAGATTACCTGTGTCGTGGCAGCAGGAAATACCACTATGAGCCACCTGCTCCTCTCTCTGATTCCCTGTTCGATCCGTCTGGATCCTTATGTGCCGACCGTGACGGTCTACCCTCAGGTTCCGGCGAAGAATGTGGGGATAGATATCCACCCTGAAGGCATCATTCAGGTGGTTCCCGGTGTGGCGAGCTATGTGGGAGGGGATATTGTCGCAGGAATCCTGGCATGCGGGATCGCCGACAGACCCGAAATCAGTGTCCTTATCGACGTAGGGACCAATGGTGAAATCGCCCTCGGCAACAATGAGTGGATGGTCTGCTGCTCTGCCTCCGCAGGGCCTGCCTTTGAAGGCGCAGGGATAAGGCATGGCATGCGGGCCGTACGTGGGGCCATTGAGAAGGTGATCATGTCCGACGGGCAAGTGCAGGTTAAGACCATCGGGAAGACAAAGGCGAAGGGCATTTGCGGCTCCGGCCTTATTGATTGTCTCCACGAGCTTGCAAAAAACCATATCATTGACCACGAGGGAAGGTTTCAACTGGCTGGCGATCATGGGCGAATCGTGGATAAAGACGGGGAGCTCGAATTCGTTTTGGCCTATGGAGATGAGACGGAGACTGGACGCGACCTCGTGATAACGGAATCAGACATCAGCCATCTCATTCGATCGAAAGCCGCGGTCTTTGCTGCCATGAAGTCCCTTATCGATTACGTTGGCTTGAATTTCGAGGATATCGCGAGCCTGTATGTGGCGGGAGGTTTCGGAAGTTACCTGGATATCCGAAAGGCCATCGGCATAGGGCTGTTGCCGGATATTGATCCAAAAAGGATCCGCTTTGTTGGCAACAGTTCTCTCACGGGCGCCCGCATGTGCCTCCTGTCCGTTCATACCATGGAGCGGGCGGTGCAGATTGCAAGGAGCACAACCAACATCGAGCTCACCAATTATCAACCTTTCATGGATGAGTATGTGGCAGCCATGTTCTTGCCTCACACCGACAAGAGGCTTTTTCCGTCCGTTGACTATTGAAGAAACCAATAAAAACCTAAACATTGGAGGAAATGGATATGAAGATCGCTATAAGCAGTACCGGAAAGAGCTTAGAGTCACAGATCGATCCACGGTTTGGGCGGTGTGCCTATTTTGTCATTGTGGAGACAGACGATATGAGCTTTGAGGCCTTTGATAATGAGAGTGTCACCTTGGGTGGCGGGGCCGGTATTCAGGCGGCCCAGTTTGTGGCCTCCAAAGGGGCTAAGGCCATCATAACCGGAAATGTGGGCCCCAATGCCGTGCAGACCCTTTCCGCCTCGCATGTTGAAATATTTGCAGGACAATCCGGGACAATAAGAGAGGCTGTTGAAAGATTCAAGGGGAGAGATTTCAAACCCACAAACGCACCCAATGTGGCCGATCACTACGGCATGGGAGGCGGAGGAGGTATGGGCCGAGGGATGGGTATGGGTCGAGGAGGAGGTATGCGCCGGGGCCAAGGTATGGGCCGCGGAATGGGCGGTTCAGGCCAGCCCGTTCCCACCGCTTCATCAAAGGAGGATGAGTTAAAGAGCCTGAAAGATCAGGCAAATGAGTTGCATAAGCAGATTGAAGCCATTGAATCGAGCATTAATGCCTCCCAAAAACGAACGTAACCTGATGAATGCCAGCGTCTCGTGAGACCACTGGGTAAAAGGGTCGGAATGCCATACAACAGAAGAAGTCGTGGCGGGAACCATTTAAACCGGAAAGGAAGCGGAATGCGGAGTCCCTTCTATGCCGGACTCGCTACACTGCAAAATCAGCGGTATAGGACCATGCCGGAGAATGAGATTGAGATTCTGAGGAGAAGAGTCCAATCTTTGGAAGCTCGCGTCGTCTCTTTGAAGGCGCGCATCATGCAAATGGATCAAGGGGATACCGCTCTGAAGTTTTGTGCCCTTGTGGATGAAGAAAAATGCGTGGGATGTGGAGTATGCCTATATACATGCCCCACCGCGGCCGTCGCGTTAGAGGACGTCGCCCGGATTGATCCCGAACATTGCATTGGATGCGGTCGTTGTGTTGAAAAATGCCCTCAAAGAGCCATTTCCCTTTATCCAGTGGAATCTCTTCAGAAAGGGGCGGTAGGTATCCGTTAAAGGCATTGCGGATCTCATCCGCATATTTGGCACATTTGTTTCATCACTGATGGTCCGGTCTTTGCCGTCTTCCGAGAGGTGCGCTTTTCTCAAATGGCGTTCATTCCTTGATTCTGACAAGGTGCACCCAGCCAAAGCGGAAATGGGAAATGGATGAAGAAGAGCATCAGACAAACCTACTACAATGCGTTTTCCCGGTTTTACGACAGGTTCGTCGCGTTTCATTCCTCTGATGCGCAGGGGACTGCGAGGGAGTTCCTTGCCAATATAGTTCCCGTAAGAGAAGGGGGCCGGATACTGGACATATGTACAGGCACCGGCTCCCTGCTATTACGTCTTCGAAAAAAGCTGGGAAAGGCCGGGCTTGTGGTCGGGGTCGATTTTTCCCGAGGAATGCTGCGCGGCAATCAGAAAAAGACTGAAATATATGAGAATATATGCCTAGTTGAGGCCGATGTGGCATCCCTTCCTTTTCCAGCCCAAAGTTTCGATGCAGTAACGTGCTCTCATGCCTTCTACGAGCTCAAAGGCCAGACACAGGAGCGATCGCTACAAGAGATACTCCGGGTTCTTAAACCGGGAAAGCTCTTCCTCATGATGGAGCATGACCTGCCGGAGAAGCCACTCGTGAGAGCCATGTTCTATCTGCGTCTTGCATCCATGGGGGCTAAGAGTGCGATAAAAATCCTGAGGCATGAGAAGATGATGCTCGGGCGCTACTTCAGGAGCGTCGAGAAGGTCATAACGCCTTCCGGCCACTCAAAAATCATGATCTGCCGGAAGTGAATTGTAAGCCTATCGTGGCGTCTCTTCATTCTGATCTGTCATTCACCTCGGTTTCAGGCTTCATACTTTCATCACATCTGCTTGAGCAATTGATTGGCCGCCGTCAGCATGGGATCCCAGACGGGGCTGAACGGAGGGGCATAGGCGAGGTCGGTCTGGCTGAATTCGTCCACGGTCATTGCTGCATGGAGAGCGACCGCAACGGCATTGATGCGATGAGCGGCCGTACCCTCCCTGCCGACCATCTGAGCGCCCAGAAGTCTGCCGGATTTCCTGTCACCGACCATTTCTACCCAGATGGTGGTCGACCCCGGATGGGCATGGGCTCTGCTGCGTGACTGGATGACCACCTCAGCCGCGTCGAACCCTGAATCGATTGCCTCCTTCACATTCAGGCCGGTGCGGGCCACTTCGAGCTCAAACACCTTGAAAACCTCTGTCCCTGCAACGCCCTGTAATTCAACCTCTTTTCCGCATATGTTGTCTGCAACCGCCCACCCTGCACGGTTTGCCCTGAGCGCAAGAGGGATATAAGCTTTCCGGCCGGTTACAACGTGAAAGGCATCTGCGCAGTCTCCGGCAGCATAAATGTCGCCGCTCGTGGTCCTCAACCCTCTGTCCACCGAAATGGCATTGCCGATGCCCAACTCCAGCCCTGCTTTCAAAGCGAGATCGCTATTGGGAGTGATCCCTACAGAGACGAGCACCATCTCCCCTTCCAGGACGAGGTCCGTGCAAACCAATCTGAGGGAGGTTCCGGCCTTCTCGATCCCCGTCACCACATGACCCGGATACAGGCGGACGCCGTTTGCCTCCACTTCTTCCTTCACCAGGGCGGCCATGTCCTGGTCCATCCAAGGAAGAAAACCGGAACGCGCTTTGACCATTTCCACATCCAGTTGGAGGGCGCGCAAAGCCTCGCACATTTCCAGCCCGATATACCCCATGCCGAGAATCATGACTTTCCTAACACGATTTGCGCTCAGGTATTCCTTGATCCTTCTTCCATCCTGGAGACTCTTGAGCGCGAGCACTCCCGGAAGGTCAAACCCGGGCAGATCGGGAATAATCGGTGAGGCACCGGTCGCAATCAATAGGTGGTCGTAAGGAAAAAGAAAAGGTTTTCCTTCTGTGGTGGTTCCGAGGACGCTTTTGTTGATCGGATCGATGAGCTCCGCACAATGACCGGTCAAGAGATGAATCCCCTGCTTTTCTCTAAAAACGTTGGCCTGTCTGACGACCAGGTCTTCAATGTCCCTCTTCGGATCCGCAATGTTATAGGGCATTCCACAGGCGCTGTAGGAAACGTCGTTGGTCTTTTCCAGCACCATGACCCGAAAATCGGGGCTGTTTCTCTTGATTCGACTGGCCGCACTCATCCCGGCGGCATCGCCGCCGATGATGGTTATATTCATATGCAACCCCATCCTTTTTAGTGCTGACTGCTGAAAGCGCCATCCAGAAATCCCCGATTTATGGATGGACACTGCTTAGGTCATGACGACTGGGCATCTTGGATAAAAGGCCGCACCGGCCAGCAATACGGCGCGGCCACGTTCAAGTTGGTACGACTCACTGCGCTGTGCTGCCTTCAATCTCGCTGAGCCGCTTCTTCAGGAACGCCAGTTCGGACTGCAAGGCCTCGGCCTGACTCCTGAGCGCTTGCTTTTCTAAGTCCGGATCAGGCCCTTGAAACGGAGCAGTTGACCCGCCGAAGCGCATCCAGCCAGGGAGGCCGGTCGCATGGAACCAGTTTCGCCAACCGCGTCCACCAGCGCCGAAGCTGCGGCACCAAAGTCCGCGGCCCCAATTGAAGCCTGCTCCGAAACCACGTCCGGGTGAAACATTGCTGTACCCGGTCATTCCGAATCCGGCACAGGATCCTGCTCCACGGCCCGTCATTGGGCCTTGGCCCATTGGCCCAGTTCTGTCTCCTCTTGGCATGGCTTTGTTCTCCTTTCTCAAGTGACTTCCAGGGGCAATCGAATACCCTGCTGGGTCCTCAAATTTGAATTAAACCTCAATAAACAAAATCTAAGGCGTAAAAAATCACGGAGTTAATCTGTTTCGTTGCCTTCCCAACTTCCCTGAGGGTTTCCATCCACCCGGCCACGCCTTTGCCGGCCGCGCGGACCCGGTGCCCCTCTTTTTCTCGCGTTAACAACGCTTTCTTGCCCTTCAAAGGCGCGACTGCCCTGAAATCGGTGCCCCCTCTTATGGCGACAGCACCCTGGCATGGCAAAGAGGCCGCTCTCAAGCGTTCCGGCAAGCCACGCCTGGGTGATCTCCTGGAGATCGCCGGCCACGAATGGGATCACCCGAATCCCATACCCTGCCACCATAGACTGCAAAGGGCGGGAAATCGCCCCACACACAAGGACGTCAACGCCCTGCTCGGCGAGCCAAATCGCCTTTTCCGCCAGCGGGGCGTCCCGCAGGTGGTATACCGTGTCCTCCCTGACAACACGCCCAGATTCCACATCCGTCAGACGGACCTGGCTGGCCACATCGAAAACCGGTGCGATCCTCTCATTCCAGACTGCGAACGCCGCTCTCAATCTATTGGCCCCGCCTTTCGCTTTATATGTATAGCAATCCTCGTGCCAGGGCGGGGTAGGTGGTGGTAATCTAACGCAACTATATGAAATAACTTACTTAATAAGATTACAGAACGGGCGGTGCGCCACGAGGTATAGACGCATCGATGCGACTATCCACACTCTGTTGAGTTGCTTTTGTGCGACTGTACACGTAACCGGTTGGACCGCCCGTCGGTGGGAGGAAGAGAAATGGACAACTGCTTCATTTTTCGAAACAGGGTGCTCTTGTGGATGCCCAGCTCCCTGGCTGCGAAAAGGCGGTTATATCTGTTTCGTTCCAGAGCCCTGCGGATCGTATAGGCATCGAGCATTTCACGGGCCGTTTTTATGTCAGAATCGGCGCCAGGTGTTCCGCGGTGCGCCGTCAGTTCCTCAGGCAAATGCTCTATACCAATGGGGCCGTGGTCAGAGAGTATGAAGGACCGTTCAATGGCGTTTTCCAGTTCACGGATGTTGCCTGGCCATTCATGGGCCATCAGGAAGGCAATCGCATCGGCCGTAACCCCTTTGACGGACTTCTTCTGCAGCCGGTTGAAGCGTTCGATGAACTGCTCCGTCAAAATGGGGATGTCCTCTTTGCGTCGACGGAGCGGCGGCAACTCCAACCGCACAACATTCACGCGATAGTAAAGGTCCTCGCGGAAAGCGCCCAGACGCACCTGCTCCGCCAGGTCCTTATTCGTCGCCACAATGATCCGAACGTCGGCTGTCTCGGGGTGCGTCGCCCCCAGCGGTTCATAGGTCCGGTCCTGCAGCACCCTGAGGAACCGCACCTGCAGCGCCGGGCTCACTTCACCGATTTCGTCCAGGAACAGGGTTCCACCCCTGGCCAGCGCAAAACGTCCCGGCTTATCCCTCATTGCGCCGGTGAACGCCCCTGCCTTGTATCCGAAAAGCTCCGATTCCAGGAGTGTATCCGGAAGGGCGCCGCAGTTAACGGCGACGAATGGCCCTTTGCGGCGCGGGCTCAAGGAATGGATAGTCCGCGCCACCCTCTCTTTGCCCGTCCCAGTCTCGCCGAGGATCAAAACCGTGCTCGGACTTGCCGCCACGGCGGGCAAGACTTCAAACACTTTTTGCATGACCGGACTGCGGCTCACCAGATCCCCGATGCGGCACCGTCCTTCCAATTCCCGACGCAACGCCTCCACTTCGCTCAAATCTCGAAAGGTTTCCGCCCCGCCAACAACCGTTCCCTCGCCGTCCCGGATCACGGCGGTGGAAATGCTGATTGGAATACGTTCACCGTCCGCGTCGACGATGAACCCGGATTTGCCGATAACGGGTTTTCCGGTCTTAAATGTCCGCTTGAGGGCGCAGTCCTCCCCGCACATGCTGGAGCGAAAAACCTCCGAGCAAAGCCGGCCAAGGGCCTCCTGGCGCACTATACCGGTGATTTCCTCGGCCGCACGATTAAACGAGGTTACGCGCCATGCCAGGTCAATCGTGAAGACCCCGTCGGAGATGCTCTCAAGGATCGCCTCCGTCGGGGTCAAGCCGCAAGCTTTTGCCCGTATCTTTGAGGACCTCATATTCGTATTCTTGGCCAATGGCGCCTCCGGGATCCGCTAAAAGCAAACTCAGACCGCTACTGACAGGGCCCATCACTCGAACAATGCAAAGGCAATTCCAGCAAGATCGGTATTTGCGCGTCGGCCGGTATCGCTTCAACCCATATGTTCAAGGCCACTATTCAAATCTTCTTTACTGGCAGCGTCACTTCAAATGATGATCCCTTTGCCAGTTCGCTGCTCACTTCAATCCTTCCGCCATGGGCCTCCACAATGGCTTTTACAATCGCGAGTCCCAGGCCGTAGCCCTTGGTTTTCTCCCTGGCTTCAGACCGGTGAAACGCATCGAAAACATAAGGGAGTTCTTCAGGAGGAATACCCATCCCCTCATCCCTTATTCCTATTTGGATTTCCCTTCCCCCGCGCCGAGTCGAGACCGTGATGCCTTTCCCTGCTCCGGAAAACTTGATCGCGTTGTCCAGTATATTGGTAAAAACCCTTCGTAACTGCCTGGCGTCCGCCTCAATCAGGGGCAAGTCCTCTTCATTTTGGAGATGAAGGGCAATCCCGAGACTGTTCGCATCAGGTTCGTAGGCCTGGCAGAGCTCCAACAGAATCTTATCGATAGATGTGACGCCGAAGTTAAGGTTCAGTTTGCCTATCCGGAGCCTGGAAAACTCCAGGAAGTCATTGATCAACCACTCCAGCTTTTCCGCCTCCTCCTTCACAATCCCAAGATACTTCTCCGTCTTTCCCGCATCAATATGGTCCGCCCTCTGCAAAAGCCGCAAGACAAACCCGCCAATAATGCTCACGGAAGATTTCATGTCGTGGGCCAACATGGAGATGAGATTGTCCTTTTCCCGTTCCAGCGCCTTCAGGTAGGAGATATCCTGAAAAGACTCCACACCGCCGATCAGCATGCCATCGTCATTCAGCAATGCCGCCGTGTTCATCGTGACGGGCAAGATCTCGCCGAGCCGGGTCCGAATGGTACTCTCGATCCCCAAGATCGGTTCTTCACTGGAAAAAATGGCCCTAAGAGGGCAATGTGCACCACACTTTGCACCGCGCAAGATGTCACCGCAAAACGCTCCTCTTGCCTCTCTGGCAGTATAACCGGTCATCTTTTCAGCCCATGAATTGAAGCTGCTGATGCGGAGCTCGGAATCGACCGTCAGAATTGCCACAGGCAAGCTGTCGATGATGAACCGATAAAATTCCAGGGTCTCCTGAACGTTAAATCTTTGGCTGCTACCACTATCTAGCGCCATGGCATTTCTCGCTGTTTCAAGACACTGTCCCCAGGCTTGTCGGTCCCGAAATCAGACAGGATTTCCATCAACTGGCTCGCTGCCGTCTTTTCCGTTATAACGCCCGCTTTACCCAAAACGTACCCCGGGCCCTTGTGAGAGAGGTCTTCCTTCATGAACACCCGGTCTACCTTTTGCTGGACCAACCACTCGGCAACACGAATGCCCTTGGCTGTTTCAACGTCTCTGTGTGGGTTTGCGATCACTTCCTGCACTTCAACTTGGCCATCAGAGAGGCGCAGCGTAACGAGCGCAAAGTAAGGGGATTCGCCAAAATGGTCGCTGATACTGCCTGCAGGGTCTGTCAGCGGAACGGCGATTCGTGAATGCGTCCGGGGCTGAGGCTCATAATGGATCATCACCCTTTCCACATGCGGCACCTTTTTCCGGATCTCGATCTCGAGGTCTTCGCTGATTTGGTGCGCTTTCTGGAGGTCGTCTGTCCTTATGATAATGCTTGCCTGAAGGAAGCGAAATCTTCCGGCATTCCGTCCCATGAGGGATTGAACCTTGACCACCATGGGGTGACGCGCCAGGATATCCCTGACCCGGTCGAGCGTCTCAAAATCAACGGATGCGTCCAGCAACACACGCATGCCGTCAGAAAGCAATGCCCATCCGGCCCGACCGATGAAAATCAAGACCACACCTGCTGCGATCTGATCGGTGGAGATTCCGTGGAATTTGGCATCCCATCCAAAATAGGCGGGCAGAACCGATACAAGCACCACGATGGAGGAAAGGACGTCTACCTGCCGATGCCTGGCCTCCGCAATGAGCGTGGGAGATTCCGTTTTTCGCCCGGCCAACATGGCGTACCGGCCAAAAAGATAAGAGGCCACGACGCAAAACAGGAGCAGAATCACCACACTCAACGAGATCTCGGGCGGAGAAGCTGCCGCAGCCAGAATTTCCCGGGCGATTTCATATCCTGCAAAGAGAATGGAAAAGGCCACAAAGACGGAGATGACGTTTTCGATCTTGTAGAGACCCAAAGGAAAGGAGGGTGTCTTTCGCGTCGAAAGTTTAAGCCCTCCATAAAGGACAAGGGAGGCCGCGGCGTCCGTTCCTGAATCAATGGCCCCTGCAGTCACGGCAAAGCTGCTTGAGTAAAAGGCAAGGACGCCTTTCATGACTGCGAGACCCAGATTCAATAAGAACGCGTACAACGCGGTTCTCCCGATCAATCCGGTCTCCTGATCGACAGTTGCGGCAGAAATGCTGGGCAAGCTTGTTCTGGCTTGATTCATAGAGAGATTCTTGCACGTGTTACTGGCGACATTTGGTCATGGTAAGCTTCTTTACGCCTTTGATTTGGCGGAAGTTTGCACCCTGGCTGACACATCTCAGGGCAAGGTCCGGATCAACGACCCTTGTCCCTGAAACAGCATCCACGCCGTAGTCAAAGAGAACAGGGGAGAGAGGTACGGTATCGCCCAGCATGACCACATAGGCCTTGGGCGGACAGAGCCTCAGCAAATGTTCAAATGTATGATTGGTCAAGGATGTTCCCGTAATGGCCACCACGTCTGATTGGGGGATGAAACGGTCTGCCTCGGTTTCCTGATAATCTCCTTCACTGGGGTTTTTTTCAATGACCCAAAGCGCCTTCGCCCTTTCGCGAACTCTTGGAAGAAAGGGGAAATGGCCTACAATCACCACATTCTTGCCTTCACCCTTTTCCAAAATGAGGTCGGCGGCATTGAGCTCCGTGCACGAATGAAGATCCACTTCAAGGAGGGAGTTGATGGTGGCCATTCCAATAGAAGCCTCGAGGATGCTTTCCGAGTAGGCCATGCGTGCAAGCGCCTCCGGCGTCTTTTCCAGTAGGCGCCCGGGCTCCCTGACGAGGGGCGGCTTCTGCCGAAGCGCGTCTTTTGGCAGCGTAGCGGCCAGGCCGCAATACCGCGTCAGGACACCGGTGTGAAATATCCCCTGACGCACCTCTTTCACAGGGGCATTGAAGTCGAGCGTCGAAATTAATTCATCGAGCACCTTCATTTTATTCAGGGTCCTTATTTTCGAGCATTACAAAGTGGCCATCCACGAGCCCGCCATTCCTAAGCTCTGCCAGCCCTCAACTTTGCAAGTGCCAGATGGGCCGAATTTATGAGCGGATGCACCGTTGGTGCCGGCGTGAGCATTGGATGCGTAGCGATCTGCATCATATCCAACTCGCGTACGGTTACTTTCTTCTGAATAGCGAGTGCCACCACATTAACCAGTTCTCCTACCGATGGACCACCGCACATTTGGCCGCCCAGAATGATCCCGGATCTATCCGCAAAAACGAGCTTCACTTTGAGGTCTTGTGCTCCCGGAAGTGTCCCGGGATGCCTATCAGGCGCAGAGGCCGTCGCAGAGACGTACCGAAATCCCTCCTTTGTGCAGGTACGGCAGGTCATTCCCGTACTGGCAAATGAAACTTTGCCGATCTTTGTGGAGAAGGCTGCCACTGTCCCCTGAATCTGATGCAGGACGCGGATCCCGTAAAGATTTGTGCCAGCGTTTCGCGCTTCCGCTGTAGCCGTTGACGCAAGCCAAACGGGAACGGCTCTTCTTGTGAAAAAGTCTCGCTTTACGGCGCAGTCACCTACAGCAAACACATCTTCTGCTGTGGTCCTCATATATTCATCCACCCAAATGGAGCCATTATCAACGACGCGCAAGCCGGCTTTTTCTGCAAGCTCGTTACTAGGTTTTGCTCCCACGCTTACTAATAGCAAATCGGCGGGAATCTTCTTCCCGTTTTCGAGGGTCACGGACTGCACATGCCTATCGCCGTCAATGGATACCACGCGACGACTGGTGTGAACGTGAATACCAGATTCCACCAAAGCGCGCTCAATTGCATCACAAAATTCATCATCGAACGCCGTGAATAATATCTTCGGCATAATCTCAATGAGATGAATCTGCCTTTCAGGAACTTGTTGGAGCTCATCCGCAAATTCCGCACCTATGAAGCCACCGCCAATAATGGTCAGATTCTTGACCTTCTCCACCTCTCGCCGCATGTCAGCCATTGCGGACAAGCTTTTTCGAATCGAGAAAACCCCTTCTTTGTCAACCCCTGGGATCGGCAGTGTCACCGCCTCGGTGCCTGTCGCCAAAACGAGTCGTTCATAAGTTGAAATCTCGCCCGATTCTAACGTGATGGTGTGCGCATTTGTATCGATGGAGACCACTTTTCCCACAATAATCTGTATGCCTGCGTTTTCGAGAGGTTGATTACCCATCTTGTTCTGATCGGGACTGGACATGGTTTGCATCATATAAGGGATAGCACAGGGGATGACACTATCTCCAATCTCTTTGACAAGACGAACGGATTTATCAGGATACACGCTCTTTGCAGTTAGGGCAGTTATAACTCCTGCCGGTCCTCCACCCACAATGATGACATCGCATTTCATAGTACCTTTCTCCTCCGTTGAAATTCCTTTTCTGACTGCGTTGAGGAACGAGATAGGTTCCGCCTCTTTTCACTTTCTCGACCCGGTTTGTTTGACCATGTAATCGTGAAGCGCTTCCTGGAGGGTCTCCGCCGCAAGAAGGGCGCAGTGGGCTTCTTCTTTCGGGAAACTCCCTGCGGTGTCCATAATGCTCTCGCCAGTGACTTCCAAGAGCTCTTCGGGGTTTTTGCCGATCGCCATTTCGGCGGCGAAGGAACCGCACACCGTAATCGCAGCGCAACCGTTTGTCATGAAAGCGGCCTGGCTGACATGTTCCTTTTCAAATTTGAGGCCTATTTCGATCGTCTCCCCGCACTTACCGCTGAGACGTGCATGGCCGTCCGGGTTGTCTATGCTTCCCCTGTAAAGGGGATTCATCCACCGTTGATAGGCCTTGGGACTGAAGAAATCCTCTTCCTCCTTAAGCCTCTTGCCCCTTAGTTCTCCCTTTCCGTCATCTACAAGCGTTTTCATTTAGATGGCACCCCCTCACCAAACCGCTTCCACCGGTCTCCTTCCCCTGAAAAAACCCGACAAAGAAGAGCTGTGGGAGCCTTCACTCACGGGACGCATCAGTGATCACAGACGTTCTCTCCTGTTACGAGCATGCCTGCCAGCCACAGGTTGACCAGCGACTCTGGTGCATCCATGGGCGCGCCAGTGATCACCTTGATCCCACTTTCGACAAAAAGCTGCTGAGCCCTGCTGCCCATCCCGCCGGCTATGATCACCTGAGCACCCAGGTCATGGAGCCATTTCGGCAACACCCCTGGCTCGTGAGGCGGAGGGGTATGCATCTTTTTCCCTCTGATGTTTCCATTTTCCGTCTCTATAAGGGCAAATTGTTCACAATGGCCGAAATGGGAGCAGAGCTTTGACCCAGCCAGAGGGATAGCGAAGACAATCCTATTCATGTCGCTTCCCTCTGTGCGCTCTGAACGCAATTCCGTGGCGCTTTGTTCCGGTAAGACAGCGCTGCCGGGATCGTCCTTGGTCAAATGGATCACCTGATCCACCGCGGCATTGAAGGCCTTATTGAATGGAAGGCGGTCACCGTCCAGACCACTTACGTTTCCCGCGTCTCCTTGCCTGACAATTTCAGGCTCCAGAGGCAGCCTTCCAAGAAAAGCAAGATTTTCTTTCCGAGCAAGGAA
This sequence comes from uncultured delta proteobacterium, assembly GCA_963830155.1. Classification (GTDB taxonomy): domain Bacteria; phylum Desulfobacterota; class DSM-4660; order Desulfatiglandales; family Desulfatiglandaceae; genus CAWHLE01. The sequence continues at coordinate 58,027 of CAWHLE010000005.1, read as the reverse complement.
TTCTCCTCCCCCTATGCCAAAGAGGTCGATCTCCTTTCCGCAATGCGGACAGAGCATCCCGCTCATATTTTCCACGATACCGAGAATTCGCATTTTTACCTGCCGGCAAAAATCGATGGACTTCCTCACGTCGGCGAGGGAAATTTCTTGCGGCGTGGTTACAATGAGCGCTTTTGCATCGGGTATCGTCTGTGCCACCGTCAAAGGCTCATCCCCTGTTCCGGGAGGAGAATCGATAATGAGATAATCCAGGTCTGGCCACTCTATATCCGAAATAAATTGCCTAATGACGCCTATCTTGATCGGGCCCCTCCATATGGTTGCCAGATCTTTATTCTCCCCCATAAGCGACTCGATGGAAATGACGTGTAGGTTCGGAGTAAAACAGACGGGCATCACCTTTTCAGGATGAAATGAGGGTTGGGTCTCTCCTTTCAATCCCAGTAGCCTGGGGATGCTCGGGCCGTGGAGGTCCACATCCATGAGACCAACCCTGAATCCCCGGCCGGCAAGTATCACCGCCAGGTAGGCAGCCACACTGCTCTTGCCCACACCGCCTTTGCCGCTCATAATAAGGATTTTGTGCTTGATATGGCTCAACGTCTCCTTGATCTCCATATCTTGTATTCTGTGCTTTTCATCGTGACTCATTGCTAAAACTCCTGACTTTGCTTGGGTTATTTCGTCCCGTTAAGGGGTGTCGTACAGGCATCCTATCATTTCAGATAGAGCAACGTGTATGCCATGGACACGGGACAACCCTTCATGGAAACAAAACCCTGAATCGTCATATACTTATCTTGTGGCAGGTAACGGGAAGGGCGCATGAAGATTGCAAATGGCGTAGCTTTTCTGCAATTGAATCAACAAATGGAGTCGCACAAATGCGACCTCACGATCATTGACCTCGTTGAGCACTAGCGCGTCCGGCTCGGTGTGTGGATGGAATGAGCGCACGTCGCGGAGGGTGAGGCGTCAACTCGCCGTTATGACGAACTCAGGCGGATGGATCAGATGCCTTTTCACGCTGCAGAGATCCATTGATCTCACGATGGCCTTCTTGTATTTCTCTGGGAATCCGGCGGGCAGTTTCAGGCCGATGTTCAGCCTTTCGCACGCATGCCTTTTCTCGTCAAACTCGCAGCCCATGGTCAACAGCATGCCATCGGTTTCAATCTCGCGCAATTTGCAGAATTCGAGCGCATAAATCCCTGCGCAGGTCGCAATCGAGGCAAGAAAAAGTTGAAAAGGCTCGGGCGCCGTTCCCTCTCCCCCGTTTTCTTTACTCTGATCCGTGGGCACAAGCATGTCGCCTATTCGGGCATCTACCCTTTTCCCGCCCGAAAAAGAAACGTCAATGGCTATTTTCATAGTCGTTTGGCCTCCATTTTTTCCAGTTGCCTCTTTCAGTGCATCCAGAACTTCATCCAGTGTCATTGTAACGTGGGCCGAACCGTAAGCCTTTCCTTTTCTTAGGCATAGGGACCTATTCCCCCGCACCGAGCTTTATGAGGTTTGAAACTTTTTCTTCCAAGGTCTTGACTTCTTCGAAAATAATTTTCAGGTCTTCTCTATTATGATCATTCATGGTCGATTTCTCATAGAGCCTCCGTGCAAGGCCCCCTACCACTGTGAGCGAATTTCTGAGCTCATGGGCTATCCTTTTTGACATTTCGCCTGCCGTGGCAAGCCTCTCCGCTGCTATCAGCTGTTGAGTTCTTTCTTCCAGCTCTGCCGTGCGTTCCCTGACCTTCTTTTCTAGTCCTTGATTTAAGGCGTGGATTTCCTCATAGAGTTGAGAAATCCTTATGGCGATACCGATCTGGTTAGATATGACATAGATCACGTCATTAAAGCGCTCGTGGAAGTAATTCCTTTTCTTGGAAGCCGTCACCAAAACTCCAATCGTTTCTCCTTCAACTTCTATAGGTGTGACTGCAAAAGACTGGATATCCTCGCAGACGATGCGATTTGTTGAGATGGGTTTGTCAGTTTGGTCAGCATCGTTGACAATGACGATTTTGCCCGTAAGAAAACAGTCCCCCGAGTAGCTATCAACAGTGGGTTTTCTCGTCGCTTGTTCGACGAATGCCTTGCTCAAGCCCTTCTGACTCTTGATTCTTAGGTCGCCATTCTTTTCCAGCAAGCGGATGGAACAAGCATCCAGCTTGAACTCGTCCACCAGCAGATTGACAATGGCATCAAGGACGAGTTGGACGTCGAGAAGAGAGGAGACATACCTCGTAATCTCATAGAGGATGCTGATCTTCTGTTCAGCCTCTTTCGTTCGTCTGGACGCTGGATCCATTTCCCTTCAAAGAGGTCTTCGAAGCTCGTTAGGTCCGCAATCCTGTGGACTTGCCTGTATCCAGCTCCTTCGACCCCTTTGCCATGATCTTCGGTTTTATGACCTCTTTCAAAAAACGTAAGGCCTCCTGGGCATCATTGTCTAATAATTTGGCTTCTATCCTCATTAGATCTTCATCAACGAAATCAAGGACGATTTTGGCCATGTTCCCTCCGGACACTAATGTGAAGACTTACATTATAAGCTGAAGGTCTATCCCATTACAATCCCGCCACTTCGTGAAAGAAGGGAAGACATACCTTTTGAGATTACGATATCGGCTCTAAAACGTAATTACCTCAAAGCCTTCTTCCTGATAACGGGCCATACCGGGATGCCCGCTCAACTCGTCTAAAAGGTTGAGGCTTTCTTTTCTGGCTGCATCCATAGTGCCCATCTTGTTGGAACAAGCTCTGCATACCCCATCAATGAGACCGCCTTCCTGTGCCTTGATATAGAGAGAATGCATGGGGTTCCCTTCTTTGGCCAGTTCCGGAATAAGTTTCGTTGCTGACCCTTCGATCACAATCCTCACATCATACCCTCTTGCCTTCATGTCCAAAGCATTCAAGAGCACATGAATAAAACACATGAATTCGCCATTGAAGGCAAAAAGCACCACTTTTTTCATGATCCACTCCTCCATTCATAAATTGATTGAAGAAATGCCAGGCTTTTATCCCTTAAGCATCGTGAGGCGCCTGGCTCCTTTGATCCGCCTGAAATTCGCGCCCTGGCTAACGCATCGCATGGCAAGGCCTGCGTCAATGACTCTTGTTCCTGAAAGGGCACGCACGCCCTAGTCAAAGAGCACAGAGGAAAGAGGCACGGTATCTCCCGGCATGATAATACAGGTTTCGGTATTGCACAACTCCAGCAAATGCTCAACTGAATGGTCGGTTAGGGAAGCCCCGATAATGGCCCCGACGTCCGCCTGAGAAATCAGGCGGACGGCCTCCAGCCTCATTGAAATCACCCTCCCACGGGCTTTTCTCGATGACGCAGGGGACCATTTCGCTTTGACCCAGTTGAAGAATCCACCAAGGCGGCCACGACGAACCCCACGAAAAGCGACCCTGCCACGGTCAGGAGCGTGAGAATCAGAACGTAGGCCCACCCAAACATGGAAACCATCACCGGCAGCAGAAAAGGCTTGACCGCGCGGTTTACAAGAAAAACGGCGATCAGGGAATGATCTGCTCCCTTTTCCCGTAAATCCTTGAGCATGGGGTACCAGGCATAGATCGGGCCTGCCGAAACGATACCTGCAGCGGCAGCGAGCGCCGTTCGCCGGATGGTTGCCCCCTTCCTCAACACCCTTGAAAAGTGCGGCACCTTCAAAAAGAGATGCAGTCCTGCCATGAGAAGAAAAACCAAGCACAGAGACGGCAGGACATGATAGAGAATGCCGAGGCTGCTCCTCATGGCCAACCAGGCCTTCTGCGGGGCCACACTCCAAAGCACGAGATAAAGAACCAGGACCGACGCGGGAAACAGCAACCGAGGGAAGTAAATGGTGTACCGAGATTCGGGATCCATTCGGCTGATTGCACTCGACAAGCTACACCTCGAAAAACTTCAAAAAAATGGCGACCCCAAAAGAGATCCCCATGGAGAGACCAAAACAGGAAGCATTTCGAACAACGGCAAACCTCCAGCCCAAGGCGGCGATTTCAGCAGGCAACTGCAAAAGACCGACAGTGACCCAAGAGCAAATAAAGGCGGTCACCGCAACAACGCTCACCCCGGCTTCGAGCATTTGCGCTCCAATGATATAGCTGCTGATGGGGTTGCCTGCAAACAGACTTCCCAGGCAAGCCCCCCAGAGGGAGTCCCACCCCATACTCCCCGAAAAGAGGGAGGGCAAGCGCTCTTCGGATAGGAATGCCATGAAAAAACCTGCCAAGAAAATCACACTGATCATGACAGGCAACAAGTTCTTGATCTGATTAGATGCGCTCCGTAAGGCCTGCATCGCAGCTTTGCGGTCCATCTTCCACGCAAACGGTTCCAAATCCTCAGGCTTTCCCATGCGCGCTTTCAGATTCCCCCTTTCAAATCGACCGAGGACTTCCGCTACCGTTCCGCTCACACCCGTCACAATTTCCACGCCATGGGCAGAGAGATACTTCTCTGCAATGGGACTACACCATCTCACAAGGAGAACGTTGCACTTCTTCGCGATGATCAAGGCAACCATCTGCATTCCGGCACCGCTTCCGGAATCCCTTGGAGTCCGAAGGGCTTCAAATTCCATCGATTCAAGATCGACCACAAGCAGGTACGACGCGAGTCCCAATCTGTCACCTACCTTGGCCTCGAAATCCGAACCTTCTGAGGGAACAGCAACCTTCAAGCCAGCTTCCTCCCCTGATATTCGGAGGGCGAACTCTCTTGGTGACGGACGTCTTTCAGAATCGTCTTGCCGGTTTGGGCGCCAAGATGCCGGGCGATCACCGGGCACTTCACCTTGAGAAGGTAGGCCCTGTTCAATCGCTCGTTGCCGCCTTTTTCGTAACCGTTCACGGTTTCGGGGCTATTGTTTGGCCGGCGGAAGAGTTCACCTCCAGATAAGCGCGAGCTCGCTCATAGATCTCTTCTGCGCGGGCGGATTTCCGGGGAAGGGCATCGCGGATTATTTCGAGATATCCATTCTCCCGGATAATTTGAAATGTCTTGGGGAAGTTTATATCGTAGACCCATCCGATCTGGAGCAACTTAAAATCGTTTAACGTTCTAAGATCGGCCATTTGCGCGATCTCCCCTTTCATAAGGGACTCATAGACCGGACCCGAAACCCGGTCTATATCAGGTAGATCCAGTTCAATGGCCCGGTTCCGGTTATTTTCTGCATTTTGGTAGTAGTCTGTAACCACGCGCCAGATATCTATTTTGTCCGCATCCCTAAGCAGCTTCAGGAAAAAAAGGCAGCGTTCTTCTTCCCAAACAGGCAGAACAGCACGGTTATGGTATCGTACCACCCGAACAACGATATGGGTCACGGCAGGTTCAAAGCCGTCCATGGCCCGATTTGCTTGTATGATTTTCACTCCCAGCGCGGCATGGTCCTCTGACCTGCAATCCGAAAATGTCTTATATCGGCTGTATTGTTCGAATCGGCCGATATCGTGTAGCAACGCAGACGCTTCAGCAATGCAAAGGTCCTCTCTGGACAGATCAAGACTTGCTCCGATATTCACGATCGCTTCGCATACCCACCGGGTATGCTCCGCCTTCAAATCCATATTTTCCTGAACGGTCGGATCCTCAGAAGAAAACCGGGTGACATAATCCTCAAACCAGGCCCTGAGCCTCGGTAATATGGATTGTGGATTCATTTTATGTCCCTTTTCGTTTCCTTCGTCGCATCCTTAGTTGGTTTTTGGGCGATGACTGGCGGCAAAACTCAGGACAGACGCGAGTGCCGCTACCGCCCTGATTACAAATACTGGCAGTCATCTAATGCTCACCTCGCAATCCTCTAATGAAACTCTCTTTTGGACGAACGTTTTTAAATGCGAAGCCGGAAACCAGGTAACAGATCCAGCTATTTACCTGTTGACATGATACATGATGGCTTCCAGTACCCCCCCGCCGATTGCCCTGGCTTTATCCGAGATACTGTAGCAGTTCTCCCTATTGCCACGGGGATCAATATCACCGGCCTTCATTCCCCGGTAAACCGCTGTTCCATCTCTGAGCAGTCCCCTGACAACTCCACTGATCAGGGCTTTGACCGGTTCATTGTTTACTGTGGCAACCACATCTCCTGCCTGAACGAAATCACCAATTCTCTTTACGTTTAAGAATTTACCGGCCCCCGGGGCGCGGCACACTCGATCCGCAGTGAATCCGGCAATTTCGCCGGGTACGCCGGTATTGGGTTCGGCCTCACCGGTCAAAAGCATCTTTCCCAAATTGTGACCGCGGTTCGTCTCAATGACCACGTGCACATCCTTTCCGGCAGCAAAGCCAGGACCAAGCCCGATCACCAGAGGGGCATCCTCTAAATAGGTGCCAAGGTTCTTCTTGGCTAATATGGCATCAACCAGAACATCCGGTTTCAGAGAATCCCTTATTTCGGCTTCAGGGTCGACTATTAGCGGAATTTTACCCTTTTGCCAGGCCTCGCTGATCTTTCCAGAAGAGGCAACCAGCATTGCCGCCACACCTTCCACAGCTTTCTCACCATCATAGACCGCCTCACAGAAAGAAACCTCGCGTCTCACTGCCTGAGGCTCGTCAATATCCGTGAGGCAAATCCGAAAATGCGAGGAATATAGTCGATGAGCCACGCCACTGGCCAGTTCACCTGCCCCCCTGATGAGAACCACCAGATCGCTCAGATTTTTCATGCCAACCTCCCAACGCATGCTTGACAGTTTCATCTCCTTTAGGTTAAACAAGAGTCGTGTCCACCAGTATGTTCAGAATACTCCCTACAACAACGCATTTATCGCCCCCCCGGTCATGAGGGCAGCCGAAATCATTATCCCGGCCGAAATAAGCATCTTTTGAACCCCAAGCTCCCTAAGAAACACAACAAAGGTAGCGATACACGGAAAGAACATCGCAAGAACCACACTGGCTACGACCAGTTGTTTGGCGCTCAATCCGAGGGGCGCCAGCATGCCAAGAGCCACATCCTTGCGCAGAAGGCCCATGACTAAAGATATCACGGCTTCTTTAGGTAGCCCGAGAAGCCCGGTGACTACAGGCCCCGTAAAGTCGGCCATTGCCCGAAACACGCCGAAAAGGTGCAGCATATTTATAACCACGATAGCGCCTAGAATGATGGGGATCGCCTCTGCCAAGAAACCATAGGTCCTCATCCATATCTTTTGCAACAGGACTCGCCATGGCGGTAAACGATAGGGCGGTATCTCAATCAAGAGCTCGGGGCTAAATCCTCTCACTGCATGCTTAAGAATAATTCCCAAAATGACCCAAACCACGAAGAGGGTGCCATAGACAATCATCACATATTGCGCCCCCTGCTGGCCTACCAGTCCGAAAATCATCGCCTGCAAGGCGGCACAGGGCACAGCAATGGATATCAGCGTCGAGGCAATGAACCTCTCCCTTTTGGTCTCCAGTATCCGGGTCGCCAGCACAGCAGGCACATTGCAGCCAAGCCCGAGCAGGGTAGGAATAATTGCATACCCATGTAAGCCAAGCCTGTGCATCGTGGTGTCCATCAGAACTGCCAGTCGCGGAAGGTAACCAGTATCCTCAAGCAAGCCAAGCACCAGGTAAAAGGAGACAATGTAGGGCAAAACCATGGCAAAAGGCACATAGAGTCCACTGGAAATAAGCCCAAAAGACTCCACAAAGCTCACCTCCCCACCTGCCACCTTTCCGACCACGATATCGTGAAGAAAACCGCTGCCGCCCATCATGGCGCTTAGTCTCAATACCACCGGCGCCCACAGATTGCTAAAAAGGGGATCAAGCACATGCTCGATGAGGTTCTCAGCAACGAGCCGAATTATGAGAAATGCAAAAGCGAGCACTGTTATCGCGATAACGACCCCTGTTATTGGTCTAACACTGGCATCCTGGAACCGCTCAAGCCAGGTGTGATGGCGGTGGTCAATATGCTGCACCTGGCTTACAATATCCCCAATTGCAGCCCATCGCCCATCACGGCTACGGGGAGCGGTATTCGGCGAGGTCGCCTTGGGAATACTTTGCACAAGCTCCCATATTCCCTCGCCGGTCAGGGCGACAGTAGGAATAACCGGCACTCCTAAATGCTCTCTCAGTTTATCCAGATCAATATGTATGCCTTGATGCTTCGTATCGTCCCACATATTTAATGCAACAACCAGCCGAAAGCCTCGCTCTAACAACTGCAAAGTGAGACAGAGGCTTCTCTCCAAATGGGTCGCATTCACCACATTGATGACTGTATCTCCACTTTGCAGCATCCTCAGCGCTATTTCCTCAGCTTCAGAGGTCGGCTCCAGAGTATAAGTTCCAGGCACGTCAACAACCTGAACTTTTTCTTCTCCAATCTTCAAGACCCCCCGGGTGTAGCTTACTGTGGTCCCAGGATAGTTAGAGACGGTTGTACGCACACCGGTCAAGCGCGAAAAGACGACGCTCTTACCCACATTGGGATTTCCCACCAATAGAAGGCTTTTCATACGACCTGATTCAGCTTAACCATGATCCGGTTGGCGATGCCAAACCCGATCGCCACCTGGACCCTGTCTACCTCGATGGTTGCGGGTCCTTGTCCCATCATAGCGCTTATCTTGGTAATTCTCTTGCCGGGCATGATGCCGAGGGAATTGAGACGGGCGATGAGGCCAAACCCTCCTTGGATCTCGGCTATCACGCCGCTATGCCCGGAACTCATCTTCGTCAAAGTGATAAGATTACTGTTTACCATAAGTGATATTCTTTTCATGCTCTCAACTAACCTTTAGGACTATTCTCGTCTGCACGTCCCTCCATCGAAACTGGGAGGGGTTTCATAGGGTCCCTCGCGGCCGCAGCAAATTCGACCGGGCATGCGCCTGGAAGTCTGGAAGGTAACCGATGAAGCGGAAAGTATTCTGTTCATTTCCGAGGCATCACACACTTTGCAATACATTTTTTCATCATCCCGCACGCCTACCAAATACTCCGATCCGGCTCCGCAGGCTTCGCAACAATATCCTTAGATCGGCATTCCAATCATTTTTTTGCTCTTCCCTTCATCGTATCACCACAAAAGATCCCTTAGCATAACCGGGCTTCACAGGTTCATCTTCACCGGTTTCGGCCAAAATTCCGAAAATCGTCTGGTTGAAGATCAGATTTCATTTCAGGTTGTAGCTGGATTCCGGGGGGATGCACAGCACCGGTCGTTTGATAAACCTCAGCACCCTTTCAGTGGTGCTCCCGAAGAAAATCGATTTCATATCATCGGAATTCCCTTTGCTTCCCATGATGATCATCTCGACATCTTTCTCAACCGCCTTCGTGTTGATTTCCATACATGGGATCCCCTCGCAGATGATCATTTTGGTGTTGATTTCATCCATATCTTCTTTACGGAGAAACTCGTGAAACTTCTTTTTCGAATTAACGAACAATTTTTTTTTGACCTCTGCTTCAGTGCCCAGATGCTGATGAATGCAATGCCTCACGAAACCCTGATCAATGACATGCAGGACCAGAATTTTTCCACCGTTTATTTCAGCCCAGGATTTTGCCCTCCTCAAGGCCAGCCTCGAACAGTAGGAGAAATCGACGGCTACGAGAACAGTCGGGGCTTTTGATTTCCCTTTTCCCTGGTTTGAATGCCCTTCTTTCATGATCGGAGCTCACTTTTCTTTAAGACGATTCGTCTGCCTTCCTGGACGAGCCGGATCAGGATTTCTCCTTTGATTGCTCTTTAACGACTGCATTTCAGAGTATGTTGATCGAGACGTGCCCCAATCGCCTGAGCCTTTGCCTTCAGTAACGGCAGTTCCCCCTTTAAGAACATACCATTTCCTCTTGCTTCGCTTTCCAACAGTTCCTATCCCTTGCTCATGGCTCCAGGTCCTACTCCCGTGTCATGGCCGTTCCACACTTGGGGCATTTCTGCTCATAACAGGGGCTCCCCAATTCATGGGTTGCTCTTTCACCACAGTTGGGACAAACGCAATAGCCGCCCGGGCCTGCTGCAAAACCACCTCCCTGCCCTTGTCCACCACTTCGTCGGCCTCCGCCACTGCCGCCTTTACCCATGCCTCTTCCTGTTCCAGGGCCCTGGCCTCTCGGGCCTGTTCCGTCTCTTCTCGGCATTTTGCTCACCTCCTTTGGCGTTGGTTTAACGGGAGAATCCCGGTTGGTTCATATCTCATAACCTTGTGCCGGATCTCCCCAATTTCATATCACACCTGCCAGAAACCGTAAATTCGGCCGCAATGACCCCGGCTGTGACGCCCCCCCCGATCAAGGCGATGATCGGGCAGCCAAGACCGCGAGGTCCGTCCGTAAGAAGCAGATGGACGGATCCTCTATTCGAGGTGTGGCAGTCTGATTTTTTTGCCCACCCCGCTTTCCACGTAATCTGCCCCGAATTTTTGCCTGAAGAGGCTTCGTGTTCCTTCTCCACTGCAGTGGCAGGGGGCGACCTTCCGCACGGAAAGGAGGCGGAGCGCCTTGGCGATCGATTCGATTCGCGAAGGCGGCTCACCGCCCAGGTGAAAGCCACCCGCCACCAGGTACACCATCTCTTCCCCGGTGATCTCTCTTGCTTTCCGAACGATCTTCACGATGCCGGGGTGAGCGCAACCGGTGATGACCACGAGACCTTCCGCCGTCTTCAGGGCCAGGGCCTGCTCCCTTATGGCGTCCCCGAGCTCCCCGGTCGTGTAAGCGCCGCGACAGAGCTCCTTTGCTTCAAACACTTCCTCCACACGGGCGCCCAGCGACATGACGGCCTTCTTGAAATTCCCAGGAAATGAACCGGGCAAGTAGACGACGACACGGGGGTTCTTTTCAAGGAACCCTTCAAGCCCTCCGGTGTGATCGCCGTGAATGTGGGAGAAAACCACGAGGTCTATCTCAGCGGGTTCGACCCCGACCTGCCTCATGTTGCCAAGCAAGGTGTAACCGTCGCCGCCGGTATCAAAAAGAATGGTCTTTTCCAATGCCCGAACCAAGCAGGAAAATCCCCATGCCGTCTCCAAGTGCGGGCCAAACCGGTTGTTGTCGTATAGAATCGTCACGGCGGCCTTGACCTGTTTTGCAGCATCCGGCTGAGGCGAGGCGATTAAAGATATCGCTCCGGCCACGCCCGAGGCGGTCCACAAAAAGACGAAAGACACGACCGGGTTCAGATGGCTGGCTTTCAGGTCCAATTCCTTGCCCTTCATCCTCCGATGGTGTTCATGGACCGGGCGCATTTGCGGGGCTGAAATTCGCTCAGACCGTGATCTTTCGGTTTATTCAAGATCGTATTTTCGATGAGCGCCAGCAAATGGCGGTCTCCTTTATCTTGTCTTAGAGGGCTTTTGATATCACAGTCGTAATCCGAGAAGAGGCATCCTCTCAGGTGGCCATCCGCTGTCAGGCGAAGTCGATTGCATTTCTCGCAAAAATGGTGGCTTAAAGCCCCGATGAGTCCGATTTCGCCCAAGGCGCCTTCAAGAACATACCGCTGAGCCGGTCCATCGAGGGGCCCGGGATTTACAGGCGTAACAGGCCCAAGAGACCGGATCGTTTCAAGGATCTCCCGGATAGGGAGAAACCTCTCTGAGGCCCAGGCATTTTTCTCGCCGACAGGCATCATCTCGATGAAACGCACATGATAAGGCTTTCTGAAAGTCAGTCGCGCAAAGTCCAGAATTTCATCATTGTTGATGCCTTTGATCGCGACCACATTGAGCTTTATAGGAAAAAATCCCGCTGACTCCGCCTCTTCAATTCCTTCCCAGACTCGCTTGAAACAATCCCGCCTGGCGATTCGGGAAAATTTTTCCGGTTTCAAAGTATCCATGCTCACGTTAATGCGGCAAATCCCGCATCTTCTGAGGGTACGTGCCATATCCTTGAGGAGAACGCCGTTGGTTGTCAGGCTGATTTCCTCCAAACCTTCCGTGCTGCAGAGCCTTTCGACAAACTGAAAAATCCCCTTTCTCACCAGGGGTTCCCCGCCGGTCAGCCTGACCTTTCTGATCCCGCTCTGAACGCATAGCCTTACGGTATGCAGCATTTCTTCATAGGAGAGGATTTCACCGTGAGGAATGAAGCGAATGCCCTCCTCGGGCATGCAATAGATGCATCTCAGATTGCAGCGGTCTGTCACGGAAAGCCGAAGATAATTGATGGCTCTGTGGTTGTTATCCAGCAACGACCAACCTCCGGATGGTCTGAATAGGGAACTACACAGCGAGGAACATCGCGCTTTCCTCATTTCTGAGCATGATGAAATGGCCGTCCGCGAGATTGACGGTCTGTATTTGCCCCTCTACGAAAGTCCTCTCTCCGAAGAGATTGATCAGCCAAAACCCCTGGCCTTCAGCTTCCAGCCTGGCGACATCCTTCATAATTTCTATTTTTTCAGTTCCGGAATCCATATATACAGTGCTCAGGCACATGGTGTCCTCCAGGTTCATATCTCCGATTCTCTAGATGTCCCAGGTCCACTTCCTACACCCCCTTTTTCCGAAGCCCTTTCTCTTACAACTCGTCCTCTGCCCATCCAGCCCCAGATGAAAGAGGTCCCACAGATCGTGCACGAAATCACTGTCCTGCGCCACCTTGTAAAACGGGCTTTCTCTGGAATTCCATCTCCTCAGAAGGTCATAGCGCGTTCTGCGTTCCTCGACACTCAGGGTCTGGTAGGCTTCGTTAAGATCCTTGAGTCGTTCTTCGCATTGAAGATCTCCCATGTTGCGATCAGGGTGATACTGCATGGCCAGCTTACGATAACTCCTTTTGATCTCCTCTTCTTTCGCATCCGGGCTTATGCCCATGATTCCGTAATAGTCCTTCATGATCACCAAACCTCCGGGTCAATCCCTTCTGCACGTTCCTCCGTCGGAGCAGGGTGGACGCGCACATCGTTCTTCCCTGCCGCAACACGTTCGGCCCGCCGGATGTTGTGACGAGTGCAACGTAAAAGAACCGGCCGAAAGAATCCTGCTCATTTCAGGGTTGCCGCAGTCTTTGCACGCGATAGGGTCGTCATATCCAACGCCCACGAGATACTCCGATATTGCGCCGCATTTCTGACACCGGTACTCGTAGATCGGCATATCCGTCCTCCTTTGTTTTACTTATGCTTGCCCGATCCTTTTACGATGAAGGCCAACGCAAAACCGATCACAGCTTCCGATCGGAAGCCTGCGAAAGGCGGCTTTCTGAATCTATTCAATCATGGTCAGAGCCTCCATTTCCTTGGGGCTTTCACTTCCCTCGGCATCCGGTTCACATCGTTCGTTGTTCGACGCCGTGTAGTACAGAGAATGATTCATGCGTCTAAGGCAAACGCGACCCTCCCGCACAAGTTTTCCAAGGTATTTCAAAACCTCGTTGATATGCATGCCGAATATGTGGGCAATCTCGTCCGCGGTGCAGGGTCGCCTCAACAGCATCCCGTGGATCTTTTCCAAACTCCCATGCCTTTCTTCCCCTTGCGTGGCTTGAAATTCTGCAATCACCTCGGCGGCAGGGTGAAAAATCCGTTTTAGCGAGGCCAGTTTTTCCCGACTGAGAGGCGCTACAAGCTCCTCTGCAGGGGGCCTGACGGCGGTGTTGAGATGGATGCGATCCGGCCGGATTTTCTCTGCGAGACTTGATATCCTGGCCACATCGGCAGGGGTCGAATTCATGTTCACGATCAGAAAAACCTCCATCCATATTTCCCCCCTGAACTGGTCGCGAAAAGCCTTCTGCCCATCGATGATCTGATGGAATCGCAGATCAGGATGGGGACGGTTTACCCACTCATAGGAGGGCTGGTCCCAGGCACTCAGCGAGATTTTGACGATGTCGGCGCGGCGAGCCTCGTGCCGGACCTCAGGCAGGTGAAAAAGGGACCCGTTGGTCAAAAGCACCGCAGGAAGCCGACTATTTGATCGAATGAACTCGAGCACTTCCCCGAAACGGGCATGGAGGGTCGGCTCACCGGAACCCGACAGGGTGATGTAGTCGGCTTCCCCATCGGTCTTGAGCCAGTCTGATATCTCCTCCAGCACGCTGTGCAGGGGGGCGTATTCTTTCCGGCGAACCGTCTTGTGGGTGGTTCTCCCAAGCTGGCAGAAAACGCAATCCTGGCTGCACGTCTTGTAAGGCGTTAAATCAACCCCCAGAGATCGGCCAAACCGTCGTGAAGGCACAGGCCCGAACAGATATTTGTACCTTGTCATCACATTATGAGCCCTCTCTCATTGCATCAGGCGAATGCCCTCTCATGACAAATCTCGGATTCACCAAAGCGTTATTCAAGAAAGCGTTTAGCACCTCATCGACCTCCCCATGCACAAAGGGAATCAAGCGTATGCCGTAGCCTTCGACAAGTGCCCCATAGAAGCTGGATATGGCGCCGCAAATGAACGTCTTCACGCCGAGATCATCCAATTTCCTGGCACGATAAAAGAGAGAGTCGTTGTCGAAGCGCTCATGATGCTGTCTGTTGATGCTTTGGCCCCCTATGTCGACCACGAGCAACTCTTGGGTCAGATCCGCAACCGGAGATATCCGGCCTTTCCAGATGGTGACTGCGACCTTCATGGAACATTCCTCTCCATAAAAGAAAGCGAAGCAAGGAACATGCCGTCAAAGTCGTAACGGTTTTGAGCCACATCCAGATGAATTATGTAAAAATTGGATCAAAACAAGAAACAGGGAAGGTCCTAAGCTCGAAAGGAAAGGTGCGCGTCGGCAACCTTAAAAATGGCAAAGGTCGCAGGAATGCGACCTCATCATGACCACCCAAGACGAACATCCAAGAATATTTTGAACCTGACTATTTGTCGTAGCTCGCTACATGATATCCGTAAATCCCATCTCCATGAGGGAGAGGAGCAGGAGGGTAAATCAGATCCAATCCCCTTGTGCGAGTTGCACAGGGATATGTTTGAAACATGGTGAACGAGGAGTGTCATGCCGGAGCTTCTTTCTCAGGAGAACCTTCACGAAATGGCCTCACGCTGGCTATCGCCGTCTCGAGTGCCCAAACGGTTTCGAATCCATGCGGATACGACCGATTTTTTTCGTGTGGAATATGACGATGTGGTGGTGCTCAAAGGATCCCCCTATCTTATTCGGCACAACGCGAAGGAGCAACGCTTCGGGATCGAGGATGAGGTCAAGTTCTGGGTCAAACGCGCCATTGACCTGGAGAGCGGGGATCTCAAAATCATGAAGCTCGTATTTTACGAGAAGTTCCTGGCTCGCGTTGGAGACATCGAGTTCGAATGCTACAGAAGTCCTCGGAAGGAGGCCCGAATTCTGGACCTGGTCGCCGCACACAGGAGCTTCATGCACGGACATGCTGTCACGGACGAGAAGGGGAACCTTATCCGGGTACTCGATTTTATCATAGGCGATCCACTTTCAAAATGCATCACCGACATGAAGGTCGGTCATGAGGCCTACTTTTACGAGCAGCTGCCTGGTGTTCTGAACCGTTTCATGTCATCCATTGAGGCCATCCGTTTCCTTCATGACCATGGTGAAAAGCACGGAGACATCCGGCGCGACCATATCCTCGTCGACAGAGATGACGGACGCTACCGCTGGATCGATTTCGATTTCAACTACCGCCACAGGGAAAAAATCTTCGGCTATGATCTTTTCGGTCTGGGCAACATCTTGGTGTTTCTTGTGGGGATGGGCGATGTGCTCGTGCGGGATCTCGCGGATCGAAATCCGGATGCGCTGAATGGTTTGGCGGAGGAGGATTTCAATATCGTGTTTCACAACCGGGTGGTAAACCTGCGCAAGATCTATCCTTACATCCCCGTGGCCCTTAACCGGGTGTTCATGCATTTCTCGAGAGGGACGAATGTCTTTTACGAACATACGTCACAATTGCTGTCAGACCTGGGAGAGGTCATGGAGGCGCACTTCTCTTCTCCAGGGAATCAGACTGAAAAAGGAGCGGAGCATGGCGAGTCAGGACAAGGTATTTAACAAGAATATCCTCATCGCGGTGGATGAATCTGAAAACGCCCGGCGGGCCGTCTCGTATGTCGGGCAGTTGCTGGGCGGGTTGCAGGACTTCAGAGTCACTATTTTGCATGTCGTCCCTGAGCCCGATGAGGATTTTTTCCCGACGTCTGAGGAAAAGGAGGAATGGACGAAGAAGCGCAAGGAAAAGGTGGACGCCATGCTCGAAGACTATCGACGGATGTTGATCGATGCGGGTTTTGACCCGAATCGCGTCTCGGCCCGTTCCACCATGCGCTATTGTCCTTCCATGGCGGCGTGCATCCTGGCCGAGCGGGATGAGACGGAATATAGCACCATTGTGGTTGGAAGACAGGGGCTTTCCCGGAGGGAGGAGTTTCTTTTCGGGAGCATATCGAGCAAGATCGTCAACCATGCCCGGAACTGCACGGTCTGGGTCGTGGAGTGATCAAAGAAGATTCGCGATATGGTCCGGTCCGGTGCCCTCAGGTTGGTTTCATTCCCGCTGCTTGGGCCCTTTTTTGGGGAGCCTGACGGTGAAAGACGAGCCCTTCTCCGGTTGGCTCTCCACTTGGATGGAACCTCCATGACCTTCGACAATGGCCTTCGCCCCGGCCAAACCCAACCCAAATCCTTCTCTTTTTTTGTCGTCGGTACGGCCTCGGTAAAAGGGGTCGAATATGAAGAGTTGATCCTCGGCGGCGATCCCAATCCCCTCGTCGGACACCACGATGAGCACTTCATCTATCGTTTCATGGGTGGAAATGGTGATGGCGCCTTCCTCCTTTGAGAATTTGATCGCGTTTGTCAGAAGGTTGGTGAAAACACGGCGCAATCGCTTGGGATCCGCCTCGATGACGGGGAGGGGCTCTTCGGAATCCAGGCGCATGGTGAGCCCATGTTCAGCGGCCAAGGGCTCATAAATTTCATATAGTTCATGGAGCTCTTTGTCCACCGACGTTGCACTGAAATCCAGCTTCAATCGACCCGTCTGCAGGCGGCTGAACTCCAGGAAGTCATTGATCATGAATTCCAGTTTGCTCGCTTCCCTTTCGATGATCTCCAGGTACCCCTTCTCCTTTTCGTCAAGGCCGCCGACCTTTTTCAGGAGCCGGTGGGCAAAACCATGAATACCGATAATGGGCGATTTCATGTCATGAGCGATCATGGACATGATATTGTTCCGTTCCCGCTCCAGCGCCTTCATATGGCTGATGTCCTGGAAGGCCTCCACGCCTCCGATGAGATGACCTTTCTCGTCGAACAGTGCCGCCGTGTTCATCCTGACAGGAATCGTCTCTCCGGATTTGTTCTGGATCGTGGTCTCGATACCGATGATCGGCTTCTCCGCATTGAGAACCGTCCGCAACGGGCATTGGGCGGTGCACATGCCGCCGTGGAGGATCTCTCCGCAGAATTGGCCGAGCGCCTCTTTTTCAGGATACCCTGTTATTCTTACCGCCCGTGGGTTGAAGCCGATGATATGCAGATCGGAGTCCACCGTGATTACCCCGACGGGAAGGCTGTCTATGACGGATTTGTGGAGCCTCAGATCGTGGAGGATGAGCTCTTTGTTATTTTTTGCGCTGCCGGCCATGAAACCCTCCTGAGCTAGGGTGCGGCCCGTCGAATCCAACCCAGCCGAGGTCCGGGAATGCTTCAGGGATCGAAAACGATGGGGTGGCACAGTGAAATAGACAACCCGAATTCCCTACAAAGCAGAGTATCGTCGCGATCAGGCGACTTCAGTCCCTGGAGGCACGGCTGGCTCTCTGGGCTGGTTTCATACCAAGGGCCTTCATTTTTCTGAACAGGGTGCTCTTGTGGATGCCGAGGTCCCGGGCCGCGGCAACCCGATTGTAACCATTCTGCTCAAGCGTATCGAGTATCAGTTGTGCTTCCGCTGATTTCAGTGTGGCATCCATCTTCCCTCGCCCCACCAACAGAGGCCTCGAAACCCACAGGTTATCCGGCAGACAATGGGTTTCGATCTGTCCTTCCGGGCAGAGCACAAAGGCATGCTCGATGATGTTCTCGAGCTCCCGGATGTTCCCCGGGTAGTCATGGAACATGAGAAGGGAAAGGGCCTCCTGGCTGATTCCCTTGAGAGACTTTCCGCGCAGCCGGTTGAGTCGACCCATGAAGTGCTTAACGAGCATCGGGATATCCTCCTTGCGTTCACACAACGGGGGGAGGTCCAACCGAATCACGTTGAGGCGGTAAAAAAGATCCTGGCGAAATACGCCTTTTTCCACCAGCTCCGCCAGGTCCCTGTTGGTGGCGGCGATAATTCTCACATTCGCCCTGAGGGGCTCTGTGGCACCCAGGGGCTGATAGGTCCGGTCCTGAAGCACCCTCAGCAGCCTCACCTGGAATGCGGGACTGAGGTCCCCGATTTCATCAAGAAGAACGGTCCCGCCGTCTGCTTTGGCAAGATAACCTGGCTTATCCCTGGTTGCGTCGGTGAAAGCGCCCCTTTTGTATCCAAAGAGCTCGGATTCCAACAGGGTATCAGGAAAGGCCCCGCAGTTGACCGGAACAAAAGGTTTTTTGCGCCTCGGACTTAGCTCGTGGAGGGCCCTGGCAAGAAGCTCTTTTCCGGTCCCTGTTTCGCCCTGGATCAACACCGTGCTGTCGCTCTCCGCCACCTGAGGCAGAATCCTGAAAATCTTATGCATGCCGGGATTTCTGCTTACGATATCACCTACTTGAAAACGCCCTTCCAGCTCCTTGCGCAATTCCTCCACCAGGCTCATGTCACGAAACGTCTCGACCCCGCCAAGGACTTCGCCTTGCGTGTCCTTGAGCAGTGACGTGGAGACAACAACCGGAACACGGTGGCCCTCGCTGGTAATGATATAGGTCGCGGTGTCCATGAAGGATTTCCCGTGTTTCATTGTGCGACGCAATGCGCAGTCCTTTTCGCACATATTGGATCGAAAGATGTCCCAACAATGTTTGCCGGCCGCCTGTTCGCGAGGGATCCCGGTGATCACTTCCGCGGCACGGTTGAACGAGGTGATGCGCCACTCATGATCAACGGTGAACACCCCATCGGAGATACTCTCAAGAATGATCTCCGTAACGTGGTGAGGGATCTGGTAATGCCTATCTTCCATCCGGGTCTTCGCCAGACATGATTTCGGTCTCTTCGTGCTTTATTGCGTCATGCGCTCAGGAATGAGCGCTTTCAAAGGAAAGGGGGCTATCTCGCGTCTTCAAAGGCCCGGCTCTCAGCCCAAGGTAGCCGTCCGACTTGGCCCCTAATTGTGATAAGGGTTGATCCAGGATGCCAACGGTTCAACGTTTGACCAGCCTTCTTTCCTCACCCCCTTCCGCCGGCACTGTGTCGAACAGAGTTCGAATTGCGGAACGCATCTTCGATGTTTTCCCAGAGTCTTTTAACAGCCACGGACCCCGGGCATTTCTCGTCATATTCGATGATGGTCTTCCCCTGGACCATGGATTTGGTGAAGGCAGGGTCGAACGGAATCCGTGCAAGGACACGCAAGCCCTTTTCTTCTGCGAAACGTTCCACCGCTTGCGCGATTTCGGGATTGAGATCGAACTTGTTGACGCAAAGCATGGCCGGGACCCTGAAGTGGGCCGCCAGCTGGGCGACTCGCTCCATGTCATGCCTACCCGATACGGTGGGTTCAGTCACGATGAGAATCCCGCTTGCGCCACCGATGGAGGCGATGACTGGACACCCTATGCCGGGCGGGCCATCCGTAAGGAGCAGATCGAGCTTGTTTTCCTCGGCCAGCGCCCTCGCCTTTTGTCTCACAAGGGTCACCAGTTTTCCAGAGTTCTCTTCTGCTATGTCCAGCCTGGCGTGGACCATGGGTCCGAAACGGGTATCGGAGATGAACCATTCCCCGCAGACGTTTTCAGGGAACCCGATGGCCTTTTCAGGACAGAAGTAGACGCACACGCCGCACCCTTCACAGTCGATCGAGTCAATCCTGAAATCCTCACTGATGGCATGATACCGGCAGAGTTCCCGGCAACGACCGCAGGCGGTACACTTTTCCAGATCGATGACAGCCTTGTGACCGCTTCTGAATTCCTGGCGCTCCAGAATGGTTGGTTCGGTCAGGAGATACAGGTCCGCCGCATCCACGTCTGCGTCACAGAGGACCTTGTTCTTAGCCAAGTGGGCGAAGGCCCCGACAACGCTTGTCTTGCCGGTCCCTCCCTTGCCGCTGATAATGACGAGCTCATTCATGGTCTTCCATCGCTATGGGGTCACCAACTCGCTGATGCGGTAGTAAAGGTCTTCAAAGCTGGGTTTCCATTCGGGCATCACATCCACCAAGGCCTCCCCGCGCGAATAGGCTTCGGCAATTTTGCGGTCAAAGGGGATTTCCATGAGAACGGGTAAACCCTCCTTCGCCGCATAGGCTTTAACCCGATCATCACCGATGTCCGAGCGATTAATCACCAGCCCACAGGGGATGCCGAGCGTCTTCACTGCACCAACGGCGAGGGTCAAGTCATGTAGCCCGAACGGGGTGGGCTCTGTCACCATCAGCACGAAATCCGCCCCTTTCAGGGAGGCGATCACCGGACATGAGGTCCCGGGCGGGGCATCGATAATGGTCAAAACATCCGGCCGGGCGTATTCCCGCACTTTTCTGATCAGCGGAGGGGACATGGCCTCGCCGACCCTTAACCTGCCGTGTACAAATTCCACACCGTTTCTATGGCCTTGCTCGACGATTCCCAATTCACGACCGACCTCGGTGATGGCCTTCTCAGGGCAAACCTGCACACAGCCGCCGCAACTGTGACAGAGCTCTTGGAAGGGCAATACGATCTCACCGATGACCACAATGGCTTTGAACTGGCATATCTCGCCACATTTCCCACAGAGCGTGCACTTTTCCATGTCCACCTCGGGTACAAGGGTGGTGATGGTCTTCGCCTCCTCAATCACGGGATGTATGAAGAGGTGGGCGTTGGGTTCTTCCACATCACAGTCCAGGAGCTGGACTTTGAATGGAAGGGAAAGGGCGAGGTTCACGGCGACCGTCGTCTTCCCTGTCCCCCCTTTCCCGCTGGCGATACTGAGAATCATTCCCTTTTCTCCTTACGCCTTCCTGCGCCGGCCTGCTTGATCATGTAGTCGTTCAGCGCCTCCTGGAGCGTCTCCGCCGCAAGGAACGCGCAGTGTGCCTCTTCTTTCGGAAGTCCGCCCAACCGTTTCACGATCGCCTCGCCGGTCACCTCCAACAATTCATCGGCGCCCTTTCCGTGGGCCATTTCTGCGGCGAAGGAGCCGCAAACCATGCTGGAGGCACATCCGTTGGTCCGGAATCTGGCCTCCAAGACCTTTTCGTCCTGAAATTTCAGGAAGATCTCCATGGTGTCGTGGCATCGACCTGTGACACAGGCGTACCCGTCGGGATTGTCCATGGATCCGTTAAAAAGAGGATTTTGCCATCGCTCAAGGGCCACATCACCGTAGGCGAGTCTCGTTTCCTCCAGGATCTGGGTCTGCAAGTTGCGTACAAAGCGGTCCAAATCGGTCTCCATGAAGCCTTCTCTCCTTGAAAACGTCGCTCAGGCGCGGGCCATTGGACTCCCGCACTTCGGGCACTTGATCTCGAAGCAGGGCTGACCTCGCTGGTGGGGCGAGGTCTCTCCACATTTGGGACATACACAGTCACCGCCGGGGCCGAGGGCACGCCCTCCCCCTCGGCCACGTTTCTGGGTTTGACCAGACCCTGCTTTGCCGCCGCCTGGATATCCTTGTCCCGGGTTCATGATGGCCTCCGTCTTAATGGTGCGATGGAGTCATGGAATGGTGGAACAAAAAATCCGTGTGGTTCCACCAAACCCCAATCATTGTTAACACTCGATCCGGACCGCCGGCTTACTGCGGACGGGCCGAATCGTTCATCAGTGGTCGCAGATGTTTGCGCCGGTCGCCAGCGTGTTGCTCAGGTACTTCCGGGCCAGGTCTTCAGGAGAATCGGATTGGGCACCGATGACGACCTTAATCCCCATTTCAGTGAAAAACTGCTGGGCCCTTGCCCCCATCCCCCCTGCGATGATCACGTTGGCTCCTTTTTCGTGAAGCCACTTGGGCAAAACCCCCGGTTCGTGGGGGGGAGGCGTGTGCAGCGAGTGGTTCTTGATCTGTCCCTCTTCGGTCTCGATAATAGCAAACTGTTCGCAATGCCCGAAATGGGCGCAAAGCTTACCGCCGGAAACTGGAACTGCCAAAACGATTCTTTCCATCTTTTCTATCCTCCAACAGCTTTTTCCTTTTGAATTGTTCTTGTGCTTGATTCCGATGAAATGATCTTGACGACCTCATCGACCACCTTGCCAAATGCCTCCGTAAAGGGAAGGCGAGCATCCCCCAGGAAGGCGACGCTTCCCTGGTCAGCCTGTTCCACCACCTTCGGGTCCAGAGGAATGGAGCCAAGGAGGCGGAGGTTTTCTCTTTGTGCGGTGACCCGGCCTCCGTGGGCTCCAAAAAGATCAATTTGTTTTTCGCAGTGGGGACATATGAGCCCGCTCATGTTTTCCACGAGACCCAGGATATCCATGTTGACCTGCCGGCAGAAGTGGATGGACTTCCTCACGTCGGCAAGCGAGATCTCCTGGGGGGTCGTAACGATCAAGGCCTTTGCATCGGGAATAGTTTGGGCCACGGTCAAAGGTTCATCGCCCGTCCCAGGCGGAGAATCCACGATCAGGTAATCCAGGTCTCCCCACTCCAGATCCGAGATGAACTGCCGGATCACCCCGATTTTAAGCGGCCCCCGCCATATGGTTGCCACATCCTTGTCTTCACCCAACAAGGTTTCGATGGAGATCACCTGAAGATTGGGCGAATAGATGACAGGCCTTGCTTTTCCTTCATTCCGTCCGGGGAGGATGTTGCCCTGGAGCCCGAGAATACGGGGAATGCTTGGTCCGTGAAGATCCACATCCATGAGCCCCACCCTGTAACCCCTCTTAGAAAGGGACAGCGCTAGATAAGCCGCGACACTGCTTTTTCCAACCCCGCCTTTGCCGCTCATAACCAGGATCTTGTTGGCGATGTGGCCGAGCGTCTGCGTGATTTCTATTTGTTGATGATCTTTCTTCTCCGAGAAACTGCAACCTTGGTTTTCCGTTTCCATTGATTTTTCGATCCTCCTCAATGACTGCCTCTTAAATTGGGCGATTCGATGGTCATGTGGACCGCACAATTGCTGAATCGCTCCTTAAGCTCCCTTTGATTTCTATCTTCCGTCCGCTGTATCCCGTTTGATGCGGTAGGTCTTTTTGTCTGGTTGGTCAGGGCCGGCCCGCATTGTTTTTCTTTTCGCCGGGGCGTCCAGGCATCGAAAATCTCGACTGGGCGAGGGTCCCTTCCAGGTAGGCCTTCAACACATCGTCGGCGGTCCCGGAAACCCAGGAAATGACCTCGATGCCGGAGGCGGCAAGCAGGTTATGGAACAGCCGTGAAATGGCCCCGCAAATGAGGGTATCGATGCCCAGACCTTCAATCCGAGAAGTACGTCTTGTCAGGAACTTTTCATCCAGGCGCGTCTCGAAGCGGGCGATCTCATTTTTGTCCCGCAACTGGCAGACCAGCAATGTGGAGGCAGCATCGAAAACAGGCGATACTCTTCCTTCCCAAACTGGAATGGCAACCCTTTTTGACGACGAATCCATCTCATTCCCGCAAAGAAGGCTGAACAAATGGAGTAGTGGATTGGTAGGCGGGTGGAACGCTGAAATCCGCGCTATGCCACTGCCTCAATTCTAAAGTACGCCATCACGCCGCAAGCGTGGCGCCGGCACCTTATTCCCTTACCAGTGTCCTTCGACGTTGGCCGCCTTGGCCGGCTCATACTCACCCGCTAAGAAGGCCCGGACCGCCTCCCTGGCCGTGCCGCTCACACCAAGAACGACACCCACGCCCGCTGCCCCCAGGACCTTAAACGCCTTTGGCCCACAATTGCCTGTCAGAATCGCATCGGGGTGATGGCGCAGGATGTTCTGAGCGGCCTGTATCCCGGCGCCCTGTGGGAGATCGAGGCTCTGGCTGTTCCCGACAACCTCGTATGTCATGGTTTCCGTTTCCACCAGTAGGAATTGTGATGCCCTTCCGAAACGGGGGTCCACGTTCGCGTCCAGGTCGCGTCCCTGTGCAGTGATGGCGATTCGCATGATTCCTTTACCTCTACGATGATTTGTTGGACTCTTTTTCCTTAAGGTTCAAAGTGTTCCTGACCAGTTCCTTCTCGTGGTCGTAGTTAATGACCCGCTGAAGCATGATCTTCTGGGCCATGACCGGTCCGGCCCCATGCCAGGTGCCCACCCCGTGCTGCCCGGCTGTCCAGTTCTGGAGCAGTTTGTGCACCTTCATGATGTTTTCCGTCGGCTCGTCAGAACCGAAGCTGTAAAACTCCTCCACGTACTTGCCGATCTCAGGGTTCTTCAATTCCTTGAGGGAAGGCATGGTCACGATGAGACCCCCGCCGATGTCTCCAGCCAGGGCCATGACCCGCCAGAATGCATTACAGACATTCAGCTTCGACACATTTCCCATGGTTTCATCAGGGAGGAAGACGCCTGATCCGACTGGCTCCTCCGTCCCCTTGAAGGCAGCCGCCGTCCCACAAGCCCTGCAGGTCTCCCTCAGGACAACCATTTCCATCAGCTGGTCATTGATGTGGGCGGCCTTTTCGAGCCCCTTGTATTCCTGAATCAACTTGGAGGCGCCGATGATCTGATTCATGAAACCCACTTTGCAGGTACCCCCGCAGGTCATGCGATGGGTCCTGGCATAGCGGGTGACCAATTTCGCCGAGTATGGATACTCGCCGCAGTGAAAGACACGCTCCCATGGCACGAAGACGTCTTCGAAGATGACCATGGCGGTTTCGCGCTGCCCAAAGACGGGGTTGCCCAGTTCTTCCAGGTCGTCGACCTGGTCTCGCTCCGCTGAATAGGGTGAGTACTGGCAGACATAGGTGATCCCTTTCGCATCCGTCGGGGTTGCGAAGGCGATGGCGTAATCTTCCTCGCCTGCATAGTGGGCCGCCTGGGGCAGGACCACCAGCTCGTGACTGGCATAGGCCCCGCTGATATTGATCTTGGCCCCGCGAACCACAATGCCTTCTTTGTTCTTGTCCACCAGTTTCAGGGAAAGGTAGGGATCGGGCCACTCAAGCGTCTTCTGGTTCCGCCTGCCTCGCGGTTCCGTTAGCGCCCCCGCCACCGAGAGGTCTTCCCTTTGCACCGTCTTCAGGTACTCCATGAACTTGGGGTGGTATTGGGTGCCGAGATCCCGGTCCATCTCCCAAGTGGTGCTTGCGAGCGCGTGAAAGGAGTCGTAGCCCACGCAACGGTAGATGCAGGTGCCCAGCATCTCTGCGGTAAAAGTCCCCGCCTCCGCCTTCTTGACAAGGTCATCCGGGCTCGCGCTCACATAGGTGTAACGATTTACCCGCTCGCCAACAAGCGGTGAATAACAGGACATGATTTCCTGGTACCTGGGATCAAGGGCCCAGGTATAGCTCGCCTTGTTGGACTCAATGACGGTCCTCGTGTTCCTGTTTTCAAACAGATTTTCAACCTGTTTGCCGTTCATGAATACTCTGGGTTTTCGATGCTTCAGGCTTTCCTCAAACTGCTGCGGTGTCATCAATGGCATAAACGTCCTCCCTTAGGTGGGTCAGTGACCCGGCCGAGTTAAAGATGATGCCCCGAATCAGCTGGCCATCGGGTGCTATTACAATGATTGTGCCACATCAGAAATGGAAATGGAATTATTTTATTTAACCATGTGAATTTAATTATATATTTATAATAATACGCGGGTAGGCCAACTGACGACGAAGATTGAATTTTTCAAGAATGCATTATGGGTGGGCCGCATATAATTGCAAATATGCAATACATGGGCACCTATCTCAAGATCATGTGGCGGGCGCCGTGGTCAAGCTGGGGGAAGAGAGCGAGGGGATTGGAGGCCCAGCCGTTTCATCTTTCTCCATAGGGTGGTGGGATGCACGCCCATCTGGTTGGCCGTTGCCCTCCGGTTCCAGTGATTCCTTTTGAGGAGCTCATAGAGCATTTGTTTCTCCATTTCCTGCCACGTGGTTTCAGCCCTCTTGAGCGTCTCTTGTGAAATCGCCTTCATTGGGTTCGTTTCTTTGGGCCGCAAGTAGTCGGGCAGATGCTCCGTTCCCAGGATGCTGTTTTGGCAGACCACAATACCGTATTCAATCACGTTCTCCAATTCGCGGACGTTTCCGGGAAAGTCATGGGACATCAAAATGGACATGACGTCCGGAGAAAGCCCTTGGATCTCCTTGTTTTTCAATCGATTGAACTTACGTATGAAATGGTCCGCCAACAAGGGGATGTCCTCCTTACGTTTTCGCAGCGGGGGGAGAACGAGTCTTACCACGTTGATGCGATAATAGAGGTCTTGCCTGAATTTGCCATCCCTGACCAGCTCTTCCAGATCCCGGTTGGTCGCGGTCACGATTCGAACGTTGGCCTTTTCGGGCTTGGTGCTCCCAAGAGGCTCGTATAGCCTGTCCTGCAACACGCGGAGGAGTCCCACCTGCAAGGCTGGGGATATGTCCCCCACCTCATCCAGAAAAAGGGTCCCGCCTTCTGCCAGACGCACTCGGCCCGGTTTGTCCTTTTTCGCGTCGGTGAAGGCCCCTGCCTTGTATCCGAAGAGCTCGGACTGAAGCAATGTGTCGGGCAAGGCCCCGCAGTTGATGGTAACCATGGGGCGGTCTTTTCTGGCGCTCAAGGAGTGGATGGCCTTGGCAAAAAGCTCCTTGCCCGTCCCGCTCTCGCCAGCCAGCAGGACGGTACTGTCCCCTTCGGCCACTCGCTCCAGGATACCGAAGAGACGTCTCATTTCTTCGTTCTTGCTAATGATGTCCATGAACGTGTGGCTCCCCTCCAGCTCTTTTCGGAGCGCCTCCACCACGCTCAGGTCCCGAAATGTCTCAACCCCCCCGATGACCTCGCCCTTGCGGTCCCGCAGCAGGGCGGTCGATACGCTGATGGGGACACGTTCGCCCTCTGAATTCAGAATGTAAATGGACTGATTCACGATGGAATCTCCGGATTCCATGGTCTGACGCAGGATGCAGCAGTTTTCACAAATACTCGCCTTGAACACATCCCAGCAATGCCTGCCGATGGCCTCTCCCTTGTTGATACCGGTGATGGTTTCGGCAGCCCGGTTGAAAGAAGTGACATTCCAATCGGAATCGACGGTAAAGACGCCGTCTGCAATACTGTCAAGGATAATCTCTGTCTGGTCTTTGGCTGTTTCCACGGATAAGTGTCTCTGACCCTATGAAATTGAAACGCTGCAAAAATGCAGTAATCCGTCACCCTCGAACAGGGTAAGTTCGGTTTGGAGATCGTCAACCCCTAAGCCGGATAAACTGGAAACAAATAAGGTTTCAGGTGTCTGGTTTCAGGTTTCAGGCCCTGGGGTTTGCTGAAGCCTGAAACCAGAAATCCTGACCCCTTTGCGCACAATTTCACCGCTAAGATATCAATCTGTCACGGACCTGCTATGAATTGGATATAGCCCTTTCACCACGGGGCTATTCAGGTCTTGAAAAACAGGCCTCATGATCCTCACTTTATTTGTATCGGAATTGGCGCTGCACTTGCTCGGATGGATCAGGTGGTGTGCCTAGAGCATCAAGCGGAGCATGTCGCGACGCAATCTCGTACATATTTCAGACGTTCCATTTGTACCATGTCCGTCGCGATTGGTCAACAAAGCCAGCCGGTTTGTGGCAGGCAAGGAAGGACTCTTTACGATGTAACAGATCATCTGAAAGGAACGGATGGAGCAATTCTACTTATGAGAATCGGCGACGAGTTTGCGATCATTTTTTCACGGATTGCTGGACCCGACGCACCAGTGCCCTGCCCATGGCCACCCTCTGGCGCTGGCCGCCTGAGAGCTCACGGGGTTTTCGTTCGAGGAGGGATTCAAGACCCAGGACCCTGGCCGTCTCCAGGACCCTTTTCTGCGCTGCGTCTTTAGACACGCCACCCATCCGTAAGCCGAAACCCATGTTTTCGGAAATCGTCATGTGCGGATAACGGGCGTAGCTCTGAAAGACCATGGCCACATCCCTTTCCCTTGGAGAGAGGTGATCGATACGCTCACCATCCATCCGGATGGAGCCTTCGTCCTGTCGCATCAGCCCGGCCACGACCTGAAGCAGCGCGCTCTTGCCGCACCCGGAAGGCCCCAGGATGACACAGAACCCGCCGTCCTCCACATGGAGGTCAACATTTGCAAGAGCGGTCACATCCTTGTATCGTTTGCTCACGCCTCGGATGTCGATGGATGCCATATGGCTACCCCTTGATGGCGCCCGCAGAAATTCCTGTCACGATCCGCCGTTGGAATGCCAGGACCAAAAGGACCAGCGGCCCGGTGGTGATCAAGGAGGCCGCTGCGATCTCCCCCCAGGGAACGGTGTATTCCCCCTGAAAAAGGGCGATCCCCACGGGCATGGTTTGGATCGCCGGATCGGTCATGACCAGCAGGGCCAGGAAGAACTCATTCCATGCATAAATAAAACAAAGGATGGAGGCCGTGAACAACCCAGGGGCCGAAAGTGGCAGGACGACCCTGGCCAGCGCCCCCATGCGGGTGCACCCATCCACCAGGGCGGCATTTTCCAGTTCCCGGGGGATCTCCCTAAAGAACAGGGTGAGGATCCACACCGCGAGCGGAAGCGTCAGGGCCACGTAGGGAAGGATCAACCCCTGATAGGTATTGAGCCAACCAAGGATCTGCAGTAGCCGCCAGATGGGCCCCGCCACCGCAATCTGAGGGAACATGGCGCAGGCCAGAACCGCCATGAGGATCGGATGGGCCCATCGCCTCGGCAACCGGGAGAGGCTGTAGCCCGCCATGGTGGCGAGCAGAATCGTCACCGCGGTGGTCCCCCCGGCGACCACCAAGGAATTTTTCAGGTAACGGAAAATGTGGTACTGCGCCATGGCCGACCGAAACGAGGCAAGCGAGAAGTCGGGCCACCACTGGGGCGGGATGGCCGTGATTTGAGCCGGGCTCTTGAACGCAGCAGAAACGAACCAAAGGAAAGGGAGCAGGGAAAACCCGCCTGCCAGGAGGACGGCCAGGATAAACGAAAGGGTTTTCAGCGCCCTTCGGGTCACGCCCTTTCCTCCAGAAGCCTCTGGCCGGCAAGCCGCACGTAAAGGACGGCAAGCAAGATGAGGGCAAGGAAAATAGATGTGGCGATGGCCGAGCCGTATCCCATCCATCCCTCGACGAACATCTTCTTGTACCCGTAAAGCTGAAGGACATTGGTTGCATCCGCCGGACCCCCCTGTGTCATGACAAAAGCCAGGTCAAAGACCCGAAAGGCGTCAATGGTCCGAAAAAGCAGGGCCAGTAGGAGAGATGGGCGAATGAGGGGCCACGTGATGTGGACGAAACGTCTCCATGGGCCGGCGCCATCCACCCTGGCCGCCTGGTAGAGCGTGTCGGGGATCACCTGAAGACCCGCCAGGATCAGCAGGGCCGCAAAAGAGGAGGTCTTCCAGACGTCGGCCAAAATGATGGCAAAAAGAGCCGTCCCTGGGTTGGCGAGCCACGGGATAAAGTGGGTGGTCTCGGTGCCGAAAAGGGCGAAATTGATCATGCCGTAGGCATCGTTGAAGAGAAAGCGCCACATCTGTGCCGAGACCACGGTGGGGATGGCCCACGGGATGAGCACGGAGGCCCTGAGGGCCCCTCGCCCCGGGAAGCGTTGATGGATCAAGAGCGCCACGAGAAGGCCCACGAGCAGCTCAAAAAAGGTGGTTGTGGCCACAAAGACCCCTGTGACAAAAACGGAGTCTCTCGCCACAGGGTCACGGACAAGTTCCACGTAGTTTTCAAGCCCCACGAACGGCCGCCCCAGTTGGGGAAGACCCAGGACCAGTCGGTGGAGGCTCAGGTAAACGGACTGTGAGATGGGGACGACGATGAAAAGGAGGAGCACGCCCAGGGCAGGCGCCAAAAGGAAAAAGAAGAGCTTCTGATCGCGCCAGGTCATGGCCCAATCCTGGCCCCCAGCCGAACGATCCGCTCGATTCGGGGGATGAATGTTTCTACAAGTTCACGGATATCCGAATCAGGACGAACGATCGCATGGCTGAAAAAGCGCTGGAGCTCCGCGCTCATCATCGGGTAGAGCGGCGAAGAAGGTCTGGGTCTCGCCTTTTCAAAGGCCGGCAAGAACAAAACAAGGTGAGACATCTTTTTTTGCACATCGGGGTCCGTATAGACCGCCCTGCGCGTGGGGGCAAGCCCGGCCTCAAGGGCCAGGACCTTCTGTGCCTCAAATGAAGTCATGAAACGGATAAAACGCCAGGCGTCGTCCATGTTCTTGGACCAGCGGCTGATCCCAAATTGCCATCCCCCCAGGGTCGAAGCGGAGGCGTGTCCCTCGAACGCAGGAAGGCGTCCCACGCCCACCTTCCCGGCAACCACGGACTTCTGAGGGTCGGCCAGGATCGGCCAGGCATAAGGCCAGTTTCGATGGAAGACAGCCTTGCCCTGAACAAAGAGCGCCAGGGACTCGGGTTCCTCGTAGTTGAGGACCCCCCTGGGGGCGGCGGTGCCTATGATCCGGTCCCGCACAAAGGCGACAGCCTCCATCGCTTTCGGTTCCCCCAGGAGGACCGATCCGGTTTCGGGGTCCAGGACATCCCCGCCGTTTGACCAGATGAACTCCAGCATGTTGCAGACCAGCCCCTCGTACTGCTTGAACTGGCCCGAATAGATCGATAGGGTCGGATCCCTTTCCCCTTCTAGGATTTTACGGCCCTGGTCGAGCATCTCCAGCCACGTGCGCGGGGGCTCAAAGCCATATTTGCTCAACAGGTCCTTCCGGTAGTAGAAAAGACCGGCCCCCAGGAAGCAGGGGACGCCGCAGATTTTTCCCTTGTAAGTGTTGGCCGCGATGGGACCGCTCAGGAACGCTTGCCGTTCTTCAGGCAAAAACCTGGTGCTCAAATCCATGGCCCAGCCTGCGTTCAAGAACTCGGGCGGCCAGATGACATCCATGAAGAAAACGTCGATGGATGGGTCCTTGTTCTTTAGACGCTGGGTCACGATGGCGTGGTACTCGGTGGAGGAGTGAGGACCCACCTGGGCCCGGACCCGGATGTCGGGGTTTTCCCGCTGAAACCGGTCGATGAGCCTCTCCCAGACCTCCGGTTGACTGGCTTTCCAGGTCAGGAAAACGATTTCGCCGGCTTGGCAGGGAGTGACCATGCTGGACTGGGGCCACGTTGAAAGCGCGGCAAGCACGAGGATTATGGCTCCCCATCCTGCGGAAAAACCCCTTTTCCTCATATCCTTCCTGTCCTAGAGGTCCACCCATCCTTTTCCGGGCTCTGTTGCGCCGAGACACCTGATGGATCGTCCGATCACAAGGGTCCTAAACCCTTTCTTTATCCCCTTACCAAGAAGGGCCAAGCCTGTCAAACGGCCGGAGACCATCGTCTCCGGAATCTATACCTTCCCGGCCTGAGGCTTGAAGACCGTCGGAGGGCTTGGGGCTTGAAAATCGTCCAGACCAGGTTGGACACAATGGTTCACTTGAGGTATGGTCTTACCCGGTCGGATGAAAGCAGCGTTTTGATCTGACTTCACGGCCAGAGGGGATGTCTTCTGGCCACATGCCCATTCAAGAGGAATTGAAGGAGGTCCTATCATGTCAGTTGCCCACACCAGTCGAATTCGCATCGAGAAGCACAAGGGGCCCCATCGGACCGCTCACGTCGAAGATTTCGCGGAACCGATCCACTTCGGGATGCACGGGGGCATCAAGAATTTCTACCAAGACAAGTACGGACGGAAGATCGAAGGTCCCGAATATCCTGCCACACTGGATTACATGATAGCCGGCGTAGGCGGCTGACTGACCGGCACCCTTGCGGGCGCGCTGGATGCGCGGGGCATCAAGTCCGAAGAAAACCTGGTCGCTCACGTGGAAGGGGACATCGAGGATGTGGAGGGCGTCTTGAAGATCACGAAGATCCGGCTCCGATATCAGATGAAAATCCCGAAGGGAAAACGGGAAGAGGCGGAAAGGGCCCTGGCCGTCTATTCGAAGAACTGCCCGGCCTATCAATCCATCAAGGGGTGTATCGACTGCTCCTGGACCTCGGAAATGGAAGAGGTCTAAAGGAATAATTCCAAAGGTGAGCGATTCACCTGATTAGGAGCCAGCCGCAGAGGGGTAGCTTTTTTGATCCGCCGGCGGACGCCGGCGGATCATTCTTAACGGGACCCATTCCCAGCACGTGTTTCCAGACGGCCCTGGAATCAAGTGACCGGGCATCAGTGCTGAGGAATCAGTAGGTGCCTTTCACCGATCACTGTTTACTGATCACTTATTATTTTCAGAAGGGAATTTCGGATGAGAGTAAGACGGCCAGGCAAAGTACGGGACGGTCTCTGGTTCCTGGGGCAGGAGGAGTCGTGCGTGTACCTCCTGGAGGGGTCAGAGACCTCCATGATGGTGAGCGGCGGGATGAGCTACATCGTCCCTGACATCCTCAATCAATTCAAGACCCTGCGGCTTAATGAGGGCCGCATCACCAAACAGCTCATCCTACACGCCCATTTTGACCATGTGGGCACCATCCCCTTTCTCAAACGGCGGAACCCGGACCTCCAAGTCTACGGGTCAGCCAGGGCATGGCAGCTTCTCGGATCGGACAAGGTCATCCGGACTATAAACCGGTTTTCCAGAGAGGCAGCTGAACGCAATGGACGGAAGGATGTCTATGAATCCTACGACCTTGACTGGGACGACAAGACAACTGGTCAAGCGATTTCCGAAGGGGACGTGATCGGGCTCGGAGACCTCTCAGTGCGGATCTTTGAAACCCCGGGACACTCCACATGCTCGATTACGGCCTACGTGCCGGAGATGAAGGCACTCTTTGCCTCCGACGGGGGCGGTATCCCTTACAAGGACCGGATCATCGCCTCCGGAAACTCGAACTTCACGAATTATCAGGAAAGTCTGGAAAGGCTGAAGGAACTGGATGTGGAGATTGTCTGCGCCGACCACTACGGTTATATCACCGGGGACGAGGCAAAACGGTTCATACGCGAAAGCATCGAATCGGCCAGGCGCCAGCGTGCGTTGATCGAAGAGGCCTACCGGAACACTCGGGATGTTGAAAAGGCGGCCCGCGAGCTGACGGAAGGTTTCTACAGTGGGGGCGGCGACTATTTCATTGCGCCTGAGATCTTTGAAGGGGTGTACCGTCAGATGGTGAGGCACATCGCCGGCACGATGGAAGGCGGGGGACGAGCTTAGTCTCTTAGCGGTGAAACTCCGCGCAAAAGGGTGACGATTTTTGGTTTCAGGTTTCAGTGTTCAGGTTTCAGTCCTTGCCTCGGCTGACACCTGACACGATGGCGTCGTTTGCAGGAGTGTGATACAAAACGAAAAACCTGTTTGGCTGCGGCTTGTCCGGGTTAGGCG
The DNA here is from genome assembly GCA_963830155.1 of uncultured delta proteobacterium. Lineage (GTDB taxonomy): Bacteria > Desulfobacterota > DSM-4660 > Desulfatiglandales > Desulfatiglandaceae > CAWHLE01. The sequence goes on along the minus strand of CAWHLE010000005.1, from coordinate 24,529 downwards.
TTGCGCCTCTGCGCAAAGACTACTTCACCATCAGGCTGGAGGGATCCAGTCTCCACAGAAAGGTGCCCGCCCCTCCACTTTCCACGTAATCGAGCCTGAATGCGTACCGGGTGCCGGCATATTCGGCACAAGGCACGATCAGGTCCAGGTCATCGCCCGCCACCACATGGTCGATGCCCAGGATGTTGTCCGACTCGACACCGAGCGTGGCAAGATCCATCTCCCAGTAGAATCCCCCAGGGTCGCCCGCAATTCCTCCCATGTAGTTGAGAGTGAATGCAAAGCGCGCGCCTGCATAGTCTACAAAAAACAGGTTCATGGTTAGGTCGGGCCCCACCCTGGCGCAGTCTTTTGATAGGAGTTCGGCCGCCGCCTGGGCAAGAAACGCGTGGGCCTCGGTCGTGGGATGGAGCCCGTCCCAGAAGACGTATCCTCCCTCTTTCTGCAAATTGACGCCGAAGTTCGGAGAGACTTCGGTTGAGTTCTGAAAACCGAACTTCTCCGGGTCGGCGACCAGTTCTCCAAACAAGCCATAAACATCCAGAAAATAGATCGTGACACCGGGGTGGTCTCCTGAAAAAGATGCGAGCGATTGAGCGATCCTCTCATTAAAGTCCACCGAATAGGCGGTCGCCTCGGCCTGCGCTGAGGCCGTCTCGGACAAAAGTTCGGGGGTCAGGCCCAGGTCCGGCAGGTTCAGAAGCAGGATTCGGGAGGCGCCATCCCCCGCAAGCGTTCCAAGACCGCTCAATATGTTTCCGACGGCCGTTTGCGCATCGGTGTGCCCGAGACGGATGTAGTCGTTGGCGCCCGCCCAGACCGTGAAAAGGTCCTGACCCAAAGAGGACTGCCTTTGCCAGGTGGCGATCTGCACTTTCAATCCGGGAGGAAGGAGGTCGCCGCCCGTACTTGCCCCGCCGTAGGCAAAGTCGTCCAGCACCGCCCCCAGATTCATGGCCAGGTATTCCACCCACACTTGTCCGTTGGAAAACCGGCCTTCAAAGTAGTTGCTGTCCGGTATGAAGCCGTCCGTCAGCCTGTAGAGGTTTCCGTTGTCGGACAGGCTATCGCCGAAGGCCACGACGGTTTCGAACATATCGCCATGGGCGGATAGCGACGGAATGACCAGCAGCGCCATGGCCGCGAAAAAGAACACCACTCTCCGTGAGGCTTTAGTGAAACGCATCGGGATCCTCGCTGCCCTGCGCGTCAGTCACCGTATTTTTCGGGTCGATACACAGGGTCGTTTCGGTTGATGATCTTGAGCTTGTGCCACTCCGATGGGTTCTCGACGGGGAGGGTCCCTTCGTCGTAGTCCCTGAGGAAATATTCACCGCGACCGTTGGTCCAGGCGTTGTTGTACATGGGAAGCCACGCCTTCTTGCCGCTCTCAGGATCGAAGGTCTCGATCTGTTCCGTGATGACCTTGTAAAACTCCTCCTGAATGTCGCTGCGGGTCTGGCTCCGGTTTCGGGTGATCTCGTCGTCGATCCGATGCATGTCCCGGATGACCTCATTGAACTTCTCCGCTCGAGATCATGCCTCCTTCCGGCTTCCACCCCCGGGGAATGAGCATGTAAAAGGCCCCCTGATAGGCATCCCGGTATAGAGTCAGGAAAGCGTCGCGGCCCCGGAGTCCCTTTCCCTGAGCATGGTCCGCGCCGGCCTTTAGGTGGGAGGCGGCGGGGCGGCCTGCCGAGCCGTTCGGGGGCTCGGAATCCACCACCTTTGGACTCCCGGCCCAACCCTCCGCAATAGAAATGCAAAGCAACATGACCCCCCAAAAAACAGGAGCGATCAAAGTCCGTTTCATGGATCCGTCCTCTCACCGTTGCCGATGGCCATGTCGTGCGGTTAACGTCCTTCCTCGAGTCGGCCCGGGGCAGAGGCGCTCAATCACCACCCCCTTCACAAAGGAAGGTACCGAGAGGCAATAGATATCATTTCTGCCGATCGTAGAAAAGACAAATCCGGCTCGCGGTCCGTCGGGGCCCCGCCGGGTGACCTGTTGAGACAAGATCCCCACTGCTGCCCTCGACGCTTCAAACAATCCCCTTGTTTCTGCGCCCCCCCTTTCCTCGCTCTTCGTACCCGGAGAAAGAATGACACCCGGCTATCCGTTGATGTATTTGAAAATGAGAGGGGCCGTCAGCAGGACGAACACCACCCGGAAAAAATGAAAACAGACCACGAGGGCGGAATTGATTTGCGTCTCGACGGCAAGAGGAATCATGGCGCTCATGGCGCCCGGGCTCGTCCCGATGTAGGCCGTGACCATATCGAGCATCCCGAGCTCTTTAAAAATAAAAGCGAGGAGCAGGCCGGTTCCCACGAGGACCAGGGTGGATACAACCACCGGGATGATCAGCTTTCCGAGCCCCTTGAACATTCCGGGAGAGAAGATCGTCCCGACCATGACCCCGATGAAGATCTGGCAGAGGAAATTGTAGCCGGCGGGGATCTGCCAGCTTCGCTGGGTGGCGATCTTGAAAAGGATGACGGCGACCATGGCGCCGATGAGAACACCGGCCGGTATCTTTAGCTTCAAGCCGAGATATCCGCCCACTGTCCCCACCGAAAGGTAAATCAGGATGTTGGTCACGGGATTCATTTTGCTTCCTTTCTGCGGACTTAATTCCTGTCAGCCAATTCGTTGTTCTTTTTCTTCTCTGACAGCTGAACAATATTTAGTCAGCGGGGATCTGGTAAGTCAATTCCCTATTTCCAGGTAACCATGGCCATTGTTTCGGCTTCCAACCATCCCTCTTGCATCCAATTCTCAAACCATTTAGAATAACCAATCGTTGAACAAACGAATCAGATTGAAATAAACCGGCCCGGTCCAGTGCTTGTAGCGGACGATGGTGACGATCTAGAATTGTTTGCTCCGGCCTTCCAGCGGCTGAGCCACTACGGCCAAATCGGCGTCCAGATTTCTGTCTCTGGGGCAGCCGGCAATCCAGTAGTGATCTTTTTCAACCCTGCGGACCGTAAAAAACCAAACGTTGCCGCAGGGGTACATGGGAAATTCCTCTGGAATCCACTCACCCAATACCGGCATGGGGTCCTGCTTAAAACCCAGCAATCGAACCAGGGGCGCGCGAAGGCGATAAAGCAACCGGGCCTACTTCGGACGGTATGAAAACATTTTTTGCAGAAATGTTTCCAAACGATCATCTGACTCAATGGTCTTCAGGCCAACATGGTCGGCGTCCTCAAAAAGCGCCTTGATTTCATTGATGTGATTAACATAATCCCCGGCCTGGTTCCATGGAAAATCCATAATAAAGCCCGTCGATGACGTTGTATGGCAGTAGCATCTCATCATCTTTTGAGTGAAAAAGGCTTTTCATAACCCTTGGCCCTATTTCCAGTGAATGGGCGGTTGGTTGCGCTCCGGCAGCCGATAATACTTGAACTTGGGGTAGCCGATCATCATCGGGTAATGCGCGGTGTGCCCCTCGGGCAGGCCGATCTTTTGCACCAGGGCGGGGGTGTTGAGCATGGCGGCCTGGAGCAACCCCGCCCAACAGGTTCCAAGGCCCATGGCATGGGCCGCAAGCTCAAGATAGGTCAGGGCGATGGCGCAGTCCACCAGTCCGTTAGATGCCTCCTTGGGGGCCGAGGCGATCACCAAGTTGGGCGCGGTGCGCAGGATACCGTCGTAACCGCCCTCCCATCCGGCCACCACCGGGGTGAAGTAGGCCGCCAGCGGGGACGTGGGTCGGTCCACGATGACGCCCCTCATCCAGTCAACGGCCATCGCGGAGAGCCCCGAGATATTTTTCCTTCCTGTGATAACCGTCCAGTGAATGGTCTGGGAGTTGCTGGCCGTGGGGGCATACCGGGCCGTCTCGATGAGCTGTTGGATGGTTTCGCGCTCCACCTCTTTGTCCTGATAGACCCGGATGGAACGCCTGGAGCGGAGGAATTGCCGGGCCACCTCATAAGAAGGGAGCAAGTCCTTTTCGATCTCCGGACAGGTCTCGATGGACACCTTTCCCAGGCTCATGGCCCCGTGGGGGCAGACGGCCACGCAATGGCCGCAGACCATGCAATACGATTCATTTTCAGGGGCGACGGTCGGGAACCCGCCATCGACTTCCAGTTCGATGATCCGTCTGGGACACTCCTCAACGCAGATTCCGTCTCGCTTGCATTTTGTTTCATCAACCTTCAAAAATTCCATATTCGGTCTCCTCGTTCCGTAAAAGGGCCGATGATTGAGGCGAGACGCTGAGAATCCTTGCCATGGCCCAGCACGCCCAATTTGCGACCCTGAAACGCCCTTTACATGGTATACTAAGCGTAGGTGCCTCTTGCGTTCTTAACACATCCCAAACGCCAAAAACAAGTCCAGTCGTGCTTTGATATACTCGAAAAACCGGTGTTACCTCTCCGAAAGCTGGACAGCGTAACGGATCGGCAGCAGCATCACAAACAGGGGCAGCATGTAGACGCCGGCCGTCAGAGTCTCGATGGGCCCAAAAAAGCGGGCCGAGAAAACCACGATCAGCACGTTGTTGATGTAGGTCAACAGCACCGCGCCGTCCAGGCCGCTGAGCCGGCCACCGCTGAGCCAGCCAAGCAGAAAGCCCGAACCGGCGAAGGCAAGGGCCAATAGGCAGCACATCAGCAGGATTAAGGCCACCCGGCCCGGGTGGCTGGGCAAGAAGTCGGCGTAGTTGGCGAAAACCCCCAGGTTGATGACCAGAAAGAGGGGCAGTACCAGGGGAAACTCCACCCGCTCCAGGTGGAGCAGTATCGCCGGCCAGAGCCGCCGCAGGGCGAGGGCGACAAAAAGCGGCACGAATATCACCAGCAGCAGCATGCGCACCATGGGCCAGTAGGGGATAGCCAGATCGGCTTCCATGAACATATGGGTCAGCGCAGGCAGGGTCAGCGGCACAAGCAGGGAGGTGACCACCACCACCTGCAACACACGCTCCGACCTGGCCCCCAGGTACCCCGCAAAAAACGGGGCGGTTACCCCGGAGCTTACACCGGCAAGGAGCAGCACCGCCAGGGATAGCTCGGGCATCATCACGCGGCAAAGGGCCCACAGGATCACCGGCAGGACTAGCAGCTTCCATGCTGACCAAGCCGCAACCTCCAAGAGGGCCCCGCCACCAAGGCTCAAAAGAGCGGCAAAGTCGATGCGCAGAAAAGATAGGAACAGAATGGCCATCATGAAGTAGAGCACGTAGGGCGAGAACACTCCAGCTATCCCGGGCAGGGCCACACCGCCGGCGATGCCTGCCAGAGCCACCGCGATGAGTAAGAGATCGCGGCCCCTCACGAGACCACCCTGCCGCCGTTGTAGGCCAGCGCTGTGATTCGATTTCTGGATGAAGAACGTATTGTCAAGGCGGCCCAACGTTTTGCATCACAGGTGCACGTGGCGCGAGCCTTAGGCATCCGTGTAAATGCATGGGTTATGTCACTTTTCAAATCATTGATAACCGTTAAGGCACAATGATTTTGAGCTATACTGACCCAATTTTAACCGAAATAGGATGATTATGTACCCTTGTCTTAGGAGCAAGCCGACGAGCTCAGATCCGTCCCCGGCTGCCACGCTCCGATTGCAGAGTGTTTCCTTTTCTGTGCCGGGGCATGACGCGGCACTGCATGAGAAACCAGGTTCCAGTGTATTATTAAACCCGCTGGAAATCAGTGGTCATACTGTTTTGCATATTCCGCATCATTATACAGGGCGTCACCATACTGCCCTGCTCCGTATTCCCGGATAACCTTCTGGCCCTGTTCAGACGCCGTAAACTCAATGAATTTTATGCCAAAAGCTTGTCCAGGCGTCGCGCCTTCTGGCTGGCAAAGTGCGTGGTAGGTATTGATCAGTACGGGATCGCCTCGGAACAAAATCTTAAGATTCCTAATTTCCTTTCCGGCTGATACCCATGTGCTGCTGTCAGTCATGAAATATCCCCTCATTTCATCTGCCCTTTTCAGTGTGTCCATCATAAAGGTGCCGGTGACAACGTACCATTTTCCTGACGGCCTGATAGCTGCCTTTTCCCATATAGACATTTCCTTTTTGTGGGTGCCGGAATTATCACCGCGGGACAGAAACGTTGCCCCGAATTTGGCAATCCGGCCGTAGGCTTCTGCCGCGCTCTTCGCCTCTGCAATACGCGCAGGATCATCCTGGGGGCCGACAATGTAAAATTCATTTGAGCCGATCAACGTCCGTCTGATTGCCCAGCCTTCCTCGACCGCTTTTTTTTCGGCAACCGGAGCATGGACCATGATCACATCCGCCTTTTTCTCTTTAAGCATCTTTAAGGATGTGCCGGAACCGGCTTTTATCCAGCATAACGTGGTATTATGAGAGGAATCGAATGCCATGGCGAGCGCTTCGAGCAATCCAAGCTCACCTGGGCTTCCCGTAGCCAAACTGAACCGGTTTGTTCCGTTTCCATAAGATGCGGTGCAACCAGCCGTTGCGAAGGATGTCCACAGCCATACGATCAGAAACAAACATCCGCACAGACAATTTGTTAATCTCCCATATTTCTTCATTTTAGATCCTTAATCTTGAATAGCTATAATGACACAATCAGGACGTAGTACTTGCGGAGGAGCCCGGAGGTCTCACGGTACCTCGGCGCAGTGCTCAGAAAAATCTCCCGGGCCTTCTCCCGAGTGATGGGTTGCGGAAGTTTGAACTGAACGAGTGCGGTGATCCTGGTGAACTTCTCCCTTAAGGCGCGCGGCACGTCATTATGATGTCGGACTATGTTTCGATTGAACCGCATAAGATGCGGAACGCTGTTCTTCTGTCCTGTCGGATCCCCTCACAGTGCCCTTCCTTCATCCACACCCTTTGAATTTTCCCTTGAGCACCTTTCGACAGGGACCGGCGAGCCCCACTGTTGGCGGGGAAGCCCATAAAGCGGAACCTCCGGCATACCGTTCAATCATCCGGTGAGGTCTCCGGCTTTGGCTAAATGGATGCTATATGCCGGGTCTGTGTCTCGCCGTAATCCCTCCCGTGCATTCCAGAGGAATGTCACCACCACGCCGCCTTTGTTTAGGAATCGTTTTGCAGCACCAAGAAGGCGTCCTCGCTCATAAGGCTCAAGCAGCATTACCTCGCGTTTGCCAAGACGTTTTGAGATACCGCTTGTTCCTGACCAAGGGCCGTTCGTTGCGCTGGGAAGTGACACGAACACACGAGGGCCGATAAATCGGTTCCAGGATACTCCCTGTTAGGATAATTAACATGGAATTCGGTTGTATTCAAGTATCCGCCTTATGCCCAATTCAGAAAGAAACCTCATTGACTTGCCCTGGCCGTTTTGAGAAGTTATGCCGACCCGCCAAGCAGATAGCGAGTAGATCCTTTAGACCTGGAAGGAATGGATGTCCCCCGAGAATCGACCTCATGGCGCCCCATTGCGGCTTGCTGCCTCCTGTATGCTCATATTCTGGCCGGGTGTCTTCATATTCTGCTTCCCCGGCGTCCTGGCGCCTTACTGGCAAAAGGTGTTCGGAGTGGGGCGCGGCGAGGTGGGTCAAACCCTCCTCTTCCTGCTGGCGGAGGTGGGGATCTTTATGCTCATCTCAGGGAAGCTCCAGGAACGCATCAAGGTCCGGTACCTGGCTCTGTTCGGGTCTTTGTCCTGCGCGTGCAGCATGTGGGTTGTGGGATATGCCGCCTCCATGAAGATGGTCTACCTGTGGGCCTTTTGAACAGGCTTGTCTATGTCCTTCATTTTGATCCCGGCCCTGACCGTGGCGCAGCAGTGGTACCCGTTGAGGCGCGGCTTGGCTTCCGGTCTCGTGAACCTGGCCTTCGGCCTTTCCGCGGCGGTCATGTCGCCCGTGGTCGGTCATTGGCTCCAGGCCCTCGGCTATCGACCCTTGACCCGGCTACTGGGCATCTGTGCCCTAGTGACCGGTTTCGTAGCCGCCTCCTTTCTGCGGAGACCCACGGCGGCGCCCGTGCCGACCTCCGGCACCGCCAAAGGGCATTTGGCAGATCCAAACCGGGTTGTCACCATGCGGCAGACGCTTCAAACCCGGGCGTTCTGGTGCCTCTGGCTCGTGTGCGGCCTGGCGGGCGCCGCAGGCATTGCCACCGTGACCCTCTCCACCACGTTTGGAATGGCCCAGGGTCTCAGGCTTGAACAAGCGGTCCTCATCCTGACCGGATTCAACGTAACCAACGGTGCGAGCCGGTTGATCACGGGCCACCTTTCCGACGCGATTGGACGTCGGCTCACAATGGGCCTGACCTTCGCGGCTGCGGGGCTGGGATATGTGCTCCTGCCCCAAGTGACCGGGCTTGGTTCATGGATGGTAGCGGCCGCGGTCGTCGGTTTCGCGTTCGGGACCCTTTTTGCGGTCTCTGCGCCCCTCATCGTAGACTGCTTCGGCATGGCACGGTTCGGGGCCGTGTTCGGGCTGGTTTTTACGGCCTATGCGTTTGTGGCAGGCCCGCTGGAACCCTGGCTCAGCGGTTACATCCTGGATCAGACGGACGGGAATTTCACCCTTGTCTTTACCTACCTCGGCAGCCTCTGCCTGGTCTCCGCGTTCCTGATCCGCTACGTGCGACCTGCGAAGCCATGGCGTTTCAAGACGGTCCTCAGCTCACAGGTGGTATCGCGATTCCTGAAGGCTGCGGCGCGGATAAGCAACAGATATATCAAGCAAGCTCATGGCAGTCTGATTAGCCAATGCTCATAAACCATAATCACTGTCATCTCTTAGGATTGTGACTTTTTACATCAGTACCACTTGCCAGCCGTCAAAACCGTGTTTCGTATCCCTGTGGTATCCTGGATGAAATTGGATCAAGAATAGCAGTGTCCATCCATAAATCGGAGATTTCTGGATGGACCTCATGGTTCGGTCTGCTTGCCGATCAGATCTGCCTCTTCCATGGCCTTCTTGGCGCACTCTGGACAATAGCTGTGCGAAAACTTCGTGTTTGAGTGCTGCCCGATGTAGACTTCCAATGGTTGCCATACGCCCTGTTGATTGCGGATCCTCTTGCATTGTGCGCAGATCGGGAGAAAGGCTTCGAGAACCTTGATCTCGGAAAGCGCATGCCGCAGATCCTCTGCGTTGATGTGTTCCTGAACGAGTGCGTGCCGCATTCTGGACACAGCCCACCCTATCGCGAGGAAAGAAACGAGACGGATTGTAGTGTTCCAGACTGCGTAAGCGTGAGAGGCGTGCACGTGCCCAGACAAGAGGTCAGCTCCGAACCACACCATGGCACTAAACACCGCCAAGCTTACTGAGGCGCCTAACCCAAGAAACCATGCGCCAACCGATACAGGCAAAAAGTAGAACAAGTAGAAATTCAGCTCATATCCCGTCAGCCAGTCCACCAATCCGAGGACGAGTATCCCTACACCCGTTATTGTTGCCCACAACCACGCTGGTAATCGATTGTTCATGGTTAATCCTTCTCAGACATAACAATGTTTAGATTCGCATAAAACATGAAACCCTGATTTCCGTCCGTACAAAAACCTCTTTGTTTGTGCACTGACTGACCCATATGTTCACACCAGCCCTAGACTTGCGCTCCTCTGGATGGCTTATCATAGTGTCTTATGAGGATCAGCATGAAACCTCCTCTGTAACCACGAAATCCGTTAACGGGACTGCGAACACCACCCGTCTTGCGCTGAGCGGATCATGGTGTCCGTGTAAACAGAGCTCGTTGCCAGGACTCTCACACGGATTTCCCCAGACCTTGGTTCTGGCAGTTGCTCTTCCTCTATGAGCTGCAAAACCTCAGGTGGTCCGAATTGCCTGATGATTACACGTTTGTAGACCATTTCACCCCGTACAACAAAATGACGATATCTTCATACACGGCGGGATGATACTTGCAATATTACCATTCACCGCCCGGTAAAATCAAATTTCGTATCACTTTAGTATACTTCAGGAAATCCGGTTTATAACACTCTCCAATGGGATAATCCTTGAACGCTCGCCTCAGGTGCGCCTGGAGCAACGCGGAAGGTGTCACCCTTGAGGCGTTATATATTCTTGATTCCGAATATGTGACCGGCAGACTGTAAGGGCCTAAAGAAAGGGCGGCGTTTCAGATTGTATTGAAACGCCGCCCTCATATGTTGTTAATAGCTTCGATGAGCGTTTAAAACATCCATCAATTCGTGGCGGTTATCGCTTCCTGATCATCCGATTTGCAGTTCAGAATACGCTTCAGTAGCCCTCGAAGACTTCTTTACAAGGATCAGGCGAGGTCGAAGCGGTCAAGGTTCATTACCTTGTTCCACGCCGCTACAAAGTCGTGCACGAAATTATCCTGGGCATCCTCACATCCGTAGACTTCCGCCAAGGCCCGGAGCTGGGAGTTCGAACCGAAGATGAGGTCGGCACGGGTGCCGGTCCACTTGAGTTCGCCCGTTGCGCGATCACGACCCTCGAACACATCGCCGGCTTCCGAGGCGGTCTTCCACGTCGTGCTCATGTCGAGTAGATTCACGAAGAAGTCATTGGTGAGCGTCTCTGGCCGCTTGGTGAAGACGCCGTGCTGTGACTGTGCGAAGTTGGCATTCAAGACGCGCATGCCGCCGACGAGAACCGTCATTTCGGGCGCGGTCAGGGTCAGCAATTGCGCCCGATCAACCAGCAACTCCTCCGCCGATACGGCGTAGCGGGTTTTTTGGTAGTTGCGGAAGCCGTCTGCAGCCGGTTCGAGTACGGCGAATGATGCCGCGTCGGTTTGCTCCGGCGACGCATCCATGCGACCCGGCGTGAAGGGAACGGCCACATCGTGACCGGCATTCTTCGCAGCCTGCTCGACACCTGCGCATCCACCCAGGACAATCAAGTCTGCCAACGAGACCTTCTTGCCGCCCGACTGGGCGCTGTTGAACGCACTCTGGATGGACTCCAGCGTCTTGAGCACCTTGGCCAGTTGGGCCGGCTGGTTGACTTCCCAATCCTTCTGCGGCGCAAGACGAATGCGCGCTCCGTTCGCCCCGCCGCGCTTGTCGGAGCCGCGGAACGTGGATGCCGACGCCCAGGCGGTCGAGACCAGCTCCGAAATCGACAGGCCAGAAGCCAGGATCTTGCCCTTGAGGGAGGCGATGTCCTGTGCATCAATCAGTTTGTGATTGACGGCAGGGATGGGGTCTTGCCAGATGAGCGCTTCGGCCGGAACCTCCGGGCCGAGATAGCGTGCGCGCGGGCCCATGTCGCGGTGGGTCAGCTTGAACCACGCCCGGGCGAACGCGTCCGCGAGCTGATCCGGATTCTTGTAGAAGTGCCGTGAAATCTTTTCGTAGACAGGGTCGAACCGCAGAGCGAGGTCCGTGGTCAGCATGGATGGCGCGTGACGCTTTGACGGGTCGTGCGCATCCGGCACGGTACCGGCGCCCGCGTCACCCTTCGGCTTCCACTGGTGCGCACCGGCCGGGCTCTTCGTCAGTTCCCAATCGAAGCCGAACAGGATCCGGAAAAAGTTGTTGCTCCACTTCGTTGGCGTGTTGGTCCAGGTGACTTCCAGGCCGCTGGTGATCGTGTCGCCGCCTTTGCCGGTGCCAAAGCTGCTCTTCCAGCCCAACCCCTGCTCCTCGATGCCGGCCGCTTCGGGCTCAGGCCCAACATGGGACGCAGGGCCGGCGCCGTGGGTCTTGCCGAACGCGTGGCCCCCGGCGATGAGGGCCACCGTCTCCTCGTCGTTCATCGCCATGCGAGCGAAAACCTCACGGATATCCCGCGCCGCAGCGATCGGGTCAGGATTGCCGTTCGGGCCTTCCGGGTTGACGTAGATCAGGCCCATCTGTACCGCAGCGAGCGGATTTTCGAGATCCCGGTCGCCGGAATAGCGCGCGTCGCCCCCCAGCCAGGTCTTCTCGGCGCCCCAATAGACGTCCTGATCCGGCTCCCAGACGTCCTCGCGACCGCCGCCGAAACCGAAGGTCTTGAAACCCATCGTTTCCAGGGCGACGTTGCCGCTGAGGATCATCAGGTCGGCCCAGGAAATCTTCCGGCCGTACTTCTGCTTGATCGGCCAGAGCAGGCGACGCGCCTTGTCCAGGCTGACGTTGTCCGGCCAACTGTTGAGCGGCGCGAAGCGCTGCTGGCCCCTGCCGCCGCCGCCGCGGCCGTCGCCGGTACGGTAGGTGCCGGCGCCGTGCCACGCCATACGGATGAACAAAGGGCCGTAGTGGCCAAAGTCTGCTGGCCACCAGTCCTGCGAGTCGGTCATCAGCGCCGCGAGATCTTTCTTCACAGCCGCCAGGTCGAGGCTCTTGAACTCTTTAGCGTAGTTGAAGCCCTCGCCCATCGGATTGGACTTGGAAGAATGCTGGTGCAAAATCTCAAGTTTCAACCGGTTCGGCCACCAGTCCCGGTTCGACGTGCCACTGCCGGCAGTGGGTTTGTTACCTCCGCCCGTTACCGGGTGCTTGCTATCTTCATTCATAAATTTTCCTCCTTCCGTTCATTTGATTATAGAATTAATATTATAGGATAACGACTATCAATTCATGTCAAAAAAATATATTAAACTTTCTCTGCCATACAATTGCTGCATATACCGAAAAAGTCCAGCCTATGATTCAGAATTTTAAAATTAGTCTCTGATGCGACCTCCTTTTTCATTTCATCCAGGCTTTCCAGGTCTAGGTCGACAATTTTCTTACATTTGATACAGATGACGTGTGGATGGGGATAAGGCTTGTTTCCATCATATCGGTTGCTCCCATCCGGGAACCCTAACTCAAGAAGTTCACCAAGTGACTTAATTAATAAAATATTTTTGTATACAGTGGCAAGACTCATTGTCGGAAAATCTTTTTTAATCTGGACATGGATATTTTCAACACTGGGATGGCCTTCACTTTTGGCAAGAATTTTAACGATAGCCAGCCGCTGAGGTGTTATCTTGTGGCCATTATCCCTTAATTTTTGGATAATGATTTCAAATCTTTTTTTATGGTCTGCCAACTGAGGTCTCTTTATCCTGAATAATAATTATTTTCAATTAACATTAATTTTCTTCTATGTCAACTCCTGTTTCAATCGTTCTCTAACGCACCTTCCGTTTCGCCTGTGCATTCAATGACCGCCGCAGGCGATCCCCGCGGCCTACGGGGGACTCCCATCGCGAGTGCGAGTGACCGCTTCGTAAGTCAACCGCTTGAACTCGAACCGCAACGGATGCAAAAACGCCATCTCACGCTGCATCATGAGTAATCCCGCGAGATTCACCTTCGGCGAAATCCACCAATGCGTGCCGGCGATGCCACCCCACTGAAGTTCGCCGCTTGAATCTTTGGGATCGATCTGGGATGGCACCAAGATGACCGAACCCGCAAGCCCGTGTCCCCTGCCCTGAATCTCGCCGGACTGAGGGAAGCGGACCCACACACCGGCCGGCAATTGATTCGTCATCATGAGTGCGATGGTTTCCGTCCACATAGCGTCGCATTACCGCGTGCACGGCACCGAAGTCATATCTGTTGGCAGTCACTGCCATGTCTTCCATTGCAGTACTTCTCCATATATTGGATCAAATCGCGCAGAACATCCTGACACCGCTGTACGGTTCGCGGTTCAGGCCAAAAATCCCAAGGTTGATCCGTATATGGCTTGGAACCCATATTCTATTCCCGTATACAAACCCCCTGTTGCCCGAGTGCTTTCTCAATTCCCATATGTCGACCGCCGAAATCAAATTTCAAATCTGCACGTTATGCTTGACCAAATTTCCTCCAACATAAACAAATTTATACATGAAATCCATAGCAGTCGAAATAACATCGGAAGCAGACAACCTTCTATGCGAATTCTCGCTTGTAATTTTGAATTTAGAGGCTTAAGGATGTCCCGGATTTGATGCGGAGCTGATCGGTAAGGTCCCTGGGTATCCGTAAGGGTTCATGTGAATCCTCGGGCCTTCTCCAATGTGGAATCTATCATTATGCTGTCTGCTGTATCTTTTATTTCGCCAAGTCTTCCTCCCTGACCTAAGAGGGTTGGTCTATCAAGTGGAAATCACATACAAAATTGTCACGGGGCGCTGGTCTTGATGGCAAGAAACAGCAGATTTCGTGGATGATTGCACTACGCGCGGTGGCCAATTTTAGTGGAATAGGCAATTCCTTCGACATCTCTCTTAACGCATGTTTTGTATCCAAGGAAACCGATGCCGCTAAGCTTCTAGGCCCTCGCAGATCGAAAATGAAAAGTGTCTCCCGCCGAAGTCAATTGCCATATGTTAAATCCCGAGAAAGAGTCGACCGCCTCAGCCTATGACCGTCCCCTGATGGTCGACAAATAACCCATAAATAATACTCTATTACATATAGATGAGATTTAAACAGCTAATTAGATATGTACAACTGTATTATATCATTCGACAATATATTATATGTGTAAATTTTTTCCTTATTACAAACCACGATTCTCCATGATAACTCTTGAGTGAAAACTTTTTTGCCGGTCTTTTCCCGTGATGTATGGCGCTAACCTTTTGAAAACTAAATACAATTTTGTAACAAAGCCACGCTTGGTACATTTCATGCTATGCGAAAATTTCTATAAAGGAGTGGGGTCCAGCTCCGCGAAGTCTGAACTAACGCGGGAATGAAAAGTCAGAGTAGCGAGATGCTCAGCCACCCTCACTTTGCCTTTTTCTAACCCCAGGAGGATCCAGGTTCGGCGGATTACCCAGGAGGGAAGATGAAGAAGGAGGGTCTATAAGGAAAGGAGGTGATGAATAGCCACACAAGAATCCAATTTTAGCTAATTTGATAAAAATGGGATGAGATGCAGCTAGATTTCAGGAAGAACTCGCTGAGCCCAAAAGAGTAATTTCTTATCATCACAGAAATTTTTTATCACCCAGGCTAAGTGTAATTCAATTTCAAAAGACAACATAAAATCAATGTATTGTGTATTGTAATCCGAAATGCGTAGCAGGTGTCGGTAATGGCTCCCTTTTCATGGACAGCCTGATAAGAAGGAGGCATAAAAGGATGAAACGCAAATCACGGATGATTGCCAAATTGACAGGTGCGGTTTTAGGGATTGCGGTTCTTGCGGGATTCACATCCGCGGCACAGGCTGTACCAATCACATTCGATTTTTCAGGAACTGTCACCGCGGTCGATGCTGCACTGGCTCCCACATTTTCGAACGGCCAAACTTTGACGGGATCCTACACGTTTGAATCCACTGCTCCGCCGAGAACCGGAAGCGACAGCTCCTTTGCAGTCTATGACGCGCTGATCGATCTCAGCTTCAGTATCGGAAGTTACACCGCTTCTTCCTCAGGAGCCCCGGAAATTCAGGTTGATAACGCTCCTTCTGCTCCTGATGATCGTTATGGCGTAGTATCGAGGGCCAATGAGGGGTTGACTGGTCCAGATGTTAACGGAAACGCTTTGAGCTTCTTTTCATTTCGTTTGGATGATTCAACCGATACAGTGTTCAGCACGGCGTTGACGTTGCCAACCACTCTGTCATTCTCGGATTTTGATAGCACCGCTTTCTTTGTCTTCTTTGGAGATATTGCTAGTCCTCGGGTTGTTAGTGGCACTATGACCGGAGTCTCTCCTGTCCCCGAGCCTGCAACTTTCCTTCTCTTGGGGGTTGGCCTGGTAGGATTAGGTTCCCGGCGGCTGCTGAAGCGAGCGTAAAAATTTTTTCGTTACTTCAACAGAATACCAAACAAATGGCCTGCCATGGCAGGCCATTTTCACTTTCCCTTCCGTACTGATGCAAATTGAGGATGCTTCAAGTTCGGGAAGTTTACGGAGGTAAGCTTCGATACCCTATGATACCTTATGTTGAGGTTACCTGAGTCAAGTGGATTCGCGCGTATAACACATATCATTAATCAGGGGTAGAATTAAAATCTAAAAGGCTGGTGGCCATTTTTTTGGTAAATTTTTGAATCCACAAACAGATTATGGACAAATCCTCCCCGCTGATTTCATACAGCAGGGGTGATCTTTTGAATCGTAAGTATCGAATTTTCGAAACAGGCCGACGAGGGTGACCCAAATGAATGCTGAATTTAAAGTACAGGATTATTCAGGTTCATCCCCGAAACTGAGATTTTGGGTCCTGCTGTATCTGCCTCTCGTGGTTGCTTAGCTGACCCAAAAGGGGTGGTCTATCAACTTCATATCGGTAATTATATTTTGTTTTCGGCTACTTGGATCGTATCAGGCCCCAGATTTTCTAAAGGGTTGAGGCGGTTCCCCCTGCTGGATACTTGAAAATCGCCTGTTCCAGTTTTAACCAGTTCCAACATACATTGATGTCATGTGATCAAGAGTCTGCTGTCAACATTTCTGAAATACATTCTTTCACCCTCCTAAATACATTTTTGCCCCCATAGCATTCCTATCAAAATCCATGTTCTTTAATAGGGTATCGAAGAGAAAACCAACCGTCAGAGGACGTTTTGGCCGACGAAAAACTCCAGGGAGCGGGAGCCAGCGCATCAACCAAGCCGATTCCTGATTCCTGATTCTGGCAAGCGGATTCAGCTTGGCACGAGGTTCGTTACGAGCGTTAATTGTCATAACTAAAATTAATTTCAATGCGTTTTGACAAGCAAAAAATAACGTCCAACCTTATGAAGGGAATCATGCTGATTGGTTCTCGGAAGGTTCGTGTCATGTTGCATCGCAGGGCATCTTATTTCCTTGTGAGGCCTTTTCAGTGAGAGGCGGGCCAACCACTCCGAAACCTCTGATTCGATACCTTTTCATCCCTTTGAAGAAAGCTGGCCCGCTTCTGCGGTAAACCTCTACCAATTGGATGGAGGCGATCGGATGTGATCTTTGCTCGGTGAGCCAGGTGAATTGGCCCCAAAAGCATCAGTTTAACCGGAAGGTAAAGAAACGCAAGGAGTCCGGTTTATGAAACGGAAGACAGCTATCGTTGGGACGGTCATCATTCTAGGTATCTTTGTGGCCCCGGCATGGGGTGGGATGTCTGTGCCGGTATCACCCGGGGGAGGGATAGAGGTGATAAGCCAAACCTGCCCGACCTTCAGTTGGTCAGCGGCAGATCATGCAGCGGCATACCGTGTTGAGGTGTACGAGCAGGTGAAAGAGGGCGCGGTCCCGCAGGGTGAGATGGCCGCCATGGCCGACCCGGTGCTGACATGGGGGATATACGCCCCTGCGCTTTCCTGGACGCCCTCATCGGGGGAGTGCCTGGAGCGAGGAATGCGCTACGTGTGGTAGGTGCTGGGGGTAGATGGTGAGGGAGAGGGGCAATGGTCGGCGGGAGCTGTTTTTGAGGTGGAACCATGTGCGCTGACACTTGAGCAGGCGGTGGCCGCAGAGGATATGGTGAAGAATGATCTGTCAGGAGAGGGCGGTGCTTCGAAGCAGGTCAAGGGGTCAGATCTGATCCTGCCTCTTGCTACGGAGAATGCCGACAACATCTTCCTCGGCCTTGCCGCAGGAGCCAATATCACGACCGGGGTGTCAAATACCTTCGTTGGTGGTGCTGCCGGCGTCTGGAATCTCGGCTCCTTCAACAGCTTCATTGGCGATCAGGCCGGCGGCTTAAACACCACGGGTTCCCAGAACAGCTTTGTGGGCTTTAAGTCCGGCTACTCCAACACCACCGGTTCTGACATCAGCTTCCTTGGCTATCAGTCCGGCAATTTCAACACCACGGGTTACTCCAACAGCTTCCTAGGATATGAGGCTGGCTACTCCAACACGGGTGGTTCGAACAATAGCTTCCTTGGATATCAGTCCGCGTTCTCCAACACCACAGGAAACTACAACACCTCGTTTGGATATCAGGCCGGTTACTCCAACACACGGGCAGCAGAAACGTTTTCCTTGGATATGGCGCAGGTTATAATGAAAAGGGGTCGAACAGGCTATACATAGACAATTGTTATACCTCGGGCAACTGCACCCAACCCCTGATCTATGGAGAGTTTGACAATCGCCTTGTGTCGATCGACGGCTCTTTCCATGTGGGAAACCGAAGCAGTACCGGTCTCGGGCTGCTTGAAATAGATTCCGGAAGCAGCTTCGTTGTGCTCGGGTTTCTCGAAAAGACTGTCCCCCAATGGTACACGGGCAGTTACCAGGGGCAATACTTTGTGTACAACATCCCGAGTGGACACGTCGGCGTGGCAATGAACAATCTCGGTAATGTGGGTTTTGGCATGCTGAACCCATCTTATCCCTTACAAATGGCCAGCAGCGGCTATGTTTCAGCGGGCGGTCACTGGACAGATGCTTCAAGCGGGGCGTATAAGGGGGATATCCGGGAACTCGACACCGAAGAAGCGATGAAGACACTGGATGGACTCACCCCTGTGAAATACAACTACAAGGTAGATAAGGAAGACGGACACGTGGGCTTCATTGCCGAGGGTGTTCCTGATCTTGTGGCGACCAAGGACAGAAATGGGCTCAGCGCCATGGATATCGTTGCCGTGCTGACAAAAGTGGTGAAGGAGCAGCAGGCAGAGATTACAAAGTATCGCGCTGAGGTCGCCCGGCAGCAAGCCAAGGTCGCCTCCTTGGAAGCCCAGATGGCGAATTTCAAAACCATCGCGGCCCGGCTGAACAAAATGGAGGATCTGGTAGATGGAATGAGGAAGCCTACTTTGCTGACTCAACGGTGAGGTGGCCCGAGAGTCTGATCGGCGTCCATTGATCCCTATCGGCAGCGTCCCGATGAACAAACGGGGCGTTGCCCATGTCCGATTGGCACTCCAAACCTCTACATCAAGTGAGAACCAGCCAATGCCCAGGAATAGAGACCGACAGTTGAGCCTGTCCACCTTGTTGAGTAATAAGAAGTGCCTTTTTGATGCCGGAGTATTGGCAGTTTTGCTTTGTGAATGAAGCAAGATCTGGTCGGAACCTTTTGTATCCACAACTCGTGGGTGTAAAATGGGGACTCGCGCCCAGTGAGGTTGTGAATGTTGTCTCAGGCACACTTTTCCCCTTCACCTTGGGTTGGGTATAGCTGCTATTCGCCTTGGCCGTTCCTTGACGTGGAACTCATTGGATTTCTACTGCCTATAGCAGGGGAAACCGGCCCTCAGTGGGTGGTGGCGATATCAAGATACCTGCAATCGGGAAGCGATTTCATTTACTTGCTTCCTGATAAGATGTACACATTTGTCCAAGAGACGAGTTTGGCTCGATAGAGCAATGAACACTCCTTCTACGGGTTCCAACCAACTCAACATACATCGATGTCGTGTGCTCAATGGACTGCGGTCAGTATTTCTGAAATACGTGATTCACCCATCAAGAAATACATGATTTACCCCATAGCTTTCCCCTCACGGCCTTGGTTATCATTCCACTCAAGTCTTGATAAGGAGGACACCGTGACACCGCCAATTGAGAACCCCGAAGACATATTTCAGGTGTTCGCGAGCCCATTTTACGGATCGAGGTACTTGATTTCAAAGGCGTCCCGAACTTGTATTGCCTGTGGGAGGACGGCGGATACTTTCAGGGATTCCCTGGCACGACTGGAGTACGACTGTTCCGCCTTGTGTGAAGAATGCCAGAAACGGTATTTCAAGAGTTGAATTCTTCACCGTACACTCCCCAGATGATGAATTGGGCCTAATTTTAAAGGTCGGGAACCCATGGATGAGCTTGATCCGCGAACGATAATATACAGGAAATCTCAAAGGGACGCCGAAAGAGAGATGGTCCCTTTTATAATGGGCCTGAGAGGCGCTTGGCAAAGAAACGTGAGAGGGAACTTATTAAAATAATAAGCCACTTAGAAAGGGAAGCCGAGCGCGCGTACGAAACGGAGAAAGATGCAAGAGAGATATGATGATGAAAGCACCATGCATCTCCTGGCACTGAAAGATATGAGAAAGATCGACCTTGCCCTTTTGGAGAGTCTGAAGCTGTAAGTGCACCTCATTCGGGACATTTTGGTAGGCTGTTTTGCCGCCCCGAAAAGGTTATGAAGGGTCTCTCCATCAGGGACCTCTAAGCGGGAGTATAGGGCTATGCAGGATGAGCCGGGACATAATTTCTAGGACCTGCCAATCAGGACAGATGCTGTTTTCAAGTGAAAAGTTTTCTGATTTTTAGAGTTACAAATCCTTAGACACGTGTTCCGAGATTGCCATTGAATGTGTCCGGGATTGAGTCCCTGGGGAAACGGTTCATCCCAATCCTTTACGGGTTAACGAGTCGTGCGAAGATGGAAGAGGTTCCCGTAGTCTGCCTGATGTTACAGGTAGGGTTATTGCGTATAACCCGATTGGTGAAATGGGGCCTTTTCCCTGACAAATAAGATGGTCCCCCCATTTACAGAAGATATTTGAGAGGCCATCTTATTATCGTATCCAATGAAATGGGTGGATCGAAGCCCGACGAGGAAACCCTGAGGTGGAAGGAGTCCATCATTTGTGACACCATCGGCCCCATTCTCCTTCCCATTGAGCAGTGCGTCAGCCGTGAAAGGAGATATTCCGAGGGGCGATTCGCGAGGTGCCCCATGTAGATCCACCGTATCGAAGCGAGAAAGGGGGTGTGAGGAAAGAATCCTTCCGAAGGCCCGGAATTTGCGGTGAAGGGGATATCTCACAAATCGGCTCGGCCTTTTTGACGGGCTGCTCTTCAACATTTGGAGGTATGACAATGAAGAGGAAACTTTTTTTGTGTTCGTTAATAGGGTTTTTCTTTGCCCAGTGTCTCCCGGTCGGCGCAGAGGAACTGGCAGACACATACGGGGGAACGGGCTATGATTATGCCTGGGCCATCCAGCAGACCGCCGACGGAGGATACATCGTGGCGGGAGGCACTGAATCATTCGGTGCCGGAAACGGAGACTTCTGGGTGCTGAACCTCGACGCCTCGGGCAACATCTCCTGGCAGAAAACCTATGGCGGCACCGCATACGATGATGTCTATGCCGTTCAGCAGACCTCCGACGGAGGATACATCGTGGCGGGGGGCACTGAATCATTCGGGGCAGGCGATAGTGACATGTGGGTGCTGAAGCTCGACGCCTCGGGCAACATCTCCTGGCAGAAAACCTATGGCGGCACCGCATATGAAGAGGCCTATGCCGTCCGGCAGACCTCCGACGGAGGATACATCGTGGCGGGTCAGACTTACTCCTTTGGGGCGGGCGATAGTGACATGTGGGTGCTGAAGCTCGACGCCTTGGGCAATGTCTCCTGGCAACACACCTACGGCGGCACTTCCTACGACGACGCCTATGCCGTCCAGCAGACCTCCGACGGAGGATACATCGTGGCGGGAGATACCGAATCATTCGGGGCAGGCGATAGTGACATGTGGGTGCTGAAGCTCGACGCCTCGGGCAACATCTCTTGGCAGAAGACTTACGGCGGCACCGCCTATGATGAAACCAACGCCATCCAGCAGACCTCCGACGGAGGATACATCGTGGCGGGGGGCACTGAATCATTCGGTGCCGGAAACGGAGACTTCTGGGTGCTGAAGCTCGACGCCTCGGGCAATATCTCCTGGCAGAGGACTTACGGGGGAATTGGCTATGATAATTCTTTCGGCGCGCGCCAAACCTCCGACGGAGGATACATCGTGGCAGGAGATACCGAATCCTTCGGGGCAGGCGCTAGTGACATGTGGGTGCTGAAGCTCGACGCCTCGGGCAATGTCTCCTGGCAACACACCTACGGCGGGATCGACTCTGAGTTCGCCAGCGACGTGCGCCTCGCTTCAAATGGCGGCGTCATCGTAGTGGGACAGACTTACTCGTTCGGGGCAGGAGATAGTGACAGCTGGGTATTGAAGCTCGACGGAACGGGAAACATCAACGAATGTTCGGCAATCGGAACTTCAAATGTCATACCTACCGGTACAAACGCTACCGTCTTCGCTCCGACGCCTGAAGTCGCATCCACGTCGGTAGCCTCCCAGGACAGCAGTGCCACGGTAAATAGCACATCTGCCTTAAACATTCAGGTCTGTTATGCCGAATCAACGCTGATTCCTCTTCCTGCAGGTCAGGAGACGTTTATCTACCCCGGCTCCGTCCTTCCGGTGCGGAGCAGTAATCCCGCCCAGGCTCAGCCTATCGGAATCGGGACTGTTGCGGCGGGTGGGGATACGCTGGACATCAGGATCGGGACGATGGGGTTTTCGGGCACCGCTGATGTCTACTTCGCCGTTTACTCCCCCCTGGTACTGGGTGGCGACATCCTTCTGTATACCGGGACGGCATTCGTTGCGCTATCCCAGGCAGGGCTGGCGCCCTGGATGGCTAGCACAACCGGGCCGGTGGACCAGGACCTGTTCGGAGCCATTCCAATTTCATTGCTCCCATCGGGTGTCTACACGCTTTTCTTTGCGGTGGCACCTGCCGGCAGTCCACTGGCGGCTTTCTATCTCTGGTCGGCAGCCTTCACGGTTCCCTGAGCTTTCCTTTGAATTGGGCTTCCCTCCGCTCACACTGAGAAAAGGTGGGCGGAGGAGGCGGCCCTGCCTTTTTGACTGGCCCCATTGCATGTATCTAGCGTGACTTTATTACGCGAAGGCCGTAATTCGGTCCTGCTTTATAGAAATTACAAATGAAACCAATGGCTTAGGCTATTGTCAGGAGTGTGATACACGTATACACTGATTTGCCTTTCCCAGCTTATCTGAAAGCGTTGATCATTTATTAGCAATAAGGCGACAGTGTTAACCATTTTATATTTTTTTGTTGACATATAAGAAGGGTCTGTTTAAGTGTATACACCAATATGGCTACCCTTCAAAAGCGCATATCCAGGGGCAATACTTACTGGAGCATCGTCGAGTCCAGGCGAGTCAACGGCAAACCGAGGCCTGTTATCCTGGCTTATCTGGGTCGTGCCGAGGACCTCCTTAAACGGCTGAGTGAAGGTATTCCTCATAAAGTAAAGAGCTATAGTCATGGATCTGTCGCGGCTCTGCTTCAGATCGCCGAAGAGCTGAGGGTGGTAGAAACAATCAACAAGCACCTTCCCGACCATTGCAGAACAATCCGTGCGGGATTCACCGTCGGGGGCTCTCTGCTGTTGGCAGCGATCGGCAGAGCCTGCAAGCCGACCAGCAAAGACAACTGGTATCAGGGCTTTGCTCGTTATACCAGTTTGTCCTATCTGCTGAAGATGTCTCTTTCTAAGCTCGATAGTCAGCATTTCTGGGACCAAATGGATGTCGTTCCTTCTTCCGCCATTGCGTTGATCGAAGAAGACTTGGTGCGGGCCGTTATGGAAATTGAAATGATCAAGCCTGGCACCTTGCTTTGCGACATGAGCAATTTTTTTACTTATATAGCCTCCGACAATGTGCGGTGCCACCTGGCTCAGAGAGGCAAAAACAAGCAGAAACGAATTGACCTCAGGCAACTGGGGATTCTGCTTTTGGTGACGCGAGAACACCATCTTCCGCTTCTGCACAAAATATATCAGGGAAACCTCCAAGACCGGACAGTCTTCAAAGAATACTTCGAATCTATGGTCAAACGATTCAAGGCCATCTACGGATCTTTGGAGGACATCACTCTTGTTTTCGATCAGGGCAATAACTCCAAGAAGATGCTCAGTAAGGTCGATGCGGCTGTCCATTTTGTAGGGGCCGTATCTCCCTTTCATCACAAGGAATTGGTAGAAGAAGCAAACCGATCAATGACCACCGTTACCGTTTCCCGGAAAAAAATGCAAGCCTATCATAGGCGAACTGTCATTTGGGAGCTTGACCTTACTGTGGTTGTCTATATTTCGGAAACACTCCTGCAAGGACAAATCCAGGGTATCGAACAAAATATCGTAAAGCTTTTTTCCCAGATGAACGAACTGAGAGAAAAGATCAGGATTCCCACCCAAAGGGGACCCAAGAGGGCCAGGGATGCTCTCGCCAAAACCATCGAAAAACTGATTTCCTCCCGGGGGCTCAAGGATCTTGTCGTTTGGCAACTTGATCAACTCCGCGAAGATGCCTTTCAACTGGACTTTTGGATTGACCAGGAACATCTTACCGCCTTAAAGGACAAGTGGTTGGGGCGACGGATACTCATTACTAACCATCACAACTGGTCGACCGAAGAAATCGTCCTGGCATATTGGGGTCAGGCTCAGGTCGAATATGCGTTCAAAAATTTGAAAAATCCCTTTCATCTGGCGGTTCGACCACAGTATCACTGGACGGATCAGAAAATTGAGGTCCATGCTCTTATTTGTCTAATTGGTTTTCTGCTATCGATGGTTCTCTACAAAAGGGTTGTAGAAAAAACCGGCTTCAACAAATCTCCTCACAACCTTCTTGAAAGGCTTTCGGCCATACGTCTGGCCACCTTCATCGAGAGCCCAAAGAAGAAAACCAAAGGCCGCTACAAAGCAACACAACGGATTGAAGAAATAGAGGAGGAGATGACGGACATAGCCGGCATACTGGGTTTGTTGGATCAAAAGTTCAAAACCAACATCCCCTTCAGTGTATACAAGTAATATTCGTATATTCTCTCATATATTCATAGGGTTACACTGGATTTATGCATGTCGCGTAATAAAGTCACGCTA
>CAWHLE010000004.1:0-231566 GCA_963830155.1 uncultured delta proteobacterium | reverse complement strand
GCCTTCATACCGGAGCTTTCGCTTGCAGTCCCCAGGGCAATTGGGTTCATTTAACAACGTAGAAGATCATTCTATAGTGAATGTCTTAAATAAGGTGACACATCGAGAGTATTTTCCCTGGTTTCCACATTTGGGAGCGCGTGAACACACTCATGATCAGGGAATCGAATGTCTCATGGTAGGTGGGGGTTGTTTCCTCATAACGCATGGTTCTCCATAGCTTCTCTTAGGGGTTCAGTTCAGGGTGATATTTGGGGATATAATGAATTCTGATCCGTCTGTGAGTGAAAAGGAATTCTGTGACCCTATCTCCTTTGTGCCACTTTGCCTGATCGACCCAAAGCTCGACGATGACATGAAGGTAGCGCGAAAGGATATGTCGCAGCACCGCCAGAAATCCATCTGTGTTGCCTTTTGCTTGGCGCAACATGCCATGCCTTCCCTTGATTGGATCCACCCAGCCAAAGACGTTGAGTCTCTTGTGGTGCTGACTTTTAGTCCACACAAAGGGCTGCTCCCCCTTTTTCACCCATACTCGCCCCAACTTGGGATGAAGACAAAACCCTGCTTCATCAGCAAAGAGCATCATCCTTTTGCCGGCGCTTCTCCTGAACGCGAGGAGTTTTTCTTACTGCGTTTCGGAATTCTTCTACACCCTCTGAGGTGGCCTGTACGTAGCGATAGATGGGCTGGCGCAAGGAAAACCCCAAGGGTCGAATCCGACGCTGAGCCTGCCTTACCTTCAGGTGGACACCGTGGGTCTTTTCAAGATACTCCACAACCACTACCCCGTCCCAACAATTGCGCTTCAGACCATAGTCCCTGGGGTCCCCGGATAAGGCGTTCTCTAAGTCCTTCTGGACTCCAGGATCAAGGCGACGAGGTCGGCCAGGACGGCTTCTTTCCTCCAGCCCAGGAGCACCCTCTTTGTTCATCCGCTGAATCCATTTCACTACACTCCAGCGGCTCAGATCGAAAAGTTCAGCCACTAGAGTGCAATTCCACCCTTTCAAAATCAAAAGCATGGCTGCAATCCGAATCCCCATCCATGCACCCGGCGAGGCCTCCGCCATCTTCAGCAGCATGTCCCGGCTTACCGCACGATTGGTTACAGATAATGCTCTCATGGCGACCTCCTTTCCCAGCAGGTTTTCCGTCGACCCCTGCTTCCGGAAGAGGGATACATCAGAACTTTCACGATGTCAACTTGCTTATGACGTTCACTATAACTAACAAATAGTAAAAGGAGGGTTTATTATGAAAGCGGTCTTTACGCTTATTCCCGCGGAAGGGAGGCGGTTAATCGCCAAAGGTGTGGTGGAGATGGAGGAGGTGAAAATGGCCAATGAGAAAGGGTATCTTATCGTAAATGGGGGCACGACCAATGGATACGTTGCGCAAGAGCTGTTGGCTGCGAAGGATCTCGAACCTGAGAAGTTTACGGCCGGCACAAACACACACAGGCTGCTGTGCGTGACGGATGCCGATAAGCGCTCTCCCTTCCCCATTATCTTTTCTAAAAGTCAGAGATCGAACAAGACCCTTTCCGAAGCACTCAATGACTTTCATATAGAGACCGTCCTGATTAAGGGGGCCAACGCCATTGACGCGGAAGGGAATGTGGCTGTGATTTCTTCAGGATTTGACGGGGGAACCATGGGCGCCACCCTTGGAATCGCCGTGTCGCAGGGATTGAAGTACATTGTACCCGTCGGCCTTGAAAAAATGATTCCATCCGTCAAGGTGGCCTGTGCCTGCGCGGGAGCCAAAACCATTGATTATTCAATTGGGGCCGAATTCGGCATGTTCCTTATCCCCAACGCAAAGGTGGTCACGGAGATAGAGGCGCTGAAGATTCTGGCTGATGTGGACGCCACCCACGTGGCATCCGGCGGCATTGGGGAATCGGCGGGATCGGTGGTCATCGTGGTTGAGGGAGCGGAAGACAAAGTAAAGAAGGCGATCTCCATCATCGAATCGATCAAGGGCGAGCCGGCGCTTCCCGGGTTTAAGGGAACCTGTGAGAGATGCCCGTATACGTGTAAATATGCAGGAAAAAAGCCGGATGAACTTCCGGAATGGCTAAGGGACTAAACCGGCAATGCCCCGTGAGGCGGCCTGATGGAAGTGACTCTCGCGAAGGCGGGATCCACAGAGGTTCCTGAAAGGGGCCGCTTACTGTTTTGACGGAAAACGCCCGATATCAAAATGACAAAAGCTTAAAGGATAAAGAAATGAAATACGCGCGATTTGAATATGAAGGCAAGATCCACTACGGAATCGTTGAAAGAGACGAAATACGCGGATTGTACGGTTCCATATTGGAGGACAATGAAGAGACAGGTGTTCGGTATTCGGCTGGAGATGTGAAACTGCTTCCACCGATAATGCCCACAAAGATCGTTTGCATCGGCCAAAACTACCTTGAACATATCAAGGAGATCGGCGCTACCCCTCCTGAGGAGCCGCTTTTTTTCCTTAAGCCGCCATCCTCTCTGATCGGTCCGGGCGAGGCGATCGTTTATCCAAGGAATGCTACCCGGGTGGATTACGAGGGAGAACTGGCTATTGTCATTAAAAGAAAAATGAAGGATGTCCCGGAACTTGAGACCAAAGAATATGTGCTGGGATATTCGTGTTTCAATGATGTAACGGAAAGGGACCTTGTCGGCAAAAGCCCGTTCAATCT
The DNA here is from genome assembly GCA_963830155.1 of uncultured delta proteobacterium. Lineage (GTDB taxonomy): Bacteria > Desulfobacterota > DSM-4660 > Desulfatiglandales > Desulfatiglandaceae > CAWHLE01. The sequence goes on along the minus strand of CAWHLE010000004.1, from coordinate 228,877 downwards.
CACCATTGCAAAGAGCTTTGACACATTCAGCTGTTTCGGTCCGTACATTGTTACGGACATTGACCCGGATAACGTCCAAGTGAGGACCTATCTAAACGGCGAGCTGAAGCAGGACGATAACACCAAAAACTGCGTTTTTAAGGTGGCAAAGCTTCTTCACTATCTTTCGCAGTGCCTGACGCTCTTGCCCGCGGATATCGTCATCACGGGGACTCCAAAAGGGATAGCGCCGATGCATCCCGGGGATTTGGTCGAGGTGGAAGTGGAAGGAATCGGCAGATTGGCAAACAAGATAAGGGCACAGGACCCGCTGAGCTGAGACGGACGGCCATCAAGAAGGCCACAAGAAAGCAGGGGCCGGGGATCCGCTGGTAAACTGAAAATTCCGGCGCAGTTCGGATAAGGGAATTCAGTGAAAAAGGAAGGGGAAGACGCAATGGTCAGGAAAAATCAATTGAAAAGGGATTTGGCTGCAGGGAAGTTGTGTTGCGGCTGTGTGGTCTCAAGCAGAAGCCCGGTCATTGTGGAAATGCTCGGCTATACGGGTTTTGAATGGCTTTTTCTCGATACGGAGCATGTTCCGATCGAGAGCGGACTCGAGTTGGAAAATTTGATCAGGGCTGCGGAGGCCAGCAACATCGTTCCTCTGGTCAGGGTGAAGGAAAACAAGGAGCACTATATCCGCAACGCACTCGAGGCCGGGGCCCAAGGTGTCGTCATTCCCCACATCGCCACCAAAGAGGCCGCCGAGAATGCGGTACGATATGCCCGCTTTCCGCTCAGAGGCGTTCGGGGGGCCGATCCAACGGTTCGATCCGCAAAATATAAGTGTGGAGATTTTAACTGGGAGGAATTTGTAAGGGAAAGCAACGAGGAGATTATGGTGATCCCCTTGCTCGAGGATAAGGAATTTTTGGACAACCTGGAAGACATCCTTTCGGTGGAAGGGATCGATGCCGTCTGCTTCGGGGCTACGGACTATGCTCTTTCTCTGGGACTCAACCTTTTATACGACTTTAATCATGAGAAGATCAAAAGCGCCTTTGAAGCCGTTGTAAAAGCCGCCAACGAAAAAGGAATCCCGATCCTCGCCGCGGTCAACCCCTGCACGGTTGAGCAATCAAAGAAACTTGCGGACATGGGAGTCAAACTGCAGCATTTTAGCACGGATTTGTCGATTATCGGAGGGGCATTCAAAGCCCTGATGGATGATGTCATTTCAAAAGTGAAATAGGAACTCACGGGGCGCAGTCTGCTTCCGTAACATCACTTCAATTATTACAATAGAAGGAAGCGATAAGTTTAGCTGTTTTGAAGAGAGGAAGAAGAGAACAATTCTTTTTGTTTGGAAGGGGAAGGATGGATGAAAAAGGGTCAAGCATAAGCCTTTGTTGGTGACGTCAAAAACCTTTCAACCTAACGCTGGCTCAAGCCAATTTGGCAAGTCTGAAACAACGTCTCGTCTGTAGTCTGCAATGGAGTCTCTGTGCAACAATTAACCGGAAAATGAAAGGAGAGTAAAGATCATGAGGGAAAAAGCGTTATTTCGAACAATGGCTGGTGTCAGTTTGGTGGCCTTTTTGATCCTGACATTCACGGTTCCGGGGATCCAGGCCGCGGACAAGTTCCCCAGCCGTCCCATGACCATCATTTGCCCCTACGGCGCCGGAGGGGGAACGGATGCCGTGGCCAGAATGGTTGCGGCCCTGATGGAGCAAGACTTGGGGCAGCCGTGCAATGTGGTGAACCGGACGGGCGGAGGCGGAGCCGTCGGGCACACCGCGGGCGCGACCGCCGCTCCCGATGGGTACACCATGACCCTCTGCGCAGGGGATATTACCATGCTCCACTGGATGGGGACGGCACAGGTAACCTATAGCGACCTGAGGGCCGTTGGGCAGGTCAATTTCGATGCCTCGTCGATCAATGTCAGGGCCGACGCACCATGGAATACCGTGAAGGAGCTTCAGGACTATGCCAAGGCGAATCCCGGCAAACTGAAGGCCTCGGGGACGGGAAAGGGCGGATGCTGGGACATAGCCCGGGCTGGCTGGCTGATAGCAGCCGGTGTCTCCTCTGACGCCATCCCCTGGGTCCCCAGTAGCGGCGCTGCCCCCGCCCTTCAGGAGATGCTGGCGGGCGGTATCCAGGTGGTTACCTGCAGCCTGGCGGAAGCCCGGGCCCTGATTGACGCCAAAAAGGTCAAATCCCTCGCGATCATGGCGGACAAGCGGCTGGCACTCTTCCCCGATGTACCAACCCTCAAGGAATCGGGCGTGAACTGGAGCTTTGGTGTGTGGAGAGGAGTCCTGGTCCCCAAGGGCACCCCGGATAATGTGGTTGCTATCCTCGGAAAATCCCTAGAGAAGGCGTACAAGAACCCCAAGTTCAAGGAATTCATGGACAAGAGCGGCTTAGGCATGGTGTGGAGGTCGGCCGCCGAGTTTGACAAGTTCATGGCCGCTGAGGACGCGAGCAACCAAAAGGTCATGAAAGGAGCCGGAATGATTCAATAACCCGAATCTCTTTGCCGAGAAAGCGGTCGGGAATCGGCAAGGTTGCCGACCGCTTCCCGTAACTCTTATTTCGAGGCGATCTACACTGATGGGAAAAAATGACTATATCGGAGGCGGGATTTTTGCAGGCCTTGGTATTTTTATCTGGGTCTACACCTGGCATTTCCCAGTCCTGATGGAGGCAGGCGGCCGGCACCCAGGACCCTCTCTTTTCCCCCGGGTTCTTGCCTCCCTCTTCATCTTATTCGGGCTTATGGTCATCCTGAACGGCTGGCGGGCCAGCAGGTCCAAAACGCCTCCTCGCGAAGAAGGGGTAGCAGGACTGAAATTGAACTATTTTAATCCTGTTTTTGTCGTTATCCTGATTGCTGCATTCATCCTTTTGACTCCGAAATTGGGCTTCCTTATCACGGGAACGGCGATTCTCGCAATATTAATGATGAAATTACAGGTTAGGCCCCTCAAAAGCCTGATTATTTCGGTCGTTCTCACCTGCTTCGTCTATTTTATGTTCGCGAAGATTTTGAGGGTTCCCCTGCCGATTGGCCTTTTAGGGTGGTGAGAAAAAATGGATTCTATAATTCAAGGGTTTTCCCTGCTCCTGGAACCTAAGACATTTTTAGTCATGTGTATCAGTGCCGCCTACGGCCTCTTCGTTGGCGCGGTCCCCGGTTTGACTGCTACGCTGGCGGCCTCTTTGCTGATTCCGTTTACTTTCTTCATGGACCCCGTTCCCGCCCTGGCCTCCATCGCGTGTATGTCGGGCATGGCCATTTTTGCAGGCGATATCCCTTCAGCACTGGTGCGCATCCCGGGAACCCCTTCTTCCGCCGCCTATACGCAGGATTCTTTCGCGCTGACACAGCAGGGGAAAGCGGAACAGGTTCTGGGAACGGGCTTGGTTTGTTCCGCCATTGGCGGGCTGTTTGGGGCGGTGGCTTTGATGACTTCGGCGCCGCTCCTGGCTGAAGTCGCCATGAATTTCTCAAGTTTTGAATATTTCTGGCTTGCGGCCCTGGGACTCAGCGCAACCGTCATGGTTTCCCGCGGTTCGCAGGTAAAAGGTGCCCTGGCCATGTGTCTGGGGCTTTTCCTCTCCACCATCGGGGTGGATATTACGCTTGGCTACCCCCGTTTCACCTTCGGAAGCGTCGATCTTCTGAACGGGATATCCTTTATTCCGGCCATGATCGGCGTTTTCGGGATCTCTGAAGTCTTGCGCAATGTCATGCAGCCGGAGATGAAATATACGATCACCCGCGTACGGGGAGGTATTTTCAAGGGAGTCGGGAAGCTTGTGATGAAATATAAATTCAATATGCTTCGGTCCATGCCTTTGGGAACCTTCATCGGTGTTCTCCCCGGAGCCGGTGCCGATATTGCGGCCTGGATAGCCTATGCGATCTCCAAGAAAGCCTCCAAAGAGCCGGAGAAATATGGAAACGGCGCAATCGAGGCGATTGTGGATTCGAGCACGGCCAACAACGCCTGTCTGGCCGGTGACTGGGTCCCGGCCCTCGTCTTCGGAATCCCGGGGGATTCGATCACGGCCGTTGTCATCGGGGTGCTTTTTATGAAGGGGCTTCGTCCCGGGCCGATGATCTTCGAAAATCAGCCGGAGATTGTCTATGCGGTTTATTTCGCCTTTATCCTTGCCAACCTCCTGCTGATTCCCTTCGGCTGGGTGGCGATTAAGGCGAGTGCCCAGATGCTGAGGGTTCCCAAGAACGTTCTCATCCCGGCAATCTTGCTGTTTTGCATAACCGGGACATTTGCCATCAATAACGATGTGTTTGACATTATCATCCTGGCTGTTCTGGGCGTCATCGGCTTCTTTATGGAAAGAAACGATTACCCGGTGGCTCCGATCGTGCTTGGCCTGGTTTTGGGGCCTATCCTGGAGCAGAATTTTATGACGAGCATGATCAAGTCCGATTGGAACGTGGTTCTCTTTTTCACGCGGCCGATCGCTGCGCTTTTAGGAGCCATTACCCTAGCCATGTGGTTCTTCCCGCTCCTGACGCCCCTTTTGGAAAAGACGAAAAATAAAAAAATGGCCTGAACAATAACGGGTTGGTGCCCCTAATCGGAGGAGATTCAAAGTGAAGCTCCCCGCCCACCTGTCCTCCGTAGCAGGTTAATGCGGAGGGTGGAGGAGTGCGGGGCATCAGTGGCAACGTCAGGCGAGACCCAGGCTATCTTTCCGTTGGCACGTCCTTTACGAAAAGAGAGGGCCGGAAGATTAGGAACGATCAAGAATGAAGGAATAAATCGGTTTGTCGGCATGTAATAAAACTTTGGGGGAATGCCCCCTATAAAAACAAGGAGGGGAAACATGATCACGAACACGTTATTCCAAAAATCCGTTGCTCTGTTGGTCTTCACCTTGTTTCTTGGCGCCCTTTTTTCCAGCGTCAGCGTTTCTGCGGCTGACAAGACCATCGTTTTGAAAAAGTATCCCACTCTCAAATTCGGTTTTACCTCTCAGAACTTGGCCAAATGGCTCCCCAACAGCGTAGACAACCTCAAAGCAGTCATTGATTTTGCCAAGCAGAAGGGATTCGCATTCACAGAACTTCGTGATGCCAATGCCGGCCTCTCATACGACGACGCCAAAAAAGTCGCCGCATACGCCAAAAAGAATAAAATCGAAGTGATTTACGCCATGGGCCAAGGCGGGTTGGACAGCAACTATTTTGAACTGTTCTCGAAGGGTCTGGCCAACACGATGCTTTTTGTTGGCCCCCGGCTCGCCCGGACAGCCGCCTTCGGAAAAGAGTTTGCTGCCGATCCGAAGAAACAATTCTGGACTGCGGCAGAATTCTCCCAGCTCGTCCAGAATCTCAACCAGGCCGGCAATACGGCCAAAACGTTCGGGTATACCCTTTGCGTAGAGAACGCCTTCGAAGGGCTGAAGGGTGACGGCGTAAACACATTCGGAACAGCTGATCTCTTCGGTCCGAAGGGCGTCAATTCCAATGTCGGTTTTCAGGTTGACACGGGAAACTTTTTCTGTGTCTCCCGCGCAGGAAATTCCCCCGGCGATGTCAAAGCTTTTATTGAGGAAAACGTCAAAAAGATTGCGTATTCCCATTTAAAGACCTCTTTCGATAAAAAACAGGGCAAGTCCTGAACGGCAACGAAGTTCCCTTCGATGTCTTTTTCAACTCGTTTTCCAAATATGGCACCGTTTATGTCGCATTGGAACTTGCCGGTGCCGATACATTGGAAAATGCAAAAATCAATCATCAAAAGAGCATCGACTATCTGATTAAAAACTTCTAGACGGCAAAGTCGACCAAGGTTGTTGAACCCCGGGCCCGGGGGTATACCTGCTGGTAGTCGTGGAGGTCGCTCGGGAAGCGGGTCAAGTGCGTTAAGCAAAAACCCTTTAGGATTAAGGGGAACCCTAAGAGCGTAAAAGGAGAAACCTATGCAGGGCAACCTTATTGAAGAAGAAGCTGAAGGAAGGACAAGTTTGCTTCGGGACTTTTGTCCGTCTCGGCCCGGCGGCTACGGAAATCCTGGGTTACGCCGGGTGGAATTTTGCGGTTATCGACATGGAACATGGAGTTTTTGACTTTCTCTTTGTTGAACAATGTATCCGCGCGGCCCGATGTTCCGGCATCACCAGTCTGGTGCGAGTTCCGGAACCCACTCTGTCCAATATCATGCGGACGGTGGATGCCGGGGCCGAAGGCGTCCAGGTCCCCCGGTGGAGAGCGCCGAAACAGCCCAATTCGTCTGCCGGGCGGCCCGCTATTTTCCGGAGGGGAATCGAGGGCTCTGCAGTTTTGTCCGGGCGGCAAGTTACTCCGCCGTTCCCCCCGAGGAACATATTCCCTCCTCCAACCGGGAAGTTCTCACCGTCATCCATATCGAGGGGGAGAGGGCGGTGCGGGAAATCGAGTCCATTATCGAGACGCCGGGGCTGGATGTCATATTCCTTGGGCCCTGGGATCTGTCCCAATCCCTGGGGGTCCCCGGAAAAACCAAGGACCCGCGGGTGATCGAACTGATGGAAAAGGTGATCGCCCTATGCAAGAAAAAGGAGGTCGTCTCCGGTACTTTCGTGCGATTCGTAGACGAGGCCAAATATTGGATCGACCTTGGCGTCCGGTATATGATGCTGTCCACTGATGCCGGATTACTGCTGCAGGTGAGTCGGGAGCGGCTGGAAGGATTGCGAAAGCTTTGCCGTTAACCTCCCTTGGGCCCTTTCTGGCCCGGATGATCTTTGAGGGAGAACCCAGCTTGCCTGTAGATTGACAAAGAAAACTTTCCGGGTTGCCTTGGGCTTAAATTCCAAGCCGAGGTGGGTTCATGAAGACCAGTAATCGTTCATTTAGCGGAAAAGTCGTTTGGGTGGCCGGTTCTTCGCGCGGGATCGGCCGGGTTTTCGGTCGTGGCGAAGGAAGTGCGGAACCTGGCGTTGCGTTCGGCGGAAGCAGCGAAGAACACGACCGCCTTGATCGAAAAGAGGATCAAGGCGATCAAGAACGGCAATGAGATCACTGTGGCGACACAGGAGAGGCCTTCAAGGCCAATGCAGCCATCTCGTTAAAGATTGGCCAACTTGTCGACGCGATCGCAACGGCCTCTCAGGAACAGGCGAACGGGATCGCCCAGGTCAACAAGGCGGTCTCGGAGATGGACCGGGTGACGCAGCAGATAGCCGCCAATGCGGAAGAATCTGCGAGCTCCGCCGAGGAGATGAATGCCCAGGCGAAACAGACGCGTTCCTATGCAGAGGAACTGGCGGGTGTGATCGGCGGTGTAGCGGACGAAGCGGTGCCCTACGACGCATCTCCGGCGGTGGAGTTGCCCGTGGGCATGATCGAGAGGGGAAAGTCGCTGCTCCATGAGGCGCCGATGATTGATGATTCTAAGGGGAAAGCGTCCGGGAAAAAGGCTGGGATTGGGTCGGAGGCGCTCATCCCCTTCGGTGATGACGAAAAGGGGGCTTTCAAGGATTCCTAGTGGATCCTCTTCTCGGAGGAGTTCAGTTAGGGTATTTCTTAAACTCATTTTTAACAGTTACTTGAAAGAAGTTATTTTATTTCGCGTAGATAGGTGACATGAAAAAGTTCTTGGCACTACCTTGCGATCTTTGACATCGTTCATAGCTCGCGGATGGTCGCTGGGATGGCGACCCCCACGTCCTCAACCGTCGACTGCCTCCGTCGCGGTCCGGCAGACTCGCTGTTACGCAAAAAGTGAGGATCTTATACGGATCCGTATAAGATGCCACGATAAATCGCTGGATCGCAGTAACTCATTGTGAGGAAAGGGATTATTCTGGCTCTGGCCAGAAATGTCGAGGTGGGATATACGGACGCAAGACCAGGATTCGGGTTCTTATGCGGATACATCTAATCAAGAGTTGGCAGCACGAGGAGAAAAAATGTTCGATATCCAAAACTATGGCAGTTTCATCATGGCGATTGTCGTCTTTCAAATCATTCCCGGTGCGGGAACGATTTCCATCCTGAACGCAACCGCTCGGAATGGTATAGGCAACGGTATGAAAGCAGTCTTCGGCACACTGTCAGGCGATCTCATCTACATGCTTGCCGCAGTCCTTGGGTTAGCCGCAATTCTGAGTGCTTATCCCAGCATTCTCGCTATTGCGCAATGGGTCGGAGTTGCCTACTTATGCTGGATGGGCTGGAAACTTCTACGTATCTCAATTGCGGATCAGCCAAGCGATACAGTCTCGGAGCAAGAAGGCTGGACCTATTTCCGACAGGCTCTTGCAGTTAGCCTCACCAATCCAAAAGTCATAATGTTTTTTATGGCGTTCTTTCCACTGTTTCTCAGCACGGAATCAACACCGGTTACACTATTGACACTGATGGTGCACGTTACCGCCATCAGCTTGATATACCAGACCGCTTTAGTGCTCGTTGGCAACGCTTTAGCACAGCGTCTTTCTCGGTGGCGATATGTACGTTTGATTGCCAATCGTTTGGCTGGAATTGCACTTATTGGTCTCGGTGCAAAATTGGTTTTCAACAATCGATGAGACAACCGAATCACCGCTTTAACTGGGACGCTCATTCCTCGCGCCCGTTAAGCGGAACGTTCTTGGGATTCCGCACAAGTACCCTGATATCTCTTCCTTGCTGACAGGCGAGACGAGATACTCAAGTTGTGTTGGGCGGATGTGGATTTTTCTAACAGTCGGGTCTGCCTTTGGACCTGAAATAAGGCTAGGTGACCACAAAGAGGCAGATTGGTTGCCGATGACCGCAAAACTCAGCCAATCTCTCTTGGTCTGGTGACAGGAAGGATTAAAGATGCCCACCGGGGATAAAGAACATGTGTTCGTGTGCCTCGATGAAACACCGTTCTCTGAAAAGTATTACGGCAAGCCGTTTACCGTCCGCCAGCATTTCGTGCGGAGATTGTGCGAAAGGGCCAAGGTGAATCATTTTGGTTTTCATTGGGCCCGTCATCTTACAGCCAGCATTCTTTATAGCAAAGGCTACAGCTTGGCTCACATCCAGGCCGTTTTGAGACAACAGGAACCCGAATACCACGAGCAGCTATCTGAGGAGTCTTGGGTTCGAACAGGCAAGGGATGCGCTTGAAGAACGGCTGACGGTGCCCGGAAAGGTTATTCCTTTTAAAACAAGAACCCTCGGGACGGCTGCTCCCGAAGGTCGAATTGGCGTTGGATTTGTGTCCGAACGTGGATGGTTTTGGGCCGCTTTACAGCTAACCCATTGAAATAACAAGCGTCCCCAAGAAGACATGTAAAGTATCACCGTAAGGACATGTGTTTATCTCCCAACCGCCTGGCCTCACCAACGGCGTCGACATGGTTGATAAGTCCTGGAATTTAAATAACTTTGATCCGATTGACTCTGATCCCTCGCCACAGGCCGGAAACGCTGCTTGGTCCTGTTCCCATTCCCCCTGCCGGCCTGCCTGATTTTGAAGATAAAGCCAGGGTAGAGAGGATCCCTCTGCCTAACTTTCATCTTCGCCTCATGCGAACCGCCCTTGAAATACGTTCCAGTCCCCTGGCAATGTCACCACCTCCACGACACTGCTTCCGTTCAATGATCATTTTTGCGCCCGCAAATCGCAGACACAACATCTTGGGGCAGATTTCCACATAAAAAAACCCTTGACAAATGACATATCGCCAATGAGAATAGCAATCGCTCGCAATAATTCCGGGCGCTCGCTATTAAAAGAGCTTCAACCCATCACCTAGACCAATGGTCCCAGCTTTGCTATGCAGAAAAGTGCTTGATTTTATTTGCATAAAAAGAATCCCTCGTTAAAATGTGAGGTGGTGACCCGAGACCTCAAAAAAGAATTCAATGTAAGATTTCAATAGATTAATACATGCTGCTTTACTATTTAAGCAGCATACCCTCTGGCATGGGATATCATGTCTGGGCAAAGAGATACTGTGCCAGCACAATGGGTCTGCATGATCAGCTAATTTGGAAACATATAAGCAAGAGTGCGGATGAAAATAGATAAGGACATGGATTAGCTCGAACAACGTTAACAAAAATAGCCTACCCATTTTAGTGTCACCATTCAACCCAATCCTTCAACGGAGGCGCGCCTCTAAAGTGAAGATCTGCGATCTGACTTCCGCCTCTCAGTTGTCCTCCCAGCTAACTGACCAGACCAGGGCATATCTTTTGTGTAGACCGGAAGGGTTGCCTTGGGGGCGGATCAGTTCCTCAAGCTCCAATAGATTCTCGCTCGATAGAGGAACCTGGAATAAATTGACGGTTCATAGTCGATCATAATTGATCGAGCCTTCTTGAAGTTTCAGCCCCGATGTGGCGGTATTTCTGTTCTTGGCCGGAAGTGACACAAGATGACAGAAATTGCGCCGTTCCAATGAAAATGGTGGGTGCACCTTCAGATTACAAGAACTAAATGGTTATCAAAGGAGAAACCCGTGGCTGAAGAAAACGAGAAAGGAAAGTCAAAAAAAGGCGCACCTTATGAAGTTTCTACCCAGATCAAGAGCAGTAAATTGGTTCAACGAAGGAGGAAAGAACTTGTCAATGCTTCGAAGAAACTCTTTTTCGAGAAAGGCTTCAGCAAAACAAGCATCCGCGATATCGCAAAGGCTGGATCCTTCACCATGGGCAACCTCTACGACTACATTCAAACAAAAGAAGACATTCTCTATCTTGTTCATGAAAACATGGTCAATAATGTTTACCAGCAACTATTTGACATAAAAGATTATGAATTTTCAGCGAAGCACACAGAACTCGAAAGTATAATTCGAAACGCCCTAGAAAAAAGCATGGAATTCCAGGAAGATATTATCTTGCTCTACCGTGAATCCGGCTATCTCGGTAGGGAAAAGTTGCATTCAATACTGGCCATAGAAACTCGGTACATTGATTTGTTCAAACGATTGCTCGATGAGACTAACAAAGAAGGATTATACAAAATTCCTGATACTAAATTCCTTGCAGATCTGATTGTCTACCTTGTTGCTTTTCCTTCCTTACGCCGCTGGAGTCTGCGGGGGTATGACAAAAAAGAGATTATTGATCTTCTAATGTATTACATATCTCCGCTACTGCGGTCAGGTGAAAGATCTCAAAGAAGAGGACAAAAGGGGAGAAAAAGTAACAAACTGGACCGTGCTTGATGCAGCCAAAAAAGGAGAGCTAACAACAGACGTCAGACGCCACAACGAGGTTTCAGGGACGCAATAACTGCATAGGGACAATATGACATTTTGTATGCCTATAACGCAGCCAGATGCTCTGAGTGTGAATGCAGAACGGAATCTTTAATAAATAGTCAATGCGTCAGGGAGGCTATAAATGAAAAAAATATCGAAAAAAAGCTGCTATTACTTCTACGGCAAACATAGCCAAACCTGGGATGAATTAAGAGCAAATTTCAAATGGGAAATTCCTCAGAAAATGAATGCCGCTTTCTATTTATGTGATGCGCATGCCGATGAAAAAGGGAAAGTGGCTATATTTCACGAAGACCATACCGGCAAAAAAGGAAAAATAACTTTCTGGGAACTCATGAGGGTTACGAATCGGCTTGCAAACTATCTTAAGGCAAGAGGGATGGAGCAAGGCGACCGTGTAGCGATATGTCTGCCCCAGAGACCGGAGACTTTGATTTCCCACCTGGCGATTTGGAAGGCGGGTGGTGTTTCTGTCCCCCTGACTGTACTCTTCGGACCAGATGCACTCAAATTTCGATTGGAGCACAGCGATGCCAAGTTCGCAATTGTAGATCCCAGCGTGCTTGACAACCTTAGGGCGCTTAGAAAAGAGCTGCCTTTTCTGAAAGAAATCCTTGTGGTGGATGAAAACGGGCTAGCAGAAAATGAGATGTCTTTTTGGAAAGAGGTTAATAAGGCGTCATGCGAATTTAAGGTTGCTGAATTAAGTTCAGATGCGAACATGATGCTCATCTATACAGGGGGGACTACGGGCGACCCGAAAGGTGTTGTCCATCGACATTCCTTTGTTTTCCATGTCCCTGCACATTATGCAACGTTGCTTAATGCCCAAATAAAGCCGGGCGATATTTTTTGGAACCCTGCCGATTACGCATGGATTGCACCTCTCTTTGATTGCGCTTTCCCAGGGTTTTTCTACGGAAGGCCCGTGCTGACATATTCGAGCGGTGGCAAGTTTGACCCGGAGAAAGCTTTCAGTCTCATTGAGGAATACGGACTGAGTATTCTCTACATCCCTCCGACGGGGTTGCGAATGATGAGACAGGTAGAAAATCCGGCCCAAAGATACGACCTTAGTGCTCCTCGGACAATATTCAGCGGGGGGGAATCCTTTGGTACTGCCCTTCCTGAATGGGTCGCCAAAACGTTCGGTAAAGATGTAGCGGTACACGAAGGGTACGGACAAAGCGAAGGGACAATGATCACTATGAACTGCCAGAAGTATTTCCCGTATAAGAGCAACATGGGGAGAGCAACACCCGGTCTAGAGGTGGAGATTGTGGATGATGAGGGCAATTTTCTGCCGCCCGGGACCACTGGTGAAATTGCAGTACGCGCCTTTGACGGCAATCCGATTGTCTTTAAGGAGTATTGGAAAAAGCCAGAGGAAACAAAGAAAAAGTTCAGAGATAATTGGATGCTGACTGGAGATCTAGCTGTCAAAGACGATGAAGGATATTTTAACTTTATAAGCAGGAAAGATGACATAATAATCTCATCTGGCTACAGGATTGGCCCTTCAGAGATTGAGGATACTTTGATAAAACATGAAGCGGTTCTCGAGGCAGGTGTGATTGGTATTCCAGATGAGACGAGAGGGCATATCCCCAAGGCCTTTGTTGTTCTCAGAAAGGGATATCAGGAAAGCGATGATTTGGTAAAGGACCTGCAGGAGTTTGTTAGGAACAGATTGGCAAAACATGAATATCCAAGAAAAATAGAGTTCATCTCTGAGATGCCTAAAACAACGACAGGAAAAGTGCGACGAAAGGATCTCCGGAAGCTTGAAGGACTAATTTGAAGACATTCACAAAGCGCCTCGGATTCCTTATTAAGGATGCCCTCAGAGTTTGTTTCAAGGATCGGCTATAGAAAGGACGGGTTCATTTATTGTGGAACTCTTGAAAGCGATCGAGGATAGGAGATCTATAAGGGTCTTCAAATCAAATAGAGTGCCTAAAAGAGCGCTGCTGGACATTCTGAGGATAGCGTCGCGCGCACCATCCGGTCTAAACTGTCAGCCTTGGGAGTTCTTCTTAGCCAGAGGGAAGGTCCTTGAACATCTAAGGAGCGCGTGTCTAACTGCGCATAGATCGGGTGAACCGAAGATGCCAGACATACCGGTTTACAGAATGAAAGGCATTGTACCTCAGTTCGATGGGATTTTCAATAAAAGAAGAGTGGCTTTGGGAAAGCAGATATTCTCTCTTCTTGGAATAAGCAAGGAAGATAAGGAAGGGCAAACAAAATGGGTTGAAAGAATGGTGCGATTCTATGACGCGCCGGCTATACTTATTATTGCTATCGACAAAACTCTAAAGGACGACTGGCCGCTTCTGGATATCGGTTTAGTATCGCAAAATATACTCCTTGCTGCACAGGAGTATGGCTTGGGTACGTGCATTATGCGAGCCATTGTGGACTATCCATTCCTAATTAGAAAGATAGTGGGAATTCCCGAATCAAAGCGCATTGTACTGGGAATAGCGATTGGGTATCCTGATGCAAGTCACCCGATCAACGGTCTTAGAACAGAACGGGAAAACGTTCGGAGAATAGTCAAGTTTGTTGAATAATATGGCCCAAAGACAATGTTTCCGTTTTAAGTGGAGCGTAGCCAATTGAATTTGGATGTTAGGCGCAGTTCGATGCCCTGCACTTGCCTAGCGTGGACGAGGGGCTGACTATGGTTTCAAAAGAGGAAATTAGGAGGAGATGGAGCCGCAATCCTCTTTTTAAAAGCGGCTTCAGGAGCATAACACAGGAACAGATTATATTTTGTATAGCTGGAATATTTTTCGTTATTTTTGCTTTTGCTGTAACTGGATTTTTGAGCTTCGGAAATGTTTTTATAATGTTGCGTAATATATCCGTGTTAGGTATATTTAGTGTCGGAATGGGGATGGTTGTCATTGCGAAGGGTATTGATCTATCTGAGGTTACTGTAGGTGCTATGTCTGCCGCGTGGGTCTTACGACTGGCGACTGATGGGATGAGCTTGGGCTATGCGATTCTATTGGGGCTGGCGCTTGCCCTATTTCTTGGTGCATTAAATGGTTACCTGATTGCTTTCATTGAAATACCTGCTCTTTTTGCAACGCTTGCCTCAGGAATTTATGTCTTTGGGTTTGTTCGGTATTTCTTGCTTAATGACCTAGAAAATCACTTTCTGCCAAAAGTGGACCATGGTTTTTTCTTTGTGGGGCAGGGCAAGATAATGGGTATTCCTGCCCCGATCCTATTATTTGCATCAATTGCTCTCTTGGCGCACCTATTCCTTCGTTTAACCAGAAGCGGTCGATTCTTCTACGCAATGGGTGACAATGAAGATGCCGCCCGTATGACTGGGATTTCGATCCGGCCGATGAAAATTTTCCAGTATTCTTTATGTTCGTTGATTGGTTATTTGGCCGCACTGGTAATGGTGGGAACAACTGGAAGCATCAATGTGCGGATAGTGAGTTCAACATTGATTTTTGATGTGGTTCTTGTTGTGGTTCTTGGTGGCATTAGCCTGATCGGGGGACGCGGAAGCATGCTCAGCGTGATTGCCGGTGTATTGTTGGTTGGTATACTGCTGAACGGTATGACCTTGCTGCATTACGCGCTCCCTACGCAGGATTTGATAAAAGGCATTATCCTTTTGGGGGCTATCCTTCTTGATACTTTCCTGCATCCACGAGATGAGGAGACTGCGCGACAGGGGGATATATGACTTGGCCTGGGGCTATGTTTAAGGATTCATAGCCACTGTTTTCCTAATTGATAAACAGAAAGGAGAAAACGGATGAAAACGCTAAAGGACATGGGGCTCACTAGAAAGGGGATTGCAATTTTCTTTCTACAGGTCGTTTTTGTACTATGGGCGAGTGGAGCGACGGCAGGCGATGCTGTAAGAATCCCTGGTTTGTCTGGTACTTCCGCCGAGCTGCATGTATTTGCGGATAAGTGCCTAAGCGGTAAGAAGATCGCATTTGTGCCTGTTGCTCTCGGAAGCGCCCTTATGGATACTTGGAATTACAATTTGGAAAGGGAAGCCAGGATTTATGGCATGAAATATGAGGTAAGAGACCCGAATTGGAATAGTCAAGCCGAGGCCCAGGCGGTTTCTGCACTCATAGCCGAGCATCCGGATGTAATGATTATCCACAATCCGAACGTAGAGCTACTTGCACGGCTTATAAAAAAGGCACAAGATGCAGGCATCTTCGTTATTCAGATTAACATGGTTTCAGACCAAAAGAGTGATGCTTTCTTGGGAGTTGATCTCTATGCCATGGGTTTGTTGCATGTGGAATCGATTGCTGAGCATTTTAAGGGCAAAAGGACTCCAAAGAATCCGGTTAAACTATGTATCGTACAAGGTGAGCAAACGGCAGCGTTCGTTGTTGAGCAACTTGAGTCCATATATGCGGGGCTAAAAAACCACCCAGAAATCAAAGTGGTTTCAACCCAGGCATGTGATTGGGATCCAAATAAAGAGCATGACTATATGGCTACCGTGTTACAGCAATATCCGGACCTGGATGCAGTGATCGGAATGTGGGATGTGAGTGACATGGGTGTGGCCCAAGCCATAAAGGAGGCCGGTAAACAGGGTCAGATTTACGTGTCAAGCTCAGGGGGAGGAACGACCCTGGCCTGTAGTGCTGTGAGCGACGGTTTGTTTGACAATTATATTAATTACCATTGCGCGCAACAGGCTCACGGTCTCATGCTGGTTGCAAGATTCTTGCTTGAATCAGGGCTGAAGCCCGGACAGGTACAGATGGCCTTCTATAGTCCTATGACACGAACCACCAAGGAAAATGCTGGGTATGAGTGCACTCCATACCCAATCACAGAAACAATGAAAGCCAGCTTAGGGGCAGCCAAGAATTATCCAAGAATCCCCTTAGAGTACATAAAAAAGTAGTGTTTATGGGAGACAAAAGAAGATGAGGTCCCAGGCCAAGAATCTATATCTTCAATTGAGATGGCGATGGTCGATAAAGAAGTTTCTGGCAGAGCTTTTGGAAAAGCGCTGGATGGACGCCATCATTCCATTTATAGCGATGGTAGGCGTTGTCTTAGTTTTTGGTCTATCCGTCGAGAACTATTTTACGTCGGAATCCCTCGCTTTTACGAGCCGGCAATTTGCTGAGACAGGTTTCGTGGCGTTAGCCATGGCAATAACGCTAATTTCAGGCGGTATTGATTTAAGCGTGGGATCTATGTTTGCGCTTGTCAACTTTTTTGCCCTGTTTCTTACGGGTATCTATAAATGGCCGATCGCGGGTATTATAGCAAGTTGCCTCGTGGTGGGCATTATTATGGGCATGTTTAATGGCTTCTTGATTGGATTTATGAGGACGAAAGCCTTCTTGACGACACTGGTATCTATGATTTCAATACGAGCACTGGTCAGAATCTTCTATTTGCATTATGGAACAGATATCGCACTTTCCGCGAAGATAGAGCCATATGAGAGTCGTGTATGGGACTTCCTAGGGGATGGATTTGTGCTCGGAATCCCCAGCAATGTTTTCGTGTTGATGGTCATAGCGCTGGTGATGCACATTTTTTTGACCAGATCCCGTCACGGGTGGAGGGTTACCGCGGTTGGTGGGGGCCGGAGACCGGCTCGGCATGTCGGGATTCAAGTTGAAAGGACTGTTTTTTTTACGTATGTATTTTCTGGTCTATTGACCGCTATTGGTGCGATATTTTATGCGGCCAGATTACACAGTGCGGCTTCGGAGACCGGCGTTGGCCTGGAGATTTTGACTTTGATGGCCGTCGTGATCGGAGGTGTTAGCATCTCGGGAGGGAAGGGTACCCCCGGCCGCGTCCTGATTGGAATTGTTATTGTTATGGTCATTATGAACGCCTTATTACGGAATGGTGTTGGGGGTGCCCTAAATGCATTTATACAGGGAGGTATTCTGGTCATTGCCATTGGATTTGACGTCAAGTGGCTCAAGCATCTCTTTGAGGCGATAGAGAAGATTTATGTGGTGCCGACGTACCTGAAAATCCCCAAGCCAGCTGATCCGCGACCTGGCAGCGGCACTGTGTTCGCCTTTAACTCCCGACTGAAGGATGCGGAGTCCATAGGAGTAGATCTGGTTGATGGGCCTGAAGACGTAATCGTTGATCGCGAGGATCGTCTTTATGGATGTGATCGCCGAGGGTTGATCATCCGGTTTTCAGGAGTGGATTACACTGAACGAGAGATTTTCGCCAATGTAGGCGGACGGCCTCTCGGTATGGCGTTCGACGAAGACATGAACCTTATCGTTTGTGTCGCCGGGATGGGTATTTATGGTGTGAGGGCAAGCGGAGAGGTCTACAAATTGACCGATGAGACGAACAGAAATTGGCTTAGGGTGAGAGATGACAGTCGGATTCGGATGGCCGATGACTTGGATATCGCACCGGATGGGAAGATATATTTCAGTGATTTCACCAACAGATACGAAATGGATGATTGGCCAGTCGACGCACAAGAGGGGCGACCAAATGGACGGTTGATCTGCTATGATCCCGCAACAGATAGAACAAGAACCGTGATCAATGATCTTATTTCGCCGAACGGAGTTTGTGTTGCGCACGACGGTCGATCGGTGTTTGTAGCGCTTACATGGTCCTCAGAGGTGATACGCTACTGGATAGATGGTCCGAAGAAGGGAAAAGTTGAAAAGCTGATTCGCACTGCGCCGAACTACCTTGATAACATCAACCGAGCCTCGGACGGAAATTATTGGTTGGCGAGTGTGGGGATGCATACACCAGCCTATGATCTTGCTATGGAAATGCCCAAGTTCAGAAAGAGAATGGTTAAATTTGTCCCACGTGATGAATGGCTGTATCCAAACGTTAATTGGGGGTGCGTTCTCAAATTCACTGAGACGGGAGAAGTGCTCGAATCGCTTTGGGATCCAAAAGGGATTTTCAACATGGTTACATCTATGAGGGAGCATAAAGGGTATCTTTACCTGGGTGGTCTTCACAACAATCGAATCGGAAGAATAAAGCTTGACGGGGCAGACCCAAACTGGGTCGGCCTGGAGACTTATTGGGGGAAGAAATAGCCGATCATTTATTGTAGCAAGACGGATAGGAACAGAGGTTTTCAATATGGAAGACAATATCCTAAAGAGAATTTGGAGAATGTTTCCTATTCAGCCTAAGCGGTATGAAGGGGACACACACTCTATCCCCCCAATGGATGCCGGCCTCCTTCCCAACGACGCCCTTGATGGATTTCACGTGGTAACGAGTTCCTTGACGGAGATAGATGATATCGTTTTTGATGCTCGCGAGTATTTCTATATATCCAGCAAAAATCGGGTGTTCCGTTTTCGTGCGGGAAACGAAGAGGACTTGACGGTCTTTGCGGAATTCGACGGTGCAGTAGGAGGGATGAACTTTTGCCCCGACGGAAAGTTAATGGTATGCGTTGCAGGGAAAGGCGTGGCTTTTGTTGATGAGTATGGCGCGCTCGCCGGGGCAGTTGATGCGGCTGAAGAACGGCCTATTCGTTGCGCACTTTCGGCCGTTGCTGGACCGGATGGATTCGTTTATATTGCTGAAGGAACTGTGTACCATGAGCCAATTGACTGGTATGTGGATCTGATGGAAAGACGACAGGCGGGGCGTTTGATACGCTGCAATCCACATACATTTGAAGCCGAGGTATTGCTGTCAGGGCTCAGTTACCCTTGCGGCGTCGAAATTTCCGGGGACGGAAGGTGGTTATTGATAAGCGAGAGCTGGAAGCACATGCTTTCCAGGTTTCCCCTTGATAACATCCAGGAAAATTCCCGAGAAGTGGTTATTCCTAATTTGCCTGGTTATCCTGGGCGCATTACGCATTCTTCCGATGGTGGTTATTGGATGTGTGTTTTTGCCATGCGCACCTATTTAGTCGATTTTGTATTAACTGAAGAAAAATACCGCAATGAAATGATGCGGCGCATTGATCCGGCATACTGGATTAGACCTGCATTACGTTCGGGTGAGGATTTCCTCGAACCGCTTCAGGCTGCTCATGCCATAACCTTGGGGATTAAGAAACCATGGGCTCCCCCACGGTCTTATGGGCTTGTTTTGAAAATGGATGAGGATTTTGAGATTACGAAAAGCTTCCATTGCCGGGCAGCCGGAAAACGGCATGGCATCGCTGGGGTCGCTGAAAAGGAAGGAGCGCTTTATGTAGTTTCCAAAGGAAACAATATGGTACTCCGTTCAGGCGAGGAGGCACTGCAATGAAGAAGGATGATAGTGAGGTACCTGTCGTCAAGATGATCAAGGCGACCAAGATTTATGGTGGCAGTCATGCCATCCGAGATGTTGATCTGGATCTTTACGAGGGCGAGATTCATGCATTAGCAGGGGAAAACGGGGCTGGCAAATCCACACTTATGAAGGCTTTATCGGGTGCTATTAGATTGACATCAGGCAACATTCTATTAAATGGCGCCGAACAGTCGTTTAATACTCCACATGATGCTTTGAAGGCCGGTATTTCAATGGTTTATCAGGAGCCTGATCTTGTGAATGAAATGACTGTCGGCCAGAATATTTTCTTGGGCAATGAAAAGGTTTTAATGCGTATGAGGACTGTTTTCATCGGGGCTCAACAGATTCTACAATCCATGAAATTTGGCGTTGACACCGCGGTGAAAGTTGAGAGGCTAGGCGAGGCAAAGAAGAGAATGGTGGAGATTGCCCGGGCCATTCTTTTTAATCCGAAGGTAATCATTTTCGATGAACCCACTGCAACAATGACACCTGAAGAAAAGATGTATTTATTCTCCGCCATCAGGTCGTTGGCTTCAAGGAAAATATCCGTACTTTTTATCTCCCATGCACTCGAAGAGTCTTTAGAATTGGCTGATAGAATCACAGTGCTCAGAGATGGGGAGCATATTATCACGGCCGACGCAAAAACAATGTCACGTGAAACCCTTGTTCGTCATATGGTGGGCCGAGGTATCTCGAAAAGCCATTACGTGAAGGGGACAAAGCGAGAGGAGGAAGTGAGACGGAAGAAGAGAAAAGTATTGAAAGTGGAAAATGTTATCAAGCGGCCTTATGTGAAGAATATGAGTTTTACCGTTTACAGCGGGGAAATCACAGGAATTGCTGGCCTCGTTGGTGCAGGACGGACTGAAATTGCCAAGATTATCTATGGAGCATGGAAACGGAATGTGATTAGAGGTGGTATGATATATCTTGATAACAAACCGATCCGATATCGCGTTCCCGCACAGGCTATTAATGATGGAATTGTTTACGTGACAGAAGACCGGAAAAGGAATGGTTTCTTTGAAACCATGACCATAGCAGAGAACATTTATCTTGGTTGGCTGGCAACCAAGATAGGACGCCGTTTTTTCATTTCTGGAAAGGACCGTGAAAAGATCGGTAGTACATGGACTGAACGTCTGAAAATTAGGGCTCTTGATCCGAAATTAAAACTTATCGAACTCTCTGGAGGAAACCAGCAGAAAGCTGTTGTAGCTAAATCTCTTATACAGAAACCGAAACTGGTAATTTTTGATGAACCTACACATGGGGTCGATGTTGGCGCAATTCAGGAAATTCACAGTTTTATTCGATCGCTGGTGGAAGAGGATATTGGGATTATCGTCATATCTTCTTATCTGCCTGAAGTGATGAGCATTTCAGATAGAATTCTTGTCGCTAAAGATGGGCGGATTGTAGAAGAATTCAGACCGGAAGATGCAACGCAAGAGAAAATCATGTATGCCGCTGTTCATTGAGAAAGGCGTGAAGTGAACAAGCGAGCAGATTGTGCATCGGCTATACCCCGCGTTGAGATGAAATTCACTATTCTTCGGTGAAGTCCGAAAATGTCAAGCAGGCGTGATAAGGAAGCTTTCATGTATTTGATGGGCGAAGGGATCTTTATCTGCCGCGCACCTGAAAAGTGAGGAACCCCCACACTTTCCATCCGGAAAAAGCATAGAGCGCGAGCGAAGGTCATCATGAGAAAGGGACAGAAACAAGAGGATCGAAATCGTCATCGTGTCGAATCAGGCGTTTCGAGGAAATGCTAAGCGCTAAGAACATCAAAGAGAAGCGAAACATGGTGGGGGACTTCATCTACAAGATCGAGATTTTTCGCAAAGATGACCCGAATGTCACAAAATGGAAAAGGCGCGTAAGCATCATGAGCTATATACGCGCCTTAACGGTGATACTCTTGGCGTCCCCAAGGGGATTTGAATGAGCCGGAGGCCCACAAGCCCCTGTCGTCCCGCTTGGGAAGCGGGATGTCCTGGACCTGGCTGAAAAGAAAAGGGAGTAGACTCAAAAAGCCTACTCCCGCAAAAAGAACTGGCGTCCCCAAGGGGATTTGAACCCCTGTCGCCGGCGTGAAAGGCCGGTGTCCTGGACCTGGCTAGACGATGGGGACGCTATGGAAGAAGCGGATAGCGTATGAGTGGCCACCGTCGGGGCATTCGCCCCGGAATTGGTCCTTATGTCCAATCTGATGGGCCGTGCGGGAGTCGAACCCACGACCAACGGATTAAAAGTCCGCTGCTCTACCATCTGAGCTAACGGCCCGAACGGAAATCAATTTTTTATCAGTTCCCGGAGCGGTTGTCAAAACCTTTTTGGGAGGAAGGGTCGAGGCTCCGGCGGATGAGGTGTAGCTCCTCCTCGTTGGGCGGGTAGGGGTAATTCCACTGCCTGACGTCGGGAAGACAGTTGCCAAAGGGCCGGTTGCAGGCCACACGGCCGTTCGGACCCAGGCATCCGGTGGTCATGAAGGGAAGGCCGGTTGAGATGATTTCCGCCAGCCGTTCGGGCGCGACTCCAAAGTCCGCCAGTCGACCCTGGGGATCGAACGTCATGCGCTCGGATCGGCTCAACCCTTCCTCGATGAGATAGCGTGCCAGCTGGACCCTTAGGTACACGGGCCAGGGGGGCTGGGCCATGCCGGAGAGGGCAGAGGCCTCCTCTGCAAAAAACGAGAAGAGGTGGCTCAAGACGGACTTGTCCCACAACCGCTGGATCGAGTGAGATCATCTCCGCTTCCGTCTCGCCCATGCCCACCATGAGATGGGCCCCCACGTTGGGGGGCCGAAGACCCTGAGCCCCGCCTCGATCATCTGCCAGTATTTCTCCCATTTATGGGGGCCGGAGACCGCTTTGCCCCGGTAGGCCTCGAAAAGTTCCGCGGTTGCGAGATCCAGGGCCACGCCGATCTTGTCCACCCCTGCGCCCTTCAAACGGAAGAGGTCGCTTTCCTCCATGATGGTCGGGCTGATCAGCACGGAAACCGGGAGGGAGGTCTCCCGGCTGAGGCGGCTTGCCATCTCGACGGTGTGGTTCCTGCATTTGGGGTTTGTGATCATGGAGATGCAGGTCCGTTGGACGTAGGTGGGTGCATGGTTGACGGCATCGACAATCTCATCGAAGGGATACAAGGGCCACGGCACGTGGATGAAGCTCTTTTCCTGGTAGGTTCCCGGTCTTTTCCTTGCCAGCCCGCAGTAGGCGCAGTTGGCGGAGCAGCCTTCGGGGTAGTGGACGAGCAGGTTCACACATCGGTTCACTGCGCCCCGATACATTCTCCCCCGGGCAAGCCCCAGGGAAATGGCGGTCGCCATGCTGATCTTGGTGAATTGGGGGCTCTGGTTATTGAGCGGTCAGCCATCAGCTCGCTTGTCTGCTAGGTCGTCCCTCATTTGACGATCACTTGCAACTGATCGCCCATCACTTTCCGTTCGACCGATTGACTGACCCTGTCCCTTGACGCTGTCGCTCTTATGCCCTCACCTGATTCTCCTTGGCTGCGAGGATGGCGACGGTCAGGGTCTCCACATCGAGCCCATAGATCATTTCGGGGCGCCAAACGGAAGAGAGGTTATTCTCGATGGCCTCTTTTCTGGCCGAGGTCCATTTCAACGCGTTTTCCAACCGATTGACGTCTTCACTCGTTGAGAAGAAGTCTCCGGTAATGGTCACATGCTCGATGGATGGACCCGAAAGCGACAAGTAAATCTCCAGGAGTCCCCCTCGGGTCTTGAGCCGACCCACGCCCATTCTGGCCCTTGGGTGCTTGTGGGAGAAGATCCAATCCTCCCGGGTATATCGCTCGTGGATGAGCCGGTCGGTGGTCGCCTGTTCCCATGAGTCAGGCTGATCCGGCTTGAACCGGATGGTGAACACTTCCTCAAAGCCCTTGAGGATGGCCGCCATCACTTCCCGGACCGCTACCGGTCTTTGGGCTTCCGCTCGGACCGTGGTCATCCGTTGACTGAAGCAGCTGTACCCCTTGTCCTGGATTTTGATGAGCGGCGTGTTCATGATGTCGGCCATGAGCGCCATATCGAAATTCACAAGGAGGCTCGTGTGAAAAAGGATGCTGTTTCCCGTTTCGTTGGCCGCAGAGAGGCCGGCGATCTTTCTCCCGTTCACTTCGAGGTCGTTTTTGGGGCGAAAGGCTGCCCGGATGCCGAACCGGTCAAGGGCACGGATGAGGACCTGGCTCATGGACTCGAAGATCCCCCCCACCCCGGCCTTGAGGCCCGGGTAGTTCATGTTGATGCCGAGCCCCAGCGCCACCACCTCCGGACCCATGATCACGGTCCCGCCGCCCGTGCTGCGGCGGTTGTAATCGATCCCTCTCTGGCGACACTGCTCAAGCCGCAGGGCCGCGTTGATGTCCTGATATTTGCCCACGATGGCCGAGGGAACGAAGGTGTAAAGGTGAAGAATGGGGGGTGAGCCGTGCTCGAACACGGCACGGGGGAGGGTGTCGTCCCTCGCAAGGCCTTCTGCCGCGGACAAGGGGCGCTGGAGGTTTTGGAATAAACGCCAGAACAAGATGAGTGCCTAAAGTGGTCTAGAGTGCGCTAAAGTGCCTAAAGTTGAAGTCATGGCGTGACTCAAGAGCCAATACTCCAACACGCCAATTCTCCATTACTCCATTTACTTCCCTACGCTTTTGCCTTCTCTTCCTCTGCCCTTTTCACCTCCTTTTCGATGAATTCGGCCACGGCGTCGCCTTGGAACAAGTTTTCAAGTTCCGATTCGAGGTCGGAGGCCTCGAGGACGAGGATCCACCCTTTTCCGTAAGGGTCCGTGTTGATGAGACCGGTTTCTTCCTCCAGATCCTCGTTGATCTGGACGATCTCGCCCGACACCGGGGCCACCAACTTTCCGATCCATTTCCTGGACTGGATCTTGCCGCACACCTCCCCCTGGCTGACCTCCTCATCTTCATCGGGGAGATCGATGTAAACGATGTCGCCTGCCTCTTTCTGAAAGAAGTCGGTCATGCCTACCGTCACGCGGTTTCCATCCACGCGGGCCCAGCTGTGCTCCGCATGGTAGTAGAGGTCATCGGGCATGTTGTATCCTTTGATTTCAACCATTGATGCAACCCTCCTTAAGTTAGCTCGTGTCCATCCAGAAATGGCTATTTTCCGCAATCTCTTCGTCAGATTCGAATTTCAATCCTCGAAATACTACAATGTATTCCTGTGGTTAAAATCCTCATCTTCCTTGACCTTGCGAAAACTATCTCATTTCTGGATGGACACTGCTCATTGCCCATAGCTCATAGGTGGTTCCTTGTACCCTGAACCTTGCACCTTGAACCTGTCTTTTATTCAAACCTCACCCTCACGGCCCTGGCATGGATGGGGAGCCCCTCGGCTTCCGCCAGCGTTGTCACCACGTCCTTGAGACCCGCCAATCCACGCTTGCTCAGGTACTGGAAAGTGGGCTTCTTGATGAAGTCATCCACCGAAAGGCCGGAGAACATTCGGGCACACTGTCCCGTGGGCAGGACGTGGTTGGTGCCCGATGCGTAATCTCCCACCGGCACCGGCGCGTAGGGTCCCATGAAGATGGAGCCTGCGTGCTTGATCCGGTTCAGGGTGATGAAGGGATCCTCCGTCAGGATCTGGAGGTGCTCGGCGGCATACTCGTTTGTGAAAGCGATGGCCTGGTCCATGTCTCTGGCAACGAGCACACACGAGTGCTTGGCAAGCGACGAGGCAAAGATCTCTTTTCGCGGGAGGGTGTCGTACTCCCGGTGGATGATCCGGCACACGCTATCTGCCAGCTCACTCGATGTGGTGACGAGCACCGCCGCCGAGTCGGGGTCGTGCTCGATCTGGGAGAGGAAGTCGACCGCGATCCATTCGGGGTTCCCCGTGTGGTCGGCCAGGAGCAGGGCCTCGCTCGGGCCTGCGGGCGAGTCGATATCCACCTGTCCGTAGACGAGCATTTTTGCGGCCGTGACATACTTGTTGCCCGGGCCCACGATCTTGTCCACCCTGGGCATGGCACCGGTGCCGTAGGCAAGGCCTGCCACGCCCCACGGGCCACCCACTTTGAAAATGCGGTCGCATCCGGCAATGTCCGCCGCCACCAGGGTTGCGGGGTTGGCCTTCATTCCCCTGGAAGGCGGGGTCACCGCCACGATCTGCTCCACGCCCGCCACCTTTGCCGGAAGCACGGTCATGAGAATGGAACTGGGGTACACAGCGGTGCCCCCAGGGATATAGCAGCCCACAATGTCCATGGGTCGGGTGATACGGCCCGCCAGGATGCCCTCCCGGATCTCGATGGACCACATCTCGCGTTCCAGCTGCGCCTTGTGGAAGGTGACGATGTTTTCCGCAGCGACCTTGAGACAGTCAACCACCTTGGGGTCCAGCTGACCATAGGCCGCGCGGATCTCTTCCTGGGTGGCCTCCAGGTCGGCGATGCCGATATCTTCCTTGTGTTTCCTGTAGTGCTCAAGCGCGACGGCATCGCCCCTGTCCTTCACATCAAGCACGATCTTTCGTACGTCCTCGAAAATCGAGGAGATATCCTCCATGGACCGCTGCATGATGGCCTTGTGCTTTTCAGGGGTCAGGTCGTCTATTTTTTGGGGTTTAAGGATCATTATCCGTTTTCTCTCCTCCCGCAATGGTTTTGAAGGTAGTCTTTCAGGGCGTCCACGGTGCTTTGAAAGGCGATCTCATCCCACGGGATCTGACCGGGTGGAAAAAGGCCCACCTCCGAAGTCTCATCCCCTGGGGCTGGCTGGCCCCCAACCCTTCGTCCCTCGTAGACCACGATGACCTCAGTCTTTCCCGGATAGGAGTAAACCCCCACCAGACCCACCAGGGCCGTTTTGAGGCCGCACTCCTCTTCGGTCTCCCTCATGGCCGCCCGGGTCACGGGCTCCCCCCGGTCCACATATCCGCCAGGCACGACCCATCGGCCCTTCTGGGGGTCAATGGCGCGACGGAGGAGCAGGATCTTTCCGTCCAGTTCGAGGATGACGCAGGCCACGACCTTCGGGTCCTGGTAGAAGACGAAGTCACATCTTGTGCAGACGAGCCTTGCCGGCTCACCGGCCTTCAAGGTAAGGGTGGAAAGTTTTCCCCCGCAGACCGGGCAGAACCGGAATTCCGGCGAAGGGGGGTGATCAACGGTCTCCAGCAATCGGGACGCCTCATTCGTTGGATGCATCAAAACTTTATTTCATACCCGTTTTCACCGGATTTTGCCACTGTTTTTCGACTCGCCCTTGTCCTCCCCCCCATTATTCGCCGCGACCCGGGTGGCGCAACGGGGGACTGGACGAACAATCGGCCGTGATCCAGACGAAGTCGGCCAGATTCTTGTCCATTTCCTCTTGAGCGTCGGCCGCGTAAAGGACCACGGTGGCTGCCGTGATGGGAATTCGTCGCACGGTGCGATCCGGAATCCCGAATTTGTAAACAATGTGGCCGTTTCCCGAAAAGACCACCATCTTTCCGCCTGAGGAGGCCAGATGGCGCGAGATGGTTTCGGCCATGGTCTCTTCCCAGACGCACTGGGCCTCGTAGAAGCGCTCGAAATGGCTGAGATCCGTGTGTTCGTGGCCCTCGAAGGCTTCTCGGACATAAGCCCTGTGGGCTTCGTTTCCAAGATCGATCTCCTTTGGGATCTGATTGCGTTCTTCGGCCGTGAGCCCTGAGAGCCCGGATCTCGCCACCTTTCTTACGATACCGGAGGGCGCGTTAAGGGCCAGGACCCTGAGACCCCTTTCCTTGGAAAGGAGCATGAGCGGCCTGTAGAAAAGGTAATCAAACCCCCAGGTTTCTTTCCAGTTTACCGCCTCAAGGAACCCATCCTCTGAAATGGCCCCGTGGAGATACCGGTCAAGGGCCTCCTGCTGCCCCAGCTGGAAGAACTCCATGCCGACTGCCAGGTGGTCCCCCATTCGATCTGCCAGGGCCTGAAGGATCTGGACCTCGATCAGGTGGTGTTCAGGATTGTCGTGGGTCTCCCCGACAAAGATCACGTCACAACCGCTGAGGGCAGTAATCAGTTCATCGAAACGGATGGCCTCGGCCCGTTTCATGTCCACGATCTGGCCGGTTTGAAAGGGCCCGGGCGCGGCGTTGACCGTGAGCGAAGGGCGTATGGCGGGGCTAGTGGTCATACAGCCACTCACGGCAAATACACCGGCGGTCGTCAGGAAAAGCAGGTTTCGAAAAGCCCGATATGGTTTCATGAGATCTCCGATACTGAGGAATGACCACTGAGAGGTGAACTTGATTGCTTTCTTTGGTTCGGCGACAGGATTCCTTCATTCTCAAATCAGTGCCTTGACTCCGGCGCTTGGCTTCGAAGGCATCCTGTATTAAACAACAGCTGTTGCGAGTCCCGTGGGTTTTCAATGTCTTAGGCTGAAAGCTGACTGCTGATCGTTGACCGCTGTTCTTTAGCCGTCTTTTCCGGATGGACACTTAGTACCATTTACCCTATAAGATGGCAATGGTTGTCGCTTCCCGGTGGTTCGGCCTGCCAGGAGCCAGGGGGAGGGGCCGGCGACCGCGAAGTTTGAAGTTGCGCACTTAAAGTCCCAGGCCAGGAGTGACTCTGCCCATGGCCCGCTATCGAGAGATGAAAGAGGTCCTGCTGGACTACCCCAAGGAGGTGATCCTCAAGGACGGGACCGGGTTGACCCTCAGGCCCATACGGGAGGGGGACGAAGAAGCCCTCCACGCCATGTTCGGGAGGCTGCCGGAAGACGATCTCTGGTTCCTGAACCACGACGTCTCCGACCCCAGGATGATTGGGGAGTGGATTGGGAACCTGGATACGGATCGGGTCGCGTCCATTGCGGCGGTGCTCGAGGGGCGGATCATTGCCAACGCCGTCCTTATGAGAAAACGTTTCGGTGCCAAGCGGCATATCGGGAAAATCAGGATCTCCGTGGACCCCCGGTTCCGTGATCGGGGCTTGGGAACCTGGATGCTTCTGGATTTCATCAATCTGGCCATGTCGCTGGGGCTTCGGATGCTGGTCATGCGGCTGGTCGTGGAAAGGGACCTGCCGGTGATCATGGGCATCAAGAAACTGGGCTTCGTGGAGGAGGCGGTGCTCCGAAACTACGTCCTGGATAGGGCCGGGCATCCCCACGATCTGGTGATCATGACAAAGCGGCTTCCTCTGGACTTGGACGATTTTTGATGAACGACCAGGTTTCGGCCCACTATGACCTGGACCCTCAAAGGCTGAGACAACTGCTCCCCGAGGCGCCTGGCGTCTACCTTTTCAAGGACGCATCCGGCCGAGTCCTTTACGTGGGCAAGGCCAAGAACCTCAGAAAACGAGTCCTCTCCTATTTCAAACCCTCAACCGACCTTCCGAGCAAGACGGCCTGGATGATGAAGCGCGCCCGCGGGCTTGACCACATCATCACGTCCAATGAAAAGGAGGCGTTCATCCTTGAGAGCAACCTGGTCAAAAAGCTCATGCCCCGGTATAACATCGTCCTCCGGGACGACAAGGAGTACCCCTCCCTCAGGATGGATCTCAAAGCGGTTTACCCGTGCCTCACCATTGCCCGGAAGATCAAAAAGGACGGAGCTCGCTATTTCGGCCCTTTCGATTCCGCCAACGCGGTCCGGTCAACCCTCAAGCTGATCGAGCGGGTGTTCCAGCTGCGGAAGTGCAGGGGCCCGTTCCCCCCGACGCGAAAGAGACCGTGCCTCAACTGCCAGATGGAGCGCTGCCTCGGCCCCTGCGCACAGGAAATCCCCCCGGCGAAATACCGGAATGTGGTGGACCAGGTCATCCTGTTTTTGGAAGGAAGAGACAGTGAGCTGATCAACCATCTAAGGGAAGAGATGGCCGAGGCCTCTGAACGGCTGGACTTCGAAAGGGCCGCGCGCATTCGGGATCAGATCGTGGCGGTGGAAAGGACCATCGAGCGACAGCATGTGGTCTCCCCCAAGATGGCGGACCAGGACGTGATTGGCATGGCCCGGGGGGATCATCACTGCCAGGTGGTCCTGCTCCTGATCCGAAAAGGGCGGCTGATGGGCAGCCGGGATTATCTCTTGAAGGATCAGGGGGCCTCGGGCGGCGAGGTGATGGAAGCCTTCCTGAAACAGTATTACGGACGGGAAAGCTTCATCCCCGGTGAGGTTCTGATCTCAGAAGGAGCCGATGACCTGGAGGCCATTACGGACTGGATTTCGGACCTGGCTCGGAAGCGGGTGATCATCCGCCGGGCCTTGAGAGGCGAAAAGCGCAGGCTCGTGGAGATGGCGGTCACCAACGCCCGGAACCTTCTCAAGAACCGCCGGCAATGGGAAGACCGCGACCTCATGGAAGGGGTGCGCACCGCGTTGGGTCTCCATCTGACCCCCCGGGCCATCGAGGGGGTCGACATCTCCAATTTTCAAGGCGCTATGGCCGTGGGGACGGTCGTCTCCTTTGTGGATGGGGCTCCGAACCGCGCCGGGTACAGGAACTTCAGGATCAGGACCATTGAGACCATTGATGATTACGGCATGATGGCCGAGCTCATCGCGAGGCGTGTGGCCAAAGGAAACTTGCCGGACCTGTTTCTGGTGGATGGCGGAAAAGGCCACCTGGCGGCAGTGAAACGGGTTTTGGAAGGTGCGGAGGAGGCCGGGGCGACGGATGTGGTTTCCATTGCCAAGCCCGATGCGGCAAGACAGGAAAGGCACGACAAGATCTTCGTCCCGGGCAGGAAGAACCCGTTGTCGCTTCAAGGGAACGATCCGGTCCTTCTTCTGATGATGAGAATCCGCGACGAGGCACACCGGCGCGCCATTTCCTACCACAGGGGGCTCAGCGGGAAACGCATGCAGGCATCTGACTTGGATGGGATCCCGGGTGTTGGGCGGAAGCGGCGCGCCATCTTGCTCAAACACTTCAGGGACATGGATGCGATTTCCGAAGCTGGCCTGGAGGATCTGCTCCGCGTGAAGGGAATCACCCGGCCCGTTGCGCTCAGTATTGTCAACTTCTTCCAAACGAGACGGAATGGAACAGACTCATAACGAAGCTTTGTGGGTTGACAGTGTGAAACGATGATGTTAGAAGGGCACAAAAATTGCTTCACTCTGACGCAGCGATCTAGCGAATCATTCAATTCATCGAAAACAGACTTGCCGAAATCGGCTCCGAGGAGGCCTCACCATGGGCTTGAAAAAGATGACCGTGATCCTCGTCCCTGAGGGCAAGGAGGGCGTCAAGCAATTCAGGATCCCGAAAATCGCCATCCTTTTCGGGGTGTTGCTCGTAATTTCCACGGCCGCCTTCATCACCCTGTTGCTTCGAGATTACAGGGTTGCTAAATCCCGGATGCCTCTGCTCGCCCGGCTGAAGGTCGAAAATGAGCATCAGAAGACACAGCTCGGCTACCTGGCCAAGCGTATCGAAGGGCTTGCACAAAAGGTGACGGACCTGAAGGATTTCGATCATAAGTTGAGGCTCGTGGTGGCCATGGAGAACGAGAAGGATGAGGAGGGGACGGGGGGGCAGGGAGGCTCGGAGCCATCTGCCCTGCGCCCCGATTTCTCTTCGACCAAAACCCAACCTGACCTGGTCCGGCTGATGCACCGGACCCTTGACCAGATGGACGCGGAGCTGCTTACCGGGGAAAAGCAGAAGGCCGAGCTCCACCGATTCCTTGAGGATCAGAAAGTCCTTCTGGCCTCGACGCCTTCCATATGGCCTGCACAGGGGTGGCTCAGCTCCCGATTCGGCTACCGTCAATCACCGTTCACCGGTCAGAAGGAATTTCACAAAGGCATCGACATCTCAGCGAGGATGAATGCCCCCATTGTCGCCCCTGCAAACGGGATCATCACCTACGTGGGAAAGGACGGCGGATACGGGAGGGTGGTCAGGATCAACCATGGCCATGGGGTGATGACACGATTCGGACACATCGAGAAGGCCCTTGTCAAGAAGGGACAACGCGTGAAGCGTGGAGAAACCATCGCCCTCGTGGGCAATACCGGCAGGTCCACCGGACCCCACGTTCATTACGAGGTCTATCTAAACGGGGTGGCCGTCAATCCCCTCCGATACATCCTGGAGTAACCCATCTGTTGCGCCTTATCACTGCGTCCTTGATCCGGAAGGCAAAAATCTGCTAAATTATAATATTTAGACCATATCCGTCGTCAGCGACCCCTGATCATTCCACCGGCGGGGCTCGTTTGTGGGCCGCATATGCTCTCTCAAAGCCGCAAAGGGTTGCCAGGGATCGATGGATGGGAACACCTTTTGGAAATGGTAACAGACCATGTTTGGAAATATCATCAAGAGCGTTTTCGGAAGCAAGAATGAGCGTGAGCTGAAACGTCTGGCGCCCAGAGTGGACCAGATCAACCGGCTGGAGCCTGATTTTCAGTCCCTCTCCGACGAGACCCTTCGGGCCAAGACCGTGGAGTTCAAGGAAAGGCTTTCACAGGGCGCATCCTTGGAAGATCTCTTGCCCGAGGCCTTTGCAGCGGTGCGGGAGGCCTCGGTTCGGGTCCTGGGCATGCGACATTTCGACGTGCAGCTCATTGGCGGAATGGTCCTGCACGAGGGGAAGATCGCTGAGATGAAGACCGGCGAGGGCAAGACCCTGGCGGCAACGCTGCCCCTTTATCTCAACGCCCTCACCGGACGGGGCGTGCACCTCGTCACCGTCAACGATTACCTTGCCCAGCGGGATTCCGAGTGGATGGGCGGGATTTACAAGATGCTCGGTATGAGCGTCGGCGTCATCGTTCACGGGATGGACGACAACGAACGACGCGCCGCTTATGGCTGCGATATCACCTACGGGACCAACAACGAGTTCGGGTT
Organism: uncultured delta proteobacterium; assembly: GCA_963830155.1. Lineage (GTDB taxonomy): Bacteria > Desulfobacterota > DSM-4660 > Desulfatiglandales > Desulfatiglandaceae > CAWHLE01. The sequence continues at coordinate 196,525 of CAWHLE010000004.1, read as the reverse complement.
CGACTACCTCAGGGACAACATGAAGTACGACCTGAGCGAGTATGTTCAGCGGGATTACTACTACGCCATCGTGGACGAGGTGGACAGCATTCTGATCGATGAGGCAAGGACCCCCCTTATCATCAGCGGCCCGGTCGAGCAAAGCGAGAACAAGATCTATGCGGAGGTCAAACCCCTGGTCATCAACCTGAAAAAGCACCAGGGGACCATCATCCGCTCGCTCCTAAAGGATTCCCGCGAGATGCTCGGCAAGAATGGAGACGATGAAAAGACCATCGAGATGCTTCTCCAGGTCAAACGGGGAGACCCCAAGAACCCTGTCTTTCTCGACCTGATCGCCCAGAACCCGGGGATGAAGAAACAAGTCGACCGCTTGGAGAACGTTTTGAGCGCCCAGAAGGTATTGCCCGACTTGGATCAGGACCTCTATTGTACCATCGAAGAGCGGACCAATTCAGTCCAGTTGACGGAAAAGGGCATTAAGCTCCTATCGGGCGGGGGGTTCGGGGAGTTTGCCATGCCCGACCTGGATCAGGAGGCACACAACGTCCGTGAGGACGATAGTCTCAGTGACGAAGAGAAGCAACAGCGGATCAGTGACCTTGAGGCGCGGTACTTTCGCACCTCCGAGCTTCTCCATGCTACCCAGCAGCTGATCAAGGCCTACTGGCTCTTTGAAAAGGACGTCCAATACGTGGTCAAAGACGGTCAGGTGATGATCGTGGATGAGTTCACCGGGAGGATGATGCCCGGGCGAAGGTGGAGCGACGGGCTTCACCAGGCTGTCGAGGCGAAGGAGGGGGTCAGCGTGGCGGGCGAGAACCAGACCCTTGCCACCGTCACCTTCCAGAACTTTTTCCGCATGTATGAGAAATTGGCGGGCATGACTGGTACGGCGGACACGGAGGCGGCCGAGTTCCATAACATCTACAAGCTGGCCGTAAATGTCATTCCGACAAACAAGAAGATGATCCGCAAGGACCACTCCGATGTGATTTACAAGACCGAAAGGGAAAAATTCAAGGCGGTGGTGGAGGAAATCAAGTCGCTTTATGACCGGGGTCAGCCTGTCCTGGTGGGGACGATCTCCATCGAGAAGTCGGAAATGCTGAGCAAGATGCTCAAACGGACTGCCATTCCACACTCCGTCCTCAACGCCAAACACCACCAGAAGGAGGCGGAGATCATCGCGCAGGCCGGCCAGCCAAAGACCGTCACCATCTCCACCAACATGGCGGGACGCGGAACCGATATCGTGCTGGGCGAGGGAGTCGTTGAACTGGGAGGGCTTCACGTGCTCGGGACCGAGCGGCACGAAAGCCGCCGCGTTGACAACCAGCTGCGAGGCCGCTCCGGCCGGCAGGGTGACCCGGGGTCTTCTCGTTTCTACCTCTCTCTGGAAGACGACCTGCTTCGCATCTTCGGCTCGGAGCGCATCTCCTCCATCATGGATCGCCTGGGGATGGACGAAGGAGAGCCCATCGAGCACAATCTCATCTCAAGGGGCATTGAAAACGCACAAAAGAAGGTAGAGGCCCACAACTTCGACATCCGCAAGCACCTTCTCGAATACGACGACGTCATGAACAAGCACCGGGAGATCGTCTATTCGCTGAGGCGGGAGGTGCTGTCAGGCCAGGGCATCGACGAAATCATCGTCAACATGATGGAAGAGAAGGTGCAGGACCTCGTCGTCAAACGGATCGACCCCAAGGCGGACCCCGGGGAGTGGGATGTCTCCGGGCTCAAGGACAATGTGTTTCGTCTTTTCGGCGTGCGGGCAAAAATCGGCCCCGAAGATCTCGGGCAAGAAGCGTTTTTTGAGCTCAAGGCCAACGAAGTGGGGGAGAGGACCCTGGATCAGGTACGGACCGCCTACGAAGACAAGATGCGCGTGATCGGCAAGGAGGATGTGGCCCATCTTCAGCGTCTCGTCATGCTCCAGATCATCGACAATCAGTGGATCGCCCATCTCCAGGACATGGAAAGCATGAAAGAGGGGATCGGCCTCAGGGGATACGGCCAGCTCGATCCCCTCCGGGAGTATAAGAAGGAGGGATTCGAACTGTTCGAAGGGCTCATGGACCGCATCCGGGAAGAAACGCTTTCAACCCTCTTTCGGATCCAGTTGGTGCGGAAACGGCCCCCTGAGGAGATACAGAGACCGAGGCGCAGGCCGCTTCAGATGAGCCACGGCGGGGACGGCCCGCCGCGAGCCGTGACCATCCGACGGGAAGGGAAGAAGGTGGGTAGGAACGACCCATGCCCCTGCGGGAGCGGGAAAAAATACAAGAAGTGCTGTGGGGTGGGGAAGTGATGAAGGACAGGTTTAAGGTTCAAGGTGTAAGGTACAAGGGAAGCAAGAAGAAGTGATCAGTCATCAGTAATCAGTGAACGACAATGTGAAGGATAGGTGCAAGGTGCAAGGTACAAGGTGCACGGGAAGCAAGAAGAAGTGATCAGTAATCAGTAAAACACTATCAGCTATGAGCCAATTGGACACGGCGTGAAGAGGCAAGATAGGACCTATGACCAGCGACAATGACACAAGGGACTACCGGGTTCCTGGTTTTCTGGGATCGGCTGTGGTAGCGGGCCTAAAAAAGGACAAGGGGCTGGACGTGGCCCTGATCTATAGCGAACGGGAGGCGACTGCGGCAGGCGTCTTTACCACCAACAAGGTGAGGGCAGCCCCGGTGCTGGTGACGGAAGAGAACCTCCGGTCTGGCAGGGCCAGGGCCATCGTCGTCAATGCGGGCAATGCCAACGCCTGCACGGGAGAGGCAGGGCTTCGAGATGCGCGACGGACTGCGGAACTGGCGGCCGCCCGGCTCTCACTACCACGGCAGGCGGTGCTGGTGGCCTCAACGGGCGTCATCGGCCGGCCGCTCGACATGGCTTGTATCGAGGGGGCCATGCCGCAACTGGTCCGAGGATTGTCGGAAGACGGGCTCCCAGGGGTCTCAAAGGCCATCATGACAACGGATTCCTTCCCGAAATTGAGCCTTTTTGAAGGGCTGGCCGGGAAAACTCCATACCGGATTTTGGGGATCGCAAAGGGCGCCGGCATGATTATGCCCAACATGGCGACCATGCTCTGCTTTGTCTTGAGCGACATCAGGATCTCTGCGGAGAGGCTCAGGGAATCCTTGTTGACGTCCGTGAAAACGACTTTCAACCGGATCACGGTGGATGGCGATACCAGCACCAACGACACCGTCGTGGTGCTCGCAAACGGCATGGCGGACAATCCCGACCTGAGCAATGAGGAGACGGATGGGTTTCGATCGGGGCTGGAACAGGTGATGGGAGACCTTGCCCGGATGATCGTCCGAGACGGCGAAGGGGCCACCAAGCTTGTTCGGGTGGAGGTGAAGGGGGCCATGAGCCCGGCCGATGCGGCCACAGGGGCCAGAACGGTGGCAAACTCCAGCCTCGTCAAGACCGCCTGCTACGGCCAGGACCCCAACTGGGGAAGGATCATGGCGGCCCTTGGCCGATCCGGGATTGCCATGGCGGAGGCGGCGGTGGACATCTGGATCGAGGAGGTCCAGATCGTATCGAGAGGCCTTGGGCTCGGGGACGAACAGGAGAGACGTGCGGCGGAGCGAATGACCGGGAAGGCGTTCAGCATCGTCGTGGATCTGCATCAAGGCGGCTTTGGAGACCACGTCTTCACCTGCGATCTGACCCACGACTACGTCTCCATCAACGCCAACTACAGAACATAGATCAGTGATCAGTAGAACTCTAATAGGAACAAAAGATTGACTGAACCCTGACTGTTGAAAGCTCCGGAATATTCCCACTCATGGATAGAGATTTGATCCTCTGTGTGTAACTTCTCTGCAGTTTGCGAACATGTTATTAACAGCGAACTGCAGAATATCGAATGTAGAATGTCCAATGTAGAAGTGAAGACTTCCGGGAAACAATCGTAATCCGATATCCTTGTTCGATATTCATCATTCGAATAATCCGCCAGACCTGGGCGGATTGCGGCTGTAGGCCTATATTAGACAAAGAGGGTAGAGAATATGTTCGGTGTGATCATGGCAGGGGGCTCCGGCACCCGTTTCTGGCCGCTCAGCCGCAAGGGGCGGCCCAAGCAGTTCCTGAACATCACGGGCGGGGGACCCATGCTCGTGGAGACCTGCGAAAGGCTGCGTCCGTTGATGGGATACCAGGAGATGGCGGTCGTGCTGGGGGTGTCCCACCTGGACGAGGCGGCCCGGCTCCTGCAGGGGACGGGTATCCATCTCCTGGCGGAACCCGTGGGCAGAAACACCGCGCCCTGCATGGGCCTGGGGGCCCTGTACGCAAAGCATCAGGGGGCCAGGGGGCCAGTGGCCTTTCTGCCGGCCGACCACTTCATCGCCGATCCTGACCGCTTTCTCTCTGCCCTCTCCGTGGCCGCTGAGCGCGCGGCCAACGGGGGGATTGCCACCCTGGGGATCGTTCCCACCCGGCCCGAGACCGGCTTCGGCTATATCCGAAGGGCCCATGAGGGGGAGATGAAAGGGGAGGAAGCCCTCTATCGGGTGTTGGCCTTTGTGGAGAAACCGGACGCCGAGACCGCAGTCCGATACGTGTCCTCCAGGGAGTATTACTGGAATGCGGGTATTTTCGTGGCCACGGCCGACACGATCCTGCATGAGATCCGAACCCATCTCCCGGTATTACACGACGCACTCATGAGACTGGACGACACCATGGGCACGGACCATTTCGTACGGGTGCTTTCAGAGGTCTACCCCGGGCTGCCCGCCATTTCCTTTGACTACGGGGTTATGGAAAAGACGCGGCAGGCGGTCCACGTGGTGCCCTGCGAGTGCGGGTGGAGCGATGTGGGATCGTGGTCCTCGCTCTATGACCTGAGATCGAAAGAACACGATGGCGCCCAAAATCTTACGGAGGGACAGACCCTTGCGATCGACTGCCGCCGGACCTTCATCTCAGCCCAGGGCGGGCGTATGGTGGTCGGGCTCGGGCTCTCGGACTGTCTCGTGGTGGATGCGGGCGATGTGGTCCTGGTTGCCCACCGGGACCGTGCCCAGGACGTGAGAAAGATCGTCGACGCCTTGAAGGAAGATGGACAGGAGGATCTCATTTGAAAGAGCACATCTTTCGGGAATACGACATTCGCGGCACCTTCCCGGATGAGTTGAACCGGGACTCGGTCCATCGGATCGGGTCGGCGGTTGGGAGCTATCTCCTGGAGAAGGGGGCCGCCGAGATCGCCCTTGGAAGGGACTGTCGCCTGAGCTCCGAACCCCTGGGGAAGGCCTTGCTGGATGGCCTCCTGGGATCGGGGATCCACGTGGTCCAGGTGGGCATGGTGCCGACCCCTCTGCTCTATTTCTCCATCCACTGCCTTTCGCTGGATGGAGGCGTACAAATCACAGGGAGCCACAATCCGCCGGAATTCAACGGGTTCAAGATTTGCCTCGGGACGTCCACCATATATGGCCGGGAAATCCAGGAGATCCGAAAATTAGCGGTCTCCGGCGACTGGCGGAAGGGCAAGGGAATACAAAGGGAAGCCGACGTGATTGGCCCCTACCTGGCCTTCCTCCGAGAAAACATCCAGGTCGGGCCGATCAAGCGACGGGTGGTGGTGGATGGAGGCAACGGCGTCGGCGGCCTGGTTGCGCCCCAGGTCTATCGCGCCATGGGTCATGAGGTGATCCCGCTTTTTTGTGAACCCGACGGCCGCTTCCCGAACCATCACCCCGACCCGACCCTTCCGGAGAACCTCCACACGCTGATCGAGAAGGTCAAGGAATCCGGCGCAGACCTGGGCATCGGTTTTGACGGGGACGCAGACCGTATCGGCGTGGTGGATCATCGGGGCAACATCATCTGGGGCGACCAACTGATGGTGGTTTTCTCAAGAGATCTCCTCAAACGTCACCCCGGCGGGACCATCATCGCGGAAGTCAAGTGCTCCCAGGTCCTTTTCGATGAGATCAAGCGCTGCGGCGGGCGGCCTGTCATGTGGAAGGCGGGCCACTCCCTCATCAAGAGCAAGATGAAGGAGGAAAAGGCCCTGCTCGCCGGAGAGATGAGCGGACACATTTTCTTTGCGGAACGCTACCTTGGTTTTGACGATGCCATCTATGCGGGGGCAAGGCTTCTCGAGATCCTCTCTCAGACCAAGACCCCGCTCAGCGATTTTCTCTCCGACCTGCCGAAGATGGTGAACACGCCTGAAATACGGATCGATTGCCCCGATGAGCGGAAATTCGGGATTGTGCAGGAACTGGCCGAGTCGTTCAAGCGGGACTATCCCGTGATCGACGTGGACGGGGCGCGCGTGCTCTTCGATGGAGGCTGGGGACTCGTGCGCGCTTCAAACACCCAACCCGTCTTGGTCCTCCGCTTTGAGGCAACGAACGCAGAACGGCTGGAGGAGATCCGGCGGGCGTTCATGGAGAGACTTGATCAAAGACTTTAAAGTGATCAGTAATCAGTTATCAGTAACGGCCCTTCACTTCTCACTACTTACTGCTCCTTGGCCTTTTAAGTGACTCAGTAGTCAGTTATCCTTAGGGCCTTTGACTGATTACTATTCACTGCTAACTGATCACTCGCCTTTCACTGAGCTCTGGGTTTCATCCGGCAGAGAATGAGTTTGACTTCCTTGTCTTCGGAGCGGAACACCTTTCTGTAACCCTGGACGTGAAAATGGGTCTGCATTTGTTTGAAGAACTCGACGCTTGTCTTTCTGACCCCTTCGGCCAGGATCACTTCACCCGTAGGTTTCAGGAGGGTCTTGATGAGGCTTAGCAGGGGGTCGTAGTGCTCTTGCTTGTAAATGACCTCCGAGCCCACGATAAAGTCGAACCGTTCAGAGAGGTCTTCAGGGTGGCTCCAGTCAAGGGGGCGGATTTCGAGGACCGAATCGGGGGAAGCCAGGTTCATGAGTGCATTGGCCCTGACGAAATGGAGGGCATCCTGGTTGTACTCGGTCATGAGGATCCTGTGCCCGAAGGCGGCCGCCACGATCCCCACCAGGCCGAGGCCGCAGCCGATTTCGAGAAAACGTTTGTCCGGTTCGGGCGCCATGGCGGCGATGTGGTCAGCAAGGACCATAGAGGCCTCCCACACCTTGGCCCACAGGGGAAAGTCACGGAAGACGTCGGTGGGGTCCATGAACGCATCGAGGGATTTAGGGACGAAGAGCGTAAAGCGTCTTCCGCGGATCACAACCTCGGCGCGGTCGGTTTCATAGGCCTCCTGAAAAGACTTAAGCGAATGCATGGGGTCTCCTGAATGGCGGCTCGCTTCGGATTCGGTGAATCGGTCGATTTGCGTATCAAGCTTTGCACGAGCCGGATGCCATGTCCAGACCATTCGCTATCTGAAACAGACAGGAAGGTCCGGCCAACGCCTCACAGGAGGTCCCGAATCGAGTACGAGTATGGATGCGCCTTTGACCGTCGTGCTTGCGACCCGAAATGAAGGAAAGGTGGAGGAATTCAGGCGACTGGTTGCCGGTTTTCCCGTGGCGCTCAAGGGCATCGAGGATTACAGTGCCCCCATGGTGGAGGAAGATGGGGAGACCTTCGAGGAAAATGCCCACAAGAAGGCCTGCGAGACCAGCAGGGCCATCGGGCTTCCCGCCATGGCGGATGACTCCGGGCTCGAAGTGACGGCGCTCGGCGGCCGGCCGGGGATCCGTTCGGCCCGCTTTGCCGGCCATGGGGCCTCGGATCAGGCCAACAATTCGAAATTACTGGCTTTGATGAAAGGACAGGCGGACCGGGGGGCGCGCTTCGTCTGTGTGATTGCGATCGCCAGGCCGGATGGGGAGTGGCGCTTTTTCAAGGGAATGTGTGAGGGGATCATTTTGGAGGAACCGTTGGGCGACCAGGGTTTTGGGTACGATCCGGTCTTTTATCACCCCCGTTCCGGCAAGACCTTTGCACAGATGTCGGCCGAGGAGAAAAACCGCGTCAGCCATCGGGGAAAAGCCATGAGCCAGCTTAAGGAGGCGTTTGGAGAGGTCCTGGCATGGCTGGGGAAATGAAGGCAAAAAGGGTCTGTTTGACAAAAGGATTTTGGTGTATAATTTCAATCAACCGTTATTTCTAAACGTTAAGGAGGCCGTCTGATGTTCGAAGTCACTGATAAAGCCGTGGAGATGATTAAGGATTTTCTGAAAGACCGGGAGGTGATTCCGCCCATAAGGATCATGCTCTCCCAAGGTGGGTGAGCGGGTCCCACATTGGGACTTGCTCTGGATGAGCAAAAGGATAACGATAAGATCTTTGATGACGGCGGGCTGACCTTCCTGGTGGAAGATGTGCTGTTTGAGAGGACAAAACCCCTCAAGGTCGATTATGTTGCATCCCCGATGGGATCGGGCTTCTCCATATCCTCAAGCATGAAGCCTGCGGCGGGCTGTGGAAGCAGCTGCAGCTGCTAAGGTAAATTAAGACCGGAAACACCACCCCCCCCGATGGGGTTTGGCAGGTGTCGGGGAGGGTGGTGTGTCGTTTTCACAGTTCGCAAGCGATGCAAGCGAGGCCTCAGGAAAAATGGGCTCAAGCCCTTTGTCTGTCAGAAGGCCCCAAGCTGGCAGGGGCTGATTTTGACGGCGAGCCCTTCGCATATGGAGGCCATCTCCAGCCGGGTCTTTCCGAACGCCGCGGCCAGTTGCCAAGCGCTGGCACACGGCACCTTGCCGTCAACAAGCGCTTGGCGGACCGCCTTTTCTTCATCTGCCGTCACGGTCTTTGCCGGTGTGACGATCTTTTTTGTCGGAGCATAACCGAAAAGCCCGAGCTGGCATTTGATGATCGGGATTTCGAGTTTATCCATGGCTTCACCAATCGCCTTGGGCGAAACCCCAATTTCCGCTGCCACCGCAAAGGCCGCCGCACAGGCAAGACCGGACTTGTTGGCTCTGGACTGAAGGGCTTCACTGATCCGAGGGTTTATCGCCTCACCTGAAGTGCTCGTCTTGCCTTTTCCGAAACCCGCCTTTTCTTTCTGCGTCATGGTGATCCTCTCATATGATAGGGTGATTCGCAACGATCCAAACGGTACCTTCTGTCAAGGGTGCGGACAAAACGTCCGGCCGCCCTCACCTTGAAGTCGGTCTAATGTCTCTCACTGTTGATCTGGTCCAGTTCCCTTACTGAAAGGGCCTCAAGCTCCACCCCCTCTTCCAGGAAGAAGCTCCTGGACGCGAATTTCGTGATCACGCTGAGAAAGTGGTCGTGGTTGAAAAAATCCGCCTTGTCGTAAGACTTCACTCTCTTAATGGCGCCGTGCCTTGCGCAGCTGAAAAAGACGTATTGGTCAGGCTCCTCCAGGAAACCAAGATATCCTGTGCGGTATGATTTCAGCGCGATGACTTTCACAAAAGACTGGCCGTATTGCTTGATTCAAGACGGTGCGCAAAAAGGGACCCATGGCGTCTATGTCTTGTCGAAATTGAGGGACCGACCGTCATGGGTTGCCTTCCTCGGACACATGCTCCCTGTGACCATATGGCCGATATCTAAATATAACTTATTGTTTTAGAAGTCCAATTTTAGTTTTATGAAAATATGGCACAGGCTCTGCTAGATACCAGTTGGCGGCGTGAGACTAAACTATCTTGTCTGAGCTGCCGATGAGGTCACAGAGCTATAAATTTACCACTTTGGAGGATCAGTTTCAATGGATGGAGCAGCCGAGATTGTGGACCACGCGGTAAAAGCCATGCATGACCGGGAAGGCAAATACCTCACCTTTTCTCTTGGGGACGAGGAATATGGCATCGGTATCCTCAAGGTCAAAGAGATCATCGGGATGATGCCCGTTACATCGGTTCCCCAGACGGAATCCTACGTCAAGGGCGTCATCAATCTGAGAGGGAAGGTAATCCCGGTGCTGGATTTGCGACTGCGTTTTGGTATGGCGCAGGCGGAATATACCGAGCGCACGTGCATCATTGTAGTGGAATTCCATGGGTATGGTCGGACCGCTATGACGGGTCTCGTGGTGGATTCCGTTTCCGAAGTCCTGAACATCAAGGCCGAGGAGATCGAGGAGACGCCTTCTTTCAGCGGAAACGTGAAGACCAATTACATCCTCGGCATGGCCAAGATGAAAGGGGGAGTCAAGATCCTGCTGGATATCGACAAGGTGCTGGGCCGGGATGAGCTGGATGTGGACCGCATGGCAGCCTAGTAAAGACGAGCCCCCGGCTGGGCGGGGCAAGAAAGAAATCAAACGCATTTAAGACCAGCCATGCCTGGCGAAAAGGCGCGACGGGGGGGTGGTTTTTTTCCAAATTACGGAGAATCCTTAAAGATGGATACAATCTGAAAGGGCGGACCATTCGGTTCGCCCTTTTGATTTCAAGAAGGGATGACAGACCGACCGCTGTCAGGCTTTGATTTTGGTGTACAGCCATGGCATGATAAAGTCGTTCATTCATTTCGGAAGGGAAGGGCGACCCGCTACCAAATCACCGCATGATCTTCTTATCAATCCTATCCACCGTTCTCATTTTGATTCAGGTCTATATCGCCTGGCGACTGACGTCCACATCCCGGCTCACGGGCCGCCAGAAAGGGCTCATCTGGTTTGCCTTCATGGCATTGCCGCTGCTCCTGCCCATTCATTTTGCGATCCGCAGCCAGGGGGTTAAATCTCCGTTGGGGGATATGGCGGCCTGGGTTGCCTTCACAGGGATAGGGTTTACTTCGCTCCTCTTCGCCCTGCTTCTGCTCCGAGATGTCTTTTGGACTTTGCCAAGATTGATCCTGAAGGGGTTGGGGCTGTTCTCGCGCGCAGATGAACGGGGAGAAAGGGCAAAGCGGCCTGACCCGGAACGCCGCGGATTTCTCATCCGCTCCGCCAATCTCGGGATTGTGACCGGCTCATTTCTGCTCACCGGGCAGGGCTTCTACGAGGCCAGGCGCAGGCCCCAGGTCACCGAAGTAGCGGTTCCGATCCGCGGGCTGCCCCCTGGGCTTGAAGGGCTTCGAATTGCACAGATTTCGGATATCCACGTAGGCCCCACCATCAAGCGGGGGTTTGTGGCAGGTGTGGTGGAGACGGTGGCAGATCTCCATGCGGATCTGATCGTCCTCACCGGGGACCTGCCGGACGGAACGGTTTCCGTACTCCGTGAGGATGTGGCCCCGCTCAGGGGACTCAGCGCGCCTCACGGAAAGTATTACATTACCGGCAATCACGAGTATTATTCCGGTGTCCTGGCATGGCTGGCGGAGGGGGAGAGGCTGGGGTTCAAAACACTCATCAACGAGCACGTGCTATTGACTCACGCCGGTGAGACCTTGTTGCTGGCAGGGGTCACGGATTACAGCGGTGGGCGATTCCTGGCAAGCCATCGCTCGGACCCAAGAAAGGCCCTTGCGGGTTTCTCCGGCTCGGCGCCCAAGATCCTGCTGGCCCATCAGCCGCGGTCCATCTTTGCGGCGGCTGAGCTCGGGTATGACCTTCAGATATCCGGTCACACCCATGGGGGACAGTTCTACCCGTGGAACGCGGTGGTGTCGTGTTTCCAGCCTTTTATCAAGGGACTTCACCGACACGATTCCACATGGATCTACGTGAGCCGGGGCACGGGTTACTGGGGGCCCCCGCTCCGGCTGGGCATCCCGTCGGAAATTACGTTGATCCGGTTGACAAAATGGGTCGAGGGTCAAGGGAGTCAGACGGGTCCTCCAGCGTGATCAGCCCCCATGAGATGGACTTTCCATCCACATTTAGAATGGCGACAGAGACGGGCAGTCTGAAGCGGCGGGGCCCTGCACTTCCGGGGTTCAAGTACCACACCCCATCCTTCTCCACAGCGAGGGGCATGTGCGAGTGGCCATGGATAATCGCTCCAAAGCCTGCCGCGGAAGGATCCAGATCCAGTCCTTCAATTTCGTGGATGACATAAAGGAGGGTCGATTGCGCCTCCACCACTTGGGTCTCTCGAAGAGATTCGGCCCATTTACCCCGGTCCACATTCCCCTTCACGGCAATAACGGGAGCCAAATCTTCGAGGGCCTTGAGCACCGCCGCTCTGCCGATGTCGCCGGCATGCACGATGAGGTCTACCCCCTGAAAGACCCGCGTTATTTCAGGTCGTAAGAGGCCATGGGTGTCTGAAATGACGCCTATCTTCAATGGGTTTTCCCCATGGCTGGGTTCTCCGCCTTTCTTATCTGTCCGGCTGATACCTTGATCTCCCTATTTTGCGTGTCTGAGCGCGCTCCCTCTTGCGGGTGTCCTGGACTAACTATCACAGACGACGCCCTGCCACAACTCTGCGCGCCGCCCAGCTTGGGTTGCGCCACCGGCAAAAGGCTGTTAAGCTCACAGTTTACAAGGCTGGTGGTTGACTGGGCGAACCGGAAGAGGGCTATTCCTGCATGAAGAGCGGCCATGCGCTCGCGCTTTCAAATCAGGTGACGGAGCCGGGGGGAGATAGGGACATGAACAGGGCTCGGGTCGATGGGTTGGCGGATCAGGTACTCCGCAATTGTGCCATTTCGGATGCCAGGCATGTGGGCCTCTTTTCCGTCTGCGGTCTGGCCTTGAGGCTGCGTGATCTCTACAAATGGGAAAAACGGCTTGAGCCATGGGTCGAGGAGGAATCGAGCAGGCTCCTCGACTGGATCGGCCAGAAAGAGGATGGGTGGGAAGGGCTTCTGGACAGGGACTTCGACCCCCTTGATCTTGACGGCCGGTTGTACGATCCCTTCGATGTTCGGGAGGTCAATGAGATCCTGGAACCCATGGGCCTCATATACGGTGCCGGCTATGTCCAGAGCCTTAAGCCGACCTTTTTCCTGGCGGCCCTCGATGAGAAGAGGGAAGTGCAGGGAAACTCCGTCTATATCATGGGCCGCGAGCTGGCCAGAGACATCCTCACGCTTCCGGCGCTCTCCCAGGATCAGTACATCTTCGTCAGAAAGGAATCCGCCAGGTATTTTCTTTGGGACCAGATCTTTTTCGTCAAAAAGTCGGGTCGGCGTGCGCTCGATTTTGCGCTCGGGCGCTATGGTGTGGAAAATGGCAACCCTGAATCGCTGAGGCAAAATTTGGGCAGGATCGCCGATGCGGAAGTGGACGTCTACATCCATCACGAGCTGGGGGAGGTTCTCGATCGATCGTTTGACCGGGACCTGTGGCGGAACATCATCGCGTCCTTTCCGCATTCGCCCATCGAATTCCTGGCGCGCGTCCTGAAGGATCTCCTTGCGGACACGAACGCCGACGGCAAGCTGCGGTTCATCACGGAGGAGAGAAGGGAGGGATCCCTGGCCTTCCATGTGGCGTTCCTGGACGATATGAGACGGACCCTCTTTCCTGCACTGGCCCAGGCCTTTGATGGGTTTGTGGACACAGGCGACTGGCCGCTCATCGAATCCGCCATTTCGAAGGGCCACGATGACCTTCGTGCCCATGCCGACCGGTTGACCGCCCTTTACGCGGCGGCACGAGAAAAGGGCGACATGGACTGGGGTAGAAGGGAGATCACCGCTCAGCTCCTTCATCCGCTGGGTCTCGGAACGAACCGGTCCAAGACCGCTTGAGGGTCGGACGGTTCGAAAAACCAAAGACCATTGGATTGCCAAAGATAACCCATGTGCAAGGTGTGTTCGGCGCCACGGAGGCGATACCTGATCCGGGAAGTCCTGACCGACCTGCTGGTTTGCGAGGAAGGCGGCCTGGCGTTTGAAAATCTTGAAGGGGCAGAAGCCCGGGCGCGCCGTCACATCTCTGAGTTGAACCCTGCGTGGCCCGGTTCCGCTCTTTCGGGGACCTGATCGCACGGATCACCCGGCATGGCCAAATCACCCTCCCGCCGTACCGGGCCATTAGCGAAGCGCCTTCCCGTTTTTTAAGGTACGCGGTTGAAAGGTTTTTCACCCACGGGCCTTAGAAAAACGAAAAGAAACACTGAGTGGGCCGGACCCGGGCTTCCTCCCTCCACGGGTCCAATGGCGTCTATATACCTTTCGGAAGCCGATGACGATCATTGAAATCAAAGAGGCTTGGAGTGATTATGAGTAGGGACCTGTACAGGACAACACAAAGGAGCGTGATCGTTTGGATGATTTTGGCGACTGCTCCTTTGTGGGGTTGCGCGGCGGCCATCCAGACCGGACCGCCTGGTCCTGCCGCGCCCCCGCCGGTCCGCATGGCCGAGAGCACGGACAGGGGATGGTGGCGGGTGAGTTTTCAAATGGACTGGCCCGAGGACCAGGAAAGACCCGCCTGGCATATGGACCTCTGTCTGGCGCACATGGTGCTATCTCCTGTGATCGACCACAACAAGGCGTCGCTCGTCCTGTATCGTTTTCACAGACGGGCAGTGCGCGACAAGGAGGGGCACCGGTTCAGTTTTATTTTCTACACGACGCCTGATACGGCCAAACGTATCTTCGAAGAGATCAACGCCGACAAAAATGTCGCGGCTATGATCGCCTCTGGCAGGATCGTCAAAGTGGTGTTCGACGATTCAAGCGGTTATAAGAATATCCACATCGAGGACACGAGCGATCCCAAGTGGTCGCCTGCCGTGCGAAAGTCGTGGCCCTACTACATCATGGGCGCGAGCCAGATGTGGCTTCATCTGATCGAGGAAGTCATTGCCGAACATCCGGAATGGTCAGGACCGAAGGAGTGGCCGGAAGCGGAGGACTATTACCGAAGCGTCGGTGCGGCGGTGACCGAGCTGTGGCAGGAAGAAGGGCGACACGCGTTCCTTCACCACCTGAACGCCCTGTTCGGTTACGAATCGCTGGTGGTGTACGAAAAAAAGCTCATGACGTTCTAGTGCCGTGCCCCAAAAGTTCTGTGCCCGAAAATGGCAATTTGAAATTATGAAATAACGCTCGGTACTTGACCCACTTCCCAGAGACACGGAAATTCGAATCCCGCAGTCCCGTGGGACGAAACTCGAAACAAATCCAAGTTTCCAATTTTCACACCATGGTGAATTGCCAAAATCAAGGACAGAACTTATGACACGATGCACTTGGTTGTGTTTCCCCTAATGTCGCACAAAAGGCATGACATTTGACTACGAAACAAATTTCAATCCAGGAGGCCACCGAAAGTGAAACCCAGTAGACCAGAAATCCGGGCAAGATTCCAAAAAATTCCTATTTGAAGCGCTCGTCACGATCCGCCACCGTATCATTTAAAGAGCAGGTCGTCTTACAAGGCCAAAAGGGGAACTTAGGCCGTTTCTCGAGGCTAAGCTTAGCGAACCATGGTGGGGTAAAAACGCTGGTTTCGTCTGTTCGTCGTTCGGGTCAATCCCAAGACCGAATCTTTATTTTAGTGGTGGGCAACCGGAGGTGTAGAAACACGGCCAATACCTTCTACATGTATTTCAGCTTTAACCACATGTTTTTTTGCCGAGTTTGCACAAGCCTACGCTTCTCAAAAGGGAGATGCGAAGAAGAACGATCCGGCCATGAAGGTGGCCAAGGAAATGGTCCCTCAGATGATCTCCCTCATCCGTGCCAGGCTCAAATATCCTGAAAAATTTGATGCACCTTTGACCCGATTCACCAGAAGGACATACAACCTGTGAGGGCAAATAAGCGCCTCGCCTGCCCCGCGAAGCAGGGCTCCGCGATTCACGGTCAGCCGTCTGCCGGAGACGCGCGTTAATGAGGTGGGAAGCTACGTGCTCAGTCTTTTTTGTCTGAGGCTAAAACGCCTGCAACGGCGATGTTCTGTCTTGGAAGCTCGTGCAGGACGATCCGTACTGACTCGGGCTTCACATCCAGAGACTTTACGACGGCTTCAGTCATATGTGTGACAAGCTTTCGTTTCTGGTCCAACGTTCTCCCCTCAAACATATTGACGTGAATAATAGGCACTTGATTCTCCTTTCTTGTCTGGACTCAAAACAGAGATCGATGAGCTTTCAGTGGGACGGAGTATATGGAATTGTACCTTTGTGTGTCAAGGGTAAACTCGGCACATCATGCTTTACCAATCCGGTATCCCTCTACTGAAAGCCAGCGGTGGCACCATTCGTATAGGAAGGCTAAGCGATTCTTCCCCAAACCCGATAGCGCACCGGCATGCAGATGCTCACACCTAAGTGCCCGAATGATATCTCCCGTATCCTTCATAATTGTTTCCATCTCTCACCACAGGCACCGAGGACACAGAGATTGAGCTCTATCCTTGTCCGATCGGGAGATACCTTTCGGACAAGAACAGCAGTTCTTCGAGCGGGGTCGATGAATCCCCTGAACTGCCGTAAGCGGCCCGGTTTTGACTTGCAGTCGCCCTGCAAGTCAAAAACTATTACGTAGCCTCTGCGCTTTCAGTGTCTCTAGTCCCGCGGGGGACGGGTGGTGAATAGCCCTTTGGGGACGCCTTCCCCATCCAGCCTCCAACCCAAACGTCTAGCCGATTTTTCTTCTTGAATTCCATTCAAACTGAGCATAAAAGGAGGGAAGTTTTCCAAAGGGGAAGAAATCCATTCGAGCCGGATAATCCGAACAAAGGCCGGGCAGCCGCCGGGAAGGATTTTGATGGCCGCAAAGAACGGAACCACCTTCAGCCTGCTCATCAACGCTCCTTGCCGGGTCGGCGCTCGCCTGTTCGCATTCTCATTCTACTCGGGAAAGGTTTATACATATGGAATCGGTTTATCTAGAAACCACAGTGATAAGCTATCTTTCCTCTCGTCCAAGCCGGGATCTTCTGGTGGCCGCACACCAGCAAATCACGCACGACTGGTAGACCAGTCGACGTGAAGACTTTGATTGTTTTGTCTTGCAGATTGTTATTGATGAAGTATCAGCGGGTGATCCGGAAGAGGCACGGAAAAGAATAGAAATTGTCGACCTGTTTCCTGTCCTCGAAGTCACAGGAGAAGCTGAGCTGCTGGCGAAAGCGATCCTGGGAAGTGAAGCAATACCGTCACGTGCCGTTCGAGATGCCGCCCATATCGCAGTTGCTGCCGTCCATGGAACTGCACCCACCTCGCAAATGCGCAGGTGATTCGCAGGATATCGGCGGTGTGCAACAGGGAAGGGTTTCACATGCCCATCATTTGTACTCCGGAAGAACTTATGGGAGGCTAGCATATGTGGGAAGATCCAATCGTTCAGGAAGTAAGGCGTGAACGCGAAAAATTGTCCGCAAAATTCAATTTTGACGTAGGTGCCATATTTGAGGACTTGAGGAAGAGGCAAAGCACACTCGGCCCCAGGCTCGTACGTCGGAAGCAACGTGAAGACGCCGAACACCCAGCCGCACAAGACCGGGGTTCCTCTGCGCTTCATCCAGGCAGGTGAGCCGGATACATTAGGCGTGCGAGAGAAACGGGTGTGAACACGAGAACAAAAGGTATCAAATTCGAGTGCCCTTTGCCGGGACGGCGCTCTCCTGTTCGCATTCTCATCCTACTTGAGGACACTCGATCTCGGAATTTCAAATCCAAGTTACCGAGCTTCCAGCTTTCGGGGATTCGAGCATAGAGAGTGTTTCACGAAAGAGGGTCGAGGGGTTTTGAGACGGCAGCAGTCAAGCCCTGCAGCCACGTAGCCGACGAAACCGGGCAATTCTAGAAAGGCAATATCTGGAAGATTTTCTGTCTATTCACTGTCTTCGATTCGAGAAGACGAAAAGATGAAGAAGCGACTCCGCAAGAAAATGCATCATGGAGATCATCGTTACCAGAAATCGGAAGGAGGGCTTCGACGAATTCCTTGACGCCTTCATCGAGGAAGCCATAGAAGCAAACGGATGCTACTGCGGTGGAGGCGGGAAGGAAGAGAGACTAGATGTAGTAGTGGAGCTTGGCCGTTGCTCGGACGGTCCTGATGCAAGACTCACGAAAATCACGGCATGCCTCGACGGGCGACCCGATGTGCAGAACTGGAGGACAAGCGATGAGTTTGACATCTGGCATGGGGACTTCCAGGACATTGAGGACAAAATCGAACCATCGGCTGCAGCGGATAGCCAATAAAGCCAGCTCCCGCTGAGCCGTGTGTTGTCTAACAAATGCGGAGGAAGCGCACAGTGGCGGGAGCCATGCGGAGCTCGACAATGAACCCGGCAAAGGCGCTCATCAGAGTGTCGAGAAAAGTCAAGGCCCTTGACCCAGTTGCTGAGGCTATGGCGAGGAACTTGGCCGAAATCAATCCAATTCGTTTCATCAGGATTCTGCCTGATCTCCTTGAAGCATCGAGCGAAGCAACTACTGGTCGCAACAGGATTCCGATCGTCAAACCTGGACACCCCAGCGCCATAGGTGTCTCTGTCATATTGACTTACGCGTTCCAAGAGATACAATTCTTCGCCATCACCTCCGCGAAGAAGGGATACGGAGGAAAAATGGTTGATGCGGTCATGCGTGCTCTTCCAGTGGAATGGAAGGCCGTCGTGCTGATGGGATGGGACTGGAGTGATGGGTTCTGGGAGCATATGGGCGGAAAGTATGCAAATATCGAGATTGTTTAGCGCATTTTCGTCGACGACCGGAAGACAACCAATGGATGCACTTGACGGCTATTCTGCTTGGGTATGTGGGCACATTTGTGAAATGATGACATTCTTCTTCAGCGGGCTATCCGAGATAGGACGGCGCTGAGTTATTGGCTTATGGAAACCAGAAACGAGGTCAGAATCTCAATGTATCACGAATGTTCACGCCCTCTTTAGACCCTCTTCAGAATTGGCTGTGAAGCCCGTGCTGGTCATAGAATTGACCCATCCATGAGGGAAATGCGATGGTTAAGCGTCCGGTTATAGCCTATTGGCGCAATAGCGTTGCAGATGCGAGCAGAATGACCATAGATGGCAACAGGCTCCAGCGGGCCATTGCGATCGAGGAGGAACTGGATCTCGCAAGTGGGCAACTCCCCCAAGATGTTGCTGGCAAGCTCCTCGAATTACAACAAAAAGGAGGCAAAAAGGACAACGTTTCAGATGATGCCCAAGATGGAGTCCATAATCTTTCTATATTGATTTCACCGTTCCTCATCATTCCCTCTGTCGAACATGGTGAACTACATAAAAACCGGAATCCGATGCCAGTTCACCCATTGTGGATTCCGGCGCTCTTGGATTCAAAGGGACGCTTGTTCCCCCCAATCCAATCTGAACCGTGGATCATCAGATCCGTGCTCGAACCTATTCATCAATCAAGGGTGTCGGTGACACTTAGCACGGTGGAACAGGTAGACCAGTTTCTCACGCATCACCGGCCCCCGACCGAATCATGGGGAGCCTACTGGGATTTTTGCAGAGAGTTTTTTCGTGAAGTTACAGGAAAAACGTGGCGCGAGGTGAAAGAGCAGAATTATGTGTCCTCCAATACCTATCATTTTCTTTTAGACACGGTACAGAGAGGGGCCACCTCCGCGATTCTTGGCGTATACGATTTCTTGCGAGATGAGGAAGACCTACCGGGCCTTTTTGAGCGATTTTCCAGTCTTAAAAGTCCACCCTTGAAGCCTTTTTTAACGCAAAAACAAATGCTTGGTGCTTCGGCGAAGCACTTGGGGCAGATGGGTTTTCAGTTCCCTCTAGCACCATCTCAAAGAGAAGCGCTTTACCATCTTTTGGAATCAAAGGATGGGGAAATCATCGCGGTCAATGGTCCACCCGGAACCGGCAAGACCACGTTGGTCCAGAATGTGGTAGCAGCCCTGTTTGTGAAGAAAGCACTCGAAGGGGGTGATCCTCCTGTGATTGTGGCAAGCTCGAACAACAATCAGGCGGTGACGAACATTCTGGACACTTTTGGCAGGGCCAAGACGGCTCCCGGTCCGCTGGCAGGGCGCTGGCTACCGGAAATGGTTGGCTACGGCATGTACCTGCCCAGCAGCGCTTACAAGATCACCAATGACCCACCCTGTGTCACCCCTTTTGGCGAAGGATTCCCAAAGAGCGTTGAATCGAGGGAATATTATCAGAGCGCCAAACCATACTTCTTGAGGATGTGCGGAGGCTTTGCAGGAAAGGAATTCCACGGCATCAAACCGGCAGTGGACTGGATTCACATGAAACTGGCGGATCTTTGTTCTGGAATTGAGGAAGGGCACAGGATTTTCCAAAAAATGGTCAGCTATCACAAGGAAATGAAACGCTTTGATGAACTCGGCGGTCAGCATGCCTACCTAAGTCAGCTGGAATCAGAGTCATCGACCTTGTCTCAAAATGTCATCAGAGCGCGGGAGCTTCACTCAGCGCTGATGAAGATGGAGAAAGACCAATCGTTTTGGGCGAGGATGTTTTCTGGCCGGAAATCAGCTAAGGAGCGGCGTGCCGCAAGAAGCAAAGCGCTTTTCTCGGATTTCCCCATTTCGGGCTTTTCTCCTGATTGGAGCGACTTGACATCCGTTTACCGTTTCCTTGATGAGGCCACTGGCAAGTTTACAGAGGATCTTGATCTGACCCGTTCTAATATTGACCATGTTAAACAGGTGAAGAGTGGGCTGGAAGAGACCGCAGCAGGATGGAATGGCTGGAAAGCAAAGCATGGACTAAAATCTTACCCCCCCAAATTGTATGATGAGCTTGACACTTCGCTTAGACATTGGGCGTTCCAACTTGCGGCGCATTATTGGGAAGGAAGGTGGCTGATTGCTTGCCAGGATCTGTTGTCCCGTGAAACGAAGAGCGATTCCAAAAAGAGACACGAAACCAAGTGGCGACGTTACGCAATGCTGACCCCCTGCTTCGTTTCGACCTTTTATATGCTGCCGAGATTCTTTAGCTACCCGGTTCGCAGTGACAAAGGCGATGGGTTCGTGAGCCTTCCCCATCTGGCATTCATCGATCTCCTGATCGTCGATGAGGCCGGACAGGTCACGTCCGAGATCGCCGGGACGTCCTTCGCCTTGGCTAAGAAGGCAATGGTGGTCGGGGATATTCATCAGATAGAGCCTGTGTGGAACATCCCTTACTCGGTTGACGCCGGGAACCTTGAGGCCTGCGGCCTGGTGGATGACAGGAATCATTCCGAAAGATTGCAAGAAGTGCACAACACTGGCCTGACAGCCTCAATGGGCAGTGTAATGAAGGCGGCTGCTCATAATGCCTGCCATCAGCTAAAGGGACAGGATATGAGGGGTTTCCTTCTAACCGAACACCGGCGCTGTCTTCCCGATATCATCGGCTTTTGCAATGAACTGGCCTACCATGACGCTCTCACTCCTATGCGCTCTTCGGATGGAACTCACCTCTTCCGGCAGTTCGGATATGCGCACGTTCGTGGCATATGCTCCTCAAGGGGCGGCAGTCGCTTTAACCTGCAGGAAGGTGAGGTGATCGCCGGATGGTTGAAAAGTAATCGAGCCCTTATTGAAAAATACTATGATAAACCGATTTCGGACGCCGTGGGGATAATTACGCCCTTTGCAGCCCAGTTTGAGAAAATATCCAAAGCCTTGATAGATGTCGAACTGCCGGCATTTGATTTCAAAGTCGGGACTGTTCATGCGCTTCAGGGAGCCGAGCGAGACATAGTGATCTTTTCCCCCGTTTATGGTTTTAGGGAACGGGGCAGCCGTTACTTTTTCGATCAAGGCGTCAACATGTTGAATGTGGCGGTTTCCAGGGCGAAGGACAGTTTTTTGGTGTTCGGGGAAATGGCTATATTCGATCCAACGTCTCGAACGCCTTCCGGCCTGCTCGCTCATTACCTGTTCAAGGAAGAGAGCAACGAACTCACCGACATCCCTGTGCCTCCTCGCCCGAGAGCCAATTTCTCGACTAGAATAAGCTCTCTCGAAGGACACGTAAAGGCGTTGTCAAACGTTATAGACCAGGCTCGTAACTCCGTAGTGATTGTCTCTCCGTTCATTTCGATAAATGCCATCGAGCAGGACCAACTAATCCCCAAGATAAGGGATGCCGTAAACCGCGATGTACGCGTCGTCGTCTACACCGATGCCTTTTTAGATAAAGAAGGTACAGGGCTGAAGGAGACGGCCGTAAGGGGGCGTGCAGCGCTCGAGGAGGCCGGAGTTGAGCTCAAGATCCTCAATGGCATTCACAGCAAAACCCTTTGCCGCGATCAGGATTTATTCATAGAGGGCTCATTCAATTGGCTGTCGGCCAGTCGCGGCGTTAATAGCCAATTCAGAAGATACGAGGCATCGCTCTGCTACCAAGGAGCGGATGCAGGCCAAGTAATTGAAGAAGCGCTGAGTGAGATTGGAAGTCTGCAACGAGCGCCGGTTTAAGCCGGGACCTTGCTTTAAGTTCCGGACTTTGAGATAGTTGTCAAGGATTTTACCGAGAGTTTGAGACAGGATCAGCTGCGAGTGCGCTGGGCCTTTTCCCGGAGCCGGATCAGACCGCAAGAAGGATTGAGGTCGGTGATATTGAAGGCTAACGAGGCGGAGGTCCTCAGCCCGGGAGTGTCTAGCGGCAAGATGAGGACCAGATTTCTGCGTCCCCGAATGTCGGCGGCTCTGAAGCTGAAGTGACAGATCAGCCGGTTGTATTCGTTCGGAGTAAGGAAGTGAGGTGCCGTCTTTTCGATCTTGGGATGTGTAAAGCCTCTTGGCGACATTTTGGGCGTACCCATGCAGGGAGAGAACGTGGTAAAACTGCCGGAGGGTCCACACGCGGAATTTCCGCACATGGAAGGAAGGATTACTGAATTCAGCAGTGAATGCTGCCAGGGGTAGGTATTCGATATCCCTTCTGGGCTTAAGCATTGTGGGTGCGGGCGCGGACCTGAGTTGGCCCAAGCGTATCTCAAGAACCTGGATGAAGCAGTTTGAGAAGCCTTCAAGGCGGGGCGGTAGTCAGGAAACTTTCTGCTGTATCGGTAAGAAATGGTTGATCTCCCCGGGCAGGATGCTTCATCCACAAGGGCTTGTTTTTCAAACCTTTTCTGCTTTAACTGCGCGGTTTATGGGTTAGACAACAATTTAGACCCTTGCATGACATCATGTTATGAACCAAAAGATACGAGATAAAATAAGCAGAAGTGTTAGAAGCCACATCCTGCGTGAGTTCGAGTATCGCGAAGATACGTGCATTCCGAGCATAAAGGTGCTTTCAGATGTGCTTCAACGGGGATGGCGCATTGATATGACCCCTCATGTTGTTCATTTAAAGGTCATACCAGCGCTCGCATTGGCAATAGCTAAGGATAAGGCGTTGACAGACGATCAGAGGAGGTCGAAATGTGAATCGTTGCCGAAAGGTCATAGGCCGGTTCAAATCATGTCAACACTAAATGGAATATGTTTTCATGTAATTGGAACCAGCTTCCATGGCAACCAAAGATTTCTATGGGATCCAAGCATCGATCAAGTTAATAAGCACTTTGAATTCTGTAAATTTGAACCGATCTGTGTTCCATTTTCCAACTTAGAGTTAAAGCATACTGCGGACGGTAGTTGGCATAGCCTGGATATTCAGGAGTGTCGGATAATGTACGGCGATGCATCTAAGCTTGAAAACGCGGTGTTTGGCGGCGAGGCATGGGGGCGCGACTACTCCAATGTGACTGAACAAGCTATTGCTGAACTTAAAGATGTCACTCCTTATGGTTAGGCTATGTCTGCGAGGGATAATACGTCGCTCCAGTAGGGGACGTCAGGCCGCGATGTGGCATTCCTCGGCTCAGCTTGGTCGTTGGATCGGCATGAAGAGGATGCATTTTGAGGAGTCTAAGCACTATGCCTGATTGGATCCAGGACTACCCATGTAGGGGGGTGTTTCAGGAATGGCGCCGAGAACGGGCTTACGGCCGTATCAAGGATTTAGCGACTGGCCGTTGCTACCTCGCGAACAATTCCGGTAACCGCGGTGTCCCGCTTGCTGGAGGCCAGTTCTCGAGGGTGAAGTTGTGCGTTTTCGCATTCGGAACTCCTATCAACCCGTCGATTGGATCTGTGAACACCATATTGCCGTAAAGGATCGGAACTCTACCTGCCGCGAGGAGAGACTCGCGGTATCGCCGAAGGCGGCATTAGCAACATCAAGCTTCGCGCAAAGCCCAATGGCGACCCCAGCACTCCTGCCGAAAGCGATCACGACACCGACAAGAGTGACAACCAAGCCGCAGAATCAGAGAATAGAGCAGATTCAGGAGCTGATACGTCACCGATCCGTGAAGCACGTACTGCACTTCACGCAATTAATGAACCTGGCGAGTATCGTTCAGCACGGACTTCTCCCTCGAAATGCTCTCTATGCCAGACACATTTCCTTCAATCACAACGACGACGTTAGGCTTGACGGCGCCCTTGATGCCTCCTGCCTCACGCTGAGCTGGCCAAACTACAAGATGTTCTATCGTTACAGAATGGCTAACCCAACTGTTCCGTGGGTGGTAGTCTCGTTCAAGCCTGAGATCCTATGGGAGATTGATTGTGCCTTTTGTGTGGAGAATGCTGCAAGCAATCGCGTGCACACAGTACCGCTACTCGACCGAATGACTGCCACTGCATTGGAGAGCATGTTCCTCGACCATGAGTGCTACCCAACGAGGGCGAAGCTGGGTATTTCAACGCATTTTCCCACGAATCCGCAGGCCGAAATTCTGGCCTTCGGCACAATCCCCAAATCATTCATCCAGGGTGTTTTTGTGCCTTCAGAGCCTATTGCACAAGCATTTCGGGGAATGGACTTGTCGATCCAAACGCGTGTGTCAGCCGATCCTTTCAGCCCCCGGCTGGATTGGGAGTTTTGGAAAACTTCTCCGTCCCTTTTAGGAGAGGCGGACATAATCTTCTGAGGTGAATTATGGCAGAACGACCTGTTTTCATTCCTGTTGATTCCGGCTTTCAGCTCGTTCGGGAAAGGACAGTGCCCTTTCAGTGGCACCCCGGAATGGCCCCCTCCCCAAAAAAGGAAAAATGTCGTTGCGCTTCACGAATCTGCAAACAAGCTTGGCATTGTGCCAATATTGGAGGTCTCCACTAAGTCTGATGAACGCCTGGGATTTCGTTTGAGCGCCTTCAATCTGAGGGTAGAAACAACGGAAGGATGGGTGATTCCATTGGAATCAGCGTTTCAAGGGAGCAAAGTCTTCCAATTTGGCGGCCCATATCAGGACCTCTACGGGCAGACCGGATTTGAAATCAAAAAGGATGAGAGAATCAAGACTTCAGGAGGACTGCGTGGCTTCACTTTCGATGGTTTTGAATGGGAGTTGGAACCAAAGACCGCCTTCTACGACTGGCTGTACATTCACGCAGTTCATCGCGAACCGGAACTCCGAGATGGTATGAGCATTTATGAAGGTTTCACAGATATTGAATTCAACCCCCAGAAATCTATCAACTGCCAAGCCCGCTCCTGCGCTCTGTATGTATCCCTGCTTCGGCGTGAAATGCTTGATGATGTTCTCAGAGACCGGCAAGTCTTTCTCGACGCTCTTAGCCGGGACTCCTTCTATCAGCCACATTCCTCAGACAAGAGGCAGGGAATACTATTTCATATCGGAGAACATGAAAGTCGAACCAAGCCTTCCAGAGTGAGGCGTAAACGCCGCAGTTGAAGACCGCTAGGATGCTAACCAAGAAAGGAAACAAGGAATGCTGCTATACGAAGCGCGTATCTACGAGGAGTTGTCTCGGGTCAAAACTTATGCAACCAACCTTCGCAGGAAATTCGATGCTGAATCATTGGAGGCAGATCTCGATGCCGACACCGAAAACCTGCAAGTCCTCTTCGACCACCTTACTCAGCTGCTTCCTGAACAGATCAGGGACCAACCGGAGTTTCGTCGTCATGTGGGATTTGTGAAGTACTATCTTCGCAAGAACGAGCGTCAAAAAGCCCTCGGAAACCTAACTGACATCTGCAACCATGATCTCTTACGTCTGGAGATGGCCTTCTTTGGTTGGTGTAAACAGACTGATCACTACGACGAGGAACTCCGTAAAGGCATTTCAGACCTATTAGTTCGTCATGAGCTAGATTCGGCTATTCGAAAGTCCTTCGTAATTCTCAAATCCAGAATTGCCCGAATCTTCGGTCTCCCAGAGGATATTGACGGGCCAGATCTAGTCAATCGCGCGTTTGGGAAGAAGGCATCTACGCTGGTATCGGTCTCGGAGGCCGATCGGCAGGGCTTGCGTGACCTTCTTTGCGGACTGTACGCCGTGTTTCGAAACAAGTACGCGCACAACAACATCAAGGCGCCTTGGCACGTTGCCGAGGCTGTCGTGTCGATGATCAATTCGGTACTGAAGGGACTCGACCAAATTGAGACTCAATCCCATACAACAAAACATGTGTCAAACCCGAATTAACTGTTTGTCTTCTGGCGGGGAGTGGCACCGGCGTACTTACCAATGCGCTAAGCTTAACCAATAAGGATGAGAGAAGATGGAGAGACGAGAATGTAAAGGTCAAAGTGACACGCTTGAAATTCTGCCTTTCTTGAACTTGAATCTATGTTAGATAGCAAGAATGCCTCGACAACTTCGCATAGGTCGTTCAGGAGCCTTTGATCACATCATCTGTCGCGGAATAGAACTGGACGTGATTTTTCGGGATAAGGCCTATAGGTCTGAATTTATCGGCCGATTGAGTGGTATCTTAAAGGAAACAGTCACTCCTTGCTATGCTTGGTGATGGTAACTTTGTCGAATCTGTGCCGGGCATCAAAGGGGAAAATTTGAGCGGCGCAATCGACTTCAAGCCCAGGGCCATGATTTTGATAAAATTCTTGATCGGGTTGGAAAGCTTTTGGGCGTTATAAGGGAGAAGATTCTTGGTCTCTGGGGCGATCAGCAAGAAGCCGGTAGCAGTTATTGGCAATGGAGTCTCGCCCGTTACCGGGCTGTCGAAGAGATAAGAATGACTGGGACAGCCGTTTGTGAATTGCTGGGGGTGACACAGTCTGCTGTGAGCGGAGTTGTTGGGGGTCGGGAGCTGGGGCAAAAATCTGTTCCGGCTCTGCTCCGCGTCTTTCTGAATTAGGGCGCCAGTGCCTTTTCTCCCTGCCTTGACACCTTTCACCTCCTCCCCTATACTTCATCGGCGACGGAGGCCGGGGGTGGCGAGATGATAGAGCGCGATTTCGACGTACCGTTCATAGCTGATCTGGCTTTGAGAGAGAAGCAGATCCAGCAGAACTATCGGCCTGTCATCGCCGTCCACAAGTGGTTCGCACGTCGTCCGGGCACCCTTTTCCGGGGTCTTCTCCTTTCGGAATTCTCGTCCCGCCCCTTACGGGAAGTCTTCTATCAGGCCAATGATCTGTCAGGAATACGTATCGCCGATCCGTTCATGGGGGGAGGGATACCGCTTCTTGAGGCCAACCGGGTCGGCTGCAATGTCATCGGGTACGACATCAACCCGATGTCCTATTGGGTTGTCAAGCAGGAGATCGAACGGATTGATCTGGACCGGTATCGCACTGCGGCGGAAATGCTCAGGCACGAACTGGACAAGGAGATCGGACGATTTTACCGCACCAGGTGTATTCAGTGCGGGGATCAAGAAGCCCCGGTCAAGTATTTCCTTTGGGTCAAGGTCAAACGGTGCGGAAATTGCGGGGATGAGATCTTACTATTCCCAGGGCATCTCGTCGCGCAGGACCGCAGGCATCCAAAGAACGTCTTCCTTTGCTCCCTTTGCGGCAACCTGACCGAGGCGGATGACAGACGGGAGCCCGGAGACTGCTCTGTCTGCGGGAACCCTTTGTCGACTCAGGGAGTAGCCAAGCGGAACCAATGCGTTTGTCCAAAATGCAATGCCCCAAACCTCTATCCCGATCCGAAGGCCGGACCTCCCGTCCACCGACTCTTTGCCATCGAATACTATTGCCCTCACTGCAAGTCCCGTCATAAAGGCCGCTTCTTCAAGAAACCCGATGAGGAAGACCTTGCACTTGTTGAAGAAGCCGACTCCATGTGGCGGCAAATGAGGCCTAAATTCGCCCCCGACGATCCCATTCCTCAAGGCGATGAATCCACCAGGCTTCACCGGTGGGGATACAAGCGATACAGGGATCTTTTTAACACCAGACAGTTGCTGGGCCTGGAGCTCAGTTGCCGGTTGATCACGAAGGAAGAGGATAGGCGCATTCGCGATGCGCTTGCCACGAATCTCTCCGATCTTCTCCGCTATCAGAACATGCTCTGCCGTTACGATAAGATGGCCCTTAAGTCCCTTGATATCTTCTCCGTACACGGTTTCCCCGTAGGACTTATCCAGTGCGAGTCCAACCTCTTGGGAATCAGAGGCCCTCAAGGGGCTAGCATCGGAAGCGGCGGGTGGCTCAACATTACCGAGAAGTTCCAGAAAGCGAAGAGCTATTGCATT
Source organism: uncultured delta proteobacterium (assembly GCA_963830155.1). GTDB lineage: Bacteria > Desulfobacterota > DSM-4660 > Desulfatiglandales > Desulfatiglandaceae > CAWHLE01. Next base: position 168,277 of record CAWHLE010000004.1, on the reverse strand, counting down.
CAACCTTTCGAGACGGACCACCGGGGGGGGACGAAATATACCATCCCTATCCCGGGGGAGTGGATCGGAGATGCCGAAAACGGAGGAAAGAAGCGGAGCATTGATCTATCCTGTGCAGACGCGACCATGAAGGAGCTGCCGGCCGGGAGCCTGGACGGCGTCTTTACGGATCCGCCCTATTTTGGAAACGTGCAGTACGCCGAGCTCATGGATTTCTGTTACGCCTGGCTCCGCAGACTGATTGGGGACTCGGTGCCCGCTTTTAAAGGCTCATCCACAAGAAATGCGAACGAACTGACCGGCAATGAAAACATGCGGCGAGGCCTCAGGACCTTCACGCAGGGGCTCTCCTCCATCTTCCGGCATATGGCAAAGGCCCTTAAGCCGGGTTCACCCCTTGTCTTCACCTATCACCACAATGCCCTGAACGCCTACTATCCCGTTGCCGTCGCAATTCTGGATGCCGGCCTTGCTTGTTCGGCATCATTGCCCTGCCCCGGTGAAATGGGCGCCTCTATTCACATTAACGGCACAGGCTCCTCCATCATCGATACCGTTTTCGTATGTCGCTCAACCGGCAGGATGCCCCGCAAATGGCTCCCCCAGGATGCCCGAGGCCTCGCTTCAATCGTAGAGGAGGACATCCAGAACCTGAGGCTCGGAAAGGTGGGGCCGACATACGGAGACCTACGGTGTATCATCCTCGGTCATCTCACCCGACTCGCAACCTGGAATCTTAGGAAGGAATGGGACCAGGAAGCGGATGTTGAGAAAAAGCTGTCGGCCGTGAGCAGTTGGATGGAGCAGTTCGGGGGCCTCTCGGCCGTAGAAAAACATCTTGAGTTAACCTCTTCAGGGGTTCCCCGGATACGATTTGGGGGAGTACAGGAACCTGAACCAGCTTACGGAGCCCTTGACGACGAAGCCTCATATTGAACTCAACCGGAATGATGCTCTTATGAGCGTTACCTGGGGCGGCCGTTCGCTGCCCACAGAGACGCGGTTTCAGAGTTGGTGGGGGAGGTCATCGAAGATGCGATCGAGAACCTGCTCCGGAAGCGGGGGGTAACCTATCGGAAGACAGGGCGTGCCGAAAGGATTCCGGGATTTGGCCAGGCGCCGGACTTTTGTATCCCTGACGAGGTGAAACCGGTTGTCGTTATCGAGGCAAAAATCACGAGTGACGACGGAACAGCCAGAGACAAGGTCGCCCGCATCAAGGAACTGGAGACCCAACGCAAGCAACATGTGGCGGAAGGCTGGTCTTCGTATGAGGTCGTCGCCTGCATCGACGGGCGTGGATTCCGCGAGAGGCGTGAAGACATGCGGCAACTCTTGCTGAGGTTGCAAGGCAAGGTATTCACAATGGCCTCCTTGGATCAGCTCGTGAATCATACCCGCATCCGTGAGTTTGTGACCAGTTAGCGTCCATCCGTGGGAGGCTGGTAAAAATATAAATTCCTTAAGCCTCTTGAACGGTTACTTACCCTCTTACCAGTTTCCCAGATACTGTCCTGGTACGCCAATTCTCTATTGCTCTATCCACTCCGGAAGAGATAAACCAGTGGCTTCGGCATGCAGAGACTCTGGAGCAACATCGACTTCATCCTGCCACGAAAAAGTTCACTGTTCGTGATTGATGAGGAAACGAGCTATCTATCTTGGTCTCTTTAGCCGCGGAATCTGGTCGGCGTCTATCAGGAGCTTGATCGAGCGGGGCTGTCCCGGGATTCGGCTGATGAGTCCCTTCTCTTCCAGTTTCAGGATCATCTGATGGATTGTCGGAGGCGTCGTCCCAAAGAAACGCTGTAGTTCTGCTTCCGCTGGCGCTCTCCCGTGCATCACCATGTAGCTTTCGATGAATGCCAGATATTGACCTTGCTTCTCTGTGAATCTGTTAACCATATTCAGACCGCTACGCGCTGGACGCCCACGAATTCGTTGGTTGTGGGCTCCTCGGCTTCGAGGCAAAGTTCAATCGCTTCTCGGATTCGCCTCATCAGAACATCGAGTGACTTGCCTGTGTATGGCACCCACGAAGTGCGGGCACCGATGCTACGAAATACCCATCCTCATCTTTCTCGATAATGACATTAAACTCACGGATCATATTGAAATCTCCCTTTTGTCCAGTTCCTAAATCCCAAGAAATCATTGTTTTGGAGCGAACCCTTGATTTTTTCCTCTGATAGGATGGTATAAAGTCCTCCCAGCGGGTGGCTGCCCTTTGTCCGTAGCACCCGCCTGGAATCGATTCCATGATTGAAGTGTTTAAAATCTTTCTAAAGAATATGTCACGATATTTCAAGAATAATCAATGGGGAGCTCTCTCGCAAAGCACGCCGAGAGCGCAAAGAGGATTAACAGGGTGGGAAGTAACTTATCAAAGAATGAAAGGCAATGTCTCACGCAGAGGCATCCGCCAGTCCGCCATCCTCCTGGCGGATGGCGGACAGAGAGGAAAAGTTTGGAGTGTGTCAGCAAAACGGCAGGAGCTTCGGGACGTTCGGGAACAACAAATATCCAAAATGGATTTGAAGGATCTAGCGGGATCACGAGCGCAACGACTCGTTCTACGGTTGTCGCGTCATGGTCACGGGCGTCATTTTGAAGATCCGGGCAAAGTCTTCCGCGGCCCTTCCCGCCTCCCGGTCTCACCGCTGCCGCCCGAGCCGCCGCGCCCAGAGGCTCAGCCAGACCATGACTAGCGCCCACAGCCACAGCAGCAGCTTGAACGTTGCGAAGAACCAGAAGGTGATCCGCTGGGCCTCCGGCCAGGTCAAATCCGGCACGTTCCACAGCGTCAGCAGCCAGTCCGGCCGGGCTTGGACCAGCCCCCGCCACGCCAGGGCTGCCAGGATCGACCAGCCGATCGCGATCAGCAGCGCCCACCACCCGGCGACGGCCGCCGATCGCACGCGAAGATGAAATTCCTCTTGACTCATGTTCATTCCTCCGGCCGGCTGCTCGCTCCACCCCGAGCCCCGGCTTCTTTTTCAACAGGCTTTTTGAATTCAGTACCTTGCATCTCCCGTTCATAAGTGTGGGAGTGGACGCTGGTAAAAAATAAATTACCTAGGCCTCATGAACAGTTACTTGCCTTTTTGCCAGCGTCCCAGGTAGTGCCCTAAAAGTTATAATGACATGTACGCCCTTCCAACTCTGTTTGTCTCGCCATCAGTCAGTATGGCGGCACTCCCAGCTCCCCCATCCCACGCTCTTTTTCTCAAATGCGGCTTTCGCCTTTCCACAGGACCGCTGCTCCGATCTCCTCCAGGTGAGCGCATCCGGTAAACACCATGGCAGCCTTCAGCTCACTGTGCAATTGCTCCAAAGTCAGGCGGACCCCTGCTGCCCCTGCACCTATCGCCCCAATGGCCAGGGGCCGCCCCACCAGAACCGCGTGCGCGCCAAGGGCCAGCATCTTGAGCACGTCCACACCCCTGCGGATCCCCCCATCGGCCATGACCACCAAGTCGTTTTCCACGGCCCGGGCAATCTCCGGCAAGACCTCGGCTGTTCCAGGGGTGTGATCCAGGAACCGCCCTCCATGGTTAGAGACGACAATCGCCGCTGCGCCAGCCTCGCGCGCAGCCAGGGCGTCCTCCACGCACATGATCCCCTTCAGGATGAGCGGCAAATGAGTGCTTTTCACCAACTCACGTAATTGCTCAATGCTCTTCGGCCCCACCGGATGGCCTGCTGCTCGCATGGGGAGGATCCCCGCCGCATCCACATCTATGCCGACGGCCAGGCAACCCGCCTCCTCCGCCTCCCGCAGATGGCCCATTACGCTGGTCTGATCCCTGGGCTTAGTAATAGGGATACCCTGACCACTGGCCGCCCGGATAACGCGCAGTCCCGTTGCATAGAGGTCGGGATCCGGCCCGTCTCCGGTCATGGCCAGGGTCCCGGCCTGGCGCGCGCCGACGACAAAGGCCGAGGCCAGTTCTTCTTCCGTAACAATCCCCTGAAAGTTCATTTTGGCGCCGGCCACTGCCGCTCCCAGGATAGGCATGGCTAACCTCCGGCCCCAAAGGGTCAGTGATGTGTCCGGGTCATGGACCGTATGCACCACACGCATCTTCAAGCGGAGGGAAGCCAGCGCCTGATAATTGTTGATGAAGGACCTGCCGCTGCCAATCCCCCCAATGCCGGGAACCTCACCTGCGCAGGCAACACCGTTGCACTCCCGGCATACCCGGCAAATATTATTGAACCGTTGCCTTGCCTGTTGTCGGACCTCTGTCAGTTTCATAGATACTCCATCTGAATTTAGTCTAGCATAGAAACCCTTGCCCTGTGGGCAAAGTCAGAGATCAGAGGCTATGCCCTCTGAGCGACTCTATGTTGCTCCAAGGTAGAGAGTTGTCCCCATAACTTCAAACCAAGGAGCAACACATGAGTCGATTTCGAAAGTTATCACAGACCTTTTGGCACTGCCAATATCATACTGTCTGGGTACCAAAGTATCTGTACCGGATATTGGAGGGCCAAATTGGCCGAGACGTTGAAAGTTGCGTCAGAGGGTTTTGTGAACGCCAACACGTAGAGATTGTTGAATTAAATATCCAAGGCGATCATGTCCATTCGCTGGTAATGATTCCCCTGAAGACGTCTGTATCCGACTTTGTCGAGGTGGTAAAAGGCAGAACAGCCATTCGGGTATTGAACAAGCATCGCCATTTGAAACACAAACCCTATTGGGGCAATCATTTCTGGACCCAAGGTTATTGCGTTGACACAGCAGGGTTGGATGCAGAGATGATCCGCAAATATATCAAATATCAGGAAGCCCGAGAACGAAGGGCTGAGCAATTAAGTCTATTTTAACGTTTACCCGGGGAGAGGATTTGCCCTGAACCAAATTTTGGAGACCTTCTGACCCTTCCAGAGCTTCTTCCGGTTTACTCACAGCGGTGCGGAGCTCGATCTGTTCGTCCTCCATTGGGACCGTCGTTACGGTGCCGGACTCAAGTTCAGTGAAGCGCCAAGACTCACTCGATCCATGCGGATCGCGCTCAACGACCTGAACCTTGAACATCTCTGGATCATTTATCCCGGTCAACACCGATATCCCGTTGGCGAACAGATCTCTGTCTGGCCTGTTTGCCAGCTACCGCAATTGGCGGAGCAAATGAGCCCGACCCACTGATCCTGGTCTCACCGCTTTTCACTAACACTTCAAACAATGAAAACCGCGAAGCTTGTTCCAATGGCCTCTGCCCTATAAGCAAAGCCAGGGAACGAAGGATGAATTTTGGCGTCTGAGCCTTCGCATGAAGGCCAATCTTTCAGAGGTGAACCCTAACCCGGACAAGTCGCGACCAAATCAGGTTTCAGGCGTCAGGTTTCGGGTTTCAAGCCTCAACCCTGAACACTGAAACCTGAATTTGTGCCCGTATGGGAATTGTCAGAAGACGGTCAGGAAGGGCATTTTCCCCATTGAGAAGACAGAGTGAGGACTGACTGGAGTCTTCCTCGGCGACCGGGTCGCCCCTCAAAACGTGATGATCAGGGACAGCACGATCGTGGTAATTTATGCCGACCGTCGGCCGGAGGAGGCCATGACCACTCCACCATCTGTCGGCAAGATAAAGAATCTGGCCGTGAAGGAAGGGAGACTCGTGGAGATAGAACGGCCCAAGGGCAGATAGCATGCCCTGGAGGGATGCGGTCCGAGGATGTAACCGACCAAAGGATTGTAAACTGGCGGCTGGGAAGTCGACCAAGGCCTCTGATGAGGGGTTCGGTTTGCAGATTATGATTGCGCGAAACTTTGGATTTTAGTATAAAAGGAAGGTTAAGAAATCAGGAAGATCTTTCTCTCCAAAGGAGGTATGAACAAATGAAAAGGATTTTTCTCCCCAGCGCAGCTGGGCTGGCCGTGGCTTTGGTGTTCGTTTTCATACTAACCGGGGTCTGTTTTGCCCAGGACATCGAGATGCCGACTACCGGCGTGGTGGAAGAGACCCCTCAGGCGAAGGGGGTTTACGAACTGGGACTGGGTGCGGGGATCGCACCGGAGTACGAGGGGTCGGAGCACAGCAAGTTCTACCCCCTGCCGTATCTTTCCCTTAATTTCGAAAATCACATGTCCGTTGACTTAATCGCCAACACCTTGAAGGCCAATCTCCTCCCGAGCCGCACCTTTAAACTTGGCCCTATAGGACAGTACATCAGGGAGCGGGACAACGTGGACAATAACACGGTGGACAAACTCGAAAAGGTGGATGCCTCCTTCATGCTCGGTGGGTTTTTCGGTGTTGATGTGGAACACTTCACGGCGAGCATCGAGGCCATGAAGGATGTGGCCGATGGGAATGACGGCTCCATTGTGAGGCTCCGAGCGGGGTACAGGATTCCCTTCAACAGGACCTGGATCCTGTCCATCAATGGATACGCCACCTGGGCGGACGACAATTATATGTCAGCCTATTTTGGGGTGAACCGGACGAATTCGCAGAGAAGCGGGCTCAAGGAGTACAATGCGGATTCGGGGATTAAGGATGTGGGCATCACGGTGCCCCTTCGATACAATGCAACTGAGCACTGGTCCATCCTGGGGGTTGCCGGTTACAAACGTCTGCTCGGGGATGCGGCAGACAGCCCCATTGTGGAGGATGAAGGGAATGAGAACCAGTTATACGGCGGCGCCTTCGTGATCTACCGGTTCTAAAGCGGCCCATCAGAAAATGACAAAAGGACGGGGTCAGCGCGTGTGGTCTTAGACATGAACGCCACGCGGCTGGCCCATTTTAATGTCCGTGATTCGAGTGTCCGGTCCAAGTAAGGTTCTTTTATTTAGCAACCGGACGACCTTAAAGATGAGTGAAGGCTTTACGGCATTAACGGGAGCTGGCGGTCAGTTGCTGGTCGCTTACGGGAAAGCCCATAGGGACAAGGATTGATCTACAGGCGGTCTGCCTGGAACGTGTTGCACCGAGCAATATTACCGGTTTCAAGTCCGCGCTTAAACCAGCGCACACGCTGGGAGGAACTGCCGTGGGTGAAGGAATCCGGCGTCACGTATCCCCTGGACTGGCGCTGGATGCGGTCATCCCCGATGCTGCTGGCGGCGTTGAGGGCTTCTTCGACGTCTCCCTCCTCAAGGATCTGGCGCGCCCGGTCGGCGTGATAGGCCCAAACGCCGGCCAGACAGTCGGCCTGGAGTTCCATCATCACGGAAAGCCGGTTGGCCTCCGCTTCGCTTGACCGGTTGCGAAGGGTCTGGACCTTTTCAGCGATCCCAAGCAGGTTCTGGACGTGATGCCCCACTTCATGGGCAATCACGTACGCCTGGGCGAAATCCCCAGGTGCTCCGAACCGGCTCTTCAGGTCGCTGTAGAAGGCGAGATCGATGTAAACCTTTTGGTCTATCGGGCAGTAAAACGGGCCGACCGCGGCTGATGCCAAACCGCAGGCGGATTGGGCGGCCCCGGAAAAGAGCACGAGCTTGGGTTCTTCGTAGGTTTTCCCCATGTTGCGAAAGAGGGCGTGCCAGGTGTCCTCCGTGTCAGCCAGAACCACGGAGACGAATTCCGCCAATTGGCTTTCCTCGGGAGAAGCGGAATAGGGCGCGGATTGTGTGGGAGCACCGGCTCCTGGAATGGGCATCTGGCTCTCGTTCAAAATGACGGATGGGTCAATTCCGAAATAAAGGGCCAACAGAACCAGCACGACTGTGCCGATGCCGCCACCCGCAACCCGCCGCGATATTCTGAACCCGCGACGGTCCTCCACGTTTTCGCTTCGTCGGCCGCTTTCCCAGCGCATGACTCACCTCCTCCTGAAGCCCGGCTTATGTTACCGCGGATCTCAGATGTAAACTGAAAGGATCACGGAAGAGCCTATAGGCATGTTGATGGTTTTGCGCCATTCACGTTTTCCCATTGCTTGAGGCCCCAGGATTCGATCCGCTCCCTTTCAAGTCATCCATACCAAACTTTACTTCGGACAAGCCTGATTAAGGGCATTCCCCTCAGGCTAGGCACTTACCGTGTTTTGAACTTTGCATCGCGAATCTGAAAACGGTCTCCTTCCACCTGGTCAGAAACCATAACCTAATGACATGATATATCGGTAGTCGGATTTCTTTGTATCCTCCGCTGGCTAATTGTCCCAATCCCATTCATACCCAAGGTTCAGGAAGAAGCCGCTCCGAATTGGAAACCGCACGCCGGTTTTTGTGTACATCAACACGTCACTGGTGTCGGAGACGCTGATGAAGCCCTGATTGGAAAAATAGAACTGAAAGAGCTTCTCGAAGAAGAATCGATCAAAAGCCACGGCCCAGCGACCGGCCTCATGATCCTCGTCTTCACCTTTATCGTAGTCGGTGTTGACACTGGCTTTGTTGTAACCAAGATTTACCCTCCCGCTCAGCTTGACCGGCGGCTCTTCCGGCGGGTTGATGGCGTTGATGGTGGCCAACTCAATTTTGATCATTCTCTGCATGGCTACCTCCTTAAGGTTCCCGGAGGTTTTCGAGGAGAATCCTGCGCACCTCTTCGATCGTTTGCGGTGTTTCCTGTGTGGAGTGACCGGAGTGAACGATCAGCTCTGAGGCGACACCGTCTATGTGGGCGCTGCTGTAAGCCACGACCCCGTCGTTCCACTCCTCTTTCGGGTCTTCGGGGTTCTTCACGGCGATGATGGAATGGACAGTGATCCCCGGAGCGATGGGGATGGATGAATAGGTTTTGACAAACGGGCTGTCCGGATTCATGTTGTCCGTGCTGCGCGGGATTTCGCCTCGCAAAGAGCGATTGGCAACAGCCTCGGGGCTGCGCTGAAAAACTTCCTCGAGCGGGGTGAAAATAACAAAGGGTAGAGAAATCAACTTCCGCAGAAGATCGCTGACACGACCGCCGACCAAGAAGCTGCCTCTGTGAGGCGTCGCAATGAAAACAACCCGCCGGACATATGGAACAGGCTTATAAAATAGGCTCTGCTCCAGAAATGCCTGCGTCTCGGGTGAGACATCGAGCTGATCTATAGGGACCTTGAAGGATTGATCCCAGAACCGGGTGCCGCTGTCGATGACGGTCAGTTTCGTCAGCATCCCGCCCTGGCTGTGGCCGATGACCACCATCTTTCGCAAGGCCTCGTCTTTGCTCTCCGGGTCCAATTCCTTAACCACGTTTCGCAAGCCCTGAGTCAGGATGCCCGCCGAGTAAAGAATGGGATTACCGGTATTGTAAGTGAATAGCCAGACCTGATATCGGCTCCGAAGTTGCGGGTCGTTGAAGATTTCATTGAGCATCTGCGCCCAGCGGGCCGGGCTGGATGCGGTTCCGTGGACGAACACCACTGGAATCCGGCCGGGCTGGTAGGGCTCCATGAGAAACACGTTGTCCTTGAACCGGGCGGTTTGTTTGAAGAGCGCAAGATCCCCCGAGAGCAATCCTCTGAGCTCTAGAGTGTAGACCTGGGATCCCTCCAGGGTGTAGGCCAGGGCGGCTGTCGGCCGGTACTCCAGGGGGGCCATGCGGCCGTTCACGTTGACCGAAGTGCTTTCCCGGGTTGTGAAAATGGAAAGTTTGCCCTTTATCCGACCGGTTCGGAATCCGTCTTCCACGTTTTCCAGGTGCAGGAAGGCGGTGGCCGCCACCTTCAACGACGGGGGAATCCTCTCAAAATTCCTTTCCTCTACCCCTTGTACGGGTTTCAGCGTGACGACCAGGGCCGTTCCCACCCCCGGCCAACGGTAATCGTTCCTGAGCCCCCGCACTTCGAGCTCTGCCGCATCGACAAAATCCTCCAAGAGAAAAGGTCCCCAACGAAACTCATCGGGATCGAGGCTGACGACGAGCTCCCCAAAATGGAGTCGGTATGTGCCGGCTTTCAGCATGACCCGCCTGGGTTCACCTTCAGTGAAGCCCTGCGCGAGCCCCTGATTGTATAGATCGACTGCGGTCCGCAGGCGGGGGTCGAAACCGTCCGGCAAGTCTCTCGTGTCCCGAGGGAAGATAAAAGCATACGCATACACCGCGGCGGCCAGGAAGTAGGACCTATCCCCGCTTCGGTTTGCGTGCAGAAAGGAAAGCTCTGCCAGGGCAAAGAGCCGGTCCGGCTCGGTGGCAGTTTGCAACTCCTTGTGGATGGCGCCAATCACCTCTGTCGGATGGTCCTCAAATTCTTCCGCCTGGCCAGACCGATTGAGAATCTGCATCGTCGGTGCACTCAAATTCCCGCCGGCCAACACGCTTTCGGTGAGGTGCTGTTGAGCTTCCAAAGGATCTATGTGACGTACGCCAACCGGCGTGGCGCATCCGGCCAAGAACACCATGTTCATCAGCAAAAGGCCCAACACGGCATAATGCAGAAGCCACAAAAAACCTCGCTCGGAATTTCTAACCTTCACCATCTCACCTCACTCCATCGCAGGGAGCCGGCTCACGAGCCGGCGACTTTTTGGGATAACTTAGCAGTACCCCTGTCTCGTCGGGTAATAGATGCAGCAAGAAAGAATCACCAAAATGTCAAGGACTGGTAAAATCTCTTTTTTCAAGGTGACACCTTCCGCCGGCTGGGGTTTGGGTCGAACGTCTTCATTGCCTGCGCCGCCGCGTCGGTGCTCGCGCCAAGGTTCTTCTCGTAGATCTGCCCCTCGTGGTTGGCGATAAATGTCATCACACCGGTGTCGCTATACTTAATTAACCAGAATACGCGCGCGAAACCGAAGATCATGCGCCCCTCGATCCTGTAGTCGTACGCCCCGCCGAAGGCATGCCCACCTTGGGCTTTCAGGATTCTGAAATAATACCCATGGTAATCCCTGCCGGGCTTAACGCCGTTCCAAGATTTCACTCGTTCTTGAGAGAAAATTCCGATCGCAATAGATCGTCATGAATCCCGTTGATGGCGGATATTCCTATATTTCGTCCGTATTCCCTCCTTTCTACCTATTGGCCATTGTTAAGAAAATGCTTATCATCCCACGATTGTGAGGTGATACCCACTCTTCCCTACGTTTGCTTTTTTTCTGCGCCACTTCTCAGCATCACCTCCTTGGCCCCGGATCTCAGTCAGTACTCCATGATTAGAACTATCAAAAGGAGTTTGGAGGATAAATGGGGTGAAGACTGTATTTTATGGGATGGAAAGCTGTATTCACAAAAAATGGTTCCGCCGGAGGATCACGCACATGCGCTCGGTAATTTATCCCTTCCTTACAGCGGCTTTGACCCTAAATGCTTTGTGAAAACGATTCATTGATTCTTGCCTTCTTCTTCCACATTCATGACCCGGATCTGCCGGATTTTACCCAAAATGCTTATCGCACCTCACAGGACTTCGAACCCGGTGACTTTAAAGGACAGTTGGGCTAATCGGCAGGCGCTCGTGTTCTACGAAATATCACGGAAAGGGCGGACAGCAAGATGCAGAGGTGGGTATTCGGGAACGCATAGGGGCGTCATCGGTGAAAGGTCTATCATAGCAGTGCCCATCCAAAAATGACTGTTTTTGGACGGCCGCTGTCAACCATCACTATCTAAATCTTCTCATTAGAGTGCTCTGCCTTAAACTCATCCGTATTTGCTACAGAAGCATTCACTGTTTGGACTGGTTTTGCTCCTGAACGGGCAGCTGTCCCATTTCCAACCAGGCCTTAAACAGCCGGTAACCCATGGCCAAAAGAATAGGTCCGACGAACAAGCCGATAATGCCCGAGCTCAGGAATCCGCCTATGGCTCCGATGAAGATCACCAGCATGGGCACATCAACACCCCTGCCCAAAAAAAGAGGCTTCAAAAAGTTGTCCAAAAGCGTTACAAAAATGGACCAGATCATGAACAAAACAGCGGGAAGCGTATCTGAGGTCAAAAACACATAGATGACCGTCGGGATGATGATTAAACCGGGGCCGACCTGTATGACAGCCAGAAAGAGACAAATCATAGCCAGGAGCCCGGCAGCCGGTATACCCACGACAAGAAAACCGAGGCCTGCCAGGAGTGACTGGATCAACGCAACACCCAGGATGCCCCGGGTGACACTGCGTACCGTCGCCGTTGCAAGGCTGACGAAGTCCGTCCCCCGTTTACCGACCAGTCGCGCCGCAACTGATTCGGCAATGTCCGAGCCGCCTTTTGCTCGGGAAAGGAGCACGCCTGCGATGATGATGGCAAAGATGAACTTCAAGACGCCGAAAACGGCGCCTGTAGCGGCCGACAAAAGCCAACTCCCGACGGACTTGAGTTGAGGCGCGATTTCTGTCAGCGCATTTCGAAGGTTGGTGGAAGCCAGATGCCAGAATCTTGCCAGGGGTTTGCCGATGATCGGCCAAGCGTGGACATTTTCCGGTGGCAGTGGGATTGAGAGGGTTCCGTCACTGAGGTCCTTTGCCAGGAGCTTTGCACTGTCGATGAGTGTCCCAACAAGCAACATCGCAGGCACGATGAACAGGACAAGCAGTAGGAAAGTACACACCACTGCCGAAAGCCCCCCACGCCCTCCAGTAACGGGCAGGAGTCGACGATAACCGGGATACACGGCAACCGCAATGATGATGCCCCAGACGATGGGCACAATGAACGGACGGACGATCTCGAAACACCAGGCGACCAGCAGGGCGACCATCCCGATGCGAATGGCTGCTTCGAGGGCCCGGTTCACAAAGGCCTTTTCGTCTGATGATGTGGCGTCGCTCATGATGGTGCATGCCTCATTATTTCAATCCTAGCGGATAATCTTGGATGGTTACCAAGCGTTTGCTTCATAATCAACGTTATGCAAAAATGCGTTGGGTAGGTTGAGGAATGCCAGAGTCAGTGAAAAAGAAATAGCGGTGCGAAGTCAAGAAAATTTGGCTAACAGGCGCGGAAAAAGCCCCTTGGCCCGTTTGTTACCCGAGACGAGGAGAGTGAACGGTTGCACCTCCTGGTCGACCTCGTGTACGTGTACCCTCACGGCCTCGTCCGCTTTCTGGGAAACCACGAAGAACCCAGGGTGGCCGGGTGGAGATGCCAAATACCTATGACGCCTTTGGCTTGACAACTTGGGGGAATGGCATATAATATGCTATAAACCGGTGAGGTTTGGGGGGAGGCCATGGGAACGACGAAAACAGCGACCGCAAGGGCACTGATCGACCCCGACGTGAAGAGGGAGGCCGAAAGCTTGCTGAAAGAAATGGGGCTATCGGTTTCAAGTTCTATAGAGCTCTTCTACCGACAGGTCGTGGCTCAACGCGGACTGCCTTTCGAACTTCAGGTGCCCAATGAAACAACCATGAAGGCGATCAGGAGTTCAAGAGCAGGGAAGGGCAAGAGATTCCCGACTGCAAGCAAACTGTTCGAGGACCTGGGAATTTGAAGATATGCGATCTATCAGGCGAGATACCCAGTTCAAGAGAGATGTGAAACGCTTGATTAAGCGTGGAAAAGATATGGACAAACTGAAGGAGATCGTCGAAAGCCTGGTCGACGCTCAAGAATTGCCCGCTCGGAGCCAAAGATCATCAACTCAAAGGGACTTTAAAAGACTGTCGGGAGTTGCCATATTGAGGGAGACTGGCTATTGATCTATCGAATCGAAGGGAGTGAGCTTTGCCTCGTTCGAGTAGGTTCGCATTCGGATTTGTTCGGATAGAAAATTTCCCATGAAGTGCGGCTGGGGGGGGTGGACCCTGCAGAATGTATAAAGATACTCTCACAGTTGCGTGTTTTGCGAAGAAGAGGGGATGAGTGGTGCTTCTGGCCGGCCGACTCGCATTCAAGATATTCTATTTTTCCTGGCTTTCTTTCCTCCTGCTTGCCTGCACTTTTTTTGCCGGCCTGGTTCATGCCCAGGGTCAGCCTCAAAACGCCCCGGATTCTGCTGTCAACCCGTCCCGTGGTCAGGAAACGACCATGGCCGGGAATCTTGCCGATCTCTCTAAAAAGAATGTCTTGCTTCTGCATGCTTACACTTGTGAAACAGCCTCTTCTCTGATTATGGATCCGATCTTCGTGAAGGGGTTCGTGGACGCCGGCCTTCGCAGATTCAACCTCCATTTTGAATTCATGGATGTTGCGAAGCACCCAGATCCGGAACACCGGAGGGAGTTTGGTAAATATCTCAGCCGCAAGTTCGAACAACACCCAATCGATTTGATCATCGCGCTGCACAGCGCCGCCTTTGATTTTCTTGTCGAAGAAGGCAGTAATCTCTTTCAGGGGGTTCCGGTGATCAACGTGATCGCTGGTACCGAATTCCTCCATAATGAGGAATTGCAAAGCGCATATGAGCGCCGGATACGCCCCTTAAACCGCCCTTTTGTCATCCTGCCTTATTCCACGGATGTGGAGTCCACCGTAAATAGCATCCTCAGCCTCCGGCCGGACACCCGCAAGCTGGTGGTCATCAGCGGAAGCGGCTTCCTGGACAGATCAATGAGACAAGCCGTTGGCCGAGGTCTGCAGGCGTGGCAGGGAAGATTGCTTATCGAGTCCCTTGACGCCCTGCCGCTCGAAGAGGTGCTCAAACGGGTTGCCACCTTGGCGCCCAAGACGGCCGTGTTGTTTGTGAACTTTAGTGTCGACCCGGATGGAGTAGTCTACAGCCCTCCCGAAGTGGTTCGAAGGATCAGCGGGGCCGCCGATGTGCCTGTCTTCGGGCTTTTTGACACGCTTCTGGGAAACGGGGGCATCGTAGGCGGTGTTATGCCGGCTTTTGCCAATGAAGCAGCAAGAACCGTCCGACAGGCCTTGGAGATCCTTCGCGGTAGGCCTCCGACCGAGCTTGTCACCATTTCAACAGCCCATTTCGTTCCCCTGTTCGACTGGGAACAATTGACGCGTTGGGAAATGGACGAGAACAAGCTACCCACTGGAAGCATGCTCGTGAATCGTCCCCGGAACCTGTGGACCGACTATAGAGGATTTGTCATCGGGAGCATCGTTGTCTTCATGGCGCTGACAATGCTTGCCAGTGGGTTGCTTGTGCAAAGATACTTCAGGAGGTCGGCCGAGGAGAACCTGCGGCAGAAAACGGAGGAACTGGATCAATTCTTCAGCGTCACCCTGGACCTATTGTGCATTGCGAACACGGATGGGTATTTCCTGCGCCTGAACCCGGCCTGGGAAAGGATCCTTGGTTACACGCACGAAGAGCTCATGACGAAGCAGTTCTTTGATTTGGTGCACCCTGACGATTTGGAGCGCACTCGGAAGGCGGTTTCCGCTCTGGCTCTCCCAGCAGACATTGATCCATTTTGAAAACCGCTACCGCTGCAAAGACGGAACGTACCGATGGCTGGAATGGACTTCAGCCCCGGCCGGAAACCTGATCTATTCAACAGCACGCGACATAACCGAACGGTTGAAGGAAGAGGCCGAGGGCCAGCAGCGCAGGGAAGAGCTTGCCCACATGACGAGGATCGCCATGATGGGGGAACTGACCACGTCATTGGCCCACGAGATCAACCAGCCGCTTACGGCCATTCTGAGCAACGCCGGGGCGGCGCAGCGCTTTCTCTCCCAGGCCGCGCCGGACATTGGTGAAGTCCGGCAGATCCTGGATGACATCATCCGCGACGACAGGCGGGCAAGCGAGGTGGTTCGGAGAGTTCGGGCGCTTGTGAAAAAGGAAAAGCCCCGTCATGAGCCTTTGGACCTGAACGAGGTGATCCAACAAGTCGTTGAACTCATTCGGGGCGACTCCCTTCTGCAGGGCTTGTCCATAAGGACGGAATTTAGCCCGGGTCTGGCGACGATCCATGGGGATGGTATCCAGCTGCAGCAGGTGATATTGAACCTGATCCTGAACGGAGCCTCTGCCATGAGACACGCTGCATCCGGTCAGCGGAAGATCATTGTGAGAACCGCCATGGCGGATAGGCGGACCGTTAAGACCTTCGTGACGGACTTTGGGATCGGTATCGACGAACACAACATTGATCGGCTTTTCGAGCCCTTTTACACGACCAAGCCCGAGGGTTTGGGCATGGGGCTTTCCATCAGCCAGACGATCATCAAGGCCCATGGCGGGAACATGGAGGCTTGGAACAACCGGGAAGGCGGTGCGACCTTTGCCTTCACGCTGCCGGCAAACCAGGGGGATCCCGCATGAAAGAGGAAAGGCCCGTTATGTACGTGATTGATGACGACCCCTCCGTGCGAAAGGCACTAGAGCGTCTGCTGCGATCGGCCGGACATGAACCGATGACCTTTGCATCGGCCCTTGAATTTCTGGATTTCACTCACCTCGATGCGCCGGGGTGCGTGATTCTTGACATCAAGATGCCAGGCCTGGATGGTCTCGAGCTCCAGGACCGGCTCGCCGAGAAGGGCATTTCGGTTCCCGATCATTTTCATCACCGGCCACGGGACGGTCCCCAAGAGCGTCAAAGCCTTTAGATCCGGCGCTCTGGATTTCCTCCAGAAGCCCTTTGAGGAGAGTGATCTCCTGGGTGCGGTTTCCCGTGGGATCGAAAAGGACCGATGCCTCCGGCGTGAGCAAAAGGAAATGAAAAGGCTCCGCGTCAAATGGGATACCCTAACCCCACGGGAACAAGAGGTGTTTCGGCTCGTGGCAACCGGTATGCTGAACAAGCAGGTAGCCTTCGATCTCGGGATCACCGAAAAGACCATCAAGGTACACCGAGGCCGTGTGATGGAAAAAATGGGTGCCCAATCCCTTGCAGACCTTGTCCGCATGGCTGAAAAGCTCGGGCTCCGTCCTTCAGGGGGCTGACGTCCATCGTGCTTGGGCTGGTCTATATCGAGCATGCAATGCGGCAGGAGGGCTTGCCCACCATCAGACTGGCCGTCATGGCTACAGATTAGAGACGAACCGTTATGAATGAAGAGCCGAAAAACCATAGCCTCAGCCCCCTCTCAGGGATCCGTTCAAGTATTCGCTTTTTCGGTCATGTCTTGAGCCTGATAAAGTTTATCTGGCCTGTTTTTTCGATGCTGATTATTCTCATTTTGTCGTTAGGGCTGATAACCGGTATCAGAGAAGGATGGACCATCTGGGATTCTTTCTATTATGCTTTCATAACAGCTTTTACGATCGGCTATGGCGATCTTGCCCCGACGTATCCCCTGACGAAAGCCCTTGCCGTGGTGATAGGACTTGTTGGGTTTCTGTTCACGGGAATACTCGTGGCAATCGCAGTCGAATCTATCCGCTTTACCATAACAGGCAAGAAACCACTGATCAGGGATGAAGAATAGAAATGGATGCAAATTCATCCGTAAATCGGGAACTTTTGCATGGGGCTTTCAGTCTGCCGATGATTGGCGGACGTTCAGCATTCAGCTAACGTCTCGTCCTTAGCCGTGGCTGAGGGCTGACCGCGGCCATCCAAAACAGTTGTTTTTGGATGGGCACTTGACTCATTTATATTGACTCTCGAGTCGAATTTCCATATGTATCCTTTCAAAGAAAACGCTGATTGTTTGACAACACTCACCATTGCTAAGGAGAAGCCCGTTATGAGAGGTAAGCTGGCCATTTTTCTATCAATCGTTTTTTTCTCAAGCCCGCTGGCAGCCCAGGAGCTCACGGGAACCCTTGCACAGATCAAAAATAGCGGAAAAATGAGAATCGGTTACCGTGTGTCCGAAGCGCCCATGTCATTTTTGGATAAAGACAGCAACCCCGCTGGTTACTCTATTGATATCTGTAAAAGTATCGAAGGCGCCGTTGAAAAGAAAATTGGTGTGGACATAAACGTTGAATATGTCCCCGTAACTGCTGAAGGGCGATTTAAGGCCTTGGCCGACAACAAGATTGACATATTGTGTGGCTCAACGACCAAAACGCTTTCCCGTAGTGAGCTTGTTGACTTTACGCAGTTGACATTTGTTACCGGCGCTTCATTGATGACATTGAAGGAAAATAGAACGCGTAATTCTGGTTTCGCTGGAAAGAAGATTGGAGTTGTGAAAGGTACGACGACCGAAACCGCGTTGAAAGAACTTATTCGAGAAACCTCAACGAATGCAGAAGTAGTCTTATTCAGTTCAGCAAAAGAAGGCATTGATGCGTTACGAAATGGAAAAATTGATGCCTTTTCCGCTGACCAGGTAGTACTTATTGGTATGGCGTTGAAAGAGCCCGACCCAATAACCTTTGCTATTGATTCAAACGTGTACTCTTTTGAGCCTTTCGCACTCGCTGTAAGGCGAAATGATGCAGCCTTCCGTCTTGTTGCGGATCGTGAGATATCCGGTCTTTACCGATCAAGGAAGATACTTGATATTTACGACAAGTGGATTGGCAAGTTTACCGTACAAAGGCTGCCTTTATTCGATGCAATGATCAAGCTCAACTCAACACCAGAATGAGGTCACCTCCAACTATTTGAAGGCCAGTCTCTGTTAGATGAACATCATAGATCATCCCAGACTTCCTTCCAGGGTTTAGTTCTCCCTGCTTTGATATCCTCCAGTCCTCTCTTCACCAATTTCTTGAATTCCGCCGATTGAGGGAGAATCTTGGTTTCTCTGAGGTCCTCGATTTCTTCCAGGACGGAAAGCATCCTTTTGTACTCCTTTATTGGAAGAATAATCGCAGTAGGATTGCCTTTCTCATCGACGATGTACTGTTCATTGACCGAAGGAGCCATGATGAAACTCTCCTTTCAGATTAGGAGTCTGGTGCTCTATCCGACTGAGCTACGGAGGCATAATGTTTTATTTCTACCATAATAACTGAAGATATCAAACAATTATTAACCGTCCCATAATTGTCTGGATTCCGTCGTTCTGGCGGAAGCCAGAATCCAGTGTTTTTCTGGGTGCCGGATCGCGGTCCGGCATGACGAACCGTCGATACTATTACGAGACAGTTAATATATCGAGTTCAACGCAGGTGTTCGCCCCTTATTGGACCAAAGTCCCATATCTTTTCTCTTTCAATCCTCATAAACTCCACATCATGTTTCCCTCCCTGTCCCTTTCCCGGGGAAACCAATTGAATCTATCTCAACGCGGGGGAGATTCATCCCAACATTACCCCTCGTGAGCCACGCAAACCTAAGGAGGAAAGAGATGAAAAACCGGATCAAATCAACAATGCTTTCGAGCAACTTCGCAACCATCGTCGCGGGTCTGTTGCTCATGGTGGT
The DNA here is from genome assembly GCA_963830155.1 of uncultured delta proteobacterium. GTDB lineage: Bacteria > Desulfobacterota > DSM-4660 > Desulfatiglandales > Desulfatiglandaceae > CAWHLE01. Next base: position 149,214 of record CAWHLE010000004.1, on the reverse strand, counting down.
GGCAGCCGGGTGCGCCTCGACCGAGATCACCAGCCGCGACCGACTCGTGACCGAGCGGCTACCGAAGCCCGCGCACATCTGGGTGTACGACTTCGCCGCCACGGCAGCGGATGTTCCCGGATACTCCGCGCTCGCCGGACAGAATTCGGAGGGCGCCACGTCCCAGACTGCAGAGCAAATGGAGACCGGCCGGCAGTTGGGCGCCCAAATCGCTGCGGAGCTCGTCGAGCAGATTCGCAGTATGGGAATGCCCGCCGAGCAGGCGGTAACGGGAACGGAACCGCAGATCAACGACATTGTGCTCCGGGGATATCTCATTTCATTCGACGAAGGCAGTGCCACCAAACGCGTCGCGATCGGCTTTGGCTCCGGGGGGTCCGAGTTGAAAGTGGCGGTTGAAGGCTTCCAGATGACGGCTCAGGGATTGCGGAAACTTGGCTCCGGCACAACCGCTTCCGGCGGAGGCAAAACCCCGGGGACGGCCATGGGGGTTGCCACCCTGATTGCCACAAACAACCCTGCGGGACTCATCATCAGCACCGGGGTGAAAGTGTACGGAGAAAAAAGCGGCAGCGCCAAGGTTGAGGGCAGGGCCAAACAGACCGCCAAGGAAATTGCGGATGTGCTCAAGGGGCGATTCAAGGAAGAGGACTGGATCTGATGAGTTGGCGCAAGGCGTAAAGCAATGACGCATTGCGTGATGTGCGAAGACCCTAAGATCGATCTCGATTCAGGTAGGTGCAGCGAATCGGCTTAACCAGGAGGGAATTGCACCCCCATACGGGATGCCTCCCCAGCCCTTTCAAGGTTGTAAATGCTGTTTCTTTCTGCCAGCGAGTAGTCGGGCCGGTGATTGAAAACTGCCGGCTGGGAGCTTCTAGTACCGGATCAGGGATGCAAAGACGGAAAGGATGCTGGTGAAAAGGGCATGAATCCTGTGTCGCATCCTGGACCGTTTCAGCCTGATAGAGATGATTTCAGGCCGTGCCATAGATCAGGTCCCCGCGAGCTGGCCTGACATCACCCCCACTCAACTGGACTTGGTCTTTAACACCCACGTCCAACAGAATGTAAGCCCGTCCAAATTTCGCAGAAGGGTCGATGCGATTGAAATGGCGACAAAGCAAACTATTTCAGCATAAAAAGACTCAGTTGACACCATGAGCTCGGCCTCAAAGTAGAGCAAAAAATGAGTTTCATCGTGCACAAGATCAAGAAGAACCTCATGAAGCACTGGTAAACGCCGGAAGAGGTTTCTTTTCCAAACGCCTTGGCTGAAAGGATACCAAATCGCGGCCGCCTTCAGCCTCCTTCTGTTTGAGATCGCGGTAAATGGCGTCTATATCATAATTGAGCTGGTTGGCATAAGCATCGCGTATAGCGCGCACCTCCTCGACAATGGGGTCTCGCCACATGTGATTATGCCTCCGTTAATTCTTCTGGGGTACAGATTACCGGCGGTTTGTATCCCATTGACCAGCAGGCGGCCTCGATCTTAGGACGCATGGCTGCATTGGCGATGTGAGCGCAGTTCCATGTCAAAAGGTAGTCCATTGCGTTCACGACGGATATGGCGATGTGAAAAGCGCCCACTGCCGCTCTCGCCGAATTGGTTCGCATTCACAAACAGGATAAAGTAAAAACAGTAACGGAGGGATCACTTAAGGAAAACTCGCATGGATAACACCCAGCCCAAAAGTACAAAGGGCAGGCCAGTACTCTAATCACGGATCAACGCAAGAGAAGGCTCACCAACAGACATCACCTTACTGATTCAATCCGATCCCGCAGCTTCGTCACCCATGTCGTGGTGGTCTTTTCAGCGGTGATGAGCGGGATGTCTTTCGAGAGACACAAGCTTATATAAACGGCATCGTAGGCGGTTGCACCATACTGGAGAGCAATATCCAGAACACCCTTCTCTTTCGGTTCTACTCTTTCCAAAGGCGCGTCCATGTGAAGTTCGTAGATCTCCCGTGCGAGAGTTTCCGGCAATTCACGACGGTGAACCAGTGTTCGTAGCACATTCGCAAACTCCCAGTAATGCAGCGATGGGACGAGGAGAACGACTTTCCCGCTTAACAGTCTTTCCTGCCACACTCTTGCAGATGCCGAGAAGACCTCTTCCAGGTACCACGCGACCGCAACGCTGGTATCCAAAACATAGGTATTCACCGGGAGTCACGGTCCTTTCGGAGAATATCGCGCGTGTCACTTCGCAGTCTGACCGCTTTGGTTCTGTGGCGAAGGCTATCAAGACGTTCCTTGTAGGTCGAGCGCCGTCGCTCCTCGGCTTTCATGGCCACAAAGGCGGCCAGCGCTTCCTCAACCAGCGCACGCTTGCTCCTGGCTTTTGAGTGTTTTTGCGCTTCCGCAAGCAAATCGTCGTTCAATTCAATGTTCGTTCTCATGCACATCAAAATACACCTGGTGTATTTCATGTGTCAAGGCAAAAAAAATCACGATTCTTCCAGAGGCCGTGGCCTGGCGCTCTGCCTGAAATAAAGACAGCGCTTTTGAGGCACCGAGCGCCCGGCGCAGAAAACCCGACCTTGTTCTTTTCAAGCATTTCAAGTAGAAATACCTGCAGAGCCTGCTATTCGCAAAGCAGGCCTCGCCTACAAGCAGCCTCTGCGCGCGTGGGGCTGGTAGGCTAGACGCTTAATTGCAACGTGCCCTGTATCAACGATGGAGTCAGTGACGTCGGTTGCTTGCCGAATCAGAGGGATGAGCTTTTGTCACCCCTTGATTTTGTTCATCCCCCTAGTATTTGGTCCTGGTGTTGGCCCAGCTCATGTCTAAACTCAGCCAATTAAAACCCGCTTAGCGGAAAGAACGTCCTGGCAATGCATGCCTTCGAGTCCAATTTGGTCGTTATTCGAGAATTAAACCGGAGACAGATCTTTTCATGGAGATGTCCATTTTTTCTTGGTAAATAGAGCACCGTGTTGAAGATGTTAGGGGTGCAAGCGACACACTGGTGTACAAAGGCAAACAAGGAGCTTGTTTTAGTCATGGACTTAGTTTATTTTGGCTTCATGGAGGGATGTTGGGAAAAGGCCTTTAAGGGGAGAAATTGGAGCAATGTCTCAAGTGAATGTGCATGAAGCCAAAACCCCCCGCTCTAAGCTGCTTACAAGGGTACCGGCCGGGGAAGAAATTGTTATTTCAAAAGCCGGCAAACCTGTCGCCCGCCTTGTTCCGTGGAAGCAAAATATGAAGCAAAGGACCCCGGGCATGGGCAGCGGGCTATTGACGGTTCCAGATGACTTTGATTGACTCTTGCCCAAGCGAATGCGGCTTTAAGAAATGCAAGAATCAATTGAAGCCATACGCAGCGAATTGGAAGAACGGTTAAGGTTCGAGACGTTGCTGGCCAAGCTTTCTGCCCATTTTGTCAACCTGCGCTGACCGGATAGACAGCGAGATTGGAGAGGCCCAGCCCCGCATTTGCGAACTCCTCGAAATTTATCGCTCAACACTTTGGGAGGTCCCCGAGGGAGAGCCCGGGACGCCCCGATTGGACAAAAATCCAATGAGGAGGGCGAGGCCGATGAACTCCGGCCTCAACAGTCCGCTGATTGTTTCCTCGAGCCAACACTTTGATTGAATCTCCGGTTGACATACGAATATCCCTTCTCTCAACCCTTAACTTATGCAAAACAGGATTCCTTTTCTTCGTCGATCCACTGTTTTCCAAGTTAAGATCTGCACCGATCAATCAGGGTCAGGGTTTGTATTTGTAATGGAAAAGGTGCCCACAAACATGAGTACAATTTCCATCGAATGGGAGGTGACTTTTAATGCTCTCACCGATCCCATTCTCCATCCATGACAACCAGTTCAGGATTGTAAAGGTCAATCCGGCCCTGGCCACCCTGCTGAAAGAAAAACCCGAAAACATTCTAGGGAGAAAATGCCATCAAGTTTTTCATGGCACGGATAAGCCCGTGGAAAGCTGTCCGCATGTTCAGGCCCTGAAGAGCCGCCGCGCGGTGACGGAGAGATTCTGGGATACACGGCTGGGGAAAGCTGGAAGTGACTTGTTCTCCGGTTGTTCAGAAGAGGGGGAAATCACCGGGACCATCCATATCATCAAGATCACCGCGTACCATCAGCACTATGAGGCCTTGCCGCAGGCCCACCAGGCCCTGGAAGGCAGGTGAAAGACCGCACCACGGACCCCGGAACCAACGAACCACTGCGCTCGGAGATCGTACTACGGCAGCAGGTCGAGGAAACACTGAAAGAACGGCTTGAATTTGAAGCCTTGCTATCTGACCTCTCGCCGATTTATCCTTGTATTTCCAAGAGGTAGGGCGGGAAATCGAGCGTGCCTTAAAGAGATACTGGAATTTTTTCAGGTCGATCGGTGCGCTCTTATTCGGGTTCATAAGGATAAGGACTACTGGGAAATCACCCATCTCGTCCAAAGGGAGGAAGTCTTTCCCCTGCCGGTTAGTACGGAAATGCCCGCAAACATGTTCCCGTGGGCCTACACAAAGATACTCGGGCGCGAAGTGGTGGCTTTTGATTCTCTGCGAGAACTGCCGGTCGAGGCTTCGATCATAGGAAGACCTATGAAGCATTGGGGACGAAAGCAAATCTCAACATTCCCGTAGTCGCAGGTCGATCCGATGTTTATTCTCTAGTCCTTAACTCGATCCGCAGCGAGCGCATATGGCCGGAAGTTGTTGTATTTCCCCGGCTGCGTGTCTTGGGTGAAATCCTAGGGAACGCCCTGATGCGCAGCCCTTGGAGCGCCAGAGGAGTTGAATGAGCGTTTGCGGGAGATTGAAGCGCTCAAACAAAGGCTGGAGACGGAAAATATTTACCTCCAGGAGGAAGTCAAGACCCTGGTTGAACACTTGGAGATTGTGGGCCAGAAGACCCCAGGGATAAAGAAAGTCGTAGCTAAGGCCCAGCAAGTGGCTCAGACGGATTCCACGGTCCTGCTCCTAGGTGAAACCGGGACCGGAAAGGAACTGCTGGCCCGGGTCGTCCACAACCTCAGCCGGCGCAAGGATCGTCCCCTGGTGATCGTCAATACGGCCTCCCTGGCCCCCACGCTAAATAGAAAGCGAGCTGTTCGGCCGGGAAAAAGGCGCCTATACCGGGGCCATGACCAAACAGATCGGCCGCTTCGAACTGGCCGACGGGTCCACCTTGTTTCTGGACGAAATCGGAGACCTGGCGCCCGAACTTCAGGTGAAGCTGCTGCGGGTACTTCAGGAAGGGCAATTCGAGCGGTTGGGGAGCCCAAAGTCCATCCAGGTCGACGTCCGGATCATCGCCGCTACCCATCGCGATCTGGAGGAGGCGGTGCAGCAGGGCAAATTCCGGGAAGACCTCTATTACCGCCTGGCGGTGTTTCCCATCCACATTCCACCCCCTCCGGGAAAGGGCGGACGATATTCCCCCAATGGTCCAGTTCTTCGTCAATGAATTTGCCGAGAAAATGGGCAAGAGGGATCCGGAACGTTCCCCGGAAAACCATCGAAGCCTTTGCAGAGGTATTCCTGGCCGGGCAACGTTCGAGAACTGCGCAATGTCATCGAACGTTCGCTCGTTGACACTCCCCGGTGATACCCTGAGCGTGGAACTTCCTGAACTAAGCAAAGGCAAGCGCTCCCGAATTATAACCCTGGCAGAAGCTGAACGTCGTCATATTATGGAAATCCTGGAAAACACCAGATGGCGGATCAAAGGGCCTCAAGGGGCTGCGGAACTTCTGGGTCTAAAGCCCTCCACTTTGTATACCACCATGTCTCGTCTTTGCATATCCCACTAAACGGCAAAAAGACGGTATGCCGACCTAAAGACGGCATAACAACCTTTCCATTCGTCTATTCCCTCCTGATTTGCGATCCCTGCTACTTAAAAACCATACGATTTAGGACGGTTACACGTATTCTTATTAATCTGCCAGCCACTGGCCTTCATCTTGCAACTTTACGTTAACGAGTTGACAGGAAAGTTAAGGTTTTTGAACCAAGAGAGACATCCTCATGACTCACAAGGAGGAAGCAATATGGAAATGGCAATTAGAAAAGAGAATTTTGTCGAAAGCAGCTGTAAGGTCGATGAGGAACGGATCAAAAGGCTAAAAGCTCAGCTGATGGATACACCGCAAAAGCTCGATATGGAAAGGGTCAAGGCCTTGATGGCGTCTTATCGGGAAACCGAAGGTCTGCCAGCCCTAACCAGAAGGGCTAGGTTCTTCGAAAGGCTCATGAAAAACAAGGATCTGTACATCGACGAGAACCTTTTTGTCGGCAGTATGGCATCTTTCCCTTTGGGAATATATGCCCATCCGGAATGGAATGTTAACTGGATGAAGAAGGACATAAAGGCAATCAGCCACCTCGGCGAGGTTACGATTTCTGCTGAAGACCGAAAACTGTTCGAGGAGGTTATCGCATATTGGGATGGTAAAACCCTCGATGACCGAGCCAACAAAATATTCGAGGAAAAGTATGGTTTCAGTGCTCTTCTGCCACAAATGGTAGGTCTCTTTTATGCCGCCACTACCTGGCCCGGTGGTGCCGGTGACTCGAACTACAACAAGGTGCTCACCAAGGGAATGGGAGGGATGATCAAGGATGTCGAGGAACGGCTGAAAGGTGTGTCGTTCAGCAATGTGGACTCCCAGAACCAGAAAAGACTCTTCTATGAAGCCGTTCTTACCGAGTTGAGGGCGGTCATTCATTGGGCCCATCGATATGCTGAACTGGCCAGGAATGGCAGCCAAAGAAGAAAATCCTGAAAAAATTCAAGAGTTGCTCGAAATCGCGGAAATCTGCGAATGGGTCCCTGAGAACACGCCGAGGTCCTTCCGAGAAGCTGTCCAATCCGTCTTCTTCGCGCACATGGCCTTGGAGATTGAGCAGGTGGGTTGCGGGACCTGCCTGGGATATCTGGGCCAGATCCTTGAACCGTTCTACCAGGGGGACAAACAGGCCGGCCTCATCACGAAGGAGGAAGCCGTCTACCTGTTGAAGATGCTTTTCATCAAGCTTCAGGAGATCGGGTATTATTTCGGCCAGGATTTTGCCAAAGCCAATTCATCGGATATGGGCCAAACCATAAACATCGGCGGGTTCACTCCCGACGGCCGGGATGCCACTGCGGAGGTGGACTACTTGCTGCCCTCGAGGCCCAGAGAGGGCTAAAGAATATTCAGCCCACCTTTGCCCTCATTTATCATGACAATCTGAAGGAGGCCTTCCTTTCGAAGGCGGTTGATCTGGTGCGAACCGGATTAGGTCAACCCCAGTTCATGAATGCCAATATCATGGTGCAAAGGCTCTTAGATCAATACGCCCCGGATGGAATAACCCTTGCGGAGGCCAGACGTGGCGCTGTTGCTGGTTGCGTGAGCACAGGCGTTGCGGATAAGACCTCTCACCATCTTGAAGGAACCTTTTGTGTCGCCAAGGCGTTTGAGCTCGCCTTAAACGATGGAAAGGACCCTCTTACAGGGCGGCAGATCGGACCTAAGACAGGAACGGCCGAGTTTTTCGCTACCTACGAAGAATTGTATGAGGCCTTCAGACAACAGATGGATTTCGGCACAGAGATCAGTCGTAACCACGGCAAGATAGGCTGCATGTTGGCAGAGGAATTCCTGCCCCTTCCGTTGCGATCAAGTCTGACAGACGGTTGCATTGAAAAGGGCAAGGACTGCTGGGCGGGCGGTGCAAAATACAATACTGCCGTATATATCGTCAATGGGGTAGTCGACACGGCCAACTCATTGGCTGCGGTGAAGAAGCTGGTCTTCGATGAGAAGAAGCTTACGATGGCGGAGCTAAAGAAGGCACTGGAAGCCAATTTTGAAGACTATGAGAAAGTCAAGAAGATGTGTTTGGACACTGCCAGAGCATGGAAACGATGTTGATGAGATGACCGCACTCGTGCGTAGCGTCTACGATGCCTTTTTGGAGAGCTACTACAAGGCAGGCCCGTGTTACATGGGTAAGAAAGGCAAACCCGATGCCTATTCGAAGAGTCTACATAATCTAAACGGAGCCATGATGGGTGCGCTGCCCAGCGGAAGAGCAGAAGCCAGGAGGGGCCCTGACTGACGGAAGCGTTCCGGCCATGCCCGGCAGTGACAGGAATGGCCCTACGGCGCTCGCGAATTCAGCGGCCTGCGCCCAAGATGCCGTCGCATTCACCGCGAATCATCTCAACATGAAATTTCATCCGTCAGCCTTAGAGGGCGGGGCCGGGACACGTAATCTTCTTTCCCTGGTGAAGGGATACATGGACAAGGGGGGATCCCACGTTCAATTTAATTGTGTTAGCTCCGAGAGACCTTGAAAGATGCCCAGTTGCATCCAGACAAATACAGAGACCTGGTCGTCCGTGTGGCCGGATTCAGCGCCTATTTCACTAACTTGGATAAGGGGGTGCAAGATGAAATTGTCAGGAGGACCGAACTGAAATTCCATTGAACCACTCTTGGACCATTTCCCGCCGCAGGCCGGGATTCCCCTTTAGGGTCGTTCCTACTCGCGGCTTGTGGTGGGGCGTTGAGGGTTTTGGGGAAGGATCAGTCCCTTCCGTGGTGAGGAATTGTACATCATGAGGGTATTTGATATACAGCGATTTTCAGTTAAGGGACGGTCCGGGCATCCGGACGACCGTTTTTTTGAAAGGGTACCCGCTGAACTGTCTGTGGTGCAGCAATCCGGAATCCCAAAGCCCAATACCCCAGCTTCTTTACTTTGAAACCCACTGCACCCACTGCTACCAATGTATCGATGCGTGTCCTTCCGGCGCAATCCGCAAGACCGAAGACCAGGAAAGATATCCCTTGATCGTCAAAGGTGTACCGGTTGCGGCACTACTGTACAGGAATGCCTGACCGAGGCGAGATCCATTTCAGGAAAGGAAGCGACGGTCGAAGACGTCTGCCGCATCGTTGAAAAGGATATGACTTATTACCGGAACTCCGGTGGCGGGGTTACCGTCTCCGGAGGTGAGCCTACCTGCCAGCCGGAACCCCTGCTTGAGCAACTTCTCGGTCAAGTGCCGGGAGATAGGCATCCATACCTGTTTAGATACCTGTGGCTTTGTCGACTGGGATATCCTGAAAGAGGCTATAAAGCATGTGGATCTGGTGCTTATGGACAACAAACACATGAATACAGAGGTTCATAAGGAATTGACGGGTGTTAACAATGACGTGATCCTGGAAAACACTACAAGAGTTGCGACCCAGGGCGTCCCCATGATTATAAGGGTTCCATTGATTCCGGGATTGAACGATTCCGACGAAAACATCAACCAACTGGGTCAATTCATGAAGACATGCGGTCTGCTCAGAGTCGACCTGCTGCCCTACCACCGTTTTTCACTGAGCAAATACCAAGCCCTGGGCAAGGGGCACCAGTCAAGGGAACTGTAGAGCCCGAACGAACATAGAGGTTCGTCGGGTGGCGAATAACCTGGAGTCACTCGGACGTGTTGTGACCATCGTTTGATGACAGTGAATAGTTCAACGAGGCCTCATGGAAAAACGGAGGTGGGCCATGACACCGCTACATATAACACCTGAAGCACATGAAAAGATGATGGAGGTCATCAAGGGAAACCCGACTTCCATCATTCGGATGGAGGAGAAATTTAGCGGGGGGGGATGAGCATGTTCCGCCTCCTTGCGCCTGACTCTGGATGAGTTGAAGGATCATGATGAGGTTTTTGAAATCGACGGGATCACCTGTGTGATCGACAAGTATGTGCTCAAGAAAGTAAGGCCAATTGACATCCGTTTTGAGACCAAAGAGGGTATGAGCGGGTTCGTGGTTAGAGGGAACCCGTCAAGCTGAGGCTGAGAATCATTGCGGGAAGAAGCAAGGTAACAAAATATCTTTGGGAAAGGGGGCTTTTATGATTCGGATCGGGATTCCAACAAGAAAAGTTACTGCGGTCAAGGGGGTCCTTGCGGTGATCGGTTTGCTTCTTTTTTCAGTGGGGTGGAGCAACCCGGGCGAAGCGGCAAGTCCTATTCAAATGAAATTCGCCTCGCAACTTCCCCCTAGCCACCCGCTGGTGCCTGTTATCCAGGGGTGGCTGAAGGAGCTTTCAGAGGCGAGCAGACGGAACGGTGGTTATCGATTATCTCGGCGGGGAGTCAATGGGAAAAGCTCCCGAGTATTGGGATTTGGTTTCGGAGGGCCTGGCGGATATGGCTATATTCAGTTGCGCTTACAATCCGGCCCGGTTCCAAATGAGCACCTTCGTTGAGCTGCCGTTCTTCAGCACAAGCTCGCGGATGAGCTACGATGTGGTCCAGGCACTTCTTGCCAAGAATTTGATTACGAGTGAATTCGAGCCACTCAGACTGTTCGTCCATGTCATGAGCCCTCCTTCGCAGATCTTTACCAACAAGGAAATCACCAAGGTCGAAGATTTCAAGGGGACCCGATTCTTTGGCCCGGGATCTGTCTGGAACAAGACCCTGGGATTGCTTGGTGCTAAAGGTGTGAGCATGGGTATGCAGGATGTCTACCTGGCCCTGGAGAGGGGGACTCTGGATGCCGCCGCTAATAATTGGGCCTCTGTGATGAGCTATCGATGGGTAGAGGTGGTCAAGTATCCCGTAGAGATAAACTTTATGGGCGGCTATTTCAACATGTTGATCATGAGCAATAAATCGTGGAGCAAGGTCTCCCCGGAAGTCAGGGCAGCATGGACCAAGATCAATGAAAAATACGGGCCCCGTATGGCAGCCACCTTCGATGGCGTGGAATCGGTTGCTAAAAAGGTCTGGACGGATGCCGGGAAGAAGATAGAGATGTTCCCTGCTGCGGAGAGGGAAAAACTCTCCAGTGATATTGGCACCGGTTTGGCAGGATTTTTACGATTGGATGGAAAAGGCCGGCAAGCCGGGCAAGGAAATCTACAAGACCTATGTGGAGGTGATGAAGAAGAAAGGCGAACCAGTGGTGATGAAGCTGCCCGGCCTGTATCAGGATTAACCCGCAACCGGGCAAGGAATCAGAGGGATTCTCTTCATAAAGGAGTAGAGGAAATGGATCGGTTTATAAGTGCCGTAAGCCAAAAGCTCCATTTCTTGAGCGGAATGGCCGTTATTGCCATGGTGCTCATTATGTCACTGGACGTTATTTCCAGATATGTGCTGATGACCTCGCTCTTGGATACGATAGAAATAAGCAGCATGCTGTTGGGGGCTGTGGTGTCCCTGGCGTTGCCTTCCGTAACCGACATGGGGGAACATATCCGATTCAGCCTGTTGACCGAAAGGCTTTCCACCCGGGCCCGGGGTCTTGCGAAGGCTGTGGCGCTCATGATTTCAACGACCGTTTTCAGCTTACTGACCTGGCAGGCAACCATCCGGGGCATCTCCGGCCTCAGAAGCGGCGAATTCATCGGTTCGCTCCAGATCCCCATTTGGCCCGGCAGATTTCTGTTCGCCTTTGGTTGCTTATTGACCGCCTTGGTCTTGCTGACCCAACTCATCTATAGTTTTTCACGGCCCCGCTCCGTTAGCAGCGTATAGGGGATGGGTGAGCAGTAAGAGCAGTGAAGGAGAGGCATACCCTTATGGATCCCGCATTGGTTGCAATTATCGGGTTGTTTGTACTTTTTGGCCTGATGGTCCTGGGACTGCCGGTCGCTTTTTGTTTTCTTGCGGTCGGCTTTTCGGGCATCGCATGGCTTTCAGGCTTTGATGCAGCGATCAGCGCGCTCGCGCGAGTGCCCTTAACATGGATCACCCAATATGTCTTCACATGTGTTCCGCTCTTCATCGCCATGGGTCTGATTGTCGCAAACACCGGCATAGCCACAGATCTTTTTCAATGCGGGCTTTAAATGGACGGCACGCGTACCGGGCGGGCTTGCCATGGGGACAACGATCAGGAGCCGGGGCTTTTGGTGCAGTCACTGGTTCCAGCACCGCCTGCGCCGCGACCATGTGCGTGGTATGCTACCCCGAAATGAAGCGAAAGCGGTACACCGATGCCCTTTCTACCGGATGCATTGCGGGTGCAAGTGGGAACAGGAATCATGATCCCGCCCAGCCTGGGCTTCATCGTTTATGGAATCATGATGGACCAATCCATCGGAAGGCTGTTTATTGCAGGTATCCTTCCTGGGATCATGCAGGTCGGATCATTCCTGATCGCCATCTATCTCCTCGTCAGGCTGAAACCTGATCATGCCCCATTGAAGATCGAGGAGCCTATTGCGTGGATGGAAAAAATCAGATCCTTGGAGAAGTTGTGGCCCATTCTCCTCCTTTTCCTCCTGGTGATGGGGGGAATCTATTTGGGATGGTTCACCGCTAACGAATCAGCGGCGATCGGGGCTGCCGGCGCGCTCCTGCTGGCCCTTTTGATGAGGCGTCTGACTTGGAGGGAATTCGAAGCAGTCCCTCCTTACGACGGCCGGCATCACGGCGATCCTTTGCATGCTGCTGGCCGGCGCCATGCTGCTTGTCCGTTTTCTTAGCTATCTCCGGGTTGCCCCACCGTCTGGCCCAGTTCCTCGGCTACTTCCAGTCTCCAATGACCGTCACGGTGCTCATGCTTTTGCTCTACATTCCCCTGGGCATGGCGCTGGACTCCGTCAGCATGCTGGTGTTAACTCTTCCGATCTACCAACCGTTTCTGGCGGCCGCTGGCATTGATACCATTTGGTTCGGCGTTTTGGTCGTCATGTGCGTGGAAATTGGGCTGATCACCCCTCCGACCGGCATGAGCGTCTTTACGGTCGCGGGGGTTGTCAAGGAGGTGCCAATGGGGACGATTTTTCGGGGCGTAGTGCCGTTCCTGATTGCTGACGTCGTGGTTCTGATCCTGCTATTCTTTATCCCTTGGCTCAGTTTGTTCTTACCGCACCTGATGGGCTAATGCGAAGGCCGCGTCTCCCCAGACCCAAGCTTTCAAAGAATGCGCTATCAACGACGGTTCGGCTCTTTGTAACGTTAACAACTTAAACAACCCGAGATTAGAAGATCAACGATGAGTAAACATAAGAAGAAGGCATCCTCTGCGGGCGTTAAGGCGTGGTACACGCATTGCCCCGTTTTCAACGCAGGCAATGTCGACTCGGAACTGGGCTGGATCGAAGAGGAATTCAAAAAGCTGGGCGCGAAGTTCGACTACTTCCGCTCGGTCAGAGAAAATGACTTCTGGCCTCACTACAGGCACAACCTGGACAATTTCTTCCGCTCCGGTGGTTGTGCTCCCGCCATCCACGTGATGGCGGACATTCGCAGAACCAAGCTTATCGGGCTTCAATGGCTCTATGAAGGCGGCGGGATGGTTGCTCGCGTAGACGCAGACATTTATACGATAAAGGATCTGAGAGGCAAGAAAATCGGTATGTCCAAGAGCCTGAACAACAGGAAGAACGACTGGTGGCGCGTCACCGAGGAACGCGGGATGGAAATGATGCTCAAGGTGAACGGGATGACACGTGAAGATGTAACGATCGTGGACTTTCCCTACATGGACGACTGGTATTCGGAGCCCGCGATGCTGGAGCCCCTGAAAAGGCCTTCCGATCTGTGGCTTAAGCGCGACCTCAAAAATGATCTGGCGTTTCGTCCAGTGGAGACACATCTGGAAAAGGGCGAGTGCGATGCGATCTATACCGCTGACTGCACGTGGCCGGCACAGCAAATGTCGGGGAAATTCCAGACTCATCGAGAGTCTCACAAAATATACGGACTGGACCCTGCAGGTGGCCAATGCCCGCGTACACCATCACCGTGGATGTGGAGTGCGCCGAGGAAGAAACACCCAGAACTGGTCGTGGCCTACATGCGCGGCACCGTCAAGGTCGCCCGCTGGATTAACGCCAACAAGAGGGCTGCTGCAACGCTTGCTCCACAAATCTACCCTATACCTGACCGAAGCGTTAACGGCCAAGGCCATGGAACCTATGGATTTCGTGCCCTATCTGTCGCCAATCGATCCGAAGGCCATTGAAATCGCGAAGGACTTCATGCTCAGCCACGGCTACATCAAAAACGACTTCAAAGTCAGCGATTGGGTCGCCCCTGAATTTTTGGAAGAGGCCTTCAGAAGTCTGTAAAACAACGAGAGGGTGGCCGAACCGGTTTCCCGGCTCGGCCACAACGCCCTGATTGGGGTTTATAACCAACTCATTTGCATGGAAGGGGGACAAGGGGATGCCGACTATCGATGATTTTATCCGACCAAGGGAGTGGGTCTCGGATTTTGTCACAGACATGGGAAAGGTCCTTCGGAGATGGGGGGCAAGAGAAGGTATGTGCCTATCAGACAGCAGGTGGATGAGGACTCGCGGGACCATAATCTGGTCAAACCCTTCATGAAGGAAGTGCTGGTTGACCTGGGCATTAATTCGGCCTTCTTTCCGGCGGAGGCAGGCGGCACCGACATGCCGGAACCCATGGCCTTGACCAACGTCATTTGCGAGGAGCTCGCAAGGATCGATTCCGGCCTGTGTACGGCCTGTATCTGCTCCATCTGGGGCCTGATGCCCATGATCCTCAAGCCTCACCGCAACATGGAGCTGTGCATGGAGTTCGGACCGAAATTCTGCGGCGAGGACTTGTATGTGGGCTGTCATGCCATGACCGAGCCTGCGAGCGGTGCGGACATCGAAAACATTGGGATCATGCGGGGAAAGACCATACAAACCACCGCCACGCTGGAAGGCGATGACTGGGTCATCAACGGCCACAAAATATGGCCCACCAATTCAGGCAGGGTGGGCAATCTCTACGTGGTCGTCTGCACGACGAAAAAAGGTTCGACGGATCCCAAGGATTTCGCCCTTGTGCTCGTCCCTGCAGATGCCGAAGGCGTCTCGGTCGGAAATCCCTATCAGAAATGCGGGATGAACGCCGACATGAACACGGACGTTTGGTTTGACCACGTGCGGGTTCCCAAAGAGATACCGGCTGCACGGCCCCGGGGATGACCTCAAGTACTGGAAGCGTGCCATCACCATGGGAAACATCGGGTCTACGGCCATGTGCGTCGGGATCATGAAGAGCGTCTACGAGATCATTAAGAAGTGGACCACGGAGCGGGTCATCGCGGGCAAGCCGCTCAAGGAACATACCATTGTGGCGGATATGCTCTCTGAGGTGGCCATCCTCATTGAGTCAGCTTCTGCCTGGATGTGGTGCTACACCAGGCAGCTGGACCATCCGGACATATACGGCTGGGCGCCCTGGGACGAGCGGTTCCTGCTCAAGACCAGAGGGCCTCGCCCTTTACGCCAACAATGCCGTGGAACGGGCATGCAGCCGGGCCATGGACTTCATGGGTTCCTACGGGTATTCAAGGGAGTTCGACATAGAGAAGCACTGGCGTGATCAGAAGGTGATCGGTCTTTGGATGGGCGGAAAGACCCTCAAGACCCTTGAAAATGCCCGCTATTGGTATGGGTTGGAGACGTTGTAGCACTATGAAAACCTAAAATCGAAGGATTTACCGAGCTCGGAGCGGGTCGCAGGGGAGTGTCCTTTTTTTTGAGCCGCAACTCCACTCGTTCGAAGCCCTTGGAACGCCCCCAAAACTCAACGGCTGTCTCGGGAAGGCACAGGAGGTGGACGATGCTGGAGAGGTTCCCTTCTGGGGCTGTCCGGAAATAAATGCAGGGGATTGGTGCCGTTATTGGAGGCTGTGGCCGCATGTTGCGGCTCAAAAAAAGGACACCCCCCTGCGACTGACAAAGGACAGAAGTTGCTCAGTTTGGATAAAATTTAAAAAGGGAGGTACACATGGCGCTTTATCCGTCTCAAGAGTGGTGTGATGCATGGAAGAATGCCCTTAACAACGATGCTGCCGTTGCAGAAACGGGGAAGAACTGGGGCGTTGGCTTTAATGGCAACTGGGTGTTCCAGATCGAACCGGGCGGCGGTCTGGACAAAACTGCCTATGTCTATCTGGAGGCAGCCGCCGGAAAATGCACGGATGCCTGCTTGCTGGATGACCCATCGAGCAAGAGCCCAGGGTTCTTTGTGATGGGATCCTACGCCGACTTCAAACCCGTCGTGAAAGGCGAAAAGGATTTCATCGAGGGCGTGGTCAAGGGGGTCTTCAAGCTCAAAGGGGATATGGCCAAAATTATGAGAAACGCAAAGTTCATCCGCGCCGTGGCCAATTCCATCAGCTCCTTCAAGAACGAATATCTCGGAGAATAAGGAGTCCGACGACGAGTGGCCGGATCTAGATATTATTGCATAGTACCCACAGGGACCTTGAGCAATGACGATCCGCCCTTAGCGGAGTGCAAGGCTTCTGGCCATACCACGGATGCGGATTAATACCTTGCGCTCGGAAAGGCACCAGGGATGCATAAGGAGAGACAACCATGAGCCATCGGGAAGGACATATATGGCCGAGCTCGGTGACCAAGGTCGACAGCGTCGCATGTTCGGGCCCCCGTGAACGAGGCCTTCTATGAAATCCTGAAGGCGCTCTATTCACGAGGAGGAGGCCCGGGTCGTCATTCAGATGCCGTTTCTTTTCTCCAACCTGGCCCGCGTTCAGCAGGATCACCAAAGATCGAAAAGGCAAAGCTGGAGGGCGATTCTCAAAGGCGTTGTGTTCGAAAGGGGCCTCGTCATGGACTTGTCTGGCTCGGCGGAGAAGTACCGCTACATGCCTTCTCCGCTCTGGTCGTAGGGATATTTGAGTTCACCATGATGCGGGCCGACCCGGCAACCCCGACATGAAAAACGCTGGGCGGAGCCTCTTTCATGAATACATGGAGGAGGGGCTCCGTACCGGGCCAACTTCGATCCAAAGAACCTCTGATCTCCATTGCCAGGGCGCATGCCCCATGAAGAGACGCTCAGCGCGGTCATGTCGAGATTCTGGACTATGAAAAGACCACCCGCTCTGATTGAGGATGCGACCCGGAAATTTGCGGTGGGCACTCTGTTCCTGCAGGCACAAGAAGGAGCACAACGGCGAAGAGCGGTGCGACGTGCCGCTCTGGCGACGTGCACGACCTTCAATCACGGGGCCGACTACCTGATCAGAAATGGTCTCTCCAAAGAGATCAGCCGGATCGGAAACCCTGGAAATATTTCACACGTTCAAAAGAGCTAGGCTTGGTCTTTTCCGCGGACAATGTGCGCAAACGGATCATGTTCGTCTGTCATTGTTGTGGCTGTTGCTGCGGCATCATGGACGGCATCAACAAACATGGACTTACCCGACAACGCTCGTGACATCGAGCCTTATCTGGCCGAATTGCGGATCCCCAAACCGTGCGATCGGGTGCGGGAAATGTTCGCTGAGGCTTGCCATGTGAACGCCATTAAGATGATGCCGGCAGACGTCTGCGACGCATCCCAAGGAGAAAAAGGCAGGTCCGGCAGATAGACAACACCTTCTGTGTGGGCTGCGGGGTTTGCGCGCTCGAACTGCAAGACAAAGGCCATCAGGCTTGAGAAGAGGGACAAGGCGGGTCATCCACCCGGAAACCACTTTCGAACGGGTGATCCTCCAAGCGTCTGGAGCGGGGTACGCTCCAGAACCAGCTTTTTGACGATCCACAGCAGCCTGACGCACAAAGTGATGCGAGGGACTGGTCGGAGGATTTCTGACAACTTTCTCCGGTCAAACGAAGGCGCTCGATGACCGACGTACTGACGGTCGACCTTCCTCAGGCACGCTGGGGGCAGGCATCAAGCTCCTGGGGAAAGGGATATCATTCACGAATGTTACTGAGGTCCCGGTAACTCGGCGAAATCCCGGAAGCGAGTCGCATGGACAAGGAGGCCCTGCCATGGCGGAGGTAAAAGTCAAACGGCGAAGACCTAAGCGGGCTGGGCTGGACGATCAAGTCGCTGATGGATGCAAATATCTGGCAAGGCCGACGGTATGGCTATGAAAGAGTGCAGGAAGATTCAACGGCACGTCTCGTGGTGAGAGAGACCGGATGCCGATGTAGCGGCCACCAGTTCTCTTTATGAGGGCGATGACATCTTCAATTCAAGGACGGGGCCATGCATAGAGCCTCCAACGCCTATCTGGCGGCCGAGCTTCGATCAGCTGTCAGAGGTCGACCGGCGGCCAGATCGGACCCGATCCGGGCGCTTCATGACAGGCAAAATAAAGGCCCGGGGCAACCTTGATCAAAACTACTCAGGATGGCAAAGGCAATCATAAGCACCGATGAATAGGACTGAAGGGGTGAATCAATGATTCGGATTCATGGGGACAGATTTTGAGGGTCAACCTCACCACAGGGGATATCAGGGACGAGCCCGTGCCGCGAGGAGGAGGCGAAGACGTTCCTCGGAGCGGCAACGGGCTTGCCACCAGATACCTGTTCGACGAGATTCCGAACCGGGTCTGGACCCGCTTGGACCGGAGAACAAGCTGATCTTCATGACCGGTCCCCTGACCGGGACCGTTTCACCCAGCTCCGGCCGTTTCAGCGCGGTGGCCAAGTCGCCTTTGACCGGGCTTCTGGGGCTCGGCCAATTCCGGCGGCCGATTCGGGCCTGGATCTCAAAAAAAGCGGATTCGACGGGATCATCCTCGAAGGGGATATCGGCCGAAGCGCCGGTTGTGCCTTGAGCATCGATGACGGGCGAGGCTGAACTGCCAGGACGCCGAACGCACTTTGGGGTGTAGAGGTCAGTGAGACCACCGACGCTCCTCAAAGAAAGAGTATGGCTCCAGAGCATGCAATGTCGCCTGCATCGGGATTGGCCGGCGAAAACAAGGTCCGTCTACGCGGCCGTCATGAACGACATCCACCGGGCCTTGGGCCGGTGCGGCCTTGGGCGCGGTAATGGGGGCCAAGCGGCTTAAAGGCCGTGGCCGCCAGGCGGCGCCCATACCATCCACGGTCGCCGACAAAGACCGGCTTTCCGAGGAGGCGGCCAGAACGGCCGGCGACTTCGTCAACGAGAGTCATGCTCAAGATGACCCTGGAGGTGTACGGAACCGACATGGTCCTCGATCTCGTCAACATCAAGGGCGGGCTTCCTACCCGCAACTGGCAGACAGGCTCCTGCGCCTACACAGACGCACATCAACGGACCGGCGATCAATGAAAAGGTCCTTGTACCGGGCAGCAAGGCCTGCTTTGCCTGCCCCATCGCATGCGGCCGGCTCAGTCGGAGGTCAAGTCAGGGAAGTACGCCTGCAAGGGCGAGGGCCCGGAATATGAAAGCGTCGGGGGCCTTCGGACCCATGTGCGATGTGAGCGACCTGGAGGCCATTACCCATGCCCATATTCTTTGTAACGAATACGGTCTGGACACGGTGTCTGCCGGGAGCACGATTGCCTTTGGCATGGAATGCTTTGAAAAGGGCATCCTGACTTCAAAAGGACACGGGATGGTCTGGCTTTAAGTCTTTCGGGGATGCCGATGCCATGATCGACATTGTTCACCGGATCGCCCGGCGGGAAGGTTTGGGCGACCTGTTCGCCGAAGGAACCCGTCAGGGCAGCCCAAGAGATTGGGCCAGGGGCAGCGAGCATTTTGCCATGCAGGTCAAGGGTCTGGAGCTCCCGGCCTACGACTGTCAGGGCCACCAAGATGACCGGCCTTGGGTTTTGTAACGGCCAACCGTGGCGGGCGACCACATCACGGCCTATGTCCAAGGGACCCACCTTTCTGGACATCCCCTTTCTGATTGTCGAAGAAAGCGCCATCGAGGACCGCCCAGAAAGAGAACCCGGCCGAGGCCAAGGTCGTCAAAGACCTCGAGGACGCGCTTGACTGTTTTTGATGCCGTGGGGGCCTGTAAATTCATGGGCATGGCGCTTGATGGCCGAGGACGTGGTGCCGGTCATTGCCCAGGCCACGGGCTGGGATTTTTCCGTTGAAGAATTCAGAACCGCCGGCGAACGGATTTTCAATCTGGCCCGTGCCTATAATTGTCGCGAAGGGGTGACCCGCAAAGACGATACCCTGCCTGGCCGTCTGCTGAAAGAGCCCATGACCGACGGACCGGCAGCCGGACTCGTCGTCGACCTTGAACCGTTGCTGGACGCCTATTACCGGTTTCGTGGCTGGGATGACCAAGGCCGTCCGACCCTAAACACCTTGCAGCGACTGAACCTTGAAGACCTGGCCTTTGAAATGGGGATCAAATGAGCACGAGCGTTCATCACCCAAAACCATGGTTGAAGAGTTATAAACTCGGGCCTTTCGGGTTGGCCTCTTCTATGGCCCCCTACCCAACAAAACCCCTGTTTTCATTTCTGGATGAAAGTGTGGCCAAACAGGGCCAGCGGCCGGCCTGTCTGTACGGCGGCCGGGCCATCCCTTACAAAGAACTGGGTGAACTGGTCAACCGGTTGGCCGCCGGACTCTGGTCCATGGGGGTGGGGCCGGGAGACCGGGTGGCCACCATCCTCAACACCTCACCCCAGTTCGTGATCTGTGACTTCGCCATTCAAAAAGCCGGGGCCATCCACGTTCCCTGCAGCCGCTTCACAAGGCCAGGGAACTGACCCATGAGATCAGCCAATCCCAGGCCCGCACCGTCATCTGCCTGGAGGCGTTCAAGGATGTGGTCCAATCGATCCAATCCGAGACCGGGTTCCAAGACCTGGTTCTCACGGCGGAAGAGGATTTTTCAGCTGCCCAATCAGAATTAAGCACGAAGCCCGGGGTCCTTCAACTACGTGAACTGATCGACCGCTCCGACCCCCGGCCGCCTAAGGTGAACATCAATCCAATGGAAGACCTGGCCCTCCTGGTTTTTACCGGCGGGGCCACCGGAAGCCCCAAGGGCGTCATGTTGACCCACCATAATCTGACTTGTAACACGCTTCAATCCCTGCCATGGGCTATGGGACCTTTGGAAAAGGGGATCATCGGGAAGTCTTCTATGCTGATCGGCATCCCGGCCTTTCATTCCTATGGCCATTGGGCCATCCGGGCCGCTGTGCAGTGGGCCTGCAGATGATCATGATCCCCGATCCCAGGGATATCGCCGGCATCGCAGCCCAACTCAAGAAAAGCCGCCCCTTCATGGCCCCCTTGGTCCCGACACAATATATGAGGCTCCTGGACCACAATATCGGGCGCACCAATACCAGCTTTACCTCGGGAGCGGCACCCTTGCCGCCGGAGGTCGTCGCCCGGTTTAAAAAGACCACCGGCATGCCCATCACCGAAGCTTATGGGCTGACCGAGACCAGCCCGGTGACCCATTTCAACCTCTCCAGTTTCGCCAAGATTACCGGCTTTATGTATTTTGAAAAAAAGGGATCCGTCGGGGTGCCCGTGGTCGACACCGAAGTCAGGCTGGTTGACCCGGTATCGGGCTCGGATGTCCCCCAAGGTGAAATCGGTGAGCTTCACATCAAAGGGCCCCAGGTCATGAAGGGCTACTGGCCGACCCCGGGCAGCGGCTTAGTTGATGGCTGGCTCCCGACCGGCGACCTCTGCCGCATGGACGAAGACGGTTATTTCTTTCTGGTAGACCGAATCAAGGACATGATCAATGTCTCCGGAAACAAAGTCTACTCCACCACGGTGGATGAGGTCCTTTTCGAACACCCGGCTGTGGCACAGGCCGTGGCGATCGGCTTGCCTGATCCCGACCGCCCAGGCAGCGAGCGGGTTAAAGCCTTTATCGTTCTCCGTAAGGAAAACAAAGAGGCCGTGACGGCGGACGACCTGATCGCCTACTGCCGGGAAAGACTGGCCCCCTACGCGGTCCCGAAATCAATCGAATTCAGGAAGCATCTGCCCATGACAGTAACAGGAAAGCTTTTCAAGAAACAACTCCGAGAAGAGGAGATGAAAAAGGAGGGAGCATGAAGGCCTTAGAAGAATTGACTGCGTTGCCCGATCGCAGGGACAACCCCTATTTGAAGGAATGGAAAGCCGATGGCGGACGGGTGGTAGGCTTTGCTTGCGGCTATGTCCCGGAGGAGATCATCCAGGCGGCCAGCTTGTTTCCCTACCGGATGGAGGCCAGAGGGACGAAAGAAACAGGACTGGCCGATGTCTATATGCACCGTTTCAATTGTACTTTTTCCCGGTGCCTCCTGCAAACCGCCCTGGCCGGAGAGTATGATTTTTTGGATGGCTTCTGCCTGCTCAATGGCTGCGACCAGATCCGTCGGCTTTACGAGATTTGGGAAAAACACCTCTCCACCGAGAACTTATTCATGGTCACTTTGCCGCATGCCATCAATGATTCCGGTCTTAAATGGTATCAGGAAGAGATTTCGAATTTCAAGGAACAGCTGGCCCATAAATTCGGGGTCCGTTGTTCGGAACAGGATCTGAGGCAAGCCATAAGGCTTTATAATGAATCCAGGAACCTCATTGAAGCGCTGTATGAGCTCAGAAAGGCCGAGGAGATTCCCATTTCCGGTTCGGAGGTCACCAAGATATTGCTTTCTGCCGGAATCATGCCGAGAAAAAAATTCAACGAGCTCCTCCAGGAGGCCTTGGACGAAATTCGGCGGAAACCCAAGATAACCGATTACAAGGCAAGGGTGATGGTCGGCGGTTCCGCCCTGGATAACCCCCAACTGATCGAGATCATCGAGGGCTTGGGAGGCATGGTGGTGACCGATTCTCTCTGTTTTGGGTCCAGGCATTTCCTCAATCCGATTGAGGAGGATGGGGACCCGCTGCAGGCCATCGCCAAGCGTTATTATTATCATAATCCCTGCCCACGCATGATGGGGGAATTCGAAAATCGCCTTCGATTTACCGAGGAGATGGCCAAGGGAGCCAATGTGGACGGCATCATTCTTCAGAAGATCGTATTTTGCGACGGTCATGCCGTGGAGAGCACCATGTTGGCAGAGGAATTGGAGCCCATGAACATCCCGGTTATGGTTTTGGAAAGGGAGCACATGATTTCGGATGTGGGAAGAATCAAAACAAGGATCGAAGCCTTTATGGAAAGAATTGCCAGGAGGTAAGGAGATGTCGAACAGAAAAGACAGAACCATTTTGGATAATTGGAAAACCACGGGGGAACTGGCCACTTTCATCTTAGCCCAGGAAGGCCTTCAATCCTTGGAAGATTGGGGAGGGAAGGAGGTGGTCCGGGAAATCCTTCCCGAGAATTACCAGGCCAACTTTGACATGGTCCAGAACGATTTAATCAACACCATTCTCAAAGAGAAAAACAGAAGGAGCGCCTCCGCCTTCGTGAAAAATATTATGAAGTACGCGGACTGGGCCAACCAAGAACTGGATTCGGGGAAATTGGCCTGTTACCACTATTTCCCGATCAGCGTGGAGATCATGTTGTCTATGGGGGTAGTGCCCATTTGCTATGAAGTGGTTTGCGGATTGACCTCGGCCTTGTATACCACCGGTGCCGAAGAGGGGGTCGACCGGATTGAGGCGAATAGGGTACCCGGACCACCTCTGTTCCACCCAGAAGGGTACCGCCGGCTTTCTATTGATGGGGCTGACCCCTAAACCGGATTTGCTTATTAAAACGGCCACGCCTTGTGATGCCAGTAACAAGCTTTACGAATGGACGGCCCACAAATTCAAGGTCCCCCTGGTTACTCTGGAGACCCCCTATTATCGCAATGACCGGGGGTTGAATTACATGTTGAATGAAATAAAGGAAATGATCAAACAGTTGGAGAAGATAACAGGGAATACCCTTTCCGAAGAAAAACTGAGAAGCTACTGCCGGCACGGCAACGAGGGCCATGGAGTATATCTTGAAAATTCAAGAGCTGAAGAAAAGAAACCCGTGCCCGGATACGGGCTGGCACCGGCCGGCCGACACCATATTTATGACCCAGATCGGAACCCCCATGGCAACCGACTATTTTAAAGAACTTTATGAGGAGGTCAAGGAGAGGGCCGATCATGGCCGGGGTGTTATTCCCGAAGGGAAAAAGGAAAGAAGGGCGGTCTACGGCTATACCTGGGAGTGTTATGATCTCTCGCTTTTTGATTGGCTGGAAGATGAGCACGGGGTGACCTACATCTGTGACACCCTGACCTATTTCCCTCCGGATGTCGGGCTGGTGGATACGACCAATATGGAGACCATGTTGAAGGGCCTTGCCTGGAGGACCATGCAGATGCCCATGGGCGGGCAATCCATGGGTTTTTCCGATATCTGGATCAATGACTTTGTCAATATCATCAAAGCCTACAAGGCCGATGCCCTGATCCTCGGCGGTCACGTGGCCTGTAAGCACTACTGGGCACTGAACAAACTCTTAAGCGACAAGGTCAAGGAAGAAACCGGGGCACCGACCTTGCGCTTTGAAATGGACATGTTTGACAAACGCTTTACCCCGCCGGCCGAGCTGCGGCGGACCATGAATGAGTTCTTCACCACCTTGTAAGGATGTGGATATGATCGTGTTAGGTTGTGACGTCGGTGCCCTGGCCACCAAAACCGTGATCCTCAACGACGGCTCATTGGTGGGATGGGATATAACCCCCAATGAGGGCCGCCTGGGGAAAGTGGCTGAGGAATCTTTGAGCAAAGTTTTGCAGACAACCGGATTAAGCCCGGCGGACATCTCCTCCTGGAGCGGCACGGGTTGGGGGAATAAATACATCCCTTATCCCCATCGGACAGAGGGCTTGATCAATTGCCTGGCCAGGGGCGGCCGCTGGGTTCGACCTTCCGTGCGTACAGTGGTGGATATCGGTGGTCTGACGACCACGGTGATCCATCTCAAGGAACAGGGGGGGATCCTGGAATACCGGAACAATGACCGCTGTGCTTCCGGGACCGGTTTTTTTATCGAACTGGCCGCCCAGGTTCTGGAACTCCCTTTGGACGAATTGGATACTACGGCCGGTCGAGCCAAGAAAAGAGCCCATATCGGGGCCCAATGCGCAGTCTTTGGGGAAAGTGAAATCATCTCCCATGTCAATGACGGGGTTGAGCCGTCCGAGATCGTGGCCGGCCTGACCTATGCGGTCGGTCTGGGTGCGGCCACCACGGTTCGTCGTCTGGGGATTGTGCCGGATATCCTGGTGACCGGTGGGGTGGCCAAGATCCAAAGCGTAATCCAGTCCCTGGGGGAGAATCTGGGGGCTGAGATCTGCCGACCGGCCTGCGACCCTCAAATCGTGGTCGCTATAGGTGCGGCCCTGGCCGGTGCGGAATTCAGCCGAAACCAAGTCGATACGGACCGACATTGAGGACTGGTGACGAATTATGATTTTTGCAGGTTGCGATGTGGGTTCCTTGACCGGTAAGGCTTTGATCCTTCAGGATGACGAGATCAAGGCCTATGAGATCATGCGGGTCAGGCCCCGTCCCGAACAAACGGCTCAGGAAGTGATGGCCAAGACCTTAAGCAAAGCCGGCCTGACTTTCAATGACCTTGCCTATTGCGTCAGCACTGGTTACGGCCGGGAGCGGATTCCTTTTGCCCAGAGCAGTATTTCCGAAATCTCCTGCCACGGCCGAGGGGCACACTGGGTCAACCCGGAGGTCAGGACCATCATCGACATCGGGGGACAGGACCTGAAAGTGATCCGGGTGGACCAGTTCGGTTACATGGCCGATTTCACCATGAATGATAAATGCGCCGCCGGCACGGGACGGTTTCTCGAAAACATGGCCAAAATACTGGGTCTTTCCCTGGATGAGCTCGGTCCCATAGCCTTCGAAGCGACCCAGCCGGTGGGGATTACCAAAACCTGTACGGTCCTGGCCCAGTTTGACGTTCTCTGTCTCCTGACCGACGGCGAAACCAAGGCCGATATATCCGCCGGCATCGCCCGGGCCATGGCCGAGCGGATTTCCAAAATGGCCAGGCGGGTGGGGGTGAAAAAAGAGGTGGCCATGACCGGCGGCGTAGCCAAGAATCCCGCTGTCGTCAACAGTCTCCAAGAGGTCTTGGGGGTTCAATTGTACCAAATGGCCATGGTGGACCCCCAAAGCATGGGGCCCTTGGCGCGGCCCTTTTTGCAAGGGAGCGCTATGAACGAGAGAAAAGAAGAGCGGGTTAAAGGATATGCCATGAAGGAGTCCGGAAAGGAAACTAAAAGAAAAGTCATTGCCATGGCGGGCAAGGGTGGAACCGGGAAGACCACGTTGACAGCCCTTATGGCCAAACTGCTTTCGCAAAGCCGCTACCAACTCCTTGCCGTGGACGCTGATCCGCCCATCAGCCTGACCTATGCCCTGGGCGCCGAGCCTAAAAATACCCTGGGGGCGTTGCGCACGAGGCTCATTGAAGACCCCCGGGGGAAAAGGGAAATCGGGGAGCGTCACATTCGGGAAGTGATCCTGGAGCAAGCGGTCCTTCATCACGGGGGAGTGGATCTATTGATCCTGGGCCAGGCCGAGGGTCCCGGCTGCTTCTGCGGGGTGAACGAACTGCTGAAATTCGGCATCGAATCCCTCGCCCAGCAGTATGAAATCACCCTGATCGACTGCGAAGCGGGCATTGAACAGATAAATCGGAGAGTGATCAGCCGGTTGGACACCTTGATCCTGGTTTCCGACGCTACGCTGAAAGGCTTGAGGACGGCCGTCTATCTGAGAGACATCGCCGAAAAATACGGCGTCGAACAGGAATACCGGATCGGATTGGTCCTGAACCGGGTGCTCAACGGTGCTGCCGATCTGCAGGAGAAAGCCCGAACCATGGGCCTGGACCTTTTGGGTCTTATCCCTTCAGATGAGAACGTGGCAAATTATGATCGCCTTGGCCTGCCTACCACGGATCTCCCCGATGATTCCCCGAGCGTTACGGCGGTTCAGCGCATCTTGAGCAGTCTCGGGCTGACCTCCTAGGGGCAGAACGGTCTTGCGCAAGTGAAGATTGGCAGTTGTGGGAAAAAAGCTCTTTCTATTTCGGTTTGTTCATAGCACTAGTGGGGATGGCGATTAATGCACAGATTGCAGCACCGATTTCTCGTGCTTTGGTTGTTTGCAACAGAGGTGATAACATCCTGATAAAGAGAGAGCCCTTGTCGGTTCCAACACGGCAATGAAATTCTAATTCGGAGAATAGAATGATGGAAAAAGAAGATGTATTTAAAAGACTTGCTTACCAGCTTGACCAACTTCCCGGAGGTTTCCCACCCAGTAAAACCGGGGCTGATATCAGGATCCTGCAAAACCTGTTTACACCGGAAGAAGCCGAACTTGCCTTAAAACTGACACTTAACCGTGAAGACGCAAAAACAATCGCAGAGCGGGCTGGATTGTCGGTTGCTGAAACCGAAAAGCGATTGGAAGAAATGGCATATAAAGGTCTTATTTTTTCAGTTTATCCCCCAAATTCGCCTGCCCTTTACCAGGCAGTTCCTTATATTGTTGGAATTTGGGAGTTCCAGGTCAATCGCTTTACGACCGATTTTCTCCGTGAAATGGGCGAATGGAGGACAACACAGGTGCCAAGACCGCTTCCGGTGGGGGCAGGCCAGATGCGTACTATTCCGATCGGTAAACGCATCCCGGCCCAACTCGAAGTGCTCCCTTGGGAAAAAATCGATGAACTAATCAAAAGCGAGGACCGTTTTTCTGTTGCCCCCTGTATTTGTAGCCGTGTTGCCAAGATAGCCGGGGCCAGCTGTAATGCTCCCGAAGAGGTCTGCTTGGGATTTGGTGATTGGGCTGACTATTACGTCCGGACCGGTAGAGGACGACGAATCGAGCGTATGGAGGTGGAGCAGATTCTAAAAAAAGCTGATGAATTCAACCTTGTGCTCCAGCCAAGCAACTCCCAGCACGCGGAGTTTATTTGCTGCTGTTGCGGTGATTGCTGTGGGGCTCTTAAAGCTGCCAAGAACCATCCCAGACCAGCAGAAGTGATCAGCAGCGGTTTTGTTGCAAGCTTTGAAGCGGATAAATGCGAGGGATGCCAGACCTGTTTGGAACGCTGCCAGATGCAAGCCCTTTCAGCTGACGGCGAAAAGGTCTCTTTGAAAGCCGAGCGTTGCATTGGCTGCGGGCTGTGCACTTCGATCTGTCCCAGCGACGCCCTCACGCTGCAACGCCGCCCGGATTTTATGGATAATCCTGTTCGTGCTAACTGGCAAGACATGCTCAAGTCGTTCAGCAAACTTTAACCAGTTGTGACAAGCGAAAAGAAATGTGCCACAGATAAATTCAAAAAAAGGGAAACGAAAAACCTTAAATGCTCCGGAGTAGGAGAAAGGGGACAACGTGTTGCTTGGGGAGCTGCGCAAGGCCTGTCTCCCTTACTGGTAGCCGAAGGCGGTGGTGGTTACCAGCAGAGAGGCATGTTCTTCCTACCGCCAATTTCACCTGGGCGTTCTGATCGGCGGCCCGTTTCAGGGAGAGCCGTCTGCCTGGACGTGCCAGAGATTTCGACATTCAAATTTTTCCTCTCTTCTCTCCGAAGTTCCTCTGTACTTCAAAGTTGCGACCGCCTGCAACCCATCCATGGTCTACTTCCCCACTTTGCAACTCCATCATGAAAGTGGTAAAAATACGCGAAGGCAAAATATACTAGCAACAGCTGTAAAGGCACTAGGACCGAGGAAATAGTCTTCGACACGAGCGAATGCGATTGGGGGCAGCGGCTTTGACAAATGCAAGAATCGATTGAAACAGCGCACACTGGATTGGAAGAACGGTTAAAATTCGAAACGCTCCTGGCCGAAATCTCATCGCGTTTTGTCAATGTGCCGGCCGCCGAGGTGGACCGCGAGATCGAGGAGGCCCAGCGCCGCATCTGCAAGTCACTTGACATCGACCTCTTGGCTGTTTGGCAGTTGTCGAACGAAGACCCGGTTGCCCTCACGGCCACCCACTATTATACCGTCCAACAAGGGCCTCAGCCGCCCGGGCTGCTGAAGCAAGAGGATTTCCCTTGGTTCATAAAACAACTGCAGGCGGGTCGCATCGTTGCCGTTTCTTCGCTGGAGGAGATGCCGGCAGAGGCTGCCCACGACCGGGAAGTCTGCCGCCAGTTGGGCATCAAATCGAATCTGAGCATCCCGCTCTCAGTGGGGGGCGGGCCTCTCATTGGCGTGCTGGGCTTGAATACCACGCGGGCGGAGCGCGACTGGCCGGACGCGCTGGTGAATCAACTGCAACTGATTGGGCAAATCTTTACAAACGTCCTCGCCCGGAAACGCTTCGATCTGGCCTTGCGCGAAAGCGAGGAGCGGCTGGGTTTGGCCGCTGACTCCGCCGACGTGGGGCTCTGGGTGCTGGATTGGCGCACGCGTGTCTTCTGGGCCAGCGAGAAGGCTCGGGCTATCTTCGGGTATTCAGCGGACCAAATCATCAGCATGGAGCGTTTCGAAGGGTCGGTTCATCGTGACGATTGGCAAATCGTTCAGGGAAGCATCGAGCGGGCCATGCATGCGGGTGAACCCCTGAACGTGGAATACCGCATTCGGTTTGGCGATAGCCACACGCGGTGGATCGTGTCCCGCGGGCGTCCGCATTTCACTCCCACCGGCGAGCCGGACCGCCTTATGGGCGTGTCTGTCGACATCACCGAGCGCAAGCTGGCTGAGCAGGCGTTGGAAGAACGGTTACAATTCGAGACGCTCCTGGCCGAAATCTCATCGCGTTTTGTCAATGTGCCCACCGACCGGATAGACGGTGAAATTGAGGGTGCCCAGCGCCGCATCTGCGAACTCCTCGATATTGACCGCTCCACACTTTGGCAAATCGCTGACCGAGAGCCCGGGGCGTTGCAGCTGACACATGTCCATCAGCCTCCGGGAATCCTGTTTCCCCCTGAGCGGATGAATGCAAGGGATTTCTTCCCATGGACGGCGCAGAAGGTCCTGGACGGGGAGACCGTCACTATTTCAAAAATGACCGACCTCCCGCCGGAAGCAGGACTCGACCGGGAGAATTTTCTCGCGTACAGCGCCAAGTCCGCCGTGTTGGTTCCGTTATCAGTTGGAAAAGGGCCGGTATTTGGCCTGTTGGGCTTTGCTATCACTCGTGAAGAGAGAAGCTGGCCCGATACGGTCGTGAAGGGGTTCCAGCTTGTCGCGCAAGTTTTTGCCAACGCGCTCGCCCGGAAACGCGCTGACAAGCAGATCAAGATACATATGGGTGAGATTGAGGAACTTAAAGAACGGCTCGAGAGGGAGAATATCTACCTCAAGGAGGAGGTCAGAGTCCTGGTTGAGCATACGGACATCGTGGGGCAAAGCGTTGCGATGAAGAAGGTCTTGACCCAGGCGGAGCAGGTTGCCCAAACAGACTCTACGGTTCTCCTCCTGGGGGAAACCGGGACAGGAAAAGAACTGCTGGCCCGGGCCATCCACAGCATGAGCTCGCGGAAAGACCGGCCACTGGTGACGGTCAACTGCGCTTCCCTTCCGCCCACGCTGATCGAAAGCGAGCTGTTCGGCCGCGAGAAAGGCGCTTACACGGGCGCCCTGACCAGGATGATCGGTCGATTCGAAATTGCAGACGAATCAACCCTCTTTCTCGATGAAATCGGAGAGCTCCCTCTTGATCTGCAGAGCAAGCTACTCCGGGTCCTCGAGGAAGGCAACTTCGAGCGGTTGGGTTCGACAAAGCCCCTGCACGTCAATGTCCGCATTATCGCGGCCACCAACCGGGACATTGAGCAGGAGGTGAAGGGCGGCAAATTCAGGCGGGACCTGTTCTACCGTTTGAATGTGTTTCCCATAGTGATTCCACCCCTCCGTGAGCGTCGTGAAGATATTCCTCTCTTGGTCCGGACCGTGGTCAAGGAATTTCAGAAAAGGATGGGAAAAGAGATAGAAAGCATCCCGAAGAGGACCATGCAAGCCCTGCAATCCCATTCTTGGCCGGGCAACGTAAGGGAGCTTAGGAATCTGATCGAACACGCCATGATCTTGAGCAAGGGTAAAACCCTGGACGTTCACGTGCCTAATCGCGCATCTTCAGAAACAGAGGCTACCGGTAACCTCGAAGATGTGGAGCGAAAGCATATGGTGGCCGTGCTGGAGAAGACCGGCTGGCGCATCGCTGGACAGGGCGGCGCCGCCGAGGTTCTTGGTCTAAAGAGAACAACCCTCCTTTCGAAAATGAAGAAATTAGGTATCAAGCGCTCCAGCAAGCCCATGTCGAATTAATGTCTTTTGTCGATATATAGACACCTTTCTCGCCATTTCCGTTTTGCCCGTCACGCCTCTTTTTCATAAAAATCATTTTAATAACACATGTTGACAATATAATCCTTCTCCGGCTTTTCCTCGGCACGTATTTGGCAATCTTCATGATGTGAGGTTGGAAAACAGTCGTCAATTCTTCTCGACAAGGACACGGAAGATCTTTGGAATCAGAAGAAGCACCGGCGACCCGTTAACAGAGCCACGAAATGGAGAAGCACATGATTCTCGCGACCATAAGGATGACGATACCACCCCGAAAGCGTGGTGAGGCATTGAAAATCCTCAGATCGATGACTGAGCAATGCAGGGACTATACTGGCTGTCTCCGCTCCCACATTTACGGGGACCTGCAGGAAAAGGACGTCCTTATGTTCGAAGGAATTTGGAAGGCCGAGGAAGATCTGGACCTTCATATCCGTTCAGATGAATACCGCAACCTACTCCTGGTTTTGGAGATGGGAGTCAAACAGCCCGAGATCAGGTTCGATACCATCGCAAGCTCGGCGGGGATTGAGACGATCGAAAAGGCAAGAAGCCATGCGAGATGAATAGACTGCCAATCCGGAATGATGGAAGAAATGGCTTGATTGGGAAAAGATTACAACAAGTGAAAGGAACAAGGGGGACTATTATGAAGGTCGTCATCGTTGGAGGGGTTGCGGGTGGCGCATCGTGTGCGGCGCGTCTGCGCAGGTTGGATGAAAAGGCGGAAATCCTCATGGTGGAACGCGGGCCGTATGTTTCGTACGCGAACTGCGGGCTGCCCTACCATATTGGGGGCGTGATTGAAAAGGAGTCGAGCCTCCTGGTGGCGACCGAACAGATGTTTCGCGCGCATGTTCGCGATCGATGCGCGGACGAACTGCGAGGCGATCGCCATTGATCGCCGAAGAAGAAAACCGTCGACCTGCGCAATGTCAAGACCGGCGAGGTCACGACCGAGTCCTACGACAAGCTCGTGCTCTCGCCCGGGCGGCATCGGTTCATCCGCCCCTGCCGGGCATCGATCTGCCGGGGATCTTTCATGTGCGGACCGTGCCGGACGCGAGGACAATCCGCGAGTGGATCGAGAGAGGCACGACGTTCCTGGCGGGGATGTTCAGGTATTCGGGGATTCAGTTGGTGAAGCCGGTGCGGCGTGCGGTGGTGGTCGGCGGCGGATTCATCGGTCTGGAGATGGCGGAAAACCTGGTCCATCTCGGGTTCAATGTGACCCTCATCCAGAAGCCCGATCAGCGTCCTGTCCCCGCTGGACCCGGAGATCGCGGTCCTCGTCCAGGGACACATGGAAAGGCATGGCGTCCAGGTTGTCGCTCAACGACGGGGTGGTCGGATTCAAGCAGTTGGAAGGCGGCGCGATCGAGGTCCAAACGAGCTCCGGCAAGACCTTCCCGGCGGACATCGTGATCCTCGCGATTGGCGTGCGGCCGGACACGACGCTGGCCAAGTCGGCCGGCCTTGCGATCGGCGAACGCGGCGGCATCCGCGTGGACGAGCAGATGCGCACGAGTGACCCGGACATCTTCGCCGTCGGCGATGCCATCGAAGTCAAGGACTTCGTGACCGGGCAGTGGAGCCTTGATTGCGCTCGCCGGGCCGGCGAACCGGCAGGGCCGGATCGCGGCCGATGTGATCGCCGGGCGCGATTCCCGTTACCGGGGCACCCAGGGCACCGCGATCATCGGGCTGTTTGGCGGCGCCGCCGCGTGGACCGGCGTCAGCGAGAAAACGCTCAAGAAGCTCGGCGACACGGATTACGAGAAGATCTACCTGTTTCCGAATTCGCACGCCGGGTATTACCCGGGCGCCAAGATGCTCGGGTTGAAGCTCATCTTCCGCAAATCCGACGGACGTCTCCTCGGGGCGCAGGCGCTCGGCCAGGACGGACCGGCGGTGGACAAGCGCATCAGCGCCCTGGCCATGGCCATCCAGATGGGCGCGACGATCTACGACCTTGAAGAAGCCGAGCTTTGCTACGCGCCCCAGTTCGGCAGCGCGAAGGATCCGGTCAACTTCGCCGGAATGGTCGCCGCGGATGTCCTTCGGGGCGACATGCCGCTCAGCCACTGGGACTCCTTGGACGGCGCATTCCTCCTGGACGTGCGCGAGCCGGTGGAACTGGCCGTGGAGAACGTGCCGGGCGCGGTCAACATCCCGCTGGGTCAGCTCCGCGCACGTCTCGGCGAACTCCCCAGCGACCGCGAGATCCATGTCATCTGCCGCTCCGCCCAGCGCGCCTACTACGCGACGCGCATCCTTCTGCAGAACGGGTTCAAGGCCCGAAATATCTCGGGCGGCATGATTTCACGTGCGATGCATTCCCTGGGCGAATTGAAATATTGAAAGGCTTTTCGTGGAGACAGATTTAAGCGTGCCACTGATCACCCGAGTAGGGGTAACGATATTTCGTGGAGGGCCATAGATTATGAGCAGCCCTGATAAGAAAAAAGGGAATTTGAAGAATAAAATATTCCATGAGATGGTCGAGTACTGGATAAATGTCGTTTATCTCACCCTTGTGTTCGCCGCTTTTACACAGTATCGAAGATTCATTCTGGCTGCCCATGATATCACGTACGCGAACTACTGGGTGGCCGTGATCGAAGCGTTGATTCTTGCAAAAGTCGTCATGATCGGAGCCGTATTCCGCCTCGGTCGTGGCCTTGAAAACAAGCCCTTGATTTATCCCACCCTTTACAAGACGGTCGTCTTCACCCTCTTTGTCGCTATCTTTACCGTCTGCGAGCATTGATAAAGGGGCTTTGGAAGGGGACGGGGCTCATGGGAGGTTTCGCTGAGTTCTTGGGGAAAGGGCCCCATGAATTGCTCGCCAATAGTCTTGTCGTTTTTGTTGCTTTTTTTCCATTCTTCGGCGTCAAGGAGTTGGGGCGGGTGTTGGGAGAGGACAAAATACAGGCTCTCTTTTTCCGGAGAAGAGACGACCAGTGAATCGAGGAAGCGTGAAAAGGAGATGTGAAGTACAACATCAAGGCGGCATGCGAGAAATCAGGTTCATTTAGGCGGCCGGGCCTGATTTTAAAAAAACTGCCATCACCGCCGGTCCGGTAATGAGCAACAAAACATAAACGAGCTTTTTTAAAAACTAAACGATAGGAGAACAAAGATGGAAAAGACAAAGGAATCAAAGAAGAGTTCCACAGGGCAGGTAACAGTCGATAACGCACGGATCGATCGGCTGAAAGAGCAGCACATGAGCACGCCGCAGACGATCGACAACGAGCGCGTCAGGTTCATGAAGGAGGTGTACGAGGACACCGTCGGCTACCAGAATATCATCCGCAGAGCCAAGTTCCTCGCGCACGTGCTTGACAACAAGAAGTTGTACATTGACGAAAACCTCTTCGTGGGCAGCATGGCGAGCTCCGTCAACGCGGTCTACACCTTTCCGGAATGGAACGTGGAGTGGATGAAAGAAGAGAAAACGGTTGAAAAGTCGAAGACCCCGGAAGACCGGAATGCGAACCAATGGGCGCTCGATTACTGGGACAAGCGGTCGCTTAAACCAAGGTGTGACGAAATCTTCGTCAAAAAGTATGGCTATGATCCGAACCCTTCCTTTAAGGCCGGACTCGTTGCGGAATTCGTGTCCTGGCCGGGCGGCGGAGGCAACCTGAACTACCCCATGGTTTACAACGAGGGTCTTGCCAGCGTGATCAAGGATGTAACAGAGAGGCAGGCGGCTCTCGATATGCTGCTTCCGAATGCACCCAAGTTCTATTTCTATGAAGCCAGTCTCATCGTCATGAGGGCCATTATTCGGTTTGCTCACCGTTATGCCGAGCTGGCCAGGGAAATGGCGGCAAAGGAAAAGAACAAAACCCGCAAGGCGGAGTTGATCGCCATTGCCGAGACCTGCGAATGGGTGCCCGAGCACCCGGCCCGAAACCTGAGAGAAGCCATCCAGTGCCACTTCCTTTGTCATATCGTAGCTGAAATCGAGCAGGTGGGCTGCGGATATTCAGAGGCCTACCTCGGCCAGAACTTTGAGCCGTTCTATCAACGCGACAAGGCGGCAGGCCTGGTCGATGCCGAACAAGCTACTTTTATGCTCAAGAACCTCTTCATCAAGCTGAACGAAATCGGCTACTACTATGGAGAGAAGGTCGCTATCCAGAACTCTGCCGACCTGGGACAGAGCATCTCCCTTGGAGGTTTTACCGAGAACGAGGAAGACGCCACTGCGGAAATGGACTACCTGATACTCGATGCCCAACAGTATCTGCGTCTACCCCAGCCCCCACTGTCGTGCATATACACCGAGAAGCTTAGTGGCAAATTCCTGGAGAAGGTTCTTGACGTAATCAACACCGGTATCGGCATGCCCCAGTTCGTCAATGGCGACGTGATGGTGAAACGGGCCCTGAATCTCTTTGGTGGCTCCAAGAAGGGCATCACCCTCGAAAAGGCCCGGCGTACCTGTGTGGGCGCTTGCGTGGGCACCTATATTCCCTACGAAACAGGTCACCCTGTGGAAGGTCAGCCCAACCTTGGAAAAGTGCTTGAGCTGACGCTGAACAATGGCTTTGATCCCCGTACCAAAGTACAGGTCGGACCCAAGACCGGAGACCCCGAGACCTTCAAGAACTTCGAAGAACTTTATGCGGCATTCTTGAAACAGCTCCAGTTCTGCGAGGATACCCTCCGTCAGCATGCCTGGATTGCCAGCATTATGTGTGCCGAATTTCTGCCAGTCAGCTGGCGCTCGATCCTGACAAGGGGTTGCATTGAAACCGGCACCGAGGTCTGGAATGGCGGAGCCAACTACTACACGACCGCCCAGATCGTCGGTAGCCGGCGTGGATGCCGCCAACGGGCTGATGGCGGTGAAGCATCTGGTCTTCGACGAGAAGAAGCTGACCATGGCCGAACTCAAAAAGGCCCTGGCGGCCAACTTCGAAGGCGAGTACGAGAAAGTCAGGAAGCTGTGTTTCGAGGCTCCCAAGCACGGTAACGACATTCCGGAAGTAAACAGACTCGTTCGCAGGGTGTACGACGATATTTATCAGGCTTTCCAGAACGTAGGGCGGCGGTTACTACTGAGCAAGGACATCCAATCGGCACCTGATGCCTATACCAAGAGTGTCCACAACCTGATGGGGCTCGTGACGGGGGCGCTGCCCACCGGCAAGAAAGCCGGAGTTGCGCTCACCGACGGAAGCCTGTCGGCTATGCCCGGAACCGATACCAAAGGGCCTACCGCGCTGTGATGTTTCGGCGGCGAAAGGCATGGATACCGTCAAGTACACCGCAGCGCACATGAACATGAAGATCCCGCCGGACCAACTGAAAACCCGCAAGGGCCGGGAAACCCTCTTGAATCTGGTCAAGACCTTTATGAAACGGCGGCGACACATTCAGTTCAGTGTACTGGACACCAAGACGCTGAAGGACGCCAAGAAGCATCCGGAAAAATACCGCGATCTCGTGGTTCGGGTAGCCGGTTTCAGCGCCTTCTTCACCAAGCTGCACCCGGGTGTACAGAACGAGGTCATCGCGCGCACCGAGCAGGAGATTCGGTAGTGCTGAGATGCATAGTGAACCGGTACGGCGTGGAAGCTCCATCATGCCGTACCGAATTTTCCTGATATTCACCGCAGCGATGCAGGGTTTAAGATACAGGCAATGAATATATAAACAAAAATAATCAGAAATGGGGATATATTATGACAACAGAAATAGGTCATGGCAGTTTTCACAGACGCATTGCCATCAATGTGGGCGCCGGCTATGTTCCGGGAATCAATGCCGTGATTACCGGTGCCGCCATGGCGGCAGGCAAAATGGGATGGGAGATGGTCGGCATCCGGGATGGGTTTGAGGGGGTGCTGCACCCGGAACGCTACCCCGATGGCGGACTGGTTACCCTCAGCCCCCAACTGATTGAAAACCTTGATCCGTCCGCCGGGGGTATCCTGGGCCAGTCGGCCAGGGTAGATCCGTTTCATGTCCGCAAAGTTAAATGAAGACGACATGGTTGAAGAATTGGACATGTCCGATGAATTGTTAAAAAAATTGAAGACAGAAAATATTGATGCCTTGATTTCAGTTGTTGGCGGCCAGGGCTTAGTATTCTTTATAAGCTCCATCGCAAAGGGCTCAATACGGTTTGCGTCCCAAGGTCGATCGAGAACGATATTGCGTCGACCATGGTCTCCTTCGGGTTCAACAGCGCGCTGAGTTTCACCATCGAAATGCTCGACCGTGCCCGTCAGGCAGCCCAGGCGGCCCGCAAAATTGCGGTAGTGGAGGTACAGGGAGCGCAGGCCGGATGGGTGGCGCTGCAGGCCGGTATTGCAGCTTGTGCCGATGCGGTGCTGATTCCCGAAATTTCCTGCGACCTTAAAATTTTGGCCGGGAGGTTGAAAGATAAGATCTCACCCAGAAGGCCCTATGGGCTGGTGGTGGTGGCCGAAGGCGCAAAATTCATCAAAAAAGCTCAAAAAGAGGAAAGTCCATCCTCACTAAAAGCTACCCTTTCGCCGCTGGCAACCGGTGAAGCAAGTGAGCACGTCATTAATCGGTCAGGTAAGGCAGCCGAGACCGTGGCAACGGAGCTGCAACTGCTGATACCCGAGGAAACCTATCCGCTCGTTATCGGTCCCTGGGTCAGGGGCGGCGCTCCCACAGCCGTCGACCGGCAACTGGGGATGGCGTACGGAGCCGGGGCATTGCAAGCACTGAAGGCCGGTAAAAACGGCGTAATGGTGGCCTTTGTTCCTCCTGAGATCAAGTTCGTACCGCTGGCGGAAGCAATCAACAAAGTCAGAACGGTGTCTGCTGACAGTGAATTCCTGAAGATTGCAGATTCACTTGGTATTTATTGTGGAAAATAGGGGGCAGAACTATGAAGAATCAACCTAACAAGCCATCCGAAATAACAGGCACGGTACTGAATATCCAACGGTATTGCAGCCACGACGGTCCGGGTATCCGCACAACGGTTTTCCTGAAGGGCTGCTCGCTGCGATGCAAATGGTGCGGCAATCCCGAAAGCATCCGGATAAAGCCTGAAATTGCATACGATCCCAAAAAGTGCACCGGTAAAAAGTGCGGCCTTTGCCTGAAGCCTCCCTTCCCTGAAGGGGCCTTCTATTTTGTGGAGGGCGACGATGAACACGTGAGAGTCAACTGGCATCTGGCCATGGACTGCGAGGAGACACACGCTTCGCTATGCCCGACAGGCGCGCTCGAAATGTTCGGGAAACGGATGACGGTAAACGAGGTACTGGACGAGGTGGAGAAAGACGCCTCCTTCTATCGCAATACCGGGGGCGGTATTACACTTAGTGGCGGAGAGTGTCTGCTGCAACCCGACTTCAGCGCCGCATTGCTGGAAGGGGCGCACGATCGTGGCTTTAATACTGCGATCGAAACAGCGTGCAATGTGCCATGGGCAAATATGGAAAAGGTACTGCCCCACGTGGATACGATGCTTCATGACCACAAGCTGACGATCCCTGAGCGGCACAAAAAGTGGACCGGCGCGGAGAACAAGCGGATCCTGGCGAACTTCAAGAAAGCCTATGAAACGTTTCCCGACATCGACTTCATCGCCCGTACGCCGCTGATTCCCGGCGTTAATGCCGATGAGGAGCACATCCGGGCCGTGCTGGCGTTCATCAAGCCTTATAAAAACGTGATCGACTATGAACTGTTGCCGTATCACCGCTTCGGCCTGGGCAAGTACGAGCTGCTGGGCGTGGTGTATGAACTGGACGATTACAAAACACCATCCGATGAAGTGGTTCAGCGACTCCAGGCTATCATTGACGAGGCTTTTGGCCGCAGGGGCACTAAAGATACGGAAAAGTAGGAAGAAATTTCGGATTTCGGATTGGCGATTTCGGATTGCGGAATAAAACAATCCGAAATCCAAAATCCGAAATGATAACACAAGTTTTTATAAGGGAGATTCCCAATGAGCAATACTGACAAATCAATAGATATCTACGAACGCCTTGCGGCCGCGCAGGAGGCGCTTCCGCATGGTTTTCCCAGGACGAAATCCGGGGTGGAAATAAAACTGATTAAGATGGCGTTCAGCCCGGAGGAGGTCGCTCTTGCCGGCCAGCTAACCAGATTCCCCGAGACCGCTGCGGAGATCGCGAAGCGGGTCGGCATGGATGAGGCCGACGTAACCGTGTTGCTCGAGAGCCTGATTCCCCGGCGCCTGGTTCGGTTGGACTCACCTGGGCATGCCTTGCCCGGCGTGACGCTTCAGGTCGAGGGCGAGAGGAAGTACCGGCTGGGCCCGTTCCTGGTTGGCTGGTACGAAGCCAATATGCGGCTGCTGGGCAAGGAATTTGCCGAGCTCTTCGAGCAATACGTGATTGAGGGCGGTGGCGAGCGGATTTTGTCACCGCGACCGGGTGTGCTTGGCGTCGTTCCGGTGCGGGGTTCGCTCAAGCCTGAGTTGATGAAGACGATGGAGCCCCACCTTGACATCGACGCGCATTTCCAACGGCACGAACGATTTGTCGTGTTGCCCTGCGTATGTAAAAGGGAGATGGAGTTATTGCACGGCCACAGCTGTAAGATGCCGATGAAGCGTTGCGGTTTTGTAGGCGTCCCACCCCAGACGCCACTTTCGGAAAACGTTCTTGACCGGGAGGCGGCGTTAAAACTCTTTGGTGAGCTCGAACAGTTGGGGCATGTCCACCTCGCGGTCTATGGATTCGTCATGGAAGCGGAGACGCCTCAGTTTGTCGGCACGTGTAACTGCTGCGCTTGCTGCTGCGGGGTGCTTCACGGCCAGAAAATCTCCGGAGTGTCGGAAGGGGCGCAGCGATCGAACTACCGCGCCGTCGTCGATCCGGAAGCGTGTATTTCCTGCGGCGAGTGCATCGAGCGCTGCCCCGTGGACGCCATCGCTGAGGATGGAGAATGGCAAGTCGAAGGTGGATCGCTCAAAGTGTATCGGATGTGGCGTGTGCGTGATTGGATGTCCAACTGATGCGATTGAGCTGGAGCCGGTATCTGCAGAGGAGTGGTTCCATACTCCCTCCAGCATGGCGGAATGGGAAGAGAGGCGCCTGGAGTATCTGGCAGCGCAGAAGTAACCTGCAGTCATAAGCTTGCGTATTTCGGAATTGAGATTGCGGATTTATCAAAACATTCCGGAATGTTCACAAAAGTTGCATTGAAACTATCACAGATAAAAAGAGGAATATTATGATTAAAAATCTGGGTCATGCAGGCACGCATAGGCGCGTTGCGATTAATGTGGGGGCGGGCTTTGTCCCGGGAACGAATGCCGTGGTTATGGGTGCGGCCATTGCGGGAGGTAAATTGGGATGGGAGATGATCGGCATCCGGGATGGGTTTGAAGGGTTGCTGCACCCGGACCGCTATCCCGACGGTGGATTGATTACTCTAAGTCCTGAGCTTATCGAGAACCTCGATCCCGCCACCGGAGGCATCCTTGGCCAGGCGCCCAGGGTGGACCCATTTCATGTCCGAACGGCAAAAGAAGACAAAACGATGGAGGAAGTGGACCTGTCCGATGAGTTGTTGAAAAGGCTAAAGGCAGAAGACATCGATGCTTTGATTTCCGTCGTGGGTAACCAGGGTCTGGCTATTCTCAATAAGCTCCATTACAAAGGGCTCCATACGGTGTGCATTCCAAAATCGATCGAGAACGACATTGCGTCCACTGCAATTTCCTTTGGGTTCAACAGCGCGCTAAGCATCACCATTGAAATGCTCAACAAGGCTTATCAGGCAGCCCGGTCGGCTAGGAAAATTGCCGTGGTGGAGGTTCTGGGAGAGCAGGCCGGATGGATTGCGCTGCAGGCCGGCATTGCCGTGCGCGCCGATGCGGTCCTGATGCCTGAGATCCCCTGCGATCTGAAAAATCTGGCATCGAGATTAAAAGATAAAATATCGGTCCGAAGGCCTTATGGCTTGGTGGTGGTGGCCGAAGGGGCGAAGTTCGTTGATTACTCGCAAATGCAGGCCGGTCAGCCATCAGTCAATCCCCCCAATGCTTCTCTTTCAGTGCCGGCAGCAGGTCAGGTTGCCGGAACAGTTGCGACCACCCTGCAAGAGCTGCTCGCCACGGAAATCTATCCGCTCGTTATTGGTCCCTGGGCCAGGGGAGGTAACCCCACAGCACTGGACCACCAACTGGGGATGGCATACGGTGCCGGGGCTGTGCAGGTTCTGAAAGCCGGCCAAAACGGGGTGATGGTCTCTTTTGTTCCGCCTGACATCAAGTTCGTTCCACTGGCAGAAGCGGTCAATAAAGTAAGAACCGTACCCGCAGACAGCGAATTTAGGAGACTTGCCCAGTCGCTAGGCATCTACCTTGGGAATCCTTTATAGAATGAACCATTACAAGACATCAATATGAAAGGAAAGCATTTATGAAAAATAATGACAAACTCATAGATGTTTACGAACGGCTGGCGGATGCGCTGGACGCACTTCCAGCTGGCTTTACCAGAACACCCTCCAAACTGGAAATCAAACTAATGAAACTGGTGTTCACACCCGAAGAGGCCCTGGTTGCCAGCACGTTGAGCCGCAAGCCTGAGACTGCTGCCGAGATCGCAGAACGCGTGGGCCTTCCTGAAGATAAGGTGACCGTGTTACTTGAGGGCATGATACCCCGGCGAATGGTTCGCGCAGACACACTTGCCCTTGAAACCGGCGTTAAAGGACTTGGAAAAGTGGAGGCAAAGCCCGGCCAGAAAGCCGAGGTGGTGAATGTGAAAAAATACCGGCTTCAGCCTTTCCTGGTGGGCTGGTACGAATCTTACCTGCAGGAGAGCAAGCCGACGACCAAAGAATTTGCCCAGATCTACGAGCAATACGTGATCGAAGGTGGGGGTGAGAAAATCTTTGCGCCGCGGCCCGGCCCGCAGGGCGTCATCCCCTACCGTGGCTCGCTCAAGGCCGAGTGGCTCGAGCGGGAACCCCACAACGACATCGATGCCCACTTCCAGAGGCATGACCGTTTCCTCGTGATTGATTGCGTGTGCAAGAAGGAGAAGGCGGCACTGCATGGTCATAGCTGCGCGTTGCCCATCAAGCGTTGTGGTTTCGTCGGCATGCCGCCTGTGGTCCCGCTCTCGGAAAACGTGCTCAGTCGAGAGGAGGCCATCAAACTCTGGAACGAACTCGATGCCATGGGGACCATGGTCGTTGAGGGATTCTACGGGTTCACCATGGGAGCGGAGGCTCCTCAGTTCGTCGGTGGCTGTCACTGCTGCGGTTGTTGCTGCTCGATCCTGAATGCCGCACGACTGGCCCACTTGGCGGAGACGGTCCAGAGATCGAACTACCGCGCTGTCAAGGATAAGGAGAAATGTACTAACTGCGGGGAGTGCGTCCGGCGTTGCCAATTTTTTGCACATACCTTTAATGAAGCCACGGATGACATGCCGGTATATGACCGGGCAAAGTGCGTCGGATGTGGGGCATGCGTTGTTGGATGCGCGTTTGATGCGCTTCACCTGGCGCCGGTACCTGAAGAAGAGTGGTTCCATGTTCCCTCCAGTTTTACGGAATGGGAAGAGAGGCGCCTTGAGTTTCTGGCCGCGGAGGAGGAATACATGACCCAAAAAACCCCGGGTGTGAAATGACTTTGCGCTGCAAATCAAATACAGCGAGGCGGCCGGGTCTATCTAATAAGAAACCGCCATCATCGACGGTCCGGTGATGCCCAACATAAGAAAAGGAGAAACACAATTATGGCTAACAAAGCAAGCAAAAGTGGTGATGCGACCGCATGCTCACCGGGGGATCTTTCCAAAGAGATCAAGACCACAACTTTTAAAAATACAAAATTAAGCACGGTAAAACTGAACTGGAAAGAGGTGTATTACACCAACTGCCCTCTTGTCTCCGCCAGCAATGTCGACCAGGAACTGGGTTGGACCCGGGAGGAGTACAAGAAGATCGGCGTGAAATACAGTTTCTTACGCTCCACCCGCGAGAACGACTGGTATCCGCACTACATCCACAATCTGGACAACCTCATCCGCTTCGGAGGTTTGTTCCCTCCCGTCCACGTTCAGGCTGACATCCGCCGGACGAGGCTCCTAGGGGTGACGCATGCCCCACACGAAGGCGGCTGCATGATGGTGCGCTCAAGGGATAACATCTATCGTATGGTCGAGCTCAAAGGCAAAAAAATTGGGCTTTCAAAAAGTTTAAACCAAATTAAAAACGACTGGTGGCGTATCCAGGAGGAGCAGGGCATTGAGCTGATGCTCAGGATGAACGGCATGACCCGCAAAGACGTCGAGATCGTGGAATTCCCATACGCCGATGACTGGTACAACAATCCTGCTATGCTAGACCCAATGGAAAACCCATCTGAATTGTGGTTGAAACGTAACCATAAATACGACCTGGCCTTCCGTCCGCTGGAGACGGCGTTGGAAAAGGGCATCGTCGATGCGATCTATACCCAAAGTAAACCCTTCCAGCATCTCCAGGAGGCGACGGGCAAGTTCAAGGCGATCGAGGACCTGTCCAGGTATCCGGATTGGACCCTGCAGGTGGCCAACATCCCCGCCGCCATCACCTGCACCGACGTGATGGCCGAGCAGCACCCCGAGCTGGTTGTTACCTTTATGAAAGGCATGATCAAGGTGGGGCGCTGGGCCAATGAGCACAAGCACGCGGCCGCGGCGATCCTCGACAAGCAGACGTTCTACCTGGACGTCGAAGATACATACGAAGGCATTAAGCACATCGACATGGTGCCCAACCTGTCGCCCCAGAACCTGGTCTCCGTCGAGATCGGGAAGGACTTCATGCTGAGCCACGGCTACATCAAGAACGACTTCGACGTCTACAAGTGGGCCGCACCGAAATTCCTCGAGCAGGCGGCGAAAGAACTGCTCGAAGAGCGCTGGAAGAAGGTAACCACGTCAAAGTTGCCCAAGACGACTGAACTGCAGGCGTCGACGCGGCGGATCGGGTAGCCGGGGGGAAGCTCAACGAAGGGCATTCGCTGCAGGCGACCTTTGGAAGTCTTTCAGAAAGCGCCGGCAGTTGATCGT
The DNA here is from genome assembly GCA_963830155.1 of uncultured delta proteobacterium. GTDB lineage: Bacteria > Desulfobacterota > DSM-4660 > Desulfatiglandales > Desulfatiglandaceae > CAWHLE01. The sequence continues at coordinate 105,153 of CAWHLE010000004.1, read as the reverse complement.
TTGACGTTCTTTGGCGTAATTGAATCGATGGAGCCAAGGGGTCGCCTTGGGCTCCATAAAAATGAGGCGTTCCATGGATGTTACGGCTGATCTGCAAAGGGTGCGCGAAAAGGCGGAAGCCTATTATATGGCCGGTGATTTCTATTGCTCGGAAACTGTCTTGAAAGTGATTTCTGAAAATTTCGAAACGGAATTGCCTGAGGATATTGTGTCTCTGGCATCGGCCTTTCCTCATGGCGTGGGCGGTTCAGGCTGCATCTGCGGAGCATGGTGGGCGGTACGATGGCCCTTGGTATGTTTTTCGGTGAGAAGTTCGGCGAAAGAAGACGACAAAGTGAAAAAGGCCATGGAACTTTCCAATGAATTGCACAATCTCTTTAAGAAGAAGCATAAGGTCCCCTGCTGTCGGGTACTGACAAAAGGTTTTACACGCGGCTCGCCGGAACAGAAACAGCAATGCGCGCGACTTGCCGGAGAAGTAACCGAAGAAACAGCGAAAATTATCATCAGGGAAAAGGGCGAAACGATCTTGAAGCGACAAAAAGAGGATTGATGCATGGGTACGGCAAATAAGTTTCAATGGCCCACGATGTTTTCAGGTTTGAGAGGATTCACCTGGGCAAATTTTCCGAGCGAGATCTCAGCCGGCATTACCCTGGCGGCCTTGATCATCCCCCTCAATATCGGATATGCGCAGGTGGCTGGGTTACCTCCTGTGTTTGGCCTCTATGCGGGCATCATTCCACTGGCGATATTTGCCATCTTCACCAGCTCGCGCCATGTCGTGGGAAGCCCGGATGCCCCCATTGCTGCGATCCTGGGAGCGGTGCTGATCGGCTTTGCTCCGATAGGAGACCCGCTGCGGGTGCAATATGCCCTGGCCCTGGCGCTGATGTGCGGCCTGCTGTTCTTTGTGTTCTGGTTTTTTCGGCTGGCGTTTCTCGCCAATTTTCTGTCCCGGGCGGTGTTGGCCGGCTTCATCACCGGTCTGGGGATCGAGGTGTTGACCAACCAGGTCAGAAGGATCCTTGGGGCTTCTCATATAGTAGATGGATCGGGATTGGCGGCGATCGCCGAGCAACTCCATGGTGCGATGGCCACTTCCGTCGACACCACGGGTTATTTTGTGGAGCTCATCGCCCTGTTTGAGTCCATACCTCATGCGAATCTTTACTCGGTCGCGATCGGGCTGGGCGCTTTTGTTATCGTGCGTTTAATGAAAGGCTACATACCCAAGGCACCGGCGGCGTTGATCGCACTGATCCTGATGACGGTCATCGTCGCCGTGTTCGGCCTGGATCAAAAAGGGGTTAGCGTGCTGGGGTCACTGCCGTCGGGACTCCCATCCCTGACGCTGCCAAACGTGCCGCCGGCCGACTATCTGCGCCTGCTGCCCGGCGCCATGGCGGTGGTCGGCATCACCCTCTGCGAGGCATTGCTGCTGGTCCGCAGCTGCAGCCGCAAGCACAACACCAAGGCGGATGGTAACCAGGTGTTGTTTGCCTACGGCATGACCAGTATCGCCAGCGGGTTCACCGGTTCGTTGGTCTCGGGCCCCAGTGCCTCGCGCACCGCGGCAATGGACGCTGCAGGGTCCCGCACGCAACTCTCCAGTCTGGTGGCGGCAGTGACGGTCGCGCTGGTCATGGTCTTCTTTACAGATGAGCTGGCGTACCTTCCCACTGCGGCATTGGCCGGGGTTGTCGCCAGTGCCGTGTTGAATCTGATTGAAGTCGAGGAGCTTAAAGAATTGTGGCAGATGCGCCGGTCTGAATTCTGGGTTGCCGCCGTCTGCCTGCTCGGTGTCCTGGTGTTTGGGCCATCGCGGGCCGTCATCATTGCCTTTCTGCTTGCCACGATCGATCTGCTCCGGCGGGCGGCCCGGCCCGGCACCTGGGTGTTACGGGAAGCACCGGACGGCAGTCATTTTGTGCCTGAGGAAACAGACCATGCCCCTGATACTTCCGGTATCATCATTTATCGCTTTGGCGCACCGCTCTATTTCGCCAATGCCACTTTTTTTGAGGAAGAAGTAGAGAAACTGGTCACGCAAGCCGCCACACCCGTCAAATGGTTTGTGCTGGATGCGGAAGCGATGGTTGATATTGACACCACCGGTGAGGAAGTACTGCATCAGGTTCTGACGTGGCTGGCCAACCGTGGCGTGACCGTTGCCCTGAGCCGTGCCAATCAGCCGACCTCTGCTTTGTTGGCGCGTTATCATCTGCTGGAATTGATTGGGAAAAACCGCCTGTACCCGACCAACCGCCATGCGATCGCGGCATTTCGCCGGGAGACGGGGCAAGCGACGCCGGAAACGGCATCGGAGTGAGATGTGCTTTGAAGGGAGATTATCCATCAGTCCAGAGGTACCAGTTGAGGTTATGCCGCCGGAATCACCAATCCCGCATGGAGAGAATTCCTAGCTTTCCGCCCCCGCTTTTCCAGGACAAGGCTGATCTTGGCCTTCACTATGGCCGCTCTGGCCGATGGGCTCTCGGTCTTTTTGACGCTCACCCCGCCGGTGCAGTGGGCGGCCGATCTGGTGACGGCAATCTTGCTGTTCATGGTGCTGGGATGGCAATGGATCTTGCTGCCCGGCCTGATCATGGAGGCGATCCCCGGCCTCTACGTCTTCCCCTTCTGGGTGCTCGTGGTGGGGCTGTGGCCATGTGGGGGACCGCGCGGCCAAAACCGAACTGAAAGGAGACGCTGCGCATGTGTGCGTTGCGAGGCGACCCTTTTCGAGCATAAGCGGAACAGTCTCGACCGGACCTTGGCCTGGAGAGCTTCAAAGCCACCTTTAAACGTTTGATTCAGAGGAAAGGAGATTCCAATGAAAACATCAGTCAGGAAATTGATCACAGCGGTTATGGGGATTGCCCTGGTGAGCTTCGCGGTCTCTTGTGCATCGACGGGGTCTCAACCAAAAGAACCTGCAGCAGCAATGGAAGAAGGGTTTCCTGGAAGGCTATTACGCGAACTTGCAGCCCGGCCCTGAAGGTGGAGCCAAGATGCGCTGGTTGAAACCAGGGGTTGATTTCGGCAAATACAACAAGGTGATGCTGGACAGTGTGATCTTCTATTTTGCCGACGACTCGGAAAACAAGGGGATCGATGCGTTGAGATGAAAGACCTGGCAGAGGGCTGCGACCAACAAGTTGTGAACGTCCTCAAAGATGCTTATCCCATCGTGGCCGAGCCGGGACCCGACGTTCTACGGCTTCGCTTCGCGATTACGGATCTCAAGCAGAGCCGGCCGGTCTTGAGCGCCGTTACCTCTGTGGTCCCCATCGGGCTTGGGATCAGCATCATAAAGAAAGGCGCTGTGGGGTCCTGGACCGGTTCGGGCGCGACGAGCGCCGAGGTTATAGCCATGGACTCTATGACCAATGATGTGATCGCGGTTGCACAGGACGAGAAAAGCGCGGGATTCACGGAACGGTTCAGCAAGTGGGGGTCCGCCCAAGACGCCTTCAAGTTCTGGGGAGAGAGAATCAAGCTGTTCATGGACCAGGCTCACGGCGTGAAGAAATAAGGCGTTGCGCGATGCGCAAGGACCCATAGATCGCGCCCTCTCTTCAGGTAGGTGCATCGATTTGGCTTAACCAAGAGGGAATCGCACCCCCATACGGGGCGCTATCAATGCGCCACCCCGGAAGGTTCTGCTGAAAGCGGCAGGCTTGCCGAAGGAAACGGACGTCGAACTGGCGGTCTATTGTAATCATGGCCCGCGCGCCTGGATCGCGAAGAAACTTCTGGCCCTCCGCGGTTATCGCAACACCTCACATTTCGAAGGGCATTTGATGGGTCGGGAGAAGGCTGGCCTGCCTTTGGAAAAGTAGCCTTTTGACATGACTTCGCGTTCGAGGAAGAGTAGAAGGCAACATGGCTGTAGCGGGATTTGATGGCCGGGAGAGAAGATAGGATGATCAAAAGGGGATACGTTATGGATAAGAATTGGTTGCCGAATGAGCATGAAGGCATTCACCGTCGAACGTTTCTTGTTATGATGGGTGTCGCCGGCGCCGCCCTTGCAGGTTTGTCGCTGGCTGCGAGGCGAGCCCTTGCCGAGCCTGTTAAACTTCAGGAGATGAAGAAGGGCGAGGACGTTTTTGCCTATATCAAGCGCACAAAAGGGAAATTCGATCAGACGCTCTATCAGCAGGTGATCGGCGCCGCCAACGATTTCAAGGAAGGCGATCTGACCATCGGGGTGGGCGCCAGGGATGACGCCACCCGGAACATCGCCCGGGAGCTTCTGGCCAATACGACGATCAAGGATCTTTATGCCCATCCCGTGTTTGTGGACGATTTGCAGAAGTTGCTCTGGAAGACCACGGACCAGGCCCAGTACGAGAAGGTCAAAGACTGGACCATGGGGGAGCTCAAGGAATTCCTCCTGACCCAATCCGAATCGGACATCAAAGGCGTCATGTATGGCCTGACCAGCGACACCATCGGCTGCGTCCCGAAACTGATGACCAACGACGAGTTGATCGCGCTCGATCAAAAGATATTCAACCCCCTGCCGGGCACCCAAATGGGGGCCAAAGGCTATATGGGCGCCCGTATCCAGCCCAATTCTCCCACCGACCATCCCGACGACGTCCAGTGGCAGACATTTAACGCCTTTGCCTATGCCACCGGCGACATCGTCATCGGGACCAACCCCGTGGACAGCCAGGTCGCCAGTGTCGCGGCCGTTGAAGAAGCGCTCAAGGACGTGGTCGACACCTTCCAGCTGAACGATATCATCCCCTGGTGCGTCCTTTCCCACGTCGATGTCCAGGCGGAAGTCGCCGATCAATATCCGGGATCGGTCGAAACGATGTTCCAGAGCCTGGCCGGAACCGATGAATGCAACCAGACGTTCGATGTCACCATTGATAAGATCTTGAAGTATGCCAAATCCAAGGAAGGCCAACGATACGGGCTCTATTTTGAGACCGGCCAGGGGTCCGAGTTTACCAATGGGGCTGAAAACGGTGTGGACATGATGGTGCTCGAATCCCGGAAGTACGGCTTCAGCCGGGCGGTGGCGATGGAATTGGCAAAAGTGCAGCCCCAGGGCGCGTGGCTCCATGTCAATGACGTGGCCGGTTTCATCGGGCCGGAGGTCTTCAAGACCCGCGAGCAACTGGTGCGCTGCTGCCTGGAGGATATCGCCATGGGGAAACTGCATGGATTGACCATCGGTCTCGATATCTGCTCCACCTTGCACATGGACGTCACCCTGGACGACCTGGATTGGTGCCAGGACCAGATCATGCCGGCCAATCCCGCCTACCTGATTGCGCTGCCCACCAAGAACGACCCCATGTTGAGCTACCTTTCAACGGCCTTTCAGGACCATGTGCGCATCCGGGAGAAATTCGGCTACAAGGTCAACGATGCGATGTGGGAGTTCTATCAACGGCTCGGGATCGTCGATGCCAACAACGCCTATACCGAGCACTTTGGCGATCCTCTCTGGGTCTTTTACCGGTACTGCCAGGCCAAGGGCGACAAGCGTTCCAAGGACGCCATCTATGCCGAAGGCCGGAAGAAAATTAAAGAAGTCGAGGACCGGGGCGTCGATCTGGCCACCGGCCACGGCAAGCAACTCTGGGATCTCAACCCGCAGCTCGAAGCCAAAGTGAAGTCCTATTACGATGACGCCAAGGTGTCCCTCTGGGCCGAGTTCACCCCGGGATTTGTCAAGACCATCCCCAATGCCGTGCCGGTCAGCACATTGTCCAGGGACCGGGAAGACTATATCGCCCAGCCTGCCTCCGGTGAAAAGCTGACGCCCGAATCCATCGAAATACTGGAAAAGCTGAGAAATTCATGGGGCGCCAATCTTCCCAAGGGCCAGATCGTGATCTCCGACGGCCTGAACGCCAAGGCCCTAATGGATAAAAATCATCTGATGCCCTATGTCGATGAACTGCGGAAATTGCTGGCCGAGGCCAATGTACCCATGAGCGAGAAAAACATCGTGGTCACCGGCGGACGGGTCCGGGCCGGCTACCGGATCGGCGAGCTGCTGTTCGAGAACGCGGATCCCCATGCTTTTCGAGGGATTCTTCACATCATCGGTGAACGGCCGGGGACCATGCATCACTCCTATTCCGTCTACATTACGGTTACCAAGGGCACGACCTGGACGGCCAAGAAAATCAATCATGATATTACGAAACTGGTCTGCAATATTGCCGATACGGCCCTGGACCCCCAAGGAGGCGGCCCACGAAACCATCACGATCATCAGGGAAATGGTCGGCAAGCAAGTCAGCAACAGCCGGCTCCTCGGTAAAGTGTGAAAATACGCTTTAAGCGTCGGCATCAGCCTGGTCTTTTTTACGGGGGCCTGCGCCAGGGAGTTCTGGCAAAGAACCTTGGCCGCTGATGCAAGCAATGCACCGTTACAAAGTATTATAAGGAGAAATACAATGAAAGCGATTACCGTAGACCTAAAAAACCCGGGACAGTCCGGTACGAAGATTTTCCGGAGCCCGATGTCGCGAGGGCTCGGTCCTGGTCGAAGCGATAGCCGCCGCTGTCTGTGGGACGGACGTCGAGATCGCCGAGGGCAAATACGGCTGGGCGCCTCCGGGCAAGACGCGTCTGGTGCTGGGGCACGAATCCCTTGGCCGGGTCATCGATCCAGGTCCATCAAGCGGATTGAAGAAGGGGATCCGGCGCCGGCATCGTCCGCCGGCCGACCCGGTTCCCTGCCCGAATTGCGCGGTGGGCGAATGGACATGTGCCGCAACGGCCAGTACACCGAGCGAGGATCAAGGAAATCGACGGATTTATGTCCGACGCTGGCGTATCGAACCCGAATACGCGATCAAGGTTGACCCTTCCCTGGGAATCCTCGGCGTGCTTCTCGAGCCCACGACGGTGATCATAAAGGCGCTGGAGCATGTCCTCGCGGTAGGCCAGCGCGCCTTCTGGGAACCGAAGACCGTGCTCGTGACCGGCGCGGGCCCGATTGGTCTTTTGGCGGCCCGTTGTACGAGTCTGGGGATATGAGGTCCATGTCCTTCGATCGGAAACCGGACTGAAGCCCGAACTCGTGAGCGCTCTTGGCGCGACCTATCACTCAGCAGTGTCGCAGATCTCGGCTTCGAGCCGGACGTTATTGTCGAGTGCACGGGTGTTGGATAGTGCATTGCCGACTCGATCTCGGTCATATCGGAGCGGGCGGGATCGTCTGCCTGACGGGCGTGGGAGCGGGCGGTATCCAAGATTGCCACGGCGGACGTGGCGACATCGGCGGTGCTGAAGAACAATGTGTGGTCGGCAGTGTCAATGCGAACAAGCGTCACTGGTACAAGGCCATTGAAGTCCTGGGCCGCGCGGACCGCGACTGGCTGAGCCGCCTTATTACCCGCGAAAGCCGGAGAATTTCAAACAGGCCCTGGACCGAAATACCGACGACATCAAAGTCGTCATTCAGTTCTCTGAGATCTGATGGAAAATGCGAATAGCCGGGATATCCCCTGGGCGCTCTTCGTCTCTGAACTGATCGGGACAGCATTACTCGTCCTTGTCGGTCTCTCTTTGGTCATCTTCATGTTCGGGACCGGCACCCCTATGGCGCGCCTGATCCCAAGCGAAGGGTTGAGGCGTCTCATTACTGGTTTTCTCTTCGGGATAACAGGCGCCTGCATCGCGCTGTCTCCTCGTTGGGAAGGTGAGCGGAGCGCACATCAACCCGGCCGTTACGTTCGCCTTCCGGCTGATGGGCAAACTTGATTTGTGGACTACCATTGGATATATCGTGGCACAACTGATAGGCGCGGTCGTGGGGTCACTGCCTCTTCTTTTCTGGGGAGCGATGGGGAAAAGCGTGGCCTTTGGAGCGACCTTGCCGGGCTCCGGCTACCCCCTCTCGACGGTCGTTCTGGGCGAAATGATCACGACCTTTACGATGGTCGCTCTGCTCTGTGTCTTTCTGGGTTTTCGGAAAATCCGTCCCTTCACACCGGCGATCTTTCCCCTCTCTACGCTATCATGGTGTGGGCTGAGGCGCTGATCTCAGGCACCAGCACGAATCCTGCCCGCAGCCTGGGACCGGCAATCGTCTCGGGACAATGGGAGGGTTGGTGGATCTACTGGATCGGACCGATGGCCGGAATGCTTTTGGCCGTGCTGGCCTGCAGTTTCCTTGCGAAACGAATCACGGTAGCGAAGTTGTACTATTTCGACAGCAACCACGACAGGTTGTTTCGCAGGAGGGGCCCTCCGGAATCCCGCGAGCCGGTGACTGATTGGGTGAGGTGAATTCGCTTTAGATGGGCGGGAGCGTCATTCTCAACGATAAGGCAGCGCTCCTAGGCGCGGCACACGGTGCTTTCGAGGCCGTGAAAGATTCAGCAGAAGAGAATTCGGCCGAAACGTCAAGCTCAATTGAGGTAAAAGTAAACGTATGAACCAAACCGTTAAATCTTCTTTAATCGACAACATCCTCAGGATCGTTGTGCTTTTCCTGCTCATTGCCTGGTGCATCGGGATCATTCTCCCTTTCCTCGAGCCCGTGATCTGGGGTGCCATCATTGCCACCGTCCTGCACCCCTTCTTTGCGATGGTAAAACGGCTGGTTGGGGAACAGGAATATGCTGGCAGCGGTCCTGTTGACCCTACTGATATTTGTCATCCTCCTGTTGCCAACCGCCTTACTTGTCAAATCGCTGGTTGAAGGGATGCAAAGCCTGGCCACCCAATTCAGGGACCAGACCCTTGTGATTCCTCCCCCTGACCCGTCTGTGGTTGGATGGCCCCTTATCGGGAAACCTATTTCGGAAATATGGTTGCTCGCCTCCCAGAGCCTGGAATCGGCTATCACGACCTACAGGGAACCCCTTTCGAAGCTGGGCATGACAATTATCGGGTCGCTGGGCGGTTTCGGCAGGGGCCTCCTCATGTTTTTTGTCTCGGTGATCATCTCCGGCGTATTCCTAGTCAAAGCCGATGCTTCGGCCGGTTTTGTGGAAAAACTAATCCGTCGCCTGGTCGGAGAACGCAGCGATAAGATCATCCCTGTCACAGGAGTAACGATCCAGAATGTGGCCAAAGGCATCCTCGGTGTTGCACTTTTTCAGTTTCTTACAGCCGGTACGGTGTTCGTGCTGGCTAGTGTACCCCTTGCAGGACTCTGGGCCTTTGCGGTCCTGATTCTTGCCATTCTTCAATTGCCTACGGTCATTGTCATCTTACCCGTCATCATTTACCTTTTCTCGGTAAAAGCACTGGCGACGGCTATCCTGTGGACGGTCGCGCTCCTGGTCATCGGCCTCTCCGATAATGTACTGAAACCCCTGCTGATGGGAAAAGGTTCCACCGTGCCAATGCTGGTCATCTTCCTCGGCGCCATCGGTGGATTTATCTTCTCCGGCTTGCTCGGGCTGTTCACCGGGGCCATCGTTCTTTCAATAGGTTACAATCTGATGGTGCACTGGATCGACGAAGAGGAGAACTGACAGAAATCCCCAATACTTTTTTTCTTTGAATCCTCATAAACTTCGCATCATGTTTGGTGTGTGCTATGATCGAAATCCTGTTCTATTTCCTGCCGGAAGTAAAACACTGACGTCACTCATTAAACCGTCACCGCATGTATAATCGGTTGAATTCAGTCATGAAACAGCCTAAGCCCTTCGGGCTCTTGTTAATCGGTCTTTTCTTTTTGATGGGGGCGCCGCATGCTGCAGCTGAAAAAGGCGCGCCGGCAAGCACCTCTCCGAAGTCAGTCACGGCTGCGATCCTCGCCGCCAAAATCAAGAAGGTCGAGGCAGCCTCCGATCAGCGAGAGGAGGTCAAAACCAAGCTCGTCGAACTTTACCGCAAGGCTTTGAGCAACTTGGAGGAGGCTAACGCCAACGACAAACGGTCCGCGGCTTTTCAGAATGAGACACGGGCAGCGCCGGAACAGACCCAGCTGATCCGTGAACAGATCGAAGCAGCCAAGATCATCGACCCGCTCGACACACTGGACGTGACCCTGGAGATGCCACTCGAGCGAATCGAGCGGCAACTTCAGAAAGAGCAGGCCGATCTGGCCGCAATGGACGCCCGGCTTGCGGACTTCGAGCGTCGACTGGCCGATGAAAAGAACCGGCCCGCGGTGATCCGGCAGCGTCTCGCTGAGGGAGCCGAAAAGAAAGAAGCGATCGCGGGAGCGCTCCGAGCCCCGTCGGCCACCGACGAGATACCGTCGATGACCGAGGCCAGGGGCTGGGTCCTGCAGACCAAGATCGCTGCACTGAGCGCCGAGATCAACATGCTCAATCAGGAGCTCCTCAGCCAGTCCATGCGCCTGGACCTCCTGAAGGCCAAACGAGATCAGGCCGCCCTCAAGGTTTCCAGGATCGGCACGCGGGTCAAGGCGTTGAGCGAGCTTGTCAACCGCAAACGCCAGATCGAGGCCGAACAGGCAAAGATCGAAGCAGAAGAAATCAGACGCGAGACCGCAGGACTGGACCCGATGCTGGTCCGCTTTGCCGATCGGAACGCCGAGCTCACCGGCGAACTAAACGAGATGGTCGCCCGGGCCGACCAACTTCAGCGAGGGCAAGAGCAGGCCGATAAACTCGCCGTACGAATTGCGGCGGATTACAGCGATGCCAAAGCGGCTCTGCAAACCACTGGGTGGACCATGGGCCTGGGCCAAGTGCTGATCGGACAGCGCGAGACCCTGCCGGACGTCCAGGCTTATACCCGCAAGGCCCGTGCCCTTGAGAAAGAGATCGTCGCTGCCGTTATCCGGCGGCTGCAGCACAGGGAAGAGGCAAGGCGCATCATCAATCTCGACCAAACCGTTGCGGCGCTCGAAACACAGATCCCCGTCGACAAGAGGCCGGAGCTGGGCGACAGGCTTCGCTATCTGGTGGAACAGCGCCAGACACTGCTGAGGAAGGCACTGGAGGCCGACGACCGCCATCTGAACCGGTTGCGAGAGCTCGACACCACCGAGCGCGGGCTGCTCGACACGGTGCGCACATACGAGGATTTCCTGAGCGAGCACCTGTTGTGGCTCCGCACCGCGGACCCCACTGGTCTGGGAGACCTGAAAAACCTGCCGGAGGAAGTCCGGCACCTGAGCTCGCGGGCGCGCTGGTCGGCCCTTGCCCGTGCGTTTTTAGGCCAGGTCGCGCACTCACCCTCCGCCTGGCTTGCGCTCCTTTTGATCGCTGCCCTGGTGTGGAAGCGTCGCGCACTGATCGCGGCCATCAAGGAAATCTCGGGACGGGTAGGAAGGCCGACCTCCGACCGTTTCGCCTACACCTTGCGCGCCCTGGCCCTGACGTTGATGGCCGCGGCCCCGCTGCCGCTTCTCTTGGCCTTGCCGGGCTGGCAGCTCCAAGTTTCCGAACAGGGCACCGACCTGTCCCATGCGGTGGGGATTTCTCTCATCCGCGTCGCAGTGATCCTCTACTTCTTGAGGGCGTTACGAATGATGTTCATTCCTCAGGGGCTGGCCGCCGCACACTTCAGCTGGCCGGCATCGACTGTGACCCTGCTGCGAGTCAATCTTGATCGTTTGACCTGGATCTATCTACCAACCTTCCTTGTGACCCGGCTCGCCATCGACGTGAACCCCGTCGAGACGGGCGGACTGATCGCCAGGCTCGGTCTTCTGGTCATCAGCGGCGCGCTCGCCCTGTTCTTTTACCGTGTGTTCCACCCCAAGAGGGGCTTGCTGGCGCACCAGAAGATGCGCCACGAGGCAGGGGTGCTTGTCCGCGCAAACAAGCTCTGGTTCCCACTGCTTTGTGCCTTTCCCCTGCTCCCGGCGGCGCTTGCCCTGATCGGATACATTTACTCTGCTAAAACCCTTACAGAGATTTTCGTGTTCAGCCTGTGGATGATCGCCGGTCTGGTCGTCATTCGCGCCCTCGTCCTGCGCTGGCTGCTGGTCGTCCGTCGGCGCCTGGCCTACCAGGCGGCCTTGGAACGCCAGCAGGCGGTGATCGCGGCGAGGAAGCAGGCCGGAGAGCTGGAAGCCAAGGATGAAGAAGGCGGCGTCTTGCAGGTTGAGGAGCCTGAGGTGGACTTGCAGGCACTGAGCGACGACACCCACCAACTGATCAGAATGGCGATGATCTTTACCGCCCTGGTCGGCTTGTACATGATCTGGTCGCCATTATTGCCGGCAATGCGCATCTTTGACGACATCAGCCTCTGGCACCACACGGTGACAGTGGACGGTGTAGAAAAGTCTCTCCCGATCACCCTGGCGGACCTCGGGCTCGCGCTGATCATCCTCTTAGGCATGGGTGTGCTCGCTAAGCGACTGCCCGCGGTGCTGGAGATCATTTTGTTGCAGCGTTTCGACATGTCGGCGGGGAGCCGCTACACGGTCAAGACGCTCACCAACTATGTCATCGTCGCCGTCGGCATTTTGCTTGTGCTCAATACCATCGGTGTCCGGTGGTCACAGTTACAGTGGCTGGTGGCGGCCCTCGGCGTGGGAATCGGGTTTGGCTTGCAGGAGATCGTGGCCAACTTCATCAGCGGACTGATCATCCTGTTCGAGCGCCCGGTCCGAGTCGGAGACATCGTCACCGTCGGCGATACCGATGGGGTCGTGACAAAAATCCGCATCCGTGCCACCACCATCCGCAACTGGGACCGCAAGGAGCTGCTGGTGCCCAACAAGGAGTTCATCACCGGCCGGCTGCTCAACTGGTCACTGTCCGACCAGATGATCCGCGTCGCGATTACAGTGGGAGTGGCCTACGGGACCGACGTCGACAGGGCCCTTGAGCTCATGAAAGAAGCGGCAGAAGAGCATGAGCGGGTGCTCGACGACCCAAAGCCAATTCTGAGCTTCGAGGGGTTCGGCGACAATTCCCTCACACTCATTTTGCGCGCTTTCCTGGGCTCCATCGATTACCGCCTCTCAACCATTACGGAGTTGCACAAGGCCATCAACCGCAAATTCGCGCAAGCCGGCATCAACATTGCTTTTCCGCAGCGCGATGTGCATATGGATGTAGCCGGCCCGCTGGAAGTCCGGGTGATCTCCGATCCATCCAATCCTGAGGCCGGCAAACGGTCATCTGCGGCCCGGAATAAACCAGAAGAATAACACGGGCCGATTCGATTTCGAACGCAAGGCGCGATACTGTTGCTAATGAGAATTTTGGCACAAAGCAGGACAGAGGTTTTGCCTGCATTGGCGATACTGGGCATGGATTGCCCAGTTTGGTCGAACGGCCCGGAGAACACGAAGGCCAAGTCCATGTTGAGCCCTTTAACGCCTATCATTTTCATCCTATCCCCATTGGACCAAGGTCCAATACCTTTTCCGTTTTAATTTGCTTAAATTTGGATATGATAAAGAAGGCAAACAGAGGGCTTGGGGCTCGCTGGCATGGCTGGGCTGACAAGCCCTGGTTCCGTCAGGTTCCAATTCTTTTCTGAAAGGGGGGATGCTCGTGGCTGAAAAAGGCTGGGAGAAACTGCTTGCAGATGTACCGAGCTACAGCAGTCGAGAGCGCTTCCAGGTAATGGCCTACTCTGAGATGATGCCGCCGCCGTTGATCGGGTGGCGCCCTTACGGCACCGGCCATCCAGCCCCGCGCAGCCCGGAAAATCCTTTTGCCTGGCTGGTGAATGAACGGGAACAGGTGTTCGAATTGGGCCCGGGTCTGCAGCTCATTGCCAGAGAGGTCTTGCACGCATTGCAATGTCTCGATCGGGAGCAGCCGAGCCGGGGGATCAACCGCGCCAAGATCGAGGGAAACATCTATTGGCCGAAGGATCTCGCCGAGCTGCCGGGTGCCATTGCGCACGAACGTTACGTGACCTTCATGCCGCTGGCCCTTTCAAAGACGCAGGATGACAAGGGGCGCGTGCGCTGGACCTTCTTCGGAAGCAGCGAGCAAGGCCCTGATCGGGCTTTCTGGAAGAGCTTTTATAGCGCCCCGGGGCAGGAAAGGCGACCCGAGTATGCCGTTGATTTTATCCGGCGATTGCTGCAAGCCGCCTACCGCGAGAAACCCGAAAGGTTGACTGATCTGCGTCGTGTCGGGTTCCGCATCCTGCCTGGCTCGGGCGAAAAGGCCTGCGAGCTCTGGCGACAGGATCCCTTGCCGAGTTGGACAGAGCCCTTCATCTTCGGAGAAAGAGAATCCGTAAAAGGAGTCAAGTATCTTCTCACCTTCCGTCCTTTCGGCTCGTTGCCGCAGGCCGTGCAGAAAGCCTACCTGGCGGGAAGGCTTCACCTCCTGCCCTTTCCGGGCAGCCTGATCTTCTGGGGTGCGCCGCCATTTCTCAAGTTAAGGTCCGAGCTCCCCACGGCAATGCAAATCCCATTGCTCAATGTGTGTGACCGTCGTGAGAGGCCGCGTGGACTGCGCATTCTTCAGTCGGGCTGGCTCCACGAACCTCGCGCGGATGAGCCTGAATCGGAACCGATACGGGACAAATTGCGCAACACCTACCGGAGGACCCATCGCTGGGAGCGGATAGAGCGCTATGAGGATGACCTGGCAGTGGCCGGCGAAGAAACTCGTTTAGCGCATCTGCTGTTCAGCTCGGACCCGGAGGTCGTCGGGCTTTACGGCAAGCCGATGGCGCGGAACGCTCAGATCTGGACCGATCAGTATGACCTGCTTCTGGACGGACCGCGCGCCGGCCGCGAAGAGCTGAAACGGGCAGCCCGGGTGCTGCGGGAAGGGGGCAGGTTCGGGTATCGGCTCTATTATCCGCCCATGCGGGTTGGAAAATATGAGGTCTTCTGGCACCTGCCTCTGGTCTCCTTTCTCGACCCCGAAACGGGTAAACCGAGGGTCCTGGATGATGGACCACTGGGTTACATGACCGCCTGTAATACCGAAGCGGCGAACCCGGCACAGCCTGTCGAGCTATGGCCTGAATTGCGGCGGCGGCCCGAGTTTATCGCAACCGTCTATGGTTATCGAAAGGCTTATGGACACCGCGACCACCAGATTGCGCTCAACGCCCACAAGCTCCTGGAGGTTTGGGATTTTCTGGGAAGGCGCCTCCTGCCCTGGGATTTTGCCCGACACATCGTGGTCATCCCCAAGGACCAGACCCTGGAGCAGTGGCTCGATCAGGTCGCCAACTGGAACAGCCCAACGGCATACGGATTTCTGCTTTATCACACCCTGTGTCGGATCATCGCCCCAAGGGGCGACCTGGCCCTGAATCCGATGCCTGAGCCGATCACTTTTCGTTACACGGCCACCCGTGCCTTTGAGCGCGCCTACTGGAAGACCATCGCGCGGCTGGCAACGGGTCCCTTCATCAATAAAGTTAACGCGGACTGCGTGGGCGATCCGGCAACACAAGGGCTTCTGAAACACCACAAGCGCGATCTGGATGGGCTGGGGGACTGGCTGCTGGCTCACTATCGCAAGCTCATCGCTGGATACGGGATGCGAGGCAAGGCGGTCGCGGGTGACTTGCCTTTCCACTGGCGCACCGATTTTGATTTCCCCTGGATGGACGGCTGGCTTGCCAATCAGGAGGGGAAGGTCAGAGAACGCAATTTGCTTGTGGTGATCCCGGGAAAGGATCGCACGAAGGCGGTGGTCATGGCCGATCACTATGATACGGCCTACATGGAGGATCTCTATTACAAGGAGCGCGGAGGGAAACTGGCACGCATCGCCGCGGCCGGCGCGGACGACAATCACTCCGCAACGGCGGCGCTCATGCTGGCCGCACCGGTGTTTCTGCAGCTCAGCCGGGCCGGGAAACTGAACTGCGATGTCTGGCTGCTACACCTGACCGGTGAGGAGTTCCCGGCGGATTGCCTGGGTGCACGGCACTTCACACAGTCGTTGGTGGAAGGAATTTTAAAGTTACACGTACCGGGTCGAAAGGGGATTGATCTTTCAGGCGTTAAAATCAAAGGCATTTATGTGCTGGATATGATCGCTCATAACCGCGATCACGAGCGCGACGTGTTTCAGATCTCACCCGGAATCAGCCTGCAATCGTTCTGGCTGGCGTACCAGGCCCACCTGGCCAACATGCTCTGGAACACGAAGGCGGATCAGTGGAATCGCCGACCGGCGCGCCGCCACCGCGGACCGGGCCGTCGCAGCGCGGATGGCATCACCATCCCCGATACGGCACTGCATCCCCGGTTGCGCGGCGAAGTTCGCATTCCGCGCGATATGCGCAGCTCGCTCTTCAATACGGACGGCCAGATTTTTTCCGACGCGGGAATTCCGGTGGTGCTCTTCATGGAGAATTACGATATTCATCGCGTCGGTTACCATGACACCCATGACAACATGTCAAATGTGGATCTGGACTACGGCGCCGCAGTGGCGGCAATAGCGATCGAGTCGGTGGCTCGAACAGCGACCGAGAAAGAGCCGAATATTTAGGCATCCTGAGTCTAACAAAGAGGATAGAGGTTAAAGCGGCTAAGGTGCCGGCTCCTTGAAGAGAGACCATCGGAAGCCGGGTCGAGATACCGTTCTTTCTTTCATAAAATACAGGATTCGCCCCATTTCTTCTTCCGAGCAATAATTCTATCGTATGTCTATGTAAACACAGTGAAAAGTGGAGGCTCGCGGCGGGCGGATTTGTTGCCCGGGTCTCGAGAACCTTACGATGCGTGATGATGTCCGGTTTTACCACACTCTGCATCTGAGTGATTAACCCCCGGACCTTCACCAATTTCTCGCCTGAAAGGATTTCCAAAATCGACAGCAATATCGAATGCCCACCGGGCTTGACCCTGGGGGAAAAGAGAAGGGGGGAGCGGAAATGGGAGAAGACATCGAGAGTCTGAGACTTCGAGAAGCGCGTGAGGAGAAAGTTCCCTGGAAGAAGTGGGGGCCCTACCTGAGTGAGCGGCAGTGGGGAACGGTGCGGGAGGACTACAGCGAGGGCGGTGATGCCTGGAATTTCTTCACCCACGATCAGGCCCGCTCGCGCGCCTACCGCTGGGGCGAGGACGGCATTGCCGGCATTTCCGATGACAAGCAGCGCCTCTGCTTCGCCCTGGCCCTGTGGAACGGCAAGGATCCCATTCTCAAGGAACGCCTCTTCGGCCTGACCAACAGCGAGGGCAACCACGGCGAGGACGTGAAGGAGTACTACTTCTACCTCGACAGCACGCCGACCCACTCCTACATGAAGTATCCTCTATAAGTACCCCCAGGCGGCCTATCCCTTACGCCGACCTGGTGGAGACGAACCGCAGGCGCACCCGGAACGAGTTGGAGTATGAGCTCCTCGACACCGGCGTCTTCGACGACGACCGCTATTTCGACGTCTTCGTGGAGTACGCCAAAGGCGGTGCCGGAAGACATCCTGGTGCAGATCACCGCTGTCAACCGGGGACCGGAAGCGGCCGAGCTGCACCTGCTGCCGACGCTGTGGTTCCGCAACGACTGGTCGGCGTGGATTGCCAGACCACGCTCCGAGAAACCCAACCTCAAGCAGATCAAGGGGCCGGCGGGCACGAGCGCGGTCGCGGCGGCGCATCCGCTGCTGGGTGAGTATCGTCCTTTCCTGCGAAGGCGAGGTGCCGCTGCTCTTTACCGAGAACGAAACCAACCACGAGCGGCTTTTCCGGACAACCCGAACGCGAGCCCGTACGTCAAGGACGGCATCAACGACTGTGTGGTACTGGGCCATCAGGAGGCGGTGAATCCCGACAAGCACGGGCACCAAGGTCGCGGCGCACTACCGGCTCAATGTCGGCGCCGGGCAGACCGGCGGCGATGCGCCTGCGGCTCACCGACAGGCCCCTGCCGGGAAGCCGGAAAACCAGAGGCACGCACCCCTTTCGGCACGGAGTTTGATGAAGACCCTGGCCGCCCGGCTTCAGGAGGCCGACGAGTTCTACCGGTCGGTGACCCCGCCTTCGGTCTCCGCGGACGCGGCCAACGTCATGCGCCAGGCCATCGCCGGCATGCTCTGGAGCAAGCAGTTCTACTTCTTCGACGGTGACAACTGGCTGGACGAGCACCACGCCAACCCCCTCCATGCCGGATATCGCAACTCCCGGAACTCGGAGTGGTTCCACATGGTGAACGAGGACATCATCTCCATGCCCGACAAGTGGGAGTACCCCTGGTACGCGGCCTGGGACCTGGCCTTCCACACGCTCCCGCTCTCCATCGTGGACCCCGACTTCGCCAAGGAGCAGATGGAACTGATGCTTCGCGGGCGTCTACCTGCACCCCAGCGGCCAGATGCCCGCCTACGAGTGGAACTTCAGCGACGTGAACCCCCCGGTGCACGCCTTTGCGACGCTCTTTCTGCACCGCACCGAGCAGGCCCTGCGCGGCGAAACGGACCTGGATTTCCTCAAGGCGGCGTTCAACAAGCTGCTGCTGAACTTCACCTGGTGGGTGAACCGCAAGGACCGCTTCGGCAAGAACGTCTTCGAGGGGGGCTTCCTCGGCCTCGACAACATCGGCGTCTTCGACCGCAGCGCCCCGCTGCCCACCGGCGGCCACCTGGAGCAGGCGGACGGCACGGCCTGGATGGCCCTCTTCAGCCAGAACATGCTGGAGCTCGCGGTGGAGCTCGCCGTCCACGACCCCACCTACGAGGACATGGTCGTGAAGTTCGCGGAGCACTTCTACTATATCGCCGCGGCCATGAACCGGCCCGGGCAGGACGGCATGTGGGACGAGGAGGACGGCTTCTACTACGACCTGCTGCGGCTCCCCGACGGCAGCGCCACGCGGCTCAAGGTGCGCTCGATGGTGGGGCTCCTGCCCCTGTGCGCCACCACGGTGATGGAGAAGTGGCAGCGGGAGCGTGTGCCGCGGGCGATGGCTCAGATGCAGGAACGCCTGCGCCGGATGCCCGAGCTTTTCGAGACCATCCACCCCACGGGCCCGGGGCATTTCGGCGTGGCCGAGCGCGGGATCGTGGCCCTGGTCAACCCGGAGCGGCTGCGCCGGATCCTTACGAAGATGCTCGACGAGAACGAGTTCCTGAGCCCCTACGGCATCCGCTCGCTTTCCAAGTTCCACGAGCAGCACCCGTATGTCTTCCACGTGCAAGGCCAGGAGTACCGGGTGGACTACCTGCCGGCCGAGTCGAACACCGGCATGTTCGGCGGCAACTCCAACTGGCGGGGACCGGTCTGGATGCCGGTGAACGCCATCATCATCCGGGCGCTCCTGAACTTCTACCTCTACTACGGCGACAACTTCAAGATCGAATGCCCCACGGGGTCCGGGAAGATGATGAACCTCTTCGAGGTGAGCAAGGAGATCGCCGACCGGCTCAGCCGGATCTTTCTCCGCGACGAGCACGGCCGGCGACCCGTCTACGGCGGCACGGAGAAATTCCAGAACGACCCCCACTGGCGCGACCACATCCTCTTCTACGAATACTTCCACGGCGACAATGGCGCCGGGCTCGGCGCCAGCCACCAGACCGGCTGGACCGGGCTCGTGGCCAAAACTCATCCAGCTTTACGGCCTCCTGGACCCCAAGCGGGTCCTGGAAGGGGGCAAGGAGGCCGCGTTCCTGAAGGGCGCCGCACGGCGCCGGGAGGGAGAAGAGATGAGAACATGGCCTCTGCATCCTGTTATTTACGAAATCAACACCTGGGTCTGGCTGGAGGAACTGAGTCTTTCACCCTGCTTAGGTGGGTAGGTTTTTGGGTAGAGTCGTTAATCAAAATCCTCGAACGGGCCTGCAACGAGTTTGTGTTCTCAGCGAAAAGAGAAGGAAGAAATGATGGAACAAGAAAGAACCTTAACACGCGCTCGCTTGAAGGCGCCGCGTGCTGGCGCTATCGCCGGTATCGTGTTCTCGACCTTGTTCATCATTAGTCTGGTTCTCATCCGGATTTCCGTCCCCGCCAATCCGCTGGATGCAGGGACGCGGCTTGCCGGTGTCTGGAAAACGGTCAGTCTCGCTCTGCACCTGCTGCCGTTCGCAGGCATTGCCTTCCTGTGGTTCATTGGTGTGCTGCGCGACCGGATCGGGGCATACGAAGACCGCTTTTTTGCTACCGTGTTCCTCGGCAGCGGGCTCCTGTTTCTTGCCATGCTGTTCGCCTCTTCGGCGGTGGCGGGTGGTATCATGATGGTCTACAGCGCAACGCCCGGCAAGCTGATGGAATCCGGCATCTACACGTTCGGCCGCACTGTAGCCTACCAGATCCTTAACGTCTATGCGGTGAAGATGGCGGGGGTGTTCATGATCACAACCTGCACGCTCTCGATCCGCACAGGGATCTTCGCGCGTTGGATGGCGTTCCTCGGCTACGGGCTGGCGCTGTTGCTCCTCCTGAGCATCGGGTATCTTTCCTGGGTTTCTTTGGTTTTCCCGCTGTGGGTGCTCCTGATCAGCGTACATATACTCTTGGCGAATCTTAAACCTAACGGAGTTGGGCCACATTGGAGGATGCGATGATGCGAACCAGGATCATGATATCGGTGTGGGGATTACTGCTGCTTTCCGGTTGTGCGGGAATCGGCCCCCAGACCGTATCCCGGGACCGTTTCGATTACACGGCCGCCATTTCCGACTCGTGGAAAAATCAAATGCTCTTTAACATGGTCAAAATACGCTATGGGGATGCCCCGGTTTTCCTGGACGTGTCTTCGGTCATCGGCCAGTATCAGATTGCGGGGCAGATCAATTTGGGTGCGACGTTCAACAACCATCCCTGGTCCACCTCCCAGATCCTGGGGACAACCGGAAATTATGTGGACCGCCCGACCATCACCTACACCCCCATTATGGGAGACAAATTCGCCCGCAGTCTGATGGCCCCCATTCCTCCCCCGGCCATCCTCAGCCTTATGCAGGCCGGTTATCCGGTGGACCTGGTGTTTCGGCTCCTGGTCCAGGAGATTAACGGGATCCGGAATCGCTTTGGGGGGGACGCGAGGGCTCAATCCGCCGGTCCCGAGTTTTATCCCCTGATCGAAAAAATGCGGAGGATCCAATTGGCGGGGGGCATGGGGATGAGATTCAAAAAACGAGATGAGGAAGAAACGACCCTCATGGTCATCCGGGGGGAACGGGATCCAAAAATCGAAGCTTTGGGTGCAGAGGTTCGAAAGATTCTGGGGTTGGACCCTCATGCCAAAGAAATCAATGTGGTGTATGGGTCCATTGCCAAAGATGATAAAGAGATCGCTCTCCTGACGCGCTCGCTTCTGGAGGTGCTCATCGACCTGTCTTCGGACATCGAGGTTCCTGCCGCCCATGTGGAGGAAAAGCGCGTCAGTCCGACTTATGTGGAAAAAGCGGCAGAGGCTGAAAAGATTATACCTTTGATTCGGGTTCACAGCTCATCGGCAGAGCCCGGCGATGCCTTTGTTTCGGTCCCCTACCGAAATACCTATTTCTGGATCGACGACCGGGACCTGATGTCCAAGAAGATTTTATCATTCCTGATGTTTGTCTTCACGCTGATGGAGACCGGAGACAAGGGGACCACGCCCATTGTGACGGTTCCCACAAACTAGCCATTGGACCAAGGTCCAATATCTTTTCCATTTCAATTCTCATAGATTGGTCATCATGTTTTCTTCCCTGTCCCTTTTTCCGGAGAAATCGTTTGAATCTATTTCAGCGGTGACTTTCACGAGGACCCGCGGAGGTGGCATGCCTCAAAAATCATTCACGATGTATGTTGTCGATGATGACGAGTCCATACGGAGGGCCCTGAAGCGGCTGCTCAGATCTGTCGGTCATCATGCCGTCACGTTCGACTCCGCAGAAGAATTCATGGATTCCGCTCCCGAAGGGGGCGGCGGCTGTCTTGTCTTGGACATTCGCCTCCCGGGAATGACGGGTCTTGATCTACATGAGAAGCTATCCGCATCGGGGATGAAGTACCCGGTTATTTTCATGACCGCCCACGACAACCCGCAGTGGCGGCAAAGGGCGAAAGAGGCGGGTGCGGTTGCCTACCTGAAGAAACCCTTTGATGAACAGTTGCTGCTTGATGCGATTCAGCTCGCCCGCCGCAAGGGTCCTGATCCGGCAGTGGAAGAAATGGCGTACCCTGTGATGGGTGGTCCTGTGTTATGCGGAGTGGCTGGTGTGGAGGCCGGGGCGGGGTGATTGTGGCGAGAGATCTTGTATTGGATGGTCGCGGAAGAAGAGATGAAAACAATCAAAACAAACAGTTGAGAAAGGAGAAAAAGCAATGAAGAGAACCATGAAGGCAACCTTTTTTCTGACCCTGGCGGCGGCAATCACGGTATTGGTCGTTTCTCCGGCTGTATCACAGGACAAGCCGGCGGACAACATGCAGATCCTGCGTGACAAGATCAAGGCGGATAAGAAGCTGCTCGTCGCCGCAAACATGGATCTGACCGAGTCCGAGGCAAAGGGTTTTTGGCCCGTCTACGAGGCGTATCAGAAGGATCTGGCCGCCATCAACAAGCGCATCGCCAAGCTCATCGACAGCTACGCCACAGACTATCAGGCAAATAGTCTCACCAACGAAAAGGCCAAGAAGCTCATCGATGAGCTTGTTGCGATCGATAAGGCTGAGGCGGGGCTCAAGGCATCCTATGTACCCAAACTGAGTAAGGTGCTGCCTGCCATGAAGGTGGCTCGCTACCTTCAGATCGAAAACAAGATTCGAGCCGTCATCAAGTACGATCTCGCGACGGGAGTGCCGCTCGTTCCGTAAGCGGACCTCAGACCCTCTCGCGAACGGGGATAATGCTCAAGGCGGAGGATGCTGACCATGAAAAGGGATGAGATATTGACGATGCGCACCAGGGTCGAGGGATCGGATCGCGCATATTCAAGCACCTGACGGCGATTGCCCTTGCCTCTGGGATCACGACGTTCGAAGCAGAGGTGCTCCCTTCGAACGACAAGATGTTGAGGGTTTTTGACCGCAGCGGGTTCCCGGTTGCCAAGGACAGGACCAGGGACTCCATCCATGTAACGATCGAGTTGACCGCGGAAGACGCGCAGGCACGAGCGCCCGCTGGGATGGAACGACCGAAAGAACCAGGAGGAAGACCATGAAGCTGCCTGCACACAAGACGAAGATCGTCTGTACCATCGGGCCGGCCTCGGAATCCCGGGAAGTGATGGAGCGGATGCTTCTGGCGGGGATGAATGTGGCTCGCCTCAATTTTTCCCACGGTGATTTTGAGGGGCACGGAAGGGTCATCGAAACGCTTCGGGCCGCTTCCGGGTCCACAGGCCGACAGGTGGCGATCATGGCCGACCTGAGCGGGCCGAAGATGCGCATCGGGAAGCTCAAAGAAGAGCCCGTGGAGCTGCAGGCGGGTGATTCTTTCACCCTCACAACGAAGGAAATCCTCGGTGACGTGGGCAAAGTCTCCGTGACGTTCTCCCGTCTTCCAAAGGCGGTGAAACCGGGAGACCCACTTTATCTGAATGACGGGTTCATTCAATTGGAGGTCACCGGGGTGGAGGGGACCGAGGTCCACTGCAAAGTGGTGGTCGGCGGAGAATTGCGTTCCCGCAAAGGGCTCAATCTCCCCGGAATCGACCTTGGAATCACCGCGTTCACGGACAGGGACCGCGAGTGCCTCAAGTTTGCCATGGAGCAGGGTGTCGATGCGGTCAGCCAGTCCTTTGTGGAGTCAGGGAAGGATATTGATGCCGTTCGGAAAGCGGCCCACGATCTTGGCCACAATCCCTTCATCATCGCCAAGATCGAACGATCGAGGGCATTAAGCAATATCGATGAGATCATGGAATCTGCAGACGGCATTATGATTGCCCGTGGGGATCTTGGCGTGGAGGTCCCCATCGAACAGATCGCCGTTGTTCAAAAGGACATTATGCGACGAGCCAACATGCGCGCAAAGCCGGTGATCACCGCAACGCAGATGCTCGAATCCATGACGGATAATCGCCGTCCCACACGGGCCGAGGCAACCGACGTGGCCAACGCCGTGCTGGATGGCACCGACTGTGTCATGCTCTCGGGGGAGTCCGCCATGGGGAAGTATCCGGTGGATGCCGTCGCCATGCTCGCCAAGATCTGTGCGGCCATCGAACCTCACCGGCACCAGGCCACGGTGAGAGAAATGTTTAAGGGGCTGGATCTGCGGGGCAAGCTTCGCCCGGCCCATCTCATTGCCTTGGGCGTGGAGGCAAGTCTTGAGCATGCGTCTCCCGCTGCCGTGTTTGTCCCCACGAGGAGCGGTGCGACCGCCAGAAGCATTGCCCGCTTCCGCGTCCCGGTATGGATCGTCGGGGTAAGCTCTCAGCAATCCACCTGCCGGGCACTTCAATTCTCCTGCGGCGTTCATCCGGTGCATGAAACGGAGCACCCCGACGATTGGAACGCCTATGTCAAGGCATGGCTCAAAGCACACGAGATGGAGGGAGACCTGGTGGTTTTGACGGAAGGCCCGTCATCGAAGCACCCCGAGGCAAACCACCGGATGGAGATGATAGATCTTCGTCCCAGGCCTGGGATCAGGTAGGCTCTACGTCTGTCATTTCTCTGTAGCTTGAGTAGACGTTTGAAAGCGAACCGCAGAATAACGAATTTTGAATGTCCAATGCAGAAGTGAAGATTTCCGTAAACCGACTTCGTGATTCGATATTTCTTGTTCGATATTCATCATTCGAATGGTCCGCCAGAAGAGTGGGAGAAGATCATACCATATAAGAGATTGTGGAGGAGCGTCCCATGACAAAAAGAACTGAGAGCAACGTCGTGGAGGAAAAGGTAGAAAAGAAAGGGTTGCCGAAAGACATGGGTCCCGGCAAGGAAAATCGGGAATTCACCCGGGATTTTCTCCGGCATCTTTTCTACACGCAGGGAAGGACGCTTGAGATGGCAACGCCGAACGATCTCTACATGGCCCTTTCCCACACCGTTCGGGGTCGGCTTCTCGAACGCTGGTTGCACACGGTGGAAAACTACCCCCTGGATAGCCTTGCCACGCTCGAAATCCCGGCCGTTGGCTACGGGATCCGTTACGAATTCGGAATCCCTATTCGACATCCAGGTGAAACGGCTTCATGAATACAAGCGTCAACATCTTAATGTCCTTCACATCATCACCCTTTACAACCGGATCAAACATGACCCAAGACTTAAAGTGGTCCCCCGAACCTTCATCTTCGGAGGCAAGGCCGCGCCGGGTTATTTCATGGCCAAGCTGATCATCAGGCTCATCAACGGGGTGGGGGAGGTGATCAACAACGATCCAGATGTGGCAGGCCGGCTGAAGGTGGTCTTTTTCCCGGACTTCAACGTGAAGAATGCGAAATACATCTATCCGGCAGCCGACCTTTCGGAGCAGATTTCAACCGCGGGCAAAGAGGCATCCGGTACGGGCAACATGAAATTCTCCCTCAATGGGGCACTGACGATCGGAACGCTCGACGGCGCCAACATCGAGATCCGGGAAGAAGTGGGCGCTGACAACTTCTTCCTTTTCGGCCTGACCGCGGAACAGGTCTACGAGCTGAAGGCCAAGAGCTACAACCCGAGAGAGTATTACGATTCGGATCCCGAGCTCCGGGAGGCCGTGGACCGGATCGCTTCGGGCGCCTTTTCCCGAGGAGACACGAACCTCTTCAAACCCCTGGTCGATTCTTTGCTGTATGGGGATCCCTATCTCTTGTTTGCCGATTATCGCTCGTATGTGGAAAGCCAGGAACAGGTGAGCCTTGCTTATGAGGATCCGAGCCAAATGGACGTGGATGTCGATCCTGAATGTGGCGAGAATGGCGAAATTTTCTTCGGACCGCTCCATCAAGGAGTATTGCGACAAAATTTGGAAAGCCCATCCGGTCATGGTCAAATTGGGGAAGTACACGATCGTGTAGGAGGTTCTAAAATGAAAGTCGGGATTGTGGGTTGTGGGTTCGTCGGCAGCTCAGCGGCCTATGCCATGGCGCTAAAAGGCACGCCGAGCCAAAATGACCGAAAGCTGAATTCAAAAAGGAGATGAACCATGGCAAAGATCGTTAAGACCATAGGAAGAGAGATCCTTGATTCACGGGGCAATCCGACGGTTGAAGTTGAAGTCACCCTTGATGACGGTGCCTTTGGCCGGGCGGCGGTTCCTTCCGGCGCGTCCACCGGCGTCCATGAAGCGCTGGAGCTTCGCGACGGGGACAAAGCCCGCTACGGCGGAAAGGGCACGCTGAAAGCCGTCGAGCATGTGAACAAGGAAATTAGGGGCGCCGTCATCGGACTGGACGGGCTGGACCAGGGCGCCGTTGATCGTGCCATGCTGGCGCTGGACGGTACGCCCAATAAGAGCAAGCTGGGGGCGAATGCGATCCTGGGCGTCAGCCTGGCGGTTGCTCGCGCCGCAGCTGACTCGGTTGGCTTGCCGCTCTACCGCTACCTTGGCGGGGTGGCGGCAAACGTGTTGCCGGTGCCCATGTTCAACATTCTGAACGGTGGTGTGCACGCCAACTGGCAGGGCACCGACTTCCAGGAGTTCATGATCGCCCCGGTCGGCGCACCCAACTTCCGCGAGGCGCTGCGATGGGGCAGCGAGGTCTATCAGTCGCTTAAGGGCGTGTTGAAGAGCAGTGGCTATACGACCGGCGTAGGGGATGAGGGTGGCTTTGCCCCAGCGCTTAAGACCAACGCGGAAGCCGTCGAGATGATCCTCAAAGCCATCGAGAATGCAGGCTACAAGCCTGGCGAGCACATCGTGATTGCTCTTGATCCTGCGACCAGCGGATTTTACGAGGATGGGCTCTACAACTTGCGAACCGAAGGCCGCAGAATCACCTCCGCTCAACTGGTCGAGCTGTGGGCAGATTGGGTTAACAAGTACCCCATCGCGGTTCTCGAAGATGGTCTGGCCGAGGATGACTGGGACGGATGGAAGCTGCTCAACCAGACGCTGGGCAACCGGATCGAGTTGGTAGGTGACGATTTGTTCGTCACGAATGTCGAACGCATCGCTCACGGTATCGCAGAGAATGCCGCCAACGCCGTTTTGATCAAGCTCAACCAGATCGGCTCGCTGACCGAGACGATTGCCGCCATCGAAATGGCGCGAAAGGCCGGCTGGGGTGCGATGGTCTCGCACCGATCGGGTGAGACGGTGGATAGCTTCATCGCCGACCTCACCGTGGCGATGGCCACCGGTCATCTCAAGACCGGCGCGCCTTGTCGCGGTGAGCGGGTGGAGAAATACAACCAGCTAATGCGCATCGAAGAGGAGCTGGGGAGCGGGGCCAAGTTTGCCGGCAAAAAGGCCTTTTGCCGTTAGGCTTATTTCTAGATCGGGCTCCAGGATGTTAAGAATGGCTTTACAAGGACAACAATGAGTCAGCCAGGAGGAAGAAATTATGGGTGAAAAGGTTGCCATCAATGGGTTCGGGAGGATCGGGCGGCTCGTCTTCGCCGCAATGGCCGAGCAAAATCTCCTGGGTGATTTTGATGTCGTGGCCGTTGTGGATGTCTCCACCGACGCAAAGTATTTTGCTTACCAGCTGAGGTACGATTCGGTCCAGGGGAAATTTCCGGGTACGATCGAGACGGCAAAGAGCCAAGCGTCTGTGGAGGAGGATGACACGCTCATCGTCAACGGCCACAAAATCAAATGCGTGGCGGCCACCAGGGCCCCTGATCTTCTCCCCTGGAAGGAAATGGGGGTCGAATACGTGATCGAGTCTACCGGCCTTTACACCGATGCGGAGAAGGCGGGCCTACATCTTAAGGCCGGCGCAAAGAAGGTCATCATTACGGCCCCCGGCAAGGGGGGAGTCAAGACCCTTGTCATGGGCGTAAACGAGAGAGAGTACGACCCCAAGGCCCATCATGTGGTCTCCAATGCTTCGTGCACGACCAACTGTCTTGCCCCGCTGGTCCACGTGCTCCTAAAGGAAGGCATCGGGGTTCAGAAAGGGCTTATGACTACGATTCACTCCTACACCGCGACGCAAAAGACGGTGGACGGCCCCTCTAAGAAAGACTGGAGGGGCGGCAGGGCGGCGGCGATCAATGTCATTCCTTCTACCACAGGGGCGGCAAAGGCTGTGGGTGAGGTGATCCCCAGAGTCAAGGGGAAATTGACGGGAATGGCGTTTCGTGTTCCAACGCCGGATGTCTCGGTGGTGGATTTGACCTTTCTTGCTGAGAAGGATACCTCGATCCAGGAGATCGACTCGTTGATGATGAGGGCCTCAGAGTCCTACCTGAAGGGAATTCTCGAATATTCGAAGGACGAGCTTGTTTCCTCTGATTTCATTCACAACGACCGCTCGTCCATCTACGACTCCCCTGCCACCTTGCAGAACAACCTCAAAGGGGAGAACCGGTTTTTCAAGCTTGTTTCGTGGTACGACAATGAGTGGGGCTATTCCCACCGGGTCGTGGATCTCCTCAAATTTATGGCGTCCAAGCCGTAGGACTTGATGCCGGATCGAGTCCGGCATGACAATGAAGGCCCACTGGATTGGCAGGCTAATAAGAGAAGGCAGGAGATGAAGAGATGAAGAAGGTCGTCTTGATTCGTCACGGCGAGAGCCTGTGGAACAAGGAAAATCGATTCACAGGGTGGGTGGATGTGGATCTCAGCGAAAAAGGCACGCAGGAAGCCCTTGATGGCGCGGTGGCGCTTATCAAGGAAGGATACACGTTCGACGTTGCGTATACCTCTGTGCTCAGAAGGGCCATAAAGACCCTGTGGATCGTTCTAGAAAAAATGGACCTCATGTGGATTCCGGTTTACCGGAGCTGGCGCTTGAACGAACGGCACTATGGGGCCCTTCAGGGGCTGAACAAGGCAGAGATGGCAGAAAAACATGGCATGGAGAAGGTGATGATATGGCGCCGCAGCTATGACACGCGCCCGCCATCCCTGACGCCTGACAACCCCATGTACCCGGGGAAAGATCCACGATACGCAGACCTCAAGCCTGAGGAGATCCCCCTCACGGAGTGTCTGAAAGACACGGTCGCCCGGTTTCTTCCTTACTGGCATGAGACGATTGCACCCGCGGTGAAGGCCGGAAAACGCGTGCTGATCGCGGCCCACGGCAACAGCCTGCGGGCTTTGGTGAAATACCTGGATAAAATTCCGAACGAAAAAATTGCAGGGCTCAACATCCCCACGGGAATTCCCTTGGTTTACGAGCTCAAAGACGATTTGACCCCGATCCGCAACTACTACCTGGGTGATGAAGAGACGGTGAAAAAGGCAACGCAAGCGGTTGCCGAACAGTTGAAGAAGAAATCGCGATAATGAGGTGGAAAAAAAGAAGGAGGATTTATGCCAGTTGCCGATTACAAAATCTACTGCAAGATGCTTGAAAGGCCGGGCAGACACTTTGCCTATCCCGCTATCAATGTCTACATCGCTGGCGACGCCAATGGTGTGCTTAAGGGCTGGCAGAGAGCAAGAGTGACGGCATTATCCAGGTCTCGACAGGCGGTGCGGCCTTCGCTTCCGGGCGCATCGGTAAAAGACATGGCGCTGGGCGCCATCTCCATCGCAGAACATGTGCATCGGGCGGCAGAACGTTACCCGGTCTATGTCGCTCTGCACACGGACCACTGCCAGCCGGATCATCTTGACCGATTCGTTCTTCCCCTGATTGAGGAGACCGAGCATCGAAGGCCGGCGGATTGCGGCTGTAAGCCTGCATTGGGAACTGAAGGGAACGGGGAAGAATGTGAAGGGAAGGACTCTCTTGATTCTGGCTCTCATGACTTTGGTGCTGGCGTTGAACTCAGTCGGCGGCGCCGAGGAGAAGAAAGCAGAACCACAGAAGGGCGAAGTGGCTCCACCGCCGAGACCAGGGGTGACCTCACAACCTGTAATGAAGGGAGGGTTCTTCCCGTGAGCCAATGGAGGAGACGTTTGGAGCATGACCTGGAAAGCCTGAACGGGGTTGAAAGGGATGACCCATATTGTTATTCTCCATCATTTGTTTAAGTGCAATGGCTTTGAAAGCATTTCTATAGAAAAGAGGAGGTTTCAGACAATGGAAAGGTCTTTATTGAGAGAAAAACTGGTTTGGATGGTGGGTTTTTTGTTTTCGCTTTGTTTGGTCTCAATCGGTTTTGCCCAGGACATCGAGATGCCGACTACCGGCGTGGTGGAAGAGACCCCTCAGGCGAAGGGGGTTTACGAACTGGGACTGGGTGCGGGGATCGCACCGGAGTACGAGGGGTCGGAGCACAGCAAGTTCTACCCCCTGCCGTATCTATCCCTTAATTTCGAAAATCACATGTCCTTTGACTTAATCGCCAACACCTTGAAGGCCAATCTCCTCCCGAGCCGCACCTTTAAACTTGGCCCCATAGGACAGTACATCAGGGAGCGGGACAACGTGGACAATAACACGGTGGACAAACTCGAAAAGGTGGATGCCTCCTTCATGCTCGGTGGGTTTTTCGGTGTTGATGTGGAACACTTCACGGCGAGCATCGAGGCCATGAAGGATGTGGCCGATGGGAATGACGGCTCCATTGTGAGGCTCCGAGCGGGGTACAGGATTCCCTTCAACAGGACCTGGATCCTGTCCATCAATGGATACGCCACCTGGGCGGACGACAATTACATGTCAGCCTATTTTGGGGTGAACCGGACGAATTCGCAGAGAAGCGGGCTCAAGGAGTACAATGCGGATTCGGGGATTAAGGATGTGGGCATCACGGTGCCCCTTCGATACAATGCAACGGAGCACTGGTCCATCCTGGGGGTTGCCGGTTACAAACGTCTGCTCGGGGATGCGGCAGACAGCCCCATTGTGGAGGATGAAGGGAATGAGAACCAGTTTTACGGCGGTGCCTTCGTGATCTATCGGTTCTAAAGCGGCTTCTGTCATGTCTTGTTTACTGAACCCGCTCCACTGTTGAGTGGTCGGAGCGGGTCCGTGGCCGCGCGGCTGAGGGACAATGGTTGATGGTCCACCCATCGGCACGGGCGCAATCAGAACCGACGGCGCAACGATGAGGAGAAGCTTAATGAGCAAATCACTCAGATATTCCTTCGCATTCTTCATGGTCCTGCTCCTTGCGGCACCCTGCGGGCTGAGTGCCCAGGAGGCGAGCGGAGGGCAAGGGCTCAAACCGGAGCAACTGGAGCAGCTGCTTGCGCCAATCGCACTCTATCCTGACTCCCTCCTTACCCAGGTACTCATGGCTTCCACATATCCGCTTGAGATTGTGCAGGCCGACCGCTGGGCAAAGCAGAACAAGGACATGAAGGGTGACGCGTTGGCGAAAGCCCTCGAAGCACAGCCCTGGGACCCGAGCGTTAAGTCCCTGGTGAATTTTCCAGAGGTGCTGTCCATGATGAGCGAGAAGCTCGACTGGACGCAGAAATTGGGCGATGCATTCCTCGCCCAGCAAAAGGACGTGATGGATTCGGTGCAGCGGCTGCGCAAGCAGGCCTATGATGCCGGAAACCTGAAGTCCGGGGAGCAGCAGAAGATCATCGTGGAACAGGCGCCTCAGCAAACGGTGATCGTGGTCGAACCGGCCAGCCCACAGGTCATCTATGTGCCGACCTATAACCCGACCGTGGTTTACGGCGCATGGCCATACCCGGCCTATCCGCCATATCCGGTCTATCCTCCGGGATATGTGGCCACAACCGCTGCCTTTTCCTTTATGGCGGGTGCGGCCGTGGGTGCGGCGTGGGGTTATGCATGGGGTCACTCCAACTGGCACGGTGGCGATGTCGATATCGACGTCAACCGGAACACCAATATCAATACAAACATTAACCGCCAGAAGTACGCGTCTCAATATCAGGGGAAAGGTCAGGCCGGCCAGGGTCAATGGCAGCATGACGCGAGCCACAGGGGTGGCGTGGCTTATCGTGATCAGGCAACGGCCCAGAAGTACAATCGGGGGCAATCCGCCACCGCCCAGACCCGCGAATCCTATCGGGGCCGCAGTGACACCGGCCGGCAGGAGGTTGCCCGGGGCGGGGCGGACCAGCGTGGGGAACGGCCAGCCGCCGGGACACGGGACGTTCAGGGGCAGCGTGGATCAGGATCCCTTGATCGTGGCTCGGCGCAACAGCAGCCAAGAGACACCAGATCCGAACGGGGAGGTGCCGGCCAGTCGGGCGACAAGAGTGCTTTCGGAGGTTATGAGCGAGGAAGCCAGACCAGGGACTCCAGCAGCCGCGGCCGCGAAAGTATGTCCTCGACGCGAAGCGGCGGTTTCCAGGGAGGCGGTGGCCGAAGCGGGGGAGGCCGCGGGGGCGGTCGCGGCAGATGACCCGCCAAGGCGGGTACGTTCAGTCTTCAATGGAGGTAACACAAAATGATGCCTTTCATAAAGTTGACCAAGCGGGATTCATGGGTCGGGCGCTGCCGGCTGGTCCTTGTATCCGGGTTGATCATGGCCATCTCCACGCTCGCCCTCGACCATGCGTTGGGGGCGGAGCCTAAGAGCTTCGCTTCTCCCGAAGACGCTGTTAAGGCCCTGGTAGAGGCCTTAAAAGTAAACGATACAAAGGTCTTGTCGGACCTTTTCGGTCCCGGGAGCGAGGATTTGGTATCGTCCGGGGACCCTGTCGCGGACCAGGGGAGACGCAAGCAGTTTGTCCATTTTTACGAGCTGAAACACAGGCTCGATAAGGTGAGTGCGGACAAGGTGTTTCTGAACATCGGGGATGATGACTGGCCTTTCCCGATCCCCGTGGTGAAGACGGACGGGGGTTGGCAGTTCAACGCGAATGAGGGCCGGGAAGAGATCCTCGCCCGGCGCATCGGGCGCAATGAATTAAGTGCCATACAGGTTTGCCTGGCGTATGTGGATGCACAGCGGGAATATGCCGTAAAGGATCGGGACGTGGACGGGCTTCTGGAATATGCGCAGCAATTCAGAAGCGACCCCGGGAAAGAAAAACGGACTCTATTGGCCGGAAACGGAATTTAAAGAGCAAAGTCCATTGGGGCCTCTCATGGTCGCAGCGGGGACAGCCGGTCACGGCGTCCCTGCACCAGGCAGTGAGCCGACTCCCTTTTATGGCTACTATTACCGGATACTGAAGGCCCAGGGGAAGCACGCTCGAGGTGGTGCTTACGACTACGTGGTCAAAGGGCAGATGATCGGCGGTTTCGCCCTTGTGGCTTACCCGGCCCGCTATGGTGCTTCGGGCATTATGACTTTCATCGTCAACCATGATGGGGTGGTGTACCAGAAGGACCTGGGAGAAGAAACCGAAACCATTGCAAAGGAAATGACCGCCTACGACCCCGATACAACCTGGAAAAAGGTGGAACAGGTCCCCGCGGCCAAGAAAGAATAGGGGGTGAGCGGAGGTCCATTGTCAATGGCTCCGCCTCTTTTTTGGGAATCATAAGGAACGATCTGAGCTCAATGAAAAGGAGATTTGCGATGAGAAAAGGGTTGTTTATTTGGATGGTCATGGTGGTCCTGACGTTTTGCGCGGTTTCTGCCTTGGCAGCGGAGTTGATGGTTTTTCCCGCCAAGGGACAAAGCCAGGAGCAGATGGATAAGGACAAATACGACTGTTACACGTGGGCCAAGCAACAGACAGGCTTTGATCCCATGAAACCTGCCCAAGCGGCCCCTCCCCCGCCCGCCCAAAGTCAAGGCCCGTCCGGCGCAAGGGTCAAGGGAGCGGCCCGTGGTGCGGCGGTCGGCGCCGTGGCAGGTGAGGTTGCCCATGACGACGCTGGAAAAGGGGCAGCCGCAGGCGCTGCAGCAGGTGTTGTGGCCGGAGGGATGAAGAGCCGAGAGCAGAAAAGGCAGCAGACCCAACAGCAGCAACAGGCTTCCCAACAGCAGCAGGCGGCTCAGAGTGAAGCACAGAATACATATAATCGAGCCCTTGGCGCATGCCTGGAAGGGAAGGGCTACACGGTAAAATGACTATTATCAGCATTGTTTGACCGGTTCAGTTTTCCTTGGATGATTTAGTAGAGATTTGGGGGTAGTTTTGCATGGTACCCGGCGGGAAGGACAGATAACCGTTGCCAAAATCATTCAGACTGAAGTGAGGGAGCGATATGAAGAGAATGGTATTCGTTATGTTTCTTGGCGGCCTTTTTCTAGCCATGGCCTTCAATGGATGGGGCTACGACTATCCGTTGAAAGATCCTTACGTGGCAACCATCGTCGGCACGCCCAGCGAGCTCGAGGCCAAGCTGCCGGAGAAGATCGACTACAAGCTCATGGCCTTGAAGGTCTTTCCGGACCGGGTTCCCCCGGAGGTCTTCTGGTACGAGAGGGGGTTCCGGTATTCGCTCACTTACCAAAAGGGCGAGGCGCCGCTCATTTTCGTGATTGCCGGTACCGGCAGCGCTTTTTACTCGTCCAGCATGATCTTTTTCCAGAAGATCTTCTATCAGGCCGGCTTCCACGTGATTTGCCTATCCTCACCCACCAATATGAACTTCATCGTTACCGCCTCCGAGACGAGTCTGCCGGGCAACATCTTAGAGGATGCCAGAGACCTCTACCGGGTGATGACCATGGCCTGGGACCAGGTGAAAAGCCGGATCAAGGTTTCGGAGTTCTACCTGACCGGCTACAGCCTGGGGGCCTCGGAAGCGGCCTTCGTCTCCAAGCTGGACGAAGAAAGGCGCGTTTTCAACTTCAAGAAAGTTTTGATGATCA
This sequence comes from uncultured delta proteobacterium, assembly GCA_963830155.1. Lineage (GTDB taxonomy): Bacteria > Desulfobacterota > DSM-4660 > Desulfatiglandales > Desulfatiglandaceae > CAWHLE01. The sequence goes on along the minus strand of CAWHLE010000004.1, from coordinate 70,652 downwards.
ACCCGGCGGTGAGCCTGTACTCATCGGCCAAGATTCTGGACGGCATGTTGCTGCGTGCCCTGCCCGGAGGACCGACAACCTTCGACGCCTGGTTCAAGGAGCGTTTCCGGAAATTATCGGAAATTTACAAAATTATGGGCAAAGAGGACCTCTCCCACGACTTTCTCTACGAGGCGTACAAGGCCACCTATAAGACCAACCCGCCCACGCAGGAAAACATGGCCGGAATGATCGGGACGGTGTTCCGCTGGTCGTCAAACAACATGTTTTTTACGGCCGACGTGATGACCAATGCCGGCGTGATTGTCCCCAAGAACCTTGTGCTCGGAAGCAGCGATTCGCTGACCGACTACCTCAAGGTCGTGTCTCAAGCCACTTTTGTCGACTATTTCGATGAAATGCTCTTCCCCTATTACAAGGCCAAACACCCCACCCTCACCCCGGATTGGGCCATCGCGGTCGACAGCCTGCGTTACATCGACGGCTACCTGCGGTCCACGCCCAAAATCGGACTGATGGGCAATGAAGACGACTTGATCCTGACGCCTGAGGATCTGGCCTTCTTGAAAGACGCGTTTGGGTCCCGGGCAAAGATTTATCCGTACGGCGGCCATTGTGGCAATATGACTTTCAGGGAAAACGTCGAGCACATGATGAGTTTTTTTAAGAACTGAGGGGTGACGGTATGAAGCGCTTTCAGAATCTCTTTTTGTTTGCGGCTTTTGTTCTGGTTACAGGCTGTGGGACGGCTCAGGTCCGGACCGAACCGATCATTCCTGCCAAGCGCCCGGTCAGTGAATACGTCAAGCCGGACATCACCTATGCGGTGGACGCCTATGACCCATGGGAAGGGATGAACCGTAAGATATACAACTTCAATGCCATATTTGACGAATATGTCTTCCTGCCGGTAGTGAGGGGTTATGAATTCGTCCTGCCGGAGTTTGCACAGACCGGAGTGAGCAATTTTTTCCGGAACCTGACGGAAGTGACCAACCTCATGAACACGCTCCTCCAGCTCAAAGGCGAGAAGTTCTGCCGGACCTTGGGCAGGGTCATGATCAACTCGACGCTTGGCCTTGGCGGGTTCATCGATGTGGCAACCTTGAACGGGGTTGAGAGAGAAAACGAGGATTTTGGGCAGACGCTCGGGTTCTGGGGGGTCGGCCAGGGGCCCTACCTGGTATTGCCCCTGTTGGGCCCATCGACCGTGCGGGATGCCTCCGGCCTGGCGGTGGACTGGGTGGTCTACAGCCTGACCGTGAGCGAGCTCATCGGCCTGCTGGATATGCATAGCCCCGAAGAGGATATCTTGAGCTGGGGGGTTTCAGCGATTTACGTCATCGACAAGCGGCACAACGAGTCATTTCGTTACTTCATGACGGGCTCGCCCTTTGAATACGACCTGATCCGCAAGCTCTATCTCCTCAAGAGGGAGTTTGATGTCGAAAACTAGTCAGGTTCTGGCCTGATTCAGCGGGCATGAAACGGTGGATAGAAGAATCGCGATCAGATCTTTTGGGGGAAGAAGATGAATTTGGATGGAAACATGGCAGGTCTTAAACAGATGGGGGACATGATCGTGCTTCATGGCCGGGAGATGATTCTTTCTCTTGCTATGCTCGTGGCGGGTCTCCTGGTCGCAAAATTCGCAGTCAGGCTCCTGAGACGGATTCTGGACCGGTTCGTGGCGAAAAAGGCCATGGTTGCCACCATTTGCAACACCCTCTTCGTGGTCCTGGTGGTCATCGTCTGTGTCATAACGCTGGAAGAGGCCGGGATGCAAAGCATCGTGATCAGAAGGGTGCTGGTGGGGGCCGCCCTTGTGATTACGGCTGTCATGCTACTCGTAAGACCCTTGATCCCCACCCTCCCCTTCAAGGTGGGAAACATGGTCCAACTGGGTGGGCTCCTTGGCAAGGTGGAGGCGATAACCCTTATCAATACGAGATTGAAGAGCTTTGACGGGAGGACATACTTCATACCCAATCAGAAGATCTTGAGTGACACCGTGGTGAACTACCACTTTACACCCGACAGACGGATCAGTCTGTCTGTGACGATCAGATACTCCGATGACCTCCTGAAGGCCAAGAAAATACTTACGGAGATCATGACGGCCGATCCCAAAATCAAGGAAAAACCAGCACCGAAGGTGTACCTGGTGAACCTGGGCGATAACGGCGTGGAACTCTCGGCGCGGTGCTGGGTGGAGAACCCCAAGTATTGGGTTGTGCGCTGTGCGCTTCTCGAAAAGATCAAGCTTCGCTTTGACGAAGAGGGGATTGTCATTCCATTTCCGCAAAGGGATGTGCACTTGGACAGGTTGGCTCCGAGTCCGGAGAAGGAAACGGAACCGCACGAGACGGCAGCGGTTTGACGAACAATCGAGGATACCCACAAGCCCAAGCGACCATGTTGCTTGGGAGACCCAGCCAAAATGAAACGGAGATTTATGATAAGGAGACAAGGGAAAGGGTGTAAGGATGCATGAGTTGGTGATGGCGTGTCATGACTGCGACCTGGTGCAGGTGATCGGAGAGGTGCCGGAGGGTGGCGCTGCCCAGTGCCTGCGTTGCGGTGCGACGCTTTTAAAGCATAAGCGGAACAGCCTGGACCGGACGCTTTCCTGGAGCATGGCGGGGGTGGTGCTCTTCGTGATCGCCAACACTTACCCCTTTCTGGGGTTCAAGGTGGGTTCACAGATTCAAGAGACGACACTGATTACCGGGGTTGAGACGCTTTACAGCCAGGGCATGTGGGAGATAGCCATTCTGGTTTTCCTGACGACGATCCTGCTGCCCTTGATGCAGCTCGTGGGTCTCATTTCCATTCATCTGCCGCTCAAGCTGAATCGGATTCCCTTTAAACTGCCTCTGGTCCTGAGGTACCTGCAGTCCATCAGGCCCTGGTGTATGGTCGAAGTGTTTATGCTGGCGATCCTCGTCTCTGCGGTGAAGCTTGGCAAGATGGCTACGCTAGTGCCGGGTTTGGCCCTCTATGCCTTTCTGGCGCTGATCTTTGTGATCGCGGCATCTCTTTCGTCTTTGGATCCCCATTTCATCTGGGAAGAGTGGGAGAGGAAACGTTGAACGGGAAAATGGTGACCGCAAAGGAGCTCTCTCTCATTGCCTGCCGAAGCTGCCACCTGCTTGAGCCGGCCTCCCAGTTTGCAGGAATCGGCCCAAATGCTTTGTCCCCGCTGCGGCGCCCCGCTTCACCAGAGAAAGCCCAACAGCATTGCCCGTACGTGGGCCCTGATTCTGGCCGCTTACATCCTGTACATCCCGGCCAACGTGTTTCCCATCACCAAGGTGACCTCCCTTGGCATGACGCAGGTGGACACCATCATGAGCGGTGTCATCTATTTCATTCAGACGGGCATGTGGCCCATCGCGCTTGTGATATTTGTTGCCAGCATCATGGTCCCGCTCTTGAAGCTGCTCATCCTCACCTATCTCCTGATATCGGTTCAGCGCGGATCGACCTGGCGGCGGGCGGAGCGGACGCGTCTTTACCGGATCACCGAGGCGGTGGGGCGGTGGTCCATGCTGGATGTCTACGTGGTGAGCATTCTGGTTGCCCTGGTGGCGCTCGGTGCCTTTGCAACGATCGAGGCCGGCGTAGGGGCGGTCTTTTTTGCATCGGTGGTGGTGACGACCATGTTTGCAGCCATGAGCTTTGACCCCAGACTCATATGGGATGAAAGGAAATGACGAGATGAACGAAAAGAAGACGGAACAGGCCTCCCTTGATGCGGCGCCCAAGGCGGTGGTGAAGACCAAACGGTCGTTTTCCATCGTGTGGCTGGTGCCGTTGGTGGCGCTTGTCATTGCCGGCTGGCTCGGGTTTAAGGCGCTTACCGAGAAGGGGCCCACCATCACCATCACGTTTGAAACCGCAGAGGGTCTTGAGGCGGGCAAGACCAAGATCAAGTTCAAGGACGTGGAAATGGGACAGGTGGATGCCGTCCTTCTCAGTGAAGACCTCTCCCACGTGGTCCTTACAGCGAACCTGGTGAAGGGGGCAGAAAAGTACTTGTCGGATAAGACCCGGTTCTGGGTGGTCCGGGCGCGGGTGGCAGCCGGCGAGGTCTCGGGCCTTGGGACGCTGCTAGCAGGGGCCTATATCGGCATGGAACCGAAAGAAGGGCAAGCCTGCAAGGGCCTTCAAGGGGCTCGAAGTCCCCCCGATCATCACAGAGGGGCTTCCGGGCCGCCATTTCGTGTTGCGGGCATCGAAGCTTGGGTCCCTCGACATCAACGCGCCCATATACTACCGCCAGATCAAGGCGGGCCAGGTGGTGGCCTACGAAATGGAAAAGGATGGCCAGGCGATCCTGATCAAGGTGTTCATTCACGCGCCCTTCGACGCGCTCGTGCGAGAGAACACCCGGTTCTGGAACGCAAGCGGCCTGGATGTGGCCATGGATGCAAGCGGTATCCGCATCAACACGGAATCCCTGTTATCGATTGTATCAGGCGGTGTCGCGTTTGAAACACCCGCCAACCTCGAACCGGGTGGGCCCGCCAAAGAGGGGCATGTGTTCCTGCTCTACGATAGCAGGGAAGCGACGCGTACAGAGACCTACACCAAGAAGAGCAAGTGGTTGCTTTATTTTTCCGGGTCGGTGAGAGGGTTGACCATCGGTGCACCGGTTGAGTTTCGGGGGATCCGGATTGGCCAGGTGCTCGATGTGAAACTTCAATTCAACATGAAAGATGTCCAATTCAAGATCCCTGTATTGGTGGAGATTGAGCCGGGCCGGCTGGAGGCGGAGGACATCGGGGTGTCAGCGTCCGAACGCCGCGAATTGATGGACCGGCTTGTTGAAAAGGGGCTTCGGGCCCAGCTCAAGACAGGGAGCTTCGTGACCGGCCAGCTCTATGTGGATCTCGACATCCATCGCGATGTACCACCTGCCAAGATCGACTGGAACGGAGCCAACCCCGAGCTCCCGACTGTTCCTGGGCAGATGGAGGAAGTCACCACGAACTTGACGGCGCTCATGGAGAAGCTGAAAGGATTTCCCATCGAGGAGATCGGCGCAGGTCTTAAAGACACGGTTCAAGGCGCAGGGCGATTGGTCAACTCACCCGATCTGGTTCAGGCGATCAAGGATCTGCAGGGAACGATTGAGTCGTTCAGAAATGTGGCAGGCGATCTGGATCGACAGGTGATGCCGGACCTCAAGAAGGCGGCCGGCGCTTTTGGAGAGACCATGAAGGATACCCAGGGACTGGTGAAGGCCATGCGGTCGGATCTCGCCCCGGCGCTTCAGCAGGCCGTTGTGGAGGCGCAGAAGACCCTGTTGGCGGCGCAAATGACCCTCAGTAGTGAGTCGCCGCTCCAACACGAATTGAAACAGGTTTTAAGCGAGCTTTCGACGGCGGCACGCTCGATCCGGGTCATGGCGGACTATCTGGAGCGGCACCCCGATGCGCTCATCCGTGGGAAAGGAAAATGACCATGAAAGAGAAGACCATCTCTACCAAATTTCTATTTCTTGCATCCATCGTGATTATGCTGGTTTCAGGCTGTGGGGCGGTAACCCCTTCAGCGGACTTTTACATGCTGAAGCCGCTTACAGCCGGGCAAGAGACCACGTCCACACAGGGCGGTGTGAAAGACCTGGTCGTGGGCGTTGGGCCGGCTTCGTTTCCTGAGTACCTGAACCGGCCGCAGCTCATCACGCGAGAAAGTCCCATCAGGGTGCGGGTCAATGAGTTCCAACGGTGGGCCGGGTCCCTTCAGGAGGATTTCCTTCAGGTCCTCGCTGAAAACATTTCCCTTCTGCTTGGAAGTGACAAGGTGGTCGCCCACCCGTGGGGGGATTACTTTGAGTTGGGCTTTAAGGTGCCTTTGGATGTCCAGCAGTTTGACGGGGCCCCAGGTGAGGCTGTTTTGCTCAACGTCCGATGGGCGGTCCTGGGCCGTGACGACAAGGTCCTTGTGACCAGAAAATCCGTGATCAAGGCAGAGGTGAAAGGCACGGATTACGACGCGCTGGTCCTGGCCCAGAGCCAGGCCCTTGTTGAGCTCAGCAGGGAAATCGCCGCCGAGATCCACAAGCTGGCTACTACCAGGTAGTGCTCATCCAAAAACGGTTGTGTTTGGATTTGCGCGCCTGTCCCATTCGCCACGCGTTGTCTTGTAGTCAGGAAGATCCAATCTATTTCAGTTTCGTCACCCTTACCACAGTGGGCTCTGGTGACGTTCCTCATGATAATGATTCAGCATCAAGACCCTTTTATATTTTTTGGGGAGGTTTAATATGACTAACCGGCCGTTAAAGCGCACGATATGGCTGCTCTGTATATTCTTTGCCCTGACGGGGTGCAAAGAAAAGCCTCAAATTATTGAAGTTGTGCGGGCCATCAAGACGATTACCATCAGCGATCAGGCTACGGAGCAGATACGCAGATTTTCAGGGCTTGTCGCTGCCGTCGATTCCTCCGGCCTCAGTTTTCAGGTCAGCGGACAGGTTGAGACTGTGGAAGTTGATATTGGAGATCGCGTTCAGAAGGGACAGGTGCTCGCTGTTCTCGATCAGGACCCTTACCGGTTGGAATTGGATGCGGCCAAGGCTGAACTCGCAAAGTCTGAGGCGAATGTTGTCAATACAAAGTCAGAGTACGATCGTCAAATGAGGGTTTACGAACAGGGCGCGGGTGCAAAAAGCTATTTGGATGCCGCTGAATATAATTATAGAGCCGCCAAGAGCGCAGTTGATTATCAGATTGCAAGACTGAATCTTGCTAAACGGAATCTGAGCATGACTACGTTGCGGTCACCTTACGACGGCGCGATCGCCTCGCGCTCGGTGCAGCCGCACGAGGAGGTGAAGGTCGGGCAGAAGGTGTTCGAAATTAATGCCAAGGGGACAATGGAAGTACAGCTGGCCGTTCCGGAGAGCACCATCGACCGGATTTACATCGATAATCCGGCGACGATCACCTTTCCCACGCTGCCGGGCGAATCCGCCAAAGGCCGCATTTCCTACATCGGTTCCGCCGCTGTTAAGGCCGGCGCCTTTCCGGTCAAGGTGGAGCTGATTGATCCTAATAAAAATGTAAAACCCGGTATGACCGCTGAAGCCACTCTTTTTATAAAACATGAAAACCAGCAGGCCGGTTATCTGGTTCCACTGCAGGCACTCCTGCCTGCCTCGGAGGCGAATCGGATGTATACATTTGTGTATGATCCCAACACATCGACGGTCAAAAAGACTGCGGTCCGCGCCCGCGGCATGGAGCAAAAAAAGGCGATCGTGGACGAGGGTCTTGCGCCAGGGGACATTATTGCCGCGGCCGGCGTGAGTTTTTTGGCCGATGGGATGAAAGTCAAACTGATGAAACAGTAGTTGTGCGATTTTGGCATAATATCCATCATCACAGGAGCAAAAGGAATAGAAAGTGAAAGGGATCACCGCATTTGCGCTGAATAATTCGCGAACCGTCATCATGACCCTGTTGCTGGTAACTATCGGAGGCATTTTTGCATTTTTGAAGCTTCCGAAACTGGAAGACCCTTTAATTACGATTCGCGAGGCGGTGGTGGCGGCAAAATATCCCGGCATGCCGGTGGAGCAGGTCGAACGGTTGATTACCCGGCCCATCGAAGAGAAGATCCGGAGCATGGGCGAAGTCGATAAGATTAAGGATTCCACCTCCAAAGTCGGCGAATGCCTGATCCACGTGACTATCAAAGATGAAGTACCCTCAGCACAGCTCCCGGCCACGTGGAAACTGCTGCGCAACCGGATGGCGGATGTCAAACCCGAGCTGCCGGAAGGCACCATCGGACCGATGGTCAACGATACTTTCGGCGATACGTCGGTGGCCACCATCGCGCTTTGGAGCGATGGATTTACCATGGCGGAAATGCATGAAACCGCCCGTCAAATCCGAGAGGGCCTCAATATGATGAAGGGCATCCAAAAGGTCGATCTCACCGGCGTGCAGGATGAACGCATCTATCTCGAGGTGTCAAACGCCAAGATCGCACAGCTGGGTATCGATCCCGCCGATATCGGGAAAAGTCTGCAGCAGCAGAACATTCTCCTGCCTGGCGGCAGAATAGACGTCAGCGATGTAGAGATCATCGTGGAGACCCAGGGTAGGTTCAAATCCTTGGATGAAGTTGAAGAGGTCCTGATTCCGATTTCCGGCACCCAGGCCACGATTCCGCTGCGTGACATCGCAACCATCAGAAAAGGTTACGTGGAGCCGATTCACAACCCGGCCTACTACAACGGCCATCAGGCCATTGTTTTAAGTGTCTTTATTCTCAGAGGGGTCGATGCGGTTGAGTTCGGCGAGCGGTTGCAGCAAAAAGTCAAAGAGATAGAGCAGTCCCTTCCTTGGGGCTACGTACTCGAATTTGCCACCTACCAGCCCGAGCTCATTAAAAAATCCGTCAGCGGCATGGTGGTCAATGTGCTCGAAAGTGTTGCCATCGTCCTGGTGGTGGTCATGCTGCTGCTGGGGGTCAGAACCGGTTTGATCGTCGGCTCGTTCATCCCCCTGGTCATGCTTTTCGGTGTTTTGATGATGTACGCGCTGGGGATTGACTTGGAGCGTATGTCGCTGGCCACGATGATTATTGCATTGGGTATGTTCGTGGATAACGCCATTGTCGTATCCGACGACATCAAAGTGAATCTGGAAACGGGAATGGATCGCAGGGAAGCCGTTTTAAAAACCGGCTCTTCCCTTGCAATCCCCTTGCTTACCAGTACGCTGACGACTGTTTTCGCCTTTGGACCGATTCTCCTGCAAATAGGATCAACGGGTGACTACACCTCCTCGCTGGGTTCGGTGATGACTATATTGCTCATGGGATCGTGGTTTTTTTCCATGTTCTCTTCCACCAGCATGTGCTACTGGTTTTTAAAGACCAAACCGGCCGCCAGCGGCGATAAAGAACAGAAGAGCGATCCCTACCAGGGAAAATTCTATCGGTTCTATCGCCAGGCCCTGGAATTCTCCCTGCGCAATCGGATTCTGGTGCTGGCCTTGACGGGCGGGGTGTTTGCTGTTGCAATGTATGCGGCAACGTTTATACCTCAGGCCTTTTTTCCGAGCGGGGACCGAAACCAGTATTTAATTTATCTCGATCTTCCGGCCGGTACACGCATCGAGGAGACCGACCGGACTGTGCGGGATCTTAGCGCCTGGCTGCAGGACAGAAAGGAAAATCCGGAAATCACCGGAACCATTGGTTATGTCGGAAACGGCGGGCCACGTTTCTTCCTTTCTCTGTCGCCGGTGGACCCGGACCCGTTCGTCGGATTTTTAATCGTCAACACGGAGACCAGCCAACAGGTGCCCGACCTTGTCAATCGCACGAGCCAATACCTGCTGAATCACTTTCCCAATGTGCGCGGCAGGGTTAAGTCCATGTGGCTGGGCGGCAGCGAAACCGGCCTGATGCAAATCCGGCTGAGCGGCCCCGATACAGAGGTGCTGCTGGGGCAGGCCGAGCAGTTGATGGCCGCGCTCCGCAAGGTCCCCGGCACCATCGATATCAAACAGGATTGGAACAACCGGGTGTTTACGGCCAAGGCGGCTGTCGATCAGGCCCGCGCCAGCCGCGCCGGCGTGACATCGAAGGATGTGGCTGATACCCTGGACTTCTTTGTCGACGGTGCGACAACTACCAATTACCATCAGGGCGATGTTCAAATCCCCATCGTCGGGCGCGGCGTCAAGGCTGAAAGGGATTCTCCCGACAGCCTGCGCACGCTCGGCATCCGCACGTCATCGGGCGGCAGCGTGCCGCTCAACCAGGTGGCCGATGTCTACACCATCGGTGAGCTGAACCGCATCGTGCGCTACAATCAGGAACGCACCATAACTGTCAGCGCCAAAAACCAGTTGCTGAAGGCTTCCGAGATGTTTGCAGCCCTCAGGCCGACCCTGGACGGAATGGAATTTCCGAAAAACCACTACTGGGAAGTAGGGGGCGAACTGGAAGATTCCGCCAGAGCCCAGAAAAACCTGGCGAAATGGCTTCTGCCATGTTTCGGCGGCATTGTATTTCTGCTGGTATGGCAGTTTAACTCCATCCGGCGGGCCGCCATCATTATCCTGACCATGCCGCTGGTCATTGTCGGATCCGTTGTCGGACTGCTGGTGATGCAGGCCGACTTTGGCTTTATGGTCATCCTCGGACTCTTGGCCCTGGCCGGATCCATTGTGAACAACGGCATCGTGATGATCGATAAAATTGAGGAGAACCGGCGTGACGGGCAGACGCCCTATGATGCGGTTATTAATTCGGCCGTCAGCCGATTCAGACCGATCCTGCTTTCGGTTTCAACAACCATGCTAGGATTCTTGCCGCTGATCATCAATCATGATCCGCTCTTTTACGGCATGGCATCTATCATGTTCTTCGGTCTGGGCATCGGAAGTTTATTTACGCTAAACTATGTGCCGGCACTTTACAGCATCTTTTTCCGGGTTAAATCCCCTGTGAAATAGCGTAGCTTGCGAAACCCAACATGCCCAAAGGCTGTAACACTGCAGCGCCTCATTCGCGGCGTTTTCAACCCGGGCAAACCTCTAGTGCCTTTCCGGGACACCCGTTGGGTAATCGGGGCATTACAGAGGCAACTGGAAAATTAGAGTTGCGGCTCAAAAAAGCCACCCTGCAGCTGGCTCCAAATTAGGTAATTCACTCAATTTGTGTTAATGGCATTCGACTGTAACGCTGGGAGGTTCAAGGTGAGACGGCAAAAACGTTTTGTTCTTTTCAACACGAGAGATGGCTGTTCGGGCCAGGGAAGGCGCGTGCTTTGGGCGACCGGTGTTTGCGTCGCGATGGCAATTTTTCTGAGCGGTTGCGCTGTGGGTCCCGATTACGTCAGACCATCGGCATCGGTTTCTCCCGGGTGGATCGAAAAAGAGAATCCCAGGATTAAGAGCGAGCCCGCTGATCTGTCCGCATGGTGGACCGTCTTTCAAGATCCTGTTTTGGACAGGCTGATAAAGCTCGCTTATGCGCAGAACCTGGACCTCCGAATCACCGGCATTCGCATTCTTGAGGCGCGGGCCCGCTTGGGCATCGCTGTGGGCAACCAGTACCCGCAGGTTCAACAGGCCCGAGGCGGGGTGGCGCGCCAGGAGGCAAGCGAGAATGCGGCCAACACCCTGGGTGGAGACGTAGGCTACTGGGACTACCAGGTCGGGTTTGATGCGGCCTGGGAGCTGGATTTCTGGGGGAAGTACCGTCGCGCCGTGGAAGCAGGAGTTGCCGACGTGGAAGCCACCATTGCCTCGTACGACAACGCCCTCGTCAGCCTGACCGCCGAGGTGGCGCGCGTCTATGTCCAGCTTCGAACGTTTCAAAGGAGACTTGCCTTTGCCAGAGACAACGTCAAACTGCAAGAGCGCGGTCTCCAGATCGCTAACGCACGGTTTCAAGGGGGTGTCGTCACAGAGCTAGATGTGCAGCAGGCCAAATCGCTGTTGAAGGACACCCAAGCAAGTATCCCCAGGTTTGCAGCCGGAATCCGTCAGGCCAAGAACGCGCTGGCTGTGCTAATGGGAAGGCTTCCCTATGAAATCGATGCGGTACTGGGACAGGAGATTCGCGCAATCCCCGAGACCCCAAAGGCGGTGGCGGTAGGGATTCCAGCAGAGCTCCTGAGAAGACGGCCCGACATCCGGTTTGCGGAACGCACCCTTGCCGCCCAGAGTCCCTTGATCGGCGTTGCCAAAGCGGACCTTTATCCCCATTTCGAGCTCTTCGGTTCTCTCGGGCTTCATTCCAGCAGTGCGCGTTTTACCAAGGCGGGTGGCGTAAACGGAAGCAACCTCGGCGACCTCTTTGACATGGACAGCATCGAGCTATTCGCGGGCCCGTCCTTCACATGGGATTTTCTGAACTATGGACGAATCAGGAACCAGGTCCGCGTGGAGGACGCCCGATTCCAGCAATTGATGGTCAATTATGAAAACACGGTCCTGCGGGCGGCTCAAGAGGTGGAAGATGGGCTCGTCGCTTTCCTGCAAACAAAGGAGGAGGTCAACTACCTGGCCGAAAGTGTCCAGGCCTATGAACGCTCCGTTAATCTTTCCCAGATCCAGTACCGCGAGGGACTCACGGACTTTCAGAGGGTCTTGGACTCCCAGCGTTTTCTCACTCAGGAGCAGGACCTGCTGGCAGAAACCAGTGGTTCAGAGGCCCAGAGCCTGATTGCCGTTTACAAGGCCTTGGGCGGTGGCTGGGAAATGAGGCAGGGAAAGGATTTTGTCCCCCTGGAAACTCGGGAACAAATGGAGAAACGCACCGACTGGGGAAGGTTGCTCACGCCCGCGGCGTTGGAGTCGCTTCCGCAGGAGGAAGACCAAGTGGGATGGCGCTCGCCTGACTGGTAGTCCAACAAACCTTTGGCTTCAGAGCATGTTCTTTTGCTGACCGGTGGATGCGAGCACCGTGGTCCAGAGTCTCCCAACCGGATCGATCTGTTTTCGCTTTGAAACCGAAGGCGGGATGGGCACGTGGGTGTACTCCTTTTTCCAGAACCCAACCAGCATGTCGGTCCTGCCTGACATGCCCGCATGCACGGCATTTTGGCCCAGGAGCAGGCAAAAGGCCGAGTCATGGGCGTTAGCGGGCATACTCCGGATGATATAACTGGGGTCGATATACTTGAGATTGACCTCAATGCCTTGCTGGCCGAAATACTCCTTGATCTTGTCCCGCAAGAAGACCCCGATGTCGGCAAGACGGATGTTCCCGGAAGCATCCTTTCTCTCGGTGTGAGCCATGAGATCCTGCCCCGCCCCTTCTCCTACGACGATCACCGCATGGCCCCGCTTTGCCAGTCGCTCACGCAGGATGTTGAAGAATCCCTGGAGGGTGAAGGGGACCTCCGGGATAAGGCAGTAGTTGACATCACTGTTTGCCAGGGTGGCAAAGGCCGCGATAAAGCCTGAATGACGCCCCATAAGCTTCACCAGGCCCACGCCGTTTCGGGCGCCCTCGGCCTCCACGTTGGCCGAATAAATGGCGCCCCTGGACTCGGTTACCGCCGTCTCGAAGCCGAAGGACTGTTCGACGAAGGAGATGTCATTGTCGATGGTCTTAGGCACGCCGATGATGCCGATCTTGAGGCCTCTTCGCGCGATCTCTTCTGCCATGGCATGGGCCCCGCGGAGGGTCCCGTCGCCGCCGATCGTGAAAAGCAGTCCAACATTCATTCGCTCAAGCGTGTCAACCATGTCTGAGACGTCCTGGGGGCCCCGGGATGAGGCGAGGATGGAGCCACCCTTCTGGTGGATGTCTACGACCGACGCTGGGGTCAGTTCCATGGGGGTGTGGCCGTGCTTGTAGGAAAGCCCTTCAAGGCCGTATCGGAACCCGAAGACGGTTCGAACGCCGTAGTGATGAAAAAGGCTCAGCACGATGGCGCGGATCACGTCGTTGAGACCCGGGCAGGTGCCGCCGCAGGTGACGACGCCGCACTTGAGCTTGGAGGGGTCAAAGAAGATCTTGTTCCTTGGTCCTGCAAGCTCGAAAGTCGGCGGAATTCTGCCCTCCTGGAGGCAAATCTCGGTCCGTTTAAGCGTTGAATGGTAGAGGACCCGTTCATCATCTTCAATGAAAGGGACCCCGGACATGGGAGAAGGGATCTTGCACTCGCCAATCCTTGAAATGGTGAAATCGAGATGATTCTCCTGCAAATTGCGCCTCCTTTAGACCAACTCTATTTTATGAAATTCTACACAACCGTTTAAGAGCGATGGCCGACAGCTTGGGAGGCCGTGGATAGATTTCTAAGAAACGGCCTCGCCGCCTCAGCTCATCGCCAGGTGACCCTGGGTTCTTTCCGAAGGGGGACGCTGTGATAACGGTGCTTGGGGTAGCCGATCATCATGGCACCGAAAGCAGCGTGGCCTTTGGGCAGGGCCAGGGCCTTGCCCATGGGAGGCCAGGCGTTGGCCGCTGTGTTGAAATAGCCCGCCCAGCATCCCCCCAGACCAAAGGCGAATGCCGCCAGCTCCAGATAGGTAAGGGCAATGGTGCAGGCAGCCTGCGCAGTCCGTTCGTTGGCCTCGGCGTAGGCAACGATTACATGGGGTGCCCCTCGGCAGACGCGGTCCAGGCCCGCATCCCAGGCGGATGCCACGCGGTCCATGTGAAGGGTAGCCGCAAGAGGGTCGCTTGTTCCCACCAAGTGTTTCATCCATTCGATCACGATTCCAGAAAGCCGGTGCACCTCGCTGCTGTCATGAATGACAAGCCAGTGCACGGGTTGGGTGTTGTGGCCCGACGGGGCAAACCTCGCCGTGTCGATCAATCGCGTCAGGAGATCCCGTTCAATCGGTCTTGCCAGGTAGGTGCGGATGGATCGCCTGGAGCGCAGAAATTGGTCAACTTGTTCCGCGGAAAGTCCCAATTCCTTGCGGATGGGCGGGCACTGGTCTCGGTCCATACTGCGGTGGCTTAAGGCCCCATGAGGGCAGACGGCCACGCAGTGGCCGCAATAAATGCACAGTTCCTCTGCATCCGGGGTGGGCTCGGGCACACCATCCGATTCAAGTTTGATGATCTTTGCGGGGCATTCGTCCACACAGTGACCATCGCGTTTGCATTTGTCAGGGTCAACGTAAAAAAGGTCCAATTTTTATGCCTCCTGAATCCGTGTTGCGTCCGAATCGAAATACACCCACCCTCAGTTTAAATTCCATGAACGTTCTACCGATTGCCGATGGGCAAGGGAGTGTATCATACTTGGTTTGAATGATCGAATTGTAAGTTCTTCCGAGCCTGCCTTTACCCCAATGATGCAAAAGTCGAGAATGCTGCAGATCCAAGGCGCCCAGGGTGAAGCTGTAGTCCTATCTACCGCGAACCCTTGGCAACGCAGGAGATGCAGTATTGTCGGCTTTCCCATAGGGTAAACAGCGCGCCGAAAATCCAGGTTTCAAGGATCTCACTGTGAGTGGGTTTCTCCGAAAGACATGATATAATATTAACTTATTTAAATTATTGAATTTATTACATCGTCGGCGCGTTGTTTATGCAATATTGGGGTTTATACAGGGATGAGAATGGAATGTCCCAATTGAGGAGATGGTGTGCCCGATCATCGAAGAATGGCAAAATCGTAATTGAGCACGACCCTGATTTCATTCACATCCTGGGCGCCCGGACCTCGTTGGTTGAGGGTAGCCCCCCGCAACCGTAGCCAAAACCCCTTCATGAAACCTTTCTTGATCCGAAAATCCAGCGTCAGATCCAATTCTTCCTCGTCAGGCGATGCACTCGGACCGGACTCGGGCGTATTTCCGTTCGCGTAGTTTGCAAAACCGCTCAACCCATCGAGCCCGACGCGACTGAAATCAAAAGAAATACCGATGAGCCAAGCGTTTTCGTCCGCACGGTCAAAATCCTTGATCATCAAAGAGAGATAACCGGGGTACTGGCCGTAGGGCGAAAGGATGTCGCTGGAGTGGTCCGTCACACTGAAGGCTGCGGTGAGTATGGCCCCTTTGTAGCTGATCGCCCCCTCGGCCCCGTACACGTAAGTAGAAAAATTACCCGCCAGCTCTTTTCCGACGCTTTCTTGATGGGTAACCTGTCCGGACAACCGGAATTCGATGTCTTCTGTAAATGTCCAAGTCCGGTTTGATTCGGCGTAGAGGGTGTTCCACAGGTCCCAACCATATTCTGTGATGGCGCCGATATCGAAACGCTCACTGAAATGATAACGAGCGCCCGCCATGGTCAGGCCCTTGTCCGTGTTCTTGAACCCCGCCACTTCCGACATGGGAACGAATTTGCTTGAATCGCGGGTTTTCATCTGGGTCACATGGGAGACGATGAAATCCGTGCTGGCAATGGATCTGCCAATCAACGATATGGCTTCGAATGTGTTTGGAACCATGCGGCTGTCCTGCTGGTTGACATAAGGCAGATTAAAGGTCTGTCTGAACACCCGGGACTCAAGGTCGTCGAGCAGGCGCACCTGCGCGTAAGCCTGCCCGAGGACGGAGAAGCCGTCCTGGCCGGGCCTGAGCAGCAGCGTGCCATCCTTGTCTGCAGGCCCGTAAAGCTTCTGGGACGTGTATGCCACAGCCCCTATTTTGAGTCGATTCATCCACCAACCGGACTCATAGTTGACGGACCCACCCAGGGCCCAGGCCTCTTTTGCGCTGGGATCGTTCACGTAATTTCTATTAAAATAATAGGATCGCAGGTTCACGGCGAGTCGTGTATCACGGAAGAATGGCGAAAGGGGCTCAAGCAGCTTTTCAAGTTCAGGAAATCGTGGAGCTTCGGGTTTCTTTTGCTTGCCGATGCCTGAAAAGGGGGTTAGCAGTTCCTCGACCGTGGGCGGCGCCGGTTCCTCCGCGTAATCTCCCTGGGAGGCCCACGAGAAATCGATGTTCATGGACCATCCCAGCGCTGCCAGAAAGAGAAAGAGGAGGGTATGAAGCGTGATTTTCAGAATTTCGGCCGATTCGGAGTGGGGTTGCATGGATCACCTGGCCCTCTTGATTGGGGCCTTTCTAATATGATATCGATCATCAAATCAAGGTGTGATTGGGGCTTTCCGAGTTTTTGCGTGACGAGGAGGAGGACCTATGGGGTTTTGGGACAGGATTGACACGCTCTCCCTTCAGGATTTCCGACCAGGCATCCGGAGCCGGGCGCAATTGGGGGGAAAACTGTTGATGGCCGTTATGGAGATCGGGTCGGACAAGGAAGATACCGGGCACCAGCATCCATTCGAGCAGTGTGGCGTCGTGATCGAAGGCAGGATCGAGATGTTTGTGGCCGAAGATCGAAGGGTGCTGGGCCCTCTGGAGACCTACTTCATCCCCGCCGGGGCCTTTCACGGCTGGAAGACCTTTGACGTGCCAGCCAGGATCCTGGACGTTTCCTCGAAACAGGGCTAAGGGTTTTTGAGCAACCTCTTAGATCCCGAGATAAGCTTCTTTTACATAGGGGTCGTCCGAAACTTCCTTGCCCGTCCCTTCCAGGACGATTCGTCCGTTTTCCAGCACATAGGCTCGGTCGCACATGGCCAAGGTCTGCCGAACATTCTGCTCCACCAACAACGCCGTCACCCCCTCATCGTTTACCCGCTTTACCATGCGAAAGATCTCCTGGACCAGGATGGGGGCCAGGCCCAAAGAGGGCTCATCGAACATCATGACTTTTGGCAAAGCCATGAGTCCTCTCCCGATGGCGACCATCTGCTGCTCCCCACCCGAGAGGGTACCGGCCAGCTGTTTTCTTCTCTGCTTGAGCTTTGGAAAAAACCCATAAACCCGCTCGATCGTCTTGAGTCGATTTTGCTTGGCCTCTCCGTAGAGACTGCCCATGATCAGATTTTCTTCCACGCTCATTTCAGAAAAAAGTCGCCTGCCTTCCGGGACATGAACGATGCCGTATTCAATGATCTTGTGCGCCGGTGTCTTATCCAGTCGGATCTGGTCCCATTCGATTCGCCCTTTTTTCGGACTGAGCAAGGATGAAACGGTCCGGATAGTTGTCGATTTCCCCGCACCGTTGGCCCCAACCAGGACAAGGATCTCCCCGTCCCTCACCTCGAAGGAAACATCCCAGAGGACCTGGAGGTCCCCGTAAAACACGTCGATCCCGCTAACCTTGAGCATATTCTTCTCCCAGATAGGCCTCAATGACCGCCGCGTTGTTGGCGACCTCTTGAGGGTTCCCCTGCGCAATGGTTTGCCCAAAGTTAATGGCATGAATGCGGTCCGAGATGGTCATGATCACTTTCATGATATGCTCAACGATCAAGATGGTGATCCCCTTGTCCCTGATCCTCTTGATGAGATCGATGGCCTCATCCAGTTCTGAAGGGTTCAGCCCGGCAGCGGTTTCATCAAGGAGCAGGAGCTCCGGTCGGGTTGCCAGGGCGCGAGCGATTTCCAGTCGTTTTCTTCCCCCTATGGGGAGGCTTCTGGCCAGCTTATCTTTCTCTTTCACAAGGTTGGAGAATTCTAATACCTCAAGGGCCTGGTCCTTGGCCTCTTTGATCGAGCTGACACGACAAAAGGCGGAGGCGGTTACATTGTCGAGGACGGTCATTCGGGCAAGTGGCTTGACCACCTGGAAGGTCCGGCCAATCCCCAAGTGGCAGATCTTATGGGTGCTGAGTCGGTTAATGATGATGCCCTTGAAGAGGATTTCCCCTTCCGTGATAGGATAGAAGCTATTGATACAATTAAAGATGGTGGTCTTCCCTGAGCCGTTTGGGCCGATCAGACCAAAAATCTCTCCCTTCTCGATGCTGAAAGAGACCCGATTGACGGCCCTGAGGCCTCCAAAAGACTTCACAAGTCCTTTGAGTTCGAGGAGTGCCATCCCTTTGCTCCCTTACGGTTGGATGCGGAATACATGTCGTTTTATCTTTTGCCAGTCTCCCACAATCCCGTTTGCCAAGAACATGATCACAAATATCACCATGAGGCCAAAAACCAGCGCATGGGCCTGGCTAACCCACTTGGGCGCCAGCCCGAAAAATGCGCTTCTGAAGGTTTCCTGAACGCCTACCATGATAAAGGCGCCGACCGCCGGCCCCGTGATCGTGGCAACCCCCCCGACAATGCCGACGAGAATGGTCATAATAGAGATGTAGTGAAGGGAAAAGACGACTTGCGGGTCGATAAAACCCATATAGTTCATATAGAAGGCGCCCGCCATCCCGGTGAAGAAGGCGCTGATTAACAGGGAGACGTTCTTGTAAAGGGTGGTGTTGATGCCCAGAGACTCGGCCGCATCCTGATTTTCCCTTATGGAGACAAAGTAGAATCCCCATTTGGATTTCATTACCACATAAATGACGTAAAGACATAAGGCGGCGAGCACGAGTGCGATATAGTAATAGGGAAGCTTGCTCCTGAAGGTCTGAATGATGAGTATACCCACCATGCCTTCCGTCAACCCCTCCCAGTTGGTGGCGATGAGCCGGAAGATTTCCCCTCCGGCAAGTGTTGCCAAGGCAAAGTAAGGCCCTCGAAGCCTGAAACAGACCCAGCCCACAAACAGGGCCACGATCATTGCGACAATGCCCCCAAAGGCCATTCCCCACCAGGCGGATAAGCCCAATTTTGTCGCGAAGATGCCCGCTGTGTATGCCCCGGTCCCGAAAAACATGGCATGACCGAAGGAGACCTGCCCCGTATAGCCGGCAAGAAGGTTCCAGGCGGCACCCACGATCACCCAGATGAGGGCGATGATGACCAGATGCTGATAGTAATCGGAGCCAATGACTAGGGGGAAAATCAAGGAGATGATTGCAACAATGATCCCTGTAACATGCCTTGCCTTCATGTTTCCCTCTGTCAGGTTGCTGAAAAACCTTTGTTGGGCCGGGTGTGGAAAAATGTCCAGATGCAAGGCGCGCGAAATCCTGAGGAATGAGGCGTACATAGAGGTACGTCGCAGTGACGAAGGATTAGCGCAACGCAGCAGATGAGCGCTTTTCCACACCCGGCTATATTTTCGTCAATCGTTTTAGACCTCCCGGCAAGAAAACCAAGACGAGCACGAAAATGACAAAGCCGAACATTTCTTTGTATCCCATGCCGATGTAAGTCGCTCCAAGGGATTCAGCAATGCCAAGAACAAGGCCGCCCAGTATGGCCCCCACCGTGCTTCCCAAGCCCCCCAGGATGGTAATGACAAAGGCCTTCAAGGTAAAAGGCCCCCCAACGTCCGGAAAAAGGTAGAAAATGGGCATGAGCAGGCACCCGGCCGAGGCGACCAGGCCGGATCCCAGACCGAAGGTGATGACCGTGATGCGTTCGGTGTTGACGCCCATCAGGGTCGCAGCGTCCCGGTCCAGTGCGGTGGCCCGGATGGAGCGGCCAATGTCCGTCTTCAACAGGAACAAGAAGAGGGCCACGGTAAACGCAACCGCAAGGAGAAAGGCGATGCACATGGGGACATTAAAGGAGATATTCCCAATAAAAAAGGCGGATGAACTGTAAGAGGTCTTAACGGATTTGTAGTCGGATGAGAAGATGAATCTGGCGATTTCCGTAAGTACCATCGCGATGCCGACCGTCATCAGGACCTGATTTTCCGGGAGGATGGATTCTATCTTCATCAAGGGATTCAGCAGAAATTTTTGCAAAATGACGCCCAGCAAGAAGAGGGCTGGCATGGCCACGAGCAGAGAGAAATAGGGGTCGATATGCAGGTAGTAGGAGAGAACGAAGGTGATGTACATGGCCACCATCATGAGCTGACCATGAGCCAGATTGATGATCCCCATGACACCCATGATGAGCGTCATGCCGATCCCGATCAGGCTGTAGATGCCCCCAATGAGAATGCCGGCCACGAGCGTCTGGAGGAAGACATCCATTTGAGCTTCCTTTCATGAAGGGGTTTTCAGACTATTCTGGCCACCTCCCGGCTAAATCATGTTAACGGTCACCATGAGGGGGTGACCGTTAACAATTTTGAGCTTAATACCCCCAGACCTTGAGCCAGTCCACAGGATAATTAAATTTTTTGGCTGAAAGCTCAGGGGGCCAGACCATTTCGAGCTTTCCGTCAATCCACTGTACGACGTACGAGGAGGCCTTATTCTGATTGGTCATCTTCCCCCAGGTGGTGAATTTGACCGGGCCAAAGACCGTCTTCATATCGGTGGCGGCAAGAGCGGCTTTGATGTCCGCTTTGCTTAGGGATTTGGATCTCTTAAGAACATCTGCGATCACATAGGCCGCGGCATAGGCCTCGGCACCGTGGTACTCAGTATCTTTGTTGTACTTCGCCTTGAACTTCTTGAAATATTCCATGGCGCCCGGAAAGGGGAGAACTTCGTGCCACAGGGTCGCGGATAAGATCTTTTCGGATGCGACGCCTGCATTCTGCTGGAATTCGGGAAGGGTAAATCCCGCACCGCCTCCAATAAACATTTTCGGGGTGATTTTCAATTCTTTGGACTGCTTCATCAGCAGCGCGGCATCCATCACGTAGGAGACCATATAGACAATATCCGGGTTGAGCTCTTTAACCTGGGTCAAAACCGGTTTAAAATCAATACCCCCGTGTTCGTACCCTTCCTTCAGGACAACCTTGTAGCCTGCCTTGTCACAGCTTTCTTCAAAAGATTTGGCGCTGCTTGTCCCGAAGAGGGAGTTTTCGTAGAGAATGGCAACGGTTTTCGGTTGGATGACCTTCGCAAGCAAATCCTCCACGGAGGCGGCGTACTTGCTGGCAGGAGGATTCAGTCTGAAAATATAGTCCCACCCGGATTCCGTGATTTTGTCCGCAGAACCCGTATTGATGAGAAAAGGCATCTGGTTCTGCTGACACACCCCCGCTACCGCATAGGTGACTGAGCTGCTGTACCCACCGCCCAGCATCACAACCTGATCCTTCGTGATGAGTTTTTCGACGACGGAGCGGCCCACATCGGGGCGGCCCGTATCATCTTCGATGACAAACTCCAGTTTCTTTCCGTTAACCCCTCCTGCACCGTTGATCTCTTCCAGGGCCAAGTCAAAGGATTGTTTCTCAATCTCTCCAAATTTGGCCTGGTCACCTGTAAGGGGGAGGACGATACCCACCTTTATCCCCTCCGCGCACGCGGGGCCAGCAAAGAGAGCGAACAATAAAGCCAATCCCGTGAGGAACACCCAATACTTCGCCATCCTTTTCATACGATTCCCTCCATCTGTCCAAAAACCTATGTTTATTAGATGTTTATTGAGAAGAACCAAAAGCTCGGGGCGAGCGCCTCGAACAACCGAGAAGCAAAGGCGAAAAGTGATATTTATGTTACTTATGATTCTTCAAGAAGGCAATGATTTTCTGGAGCCAAAAGGTCGTGGCCCCTAAATGGGTGGTGAACCCCCAGCGGGGCGTGGATGAGGCATGAAATTCTTCTGGGAAAGGCCCCTTAACCCTGATGTTGCAAAAGTCGAGAATGGTGCAGATCCAAGGCGGCAAGGGTGAAGCTAAAGTCCTGCCTACCGCGAACCCTTGGCAACGCAGGAGATGCGGTATTCTCGGCTTTCCCGTAGGGTAAACAACACGCCGAAATTCCAGGTTTCCAAGATGTCACTGTGAGTGGATTTCTGTGAAGAGCCTGATATGCATGTAAGAATTTAATATTATTATAGATATAACATCATGGGCGCGTTGTTTATGCAACATAAGGGTTGACTCAAAAAGAGGATAGACAATGGGCGCAGGATGGAGAAAACGGCCAATAGACAAAAAAGGACTTTGGCAACCTTGCCCAAGTCCTTGATTTTTATTGGTGCCCGCGGCGCGACTCGAACGCACGGCACCCAGATCAGGAATATGCGTATGATATTAAATTGTTAGTTATTTTGTTGCATTGTCTTTCTTGTTTCTACAGGATATTAAGGGGTTGCGCTGTCTCACATTACACGGCGGCCTAGATGAGCAGACTTTGTTATACGTGGGTATAGAGACCAAATGGAGACATGACTTACAGATAAATCTACAGTTCCAAGGGATAGGGGTGTGCACCTGAGAAGCCGGTGACCCTGACCGGTTTGCCTGGACCCCATCAGGGGACAAAAAATTCCTGCTGAATTTTTGTTTATTTCGAGTTGATTTCCATTCTTCTTTAGCTCGAAAATAATGTTGTTGGAAATGTTTGTTCTTTTAAGCTCTTGGCCTCATCGCTTTGGGATTCGTCTTTTCTTATTGGAGATTTTAGAATTTATCAGTAATTTCCGGTTAAGAACTTGCATAATAGCATGGAATTCCGTGGTGTTGGAAATGTAAGTCACCTGTGTGGGCATTGGCGTTACGCATCTCATTGTGGATCTTTGATGCGGAGTTCCCTGACTCTTTTTATGCTGACTTTTTCGTTGTGCTGTTCACGGCAGTAAATGGCGAGGAGCAAGTATGTGATGAGTCCAGCAAGTAGTTGTACCATTAGGCCGTACTCGCTCCTGGCGATCAGATGGTAGACCTTGAGATGACGCTTCCACCAGGCAAAAAATTTCGGCTCGGGTTTGAAGATTCTGATAGATGTAGGAAAGTTGCTCAAGTCCTCGTGAATTGATGGCTTCAGCGAAACTGCTTTTTTTGATGCCCTGCTGGGGTGCTATGACGCGACGGGCAAAAACATCTTCTTCCAGGACTTGCAAGAGGCATTGGGCGGAGGAATGTTCTTCCAAGTGGAAGAAGATGAGCGCTTTGAGTTGATCTTCAAAAGTCATTTGCAAGGGTCTGTTTCCTCGTGCCTCCAATGGAGGCATCCCGATCATAGCCTTTTCAATAGGCTGGTAAATATGGCAAAAGGATGGTGGAGCTTGGAAGTGTGAGCAATTGAGTGAGTAAGGCATTTTGCAATTCCATGAATTCATTAAGGATTTGCAAAATTCGCTGCCCACACTTCAATGATATTGTCAAGCAAAAAATCGCCTTAACTCCCTAATTTTTCAACTTTTTTTCGTAAGTCATAATGCAATTTTCTAACCGGAAATTACTGGGTCAAAATGGGAAAAATTGGGAAGGTGGGAATTCTGACGGTCATGCTCGCTGCCGCGGCGCTTATGGCCGGGTCTTGGTCCTTTGCGGGCGAGTTGATCGAGCCAACCAGAACGCTTGGGGGTCCGGAAAAGCCGTGGGGCAGTCTCAACGTGTTCAGTGAGCCGCCCCGGATGGATGTCTACTTGGACGGAGAGAAGGTCGGGGCCACTCCCCTGTGGTTACGGCAGGTGGAAGCGGGCCCTCATAAGCTCAAGGTCGAGGAGAGCGAAAAGGACGTCCAAGTGGAGAAGGGGAAGGCAGCCAGGATAGGGCTTTTCAAAGGATCGTTTGTGACCTTTTCTGCAGTGAAGGAAGAAAAGGCCGCGTCCGAAGCTCCGAAAGAAGAGCCGCCTCAGACATCCCTCGCCACGCCAACAACCGAGGAGCAAACGAGCAGGGACCTCAGCCTCTGGGAACGCTACGTCAACGGCAGCCTGAAGCACTTCTGATGCGCTTCTGGGGGACCCAAACCACAAAGTCCAGTGGCTCGGCAAGAGAGGCCAGAAAATACTGTATAGACTTTATTCACAAGGCGATTGATCAGGGGCGGTATGGACCGATGGGTTGGTGGCTGGTCGGCACTAAAGGGTATTGGGAAACCATTGAGCAACCCCACTTTGGAATTGAAGGGAAAAAGGTTTTCTTACTCAAATACCGAGTACGGGAATGCCACTCAACATCAATCCGGACTCACCTACACCCTCCTGTTTTATATGATCGGGATTATCTTTCTGATCACCCTGGTCCCGTTTCAGTTCGAAATCCCTAAGAAATTTGTCGTAACGGTCTCCGGTCCCCTTTACGACATCGTCACGAATATCTTCTTTTTTGTTCCTCTGGGCTTTCTGCTGCGCCTCTCGCAAAAGCCAGGCACGGACAGGGCCTGTATTTTGGCCCTGATTCTCGGAATCGCTGTCAGCGCGGCGGCAGAAACCTGCCAGCTCTTTATCCCCGGCCGCTATACAACCATCACCGATGTTGTAACGAACGGCATTGGTGCGTGGATTGGTGGGTTTCTGGCGAGCTCGATTCGAAAAGGAATAAATGCGACGGACAGGCACCGGGTTTTTGCCCTGGAGCTTCCTTTGATGTCGCTGGTATATCTGACCGTTCCCCTGATGTGGCTCGATGCCTTTGCCACCGGTGATGAAGGTGCCAGGGTTTGACTGCTCCTCCTGCTGGGTGTTTTCGGCAGCGGCGTGATTGCATCCGTCTACGCCAACCGGTTGAAAATGGACGAAGGGCTTAAACCCGCAGGCCTGCCAATATTTGTGACGAGCTGGTTTCTGTTTGCCTCGATCCCCGCTATGGTCTACTTCCCACTCAGAATATTGTTATTTCGGTTGGTCATCGCGGCATTTGCACAAATTGGAGCGCGGCTTTCAAGGGGCACGCCCGACAATGAAAGGAGATTTGAGCTGCCCACGCTTAAGAAACTGCTGCCCATATACGCTGTCTATTTAATCCTAATTTATGTCTGGCCGACCACGATTCCGTTGAATGAATGGGGATTTTCAGTCAACTTCAAAAATCTCGATTTTTACGACCGCAATACGTTTATCTTCCGTTTTGTCGAAGTGATCGCCGCTTTCACGCTCTTCGGATACATCGTTGCGGAAATGCTCGGCCGAAAAAAAGGTTCTTATTTCAAAACCCTCATGATTGTTTTGTTCATCACCCTGTGCGGTTCAGCGGGAATTTCCATATTAAAAGGAAATCCACTGGCTGTTGCCAAAAATTTCATTGAGCCCGCCTTCATCACCTTTGCCGCCCTTTTCGGCGCCGTCATCTACCGACAGCAGCTCGCCACGATTCGGTCACCCGACAAAGATGCCCTTTGACCATCCGTGTCTTTCCGGCTTCCCACATCACTCTTCGTGACCTTCGTGGTGAAAGCTTCCCGTACCTTGACAAGAACTGGATACTTGTGTATTGGAAGGTGTACATGGAGGTGTATTATGAGAACGAACATCAATCTAGACGATCAACTCGTTAATGAGGCATTCAAGTTGAGCCGCGCCAGGACGAAAAAAGAGCTGATTCATGAGGCCTTGCAAGAATTTGTTCAAAACCGGCGGCGCCTTAATCTTCTGGATCTGGAAGGGCGGATAAAATTCGCGAAAGGGTATGATTATAAGGAGATGCGAGAAGGCAAATGATCCTGGTAGATACCTCGATTTTAATTTATTTCTTGACGGGCTCCGAGAGTGAGGCTGCCTCAAGGTTCAAACGTGTGCTGGAACAGGGGCTCAATTTTGGGATAACCTCCCATATTTTCCAGGAGGTGATTCAGGGGGCTAAATCAGAAAAGGAGTATAACCTGCTCAGGCGTTATCTCGAAACCCAGAGGTTTTTCCACCCAAAGGACCCAGTCGACTCCTTTGCCGAAGCGGCCAGAATATTTTTTCAATGTCGTAAAAAAGGGTTGACCATACGGAGCACCATCGACTGCCTCATCGCACAGATTGCTCTGGAGCATGACCTCTCCCTCCTTCACAGCGACCACGATTTTGATCTCATGGCGAAGGTCATCCCCCTCAAGATTTACTAGAAAATCCCCGAATTATTTACTTGTTTACGGGCGTGCCCTAAGTCCCCACTGCGCACCCTGCGAGAGCCCAGCAATCGTTCGATGGTCTTTTCGAGAAACTTAAGAACCTAAGAGGGCCAGACAGGCCTCACAACTGGGTTGAAAAAGACAGCCAAACTTGTTAAAATAATTTTTTTGGCAGGTCGGATCAATGAGCGGATAGGGGGGTTAGGAATGCATACCATCACATTCGACACAGCGTCACAAGATTTGAAAAGGGTTATTCTTAGAACAATAAAGGATAAGGAAGAGACAATTATTGCCACGGATGAGGGAGCGGTGGTTCTCCTTGACGAAAGTGAATGGTCAAATATGAAGGAGACGCTCCGCCTACTCAGCGACAAGGACTCATTAGCTGCCCTAATCGAATCGCATGCTACCCGTGACAAAGGTGAAAGGCCCGAAGGAATCGGTCCTGATGAAGCCTTCAAAGATGTATAGAATAACTATTGTGAAAAGGCTCAGGATGATTTGGCCTGGTTCAGGCGAAATGATAAAGGCAGTTATCTCAAATGCTTCGACCTCGTCAGGGAGCTGATTGAGAGTCCGAGAACCGGCACTGGTAAGCCCGAACGCTTAAAATATTTCGAGAAGGAAGTCTACCCTGATGTTGCAAAAGTCGAGAA
Source organism: uncultured delta proteobacterium (assembly GCA_963830155.1). Taxonomy (GTDB): domain Bacteria; phylum Desulfobacterota; class DSM-4660; order Desulfatiglandales; family Desulfatiglandaceae; genus CAWHLE01. Next base: position 43,919 of record CAWHLE010000004.1, on the reverse strand, counting down.
TGGTGCAGATCCAAGGCGACAAGGGTGAAGCTGTAGTCCTGCCTACCGCGAACCCTTGACAACGCAGGAGATGCGGCATTATCGACTTTCCCGTAGGGTAAGCAACACGCCGAAAGTCCATGTTTCCGAGATGTCACTGTAAGTGGATTCTTCCTAAAAGCTTTATATTCAAGTAACTATTTAATATTATTTAATATATATCATCTTCGGCGCGTTGCTTATGCAACATAAGGGTCTACAGTCGCCGAGTCAACCACAAGGACCGCATGGTTTACACTGTGTATGAATCACTACGAGAGATAGACATCACTTCTTTCCGTGGACACTACGAGTGACCCACCTCCTGGTTCCTTGCCTTCGCCGATGTCGACCTCCGTTATCTGTCCTTTCTTGCCTCAAGTCACGCCCCGGCGTGACGCTCCTCAAGCGTAGCGATCCTCTGACCTATCGGCGCGCGAGCGAAGCCCCGCCTCCAACCTTCAGTTCGCGCAGCGAACGAGCCTCAAACCTAGCGCGACTCTTTTGTGACGACCCTCCAACCTAACGCCGCCAAAGGCGTTCTCCCTGAACCCTGAACACTGAAACCTTAGCACGGCAGCCTATCTTGTTATTGGCCGCTTCTCGAGTGAAGGGTGAGTATTGCTGAGATTGGAAGCAAGCTGGATGTGAGCCAGCCGGTATTGGGCCAGGCTGTGAAGATGGGAAGGAAATTGCCGGCAGGAATGGATTCCGTTTGGAACGACAAAGATACTTACTTTTTTATCTACGTCCCATCGGCTTCACGAAACCCTATTTAGCTCAGGCTCGACCGGCCTGGAAAGTCCCAGAGTTCTATACTCGTTTCCGGACGTCCCCATGATCCCCCCAGGCTTCACAGACTGACGGGACTCCCTTGACAAGATGCCTGATACGACTCATAATCTGAGTCACAATGACTCAGGAGGCGAGGGATGGCACAAATTACACTCAGAGGCATGGAAGTCGAAGTCGAAAAGAGGATTCGAAGAATCGCCCAGCAAAAGGGGAAATCCTTGAACAGGGTTATTCTTGATATGATTTATCAGTGCACTGGTCAAAAGAAAAAAGCCGAATACTCGCGCGAAGAATCCCTGCGAAAACTTGCCGGCGGTTGGAGCCCAAAACAAGGCGAAGAATTTCTGGAATCCATAAGGTCCTGTGAACAGATTGATGAGGGCATCTGGAAATGATCGTTCTTTTGGACACGAGTGCCTACGTCGCCTTCAAGGTCGGTCGTGATGAGGTGGTTGAGATCATTGCAGCCGCGGAGCGGATCCTTTTTTCTCCGGTCGTTCTGGGCGAACTCATGTTTGGTTTCCGTAACGGCACAAGATTCAAACAAAATATGGAGGAGTTAGACCAATTCATCCGACATGAAAGCGTAGAATTCATCCAGATAGGGAGAGTCACTGCGGACCGGTACTCGCGAATTGCGTCTCATCTCAAGCAACAAGGGACGCCAATCCCCACAAATGATATTTGGATCGCAGCTCAGACAATGGAATGCGGGGCTGAGCTCATCGCATCGGATAACCATTTCGAAAAGGTCCCTGGTCTTGTTTATACGAGATTCTGATGCATGCGGCCATGACAAGCGGCTCCCTTTTTTTGCCCTTCACCGGACAAACCAAATTAGGGAAAGATCATCTCTACGGCCCCTGCGAGGGACTATCTTTCTCCCGCAGTTTGCCCCCCGTGTCTTGCCTCAAGTCACGCGCCTTTCCCCTTAGCTCTTTACGCTATGCGCGATGCTCTGTGCGCCTTTTGTTTTGTGCCTCAAGCGCAGCGCTCCTCAAGCCCAGCGGTCCTCTGACCTAACGCGCCTTTTCCACTCAGGCCTTTTCTTGGCCTTTTGCCTTTGCCTCCAACCTTCAGTTCGCGCAGCGAACGATCCTCAAACCTAGCGCGACTCTTTTGTGACGCTCCTCAAGTGAACTTGTCCGTCCTTTCGTTTTTGGAATAGCTACTGCTTACTCCATCTTGCCTACTACTTCCTCTCGTCGGCTCCCAGCGTCCTGGCCTGGGGCAGAAAGATGTCAACAATTAAGCAGCGCTCCAGCCCGTGGATTGGATTCTATTTGGAATAACAGAGATACTTACTTTCTTATGGATGTCCCATTGGCTTTCCTTGACCGGCAGGCATCGGTGTGGTAAATTTTGGTCAAAATGTACTCTATATGAGGTCATTATGCCCGAAACCGAATACAGTGTCGCTGAGGCCAAAAAACACTTTTCAGAGATCCTGGGTCGCGTTGCCTACGCCGGAGAACGGATCGTCATCTCCAAACGAGGCAAACCTGTAGCCGTGTTGGTTCCCCCTGACCAGGCCATCAGGGGAGCCCGTCTGAGCGAGGTGGACGGCTGGATGGACGAAGATGACCCTTTCTTCGTTATCATGGCGAAAATTATTGTTGAACGCAAAACCCACATCCCAAGAATACTCCCGACGGGCCGGAAATAGGGACAGGATGTATCTACTAGACACGGATGTCCTGAGCGAACTGGTTAAAAAGCACCCATCTTCTGCAATGCTGGCCAAGCTGGCGTCTCTGCCCCCTGAGGTCCTCTTCACCTCCAGTATCACAGTGATGGAACTCAGGTCAGGCGCGATGAGAAGGACACCTGACGGGCGACTCTGGAATCAAATCCAGGAAAGAATTCTTTCGCGTGTCCTGAAACCGAGATTGAGGATCGTCACACGGCCCAAGGCCCACGGCGCATGGCAGGGAACTGAACCCTGAAACCTGTCCTCCTCTCCCGCCTCCAGCCTCAAGCGCAGCGATCCTCCAGCCTACCGCGATTCTCCCATGACGGCCCGCCTCCAACCTTCAGTTCGCGCAGCGAACGAGCCTCAAACCTAGCGCGACTCTTTTGTGACGATCATCCAACCTATCGTCGGCGCTACGCGCGGTCCCCTCCAAATATAGAGATGCAAAGGGCGCCCCCCTATACTCACTTATGGAATTTCCCAGGTTCTTTCCTGAAGTAAAAATGGCCAATAATTTGGCCCTTGACATGGCCAAGTTGCTGACTTACTCTTCGAACATGAAAACAGCTAATATCGGAGAACTGAAGGACAACCTCAGTAAGATCATGAACTTGGTCGAGCATGGGGAAAGGGTTGAGATCCGCAAGCGAAACATTCCGATTGCGCTGCTGATTCCTGTCGGCGTCGGAAAAACTGGCAACCGAACGAAACTCGGGTGCGGACTCGGTACGGTTCAGACAATAGGAGATGTGACTGAACCTCTGATCCCCGAGGACAGTTGGGACATGCATCAACCATGAAGCTTCTGCTGGACACGTGCTGCGTGATCTGGGCCGTATCTGAACCATCTGCGATTTCCAATACCGCCAAAGCCTCGCTCACGGCGCCTGATTCGGAGATTTACGTTTCCGCCATCACCGTAGCGGAGCTTGCCTGCGCTGTTGAGCGGAGGCGGATTGTCATTGATCGTCATTGGAAAAAATGGTTCAGGCATTATACCGCCCTGAACAACTGGCAAGTTGAAGCCATCAGCCTTGAGATTATGGAGGAGGCCTACTCCCTGCCAGATTCCTTTCATGCCGACCCAGCTGACCGAATCATCGTTGCGACTGCCCGAATAAATGACGCAACAGTGGTAACGAAAGACCAAAAAATACTCGGCTATCCTCACGTCAAATCTCTCTGGTAGATTTGAGGCCCTCGTCCCCGAACGTTATTTTTCCCTCCCTATTGTCCTTATCGCTGACGTCTGACACCCGACATCTGGTCTTAGCTCTATTCGGTGGTGCTCTGCTCGGCCAAATGTCGAAATGTAAAGGGCCTCTGGCTTTCAGTTGGCGTGCATGGCGAAGAAGCGACTCATTCATGGTCGCCTTTCGGCAGTCGAAGGCATCAACGCGGCGGCCGCTGTTCAGAGCCTCAGGGCCACGCAGATGCATGGTTAATCCCAAGGTGCTGCCTTCGAAAACAAGTCTCGCAATCCGGCGTTCTCTTGGGTTGACCGTTCCAGCAAATCTAGCAGGGCCTGATATTGGTCGGAGGAAACCATGAACAAGCCCTGATCCAGCAACGCTCGTTCCGCTGCCTCGTAAGCACTGTCCATGATAAACTCGGTCAATGATTTGTGGCACAGGTCTGCCGCACGGCGCAAAACGAGCTCTTGTTCGGGCGTGGCTCGAAGCCCAAGCCTGGATGATTTGGCGGTTCGTTTTGAGATAGATTGTGTGGCAGCCATGACCGATCCCCTTGTGCGCAGTGAATCGACAGGCTATTAGTACATCCGACGCACAAGATCAAGCCACCTTCGGCAAAAGCCCCATGGATCTCAGGGACACCGTTGTTTCAGGCCTCAAATGAAACGATCCTTCAACACTATCACCAGCGCTGCGCGCTGTCCGCCCCCCCAAATATAGAGATGTAAAGGATGTCCCTGGGCCCGCACAGACGAATCCAAGCCCGTGCCTGTAAGGCGGCCAGCATCCAAGAGATACCTGCACCCAAACCTGTCACGGCCCAGGCGAGCACCAAAAACCGGCCAGAGGCGAAGATGCTGCTTCCCCCTCGGCTACGAACATGGTGAGCAAAAAAAAGGGTGCAAAAGCACCCAGATGAACCATAAACATCGGCCAAAGACTGTGGGAAAAATCCCGAAGGACCGGAAGCCCGACACCTTTCCCTCTAAAAAGCACATAACCGAAAATAGCCACGACCGTCAACGAAGTGACGAAAATCGAAGGGAATCCCTTAAAGACAGATAATAATCCTGTGGAACGCACCTCCACCCTTATGGCAAGCCACGTTAGTTCCGCCAAGGCGATTGCCACCATCCCACCGCGCGGCGAATTAAGATGTGATTCGAGAGTTACTCCAACCTATCGCGCCTTTTCTTCCCCCCCGAACACTGAACACTGAAACCTGCTTCCCTTTGCCTCAAGGTCCGCCGCCGGCGGAACGCCTCAAGCGCAGCGCTGCCCTCCACCCCGAACACTGAACCCCGAACCCTTCTTCGTCTTTGCCTCAAGTCGCGCCTCGGCGTGACGCTCCTCAAGCGTAGCGATCCTCTGACCTATCGCCGCGCGAGCGAAGCCCCGCCTCCAACCTTCAGTTCGCGCAGCGAACGAGCCTCAAACCTAGCGCGACTCTTTTGTGACGATCCTCCAACCTATCGCCGCCAAAGGCGTTCTCCCTGAAACCTGAACACTGAAACCTTAGCACGTCAGCCTATCTTGTTATTGGCCGCTTCTCGAGTGAAGGGTGAGTAATACTGAGCTTGCGAGGAAGATGAGTGTGAGCCAGCCGTTATTGGGCTGTGAAGATGGGAAGGAAATTGCCGGCAGGAATGGATTCCATTTGGAACGACAAAGATACTTACTTTTTTATCTACGTCCCCTTGGCTTCATGTGGTAGGCCGATGTGAGCAAAATGGCGGATTCTATGTGATGGTCGGAGATGATTTCCTCCGACGCATCTTCTTCCCCCGCCTTCTCGCCCTGTTGACATCCGGCACACATGTTGGCAGAATACAGCATTATGATCTTCAATTGGGATGAAGAGAAAAACAAGAAGCTCCAAATCGAAAGGGGAGTGTCCTTCGAAGAAGTGGTGTTGGCCGTTGAGGATGGGCGTCTGCTCGATGTACTTGAACACCCTAATCAAAAGAAATATGGAAACCAAAAAATGTATGTGGTTGCGGTGAATCAGTACGCATACATCGTTCCGTTTGCAGATAGAGAGAACGAAAGGTTCTTGAAGACCATATTCCCGAGTCGAAAATACACAAGAATTTATCTCCGAAAGGAAAAATAGTCATGATTAAGCTTGATAAAGAAGAAAGAGACCTGTCTCGCTCAGTTGAGAAGGGGGAATGGAAATCTGTTCGAAACTTGGAAGCCGAGATCAGGGGAGCGAAATCGATCGCTGATGCGACCATCGCAAAGACTCACCGGATGAACATTCGAATCGCAGAGAAAGATCTTATAGCCTTGAGAATCCGAGCCATGAAGGAAGGGATGCCCTACCAAACACTTGTTTCCAGTATCCTCCATAAGTATCTCGCAGGAAGGCTCGTGGAAAAAGGGATCAACGAGAACCGCTAAGGCGCGAAGGGGGACTAAGAGCATAGAGCTAAGCGTTAAAAACCTGTTTCACCAGGCACAGAGGGCACAGAGAAGAGGGTGTTTTTTTTGTTTGTGCGTGAGAGGCGCACAAACATAAACCTGCCAGCCTGCGGCATGCCAGTTGGGGAGGCATCACGGTCTTATCTGTGAACTCTGGTACGCCAGGATAAGCCTGGCTGATCTATATGACTGTAAGGTGTCATGCATGTCAATTGCTCGTTCAACATGTAGTTGCGGCCTCCCGTGGAGGGCAACCAAATCCGGGAAGTAGGCCGGTCTCTCTGGTGTACGCGGAGAGGCGAGAAGGAGAGATACTCCTTTGACAGCGAAGGCGCGAGCCCTAACGCAAGTGAACCTGATTCGGCCTCGTTACACTTAGATGGCGGTGGCCAGCCTTCCGGAGAGGGTGAAGCCTGAAACCAGCGGGGAAGAAACGAGCATGAGCACCTGCTGGGCCGTCCGGGGTGATTGAGGAGAGTGCGCGCCGACAGATCAGCCGAGGAACCTGGGAGGCCCGGCACGGGGTTTATGTGGAAAGACATAGACGACGTCCCTGGGGAATCCATAACCTGGGGAGCGGCCGTGGCCGGGAATCGGAGTGGCCCATAGTAGCGGGTTTTGCCTTTGCCTCCAACCTTGAGTTCGCGCAGCGAACGAGCCTCAGACCTAGCGCGATTTTTTTGTGACGCTCCTCAAGCGAAGCGCTCCTCCAACCTATCGCCGCGCGAGCGAAGCCCCGCCTCCAACCTTGAGTTCGCGCAGCGAACGAGCCTCAAACCTAGCGCGACTCTTTTGTGACGATCCTCCAACCTATCGCCGCCAAAGGCGTTCTCACTGAAACCTGAACACTGAAACCTGAACACTGGTTGCCTATTTTGTTATTGGCCGAGGGTGAGTAATACTGAGCTTGCGAGGAAGAGGGGTGTGAGCCAGCCCGTATTGGGCCAGGCTGTGAAGATGGGAAGGAAATTGCCCGCAGGAATGGATTCCATTTGGAACGACAAAGATACTTACTTTTTTATCTACGTCCCCTGGGCTTCATATGATGACCCCAACATGTTTGCGATCACTTACCGAGATTGCCACTTCATCTATGGCCAGACCTTCGCCGGCCGGTATCTTTTGATCTTGGTCAGAGTTCTGCGAAAGGACGAAGTCGAGCACCTCGGGATCGAGACGGACCTGAATGTCATGAAGGTGATTACCGCACGGGACATGGATCATAAGCAAAGAAGGGAATACCTGAAGAGGAGAGGGAATTAGATCATGAAACACGGGAGAAGGGTTCAAGACATACCGCCTATGGACGACGAAAAGCTATCGGAGTTTTGGGAAAGGAACCAGCCTGAAGACTTTGAGGGGTGGGAGGAAGGCATGCTCGTTTTCAGCCGTCCACCTAAGAAACTGGTCCAGCTGCGCCTTGATCCGAAAGACGTGAGATCGATCGACCGGGAGTCCAAACGCTCCGGCATTGACAGGGCGCAGCTTATCCGATCATGGGTAAAAGAAAAAATAAGGCATCTGGACAAGAGCTAGCCCTCTTGCCTCAAGGCACGCCCAGCGTGCCGATCCTCAAGCGAAGCGCTCCTAACGCCTAACGCGCCTTTTCTCCCCTGCCTAACGCGCCTTTTCTCCCCTGCCTAACGCGCAGCGATCCTCAACCCTAATGCGCCTTTTCTTCTGCGCCGTGCCGGAATTGGCGCTTGCCAACCCGATTAAACCGAGTTATCATTTCATTGTCTTACTTCGAACTTACCTCCGGAGGAAAAAGATGGAAACGACAAGGTTGTCGGAAAAGGGTCAGGTCGTCATACCCAAGCGGGTACGATCGGCTCATGGCTGGGAGCCGGGGTTGGAATTTGTCCTTGAAGACACGGGCGATGGCATCAAGCTGAAACCCCTCAAACCCTTCAGGGCGACAACCATTGAGGACGTGTTGGGCTGCGTCGGATACAGGGGCCGGCGGAAATCGCTCGAAGATATGGAGAAAGCGATCGAAAAGGGAGCCAGGGAGAGCCTATGATAGCAGTCGATACAAATGTCCTGGTTAGACTGCTGACCAATGACGATCCGGGGCAAGCAAGGCGAGCCGCTGGCATCATGCAAAGCTCTCAAATACTCATTCCAAAATCCGTCATGCTCGAGACGGAGTGGGTATTGAGGCACGCCTATGGCATCGATAAGAAAGACATCAGAAGGGGGTTTCAAAATTTGATGGGCCTTCCGAATGTCAAGACAGAGGATTCCCGCTCTCTGACTTTGGCCATTTCCTGGTACGGTCTTGGCATGGACTTCGCTGATGCACTCCATCTCGCCTCCAGCAGAGAGGCCAAAGAATTCGCCACATTCGACAAATCGCTAGCCAAAAAGGCCACGCAACTTAAAGCTGCCGCTGTCATTTTGCCCTGACACTAAACCTTCCTGGCCTAAATCCACAGGTTTGCGTTCATCTTGAACCTGTTTTTCTTCTCTTCTTCCCGCAATGCGCCTTGCGCCTCTTCTTCTTCCTGCCTCAAGCGAAGCGAGCCTCAACCCTAACGCGTGACGCTTCCTGCACCGGCTGCGTTAAGGCGGTTAGTCTAATGCCGTTGGTATCTATGTTTATATGCTTTCCGTGGTACGGTTTCCGTCGCCAGTAGACATATGGCCTCCACTGGACAGCAAGCGAGCGACGGAACTCCTCATAATAATCACTCACCCAACTTGGATCCGAATAGGTATCTGCTTTGACCCAACACTCGGCAGCCGACAGGTCGGATGCCCTAAACCGATCCTTGATGAAAAAGGCCAATGACAGGGTACCTTCAAGCAAGCAGAGCAAAAGTATTGTGACACCGACTATCAGCCAAGCATCTTTACCCTGATGTTGCAAAAGTCGAGAATGGTGCAGATCCAAGGCGGCAAGGGTGAAGCTAAAGTCCTGCCTACCGCGAACCCCTGACAACGCAGGAGATGCGTCATTCTCGACTTTCCCGTAGGGTAAGCAACACGCCGAAAGTCCATGTTTCCGAGATGTCACTGTGAGTGGATTCTTCCTAAAACCTTATATTCAAGTAACTATTTAATATTATTTAATATATATCATCTTCGGCGCGTTGTTTATGCAACATAAGGGTTTAATCAGTTTGCCGGTCTTGCTCATCTTCATCATGGTAACCTTCGTTAGGGTGCTCCCTAACGTCCAGAACTGAGCCACAGCCACCGGCTACTGGGCCAACAATGGAATGATGATGACCGAATTTCCAACATAGTCAAAACTGATGGGGCGGTGGCTGTTGGCTGCATCGATTTGTGTACGCCCGGCTCAATCACTGCCTTCCTCCCACACTCTGGACATCTCTACCATGGCGCGAAATCCTCTGACACAGATTATGTCCGCGCCATCGGGCCAGCCAATGATCTGAATGGCGACGCCGATTTCAGCCGGATTAGCGCATTATACAGAGTGAACATGTTCGCTGCGTTTTTTTACGGATGTACTCGCTTTGTGCATCCGATCAATTACCACTTTTCAACATGCCCTGCATCGCCAGCCAGTCGGCAAAGCGATCCACCCATGTATCGCAAGGCAGATTCTGTTTCTTCATGCCAAAGCCGTGTCCACCTTTCGCGTAAATGTGCAGCTCTGCGGATTTCTTGGCGGACGTCCAAGCTTGGTAAAGAGCTACGCAGTGGGGCGCAAGGCCAAGCTCATCGTCGCTCGCGGCCACAACAAATATGGGCGGCGCGTCGCGGCGAACCCCATTGGTCTTGGCCGCCAAGTCGTAGGCCGCGTAAATCGCGGCGACGAAAGCGGGACGCGTTTCGGCTGTGTAATTGCAGGCCACCGCAGCCGCCACTGTGCCGCCCGCCGAGAATCCAATGATGCCGATCCGGTCTGGATTGACGCTGTACTCCTTGGCATGGGTGCGGATGTGCCTCATCGCCATCAAGCCATCCGCCAGGGCCAGCATTGCAACTGGGGTAATTGTTTCTTCTCGTTTGCCGCGAGATAGGACTTCCAACACCGGGTTATCGGTCTTGCATTGCAGCAGTCGGTATTTCAACACAAAACAAGTCACTCCCTTTGCGGTCAAATAACGCGCCACGTCATACCCTTCGCTATCAATTGAAAGCATGAAGAACCCTCCCCCTGGGCAAATTACCGCTGCCGTGCCGCTGGCCCTTCCAGCTTCTGGCTGGAAAACTGTGAGCGTCGGCTTAACCACGTTGAAAATGATTCGCGGCATTCCGGGCTCGCCTTTCATTTCCTGCTCGCTGCGATCCCAGTTTTCTGATCCGGGAGCAACCCCTTCATACAGGTTTACGATCTTTTCGTTCGCCGCGTGGGCAAGGGTTCCAAGGAGGAGAGCCACCCCAAGTATCATTGAAACACTGCATTTCATGGTCGCATATTCCCTTCGAGTGATAGAGGAGAACCGAACAACAGCCACCTGCTTCCGTCTAACAAGTTGATCAGCCGCGCGTCTTTCTGCGTCAGCTGGATTTATTGGTTGGGACGTGATTTCATCAATCACTCTGGGTCCCAAGCTCTCTTTGATGCCACAAGTCGTCCCTGAACATCGAACTTCAGGCCAATCTTTCCAACCCAGACGAATCTATCTTTCTCAAAAGCGTCAACTGTGTCGCCTCGAACGCGCGCCGCAGCGACAATTTCTTCTCGTCATATACCTGGGCGGTCGACTACCGGAAGGAGACTGATAGTTTGAGTCAAGGCCTCCTTATGGTCATCAAGGTTTACTCGCATATAATTTCCTTTAGGTAAACCCCCGGCTGTGCCGGGGGACTCCCAGAGTTTGACAGTTACGGGAAAATGGAAGAAGCCTGCTTCAACGTGGACCGGTCAAAGTCACGAAGAAGGAGGCTTCATGAAAAGCGCAGAGAGTTTAAGCCACACCACATCGGAATGCAAGTATCACGTCGTATGGATACCGAAATGTCGCCGAAAGGTTCTGTACGGCCACACACGCAAGTATCTAGCGCATTGCGCAGAGCGTTGAAAGCGCAGCGAAAGACAGAATTTGAGAAGGTTAGGGGTTAAGGAGATTAGCATGATCAATTCGATCGCGGATCCTGGATGCTAGATGTCTGATACTGGAATTCTCAAGGGGGGTCCACATCGAAAAGAAGCATCTTTCTCAGGAAGACCACCACTTGGGATTGGTTTGGCGGTGCTTCGGGAAGTGCGCCCCTGATGCCATATGCCGCGAACTCGTAAAGGCTGCCCCAGGTATCCATGATCTCGTTAAAAATCCTTTTCCAGCCAGCGGCGTGGCGGTACCAGTTGGTGGCATCGAGACCTCCAGTGGGGACGCCGTTTACTTGGATTTGGAATCCTGATCCAAGAGAGAGCATTCGAGGGGCCTGGGGTCGTTCGTGAAATTATGAGAATCCAATCTGAACCGCGAAGGCGCGAAGGACGCGAAGGGGGCTAAAGAAAGACGCACAGAGCAAAGCGCACGGCGCATAGCGTTAAAAGCAGAGCGCGAATCCGGATTCTTGATGCTGGTAAATAAGTAAGAAATTCGGCCATCGGATGCTCGCGGCTGAATAAAAGATGCCTCTAAACGAGGCAGTCTGCATATCCCATTAGATCCGGGAAGTATTTCCTGTAAATTCCTCGGTCCCTTGTGAGGATGGCGTCACACCTCACACTCGCATAGCCACCGATTAGGAAATCAGACAAAAAATGAGCTCGCCCGGGGACTGACTGACCGCAGTGCGGGCACTTGACTTTTTGTTTCCTTGGCAAGTACTTGATCCAGCCTCGAGACGCCGCGGCGACGGATTGCTTATCCAGAGGTTCAATATCGATCTTATGATCGGCCAGGAAATCAGTCGCCTCCTTTTCGTCCCCCTTGAACTGGGGCATCAATTCGCCGTAAACCACTGAGGGGGCCACAAGGTTTTCATTTTTCTCCATGGCCTCGTAAAGCTTGTCCTGGAAAGGCCTGAATTCATCCTTGAGGATATCGATGAGGATGGTCGTGTCGACGCAGACTCTCAATTTGCAGTCCCCCTGATCTCATCGAGGTATTGCATGGTCGTCACGCCCCCTTTGAACCTCCCACGCCACTTCTTCTTCAGGCCATCGGCGGGGCTTACCACCAACAAGTACCGCTTGCCTTCTTTAACAATATCGACTTCGGTTCCCGGAACAATCCCAAGTTCCTTTCGAACCCTCATCGGCAATGTAATCTGATACTTCTGTGTCACTTTGGACATGGAATTCCACCCCCTCTGTGGTATACCAAATCTCTTATTTTAGTATACGCAATTTGGATTTTCCTGTCAAATGGGGCCAAACGCTGTGTGGGGCCAAGGGGGACATGAAAATATGAATTCCAACTTGAACCGCGAAGGCGCGAAGGGGACGAAGGCGTTAGGGTTGAGGAGCGTCACGCCGGAGCGTGACTTGAGGCAAGAGATGAACCTGCCTCCGACCTGCAGCCTCAAGTCATCCGGTGGCGCGACGATCCTACCGCCTATCGCATGCACTCTGCGTCCTCTTCTCCAGCCCTTCGGGCAGGAGATGGGCGTGAAATACAAGTGAGCAGTCATCAGTGACCAGTGATCAGTGAGAAAACGACTTTGCAACCTGTTGGGTACGTAATAGGCGCAACATCCAAAAGCATGGCGTCCATTGGTGAACGGTAATCCTTGCCCCTCAGTTCGCCGAAGGCGAGCTGATTTTGGTTTGTCGATCCTTCCCGGACAAACCAAAAGGAATGAAGCCGTTCTTCGCGTACTTCGCGTCTTTGTGGTTCAGATTTTCTTTCAATATGAGCGGTAATAATAGTAATCCTTTTGCGGGGCCTTGTGGCGGTTGAGGACGAAGCCCAGGAGCTCGGTGGATTCGAGCATGGCGCGGCCGCCGGAAATAACTCGCGCATTTTCTTGGCCTTTTCAATCGATTGTCGTAAATCCATCTCTTACCTCAATACAAGGCAGAACGTCTTCATTTCACCAGACGCAGAGGGCACGGAGGGGAGTCTATTTTTTTGTTTGTGCGTGAGAGGCGCACAAACAAAAACCTGCCAGCCTTTGGCTCCTTGCGAATGCCTTGAAGCAAGAGACTGTCGGAGAGCCGTATGCGGGAAATCCGCACGTACGGTTCGACGAGGGCCCCACGCATAGAACACCGCCTGAGATGCGGCCGCTAACTTCCCACACTGCGTACCGAGTCTTGCGTGTGGCCGGTAACGTTCTGCGGCGTAGACAGACTGTAGCCGGACGTGCGAGTAGCCGAAATCGAACGTGGTTGAAGTAGCCGACCTAGTCCCTCTATGGGGAAGGCAGAATTGCAGAGTGCGCCATGGCAAGGCTCTGGGGTGCTTCCGGGGTCCCTACCGCCGCTGCGTCGAAGGATCTCATGTGAACAGGAGATCCGTCAGGTTCCCCGCCTCGGCGGGGTAGAGTCCGACAAGCCGATAAAGCAAGGACGGCGCGATGACCTGGCGGAAGTCAGACCGGCTGATAGTACTCCGAGGTCGGGAGAGCCGTACATGGGGAAGCGGCCGGCAGGAATCGAATCGTTCGTGGGAAACATGAGCTCCATTCAAGGGAGGTTCGGCCTTCTATGCAAGAGAAGATCAGACAGTCATGGAAACGGGACTCGAACGAATAGCAGCAAGAGCCCGTAGCGAGCCAAAGCTCCGATTTACATCTCTGGCCCATCACGTCACACGGGAGCGGGTTGGGAGAATCTGTGTCATGTTCCCAAGAACTCTGCGCCTGCGTTGATGGACAGACAGTACCAGAGGCAAAGGAGACATTTGAGGCATGGATTGAGCCGATGCTCCAGGCCATGCATCGTAAGGGATACCAAGCCCCAGCCATACGGCGGGCCTATATTCCGAAGCCCGGCAAGCAGGAAAAGCGACCGCTGGGTGTCCCCTGTGTTTCTGACCGTGCGCTACAGCGCACCACCGCTCAGGTGCTTTCCGCCATCTACGAGCAGGACTTTCTTCCCTGCTCCTTTGGAGGTAGGCCCGGAGTGGGAGCCCATCATGGCCTTGCCACACTCATTGAGGAGATTGCCGGAGGCAAGGTGGGCTGGGTACTGGAGGCGGACCTCAAGAACTATTTCGGGAGTCTGTCTCATGAATGGATGCTCCGCTTTGTCGAGCATCGAGTCGGAGACCCGCGCGTTATTAGTCTTATACGGCGCTGGCTCAAAGCAGGCATTTTGGAAGACGGCGAGCTCCATGATAATGAAGAGGGGACGCCGCAGGGTGGGTCGATCAGTGTTTTGTTGAGTAATATTTACCTGCACTATGTGCTCGACCTCTGGTTTGAGCGTGCGGTAAAGCCCCGTCTCAAGGGCGAAGCCTGCATGGTGCGCTATGTTGATGATTTTGTACTTTGTTTCCAATACCGCGCCGATGCCCTTCGTGTTCAGGATGCCCTCAGCAGGCGGTTGGGTAAGTTCGGGCTTGCTCTGGCGCCAGAAAAGACCAAACTCGTCGAATTCGGTCGCTTTGCCCACGTTCACGCGGGAAAGAGAGAGAAGACGCCCGGAGACCATATATTTTCTGGGCTTCACCCTCTATTGCACGCGCAACCTCAAAGGCAATTTCAAGGTTGGCTTAAGAACTGAGAAATCTCGGCTCCATCGAAGCCTATCGAAACTCCGCGACCTGATGCGACGCATGCGGCACTTGCCGGTCCGGGAGCAGGTGATAAACCTCAACCGGGTCTTGCTTGGTCATTATGCCTATTATGGCATAGCCGGAAATTTCCGCGCTCTGCAACGAGTACATCGTGCAGTGGAGCGGTACTGGTACAAGATGCTCTGTAGCCGCAGCCGCAAAGGCCATTTCCCTTGGACTGTCTTCCAGAGGATCAAGGAACGTTTTCCCATAAAGCGACCAAGGGTTGTGCTCCCTTACCGGGAGCTGCAAGCCATCGCTGTGCTGTGAATCGATTTCTGAAGAGCGCAGTGCGGGAAATCTGCACGCTGCGTTCTGTGGGAGCCGGAGGCGGGCGACCGCCTCTGGCAACCCGGTGGCGGCTGATGAGTGATCCCTCGGACATGGTCCGCGATAGCTGCGTGCAGTGAAACGTTCGTAGTCTTGGCGGAATGGCCCATCAGCGCTCTACTCTACTGAGAGACCCTCCTTCATGTTCTTCGGTGAGATTTAGAAAGAGACTACGGGAAGAGAAGGATCAGAAAACAAAAAGGCAGGATCTTCATGATCCTGCCTTTTTTGTCGTCGATGATCCGGGGCGTTTCGGGGTTACCCGAATGCTGTCGTGGAGTCTGGTCCGAAACCCGGACCTACCTTGCGGGTGAAAGCAGCTCCTCTTCGCGGAGGGAGTTCACGAACTCGGATGCGACCTCCTTTTCATCCTTGAATGCCGGAAGGGGAGGGGCCACTGTCTCATTCCAAACGCTGCTCACATCGCGAACGGCCTCCTTTTCGAGATCCACCTCAAAGAAATAGGCACGCTCCCCCGCACCGTGATCGAAGCTGAAGGCCTTGAACCGGTAGCTCACGATCCATCTTCCATCCGGGTTTTTCTCGGCGTGCCATCCTATGGGTTTCCAGTCACCGTTGCTTTCCTGGATCTTCTTATCCAGGGTCTCCGCGACCGTCATGGCATCGCCAAGGGCCCAGGACCCCTTGGTGAGCGCAATGGCCCGTTGCTCCGGCGACATCTTCTCCGTACAGCCAGCGGCCAACAATATGGGGACAAGCAAAATTTGAAGCGGTCTTCTCACTTGAGGGGTTTTTTCACCACGAAGGGTGAAAAACCAGAAGTCAGATGTCAGATGTCGGATGTCGAGATGAAAGATCGGTTCACGGTTCAAGGCTCAAGGTGCAAGGGATGAAAAGACCAACAGTCAGCAAGATTTCACCACGAAGCGCACGAAGGACACGAAGGGTGAAGCACCAGAGATCAGATGTCAGATGTCGAGATGAAAGATCGGTTCACGGTTCAAGGCTCAAGGTGCAAGGGATGAAAAGACCAACAGTCAGCAAGATTTCACCACGAAGCGCACGAAGGACGCGAAGGGTGAAAAGCCAGATGTCAGATGTCGAGATGAAAGATGGGCGCACGGTTCAAGGCTCAAGGTGCAAGGGATGAAAAGGATCGAAGATGTCAGATGTCGAGATGAAAGATGGGCGCACGGTTCAAGGCTCAAGGTGCAAGGGATGAAAAGATCGGATGTCAGATGTCAGCCTGGGACGCATTCGGTGAATCATTTCTGCGGCACGTTGGGGGATGCGCCGAAAACCTGATTGAAAAATTCGTCCTTGTCCAAGGTTTGCTGCCATTGTCTATGGCGTTTGACGCTTTCCAAACGCTTCTGTCTGTGAATATTGATGAAACGAATTGCTTCGATCGGGCCGAGCTCTCTAATGAGGGCCCCGATACCTCGCTTTATGACCTTTTCTTCATCCATATATTTTGCCGTGTTCATCTTAGTTTCTCTTTCTCACAGAATGCCACCGGGTTGCCGCACCAGATGATTTTTACAGTCTCTGCGCAACGTCTGAGGAGTCTGTCATCAGAACTGACAAACGATGCGCCGGATTGCTCCGCAAAGGCCACGTGGGCAGCATCTGCGATTCCAATTCCTGAGCTGACCAACTCCTCAGCCCTTGCCATCGTTTTCGCCTTATCGACAGGCGCGGGCTTTCCTAAAGCGGCCCAAAGCATTTGAAGCTCAATTCGTTCAACGGGATCCTCTATGACTTCTATCTCCCTCAAATGAATTGGTGACACCACCAGGCCATACGTTCCTCGCCTTGCTTTTGACAGTATCAGATTTACGGCCTCCGTTTCCAAACGGATCCGCAGAAAGCTTTGGTCGTCGAAGGGTCTGCTTAACGCGCATTTGTCAAGATAAATCAGTTTTTTCTTTCTGTCTTTTGCGACTTGGGGGTCCAAATATCCGAGCTCTCTTGGGAGTTACAGCACTTCCGAAGATTCCCTCTCCTGGCGTACATACTCAGTGGCATCGATATCTTTCCACACCTCTTTGTGTAAGCCCCGAAGTCGGCGAGCATACCCTTTGACCTTCGGGCACAACACGAGCTTCTCTCCTTCGAGTTGCACGAGAAGCTCATCTTCGGGATGGAGATTCAAGGCTTGTCTGATTTCTTCAGGGAGGCGCACTTGGCAGTGATTATCAATGATGATTGTCTTATTCACATTCACATGGTCTCCTTTACCCATCGGTTTATGGGTCGCCCCTCCGCCCAGATTCTATCCTTTAACTCCAGCCCTTCGGGCACGAGAGGGGGATAGCATTGCTGAAAAGTTGAGAAGACTAGAACTTGAGAGGATCATCCAGCGGCTTCAAGTCCAATTCCTTCGATGCGTGAAAGCGTCCTGGGGCGGAGATGCTTGATGGACACATATACCACTCGGCCACCTTCGGCCTTTATCTGTTTACCCAGGCGGAGATTGTGTTCCTTTAACTCATCGTCGAATTCAGGCAATAAAACGATTTCGGCGTCATTTGGGATCTTTTCGTCGATTTCCGGATGCTCGAAAATGTAACGGCTGAACTCCGCACTGAGCTCGATATTTCGTTCAAAGATCTCTGCCTCTCTAGTCATCCTTCCCTCCAAGAAACCGATTCCTGTAATGCTCCCAGTTGGTCTTCAGGTCACTCTCAGCGAAGGTCAGAGCGTCATTGAAATTCTGATTAAAAAGTGGGGCCTTCACAACGGTCCCGTCAAGGCTGATTAAGTCCCTGTGCGCAAATCCGTGGGCTGTGTCATATCTGACAACGGGATACCACCGTTCGTCAACTCTTGTTTCATATTGAATCCGGAAAAATATAATCCTTCCTCTCTCTTGAACATGAAGGTGCCTATATCTGTCATTATGTCCGATTCTGATGACATGTTCAACCTTCAAACTGGTTTCACCCTCTTTGCCCTGTCTGTGAGATACGGGGTTCCATTTTGTGTGAGGCCAAGGGGCCTGAGCTCCCAACTCTTTAAGGTTCTCGAACTAGCCATTGAAAGGATTTTTTCCGTGTAAATCTCCAGCCCTTCAGTCAGGAGAAGGCGGACAAACCAAAAAATAGACATCTTCTCTGCGGTCTCTGCGAGAGACCACCTTCGTGCGCTTCGGTACGCCAGGATAAGCCTGGCTGATCTATATGACTGTAAGGTGTCATGCATGTCAATTGCTCGTTCAACATGTAGTTGCGGCCTCCCGTGGAGGGCAACCAAAACCGGGAAGTAGGCCGGTCTCTCTGGTGTACGCGGAGAGGCGAGAGGGAGAGATACTCCTTTGACAGCGAAGGCGCGAGCCCTAACGCAAGTGAACCTGATTCGGCCTCGTTACACTTAGATGGCGGTGGCCAGCCTTCCGGAGAGGGTGAAGCCTGAAACCAGCGGGGAAGAAACGAGCATGAGCACCTGCTGGGCCGTCCGGGGTGATTGAGGAGAGTGCGCGCCGACAGATCAGCCGAGGAACCTGGGAGGCCCGGCACGGGGTTTATGTGGAAAGACATAGACGACGTCCCTGGGGAATCCATAACCTGGGGAGCGGCCGTGGCCGGGAATCGGAGTGGCCCATAGTAGCGGGTGTTGCCTTTGCCTCCAACCTTGAGTTCGCGCAGCGAACGAGCCTCAGACCTAGCGCGATTTTTTTGTGACGCTCCTCAAGCGAAGCGCTCCTACCCTAACGCGCCTTTTCCACTCAGGCCTTTTCTTGGCCTTTTGCCTTTGCCTCCAACCTTGAGTTCGCGCAGCGAACGAGCCTCAAACCTAGCGCGCCTTTTCCACTCAGGCCTTTTCTTGGCCTTTTGCCTTTACCTCCAACCTTCAGTTCGCGCAGCGAACGAGCCTCAAACCTAGCGCGACTCTTTTGTGACGCGCCTCCAACTTAACGCGTCTTTTGCCCCCGGCTGTGCTAGAAAAATCCCGGTGATCCACTATTCAGTGACCGCCTAACTTAATTACTTGCTTACCAGCGTCCCGCTCCCCCCATTTTCCCTACGCTCTTTGCTCTATGCGCAGTTTTGACGCTATGCCCTATGCTCCGTGCTCCATGCTATCTTGACCGCGCCGTGCTATGAATCGCTCCAAGCTACGTGTCCCACGCTCCTGCCCTCTGTGCCAATGTGAGTGCCCTTTACGCTTTGCGCCACGCGCGCTGGAAATTTGACAAACGCCGCGCTTCCGGAGATAATCGGATAGAATCGTCTCAAAGGGGCCATCAATGAGACTCAAAGTCACTGAAGAAGGATTGCTGATCCCAAAGGAACTGCTTCAGGGTGCAGAGGAAGTCGATGTCACGAAGGAGGATAACCTTATTCTGGTCATGCCGGCCGGCAAAGCCGATCCGATCCTTGATCTTGGCAGGTTTCCCGTCAAATCAGGGGTATCGGATGGATCTGAAAAGCACGACGCATATTTGAGCAAACGGGGCGCATGAGTCCTCTATTTCTTGACACCAGCTATGTCATAGCCGTTGAAGCCGAGGACGACCAATACCATACGGAGGCCATCTCCCACTGGCGAGACCTCTGCTCCGGCAAAGCCCCGGATCTGGTTACCACATCCTTCGTTTTCGATGAAATCGTTACCTTTTTTAACAGCAGAAACCTTCACGCAAAGGCCGTTGAGACCGGAACCCGTTTGCTGGCGAGCCCATCCGTTCGGTCTATCCATGTAAATGAAACATTGTTTTTCGAGGGCTGGCATTATTTGCAAGGGCACCATGACAAGACTTATTCTCTAACTGATTGCGTTTCTTTTCTAATCATGGATCGCTTCAAAATCTCTTTGGCTCTTGCTTTCGATAGGCACTTCGTCCAGGCTGGGTTTTGCACCCCATTTTGAAGGCAATCTCGCCCATCAAAGGTTGAATCGCCGCCCAGGGCATCGAGCAGGCTTTGCTCTTGGCCATTTGCCCGTTGCTCCATGCTGTATTCTGATCTCCGACCTCTTACCTCCGGTGTTTCGGTCCCTGCTCTCACCTCCGAAAAGAGATGCCAATAGTGAGACAACGCTGATGCCCAAGGAAGTTAAAAACCTAACAGCGTGCCCGTTCCCCCACATGGTAACTGAGAAAGGAAAACAGTTGATCTACACTTTGCCGTAGCAGATGTCCGTAGTAACAGAAGGGCGGGAGAGAGAAGGTGGGAGGCGGGTAGGCAAGCGCTTCGCGCGTTGGAGGCTAGAGGTTGGAGGTTGAAGGCGAATTCATTTTTTGCCTCGATCACGCGCCGGCGTGACGCTCCTCAAACCTAGCGCGCCTTTTCCACTCAGGCCTTTTCTTGGCCTTTTGCCTTTGCCTCCAACCTTCAGTTCGCGCAGCGAACGAGCCTCAAACCTAGCGCGCCTTTTCCACTCAGGCCTTTTCTTGGCCTTTTGCCTTTGCCTCCAACCTTCAGTTCGCGCAGCGAACGAGCCTCAAACCTAGCGCGCCTTTTCCCCTGTGCCCTGCCCGACATCTGACATCTGGTCCTGTTTTGCCTCAAGCGAAGCGATCATCAAGTGAAACGATCCTAGAACCTAACGCGCCTTTTCCCCACGCCAGCCATGTCAATTCCGCCAAGGCAATCCCCACCAACCCACCCCATCGTATCAGAGCGTGGTTTGAGGTTGAAGTTTTCACATTACCTTTCCAGACTGCCTATGCCAGGTTCCTCTGTCCAAAATTGACCAATTCACTTACCTATTTACAAGCTCCTACACGACGACAAATTTAAAAACTTAAGAGCGCTCCCACGCTCCCCCACAATCCACATTACAAGGCGCGCCGATGGGTCGTGGAGGGGACTCTATCCTGGCTGAACCGGTTTCGGAAATTACTTGTCCGGTTCGAGAAGAAATCATCGAGTCACGAAGCGCTATTAGAGCTAGCCTGTGAATTTATCGTCTTTCGTAGGGTTATATTCATTTACGGATAAACACTTACTTACTTGCGGACGTACCCTGGGCATCCAATAGGCCTGAAATAGGGTTGACGCCATAGAGCGAATGGCATAATTTGTTTAATAGTTTAACTGTAACAGGAGCTGAAGATGTCGACTGTCATGAAAATCAGCCCCCAAGGGCAGATTAGGATTCCGAAAAAGGTGCTGGAGGCGCTTAAAATTGTCCCCGGTGATTATGTTGAGGTGGATGTCGAAAACGGCCACGCCGTTCTGAAGCCGCGTAAACTCATCGACCCCTCCCAGGGGTGGTATTGGACTGAAGAGTGGCAGAAAGCAGAGGCGGAAGTTGACAAGGATCTGGAAAGGGAAGCGTGTTCACCGGTGTTTCAAACCGCGGAAGAAGGTTTGGAATGGTTGGACAAGTAAAAGGGTACCGCTTCACTTTTCAGTTCGACGAGGACACGGTCGTATTCAGAACCATAGGAACGCATGATATACTGTCTCGCGATTCTTCCTAGCGCCAGCGGCCTGCCTTGGTCCTTTCCCTGACCCTCGATCTCCCGTTTTTCTCTTCCCTCGTCCCTCTGTCCTTATACTGTCCTGTGTCTTTATCCCAAAAACGCGCCCCCATGAAACCTGAACACCGAACACTGAAACCTTAGCACGGTTGCCTATTTTGTTATGGGCCGCTTATCGAGTGAAGGGTGAGTAATACTGAGATTGGAAGGAAGCCGGGCGTGAGCGAGCCGACAGCGGAATACGCTGTGAAGATGGGAAGGAAATTGCCGGCAGGAATAAATTCCGTTTGGAACGACAAACATACTTACTTTTTTACCAGCGGCCCCTTGGCTTCATGGCGCATAGTGTGGGAGCAAAAAGCATCTTGAATCTTAAATTTTTTTGTATTTCTAGACCGCCAGCACCGATTCCTCATATTGGGCAACGGCGGAATCTGCGGTAACTAGCAGCATCCCTTCCGTACGCGCTTGGGCCAACAATAATCGGTCAAAAGGGTCTTTGTGAAGCGTCGGCAGGGCGTTCACCCGCAGGGCATGCTCGGCCGTTATGGCCAGCTCCGTGTAGCCATGCACGACAAGCATCTTTCTCAATCGGTAGGGTTCAACCTGAAAATCTTCCCGTCCGAGCCCCAGCTTGATGACAATTTCCCAGATGTTAGCCGCGCTGAAAAAGAGGCTGTTTTCGGGTGCTATCAAAAGGGAACGGGCCGATTCGGGAAGCTTTTCAGGTCGCCCCGCGGCCCACAGGACGATGTGTGTATCCAGCAGCAGTTTCATGAGGACCGGCCTTCGAAAAGCGCCCTTATCTCTGTGGCGCCAATGGAATCAAAGTCGTCCGGGACCGATATTTCGCCCGCCATGAATCCCAGCTTTTCGGTGCTTCTGACATCCTCTTCGGATAGTGGCGCCACCTTGACCAGAGGCTTGCCGGCCTTGGCAATGATGAAGACATCTCCTTTTGCCGCCTCTTCGACAAGACGCGAAAGGTGTGTCTTGGCTTCATGGATATTGATGGTTCGCATCTCGCTCCTCCGCTTGGTCTGGTTTATTGAGCTTAGTTTATATTGAAAAGCAACCTATGTCAAGGCGGAGGCTGACTCCAAGAAGGACAGAAGTGCTTAAGATGCATACCCCACGGCGCAAAGCGCAAATTCCGAAGCAAGAACAATCTGTACCACGAAGGCGCGAAGGACGCGAAGGGTTGGAGACGGAGTTCCCCTTGCTGATCATGGCGATTGTTCGCGGTTGCTGGCTGGTTTACTTACTTATTTACCAGCGTCCCCAAGGCGTTCACTTACTTTTTTACCTACGTGCCCTGGGCTTCATTACCATCAGCCGAGGGCTTTGGAATCTGATTTTCTCAAATCGGCCTCACATCACATCTTCCAAACCGGATACCGCGTTGCGATTGGTCTTCCATTGTTGTATGATAAAGGGCAACCTATCCGTTGGGTGGATTGGAAGAACACAAAGCTGGGAGAATCATGGGTATGAACGAAACGAATAGTATCCAGTGGGAAGTCAGCCAATTGGTTAAGACCAAGCTATTTCCTGATGAGCAGGCCGTGTTGCGCAGTGCTTTACGAGCCCTGTTTGAATCTCGGCCGGAGATCAGACGTCAGATGATTATCCGCGCTTACACCGCGGGTGAGATCAGTCTGGGCAAGGCAGCGGAGATAATGGGATGTTCGCACGAGGAAATGAAAGATATTCTCCAAGAAAGCGAAGTCGAGATTCACATGGGACCACGTACGGTTGACGAACTGCTCAGAGACGCGCACAATGCCTGATTACATCTTTGATACCACTGCGCTGTCCAATTTTGCATCTGCCGGCAACGCAGATCTGCTCGAATCACGATATCGCGGAGTCGCTTTTACGACCATGGAAGTCACCGACGAACTGCGACGAGGAGTCAAAGCGGGATACGCATATCTTGAGTCTGTTCTTCAACGGATTGAAACCATCAACTCTGAGGGATGGCTTCGAATCGTAGTGCCGAACGCTCCTGATGAACATCGCCTGCGATCTGAATTTGACCAATTCCTTGATACCGGAGAGGCATCATGCCTGGCGTTGGCCGTCTCCCGGCGAATGACTCTTGTGACAGATGACCTGGCGACCCGTCGGCTGGCCGAAAAATGGAAAGTACCTCTTTCCGGCACGCTTGGCATATTGATCGCGTTGGTTCGCTCTAAAGCGCTTTCTCTCAAAGAGGCGAATGCCATATTGGAGAAAATGATTCAGAGGAAGTACAGAACCCCCGTAGACCGTCTTGATGCGTTCATTTGACTTGTTCAACGTCTGATATGGCCTCCAACGCGCGTAGCGCACCTCTCCCCCTGAAACCTGAACACTGAACCCCGGCCTCTTCTTTCCCGTCTCCCGCCTCAAACGCAGCGCTCCTCAAGTCGCGCCCCGCGTGACGAGCCTCAAACCTCAAACCGCCTCGCCCATCACCCCTGACCCCCGTCCGTCCTCTCCCCCTTGCACCGTGCGCCTTGCACCGATCCCTCACCTCGATCCGTCAAGACTTGACAGGTCATATAAATGTGACTATAAAAGTCTTTACTCTTAAGAGGACACGCGGAGAAAGCCATGAAAAAAGCGGCCGTATCAGAATTGAAGGCTCATCTCAGCGAGTATTTGAACCAGGTCAAAGCGGGTGGGGAGATCCTTATCACCGATCGCGGAAAACCCGTCGCCCGACTGGTGCCTATCGCTCGCTCCAAGACAGATAAAGAGGCCTTGATCCAGATGGAAAAGCAGGGGTTGATCAGATTGGGCTCAGGGAAGCTTCCCAAGGACTTTTGGGCGATGCCGCGGCCTGAAGACCCTGAAGGCCTGGCCCTTAAGGCACTGCTTGAGGAACGGGAGGCTGGGAAGTGAAATTTTGGGACGCCTCGGCGATGATTCCCTTGTGTTTCAAAGAACCTGCCTCCGAGGCCGTAAAACATGTCCTCGACGCCGATCCGGATATCATCGTCTGGTGGGGAACACGGGTGGAATGCATCTCTGCCCTGGCAAGGCGCATACGGGAAGGGGCAATTGGAACGTCCACGGAAGCCCACGTTAAGGGAATACTGTCCTCTCTATCCGCGGAATGGTCAGAGGTACAGCCCATCGAGGTCGTCCGACAACGCGCCGAACGTCTCCTCATGCTCCACCCTTTGCGGGCCGCAGATGCATTTCAGCTTGCCTCTGCAGTGATATGGGCCCAAGAATCACCGGCAGGGCTCGACATGGTCTGCCTGGATCAGAACTTGCGGCAAGCGGCCTCCAGGGAAGGGTTTACGGTCCTACCATAAAACCATAAAGAACTATCCCCAAGACGAATACGGACCCATTTGCCTTGTCTGCGGTCTTTCCAAAACGGGTAAGAACCTTCGCGTGCATTGCTCACGACCTTGTCTCTCACAGGGCTCGCGGAGATCGCAAAGGGTCGATGGCCTTTTCGAGAAACTTAAGAACCCAATGCGGGCCCACGGCCGCAACCAAATTTCGATTCGAATGATGAACCAGCGTAGCGAGTGCATTCCCCGCGGCTTGTCGCGGGGTTAACGAGCGAAATCAATATCGAACAAGGAATATCGAATTACGAAGTGGGTTCCCGGATGTCTTCACTTCTGCATTGGACATTGGAAAACTGGATACCCACTTTGTGAAAAAGGTTCAGGATGATTTGGCGTGGTTCAGGCGAAAGATAGACATCACTTCTTTCCGTGGGCACTACGAGTGACCCACCTCCTGGTTCCTTGCCTTCGCCGATGTCGACCTCCGACATCTGTTCCTTTTTTGCCTCAAGTCACGCCCTGGCGTGACGCTCCTCAACCGCAGCGATCCTAGGGCCTACCGCCGCCAAAGGCGCTCTCCCTGAACACTGAAACCGAGATGAAACATGGGCGCACGGGAGGCAGAGTCCCTTGAGCCCTTCCCAATTTACCTGAACGCTGGTGGCCTATGGCGGCCCACGGCCTATTTTGTTATTGGCCGCTTATCGAGTGAGGGTGAGTAATACTGAGATTGGAAGAAAGTTGGATGTAAGTCGGCTGGAAGTGGGATATGCAGTGAAGATGGGCAAGAAATTGCCGGCAGGAATGGATTCCGTCTGGGACGACAAAGATACTTACTTTCTTACGGACGTCCCCAAGGCTTCCCCTTACTTTCTTATGGATGTCCCCTGGCCTTCCACACATCTGTTTGACACAAAAGAACGTTTTTTTGTACTGTATGATTGGCTTCTGTGTACGCCAGGGATAAGAGAAGGGTAGAGGGGGCATAGCCATGGACGAAAAGGAACTTTTAGAACGGATCACCTACAATCCCAAAATCTTCCGCGGCAAGCCCATCATTCGTGGCCGTCGCCTGGCCGTGGAACATGTCCTCGGCATGTTGGCTTCAGGAGATACCGTTGATACCATTCTTCAGGGGTATCCCTGGCTGGAAAGAGAGGATATCCAGGCGTGTTTAGCCTATGCCCATCGTGTCATCGGGCATGAGCGAATTGAGCCCTTAAACGTCTCCGAGCAGGCCGCATGAAAGTTCTCTTGGACACATGCGTCTGGGGTGGAGCAGTAAGGGTTCTCGAGGCAGCCGGTCATGGGGTTGTTTGGGGAGGTGACTGGTCCAAAGACCCAGGTGACGAAGACATAATTGCTACGGCCTACAAGGAGGGCCGCATTCTGGTGACCCTCGACAAGGATTTCGGGGAGATTGCCATAGTGAAGGGAAGGCCCCATTGTGGTATTGTTCGTTTGGTGAACCTTCCCGCAAGAATGCAAGGGATGGCCTGTCTGAAGGCAATTGAGACTTACAGCCGAGAACTTCACTCCGGAGCGATCATTACCGTGGAACCTGCGCGCCTGCGTATCCGGCCAGCCGATAACAATACCGTATGACTCCTCTTACAAGGATGCTCCTCTATATTTGTATGTTCGCTTTAGGCCGACATCTGACATCTGGTCGCTTGACGCTAGGACGCTACCCTCTGCGCCAATGCGAATGAGGAAGTTAAAAAGTTGACAGGGTCCCGCTCCACCCATAGACTCGGGTCGATTTCAGAACCATTTGCTACTGGGATTGACTTGGCATGCGGTTCAAGAACTTCCTTGGTACGCACTTGTCAACAAAGAAACAACGTCCCGCGGATCCCCACTCGGACCTACCTTGCGGGTGAAAGCAGCTCCTCTTCGCGGAGGGAGTCCACGAACTCGGATGCGACCTCCTTTTCATCCTTGAATGCCGGAAGGGGAGGGGCCACTGTCTCATTCCAAACGCTGCTCACATCGCGAACGGCCTCCTTTTCGAGATCCACCTCAAAGAAATAGGCACGCTCCCCCGCACCGTGATCGAAGCTGAAGGCCTTGAATCGGTAGCTCACGATCCATCTTCCATCGGGGTTTTTCTCGGCGTGCCATCCTATGGGTTTCCAGTCGCCGCGGCTTTCCTGAATCTTCTTATCCAGGGTCTCCGCGACCGTCATCGCATCGCCCAGTGCCCAGGATCCCTTGGTGAGCGCGATGGCCCGTTGCTCCGGCGACATCTTCTGCCCACACCCAACGGCCAGCAATATCGCTACTATCAGAATTTGAAGCGGTCTTCTCACTTGAGGGGTTTTTTCACCACGAAGGGTGAAAAACCAGATGTCAGATGTCGGATGTCAGATGTCAGAAAGATTTGACCACGAAGCGCACGAAGGACGCGAAGGGTGAAGCACCAGAGATCAGATGTCAGATGTCGGATGTCGAGATGAAAGATGGGCTCACGGTTCAAGGGATGAAAAGAGCGGATGTCTGTATAGGGAGAAAGCGCGTTAGGCTTGAGGAGCGCTTCGCTTGAGGCGCGGCCTGCCGAGCAGGCCTTGAGGCTAGAGAAGACCCGGCCTCAAGCGCAGCGTTCATCAAGTGAAACGCGCCTTAAGCGAAGCGAGCCTCCAACCTAATGCCCTTTTCCCCTACGCTGACCTCTGACATCCGACATCTGACATCTGTTCTTTCTTTATTCGCCGTTGGCTGACCTCTGACATCCGACATCTGACATCTGTTCTTTATGACATCCGCCTTCTTTCTGAGGTTCCAGCACCAAAGGGATTTGTTCAACTATTCACCGCCGCATTGAAGTTCGGGCATTTCCTTGAAAACATGTTCGACCTTAAATATAACGGTATTGCATAGCCCAGGGGCCGATTCTTGCTCAACCGGTACCGGCAGATCACTCTCCACAAATTGAACCTCTGCATTGTCCGGAATCGCCTCCAAGAGGTCTGGATTCTTCACGATGTGCCTTAAGAAATCAAACGATAACGAAATGTTTTTTTGCACAATTTCGTTCTTTGTCACTTTTTCAACCTCCTCTTGTATCGATCCTTATACCAACTCCACCTATCTTTGAGATCTTGTTCGGCATATTGCAGGGCATCATTGAGGTTCTCAATGGCTATCGGCTGTTTCTCTTTCTTGCCGCTGGGATAAATGACATCCCTGTGAAAATAGCCGTGTTCACAATCATACCTGACGATTTCACGCCAGGTGCCCCTGATCATCGCTTCATATTGTACCACAATGCTAACGACTGCGCCCTTATCAGTCCTAATCTTGATCCGTAATCTGTCCTCGGCGTCCGGGCTTATGACCTTAAGAAACTCTTTGTCCATCGCAGCCTTAGCCCTTTTTGCGCATAGAGAAGATTAGCCGGATCCTCCATCCACCAAGCTGTTGAAGCCTGTATTCATACAACGTGTTGCGCAGGGGAAAGCGACTGACAGACGATCTCCCTCTATTCCCAACCCTGCGTTAAGCTATAGCAACTCCTCACGTCTATTGCAAGGGATTGCCTCAAGTCACGCGCTCCTCCGCCCTAACGCGCCTTTCCCCCATCACGACATCTGACATCTGTCCTTTCTTTATTCGCCGTTCGCTGTATCTCTGACCTCTGACCTTCTGTCTTCTTCCTGCCTCAAGTCACGCCCCGGCGTGACGCGCCTCAAGCGAAGCGCTCCTCCGCCCTAACGCGCCTTTCTCCCTCCGCTCTCAGCTCCCTTGCTGACCTCTGACCTCCGATCTCCGACCTCTGACATCTGTTCTTCTATGCGTCCCTCGTCCTAGCGAAGCGATCGTCCCTCGTCCCTCTATCTTTCGTGCTGACATCTGTCCTTTCACCCCCCCGCTTTCATCTCCCCCAGCACCCGTCGCGCCTCATCGGCCCCCTCGAACTTCCCATCCAGCTCGAGGGCCCGCTTCAGGTGCTCGCTTGCACCGTCCTTCTGCTCCCGCTTGAGGTAGGCAAGCCCCAGGTGGTAGTTGAACACGGGGTTTTCCGGTTCCTTTTTCAGGCTGTCCTGAAACTCCCCGATGGCATTGAGGTAGCTGCCCTTGAGGTAGTAGATCCAGCCCAGCGTGTCCATGACCGAGGGGTTGTCGGGCATCTGCTCCTTGGCGGTCTGTGCCAGGGCCAGGGCCTCGTCGATCCTGCCCGGCGTCTTTGCGAGGTGCCAGGCCAGGTTGTTGGCGGCAGGGCCGAAGTCCCGCTTGATCTCAAGGGCTTTGCGGTACTGTGCCCTGGCCTTCTCCGGTTCACCCTTCTGGTCATAGATGGCCCCAAGCGCCATCTGGCCTGCAAGGTACCTGGGGTTTTTCTCCAGCAGGGCCTCGTATTCGGTTATGGCCTGGTCCAGCTTGTTCTCCTTGGTAAAGATGGCCGCCAGGGCAACGTAGGGCGCCAGACTGTTCGGCTCCGTCTTGATGGCCTTTTCAAAGAGGTCGATGCTCCGCTTTGGGTCGCCCGCTGAAACGGCAACGGTCCCCTCCAGGTACTCGATGAAGGCCAGGGCCGCCGGGTCGCCCTGGACCTTTTGTTTCCGGCTCCGGCAAACGCCGAAGGCCTTCTCATAATTTTTATCCCTGACATAGGCGCCCACAAGCTGGACCAGCGCTTCCCGCTGCGCAGGGTTGATGGCCAGGGCCTTTTCAAAATAGCCGATGGCTTCGGCCTTCCGGTTGGTGAGATTATAGAGGAAGGCGAGCCTCACATAGGCCGGGGCATAGTCCGGGTTGATGGAAATGGCCTTTTTGTAAGCCGCTTCAGCGGGTGCCGGGTGCCGATCCAGGAGCTCGAGCCCGCCCTGGACCATCAGCACCCTAACGTCCTGGGGCGAAAGCTTGAGGGCATGCTCCACGTGCTGGCGCGCAAGCCGGGTATTCCGTTCGTTCAGGTAGAGCTCGGCAAGGATAAGCCTTGCATCCACCAGATCGGGGTTGAGCTCTACCGTTTTCACCAGGGCCTGCTCGGCCATCTTTCGATCGCCCTTGCCGAGAAAGGCCAATGCCTTGAAATAGTAGGCCAGCGGCTCGCGGGGGTTTCCCCTGACGACCAGGTCGAGGCAGGGCAGCGCGTCGTCGAAGTTCCGTTTCATGAGCAGGAGCCGGCCCTTCTGGAGGTTGGCCATGATGTGGCCCTTGTCCTTGGCAAGGATTTGGTCAAGGACCGTTTCGGCCGCTTCGAGGCGATTGAAGTCCAGGTGGAGCTGGGCCGTCGCGGCCATGATGTTGAGGTCCCCCTTCCGCTTGCCCAGTGCCTGGTTGAGGCTCCCGAGCGCCTTCTCATAATTTTTTTCCCGCGCATAAAATCCTGCAAGGGCCATGAGCGGCGTCACGTCCTCCGGGCCTGCCGCCTTGACCGCCTCCAGATAGGTCTCCTCGGCCAGGTCCCGCGCTTTTGCATTTTCATGGAATTTGGCAAGTGCCAGAAGGCTTTTCGGATCCCGCCCCGTCGCCGTGATCATCCGCTCTAGCTCCGCCTCCGCCTTGCCGGCATCCCCTTTCTTCATATAAAGGGATGAAAGCTCCATGTAGGGCGCACGCGAAGCAGGGTCAAGCGATATGGTCTTCAAGTAGGCCTTCTCCGCCTGGGCGGTTTCACCCGTCAGGGCATAGACCCTCGCAAGGGTCATGTACCCCTTCACATAGCCGGGATCGATGGAGATGATCTTCTTGAGGGTCTCCAAGGCCTTTTCTATTTCCTTTTTCTGGATCTGAACGCCTGCAAGGAGCCCGAGGCCCTCCACATCTTTCGGCGACTTTTCAAGCACAAGCTCGGCCTTCTCCCTTGCCTCGTCCACCTTCCCGCCGAGGAGATACATCTGGCCCATCTTCAATTGGGCCGGAAGGTTTTCAGGGTTCACCGATGCCGCCGCAGAAAAGGCCCTGAAGGCCTCCCTTCCGTCCCCCAGTTTAAGGTAGGTCTCGCCCAGCTCGCAGTAAGCCGAGTCCGCCTTGGGGTCCAGCTGGATCACGTTCCTGAGCTCGATCACCGCCTCGTTCAGCTTGTTGCCGGCGATGTAGTTCTTGGCACGATCGAAGTGCCTCGCCTTCTTTTCCTCCGTGGATCCGCAGCCAAAGATCACAATGAGGCAGCAAAGCGCTGCAAACAGACGGATGCACCTTTTCCAGGTTCTCTTTGACATAATCAAAAATCTCCTTTGGATAAGAATCGCATTAGGTTGGAGGAGCGCCGGTGGAAAAGGCGCCATAGGTTTTAGGCTCGTTCGCTTCGCGAACTGAAGGTTGGAGGCAAAAGACGAAGATGAAGAATGCGTCAGGAGATAGGAGCGTTTCACGGGAGGAGCAGGTTATGCATTAGCGCATGGCCCGAAAACGCCGGCCTTTTTGGCCCAAACCAACAATCCGATTGTGGAGCGGGACGCCCGTAGCGTAAACAACACGCCGAAATTTCAGGTTTCCAAGATGTCACTGTGAGTGGATTTCTGTGAAGAGCCTGATATGCATGTAAGAATTTAATATTATCACAGATATAACATCATAGGCGCGTTGTTTATGCAACATATGGGACTACCCACCGTAATGCAGAGATTGGAAGCTGGCAGCCGGAAGTGGGATATGCTGTGAAGGGGGAGAATCGCCAAGAGGAATCGAGTCCAACTGGAAAGACAAATATACCTACTTTCTTACGGATGCACCCTGGGCTTCATAACTATACACGGGAGTCTCAATCACTCTTTCCGGTCTTTTCCTGCCCTTGATAATGCTTTGGATATGCTCTACTGTGTCAGGCGCAAAGAACTGCTCTCCGGTCTCCTTGCACACGCGTGCAGGCACATTTTCAACAATGAAAAACCTTCCACCATGTTCCAGTGTATAGGTTACTCTGGTATCTACCATTGTCTCTTTCATTCCGAATGTCCTTTCATTTCACCTTCTGATCCGAAAATTGATCCATAGATCGGGGTCAGGCTCGTACAGGGTGATAATCTTGACAAGTGGTCTGCTCGGATAGCTGCACTGAATGTGCAGGGGGCGGCCCGCTTCGGTGAAACCAAGAATGAGGCAACTCGGGCCATACTTGTCATCCGGGTAGTCTTCAATCTTTTCACTTCGGGTGGCCAAAGCATCCTCCACCTCCGACACACCTATGTCTCGGATGATGCTTTGATCGACAGCATGTTTGGAAAACTCATACTGGCGCCTTTTAATTTTTGCGCAAATTTCATCGATCAGTGCCATGGTAAGCCAGTTTTACCAGTCGAATAACCGTTATCTCGCCACCCCATGTCCGGCGATCCATTTCCTCACTCTGGCTTGATGGTACTCCGGCAAAACCATTTGTCAAGATCGGATAGGGAATGCCCTCAGGTGTCAGGGGTCGAGATGAATAATAGGTTCAAACCTAATGCGCCTTTCCCCTTCGTCCTCTGCTCTTTGCTCCATGCTCGCTCTTCGCCGTTCGCTGACATCCGACATCTGACATCTGGTCCTTAGTCCGCCCCAGCGTGACACTCCTCAAGTGAAGCGCTCCTTCAACCTAACGCGCCTTTTCCCCCTGCTGACACCTGACATCTGTTCTTTCCGCCTCAAGCAAAGCGCTCCTTAAGCGAAGCGAGCCTCCAACCTACCGTCCCTTTATCTTCCGTGCTGACCTCTGATCTCCGATCTCCGACCTCTGGTGTTCCCCCCCGTGCGCCTATCTTTCACCTCGACCTCTGGATTGGACACAGATCCCGTGATGTGATAAACTTTTTGACTAAAGGATTCAGGTCCAAGGCTGCATTAGAAGGAGGATTAGATGAAGACGATTCAAACTGAACTTCCTGAACAGCTTTATAGGAAAGCCCTGGCGCTCGTCAAAGAAGGATGGTTCCGCGACGAAAATGAGATCTTTTCTGAGGCGCTCCGCCGGTTCTTGGAGACACATCAGCCCGAGCTGATGGAACGTTTCATCCGCGAAGATGTGGAATGGGGCCTCCACGGGAATGAGTGACTCAAAAACCGAGGTGGTCTGTGACGCAGGTCCGGTCATACACTTGGATGAGCTGGAGAGCCTTTTCTTGCTTGAGGACTTTCGAATTCTTCTGCCAGAGACGGTCCACGAGGAGATCGAAAAGCATAGGCCTTCAGCATTGGAGGGGCTTCATTACAGCTTGTTTGCCTCACGAGGAAGAATGCCCGCGGGGGATGCGCTTTCAACGATGTGCCGGATCTTTGCTCTTGATGCTGGTGAGACCGAAGCCCTTTCGATCGTTGAGGAAAACCCTAATGCTATTTTTCTGACTGACGATGCAGCCGCAAGACTTGTCGCCGAAAAGACGGGATTCAAAGTTCATGGCACCATTGGGATCCTTGTTAGAGGAATCCGGCGTGGTCTGCTGACTGTTGATCAAGTACTGAAAATACTGTCCCAGATGCCCACGAAATCATCTTTGCACATAAGGCCATCTTTGCTACAAGAAATCATGCTCAAGGTTAGAACCTTTCGGAGGCAATGAATCCGTAAGTCGATGAAATTTTTCAGCCTCAAGCGAAGCGCTCCTCAAGCCAATCTCCACCTCTGACCTGCGACTCTTCTGCTCCATGCTCTATGCTCTTTGCCCAACGCTGACACTGCTGATATCTGATATCTTTCTTGCATGCGTCCTTCGTCCTAGCGAAGCGGTCGTCCTCTTCCCTATCTTTTTGCTGACCTCCGACTGACATCTTCTTCCGCGCTCTCCCTATGCTCTTGCTCTCCGTCCTGTTCTGCTGCCCTCTGGTCTGCCATGCTTCCTTCGTCCGAGCGAAGCGGTCGTCCCTCGTCCCTCTATCTTTCGTGCTGACCTCTCCTCTGATCTCCGACCTCTGGCAGTTCACCTGACACCTGACATCTGACATCTGACATCTGGTCCTTTCCTGCCTCAAGCAAAGCGCTCCTTAAGCGAAGCGAGCCTCCAACCTACCGCGCCTTTTCCCCCTGCTGATCTCCGATCTCCGACCTCTGGCAGTCTGCACCTGACATCTGACACCTGACATCTGTTCTTCTATGCGTCCTTCGTCCTAGCGAAGCGGTCGTCCCTCGTCCCTCTATCTTTCGTGCTGACCTCTGATCTCCGATCTCCGACCTCTGGCAGTTCACCTGACACCTGACATCTGACACCTGACATCTGTTCTTCTATGCGTCCTTCGTCCTAGCGAAGCGATCGTCCCTCTTCCCTCCATCTTTCCTGCTGACCTCTGATCTCCGACCTCTGGCAGTTCACCTGACACCTGACATCTGACATCTGACATCTGGTCCTTTCCTGCCTCAAGCGCAGCGCTCCTAAAGTGAAACGCTCCTACCGCCTACCGCGCCTTTTGTATCTTGCCCCCTTGCTCTACGCTCTTAGCTCATTTGCCTCACTGAAATCCATTCCCTTCTGGTGATCATGCACCTGCCTCTACGCCATCTTACCAAATCGGCTTTGTCAATATTTAATATTTAAGATGCGACCCCCATGTCTTCCCCGCGGAAAAAATTGAAGACACGCATTCCTTGAGAAAGCTAGCGAGAATGGGGTTTGAGTCCTACGTCGCCCGGAAATACAAAGCGGGAAAAATCACCCTTCGCGACGCTGCTGATCTATTGAATCTAACGCTTTCTGAGACCATTGATCTCTTGTCAGACGTGGGCGTCAAAGGGAATATCCACGCCGTAGATGTGATGAAGAGCCTTGAATCGTTAACAAAGACGAATTGACAACGGCCAGCCTATTTCCCGCAACTCCTGTTCAAAGCCGGATGAAGGTGAAAGAATGGAAACATCTCTTCTCTGTGATCTCCGAGGCTCTGCGTGAGATAATGCAGTTGGTCTTTGCATTTCGTCTTCGTTGGTAAAGAGTTGAGCCCTGATCCCATGCCAGTTACTCTTTCATTCAAACACTATGCTTTTCAATCAAGCTCTTAAGGTGAGACACCAGGGGTGGCAAATCGTCTTGAATGGTGTCCCAGACAATTTTTTCATTTATTCCAAAATATTCATGCGCAAGTACGTTTCTCATGTCCCGCATATCTTGCCATGGGATTTCGGGATGGTCCGCAACAACTTCTTCGGGCACATGGCTGGCAGCTTCACCGATAATTTCAAAATTCCTCACTACGGCGTCAACGGTTTTGGTGTCGCACCTGAATTGCTCAAAATCCATGTTTCGAGTGTACGCTATGATCCGTTCAATGGATGCCAGAATGTCCCTGATTCTCAGGTCCCATTTTCTAGGCGGCATGAACGGCCTCTTTCAAAATGTCGTCCCTGAGCTCTTTATGCAAAGAATCGGCGGTCGCCAGGTCCACTTCACAACCTAGTATTCTACTCAGCTCCCTTCGGAGCCTAACGAACTGAAACATTCCGACACGGGCATCGGGCTCATACTCCACCAAGATGTCTATATCGCTGCCTTCTTGACCCTCTCCCCGCGCTATCGACCCAAACAGATAAAGGCTCTTAACTGAGAACTGGCGCATAATGTACTGGCTGTTTGACAGCACCGCCAATACACGTTCTCGTCTCATATTTTTAGCTTGATGGGCCATAACAAACCCTCACATACTCTGAGCTTGTTCAATCGCCCATATGATACCACAAAGCGCAAAAAGGTCAAATCCACGAAATACCAGGCAGGAGCGGCACGTTGAAAGGGGTTGTCCACAGATGACGCAGATGACACAGATGTTAAGAAGAAGTTCCCTACCACCCCCTCAACCCTGTTGTCAGTAACCCTGGATAGAAAAACCGCATCAGGTTGAAGGACGGTTCCACCACAAACATCGGCGGACAAGTTCACTGGAGGTTCGCTGCGCTTTAGGCCAGGTCTATTCCAGCCTCAAGGTCCGCCCTTGGCGGGCCGCTCCTCAAGTCACGCTCTGGCGTGACGCTCCTAACGCCTAACGCATCCTCCCACCTTCTCAACCTCTCAACTTACTCAACTTCATGGACACGATAAAATGCCTTCAAGAGATCATGCAGCAAACGCACAAGCCCGAAGCAGAGGTCATGGCTCAGGCATTCAAAACCGGGGTACGCCAAATGTGGCGGGAACGGGTTCTTGGCAAATACCTGCGGAAGGAAATCGGCCGGGATAAGGCCATTGAGCTCGCAGGCATCGATTGGGTGGAATTGGCTGAACGGCAACATAAAGCCATGTTAGAGGACTTGGCGTGGGCCATGGAAAACTGAAACGCGCCGTCCTGGATTCCGGACCTCTGATTCATTTGTACCCCAGTCTTTTCGTTACACGTGATCTCGTTGATTTGGCAATTGAGAAGCTTCGGAAGTATCCCCAACATTAAGGGGCCTGCTGAGCGTCGTGCCTGCTCATGACTGTGTGAACGGCGCCCATCCGCTCGCCGACGGCAACAGATCCTTTCTTCGCGCCTTCGTGGTTCAGATTGTATTTCCCGTGAAAAACTTAAAAACCAAGGGCGTCCCGCGTCACCAAATCGGCTTTGTCAATATTTAATATTTAAGATGCGACCCCCATGTCTTCTGATTTCCTCTTGACAAGCAGCGTCATAAATCTATACTAAAAGTATATATTTATGCGTGGAGGACAATAATGAAAACTGCAAAGTTGTTTAAAAACGGGCAGAGTCAGGCCGTCAGATTGCCAAAGGAATTTAGGATGGAAGGGGATGAGGTGTATATCAAGAAACAGGGTGAGGCAATCGTCCTGTTACCCAAAAAAAGGTCTTGGGAGCCTCTCTTTGACAGTTTGAACCGTTTTGAAAAGGATTTCAGAATAGAGCGAAATCAGCCTGTGGAAGAACAGAAACGGGAGCCGATGTTCCAATGAAATATCTCTTGGATACAAATATTTGCATATACATCATCAATGAGAAGCCGAGAAAGGTCCTGACGAAATTCGAACGGTATCCCGTTCACGAGTTCGCGATTTCGTCCATAACACATGCGGAACTTCAGTATGGCGTTTCGAAAAGCAAGCACAAAAAAACGAATCAGGAGGCGCTTGATGAATTTCTACTGCCGCTGACCATCCTGCCTTTCCAAGGCAAAAGGGTGGTTGAACGCTACGGGATGATAAGGGCACTTCTAGAATCCAAGGGGAAAACCATCGGTCCGCTTGATACGCTCATCGCTGCCCATGCCTTAAGTCTGGACCTTACGATCATCACGAATAATATCGCTGAAT
Source organism: uncultured delta proteobacterium (assembly GCA_963830155.1). Lineage (GTDB taxonomy): Bacteria > Desulfobacterota > DSM-4660 > Desulfatiglandales > Desulfatiglandaceae > CAWHLE01. The sequence continues at coordinate 6,979 of CAWHLE010000004.1, read as the reverse complement.
TCTCAAGAATCCCAAACCTCAAGTGTGAAGATTGGGTATCTCAGGCGTGATGTCAATGGGCCCCTGCTAACCAATGCACCCCATGGGGCTGTGGGAAACTTAAAAACTGAAGGGCGTCCCGATCCACACAGGAAAAATCAGATGTCAGATGTCGGATGTCAGAAAGATTTGACCACGAAGTCCACGAAGGGCGCGAAGGGGGAAATGTCACCACAGGCACAGAGTGCACAGAGGGTTTGGTCTTTGCTCGGGAAGGGAGAGAAGATGTCTTCCAGTTCCGGCTTCTTCCTGCATACTCGTTTGAACGCAGCGCTACTTCAACCTAACGCGCCTTTTCTCTTCGCTCTCTGCTCTTAGCTCTCTGCTCCATGCTCTATGCTCTTTGCCCAACGCTGACACCTGACATATGATATCTGACATCTGGTCCTTTCCTGCCTCAAGCGAAGCGCTCCTCAAGCCAAAAGCGCTCTTCCCCCTCTTGCTGACCTCCGACATCTGACATCTGGTCTTCCGCGCTTTCCCCTATGCTCTTAGCTCTATGCTCTTCGCTCTCCGCCCTGTGCTGCTTTGCTGCCCTCTGGTCTGCAATGCATCCCTCATCCGAGCGAAGCGGTCGTCCCTCGTCCCTCTATCTTTCGTGCTGACACCTGACCTTCTGTCTTCTTCCTGCCTCAAGTCACGCCCCGGCGTGACGCGCCTCAAGCGAAGCGCTCCTCAAGCCTAACGCGCTTTCTCCCCCTGCTGACATCTGACATCCGACATCTGACATCTAGTCCTCTCTTGCCTCAAGCACCACAAGCGCTCCTCCGCCCTAACGCGCCTTTCCCCCTTCGCTCTCAGCTCCCCGCTTTCATCTCCCCCAGCACCCGCCGCGCCTCATCGGCCCCCTCGAACTTCCCATCCAGCTTCAAGGCCTTTTCCAGGGAGGCCTTGGCCTCTCGCTTTTGATCCCGCTTAAAAAGCGCCAGACCCAGGTGGTAGTTGACCGTCGGGTCGTTTGGGTTTCGGGCCAGGCTGTCCTGAAACTCAGCGACGGCGTTGAAATAGGTCCCCTTGAGGTAGTAAATCCATCCGAGGGTGTCCATGACCGCTGGGTTGTCGGGCAGTCGCTCTTTGGCGAGTTGAGCGTAACCCAGCGCCTCATCGATGTTCCCGCCGCGGTGTGTGATGTTCCATGCCAGATTGTTGGCCGCCGGGCCAAAGTCCCGTTTGATCTCAAGGGCCTTCCTATAATAGGCTTCGGCCTTTCCCACAGCCTTCTCCTGGTCGTGGATCGCGCCCAAGGCCATGTAGGCGGGGAGGTAATTGGGGTTTCGGGCCAGCATAGCTTCCCATTGTTCGATAGCCTCAGGGACCTTTCCCTCCCGTTGATAGAGGACCGCAAGGGCCAGGTAAGATTCCAACATGTTTGGATCGGCCTCGATCGCCTTTTCAAACTTTCCCGTAGCGTCTCCATTCTTTTCCTGCGCCACGGCGATGTGCCCCTCAAGGTAATCGAGAAAGGCCAAAGTCCTCGCCTCCTTGCCGGCCTTCTCCCTTTGGTCTCTGCAGATCTTGAGGGCCTGGTCGAACTTCTTCTCGCGCAAGTAAATCCCCACAAGCATGGCCACGGCATCCCTCTGGTTGGGCTTGACCGAGAGGGCCTCTTTCAACACCGCTGTGGCCTCTTCTCGCCGATCCGTCATGTTAAAGAGCATACCGAGCCGCACGTAGGCGGGCGCAAAATCGGGCTTGAGCACCGTGGCCTTTCTAAAAGCGGCCTCTGCCCCCTTTGCATCCCGCTGAAGGAGTTTGAGCTGGCCCTGGGCCATAAACACCCGAACGTCCTTCGGAGCCAGCGCAAGGAGTCGGTCGATCTGTTGGGAAGCCAGGTCCGTGCTCTTGTCCTGCAGATAGATCTCTGCGAGGATGAGACGGCCATCGATCAGGTTGGGATCCAGTTCCAGGGCCTTGAGCAGCGACCCTTCAGCCAACTTCCGCTCCCCTTTCCCCAAAAGGGCAAGGGCCTTGAAGTAGTGGGCCTGGGCATTCTGCGGCCGCTCGCGGGATACCAGATCGAACCGTTCGAAGGCCCCATCAAAGTCGCGTTTGAGAAGAAGGAGCCTGCCCTTGATAAAATTGGCCTGAGGGTTCCCCTTGTCTTTCCCGAGAACCTTTTCCACCGTGGCTTCAGACTCATTCATACGCTTGAAGTCAAACTGAAGCTGTGCCAACCCCGTGAGGATGTTTAGATCGTCCTTCTTTATGGTCAGGGCCTCTTGGAGGGCCGTGTGTGCCTTGTCGTAGTCCCCACGCCTCGCGTAAAAGGCAGCAAGCGCCATAAGCGGTCCCACGTCTCCCGTTTTGGCCCCGTTGACCGCCTCGAGGAGCATCGCCTTGGCACGGTCCCACTGTTTAGTGACCTCGTAGAAACGGGCCACGGCTGTCATAGTCTCGTTGGTCTTCCCTGCGGCATCGAGCATTTTCTTCAGTTCTGCCTCGGCCTTTTCGGGCTGGTCCTTCCTCAGATAGAGCTGCGCCAACTCCACATAGGTTACAGACGAAGCAGGATCGAGGGCCAGGGTCTTGGTGTAGGACTTGATGGCCGCATCCAGGTCGCCCTTCATGACCAGGAGGCGGGACATCGCCAATTGCGCTTTGAAATTGTTCGGGGCAAGTTCCAAGGTCTGGTTGAGGGTCTTAATGGCGCTGTTCATGTCGTTTTCCTGTAGTTGAACGCCCGCCAGAAGGGAGAGTGCCTCCACATCTTTCGGAGACGTCTCCAGCACCAATTCCGCCTTCTTTCGGGCCTCCTGGGTGTTCCCCGAAACCAGGAATAGCTGTCCCAGTCTCACCTGGGCCGACAAGTTTTTAGGAGTCAGGGCGATTGCCCTTGAAAAGGCCTGGAACGCCTCCTTGCCTTCAGAGAGCTTTATGTAGGTCTCACCGAGCTCCGCATGGACCGCCCCGTCTTTGGGATCCAACTGCAGCGCACTCTGGTACTCGATGACCGCCGCCTTCAGCTTGTTTTGATCCACGTACCTCATGGCCCGCTCAAGGTGCTTGGCCTTATTTTCCTCTTTGGAGGCGCAGCCAAAGACCACAACGAGGCAGTAAAGCGCTGCAAGCAGGCCGATGCACCTTTTCCAGTTTCTCTTTGACATAATCAAGATTCTCCTTCGGATTGGATCTATCACAGAGCGGACAGGGTTCGCAGATAGTCAGAATTTCCTGGATTTTTCACCACGAAGCACAGGAAAAACCAGATGTCAGATGTCGGATGTCAGATGTCAGAAAGATTTCACCACGAAGCACACGAAAAACCAGATGTCAGATGTCGCAAGGGCGAAAAGGCAGATGGCAGATGTCAGAAAGATTTGACCACGAAGTCCACGAAGGACGCGAAGGGTGAAAGACCAGAGATCAGATGTCCGATGTCCGAAAGATTTAACCACGAAGCACACGAAGGGCGCGAAGGGGGAAATGTCACCACAGAGCTTGCTATATTGCAGTAAGCCTTGCGGTTAAATGAAAAAGGCTATACTCATCTTGATTTAAGCCAGTAGCGAGCTGGTTAGCAAAAATCAAGAGAGGAGCATAGCCATGGATTCCAGTAAAACCCAAAAAGTGAGGAAGATCAACCCGGAACAATGATTGTAGCTGTCGATATTGGTAAGGGCTTCCACTTTGGTTACTTCAGAGCCCCCAATGGGGAGGAATGCAAGCCATTTGTTTTTTCTAACTCTGAGAGAGTTTCAATGAGTTTTGGCGTAAAGTTCAGGAGTTTTTCCAAAGCATGATCTTAAAGAGATCGTGGTTGGTTTTGAGTCGAGCGGCCCTTATGCTGAACCTTTTTTTCATTATTTGAGGAAAAAGCCCGTAAGGCTGGTTCAAGTGAATCCATTGCATACCAAGCGCATAAAGGAACTGACCGGTAATTCTCCGAATAAGACGGACCGAAAGGATCCCCGTGTGATTGCTGACGTGATTTCCTTGGGTCATGCTTTGACTTTGGTGGTGCCCAAGGGGCCGCTGCCCATTTGCGCAGACTCACTCAGACCAGAGAGCGAGTGATTAAGAGACGAACGGCCGCGCTTAACCAGGTTCAGGATCTGATCTTTGTGATTTTTCCTGAATTCCTGAAATATTATGAAAGACATATCGACGAAGACGGCATTTTATTTGATCAAGAACTATCCGGACCGCAGAAAGTATTGTAGCGCTTGGGCTTGAGGCTTTGAAGACACTTATTAGAACCACCAGTCGGGGTAAATTGGGGCCACAAAGAGGAGAAGATCTTTTTCATGCCGCCCGGCAATGTGTGGGGTCCAGGAAGGCAAACGAAGTATCCTTTTGGAAATAGAGATATCTTACCTCTCAGATAGGGACGGATAATCGTTTTGTTGCCAATTTGGAAAAGCAGATGGAGGAATACCTGGAAGAGATTCCTTATAGCCACAGTATCCTTTCTATTAAGGGGATTGGGACAGTGACTGTTGCCGGGTTGATCGGGGAAGTGGGAGACTTCAGGGCATTTGGGACGATCTCTGAAATAACCAAATTGGCAGGTTTTGATCTTTTTGAGATCAGTTCGGGTAAACACAAGGGGCAACGTCGTATTTCCAAACGGGGCCGCCCCCTGTTGAGGAAGCTGTTGTTTTATGGGGCCATCAATGTGGTCAAGACTAATGGGATTTTGCATGAGCCATATCAGGAGATGTTGTCAAGGGGATGCCGAAGGTTAAGGCGCTGATGGCGATGGCGCGAAAGCTTTTGAGGATAATCTTCGCCCTTGCTCGCGACAACACGGTGTATATGGAAAATTATTGCGTTCGCAATCAGCATCTTAAGTTAGCCGCTTAGGTGAAGGCGGGGAGATTATCGTCTGTGCCATTAAGGCGAAAATTTCGACCTTCACGCAGAGCTTTCATAACTCCCCGTCGTCACTAAGCCCCAATGAAGCAAGGTCAGAGCCCTGAAGGGACTCTCAAACACCAGGATTGGGCTAAGTGACATTCACAATGGTTAAAGGGTATTCTCATCAAATAAAAAACCCTTGACTACAATAAACGAGGCACAGAGTGCACAGAGGGATTGGCTTTGCTCGGGAAGGGAAAAAAGACAGTTTCAGTTCGGCTCTTCCTGGCATACTCCTTTGAACGCCCTTCGAAAGCTTTTGTGCCAGGCGAGCTTCCGCATGCTATAAGCCTTTCAGATCCCTTTCAGGTCTTCCACCAACCGTACTTTGCACCTCTCTCATTGATTGCCTGGAGGGTGATCCTTGCGTCTCTTGCTATCTCCAGCCTTCGTGCCCTCACGAGTCTACCCTCTTTGCCCAACGCTGACCTCTGATCTCCGATCTCCGACCTCTGGCAGTTCACCTGACACCTGACATCCGAATTTGTTCTTTCCTGCCTCTAGCGCAGCGATCCTCAAGCGAAGCGCTCCTTCAACCTATCGCCTTCCCCATTCTTCGTGATCTTCGTGCCCTTTGTGGTGAAACTGCTCTTCGCCCTTAGCTCTTCGCCCTACGCTGTTTTGCTGACCTCGGACCTCCGATCTCTGACCTCTGTCCTTCCCCTGCCTCTTGCTCCTCGGCTCTTAGCTCTCTGCCCTTAGCCCTACGCTGACCTCGGACCTCCGATCTCTGACCTCTGGTCTTTCCGCCTCCCGCCTATCGCGCTTCGCTTCGCAACGCCTCCTTCACGCCGCAGAGCCACGTGAATTCACCTGTTCTTCGGTCATTCGAAGGATAAAGGGGCAAGGTCACTTCCTGCCGCCCTGCATGCTCGGTCCGTTCGAGCCCACCCGGGTTCGACAGCTGAAGCGTTCGCCGGTAGAAGGTGAACTGGTGGACCGGCGGGTAGTGGATGCTCGTCTGTACGCCTCTCGCCTTGAGCGCTGCCATGATCGCTCCTGGTCCATGCCTTCGCGAAGCAAGACCGGCAAGATGTGGCAGCTACCTAGATGCCCCAGTTTCGAAAGGGCAGGGTGAGCCCCTCGACATCCCCAAGCCGGTTCCGGTAGAAGGCGTCCAGGCTCCGCCTCCTTGCGTTCTTCTCCTCCAGCTTCTCCAGCTGAACCAGTCCCTTCTCGATGGCCAGTGCATCTCGTCGATCCGGTAGTTAAAGCCCATCACCACGTCGTAGCTGTAGCTATGTCCCCGGTAGCGGTCAAGGGTGAGGCTCGTCATCCCGTGTGACCAAAGGGACCGCAATCCCGGTCGGCCACGCTCTTTTTCAACTGGGCTACAGCATCCTCCTTCGCCGGTAGCCATATTCTTGTTTGAAAAGAAACTGAAACAGCCCACGTCGCCCAATCCGCCCACGTTGATCGGAACCTTCGCGCCACCATCCCCAGTGCGCGAAAAATAGGCGGCGCCCGGCGCATGGGCCGCGTCCTCGATGACACGCAGCCCGTGCCGTGAGGCGATCTCGTTTATCGCATCCATGTCACAGGGGTACCCCGCATAGTGGACGACCAGAATGGCGGCCGTCTTGTCGGTCACCAACTCCGCCACGCTTTCCGGCGAGAGGTTCAGGTCCTCCGGTCCTGAAACGCCATGTCGCAAAGATCGGCCTTGCGCCCGCGTAGAGGATGGCGTTGGCCGTGGCCACAAAGGTGAGGGAAGGGCAAATGACCTCCTGGCCAGGCCCGATGCCCAAGGCCTTGAGGGCCAGGTGAAGGGCGGCCGTCCCGCTCGACACAGCGAAATCTGTGAGGCACGCCCGTGTACCTGGAGAACGCCGTTTCAAAGCGTGCCGTCACATCGCCCATGGTAAGCCAGCCGGAGCGTAGTACCGCCGTGCACGGCATCCATTTCTTTCTCTCCCAGGTCCAGGTCGAAGAGCGGGATGGTGAAGGGCGTTAACTCAGCCAAGGGGACCTCCTTGGATCGGTCTGTCACATGATAGGGGCGGCTGGAGCGGGGTTTTGAGAATCCGTCTTTGATCTTGACGATTCTGGGCCGCTTTTTCGTAGTCGGCGTGGCATCCGATGT
>CAWHLE010000003.1:0-93285 GCA_963830155.1 uncultured delta proteobacterium | reverse complement strand
CAGGCAGGAATCCGGTTTGGCATGAAGCCCTTGTTGGGCCCGCATTCACTATCGGTATTTTATAGACCGTCCCCAGACGATCTACCAGGCGAGGCGTCCTTTTTGGGTTCCGCTTTAGGCATGACAACCCACTGGTTTCAGTGGATGACTATCTCAAACAAAGGGAGGCGAACGCGATGAGAAAGAAAGCATTATTGGGTCTTGGTATGGGGTTGGTTCTTATGATCGGCACAGGTTTTTCTGCCCTCGGCGCCGACGTGATCAAGATCGGCGTGATCGGCCCCATGAATTTCGTTCAGGGTAAAAGGCCACTGGAACGGCGCGACCATGGCGGCCGAGGAGATCAATGGCAAGGGGGGCGTTCAGGTTGGCAACAAGAAGATGAAGATCGAGCTGGTCAAAGCCGATTCAAACGAATTCCTGAATGTCACGGATGCCACCAATGCCATGGAGCGCTTGATGACTCAGGACAAGGTGGATTTCGTGGTTGGCGGTTTCAGGACTGAAGCGGTCCTCGCCATGCAGGACATCGCCATGGAGTACAAGAAGATCTTCATCGGCGTGCGGAGCGGCCCATCCTGAGCTCTGCACGCGGGTGGCCGAAAAGTATGACTTTTACAAGTACTGGTTCCGGGAGCACCCCTTTCAATTCCACGTTCCTTGGCAAGACGACCTTCATTCAGCTGGGCACCGTGGGGGCCATATTGAAGAAATCCTTGAATTTGCCTTCACTGAAAGTGGCTGTGGTCGGGGAAAAGGCCATGTGGGTGGAGCCTATGATTAAGGCGGCGGAAGGCGTCATTCCCAAGATGGGCATGGAGATGGTAGGCGTGTGGCGGCCATCGCCTGTAGCAACGGATGTCACCGCTGAGCTTTCCGCCATCCAGCGTTCAGGGGCGCAGGTGATCTTCACGATCTTTTCATCGTCGGTTGGGATTCCCTTTGCGAGACAGGCAGGCGAGCTCAAGATTCCGGCGGTGCAGGTGGGCATCAACGTGGAGGGCCAGAAGGATGGCTTCTGGCAGGCCACCCAGGGGATGGGCAATTATATTATGACCATGAACACCTATGACCGGGATGTGGAATATCAACGAGCTGACAAAGCCTTTTGTCGACACCTATGTGAAAAAATTCAATGAGACGCCGACTTACACCGCAGACACCTATGCGGCCATCAAGTATACGCTGGTTCCGGCCATTGAGAAGGTCGGGTCCCTGGATGCTGACAAGCTCGTGGCCTTCATGGAAAACGATGAGTACAAAGTCCCATCAGGCGTGCTGGCATAGATGAAGGATGAAAAGGGCCGCCCTCTCCATGATCTCAAGTGGGGTCCGGGATATGGGACCAGTTTAGGCTCCCAATGGCAGGATGGCCAACTGAAAGGCGTCTGGCCCAATAAATGGAAGGCCACCCCGGAGGCCCCTGAGGTCACCTACAAGGGCATTGTTGACTATAAGATCCCGCCCTGGGTCGTGGAAGCGTACAAGAAGTAAATCACCGCTGCATCAATTGGCGCCCGCCGCTTCCGTGACAAGGCCCGAAGGGGCGGGCGCCTTGGATTCTCCGAGGGCATATGCTACTGGACATCATCATCACCGGCCTTATTAGTGGGAGCGTATACGCCCTGCTCGCCATTGGGTTTTCCCTGACCTTCGGTGTTGCCCGGATCGTGAACATCGCCCACACGGCCTTTTTCATGTTGGCGGCTTACTGCATCTATTGGTTGGCCCATACCTTGGGGTGGCATCCCGTCTGGGGCATGGGCGTCGCCATTGTCCTGGTTACCCTGCTGGGCATGCTCGCCTACAAATTCCTGATCAACCCCATTCGGGAGCATGAGGGCGCCGTGCTCATTGGGACCATCGCCCTGGCCATCGCCTTTCAGGAGCTGATGTTCATCAAGTTCACGGGCACCTACCTGAGTGTCCCCGCCCTCGTGAAAGGCTTCTTCACGCTCCTGGGAGTAAAGGTCTTTTATCAACAGCTCCTGACCTTTTGTGCTGCCGCCATCGTTATGGCAGGGCTTTGGGTCCTGCTGATGAAAACCCGGCTGGGGCTGGCCATTCGATCCACCGCACAGGACAGGGAGGTGGCCAACCTCATGGGCATCAACGAGGCTCAGGCGGCCATGATCACCATGGGCATCTCGGTGGGGCTGGCCGCTTTCACCGGCGCCATCGTCGTCCCCCTCACCATCCTTGAGCCCCTCATGTGGATGCACCCGTTGATTATGATGATGGCCGCCGTGGTATTGGGTGGGCTTGGGAGCCTCAAGGGGAGCTTTGTGGGGGCTTACATCCTGGGCTTTGCAGAATCACTGGTGGTATTCCTCGCACCCATGGGGGCCTTTCTCAAGGGCTCTGTCGCCCTTTCCATCATGATCCTGGTGTTAATCATACGGCCGGAAGGCCTCTTTGGTGTAGCCTTCGAGGAAGAAAGATAGAACATGGGCTTGATCAGATTTTACCTTTCAAAATTTGTGACGGTGCTCAGGAACGAAGTGCTCGTTCTTCCTTCTCGAGTGGTGGTTGGTCTTTTTTTCCTCTTTTTGCTGCTCTTGCCGGTACTTACAAAGAATCCCTACCACCTGCGCGTCTTCACGATCACCGCCATCTTTGCCATCCTGGCCGCCAGTTGGGATCTGCTCTCCGGCTTTACCGGCCAGATGAATTTCGGCCATGCCCTCTTTTTCGGCGTGGGCGCGTACGGTGCGGCCCTGCTCAATCTGCACGCCCATATCCCCCCATGGGGCAGCATCCCGCTCGGCGCCTTGGCCGCTGTGTTGGCAGGTCTCGTCATCGGAATCCCATGCCTCAGACTGAAAGGGACCTATCTGGCCCTGACCACTCTTGCCTTCCCCATCATCCTCATGGGGCTCGTCTTTGCCTTTCCCGACCAGACCGGTGGGGAGCTTGGGATATCCGGACTGGACCGACTGGACATGTCCAGGGTCACCAGCTACTACATCGTCATCGTGGTCATGCTCGTGCTGGTCACCGTCATGTGGATGATCACCGATTCTAATACCGGCATTATTTTCCACGCCATCCGGGAAGATGAATTGGCGGTCAGGGCCGCCGGCATCAACACGATACGCTACAAGCTCATGGCATTTTGCCTCAGCGGATTTTTTGCCGGCATCTCGGGTGGCCTTTACGCCCATTATATGCGGATTGCAGGACCCTCCACCCTGGAAGTGGGCATGTCCTTCAGCGTGGTGATCTGGGCCGTATTCGGAGGCATCGTCACCATATACGGGCCGGTGGGCGGTGTCTTTATTCTTTATCCCATGCTGGAGTTTCTGCGTATCTGGCCCGAGTATCGCACGCTGTTGTTCGCAGTGGTCATCCTTTTGATTTTGCTCTTCATGCCGGACGGCCTTCTGCCTTGGCTGCGGGAGAGAGTTGAGACGGAATGCCCCCGGTGCAAGATCAGAAACGTCGCGACCCGCAAGACCTGCCGGAGCTGCACGGCGTCTCTGGAGTAGTAAGGGAGAGCGGGTTGTGTTGGATCCTGCCCTGGCAGGATAGATGTATTCGTTTTGAACCACTCCCATGGGACGTCACCCCGATGGCATACCTTCGAGATGGACCGAAGCCTTGGGGCCTGTTATCTTGGACGGATAGGGATGTCTAACGTCAACGCGAGGATAAGAAATGGATGCTAAGGCCGCTTACATGAGCAAACCCTGGTTGAAGTACTACCCCCCGGGTGTTCCCCACACGGTGGATATCTCCGAGGTATCCATTCCCCAGATGTTCGACCAGGCGGTGGAGAAGTTCCGCAGCAAGACCGCCCTCATCTTCTACGGGAAGAAGATCAGTTATGGGGATCTGCGGGCACTGACGGATCGCTTTGCTGGTGCACTCTCTCAGTTGGGGGTGAAAAAGGGAGACACGGTGGCGCTCTACCTCTTGAACTGCCCCCAATATGTCATCGCCTATTTCGGGGCCCTCAAGGCGGGCGCCAAGGTCACGCCCATCAGCCCGGTCTACACCAGTCATGAGGTCAAGCATCAGATCGAGGACAGCGACGCCAAGACCGTCGTGTGTCAGGACATCCTGTACGACAATCTCGAAAAGACCGGGATCAAGCTTGACCACGTAATTCTCACCAGCATCGGAGAATACCTTCCCGCGCTGAAACGGTTCATGGGCAAGGGGGCGCTCGGAAAGCTCTATCAGGAAATGAAGGTTCCCACCCCCAAGTTCATCAAAGAGGCGGGGCTCCTCCAGTTTCAGGAAGTCATGAAGTCCGCCCCTGCACGCCCCCCGCAACTCACCTTCGACATCCGAAAGGACATCGCCGTGCTTCCTTATACGGGCGGGACGACGGGGCTTCCCAAGGCGGCGATGCTCACCCATTACAACATTACGGCCCTTTATGCACAGATCACCGCCTTCTGGCCCTTTTTCGAGGAGGGAAAAGAGGTGACCATGGCCTTCCTGCCCTTTTTTCACATCTACGGACAGGTGGTGGTGATGCTCCTCGGTCTGGTTCAGGGCTCCACCCTTGTCTTTTTTACCACCCCTGATATTGACGACATCCTGGAGGCCATGGAGCGTTATCAGGCCTCGGCCTTTTATGGCGTGCCGACCATGTTCGAATACCTTAAGGGGTATGAAAAGACGGACCGGGTGAACTGGAAACGGCTCAAGCTGATTGCGTGTGGCGCCGACACGCTTCACGAGTCGACGGTCACAGCCTGGGAGAAGCGGACAGGGACCAGGATTCTCGAGGGTTACGGCATGACCGAAACCAGTGCGGTCAGCCACGGCAGCCCTGCCCAGCGGCCCAAGATGGGATCCTTCGGGATTCCGATCCCAAATATGAAGGCAGCGGTCATCCACCACGAGGGCACGGACTTCCTGCCTGTGGGTGAAGTAGGGGAGATGATCCTGAGCGGTCCCAATATCATGCAAGGTTATTGGAAAAGGGAAGAGGGGACGCGCGAAGCCATCATCGACATCGACGGCGAGAAGTGGCTGCGCACCGGCGATCTGGTGAGCATGGATGAAGAAGGCTATTTCCATTTCTTTGACCGGAAGCGTGACCTGATCAAATACAAAGGTTACTCGGTCTTCGCAAAACACGTGGAGGAAGTGCTCTACCGACATCCACAGATCAAGGCCGCCGGCGTGGTCGGGGTTGCGGATCCGACCGTGGGGCAGGTGATCAAGGCATACGTGGTCCTTGAGCGCGAAGCCAGGGGAAAGGTCTCCGAGGAGGAGATCATGGAATTTTGCCGACAAAACCTGGCCCATTACAAGGTCCCCAAGATCATCGAGTTCAGAGGAGAGCTCCCCAAGACGGACGTGGGCAAGGTATCCCGCCGAGAACTGAGAGAGGAGGCAGAGGAAGTCTGATATGGCTATACCCCTTCTTGAAGTCGAAGAGCTGAATAAGAGCTTCGGGGGACTCCGGGCGGTGAATGAGGTCCACTTCCGAATGAACCAGAAGGAAGTGTTAGGTCTGATCGGCCCAAACGGTGCCGGCAAGACATCTATCCTCCGCTTGATCATGGGCATATTGAAGCCCGATAAAGGGAACATCCGGTTCAAGGGCAAGAAGATTGTGGGGCTCAAGACCTGGGATATCGTCAATCTGGGCGTTGCCAGCACTTTTCAGAACATGCGGCCCTTTCGCCGCCTGCCGATCATCGCCAATGTCATGGTCTCCTGTCTCTGTCCCCGATCCATGAAGCGGGGCGAATGGGTCAAGCGGGTTGAGGCCAAGGCCATGGATGCCCTGGAGTTCGCCGGCATCTCCGACATGGCTCTGGAAGCTGCTTCCACCCTTTCACAGGGGGATCTCAAACGATTGGAGGTGGCACGGGCCATCGCCACGGAACCCGAGCTGCTCCTTCTTGACGAGCCGTTTGGGGGTCTCAGCCCGGCTGAAACGGACCTCATGGCCAAATCCATTCGGAGGCTCCACAAGGGAGGGCGTTTTGGCCGGTTGCACAGCGAGGGTCCGGCCATGATCATCGTCGAGCACAAACTTCAACAGCTCATGAAGATTGTCGATAGGATCATCGTCCTCGACTTCGGGACCATCATCGCAGACGGGACGCCCGAGGAAGTCGTCAACAACCCACATGTCATCGAGGCCTATCTCGGTCAAAAAGGAGTCTGAGTTGCTTCTGGAAGTCGCTCACCTGACGGTATGTCACGATAAGGCCATGATCCTGAACGACTTGAGCATGGGGGTCGATACGGGAGAGTTGGTCAGTCTGGTTGGCCCAAACGGCGCAGGTAAATCCACATTGTTGAGGGCGATAACAGGGCTGGTGGCAAGGGAAAGGGAGCTCATGCGCAGGTCAGCCCACGGAGACATCTCCATCGAAGGCACGGTGACCTTTGACGGAGAGAGGATCGAACGGGTGCCTGCCTATGAAATCGTCAAGCGGGGGCTGATCCATTGCCCGGAGAGGAGAAGACCCTTCAAGGAGATGACCGTTCTTGACAACCTTCTGGCAGGGGGCTTCCTCCTGAAAGGGAAACAGGAGATCCAGGATAATCTTCGAAACGTATATCAGTTGTTTCCCGTCCTTGAAAACCGGACCAGCCAGATCTCCGGCACCCTATCGGGGGGAGAGCAGCAGATGCTTGCCATTGGCAGGGCCTTGATGTCGAACCCCAAATTGCTCTGCATCGATGAGCCATCCACGGGGCTGGCCCCCATTATGCGGGCCGAGGTGTTTGAAAAAATTGCCGAGATCTCTTCGCGGAGAATCACGGTCCTTCTCGTGGAACAGGAGGTGAGCACGGTTTTTAAGATGGCTGTTCGCAATTACGTGCTCTCGTCAGGCAAGATTATTGCCGAGGGAAGCGGAGAGGACCTCCTCAAAAACGAAGTCATACGGAAGACCTATCTGGGGTTGTAGCGCATCCTGGCTGTTTCGAAATCTGCGGGTGTGCTACAAACCGCTTCTTGTGACGCTTGCCCAAGCCTGACGCACATCCGAAAACGGCCGTTTTTGGATGTGCGCGGTCAGCCATCAGCGATCAGCTGTCAGCAAAGACTAAGAAAAAAGGACGCTTCATCCGGAGATGGTTGGTCTTCGGATGAACACTCACAAAGCACACCTTGAGAGAGGTGTCGAAGGAGAGAAACGATGGATTACGAAATACCCGAGAACTTGCGAATGATACAGGAGACGATTCGTCGTTTCGTGAATCAGGATCTTGAACCCATATCCCAGAAGGTGGAGGAAGAAGACCACATCCCGGAGGAAATCGTCCAAAAGATGCGGGAGCTCGGCCTCTTCGGCCTCTCCATCCCCGAGGAATACGGTGGGCTCGCGCTCGGAACCCTGGGGGAATGTTTGGTCTATGAGGAGCTCACCAAGACCAACGCCTGCTTCCGGTCCCGCATCGGAACCAGTAACGGCATCGGATCCATGGGCATCCTCTTTGACGGCACCGAGGCGCAGAAGGAGCGCTATCTCCCCAGGATCGCCTGCGGCGAATGGACCGCCTGTTTCGCCTTGTCCGAGCCCGAAGCGGGTTCCGACGCAGGAAACGTTCAGACCACCGCAGAGCGTGTCGGCGATGAGTTTGTCCTCAATGGGCTCAAGCATTTCATCACTAACGGAGATGTGGCCGACGCGGCCACCGTCATCGCGCTTACCGACCGGCAAAAGCGGACCCGGGGCGGCATCACCGCCTTCGTGGTAGAAAAGGGGACACCGGGGTTTTCCGTCGGCACCATCGAAAAGAAGATGGGGCTCCGGGGCAGCCACACCTGCGAGCTCATCTTCGACAACTGCCGTGTGCCCGTTACGAGCGTCATCGGCGGTGAACCCATGATCGGCCAAGGGTTTAAAACGGCCATGCGCGTCCTGGACAAGGGACGCCTCACCATGGGGGCGTGCGCCCTGGGAGGGGCACAGAAGCTGTTGGACATGAGTGTGGCCTATTCCAAGGAGCGTGTACAGTTCGGAAAACCCATCTCAAGCTTTCAGTCGGTCCAGAATATGCTCGCCGACATGGCCAGCGAAATCTACGCCGCAAGGCAGATGCTCTACCACGCGGCCTGCCTGAGAGACCAGGGGAAACAAGTCGTCAAGGAGGCTTCCATGGTCAAGCTCTTCTGCACAGAGATGGCTTGCCGAGTGGCCGATCGCGCCGTTCAGATTTTTGGGGGCATGGGGTACATGAAGGACTTCGCCGTCGAGCGCTTCTACAGGGACCTTCGCCTTTATAGAATCTACGAAGGCACCAGTGAGATTCAGCGGATGGTCATCGCACGAGAGCTCACAAAGGATTAATTCGCAGGGGCGAAACACATGGGGCGCTGGCACCACATGATGCGCCCCGCTCTAACAAGAACGAAAGGGAGACAGGAAGAATCATGGCACACTTCAAGGTGAACGAGAAAGATATCTTCTTTATTCTGAAAGAGCAGCTGAACTACGGGAGGCTCTGTGAGCTGGAGCGGTATCGTGAACTGGACGAGGAGACCCTGGACATGTTGGTCACCGAAGGCGTCAAGTTCGCCAGGACCGAGATAGACCCCCTTCAGGAGATCGGAGAGAATTGGGGGGTGCGCTTTGAAGACGGGAAGGTCTCCTGCGCCCCCGAGTTCCGAAACGCCTTTAAGCTCTACGGCGACAACGGATGGATCGCCGCTGCCCGGGACCCGGAGTATGGCGGCCAGGGTTTCCCGCACATGATGAGGATCGTCATTAATGACTTGATGTACGGCGCCTCCCAGGCCTTCAACATGGCCCCCAGCCTGACCCACGGCGCGGCCCACCTGATCGAAAGCTTCGGGTCAGAAGCGCTCAAGGAACGGTTCGTCCCCAACATGTTCAGTGGCCGGTGGGCGGGGACCATGGCGCTTACGGAGCCAAACGCCGGCTCAAACTTGGCCGCCTTGCGAACCACCGCATATCGGGATGGGGATCACTTCAGGATCAAAGGCACCAAGATATTCATTTCTTGGGGCGACCACGATCTGACTGAAAACATCATCCATCTCTTGCTCGCCCGGATTGAGGGGGCACCGGAAGGGGTGAGGGGCATATCCCTTTTCGTGGTCCCGAAAGTCAGGCTCAATCCGGACGGGACCCTGGGTGAGCCAAACGACGTGATTTGCGGTGGCGTTGAAAAAAAACTGGGCCTTCATGCCTCGCCTACCTGCCTTCTCAATTTCGGTGACAACGACGGGTGCATTGGGTACCTGTGCGGCCAGGAGAACATGGGGCTGGCCCACATGTTTCAGATGATGAACGCCGCCCGCATCAATACCGGAGTGAGCGGGATGACGCTTGCCAGCACGGCCTACCTCAATGCCCTCTCGTATGCGAAAGAGCGAATTCAGGGTTCCGACGCAGCCGGCAGAAAACCGGGGTATGTCCCCATAATTGACCACCCCGACGTGCGGCGCATGTTGCTCTGGATGAAAGCCATGGTTGACGGCATGAGATCCATGATCTACACGGGCGCCTATTGGTCCGACCTGGCCCTCGAGATGGCGGAGGGGGAGAAGAAGCAGCACTACGAAGCCCTTGTGGACTTCATGACACCGATCATCAAGGCCTACTGCTCGGATATGGGTTTCAGCGTCTGTGAAACCGCCATTCAGTGTCTGGGTGGCTACGGATTTTGCAGGGAATACCCGCTGGAGCAGTACCTGAGGGACGCGAAAATCATGTCCCTCTACGAGGGGACAAACGGGATCCAGGCCATCGACCTCATGGGGCGGAAAATGCGGGTTGGCGGTGGGGCGCCATTCAAGGCCTTCATGGCGGAAATCAGCGATTTCTGCAGCGAACACCGGGGACATCCGGAGCTGGGCGGAGAGATTCAGACGCTTTCAAAGGTCGTGGCACGATTGGGCGAGGTTGCGACCACCCTGGGCGAAAAGGCAAAATCCGATCCCCTGCAGTGGGCCTCTTACACCTATCCGGCGCTCCTCTGCTTCGGGGATGCGATCATGGTGTGGCGGTTGATGGACATGGCCGTCATCGCAACAAAGGCCGTCGCTGAAAAGGGCAAGAGCGATTATCTCGCTGGGAAGATCATGCAGGCCACCTATTTCGCAGGCGTGACCTTGCCATTGACCGTGGCCCGCTTGGATAGCTGTCTCCGTTCGGGGCGGGAGATCGTGGAAATGCCGGATGGGGCGTTTTAGGGAGCCGCAAAGGAGAACCGAATTGGTGGAAAAACCAGCCGTAGTGTTGGCCAGATATGAGTCCTCCCCTGACTCCCTCCGTCAGGCGCTGGAGGCGGTGAAGAGTCTCGATACGCTTGAACCCGGCATGCGGGTGCTCATCAAACCCAATCTGGTGGGTTGGGACCCGGTTTACCCCATTGCGCCATACGGGGTGTACACCACATCCAGGCTGGTGGAGGATATGGTTGTCCTCTTGAAGGATCACGGGGTGAGCAACGTCACCATCGGTGAGGGTTCGGCCCCAAGGGGCGGCAAGAAGGCCGGCGCGCTCAAGGGGACCCGACTGATTTTTAGTGCACTGGGCTACGACACCCTCGAACAAAAATATGGTGTGAAACTGGTTGACTTTTTTGAAGAACCCTTCGACCCTGTGGACTTCGGCGAATATTCCCTCAACTTTGCAAGGTCGGCCCTTGAAGCCGATTGGGTCGTGAACATGCCGGTCTTGAAGACCCACAACCAGACGGCGCTTTCTCTGGGCCTCAAAAACCTGAAGGGCTGCATCGATCTCAAGTCCAGGCGGCTTTGCCACCATGAGGCGATCCCGCTTGACTTTTTCTGCGGACTCTTTGTGGAAGCGATCCGTCCGTCACTGACCATCCTGGACGGTATCTACGGACTCGAGAAGGGCCCATACTACCTGGGCACTGCCCATCGCATGAATCTCATCATCGCGTCACGAGACCCTCTGGCCGTCGATGCGGTGGGCGCTCGAATTGCGGGTTATGATCCAGGCGACATCGAACATCTGGCCGTTTATGCCAAGCGGCACGATCGCTCAATGGCGTCGGATGGTTTTAAGCTCTTGGGCCTCAATCCCGACGACGTGGCACGGCCCCTCAAGTGCGATTTCGACTGGCGTGAGGACGACACCGGCCCCAAGAGCTGGGATAAGATGGGTGTTTCAGGCATCAGCATCCCCAAGTACGATCAGACGATCTGCACAGGCTGCTCCTCCATGTATAACCCCCTCTTGATGTTGATCACGTCTGCCTACAAGGGCAAACCCTTTGAGGGTATCGAAGTGCTGACGGGCAAAAAAATGGTCCCGACCCCCGGTTTCAACAAGACGGTCCTCTTCGGCAACTGCATGATCAAGAAACACCGTGAAAATCCTCACATCAAGGAGGCCGTCTGCATAAAAGGCTGTCCGGTTGCCATGGAGGAGGTCATCGGGAAGCTCGAAGAGATGGGACTCAAACCTGAAATCGAGTTCTTCGCGCGGTTTCGGGAAAAACTTGCCGGACGATATGACGGAAATCCTGAATTCGATCCTGACCACTTTTTCATGCCAGGCGCAACTGGAAGACCTGACCAAGCGTCCGCTTAAGTCTGGCCTTGGTGCGACCGCTTGAAAAAACCGCACCCGTGTTCGATGCGAGCAACAGCCCCCCACAGCTGTTGTCGCGTACCGATCTTGGATTCAGGCCTATAGAAGTCACCTCGCTACAGACCCTTAAAATTACGCCCTATTCCTCTACGCGCCTGATACGTCATGCGTGCCACCAAGATGTTGTGGTCAGGTCCGTGACACCTTGCCGATCTTCAAGGAAATGCCACCCGTATCTCAAACCGCATTCCTGATCAATCCTGCTAGATCGACTTGATATCTGTAATAGGACATGAATTCATTAGGTTGTGACATTGGCAGGCTATCTGCCCCTTAGGACGAAATGAGGAGGCGTCAGCATCTTTGGCAAGAGTTACTCTCACATCAGCCCCGTCTCTCGAAGTGCCTCGAGGGCGTCAAAAGTCTTCTCATTCTTACCGTCCTTAGAACGATAGAGGACCTTGTGCTGAAGTCAGCTCACCGGGCAGGCTCGTAGGTGAATGCTTCAAGCGCAAGCCTAGATCACCGATCGTTGTGGCCGCAGAGACAGGGCCGCGTTAGCTTCCAAAACTTGGGGGTTCGCGGCTGCCCAAACCAGCGAAAGTCAAGGTGCTCCCGGGCGTCCCTCTAACTCCCGTGATGAATTGCCCCCCCTTGCGCTGCCAGCTGTCCTGACACCGAGCCAGTCATGCCGAAGGCCATCAAGAACCTGGCCTTCCCCCCACTGTACAACGTTTGCGTACGGAGTTGGCTGCGGCCCTCCCCAAATG
This sequence comes from uncultured delta proteobacterium, assembly GCA_963830155.1. GTDB lineage: Bacteria > Desulfobacterota > DSM-4660 > Desulfatiglandales > Desulfatiglandaceae > CAWHLE01. The sequence goes on along the minus strand of CAWHLE010000003.1, from coordinate 81,002 downwards.
GGCTCTGGACCTCGTAGCGGCGCTATTATTCCTTGGCCCAGGCACTGATGTTCCAGCGGCCGGGTTCTATACCCAACACCAACTGCTTCTGGTCTAACGATACCGGTCGACAGATTCTGCCGGCCTCCGGATCGCTACGGACGAACCCAAATAACCAGGATACCACAACGGATGCCTCTTGAATGGACTTTGCATCAGACCTTCAGTGGACCGCACGCCCTTTCCTTATGCGGTCCGCGCACCTCCATCAGAATTCGCATTTACCCATTGACGGCGACGCGGATTGTCCGTTAGCATCCCGGCAGCTCATTTCATTTTCAAAGACGGGAGGGCAGACCTGATGAAATATCGTCCTTTCGGCACGCTCGACTGGAAGGTTTCCGTTCTGGGCTTCGGGGCCATGCGACTGCCCGTCATCGGCAACGACCAGACCAGGATCGATGAACCCGAGGCGGTACGGATGATTCGTCACGCCATAAACCACGGCGTCAACTACGTGGACACGGCCTATCCGTACCACGGCGGAAACAGCGAACGCGTGGTGGGTCTGGCGCTCGGCGATGGGTATCGCGAGAAGGTCAAGCTTGCCGATAAGATGCCCCCATGGTTCATTACCGAGGCGAAGGATTTCGACCGGATCCTCAATGAGCAGTTGGATCGCCTGCAGACGGATCACATCGATTTTTACCTGCTGCACGGACTGAACAGGGAATTCTGGCCCAAATTCCGCGACCTCGGTGCGATTGGCTGGGCCAAAGGCGCACAAAAAGACGGCCGGATCCGACACCTGGGGTTTTCTTTCCACGACGAGTTCGATGTGTTCCGGGAGATCGTGGATGCCTATGATCAATGGGCCTTCTGCCAGATTCAGTACAACTACATGGACGTGGAGTACCAGGCGGGGGCCAAGGGGCTAAAATATGCCGCCGACAGGGGGCTCCCCGTGGTCGTCATGGAACCCATCCGCGGAGGGCAACTGGCAAAAGAGCCCCCAACGTCGGTAGTGAAGCTTTTTGCGGCCTCGTCAAGGCGGCGCACCCCCGCGGACTGGGCCCTCCAGTGGGTGTGGAGCCAGCCAGGAGTGACGGTCGTGCTTAGCGGCATGAGCGCCATGACCCATGTGGAGGAAAACCTGGTCAGCGCGGACAAGGCCGGCGATTTCACAGACGAGGATCTGCGGATCATCGACCGGATTCGCGAGGCCTACCGTGAACTCAGCCCCATCCCCTGCACGGGCTGCAGGTACTGCATGCCGTGCCCCAACGGCGTGAATATCCCGCGCATTCTGGAGCTTTACAACGACGCCAGGGTGTACCAAGCCGCCAACAAAGAGCGGTTTCTCTACCGTATGCTCGCCAAAGAAGCGCAGGCCGACAACTGCACCCAGTGCAAGGAATGTGAAGAGGTGTGTCCGCAGCACATTGTCATTCCGGAATGGCTGGAAAAGGCCCATGCCTGGCTTGGGCCGAAGAAGTGAGCAGGCCGATGAACCATCCTAGGGGTACCGCAAGAACTGGGCAAAGCTGATACAAAAAATTTATGAAATTGACCCGTTACCGTGTCCCAAGTGCCATGGGCCGGACCGTGTGCACAAGCTGGGCGACCACGACCGGCGGCAGGTTCAGCTTACGCAGTTTCAAAAGGACCGAACGCGACTCGCGGCCGGCGTGATCGAGGTCCGCAATGGTCTCGCCGTTGGTTTCCTGAAGCTGGTTGTTAAGAATGGCTTGGTTATCCACGGAGAGATGAATCCTCGCCGGATGCGCGTCGTCCGGCACCTGGCGCAAACAGCGCGTGGAGGCCTGGAGCGCGAAATTGTTGGAGCTTTTGAGTTTGCGGGCCAAGGCGCAGGCGAACAGGTAGGGCCAATCCCAGCCCTCGGTGCCTTTGTTGACCAACAGAATGACGCGGTGCGGGGCGGACGGATCGTTGAGTCGATTGAAGGCGTCGATTTCGGCCTGCCCGGAGGCGGAGGTGTTGCGCAACACCCTCTTGAAGACCGTCGATTTGGGAATCTTCAGGTAGGCAGCCAGCTCATGGATGTTGAACACATGATCGGCTTTTTCCATTGGAAACACCGTTTCATGGCTATTGCATTGTTCTTTAGCACTCTTCGGAATATGCTAGATGCCTTAGGGTTACTTACAGTTGTTGCCAACCGTTCTTATTTCTGGGCGATTGGCACTGAAGCGGAAGAAGGATGACGCAAGACAGACCACCCGCACATCCGGAGGAAATTTTGCTTGAGAATTTGAAACCGGTGGGCATCACACAAAGCATCTGTCGAGAAACGGAAAATAGGCCGAATATCCTTGTTCATCTTGTCTCGATTCGTTGCGACCTAGGTTCCCTCTCGAAACTGTGTGTGTTGCTTATATCCTGCTCCTTTAGTAATTTCCTCACGGCTTGCACGTCACATGGCAGACTCCTGTGGGCGTTTCTATCGCATAGGGGAAGTATCTCCGCTTGAACCAAAGGGCCACGTTCACAAGGCTGATGAGCACGGGGACTTCCACCAGTGGCCCGATGACCGCGGCAAAGGCCTCGCCGGAATCGATCCCGAAAACTGCAACCGCTACGGCAATGGCCAGTTCAAAATTGTTGGACGCGGCCGTGAAACTCAGGGTGGTCGACTGCTCGTAGGTGGCTCCTACCTTCATGGAGAGATAGAACGAGACAAAGAACATGATCACGAAGTAGATGCAGAGAGGGATAGCTACGCGCACCACGTCAAGCGGCAGCTGGACGATGTATTCCCCCTTGAGGGAGAACATGACCAGGATGGTGAAGAGGAGGGCGATCAGGGTGATGGGGCTGATCTTGGGGATGAACTTTTCTTCGTACCAGGTGCGGCCCTTGGTATTGAGGCCGACAATGCGGCTTAAGACCCCTCCAATAAAGGGAATGCCGAGGTAGATAAAGACGCTCTCCGCGATCTGTCCGATGGAGATGTCTACGACGACTCCCTTCAGTCCCAGCCATTGGGGGACCAGGGTGATAAAAATGTACGCGTAGATGGAGAAGAAGATGACCTGAAAGATGGAATTAAAGGCCACGAGCCCCGCACAGTACTCCCTGTCCCCTGCGGCAAGGTCGTTCCATACGATCACCATGGCGATGCAGCGGGCAAGCCCGATCATGATGAGGCCGACCATGTATTCGTGGTGGCCGGAGAGAAAGGCGATTGCCAGGAGAAACATGAGGATCGGGCCGATGACCCAGTTCTGAACGAGGGAAAGGGCCAGGACCTTGACGTTTCTGAAGACGTGGCCCATCTGCTCATATTTCACCTTGGCAAGGGGCGGGTACATCATCAGAATCAGGCCGATGGCGATGGGGATGTTTGTAGTCCCCATCTGGAAGAGATTGATGACATCACGGATGCCCGGGGCCAAGTATCCTGCCATCACGCCCACGAACATGGCCAGGAAGATCCAGAGCGTTAAAAAGCGGTCCAGGAAAGACAGTCGCTTCACCACAGAAGCCTGTACTGTCATGGGAGACCTCCTGTTATAATCCTATTAGAAGTGACCTGGGCACCTCAGTCCTCCAGGTGAAATCGACGCATGTAATTTTCCAGTTTTTTCCCCTGATCTTCGGCGAGCGGCGGACAATCCTGCGGCCCCTTCACCCCCTCGGCGACCTTCGTGGCGAACACCATGCAAGTGGGCGCACCACACCTCCGGCAATTGGTCTTCGGCAGGAGCTTGAGGATCTCAAGGATCTTCGGTCTGGGCGCCCCCTCGTACCTGGGCTCGATCTCGTTTCTTCTCTCCCACGCCTCATTGATCTCGCGTTTGAGCCACGCCAGGATCTTGTCGGCCTCCTCCTCGTCCCTGAGCGCGTTCACGGCAATTTCGCGCGGATGGACCGTGATGATTTTTCCCTGGACCCTGAAGGTCACGGCCGGCGGGTCCTTGAAGTATTCAAACCCTCCCAGGGCGGCATTCAAATATGGCAGGGCTGAACGGATATCCTCATCCAGATGGGCGATGCAGTGAAGGGACTGGAAGCTCGGGTTGCACTCGGGCCTGAAAATTTCTTTAGTATAAGTTTTGAGCAGCATGGTCAATCCCTCCTAGATCGAGACAAAGGGACTGATAATGAAATAGGCAGCAAGAATGCAGATCATGGCGGCCGCGCCCTTCCGGAACCAGTTTCCCGCCCCCTGCCACGAGCTGCTCTCCATCACCCGCTTGACCGCAGCGGTGGAGCTCCCGGCCACCACGATGGGGAGGCAATGGCCGATGGCGAAAAGGAGAATAAAGAGGACGCCCGTGGCCACCTGTTTCTGGACGGTGATGATGGCCAGGATCGGCGCGATGAACCCAAAGGTGCAGGATCCCGAGAGCACGCCGTAGGCCAGCCCCAAACCGAACGCGCCCGGCAGGCCCTTCAGATTCAGCCGGTAAAGGAGGCTCCCGGACATGGAGCACGCCTCCACCCCGAACATCCCCAAGCGCCACCCAGATGAGGACCAACCCGATCAGGACCTGCCAGTAGTTTCCGATGTCTCCCAGCATCCGGCCCAGGATGGCGCAAATGACCCCCACCAGCGCGATCGTGATGAACAGGCCCGTGGTAAAGGCAATGGAATAATAGCTTGCCTCCTTGGGTTTGAGGATTTGCTGCTGACCGCCCACATAGGCCACGATGAGGGGGATGGAGGCCAGGTGGCATGGGCTTAACATCACGCTGACCATGCCCCAGAGGAAACACCCCAGCGCGGCAATCATCGTTCCGCCCACAATCCACTCGTTCACCGTCAGGAAAAACGAATCCAGCATAAACCACGTCCCTTAACCCGGATGTCGTTTCGGGCTATTCTATCCCCATTTTCTGGAGTTGGGCCACGATCTCCTTCTCTGCCAGGAAACCCACATGGCGATAGACTTCTTTTCCGCCTTCATCGTAGAACACCTGCGTGGGAATAGCCCGGATACCAAACCGAGTGGCCTGTTCCTTGTGCTTCCAGACGTCGATGAAGACAATCGCGGCCTTGCCCCGATACTCCTTTTCAAGCTTTTCAATGATCGGGGCCATCATTTTGCACGGAATGCAGGACGTGGCACCCAGATCGATCATGGTCACCATGCCTTTCACCGGCACGCCATCAAATCCGGAGGCCGAGGCCGGACCGATTTGCGATCCGAAAAAAGCGCTCCAAGAAATAATAAGAAAAACCCATCCCACGTTTGCCATCTTCATCAAAGGACTGAAGCTGGGAAGAAACCTCTGGATTCTTGATTGGCTATTCATACTCATCCGATTTCAACATGGTTATTAGATTAATGATAAATTAACAGATCATGCTTGCCGGCAAAAATTGAGTAGTTTCCACTCCGATGCTTTAATCGGCAATATATTTCTATTTGGAAATATGGTCAACATTAAAATTTCGGATAAGAAAGGCGAATTCTGCCCCCTTGCTCTCTATTTGCCTTATCCACCTTCACGGTCTCTTTCTTGATCGGCCTGCCACAACGTGGTATACTACTTTGCAAAAGTTTGTTAGAGTTCCGGCGGTAGGAGTGGAGATGACGGATCATATACAGAGGAGTCTCCGGGGCCTTGCCCTGTTTCTTCTCATTATTCTATGCTTCGGGTTTGGGGGCTGCAGCCGGGACCCGGAAACCGTTTTGGTCGATTTCTCGAAGACCCTTCCGGTCCACAAACCCGACACATCAGAGTCCTCCTCTTCTTCTATTATCAAAGTGGCCATCGCCGCCATGTTTTCACCAAAGGACACCTTTCAGTACTATCGTGACCTCCTCGATTATCTCGGAAGGCGGACGGGCCTTAAAATCGACCTCATCCAGCGGAAGACCTATGGTGAAATCAACCGCATGCTGGCAGAAGGCCAGATTCATCTGGCGTTTGTCTGTTCCGGTCCTTATGCGACGGGCAGGGACCAGTATGGATTCCAAGCCCTCGTAACACCGCAGATCCATGGAAGCACCCATTATCAATCCTATGTGATCGTCCACAAGGAAAGCCCCTTTGAGACATTCGAGGAGTTGAAGGGGATGGTATTTGCCTTTACGGACCCCGAATCAAACACGGGGAAGCTGGTCCCCACCTTCTGGTTGGCTCAGATGGGCGAAAGGCCGGAGACCTTTTTCAAGAAGATCATTTACACTTACAGCCACGATAACTCCTTGGTTGCCGTCGCGCGGCATCTGGTGGATGGTGCCTCGGTTGACAGCCTCATCTGGGAGTATTACTTGCGGACACACCCTCAACTGACATCACAAACCCGCGTCATCCGCAAATCCGATCCATACGGAAATCCCCCGCTGGTGAGCGCGGGAACTCTATCGCCGGAAATCAGGAATCGCGTTATTCATGTTTTGCTGACCATGCATGAGGATGCCGAGGGACGTCAAATCCTTAGCAAAGTGATGATCGACCGTTTTGTCCCCCCCAGGGATGAATGGTATGATGGTATCAGGCAAATGTGGGTGGCCCTTGTTCCCGGAAATGAGAAATACCATGTCTTTTCGGAGCATCAAAAGTAAGTGGCTTCTTTCGGTTTCCTTGTTGGTCTTCGCCAGTGGGGCTGCCATTTCTCTCTTGGCCGCACACCGTTACAGCCACGCCATAATGAGGAGTGCCGCCATTGAGGCAGAAAATCTTTCGAGAGCCATAGCCCTCGAGGCGGCTGACAAAGTCCTCACCAATGATCTGGTCGGCCTTCAGAAAATGATCGACCACTACATGCGCAGCAACCCATCGCTCGCCTATCTGTTTGTGGTGCATGACCGCGACATCCTTGCCCACTCTTTCCCGGATGGCGTGCCGGTGGCCATTGTGAATGCAAACAGGCCTAATCCTGGCCAGTTACCCCACCTTCAAGAAATCACTTCGACCAAGAAGGAACGCTACTTAGACATTGCCTGCCCGATCTTTGAAGGCAAAGCCGGGACCTTACGCCTCGGGTTTTCTGAAAGGCCTTACCAAATGCAGGTAAAGAAGCTTTGGATGCAGATGGGAGAACTTTCCCTGGGCATTCTGATGCTCGCTTTGCTCCTGACGCACTTCCTGGTCAGAAGGATCACGACTCCAATTCGGGCCCTGGCAGATGCCACGAAAAAGGTCAACGAGGGGGACCTTCGTGTGAGGGCGCAGGTCAGCGGGAGGGATGAATTGGCCGCTCTGGCATCCTCGTTCAATGGTATGGTGGCAAGGATGGAAGACTACACGGGTCGGCTTGAGGCGCAGACCATGGAACTGGAGCGGGCGCACCGTCAGACCCGCACTTACTGCAACATCGTTCAAGAAGTGGGCGGGTTACGTTCGCTCAAGGAGATTGGCCTGTTTTTGATCACCACATTCAAGAAGAGCTTGAAGTGCGGTGAAATGGCATTGGTTTTTGTCGGGGGGAACAACGATCTCCTTTTCATCGTCTCCTCGGAAGGTCTTCGGGTTGTAGAGAAACCCGAATCGGTCGCAGAAATGGTTTTGTTCCTGGGCTCGGCAAAGAACGTGTCGGTTGAAAGGGGAAAAGGTCTCATTCCTTCGGTGTTGGGTGACGGCTTCGGAGGCATCGAAGGCTTGGCGTTCATTCCTATACAGTTGGAAGAACAAACTTTCAGCGCCCTGATCATCGCGTGCCCAGGGGCGTGCCGTTGCGATATGAAAGACATTGAGTCAGCCGGAATGATCTTGAATCAGACAGCCAGTGTCTTAAAACGTGCGGTTTTGCAGGAGGAGCAGTTCCGCGAGTTGCGGACGCGGCTGGAAATGCAGTCCTCATTCAGCGGGATCGTCGGCAGAGACCCAAAGATGCAGGTCATCTACAAGCTCATTGAGGATATCGGGCCAACGGACGCCACTGTCCTGATACAGGGGGAGAGCGGCACGGGCAAAGAAATCGTTGCCCGTGCTATTCATCGGCTGGGCCCCCACAAAGACGGGCCCTTTGTCGTCATCAACTGCTCTGCCTATCCTTCCACGCTGCTCGAAAGCGAGCTGTTCGGTCACGAAAAGGGGGCGTTTACAGGGGCGGTGCGACAAAAACCCGGACGGTTTGAGCAGGCCGACGGCGGCACCGTTTTCCTGGATGAAATAGGCGAAATACTGCCGGAGGCCCAGATAAAACTCCTCAGGATCCTCCAAACACACAAGTTTGAGCGGCTGGGGGGAGAAAAGACCATCTCGGTGGATGTACGCGTCCTGGCAGCCACCAACAAAGACCTGGTGGAAGAGGTCAAGGCGGGTCGTTTCCGTGAGGACCTTTATTACAGGCTCAACGTGATTCCTATCCACATCCCTCCGCTGAGAGAAAGAAGAAATGACATCCCGCTGCTTGCTCATCATTTTTTGCGCCACTTCGCCACAGAGCAGGGCAAAGACATTGCTGAATTCAGCGTCGAGGCGATGCGGTTGCTGATGGACCATTCCTGGCCAGGCAACGTTCGGGAGCTGGAAAATAGCATTGAACATGCGGCTGTTCTGACCAAGGAGAGACGCGTCGAGCCTGTTCATCTTCCGTCCGCGTTGCAGAAAGACTTTGCATCTCCATTAACATCGAAGCCCCCGACCATACGTGAGCATGAGGCAAGATTGCTGCAGGAGGCCATGGAGGAATGCGGTTGGAACAAGAAGGAAGCCTCAAATCGTCTGGGCATCAGCCGAAGCACGCTCTATGAGAAACTCAGGAAATACCGGATCGCCCGGCCCGTTGCACACTGATGCCCCATTGGTTGCGCACCTCTGCGCGGCACCCCTCAGGGCATTTTCACCAGGAAACACGAACCCAGCTGCAGTCCAAACTCCATGTCGTGTCCGATATGGGCTTGCGTGTTCGTTTTCCGGTCACCCTTGAACTGTCTATATTTACTGACTTTTTTCAGTGCATTCCATAAACACACCCATTGCGTGTCCGATTTACGAACACGCTGGGCATCATCTTCAAGCTTCTATGACTCCTTAAACCCTTATCCCGCAAAGGATTAGGTAGGCTGGCACACACCTTGCTCATATCGGACATGGCTTGGCCTCTCAGGGCATCATCTGTTCGTCGATGACGAGCTATCGAAATGGGAGTAAACCAATGCATGAGCCGATTATGGTGGTGGGTGCCGGCCTCGACGAGGGTTGGAAGCTGTGTGCGGTCCTTGAGCACCATCGCTACAGCGTCATCACGCTTCGCTCACTGGATGAATTGGCGTCAGCCTTCTTGAAGAGCCCCTGCCGCTCCGTGATTCTGGATCTGGACAGCCTGCCTGTGGACAACCGCTTTTTCCGAGACCTGTGCAAGAATACCCCGGGGCTTTGCGTCATCGGGATCTCCAGAGTAACTTTTCATCCGGAACTGGAAGAGGCGATGAGGACCCATATTTCCGCCTGCCTCAGCAAGCCGGTCAATCCGGATGAGTTGATTTTCTGGCTAAAGAGCATCTGTGGAGGCGATCCGAGATCGAGGGCTTCGCCGCCCAAAGAGTGAAGCACTCAACCCGGATGAGGCATTCCGAAACAAATTCCTCACGAAAGAAGGTTAATGGGCATGGAACAAGAAAAGGGAAGCGTGGACATGGAACGTCCTGCCGTCGGGCAGGAGAAAAGGAAGCGAGCCCACGAGGGTAAGCGACATCAAGCCGAAAGAAGGGATCTCCTACAGAAGGCCCTTGTGGGAGTGGCGGCCGCGGCTGGTGCGGCGCTGGTTTTCGAGGGAAAGGCTCGCGCATCGACCCCTGATGCCGACAATGATCTCGCCCGCCCTTTGGATGCTCCAAAAGGCCTTGCGGAGGGAAACATATTGGAGCGGATGCGACATGACCTGCTGCGGGCCATAAAGAAGCCGGTCCGGGAGCGCAAATGGGTCATGATTATCGACCAGCAGAAATGCATCGGCTGCTGTGCCTGCAACATTTCCTGCAACACTGAAAACAATCTTCCGCCTGGAGTTGTCTATCGACCGGTCATCAGGCAGGAGGTGGGGAAATACCCCAACGTGGCCAGGATATTTACTCCCAAGCCCTGCATGCACTGCGACAATCCGCCGTGCGTTCCGGTTTGCCCGGTGAAGGCCACCTGGAAGCGGGAAGACGGCGTCGTTGTCGTCGACTACAACATTTGCATCGGCTGTCGCAATTGTCTCGAGGCCTGCCCATACAGCGCCAGGTCCGCGGATTTTGGCGAGTTTTACGGCATGGGCACGCCTCAAATCATGCCGTACGAAACGCGCCCGAACTATGAATACAGCAAAGAGTGGAAGCGAAAGCCGCAAAGTGATGATTCGCCCGTGGGCAACGCGCGCAAATGCCAATTCTGCCTGCATCGTCTTCGGGAGGGCATGCTTCCCGCTTGTGTGACCACCTGTCTGGGCGGCGCGACCTACTTCGGGGACTACAACGACAAGGACAGCCTCGTGCATAAACTGCTGGGATCATCCAGGGTTAGGCAATTGAAACCGGAGCTAGGGACCCGGCCTTCCGTATTCTACTTAACGTAAAGGGGTGGAGGAAAAACCATGGAAAAATCAACCAAATGGACTGCCTGGACCATTTGGCTCATCGTCATGGCCTGGGGAGTGTTCGGTGTCTCGCAGCGCATGCTTCACGGAGAGCTGCCTGTCAATTATGGCAGCTACATCCCCTGGGGTCTCTGGGTGGCGGCCAAGGTGTACTTCGTAGGGCTGGGCGTGGGGGCCTCCCTTTTTGTCTGGATTGTCTATGCCTTCGATCTAAAGAAGTATTTTTTGCTGGCCCGGCAGGCCCTGCTCGTCTCTGCCGTCGCCCTGATGATGGGGATGCTCGTCATTGCGTTCGACCTGGGCCACATGTGGCGAGCCTTCGAACCTCTGTACCGCCCTCAATTTGGCTCGCTGCTCGCTTGGGCGACGTGGCTGACAATCATTAATCTGTTATACGTCCTCCTGGTGTTCTATCTGGACGTCGCCTCCAAAACGGAGCTCAGCTCGCGGCGCACCCTCGGCTGGATCGGGATATTCCTGGGGATTGCGTTTTCCGGCTGCAACGGTGCGGAATTCGCAGCACTCATTGCCCATCCTTACTGGAACTCCACGTTGGGACCGATCCTCTGTATCGGGGGCGACCTTCTTTCCGGATTCTCCCTGGTGCTTCTGCTGGCTGCGTCCTTTCATAAGGAGCTGTTGGGAAACGATGACCAGTCGCTGTCCGTGCTCAGCAGGGTTGTCCTGGGGTTGATCTTTCTTGTGCTCGTCCTCCAGTGGTCCGAGTATTCCATCTCGGCATGGTACGGGGTAGGCCAGAAGACTCTGTTGGAAACCAATGTCCTTTTCGGGCCTTCCTGGTATCTCTTCTGGATCGGGCAGCTGCTCATCGGCTGCATCATTCCCGCCGTCCTCTTTCTGTGGCGCCCCGCAAGCCGCGTTGCCGCGGGCCTGGGAGGGCTCCTGGCGGCGCTTGCCTACTTCATTGCCCGATACAATCTGGTTCTTCCCGGTCAGACGACCCCCACTTTCGATGAACTGCAGAGTGCGTATGCGGATTCTCGCCTTACCTTCGCGTATTCGCCATCGTCCGTCGAATGGGCCGTTTTCGTATTCTGTGTGGCCCTTGGGATCGGCATGTTCGTTTGGGGCCGACGCCTGGTGCCGATCTTGAGAGACCTTCACATTGCCCAAAAAGGAGGCCGATAAGACCATGAAGAAGCTCAACTGCGATGAGATAACCAGCAAGCAAGTCCTGGTGGACCATAACTTGGTCGAAGAGACGGCAGGATCAAAGGGCTTGACACGCAGGGCCTTTTTCAAGTGCAGCGCCCTGGTGGGAGGCTGCACCGCATTGGCCGCCCAGGTCGATGCCCTCGCCCAGCTCTTTGCTTCAGGAGCCATGGCCGCTGAAGATGAAAAATTCGCCCCGTACGTTCTCGCCCAGCCACAGAACATGATCTATACGACCTGCCTCCAATGTCATACCGGTTGCCAGCTCAAAGTGAAACTTTGGGAAGGCGCCGTAGCCAAGATCAGCGGGAACCCTTACAGTCCCCAGGACTATTTGCCTCATATACCTTACGATACCAGGCCCCAAGACACGGCAACCATCGACGGCAAGCTGTGTCCGAAGGGCCAGGCCGGCATACAGACTTACTACGACCCCTACCGGGTCCGCAGGGTGCTAAAGCGGGACGGAGAACGCGGCTCGAACCGGTGGAAGAGCATTCCCTTCGACCAGTTCATCAAGGAAGTCGCCCAAGGGGGCAAGCTGTTCTCGTCGGTCGGCGACAACCGTGATTATCCAGGATTCAAGGATGTCGTTGTACTCAAGGACGCCGACCTGAGCAAAAACATGGCCGAGGATGCCAAGAAGGTCGGCAAGAGCGGCATGAGCGTCCAGGACTTCAAGGCCAAATACGGCCGGCATCTGGATACGCTCATCGACCCCGATCACCCTGATTTCGGACCGAAAAACAACCAGTTTGTTTTCATGGCCGGCCGCATTCAGCCCGGCCGCGCGCAGCTCATGCACTGGTTCACCAACAAGGCGGCCGGATCGGTGAACGCCTACGAGCACACCACCATCTGCGAGCAGTCGCACCATCGGGCCTACGCAATGATGACCGGCGGCAAGACCGGCCATATGAAGCCCGACTTGATGAATTGTGAATTCGTCCTGTTCTGGGGAACAGGAGCTTATTCCGCCAATTTCGGCATGACCAACATGGCTGAGAAGGTGACTTCGGGCAAGATCGAGCGCGGCATGAAGACGGCGGTGGTCGACCCGAGGCTCTCCAATGACGCAGCTCACGCCGACTGGTGGCTGCCGGTCAAGCCCACGGAGAACGTAGCTCTGGCCATGGCCATGATCCGCTGGATCATCGAGAACCGTCGCTTCGACCAACGCTACCTGGAAAATGCCAACAAGGCCGCCGCGGTTGCAGACGGGGAGCCCACCTGGAGCAATGGCGCCTATCTGGTCAAAATCGTTGACGGCCATCCTCTGGAGCTTCTCAAAGCTTCGGAAGCCGGCGTAGGCAGTGAGAAGGAATTCGTGGTAAGCCGCGGAGGGAAGCTTTTGTCCGTCGATCCCACAAATGAAGCATCCCCCATTGAAGGGGACCTGTTCGTCAAAACAACAGCGGGACCCTTCGAGGTCAGGAGCGCTTTCCAACTCCTCACCGAGGAAGCGTTCTCCAAGTCGTTGCAGGAATATTCCGAACAATGCGGGGTCGAGCTCCAAACCATCATCGAAGTGGCACGGGAGCTGACCTCTCATGGCAAGCGCGCCGCCGTGGAGATGTACCGGGGGCCGGTGCAGAACCCGGACGGCTACTACGCCGGATGTGCCGTTATCACCCTGAACGTCCTGCTGGGCAACGCCGACTACGTTGGAGGGCTGATCTTGGGAGGTGGAGAATGGAACTCGTTTGGGGTGGCTTCAAGCCCTTATGATTTCTCCAAGATGTTCCCGGGAAGTCTTACCAGTTTCGGCGTAAAGATCACCAGGGAAGGATCTCGCTACGAGGATTCCATCCTGTTCAAAGAGCACGGGTACCCGGCCCAAAGGCCCTGGTATCCTTTTACTGGCAATGTTTATCAGGAAATCCTTCCGTCCTTTGGAATGGGGTATCCCTATTCCGGCAAGATCCTGTTTCTGCACATGGGTACCCCCGCCCTGTCCATTCCCGGCGGTAACCAGCACATCATTCAAACGCTCAAGGACCCGGATAAGTTGCCCTTGTTCATCGCATCGGATATCGTTATCGGCGAAAGCTCCATGTACGCGGACTATATCATGCCCGACCTGACTTACCTGGAGCGGTGGGGAACCCCCGGGTCGACCCCCGATGTCCCGACGCGGTTGAGCAAGGTGCGCCAGCCTGCCGCAATCCCCATGACCGAGGAGGTCACGATCGACGGTGAGAAAATGCCCCTCTGCATGGAGGCATTCCTTATCGCGGTGGCAAAAAATCTCAAGCTTCCCGGATTCGGCAAGAATGCTTTCGGCCAGGGGATGGACTTCGACCGGCCCGAGGATTGGTACGTGAAGCTCATGGCCAACCAGGCTTATGGAAGCAATGACAAGGATGCCGTGCCCGATGCTGACGACCAGGAGATCGAGCTCTTCCGGCAGGCGAGGCGCCACCTTCCCAATTCGGTCTTCGACGAAGCGCGTTGGAAGAAGACGCTCAGGTCCGAAACGGAGTGGCGCAAAGTCGTCTATGTCCTCAACCGGGGCGGCCGGTTCGACGGCTACGGGAAGGCCTATGGTACTAAGACCATGTCCTATCATACCTTTGGTGGAATGTTTCACCTGTTCGTCGAGCAGGTGGCCAAACAGAAAAACAGCCTCAGCGGTCAGCACTTCAGCGGACTTCCCGTGGCGCTGGGCGAGCGCGACGCTGCAGGCAATCCGCTGGTGCACCAAGACGGCTATCCCCTCAGGTTGTTCACTTTCAAAGAGCCATTCGGCGGCCAGTCCCGCACCATCTCCAACTACTGGAGCAATATCGCCCTTCAGCGGGAGAATAAGATCTGGATCAACAGCGAAGACGCCCTCCGCCTCGGTCTGAGGCCGGATCAGCGGGTTCGCATGGTCTCCCAGGTGAATGCCGAAGGAAAGCTCCAGCTTCTGGATGGAGAGAACCGGGTGCTGGACATGATTGCGAGGGTGGAAGTCAAGGAAGGCATTCGTCCAGGGACCGCTGCAGCGTCCTGGCACTACGGCCACTGGGCCTACGGCTCTCACGCCGTGGTCGTGGACGGTCACCTCATCAAGGGCGATAAACGCAGGGCCGCCGGCATCTGCCCCAATCACGTGATGCAGTTGGATCCGGTACTCAAGGATGTGGGCATCACGGATCCCATTGGCGGCAGCGCTTCGTTCAGCAGCACCATGGTGAATCTTTTGCCCGTAGGCGAATAGACAATCAATCCCCATGCAAAAGGAGGCTTGAGCATCCAGCCTCCCTTTGTTCCAGGTCATGCGGTTATGCGTGCCATACGACAACTTAACAAGAAATGTAAGACCTTCCTCGGCCCAACGGGCATACTGGCAGCCGTTCTGGCCTTGGCGGTTTTTTGGGCGTTGCTTCCGGCGCGAGCCGCGCAGCCATCGTCTCAGGGAAATGTGCTGCATCTCGATGCCCGCGGCCTCGATCTCCTTCTGCAGTCCGATCCCCATTTGCTTCTCATTGACGTGCGCACACCGGGTGAGCTGACCAGTCCGCTGGGCAGGATTCCCCAGTCTCGGAATGTGCCTTCGCAAGAACTTGAAAAGAATCCCGAGCAGTTTCCGCATGACAAGACCCTGGTGCTCATTTGCCGCACCGGGCATAGAAGTTTGAAGATAGCCGAACTTCTGGCCGAGCACGGCTACGTCGTCTATTCAGTGGACGGAGGAATGCGAACCTGGCGCAAACTACATCCGGAGGGATCGATGCCTGCGGAAGGGACGCCGCCCAAAGCGTCCGCTACTCCCGGCCACACACCGGACACGAGGAAGCCGTCGCCGCGGGAAAACGGGGATCGTCACACTCCCGGGAAAAACTTCCTCGACGACAACATGGGCTGCTGACGCCGCCGACAGGATGTTTAGGCCGCCAATGCGCTGTGAGTGCAATCTTAAAGCCCTAATGAATCAGCGTGAATTGCGTCTCGGCCGGAACCGTTGAAACGGACGCCCTGCGGCACTTTCCGGACCGTGGGGAGATGGTTCGGTATGCCCTTCAACGCATACCCTCGGGCCGGCTGACCACTCCCGCGGATGTCGCAAGGGCCGTTGTCTTTCTTTGTTTTGACCTGTCTGATCAGATACAAGGCCATACCCTGGTGGTCGACGGGGGCTACAGCACCGTTGCCTGAGCCTTCCATTACTTTTCCACGCGAAGACCGAGTTTCCAAAAACACCCCTAGGGTCAGCCTGTCAAGGAGGACCTTAACGCCCCGCGCAGCGCCATGTGAAGTCTTCCCGATCCGAGCTGGATCTCAAGTACCCGCCGGAAAACTTATGGTCTTGAAAACCAACGTGTGATCCATTTAAGAAGAAGGGTAAAGTTGGAGGATTTGGTTGAAGGACAACCGACTGATTGAGGTACGGAACCCAAATGACTCATCTGCTGGTCATTGGAGGAAGCGACGCGGGCATCAGCGCAGCGCTGAGGGCAAGGGAGATCTCTCCCTCGACGGAAATAACGATGCTGGTGGCGGACCGGTTTCCCAACTTCAGCATCTGCGGCCTCCCGTTTCTCATAAGCGGCGAGGTAACTGAGTGGAAGACCCTCGCCCACCGCAGCACGGCTCAGATCGAAAGAGAAGGCATCCGGCTCCTGCTTGATCATCGGGCCACGGAGATCCACCCGAATGGCAAGGTGGTCACAGCCGTTGACAGGAGCGGACAGTCTCATGCCCTGAATTATGACAAGCTCGTCATCGCAACCGGTGCGGTCTCAGTGCGGCCGCCCATCCAAGGGCTTGATCTTCCCGGTGTGTTTTTCCTGAGGTGGATGGAGGACGGCTTTTCTTTCCAGGATTATCTGGTGAAGAGACGGCCGGCATCTGCCGTCATTGTCGGCTCGGGGTACATCGGAATGGAGATGGCGGATGCCCTGGCACGCAGGGGCCTCTCGGTCACAGTGCTTGCCAGGTCGAGTGTCCTGAAGACCGTCGACTCGAGCCTTGGTCAAATCATCCGGGCGGAGCTATCAAGAAATGGGGTGGAAGTCTTTGCCCGCATTACGCCCACCGCCATTGAACAAGATGGGGCAGGGCTAAAACTCAGGACCCGTGAAGGCGTGCCGATTCAGGCCGATGTGGTTCTGGTGGCGACAGGAGGCCACCCGGAATCGAGGCTTGCAAGAGGAGCCTGCGTGTTGACCGGGATTCGAGACGCCATCTGCGTAAACCGGGCCATGGAAACCAATGTCCCGGATATCTACGCAGCCGGTGACTGCGTGGAGACCTGGCACCGGCTGCTGCGAAAATACACTTACCTCCCCCTGGGGACCACGGCCCACAAACAGGGCCGGGTCGCAGGAGAAAACGGAGCCGGCGGCCATGAGGCATTTGCCGGCTCGCTGGGGACGCAGGTCGTAAAGATCTTTGACCTGGTGACGGCCCGCACCGGTCTGCGGGACCTTGAGGCCTCTGAAGCCGGATTCGATCCAATGACCATTGAGTCGGAGTCCCATGACCACAAAATTTACTACCCCGGGGCAACCGAGTTGCGGATCCGGATCACGGCTGACCGGGGGACGCACCGCCTGTTAGGGGCACAAATCCTGGGTCGCTACGGCGCTGAGGTCTCGAAGCGCATCGACGTCTTTGCCACAGCCATTTTCA
This sequence comes from uncultured delta proteobacterium, assembly GCA_963830155.1. Taxonomy (GTDB): domain Bacteria; phylum Desulfobacterota; class DSM-4660; order Desulfatiglandales; family Desulfatiglandaceae; genus CAWHLE01. The sequence continues at coordinate 63,736 of CAWHLE010000003.1, read as the reverse complement.
ACGACATGACTGTGGAGGACCTGAACCACCTTGACTTGAGCTACACCCCCCCGTTAGGCAGTCCCTGGGACCCAATCCAGATGGCAGCCCAGGCCTGGATTCACGGAAGATGATCTTTGTGTGGCGCCCGGAAAGGCAAATCCGGGCCCTGGATGCGGAAATCCCATCAGCCGAGCCGGACCAAGAATGGGAGAGGCGGTAGCCGTCTCTAAGTCTTGTTCATTTGTTAACCCGTCACGGCCTTCTGGTCACATGGCAGATCCCCAAAATGTCTCGATCGCACGAAGAAAATCAAACCTCACTCACCCCAGGCTCTTTTGCTCCGTTCAATTTTTTTTCGGACCGTCTCCCAGGTCCCGGTGGTCAGGAACGATTCCGGCCAGCGGGTGACCATGCGCCTGAACATCTCGTAAGGGACCGAAAAGGTGATCTCGTCGGTCTTGAGGAACTTGCGATCGGATGGATCCCAGCCCCCCAATACCGCCTTGAGCTTTCCCTGGGACAGATAGCGGAGAGGCCACGTCACCATATTGGCGCAGCCTGCCCCGAAGGGGGAGTTCACCGCCTCGAAATCATTGGTGACAAAGGTGGCGAGCTGGTTGAGACCGCTCACAAGCTCCGCCCGGGCAAAAAAGGTGACCACTTCCGGCTGCTCATAGGCGCCGAACCCGGTAACGGGCTTGAACACGCAAAAGCGGGCAGGCGCAAGTCTGGGATCGACGGTCTGAAAGAACCGCCGGGTGACTTCCGGCGATTCCAGATAACGCTCCCCCTCAATACGGCCGGGGATGCCGCTTGAGACGTAGTGAGCGATAAAATCGAGCTGCGGTTTCAGGAACCCGAGATAAAAGGCCCCGCCCAGACACCCGTAGTGTTCCCGGTCGAAATAGGCGCAGGTTTGCTTTTTCCGGGCCCGCCAGATATTCCCGATCACGCAGGAGAAGTTCTCGAACACGCCACCCCAGTCCACTTCTCCTCTGGCCTCGGCCTCCACCGAGGGCAGCATGCCCGGCTTGGGGGAAAATCCCTCGGGCGGCGCCTCATCCGTGTAGTACATACCCATGGGCGGTTCATCGAGCCCGAGGGCGCCCATAAACCCTTTCACATCCAAGAGATCATTTCCTTCTATGGAGTTCACCTGCCTCACCTCCACTGCCCAAAGTGGATGAAGTTTAAGACCAAATGAAACCGCCCTTGTATACCTAGGGGATGTGGCCTTCGATCCCTTTGGCGGAAGCATCAAACCGCTATTTTCAACGAAATCTCGTCGTATTCCACCCTCGGCGCCAGGCAGCGGTCAACTTCTTTGGTCTCGAGCAGGCCGACTTGAACCAAAAACCTGACGTCTTCCGCAACGTTTTTAATGTTGCGGTTGGCGATTCTAGCCAATTGGTTCACGGATGCGGGTCGAGTGGTCTTGATGAGATGGAGCAGTTGCAGCCGCTTCGGCGTCATGGCCTTCCTGAACGCCTCCACGCTGGTGAAGTAAACACCAGTTTCCTTGTTCACCGTTTGACCGCTGATAAGTGCCTCACCTGCAGCCACAAACTCGTCTACCGTCGTCCGGGCATCTTTGATCCCTATGGTGATCCTTTTCGCTTTCATATTGGTATGATATGCCAACGACCTCGCCCGGTCAAGTGTCGCGGATGATAACCGTCAAAATCTCTACTGAGACGAATTAGCCTAACGCGAGGGGGTATCCGAGTGTAAAGGGGTAGGTCCTTAAATTACTAAATAATTTTGGCTAGCCAAGAAATATCCTTCGTTCCCGACCCGGCCGATAGCCTCTGCAGTATCCTGGCGAAGGATTTCCTGGAAGCCTATGATCAACATTACGTCCGGGTGAAAAAATTCATCCTGGCCATGGTCAAAGACCAGTGGACCGCAGACGAGCTCATTCAGGAGACCTTCATGAAGGTCGGGGATCGGATGCACACCCTGAAAGATCCGGCAAAGATTTCCTCGTGGATATACCGAATCGCCTACAATCTTTGCCAGGATCATTTCATGGGCCTGAAGAGGGAGAAGTCCATGGCCGGTGATTTTGGCTCTCCGTTCGAGATGATTGAGTGTGTTCCGCCGCAGGGAGCGCTTGAGCATCATCAGATGGGGGTTTCTGTGCAGGAAAAGATGAAGCCTTCTTCCCGATCTTTTTCCTTCACCCATGGCCCGAATCCAATCTCGATTTTCATCCATGTTATTCATGACGAAAGGGTGGTGTTAAAGGTTTTGCTTATGAAGTGGAGGCCCTCCCTCTTCTCCCTCATCGATGTCTCCCAGATGGACCAAATGTTGCCAACAAGGGATAAGAGACGGAAAGGCAATGATAAGAGGTAATAATAAAGCAGATCGTTTATGGACGAAATGAATCCTTGACAACGGTAACGGAGAGTTCTATACTTCATTCAGTATTATACCTTAAATTCGGTTTTGGCTGTAATCCCCAGAGCCTGTAAGAAAGGCTGCTGGGGTTTTTTTTGGCGGGGACGTCAGTTTCAGGGCCGTCAGGCGGCGCCCCTCATCATGGCGTGGACCGTGCTGGATAGAAACGGGAGGAATATGAAATAGCAGTGTCAAAGGAAGTTTGTCAAACGGCAAAGGCGTTCGTGCGCCTGCGAAAAGCGAAAGAGAAGATGGACAAGCTGCAGGGGAAGAACAACGACAAGACGGTGCCCGAAGCGGCCGAGATCCCCGAGCAGCGGGTGTTACACCATAAAGATCAGATCATTATAAGGAGTTTTAATGAGTTTCGAATCGTTCCACTTTAACCCTAAAATAGAATCCGGTATCGGATCCCTCGGTTACACAGTCCCTACGGCAATTCAGATTCAATGTATTCCCCCGGTACTCAAAGGGAAGGACGTTATCGGGCTGGCCCAAACCGGGACGGGCAAGACGGCCGCGTTCGCCCTCCCCATTCTCCAGCGTTTGATGGCAGGACCGAGGAAGCGTCTCCGTGCCCTGATCATTGCACCCACGCGGGAACTGGCAGAGCAGATCCACGAAGCCATCAGCCAACTGGGCGGTTATACACGACTGAAGAGTGTCGCCATCTATGGCGGCGTGAACAAGGGCTCCCAGATCACGAAGCTCCGGGCCGGCGCAGAAATCGCCGTGGCATGCCCGGGACGACTGCTGGACCTCATGAACCAGAAGGCGGTCAGTTTGGCGGACGTGGAGGTCCTGGTCCTGGACGAGGCAGACCGCATGTTTGACATGGGTTTTCTGCCGGATATCCGAAAGATCATGGCGCGTCTTCCGGTTCAGCGTCAGACGCTCCTCTTCTCCGCCACTATGCCAAATGACATCCGAGATTTGGTGCAAGAATTTTTGCACGCCCCGGTCACCGTGCGGATCAGTGACAGCGTCCCCGTGTCCACCGTCTCCCATGCCGTTTTCCCGGTCGGGCCTCACCTCAAAACGGCCCTTCTGATGAAGCTCCTGGATCGAACGGAAGCGGATTCGGTGCTCATCTTCACACGAACCAAAGACCGTGCGACGCGTCTGGCGAAACGGATGAAGCAGGCGGGGCTCCCTGTGACGTCACTTCAGGGTGACCTGTCCCAGCAGCAGCGCCAGAAGGCACTCAGCGGGTTTCGCAACGGCACATACCAGATTCTCGTAGCGACAGACATCGCCGCGCGCGGCATCGATGTCTTGCGGATATCGCACGTAATCAATTACGACGCGCCCGACACCGTCGATGCCTACACGCACCGGATCGGTCGCACAGGCCGCGCCACAAGGACCGGAGACGCCTTCACGTTTGTGACACCCAAGGACAGCTCATTGGTATGGGACATCGAGAATGTCCTTGGTGAGAAAATTGAACGTCGGACACTGGATGGCTTCGATTACAGGGCGCCGGCGCCGGAATACGCGAGAGGGATTGGGAAGTCCCGCCAGAGCGACGGACGGTTGGGCTCGCCGAATTTTATGAAACAGACCCCGGCGCATCGGCCTGCCGGTTTTCTCCCGCAGGGGCCGTCGACCTCAGGAGCGGCGAACAGATCGGGAGATGGTTCCAAAGGCGCGATCCTTTTTAGCTCGTCCAGACCCAAGGCGCGCCGGTCCTGGGCCACGCGGTCTTTCTGACTCCATTCAAGGATGGGGGCAGGTTTTGAGACACAGTAGAAGGGTTAACGTAAGAGCAAACATTTAGCAGGAATTCAACGAGGAGCGAGAAAATGAATATCTACGTAGGCAATCTGTCTTTCGACGTCACGGAGCAAGATCTGCGACAGGCCTTCGAGGCCTTCGGGCAGGTCACGTCTGCCAACATTATTAATGACAAGTTCACCGGTCAGTCCAAGGGATTCGGGTTCATCGAGATGTCGGCAAAAGAACAGGCGCAGGCCGCCATCGCCGGGATGAACGGCAAAGAGATGAAGGGACGTGCGTTAAACGTGAATGAGGCCCGTCCGCGCAACGACGACCGAACGGGAGGCAACGCTGGAAGGCGGCCTGGAGGCAGGCCGCGGTATTAAAGGCAGGGCCTTTTGTGCTGTCCACCACGTGGTGCCTGGAATGGCCCAATCCGGATGGAACGCGAGCCTTCCGGCACCCATCCGGCGGGCCGTTCAATCCCAAAGCGCGTGGAAAGGTCAGTCGAGTGCTAACAGCCATCAGGATTCCAAAAGGAACTCAATATAGAAAAATTTGCTGCTTCTTATTGACAAATCCGAACGAATCGTCGAACATTAAAAATTAGAGGGATACCGCAAGTCGCTCAATCTTAGAGTCCATGTTTTTCCGTTTGCATGTCTTTCCTCGGATCTGCCTTTTTTGAGTGGGACAGCGCCAGCCTGCTACTATGATCGACTTGCTTAGTCTCCTTCCCTGACAGGGTTAATGATATCTTTGCTTTTTTCATTTGCACCATAACACAGAAGCCATCCATTAGCCTATCTCCAACGACTTAACCTTTATTCGATTCCACTCGGTATGAAACCGAGGACGCAAGCCCGAATGCCGTCGAATTTCCATCCATTCGGTGCCTTGGTCATGGCGAACATTCGCACCAGCTGGGGAAGACTCCCCAACGACAGGAGGATGGAGAAATGGCATTCTTGATGAGAATGAAAGAAAAACTGGATTCAACGACCACGCGACGTCAGAGAGCTGTGTTGCTCGGTATCTCGATTTCGTACATAGCGGCCTTATTTGGAAGCATTTCTTTGTTTATGGGACAGACATATCTTCGCTTTTAGACGCATCCCCATAAGGGGACCGACGCTTGCGGAGGACCGTTCGATGAAGATGTTGCTCGAAGTAATTTCAAAGAATAAATCAAACCGTCTGTATGAGGTATGGCAGCCTGGTCGGCCGAGTTGCTGATTCAGTTGTCATCAAAAAGAGCAGGGGGGGCAAAATGCCCGGTGAGAAAGAAGCTGATTATGACGTTGCCAATGAGTGCGCCAGAAGACTTGTGGAGATCAAAGTCCAAAGGACCTCCAGGTCCTCATTTGGATTAACGAATCAAGGCTTATGGAGGTAACTAGAATGGGACATCTATGTGCAATGTGTCAAATGCGGGACGTTTACGGGGAAGGCGTTGATAGGTCGAAACCCACATTGAGGCACCAGAATCCAGTGGACAAGCTGACTTCGACAGTGAGCTGGCCAGCTTTGTGGAGCAAGTACTGCTATTTTTGCAGGAAGAAGAACAATGGCTTAATTAGACTTAATTAGACTTTAGGGGATTGTGGAAATTGCCGTCGGTGTCTTGAGGATCAGTTCGAGCGCTCTGAGGAGGTTTATGCCCTGGTCATGCCAGGGCATTACTTCAAGACCCTTTGGAGCCGACAGACCATATATATAGGCCCTCTTTGCCTTTGTAACACTATCTTGATGACCAGATAACTGATCTATCAAGACCAGAAGAAAGGGGTTGAGGAGTTAAACGAACATTCCATGGAGCGAAAAAGCCTAGAGAAAGAGTTGAATGTCATCTATACGGCATTGAACTCTGCTGCAAATGGGGTCTTAATAACGGACAGGGAAGGGAGTGTCCAATATGCCAACCCTGCCTTCCTCAGGATGTTCGATTACGAATCCGAAAAAGAGATTACGGGTAAACATGCGGCTCAATTGTTTGCCTCTCAAGAGGGTCGCAGATTCGCTGATCTAGAGGCGATTATCGACCAATCCAAAGGAGAAACCGAAGAAGTCCAAGTACTTCGCAAAGAAGGCGGCGTATTGCATGTAGAGGTTTCCACCTCAGGTATTACTGACAACGAAGGACATAATGCAGGAAGGATGGCCTGGTTTGTTGATATCACCGATCGAAAGCGCATGGAGGAAGCATTAAGACAGAGCTCAGAAAAAGTGAAGATCTTTGCCTATTCGGTTTCACATGATCTAAAGAGTCCGACCATCGGTCTCTATGGTCTTACAAAACGGTTATACAAAGATTATGCGGGAGTTCTTGATGAGAAGGGGCAGAAGTACTGCGAGCAAATCCTGAAAACCGCTGAACAGATTGCTGCACTTGTTGACCAGATCAATGTTTTCATTTCAACAAAGGAGACCCCTTTGGTTATTGAAAAATTGGGGTTGAAGGAGGTCCTCCTTATGATAAGGGAAGAGTTTTCCACTCGACTCAACATTCGAGAAATAGTCTGGGCCGAGCCGGATGACATCCCTGAAATCGAAGCAGACAGGTTGTCTATAATAAGGGCCTTAAGAAATCTTGTAGACAATGCCTTAAAATACGGTGGAGAGGCATTAAGTAAAATTGATATCAGATATAAAGGATCTCCTGATTCCCACATTCTTTCTGTCGAGGACAATGGTATTGGCTTAAAGGAGCAGGATTCTCATCAAGACATTTTTGCCCCTTTCATCCGAAATAAAACATCGAAAGGGATTGAAGGATCGGGATTAGGGCTGACGATCGTGAGAGAAATAGCGGAAAAGCATAGCGGAAAGGTTTGGTTAGAGCCTAATCAGGATAAAGGGATAACCTTCTATATATCAATTCCAAAGAAACGACAACTATCACCGTGATATGCATAGGATCAGCGATTTCTGGATATCAGTGACTTCTTTGACGATGATATGATGTTTTTTCAAAATAATGACACCATGGCCCATAGTGCTTTGGGTTACGAGACGCCTGCACCCGAGGCCATCAAGCGGCTCTCCGAACAATAAAGTCTAACGCTAATTGTAGTATAATCGTCCGGGGCGAACCCTGATCCTCTTCTTTAGAGATCTCAGCGGACCTTCTTGAAATCAATAAACCCCTTTTCTATATCTGTGTGGACGAGCTGCACCTTAAGGCGGCTGCCCACATCGACGCCTTCATACCCGTAGAGCAATCGACCTTCAGTGGGTGGATGAAAGATGCGCACCCATGTTCCTTTGTCGGCAGCGCCCGTGCAGATTGCATCGAACTGATCTCCGATCCTTGAAGCCAGCAGCATAGCCGCAGCGGATTTGGCAACGAGTCGCTCTACCTTGTTGGCATCATCTTCCTTTTCTGTGCAGTGCCGGGCCAGGCCCACGAGTTCCTCCCGGCTGTAGGACATGGGCGAGCCGGCCAGGGCTGCCTTCAGGATGCGCTGGGTAATCAGATCCGGAAATCGACGGTTGGGAGCCGTTGAGTGCGTGTAATCTTTGACGGCAAGGCCGAAGTGGCCGGGCACCGCCTGTTCCGGGGATTCGACGACATATTCACCGGGGCCGAGCAGTTTGATGACGCTGAGTGAAAGATCGGGAAAACGGAGCGGGTCGGCTGCCTTCTGCGCGACCAGGAAACTCTCGAGGGCCCTCGAATCCGGCTCCGCTGGAAGCTGAGAATTGTGCTGGGCCGCGATCTCGACAATCCTGCCCCACCGCTTGGGAGAACGGACCATGCGCCTCAGGGAGGGAACTTTTTTCCCGCGAAGAAAACGCGCGGTCACACCATTGGCCGCAATCATAAAGTCCTCGATGATCTCTTTGGCCTTGTTCCGTTCATCCACCCGCAAGTCCTGGATCTCGTCTCCGGCAAAGACCGGTCGGGTTTCCAGCGTCTGCAGATCCAAGGCACCGTGCTCATGCCGCAGGGCTTTCAATCGCTGCGCCACCCGATCCTGAATGCGGAGATTCTCTGCAAGCCGCGGGACAACCGCCACGGCCTCCGGCAAGGGCCCTTTGCCTTCCAGCCAGGCCCCCACGCTGTTATACGCCAGTTTAGCCTGGTTACGGACCAAGGCACGATAGATATCCGAGCTATGCATCTCTCCCGCGTCGCTGATCACCATCTCGACGACAATAGCGGGGCGGTCTTCATGATCATTGAGAGAGGTGAAATCCGTGGAGAGTTTCTCCGGAAGCATGGGAAAGATCTTGCCGGCTGTGTAGACCGAAGTCGTGTTCTGCCGGGCGTGCTCATCAATAGCCGAGTTCTTTTCTACAAGGGCATCCACGTCGGCGATGGCGACAAGAATCTTTACCGTCTTATCCGACAAGGTCTCTGCCACCGTCAACTGGTCCAGGTCTAAGGAATCATCGTTGTCAATCGATGCCCAGAGCAGTTGGCGCAGGTCCTTCCTGGGAGATTCCGCCCCCCAATCGACCTGCTGAATCTTCTCCAACTCGTTGAGAGCAGTCGTGGAAAAATCGGGTAGAAAACCGCGTTCCTTCATTACCCGGCGAGCGATCCGCTCCAGGATACCTTTTCGTCTTCCATCAGGCGGAGTCAACATGGATTATTGATACTCCCTGTCTTTTTATTTTCTCGACCTGTCACATTATTCAATGATTTTTCATCTAATGCAAGTTATTACGCGTCACCCACGAGACCTTGCGCATTCGGAGCCATACAACTGTCTCCTTCCGAATGGCGCATTGAAGCTGCCTTGGGTAAAGCCGAGCTATCGGAGCAATCGACTAAAGCTGGATCTGAGCGCCAAGTTCCACAACGCGGTTTGCGGGTAACCCGAAATAGGCCGCCGGGGATCCAGCGTTTCTGGACATAGAGGCAAAGAGTACTTTGCGCCAGCGCATCATCCTCGAATCACCAGCGGTAAACAACGACACTCTCCCCAGGTAGTAGATCGCCTCTGCTTCGTCAATCGGCAGTCCTAATTTGGAGGCCAGCTTCATGATCTCTGGCACATTGGGCCTCTGCATAAAGCCATTGTAGGCCAACACCCGAAAGAAGCCCTGCCCCAAATCCTCGACTTTTACTCTTTTAGTGGCAGGTACAGTGGGGACGTCGGCGGGCAGGATCGAAAGGAGCACGACTTTCTCATGCAACATTTTGTTATATTTAAGATTTTGTAAGAGGACAGGGGATGTCCCCTCAGGGGTAAGTGACATGAAAACTGCCGTGCCTTCTACCCGTGGGAATTTCTTCCTGTCAACATCATTGAGAAAAAGTTTCAGGGGAGTTCTGGTTTCAAACTTGTGGATGAGCTCAGAACGCCCTTTTCTCCAGGTAGTCATGCCGATCGTAAAGAGTGCGGCCGCAAGAAGGGTGAACCAGCCTCCGTCCTTGACCTTGAGGAGATTGGCCCCGAAGTAGGATAAATCAAAAACGAGGAAGACCGCTACCAGAGGGACCGCCGTCCAGAGGGACCATCTCCAGACACGGGTAATCACGATAAGATATAAGATGGATGTGATGGTCATGGTTCCCGTAACCGCGATTCCATAGGCCCCCGCGAGGCCACTGGATTCACGGAAACCAATCACTACCCCCAAACAGGCAACCATCAGGGTATAGTTTACTGCCGGCATATAGATCTGGCCCCGAATGACACGGGAAGTGTGCACGATAAGAAAATGCGGGCAAAACCCAAGTTCAATGGCCTGCTGGGTGAGCGAAAAGACGCCGGAAATCAACGCCTGGGATGCGACCACCGTTGCGATCGTGGAAAGACCCACCATGGGATAAAAAATAGGTTTTGGGACTAAACCATAAAAAGGATTGACATTCAGTTCAGGATGACCCAGAAGGAGCGCTCCCTGACCAAAATAATTGAGTAGGAGAGCAGGGAAAACAAGGCTCATCCACGAAAGGCGGATGGCTTTCCGTCCAAAGTGTCCCAGATCTGCATAGAGTGCTTCAGCCCCTGTCAGACAAAGCACAACCGAGCCGAAAACGACGAATGCGTGGAGCTTATTGGTGGCAAAGAATTCGTAGGCATAGACCGGGTGAATGGCGAGTAAGATCCGGGGTTCCTGAAAAATTTGGCCAAGCCCTAGAGCGGCGATCGATGCAAACCAAAGCGTCATGACCCGACCGAAAATTTTCCCAATGCCCGCTGTTCCCCAGTGCTGCAAAAGAAAGAGCAAGAAGAGGACCACGCAGGTGAGGGGTAACACGATCGGTGTCGCCGCTTTGGTGGCAACCTGGAGACCTTCGATGGCCGAAAGGACCGAAATCGCCGGCGTGATGATGCCATCCCCATAAAGGAGCCCCGCACCAAGAATCCCGGCCAATACCAAGCCTGCACGCAGGCGGGGCGATACGTTTCTGCCACCAGCCGATATCAGCCCCAGCAGTGCGAAAATGCCCCCTTCACCGTGATTATCCGCAAGGAGAATGAAGAGCACATACTTGATACTGACAACAATGGTCACGGACCAAAAGACAAGGGACATTACCCCAAAGATGTTCCCCTGAGTCAGGGCGATGGCATGATGCCCGTGAAAACACTCCCTGATTGCGTAAAGTGGGCTGGTTCCTATGTCGCCGTAAACCACACCAAGGGCTCCGAGGGCGAGCACAAGGGTGTGGCTCTTGAGCTTGCGCTGATCGGATTCTGTTTCATGGGTGGAAATGGAGCCGCTATTGCCAGGGTAGGGAGAAGTGTCCAAGTAACACCTGCAAGAAGCCTCAAAGTTTAAACATTGAAGAACGCGCCTCGGTAGTACTCCGTTAGAATCTCCTTCTCGACGACTAGAAAGCTGACTGACGGGCTCGGACCGAAATGGTTATCCTCTGCTTTGAAGCGACACGCCCCAAAAAGCCTGTTCCAGATGTTTGTGAGGATCAGGATTTGGTGATGCAAAAGAATAGGACGCCCCACTGAGCCTGTCAAGCCCCTTCACAATCGAAAATCCATAGGTTTATCCGGCAATTAAATGATGGGAAAATCCAAAGGGGCTTGGTATATTCCAGAGGGGTAATTTGGGGAGGATCAGTTTTTAAATCCTGGATACCCGCGCCACCTCTAACGCCACAAAAGCGCCTCGGCCATTCAACCTGGGCGCTGTGTTGCCCCTGTACCGAGCCAACAGTATTTCAAAGACTAAGGTCCTTTCATTTATAGAATACATGATTCACTTAATTAATTGATCCAGACAGGGCTGCTAGATTCAAAGTAATGGGGGTCACTTTGTGTGAGATAAGAGAGGCGATCATCGATTTGATGCGTTTTCGCAAGGAAACGGCCTTCATTCTTTATCTCAATGCGTAGTTCCCGGACCCTCATGATGCTAACGTTTTCACCAAATTCCTTTTAACAATAAATAGCGAGCAAGATGTAGGTGTGAGAGCCGCGAGCATTTGGACCATAACCCCATATAGTGTTCTGGCGATAAGGTGATAAACGTGAAGATGACGTTTCCACCAGCCAAAGAAGATCTCGATGGCCCAACGCAGTTTATAGGCAAAAGCAATCTGCTCGGAGGAGAGATCATAGCGGTCAGTGGCAACCCATTAGTCAATACCATCGACCTTATAGCCGACAAGGCGCAGCGCTTTGGCCGTCTGATTTACACCCGGGGTGCCAAGCAGGACCATCGCGTCGTAGAATACGGATCCGCCGGGGATAACTTCATTGGGTTTGATCACTTTCTTTTTCGTGTTTGCCTTTATGCGGCAGATATAATGCTTTCCGTCTTGTTGCCATTGATCAAAGTTTTTTTGACATTGGTAATAGTGATCCATAACGCCGGTCTGGCCGCGAGAAAGGATTCGGCTCACAAAGGGCCGTTCATCGCCTTTGCCGCTGGTGAGGAATATCTTGGATGGGATGGCGTGATTGAGGTCGAACCTTAAATGCGCTTTGGCCTTCTTGGCCCCATCGCGGTAGTCGCCCCAATACATGGAAAGGGTGGCATCAATCAAAGAACCATCGATCAAAGTGAGGTCTCCCAACTCGGCACGCGCTTTAGGCAGCATGGTGCGGGCGTTGGCATAAAGGGCTGTGAAGACCTCCAGTAATTGCTGAATCCCGCGATTATTGATGGCCTCAAAGAAGCTGCTTTTCCCAATGCCCTCTTTATGGGCTAAATGCTCACAGACGAAGTCGACTTTCTTGAGCACCTCTAAGAGGTGGCGCCTGGAACTGTATCCTTCCAGGTGATAGAGGATCAAGGCGTTGAGCTGGCCTTCAAAGGTCATTTTCAAGTCTCTGTTTCCTCGGGCTTCAAGGGGCGTGGCGGTTTTCAAAGTGCCATTGAGCGCTTTGGATCAATGAGAAGAACGAAGGGGTTCTATTTATGTTGCCACCTTTGAATGAGTAGGGCATGTCCGTAACTTCCTCCGTATTTTCACTTAGTTACGGATGGCCATGCACTAACCAACTGATATGTTAGGAAAAAAATGAAGCCACCGCGAATTTTTTTAAATCTCCTTCTTTCATCGGATCCAAATCCCTAACCGGACAAGGCTGAGGTTGGACGGTCTTTGACAATCCTAAAAGAAACGGATAAAATTTTGGAAATTGGCCCCCGGTCACCCTCCCCCATCAAGTGCGAAGACGGACGGGAACTAAAAAATTGCGAGTCAGGAAAAAAGCTTCATTGAAAACTCTGGTCACTGGAAGCACAGGACTTATTGGAAGCCATTTGACAGAAGCGCTGATTCGAAAAGGAGTGCAAGTCCGCTGTCTCCTTCGAAAAACCAGCGATTTGAAGTGGCTGAATGGGCTTCCCATCGAATCCGTTCATGGCGATTGTGATGCCAAATTAACCTTTGAGCGATACAAAAAGGAAAAATGGTTGTGACATAAGAACGAGGTTGTCCATGGATCTTTTTGAAAAGTGCTCAAAAGCTCTGAGATACGAATCCGAATTGAAGGAAAGCGGCCACTATTTCTTATTTCGAAAGCTCGAATCTCCGCAGGATTCTGAGGTGGTTGTCAACGGGAAGAGAGTGATCATGATCGGTTCCAACAATTACCTTGGACTCACCAACCACCCCCGGGTGAAGCAAGCCGCGATCAACGCCATTGAAAAATATGGGACGGGCTGTGCCGGTTCACGGTTTCTAAATGGGAATCTTGATATCCACGAAGAATTGGAAAAGAAGCTAGCGAGGTTCTTGCGGAAGGAAGCTGCTCTGGTCTTCGCAACCGGCTACCAAACCAATTTGGGAGCGATCTCTGCCCTTGTGGGCCGGAACGATGTCGCTATTATCGATATGCACGATCATGCAAGCATCATGGACGGCTGTCGCCTCTCCTTCGGCGAGGTCAAGAAATACCGACATAACGACATGGACGCTCTCGAAAAAGCTCTCGAAGGAACCAAGGAAAAAGAGAAACTGATCATCGTCGATGGCGTCTTCAGCATGGAAGGCGATATTGCTGATCTCCCTGCCATTGTGAAGCTAGCCAAGGCTTATGGGGCGAGGATCATGCTGGATGACGCCCACGCGATCGGCGTTCTTGGAGACGGAGGGCGGGGAACGGCGGAGCATTTCGGCTTGGAAAACGAAGTAGACATTATCATGGGAACCCATAGCAAATCCCTTGCCGCGATCGGCGGCTTTATCGCAGGGCCATCAGATGTGATAAGTTGGATCAAACACCTCGCTCGCTCGATGATGTTCAGCGCCAGTCTTCCCCCCTCCCTGGTGGCATCGGTGAGTACCGCTTTGGACATTATTGAAGAACAGCCCGAATTAAGAGCCCGCCTTTGGAGAAATACGCACATGATGCTGAAAGGATATAAAACGCTCGGGTACGATACAGGAAATAGCGAAACTCCGATCATTCCCGTCATCATCAAAGACACGATGAAAACTTACGAGATGTGCCGGCTCCTCTTCGAAAACGGCGTCTTTGTCAATTCCGTCATCAGCCCTGCAGTCCCTCCAGGACGAGAACTTCTCAGGACAAGTTATATGGCGACCCACACAGAGGAACAGTTAGATAACGTCTTGACTGCCTTCGAGAATGTGGGAAGGCAGCTGGGTGTGATCTGACGGAAACCGAAGACATGACGACATTTTAATAATTTCTTCGGATCTTATTGCTACAGCAGTTTGCAACAGGAGGAAACATTTGTGTCCACCACCATGGAAAGACTGCAGCAACTTTTTCTAGCTCACTTTGATTACAAGATTGAACAACTTACGGCCACAACTACGCTCCAGGATTTAAACCTCGATTCTCTCGATATCATCGAATTCATGTTTGATATCGAAAATGAATTCAATATTAAAATTCCTGACCAAGAATTCAGGGTTAGAACGATACAGGACATGGTTGATGCTGTGGACCGGTTCGTCTCGGTACAAAACATAGGGGCTCCAAGTCATCATTAAGCTTAATTTGAATGCGGAGATTGCATTTCTATGAAACGGAGAGTTGCCGTCACAGGACTGGGCATTATTTCCCCTTGTGGGAATAATATCGATGCTTTCTCAGCCAATCTCATGGCCGGCAAGTCTGGAGTCAGAAGAATCTCTTCAGCCTATTCAAGTCTGCTTTCAGTGAAAATTGCCGCTGAAGTCGATTTTAATCCTTCCAACTATTTCACCAAGAGACAGGTGTCCACCATGGACCGTGTCAACCAATTCGCTTTAGCTGCAGCATCTCAAGCTTGGAAAGATTCAGAACCATCTCTCGATGCTAAAGACAAACAGCGAGCGGGAGTATATATAGGTTCAGGTATGGGTGGGGGAAATACCATAGAGGATTTGTACGAGCAACTATTTAAGCATAACGCCGACAGGGTAAAACCACTCACGGTTCTCATGGTGATGAATAACGCCTCTGCCTCCCATATATCGATAGAGTATGGTCTCTCAGGACCCTGTTTGACACTATCGACTGCCTGTGCTTCCTCCACAAACGCTATCGGGGAGGCTTTCCGACAAATCAGAGATGGATATGTTGACGTGATGCTCGCAGGAGGGGCGGAGGCCTTTTTGACCTATGGAAGTTTCCGAAGTTGGGAATCTCTCAGGATTCTCGCTGTCGAAGACCCTGATGATTCATCGAAGTCTTGCAAACCTTTCTCTAAAAACCGTTCCGGGTTAGTGCTCGGCGAGGGGGCTGCTGTCGTAGTGCTTGAGGAGATGGAAAGGGCTATCCATCGTGGAGCGTCGCTCCACGCTGAAATCGTCGGCTACGGTTCTACCTCTGATGCCTTTCATATGACCAAGCCCTCTTTCGAACAGCAGGCACGAGCGATGTCGGAAGCAATCAAAGATGCAGGCTTATTGCCCGAAGATATCGACTACATCAATGCCCACGGGACGGCAACTCAGTGGAATGATCTATTGGAGACAAAGGCTATCAAGAAGGTATTCGGCGAATGTGCCTGCAACGTTCCCGTCAGTTCTACAAAATCGATGCACGGCCACACCATCGGAGCAGCTGGCGCCATGGAATTTATTGTTTCACTGCTTGCGATAAAAAATCAAGCCGTTCCCCCAACGATTAACCTGGACCAGCCTGATCCGGAGTGCGACCTGGACTATGTTCCGAATATCGCCCGTAAAGGGGTGAAAGTAAATACCGTGATGTCGAATTCTTTCGCTTTCGGGGGAAGCAATGCAGTCCTTATTGCCAGGAAAATAGAGCAGTAAAGACTGAAAGTCCTTCATACCCCCGGTTACGCCCCCGCCAGTAACGCTCTCTGTTGTCCTCGGCTGCACTCAGTCCTCTTCGAGAATCCGGCGGCAGACATTCGCGATGTTAGGGGCCGCCGAGCCGTGCTGAACCGGCGTCAGCCGACGCATTTCGTCCATGCTCAAGTCCGAGTAGGTTTCCTTGCCGAGTGCAAGGCCGACGAAAGCAGTCGACGAAAATCGCGTGATCAGGACATCGCAGTTCGCGATCATTTCCTCCGCGCTGCCAGTCGCAAACACCATGGCCCCAGACGCATGCCGGCGGATCTCCCGGGTAGCGCGCTCCATGTTTTCGTTCGGGTGAAGTTTGAAGATGAGGCGCCGTCTGCCGGCGATGTCGACAGCTTTTCGGATGAATGCCTTGCGGTCTTCGCCCCGGAATGTCTCCCTCAGCGCTGACGTGCAGACCAGCACGTAGTGCCTATAGGGAAAGTCGTTGCTGGAATATCGCCTGCAGTCATCGAAATTGGGTATTCCCGTAACGACGATCTTCTCGGGGCGTACGCCTTTTCGGATGAAAAAATCGCGGTATCCCTCGCTTGCGACGCAGAAAGCCCGGTATGCATCGCTAAGACCTGTCGTCGAGTTACCCGCAAACCAGAGAGGAAGGAATCGGAGCCGCTTGACGAGATGGAACATCACGGATTCCAGGTCCGTAATCCCTTCCTGAACCAGCACAATCCTGTTGTCTCGAATGTTCTTCTGAAGGTACACGTCCGAGCAGGTAACCACCAGGTCGTAGGGCTGATTCCTTCCCTGATAGTCGATGGCGAGGCCATGATCCTGAAGATATCTCTGGCAGCGCCCCGCCAGTTTATTCCCTGCGATCGTGAACTCGATCAACCCGAGTTTTCGAAGAATCTCGTCAAAGCCGTGCACGTAGTAGGGCGAGAAGGCGTGCTCGTACTCGCGAAGGTGCTCGGAGACCTGATGCATCTGGGTCGTCTGATTCATCGAACCACATATAAAGAATATCCTTTTTCTCATGGCGCACCTCCGGCCGTGGCCCGGGAACCCCGACGGTACCCGAACGCCTGGGCGCCCGGCGGTCATTCTCCCGGGGCAGATGATACGATACTGTCTTTCGGTCATCCTCGCATTCGCCTACCGTCTGCGTACCCAATCACAGCAAAGACAGGCCGGAAACCCGCTGTAGTCCAACTTCCCAAAGTTTCTTCTGATCGCGGACAACACAGGCCCATTCCAGATTTCCATGACACTCTGGAAGTTCAGATCTCCTACGCCCTGAACGCCATTGTAATCCATGCAACAGGTAACGGCCCTGCCGTCGCAGAGCACCGACAGGCCTGTCCAGGGGTAAAAACAGACAGACACTATCCTTTCTCCCACACGGTTGTATGCCCTCCCGCCTCCATAGTTGTGCAAAGAGGAGCGATTCAGGCAGTCCCCGGCCCTCTTGTCCAGGACGGAGCGCCACAGAGATTGAAACTCCTCCGTCTTGGCCTCATTGGCTTCCTGAGGCAGGTATTGAAGGATCAACTTCGGAGTTTTCTTCTTCAGTTCCTTCCTTATCCTCACAAACTCCCTGATGTTGTGAAGCGCCACCTTGAAATCCAGCCGTCTCATGGTGGCGTGATAAGATTCTTCGTCGGTGCCGTAAAAACTGATCTTCATCGTGTCCAACCCCGCATTAATGATTTTTCTCGATGTCTCGGGGAACAGTAACGAAGCATTGGTAACGAGATAGGTATGTTTTACCCCGCAGGTTTTTGCGAGCATGATCCTTTCGGGCAATGACTCATCCAATAGCGGCTCCCCAAATCCGTGCAAATGCACGACGGGTGTTCGGCTCGCGCCGGACACTTCTCTTATGATCTTCTCGAATAATTCAAACTTCATGAAGCCACGTTTTCGGGTTAGCGTCTCGCGAGGGCACATGACACACTGAGCGTTGCAACAGTTTGTATTCTCGATCAGGATCACGGAGGGCAATGGAAGATGGTTTCGGTAGTACGGATAAAAGAGGAGAGGGGTCCTGGCCAATGACAACAGGCACCTGGTTATTTTGTCCCGTGCATTGAGAATCATGTTACTGCTTCGCTTTCCATCCTATCTGATGCGCTCCCGGGGTGCCAGTGAATTTCACGCGGCGGCCGACCGGGAGCGCATGGGATCACGTTCGATCATCGCCCCATACGAAAGTGGGATCGCTGAGGACGGTGGGCGCCGTGGCGGGCCACGCGGCGATGACACTTAGGGGGCAATTTGCTCTCACGCGCCATCTTCCCATTTGGTGGTCATCATGCCCAGGACGAAGACCACGGCGGCGAAAACCCCTATGATGATGGAACATCTCAGCGCGGCCATGTTGTCGACAAGTACCATAGATGCCCGAAGCCCCTCGTTCACATAATAGAGAGGCAGCACCTTGGCTAACTTCTGCAGGAATTCCGGCATCATCTCGACCGGAAAGAAGGTCCCCGAGAGGAACATCATCGGGAACATGAGGGCGTTTGCGGCGGCGGCGGCGCTCTCCGCCTCCTTGGCGACGCGGGTGAGTATCATTCCGAGCCCGACGAACGCAAAGACGGCAAGCACAACGAAAAGCGGGAGCCAGGCATTTATCTCAAGGCTGACCTTGAACACGCCATAGCTCACCAGCAATATCACAATCGTAGACAGAACCGCGAGGATGAACTGGTACAGGACGTTCGACAGGATCCAGTCGGTACGGGTGATGGGTGTGGTGGACAGCTTCCTGATGACGCCCTTCTGGCGGAGCTCCGCATTCACGTTCACCGCACCGAACAGGCTCGCTGTCATCACCGCCATCGCGATGATCCCCGGGACGAAGAACTCGATGAACCGGTATTTCTTTGTAAGTATCGATGTCTCTGCAGGCTTGATTAACGGCGGTTTTCCGGACATTTCCTGATTTATCCCGGCAAGCACCATGTTCAGGACCTGCATCTTGGTGGTCACCCCAAAGGAGCTGGGGTCGTGTATCTCCGTGAGGGTAACGGATGCATTGGGGTCGTCGAGCCCCATCCTCTGCATCAGAGATTTTTCACAGCCTTTGGGAATAATGAGGACAAGGTCCCGCTTGTTGTCCTTGGCATACTGTGTGGCGTTGATGGCAGGGGCGACCTGGGTAATCTTGAATCTCCCGCTGAGCCCGATAGCCTTCGCGAGCTGTGCGGACGACTTCGTCTGGTCGAGATCCTGCACGTCCAGATCGAAGGTTCTGTTGTCCCTTTCCATGAAAATGGTGCCGAACACGAGTATCAGGATCACCGGGAAGGCAATCCTGAAAAACACGGCCGTCTTCTCGCGGTAGAAGCTCTTCATGCTCACGACGAGATTTGCTCGGATAACGCGCAGGTTCATCCCGCCCCCCTTCTCCGGGCGGGGTCTTCGTGAAGCGTTTCGCCGGTGAGCTTCAGGAAGACCTCTTCCAGGTTGGGCTTGCGAACGTCCAAGCCGAGGAACGACGCCCCGCCCTCCTTGATGGCGTTCAGTATCCTCTGGACATCGTCCGTGTGCGCCAACCGGACCTTGATGCTCCTGCGGTCGTCATGGACCGGCTCGAAGCCCATCTTCCGGACGATTTCAAAGACTTTTTCATCGACGGACTTTAGCGTGAGGCAAAGGTAGTTCGCGTTGCTTTCTATGAGCTCACCGGGAGAGTCCATCGCGATGATCTTCCCCTTCGCGATGATTGCGACCCTGTCGGCAAGAAGCTCCGCTTCGTCCATGTAGTGCGTGGTGAGAAATACCGTCTTCCCCTTGTTCTTCAGACCCAGCAATACTTTCCACACCTCGCGCCTCGCGCGGGGGTCGAGCCCTGTCGTCGGTTCGTCGAGGAACACGACTTCGGGGTCGTTTACGAGCGCAACGGCAATTCCGAGGCGCTGCTTCAAGCCCCCGGAGAGGTCCTTGAACTGCTCTTTGGTCTTTTCCTTGAGGTCCACGAGCTCTATCAGGCCATCAACATCGCTGTTCCTGCAGTGGAAAAGTTGCGAGTAGTACTGCAAGGTCTCTCTGACCGTTATCCTGTCGAACGAGTTGAACCCCTGCGGCAGGACGCCGATGCGGGGGACAATGTCGCGCTTCCTTTTCATGACGTCCATCCCGAGAAGGCTCACCTTTCCCGACGTGGGCGTGCGGATTGTTTCGATGATCTCGACGGTAGTGGTCTTCCCGGCGCCGTTCGCGCCCAGGAACGCGAACACTTCGCCTTTCCTGACAGTGAACGATATGTCGTTGACCGCCAGCAACTTCCCGTAACGTTTCATCAGTCTCTCGACTTCGATTGCGTGTTCAGCTTCTTTCGTCATGGATCGACATTTTGCCTCTATAGGGCACTGGAATCACGACACCGCCTCCACCCATCGCCTCATCGATGTTGCCCATTCAAGAGGGCGATGGAAAGCCACATCTTCACCTGGGGAAGCGAACGTACCCATATGGACCGGCCGGCACCTATGGGAAACCGCACCAGGGCCTTCCTTGACAAGCCCACTGGAAAGGTATATCCGCCCTCCTCCCCTCCTGTCGATGGATAGACGGTGATTTGTCGCGGATCCACGAGATGGAATGCACAACCCAGGGCCTTGACAACGGCTTCCTTGATAGACCAGAGCAGGGCCGATGCCTTTTCCAAATCTCCGCCCGCCAACCTCAAGGCATGTTGAAGCTCTTGTGCATGGAAGACCCGGTGAAAGGGGTATTCTCTGTGGAATTCATCGGTCCCTGCCACATCAATGCCGATATCAGACCCATCTCCACAGAGAGCAGCCCAGACTTTTCCTCCACCCTCGCTGAAGGAGATGGCCGGACCCCCATATTCTCCCGACAGGAGATGGGGCCTGCCAAGCGGGCCGCGGACCACCTGAAATGGGAAAGGAGCTTCGCTGGAAGATGGACAGCGTTTCCAAAGAGGGCTTTCCATCGCCACGAGGTGATTCCACAGGGTGGAGATGAGGCGGTGCTTGACGGGTTTCGTCGGCACATGGCATGGATGCATAGAAGACGGGTCCCCTTCCATGAACGGAACTCACGGCATGAACGGTTAATCCTTGGCAATCCTTTGCCATATCCACTCCCGTCTTTCCCGATCTGCGCTCTTTCCGAGCCCTGAAGGCTCAATCCGAAACCCAGTGCATCCGAATACCATAAATCTGCATGATGGTGCGGCCTTGATCATCAACCCCTCTTGCGTCCCAGGCGACGCCCTCGTCGTCCTGCGCCCTCATGCGGGCCTCCAGGGTTATCTCTTCCCCTGCCCGGCATTTTCGCAAAAACCTCATCTCCCCGATCTCCATGGGAATCATCGATCGCCGCTCCGATGGGTCCGTTGCAGCGATGTGGAAGCCGACCAACTGCAAAAGGGCCTCGAAAAGGTAGGGAGAGTACTGGTACCGGGCGTTCCGCAGATTTGCGAAATCACTTGTCTCCCGGTAGGTGGTCCGGCCCCGCACCACCCCTGGACCTGCACCGTCAAGGAACTCCATTACGCGATACCTGCCTTCGAGGCCGCTGCGGTCTTTGTACCATTTAAGCACTTTTTTATGATCCATAGGCCTCGTCCGCAGTTCGTCCGGCCGGACAGGAAAATCCGGGAGCCCCTCCCCGACATATCCTCCCCCGTCATCCCCGCCATCAAGGATCACTTGGCCCTTGCAGTGCGGAATGAAGCGGTCGGTCAATCTCCCGGCGGGGGAAATCTCCTGTGTTGCGAGCGAGACCTCGCACAATACCTCCCGAAGGCCGTTGCCGACCCGGCGGCAGGAGATCCTGGAAGGCCGTGGAACCCCGGGGGGACATTGGATCATGTCCATGAGTCGCACCTGGCGAACGCCTCGCACCTGCAGGTGGGGATACAGGATTCGGGCGGCTTCCATGAATGTCTCCAGAACCATGGCGGCTGAGACCAGAGGATGCTTGACGAACTTGAAAGGCCTGTGATCCGCGATCCAAAGATCCTTCTCCAGGGAGAAGGATCTGAAGGCCTCCAGTTCTTCCCGGCGGATGTCCAGGCAAGAGATCCTTTCTATCATGGGAAAGTCCTCGGGGCTCGAAGGACACGGTGCCTCCATCCAGTTCTCCACTGAGTGAAGGACGGGTTGTATCATTGAGCAGTGCCGTCCTCACGGATGGCAGCCTCCTCATGAACATCACCCAATCGTCGTCGGCCGGGGCTACAAAGAGCTCCCGGCAGAAAAGCCCTGCAAGCTCATTTACATGGATGTACGCCACGCCCTTCCGCTTCATCAGCTCCCGGACCTCCGGATCCTCGGCCATGCCCGCCCCCTCGACAGGGGGAAGCATCAAAGCCTTGAACCGGATGGCGCCGTTTTTCCGGCGGAGGGTTCTGAGCAGCGCAGACATCATCCGGTTGGCTGCAGCGTAGTTGGCCTGGCCGGGATTCCCCTGGATCGCGGCCGCCGAAGAGAGGCCCACGAAAAACCTCAAACCGGCCCCCTCCGCAGCCGAGAACAGATTCCAAGCTCCGAGGAATTTGACGTCCGTGACTATGGAGAAATCATCCGGGGTCATTTGGCTTAAGGGACCGTCCCTGAGGACTCCGGCGCCGTGAATGATCCCGTCGATCTTGCCATAACGGCTTGCCACCTCGCCCATGATCGTGCGGACCGCATCGGGGTCAGTCACATCGCAGGTATGGTACGTTGCCTCGATCCCTGAGGAGTGCAAATCCGCCAGGGTCCGAGCGATCTCCGATGCCCTGTGGTCGAAAGGGAAGACATCAGAAGACGAATGTTCGGGGTGCGGCTTTGCGGGATGGATGCCTGGATCGAGAGGGGTCCTCCCCAGAAAGACCAGGCGGGGCGTGAAAGGCACAAGGCAGCGGGCCAGGTGGGCGCTGATCCCGGTTGCGCCCCCAGACATGACGACAACGTCTCCAGGGCTCAGATCCAGACTTGACGAATCCCCGAAGACCGACGGGGCCAAGTGCCCCTCCGAAGTGAAGACCCTTCCATCACGATGAATGATCTCCACCACGGCGCATCCTCCTGTCCAGAGCACCGCGCAGCGCATCGCGAAGGTCGGTATCCCTGTCGATTTCCAATGTGCGAAACTGGACCGATGGGTATTCCTGCGCTGCGCTCAGAAAAAGTCCGAGCATCCCTTCCGCCAGCAGTCGACCGGGAGTTTCGGTATCCTCCCTGGAATGGATCAGCACCACGAATTTCTTGGCCGGTGATTGAAGAAATGCCTTCAGGAGGAGAAAGAGCCCCCTGAGAAGCCGCGAAACATCCGCCATGCTGCCTAACCTTCCCGACCCGCCTTGAGGCAAGGTGATGACCAACCCGGCAAGGGGCGACAGGGCCGCTATTCGATCTGCAGCCCTGGAGGCCCCTTCATCGGTTCGAATGTCGTGGCCCTCTTCGCCAGGACCTACGTTCCCTTGCATGAATCGCATTGGAAACGTGTCAACCCCGTAATCCAGCCGGAGGATGTCCCTTGCCCTTCCGGCAATCCCGTCATCCCTGTCAGGCGAGAGAAGGAGGACCGACTCGCCTGGGCTCAATTCCATGGGCATAGAGGCCGCCAACGCTACCGTGGCGTGGTTGAATACGAGCCGCTTTAAGCTCGCCTGATCCTCCTGCGGACTTCAGGATTTCATCCCGCACCGGGTCGGGGTCAACAGCCTTGGTGGCCGGCTGCAGGCTGGGACCTCCCTGCCTGGCGATGATCTTGGAGATCCTCTGGGCGATGTCCTTCACGGTACGGACATTTATAAAATCCTCCAATTCGATAGTGATCCCGAATTGGCGTTCCGCAGCATCCATGATGATGGGGAGGCGGCTGGATCGGATGGAAAGGTCCTTTCGGAGATCCATATCGGGTTGGATCTCGTCCCTATTGAATCCTGTCGCATCCATGATGATTCGAATAAGCCTCTCCATAACATCTTGGCTGTTCAGACGCCTCGCCGGGGGCAGGTGAGGCCTGTTGCAGAATGGCAGGAGTGGAATCGAGAGGCGGGGATGTCGGTTTCCCGGGAGAGACCTGCTTCCGGCCCTCGGGAGGCCCGGAGCCCACAAGCATGGATTTGATAACGGATGATAGATCGCCTTCTTGGAATGTTGGGCTAAGCTCTTGGCGGATGGCTTCCAGGATGTTGGGCTTAAGGAAGCGGCCGAAGGTCTCTATCATGAATCGGTTGATTTCCCTTTGAATGATCCTCTCCACCGGGTTGGAGCCTGCAAGCCCAAGTTCCGACGGTCGTAACGCGGGTGTCTGAGCGATTCGGTGAGATTCGGGAGTTTTTCTGAATGCAGAGAGGGGAACAAACCTCGGTTCTCCTTCAACCTTCAGATGACCTTGAACGAAGAGCTGAGCAAGAGCGGTCCTGTAGGTCAGGCCCTCTGCGGAGGGAAGGCACGTCTGGATGCATGCCGGTTCAGGAAGCGTGTCCGCGATGAGATTGCTTAATGTTTCGCCGGGTCCCACCTCCACGAAGAGCCGGACTCCGTAGTCATTCCAAAGGGTCTGGACATTATTCATCCAATGGACGGTGGATTCCAGGTGGGCCATGAGGATTCGCCTGATCTCATCGGGATCCGATGGATACGGTGCCATGGTCGTGTTGGAGATGACGGGAATCTGCGGGGAATGAAATGGAATGGAGGCAATGTACGCCGCGAGTTCATCATGGATGACCTTCATGATAGGGGAGTGGAAGGCCATGCTGACCCGCAGGAGGGTGGCCCGGTGGCCCATTTCCTTCAATCTTTTGCACAGGTCCTTGACCGCCTCGGTGTTGCCGCTCAGGACGATCTGGTTCGGTGAATTGATATTGCCGATATGGACATCGTCCCGTCCCTGGATCATCTCTTTCAGCAGATCCGCAGGGACGTCCACGGCCGCCATGACGCCGGGGTCCACGTGCATGCCGGCGGCCTTGTCCATGCAGAGGGCCCGCTTGTTCACGATTCGAAACCCGTCCTCCGGGGAATAGACACCGGCCAGGCACAAGGCGGTCAGCTCGCCCAAACTATGGCCGGCCATGGCCACAGGATGGATACCAAGGGTCGTCGAGGTATCGGGCCATGGCGTGTTCCATGGCGAACATGGCAGGTTGCTGCCACCGGGTCTTCTGAAGGTCCTCCTCTCGATCGTGGAACAATAAGTGAAGGAGGTCGAAGTCCGCTACGGCTGCAGTCCGATCCATCCACTCCCTGATGACGGGAAAGGACTCGTAGAGTTCCCGTCCCATTCCTCCATACTGTGACCCCTGTCCGGGAAATACCAAGGCGAGCGGTAGGGCCGGCAAATCCTCGCGGCTCATGAAAATCCCCTGCTGCGCAAGGGACCTCAATGCCTTGGGTGAGACGATGCCGGATTCGGCAAGGGAGGCCGACCTCTCGATGACCGTGAGCGCCTCCTCTTCGGATTGCGCCACGACGGCCATCCGGCAGGTACGGCCGTCCATCTCGGTCCGGAAGAAAGAGACGCCCTGGAGCGTGGGAGAGCCACCCCCCTTCTCTCGATCGAGACCGGGTTCTCTGCCCGGTGAGACCAGGATCGTATCCACCTCATCCATGGCCTGCTCCACCTGCACAACGTAGTTGGAACCTCCAAACCCGAAGGCGTTGACTTGAAGCCTTCTTGGCTCGCCGGCCCTGCCCTTCCAATCAAGCGGCTCCGGGGTGATGAGGAGCCCCGATCCTTCCAAGTCGATTTCCGGGTCCGGATGCGTATAATTGAGGGTGGGAGGAAAAACCCCCGCCTTCATGGCCGTGATTCCTCGAATGAGGCTGTTGATGCCCGAGGCGCCCAGTGTGTGTCCGATCTGGGATTTGAATGAGGTGATCACGGTGCGCTTGGAGGAATTGAAAACGGCCTTCAAGGCACGGGCCTCCTCCACGTCTCCTTGCCGGGTGCTCGTGGCATGGCATTCCACCAGGTCCACTGCATCGGGCCCATAGGGCATCCCTCGGAAAGAGGCGCGGATGGCCATCTGCTGGGTAACATTGGAGGACTCCACCATGCCCAGATGGTTGTTGCTCGCTCCCATGCCGGTCACGAAGGCGTGGACAAGGGCCCCTCTTGCGCGGGCCAGGCTTTCCCGCTCGATGACGATCATTCCCCCGCCTTCGCCGAGGACCATCCCGTCTCTTTCAGCATCGAAGGGGCGAGAGGTCTCGTGAGGGGGTCTTTCCCGTCCGGACAGCCCGTAAAGTGCGCCCAGCGCGGAGAATTCCAGAAAATGCAAGTGGGTGAGATTATCCTCACCCCCTCCGACGATGGCGGCATCGATGATGCCGTTCCGGATCATCTGGATGGCGCTGTAAAGTGCGACCAGTGAAGTCGCGCAGGCTGCGGAGACAGAATAGCTGGGCCCCATGAACCCATAACGGTTGCAGATGAAGCCGGCCGCCGCGCAGTTGAGTCTGCCCAGGAGTGTGGTGTCATCCGGGGCCATGCGTCCGGACTTCACCTCCCGTTCGACGGCGCTCTCCTGATCCGGCGTGAGGAGAACGGCCCTTTTGATAGCGCCAAGGATATCATGAACGTACTCCCTGATGATCATATTGGTGAGGGTCCCCGCCGCCTCACCCGAGTTTTGGGAGATGAGGACGCCGATTCGTTCGCGCGGGATGTCCGAATCCAGGATACCGGATGCCCGGATGGCCCTGTCCGCCAGCCACATGGTGACCCTTGTCGCCTCGGTCATGGTCCGGAAATCATGGGGAGGAATCCCGAGTTCATTGCGGGAGATATGAAAGTCTAAGAAGGCGCCCACCTTGCAGTAGGTCTTGTCCGGAACCTGCGGCCGGGGATCATAAAAAAGCGCGTGATCCCACCGCGAAGGCGGAACCAATGTAATCCCGCTCTTCATGGCCAGGCTTGCAGCCCAGACTTCCTCCGGACTCTTCCCCAGGGCATTGAGTATGCTCATCCCGGTGATGGCAATCCTTTCACGATCGTCTCCGTGGGGGGCGACTCGCTTCAGTCCACGGCCGGCCCCGGAGGATGGAGTTTCCGGGGTTTTCTCGATCGACCCCACAACGGGCTGATGCAGCAAGAGAGGACCTTCGGCCAGCTCGCGGTGAAAGGACTGCAGCTGTCCGGACCTCATGGATGAGGCCGGCGCAGGCCCCACTCATGAATTGCCCGCGTTCCAGACAGCCCCGCTCATCCAGAGCCACCCCGCCCGGCCTGTCCATGCCTCGGGCCGCAGTGAAGAGGCTCCCCGCAGCCATCTCCTCCATTCTCGTCCGGAAAGAGGCCTCGTCCTGGTGGCCTGCTGCAAACTCCCTCTCCAGGGATAAAATAGCTTCCACTCTCGGGGTCCTCAAAGATCGCACCCGAAGCCCGGTGTGCTGGCCCGAAACGGCTGTTCCCCCCGGGGGCGATTCCAGGACCATCCGCTGATAGAGCGCGGTCAAGGCGCCCGTTTCAACGATCTCCCGGGTGGCCAGGTAGGCGGTGCCCATCTGGATGGCGTCCGCGCCGAGCATGGCGGCCATGAATGCGGTCTCCCGATTAAAGATTCCCCCTGCAAGGATCACGCGACAGTTTTGGAACAGGGATGGCGTGCGCCGTTTGAGATCCAGCACCATTTGAGCAAGGGTGAGCGTGCTATGCTGCCCCACGTGGCCGCCGGCCTCATACCCCTCGCAGACCACGTACCGGACGCCGGCTTCCAGGGCGAGCCTCAACAGGGCCTCATCAGGAGCGATATACATGACCCCTATGCCGCATTCTATCAATTCTCTTAAGGGGAAGAGATCGCCGCCTGCGATCACGACAAAACGGGGTCTCTGTTTCTTTATCCAGGCCAGATGCGTCTCCCTGAAAGGGTTTTCTGCCAAAGAGACGACATTCACTGCATAAGGGCGCCCACCCATGATCTCCGGCAGGCGTCCCAGCCTCCGGTCAAGGGCCTCCGCGTCCATCAGGCCAAGGGCGATGGTGGGCAATCCACCGGCATCGGCAACTCTTGAGGCAAACTCCGGGACATCGGTGATCCAGGACATGGCGCCCTGGATAAAGGGGTATAGGGTTCCCATCTCTCTGGCGACAGGGCTGTCCAGAAAGCAATCCTTTTTTGCCTCAGCCAGGTGGCATAGGTTACGAATTTCGTCCATGAAGGCCTTCACGGCCTCCTCGGTTCCGGCCCCGAAACGCTCAACGAACGACGCGGCAAAGGCAGCCTCCACACCCAGAGGGATGACCTCGTCCTGGCTGAAATGGCTCTCCAGAGGGTGGAGGGCCCTGGCATGCACCTGGCTTACGAAGGAACGGCGGCTTTCCTCCGTGATCTCTGCTCCGTACAGCGAGTCCTCGAACGTCTTGATCTCCTTGAACGCACAGCGAGTTTCCCTTGTTGAAAAGGCGACAAGGAACCTGCAGGTCCAGGCCAACCAGATCGGTAGAATCCAGGCGGAGCTTGGAGAGCCGCTGGCGTTGAACATCATCAATGGCAACCAGGTCTGTCAGCCAATGGACGCTCTCGAAAACGATCCCGGTGGCCCCGGTCGACAGGAATGCCGCTGCCGCCTCAGGGGTGGAGACGCCTCCCCAGATGAGGATGTCGAGAGGCTTTGAGGGTGTGCGCAGCATTTCCTTGACCACCGAATAGAGAGCCAGGGTCGTCTCACCGCTCACGAATCCAGAGGCCTCGCATCCTTTCAGGACGATGCGCCCGATTCCCGAGCTATCCTTCAAAATCGCGGCCAGGAGATCCAAGTCTCCGATGATTGGAAAGCAACGGTGGTCTTCCGACAATTCCCTCAATCTCTGTAGAAAGATGGAAGGATCTCCTTGAAAAAACTGGGGGTGGCACTCTACCCAGATGTCGTGGACCCCTGTTTCCTTCAATAACCGCCCCAAAGATGGATCCATCAAGGCAGGGACAGAAATCTTGATATCCCTAACGTGGCCGGCAGGGTCAGCCTTTCGTAAGAAAGAACGTAACCCGTCCACCCCCATCATGGAAAAATCGAAGATGGCTCTGCTCCCTGTTCGCTGAGCCATTTGAATCACCGATGGGGTGATCTCCTCAGGCCGCCAGACGAAAGCCGATGATAGAAACCCGATGCTCAGCCACTATGTCAGACCTCTGCTTCAACGCCATACCTTCAATTTTTAAAATTATAAAGACTTTCTGAATATGCGATATTTCTTGTATCTTTTTGCGCCCGCTTCCTCTACCAAAGAATTGATCGACTCGTTGTCCTCCAGGGTCCAGCCCAGCTCCAGATAATGATACTTCTCTTTTTTCCTCACAACCTCATATATGTGGTGGAAGGCTAACATGGGGAGTCCCAGTTGCCGGAACTTCTCCTTGATCCCGAACATCAACAACCGCAATCCGTTGATCTCCCGCCGATACATGAGGAACTTCAGCAAACCCAGCAGACCGATCCGCCCGTTGAGACGCTTGAGCAATGGGTTAATGTCAGGAAAGATCACGCAGAACCGCTGCGGGTTCATCCTCATAATAGATGAAAAAAACCATGTCCGGATCCACGAATTCCATTACGTTCTTTTGAATGTCCCGCATCTCATTATCGCTCAAGGGGACGAAACCCCAGTTACCAGACCAGGCGGCATTATATATCTCCCTGATCAGAGCAAACTCGGAGTCCGCATCCTTTGGACGAGAGGGCCTGATGTGGATACCTCTTTTTTTGGAGATCCGTTCAGCAAGATGGTCCATCCACTCGGGAAGCCGGTAATCGCCATCTATCAGGAAAGCCAGCAGGTCCTTTTCTTTGGTGAAGCCGCACGATTCGACCAGCCCTGGGTAGTACGGCGGGTTGTAGGCCATCATCAAGGCAGGCGAATCATTGAATCCCTCAATGAGCAAGCCCACCTCGTAATTGGTGGACGGGTTGAGCGGGCCTCTCATGAAGGTCATCCCTTTCTGGCGAACCCACGTCTCCACGGAAGAGAAGAGGGCTGCCGCGGCCTCCGGATCGTCAGCACATTCGAAGAATCCCCAAATACCCATCTTTTCGTTGTGGAACTGGTTATAATGACGATCTATGATGCCCGCGATCCTTCCCACCGTCTCCGAACCGCGTCGGGCCAGAAAGAGGATGCGCTCGGAAAACTCCCAGAAAGGGTGCCTTCGGGGGTCCAGCATCCGGCGGACCTCCTTCTTAAGGGGGGGAACCCAGTTGGGGTACTCAGCATAGATCCTCCATGGCAGGTCAATGAAAGCCCTTAATTCCGATCCTCCTTCCACAGTAATAATCTCTATGCCGGCCATGATTATCGCCTTCGAGGGGTTATAACCGAAAAATATATCATAATCTCACACATCAGGGTCTTAAATCAAATATCAAGGATGAGCAAAAAAATCCAGATGCAAGGCATCCGCAATTCCGAGGAATGGGCGTACCTAAGAGTACACCCGGATTATGAATGATGATGTTAATATCTCTAATAGCTTGCAAGCTTGATATTCTTTAATCAGATTTATCGCAAATTGCACTTTTTTCCGATTAAGATTTGGCTCTCCTCAAAGGTTCCCTCAATATATGGAGGTTCCACCAAATGATGGGAAAACTCAAGAAGGCTTGGCATATTCCAGAGCCGTGACTTGGGGAAGATCGGCTTATTAAATTCTGGATACCCGGCGCCACCTCTAACGCCACAAAAGCGCCTCGGCCATACAACCTGGGCGCTGTGTTGCCCCCGTACCGAGCCAACAGTATTTCAAAGACTAAGGTCCTTTCATTTATAGAATACATGATTCACCTTATTGATTGACCCAGACTGGGCTGCTAAAAGTTGAAAACAGTGGGGTCACTTTACAACGGAAGGGAGCTTCGTATGGCTATGACAGAACGGGTAACGGCAAAAGAAGCTGAGGCAGAGCAGGTCACCAAGGGAAAACTCATGGAAGACCTGAGGGCGGTCGTGGCCGATGCGGAGGAACTGCTGAAGGCCACCGCCGACCAGACCGGGGAGCGGATCGCAGCGGCGCGAGGCAAGGCGGAGGAATCGCTAAAGGCAGCCAAGGCCCTGCTCGCCGAGCAGGAGGCAGCGGTGATGGCAAAAACCAAGGCGGCCGCCAAGGCCACCGAAGACTACGTGCGGGCCAATCCCTGGAAGGCCATGGGAATCGCCGCGGCGATTGGCTTGGTCCTCGGCATCCTGGCTGCGCGCCGCTGAGCCGTGTTCATCGCCTCTAAAGCGCACGATCACGGATCAGGCCGCCGTGGGGGGGCTGTTCGGTTCCGTGAAAGGGCTGGCCCGGCCACCCTCCTCGCCATTGCACACACGCGGTTGGACCTTTTCTCCACAGAGATCGAAGAGCAGCGGGCGTGGCTCAGGCCTTTGGCGGTAATGGACCAGGGCTTGGTGGCGGTGCGCTACATCAGGAATCATGCCGCGCTACTGGTGGAAGGAGTGGCCTTCGTGGCGCCGCTTCACCCGTTGCGCATGGGGAGATGACTGGGCTGGCTAGGGTGGCGTATGGCAGTTGCGGTGAAGCGAATCCTGCCTGGATAGTAAACAGTGTTTCTCCGTTACCGCCCGGTCTCGGGTACAAGATTGTCGATATACCGATTGCGATCGCGAGGAGGCGCCTCAGGACAAAGTTTCCATCCTGTTCAAGAATGTGCCCTCGAAGTTTGCACTGCAGATCCAACTGGTCGGCAATTCGATATCTTGGTTCGTGACCACCAGCGGGACATTCAATCTTGGAACACGGGAAAAGAGGTGAACATGCTTTAGACCCTATTTGTGATTCTCCTAATTCTGTCCCTGCTGGGATTGATGACTGGCTACACGATGGGTGGAGTCATTCATGTCCTTCTGGTCATCGCCATCATCGTGGTGCTGATCCAAGTTATTCAGGGACGAAGACGATTGTAACCATTTGGACCCTTGCCGGACAAGGTGAGGTGTTCACAGAGAGGAATACGAGATGAATCCAATCAAGATTCTGGCAATTGTGCTTATCGTTGCTGGCGCCCTTGGGCTGGTGTACGGTAGTTTCAGCTACACCAAGAACACTCATGAGGCCAAACTGGGCCCGATCGAGCTGTCGCTAAAGGACAAGCAGACGGTCAACGTCCCGGTCTGGGCCGGCGTGGGGGGAATAGTTGTTGGCGGCGCGCTCCTGATTTTTTCGAGAAAGAAGAACTAGCTCCTACATCGGACCCCCTGAGCCCTCGTTGCAGCGGTTTCGATTCATTCGCCGCGCAACTAAACGTTTGGACCGGGGACGGCAACGGCAGGCTCAAGTCATCCTCCGGGGGGGAACGGAATCAGCGCTTGGCATGGGACAAAAGTCAGGTCAGCTTCCGTGAGAGAAAAAATGGACGACTGGTGTGAGCAACGGGATGCTGTTTCTGATGGAGATCGAATTTATCGTTGCTCCAAATGCGGCAAGAGGCTCCATCCCCGAAAGATATTCGGAACAGACGGCGAGCTTGCAGGTTGGCGTTTGCCCACCCACAAAAAGAAGGGGCATAAGATCAGGGCCATTAAGGAGCGTCAGCGCAAAATCCGCACCGGTCAGAAATGATCTTTTTGGGGCAACTCCTGGTTCTGGATGCTCGGCGCTTGATACAGGACAGCAGAGCAAGGTACCCTTCGACTCCACTCAGACCCTTCAGGAGGGATCGTCCCACTAATCTACTGTTTTTGTGAGATTTTATTCCGATCCCAGCACGACTGGTGCCTAATGGCTGATCGCTCGAATCCAAAAAACGCTGGACAAAGTGGAGCGTGACTAGATAGGAAAAAATAATAAATTTCCGACGTGCCTTTGATACGTTTCTTGCGCTACAACATTACATCTATAGCAACCCCAACCATCGCAAAGGACTCGGTCGATGAGGAGCCCCTCAAAATCTCCGTAGTCTTTCAAAGAGCTAAAGTGTTACCATTAAAGAAACCTAAGGACCTATCCAATAATAATGAAAAATGGAGAGGAAATGATGATAGAGATGCTAATAAAAATGTAAGCGTCTGAGCTGCCCACCTGGACTGGGTGACGGGATTCGCTAGGATGTGACAGGCTGAAATAGTCGCCATTGCAATTTGACATAAGAAGTGATGAAACCGTCATCCTTGGAGAGGGACTTCCACACGTCTGGCAGCAACACGGCGAGGCAGGTGACTTGGTGTCTCATGCAGCCCGCTATAGCTGCTATTTCGCTAAGTCTCCTCCATGGCCTAAAAGTCATGGTCTTTGGACTGGATATCCAAGAGGAAATCGGGCGTCGGACAGTGGCTTTCGGACAAGAAACCACCAACTTCAGGACAAAAAGCATCCCGAGGACTTTGTGCTGAAAGATCTTCTCCACGGAATCCGTGTCCAATGCCGGGGCTACCTTGAACGACCCGCTTCCGAAGACGGTGCCATCGGTGCAGAGGACGTGGCAATGGGGGTTGAAGTTGAGGAAATCGCCGAAGGTCTGGATGGCGATGACTGCACCTATCATTGCATCCTGCTCAAGGAAAACCATCGCGAGGAATGTCTTCAATGATTCCCACGCACACTGACTCAATTCGCATAGAAGTTGACGATCGTAGAGGAAGTAGCGCCGGAGGATCTTTGGTATGCTGAAGGTGAGGTGCCTGTGAGGTACGGCTTTAAGCACCTCCTCACAGAGCCCCTCGCCGAATTGCACCACTCTTTTCTGGTGGCAGGATGGGCAGAAGTGGCGACGCTTAGCACGAGAAGGCAAGAAGGTATTCATGCCCGCAGCCCTTGCACTTCACACGGGCGAAGCCATTATGGAGGATGCCGCAATCCAGGTAGCGATAGATAACCTGCCTTACGTAGGGGCAAAAGAAGCCGTATTGCTTCGCAAAGATCTCATCGCGTAGACCTGTTCCAGTCTTTCAAAGTGATCCTCCACACATTGATAGTATATAACAACATAGGCGCCACAGCCATAATCATTAATACATTAAAAAACAGTATGGTATTATTTCCTAAGTTTATACAGATCGAGACCTCGGTGGTGTGCAACAGCAGCTGCGTTTTTTGCCCCCACAAGGAAATGGAACGCGGACCCGATTATATGGAAGAACGGATATGGAAAAAGATCATTGATGAATCCCGTGGTAAAGGTGTTATTTACCGCCCCTTTATGATCAATGAACCCTTCGTCGACCTGCGCATACCCGAAGTGATCCGGTATATCAAACAAGATCCGACAGCAAAAATTGAATTCAATTCAAATGGAAATTTCCATCCTAAATTTGATAGAGCTGCTGCACTGAACGCAGGAATCGACTGGATCAGGTTCAGCATTGACGGTTTCACCGAAGAAACTTTCAAAAAGAGCGGCCGTGGCGGAAACTTTAAGAAAATCGTCAGTAATGTACTTGGATTCATCGAAGAACGTAACCGGCAGGGCAGCAAATGCCATCTGGAAATCCGTATGATCGACCTCGATATTACCCGCGACGAACAACAGGACTTTGTCAATTTCTGGAAACAACATGCCGATGAAGCTACCATAACCCAGTTGTACGCCTGGCCCTGGAGTGGTCAAACCGATTGTTTGCGGGCTCCCTGTCCCAAAATTAAAAGCGAGATGTTCTTTATGGCTGATGGCCGGGCTGTGCTCTGCTGCTGGGATGCCTTTGGCCGCGGTGTAGTGGGCGATGTCAATACGCAAACCGTTGAAGAAATATGGCTTGGTAATCCTAACCAGCAATACCGTGAGCTGCTTAACAAAGGAAAACGCGATAAAATTCACCTCTGTTCAAGGTGTGATGCTTTCAAGAGGTACGATTTCAGTAAGTGGACGGGGTATTAGTGCCTTACTAGATGAATTGAGCTCAAAAGTGACAAAATATTTTGTAGTGATGTTGTTTTCAAATAGCCAGATCACCTCGCAGGCATGGGTTGATGAGCATTTCACACAACTTGAGTGCTGCAAGCGTAACTTTTCGGCCCAGGGAAGTGAGGTAGTATTTGTAGATCCTTGCGACTTTCTTGATCAGGCCATGTCTTCGTAGTCGTTTGATATGGCGTGAGATCTTTTGTGTAGTCATGTGGTTAAGGCGGACTTGAAGGTCGCGGTTTTGGCTCGTGTGTCAAGCAAGATCTGGGCGCAAGATATTGTGTCCGCAACTTACGGGCGTAAAAATGGGCATTGAATGCCGGCAAGGGCGTGGAGGTGGAGACAGTGCCAGGGGCAGCATGAGAAAGCGATTGAAGCCGGAAAAAGGGCTTTGGAATTGGGACCCAACAATGCCTGCAATACTGCTATCTTAGCTCAGATAATGTATTGTGCTGGAAGGGGAAAGGACACCATCGAGTTGATGAAAAAGGCAATGCGACTGGGTCCTTATCATCCTCATTAGGTATATTGTCCGTGTACTTGAGCAGACCCATTGGAAGGTGAGTGGCAAAAACGGCGCTGCAGAGATCCTTGGGCTCGACCGCAGCACATTTCGCGCCCGAATGCGGAAACTGGGTATCAGCCAGCCGTGAGCACGCACAGTCTATATTTTGTCAGATCCATGACATGTGAAAACGTAACTCAGGTCTTGCACCCGCCTCTGAAGATAAACGGGACACAGACAATTCTCCTGCAATCTCGACCATTTTTTTCGACTTGCCCCTAGCGGCAGCCTGTCAATTCCTATTCCCTCACGGAAAACCCCCTACACCACATGAGAGGTACCAAGAACATGGTCACACATGACCAATGGTCATATGTGACCATGTTTTGCGCCAATCCATCCCTTCTTTGTCCATCGCTTTTCCAAGAATATTCCATTAAAGATCAATATGTTGGGCTTATTAGAAGTAAAATGACCTGGTCTGGCATGAAGTGTGAATTGACAATAATAAAACGGTTTCACTCTCGGCAGCAGATCGGGCGGAGAAATCTCTAATAACTGACGAATGGAGATGATGGTCAAGGCAGATTTCGATTCGGTCTTCATCGAAATCGAAACGCCCAACGAAGCAAGTCTGAGTGAATGCAACAAACAGCAAAACAAGAACCGGAACCTGATCCAGTGTGTAAAGCTCATGCAGCGAGCCGGACTGCAAGTGCAGGGCGCAACGAAAAGCAAAAGAGGGGATGTATGAGTGCTTTACTTTCATACACGGGGAGGATTTGGCGATGGGTAGAAAGCCAATTTATGAAAAGTTGGGAAAATCGGTTAAAGACACCGATCAGGAAGCCCATGAGAGCACTCGGACAGACGAGGCGTTGAGAGAGTCTGAGAGTCGCTACCGACGACTTTTTGAAACTGCCCAGGATGGAATACTAATTCTTGATGCCGGTACTGGGCAGATCGCCGACGTCAATCCATTTCTATTAGAAATGCTTGGTTATTCTCACAATGAATTCCTGAATAAAAAACTTTGGGAAATCGGATTTTTTAAAGATGTTGAAGAAAGTCGACTAGTTTTTAACGAATTGCAGGAAAAAGGATATGTTCGTTACGAGCATTTACCGCTTGAAACCAAGGACGGACTCCCTATTGATGTAGAGTTTGTCAGTAATGCCTATTGGGTCAACAACAAGCAGGTGATTCAATGCAATATCCGTGACATTACTGAGCGGAAAAAAGCAGAGGAACTAAGGCGGAAACTTGAATCCCAACTGCGCCAGTCTCAGAAAATGGAAGTAATAGCCACATTGGCAGGTGGCATTGCCCACCAGTTTAACAATGCCCTGTCTGTGATCACGGTAAACCTTGACTTACTTGAGATGGATTCATCCGGTGATGAGACCATTGTAAAGCATATTGAATCCATGCAACACGCGGCTCATCGAATGACTCAGTTGACCGGTCAATTATTGGCATATGCTAGAGGCGGCAAATATCAAGCCAAAAACATTCCAGTTAATGATTTCGTAAGGGATACACTCCCATTGCTCCACCACACACTTAAACCTTCTGTCTATGTAGAGACCGATCTTCCTCATGGTGTTTGGAAAATCAGGGGCGACTTGATCCAGATGCAAATGGTATTGTCTGCCATATTGGCTAACTCATCAGAGGCCATAGAAAAACAAGGCCGGATACGGATCACTTGTAGAAACGAGATTATAACGGAAGAAAAAGCAAGAGGCTTTCCAGGACTAAAGCCCGCGGCTTATGTTGACCTCAAAATAGAGGATAATGGAAAAGGCATGGATGAAGAAACGAGGAGTCGGGTATTCGAACCCTTTTTCACGACCAAATTTCAAGGCCGAGGTCTTGGCATGGCCGCTGCGTATGGCATTGTGAAGAACCACAATGGCTGGATTTCTATTGAGTCACAATTGGACAGAGGGACGATTGTGCATATTTACCTCCCTGCCATTCTTGACGCTGACGCTAGAAGGGCCAAGACACCGAAGATTGAACCGCACAAAGTGACTGGCACCATTCTCTTGATTGAAGATGAGGAGATGGTCATGGATGTGAGCCGGGCTTTGTTAGCGCATTTGGGCTACCTCGTCCTCGGGGCCAAGACAGGGGAAGAAGCGATCCGTATTTCCAGAACCTTTGAAGGCAATATTGACCTGGCCATCCTGGACATTCTTTTGCCTGACATGAATGGCAAAGCGGTTTATCCTTTTCTCATGGAAACCCGTCCGAATCTAAAAGTAATCGTGTGTAGTGGCTATTCCCTTGAAGGGCCGGCACAAGAAATCCTGGATGCAGGCGCCCAAGGCTTTGTTCAAAAGCCATTCTCTCTTGCAACACTGTCAGCGAAAATGCACGAGGCAATGGGAGGGTAGCAGACGTCAAAGGTCAACCAACGATTCTTTTCGTGAATATGGGAAAAAGCGGCCGGACAATCTTTCCATCCTGTTCAAGAACTTACTCTTGAAGTTTGCACTGCAGATCCAACCGGCCGTAAGTCGATATCTGGGTTCGTGACCGGCAGCTGGACATTCAATCAAGGAACACGGGAAAGGAGGTGAACATGCTTTAGACCCTATTTGCGATTCTCCTAATTCTGTCGCTCCTGGGATTGGGACTTGCTACACGATGGGTGGAGTCATTCATATCCTGCTGGTCATCGCCATCGTCGTGGTGCTGGGCCGAGTCATTTAGGGGCGAAAACCACCGTAACCATTTGGACCCTTGCCGGAGAAGGCGAGGTGTTTACAGAAAGGACTACCTGCTATGAAAAAAAGGAATATGTTTATCGGCTATTTTGTCACTCTCGTGCTGATCGCCACCTTTTCGGCCTGTGGATCCACGTCCAAACAGACAAGTCCAGGTGAATACGTGGACGATTCGGTCATCACAACCAAGGTAAAATCTCTGCTTGCAGAAGATGATTTTCTCAAGTCATTCGAGATCGGTGTCGAAACCCGCAAGGGCATCGTTCAACTGAGCGGTTTCGTTAACTCTCAGCAGGCGGTCGATAAAGCGGGTCAAATCGCAAAGAGCGTTAAAGGGGTCACATCCGTAAAGAATGATCTGATCCTGAAATAGGAGGCCGTAATCCTTTGGCTCAAGTAATGATTGATGACCTTGAGGGTAGGGTTATGGGTTTGCCTTGAAGGGTTTTATATGTTGTGGATAAGGAAAGGGGCTGTCATCCTGACCGGAGCCATAAATAGGCCCCTACAATTTAGGTCTGATAAAGCGTCAGAAAAAGATAAAGAAGGTATTTTATGAAAAAGATACTATATCTCCTCGTTGTTCCGGTGTTCATGGCAGTTCTAATACAATGTGCTTCGGCTCCACAAAGGTGGCCGGCATATGAAAGAAGCACTGAGGATCGAATGTTTGCGCTTCAACAAAGGATCGGCAATGGGTTGGCATCGGGTGAAGTCACCCCTAACGAGGCCCAGAATTTTCTGTCAAAACTTGAAAATATCCGAAGCGATTATACGGTTTTGAGGGAAAGAAGGACCACGCAGGAGGAATGGGATCCTCTCCTTCTTAGACTGGACGATCTGGAGAGGCAACTTGACAGGGTACGCGCCCAGCCTTCCAGAATCGATGACACAAGAGTCGAGGATCGGATGATCGCGCTCCAGCGGAGGCTTGATGAAGGGATAACGGCCGGAAGATTGACGCGTGTCCAGGGAAGGGATTTCCAATTAAGATTAGATGCCATTCGAGGGGAATTCTTGCAACAGATAAAAGACCGACCCTTCACCCCGGAGCAAAGAACAGAGGTTTCCAGCCGCCTTGATTCACTTGAAAGGGATATAAACAGGGTTTGGTAAAAAAACGCATAGACCCCCAATCGCAGCTTATGAATGGGGGAAATCCGGGCTCATTCAGAGCTTAGAAAGGAGGCCAGGTGACATGCAACTTAGTATATCGCCGCAGCCCGTGGTGGCTTTAATCGCGGGAATCTTGATTCTCCTCGTCCCGAGACTATTGAATTACATCGTTGCCATCTATCTCATTGTATTTGGCATTCTCGGGTTAATCCGATGATTGTCACGCGAATGTTCTATTGCGAGAGAATTAAGGAAGGCTTCCAAAAGGCCCCATGAGGCCTTTTCACGTAAACTTCAGTCAAACCGAAATTTAACAGGAGGAACATCATGAAATCAAGCACAAGGGACGAGACAGAAGGCAAGTTCCACCAAGTGAAGGGTAAGATCAAGGAGATCGCCGGGGAACTCAGCGATCATCCTGAGTTGGAAGCTGAAGGTATTGATGAAAAGATAGCCGGCAAAGTTCAGGAAAAGATCGGTCAGGTCAAGAAGGTTTTGGGGAAGTAGGAAGAGCGGTGCATCACGTACCAAGGTAGGCAAACAATGGGCGAGATCATCGACAAGACCAGAGGCAAGATCAAGCAAGCTGTACGCGACCTGGCCGGAAACAAAAGGCTCAAGCGATTCGGCGAGAGGGACGAACGCAGGGCAAAATCGAAGGCGCAGTGAAGGATGCGAAGTGCGCGGTCAACGGAAGAATCCGAATCTGAAACGGATATACAACAAAGTGAAGGGAGGAAATTGCCATGAGTACTACAACGCTTATCATCATCATCGTTGTGCTGATCCTATTGTTTGGCGGGGGCGGCGGTTACTATTGGCGTAGACGACGGTAGGTGTCACTTCTCACATTATTTTGAGGCAAGAAATTCTCGGTAGTTTTACATATTGCAGGATTGTTTAACCGGAAGGGAGCATGGTTTCCCTTCCGGGATTGAACTGCCTATATGAGTTCACTGTAGGCGAATCTGACGTGTTCCGCATTGGAACACGGGAAAAGGAGTCGAGCATGCTTTGGACCATCGGTGTGATTCTCCTGATTTTGTGGTTGTTGGGATTTATTGGTCATGTGGGTGGTGGACTCATTCACATCCTGCTGGTCATCGCCATCGTCGTGGTACTGATCCAAGTTATTCAGGGACGGAGGTGATAGCACCGATTTGGACCCTTGCTGGACAAGGTAAGATGTTTACAGAAAGGAGTAATTGCTATGAAAACGAGGAACATGTTTATCGGCTATTTTGTCCTTCTTATGCTGTTCGCCACCTTTGCAGCCTGTGACTCGACATCCAAACAGGAAACTGCCGGGGAATACGTGGACGATTCGATCATCACGACCACGGTAAAATCACTGCTTGCCGCTGACGATTTTCTCAAGTCATTCCAGATCGGGGTTGAAACCAACAAGGGCATCGTTCAACTGAGCGGCTCCGTTGCTTCTAAGAATGCGGTCGATAAAGCGGGTGAAATCGCCAAAGGCGTTAAAGGGGTCAAATCCGTAAAGAATGATCTGATCGTGAAATAGGCGAGCCTTATCCTCTCCCGGATGGAGCCTGGCGACCATTTTTGACCCGAATCCTGGATTTCCGTGGGAGCCGTGTTTGGGGGATGAAACATGGAAATGGAGTCAATCAGAGAGGGTCCGCCTGCTTAGGGATTTTCCGGTCAAATAATCTTTTCGAAAACTGTGTCCGAGTCATCTTGAACAGCCTCAAATGCGTTTAACACGGTCTGGTGCTCATCGGATCCGGTGACGGGCACGACGGCATGAACGTGCTGGGCAAATACAACAAAAGCGAAAGCATGTCGTTGGACTTTTTCCTTATGAAGTGCTCATGCAGTTTGCGGAGGTTGCCCGTACGCGGTGTGACCTATCTTTCGTCGAATGTCGGCAGAGGGAGGTGGCTCAACTGCGCCAGAATCTCGAGCAGAATGGCTGGGATGGAGGGAAGTACCACAGCGCCTGCTTCGAAGCGGCTTGCGCACAGCCTCCTATAACAACCCCTAAGCTGGGCTAGAACGCCAGGGTTACGGGACAAGCAAGATTCGGCCAAGACGAAGTTGGGGGAGTTGGAAGGCAGGACAGAAAGATGAGCCACATACAAGTGATGTTTAATCCAGCAACAATAGCCCTGATCGGCGCAACTGAGAAGAGAGGCGCCGTCGGACGAACCATTCTTGAGAACCTGCTCCGGTCAAAGGAGAGGAAGATATTTCCGGTAAACCCCCTCAGACAGATGGTATTGGATGTGAAGAGCTATCCCAAAATCGCGAGCGTCCCTGAGCATGTGAATCTGGCAGTTGTTGCAACGCCTGCCCGGTCAGTGCCTGGTGTGGTTGAGGAATGCGGCCAGGCAGGCGTAGAGGGGGTGCTCATAATCTCCGCCGGGTTCAAAGAGATTGGTGAAGAAGGAACGCAGTTAGAGAGCGAAATCCTTCGGATCAGGAAAAAGTATGGGATGCGTATTCTGGGACCAAACTGCCTCGGTTTTGTGCGACCCGTCCTGGGCTTAAATGCGACCTTTCTCCGGGGCGACCCTCCACCGGGAAATATCGCCTTCATCTCTCAGAGCGGCGCCCTCGGCAGCGCGATACTCGATTGGGCGGTCAGCGCCGGGATAGGCTTTAGCATGTTTGCATCACTCGGCTCCATGATCGATGTCGACTTTGGCGACATGATCGATTTCTTAGGAGATGACCAGGCCACCAGGAGCATTCTGATCTATATGGAGGGTGTGGGCAATGCGAGAAAATTCATGAGTGCGGCCCGGGCGTTCGCCCGCCGCAAACCTATCATTATTTTGAAGCCGGGGCGATTTGCAGAGAGTGCAAAGGCAGCCCATTCCCACACCGGCGCTATGGCAGGGGACGACGCGGTATATGAAGCAGCCTTCAGGAGGGCCGGCGCCGTAAGGGTGGGGGAAATCGCGGAACTGTTCGATGCCGCCGGGGTTCTTGATTCGAAGAGGTTGCCACCCGGTCCGAGGCTCGCCATCGTCACATCTGCCGGCGGTCCTGGCGTGATGGCCACAGACGCCCTTATTCACCTGGGTGGGGAACTGGCGCAACTCTCCAAGGAGAGCATGAAGCAACTCAACGCATTTTTGCCACCCTACTGGAGCAAAGCGAATCCTGTTGACGTGCTTGGAGACGCAACCGTCGAAAGGTTCACGAAAGCCCTCACCATATGCCTCGCTGACCCCATGGTGGACGGAGTGCTCGTCATTTACGTGCCCATGGACTCTGCCCCTTCAACCCAGCTTGCGCAAGCGGTGGCCGATAGTGCGAAAAACGCCTGGAAGCCTGTCATCGCAACGTGGATGGGGGCAGAAGACGTCGAGGAAGGGAGACACATTTTTGTTGAAAACAGCATCCCGACCTACGACACGCCTGAGGAGGCTGTCAGAACTTACGTGAATATGTGCAGGTACAAGAGAAATCTCGACCAGCTCTATGAGACCCCTGCCGAGTTGCCGGCGCACAAAGCGCCCTCCAAAGATCACCTGAAAGAACTTCTCGATATGGCCCTCAAGGAAGGACGCACGCTTCTCAACGAGGAAGAGTCCAAGGATTTTCTCATGACCTACCATATCCCGGTTACGATGGTCCAGGTCGCTCAAGATCCGGAAGGGGCGGTAACCATAGCAGAAAAGGTGGGCTATCCGGTCGTTATCAAAGTCGTCTCGCCTGACATCTCCCACAAAAGCGATGTGGGTGGCGTCATCATGGGAATCGATTCAAGTTCAGCCCTGAAGGAAGCGTATGAGAAGTTGATGCAAAGGGTGCAGAAACGCGCCCCGGAAGCGGCCATAATGGGTGTAGCCGTAGAAAAGATGGTCACAGACGTTGATTACGAGCTCATTCTCGGGGCCAAGAAGGATAGGGATTTCGGTTCGGTCATCCTCTTTGGGATGGGGGGGACTATGGCGGAGTTCATCAAAGACTTTTCGATTGGGCTTCCCCCGCTCAATCGGACCCTGGCGAAGATGTTGATGCAGGACACCAAGGTATACAAAATGCTCCTGGGCTTTCGGGGCAAACCGGCAGCAGATTTTGAAGGAATCGAGGAAATCCTTGTCAATTTTTCCAATCTGATCGTCGATTTTCCAGAAATAGCTGAAATCGATATAAATCCCCTTGCCATATCGAATGGCAAAGCCTCCGCCCTTGATGCACGAATCATTATTGACAAGAATTATGACGCTACTGGCCGATCGCCATATCCTCACTTGATTATCACGCCCTATCCAACCAAGTACACGACACCCTGGCAACTGTCGGATGGGACCGAAGTACTTCTGAGGGCCATACGCCCTGAAGACGAGCCCGCTGAGCACGAGATGCTCTCTTCGTTGTCTAAAGAATCATTGAGGACCAGGTTCTTCTCCACTATCAAAGATATATCCCATGAGTGGCTTATCCTCTTCTGTAATATCGACTACGACCGACACATGGCAGTCGTTGCCGAGGTAAAGGAAAACGGGAAACAAAAAATGATAGGGGTTGCAAGACTTATTATGAACCAGGACCTCACGTCAGGCGAACTGGCCGTCCTCGTGCAGGATAAGTTCCAGGGGAAACGCCTTGGGACCAAATTCGTAGAGGTGCTTATCGAGATAGGCAGGGAGAGAGGCCTTGAGGATGTCCGGGCAGATGTCCTTACCGAAAATGAGAGCATGCTCAAGGTCTTCAGACGGTTGGGCTTTACCACGCGGTGGGTTCCGGGCGGCACGAGTGAAGCTGTGTTGAAGCTGAAAGAACAAGGGACTCCGGGAGAATGAACAGGTGAGTTGAATGCGGTCCGCACCTTTTTCCGCATCCAAACCGCCGACGGAAGATAGGGCACGTCAAAATATAAAATAAGGTCTCTTGTTTCATGAACTACCTCGGTCACCTCTCCCAGTCCGATCCGCTTTTCGGATACCTCTCCGCCGATATTCTCCCCCAGCTCGGCATAAAGGGCACCAGATCCGATTTTCGGGTGTTCAAAATTTGGGCATCGAACCAAGTCTACCTCTACGAGGAACGGTTCAGTCAGGCCCAGATCGTCGCTAAGTTCTTCGAAAGCATCTCTTATCGCTCAGCCGAAGCCGCCCATGGGCGGATGGAGCGCGAGTTCAAGAACCTCTTCCAGAAGCTCA
This sequence comes from uncultured delta proteobacterium, assembly GCA_963830155.1. Taxonomy (GTDB): domain Bacteria; phylum Desulfobacterota; class DSM-4660; order Desulfatiglandales; family Desulfatiglandaceae; genus CAWHLE01. The sequence continues at coordinate 19,676 of CAWHLE010000003.1, read as the reverse complement.
CGGCCCTGGCCTATTTCCTGGCCACTTTGCATAATGAGACTGCCGCTGGTGATCGTGTGGACTCCAGTCGGGACTGCGTTTACTTCGTTCACGTGGTGGATCAGCTTGAAAAACGGCAACATATCGCGCGCAACGAGGCGCAAGAACTCTATCGGCGCGAAGAGCACTGGCGGAAGAAAGAGTTCAGGTGGGAGGACAACCATGTACCCGTCCATGGCGAAGGGATGGACTTCAAGCATACTGGCGGCCAACATGTGACTCCATCGTCAAGTACCTGGTATCCATAGGGAAATGAGACAGTTTTGTCTAGGTGAGGGCAGATCAGGATCCTAACAAGGAATACATTGTAGAATTTCCAAAATTGGAGTCCGAATCTCACGCAGAGATTACGGATAATGGCCATTTATGGATGATCACTACCTAATTTCTTCCTATAAAATACAGCCTTCACTGTATTGACCCAATTTATGGAAAGACCTTGAATTGTGAAAGGTGTCCACAGCAGCAGATGACCTCTCAATTGCTGAGTCTGGCCAAATAGACATTGGTCGCCGTTAGATCTCAATGGCCAGGCAAGATGGTGGGCATGCCCTATTCTGGGGCAACATCGATTTGGAAAGAAGTTTGACTTCCGAGGAAGCCCGGAAAAGGATCGGTGAATACGGCTATAACGAAGTCTCCGGAAAGAAAGTAGCCGGACGATCCGGTTCATTAAAAAATTCGGGGCCTGACGCCCCGGATACTGCAGATAACCATCGGATTGGGATGGGCCCTGGGAAGATATTTCTAAATGGCCGGTAACCCGTCCGATTTCATAAGCCATTTTTGGGAATCTGGGGACCGCCTGAGGCTCGCCGAATCATTGCGTGCGATGACGGCCAGCACAATTCCCAGCCTGAGGAGCCGATCGGATGACACCCCCCAGTGAAGTAGTGTTCCTGTTTGACGTGGACAACACCTTGCTCGACAACGACCGCGTGCAGGATGACCTCAGGAACCATCTTGAGCGCGAGTTCGGGGCTGAAACCCGGGACCGGTACTGGGCAATATTTGAAGACTTGCGCGCCGAGCTTGGCTATACGGACTATCTGGGCGCTTTACAGCGCTATCGGCTCGAGGACATGTGCGATCCGAGGCTGCTGATGATGTCTTCATTCCTCCTAGATTACCCGTTTGCCGACCGGCTATACCCGGGAGCGCTCAGCGTCATTGCGCACGCTCGCACGTGGGGAACAACGGTGATCCTTACCGATGGCGATGCGGTCTTCCAACCTCGCAAAGTAGAACGATCCGGACTTTGGGACGCGGTCGAAGGCCGGGCTCTCATCTTTATCCACAAGGAACGGATGCTGGCCGATGTACAGCGCCTCTATCCTGCCCGCCATTATATTATGATAGACGACAAGCTGCGGATTCTGACGGCGATGAAAAAGGTCTGGAGCGACCGGCTGACGACCCTATGGCCGCGTCAGGGGCATTACGCGCTCGACTCCAAAGCCATCGCTGCCTATCCGCCGGCTGACCTGACGATTGAGCGGATCGGCGATCTGGTCAACTTTGACTTACCCGCTTTGCTCGGCGCCGTAAAAGCCGACAATCCGCGCTAGGGAGGAACCATGAAAGTGACCCAACGACTGCATGATCTCGGTCAAAGCCTTTGGCTCGACAACATTGCCCGTGGGCTCCTGACCAAAGGCCCTCAAGCCTCAGATATCCTTTACATCAAGGCGTTGGCAGCTCCAGACACTATTAACACCATGCCCGAGGGGACGTTACTCGCCTTCGCCGATCACGGGGAGGTGGATCACGTGTTGCCGGTTGACGGGGGCGACGCCGAAGAAATACTCGCCAGATTGGCAAAGGTTGGTGTGGACAATGCGGCGCTCTCTGCCGAATTCCAGCGCGAGGGAGCCCTATCTTTTGACAAGTCCTGGAATGACCTGATGGATACCATTGCATCAAAGAGCCATGTGCTTGGGAAGACGACTCAGACGGGAGGAAAACGGTGAAGACAACGACACTTATCCGGCGCTACCGTAGGGTCAAACAAAGTATGAAAGTCAGATAGAAAACCGTTTCCCATTCTGCCTTCCGAACCGTTTGTCAATGGGTAAAGCCGATCGAGGAGGTGGATCAATTCATGAAAATAAGTCCTTGTGCAGGAAAGCCGGCCGAAGCATCGATGCTGGTGAACGTACCCAGACTCGTCACGGCCTTTTATACGGAGGTGCCTGACCCTTCGATGCCGGAGCAACGGGTTTCCTTCGGTACCTCAGGGCATCGTGGGTCTGCGCTGGAGAAGGCTTTCAATGAATGGCATATCCTCGCCATCAGCCAGGCCATTTGCCTGTACCGTAGGCAGAAGAAGATCGATGGCCCGCTGTTTCTCGGTATGGACACACATGCCCTTTCCGTGCCGGCTCTTGCCAGCGCGCTGGAGGTGCTGGGGGCCAATGGTGTGGAAGTCATGCTCGCGGAAGGGGATGAATATACCCCGACCCCTGTCGTTTCCCACGCGATCCTCACGTACAACCGCGGGCGCAAGAAAGGAATGGCTGATGGCATTGTGATCACACCTTCTCATAATCCGCCCCATGACGGCGGCTTCAAGTACAATCCCACCAAACGGTGGGCCGGCGGAACGCATCGTCACTGATTGGATCGAGGGGAAGGCAAACGGGTTTCTCGAGAATGGCCTGCGGGGCGTGAAACGCATTCCTTTCGAAAAGGCGCTTCGCGCTTCCACGACGCACCGGCACGACTTCCTTAATGCCTACATTGGCGATCTCGCCAATGTGATTGACATGGACGCCATTCGCGGCGCGAAGATCAGCCTGGGGGTGGATCCGCTCGGCGGCGCCGGGGTCCATTACTGGGCGCCGATCGCCGAGCGTTACGGGTTGAACCTCACGGTCGTCAACGAGGCCGTCGATCCGACCTTCCGTTTCATGACGGTCGATTGGGACGGCCAGATTCGCATGGACCCCTCCTCGCCCTATGCGATGGAGCGGTTGATCGGTCTGAAGGATCGCTTCGAGATCGCCTTCGCCTGCGATACCGACCACGATCGGCACGGGATTGTCACCCGGAGCGCGGGACTGCTGCCGCCCAACCACTACCTTGCGGTCGCCATCTTCTATCTCTTCCAACACCGACCGAAGTGGCGCAAGGAAACGGCGGTTGGCAAGACGGTGGTGAGCAGCCAGATGATTGATCGCGTCACCGCGAAGCTGGGGCGGAAGCTCTACGAGGTGCCGGTTGGCTTCAAGTGGTTCGTGGATGGCTTGCTCGACGGCTCCCTTGGGTTCGGCGGGGAAGAGAGTGCGGGGGCATCTTTCGTCCGTCGGGATGGCAGCGTCTGGACGACGGACAAAGACGGGATCGTCCCGGCTTTGCTCGCGGCGGAGATCACGGCCCGGATGGACCGAGATCCTGGCGAAATCTACCACGAGCTCACCCGCGAGTTCGGTGAGCCGGTTTACGACCGAGTTGAGGCCCCGGCCACTCCGGAGCAAAAAGCAATGCTGGAGAGACTCTCGGCGCAGCAGGTTCGGCTCACAGACCTGGCTGGGGAAAAGATCCGGACCATCCTCACCCACGCACCGGGTAACGGCGCTCCCATCGGCGGGTTGAAAGTAATAGCGGAAAGTGGATGGTTCGCGGCGCGTCCCTCAGGGACGGAGGACATCTACAAGATCTATGCGGAGAGCTTCCGTGGAGCGGATCATCTGCACCGCATCTTGGAGGAAGCGCAGACAATCGTCAACGATACATTGGCTGCGGCGCCACAGCGGTCAGGGCTTGCAAGCAATACAAATTTGGAGGAAAAACTATGAGCAAACAAACACCTGTCAGCAAGCCGATTTACAGTCTTTTACCCACGAACGTCAAAGGATTCGATTCCCTGGCGGCGCTTGCCCTGGATATGCGCTGGTCGTGGAATCATGCTACCGACGAAGTGTGGCGGCAGCTTGATCCCGCGCTTTGGGAGTTCACTCAAAACCCCTGGGTCGTCCTACAGACTGTCTCGAGGGACAAACTCCAGCGCGTGTCAGCCGATCCCGCCTTCCGCAAAAAGGTCGATGCGCTCGTGCGAGCCAGGCGTCAGGCGGCGAAAGCCCCTGCGTGGTTTCAGCAAGATCATCCACAGTCGCCCCTGACCCGTGTCGCGTATTTCAGCATGGAATTCATGTTGAGCGAAGCTCTGCCCATCTACTCCGGGGGGCTTGGCAATGTGGCCGGCGATCAGCTCAAAGCGGCCAGTGACCTGGGCGTGCCGGTGGTCGGAGTGGGGCTGCTCTACCAACAAGGCTATTTTCGACAGGTGCTCGACAAAGAAGGAGCGCAACAGGCCCTTTTCCCTTACAACGATCCCGGGCAATTGCCCATCACGCCGTTGCGCCAAGCGAACGGGGAGTGGTTGCGGCTGGAGCTCGACTTGCCCGGTTACCCGGTCTGGCTGCGCGCCTGGCAGGTCCAGGTTGGCCGAGTGCAGCTTTACCTGCTCGACAGCAATGACCTTATGAACCTCCCGGCTCACCGAGGCATTACCAGCGAGCTTTACGGGGGCGGGCCGGAATTACGTCTCAAGCAAGAACTGCTTCTCGGGATTGGCGGGTGGCGCCTGCTCAATGCCCTCGGCATCCAGCCGGAAGTCTGCCATCTGAATGAAGGGCATGCCGCCTTCGCCGTGTTGGAACGGGCTCGAACCTTTATGGAAGAGACCGGACAACCTTTCGAAGTGGCACTGACCGCAACGCGATCGGGCAACCTCTTTACGACCCACACGCCGGTGGCCGCCGGTTTTGACCGTTTCTCTCCTGCCCTCATCGAACAATACCTCGGTTGGTACGCCCAGAACAAGCTCGGCATCTCGCTCCACGATCTGCTGGCCCTTGGGCGCGCCAACGCGAACGACTCTTCTGAACCCTTCAATATGGCCTACCTGGCTGTGCGAGGGAGCGGATCGGTTAACGGGGTGAGCCGCTTGCACGGAAAGGTGAGCCGACGGATCTTTTCGCCCCTCTTTCCGCGCTGGGCGGAGGAGGAAGTGCCCATCGGACATGTTACCAACGGAGTCCACATGCCGAGCTGGGACTCGGCAGAATCTGACGATTTGTGGACTGAAGCCTGCGGAAAAGGCCGCTGGCTGGGCACGGTTGAAACCTTAGAGCGGGACATTCGCCGCGTCTCCGACGCCAAGCTCTGGGAATTTCGTATCGCCGCCAGCAAGTCTCTTGTGGAATACGCCCGCGAGCGATTGTCCAGGCACCTGGCCGCCTCAGGCGCGTCACCCGATGCGGTTGACGAGGCCAAACATCTGTTTGATCCCAAGGCGTTGTCACTGGGCTTTGCACGCCGCTTCGCGACCTACAAGAGACCGAACCTGCTTCTTCACGACCCCGATCGACTGCTTCGCCTGTTGACCGATACTCAGCGGCCTGTGCAACTCATCCTTGCGGGCAAGGCCCATCCGCAGGACCAGGCCGGGCAGGCCCTGATTCAGGAATGGACGCATTTCATCCGCCGGCCCGAGGCTCGCCCCCATGTGATCTTCCTCAGTGACTACGACATGCTTTTGACCGAGCATCTGGTGCAGGGGGTAGATGTCTGGATCAACACGCCACGACGGCCCTGGGAGGCCTGCGGAACGAGCGGCATGAAGGTGCTCGTCAATGGAGGCATCAATCTCTCGGAATTGGACGGCTGGTGGGCGGAAGCCTACACGCCTCAACTCGGGTGGGCGTTGGGGGATGGCCAGGAGCATGGCGACGATCCGGCCTGGGACGCCGCCGAAGCCGACGCGCTCTACGACCTGCTCGAACGAGCCGTGATCCCCGAGTTTTATACCCGCGACGATAAGGGCATCCCAACCGCTTGGGTCGCGCGTATGCGTGAAAGCATGGCGCAGTTGACACCGCAGTTTTCCGCGAACCGCACCGTGCGCGAATACACCGAAAAACACTACATCCCCGCTGCTGCGGCATACCGTGAGCGTGCTGCCGGTAAAGGCGCAATGGGCGTTCAGTTGGCGAATTGGCAGCGTGCGATGGAACAGAACTGGTCAAATCTGCGCTTCGGCGAAATGAAGGTAGCGACTGACGGGGAGAATCACGTATTCGAGGTTCAGGTTTATCTCAGCGATCTTGACCCGAATACTGTGCGTGTAGAACTTTACGCCAACGGCGTGAATGGTGGAGAGCCGGTCCGGCAGGAGATGAAGCGCGTCCGCCAACTGGCCGGCGCATCGGACGGCTACGTTTACAGCGCGGCTGTGCCTGCGGCTCGCCCACCTGCGGACTATACGGCGCGAGTGATACCGCACTGCGACGGCGTTGCGATCCCACTCGAAGACGCACGAATCCTGTGGCAGCGGTGATCCGATGGAGTTATCCATGAAACCATCTAACCCGCGCCTCCTGACGATCAATGGCGGTTCGTCGAGCATCAAGTTCGCGCTGTTCGAGGCCGGTGACTCGCTCCGACGGATTCTGGAGGGCGGGATTGAGCGGATTGGACTGCCGGAGGCCACCTTGCGGGTGAAAGGTTTGAACCAGGCGGACAACTTTTCGAGGCCGGTGACAGCGCCGGATCACACGGTGGCGGTGAGCATTTTGATGGATTGGATCGAGGAACGCAGTCGGGCGTGATGCATTGACCGCGGTGGGGCATCGCGTGGTGCATGGCGGGCCGAAGTATAGCAAACCGCAGCGAATCACCGCGGAAATGGTTGAGGAGCTACAACGGCTCAGTCCATTCGATCCTGAGCATCTGCCGGAGGAGATCCTGTTGACCGAGGCGTTTCATCGCCGATTTCCTGACCTGCCCCAAGTGGCGTGTTTCGACACGGCTTTTCACCATGACCTGCCGCGCGTGGCGCACTTATTGCCGATCCCGCGCCGCTACGAAGCGCAGGGCGTGCGGCGGTACGGGTTTCACGGGTTGTCTTACGCCTTTTTAATGGGAGAACTGGCCCGCCTGGCCGGAACGGAAGCGGCAGGAGGCCGGGTCATCCTCGCCCACCTTGGCAATGGCGCGAGCCTGGCGGCGGTGCGTGACGGCAAACCGGTGGACACAAGCATGAGTTTCACCCCGACAGCCGGAGTGCCCATGAGCACCCGCTCCGGCGATCTCGATCCCGGACTGGTTTGGTATCTGGCGCGCACTGAACAAATGGGCGCGAAGCAATTTAACGAGATGGTCAATTCCCAGTCCGGGTTGCTCGGCGTGTCGGAGACCAGTTCCGACATGCACGATTTGCTCGACTGTGAAACGCAGGACGTGAGGGCGGCTGAAGCGGTCGCGCTGTTTTGCTACCAGGTCAAGAAATGGATCGGCGCATTCGCGGCGGCGTTGGGCGGACTGGACACGCTGGTGTTCGCGGGCGGCATCGGGGAGAACGCACCTGTAGTCCGCGCCCGGATCTGCGATGGGCTGGGATTTCTTGGAATCCAGCTCGAAGAAAAGCGGAACGCGGCGAATGCGGGCGTGATTTCCACGGCGGCCTGCCGGGTCACTGTTCGCGTCATTCATACGGACGAAGAATGGATGATCGCGAACATGGTCTGCCGCGTTCTCGGACTTGGCAAGGCCAGTGAAAAAAGGAATTTCGAGCATGCGACGGAATAAATGTTAACGAAACTTAAAGAACGAAAGGAGGACAATTATGCTAAGCAAAGCCAAAACACTACAAGGTTACAAATTGGACAGCCTCGACGGTGAAATAGGGAAGGTCAAAGAATTCTACTTCGATGACCGGCACTGGGCGATTCGCTATCTGGTCGCCGACACGGGAAACTGGCTTACGGGCAGGCAGGTGCTGATTTCCCCGTATGCGCTGGCCGCCGTGATTAAAGAAGAGCAACACATCTCCATCGATTTGACTAAAAAGCAGATTGAGGACAGTCCATCCTTGAACAGTGACAAGCCCGTCTCGCGACAATTCGAACAGGCCTACTACGGGTATTATGGATGGCCGATGTATTGGGGCGGCCCATACACATGGGGATATTATCCCTACATCGAGCGTGACCGTGAAAAATGGAAAGAAGCCACCCGGGCTGAGAAAGCGTCGTGGGATCCCCATTTGCGCAGCACGCACGATGTGAGTGGTCATCACATCCAAGCCGCCGACGGCGAGATTGGCCACGTCGAGGATTTTATCATCGATGACGAAACGTGGGCGATTCGTTATCTAATCATCGATACACGGAACTGGTGGCCTGGGAAAAAGGTCCTGGTTTCACCGCAATGGATCGAGCGCGTTAGTTGGAGTGAATCGAAAGTCTTCGTCAATCTTTCCAGCGAGACCATCAAGCAGTCACCGGAATACACGGAGGAGTCTCTGCTGACTCGGGATTATGAGACCGGACTGCATCGACATTACGATCGCAAAGGATACTGGGTCGATGAAAAGGCTGCCAAGAAGCATTCCCGTTGAAGCAAACAGGAGATAGGGCCTTCTTAAAGAAAGTGAGTTATGAAGACGAAGAGGACAAACCTCAGGGAGAGACCGCGATGACGATGGCCGTTGGTAATCTGGTGCACGACGTCTGGCACATAGGGGCCATCGGATTTGGATTTCTTTTCTCTGTGTTGGCGACTGGGCACGCGGTTCTCAACAAGCGTGATTCGCGCGCAGCCATCGCGTGGGTGGGTTTTATTTGGCTTGTGCCCCTGGTCGGGGCTGTCATGTATTTCATCTTCGGAGTCAATCGCATTCGCCATAAGGCCGCTCTACTGCGAAAGAACCTTGAACGCTACCGGGCACAAGCTGCCCAACCCGGATGTCTGCCGGAAGAGTTGCCGCGCCATCTGCCGGATCACAGAGGGCATCTCGAGATGCTGGCTCGGGTCGTTGGGGGTGTGGTCGATCGACCCTTGCTGCCGGGCAATCGGATCGATCCGTTGGTGAACGGAGATGAAGCCTATCCGGCCATGCTGGAAGCGATCCAACACGCACGCAAGACAGTCTCTTTCGTGACCTATATCTTCGATCGAGACGAAGTCGGGACGGATTTTGCGCATGCGCTTGGAGAGGCCGCGCGCCGGGGCGTGGAAGTGCGGGTTCTGATTGACGCGACGGGGACTGGGTACTCCTGGCCCACTATTCTCCACACGCTGCGACGAGAGGGGGTGAAGTATGCGCGGTTTCTCCCGCCGTTTGCTTTGTGGCATCTGATGTCGATGAACATGCGCACACACCGGAAGATCCTGGTGGTGGATGGACGTGTTGGATTTACCGGCGGCATGAATATTCGAGTGGAACACTGCCTTCAACGCCAAGCGCCAAACCCTATACAGGATATCCATTTCCGAGTGAAGGGCCCGGTAGTGACCCAACTGCAAGAAGTGTTCACCGATGATTGGCTATTCACGACCGGTGAAGCTTTGCGTGGTGATTCGTGGTTTCCCAAAACCGAAAGCGCGGGGCAGGTGTTGGCGCGAGGCGTGACCGATGGCCCGGATGAGAATTTCGAGAAGCTTCTTTGGACGCTGTTGGGAGCCCTCTCGATTGCCCGCTATTCAGTCCGGATCATGACTCCCTATTTTCTGCCTGACCCTGCCGTGGTATCCGCCCTGAATCTGGCATCAATGCGCGGAGTGCAGGTTGATATCATTTTGCCCTCACGAATCGACCTGCCGTTCGTCTTGTGGGCCTCCCGGGCGATGTGGTCCCAAGTGCTCCAGCATGGATGCCATATTTGGCTAACCCCGCCTCCATTCGATCACTCAAAACTCATGCTGGTGGATAGCTGCTGGGTGCTGCTGGGATCGGCCAACTGGGATGCGCGAAGCTTGCGCCTTAACTTCGAGTTCAACTTGGAATGTTACGACGCCGAACTCGCCCAGCGGCTTGATCAGTGGGTCGAGACGAAACGGAATGGCGCCTATCCTGTGACGAAGGAGGAGATGGATGGCCGTCGACTGCGGGCTCGCCTGCGCGACGGCATTGCGCGATTGCTGACGCCGTACTTGTAGTCCGAAACCTATGTGTGAGCAAATTCATTTGGAAAGGAAAGCGATCATGAAGATGAAAAAAGAGAATGCAACGGATAAACCATTGTCAACCGAACAGCTTTCCAAAATCGACGCCTATTGGCGGGCCGCGAATTATCTGTCAGTCGGCCAGATTTATCTCTACGACAATCCTTTGCTTCGGGAGCCTTTGAAACTGTCGCACGTGAAACCTCTGGTGGTCGGACACTGGGGCACGACGCCGGGTCAGAACTTCATTTACGTGCACCTGAACCGGGTCATCAAGAAGTATGACCTGAATATGTTCTACATCGCCGGTCCCGGTCACGGCGGCCCGGCGCTGGTGGGCAATACTTATCTCGAAGGCACCTACAGCGAGGTCTATCCGGAGATCAGCCAGGATGAAGCCGGGCTCAAGAAGCTGTTCATGCAGTTCTCGTTTCCCGGCGGGATTTCCAGCCATGTTGCGCCGACGACGCCGGGGTCGATTCACGAAGGCGGCGAGTTGGGGTACTCGCTCAGCCATGCCTTCGGGGCCGTGTTCGATAATCCCGATCTGATCGTCGCCTGCGTGGTCGGCGATGGTGAAGCGGAAACGGGCCCCTTGGCGACCGCATGGCAGTCCAACAAATTTCTCAACCCAATTACCGACGGAGCCGTGCTCCCGATCCTGCACCTCAATGGCTACAAGATTTCCAACCCGACCGTCCTGGCCCGGGTCGAGCATGAGGAACTGGAGCAATTTTTTCGAGGCTGCGGGTGGACGCCGTACTTTGTGGAAGGTGATGAGCCGGAAAAGATGCATCTACTCATGGCCGCCACCATGGAAAAGGCCATCGAGGGGATCCGGCAAATCCAAGAGAATGCACGGAACAAGGACGACACCACCCGGCCGCGCTGGCCAATGATCGTCCTGAGGTCACCTAAGGGCTGGACGGGACCGAAAGTCGTCGATGGTCTGCAAGTGGAGGGCACGTTCCGAGCGCACCAGGTGCCGATCCTGGTGGATTCCGAGCATCCCGATCATGTCAAACAGCTTGAAAGTTGGATGAAGAGCTACAAGGCCGAAGAACTATTCGATGAAAATGGCCGCCTCATGGCGGAATTGGCCGAGCTGGCGCCCAAGGGCGACCGGCGGATGGGCGCCAATCCGCACGCCAACGGCGGCATGCTGCTCCGCGACTTGCGCATGCCCGACTTCCACGTCCACGCGGTGAAGGTGCCTTCGCCAGGCGCCGTTGACGGCCAAGATACGCTCGTGCTGGGTAAGTTCCTGCGTGACGTGGCCAAGCTGAATCAGGATCAGCGCAATTTCCGTATCTTCGGTCCCGATGAGACACTCTCGAATCTTCTTGGCGCGGTCTTTGAAGCAACTAACCGTCAGTGGGACGCCCGGGAAGTGAAGAATGATGAATTCCTGGCACCCGCCGGACGCGTGCTGGACTCGATGCTCAGCGAGCACCAGTGCGAGGGTTGGCTGGAGGGTTATCTGCTGACCGGGCGGCACGGGCTGTTCAACAGCTATGAGGCCTTCATTCGCATCGTCGATTCGATGTTCAGCCAGCACGCCAAGTGGCTGAAGGTAACGTTGGAACTGCCCTGGCGCCGGAAGATCGCGTCGCTGAACTATCTGCTGGCCTCCCACGTCTGGCAGCAGGATCACAACGGCTTCACGCACCAGGATCCCGGTTTCCTCGACCACGTTATCAACAAAAAGGCCGATATCGTGCGCGTTTATCTTCCGCCCGACGCCAACTGCCTGTTGTCGGTTTTTGATCACTGCCTGCGCAGCCGGCACTATGTGAACGTGGTGGTTGCGGGAAAACACGCACTGCCCCAATGGCTGACCATGGAAGCGGCGGTCGTGCATTGCACGGAAGGAATTGGCATCTGGCAATGGGCCAGCAACGACCAAGACGCTGAGCCGGACGTGGTCATGGCCTGTTGCGGAGACACGCCCACACTGGAGATTCTGGCCGCCGTTTCCATCCTTCGCAAACATCTGCCCGATCTGAAAATCCGGGTGATTAATGTGGTTGACCTCATGAAGCTCCAGCCGCAAACCGAGCACCCGCACGGGCTAAGCGACAAGGATTACGACTCGCTCTTCACGAAAGACAAGCACATCATCTTTGGCTTTCATGGATACCCCTGGCTGGTCCACCGGCTGACCTACCGCCGGAACAACCAAAACCTGCACGTCCGGGGCTATAAGGAAGAGGGCACGATCACGACGGCCTTTGACATGAGAGTGCAGAACGACCTGGACCGCTTTCATCTGGTGCAAGACGTGGTCGATCGACTGCCCCATTTGGGTTCCAAGGGGGCCTACCTGAAGCAGATGGTGCGGGACAAGCTCATCGAGCACAAGCTGTACATCGACAAGCACGGCCAGGACATGCCGGAAATCCGGAACTGGAAGTGGGGTAACTCCAAATGACAACAAGTATCCCGCAACTCACGAAACCTGCGGCGTAGCAAAGACAGGAGAATACCCATTATGAAACCCAATGCCGACCAGCCCAAGGCTCCCGAATCCAAGCCGGGATCGAAGCCCGATGCGAAGGACGATCTGAAATCCCTTCCCATGCCGGAACTGCAGGCAAAATTGGGGTCGTCGCCGGACGGCCTCAGTCAAGCCGAGGCGAAGAAACGGCTAACCCAATATGGGCCGAACGAGATTGAAGAAAAGAAGACCAATCCGTTCCTGAAATTCCTCACCTATTTTTGGGGTCCCATCCCGTGGATGATCGAAGTGGCTGTGATTCTCTCGGGCGTGGTCCGGCACTGGCCGGACTTTGCCATCATCCTCCTTCTGCTTCTGGCCAACGCCGTGGTCGGATTCTGGGAAGAACACGAAGCCGGCAACGCCATCGCCGCGCTGAAGGCCAAGCTGGCGATCAAGGCCCGGGTGAAACGTGATGGGAAGTGGACCACCCCGGAGGCGCGTGAGCTGGTGCCGGGCGACGTCATCCGCGTGCGTCTGGGCGACATCGTGCCGGCGGATGCGCGCTTGTTGGAGGGTGACCCGGTGGAAGTGGATCAGTCCGCGCTGACGGGAGAGTCGTTGCCCGCCACGCGCAAATCCGGCGAGGCGGTGTTTTCCGGTTCGATCATTCGCCGGGGTGAAATCGGCGCGATGGTGTACGCCACGGGTGCGAAGACCTACTTCGGCAAAACGGCGCAACTGGTGCAGGAGGCGCACACCGTCAGCCATTTTCAAAAGGCGGTTTTGAAGATTGGCAATTACCTGATCATCCTCGCGGTGGCTATGGTGGCGGTGATTATTACCGTCGCGATCTTCCGCGGCGACCCGATCCTCACCACGTTGCAGTTCGCCCTGGTGCTGACCGTGGCCGCGATTCCCGTGGCGATGCCCACGGTGTTGTCGGTGACGATGGCGGTCGGCGCGCGCCTGCTGGCCAAGAAAAAGGCGATTGTGAGCAAGCTGGTGGCCATCGAGGAATTGGCGGGCGTGGACGTGCTGTGCGCGGACAAGACCGGCACCCTGACCCAGAACAAGCTGACGCTGGGGATCCGTTCAGCGTGAACCATGTCCCCGCCGATCAAGTTATCCTCAATGGCGCGCTGGCGTCGCGCGCGGAAAATAACGACACCATCGATCTGGCCGTCCTGGGCGGACTGAAAGACAAGGATTCGTTAAAGGCTTACGAGGTGGTTCATTTCCAGCCGTTCGACCCGGTGCATAAGCGCACCGAGGCCACCGTCAAAGCCAAAGACGGAAAGACGTTCAAGGTGACCAAGGGCGCGCCGCAGGTGATCTTGAAGTTGTCGGCCAATGTCGGGCAGGTAAAGCCCGCCGTCGAGAAAGCCGTCAACGAATTTGCGGCGCGCGGCTTTCGTTCGTTGGGCGTGGCGCGGGCAGATCAGGAAGACAAGTGGCAGTTTGTGGGCGTGTTGCCCTTGTTCGATCCGCCTCGCGAAGATGCCAAGACAACCATCGCAACCGCGCTGGCGATGGGCGTAAAAATCAAGATGGTTACGGGCGATGCACTGGCCATCGCCCAGGAAACCGCCAAGAAGCTTGGGATGGGCGTCAAATATCCTCGATGCCGGCGGCCTGGGCGACTCGAAAAAGCAAGAGACCACAGAGGTGGCCGAGTCCATCGAGAAGGCCGATGGTTTCGCTCAGGTGTTCCCCGAACACAAGTTCCACATTGTGGATGTCCTGCAGCAACGCGGTCACATGGTCGGCATGACGGGTGACGGAGTGAATGACGCCCCCGCGCTGAAGAAGGCCGACTGCGGCATCGCCGTTTCGGCTGCGACGGACGCGGCGCGCGCGGCGGCTTCCATCGTGCTGACGACACCCGGGTTGTCGGTGATTATTGACGCCATCAAGGAGAGCCGGAGAATTTTCCAACGGATGAACAGTTACGCGATCTACCGCATCGCCGAGACGCTGCGCGTGTTGTTGTTCATGACGGCGGCGATCCTGATCTTCAACTTTTATCCATTGACAGCCGTGATGATCGTGATGCTGGCGTTGCTCAACGACGGCGCCATCCTGTCCATTGCGTATGACAACGTTCATTACAAGGACAAGCCCGAGGCCTGGAACATGCGCCTGGTGATGGGGATCGCCACGGTGCTGGGCGTCGTCGGCCCCGTGGCTGCGTTTGGTCTGTTTTACCTTGGCGACCGCGTTTTTCATCTCGACCATCCGCATCTTCAGCCGATGATGTATCTGATGCTGTCCGTGGCCGGACATCTGACGATTTTCCTGACGCGCACGCGCGGCCCGTTCTGGTCCATCCGTCCCGCGCGGATTTTATGGATGGCCGTGCTCGGCACGCAAATCGTGGCGACGTTCATCGCGGTTTACGGACTGCTTATGCCACCCCTCGGCTGGGTTTGGGCCGGGTTCGTATGGGGATACGCGCTGATATGGGCGCTCTTGAGTGACCGTGTGAAACTGCTCGCGTATCGGATTTTTGATCCAGTCAAGGCCGAACCTAAGCCCGACGCCAAAACCGAGTCTAAACCTGAAGTCAAAGCCGAGCCCAAGCCTGAGGCCAAAGCCGAGGACAAGCCCGAAGTCAAAGCCGAACCCAAGCCTGAAGCCAAGGCCGAGCCGAAGCCGGAAGCGAAGGTCGAGCCTAAACCTGAAATCAAAGCCAAGACACCGTCCGATTTGACGCCGGGGATCGTCAAGCGAGTCCATGAACTCTACGAGGAATTGGGGCGCAAAGACCTTCAAGCAGTTGCAGACTGGGAGAAGGCGCAGCGCGAGAATCGGAAAGAGATTATTGATCCGGCCAAAGCCGAGCCAAAGCCTGAAGCGAAAGCCAAGACGGAAGGCGAAGCGGGAGATTCGGAAAAATGAGTTCCCTAAATGAACCGACGCGTACCGCTCTGGCGGCAATACCATGACTAATAAGCAACTACGACAACAGTATGCAATCGGCATGGTTGGTTTCTGCGCCATGGGGCGCAATCTCATGCTGAACATGGCCGACCACGGCGGTGCTGTGGGAGGTTATGACAAGGACCAAGCCAAGTTCGAAGAGAACATCGAATTTGACAAAACCATCGAAGCATTGGATTAAACTTTGGAGCAAATCATGACAGAAAAAGCTCGCACAATGGCAAGTTATTCAGGCATGGGGGCCATTCCCGATGCAAAGGGTGTGACCTTTCGGGTATGGGCGCCCCATGCCGAAAAGGTTTACGTTACCGGAACCTTCAATGACTGGAGCAAGACCTCAAGACCTCTGGTCAGCGAGCAGAACGGTTGCTGGTCGATTGACGTGTCAGAGGCAAAAACAGGGGATGAATACAGATACTTGATTCACGGTCCCAATGGCCCCCTTTTTCGTATCGACCCTTATGCCAGAAAAGTGACGAACTCGGCGGGCAACGGAATTATCTATGATCCTAAAGCCTTCGACTGGGGTGGTGATACCTTTCACATGGCAACGGGGAATGAGCTTGTCATTTACGAGATGCACGTCGGCACCTTTAACGTTAAAGAGAAGGGACACCCGGGGACGTTTGAAAGTGCCAGTGAAAAATTTCCTTACCTTAAAGAACTGGGTATCAATGCCATTGAAGTAATGCCGATCATGGAGTTTTCAGGCGATTTTTCGTGGGGGTACAATCCGGCTCATCCCTTTGCTGTTGAAAGCATTTACGGTGGACCTGATGCCTTTAAGCGCTTTGTTAAAGCGGCCCACGAGCAAGGGATCGCTGTCATCGTTGACGTCGTTTACAACCACTTTGGTCCAGGCGATCTTGATTTGTGGCAGTTTGACGGTTGGAGCGAAAATGAGAAAGGGGGAATCTACTTTTACGAGGATCGCCGCTCGAGTACACCCTGGGGCGAGACCCGCCCCGATTATGGTCGAGGTGAAGTGCGCCAATATCTGCGCGATAACGCCCTGATGTGGTTCGAGGAGTACCACGTCGACGGTTTACGTTGGGACATGATAACCTATATCAAAAGCATTGACGGTAATGCGGGAAATCCGGCTAGTGACATTCCCGAAGGCTGGACCTTGATGCAGTGGATCAATGCGGAAATCCGACAACTGTTTCCCGGCAAGATCAGCATCGGCGAAAGCATGCGGAATAACCCCTGGGTCACCAAAGATGTAGGAGCGGGCGGCGCAGGGTTCAATGCACAATGGGATGCCGAATTTGTTCACCCCGTCCGCCAGGCCGTCATCGTCCGTGATGATGCATCACGTGATTTGGGTGCGGTCAGCAAAGCTATCGAGCATCGCTACGATTTAGACGCTTTTCGGCGGGTCATTTATACTGAGTCGCACGACGAGATTGCTAATGGCCGGGAACGCGTGCCGGAGGAGATCTGGCCGGGAAACGTGGACAGCTGGTTTTCCAAGAAGCGCTCCACATTAGGAGCCGCTATTGTTCTTACTTCGCCCGGTATCCCGATGATTTTTCAAGGACAGGAGTTGCTGGAAGATCGGTGGTTCCAGGATAAGGTCCCGATCGATTGGTCCCGGACCGAGGGGGAAAACGGTATTCTCAGCATGTATCGGGACCTGATCGCCCTGCGGCGCAACCGGTCAGGCGTGACGCGGGGGTTGTGCGGTCAAAACATCCATATCTATCATTTCAACAATGAGGCCAAACTCATCGCCTTCCATCGTTGGGA
Source organism: uncultured delta proteobacterium (assembly GCA_963830155.1). Classification (GTDB taxonomy): domain Bacteria; phylum Desulfobacterota; class DSM-4660; order Desulfatiglandales; family Desulfatiglandaceae; genus CAWHLE01. The sequence goes on along the minus strand of CAWHLE010000003.1, from coordinate 2,557 downwards.
CAAACAAGGCCCAACCGATAGCGTCGTTGTGGTGGTGAATATGACGAATCAAAATCGAGATGGTTATGTCATCGGTTTTCCACGGACCGGATTGTGGAAAACACGCTTCAATAGTGACTCCTATAACTACGGTTCGAATTTTGCCAATCATCCAACTCCGGACGTCGAAACCCGTGAGAAAGGAACCGATGGACTGCCCTGCTGCGGTGAAATCGGCATTGGGCCGTACACGGTGGTCATTTTTTCACAGGATGAATAGGAGGGCGTATGATTTCAAAAATCGGAGGGTTCAGAGATGAGTGCACAAGAGCTTATAGCCACTGCCAAAACGATGGTCGCTGAGGGCAAAGGTCTTCTGGCCATGGATGAGAGTACCCCCACCTGTAACAAGCGTTTTGAAAAACTGGGGATTCCTCAAACGGAAGAAACCCGCCGTTCCTACCGGGAATTGATTGTGACCACTCCTGGTTTAGGTGAGTTTATCAGTGGCGTCATCCTTTATGATGAGACCATCCGTCAGTCCAGGAAAGATGGGACTCCGTTTGTTAAAGTCATAACCGACGCGGGTATCATTCCGGGCATCAAGGTGGACACCGGCGCGAAAGATATGGCTGCCCACCCCGGTGAGAAAATAACCGAAGGCCTGGATGGATTGCGCGACCGTCTGGCCGAATACGCTCAAATGGGCGCCCGTTTTGCCAAGTGGCGCGCGGTGATTACCATCGCCGCTGGCATTCCCAGTCGGGGTTGTATCGAGGCCAATGCGCATGCGCTGGCTCGCTATGCTGCCTTGTGTCAGGAAGCCAGTCTGGTCCCCATCGTCGAGCCTGAAGTGCTCATGGAGGGCGAGCATCCCCTGGAGAGGTGTTTCGAAGTAACGGCGGAAGTCCTGCAGACGGTTTTCAGCCAACTCTACACCCAACGGGTGGCTCTGGAGGGCATGATCCTGAAGCCCAATATGGTGCTTCCGGGATTGACCTGCCCCAAGCAAGCAGCGGTGGATGAGGTGGCCGACGCCACCGTGAGGTGTCTTTTGCGAGCCGTCCCCGCTGCCGTTCCGGGGATTGCGTTCTTGTCGGGCGGCCAATCCGGTGAACTGGCCACGGCCCGTTTGAATGCCATGAATGTTAGATTCAAGTCGCGATTGCCTTGGGCGTTGGCGTTTTCGTTTGCCCGCGCCATCCAGCAACCCGCGTTGGAAATATGGAAGGGTCAGCAGGCAAATGCGGCCGCGGCGCAGCAAGCTCTGTATCATCGAGCCAGGTGCAACAGTGCCGCACGCCTTGGTCAGTACAGGACCGAGATGGAAAATAGTGTGGACTCGCGGGCAACATAGGCAAAGATCGTTACCTGATTGGGCCAGATCTCGCGCGATCAAAGCGAAGGGAAGGGCTAACTTATGACTCTGATCATCTATTTTCTGCGACATGGGGAAACCACTGCCAGCCAGACAGGTGGTTACTGCGGCACCCTTGACCCGGATTTAACCCCGGAAGGTTATCAGATGGCAGGGGATTTTGCCGATGCTTATAAATCTCTTCCATGGGTCGCTGTCTTTTCCAGTCCGCTACGCCGTGCCGTCGCCACGGCCAAACCTCTTTGCGAGGCGGCCGGGATACGAATGCAACTCAAAGAAGGGCTGAAGGAAATTGCTTATGGTCAATGGGAAGGAAAAACCCCTGAAGAGGTGAATCGCGAGTTTCATGATACCTATGTTCGCTGGTTAGCCGATCCGGGGTGGAACGCTCCAACTGGAGGGGAAAGAGGGATTGATATTGCCCGGCGCAGTTCACTTGTGCTTGAGGAAATTGAGAAAACTTACACTACAGGAAATGTCCTCGTGGTTTCTCATAAGGCCACGACCCGGATTATGCTGTGCTCACTGTTGGGCATTGATGTAGGGCGTTTCCGCGATCGCATCAGTATGCCTGTGGCTTCTATCAGCATCGTGGAAATTGCGGCGCATGGCCCTTTACTTCGTATGATGGGGGACCGGGCCCATTTGAGGGAGCAACTGCGTAGACGAGAGGAGACATAAACCCGTGAGTCAACAAATACCCAAGTGGTATCCATTCCCATGTCCGGCGAACATCATGACGGCGACATGTTCCGGGTTCCGATGTTTATCAAAAATGTGGTGAAATTGAAAGTCTCATAATTTTATGAGCAACCTTGCTGTGAGCCGAATTATTCCAAACAATCAGATTACCCTGTTGCAAAACGGCGAAGATTATTTTCCGGCGATCGAACCGGCGCTGGACGGGGCAGCGCATGAAATTTATCTGGAAAACTATATTTTTTAGAAATGACCATACCGGACAACGCATTGCGGAAGCGCTCAAGCGGGCGGCCTTGCGTGGCGTAAAAACCCACCTTCTGATCGATGGATTCGGCTCGCATAGCATGCCGAAAACCATAGTCGATTACCTTGCGGCGGCTGGAGTACTGGCGCTGAAGTTCCGGCCCAAGACATCGCCCTGGACCCTGCGGCGCCGGAGATTGCGTCGCTTGCACCGCAAAATTGTGGTCGTGGACCAGAAAATTGCATTTGTCGGAG
>CAWHLE010000002.1:0-190383 GCA_963830155.1 uncultured delta proteobacterium | reverse complement strand
TCTTTCTGAGGTCGGACCATGAGAAAGCTCCTCAAAATTCCTCACCATTACCCCTGACGGGAGGATAATCATCCTGCCAGGGGACTCCGAAGCGTGAATCGCTAAGACCGCATCCAATTATATAATTACCGATTACCCACTATTGTTTATTCGATCCTATACTATAGCTTAAATTTGGAAAGGGAGGTCAATGTATAAGAAAGTACTTCCTATGATATTCCTTATTTTCGTTTCAGTTTTCTTATTTGGATGTTCTACGACTCTTAGAGATTATAAACCTAAATCTGCAGAAGAAGAACCAGTACTAATGACTCTGGTCGCCTTTCAAAGTGCATGGGACAGGCAAGACGAGCAAGGTGTTTTGGCTCTACTGGACGAAAATGGTCAGTTTATGATTGGACGCGAAAGGAGGATGGTTTCAAAAAAGGAGTATTCCGCCTATCTTCCAACGAGCATGAAGAATCATCCTAAAGCAATCTATTCTGATCCCACGATCAGTGTTGCAGGAGATAACGCAACTATAAGAGTCGCGGGCTGCCGATTACGGCTTACATATTCTATGGTTCGAGAGAATAACAAGTGGTATATTACACGATGGGAATACGAATACTGATTGAAAGCTGAGTGTATAGGCCCATAAATACCTGAATTTGAAACCTCACACCTCTTTCTGCGGTCGGTCCATGAGACAGCTCCTCAAAATACCACAGCATTGCCCTGACGGGAGGATCATCATCCTGCCAGGGTTATTCTAAAAGCATAACCACAAGAGGGCCTTAGAGTTCGGAAGGAATATCATGCGAGTTTTCGTCCTGGTCCTGCATGGGTCTGTTGAAAAGAATTTGGATGCATGATGTTCAATCCCTGCATGAAACAACCCGCTGTCATCTGGAGGTAAGAAATGAAAAGACCCTGTTGGCTTGGGGTAGCAATAATTCTAGCCTTGCCATTCCTTTTAAGCGGAGGACCTAATGTCTTGGCAGTTCAGCCCCAAGTGGCCGCAGGGTGGAATCTAAAGGGCAAAGAGCGGGCGTCTAGCAGATTTCTCCCACAGCAGACGAAGATTTTAGCGGAATCCCAGAACATTCCACAGGCGGCGTCAAAGTCAACCGAATATCCTAGCATTGTCGCTTTTGCGCTATACTCTAGTCATCTCTCAGCTTCAGATTATTTTGGAAATTCTCATGATTCTTATCGCTTTGAGGCTTGGGCAGTTGTTGAGGAACCTCAAGGGATGGATGATATCGCTTCTATAAAGGCCGTAGATTCTAACGGGACTGAAATTGATCTCATTTTCCAGAGACCTGAGGGTTCTTCCTATTTTTATTCAGCAATTTCCGGTTAGAAAATTGCATCAAGGTTTTTTAAAAAATATGAAAAATCAAAGACTTAAGGCCATTTTTTACTTGACATTTCCATGAGGGCATGGGCGGCGAATTTTGCAAATCCTACATGATTTCAAGGAGTTGCAAAATGACCCACATCGCCATACCCTCTCGCTGCCCAAGAAATCCAGCGGCATTCCGCCAACTATTCCGGCCCATTGATATGGCCATGGGCGGCATGCCGCCATTGCTGTCACGGGGAAACAGACCCTTGCAAATGAGCTTTGAAGACCAACTCAAGACACTTATCTTTTTCCACTTGGAAGAGCACACCTCCGCTCAGCACCTCCTCCAGGTCCTCGAAGAGGATGCCTTTGCGCGCGTTGTCATCGCGCCCGAAGAGGGAATCAAGAAGAGCAGCTTTTCTGAAGCTGTCAACACTCGGGGGATCGAACAGCTCTCCTACATTTATCAGAACCTTCAAAACCAAGCCCTTGGCATTCTGCCCAACCAATATGAAGATCTCGGCCAACTCGCCGCCATCGACGGATCATTGATCGATGCATCCCTTTCCATGAACTGGGCCGACTACAGAAAGGGCTCAAAGAAAGCCAAAGTGCATATTGGGTTTGACCTGAACCATTCGATTCCGCGCAAGCTGTTTCTTACTGATGGCAAAGGCCCTGAACGCCCCTTCGTTTCAATGATTCTCTCTGCAGGACAAACAGGCGTTCTGGATCGAGGTTATCAGGCACACGATCTGTTTGACCACTGGCAAGAGGAGAACAAACATTTCGTATGCCGTATCAAAGCCAGTACACACAAAACCTGCATAGAAGCCAAAACCTTCAAGCCGGACACCGACATTTTCTACGATGCGATCGTCTTGCTTGGCATCCCCGGAGTCAATCAGACCAAAAAGCCTGTCAGAGTCGTCGGATATGTGGTAGATGGCATCAAATACTGGGTTGCGACAAGCCGATTTGACCTTTCTTCAGAGCAAATCGCTCTCATATACAAACTCAGATGGGACATTGAAAAATTCTTCGGATGGTGGAAGCGCCACCTTCGCCTCTACCATCTGATTGCCAGAAGCCGCTACGGCCTGATGGTCCAGATACTGGCCGGGCTGATCACCTATATACTGCTCGCCATCTTTTGCCGCGAGCAGTATAACGAAAAAGTAAGCATAAAAAGAGTGCGCCAGCTTCGGATCCAAATCCAAAATGAGCTCCGCGGAGACGGCAACGAAACACTCAGCAATTACTTCGAGAAACAGAAAACCCAAGGTCCACATGCAAGTACTAACGGAATTGCTGATTTCTATTACGGTAATCTACCTTACGAGCAATCTCCGCCTCCGCTGGGCGTTACCAAAATCATTGTAACTGATAGATCTGGTCATACAGCCACTGTGACCAAAATGTTGACGAACTTCATTGAAGAACTACCTACCATTCTCTATCCTGTTCAGGGATACCCTATTCATGAAACCAATCCTCTTTTTGACTGGACAGATGTGAATGATCAAGAATCTTCCATTGTATATACCGTTAATGTCTACAAGGATGACGCATTGACTGAAATCTGGAGCAGCCAGAATCTGAGTGAAAGCAGCGCAAGGTTTAATTCTGACGGGAGTGCTTCCGAGCTGCTAGAGGAAGGAAAGCAATACGCCCTTGAAGTGATCGCACTTGACGAGATGGGCAATTCATCTCAAGACTTAATATATTTTTATGTGGGGAGTTATTTGGTTTCTTTCCGAGGGATGGTAACTGACGCTTTAAGCGGCGAAGCCATTTCAGATGCACAGGTTATTCTTAACCCAGGAAGCTACAGGCTGACCACAGGAGGAGACGGACTATTTTTTTTGACTGACATCCCCGGCGGGGCTTATTCGGTCCAGATTTCGGCCGGGAATTACAATACAAAGACGCTTTCCGGGATTGAGCTTGTGGCAGGTGCTCCCAATCAACTGAACGTCTCACTCAACCCATACGCGCCGCAGCTGGCCTCCGTCACCGCCAATCCTACCACCGTGATCAACGACGGCCAAAGCAAGACCCTACTTACGGTCCTTGTTACCCATCCTCTTGGCCTTGCCTCCATCTCCTCGGTGCTGGGGGATCTTTCTGCCATAGGCGGGAGCGATCAACAGTTCTTTTATGATGACGCCACCCACGGGGATCTCACAGCCGGAGACGGAATCTACACCTTTGAGTCTTCCGTAAAGCCAGGAACCAAGGCCAAGCTCTACTCTTTAAACGTAACGGCCCTTGACGAGACAGAGAACCAGGGGTTTGGTTCCATTTCTTTGAACGTCATCGATAAGGTCTCAGGAGTGGCGCAGCCAGGGACGGATTCGAAAATCTTCGATAACCCCCTGGGGGGTCAGACCCTCAATATCCACTATGCCCTTTTAAAGACCGCTTTAAGCCTGAGGAGTATAAGAAGCGACTGTGAGGTCCAGCTGAGCGTCCTTGGTCCAAACGGTGAGCATTACGGCCCCTATTCTGTCACCGACTCTGTCGATGTCAGCATTCCGAACGCCGCCGCAGGTCAATGGACCTATGAGACCATCAACCAGTGTGCGTCGGCACAATCCTACGAGATCGAAACCAGCGGCAGCGGGACCGGTCTGCTCGTGGGACGCGTGACGGACGGGCTCACGGGAGTGGGTGTCAAGGGGGCGAGCATCAACTGTAATACCGGTGGGTCCACGGTAAGCCTGGATCAAGGCTACTATTCAGGTGTGGCGGTAGCGGGGACGGGTATTGTGACGACTGCCAAGGCCGGTTATCAGACCAACATAAGGAGCGGGGTTCACGTCAAGACCGGGACTACTACCAGCCTGAGCATCCAGGTCGTTCCCCAGGACGCATCGGCCCAGGCAGCGCCTAATGGTGCAAGTGTCTTTCACATCCTGGACCCGGCAGAGGACCCCAAGCCACCAGCCCAGCCCGTCTCGGCAAAAGTGTCAGGCTCCAGCTTAGAGCTCAACGCCATCTTTCCCCGTTACCAACAGGCGGTAGATCTCTACCTCGGATTCACGCCCAATAGCGGAGATAGTGCAGGAAAGCTTTTTCTAATTGACGAGAACAATTCCTTCGTCGAATTTACCGGTCCCCTCCATGCCTGGAAAACACATTCGACTCAAGAGGCATCGGGCCAGATCCCAATCCCAACCAAGTATCCTTATGGCAGTTATACTCTCTACAGTCTCGTTACGACCGATTCCTCAAGCCTCACGAACTTCGACCTGAGCTATTTTATCACCACCCCGCCTATGCAGGCGCCGGTGGGTCAAAACCTCACGTTCATCCCCAACCCGGCAGAGGTTCCAGATCCGCTAAGTCAACCCATGGCAGCCAAAGTCACTGAGGGGAACCTGGTCGTGGACGCTCACTTTCCAGTCCAGGCTCAACCGGTAGCCATATTCCTGGCCTATACCACGCCGGGTGGGGCGCTTTATCTCATCAAGAGCGACAACAGTCCGGAACTGTTTTCAGGGACACTTTCGCCGTGGAGGGAAAACGTGACAGCAGAACAAAAATTGCAGGAACTGAAAATCGCTACAAATCAGGCACAGCCGGGAACGTACATCTTTTATTCACTAGTGACCACAGACCCGGCTACCCTTTCGAATTATGAGTTGATTTACTTTATTCTTGATGTTGAAAATCACTAGGAGTTTGTCGGACTTGCCGCGCTTCTGGAACGAGGAAGCGCGCTGCAATGGTTGCCGACCAAATGGTGCCCTAAAAAGTGAAATCGAGGGCACTTTTTCCTTGCATTTTCCTTCAGATTTCGATAAGATTGCATAATAAAATCAATATGATTAATTCATTAATCATCGAAATTTACAAGGGGACGAAAACCCAATGGAGCCACGGTTTAAAGATTGTGATCGCGATACCCTCTTTCTCATGCCGCCATCGGTGGACGACTGGGTGCCTGAAAACCACCTTGCCCGATTCGTGGTGGATATCGTCGCCCGGCTGGACCTCTCCCCGATAAAGAACGGTTATGCGGGAAGAGGGTCGGATGCCTATCCATCGAACATCATGGTCGCGTTGCTCTTTTATGCCTATGCAACAGGGGTGTTTTCCAGCAGAAAGATCGAACGGGCGACCTACGATTCCGTGGCCTTTCGCTATATTGCGGTCAACACCCACCCCGATCACGACACCATCGCTTCGTTCCGCAAACGATTTCTCAAAGAGCTGAAGACGTTGTTCGTCCAAATTCTGCTGATTGCCCATGAAATGGGGGTGTTGAAACTGGGCAGTGTCAGCTTGGACGGCACCAAGATCAAAGCCAATGCCTCGAAACATCATGCCTTGAGTTGGGGCTATGCCCGCAAGCTGGAAAAGCAACTCAAGGCTGAAATCAAAGAGCTGCTTGGCAAAGCGAAGGAAGCCGACAAAGAAGAGCTTCCCGATGGCATGAACATCCCCGAGGAACTGGCACGTCGGGAATCGAGGCTCGAAGCCATTGCTGCGGCCAAGGTCCAAATAGAGCAGCGTGCAGCCGAGCGCTTCGCCAATGAGCAACAAAAGTATAAGGAAAAGCTTTCGGCCCGCAAAGCCAAAGAGAAAGAGACCGGGAAAAAGCCCAAAGGCCGGCCGCCCAAACCCCCTGAACCGGGACCCAAAAGCAAGGACCAAGTCAACCTCACCGACAGCGACTCGAGGATCATGCCTTCGCAGGGAGGGGGCTTTGAGCAAGCCTACAACGGTCAGGCCGCAGTGGACATCGACTCCATGCTCATAGTGGAAAACCACATCACCCAGCAAAGCAACGACAAACTGGAGGTAACCCCTGCAGTGGAAAACCTCTCCCGCCTTCCGGACAATCTTGGCACGGTGGATACACTGTTGGCCGATGCCGGTTACTTCAGCGGAGACAATGTAAAGGAATGCGAAACCCATGATATTGTCCCCTACATTGCCGCCGAGCGGCAATGGCACAACGCGCCGCCTCAAGACAGGTTCATTGAGCCCGAGCCCTTGACGGCGCCGGCAGATCCGGTAACCGAGATGAAACACCGGTTGAAGACAATTGCCGGCAAGGCGGTATATGCCAAGAGGAAATGCACGGTCGAGCCGGTTTTCGGCATCATCAAGGCGGTCATGGGCTTCCGTCACTTCCTTCTGCGGGGCCTCGATCTGGTGGCCGGAGAATGGGATCTGGTCTGCATCGCATACAACATCAAGAGGTTGCATGCCTTGAGTCCATCATAATATCAAAGAACAATATAGATTAGGTAATAATAAGGGGCATGATTGCCGCCCCAGTCAAGCAGAACGAGCCAATAACTGAACAAACGAGCCTTCCGGTGTCGCGATCTAAGCCGTTAGAGTCCGCCCGCCGGGAAAATACCATGGGGCCGACCCCCACGGTCTGTACTTCAAGGCCGACAGACTCCTAGGTAAAAACAATTTTTGTCGGCGCTACCATCAGAAGGAAAGAGGGGATATCGCTTAGGGGAGAGTGGTCGTGTATCCGGTGTAGCAGACATGTTTCAGAAAATCTGAAATTGAAGGGAGGAAAGAAAATGGGAAGACTACCTCTTTTTTTCGTTCTTGCGTTTGGGACTTGCATTGTTCTTCAAAGCTGCGCAGTGCATGAAAAAAGACTGCAGGAGTCGGGCGCCAAATTGCTGACGCAAAGGGTGTTAGAACAGTTATTTAGTGAAAAGCAAACAGTAGAATACAGCGCAGATAGAGGTCCCGGCACTATAACCTATTTTCCTGGTGGAAAGGAAAATATTAAATTTGGCGATGTAAGTGATGAAGGTGGATATCGAATTGAAAACGGACAATTCTGTTCTAAATGGCATAATGTCGCAGGTGGTAAGGAACATTGTTATAGAATTTATTATGTTGCTAAACAAAAATATGAATGGGTCAATCTTGATGGTTCTTTTGGAGGTTTGATGTTTTTTAAATAGCTTTATATTCCTTTTGAGATCTTACAGATAATTGTCTGCCAGGATGTGCCCAGATATCTCAACCGAAGTTGGTCTTTGACATGAGAAGATTTGTTGAATAATCAGTCCTTGGGTGTCCCTGGGGAGAGGCTTTCACTGGTCGGGAAGCAGCTCCCTGGAGTGGTTGACCGGATGGGTCAAAATGCGTCTGAGGAGATCGTCAAAATACTGCCAAGGATTGATATTGATGAGCTTGACCGATTGAATCAAGTCGAGAAAAGCTAAAAAAATATGAACATACGCACTGTTCTTCTTCCACTCCAGAAATCTGCTCTATCTTGATACCTTCCACGGGGCTGATGGTGCTTTGGGACACCATATATCCAGTTGAAATCACATGGATTCTATGGTTAAAAGGCCCCAAGAAAAATAGCAGCTATACCTAACAAAGGCTTGTTTCAATAAGAATTACGGTAGGTTAAATGGTTATTGCAGGTCTCATTTTTCGAGTTCTGTCAAGTCTTTTTCTTTCATTTGGTTCACCACAAAAGTGGAACCTGCCCCCATGACGATGAAAAACGTCTGAGATGCCCGGGAAGGTGGCTCCTTAATCTTTTGATGGGACCCCGCGAAATTTACACAGTTCTCTGTATACTTCAGTCATCTCTCGACCCAATCCTTGATTTTGCCTCCCCCCCGCCTTAACAAATGAACAAGTAAGTTAGAATTGTGCATCCTCTCTTGAGGCTGTTTAAGAATAAAGCATATTAGCTTCCAATAAGGAGGTGAAATCACGATGAGAAGAAATCATTGGCTATTCTTTGGTTTTTTTGTGGCTGTGGTCTGCGTCCTTTTCGCTTTAGGGGTGCTCTATTCGGAGGCAGGGGATGGTGGTAAGGAAGGCAATGGCGCCAAGCGCCTTTCTTCTTTGGTCTCAGCATCCAGATATGCGGCGTCCAAACCGGAGCAAATTGGGGGTGCGCGCGACCACCCCGATGGCGTCTTTGGGGCTTCACCCATAGAACATCCTTCGAAAATTCAGTCCAATACCTTCAACAGGCCCATCCTCTTTGAGGCCAACCACGGTCAGACTCACCCGGCGGTTGCCTTTTTTTCAAAATTGTCGGGGATGGACGTGTTTTTCACGCCTACTGAGATCGTGCTGGCTGTGATGTCCCCTTCGGGGAGTGCTCATGAGGGTCCAACCGAATCGCAAACCGTTTTGCGATTTCGTTTTGAAGGGGCCAGCCACGAAGTACGAATCGAACCCCTTAACCAGGTCACCGCCAAGACTCATTATCTGACCGGTCATTCACCTGACAGTTGGAAAACAAATATCCCCATGTTCACGAAGATCGTTTACAGGGACCTCTATCCAGGGATTGACCTTTGTTTGTATGGATCTTCCGGCAAGCTGGAGTACGACTTCGTGGTCTCTCCCGGTGCCAATCCTGACCGCATCAGGATAGAGGTCCTGGGAGGAGACAAGTCGGAAATCGATTCCCAGGGAAACCTCGTCATGACCACAATGGCAGGGGCATCCCTCAGGCAGATTAAGCCACTGGCATACCAGGGGAGTGGTGCTGAACGCGTTGTGCTATCCTCGCAGTTCGAGCACGTGGGCGGAAACCGTTTCGGGTTTCGCCTCGCATCGTACAACAACGCCAACACGCTGGTCATCGACCCTGTGCTCGATTTCTCCACCTACGTCGGGGGGACTAGACTTGATTGGGGAAGAGACATTGCATTGGACCGACAGGGAAATATTTATATCACCGGCGAGACTCAATCGACGGATTTCCCGCTGGAAAATCCAATGGATGCCCAAGCCGGGGGCTCTTTTGATGCCTTTGTCTTGAAATTCAACCCGAGTGGATCGGCCCTCGTTTACTCCACCTATATCGCCGGAAGTAAGGCGGACATTGCTTATGGTGTTGCGGTCGATGGGGCGGGGAGCGCCTATGTCACGGGCGAGACAAGTTCCGAAGATTTCCCCTCGACTAATACTGTGGGCGGGGCATCGAGTGGTGTTCGTGCATTTGTGTTGAAATTGAGCCCTGACGGCGCCAACATTCAGTATGCTACCCAATTCGGTGGATTAGGCATCGAAAAAGGATACGATATTGCCGTTGATCAGTTGGGAAACGCCTTCGTTACGGGTCTGACGTCCTCTACGGATTTCCCAACCCAAAATGCCGTCCAGTCAGACCGAGGCGGTGGTTTTGATGCGTTTGTGGCCAAATTCGCCCCGTCCGGATCCGTCGTTTACTCGACCTATCTGGGGGGAAGTGCAGACGACAACCTGGGCGCATCCTCTCTTGGGGGAATCGCCATCGCCATTGACGATGGAGGCAACGCGTATGTGACCGGAGACACGCAGTCGACCGACTTTCCCACCAAAAGCGCCCTCTACCCTTCACTCAATGGAAAGCAGGACGCGTTCGTGGCAAAGCTTGGCCCATCCGGCAGGCCGTTGATCTTCTCCACCTATCTTGGCGGCAGTGATGCTGGAAACGTCTTCGGCGAGGAAGGCTTCGGTATCGGTGTGGACAAGGATGGCAACGTTTACGTTGCGGGAATCACCCGGTCCACGGATTTCCCGGTCCAAAATCCCATCCAGGCCTCGCTTGGAGGAGGAAACGGGGACTCGGACATCTTTTTGTCTGCCCTAAATCCTCAGGGTTCCGCACTCATCTATTCCACCTACATGGGGGGTAAAGGTGGTGAGGGACTCACGGCGGGCGGCCTTTCGGTTGACCGGTGTGGAAACGCCTTCGTCGCCGCCACAACCAATTCGTCAGATTTCGCGCTCGAAAACATTTCGGGAACGAACATTTCAGGGACCCGCATTTTCCTGACCAAGGTCGAAGCTGGCGGCACAAGCCTGCTCTATTCAGCCCACATCGGGAACGGGAACAGTGCAAAAGTCGCGTTGGGACCTGACAGCGTTGCCTATCTCACCGGCCACAGCTTCTCAAGCAGCTTCCCGGTGGTTAACGCTTATCAAGCTGCACGTGCCGGCGACGCGGACGCCTATGTCTCCAGAATCTCATACGTAAGGCCTGTTGGAAATCTGCCAGGGGAATATCGCGTTTGCAGCGACGAGCCCTTTTCAATCGATGTGGCGCGAAACCTTTCGGCCGATCCTGGGCGGGAGTGGTTTGCATTCCTGCTGGTCTCCGGGGGCGTCGCCTCGCCGATCTACTTTCTGACAAGCGGGGGGCTTGAAACATATGTCCAAGGGACCGCACTGAACAGTTACTCGCCATTTCCTTACACGGGCAATACGATTCTGCCGGCGATTTCCTTTGATGCGTTGGGGATGGATTCCGGAGACCAGATCATTTATGCTTACCTATATGAAAAAGATGGTGTTCTTACCCTGAACCACATCGTCTTCGCGACAGCCCGGTGATGAATCTAAGGGGGCAGGCTCCCTAGTGAATAGGGCCTGCCTTTTCCGCCCTCTCCATCTTGCGAAAAGTTTGGCTTAAACACTATCGGGGATGCATGTTCTTAGTAGATCGGAGACCTACCAGGTCAAAGGCTTTAACATTTTGAGGGGATTCTTCACGGGGGACCTCCAAGTTGGAGGTTAACACTTGAAAGAACCGACAAGTGCCTTTAGTGAAATAGGAAAAAGATACTAAAGTCAAGAAAAAATCAAATCATGCCGGACAACATGAGGCAATTTTCGGCCACCTCGGGCCTGGTTCTTTCTTGCCAGTAGGCAATAGGCTCTAGCCGCTCGGACCCATTTGATTTGCAGTTGATAGACCATGGCTTTTCGCCCAAAGCACTGCCGAGGTCGGCGCAGGGGCTGACATTACTCGATAACCTGCTACCCAATTCGATTTCGAGGTTTCAGAGCAGCAGGCGAAGATTGGATTGATCAGCGCCGTCCGCTTGGAAGTGTAAAGGTTCCCTGTGAGCGCAGAGCGGTTGCTCGGCGCTACTAGCTGGCGTCAGGCGGGGGCTGAGAACCCAATACCCCGCCTCGCCAGTTCGACCAGCCTTCCTGTCACGCCGCGCCTCTGCCGTGGCGGAAGCTGCCTTTCAACTTGGAACCGGTGCCGCGCAAGACCGAATAGCCGATCATTTTTGCATGGGCACACCCACCACGCCATCCTCCAGCGGCGTACCCAGCGTGTTGAGGTACCAACTGATCAGGTTGTATTGACCAACAGTGACGATCACATCCATCAATTGCTTGTCGTCGTAGCGGCTCTTCAGCACGGCCCAGACTTTGTCGTCGATGAATGAGTTCGCGCGGAGCTGGTCGGCCGCTTTTACTAGTGCCGCTTCGAACGCGGTCCATCCACCGGCATCAGCGCCGGCTTTGATCCGCTCGATCTCGGCATCGGTCAGCCCTACACCCTTGGCGACGCGGACGTGCTGCGTGAATTCGTATTGCGATTGATTGAGCCAGCCAAATCGTAGAATTAGGATCTCGCGATCACGCGGAGGTAACGTCGATGTTCTCAGCACGTAAAAGCCGAACGGCCCCCATGCCTCAGCCAGTTTAGGATTGACGACGAAGGTCCGCACAACATTCAGTCGCGATAGATTGGCCGGCTGTGCATCGAGAAACTTTTTCTGTTCGGCCGTCGCGGTCGCCGGTGACACGGGCGCGACCCGAGGTGTCGCAAGCAGTTCGGGCTTACCCATGTTTTCCGTCGAAGCACAGCCACCCAACAGTTGCCCCCATGAAATCCCAATCACCGTTATCCAGATGATAGGCCATAAATCATTCATCGGATGGTGGCTGTCAGGCACGCTATTGTACCCGTTTCTCTCGGGGGTGAAATCCCATGTCGGATTCAAAAAAATAGCCAGCTCACGGTTCTGGAAGACGACTGATGGCTTCAGCGAGCACCTTTTCCACTCCGTCCAGGCCCACGTCGAGACGCTCCCGCAGCGGCAGGCCGGTCAGATCGCTGATCCGCTGGATCTCATCCCAATGGGCGTCCAGATCGCCCAGCGGGTCGATGGGAACGATGGCGGTAAGCATTCTGAATTGCCTCCGGACCGTTGCCGCATCATTTTTAAACAAGGACTTGCGGCCAAATTGGAGAAAGGCCCGGTTCATGAAAAAGTAGCGGTGGTCCGGGTCGATCTCCAGAAGCCGCCCGCGACCGCCCAACTGGCAGTCGATGCAGTTGACGGCCCTTACCTTGGTCAGACCATAAGCTTCCACCAGACGCCCCATCTCACCGTTGAACCCCAGGCAGGCATCGCCGTAAACCACGACGATCCGCTCGCCATATTTCCGGCGGAAAAAGGCCATGGCCGCTGTCAAGGCCGCCTCTAAGGCGCTGCGGATCTATGTGCAGCCGTGCGCTAAGAAAGTGGGTGGCAGCCCCGATACGGCCCCCCTCCCGCAGGGCGAGAATCTCTTCGCGCAGGATGGCGCAGGCAATGAGCAGTGGCCTGTGTTCATTTGGTGTCATCGTACGGCCTCGCTCTTTCGCGATACTGTGGATGGGCTGGAATACGAGCCCACCGCATCCACAAAAGCGGCGATGTTCTCGCTTCTTGCCGGCGGGTAGATATCGGCCGGAGGGAGGACAAGGGTCAGACCTTTGTCCAAAAAATGCCGGACCGTTTCGCGGACTTGGTCCGGCTCCGCCTTGGCAAGCATCGCGTAATCGCCGATCACAGCAGCCAGAGGCATATCCGGCGGTACCTCTCCCCGGACCGTGTCCAGATCGCAGGCCTGGTCCACACCAAGACCGTCAGCCCCACACTGAAGCATCAGGCCGATGAATCGGTCGGTATTGCCGGTGAGAAATAGAATATGGGGCACCTGCTTTAGAGCGAGGATGGCTTGAAGATGGGGCAGATTAAGGTTTGCGAAAAGCCGGGGTGAAATGGCCGTGGCTCCGCCTTCCTCCACCACGATGAACTGGGCCCCAGCCCGCACATAGGCATCCCTTACGCCCATGATCGTTTGGGCCACCCTTCCGAGGATTTGGCGGACCGCGTCGGGTTGTTTCATCGTCATGACAAACATTTTGTCCATGTCCATCAACTGACCGGCCAGGGTGAACGGACCTGGAACAAAGGCGCCGACCGCGCCCAGGCCACCGGCCTTGGCCCTGGCCTGGCCAAGGGCAGCCAGAATTCGGGGGATCCTGCCCGCCCGTCCGATTTCCGCCGGAATGACGACGTCTTCGGGGTCGGACACGATCTTGTCGGCGATGGTCGGATAGACCGGGATCCCCTCCCGGGTTTCGTGGTAGCGGACTTTTGCCCCGAGCACTTCGGCCTCCACGTTGAGGTCAAAGGGCAGCACGGTGGATTCAAAGCCCGTGTCCAGGTTGGCCAGGGCCGACTGCGCCATAGCCTCTGGTTCCTGCAGGATCTGGTTGAAGTGCCAGCCTTTCCGCCACAGGCTCTCAATGGGTAAGAAAGGTCCCAAGCTGAAGACAGAGCGCCTCCCCCGCCGAAACGCTTCGATCAGATCGACAAAGGCGTTGGCCATGAGTTTTCTCTCTCTGGAAAAAATTGAAACCGAGTCAAAGGTGGCAGCATTGCGGGCAGGCGCTACCATCGAAGACCTGGATATTTTTGACCCGGCGAAACTGCTCGATGAAAACGATACTGCTGATATGATAAGGGTCTATCTGAATTTGATGAAAGGGTCAAGGAATCACCCCAGCGCATTTGTCGGCACAGAGGGGGAGATAGTCGAGGTAAGCGATGAAGCTTCGTATCTGAGCCTAACGGGGATTGAAAAGATCCTCAACTCGGCTTGGGAAACCGGGCCCAAGGCTGCCATGTATGTGGCCGAAATGCCGCCTGTAAAACTTAAGAGGTCGTGAATCGTAACTTGCCGCTTTGCCGGCACGAGCTTGATTTGACCAGTCGAATCCATTTCAGCTACTTTTAGATCCTTGAATTCAGGGATATATTTCGAAACGGGATCCTTCAGCTCAAACCTGCCCTGATCCCAGAATTGCATGAGTGCGGCTACAGTAACCGGCTTCGTCATGGACGCAAGGCGGAAGATCGCGTCTTTCTGCATGGCCTTACCTTCGTCTGCTTGTCCGAATGCTTTGAAGTAACAAATCTTCCCATGACGGGCAACAAGCACGATGGCACCCTTCAATAAATTTTCTCTTAGCGCTTGGTCAGCGAGCTTGTCGATGTTTGTGAGTATTTCGCTGGAGATGCCAACGCTTTCCGGTTTTACGAGGTTAACGTCCTGCGCCCAGGTCAAGGTGGAGATGACCAACAGGCTTAGCAAGAACAACCCCGTGAATTTTGTGATTCCTTTTGCCTTTTACATGAAGAGCCCCTCCTTTGTCATTTCCTATCGAATTCCATCCCTTTAAGACCGCGCACACTCAAAAAAGATGACAATATGAGCCAATTTCAAAACGCCGGAGCCAGGCCTTAAAAAAGGACCGGGACATGAATTTTCATCAAGAGCGAGCATGGTGAATGCACAAAAATTCATTGATAAGCTTTCATAAGCCTCAAAATACCGATTTTTGGCAATACTTTGCCGTAATTTTGCTTAAAACGATTTTATATCAATTAGTTAATTCGCTCTTTGTCATAGAAGCAATCGGAATATCTGCATGGCTGTGATTGATATTATACCAAACATCAGGTGAGCCATTACTTTTGAGGCCCCCTTTACCCTGACAGAGCGGCCGCCGTAATTGTCCTTGAGATTGGAATTGACTCTTTCGGCACTGCTTCTTTCTGCAAAACGGGACTTCGTTGCGGGGTCCATAAGAATCTTTTCCCCGCGCCTCGGGTTATTATCAATGATCGGCCTATGACCCAACAATTTGCTGAATGCATGAATTTCCGGTGAATCATAAGCCGCATCCATCAAATCATAAAGATTGCCAACCCGTTCGGAACTCATCTGCGCAAGGGGTATCGCGACCTGGGAATCATGCAATGAACCCGATGAAAGAATGGCGCTGACGGGAATATCTCCATCGATGCAATCAAGGTGAAGTTTATAGCCGATCCAGGTTTCCTTGTACCCTTTGCTGTTCTTTTTGGTGCCAACGCTACAGGCGGTCGGCAAATCCTTTAAATTCTCTTCCAAACTCCTAGTGGCTTGTAGTTCTACACGCTTCGGTGGTTTGGGAGGAACAACTTCGCCTTTACGGGGACGTCCGCGTTTGCCCTTGGGCTTCGCCGCTTCTTCAGATGTTTCTGTTTTCACCGGTTTTTCACGCGCCTCTATGGCGGTGGCGTCCCGGCTTATGTGGCCAGCAAGCTTTTGACCACAATGCTTTTTAACCATGGCTTCATGAATCTTTTGCGCCAGGCTGTATGTTGCGAACTCTGCAAATGCCCGAGAGAACGTTGCGCTGGATGGTATTTCGCATGCGAGTTCCCATCCACATAGCCGCCTGATATTTTTGCATTTATTTAGATATTCGATAAGAATATCGGTGGTTTCAAACTTATAAACTGATTTTGCGACAAAGGCTTTTGCCATGTTGATGCGGCTTTTTTTCTTTCGCCCGAACCCTCGCCAGCGGAATTCCTTCATGTGGCCTGGCAAATCGAGCAAGGAAACAACCTGTGCGAATTCCCGTTCCTTATCTGAAAGTGGATCAAGTTCTTGCTCTAATCATGGAAAAAGTTGTGTTTGTATGGTATTCCAAATGCCAAAGAGAGTGCCCATATTACCGTCCTTTTCTTGGTTTGCGGAAATCAAGAAGGTAATAGAGCACTTTCTTAATTTATTCAATAGGATATTCATTGTTTTGGCTGATTCTTGAAAAATATTTCGCTTCATCCAAGACTTTTGAGATTACCTTCACCATTAGAAATTAAACACCTTGGCGTCTGCAGCGAGGTCGATGAGATGGGGTCCGCCATCCAAAACCATGTTTGAAAAGAACCTGGACTCGTCCACCTGACGAGCGTTGGCACAGGGGATTCAGACCCCGACTGGGACTTCGTTCTCCACAAGGTAGGGAAGATAGTCCTTCGGACAGTCGCCGGTCTTGGCCTTGGCCGTGAAATCCCTGGCAGAATTTGCCCAGAGAACCCCATCGTCAATGAAAAAGAGATTCACCTTATGTTTCTTGGAATGGGCGATCTTGGCCAGTTGAAAACACCTGGTCGCCGCGTCGACATCGCCCTTGCTCAATACAAACAAAAAATTAGCCATACGAACCCTCCTTTCGCATCAAAAACCGAGTCTTTGATAAGGTACCCCAAGACCTCCTCCTAAAGCTGTCGCTCCGCAATTTAATTGATCATACAGTCAATTGCGGAAACACGCCACAAAGAAAGCCGGGGTCAGAACACCGCACCAAGGGCACCAGGGACAAGACAGGATTAGTCTCGACAGGGGATTATCTTCACATCTGAGGACACCTCTAACCCCATCTCAGCTGATTCCTCTTGACAGCAACTTAGCGGTGGATTGAAGCAGCCTGGGCTAGAGCATAGGTGGAAAGCCTAACCGGGGAATGGCATCTCTTTCCGAAGGTCGAAGAATCTCCAGCACCGGCTTCGCCCACAATGATCAATCTCAGATATCCATTTCATAGCCCATAAAATCTCAAACATGGGCTGGTCTCTGATTAGCCGAAATCGCAGGCACCGGGTAAAAGGGGAAGCAAACATAAGGCTGGCTGTCTTGCCAGATCATGCATTGAAAATATGGATGGCAAAACCCGTATCACTGTGACCAGATTCAGATAAACGAGTCTGGTTATAATCATGGCTTAGCAGTGTCTGAATAAAGGCGGTAGCTCTGCGACCTGGAACCAGGACTTCGAGATCGATTTTGCGGCATCGGTAAGTTCCTCAAACCCTGTGGGCTTCACAACGTAGGCACTCGCCCCGAGAGAGTAGCACTCGGCTATACTGCTCTCTTCCGTGGAAGTCGTAAGCACCACGATTGGAATATCTCGAAGGTCGTTCGAAGCCTTGATCTGTTTCAGTGCCTCTTTTCCGTGCATCATGGGCATATTCAAATCGAGCAAAATAAGATCTGGCCGTGGAAAGAGGGAGGCATCCATATCGGCTCCCTCCCCTTTAAGTATAGTCCAGCAACTCCTGCCCGTTCTCAACCGATCGAATGTCATTAAGATGTCCAATCGGTTTCCCTGCCAACGATCTGCTCGGGTGAGCTTATGACCATGGTCCTTTCCTCCTGGGCCTGGGAACCATTCGCATCTGGGAGAAGGGGCTGGAGGTTTCGTGGTAAAAGAGTAGTTGATAATACCGTAATATACAAGATGCTTAAAAACCCTTGAAGGGTCATGGAGATTTTAATACTCTCTTACATGCGCCATGCGTGCCTTCGGCGATTTTTGAACCCATTTCGCCCGGGCTTTCAGGGGCACATGGATGCGCCCTATGGCCGTTCCCAGCCATGGGGGAACACTTTGATTGGAGGTGTGTTCAGGATGCGTTCGGACAGGATCAAGACGTCAGTAGAAACCCTTCCCCACAGGGCCCTGCTCATGTGCACAGGGCTCACGGAGGAGGACCTTCGCCCGGGTAAACCTTTTATAGGTGTTGCCGACAGTAGCACAAACCTTATTCCTGGGCACGTGCACCTCCATGAGCTCGCCCAGGAGGTGAAAAGGGGCATCCGGGATGGAGGCGGCGTGCCCTTTCACTGGGGGGTGCCCGGGGTATGCGACGGCATTGCCATGTTTGTAGAAATGCGACTCAGCCTTCCCAGCCGGGAACACATCGCCGACAACATTGAAATCATGGTCCTGTCTCACTCGCTGGACGGGTGGGTAGGGGTGACCAACTGCGACAAGATCACGCCCGGCATGCTGATGGCGGCCGGACGTCTGAACCTGCCGTCCATGCTGCTGACGGGCGGGCCCATGAAGGCCAATGTGGTGGGAGGACAAAAGCATCACCCCATCGAGGGTTTCGGGATCGTGGGACAGGTCAAGGCCGGGATGATCACGCGGGAGGAGGCCGAACAGATGCTTCCCGCCATGGCCTGCGGCCCCGGCTCTTGTGTTGGCCTGTACACGGCCAACACCATGGCCGTTGTAACCGAGGTCCTGGGGATGTCCTTGACCGGCTGCGCAACGACCCCTGCGGTGGACCCATTGAAAAAACGCCAGGCCTATGAAACGGGGCGGCGGATCGTGGAACTGGTGAAGACGGAACACCGGCCCCGGGACATCATGACCCCCGGGGCCTTTGAAAACGCCATTCGGGTGGACATGGCCATGGGCGGTTCCACCAATACGGTCCTGCACATCCCGGCCATTGCCCGAGAGGCCGGGCTCTCGATCCAGATCGACCTGTTTGAGGCCATATCGAGAAAAACACCTAATCTTTGTTCTATCATCCCAGCCGGCAGCTACGAGATGGCCGACGTTCACAGGGCCGGGGGCATAGCGGCCGTGCTCAATCGATTGCGAGACGCCATCAAGGAAGCACCCACCGTCAACGGGAGGTCCATCCGGGTCATCGCCGAGCAAGGGAGGGTCGTCGACGAGGATGTGATCAGGTCCCTGGACCGTCCTTATCGTTCTGAAGGAGGTATTGCCGTCCTGAGGGGGAACATCGCCAGAAGCGCGATCATCAAACAGACGGCCGTCTCCAAGGAGATGTTGGTTCACAGCGGGCCTGCAAGGGTTTTTCATACCGAGCAAGACCTGTTGGAGGCCATTGGGTCGAGGCAGATCCATGAAGGAGACGTGGTGGTGCTCCCCTATCAGGGGCCTGCGGGCGGACCGGGAATGCCCGAGATGCTCACACCGACCGACGCGCTCAAAGGGGCCGGCTATAAACGGGTCGCCCTGATCACGGATGGACGTTTCTCAGGGGCTACGACCGGCCCGTGCATCGGCCATGTGGAAATGGAGGCGTACAATGGGGGTCCACTGGGTGCGGTCCGTGACGGCGATTGGATCGAAATCGATGTCCCCGCAAGAAAACTGAACGTTCGGTTGAGCGAAGAAGAGATCAAGACGAGACTGCGCCTCATCACCCCTCCGAAAAGAGTACTCACGTCGATGCTTGAATCCTACCGGCGGAAATTCTCGGGGGTGAACTGTTACGGGGATGTTCTCTAACCTGGGCAAGCCCGCCGGAAGTATGGTGGGCAAGCCGGAGCCTAAGCGTGATTGGACACGAAGATGACGGTCAAGCGGCCCGGATGTGGACCCACATGGATTCACTCACGAGAGGCAATCAAGGATGGGCGAGATGTTGAGCTGGTTATCCTTAATGCCCAGGACGATCGGGTCAACGCCCATGCAGAGACCGAGGAGCTGAGTAAAAAGGATAGAAGGCATGGGGTCGGTGATGCGCCCCTTGTCAAGGAGTCCCTTTTGCACCCTGTCGAACTGGACCTGACAATAGGAACAGGCCAGACAGAGGTAGCTGGCCCCGGATGTTCTGGCATTATCGATCTTCTTTTTGGTCAGCGCCGTTGAGAGGTCGTCGTCGATCCCCCACATGGGGGATCCGCAGCATTCCAACTGAAGGTACCATGGAACGAGATCCGCACCGGTTATGGCTACCAGTTCATCAAAAACGGCCGCCGTCCCTGGCTTGGCAAACTGGACCAGCTGTCTGGGACGCAGGATGTGGCATCCGTAGTGGACAGCAACTTTTAGCCCATTGAACTTTTTAATAATTTTCTCCTTGACCCGGTCAAGCCCCACGTCATGATAAAAGACCTCCATGATGTGCTTGATCTCGACCCCACCATCGTATCCAAGCGCCTCGTTTTCAAGCTTGCGGTTGACTTCAAGGCTCAGGGCCCGGTCCTCCTTGAGCCGGTGATTGACCTCCTTCAGGGTGCCATAGCAGCAGTTGCAGAAAGTCATAATATTGACCTTTCGCCTTTCGGCAATGGAGAGGTTCCTCGCCGAGGCAAGCACGTGGGCCCTATAATTGTAGTTCTTCAAGGGATAGCCGCAGCAGTTGAGGGCCTCATCCGTCAGTTGAACCCCGAGCTTTTCAAGGACCGCATCGGTTGAGGTCTCGTATTGTTTGAGGAAGATGGGGGTGGTGCAGCACCGTTGCAGGGCCAGCTTCATAATCTCTCTCCTGGCTGTCGGCTGGCGTTTTTCATGCGCGCAACCGCAAGGTTTTTCAGCTCGTAGAGCACGTCCGCCACGCGGACCGCTTGTGGACAGCTGTCCTGGCACTGGTAGCAACCAAGGCAATACCAGAGCATCTTGGACCTGAAGATCAGATCGGGGAGTCCCAGGGCCGTCGCACGGATGATCTGGTGCGGGGTCAACCCCAGGGCTTCGGGGGGATTCTTGTAGCTCCGCACCACCGGACAGGCCGCCGTGCAGGTCGTACAGGTGAAGCAGTATGAAAAGGTTGATCCGTTGGCTGAAGCGAGCAATTGTTTCTTAAATTCCCTGTCCATGTGGGAGGACTCGATTGGTTCGCCCGGTGTGGACAGCGCGGTGCAAACCGCTTCGATGCCCGCCGTGGCCCGCTGCTGTGCACCGAGGTAATCTTCCTCCTTTACAGAAGGACTCATGAGCCCCCTGTACATGGAAAACGGGGTGAGAACGAGGAGTTCTGGACATCCTCGTTTTAGGACCGCCTCCCGCACGTTGAACCACAGATCCTGCAGGTTGATGCCCACCGGGCAGACCGGCGTGCAGCGGTAACAATTGGTGCACAGATAGAGGCCTTCCTGGATGGCGGCCATCTGCCGTTCGCTCAGTGGTCTGCCGGACGCAAGGGCCTTGAGGGAGGCGATCTTCTCCGAGGGGAGGATGTTTGGGTTGGGGATCTCCTCATAGGTCACCGCCACCGAACATCGCGCGGTGCAGGTTCCGCAGTGGGTGCAGGCATCCAGCTCCATGATCTGCCTGGTCAAGACATTGGCAGGTTGGGACTTACCCCTCTCCATGACACTGTTGGCAAGCAAGCTCAACGGGCTCACGATGATGTGGAACATCCTGCTGAATGGGAGATAGGCAAGACCGATGAAACAGGCCAGAAAATGGCTATACCACAGGATAATGGCAAAGCCTGCCCGGTCCAGAGGAACAGCGACGGGCCGCAAGGCCGTGGCGGCCGCGTAGCTGATGAATGCCCATTGGGGACGGGAATGGCAGGCCCCACAGCTCACTTCATGCAGCTCACGGCCTCGAGCGAGCAGCCCCTCGTCAAAAG
The DNA here is from genome assembly GCA_963830155.1 of uncultured delta proteobacterium. Lineage (GTDB taxonomy): Bacteria > Desulfobacterota > DSM-4660 > Desulfatiglandales > Desulfatiglandaceae > CAWHLE01. The sequence goes on along the minus strand of CAWHLE010000002.1, from coordinate 169,008 downwards.
GCCCGGTCACATTGGGGGCGACCACGCCGAAGTCCTCTACCCAATAGGCCTCCAGGGCTTTGAGATCCTGTTCGTCGTCGAAATCCGCGTAATCCGTCACCATCAAGAAGTATCTCTCAAAGGATCCGATCTTCGCGCCTTCAAGAAAGATGCCTGATATCATGATCACGGTAACGAGGATCAAGGCATATCGATCCATGACATTGGTGAAAAAGCGGGGTGCCTTTTGGACAAATCTCCGGTAAATGGCGATCCCGATTCCCACGAACACGAGGAACGCAAAGAAATCCCTCAAGAAAAGGAACGGGTTCAGGGTGGCGGCATAGTCCTCAAAGAGGTTCGAAGTGACAATCCCTTCCAAGGCATGCATCAACAATAGCAGCGTAAAGCCCCAGAAGAGGCTCATGTGCATAACCCATCGAAGTCGGCTCTCCCTCAGGATCCTTCGCTGGCAGAAGACGTCCAGCACCAGAACCTTCAAAAGCGTAAGGACTTTCCCGCTGAAAAGGATCGATAGGATACCGGCCGCGGCAGCCAATAAGCGTTCCGAAAGCGTAAACGGTCTCACCTCTCCGGCGAAATGGTAGCGGAACCATGTGCTCACTTTAAAAAGAAGGCCGAGGCCGAAGACGATCAGCGAAAGGTAGAGACTGATTTTGAAAATCATGGCTGTTTTCCCTACGTCCGGTGAGGGTTCGGATATGGTACGAGGGGCCGGCCATCATGGCGCGCAGCCCCACCTTCAGGTGAAAGACCTTTCATGCCCCGATACAAGCCTTCAAGAAGGAAGACCTTTTCTTGACAAAGAATACCACTGTGTGGTACTCAACGCAATAAGAAATTTTTATTCGGACTTCATATTTCCTAAATCTGTCTGTGCGATCGGAATGGCGCAGGCCGGGTGAAGCCCCTTTCCACCATAGGGTGCCGGAACCAAGGAGGCGTGTTTTGGACAGCAGGGAATTTGCCCACTTACGCAAGGCCCTGAACAAGACCCAAAAGGAGATTGCCACACTTCTCGGCACCTCCCTCAAAGCCGTGCACAGCTACGAGCAGGGCTGGCGAACCATCCCCGCCCATGTGGAAAGGCAGATGCTCTTTCTCTACATCAGGAGACGGGGCGCGACGCAGAAACCCAACTTGTGCTGGAAGATCAAGCGATGCCCCGCCGAGCACCGAAACCGGTGTCCTGCGTGGGAGTTTCGAGCGGGGACCCTTTGCTGGTTCATCTCCGGGACCATCTGCGAAGGGACCGCCCAGAGAAACTGGCGTGAAAAAATATCAGTGTGCAGAGACTGCGAGGTCCTTGCGCCCCTTCTACCCAAGGTGGACAACTCTGAAATCTCGTGTCATCATGGAAACCACCGGACGGATCCTGTTTCAGGGCCTCAAAAGGACGCTGAAGCGCAAGAAATAATGAAGATCGTATCCATTGCAATCAGCAGGAAAAAGGGGACACGAAAGCAGGTGGTGGATGAAGCCGTCCTTATCCAGGAACATGGGATCGAAGGCGACGCCCATGCGGGACCCTGGCACCGACAGGTCAGCTTTCTGGCTGCGGAGAGCATCGAAAGAGCACGGCAAAAAGGTTTGGAAGTGACTTTTGGCGACTTTGCGGAAAACATCGCCACGTCTGGAATCGAATGGACTCGAACGCCGATCGGTGCTCAGCTCCAGATCGGTGAGCATGCCCTGGTGGAGGTGACGCAGATTGGCAAAGAGTGCCACAACAAATGCGCGATCTACTATCTCGCAGGGGATTGCATCATGCCCCGGGAAGGGATTTTCGCCCGTGTGCTCCGGGGCGGAAAGATCAGGCGTGGCGACGTGATCCGCGTGGTAAGTCTCCCGGGTGCATAATCTGTGGTCTATGGATTCTCTGTGCCGATCACCAGGCCATCCTTGAAGTTCACCACCCGGCCTTTCGGGTAATAGTAATGGACGGTCCAGCGGTCATGCTTGCGGTGCTCCTTTGTGAGATTCAGGGGCTTCCCGAGAAGCGTCAGGACCTCTTCCTCGGTCATCCCATCTTGGATTTTACGGAAGTTGGCGGGCTCAAACTGGATGTCCTTGTAAGGCCCCATGTCATCGAGTTCGAGAGGTTGTTCCCACCTGTCTCTTCCCGTATCCGTGTACCGCTCCTGACCGACAGTGCCGCTCACGGGCCAAAAGATGGGCAGGACCAATAATGACATGAAAATCCACTTGCCGCTTGGGCTCATTTGCTCACTCCTTTCCGACTTGGGTAGGGGTCCCCCTCCAGTCGAGAGCGAATCGGCCCCCATCTGTCCCGGCGATCGGATACAATCACTGAAAACCGGGCCAGCTGGGGCCTTCTTATTGTATTTGTTACACACATGAGTAATCGCTTTTTTCTCACTTTTCAAGAGGAAGCGCTGATAAACACGCAATGAGGGGAATTCTAAGGGGGTTTGCCTCCAGAATGCAAATATCCGGGTTGAAAAGATATCGGGATTACGGTACTTACCTGCGGCAGATCTTCGGGGAACGCGTTCATAAGATCTCCCTCGACGCGGGTCTTGGCTGCCCCAACCGGGACGGGACCGGTTCGCATTCAGGCTGCATCTTCTGTGACCGGCTCGGCTCCGGGACAGGGGCTCTGGTAGACCAACATCTTTCCATTTCAGAGCAGATCATGCGCGCGCAGGTGGGGATCAAGAGACGCTACGGGGCATGCAAGTTCATTGCTTACTTCCAGTCTTTCACAAACACCTACGGTCCACTGAATCGGCTGAAGCGACTTTACGATGAAGCGATTGCCCACTCGGACATCGTTGGCCTTTCAGTGGGGACCCGACCCGACTGTGTAGACGACGAAAAACTGGCGCTGCTGGCCTCCTACAAAAAGACTCACCTGGTCTGGATCGAATATGGCCTTCAGTCCGCACATGATGTCACGCTTGCGAGGATCCGACGAGGTCACGACGTGGCATGTTTTGAGCGGTCCGTCCATATGGCTCACCAAGTGGGCCTGGATGTCTGCGTCCACATCATCCTGGGGCTCCCTGGAGAAGACAGAGAGATGATCCTTCAAACGGGCCGCTTCCTCTCCAGGCTTTCCATTCAGGGAGTCAAGTTTCACATGCTCTATGTGACCAGGGGCACCCCTCTTGCCGCGCTCCATGAGACGGGGGGCTATGAATGTTTGGACAGAGAAGTCTATGCGGACCTTGTGGTGGATCTCCTGGAGGTTATCCCTCCTGGCGTCATCATCCAGCGAATGGTCTCGAACCCTGGTAACGCGGATCTCCTGGCCCCCCGATGGGTCAAGGAGAAATCGAAGAACCTGCGGTTCATCCACGAGCGACTCGAAAGGAGGAACACATGGCAAGGGAGGCTCCACCCATGATCTATTGCTGGACCCTGAGGTTTGACGGGCTGACCGTCCACCTGGCCTCTTCAGATAGAGGGGCGTTACGGGTGGCGCTTTCCCTCGATCAGACGCAGGACTGTATGGACCATTTCGAAGGCCGATGGCCCTCGCACAGGGTTCTGAAAGATCGCACCTTCAACCTGCCACTCATCGAGCACGTAACCGCCGCCCTCCGCGGCCGAGCCACCTCTGTGAAGCTCCCCTTTGATATCCGCCTGACCGCTTTTCAGAGGAAAGCTCTCGATACCATCGCCCGGATCCCTTTCGGTCAAACCATGACATATGGCCAAGTGGCCATTGCCATGGGCCGACCGGCCGCGTCGCGGGCCGTGGGCCAAGCCATGGGCCGCAATCCTCTGCCGCTGATATTTCCTTGACATCGGGTGGTCGCCGCCGGGGGCCTCGGCGGTTTCGGCAGTGGTTTGGAGATTAAACGATGGCTGCTGGAGGCGGAAAGGGGCTCCCTTCCGGGTCTTGTCTAGCTCATTATCAATACATGGGCGCTTGGAAATACGAACGATGAACAGGGGGGAAACTTCAACCCCAGTGATCCATGAAGGCGCTGATGCTCGCCTGATCTTCCAGGTTGTAGAGGCTGAGCACTGTTTCAGACTGTGCAATCTTCTTGAGCAATCCGGTCAAGACCCGCTTGGGACCGATTTCGACGAAGGTGGTGAAGCCCTGCGACAACATCTTGCGCACGATCTCGTACCAACGGACCGGGCTGGTCAGCTGTCTCGCCATGATATCCTTGATGTGTTCCGGATCAGAGGCGGTCTCAACCGTGGCATTGAGAAGGATGGGTGACTTGGAAGTTAGAAAGTGGACGCGATCCATGAATCCGCGGAATTCTTCCACCGCGCCCCCCATCAACGGGCTGTGCCACGCGCCACTCACCTTCAGGGGAATCACCTTCCCCCCTCGACCCTTCAGCAGCTGAGCGGCCCTTGAGACGGCACCTTCCTGTCCGGTGATGACCACCTGATCGGCGGTGTTATGGTTGGCCACGGCCAATACCTCGTCTCCCTTCGCCAGTGCGACAATTTCCTCCACCGCTTGCAGATCGAGCCCCACCACTGCGGCCATGGCGCCGGGGTTCGCAAGGGCCTCGCGATGCATTAATTCGCCCCTTTTCTGAACAAGCCGAAGCGCATCATCACTGGAAATGGCCTCCGACGAGGCAAGCGCCGCGAACTCTCCGAGGCTGTGGCCGGCGGAAACGGTGGGTTGTATACCCGATGCCTTAAGTACCTCGAGACATCCTAGGCTGACCGCCGCGATGGCGGGTTGGAGATTCTCCGTGAGGGTCAGCGTCTCCATGGGACCCTCAAAGCATAACCGGGAAATGGGCTTTTGGCAGATCTCGTCGACCCGCTCAAACACACGCCGGGCCTCCGGGAACGCCTCTGGGAGATCACGCCCCATCCCGACGAACTGTGAGCCCTGCCCAGGAAACAAAAAAGCCACTTTTTCGGCCATGACCGATCTCCTCATTGTGGATAAATCACTGATCCGACAAAGCGTGCCGTCTCAAAATGCGGAAAGTCGTCCAAATGCAAGGGGTGAAAGAGAGGCCCCACCAAGAATTATAGAGAGCGTGAACGCAAAATAAGCGTGCTCTCGACGACATCACGCAAAAATAGGGCGATCTCGTGCCCTGCTAATGCTCTGGGTCCCCCACCTTCTTCCTGAAGGCTTGGTCAAGGGCAATGTCATACTCCCTCGAACCGGGCGTCAGCGTCTTGTTCCGCGCCAGCTGGGCCAAGATCTCTTCCTCAGCCCTTTCGAAACGGACGTTGATCTGGCTGATCACTTCGTTGACCAGCTGGTAGATGTCCGTGTCCGTGCCATATATCTCGATCACGTTGGGATCGTCGATCATGACCTCCATGATGTATTGGGTCATGTACAGGGCATATTGGTTGGGTCTGGGAACAAGGCTCCGGATCGGCGCAGTGAAATACCTGAAGTCGAACTCGGAACTACTCTGGGCTCGTTTCAGCCCCTTGAGGATCAAGTCGGATATGGCTGCGGGGTTCTCCGTCTCGATTACTTTCTTCATCAGAAGGGCCTGGGAGAGCCTGTTATGAATCTCGGTCAATTTGAACTTCAAGAACCGGTCGCGTTGAAAGGTTTGCCGCCGCTCCTGCCTTTCGAGACGCGCAATCAGTTTGTTTTGGACCTTATCGGTGTCGGATCTTTTCATGAGCAACCTATCGCTTCAGTAGGATGAGAGCGTATTTCTGCCAATCGGCTTCAGCTCTCTTTGGCCGCCCCGCTGTCCTTGGCAGTGGTCGTTGCAGCTTCGGTCTTGGTTTCGGCCTTGGTTTCGGTCTTCTTGGTCTCACCGCTCTTATTCCCTGACTTGGATGCATAGTCGGTCACATACCAACCCGTCCCCTTCAGGTGAAAAGCGCTGTGTGAAATGACCTTCCTCACCTTGCCGTGGCAAGAATCACAATGGGTTACGGGCGAGTCCGAAAACTTCTGCCAAACCTCCATATGGTTTCCACATTTGGTGCACTCGTACTCATAAATCGGCATAATTGAAACACCTCCCCTTGAATTGGATGCCATCCCTCAGCAAACGGCCACCTCACACCATCGGTAGCCCCTGTATCGATCCAGCACACGGTCGAGCCTGGCAACATTGGTTTTTCGTAAGATTTCGTAGGTGATGGAATGGACAACCCGTTCTTCCATCTCCCTGCCTGTGCCCGACACATCGAACCGCTGCATAAAGTTTGAGAACCGGATAATATGGACCAACTCGTGGGTCAGGACGTAGACAAGGAGAGGCAGAAGGCCGATTTCCCCGTCTCGCCCGATGGCTTTCAGGACCTGATGATCCTGAAGACAGATAAAATAATAGTCCTTCTTCAAGGACGTTGGCCCATAATCATTCACCACCCGTGTGCGCCTGCTGAGGACTGCAAAGGCCTCCTCGCTGATCTCATCCGAAGTCAAATCCGCCAGGGTCTTGACGTCATAACGGAACCTTTTCCATTGACCGGTGGAGAACTTGAAAAAGTTTCCTGTGATATCCTCCGAGATATCAAGGGCATCTGTTACGACCCTCAAATCTTCACCTTTAAACGGGCGAACCTTCATGCGAAACGGGCTCCCGAACGAGGCCATATTTTTTGGATATTAAGCTCAGCAGAAAAGAAGTCAACCCCTGGTAGGACATTCAAAATGGTGGCGGTGACTGGACTCGAACCAGTGACTCTGCGGATATGAGCCGCATGCTCTGACCAACTGAGCTACACCGCCAATCTAAAGCTTTCATTATACGAAAATAGACCCTTTTGTCAATCAAATTCTCGCAGCCCGTTAAGGGCGAGTCTCCCCTTCTTGATGATCGTGGGGCCCTTTCCCGCCGCACGACGTTTGGCTGCTGATCCACGGTCCAAACCCCTATTGGCGTGATTCTGGACCGCTACTTCAGCGCCGCGCATCTGGCCTCGGGAGTTCCGAAAGCGATCGCAGCCGCCATGTGGCGGGAATTGGATGAGATCAGGCGACCGGCCATTTTGATGGAAGAATGGATCGAAGGCCCCGACGCATCAAATTTCGCCAATTTGATTTATCCTCGATCCACTGGGGAATTGAAGAAATGAGTGGTCAATGAGGAACAGCTTGCGGAGGAATTGAACACGCTGTCCCTTGAAGATTTTCTCGACTCGTTGTGACGGACCATTCACCGTCCGCAACCGCCCCTTTTCTGTCGTGAAGGAAAAAGGCAAAGCAACAGGGGCGATCAACTGCGGACGGCGAACATTCGGGTGCCTTACAGATACTTCTTCACTTCCTGGGTCAGCGCGGGAACCACCTCGAACAGGTCACCGACCACACCGTAGTCTGCCTTCTGGAATATGGGAGCATCCGGGTCCTTGTTGATGGCAACGATCACCTTGGAGGTGGACATGCCCGCCAGATGCTGAATGGCCCCTGATATGCCGCAGGCGATATAGAGGTTGGGGGAAACCACCTTTCCGGTCTGCCCCACCTGGTCTTTGTGGGGGCGCCATCCGGCATCCACCGCCGAGCGCGACGCCCCCACCGTTGCCCCGATCAGATCGGCCAACTCCTCCAGTATCTTGTAATTCTCTGGCCCCTTCATGCCGCGGCCACCGGAGACGATCTTGTCGGCCTCTGTCAGGTCGACCTTTCCACTGGTATCTTTAATGGTATCAACCACCCTGGTCTTGAGCTCGGCATCGTCCAGGGTGAAGGCCGCATCCACCACTTCAGCGGACCTGGACGGATCCGGTTCGTTGATCTTCATAACTTTGGGCCTTGCGGTCGCCATCTGGGGCCAGCTGTTCTGAAAGGTCACCTTGGCATAGGCCTTTCCGGCATAAATCGGCCGGCTGGCGATAAGGTTGCCATCTTCCACGGAAAAACCCATGCAGTCCTGCGCCATGCCCACGCCCAAGCTGGCGGAGAGCCTGGCGGCGAGGTCTTTTCCCTGCACCGAAGCGCCCATTAAGAGGACTGCGGGTCCGCCCTCCTTTGCCAACTGCGTGAGGACTGAAGCGTACGCATCCGTCGTGTAAGGGTCCAGTCTTGGATCATCGGCCACCAGGACCCGGTCCGCACCGTATTGGGCCAGCTGCGGCGCCTTCGACTTGATCCCTGAACCCAGCAGGACCGCTGTCAGGGGTTGACCCAACGCATCGGCCAGTCGCCGCCCCTCACTGACAATTTCATAAGATATCTTTCGGATTTCACCATCTCTTTGCTCGGCAATCGCCCATACTCCCTGTGCCATCTCTTTATCTCCTAGGTCGTGATCAGATTTGTGGATTCATAAAATGGACCGTCCCGATCGATGTCTCGAACCGGCCTCAAATGATCTTTGCCTCCTCATGGAGCAACCTTGCCAGTTCGGCAGCCTTCTCCTGGGGGGTCTCACCATCTACCAGTTTGCCGGCCTTCCGGGCAGGCGGCGGTTGGATTTCGAGGACTTTCAACCTGTTTCCGGCCTCTCCGAACTCTGAGGCATCCAAACCCAGGTCGGCCAGGCTTTTTTCTTCCAGCGGCTTTTTCTTTGCCTTCATAATGCCCGGCAAAGAGGCGTATCTGGGCTCATTCAACCCCTTCTGGGTGGTGATGAGCGCCGGCAAATCCGCCTCGATCACCAGGGTCTGGCCTTCCACGGGTCGGTTTACCTTCACGCGTTTGTGGTCTTCGGAGACCTCTACCTTTACCGCCAGCGCCACATGAGGAACACCCAGCAACTGGGCAAGGGCTGGGCCAACCACGCCGGTGTCGTCATCTACACCCCTCTGGCCCGTGAAAATCAAATCAAAACCCACGCCTTTGATGGCTGCCGCCAGGGCCTTGGCGCGACCGAGGGCATCGGCCCCGTCCAGGGAAGGATCGCTGATGAGGATGCCCTTATCCGCACCCATGGCCAACGCCGTGCGGATGGATTCCGTGACCCGTTTGGGTCCCAGTCCCACCACTGTCACCGCACCGCCGAGCTTCTCCTTGATGCGAAGGGCCTCCTCTACACCAAACTCGTCGTATGGGTTCATGACCCATTTGATATCGTCCGTGACAATGGACTTCCCGCCCGGGGCGATCTTGATCTGACTCTCCGTGTCGGGGACTTGTTTCAGGCAAACGGCAATGTTCACGGTCTTCCTCCTTGCGCTTTAAGTTATTGTGATGAGGCCTTTATTCCGTTCAAAAAGATATCACTGATCTGTTCGGCGGCAGTCTTGATATCATATCCTCTTCGGCGTGACAACACCCGGAACGTGGACATCTCGTCCAATGCACCGAAAAAGGCCCTTTTCGCCACACCAGGGATGATCTCCCGTTTGAAGATGCCTTTCCGTTGTCCCTCCCGAATAATGTCCGCAATCAGGTCCAGGTATTGGCCGAACTTCTCGTTCTTGTATTCCTTCATGAACTTGCTGCTCTGGCGCAGCTCCACCTGAATGATCTCGGCCATGCTCTTGCTCTGTTCAATCAGCTGCAGGTGGGTCAGCGCAAATCGATGAAGTTTCCCGGCCGGGTCATTCTCTTTGGAGACCTGTGCCACCATGTTGTCGAGCACGGCCTTCATCTGCTCCTCAAAAAGCGAGATCAGAATATCATCTTTGTTCTCAAAATAGATGTAGATCGTGCCATCGGCCACTTGAGCCTCCTTCGCGATGTCCGAGACCTTCGCATGGAAAAAGCCCTTCTTCGCAAAGACCTTTGTGGCCGCATGGATGATGCGGTGATACTTATCGCTCGATCTATCTCTTTTCACAGCCTAAATCGGTGGTTGAGTGACTACTCATTCATAATTCAGCCTACTGATCACCGCCCTGACTGTCAAGGACATTTCTGCCTCCATTTTGCCTGACCTTCTGCCCTCACAGTCTGCTGTTTTATGCGACTCATGTCACATATGCTTGACAAAGGGTACGCGATCTAATAAATAGCCTTTCAGCCTCTGTGAGCCTCTCCCAAATCGATCCCCCGGACCGGCAGACGAATGGCGCGGTCCTTTGACAGTGTGATCTTGGAGATCGCCAAAATAAGGATGATTGGGTACCCACGAACAAGATTCCTCTCTGGATGGATAATTCCTGATTTACAATTCTATTGGTTTGTACCCTTTCTTGATCTGGACCCCCCTGAGTGTCATGATCCCTGGAGGGAGGAGGGCTGATGGCAGAACAATCCTTTCTCAAAGGCAAGAGAATTCTTGCCGTTGACGATGAAGAAGACGTTTTGGAGACCATCAAGGACGTTTTGGAAGAAGCGCTTGTGGACACTGCCCAAAGCTACCAGGAGGCGGCGGACAGGATCAACGAAGGCGTCTTTGATCTGGCTATTCTCGACATTATGGGGGTTGACGGACTGGCCTTGCTGGAAAAGACCGTGGACAAGGGAATCCCCACGGTGATGCTTACGGCCCATGCCATGAATCCTGAGGCGCTCCTGGCTTCCATCAAAAAGGGGGCCATTTCCTATTTGCCCAAGGAAATGCTGGCTGACCTTGATCGGATACTGAACGATCTCCTGGCAGCCATGGCCCATGGGAAACCCACATGGAAAATCCTCTTTGACAAACTAGGCGATTTCTTCGACGAAAAATTCGGGCCCGACTGGAAGGAAAAGGACAAGAACTTCTGGTCTGAATTCAGCCGCACCTACTACGTCGGCAAGGGGATCCAGAGCAGGCTGCTTCACGACGATCACGTGCTCTCAAAGGGAATCTGACGAAGCACGTCCTTGCCTCGTTTCAATTTTCGCAGGATTGTGCCCAAAACGCTTATGGAAGTTTGGAAACTCTGTTTGAACCCGGCCGCCACGTAGTGTGGGACCAAGGCCGGTCTAACGTCAACAGCGAACTGAGAAAGGAGCAAGGTGAGTATGAAGAGGTTAGCTTTTTCCGTAGTGTTCCTGGTGGGGGTAGCGATGGTTTTCGGTGTAGCCTCGGCGGCACCGCCGTCGCTGGAGGCGTGGAAACCGGCTTTTGATCCTTCCGGCGCGAAATACAAGTTCATTGTCTCGAATGTTTCTCATCCGGTCTTGAAGGGTGTTTATGCGGGTTTTGCCATACGGGATGAGCTGTGGAAACGTACCAACGGCCAGATGTACCTCGACTACAAGCCTTTCTCCATGCTCGGTGGAGAGGTGGAAGTCCTCAATCAATTGCAGATGGGCGCCATCCAGGGCATGGCCTGCAGTTCGGTTGCTTCCACCAATTTGGGTCCACGCTTCGGCCTCATCAACCTGCCCTTTCTGGTCGATTCCTTCGAAAAGCTGGACAAATTCGTGAATAGCGGAAAGCTGTTCGACCATTACATGATGGCCATGGATCACCAGGGCATCATGGGCCTTGATATCACGGGGTATGGCAACTACGGCTGGGCGACGACAACCCCGGTGAAGACCATTGCCGACGCAACGAAGGTCAAATTCCGGATCGCAGAGGCATCTGTGAACCAGTTGCTTTATAAGGCATGGGGATTCAACCCTGTCGTCATGCCCTGGCCCGACGTCCCGGTGGCCTTGAAGCAGGGCGTGATCACGGGATTGGACCACACGCCATCCGTCTGCTACATCACCAAGAAATTCGAAGTCGCCAAGTACTTTACCAGGGTTAATTACGCCCAGGGTCTTTTCATTTGGATCTTTAACAAAGCCTGGTTTAACAGCCTTCCTCCGGACCTCCAGAAGACCTTCAAGGAGGTCGTCCATGAAGTCTCCAAGAAGATTCGATCCGAAACCGTGCAGCAGGAAACCGATTCCATCCGCGACGCCAAGGCGAAGGAAGGCGTCGAGTTTTTCGATCTTTCCGAAGGGGATATGGCGACCCTGAGAAAAGAAGGAAACACCGTTTACAAGGAATTTGCGCCTGAAATCAACAAGCTTTATCCGGGGGATACCTATCGACCCAAGAATTTCCTGAAAGAAGTCGAAGGGTATATGGGTTACAAACCGTAGGCTTAAAAAGACAGAAAGGGCATGAAGATGCCCTTTCTGTCTTGCACCCGCGAAGAGACCTGAGCTATGCTGAAGGTATTAATTTTCTTGGATCGTATCCTGAGTTTCATTGAGGAATGGGTCCTTTTCATCTCGACGTTTGTGGCCCTCATCGCCCTTTTCTTTAATGTGGTCTTGAGATACGGCTTCAACTATTCCCTGGCCTGGTCCGAGGAGCTGGTCAGAGAAGTGATTATCCTCACGACTTTCATAGGGTGCAGCGCCGCCATAAAGGCCCGTTCCATGATCAAGATCGACGCCCTGGTTCAACTCGTGCCCGTTTTGAAGACCCTGCTCACTTTTTTCAGCAACCTTGTCACGCTCACATTCTCGACGATGATGATCTATTACGGATGGCAGATGGCTGCCCTTCAGGTGCAAACCCATCAAATGACCATTATTTTAAAGATTCCCCTCGCTTATTTGTATGCCATACTACCCGCCATGGGGATCATGATGTTCATTCGGACCATCCACGTCATGTATCTGGATGTGCAGGCGCTTCGCGCAAAGCGTGCCGAAGCGGCCTAGGCCTTCTAAGAACAGGGCTTAATCCTTCTCACCCCTAGTCCGGCGGAGACGAGCCACGACATGGAACTGAGCGACCTTGTGATGTTGGGAATCCTTCTGGGATGCATGTCCTCTTTGGTCCCTGTCTTTATGTGCCTCTTTTTTACGGCGGTCCTGGGCTTTGTCCTCTACACCGACCTCCCCGTTCTTCTCCTTGCCCAGAGCCTCTTCCGGAGTATGGACAACTTCGCCCTCGTGGTCGTCCTCTATTTTATCCTTTGCGGCAACATCATGACCGCTGGGACCATTGTGGACAAACTCATTAAGGTCGCCAACGTCATGGTCAGCTGGCTCCCCGGGGGCCTCGGCATGGCGGGAGTCATCGCGTGCGGTCTTTTTGGGGCCATCTCAGGTTCCACGGTCGCTACGGTCGTGGCCCTGGGTGGCTTTATGATCCCTGCGCTGCTTGAAAACGGCTATGGGGAGAGATACACCCTGGGTCTCATGACCACCTCGGGCAACCTGGGGGTCATTATCCCCCCGAGTATCGGAATGATCCTATACTGCATGATCAGTAACGTCTCCCTCGAAGGCCTCTTTCTCACCGGATTCGTCCCCGGCATCTTAATCATTATTCTGACCTGTACTTACAGTTATTTTTATTATCGCAAAAGGACGGATTACGTCCGCATGTCCGTTCCGGATGCCAAAACCATCCTGGCGGTTTTTAAGGAATCCTTCTGGTCCCTGATGTTGCCCGTCATCATCTTCGGAGGCATTTTTTCCGGCGCTTTTACTGCCAACGAGGCGGCCGTCGTGGCATGCGTTTACGCATTTTTTGTCGAGCTTATCATCCATAGGTCCATCAAGTTCAAGGATGTAAAGAAGATCACGGTCAACTCGGCCGTCACCTCTGCAACACTGCTCATCATTGTCGCGGGCGCCACCTGCTTTGGTCGTTACCTGACCCTTGAGTCCATTCCCGGAAGGATTACAGAGGCGGTCTTATCGTCCATCCAATCCCCGATTCTCTTCCTTTTGGTCATGAACATCCTCCTGCTCATCGTGGGGATGTTCATGGACATTATCTCGGCCACCATGATCCTGGGGCCTGTTTTCCTACCCATGCTCTCGGCTTTTAACGTGGACCCCACGCACTTCGGACTGATCCTCACGGTAAATCTGGCCATCGGGTACTGCACGCCCCCCATGGGGGTCAGCCTTTACATCACCGGGTCCATTGCAAACAGGGATCTTATTTATGTATCGAGGGCTGTTTTGCCGTTTCTTGCTATCCAGATTGCCGTTCTTCTTTTTATGACCTATATGCCCGGCCTCACCCTATGGCTGCCTCGCATGGCCGGTTACATAAAGTAGACTTCAAAATAGCATTTAAGGTTCGTGCCCCATGATGTGAGAATGTTCGAGTCAATTGAGACAAAGGAGAGAAAATTTCGATGAATTATGCCAAGTATGTGACCATTCATGCCCGGCACCTGCCTGAAAAGACCTGCCTGATCGAAAGGACCCCGTCCAAGGGCTTGAGAAGGACCCTCACCTGGAGACCATTCAACGAAGCCATCAACCGCGTCGCCAATTACCTGTCCAGGGAGCTTGGGATAAGGGATGGCGATTACGTCATGCATCTCCAGAATAATTCTCTGGAGTGGCTTATCAGCTACTACGCGATCATCAAGATCGGCGCGGTGGTCGTTCCTCTGAATTTCCGGTTCGTGGGCGCCGACATCCTTTACGCGGCAAACGTGTGCAACCCGAAGCTTTTTATCCTGGGCGCCGAGTTTTTGCCCGTGGTCCAGCCTATTCAGCGCGAGCTTGTCACCGTCGAGAAATGCATCTGCGTAGGGGGCCAAACACCGACGGACATGATCGACTACGAGATCGTATCCAATTACGGGGACACCGCCGAGGCCATGGTGGACGTTGATGACCAACATGACCTGGCCATGATGTTCACCTCCGGCACCACTGGGAAGCCCAAGCCCGTGCTCCATACCCATTACTCGCTCAATAACACGGCCATTGGAAACGGCATGAGTTATTTTGTGGAGAAGAACGACAACTACGTCTTTTTCCTCCCGCTCTATCACAGCGGGACCATGTTTCTTTGGGCGCCGTTTTATGCCACAGGGGCAACAGGGACACTCCTACGCGAGTTCAGGGAACCCAAATGGATCATGGAGGCGCTGGCGGAGGAAAAGGGCACGGATATTCTCTTCGTGGTACCCGTGGCAGTGGCGGTTCTTAATGCCATCAAGAATGGTGACATCAAGCTTTCCGACTACGACCTCTCCAGTTGGCGCTACCTTGAAATCGGCGCCCAGCCGGTCCCATTTGAGGTTATGAAGAATCTTGTTGACACCTTGCCTTGCGGTGTCTCGAACATATATGGCATTACGGAGGGCGGCGGCGGCGGCCTTTTCAACCTTTACCCAAAGGAAGTACTTCGAAAGCCCGGATCCATTGGAAAACCGACCTTCGGGATCGAGGGAAAGGTGGTGGATTTCAAGGGAGAGGAAGTCCCTTCCGGGGTCGTGGGAGAGTTGATTTTCAGCACCAACCGAATGATGAAGGGGTATTTCAACAACCCCGAGATGACCTCGGAAACGCTGAAGGATGGCTGGCTCTACACGGGTGATCTGGTAAAGACCGATGAGGAGGGGTTCTTTTACATCGTTGATCGCAAAAAGGACATGATTACCAGTGGGGGAGAGAATATCTTTCCCGTTGAGATAGAAGATGTGCTGATGGAGCACCCAAAGATCGATGACGTGGCCTGTATTGGATATCCCGATGACAGACTTGTGGAAGTGGTGATGGCCATCGTCCAGGTCAAGAAAGGAGAAGCGCTGACCGAGGAGGAAGTCATCGAGTTTGCCAAGTCAAAACTCGCTCTATACAAGGTTCCCAGGAAGATCGTTTTGGATCAGGTCATGAGAAATCCCACGGGGAAGTTGATGAAACCAGAGATGCGGCAAAAATACACGGGTCGGCGCGAAGCCTTCAAGAAGCTCGACTAAGGGGTTCCTATTTTCCAAAAAGGAGGGGTGGAAGACCATCCCTCCTTTTTCTATTTTGGCCCCACTTTCACTTGCGCTGTGAATCGAATCGTTGCAATTTTCTGCGTCTCACTTAGAATGGGGAAGGCCGATTCATTGCGCGAACCAAAGACCCATCCCTGAATGGACCGATTATTTGGGCAATCTGGCGCGCCGGTGGGAAAACCGGGGTATCATACACCTACATTGAACGGATGAGCCTACCATGAACATGGCAGGATCCCTAAAAAGCCCGGATACAGGACATGAAGCCGATGCCTTCCGCTTCATCAAACCGGAAGAACTCGAAACCCTGGGGATCAACCCGGCAGATATTCCCTTGGGAACCCTCCCGGCCTTAAAGCACCCAGCCCAACTGCCGAGCCGCTTTGGCGGAAATGCTTATGGGTTCGGACTCTTCGAACTGGGAGACCGACTGACCCAAAATGAAGTGACATTACTGCAGGAAATCCAGTCCGGGGACCCGCTCGATATCGGCCGAAATGCCAAAGAGCTGAATGACATTTTCCAGGAACTGGGACTTCTCACCCGGTTCTCGAACCGCGGACGCCCCTATTACCTTATTCCAATTCATCTGGTCTCTAACACCTTGCTTCACGTAAAGACAAGGGTCGAGGAAGTCAGCAAAGTCATCGACTTCCACCGCAGGAAATACTTCAAGGAGCAGCATGACATCGGCATTCTTAGTCCCACGGATGACCTGATTACGCACGAGTTGTCTGTCCGGTTCAAGGAACACAGGTTCTTTGTGATCGACTCGCTCGAAAAATTGAAGGAACTCACCCAGGTCCTTGACTTGGTGATTGTCACGAGGGACTTGCACGAAATGATTCTCCTCGAAAAGTTCAGCGTCCTTTCGCCGAAAACACTTGCGAAAATGCAGCTGGACCAATATGCCACCTATGTGCTCTGGAAGATCTACGGACTGCTGAAACCAGAGGGAGAGCTCTTCATCATCGCCAACCATTACAGGCCAAAGACTGGCGAAACATCAAGAGTCACCTTTCATACGGCCGAAGAAGAAAACCGTTTCACCCTCTTCACGCACCTTTTCAAGACCAAGACAAAGTACCGCATTAAGGATCACGCCGTTCAAGTAAATCTGTTCGATTTTCACCAGTACCTGAGTGGTCTCTATGTGGAGGAGAGCCTGGTCCGCCAACTGCTCGGTGGCCGCCCATTGGAGGACATGACGATCGAAGAAGTGGATGCGCTGCCTTTCATCAACTTCCGGCTTCACGACCGCCCCTACCTGTCTCATCAAGAGAAAACCTGGGCGCGGCTCCTGCCCACCTTTTTTGACACGATAGTCTTGAAGCCCATGGTGCCTGATGACATCAAGGAGGATCGGGCGAAACGGTTTTCCTGCGCGGGCTGCTCCCCGGCCTCTTTGATGGTTTATCTGGGCCAAAAAAGGCCCTCTCACGAGCAACTGGGCGAACTCAGTTTGGAGGTAACCGAATCAAGGCTCGCCGGATGCCCTGTCGGGTTGCTTGCGGAGTACAGGAATTCTTTTGAATACGTGGTTCTGACGCTCCAGGTTGTACAGGGCCTGAAATCAAACAAGGCTTCAGGACTCCCCCAAGTACTGCTCGACCGACTCAGAGAACCCCTCGAAAGCAAAAAAAGGAGATTTTCTGCGCTCAACACCGTCATAAAGCTTGCCCAGAAGATCCGCCATTTGGAGAGAATTAGTCCGTGTCTAAACCCGGGGAACATAGAAGGTGGGCGGACCAAGATCCTTGAAAACCTGGCGGCGCTCGAATTCTTCGGCTACACGCACGAGGAATTGAAAGAGCTGTTCTTGATCGTGCTGGGCCACTCTTCCTTGGGCAGGGTGATCACAGGGAAAATGAGCGAGAAAACCCTCAAACCCCTTACGGATTTCGCCCGGGCGCTTGATTCCGTGCAGGGGTTAAACCTTCTCCGTTATTGCCGGCTCATGACCATGGCCGAGATGGAAGCCTCCAGGGGATCGGAGTTGACCCTGGAGCAGCTCGCCGAGCTCTTTGATCTCTACGAGTCTACGGCCAGGATCATGAGCAATCAGGATCTGGACTGGGACACGCTTCTGGACGAACGGATCACCGCCATGGGCGGTATCCATTACAAGGCGGTCCGCAAGATCCTCAAGATGATTCACTATCATGAATTCCTGAACAACTGGGCCGAGCTGAGCCAGAAGGGGCACATGGAAAAGGAGGCGCTTGCCGATTATGAGGAAGAAAAGCTCTCCAGGCTCGCCAATGTCATCAATCTTGTTGAAATCCTCGACCAGTTTGAAGACAAATATCTCAAGTCCAACTCGCTTCTCCTTCCTGTTTTTTACAGGAAAATCCTCGACCTTGAGTTCCACGGCACCGGCCACCTTTTCCAAAAAATGGACCCTCGGCTTGTTTTCATTCACCTATGGATCACGGTAAACCTGGTCAGAGGAGAAATCATCAATTTCAATCCCCTCCTGACAAAAGTGGAATCGGCCAATGAAGAGGACTGGATTCGAAAGCTGGAAAAGGAAACGAGGGCGATCAATACCCTATATCTGGACCCTGAATTCCTCAGTCAATTCAGCCGGCAGGTTTATGAGGGAGGCTCGTCGTTTATTGTGGGGACTGGATTTCAGGTGAGGTTGAACGCCAAGACACAGGCCTTGGAAGTCGCCTATGTCGACATGGACAAGCAGATCCGCAGGCTGGAGTCCCTATCCCGGAAACTGGGAGACCTTGGCGTGACGGACATGCCCGAAGGCCAGCTTAGAGATCTGGAGACCCTGTTTTCCGACGTGGACAGTTTCTATCACAGCCACATGGGATTGGTAAGCCAGACGGATCCGACACTCCACCTTCCCGCAAGACAGAAAAAATGGTTTAAAAAAATTCAAGCACTCCGGGAATACTTGAGAATCAACTTTTTGAGGACCATCTTTCGGCCTCAAGAGCTTCACTCCAATCTCAGTCTTCTCTACCACCATGCTCCGTCTCTGTTGAAATTCATCATTCCCGAATTCATGGCCTTGGGTGAGTTACCCCTGCCGAGATATCTTTATCTGAAAACAAGTTTGCCGGAGTACGTTCTGGCCACCACAAAAAAGCTTCAGGCCCTGGTAACGGGTCAACACGATGCCTTTCGGGACGTTCATTACCTCCACCAGCTGGCGACCAGAGAATTCGGCCCTCTCGCCACGGGCATCGTGGGAGTCAGCGAATCTCAGATCGAAGTATTGGAAGGAATCACTTCGCGGTTAAGCCAAAATGGTGGGCTGTTCGATGCGCTCATCGCAACGTTGGTCTTCCAGGAGATGGTCTACCTCCCCGAATTGAGGGCCACGCACAGAGGCCAGATAAACCCTGTAGATTTCTCAAAGGCGTGGCGCTTGATTTTTGAAGCGAACGGCATCACCGAAAAGTACCATCTGAGACTAGAGACCCACCCCTATCTTGCTTTTCTCTTGAAATATCAAAGCCTCCTGTTGCAGATCCTTCGAGGAGAGGTATCCCATTGCGCACTCAACGAGGTCTTGATGGCCTCAAATGAGGAGACCTTCGACGCTTTCTTCCTCCTCTCCTTCATCAACGTTTCGGCCCTCAGAGAAGATCTCATCCTTGAGGATCAGGCAGAGACGCTCCTCCAACTGCGGTCGCTTTGTCATGGAATCCTACGGGGTGACACAACGTTTCGGGACCACATGGAAGCGATCTATGTATATCGAGGCGGCTTGCACCGTGCCCTTGAAACGTTCCGCAGAAAAAAGGTTCCGGAGGGCATCTCTCCATTTGAGTATTTGGAGTCCCAGACCCCGACAAGCCGTGACCGGCCCCAATGGATCGAGGCCGGTCAAAAGATCTTTGCGTTGGAAAGGCTCCTTAGACTCAAGGGCTTGAGACGCGTCGGATTCTCCGATATCGCATGCGTGATGATCGAGATCCCCATGAAGTACGTCTACAAGAAGCGGAAATTTTCTAGCACAGGGTATGCAGGTTTTGAGAAGGAGGTGTTCGAAGCGCTTCGTGTCTACCACACGCTTCAAGCCCTGGAGGAGCCCGTAAGGCATTCCATTCTGGAACGTTTGGTCGGCGATACCGTCAGGATCTTCGGCTACGAAAAAGTGGGGGCCTATCTCAGCTACGAGAACCTGATCAAGCTCCTCCTCATCGGCTTGTTGGGGTTGGAAAGACTGAGGCGTGAGGGAGAACCCGCTTACCTCAGCTACCTGAAAATGTCCGAAAAGATCGACAAACGCTACGAAGTCGTCAACGATCACCTGAACCAATTGACGGCCCAATCCATATGGGAAAGTCCGTCGCTCATGGATCAGATGTTCGAAGCCGGATCTGGCCTGGCCCTTCGAATCGACGGGGCGCCGAATGCGCTTTCCGTCGAGTTCCACGATCCTGCCGATGTAACCCAGAAGATCTCTCACATGGGGGGGATCAGCGATCCCGAACAGCTGAAAACCTATTTCCATTTCAGCCTACAGTCGCTGCGAAAAAGCCGCTTTTTTACGGAAGATTATGAAATCGAGTTGGAGAAGGCTTTCGAGAGACGACTTCACGAAATCACCGAGATGATCCTTGACCAAACAAGGACGCAGATGGACCTCATTCAGAACTTCCAAAATCTCCATCACCTCTTCACGGAGCTGATTGAACGTGCATGGGAGATCGGGTTTTCAGAGGAGCAGCAGCACAGGCTTGGTGACCTCTACGAGCTCAGGAAAGACCGGCTCAAACGTGAGAAGATCTTGGAGATCGACGGGATGCTCAAGAACATCAGGGAGCTAAGCGAGCTCAGGGACTACTGGAGCAGCACCAAATGGTATCTGCAAGCAAATCGTCCCTATTTCGGAAAGGAGTTTGAAAACCTGATCGCCAGAAAGTTCGATGCACTGATGAGAGACCTTGAAGCCCGAATGGGACCTAGGCCTTAACCCTGTGCTTCAAAGCGGCGATGGCGGCGACCTTCTTCTGCTTTTCTTGCCAGGGATAGGCGACCCGCGAATGCATGGAGGCCTCGAGCGCACCGACCAGTGTCTCGATGATTCTTGCCAATTGCTGGGTGGAAAGGTCGCATTCATCGAACTGGCCATCGTTGATCCGCTTCATGACAATGAGCCGGATCATCTTTTCGATCTTTTCGCGGCTTGGGTCTTCCAAAGACCTTGAAGCGGCTTCCACCGCATCTGCGATCATCAGAATGGCCCCTTCGATGCTGCGGGGTTTCGGGCCCGGATATCGGAAATCCCCCACCGAGACCGCGGCCTCATGACTGGCCTTGGCCGCCTTGTTGTAGAAGTACTCCACCAAATGGGTCCCGTGATGCTGTGGGATCAGATCCGAAATGGCCTCTGGCAGCTTCATCTCCTTGGCCATGGTTTCGCCGTTGACGACATGATTGATGATGATCTTCGCGCTCTCACGCGGGTCCAGATCCTCATGGGGGTTCCTTCCGCCGGCCTGATTTTCCACAAAAAACTTGGGTTCCGCCATTTTTCCAATATCGTGATAATAGGCCCCGAGTCTCAGGAGCATGACATTGGCACCGATCGCTTCCCCAACCGCCTGGACCAGATAGGCGACTGACATGCTGTGTTGGTAGGTGGCCGGCGTCTTGGTGAGCAAATCTTTCATCAAGGGGTGTTGAAGATCCGCATACCTGGCAAGCTTGAAGGTGGAGGCGGTCTGCCAGCCTGCCTCCAGCAGCGGCAAGAAGACAATTGCGAGCGCCCCTGAGAGGAGCCCTCCGGCAAAGGCCCATCCCATGTCGCGCCACAGGGCGGCCAAGACGGTATCCTGGGCCAGGAAACCCGATTTGGCCAGTCGTTCCAAAAACACATTTAATGCCCCCCAGTCCATCGAAAAGACCAAGACAGTAAACGCATTAACGATGCCGACGACGGATGAGGGAAACAGAATATGAAAACGCTTTCTGATGTGAAAGGGGAGCAACAGGGCCGCCACGCCACCGAAGGCGAAAAAGAGCACCATCTCCAGACTTCGACCGGAAAAAAGGGAAACCAGAATGGCGCCCGTAAGCGTTGTGGCTACCGCTGAAATGCGGTCGTTATGGAGGAGAATAATCAAGAGGGGAAGCATGGCGAAAGGCGCCACATATACGGGAAGACTGGTGAAAAGCAGAGAGAGTTTCACGGCCACGACGGTCAGGATCAGGAGCGACAAGAGGAGACGACGGGGAGGTTCCGTACGCCATTCGGTCTTGACGGTGACCTGGAGAAACGCGTTGTAGAAAATAACAGAAAATAGCGCTATAAGCAAAATCCACGGGGCTTTCCCGTAGAAATCCTTTTCGACTGCTTCCTGGTAAGCCGCAACCAAAAGGAGACCTTCCTCGCTCAGGTGCTTCTTCCCCACAGGGAGCAGGATCATTCCCGGGCTGTATTCGATGACTTTAGAAGGATACCGGCCTATGATCTCCTCTATTCGAGCATCATTTTCGGCCTGGTCGTACTTCATGTTGGCTTGAAGCGCCTGCCCGGCGACTTCTACAATAGGCGCCAGGATATCTTGGTCCACCTGCCAGAAAAGTTGCCGGGACTTCTCCAGAAGAGAGGCCCTCGCCGCTTCGAGGGTGATCAACTCACTGACCGGGTGGGTCACCATCCCGGACGGCTCAGGATAGAGGACCTCAACCGCCTTCTTACCCTTAAAGGGTTTGGGGTCCTCAACGATCCTCTCCATCATGATAGACGCCTGGATCGTTTCCACCCCGTTGATCAGGTTCTTCAGATCCTTGTAACGGAGAAGCTTGCTCAGCGTTTCCTGGGGCAGATCGATGCCATGGGCGTCTTTCATGTACTCGGCAAACACTTTCACCCCTGACGGCTTTCCACTTTGGAGCGCCGCCACTTTGGCCTCAAACTTCGTCATCCGCTCTTTGGTATCCAGAAGCTTGACGGGGAGATAATTGTACAGGGGCACATATTGGGAGACGGCCAGTTCGCGTTTTCCGCCCAGGGCCTTTTCCTGATCGAACTGGAACACCCGTTGGGGCCGGATAGAGAACGGAACCACGCCATCGGGCTTGAGCGGAAAAAAGGACAGGTAGATAGGCTCGGCGTAACAGGCCAGGAAGGTCAAGATGACCAAAAGACTATTTAAAAGAAAGTTCATGGCGTGCCAGTGGCAAATCTTGACTCTCTTAAAGGCGCAAATGGGACTGTTCCAATTCGTGCGCCCTTGGTTTCGTAACCGGCGAACTATACACCCTCTTTGGCCCAAAGTCAAAATTGGCAGCTAACTATTCTTATTAACAGGTAAAATTGGCAAGTTAGGGGATGTGGGAAAGGAGCGCTCTCCACAAGAGGGCGCTGACCATTGATCCAGGGTGGCATTCACGCAGCCCAAAAGGTCCCGTTGGGCGCAGCCAGATCGGCGGCTAACCGACGATCCTGGCGATGAGCTCTTTGGTCTTGACGACGTTCATGCTCAAGCCTAGGGCCTTTGGGTCAATGCCCATGGCCAGTCCCAGGACCTGCGTGAGGTAGAGGACCGGCAGGTTATAGGAGACACCAAACTGGGATTCAATGGTCTTCTGATTGCTGTCATACATAACGGCACAGAACGGGCAGACGAGACAGAGAAGGTCAGCTCCGACGGCCAGGACTTCGTCGAGTTTCTCCTTGGCCACTGCGAGCGCCACCCTTTCATCCATTGGGAGGACCGGCCCGCCGCAACACCGCTTCTTGCCAGGATACTCCACGACCTCGGCGCCGGTCAGCAGTACCAGGCGGTCCAGCGATTTTGGATCCTCCGGATCGTCGAACCCCCCGTAGACCTTTGATGGCTTGAGATAGTGGCATCCATAGTGGATCGCAATCTTCAATCCGGTCAATTTCTTCGTAACCAGTGGTTCGATCCGGCTGGCACCCACATCTTCGTAAAGGATTCGCGCCAGGTGTCTGACGCTGACCTCCCCCTTGTAACTGCGGTGAACCCGGGAGAGCCTGCGGTTGATCTCTTCTCGCCGCTGTCCGTCCCCCGAGATCCGATGGGCCGTTTCGGTAAGCGCCGATGCGCAGGAGCTGCAAAGGGTGCATAGGCCCAGCCCCCTGTCTTCAACCAGGGAGAGGTTGTAGGCCGCCATCACTTGAGCCGACCTTTCGTCAATGGCCTTCATGGGAAACCCGCAACAGATGGACTCCTCAAGGTCCACCAATTCAATCCCTACCTTTTCGGCCACGTTTCTGGCTGAAAGCTCATAGTTTCTGGATCTGGCTGGGATGGTGCATCCCAAAAAGAGCGCGTATTTCATCATGGTCAGGGTTCTTTCTCAATCAGTCTTCGCAAAGGAGAATGGCCGCCTTCTCGCATGACGTGGGAAGGGAAGGGAGGCCCAGCTTGTTTCTCTTCTTATTGTCGAATTCGTCGATCGGATAAATCCGACCTTCCCGGGTGATCAAATCCACCTGGATCCTGGCCCCAGCCGGCACATGTCCCGCCCTCACAGCAAGGTTTTTCACGGCCGTCATGAATTCCGTGATGCTTACCCCTTGAGGACACCGCTCCTGACAGGCATAGCAGCTGGAGCAAAGCCAGATAAAATCACTCTTGAGCACCTCTTCCCGAAGGCCATACAGCGCCATTCGGATAATGCGAAGCGGATTGAATCGTTTGTCCACGTGGGAGATGGGGCAACTGGCCGTGCACGTGCGGCACATGAAACAGGCGGCGATATTCTCCGCACCTTCCTCACTCAAAAGCGCTTGTCGAAAGCCTGGATCGGCCATCGCTAAATCAATACCACTCATACCAATCATCCCTTTCCCCTTCGTGAAGGCGTCAAATGAATATGCCGGATTTAATCCTCAGCCCGGTCCGACAGACCTGCTTAAGGGGTTGACCTTCCTGCGGCTGCCACGCATGCGCGTTCATAGGCCCTCACAAAATCAAAGGGCTTGCCCGGCCCGGTGGTGCCAAACATGAGGCGGTCTCCTTTCAAGCCCATCCTGTCTAGAAAGGCCTTCAGTTCCTTCACACGCCGCTCACAGCGCACACTTCCTTCAACTGACTTGCAACTGTCGTGATGGCATCCCAGCACGAGGACGCCTTCGAACCCTTCCAACAATGCAGTCAGCAGGCAGTCCTCATCAACCCGCCCCGCACACGGAACCTTGATGAGCTTCAATTCCTCCGGGAATTTCACACCCAACAGGCGCGCATGCCGCCACGACTCGTAGGCCGAATTTTGGCATACCAGTGCGAGGATTCTCGGACCGGCTGGGTCGATGGTTCCTGCACCCTCGTGCGATTCTTCGGCCCTGATCACCGCTTTCAGCTCCTTGCCCGTCGCCCCTTTGAGATCAATGGCCTGCATAGGACATTCGGCAACACAGATTCCGCAACCTCTGCACGCCAGGTCGGAAAAAAATGGGATGTCATCCCCGGTATGGGATATGGCACGATGCGGGCATACCCGGTAACAGGTCAAACAGCGGGAGCAACGGGCCACGTTTTTGCCTATCCGGCCCAGCGCCACTTCGTGACCCTCTTCTCCGAGGAGAGCGAGTGTTTCCAGGGCGACCGCCTTGGCTTCCTCGTCGTTCTCTCCCTGTGATTGGGGTCCCTTGGCCGTCCCGACGACCCAGATGCCCGTTCGGTTTGTGAAGATGGGCAGGTTGTGGATATGGTCTCCCTGAAAAAACCCGCCTGGAATCAAGGGTGACGCCAAGGACGTTTGCGAGGGGTGGCGCTGAAACGGGGGGTCGGCAGGCCTCTTCTACCACGAGCAGATCCGGGCGCACCGTGAGGTCCTCTCCCAGTGTTTCGTCGAAATAGGTGACCGTCAGCCCTTCCGCTACGGCCTGGATCCTGGGCCCGGGTCTTGAAAGCTTCACGAAGAGGACCCCGTTCTCCCTGGCCTGCCGCGTCATCCGCTCCATCCCTTCCTGGGCGACCTTGAAGTGCTCCAGGAGGAAAATGATACGTATGTTAGGGGCGGCGGAGAGCTTCAAGCCACATTCAACGGCCTTACGCTGGGTGTGAGGATAGGAATGGTGAGTGAAACCGCAAAGAAAGACGACAGTCCTGGGCTCTCCCGGCCCGGATCGGAGCCAATCGGACGTTGTCTGAAGCCTTCGGGCAAAATCCGAAAGCAGCCACACCGTCCCAGATGGCGCCAAGCCCCATTTCCCCAAAGTGGACTCCAGGAGAGAATCCGCGGCGATCACGACCGCACCCACTTCCTCCACCCTGCGTTCTCTCTCCCCGCAGGCGATGCCCACCCTGAACGCGCCGGGAAACCCCTGAAAGTCAATGATTCTTCCAGATTTAGGCCATTCGATGGAATCGGGAATCACAGAAATTTCATGGTCCCTTGTCTCCTCCCGCCGCCCCGAGCGAGATTCATCGAGAGAGAGGTTCAGGCTTTGAAAGCCCAGTTGACCCAGTTCACGGACCACGCTTTTTGCGGTCAGCCCATGGCCGAGCACCAAAACCCGCCTATTCATCTTCACTTGTGACATGAGCGTCGTGGACTGCATGTTGCCGTTTCTCATTGGTCCCCTCGTTCCCCGGTTCCTCCGTCCCCTTCATCATGGGCATTGGGACCCGTTTAGCGATTTCTCGCTACCCCATCTGGTTCAACAGATCAAGCGCGCCCCGCTTGGCATGTGTGATGCACTCTGAGACATCCATGGGCCCCTCCGCCGTTCCGACGATCACCACGTTTTTGCTATCCATTCCTTGGGCCTGCATCAGGAACCCGTCCTCGGTTCGCCCCATGCCCAACCTTTGCTCGAAAAAGACGTTCGAGGCAGGTGGCGTGATGCCTACGGAAAGGACGACCAAGTCGAAGGGCTGAGCCACAGTCTGCCCCTCCACCTCATCAAAGTAACTGAGCCGCACCCTTTCATCCTCTACACCGTAGAAGTCGCCTGGAAGCCCCCGGACCAGATTCAGGTTCTTCGATGCCTCTTCAAACAAGCGGTCATAATCCTTGCCGAAGTTCTGGATGTCCATGTAGAAGACCGTGACCTTGATTTCCGGGTGCACATGGACGATCCTCAGACCCATCCGCAATGCATACCCGCAGCACACCCTGGAGCAGTACTCGTGCTTCAGACGTGCGTCCCGGCTCCCCACGCACTGAACAAAGGCCACTTTCTCGGGCATCCGTCCATCTGATACCCGTCCGATTCCCTGAGCGCTCCCCAGCATTTGATCGAGATCCATGGCGGTGATCATGTTTCTGAGCTGTCGGTAGCTGTATCGGGTCTGCCCCTCGGGATTGAAGGGCGTGTACCCGGTGGCCAGAACGACGCCGTCAACCTCCAGGCACCATGAAGTTTCCCGGCCGGTCAGGTCAATCGCGCCTTCCGGACAGACCGAGGCGCAGACCCCATTTGCCTGATCCTTACAGGAATCAATGCATCTTGAACGATCGATGACGAAAAAGGGCTCAATATGGTGAGAGGGGGCCCTGAGCACCGCACCGGTCGACAAGGTCTGGCATTTCTCAAAGCATAACCCACACCGGGTGCACCTGGCCCCATCAATCCCCAGCGGTCGCGACCTGCCCGAAAGAATAAAGCGATTGCCGGCCCTTCGGATGCCCACGATTTCGCTCAAGACTCGAATGTCGTATGTCTTGCCCTGAAACACCTTGCGGAGCCTTTCCTCAACGAGACAGTTGTTGCATTTCAGACAGCGGTCCGTCGCCTTGCACGTGAGGTGCGCCGCATGTCCGCCCACAAAAGGGCCCTGCTCTATGAGGACGACTTTGACACCCCTTCTTGCCAGTTCCTCGCCAGCCGTAAGCCCTGCAATGCCCCCGCCCACAACAGCCACACATCTGCCCATGTCCGTAGACTCCGTTCCAGAACCAAAATACACGGAATTCTTATTCAAAGATGAGGAGAAAGTGATTATATCGTAACTACAATGTAGCCATTTTGCAACTGAATAGTTGAAACGAAGGCTTCGTCATTCTCATCATCCCCCGCAGCCTCCATGGCGAACATGAAAGGCTAACTTATCGGTTTATCATGATATTTCTGATGACTTCCCCTCAAAAAAAGATTGACAAATGGCGGTCCTTCAACTAGTCATTAGCGCGTGCGCAGCCGGCGCTGGCATCATTTAACCAATCATAAGCATCAGGAGGTGCCGAATGAGAGAGGAAAGAGACTTCTACGACAAGCTATCGGAAAAGGGCGTCTCACGAAGGGACTTCATGAAGTATTGCGGGTGCCTGACCGCCACCATGGGGCTCTCTTCGTCCTTTGTCCCCATGGTGGCAGAGGTGTTCGCCCAGCCCAAACAGCGCCCACCGGTCATCTATCTCCATTTCGGCGAGTGCACGGGATGCTCTGAGGCGGTCTTGAGGTCCATGTATCCCTGGATTGACGAGCTTCTGATGGACATCATCTCCATGGAATACCACGAGACCATCATGGCGGCGGCCGGTCACCAGGCAGAGGACAACCTCCAGGCCGCGGTCAAGAGGTATGAAGGCAAATACATCTGCGTGGTGGAAGGGGCCATCGCCACCAAATACGATGGGGCCTACGGAAAAATCGCGGGCCGAACCTTCCTGGAGATCGGAAACGAGGTGTGCAAAAAGGCCGCTGCGGTGATCTGCATCGGCGCATGCGCCACCTTCGGCGGCATCCAGGCCGCCGCCCCCAACCCCGGTGGTTACAAAGGCGTCGGCGCGGCATTGGGCATCAAGACGGTCAATATCGCCGGATGCCCACCCAACCCCATTAATTTCGTCGGCACCGTGGTCAATTATCTGCTCCTGGGCAAGCTCCCGGATTTGGACGAGATTGGAAGACCCCTCTTTGCCTATGGCCAAACGATCCACGATCAATGCCCCAGAAGGTCCCATTATGAGAGTGATGAATTTGTGACGGCTTTTGGATCCAAAGAGGCCGCCAAAGGATACTGCCTTTTCAAGATGGGGTGCAAAGGCCCTGACACTTACAACAACTGCCCGATTGCCAAGTTCAATGACGGGACCAGTTGGCCCGTGCAGGCCGGTCACCCTTGCATCGGCTGCAGTGAGCCCGACTTCTGGGACAAAATGACCCCCTTCTTCGAGCCGAGTGCCTGAAAAGGGCCGAGCTTCAGCAATCTTTGTTAACCATCTTGGGAGAGAGGAGAACCTATGGGCACGAGAATCACGATCGATCCAATCACTCGAATCGAGGGCCACTTGCGAATTGAGGTCGAGGTTGCAGGCGGAAAGGTGGTCAATGCCTGGAGTTCGGGCCAGATGTTTCGCGGTATTGAGATGATTTTGAAAGGCAGGGATCCGAGAGATGCGCCCCTGTTCGTCCAACGATCCTGCGGGGTCTGAACGTACACCCACTATCTGTCCTCGGTGAGGGCAGTTGAAAGCGCCGTCGGCGTGACCATCCCTGACAATGCGAGAATCATTCGAAATCTCCTTCACGGTGCCCAGTTCCAGCATGATCACATCGTCCATTTCTACCATCTCCACGCCCTGGATTGGGTGGATGTGGTGAACGCCCTGAAGGCCGATCCCGCCAAGACCGCCACCCTGGCGGAAAACGTTTCCGAGTCGCCCTTTGGAGGGACGGACTATTTCCGGAATGTCCAGCAGAGAATCAAGACCTTTGTTGAAAGTGGTCAGCTTGGACCATTCGCCAACGCCTATTGGGGTCACCCTGCCTATCAGCTTCCGCCGGAAGCCAATCTCATGGCGACCGCCCATTACATCGAGGCCCTCCGTTTACAGGCAAAAACTGCCAGGATGCATGCCGTCTTCGGCGGAAAGAACCCTCACCTCCAGTCTCTGGCCGTGGGAGGGGTTACGTGTGTGGCGGATCTAACGCCAGACCGAATCGCCGAGTTCCTCTACCTGTGGAAGGAGACCCAGGACTTCATCAAAAACGTGTACTTGCCGGACGTGCTCGCAGTCGGGTCCTTCTACAAAGATTGGGGCGCCATTGGCGGGACGACGAACTTCCTGGCGTGGGGCGAGTTTCCCGAGAGCGCCAAAGAGCCCGAGAGCCTGTTCATGCCCAGGGGCGTGATCATGAAACGGGACCTCAAAGGGATCAAGATGGCCGACCAGGCCAAGGTCACCGAACATGTGGCCAATGCCTGGTACAAGGGTAAGGACGCGCTCCATCCCTTCAAGGGTGTCACGGACCCGCAGCATGGCGAATACGACACCAACGGGAAATACAGCTGGCTCAAGGCGCCCCGGTATGAAGGGGAGGCCTGTGAGGTCGGGCCCTCTCGCCCGTGTCCTCGTGGCCTTCGCCGGGGGCAAGAAAGAAATCCAGAACCTGGTCAACACCGTCGTCACCCAGCTCAACATCCCGGTTGAGGCCCTCTTCTCCACGCTCGGTCGGACCGCGGCCCGATGCGTCGAGACCGTCGCCATCGGCGGCGCCATGGAGGGCTGGATCATGGAAATGGTAGAAAATCTGAAGAAGGGCAATGCCGAGACCTGCGCCTCGTGGACCATGCCCAACACCGGTATGGGTTACGGGTTGAACGACGTCCCCAGGGGCTCGCTCGGGCACTGGATCGAGATCGAGAACAAGAAGATCAAGAACTATCAGTATGTGGTGCCCTCCACCTGGAACCTGGGTCCCAGATGCGAGAAGGGCAAACTCGGGCCCGTGGAGGAGGCGTTGATCGGCACGCCCGTCGCAGACCCCAAACGACCCCTGGAGGTGCTCCGCACGGTCCACTCGTTTGACCCTTGCATCGCCTGCGGCGTGCATGTCATTGACCCGGCGTCGAACCAGGTTTACAAGGTGAGGGCTCTTTAAATTTCCTCTTTTTCCATCCCCTTTGTGCCGGCTCTTCGGGGGTCGGCCGAAGGGGTGTCTTCTTGACCGGTTCCCGACTTGTGCCACAGGCATGCTTTGGGCTATAGTACGGCGGATGGAAGGACGACAAGATCAGATCACCGTTTTGGGGGTCGGCAACATCCTCTTTAGAGATGAGGGGGTGGGGATCCGGGTTATAGAACGATTAATGGAGAAATACGGATTTCCCGAAAACGTCTCTTTGGTAGACGGCGGGGTTTTGGGGCTCAATCTCCTCGGCGTCATATCCGAGGCTGACCGTCTCATCGTCGTCGACGCCATAAGAAACGGGGGTAATCCTGGGGACTTGTACCGTCTGGTCGGAGACGAGATCCCCAAGAGGGTCTTTGCCAAGAATTCCCTTCATCAGGTGGATCTCCTGGAAGCGCTGACCTTGTGCCAGGCGCTCGACAGGGTCCCCGAGACCGTTATTATCGGCGTTGAACCTGAAGACATTTCCACCCTTTCCATTGATCTTTCCGAAGCGATCCATTCAAGAATCGACCACCTGGTGGAGATGGTCCTTGACGAATTGGATCAACTCGGCGTTACTTATCAGTTGAAAAGGAGTTAAGCGCTGACATGTGTCTGGCGATACCCGCAAGAATCAAGTCCATCCAAGATCAAATGGCCACCATCGACATGGAGGGCACCCAGCGTGACGTGAGCCTGCTCTTGCTTGAAGATGCAAAGATTGGCGACTTCGTCATCGTCCATGCCGGTTTTGCCATCCACAAAATTGATGAGCATGAGGCCATGGAATCCCTGAAGGTCCTGAGGCAGATGGCATCCCTCATGGACACGGATCCGTCTTGAGGTGAGACGCTTCTATTTCCTTGACAGGCGGGAAGACGTTTGCATATAGTCCGCGGTCAGTCCATTGATGGGCTCGTATACGCTCCGGCGGGCGTTTCGGAAAATGGCCAAGTTGAAAGGAGGTCACAAAGAGAGGATGAAAAGTAAATTCTTGAACGTTTTTGCACTCATGTTGACTGCGGTTGTATTTGTGACGGTGGGGGTCCTCACCGCTGCGGATGTCCCGGATGAAATCATGCTCAAAGGATATGCCGAGGAGAAGAAAGGCCCCGTGAAATTCCACCACAAGAAACACCAGAACGGATTACAAGATCGCCTGCACCGAATGTCATCATGTTTACAAGGACGGTAAGAACGTCTGGAAGCAAGGCGACCCGGTCCAAAAATGCAGCGCGTGTCACGACCTCAAAGAAAAGAAGGGCAACGCGGACAAACTGCAAAACGCCTTCCATAAGAACTGCAAGGACTGCCACAAGAAGGAAGTGGAAGAAGGAAAGGTGAAGAACGCCCCCTTCAAGAAGTGTAACGATTGCCACCAGGCCTAAGAGTTAGATCAGCTTCCCTCGGACCCCACCGTTTAAAGGCAAGAAGCCCTTCCGATTGGAAGGGCTTTTTGCTTTAAAGACCAACAAAGACGGAACCTTCAACAAATAAGGTCAAAAAAACAAAGACGTCGCCTCAACAAAATGAGACGACGTCTTCAGGTATCGGCGCCAGCACCCCTCGCGCTCACATCTCCGTGACGGAAATGGCCTCCTGATCGCAGACTTCCACGCAGCTCTCGCAGCCAAGACATTCCTCGGCATTGACCGGCACCGATTTCCCGTCCTGCATCTCGTAAACATCCACGGGACATACCTCGACGCACTCCTCACATCCTGCGCACTTGTCCTGGTCCACAACGACTTCGTATGACATTTCTAATTTCCTCCTGTCCTGTAAAGTAAATTAAGCCAAAGAAAACGTCGTTCGGAAGGGGAAAACCAAGACACCGGTCCACACCCCCGTCCCAACGATTTTCTCTGGTCCGGCACTAATATAAAAAAAATAACAAATTAAACTAGTTAAATGAGCTTGCCAATTATTTCACAAAGGTCAGCGGTTTTGTAACAGAGTCCCCCTACCCTGTCAAGCACTTTTCGAGGGTTTTTGGCGCTTGACCTCGTGTCATCCCTGCGGATAGCATTTTTCCGGTTGTGCCTCCACTGCTTGGGCAGTTAGCCGAACATCTCAGGGAGGAACAGGATCGATGATCAAATACAAGGGGGTCAATCACGTTGCGCTTGCCACCGCCGACATGGATCGCACCATCCGTTTCTGGCGCGACCTCCTCGGCATGAGGCTTGTGGTCGGACTTGGCCGGCCCGGCAGCCCGCCTCTATTTTTTCGAGATCTCTCAAAACGACCTTCTTGCCTTCTTTGAGTGGCCTCATGTCGAGCCTGCCCAGGAAAAGGATCACGGATACCCGGTGAAAGGCCCCTTCATCTTTGATCACGTCTCCTTTGGCGTCGAAACGCTGGAAGACCTCTGGGCGCTCAAGGACAGGATCGAGACCGCCGATCCCGATCTCTGGGTTTCGGAGGTTATTGACCACGGTTTCATCTATTCCATCTACACGTTTGACCCTAACGGCATCCCCATTGAATTCAGCTGGGATGTCCCGGGCTTGGATATCAGGAGGAATCCAAGAATGATTGACCGGGGCAGATCGAAGGTCGCCGACGAGGGAACGGAGCCACAGGCCGGGCATTGGTCCGAGGTCAGGCATCCTACGCCTCCGGAAGAGCGGCAAGTCTATCCGGGGGAAGGAAGCGAACTGGACGGGGGAGGGAAAAAACAGTGGTAAAAGAAGGCCCATCCCCCGTTCGGGATGGGCCTGTTGGTTTCGAGAATCGCTGTCCCCTTTAAGCGGCCACTTCC
This sequence comes from uncultured delta proteobacterium, assembly GCA_963830155.1. Taxonomy (GTDB): domain Bacteria; phylum Desulfobacterota; class DSM-4660; order Desulfatiglandales; family Desulfatiglandaceae; genus CAWHLE01. The sequence goes on along the minus strand of CAWHLE010000002.1, from coordinate 135,991 downwards.
TCCTTGATGGATGTGGCAATCTTGAAAAGGACGGTCATGACAAAGAATCCAGTGGCCCAGATGCCGATGGTGATCAGCACCTCCGGCGTGGTGGGCCAGTACTCGGTCACATGCTCCATGGGGTTGGGAATGAAGCCGCCGATCACCAGCCCCAGCCCCTTGTCGATCCAGGTGGAAATGAATACCGCAGCACACCCCACGGCCAGGGTGTCTTCTTTTCTTCGGGTCGCGGGGATGATGAGGAGCAAGAGGGCCACGAAGGCAAGGCCGACCGAGGTCCACATCCAGGGCACCAGCCGACCGTGTCCGTCCAGCCCTGCAAAGAGATAGATGAAGGTCTGCTCATGTCCCGGGATCTGGCTGTAAAAGGCCGTAAAGAATTCCAGCAGGAAGAAGAAAACATTGAGGATCATGGCGTAGGCAACGATGCTTCCAAGGGTCCGGATCTGTTCTTTGCCCGGATCGAACCGGCTGACCTTTCTCACAATGAGGCAGACCATGATCAGGAGGGCTGGGCCTGAGGCAAAGGCGGAAGCGAGAAAGCGCGCCGCCATGATGGCCGTCAACCAGAAATGCCGGCCCGGGAGACCGGCGTACAGAAAGGCCGTCACCGTATGGATGCTGAAGGCCCAGGGGATGGAGATGTAGGCAAGGGTTTTGACCCACCCTCGATAATTCACTCCTTTCCGCTCTGCGGCCAGTACATTCCACCCGACGAAAATGTTCAAAAAGAGGTAGCCGTTGAGCACGATCATGTCCCAGAACAGGATGGAATGGGGGGTGGGGTACATGATCACGTTCATGACCCGCGTGGGATACCCCATGTCCACGAAGATGAAAAGCAGACACATGGTGACCGCTGAAACCGCCAGGAATTCGCCAAGGATGGTGATCCTGCCGAAGGCCTTGTAGTTGTGGAGGTAGTAAGGCAGGACGACCATGACGCCTGAGGCGGCCACGCCGACCAGGTAGGTGAACTGGGAGATGTAAAACCCCCAGGAGACGTCTCGGCTCATTCCGGTGATCCCGAGGCCTTCCTTGAACTGGTAGAGGTAGCACCCAAAACCGATCCCCATGAGGACCAGCAGAAAAATGAGCCACCCCCAATACCTCTGACTGCCGCTTAGCGCTCTGTCCAGCATAACCACCTCACACGATAAAATAGAGATTCGGACTTGTGCCCAATTCGGGTTTGCGTCTGATCGTATAGTGCTTGCGGAGCACAGTCCGCACGTTTGAGTCGGGATCCGCAAGATCCCCGAAGACCATCACGTCTTTCTTGATCTCGTTGGCAGCCTCCACACAGGCGGGCAGCTGGCCCTTTGAGATGACGTTCGTCGCAAAACGTGCACTTCTCCACCACGCCCTTTGAACGGGTGGGGTAATCGGGGTTGGTGCGGAAAATTGGGGTTCAACTCCTTGGGGGCCTTCCTGGGGTCTAGCCAGTTGAAGCTCCGCACACCGAAGGGACAGCCCGCCATGCAGAAACGACACCCGATGCAGCGGTGCTGGTCCATCATCACCACGCCGTCGGCCCGCTGAAAAGTGGCCTGGGTGGGGCAAACCCGGACACACGGCGGATTGGTGCAATGGTTGCACATCAGAAGAAATGGCATATGGTGAAATTTCTCGCCGATGTACTCGTGTTCCTGCCCTGGAAAGGCATGCTCGTATTCCTCCTTCCAGATCCAGAAGATGGCGTGTTTCTTGTCGCCCATATCCGGCACATTGTGGACGTGGTGACAGGCCTCAATGCACCGATCCATGATCGTTTCATTCATGTTGGGCATGTCAATCACCATGGCCCATCGTTTTGCCTGTGTCAGCGGGAGCGACTCCAGCTTGGCCTCCACCTCTCCGGGTGCGAGCAATTCGAGGGCCGCCTTCCCTCCCAGACCGAGGAGGGCTGAAATTCCGGCGATCTTCAAGAAATCTCTTCTGTCAACAGACATCACTTACTCTCCTTGGGCTGGATGTGGCATTCCCAGCAATACGGGACAACGGCCATGTAGTTGTGGCACTGATCGCAGAACTTGGCCTTGTTGGAATGGCAATCCATGCAGGTGACCTGAAGGCTCTTGTAATAGACCTTTCCGCCGGCGCGCCTTGTAGTAGCGGTCCGCATCGCGCACCGCCTCGTTCCGCCAGGCATCCAGCAGGTGCATGTGCTGGGTCGTCATGTAATCCTTGGCGGCCACACAGGCCTTGGCCTCTTTGGCCTTTGGGGTCAGTTCAGGATCGGGGGCTTTGGATGCCTTCCCCGCATCATAAAAGAATGGGAACAAAAGCAGGCCCAGGCCAATCACAAGCCCGGTAATGATCTTCCCTCCGTCATACATCCTCTTCTTCCTCCATTCCCGCTAAGGGTTCACCCCGCAGATCGGTGGTTCTCTCCTTTTCTCCCTCAAAGACCAGGGCATTTCCGACCATCTCGTGAACCCCGGTCACCAGGACGCCCGGCACCCAGTAATCCATCAGGGTCGGAAGGACCGCTCGATCGATGGCGCAGATACACGCAAGCATGTTGACATCGTGCCGCTCATGCACGTGCTTGACCGCATTGGCCCTGGGGAGCCCGCCCCGCATCCGCAGCTCCATGTCTTCTCCCGCGTTCAAACCCGGACCCGCTTCCGCAGCAAAAGGTCTGCTCCCGAATGGTCTCTTTGGGCATTTCATAGAATTGATTGCAGACGCTCTTGACCACATAACGCGGTTCCTCGAACAGCCCCATGCCCCTGGCGGTATTGCAGGAATCATGAAAGGTGACCTTCAGATGGTCATTCCGGCTCGGGTCCAGTTTCAGTTTGTTGTGCCGGATGAGATCGGCGGTAAACTCCGTGATGTGAACCATCTTGGTGCTGTTGGCGTTGACGAACTTGGTGCCGGTGATGGGGGAGACGGGTGGTTCCAGGAAATCCGGAGGCCCGTTCCATGTGTCCATGTACTGGTTGAGCACCCGCCACATGTGGCCGCACTCGCCGCCAAGGATCCATTTCACCCCCAACCGTTTGGCCTCCGCGTACATTTTGGCGTTGAGACGCTTGGCCATTTCATGGGAGGTGAAATAGCCAAAATTCCCCCCTTCCGATGCGTAGGTGGACCAGGTGATGTCGAGTCCCTGGCTCTGGAGATAGTGAAAAAGCATCAGATATCCCATGGCCGTGTAGGTCCCAGGGTCGGCAAAGACGTCACCGGAGGGCGTGATGAAGAGGATTTCCGCCCCTTTGCGGTTCAGGGAGTAATCCACCCGGATCCCATTGAGCTCCTCGATTTCGTCCACAAAGAAATCGAGCATGTCCTTGTAGGCGTGGGGCTGGATGCCGAGATGGTTTCCGGTGCGGTTGCAGTTGGCCACAGGCGCCGAGATCCAGTCCGTGTTCAGACCGATTAGGTTCGTCAGCTCACGGCCCATAATCGTGATCTCGGCCTGGTCGATGCCGTAAGGGCAGAAAAGAGAGCAGCGCCGGCATTCGGTGCACTGGTAGAGGTAGCACCAGAGGTCCTTGAGCGTGCCGATATTGAGGTCTCGACCGCCGGCAAGTTTTCCCAGGACCTTTCCGGCCGTGGTGAAGTTCTTGCGGTAGATGGATCTGAGGAGCTCTGCCCTCAAGACAGGCATGTTCTTGGGGTCCCCCGAACCAATGAAGAAGTGACACTTGTCAGCACAAGCGCCGCACCGCACACAGATATCCATGAAGAGCTTGAGCGACCGGAACCGGCCCAGCCGGTCCTTGAAGCCTTCCATAAAAATCTGTTGCCAGTTCTCCGGCAGCTTCCAGTCTTCCTCCGCAGGGTTCCAGTCCCGGGCGTTGGGCAGGTCCACGGCGGCAAGGTTCTTGGCCTTTGCGCCATAACAGTAGATGCCCTCCCGGATTTCGGCCTGCGTATCCAGCCACCCCTCCATCAGGGATGGGCTGTGACTGATCTTTGCCAGTTCATCTGCTTTTGGAACTTTTGCCATGATGACTCCTTATTTATTCTGCTCCTTCAGGCTGTTTTTCCACAGGGATTCCCGCCTCGACCATCGCCTCCCTGAAATCATCTTCATAGTGATCATAGGTGTGAACTTTGACCGGGTAGTTCCAGGGGTTCACGTGCCGGACAAACCGGCTGTTGTTGGAAAGGTTCCGGGTAGGACTGAGGAAAACACCCGCCAGGTGCATCAATTTGCTGAACGGGAAGTAGGCGATCAGGACGCAGAGGATGAACAGGTGGATGTAAAAAAGCACGCCGATGCCTTCGACCACCGCTGGCCTGAACGTGAAAAGCCCCATGACAAGTTTCTTGACGGCCGTGATGTCCACCCGGAGGAAATAACGCATCAGGATCCCGGAAAACCCAAGTGAAAGGATCAGAAAGAGCGGGAAATAATCCGCCGGCAATGAAATGTAGCGCGCGGTTGGGATATAGATCCGCCGCAAGAACAGGTAAGTTACCGCCAGCATCAGCAACATGTCCGTCAAGTACACGGGGGGCACACCGAACCCGTAAAATGGTACAACCCCCATCTGAAGAAACCCGTCCAGACTCTCCAGCAGGCTGACAAAGCCCGGAATCGGGTCGGTAAAGAATCGGAAGTGCCTGAGAAAGATGACCAGAAAAGAGTAGTGAAACAGCAGGGCCGCCAGCCAGAGCCATTTTTCCCACTCATAGTCCACCTTGGGGCCGCCATCGGTGTTTCGGTACTCAAGCCGGGTGTTCCTGAAAAGGGATCGGAAGATCAGAACCTCAAAAATCATTCTCAGGATGACCCCGCCGGTGCCCTTGGGGTTGTCGATGGGATTGGACTTTATCCAGGGGAAAGACCATTCCTGCCCCGCGGTCGTCGGAATTCTGAAAGGCACCGGAGACTTGGCCCAGCCCACGACGCGGACCACAATGCCCACAAAGAACGTGGCCATGGCCGCATAGGGCACGATCACCCCGAAGAGCAGGTGCAAATTTAGGGCACCGACCCCCACCAATGGGATGAGGACCACCACAAGGACCGCGATGGAGCTGACAATGATACTGAGTATGAAATTCATAGACCACTACCTCTCTACAAGAACACTATCAGGTTAGTCAGGCCGAGGATCCGTATCAATGTCCGGGATCTCGCACACCAGGTTCGCCCTTCTCAACAGGCCGGAGACCTGACGTTTGCATTCATCCACGCGGAGCTGATAGATCTTCTGACGACACTGCTCGTACAGGTCGAAGGCGAGGAGAACCGTGCCGTCTATCCTCTTTTCGAGCGCCGCGAGGTCGGCCGCTATTCCGTCGGCTACCATTTCCCGATCCAACGCTTCGCGGAGGATCTCTTTCAACTGCAGAATGAAGCCGACCGCCTGAGAAGGTCTGAAGTCCTGGACCGCCCTGATTCGGATGATACCATCCAGGCAACCGGACAAGGCCGCATCGTCTTCCCCTCTCAGAAGCCCCTCATAAAGATCGGACATCTGATTGGCCATGGTCTGGCCAACGGGATTAGCGAAACGGCTCTTTTCCTTTCGAAAGAACCTCTGGGCGTCTGGGGGATAGGATTCGAGGAGGGCGTCCAACCACTTCTTGAAGATGGCTGATTTCCTCTCAGCCAGGAGGTTTTCCAGCTTCATATTTGGGCCTGTCCTCTCCTCGTTGACGCTTTAGCGACGCCGTTTTAGATAGTCAACTTGCCCTTGGCTGTCAAGTGAAAAATATCTCAATTTCCTATCAAAACCGGTCGTCGGAAACCCCCCTGGATCGGTATGCCCTGCTTTGGATGGTAAGGGGATCGGACGGTGCCAATGGCCTTGAAGGCGTATCCCATGTTATGAACCTCTCGACACGTCTCCAGAAGGTCACATTCATACCTGTTTTCTCTATGGGCGTAAAGGGGCCATCCTTTCGTCTTGACATGATATTCCTTGTGGTAATACGATTTCCTGCTGTGGATTCGGCAGGACGATTCTCTCTCTTGCGTCTGTTCTTGGTCAAGCTTGTTCCGATCCTCGCTGACTTGCTTTCATGACTCGTTCCGTTTCCGCGGATGGAGAACAATGCGGTTTCAACTGTGGGGGGATACCATGGCAATTGACACGACCATCTACGTCCAGGCGCCGAGCCGAACGTCGGCTTATTTGGACTGGATTCAAATGCTCACCGGCGCGGGCCTCATCCTGTTCATGTGGAGCCACATGGTTCTGGTGGCAAGTGTCAACCTCGGGGCCGGGGCCATGAACACCATCGCCTGGTTTTTTGAGGCCACTTACATGGCCCAGGTAGGCGGCCCCATCATCGGCGCCACCTTTCTTCTCCATTTTATCCTCGCTGCAAGAAAGGTCCCTTTTCGCGCAGAACAGCAAAGGGTCATGTGGAAGCACAGCAGGACACTGCATCACACGGACACCTGGTTGTGGATGATTCAGGCAGGTACGGCCATGATTATCCTCATCATGGGCTCCATCCACATGTGGACGGTCCTGACCAACCTGCCCATCACGGCAGAGAAGAGCGCCGCGCGGATACAGGGCGGGTTCTGGATGGTCTTCTATCTGATCCTGCTGCCCATGATCGAGCTGCACGTTGGCATAGGCTTTTATCGAATCGCCGTAAAATGGGGCTTTGTGCGACGCAAAGAACGAAAAGGATTCAAAAAGTTTGAAAACATCCTGACAGGATTTTTTATCCTGATCGGCTTGATAACCATCGTCCGGTTCATGACGCTGAAGATATAGGTGAAAGACCGGTACAAGGTGCAAGGTGTCAGGTACAATGAAAAGAAGGGAATGCCGGAAACCTTGCACCTTGCGCCCTGAACCCTTTCGTTATCCAGTTATCTCGACTCCGGAAGGAGAAGTGCTTTGGAAACCATTGTAACGGATCTTCTGTGCATCGGGGCTGGGCTTGCCGGTGAACGGGTTGCCATCGAGGCGGCTTCAGCGGGATTTGAGGCCGTTTGCCTGAGCATCGTGCCCCCACGGCGGTCCCATTCCGCGGCCGCACAGGGTGGGATGCAGGCCTCTCTGGGCCACAGCGTGATGGGGGCGGGGGACTGCCCCAACGTCCACTTCGAGGACACGGTAAAGGGCTCCGACTGGGGATGTGACCAGGAGGTGGCCAGGATGTTCGTAGAGACAGCCCCGGTCGCGGTCAGGGAGATGGCCTTCTGGGGGATCCCATGGAACCGCGTCGTGCCCGGCGAGTCCACCTACTTCAAAGGCGGAAAGCAGTACGCCAAGATTGAAGCCACTGAAAAGGAAGGATTGATCACGGCCAGGGATTTCGGCGGCACGGCCAAGTGGCGCACCTGCTACACCTCCGACGGGACCGGTCATACGCTTCTCTTCACCATGGACAACAAGGTCGTGGAACTGGGTGTCAAGGTCCACGATCGGATGGAAGCGATCTCCCTGATCCATGACGGCGAGACCTGCATCGGGGCCGTGGCGCGCTGCCTGAAGACCGGCAAATTGAAGGTCTATATGGCCAAAGCGACCCTTATCGCCACGGGCGGCTACGGAAAGATTTACAGGGAGACCACCAACGCCGTGATCAACGACGGCTCGGGTGCCATCATCGCCCTGGATACCGGTATCGTCCCCTTCGGGAACCCCGAGGCGATCCAATTCCATCCAACCGGGATTGTCCCGACCAACATCCTGGTGACCGAGGGGTGCCGGGGCGACGGCGGGACCCTGCTTGATGTGAATGAAAAGCGGTTCATGCCCGAATATGAGCCGACCAAGGCAGAGCTTGCCTCCCGTGACGTGGTCTCCCGCTGGATGACCCACCACATCCGACAGGGCCATGGCGTTAAGAGCCCATACGGAGACCACCTCTGGCTGGACATCCGCCACCTGGGCGCCCAGCACATCAAGACCAAGCTCAGAGAGGTGGAGGAGATCTGTAACAACTTCCTGGGCATCGACCCCATCACTCAGCTCATCCCGGTCCGCCCGGCCCATCACTACAGCATGGGTGGGGTCCGGACCAACAAGGATGGCGCGGCCTACGGCTTGAAAGGCCTCTTCTCGGCCGGAGAGGCGGCCTGCTGGGACATGCACGGCTTTAACCGCCTCGGTGGGAATTCACTGGCGGAGACCGTTGTGGCGGGCAGAATCGTCGGCGAAAGAGTCGTTGCGTTCCTCAAGGGCTACGAGGTGAAATTCAACACCGCCGTCATTAGGGACGCCTGCAAAAAGCAACAGGAGCGGATCAACCGGCTTATATCCGGAAAGGATGGCCGGGAGAACGCCTTTGCCATCCGTCAGGCCATGCAGAATGAAATGATGGACCGGGTTGGGATCTTTCGAAACGGCCAGGACCTTCAGAAGGCGGTCGACAACCTCCAGGAGATCTATCAGCGGGCCAAGAAAGTGGGCCTTCGATCCACACGGCCTCGGGGCCAACCCCGAGCTGGGATTGACACTCAAAATTCAGGGGATGGTGCGGCTGGCCCTCTGCGTTTCGTATGCAGCCCTTCAAAGAACCGAAAGCCGCGGATGTCATTCCAGAGAAGACTATCCGGCCCGAAACGACCGCGACTGGCTGACTCGGACGCTTGCCACGTGGAAGGAGGGCGCGGACCTCCCGACCCTCAACTACGAACCAGCCACCAAGGTCGTGGAACTCCCTCCCGGCCAGCGTGGCTACGGCGTCTGCCAGATCATCAGCTGCGACGGAGAAGTCCTCGGAGCCCCACCCTCGGGCGACAAACAAAGTCTAGGAGATTGAAATGGGCAGAACGCTGACTTTCGAGGTCTTTCGATTCAATCCGCAGGATTCGGCCTCCAAGCCCCGCACGGAAAACTTCCGGCTGGAGGAGACGGACAGCATGACGCTTTTCATCGCGCTCAACCGCATCCGCGAGGAGCAGGAACCATCCCTTCAGTTCGACTTCTGCTGCCGGGCAGGGATATGCGGATCGTGCGCCATGATGATCAACGGCAGACCCGGGCTTGCCTGCAAGACCCTGACCAAGGAGCTGCCCGACCGGATCACCCTCATGCCCCTTCCCGTCTTTAAGCTGATCGGGGATCTTTCCGTCGACACAGGGACCTGGTTTCGGTCCATGAACGAGAAAGTGGAGTCATGGATCCACACGCAGAAGGCCTTCAACCCCCACTCCGACGAAGACAGAATGGACAACGCCCTGAGCGAGGAGATCTACGAGTTGGAGCGATGTGTCGAGTGCGGCTGCTGCGTTGCTGCCTGTGGGACCGCTAATATGCGGGATGACTTCGTGGGGGCCGTTGCCATGAACCGCATTGCCCGATTCATGATGGACCCGAGAGATGAGCGAAAGCCCGGGGAGTACTTCGACATCATTGGTACAGATGAAGGGATCTTCGGTTGCATGGGGCTCCTTGGGTGTGAAGACGTCTGCCCCAAACAGATCCCGCTTCAAGACCAGTTGGGCATGCTGCGACGCAAGATGGGGTGGGAGGCGGTCAAGCACCTCTTCCGCTTCGGGAAGTAGCTGGCGAATCACTTTCCCATGGTGCAATTCGACTATCCTGAGACCATCGCGCAGGCAGTCGAAAAGCTCACCGGATACCTTTCCTTGAGCGATCGTGTCTTCTTTGCCAACCTCGAAGAAAAAGACCTGCCCATGGTCCATGCACTCCTGGCGCCCATGGTGCGGGATGAACTGGGCCTTCTCTCCGGAAACCAATCACTTATAAACGCCTGCCGCCTAAGGACCGGAAACCCGAGCCTCCCCGCCGAGGAGGCCTTGTCGTTTTTTATCCGGCTGTTTTGGGAGACCCTCCGAAAGACCCACGCCCTCCGAATTGTCCGGACCGAAACAACAAACTTCTAAATTGAGCAATTCTTATCTCTTGCCCGCCGCAGGGGGATGTCAATTTTGAGCCGCAACATATTTCACAGCCATTGATAACGGCACCAATTTCCTGAACTTGTTTCCAGACAGCCCCAGGAATGAAGTGATCAGTCATCAGTGTTCAGTAATCAGTAAATGCTTTCCACTGCTCACTATCTACTGCTCACTAGCCTTTCGTGGGGGCGTTCCACAGGCTTTGAACGAGTGGAGTTGCGGCTCAAAATTGACATCCCCCTGCGGCGGGCTCCAAGTTTGGTGAATCGTTCAATTTGGGAAAGTTAAAGCCGAAATAGGTGCGGAAGCTGGTTGGGCACCAAAAACGCAAGCTCTAAGTACCGGTCATTGTTCCAGTCCATCCCTCTTGTAGACGACTTCGCCGCCCACAATGGTCATCTCGACCTTCATCTCCTTAAGTTCGTCAGGCGGGATGGTGAGGATGTCCCGATCCAGGACCGCCATGTCGGCAAGCTTGCCCGGTTCAATGGAGCCTTTGATGTTTTCTTCGAAGGACGCGTAAGCCCCGTTGATGGTGTAAAGGCGTAGCGCATTTTTTACCGAAATGGCCTGGTCCTGGCCGATGCGCTCCCCCGTGTAAGCCTTTCGGGTCACGACGCTGTAGATCTGCTGGGCTATATTTCCGGAGGTCACGTACCAATCCGAGTTTCCCACGGTCAGGATGGACTTTTCAAGATAGGTCTTGTGGGGAAAATAGCGTTTGATCCGCTCCGGCCCCAGACCCAAGAAATGAGCCGGCCCCAGTTCATAGATAAAGCCCACTGATGACGACGGGAGCACTCCCAACCGTTTGATGCGGTCAACGGCTGCCTCAGTAGGAAGACTGCAGTGCTCGATGCTCATGCGGTGGTCCGGGTCCGGCCGTTCCTTCAACGCCTTTTCAATGGCATCGAGCACAATATCGATGGCCCGGTCCCCTATGGCATGGGTGACGGGACGCAGCCCGGCCTTGTGGGCCTCCACGATGCCGGCCGTCAGTGCTTCGACGGATGTTACAGTGAGACCGCACTCCCCCGGCTCATTGCTGTAGGGCTCATAAAGGGCCGCCGTCCAGCCGCTCATGCTGCCGTCGCACATGAACTTGGTCCCGTAAAGCTTCAGCCGATCATTTCCAAAACCAGCCTTGAGGCCGAGGGCTCTTAATTCGTCAAGGTAGCCGGGGAATTCCAGCAGGGGGATCCCCGGCATCATCACGGCGACTCTCAACGGAAGACGGTTCTCAGAGAGCAACGCCTGATAGGCGGCCATCGCATCCCTTCCAACCGCCGCATCGTGAAAAGAGGTCACGCCCCAGCGGGCCAGTTGTTCGCAGGCCCTTAAGATCCCTTCCTTGATTTCTTCAATCGTGTAAGCGGGCATGAGTCCGGTTACCAGGGTCTGGGCCTGCTCTCTAAGGAGCCCGTTGGGTTCACCGCTCTCGGGGTCCCTGTCACACCGGCCCCCATCAGGGTCCGGTGTGTCTTTGTCGATGCCTGCGAGTTTCAAGGCCACACTATTTGCCACCGCCAGATGCGCGTCTGTGCGGACCAGGATCACCGGATGATCGCGGGTCGCTTCATCCAGATCCCACCGGGTGGGATGTCGCTGCTCCTTCAGCCGACGATCATTGTATCCCCATCCCTTCAACCACTTTCCTGGCGGAAGCTGCGTTGCCTTTTGTCTTAACAAACCGATGATGTCAGCGATGGATTGGGCGGATCGTACATCCACCTCAAAGACGAGCTTGGTACCGGTCATGGAGGGGTGGCAGTGGCTCTCCACAAATCCAGGGGTGACGGTTTTTCCTCCAACGTCAACGACACGGGTATCTTTTCCCAGGAGGGTCTCAACGTCCTTGGTGGAACCGACACCGATGATCCTGCCATGCTTTGCGGCCACCGCTTCGGCGATCTCATCCCTCGAATTGAGGGTGATGATCTTGCCATTGACCAACGCGAAATCCGCGCCCCCTGCACGCTCCATTTCCGAAAGCCCTCCCTTTTCCTTTTACGATCCCTCTCGCATCACAATCTGGCGTTGATCCAGGCAACAATATCTGCAATTACCAGGTCCTTCTCGACCTTCTCGTTGAGAATTTCATGATAGCATTCAGGGTATATCTTGATGGTCTTATCTTTTGAGGGGACATGCGTGTAAAACCACTGGGAGCTGCTGGTAGGCACCAGTTGATCGCCCCCACCGTGCAGGATTAGACATGGATAAGTGTATCGATGAAGGTTCTTATGAAGCCAGGCGACCCCCTGAATGAGCGTTGTGTACAAGAGCCTGATGGTTGTTTCTTTCAGGACGAGAGGATCCTCCTGATAAGCCTCGACCATTTCCGGGTCCCTGCATATGAGCTCAGCCAAGGTATTGGGCATCATCTGGTTTCCCATTTCCTCGGAGTATGTCTCTTCCAGGGGTTTCAACATTGGGAGGGCGTCAAGCACGGCACCCGATGTGATCTGGCCTTTGAGAATATTCTCATGGGCCGCGCCGTATGCTGCGGTGATCAAGCCTCCCATGCTGTGCCCAAGCATGAAGACCGGCTTGCCCTTGTTTTCTTCTGTCGCGAGGTTGACGATCATATGCGTGTCTTTCAGGAAATGATCCAGGTGGTCATTATCTCCCCTTGCGCCACCGGATTTTCCGTGGCCGCGATTGTCAAAACGGTAAACGGAGAATTGGTTCTCATTGAGCCTGCGAACAACATAGTCATACCGCCCGGAATGCTCTGCAAGCCCATGAACGATGACAAGCACTGCTTTGGGGCTCTTGACCGCATCCAAGGTCATGAAGATATCGGTCCCATCAAACGCCTTTAGAGTCTTTGTTTCCATGGCTAACCTCCCTGAGCAGGTGAAGGCGAAAATCAGATCTCAGATCCCACTTTCGCGCCCTCATAAACCGCGTCAATGATCTTACGAGGTTTCACACAGTCCCCGATCATGAAAAACTCAGGGACCTTATTTTTCATATCAGCGAGGTTCTTGTCCGGCGCAGCTCCCATAGCGAGGACGACGGTTTCTCCGGCGATCTGCTCTCTTTTCCCATCCTCTTCCACCGTTACGCCTGTTGGCGTGATGGCGGTTAGCTTCTTTCCTGTGAGGACTTCAATATCGAGCTTTTTCCATCGATCGAGCATTGTCGTTTTTTCATTGAAAAACATGTCCGACGCGATGTCCTTCTGCATCTCGATGATCTTTACTTTCTGCCCTTTTTGTGCAAGCCACTCTGCCACGCCGCAGCCCACAAGTCCTCCACCCACCACGATGACCGGACCTCTGGGCTTTGCGCTCCCGATGAGCGCATCTCTGGCCTCCACAACATTAGCCCCCTTTATCCCCGGGATGTTCGGCCTAACGGGTGACGAACCTGTTGCCACGATGAGTACGTCGGGTTTCTCCACAGATATCAGCTCCTCGGTGACCTCCCTCCCCGTGACGACCTTAACGCCACTCTGGGCGACCCGCTTCAACTGGTACCGAGTGAACGTATTCCAGTCTTCTCGAGTCGGAGGGATAGCAGCCAGCAATGCCATGCCGCCCAATTGATGCTCCTTTTCATAGAGCGATACTGCATGCCCTCTTTTGGCAGCCACCCAAGCAGCCTGCATTCCAGCCGGTCCACCTCCAAGGACCATCACCTTTTTACTCTTGGCAGCCGGCTTAATCTGCAGTTCCTTTTCACGCCCGCACCATGGGTTGACGGTGCACTGTACATCAAGCTGTGAGAAAAGGCGGTCCTGACATCCCTGGCACGTCGTGCAGTAGTTGATATCATCCAGGCCCCCATCCTTTACTTTGTTCGGGAACTCAGGATCAGCAAGGAGAGAGCGACCCACTGCAATGAAGTCTGCTTGATTCTTTGAAAGAACGTCCTCCATAAGGTGAGGCCGATAAATCTTTGCCACAGCAACTACAGGCTTCGAAGTCACCTGTTTAACGGCCGCTGCGAATTCCACTAAGGGGGCAGGCTGAATCGACATGGGTGATATCATCCTTCCCTGTGGGAAAGACTCGTAGATCTCCCCCGTGATATGGAAGCCGTCTATTCCAGCCCGATCGAGCTCCTTCACAACCTTCAAGGTGTAATCGATGTCCATGCCCCCTTCCACGAAGTCGCTTCCATTCAGACGTATGGTGATGGGATAACTCTCAGTCACCTTGGAAGGACTTTTATCAATGATTTCCATAAGAAATCGCATTCGCCCCGTAAAATCGCCCCCGTATTTGTCTGTGCGCTGGTTCGTATATGGAGAAAGGAACTGGTTAATCATATAGCCATGGGCCCCGTGCAATTCTGCGAAATCGAGACCCGCCTCTTTGTTCCGGAAAACCGCCTCGGCAAAGGAGTCAGCCAGTTCTCCCACCTCATCCGTACTCAGCGCCCGTGGGGAGTATTCTGGATCGTAAAGGCGCATTACCCCGCAGGGCTTTGGGGAAGGGGCCACCGGCTGGCCACCGCAAAATCTCGGAATGGTCTGACGTCCTGCGTGGAATATCTGGGCGCCGACCTTCACCCCGTATCGATGGACGGCGTCGGCTAGGGTTTTTAACCCTTCGATACATTTGTCATCATAGATACCCAACTGGTTAAGAAACCCTCTTCCAATGGGGTTCACATAAGAGGCTCCCAGGATGATCATGCCAACCCCGCCTGCCGCAATGGCACCATAGCCATTCACGAGACGTTCAGTCACAAGCCCGTCCCCGGTAGCCCAATTGCGGACCATGGAAGCGCAGACAATCCTGTTCTTTAATCGCATTGATCCAATCTTACCCGGTTCGAACATCTTTTTGAATTCCATGATTTTCCTCCTCCTTGCTCCACGTCTCAGGGTTCTGGAGAAGCATTCGGTTCCCAACCAAAATACCCCATTCCCAACAAGATTTTGGTATCGCGATCACATGGAAGAAATGCTGACCATTTTCTTAAAAAGGTAAAGGCTATGCTGGGGGGTTACTTGAGCGCCAAAGAAAATAGACGGTATTCATTTGAATTAACGTCCAAAATTCCGCTCTTGTCAATTCAAATTCGCCTTGCCTGAGCGGCCTCGTTCTTGACAAGCATCGTGGGTTTTTCTATAAGTGAACTCAAAATCAGTGGCTCCGTATCCTGCATGTTCCTCTGGCGCTTACATCGAGGTCTTATCAATTTTGATGCTTCGAGAAAAGGATGCTTCACAGCCAAGCCACATCTTTCCCCTTAACCTTTTCAAAATCACCAAGGATTGTTCGGCTTTTGATCGTAAACGATTTTCGGACTTAAGCTAAGATACAATCAAGGCATCTTTTTTTGATGCTGACTTCACATCGTCGACGCTAAGAGAATAAGGCCCACCCGGGAATCGCGCGCCCGGCCATTCGACTGATATGGAAATTCTGGTATTCCACCTCAAAACCGTCGCCTGACTTAGGAGAATGGCCATCATGTCCGGGAGTCATTCGGTTGGCGGATCCGGGACGATCTATGGCCCGGTCATCGGCGCCTACCTTCTCTATTTCCTCTCATCCGAATTGCTGGTCATTGTTCCCGAGATACGGATGGCGATCTTCACGGCCATCATTATCGCGATGATTCTCTTCATGCCCGAAGGAATTACCCGCTGGATTCGAGACAAATTGGAAACACGATGCCCCAGGTGCAAGGTTTTGAACCACTGGAGACGCCAGTCTTGCCGAGTTTGTGAAACGCCTCTCCATCGTGCCATGGCAGGTGGCAGTGAAGCTGCAAAAGGCATTGACCTTTAAAATTATCCTTCATGGCATGTCCACAAAGGCGCCCGTGGTCGACCAAAGTCACTAGCCGCGCCATCCCAACTTCCTGTAATCGTTCATGGTCCCCACGTGACCGCTGAGGTGATCCGATTCGGACGAGGCAAGGAACACGGCAAGACGTGCAACTTCCCCTGGGTCTTTCAGATGACCTTCTTTCTTGTATCCTATGAAATGTTGAGAAATTGATTCACCGAGAATCTCCGCCCCTATGCCCCTGATCTCTTGCTGCATCCTCATGTCCATGACCCCGGGATCAATGGCGTTGACCTGAATGGCCAGGTCCTCCAGTTCCTCGGAGAGTGACAGGGTGAGCTGGATCAGTCCGGCCTTGGAGACACTGTAGGCGCAAAACCTTGGAAAAGGCATGCGGCCCAGGCCGGAGACGATGTTGACGATTTTTCCCCTACCCTTTTCCTTCATCACAGGAACCACCAATTTTGTGAAGAAGAAGGCTGCGTTCAAGTTAATGTCGATGGTTTCACGCCAGGATCGATCATCCGCATCTTCGACGAAGCGCACAGGGCCGATAATGGCAGCATTATGAACAAGGATATCGATGCTTGATAAGCGCTCCCTGGTCTCACGCACGATGCGGCGCGCATCCTCCGGCTTGGAGACATCGCCCTTGAACACGAAACAGTTCCGCTGCATTTGGCGGGCCACCTCTTCCAGATCATCGACGGAGCGACTCATGATCGCAGTTCGCGCTCCTTCCCGCGACATGGCCAGAGCAACCGCCCGCCCCAGTCCCCGTCCTGCCCCGGTGACGATGGCAGTCTTTCCTCTCAGTTTCACCTTTTTTCTCCTTTTTCTCCTGCTGCCGAATTTCGTGCCTCTTTGATGTTCTCCCTAATGTGTGACCGCACAGCCACTGCACGAGCCATCATCTGTCTTTCGCTTTCAATATATTCATCGGTGCCATATCGGTCCACAAGGAGATGCCCCTTGTCTCAAGGGGAGATGTCGACCTTGACGCAGCTGAGACTTCTTCGGCAAATCATCCTTGAGTATTGGCCTGCCTTCGCTTAACCTGAAAGGGCCCATCCTATGAAAACGATCCATGCTTCCCTGTGCGAAGGAGTAGGTCCACCATATGAGAGTCTTGTTGATTTCCGCAAATACCGAAACGATCTATATGGTCATTCCGCCTGTCGGGCTTGCGTGTGTGGCGGCCGCTACCCGAAAGGCCGGACATGAAGTGAGGGTGTTGGATCTGCTGGCGACACCTGATGCCGCTGACACGATCCGTCGCGCGGTCGAGGACTTTCGTCCGGAGGTCATTGGGGTTTCCATCCGAAATATCGACGATCAGAACATGAAAGCGCCCAGGTTTCTGCTGGAAGGGGCCAAAGAGGCCGTCGCCAGCTGTCGCAATGTTTCGGATGCCCCCATCGTGCTGGGGGGTGCAGGCTTTAGCATTTTTCCGGAAAGCAGCCTCCAATATCTGGAGGCCCATATGGGAATCCAGGGAGAAGGAGAGGAAGCCTTTCCGCTTCTATTGGCGCAGATGGAAAAAAAGGCCGACCTTTCGGTTCCGGGGCTCTACCTGCCGGGAAAGGGCCTTCAGGCGGAAAGGGCATTTGTACGGAACCTGGACCGGTACCCGCTACCGGATCCGTCATCGATGCCCCTTCCGGATACCGGCCGCGAGGAAATCTGGCTCCCGCTTCAGACAAGGCGGGGCTGCCCCCTGAGCTGCAATTATTGTTCAACGGCGCTTATTGAAGGTTGCCAGATCCGTCGGCGGTCCCCGAAGGCCGTCGTAGAGGCCCTGTCCGGGTGGGCATCCGCAGGATTTCCCAGAATCTATTTTGTGGACAATATCTTCAACCTCCCACCTGCATACGCCGAAACCCTTTGCCGGGAGATTGCCGACGCCCATCTGGGAATCACCTGGCGATGCATCCTCTATCCCGGCGACATAAATGCCTCTCTGGTCCGGGCCATGTCAGAGGCCGGATGCAAAGAGGTGAGCCTTGGATTTGAAAGCGGCTCCGAGAACATCCTCCACGTCATGAACAAAAGGTTCCACCCCGAGGAGATCCGGCAGGCCAGCCGGCTCCTTGCGGATTACGGCATCCAGCAGATGGGGTTTCTCCTCCTGGGAGGTCCCGGTGAAACCAAAGAGACCGTCGAAGAGAGTTTATCCTTTGCCGATTCCCTCCCCATCAACTCCCTCAAGCTCACCATTGGCATCCGAATTTACCCCTACACCAGCCTTGCCGCCACCGCTGTCCAAGAGGGTTTGATCTCTCCTGATGACAATCTCTTGTTCCCGACATTTTACATGGTTAAGGATCTCGAACCCTGGCTCCGGGAGACCGTGGAAGCCTGGGTAGCGGAACGGCCCAATTGGATGTATTGACCTGCTTCCTTCGCTGTACAACCCGCCTGACGACGAAGCGGTCACCATTCGGCCGCCGCGTTACCCCGCTTCCTGAGAGGGAGCTAGGTTCCAGGGTGCCTTCGCTTCATTCCAGGGGTTGACTTCCCAGCATTCCGAGTAAATTTACCTCCATCGGAAGATACACGCTTCTATTTTCCGATGGAGGTAAAGAAACTGGCGCGAATATATCGCTCGATCCTGCTCAGTGCGGATGGGCTGATCACGCCTCTTGGCAATGCCAGTCATTATGGTCCCGAAGACCACTCTCCTCCCGCTCCTCCCCATGATGGCAAGGTGGAGCGATCCAAGGGGCCGGATGCATCCCCCATAGGACCGCTCAGGGAATATGCCAATGAGCCGCCGGCGCCCGCCTGATCCCGCTAAATTCTGCGGCGGCCCGGACTCCACAAACTTAGGTGATCAACCAATAGGGCTTGATGTATTTAACCGTTTATGATGCCAAGCTCAATTTCCTCCTGCGGTTTACTCGGCGCTGTCTTTCACTTGATGACTTGGGTCCACTTTGCCGAAACGTCAAGGTCCTGAAATGTCCACGACAACGACCCGCAACCGGCGCCGATCTCTTTCGGGGATAAGCGATTCGAGTGAGCCGCTCAACTCAGCTGCGCTTCTTGGGCGTTGGAGGCCTTCTGGCAGCTTCGGCATCTTCCGACCCTTTGCCTCTCCTGACCAGAAAACGAGATAGACGCCGAGTCCGCCTGCTTTTGAGTCGCGGGTATAAAGGCCATCAAGTTGAGTGCGCCAAGCAGTCCAAAGATCACGGTGGTAGTGGTGCTTGGCCTCAATGGGTAATAGCCTCTCGGTTCCCTGCAAAACCACTATATCGCATTCATTATCTGCAACCATGTGGTGTTCAACTGTGACGATAAGTCCATGAGCGTGCACCCTGTGCTGTAGATCGTCTGCCAATAATCCCGAGCAGACTTCTTCGTGTTTTGGCTTGACGAGATTATGTCCGCGCTCATTCCAATAAGCTCGATATCTTTCGGTCGGAGTTCGGTTTATGTATCGCCCAAGGACATTCAAATGATCGATTACCAAGGCTAACAAATCGCCCGGGGTTGCAGG
Source organism: uncultured delta proteobacterium (assembly GCA_963830155.1). GTDB lineage: Bacteria > Desulfobacterota > DSM-4660 > Desulfatiglandales > Desulfatiglandaceae > CAWHLE01. The sequence continues at coordinate 116,937 of CAWHLE010000002.1, read as the reverse complement.
AGCCCCGTTGCGAATAGCCGTGGCTACTTGCTCAGGCGACGCGAATGTGAAACTGGACTCACGCTGCCGCTTCTCATACTCTGCTCTGTGATGTCTGATCAGATCGCGATAGCTTACCAAGACTTCTTCATTCTCCAGGCTTTCAAGCATCACACCAGCGTCCATTGAGGTATCAGCGGCTAATAGCCTAATCTGATTACCGATAAATTTTGATGCATCCCATGGAGTTCGACTACCATTCAATTCCCCGGAGGAAAACCGAATATTTGCAAATCGCGGTCCCAGAGACCTAATAACTTTCGCTCGTTGTGCAGGTGTGAGATTAACCGATTTTCCCTTCTCATGGCGTGCGCCCATGATGACTTCAATGGCCTCCCACAGTGCAGCATCCTCCCTGGACATAAGACTTCCCCAAGGCTCTGAATACCTGTTCGGATCAATCACAAAAAGCGCAGTGCTCCAGATTGCCCGCACTTTCGCTGACAAGCCGTTTCGGACAAGTTCGGTCTCGCCGACTGTTAAAGCGGCCTGATGATCATGGAGCAGGAGGAGTGACACGAGCTCTCGAACCTTGTCGGGATTCTCGTTGATTCCCGCCTTAAGCACATCCACAGACAAGGACGCGAGGAACTGCCACGATCCGGAGTCCTGTCTCAGTTCATAGAATCCAGGCAAGATACCTTGATTCTTTGTCGCACCTATAACCCACATTTCCCTTAGAACAGATTTAACAATGTCGGGGTATTGATAAACTCCGTCAATTAGCCACGCCGCTAGGGTTTCATCGTGAGCAGGAATCTCGTCTCCTGCTTGAGTGGTGGTAACAACCGCCGCGAGACAATGCGGAAGCGCTTCCACGGGTACACCCATTCCAGAGCTGTGTCTCAAGTACACGGACAAACTTAATAAAGCGTGACTGTAGGGGATTTTACCTTCGATCCAACTGTCGATGATTTCATCTTTTTTTGGGATATTGGCTGTTTCAGCATACCGGATGAATCCCTGAATAAGAGCATCAGCGATTTCATCATTCGTCACACTGACAAGTCGATCGCGCGCACCGAGAACGCCCTTATTGTAATATGATAACCCCTTGTAAACCATCGCCGCCCATGCAAGCACATGTTCCTCCTTTCCTTCTCGAATGATCGTAAGACGCGGTGCCAGGTATTCAATGTTGTGGGCGCGATTTGCCATTTGCTTGCGCCTCTCCTTCTCACGCTTCCTTAGCTGGTCAATTCTCCATTTTTGCATCTTGCAGCTTTCCCAGTGCCCGAGTGCCTCGGCGATATCATGCCGGCGATTCAACAAATGGAAACCTGCCTCAGCTAGACCGACAGAAGCACCCTCCACAGGGAAATTACTTAGATACATACGGAAAAGGTCAGCCGCTTTTTCTTGATCTCGCTCCTTCTCAGCGCGCTGTAAGAAGAATTCGGATTGAGGAAGTGGCCATACGCTTGCCGGTAGCAGTTCCCAGAGGTCGTCAACGAGAAAGAGCCAGAAAGAATGTTTTCTATTTGGTACAACATCAGCAAGTTCTTGGAAGACCTCCTCAAAGAGTGATGGCTCCCGTTCGAATAGTGCTTTCAGCGCTACAAAGGTCTCCTCGGTACGGCGATCCCGGACACCATGCTTGTTTCTGAGCCAATTGGACAACTGCACTGGCGTGATCGGTGCAGGGATCTCGAAGCGCCGTTTCAGCCACTCATCGAAGATCAATCTAAGCTCATAGAAATCCACATTCGCCGAAATTGACACACGGGGTGCGTTATCGAGAATTTCGTCCAAATCTGTATCAAGTGGCATCCTAATGAGCGAATAGGAGCGACCAAAGGTCCGGCCCTGCTTCTTGGTGGAAAAAGCCTGTTCTATGATTGAGAGTATTCGTTTGGCCAAACTCCCGAATCCTCGCGTGAGGCTTAAAAGATCTACTCGCACCTCGGGGGCGGCGAGGTCATCGACTGCATGGCCCAGCTCGGCATCAAGACCCGCCATTTCTTTCCAATCGTTCTTTACCGATTTGGCAAAAGCCCTTAATGCTGTTGATCTGAGCCAGGTATTGTCGTGCTTCTCCAACACCATGCCTCGTAGAATGGCGCTCAAACCGAAATTCTCTGTGCTGTTTGCAACGGCTTCGAGCACAGCGATTTTCAAATGGACACCAGTCTCAAAGTCTTGGAGCAGTTCGCGGATGATTCTGGCTGTGTTTGGATTGGCGAGGTTACGGAACGATCCGCGATCATCATCGTTAGTGAGAAACCACGGATCGCGAAGTTGCCGAAGGGCTGTCCAGATTTCGCATTGTGCTTCTGGAGGCAAAACGCTGGCGTCGCCATATGTAACAACCCCGTAGGGGTCAAGCTTGACATATTCCGAAGGTACATGTGGAAGCTTGCACATCAACCATGCAAAGAGGCCTCGGAGCGAAGATACAGGCCTTCCATCAATCCCACATAGCAACGCCATCACTCTGTCAATTGGAAGACCGTTTGCGATTCGCATAGCTAAGTCTTCGGCTGCAAGGAACTCTGCGATCGTACGGTGGATCAGCTCAAACCGATCGACTTCCTGAGAAATAAAGACCCTCCTCCTCAAGACAGCATCAAGGTCGCTCACGCTCTGGTACGGAACAACTGAAAGTCCGATATAGCCATCTCCTTCCGCTGGCTCTGCACGCGAAAGGCCAACCGAGTTGGAAAGAAGCAGGATCGAAGCAGCTACGCCAGCAGCTTTCCTCAAATTGCTAGGATCGAGACTGGTCACGCCACGTCTAATGTGACGGATATTCGTTTCCTTAAGCAGTTCGGAGACCCCTATTTCGTATGCCTCGAATTTATTTCGAGGTTTTCTGTCGGTTCCCCAAGCCCGCGCCAAGAGTTCAAGAGTTTGAGGGTTGCCGAGCAGCTTTCCAAGCCCAGCCGCTTCCGCTTCGGCCAAAAATGCATCAGGGTCCTGGACTATCCCTGTCACGGCGATCAGAATCTCATCGCGTGAAAGCGGACAGAGTTCTAAGACGACCACGCGCCCCGACGCACTTGCGACCCTCAGGACTTCTTGATCCGATGATCCAAACCAGTCCGCCGATCTGCAAGACAGGCGGAACTTAGGCTTATTCATCGAGCACAATGCCTTGGCAACTTCGGCGCCGGCATCTTGCCCGCTTGCCATTATCCTGTATTCATCAAGGGCATCAAGGAAAAGTGGGGTACCAACCGCTGCGCGTGGATCAATCAAGAAACTGCGTACAGTCGTATAATTCCCCTCGGCAACCGCTTTGAAAAGAGTTGTCTTTCCCATACCAGGATCGCCAAGGAAAACTATTGCCTGCTCGTTTTGGAACTCAGTAATAGTGCCGTCTCTTTCCCTGCGTTGGCCTGTGCCATCGTCTCTTACACGCAATCTCCGAGACAATGCTGATATCATCTGCTTTGTAGCTCCTTGCCGGAAAATCAACTTCCCCTTGCTCGCTTAGACTCTTGAAGATAGATTACGAATCTCTAACAAAACCGACGTAGTGTAACTCTATTTGATTGCTTCCCTGGCCGTCGTCCGAGACCTCTAAAACGATTTTGCTGTAATTAGCGGTATGTTTCCACGTGACAAGCATGGAAACGCCAACAGCAACACTCCTCTGTTCTCCTTTTGCCTTCTGATCTTTTCACCGCCTCCTTGCCAAAATACAAAACCCCATCATTAACAAGAGGACGGGGTTAAGGGTGGCCATTGCGGTCGGGTATTTCATGCGTCGCCAAAACTTGTGAACTGGCCATCTGCATGATAGGAAGCCTGTCTGATTGGTTTCGTTTAAATGATCTTTCGCCTATCTAGCTGAAAAGTGGGCTAAAAGCAAATGCTTTTTAGGTCGGAAAGGCCACGGAGCTAGATGAACCACCGAACCAGTCTGGGATGTATGAAAAGGCCTGGAACAGGCATTCACTGGATTGCCTCTTGTAAAAACAGGCTTAACTCTGCTGACCTGGCATGGTTTTGGAGCGCAGGATGAAGAAGTGATGAGTAATCAGTTATCAGTGATCAGTGCCGACAGAAGGCATGAAGTCGAAATGAATGCGAGGAAATACTTCAGTCGATCAGAGACAAAGAAGCGGGCCGTGACCGGCCCCCTCCGTAAAGGCCAGCTTGGCTGCTTTTCCCCTTGGGCTCTGGTTAATTCGTACCCATCCACAGATCGGGGATTTCCGGATGGCACTTTCAGTAGTCAGCGGTCAGCATTCAGCCAATCCATTGCTCTCTTTGGCCTTTTGTCTCGCTTTCAGCTAGACTGAACGCTGATCCCAGAAGGTACGGCGGACGCCATAACCGTGGGGATTAATGATGTGAATCAGCCCATCGAGAGAAATGCTTGCCTAACTGGAAAAATCATTCCGTCCTCTGGCAAGTATCCGGTCATAATCCAGGTGATCCACTCGTCGAGGATGGACATTGCATCTTCACCCAGGCAGAATTCCGTCCACTCAATTGAGTCATGGTGTTTTCCAATGGGCTGAATATGGTCAAAGCGGAGCACTGATTCGCTTCCTCCCCACGTAGGGAGTCTGTCGCACATATACTGGGGAAACTCGCACCGGCGAACACGGTCAAGGAGTGCCGGCGGGAAACCGCCTCTCCTGCCGTCCGCTTCCGTCCCATAAAAGGGCGCAACCAGCAGGTTCTGCGAAATCTGATACTTTGGTCTCGCTTTGGTAAGGTCTTTTGGGAGAACGTCTCCTCCTTCAGATAGAATGAGCGCTGGTCGCCTTTTCGCTCGCTGGACAACCCTTACCTCGCCCGGATAACTTGGCATTGCAGCCACAGGCAAATGGCTCGAAGGTTGACGCTGCCTGAACCTTAAAGGCTCTATGCGCACGGTTGCCTCATCGTGGACGGAGGCATCAGCCCTTCCGATGACCGTAATTGTATAGGGGACCTGGTCAACGTGGGGAAAAAATGCCCGTATGAGGCGTCCCCTTAAGCGGGCCTTGTTATCCTCTTTTACCCACCAAGGAGAAGGGTCAATGGCGCCTTGGATTGAAACCTCAGGATAGCTCAGGGTCATATCTGGCCTGGGATTTCCAGATGTCCTCTGCGAATCTTGCCTTGTATTCTTTCTCTTCTAAAGGGTCCCCCGCCTCAGAATCCAACCAAGCCTGCCCCTCCAGGTATACATCATCATGCCGAGGCGGAGGGTCTGGTGGGACCAGGTTGGAATGTCGCTTTTTCTCATCCAGGCGAGATCGAACCAATGTTTTGAGGTCCATTAACCGCTTTCGCCGAGCTTCTTTTTCCTTCTTACTCACTTGCACAGTCCTCTCCAAGGGAACTTCAGCGCTTTGTTCTTCCTGTTCTTTCTTGCGCGCCCGAGGAGAGAGGTTCAGGATTTCGCCCGGAGCGGCTCTCAACATAGGTTCCGTCAGGTAGACGTGATTCAGGAGAGCCCCAGTATCGGACCCAAAGGTTCTTACCGCGCTCTTGATTGCCATACCAACCAACAGAGGAATTTCACCTTCCAAGTCCCGCAGCAATTCTTCATCCTTCAAGGACCATCGGCTGAAGTCATCTTCATACCTTGGATGTTGGAGTGTTATCTTTCTTGCACCGCCTGCTGAAAGCGCGTCATCGATCCTCTCAAATAGTCCGAAGGACCAAGGCCCGAATTTATGGAAACGCCATTCAATCCCAGTGTAAGTTTCCCCCTCGTGGTGCTGGGCCCAGGCGAGGTCGGCTAGATAGACGTACTTTATTAAATGGATCGGGCCAAGTCCTCGGTCCTGGAACTCGTCATTCTCGCCTGCCACTGCGAGCGCATATTTCAGAAGCTTATCTATCCTATTGAAATCCATAATAATATAGAAGGCCTATCCATTCGATAGAAACGATTTTCGGCGGCTTTTAACATAAATTAATCTTGGGTGTCCAGTATGCAAAGGTGAAGCCTGCACACAGGCATGCCGTACCTGACGGACTTTTCTTCATTCCTTCATCGGCATCTCCTCACGCAACTCCTGCCGCTCACGCATCGGAGGCTTTTATCCTTGATCCCCACTGAAACATTTGCCTTTTCTCTGCGGCACTGGCCCCTCTGCGTGAGAAAAAGATCATGAAAAACATGTGCATGGTTCAAGGTACAAGATGCAAGGGGAGGATGGAGGAATGATCACTGACTGGTGCCGATAAGATGGAAAAGGGTGGCGATCATTGGACCGCCTCCTTGCGCAAACAGGCTTAACTCTGCTGACCTGACATGGCTTTGAAGCTCAGGGATGAAATCCACGATAGAGGCGGCATCCACGTTGCCCAGTTCGTTTGGCTCAAGTTTGTGGAGTCCTCCGCCGAAACCCCGCCTTCTCCAAGGATCGAACTTGGACAGAGCTCATTCAGGGCTTCCCAGACTCGTCTCAACAGACCCCGATCCCTAAGAATCGCGTTGGCGAAAACCGCTTTAGGGTAGAGGCGAGTAAATAGACATGGAAATGAAACACAGGCGCACGGCAAAGGTACAAGGCGAAGGGGAAAGCCAGAAGTCAGACGTCGGAAATCAGAGGTCTGAGAGAAAGACGGGTGCCCAGTGGGGAGTGGGACTCAAGATGAAGGAAGGATGAAGAAGCGCTGACTAAAGGCTTGAGGTAGAAGAGGGCATGCCTCCAACGGGCAAGGAGACTCGGCGGGATATGTGCCCCATAAACCTCAACCTGCCACCTTGCCCGCTGGTCACTGGTTAATTCGTATAAGTGCACAGGTAATCCTCCTCATGCACTGGTTCGCGAAGGTCAGGAACGCGGGAAGGCTCTACCACCAAGGGAGGCACTTCCGTATATTCCCCATCCGCGGTCCTGTGAAGAAACCGAACGATGGCCTTCAATTCCTCCGTTCCTTTTTCCTCCACCTTGCGGTTCATGTTGCCTCCTCCTTCTTTATCCAGTGATTTTTATACCCAGATCCTTTTCAATTTTAGCACGGATGGGTAGCAAGTTCATCACCTGTCCACACTGACATGCAAATTCGTTGCCAACAGGAAAAGCGTGTTTCCCCTGTGCTTGCATATCCCGGTCGATTTGGGGATTCCCGGTAAGGTTAACATAAAATGCGAGCTCTCGTCCACACTTAGGACATTTGAAACCTGTCTCCACCACATTGGGCCGCTGCGGGGGCTTACGGGGTGCCATGGAGAGGGGGTGCCGCGGCTTGCCTGAAAATCTTTTCGTCCTCGGTGGCAAAGATCTTTAATGTCGGGGTCATGTCAAACAGAAACTTGCAAACTGCCTGAATACGGTAGACTATCTCCGCCAATTCAGGGCGATCGTCGATTCTGTTGATTTTCAATCCCAGTCCCAGGAGGTCAACAAGTTTTATCGATCTCCCATGCGTCCTCCACCGACTCCGATTCGTTAGCTCACGAGCGATCTCTTTTGCCCGGTTACGCTTCATCTCTTCTGTAACTGGCCTCCCTGAGGTTTCGGTGGTCACCCAAGTCCAAGAACTTGTGGTTAGTCAACCATTCGACAACCAAATCCTGAGCGTAATTATGAGCGTGAAAAACCCCATTCAACTCTCCCGGGGTTATCTGCGCAACCATTGTGGCATCAAAGGGATTAAGCCTCCCTGTCTGTTGGGCCTCTTCTCTTCTGTTTTCCACCCACTCGATATAATCATATGATGAGTTAGTCGACCATCCGTATCTGTGCGTCAATCGGGCCTAGGCTGCCGCTATCCGTCATGAATATCTCGTGACCGGAAAGAGCCATAATGGTCCCTGCGCTTTTGGCTTGACCCGCGATCACGAATGAGATGGAGTCGAATTTGCTGTGTATGAAACGAACTATCTCTTCTGCCGCTTCGCCGCTCCCACCAGAAGTCTCGAGGGTAAAAATCCAGCCGGCCTCCTTTGCCCTTGTTCCGGAGGATGTCAAAAATGATGGTGTAATCATCATATTGAAGTATTCTTTCGGGAACAGGCTTTTCCGTTGACGCGGCATAGACAAAAAAATAAGTGCCCCGAAGCTCATTGTATCTCCGAATAAGCCGAAACAATTCCTCTTCGAACTGTACGTTCGTCCATTGCTTATTGATATACTCAGTAACGAGGCTCATATTTGTCGCTCCGACCTCAATGGTCTTAGGCTGGGACGAGTTCCCTCCCTTTTCTGCTCTTAGACTTCCTCTTTGCCACCATGCCTCGGGTTCAAGCTCCCATACAGACTTATTTTGGAGCCCTTCCTCTTTCCAAATTGCTCGGCAATCTCTTGGCAGGAAGGGATTACACTCGGCCTTGGACTTCTCTCGGATATCCTACCCACCCCAAGATGGTAATGATATGCAGCTATCAGCTTCACCGGGAATTCATCTTCTTTTGACTCGAAGAATGCAAAAACCCCGCCATCATATTGAGGACGGGGTTAAGGCTGCCCATTGTGTTCGGGTGTTTCATGCGCCGCCAAATTTTGTGCACCGGGCATTGGCATGATGGAAACCCTGGCGAGTGGTTTCGCTTAAATGATCTTTGGCCTATCTATATGAAAAATGGGCAAAAGGCAAACGTTTTTTGGATGGGCCGGGATGCCATTGACTCCATGTGGTCCTCCTGAACCGAGTCTGCGATGGGATGCAAGGGATGGAATAGGCATTCACTAGACCGCCTCTTGCGCAAACAGGCTCATCTCTGCGACCTGGCATGGCTTTGGAGCTCAGGGATGAAATCTACGATCGAGGCGGCATCCACGTTGCCCAGTTCGTTTGGCTCAAGTTTATGGAGGCCTCCGCCGTAACCCGGCCCTCTCCCAGGATCGAGCTTGGACGGAGCGCGTTCAGGGCTTCCCAGGCCCGGCGCAAGAGGCCCCGATCCCTGAAAATCGTGCTGGCAAGCACTGCCTTGGGGTAGAGCAGAAGGTAGACGTTTGCAGCTGTGGCCTTTGAGTGGTTCAAAATAAAGCGGAATGGCCGGCCGGTTTTGGTATCGCTTCTTCCGAGATAGGTACAAAGGATCGGGGCCGGCTGCAGAGTTATTCTTGTCTGTTCTCTCGTTCCTTCTGCCACTTCAAAGACCGAATTTGATGAAATCCTCTATCCGGTGCTCCCACACCCAATCAATGCCTTCAGCCGCTTCATAACCAAGATAACCGCTATCGAAATACCCACACAAGAAAAGGTTGAACCGGACCCGCTCGCCATAGCTGGCACGCAGCTGCCGGATCTTCGTGGTCTCCTCTTTCGGCCGTTTGTTCACATTCGTGAAATCGCCAGCGGGTTTGGCCTCGAAAAAGATCGGGAGATCTTTGGCCTTGGCTTTCTTGGGCATGATGACCGCATCGACAGGGATATTGACTTTCCTTCCCCCTTCAAGCGTCACAGGGACATTCATTCTGAAGCTGAATGTGCCCGGCTGCATGGTATCAAACCTCACATCGCCCTCTGACCGGATGTGATGATATTGCCGGGCCTCCAGCCAGGCTTTGATTGCAGCCAACTGTCGTTTCTCCCGGGCATTGCGAATGATCGGATTAGAGACGGGCCTGCACAGGCGATCTGCAACAATGGTTGCAGCGCTGTGCACCTCCCTTTTTGTGGGTGGACTCTGGCGATTCAGCCACACGAATATGTCCGGGTCCGCCATACGCTCTATGATACCACCGATCTTGCGAAGTTGAGCATCAAGTTCAGCTCCCTTGAGCTTATGCGGCACTTTCTTTTGAGTCTCCATTCTCTTCACGAGATTAGGGGACACGCCCGAAAGCCCTATCAGCCGATCAACGGCCAGCGGGGGGCACGTGGACATGCGAAGCGTCGGCAGGACTTCCGGGTGGCTGTAAAGGATATCTGGATCGATCCTCGTGAGGTTGGCCGTGGCCTTCAGCGTCGCTTCTACCTGTTTGGTCGTCTCAATTCGGGTCTCCCGAAACGCCTTGGGAGCAAATTCCAGGAACCAATCGTTATACATATCCACCGACCGTGCAATGTCGGATTTCCAGAGATGCGGCTTATCGAGATTTACTCCCATTGGGTATCCCTTAGCGGCGTGGACATTTGGATGATAGGAACCATGGCTGATTGGTCTCGCGCAAATGAGTCTTAGCCCTGTCTATCTGGAAAATAGGCCAAAGGCAAACATTTTTTTGGTCGGGCCTGGATGTGCGTTGACTCCAGAGGGATAATCAGACCGGAGTGTGAGTGATGTCAAGGGAATCCGGCGATCAGCCCAGCTCCATGCCGCTGACGCGGCCAGTTCCCATACGAACAGGAAACTCTGACCATGGGATGAAGTTTCATACGAGAGGTCGGAGGTCGGGGGAGAATGGAGCATAGAGCATGGCGCATGGGGCTGAGAGGAGGTGAACGGATAGAGGTCAGAACAAACTACAAGCGGTCAGAGATCCGAGGTCGGAAGTCGGAGGTCAGAGCAAACCCCGGAAGTCAAAGATCCGAGGTCAGAGGCAAATCCAGACCGTCGGAGATCAGAGATCAGAGGGAATTCCAGAGGTCAGAGGCCTCGGATAGCTCGGAGGTCAGAAGGAAATCCAGAGGACAGAGGTCAGAGATCGGAGGTCGGAGGTCGGAGGTCAGAGGGAAATCCAGAAGTCTGAGATCCGAGGTCGGAGATCAGAGGCAAATCCAGAGGTCAGGGGTCTGAGTTCGGAGGTCAGCCTCAGAATCCAACCAAGCCTGCCCCTCGAGGAGAAAACATCATCATATCGAGGCGGAGGATCGGGTGGAACCAGAGAGGAATTCCTCTTCTTCTCAGCAAGGCGGGATCGAACCAGGTTTTGAGATCAGTCATCCGCTTTTTCCGCTCTTCCTTTCAGTTCTTGGCTGTGTTTCACATTTTCTCCTAGGGAAATTGGCCAATTAAGCTTCCTCCTCTTATCCTATCGAATAATTGCCATAGGCCTTCTCGATCACACTTAGGCCGTGCATCCACCGTATCGTGTTGTTGACCCTCTCATGGCAGCGGCCCGCGTTGCACGCGGTAGAACATTCAGGTAATTCTTTCTCTGTAATGTTCCGGGTTTCTATGTAGATGCGCCAAGGCCGTAATTATGACTTCGTCCGATTCTATTACATAAAGAAGTGCGTAAGGGAAGCCCTTTAACATACAACGCCTTGTTCGTTGGCCTATTCTGGTCCATGCCTCGGGCATAAGCCTTATCCGCTCGATTGCCGCCGCCACTTCTTGGAAGAAGCGAAACCCCAGTCCAGGTAGCTGGTAATCGTAATAGCGCACGGCCTCTTCCAGCTCGATATTGGCTGGAGAGATTAGCCGAACATTCAACGGTCATACCTCTTTCTGATTTCATCCCAACCAATTGCCTGAAGCTCGCCTCGTTTATAAGCCTCATATCGAGCCTCTGATTCGGCAATCCAACTCTTTTCGATATCCGCATCTGGTTTGTCGAGGCTGTATAAAATGGCCTCGATCAGCCGAATCCGCTCTGTAGGACTGAGCCCGATGGCTTTCTTTGCCAATTGTTCCATGGATTCCATCGTGTCCCTCCATTTCAATGCATGCCTGAAAGCTGCGTACGAGCAGTGAGGTTTCTTCGTCCCCATGTTTATCACATTGGTGAATAAATGCCTCCTGCGATCCGTTCCGTTTCGCCTTCCGATACCTGATTCCACGCCGGGTCAGCACATCTTTGATGCCCGAATCGAAGCTGTCGGCGACCAACTCGCTGATTGAACTTCAAAAGAAAATTTCCGCGTCATCGGCTGCATATCTCCCAGGGGGCTCACCAGCAGCGAACAAGGGCATATTATGAGTTGTGTCTTCCAGGTGAAGATGCTTTTCAACCCGAGGGCCATCCCCCGAACTCCAAAAGCCAGGATGAAACGGTCGAAATACGCCTGTTGATCCCCGCGCTCGTGTCCCACCTTCTTCGGAGGTTCCAAACGGCTAGACGAACAAGGTGACCGTAAGCAATGCACCGTATGTCCCCGAGGGTCGGTTTGACGTTTCCTGCTCGAAGCTGCGTCAAGTCTTCATCAACGAGGGCCGCGACACCCTCTGTTGAATCAACAATCCATTTCCGCGGGACAGAGCCAGTTGACCTGCAAACAAAAACGGTGTCGATGATCGAAGAGCCGGTCCCGTTGATGTGTATGGAAGCACCCATTCCCGCGGGACAGGGAGTGAGGCCGAACAGGTCAACCCGGCGTCGAGAATGGCAACCGCTACGGATAATAGGCGGTCAGATCATTGTGGTGATAGGTAAAGCCTAGGGGTGCACCCTTCTTCAAGACCCTTGCATCCGCTGGAACACGGATGATAGCCTTCTGGTAAAATCCAGTCGAGCCCTCGGCTCATGTTCTCGTTGCCGGTGAGTTCCTTGCTGTTTCTGGTCGAGGGGCTTTGAAACAGGTTCGTCTTAGCCCTCAATTTCCGCAACCAGACATAGCAAAAATCCATCAATTCCGCGTACTGGACGTTTCCGAAATAGGGCGGATCGGTCAATACGGCATCCAGAGAACTGGGCTCGATCTCTACCTTGAGCGTCTGCGCAGTGAATTTCCACAGCACGTTCCCCATCCGAGTGTTTCCCGTTTGGATGATCCCCGATCCATTCTCCTGTGATCGGAACGGACCCCCTTTCTCCGAAACCGGTATCTGATCTCAAAAGGCGTCATCGCATAATAGGACTTGGCTTTGCGATATTTTTCTATGACATTGGCCCAGCCCCCGCTGCCGACGCATATTTTCTTTTGTGGATCCAAAGTCCCCAATAGGTTGGACTCACACTCTATGAGTCCGACGGGAAACCATGGACCGAGAAGATGTCGAGCGATTTCAAAGCCATGGTGTCGTAACGACAGAGCATGTTTTGATAACGCAGCAAATCCGATAGATTTGTGGCAAGGGCGTTTGGAACCGCTCTATTTGCCTTTCGCGCAATCATTCGGCGCTTCGTGCAGAAAGCTCGAGACCCATAAGCTGGCGGGCGTTAAACATCTCCCGATAGCGTGTATAGCCCCACCGATGAAGGCGATTCGTCTCATCCCCTGACGGGATTTCCTCATCCGGAACATATCGGGCGCGGGTCTGGCCCAGATTACTTCGGCTTCATTGACTCGGTTGAGGTCTTCAGAATCAGGTGCCTTAAAGAACCGGCCTTTATGGCCGGCCTTACAGGATGGGCAGTAAGACTCTATGCCAAATAACCGATGTTTCGGCGGGCCGGAATCCTTGACCGGGAAGGTATTGACGCTTCCGCACTTGCCGCATTCGCATTGATTGCGCCTGGCCGGCCCGTTCAGGATGAGTTCAACGTTGCAATGTCGGCACTTTCCAGGCCTTTTTCGTCTGCCGTCTCGGTCAATTGGCCGCAGGAGGGGCATACAAAGACATTCTTGGGGTGCCGGCATCGCCTGCCAGCAAATAGCCAGGGAACAAATCAATCGTCTCATGGCATTTTCGGCACTGGATCACCTTGACCCACAAGAAGTATTTCACATGGGCGTTTTCGTCGCCGCAGAAAACGCATCTCGTACGGTAGAGACGGCCGATTTCCTTTTCGAGGTCACTTCGAAGTGAATCCGCCGCGCGGGCGTACGCACCCAGATCAAGATGCTCGATTTCCTGCTCCACGATCCAATAGGACATTGGATTAATGTCGAACCCCATGACATCGCATCCGAGCCGATTGGCCTCCAGCAAAGGTGTCCCGCCTCCCATGAAGGGATCTGCCACACGGATCCCATCGAATCGATTGGATTCATAAAAAACCTGGCGAAGGGGCTTGTTTGAAAACTCCGACAGCAGCAAGCCTCGAAACAAGGTGCCAGGGCGACGCGCAAACCACTTATGCACCGCGATAATCGGCCGGTAAATCTGCTGAATCTGCTTCTCGCGCAGGGCAAGATCGGCGATGAATGGTATGTCAAAGCCCTTTTCAATCATTTGTCTGTGTTTCTTGGAATCATCCTGTCGGTCCTTTTCTTGATTCTTGCATGACAGAACGCTTGTCGGTCATGAGAGTCCATCGAGACAAACAAATTCGTACAGTCAGCCGAGCCTCCGACCGGGGCCGTTGGCATGTTTCAATAAAACAGTCTTAATAAAACTTATTCTGTATATGGGTAATAGCAGACTCAAACGAATTGTACAAGCGCATTTCGATGAAGAAGCGGCTATCCTCCTGACCATTTGAGAACTGGCCATAAATTAGCGTCTTGTAATTGTCCAGCACAGAGTCAATCCGGCGGACTGCAGATCAATTCCGGGGCAGGCACAAAAATCCAGTCTTTTGCCGGATACCGGATTAATCAGCCTGCGGCTGATCAAGTCCGGCATGACGAAGCCCTAAGGCGATTACGAAACGATTAAAACATGAATGTGAACCCTGAGGGGGGGTCGGACCACGATAAGCCACGACAAGCGGTTGAAATTAAAGATAAAGTTTTTTGGAAACAGGGCATTTGTTACCCTTAGAGCAGCGTTTTTGGATGCGGAAATGATCCCCTAAGAAGGTAATGACCATGCGCAGAGCGAATAGACAGTACATACGCGGCTACGTCTGGGATCCCCCAGTTAAATAGTCTTCGAGTTTAACGGGGCAGATTACGTATGGATGTCACAAAAAGGAGTTCCTCTTGAAGTTTGTCAGGGACCAGCGTCGGTACCTCAGGTGGTTGTTCGAGGCAAAGAGACGCTATGGCCGGAGTGACGAAGGAGAAGCTAGGTTTCAAGGCTAAAGGGCGTGAAGTGATCGGAAGCGGTGGGAGGTACCAACTGAGGGAATTCCCGGCACCTTACAAGGGCAATTGGCAAGCGAAAATGAGCCTCTAAAGCTTCAAAATGTGTATTTCTGGAAGATTCTGTTTGAGAATGAATATGACCGCGTGGTCCGACCCGCCGGCCCTTTGGGAAATCACGTGGACGGCCTGATTTGGGTGGGTGCTTAAGGAACACATGGGAAGGGAACCGTTCTCGGTGTTAAGAACTTGAATTTTCTGGCAATCCCTGTCAATATTCCAATGGATAAGAGGGGAGGTGAGTATCATGCAGGTGAAAGAGAGACTAATTAAGGAGATTCAAGACATGCCGCCAGAGGATGTCATGAACGTCTATGAACTGGTCCTTGATCTCAAAAAGCAGAAAAGAGCACCTTCAAAAGGCAAGAAACCAGCCTATCTCGAAGTCCAGGAAATCTTGAAGAAGTGTACCGGGTCATTGGCAACAGATATAAGCCTGATGCGTGAGGACAGGTTATGATTCTGTTTTTCGATACTTCTGCACTGGTAAAGTTCTTTCACCGGGAAGAGGGCACAGAAGTAGTTATTTCCCTCATCACAGATCCAGGGAATACAGTGTGGGTGTCGGAATTGGCCAGAATTGAGTTTGTTTGTGCCCTCCATAGGAGATACCGAATGAAGGAGATTGATGAGGATCAACTCACGAGGGCCTTGGATGGTTTTTCGACTTTTGCAGCATTAGGGATCATCCTCAAGATGCACCCCGAAAAAGCGTCACCTTCTTCTAAGCGAAAAGTCAGCCGCCACCGGGAACACCTTTTCAAAAGGCTCCGAAATCTAGACCGCTGATGGACTGGAGCACTGCATTGCAGAGAATCGCCCCCGTCCATCGGAACGGTCAATTTGGCTCCAGGCCGCCGTCCAATCGTTTGAGCAATTTCAGGCAGGCCTCTTTCAAAGGAGTAAGTTTCGTCTGAATGATGTCCCAGATGACCGGAAGGCTGATGTCGAAATATTCGTGTGTCAACATGTTTCTCAAGGCAATGATCTTGCGCCATTCAATCTCTTCCGCTTCCTTTAACACGGCATCAGGAAGATTTCGTGTCGCCTCCCCAATGATCTCCAGATTACGCGCCACTGCATCTTGGGTCTTTTTGTCCAAACTGAACTCAGATTCATCCATGTCGCCAACATACTGATTGATCCGGTCAATGGCCTCCAAGATGTCATCCAAGTAGAGCCGATAGTCCCTAGGCATAGACGGCTTCTCTCTGGATGATGGGCTTGAGCCTTGGTTTAATGGTGTCAGAGAGAACCAGGTCCACGGAACCTCCAAGCAGGTCTTCCAGATAGAACTTGAGATCCATATAGTGATCAAATGTGGCCTCTTCCAACTCTACGACCAGGTCAATGTCACTGGCCTCACTCGGAGTACCCCGGGCGTGGGAACCGAAAAGTCCGATGCGTCGAACTGAAAACCGGCGGCGCATTTCCTCGTCGTTCTTTCAACTTCTCCAGAATTTCGTTTTTCCCCAATTCGCGCACCATCCGATATTCCTTTTCGTGGCCCTTACTCCCGAAATCCTCGGCTCAAGCCCCACATATATCATACATTGAAGTAAAGCCTATTCAGAATTCAACCAAGCCGTTCATCCCGAAAATGCATCGTCATATTGAGATGGAGGATCGGGTGCCGTCAGGGTGGAATTCCTCTTTTCCTCAGTCACACGGGATCGAATCAAACTGTTGATATCAATCAGAATCTGTTTCATTTCCAGAGTTCCTTGTCAATGATCCGCGCCGAGTCGCTTTTCCCCTGAATGCGCTTGAATTCTTCTTCGGACCATCTACCGGACAAGTGATCCAGGTCGCTGTGAACGGCAGTGAATTTCTTCTCCTTTTTCAGGCCCAACCGCTCTTTCAGCGCGTCAATGACAAACTGATTGATACTCACCCCCATTTCCCGGGACTTTTCTTTCAGCTTTTCATCCAATGCATCGTCTATCCCGTGGACAACAATCGTTTTCATGGTCACCCTCAGCTGATGTCATGATGTGCATTCCGTGTGACATCAGTTTTGTGCATTAACCTTGCTGGGGTCAACGATAAAGGCAGGTGTGATGCAACACAGGTTCAAGGTACAAGGGGGAAATCCAGAGGTCGGAGGTCGGAGATCGAGAGTAAAATCGGGGGGGCCAGCGGGAAGGGAGAGGACCGGGGAAGTGATCAGTGACCAGTCATCAGTGGCGAGGGAAGCCATGAAGTTGAACCACTGTGAGCTCTTTGCGAGAAATAAAACTCCTGGCCTGACTTGAGCGGCATTGACCTCTGCCCGCGATTTGATCACGATGGAGTCAAAATGATTGCACCCTAAGAGGATTCCGGCAGATTACAGTCAGAGTCCCTGATGAGGATGGGCAAAAGATTGACTTACTGGCCAAGCGCTGGGGTCTAAAGAAATCGGACATTGTCCGCTTGGCGATCCGGCGGTTTGCCGAGGAGAATTCTCCAGCCAATGAAAGGACCCCATTTGACAGGGTTAAGGACTTGGTTGGATGCGGGAGAAAGTGGAATTCCGGATCTGGGCAGCCGCCACCGAGAGAACCTTTTGAATCAAGCTCGAGAAGCAGGACTGATGCGAGTATTGTTCTGTTCTCTGCGCCACTGTGAGCCCTGTGTGAGGAAGATTGGTCTTTGCCGACTTTGAGCCAGCGTGACCCCAGCCAGCGACTTGATTACGAAAACTGCTGCCCGCCGCTTAATCACCTGCGACGCTAATCATTGAGAGCAAATTAGACGTGGAAGCATCGAAGATTACGGCAAGGGACGGATTTTGGTTCCGGCAGAGTTGAGGCGGAGGTACGGTCTCAAGCCGGGCACGAAGGTGTTGTTTATTGATCGGGATAACGAAATTCTGTTCCAGCCGCTTACCAAGGATACGTCCGGAGCGTCCACGGCATGCTTGCCAGCGAAACCCCGGTGACCGAGGAGCTTCTCAAAGAGCGAGGGATAGATAAGTAGCGCGAGGAGGCCAAGACTGACGAAGGCTGAATATTATCTTATACCAGTGATCCTCAATTCGACGCAATTGAAGCAGAGCAGAAACCGTCTGGCTTTAAGACTTCTGGGAGCGGTGGCTGAATCAAACAGGCATGCCGCTTGAAACGGGACAAGGCCCCAGAGGCCGGAGAGGGCTAGAACTTCACGTGAACCATTAACCCAAGGGTTCCGGTTGATGACTCGGCCACGGGAACCAGCCAAACGGTGCGATCCCTTTGCTTATTCGGGTAAACCACGCTCTTTCCCACCACCGTGCCAAGAACCGCCCCGCCGAACACATCCGAGGCCCAGTGTTTGTCATGGCTGATCCGTTCCCACCCACTCAGACATGCAAGCCCGTAGGCCGATATACCGGCCCAACGGCTCTCGTATTGATCCGCGAACACCGAGGCAATGGAAAAGATAGCGGTGGCATGTCCCGAGGGGAAAGCCGTGTCGGACATATCGAAGGAGAAAGGTTTGTAACTGGCACTCCCCCTGTTTCTCTTTGGTCTTGCCCTTCCCGTGCCGAGCTTGAACGATATTGAAATCGTATCGGCCACCACGAAGGATTCCAGGGACAAAAGGGAGGTGGCCTTCATTTTTTCGTTCTTGACCAGATAACCGGTGCCGCCCCAGATCGCCGCAAGACCCACGCAATAGGGATAGCCGATCGTTTCCCCAACGTCCGCCAAGTTATCCAGGAAGGAGTTCTTGTGTTCCAGGGCAAAATCCCTGATCTCCTCATCCTCGGCGTAAAGCGCGCCACCAATGCCAACCAGGCCGAGTGTGATGATGGCACTCGTTGTATCCAGCCTCGTCGGGGAGGTGGCCAGGTATTTGAAGTCCTCTGCGAGCCTCTCAAGGAGGCACGGTTTTTCATCAACCGCCAGGGCGTCCGTCAAAAAAAAGAGGAAAAGGAATGGACCCAGAACCGAGCATGCCGGATCTCACACCATTCCTCCTCCGCACCGATCGCCTCCTCATGAAAGCCCGGGAACCCATCTGCCTGAAAACGGAGGGGCCTAGAAGCTTATGAAGAGGCCAGCGACGAGGGTATTGATGTTGTCCTTGCCGCTATTCACGTCTCCGCTGCTCCCAATATCCTTTTCCGTATCGACCCGCTCATAGCCGACCTTCAAATTGACATCTTGTCCCCTCAAAAAATAGGTAAGCCCGAGTCTGTAGGCGCTCCACCTGCCGAGGGAGTTGGTGGCCAACCATGTCTCATAGCCTGCCCATGGCTGTAACTTCCAGTCTTTGAAGTAATACCCGCTTTGGACGTAGAAACCCTGTCCTTCGGTAGCGTTAATGGGATGATCGGGGATGCCAGATCTCACGGATTTGGCGCCATTAACCATTCAGGTATGCTCATAAGATCCTTCGAAAGTAACGCTGCCAGGCCCGGCGGGATACTCCACAAAAAGGTCCATTTCATTACAGGAGAAATAGGAGACGCCATTCTTTTTGATGCTGTCTATGGTAACGTCCGTCTGCCGATCGCAGCTCCAGGCGATCGCAACGGTCTTCTTTGAGCCCAGGTACGTTCCCAGGTTTTCGTATTCGGGCTCTGGATCAAACAGGTTCATTTGGATGCGCACGGTTGAGCGCAGATGGTCATCATCTTCCGGGGCCTTTTGGATACCTTGATACAATCCGGCGTAGTACTTCAGATGGAGATAATCGGTGAAGGAGTATGTGCCGAAAAAGGTGGCCCCGAGATCGCGATCCTGAAAAGGCCCGTGAATGCCGCTGTTCGTGTTTCTCAACGCGATGGTATTAAACTCGACGCCTCCTCTCAGTCCCCAGGTGAGGTTGTAGTTGGTGATCCCCGGGCGATCGATCGACAACAACGCATCGTCGGAGGTTAGAATCGACCGGTAGGCGGGCGCCTTTTGCAGCCCCATGATGAGTTGGGCCATTTCCTTGTAGTGGAGATTGAGGGTGGCGTCGCTCACACGCGCACTCGCATCGTTGTCAGTGGCAACAGAAGCGTCGGTCTGCAAAAAAAATTTCACATAATCGGTGCAGTAACCGTCCAGACGGATGCGCCCCCTTCGCAGGAGAAAGTCCAGTCCCTCATCGGCATCATTGGAATTGGGATTTCGGAAATCGGTGAGGCGAACCAGCGTGTGGAGACTGAGGCCGAGATTCAACGCCATCTCATCGCCGAATTGATACCGTGAGCTCGGCCCCTACCCCTGTGGGAATAGCCATCACCGACAGGATGAGCAACCCCATCAAAAGATTCCTCTTCATTATCGATCCTCCATTCCTAAGCGCCACTTTGGTGCCGGCCCTTGCCCCAATGGGCTCAGCAGGGATATCCTTTGAGGGCCTTTATGATCTCCAGAGCGGTAAACAACCAGAAAAACCACATACCCTTGGCAATTCTCTTGAACACGTGATGGGGATTGATCTCTATCCGCTTTCGGCTCCGGTAGTCTCGAAAACCGGGCATAAATCGCCGGA
This sequence comes from uncultured delta proteobacterium, assembly GCA_963830155.1. GTDB lineage: Bacteria > Desulfobacterota > DSM-4660 > Desulfatiglandales > Desulfatiglandaceae > CAWHLE01. Next base: position 96,750 of record CAWHLE010000002.1, on the reverse strand, counting down.
CCTTTGAACAATATTGTTCATATTCCTTACCGAAGAGTTTCCCTAATCGCCTCTCCTCGAACTTGATGACAAGCAGATAGTACGAACAATAAATGAGGGCAAAGACGATCACCACCAGGATCCGCTCCGATCCCACAGCCACACCCATCGCGCCCATGAAGGTGAACAGGTAGAGGGGATTTCTACAGATGGAATAAGGGCCGTCCTTACACAGTTCCTTACTCTTGCGTCCGAATACATAAAGGCCGCACCAGGCCCTCCCGATCGTTGCCAGGACTATCAGTAGATACCCGAGGATCTCAACATACTCATAGCGGTGATCCGTCGCTTGCGTCGGCTGGCCAAACAAAACGCTCCCAAAAACCATGGCATAGAGGAGCCAGACGACCAATCTCCGGTAACGTTCAACCGCGCTCTTCTTATAGTGTTCCTCGCGGCCCTTTCCAGCGACCGATTCGGGAACGGCCGGTGTTTCGATGGAAGCGCAGCTCATTCCAGACTCTCAATCCGGGGATTTTGTTCAAATGGGAAAAAAGTGAAAGACTTGAAATTCATGAATCGATCCGGCACCACGCCCATACGAAAAATTTATAAACGTCACATGCGTGTCCCAACGTTCGTATCCTGATAGACTGGAAAGGATGAACTTACGTCGGATTTAAGCATTTTCAAAAACCCTTTACAAGGGAGAATAATAGATTTGCATTTATTTTCAAATAGTTAAGGCCGAAATAGAATAGTTCCTCCTGTCGACAGCGTTTCCGATGATGCGTGATCCGGGGTCTTCAGGGTCTCTCTTGGAAGTCGTACATCCAGCGAAAGTATCTAATATAATCTTTGCCTCGATGATCACTTGTGGATTGAATTCGCTGGGGACAATGATTCGTCTATGCCCTCAACGTTCTCGGTCATTGAAGTCCATCAGAACGAACCAATATCGCCCCATCAGACGGGCCTCTGACCGGAGGTGTTGGCAATTTTAAATAAACTAGTATAAATAAAGCTTATTATGGATATACTAAAGAGCAGACTCAAAGGAATTGTACAAGCCCTTTTCGACCGAAAGGAGCGTGTCCTCTCGGCCAGTGGGGCCGGCAACAAAATGGGCTATGGAGACGTGGCAACGCAGGGATAGCCCTTGGCATTTGACGAAACTTGGTGTATGTACCGCTCCGTTGCTATAATATGAGCCGCATTGCGGAAGCGCCGGATCAAGGCGATCCTGACATTAAAACAAAGACAGGTGATAGGTTATGTTGCAACCAGGCACTGCCATTGAAATGACCAAGGGTTATCGGGGCGTCAAAGGCGAGATCCTTGAGCGCACCGGATCGCAGTTCGAATTCTATGTCTTGAAGCTTGAAAACGGGATTCATTTGGTGGCAGGTCCCACGGCCTTCGAGGTCATCGAGACCAAGGAGAGGTCCGAAAGCTGATCCATGAAGAATCCCATGAGCTCAAGAAATCCGTTTTCAGAAAACTTCCCTCATCTTCTCCAAAGCCCCTCGGGCCTGAGAATAGAGGTGAACGCTAACGGCTCCATCCGCCGCATGGACCACGGCGACATTCTCCTTAACCTCTTTCTTGGCACCGAGATCGAAGGGGGTCCTGCCAACCTCTATCTGCGCCGACTGGGTAAATCGATCGAGGCCATACCCCTCCTGGGTCCGAAGAGTCCGGCCGCCATTTACATGGATGAACGAGGCATGAGGGCCAATGGCGAATGGCATGGCATCCGCTTCGGCGTTTCGCTGGTTCTGGCGGAATCGGCCCCGGCCTGGTTCTGGCACGTGGTGCTTGAAAACACCCTCCGTACCTCGGAGACGCTGGACCTCATCTATGCTCAGGACCTGGCCCTTGCCCATTACGGCGCGGTAAGGATAAACGAGTATTACACCAGCCATTATGTGGACCACACGCCCCTATCCCATCCGGAGAGGGGATTTGTCCTCGCTTCGCGCCAGAATCTTTCCATGGGCGGGCGGAATCCCTGGACCGTTATCGGCGCCCTGGGTAAAGGCGTGAGCTTCGCCACCGATGCGCTCCAGTTTCACGGTCTTGCGACCCGCGCCGGAAAATCGCCCTTGGGTCTCACCGAGGGACTGCCCTGTGCCCGCCGGCAGCACGAGCACTCGATGGCCGTGATCCAGGACGGCGCCGGTGCGGCTGAAGCGGGGCGAAGTCGCCGAACGGGGTTTCTTCGGCTGGTTTGAAGCGGACCACCCTGAGGCGACCTCTGCCAATGATCTCGTTTTCGTTGATGAAGCCATGGGGTTACCGGAGGCAGTAACGGCATTCGACCAAAATGTGCCCTGCGGCTCAAAACCGGCAGGGAGTCTATTCACCACTGCCCCCTTGTTAGACGCCCTGGATCTGACCGAAGCCGAAATCGCCGATCTCTTCGGCGGAGAACTGCGTGAGGTTGAACGGGAGGATGGCAGAATCCTCTCCTTCTTCACCGGCACGAACCGCCACGTGGTGTTGAAAGCCAAGGAACTGAGGGTGATGCGGCCGCATGCCCAGATCCTCCGAACCGGCGACCGCTTGATTCCCGAAGAGGCGGCGCTCACCTCCAACACCTGGATGGGCGGTGTGTTCCACGCCATGGTGACCCAGGGCCACGTCAGCATCAACCGCTTCCTGTCCACGACCCACAGCTATCTGGCCCTTTTTCGCGGCAACGGCCAGCGTCTCTTCGTGGAACTGGTTGACGGCTGGCACCTGCTGGATGTGCCCTCCGCCTTTGAGATGACGCCCGAGAGCAGCCGCTGGATTTACAAACATGCGGCCGGGCTCATCGAAATCCGCAGCGGAGCGCCCACCGACCGACACGAATTGACCCTCTCGGCGGAGGTGCTATCCGGCACCCCTGTGCGCTTCCTTTTTTCCAACCATGTGGCCCTGAATGGGGACGACGGGATCGATGCCGTACCCGTCCGATATAGGCGGGATGACGAAGGCGTCTTCGTCCAACCAACGCCCGACTCTGATGTGGGGCGCCGCTTTCCTGGAGGCGGTTTCCGCATCGTTCCGCTCCCCGGCACGATTATCGAGCGGATCGGCGGGGACGAGATGCTTTTCGCAGACGGCCGCTCCCGCAATCAGCCCTATCTCTGCATGATCAGCGCGCCGGCCGTTTCCATCGGTTTCCGGCTGAAGGGGTGTCTCATCTCCGAAGTCCAGGGAACAGGGGGAGGGCCGGATCATGCTCGATTCTGGACCGACGTCACCGCAGACCTCCACATCCATCCGCCCGCTGGAAGTCCCCTGGCCGGCGCGGCGGAACGGTTCGGTGAAATTCTGCCTTGGTTCATCCAGAACACCTTGATCCATTACCTGGCCCCGCGGGGCCTGGAGCAATATACGGGCGGCGGCTGGGGCACGCGCGACATCTCTCAGGGGCCGGTGGAGCTCTTTCTGGGGTTGGGCCGCTGCGAGCCCGTACGGGACATCCTGATCCGCCTCTTCAAGGCGCAGAACCCCGATGGCGACTGGCCCCAATGGTTCATGTTCTTCGATCGGGAGCGAAACATCCGGGCAGGCGATTCCCACGGCGACATCGTGTTCTGGCCGGTGCTGGCCCTGGCTCAATACCTCATCGCCTCGGAGGACGGAGGCCTGCTTGACGAGGTCGTGCCGTTCTTCCATCCGGAGGGGGACGATCAGGCTGAAAAGGCGACGCTATGGCAACATGTGGAGCGCGCACTGGATGTAATGGGAGCGCAGGGTCATCCCTGGTACCAGGCTGGCGGCTTACGGCCATGGGGACTGGAACGACTCCATGCAGCCAGCCGACCCAACCATGCGCAAGCGCCTTTGCAGCGCCTGGACCGTGACACTCCACTACCAGACGCTCACCGCACTCGCCGCGGCGCTCAGCCGGCTGGGCCGAAGCGACCAGGCAGGCCAATTCACGGCCGTGGCAGGAGAAGTCCGCGATCAATTCCAGCGCCATCTGCTGGTGGATGAAACGATCACCGGGTTCGCCTATTTCCATGACGACGGGCGCATCGATTACCTCCTGCATCCGAGAGATCAGGCCACCGGCGTATCTTACAGCCTGCTCCCGATGATCCATGCCATCATCAATGGCCTCCTGACCCCGGAACAGGCCAGAAAACATCTGGACCTCATTAAAGCACACCTGCTCGGCTCCGATGGGGCCCGGCTTTTCGACCGGCCCATGGAATACAGGGGTGGCCCCCTGAAATTCTTTCAGCGCGCGGAAAGCGCTTCCTTTTTCGGCAGGGAAATCGGTCTCATGTACACCCACGCCCATCTGCGCTATGCAGAAGCCCTGGCGCGCTACGGTGATGCCGAGGGATTTTTCCTGGCCCTCGGCCAGGCCAACCCCATCGGCATACGCTTCATCGTGCCCGCCGCAACCCTTCGCCAGGCCAATTGCTACTATTCAAGCTCAGACGGTGCGTTTTTCGACCGCTATGAGGCGTTCCTGGAATATGATCGTGTGAAAAAAGGCGACATCCCTCTCGATGGAGGATGGCGGGTTTACTCAAGCGGCCCGGGCATCTGGACAAGGCTGCTGCTTCAGTCTTTCCTCGGTTTTCGGTGGGAACGATCCGCGCTGGTGATTGACCCGGTGATCCCCAAGTCGCTCGACGGGCTTCGGGTGGAGATGAAACTGGGCGGATACTCGGTGGAAGTGACCTATCGGATCGCGGGCACCGGCTTTGGACCGACGGTGGTGAACCTCAACGGTGCTGATCTTCCCTACACCCGGGGCGCCAATCCCTATCGGGTCGGCGCAGCGGAGATTCCGATGGCAGCAATTAGGGAGAGGCTCACCAGGGGGATCAACCGATTTGTCTTACATATTGGCTGATCCAACGGCAGGGTCTAGACGGCGATCCCATAGCTCTTCTTGACGATTTGGCCGGCTTCTACGGGAAAATACGTCCAAGAGCCATCCTTTTCGAGCTCCAGCAACATGTCATAGGGTTCCAGGTCATCGCCGCTCTCTTCAAAGGTCACACAACTGATGGCGCGCTTGTTGAGCAGGCTCAAGACCCATTTGACCTGTTCGGGGCTGAGCGTTGTGCTTGGCTTCTCCAGAAAGGCGAAGCGGGGGTTGGCAAGCAGCACGCGGGCAACAACAAGGAGCTGCTGCTCGGAGAGCGTAAGCACGCTTTCCCAGTTCTGCCGGGTGTTCATGCCGCCAAAACGTTTCGGTACGGAATCGATTTCCAGCGTCCGGAACCCTTCCCGAATACGTATATCCGGAAATACGTTATTCTGGAGATCATTCTCAGTCGGTTGAGCCCCCTCAGGCCAGGGCCGGATGAACAATTCCCGAAGCGTCCCGGGGGGCAAATAGGGCCGTTCGGTCATGAAGAGAATCTGTTCCAGTGGAGGCCGGACAATATGCCCTTCCTTCACATCCCAAAGCCCGGCAGTGGCGCGAAATAGGGCCATTCTCGCCGTATCGTCCGATCCGCAAACCAACACCTGCTTGCCATGCGGAATCGCTAAGCGTCAGTTCCCTGACGAGCGTCCGGCCGTTACCGGGCGCACGGAGCGTCACGCCCCTGTAGGCGACCTGGTCTTCGTCCTTGGGGACCTCCCTTGCGGAAATCTCGGCGGCCTTTGCCTGTCCGTTGGCCTCTGCCAGCGAGCTTAATCTGGCCAGCACGGCAGTGAAAGAGGAAATGGATTGGAACTGGGTGACGATTAAGGAAAATGCCCCCAACAGATGGCCGAATGCAATGGCCGACTGGGTAATCACACCAAACTGGACTTTGCCGCTGATGAAAAGCGGGGCGATGATCAGGGCAGGAATAATCTGGATCAGCCAGTTATAGCCGGTGGTACAAAAATTCACGTTTCGACTCGTCTTGATAATGTGGAGAAGGTTTTCCGTCAGATCACCGAGATTTCGGACAAGCAACCTGATCAGACGTCCTTCGCGTCGGCAGAGGGCGACGGACTCGGCATTTGCCCGCATGTGGATCAATGATGCCCGGAAATTGGCCTCCTTGTCCAACTGATCAAAGTTCAACCGCGCCAAGGGTCGGCCGATGAAATAGGTCAGGAGCGTGCCCGCAACCGCGTACAAAACGGACACCACAAACAGTAGCGGACTGATGGACCAAAGCACCCCTGAGAAGGCGATCACCGTCAGGGTTCCGTTGAGCAGCATGAGCACAAAGGAGATGGTGGTGGTGGTAAATGCGCGGATATCTTCTGCGATCCGCTGGTCCGGATTCTGGATCTCACCAGCCATTTTGAGACGATAATAGACCCGGTTATTCGCATAATTGAGGATTGTGCGGCGGGTTGCCCATTCCCTCCACAGAAGCCCAAGGCGCTCCTCGGTGTAACGGTAAATGCCGGCGACGAGCGTGGAAGCGGCGAATACACCAATGTAGACCAATGCCATCAGCATAAACCCGCTCCGGTTGCGATCTTCGATGGCGGTCATGAAATCGCGGCCCACATAGCTGTTGATAACATTCAAGGCATTGATGCCCAACAAAAAGGCGATCAGCAGTGCGATGAGCCATTTGGCCTTTCCGCCGACTTGTTCAGCTGTGAGGAAAATCTTCACCCAATGGGTGAAATGATCCCACGTCTCACGGTTGACTAGAACTTTTTTCCTCATGCTCGCTTCCGGAGTGGTTTTGAATCTTCAACAACATATTATAACAACATACTGAAAATACGGCAAGAAATTTAGATGGGACCGCTCCAACTGGTTCAAGACCTGCTATCTAATTAACGCATCGTCTCGAAGCCCATTCGGACTTGAGGAAATTTTCCTTGCCTCCCCATCAGAACTTGACCACAGCTTCTGCGGGACATTCCCGGCAACGTGAGACCTTCAGCATCGAATTCCGTGTGTACCCGGCCGTTGACCTCAACTTGCCGGATGGGCCGGGGCATAGGCGGTTTTACCACGACTCCGCCCGCCGGCACGACCAAATCACCCTCGGAGCCTTAAGCGCAAAGTGTCTGGCCCCTCCATACGCAACGAGTAGGAGATCTTCCCGTAATAGGTGGGCAGGTTCTCCACCCCCACCGCGAACCCTTCCGCAAGCCACTCCTGGCACACTCCCGCACCAATGACCAAAGCCTTGTCCTCCTCCCGCTCGTACGCGAACATACTGAGACCGCCAGCATATACTCACCGCTGATCCAGGTGTGCGGCAGATCGCCCATAAAGCTGGGGCTTGAAGGATCACGCCAGGATATCTCGGGCCATTGGTTCCAGGGCGGAATGCGCCGGTCGGCGAGCATGCATTCCAGCAGCTCCATGGCTTCGGCGCGTCTGCCGAGCCGCACCAGCGCCCCGATAATGCGGATCTCGTACGCGCTGTAGTTATGCCAGACCACACCACCGCTCGAACGCTCACGGAGTCCCACCAGGTACTTGTCGAAGGTATTCGCAGTCTCGGCATGAGGCAGAAGACCGGGTTCATCCAGCAACGCCACGGCGATGGCGGTAGACGTCGGGTCAAAGTCGCCAAGTTCCACGGAGCCAGGAATGAAATCGATGCCATGCCGAGCAGATGGTGGCTGACAGGGACGCCCTCACATCCTTCGAGAATGAATCCTTCAGGCGAGCGAGCCGCGCTGCCTCCGTCCCATCACCCAGGACTTCCGCCATGCGCGCGCCGTCCCCGAGCCCCCGAATGGCCCAGAAATCATCCCAGAAGGAATGGACCGGATGGGCCATGTATCCTTCATGACTCATGGATTCCGGCAGAAGGCCAAAGTAGATCCTTTTCTCTGGTTTCCGGTATTCCGGCGTGAGACGCTTCTTGCGTAACCCTTCCATGAAGCCCAGCGCCCTCGTCACCGCCGGCCACATTTCGACCAGGAACGGTTTATCGCCGGTGAACCGAAAGTACTCCATGATAGCGAAAATGAATTCGCCGTAGGCGTCGAATTCAGGCAGCCACTCCGGGCCCTCGCGGCCAGTGCTATCGGGGATGTTTCCGTCATCTGCCTGAAAGCCCGCATACCAGCGAATAAAATCCCGGATCGCGTCCGGATGACCTATACGCAGCAGGGCCGCACCCATGATGGCACCGTCCCGTATCCATGAGCGGGAATAGCGGCGCGGCCCGGGACAGAGCGCCGGCCCGTCACGGTTGATCAGGATGTGGGCGGCTGCTGTTTTAAAGGCATGGGCAAGTTGCTGCGCCCTGGGCGGGAGGTGAATTTGGACACCACCGAGCCTGATTTCCCAGTCCCGGACCGCGTTTTCGTGCGCCTCAGGCCCTGAGACCGTTCTTAGCAATGAGTGTGCCAAATCCTTCGCTTTCGCTTCCACGGTGCCGAAAGGGACTGCCAAATAAACGTCCTCGGCACAACCCGGTGCCAGGTCCAGATCAAATCGCAACGAACCTGACGCATAACCGAAATCGTCGGTTACTTGCGTCTCTGGAGGCAGTTCTCCTGTGACCAGATAATTCGTTATCCCTCCGGCAGCGAAGGGCACACCACCGAATCCGGACGGCGCACTCAGGGGAATCACCGCCTTGTTTCCGTTGACCCAGACCGTGCCATTGCGGAAGGACAGATCACGCACCGGACTGACGCCCCCGAAAGACTGCCAGTTCTGCCAGGTGGGAGTGACCTGAAAGGGTCGGAGCGCCGCGAAAAAGCCAACCAGTTGTCGCACATGCGCCATATTCGTGACACGGTAGCGAATGTTGAGAACGGGGCGCGCGTCCCGAAGGACCGCGAAGGCGGTGATCTTCATGGCGAGGCCTTCGGTTCGCCATTCCGAGGAGGGAATGGGCAAATAGCCCTTGGTCAATGTCTGGCTCAAATCCACATCTGCCCAGGTGACGAGCTGGCCGGCCGCATAAAGGAAAGGCTCGATGGAAAACGATCCCTTGTCCACTTCTACCATGCCCTCTTCATTCATCAGGGCCTGCGACGCTCCCTCGCCGGTACCCACGGTCGTCCAGTAGGTTTGCCTGCCGAGAAAATACTTCGGATACAGGCCCAGTGGCTCTTCTCGGGCGATGGATTCAAAAAAACAATTCAGGGTTCGGGAGAAATCGTAGGGTTTGACCTCGATCCTTTGAATGCCAAACCCCGGGCCTTGCACACTTTGGTGGAGATTCATCCGGATATATCGAGAATGGGTTTGGGGGAGGTATAGATAACTCCGTTCACTGCCCCCCTGACTCGTGGCATAGACTGTGTTCCATGCGCCTCCGTCGAGCGAAACCTGAACGTCGAACTTCCGTGCCTGAAAGCCCTTCTCCCACTGAACCACCAGGCCGCCGTATTCCCGCACCTGTAGGAAGTCAATCAAGAGCCACTGGGGCTCATGGGAGGCTTCGCTCCGCCAACTCGAATTGTCGGACAGGATCAGCGCGTTTTCCGGCCTGTGGCCAGGCAGCGCGCTGGATGTCTGAACCAACGGCCTCGACCGGTAGGTCTCATCCCGAAACCTGAGCGCGTCGATCCAAACCGTCCCACTGCCCCCCGGACCCGCCGCGATGACCAATTCAATGGCTGCCACGCTGCGGGGGGGACCGCCTCCAAGCGGCCCCCAGGCAAACCCGACCTGGTCACTCCGAATCGTCAACGGTTGCCACGTTTCCGGGAAATCGAAGGCTTCCACCCGATAGCGCCACACGTTCTGATGGGTCTCGTCCACCAATTTGAACTCGAAGGCGTTTCGCGGCCCAAGACCGCGGATATGGAGAAGAAAGGAATAGCTCTCAGGGATCTCAAGAGGAAAGGGTTTAGCCGCCACGACAAACCCGCCGCCCCCGAGAAAGTCGAAATCCAACCGCATCGCCTTGCCCTTAAGCCCCTGGTCCTGTGAAATGCGAAGCGCCGCCTGTCCCGAGGCGATGGCCTTCCAGCCCGAAAGGTCTTCAAAGGTATCCAGGACCTTTTCTCGCAGATCGATCACTCCGATTCACCTCCCAGATAGAGGGCCTTTACCATGTCGTTTTCTTGAAGAGCGCGAGTTTCATCTTCGAGGGCGATCCGGCCGCTTTGCATGACGTAGCCCCTTGAAGCAATCTGAAAGGCCATGAGGGCGTTCTGCTCAACGAGGAGGACAGGGGTGCCGGTCCGATTGACGTCCTGGATGGTTTGGAAGATGGTCTCGACCAGGATAGGGGCAAGCCCCATGGAGGGCTCATCCAGGAGCAGGATCTTGGGACGGGCCATCAAGGCCCGACCGATCGCCAGCATCTGCTGCTCGCCCCCTGATAGGGTGCCCGCGATCTGAAGACGCCGCTCCTTGAGCCGCGGGAAAAGGGCGAACAGGGCCTCCATGTCCTTTTTGATCCCTCCTGGTTCCTTCCGAAGGAATGCACCCATTTCCAGATTTTCCATGACCGTGAGGCCGCTGAAGATCTTTCTCCCCTCTGGGACCTGGGAGATGCCCGCGGCGACGATCTTGTGGGGCGAGAGACGCTCGATGCGCTCACCGTTGAAGAGGACCTCTCCCGCCCTCGGGCTGAGCAGCCCTGATATGGTGTTGAGCAGGGTGCTCTTGCCCGCGCCGTTACTCCCGATGAGCGTTACAATTTCGCCGTGGCGGATCGCCAGGGAACCCCCTGGAGGGCATGGATGTTCCCGTAGTAGGTGTGAAGGTCTCGGACCTGGAGGATGTGCTGGCCTTGGTTCATCCGGCCGCCTCCGGCCGTCCTGTCGCGCTGCGGAATTTCAGTTTGCTTGCCGTACGGCCCAGGTATGCCTCGATGACCTTCGGGTCATTTTGCACGGCCTTTGGTACGCCCTCCGAGATCTTGGCACCGTTGTCAAGCACGGTCACCACGTCTGAGATCCCCATGACGACGCGCATGTCGTGCTCGATCAGGAAGATGGTGAGCCCCATTTCCCTGCATATCCGATCGATGAACTGTGTCATGGCATCGGTCTCCTGGGGATTCATGCCGGCGGTGGGCTCGTCAAGGAGGAGAAGCCGCGGTTCCGTTGCCAGGGCACGGGCGATCTCGAGCCTCCGTTGGTCCCCATAGGGGAGATTCTTGGCCAGAATGTCGCCCCGACCCCCCAGACCCACGAATTCCAACAACGCATCCGCCTTGCGGAAGGCGCCTCGCTCCTCTTCCACGGCACCCTTGCCCCGGGCAACCGCCCCCCAGACCCCCGCCCGCATCCGACAGTGGCGGCCAACCAGAACGTTTTCGAGCGAAGTCATGTGGTTGAATAGTCGGATGTTCTGAAAGGTCCTCGAAATGCCGAGCCGCGTGATAACATGGCGTTTGAGGCCCCGGATGCTTTCCCCCGAAAAGAGGATGTCGCCCTTGTCCGGCGCGTAGACCCCTGTGAGACAGTTGAAAAGCGTGGTCTTCCCGGCGCCGTTTGGGCCGATGAGCCCGACAATCGTGGCTTCCGTCACGTCCAGATTCACGCGGGAGAGGGCGACCAGTCCGCCGAAGTGTTTGGTGAGGTCTCTTATTTGTAAAAGCACGCCCATGGTGATCGCAGAGGTCAGAGGCCCGAGATCAGAGGTCTGATGTCAGGATATGTGTCTTCATAGAACATTCAGTCCTTGAACTCCATCCGTCTTCGGGCCGAGGGGATAAACCCGGTGGGCCGGAAAACCATCATAAGCACCAGGAGGGCCCCGAAGGCGAGCATCCGATACTGCTGCACTTCCCGCAGAATTTCCGGGAGCCCGATCAGGACCACCGCCCCAAGGATGACGCCCGGGATGCTCCCCATGCCGCCGATAATGATCAGGCAGAGCACGTTAATGGACACCATGAGGGAGAAGTTCTCGGGAAAGATGGAGCCCTGCCTCGCGGCGAAAATGGCGCCACCCACGCCGGCAAAGGATGCACCGATGGAGAAGGCGAGGAGCTTGTACTTCAAGATGTCTATGCCCATGACCGCGGCCGCGTCCTGATCCTCTCTCATGGCGATCCACGCCCGGCCGATGCGCGAGTTGTTGAGCCGGTCAGCTACGAATGCGGACAAAAGGATGCCGCAGAGAATTAAGTAATACCATCTTGCTGGGGTGTGGATGACCCAATTCCCCAGCGTTGGGGGGTCAATCCTTAGCAAGCCCCTGGGGCCGTTGGTGACGGCGTCCATGTTGTTCAGGAGAATCCGGATGATCTCCCCAAAGCCGAGCGTCACGATGGCCAGATAGTCACCCCGCATGCGAAGGACCGGGATCCCCAGAAGGGCGCCGCCGCCCGCCGCAAGCGCCACGCAAACCGGAAGCATCACCCAGAAGGGGATGTGGAGATCAAACTGAGGCGAGGCCATGAGGGCGTAGCCGTATGCCCCCATGGCGTAGAAAGCCACGTAGCCAAGGTCGAGGAGACCTGCAAACCCCACCACGATGTTCAGACCAAGCCCCAGGATTACGTAGATGCCGATATCACCCAGGATCTGAGTCCAGTAGTTGCCGACGAGCGGCGGGAGGCACAACAGAAAGACCATCAGCGCAGCGATATAGACTTTAGTAGGGAGCCTTATTCTTTTCTTTATGTCTTCGATTTTCCTTGTACCTTGCACCGTGTGCCCGCACCTTTCTTATTTCTTTGCCTTTCCTTGCACCGTACGCCGAGCGCCTTGCACCTTTGTTTTATCTTTCTACCCCTTCTCCGAGATCGTCTCACCCAGTATCCCCCGCGGACGAAAAACGAGAACCAAAACCAACAGGCCGAAGGCGATCACGTCCTTGTATTCCGAGGGCATGAAAAGTACGCCAAGGGCCTCTGCCAGGCCCAGGAAATAGCCGCCGAGCATGGCGCCCGCCACGTTTCCGATGCCACCAAGCACGGCCGCGGTAAAGGCCTTGATCCCGGGGACAAACCCCATCATGTGGTTGATCTGGGTGTAGTACATGCCGACCATGACCCCGGCGGCCGCGGCGAGCGATGAGCCAATCACGAAGGTCGTCACGATAATGCGGTTCACGTTGATCCCCATGAGTGACGCGGCGTCCTTGTCTTCGGCCACGGCCCGCATGGCCTTTCCCGTCTTGGTCTTCCGGATGAAGAGCAACAGCGCCACCATGAGAAACAGGGAGCCGAGGATGATGAGGATCTGGAAGTAGGAAATCGCGATGGGCCCGAGCTCCAGGAAAGCCTCGGGGATCACGTCGGGATAGACCTGCATGCGGGCGTGGATGATGAGCATCATCACATTTTGAAGAAAAATGGATGCGCCAATGGCGCTGATAAGGGGAGCCAGGCGCGGCGCCCTCCGAAGCGGACGGTAGGCGACCCGCTCAAGGAGCGCCCCCAGAAAGGAAGACAGGATCATGGCCGCGCCGAAAGCCCCGATCATTGAAAGAACAGGATGGGCGCCTGCCCAACCTAGATTGACGAGGGTCGTCAGCACCGCGAACCCACCGAAGGCGCCGAACATGAAGATCTCGCCGTGGGCGAAGTTGATCATGAAGAGAATGCCGTAAACCAGCGTGTAGCCCAGGGCGATGAGGGCGTAAATGCCTCCAATGGTCAGCCCGTTTATGATTTGGTCGATGAGGATTTCGGGGCTGAGAATGAACGTCATCATCTACCAAGGGATTTGTGGTTTGGTCGCAAGGCGAAAGATCCGCGCGGTGGTCAGGTCCGGATGAGGCCGCTTTGGGTTACAACACCCCCGGTCTCATCGAAGAATGCGTCGTTAAAAGGCCATCTGATTGAAGAATCGTTTGCCCCCTTCTTCAACCACTTTGTAGACGACTACGACCGATCCAGTGCGATCTCCGTTTGCATCGAAGGCGATCTGTCCTGTGATGCCCTGCATATGGGTTGCCGCTACGGCATCTCTCAGACCCTTTTTCCCGATGGCGAGGCTTCCGTCGCCCTCCTTCTTGGCTACCTGCTCCACGGCCTTCATGAGGATATTGGCGGCGTCGTAAGCCTGCGGAGAGAAGGTCTGTCTTGGTCCGTACTTGGCCTCGAATTTCTTGACCCACTCCGGGTTGGGCTCCTGGGCATATGTGACATACGCACCGTTTGAGGCCGTTCCCCCAGCCTGGATGAAGTCCTTTTCCGTGAAGCAACCATCGTCGCTCATGAACTGGGCCTTGATGCCCAACCGTTTCATCTGACGGACGACGAGCACACCCTCTGCGGCCATGCCCCCGAAATAGACCAACTGGGGTTTGGACGGCTTGATCTTTGTGAGGACGGGTGAGAAATCCTTGTCGCCTCGGGTGAGGCCCTCCATGGCGAGAACCTCTCCTCCTTCGGCCTTGATGTTCTTGGCAAAATCCTCTGCAAGGCTCTGCCCATAATCGCTCTTATCGTGAAGGAGCACGACCCGGGTCCACTTGTGACGGAGGGCAAAGGCCGCTGCCCTCTGGGCCTGGATCTTGTCGTTCCAGCAGGTCCGGAAAAACACGGGGATTCCGCGGGCGGTGAGCTCCAGGGCCGTGGAAGAGGGCGAGACCATCAGGACCTTGTACTTGTTGTGGATGTCTGAGGCAGGCTTGCTCCCGCCGCTGCACATGTAACCCACGAGCCCCACCACCAGTGGGTCGTTACAGATCTTTTCCGCAATGGCCACGGAAAAAGGCCCCGCGCATCCATCGTCTTCCGCCTGAAGGACCAGCGGGTGGTCCAGGATTTGGCCTTTTTCCTGGATCGCCATCTCGGCCCCATTCTTAATGTCGATGCCCATGCTGGCGTAATCCCCCGTGAGCATGGCACCGAGGGCGATCTTGATGGGTTGGCCCGCCGGGATGGTGATCGTGCCCCACTCATCGGCGTGCAAGGCGGGGACAAAGAGCCACAGACAAAGAAAAAGGCAAAAGACGAATCCAATGGCCTTCCTGTTCATGACTTTCCTCCTCTTGTGGCCACAGAAGGTTTTGCTCAGACCCACGTCACCGGGCCTTCGTCATGCGGGGCCCATCTTTCCCTTTCGCACCTTTTCCTTGATCCGGTTGATGTGCCCCCGCCCCAGTCCTTTGACCTCGCAGCCGAGCTCGAAGTAGCGCTCGATCTTCCGATCGTCAAGGATGCCGAAGCAGTCTACCACGGCAAGGGGCCCGCCCGCCATGGCCACCACGTTATCCGGCTGGAGGGCCAGATAAGGTTGGTGCCGGACCGCCAGCACGACTGCATCAGCTCCCTTCAGGGCCTGGTCAAGGGTCGACGTCATCCTGAAGCCACCCAGCTGATCCTGGTTCCGGAAAAACCGCGAGAGGCTCGCCCCCACCGCAGGGTACGTATCCTGGCTTTCCAGCTCCCACCAGTGCTCCACATAGGGGTCATGGGCTTTGACCTCAGCCCCCATCTCCGTCAGTTTTCGGATGATCGCTTCCGAGCCGCTGTACCGGGTATCCCCAACGTCCTCGCGGTAGGATGCCCCAAGGAGCGTGATCTGGGCCGCCGCCACGATGCGCCCCATATTCCTGAGGGCGTCTCTCGCCAATTGGGCCGCGTGGAGGCCACGGGTGTCATTGATGTTGATGGCCTCGGGCGTAATCTTGAAGATGTCGCTCTCAAACCCCATCAAGTGCTTGTAGGCCCAGAGGCCCAACCCCCCGTCCTTGGGGAGACAATAGCCCCCGATGCCGGGGCCCGGGAAAATGATGTTATTGTGGGTAGGCCGGACCTTGATAGCCTTGATGACCTTGATTAGGTCCACGCCATTGGTCTCGGAAAACAGACTCCACTCGTTCAAAAACGCCAGGATGGTTGCACGGTAGCTGTTTTCGACGATCTTGCAGGTCTCGCTCTCGATGGGCCGGTCCAGCACCGTCAGCGGAAACTGCGCCACGTTGATGATTTCCGAGAGAAACCTGACCACCCGCTCGCGGCTCCGATCATTGATCCCGCTGCACACACGCCAGAAGTCCCGAATGGACCTCACATAGTCCTTTCCCGGCATCACCCTTTCAAAGCTGTGGGCCAGGAGAGGCTCCTCATTTATGCCGCGCACCTTGAAGGCCTTCTTGATGTGCGGATAAGCCACATACTCGGTGGTCCCGGGCGGGACCGTGGTTTCGATCAGCACGAGACACTCCGGCGATATCTTCTGGCCGATGACCTTGAAGCTCTCCTCCAGGGCGTTGATTTCGGCGTAACCGGTCCGGAGGTCCCCCAGGTCCTGCTTCAGAAAATCACACTGAACGTCCACCACCAGGACATCGGCCAGAGAAAGGGCATCATAGGTGAATGTGGCCACCATGTTTTTCTTCTGATTGACACACCGCTCGATCATAGGGGCCACTTCCGGGTCCTCCGCACGCACCGGCGAAACCCCGCGGTTGAAAAGAGGGATCTTCCAGAAGCTTCTGGTGCTCGGACGCTGCATACCTATGACAAACTTGGACGGTCTGCCGGTCTCCTTGTCCGTAGAGTCCGCCACAACGGCCGCCATGACCGCTCCGACGAACCCGAGGCCCATCACGACCACGATCTCCCGACCCTCTTTCTTATGGGTGCTCACGAGAGATGAAAGCCGTTCATATTCTTTCTTGTAATCTTGCTCTTCGGGCAGGTTGAACTTCTCGCCATCGGGACTGGTCGAATGGGCCATCTAGGTGTGCCTCCTTTATCAGAGTATTTGCTCGGAACGCATGTTTAATGATGATGAATCGGCACCGTTTCGTCTAACATTCACCAAAATTGAGCGATTCGTATCCCTTGTGGGCCGCAGGGGGGTGTCTTTTTTGATCCGCAACATCTGGGCACAGGCATTATTAACGGCACCAATTTCCTGCATTTATTTCCAGCCAGCCCCATGAGGGAACCTCTCCAGCATAGTCCACCTCTTGTGCCTTCCCGAGACACCCGTTTGGTTATGGGGGCGTTCCAAAGGCCTCGAACGAATGGAGTTGCGGCTCAAAAAAGACACCCTCCTGCGCCTGGCTCCAAATCTTGTGCATCGCTCAATTTAGGATTCAATCTATCTTGAGAAATGTGGGGAAGGCAAAACGAATTGGACCAGAAAACTCGCAGGGGTGTCAAGATAAAGAAAAGGTTTAAGGTGCAGGGTGCAAGGTATAAGGGGGAAAACCCATTCCTCCTTGCACCTTCTACCTTATACCTTAAACCTTTCCTTTATCCGACCGATAGAGTCGGAGGCTGTTGGTGACGACCGTGATGCTGCTCATGGCCATGGCAAGGGCCGCCAGGATGGGATGCAGTTGTCTCAGAAAGGCGGGGACGGAGGCAAATGGATAAAGGATCCCCGCTGCCACGGGAATCAGAACGAGGTTGTAGATAAATGCTGAGAATAGATTTTCCCTCACCGTCTTCATCGTGCGGCGGCTGAGCTGTATGGCCCGCGGGACGCCGGTCAGGTCGCCGCTTGCCAGGATGACGTCGCCCGTTTCGATGGCCACGTCCGTCCCCGTCCCGATCGCGATGCCCACGTCGGCCTGGGCCAACGCCGGGGCGTCGTTGATGCCGTCTCCAACCATGGCCACCTTGTTTCCCGCCTGTTGGAGCGCCTTGACCTTGTCCGCCTTCTCCTCGGGTTTGACTTCGGCGGCCACATCGTCGATGCCAGCCTGCGCCGCGATGGCCTTTGCGGTTTCGGGGTTATCTCCCGTGAGCATGACGATGCGCAATCCCATCTCATGGAGTTCCGCCACGGCCTTGGGGGACTCTTCCTTAAGGGTGTCGGCAAGGGCGATGATCCCCAGTGATTCCTTGTCGCCCGCCACCAGAACGACGGTCTTTCCCTGTGCCTGCAGATACTTAATTTTGGGGCCTGCTTCCGAGAAATCCTTGATTTCGTCTTTGAGCCACCCGGGTTTCCCGACCCGGATGAACCGTCCGTTGACCCTTCCCTCGACCCCGTTCCCGCCGTGGGCGCGGAAATCTGATGGATCAACGAGCTGGAGCTTTCTTCGCTCCGCCTCCCTCACCACGGCCTTGCCGAGTGGGTGTTCAGAGCCCCTTTCTACCGAGGCGGCAAGCAGAAGCAATTCTTTCTCATCCCTGACTCCTGCATTCAGCAAGACCAGATCCACGACGCGCGGCTTGCCGTGGGTCAAGGTGCCTGTCTTGTCTAGGATCACGGTGTGGATCTTGGAGACCACCTCCAGAGCCTCGCTGTTTTTGAAGAGTATGCCCCTCTCGGCGCCGAGGCCCGTGCCGGCCATGATAGCCGTGGGCGTGGCAAGTCCCAGCGCACAGGGGCAGGCGATGACCAGGACGGCCACCAGTCGGATCATGGCTGGGACGAATTCCCCTCCCACCAGCCACCACACAAAGAAGGTGAAGAAAGCGATCCCGATGACCGTCGGGACAAATACAGCCGCAACCCGGTCGGCGAGGGCCTGAATAGGGGCCTTGCTTCCCTGGGCCTCGCGGACCAGCCGGATGATCCTGGCGATGGCCGTATCCTTTCCCACGCGTGTGGCCCGGACTTTCAACCTGCCTTCGCCGTTGATGGTCCCCCCGGCCACCTTGTCCCCCGGACCCTTTTCAACCGGCACCGATTCGCCAGTCAGCATGGATTCATCCACCGCCGAGGCCCCGTCCAGGACCAATCCGTCCACAGGGATGCTCTCGCCAGGCCGAACGATCACAAGATCATCCACCTTCACTTGAGTTAGCGGGGTTTCCTTCTCCGTCCCGTCCACCAGGAGCGTTGCGGTCTTGGGTTGAAGACCCACCAGCTTGCGGATGGCCCCCCCCGTCCTGCCCTTTGTCCGCGACTCGAGCATCTTGCCCAGTTTGATCAGGGTAATGATCACAGCCGAGGTCTCAAAATACACATGATGTCCGAGCATCGGGAAAAAAAGGACGCCGAGGGAGTAGAAATAGGCCACCGAAGAGCCCATCGCTACCAGGACGTCCATGTTCGCGCTCCGATTTCTCAGACTCTTGAAGCCCCCGGTGTAGTAATCCCACCCGGTGTAAAACTGGACCGGGGTGGCAAGGGCGAGGAACAACCAGTTGACCCAGACCGCCTGACTCCAAGGCCCCAGAAAGCCGAAGTCCCTACCCATACTGAGTAGGAATAGCGGGAGCGCAAAGATGACGCCCACAATGAATTTTCGCGTCTGATCCAGGACCTCGGCCCTGCGTGCCGCCTGTTCCGCATCCTCTTCAAGTCCTTCTTCGGGCCGAATGGCGCCATAGCCGGCATTCTCGATGGCGCTGATCAGGTCATCGACGCCAGCCATGGTCGGCACGTACTCCACCGCAGCCCGCTCCGCCGCAAAATTCACGGAAGCCCTTAATACGCCCGGGACCTTTCTGGTGAGCGCCCTTTCAACATTAAGGGCGCAGTTGGCGCAGGTCATCCCCGTGATGGGGATCTCCAGGGACGCGGTTGCAACACCATATCCGGCATCCTGGATCTTTTTGACGAGCCCATCCGGTTTCACAGAGGCGTCGTCATACGATAGGGACGCCTCCTCCGCCGCAAAATTGACGTTGACTTTTTGAATGCCCTCCACCTTCCGGAGCGTTCTTTCAATATTTGCGGCGCAGCTGGCACAAGTCATCCCTGTAATGGGAAGAGTGATCGTGGTCTCGGCCATCTTACGCTAACTCCATCGGGAATGCCTGAACCTACCCCTCTGCCGGATAGTTGATTTCTTTGAGCGTTGCCTTGATTTTTTCAAGGGAGGCGGGGGCATCCCACTCAACGGTGACCATCTTCTTTCCCGGGTCACCCTCCACTGACTTGATTCCATTCATTTCTCCCAGTTCCCGTTTGATGGCCATCACGCAGTGGCCACATGAAATCTTCGGGATCGACAAGGTCGTTTTTTCCATTTTTCTTTCTCCTTTCTTCTGTTCAGGTAGAATGCATGGGCGCACAAAAGTTAAGGATCGTTACGCTGATAAGCAAGGCGCCTTCCCCTTAACCCATTTCATCGCTCCCTCGTTCCTCTATTCCATCCAAGACATGCAGAAGCACCGGCTCGCGAAAACCCTTTAGCTCTCCATGAAACGATTGCTTCACTTTCAACCGGTCAGCGACCACTTTATAGACCGGATCGGAGACAATCACCTGCCCCACTTCGGCCACGGATTGGATCCGGTGGGTCATGTTCACCGGGGCGCCCACGATGCCGTACTTGGCCCTTGCCTCAGACCCGATATTCCCGACCACCACTTCGCCGCAGTGGATGCCGACGCCCATCCCCAACCTTGGCAGGCCACGGCTTTCGTTTTCACGATTGAGGGCAAGCAAAATGTCCTGCATCTTGAGCCCACACTGAATGGCCCTTTGGGCAGAAGGGACAAGCGTGCCCCCCAACGGATCAAAGAAGGCCAGGAGCGCGTCCCCATAGAAGTCCACGATGATCCCCCGGTTTTCGTGCACCAACTGAATCATTCGGGAATAATATCGGTTCAGGAGTCGGATGGTCTCTTCCGGGGGGAGGGACTCTGAAAGCGGTGTGAAGTCCCGTAGATCAGACATCAGGATGACCACTGGTCGCTTTTCTCCGCCGAGCTTCAAGGCCCCCGGCCGGCTCAGAAGTTCCTTGGCCACATCCTGATCCACGTAGCGCCCAAAGGTGTCGCTGATGAAATCCCGCTCCTTCAGTCCCTCCACCATCTGATTGAAGCTTTCGGTGAGCTGCCCGATTTCGTCATATCTTGTCACCGGCAGGGGGGTTCCGTAATCGCCCCTGGCGACCCGTTTCGCGGCCGTGGATATGTCTATCATGGCCCCCGCGGTACGGCCTACCACGAACCGGATGATTAGAAGGATGAGCAAAATAGATGCGGCGCCGACAAAAAAGGATAAGGTACGAAAACGAATGATGGGAGCAAGGATCGATCTGCCCGGCGCGACAAGGACAATGGTCCACGGGGCGTACTTGATGCGGTAGAATCCAGCTACCTCATCCGCTGGGTGTCCCGAGCCCAGGATGGTGCCGTAGGGCTCTTCCCTCATGGCCCCAAGCACATGCCGTTCGAGGTCGCTTCCGTATTCGCCAAGCCGTGTTCGCTTGCCTTCGACCGATGCGGCCTTGGCAAGAATGAGGCCTTCATCGTTTACAATATAAACCTCATCGCTCTGCCACCAGCCAAATTTCTGGATGTCCTGCAAGAGATAATCGAAAACTAATTCCACATGCAGCGTCCCGACGAGACGTCCTTCCTCATCCTTGAAACTGGAAAATAGACTGACCGTACGTTTTCCCGCCTGTGCGTCGTAATGGGGTGAAGTGACCTCGGATATCCCGGCGCCGTGAAAACGCATCATGGCTCCCATGCGTTGGCGCATACCCCTTCCCATCATTTGTCCCGTTTCGTTTCCCGGCGACTCGCCTTTGGCCCACTTCAGCTCCACGGAGGAGACACCATCGAGGGTCCTGAGCTCTTCCACCAACCAATCCTGTATGGCTTCGCCGCCTTCCATTTGACCGGTCTGGTTAAACATCTCTATGATCTTCATAGGCTGCTGAAGACGCATTTCCACATGATGGGCGGCCCGTTCCAGTTTCAGGATGGCGGCTTCCCTCCACTGGCTCAGCAGGGTGGCCCTGGCATAAAAGAAACCGAAAAACCCAATGGCAAAGAGGATCAGCGCAACGGGGAGGAGCAAAAAAATGGCCATCCGCTGTTGGAGACTCTTGATCCGAAACCGTTTCAAGCGACCGCTCATATTCGCTTCTCTTTGACCGTCCACGCGTTTTCCTTCGCCCCGTAAGCGGGGCCATCAATCCATCAGTCCATATTTCTTGAGTTTCTTGTGTAGCGTCCTTCGGGTGATGCCGAGCCGCCTTGCGGTTTCACTCTTGTTCCCGCCTGCAGCATCAAGCGTGTTCAAAATGGTCGTCTTCTCCACTTCCTCGAGAAGCAGGTTGGCAGGGCCTTTCGCCGCGACTTGCTCCGATCTCTCCTCCTCGGGTTTGTTGCGCAAGACCAGCACAAATTCCTCGTCGCCCAGGTAGTCAGACCTCGACAGGACCACGGCCCGCTCCACCGCGTTCATCAGTTCGCGGACATTTCCCGGCCAGTCGTACTTGAGGAGGCGATCCATGGCCTGCGGAGTAAACCCCTTGACCTTTTTTTGGTTCTTCTGGGCAAACTGGGTCAAAAAGTGCTGAGCCAGGAGCGGGATATCTTCGTGACGCTCCCTCAACGGCGGGATTCTGAGGGTGACCACGTTCAAACGGTAGAACAGATCCTCTCTGAAACGGCCGGCCTCGATTTCCTGCATCAGGTCCTTGTTCGTAGCAGCCACCAGGCGGACGTCCACTTTCAGGGGCTCTTCGCCACCGACCCTCGTGATTTCCATCTCCTGAAGCACACGGAGAAGCTTTGCCTGCATGCCAAGAGACATCTCGCTGACTTCGTCGAGAAAGAGGGTTCCGCCGTCGGCCTGGACAAACCGCCCTTCCTTGCGTTTGTAGGCCCCCGTGAAGGCACCCTTTTCATGACCGAAGAGCTCCGACTCTAGCAGTGTTTCGGTAACGGCGGCACAGTTCATTTTCACCAGGGGACCTTCCTTCCTGTGGCTGTTGTGGTGGATGGCCCCTGCAATCAGCTCCTTGCCCGTACCCGATTCGCCGACAATCAGGATGGTTGCTAGCGAGGGGGCCACCTGTGCGACCGTTTCCAGTAGTTCCGCCATGGGCCCACTCCGGCCGATGATGTTGCGTCGATCAAAACGACCCCCAAGGCTTTCCCGGAGAAGACGGTTTTCCTGTTTCAGCTGGCTGTGGTCCATGGCCCGTTCCATGGCAAAACGAAGCTCGTCGAAGTCTAGCGGTTTGGTGAGATAGTCGTAGGCACCCTTTTTGAGCGTTTCCACGGCTGTATCTACCGATGCATAAGCGGTCATCATGATGATGGGAATGGCCGGGTTATATGCCTTGATCTCCGAGAGGGCCTCGATCCCCGAGACCTTAACCATCCGAATGTCCATCAGGACCAGATCGAAGGGTCTCTCCCTCACCACTCGAACGGCCTCATTGCCGTCCGTTGCCTCCGCGACTTCGTAGCCCCAGCCACCAACAAGCGTTTTCAGCATGGTGCGGTGGGCGTGGTCGTCATCGACGACCAAGATACTATTTCGCCTTTTCATGCGGGCTCACCTCCAACGCATGGGGCAGCGTAAGGATCACCTTTGTGCCCTTCCCCTTCTCGCTCTCTGCCCTCACTTCTCCGCCGTGGGATTCAACCACCTTGTGAACGATGGCAAGTCCAAGGCCGGTGCCGCTCGGCTTGGTCGTAAAATAGGGATCGAAGATGTGGACCAGGTCTTCTTCGGCGATGCCCTTGCCTGTGTCTGAGACCGATATCTCAACCCCTTTCATGTTCCCCCCCGCCTTTCGGACCGAGACGGCCAGGGTTCCTCCCCGCTCCATGGCTTCGATCCCATTGAGATAGAGGTTCAGCAGGGCCTGCTGCATACGGTCGGGATCGATCACCAGGCGGGTGATCCCTTCATCGATTCGGGTTTCCACCCGGATTCCCTTTTCACGACTCTGGCTTTCAACCATCCTGAGGGTGTGCTGAAGCAGTGACTGAGCCCCGGTCGGTCTCCGCTCCACGCTCAGGGGCCTTGCAAATTCAAGCAACTGTCCGACGACCCGGTTCAAACGCTCCACCTCCTGAACCATGATATCAGCCGTCTGCTTATCCTCTGGAACATCTCTGTACCGTTCCCGGAAGTAGGTGGCAAACCCCTTGATGGAACTGAGGGGGTTTCGGATCTCGTGGGCCACCCCCGCGGCCAACCGCCCGATGGAGGCCAGCCGCTCTGCCCTGACCACTTCTTCCTTAAGCCGTTGGATCTCCGTCAGATCCCTGAAGAGCACCACGTGTCCCATGAATCTCCCGCCCTCTTCCCGCATGTTGGTTCCAATAACTTCCAACGGGAGTTCATGCCCACCCGGAGTGGAACAGAGGACCTCCCTTTCGATGGGCCCGCCTTTGTCCTTGAGCTGACGGATCATCTCGGCAAGCGGCAAGGGTAGAATTTCTTCGGGTTTTCGAAGGATCACTGTCTCTGCGGGCCGATCAAGGATTGTTTCGGCGGCCTGATTGAAGGACGCTACGACCCCTGTTTCGTCAATGGCCAGAAGACCGATGGGCATATTCTCAACCAGACTGTCCGACAAGGCTTTCACCCTTGAAAGCGTAGCGCTGGCAGAGCGGTAGGCATGGGTGACAAAGAGCAAAACCACCCCTGCAAAGCCGATC
This sequence comes from uncultured delta proteobacterium, assembly GCA_963830155.1. GTDB lineage: Bacteria > Desulfobacterota > DSM-4660 > Desulfatiglandales > Desulfatiglandaceae > CAWHLE01. The sequence goes on along the minus strand of CAWHLE010000002.1, from coordinate 72,685 downwards.
AGGAGAAGGGTGAGGCCCATGACGATGGTGTGCCGGATGTCCTCCATTCTCGCCACCACAACGGGGCCCATGTCCAGACCCACAAAGATCACCTGCCCCGTGTCAGCCGCGTTTTGGCCGTGGATTGTAAGCCAGTCATCCATCATCATTCTGCCCCGGAACCTGCCGCCATACCCTCGTGTGGGGGAGAACTGCCGATAGATTTCCAAAACGGGTGTCTGGTTTGGTCTGGATATTTCGCGGAACTGAAGGCTTTGCGATTTCGAGACGGCTACCAGATCCAGGCCGGAGTCGTAGATGGTACCCACCTTCTCAGGGTCGCTGTGCGCAAGGATCTTCCCCGACGTGTCGGTCACCATGATATAGACGATGTCGGGTTGCTGAGACGTCTCGGTCAGGAGACGCTGCACCTGCTGCCCACCCCATTGCATGCCCATCATGCCCATCATGCCCGTCCTGGCCCCTGCCTCAAAGGATCGAATCAACGCCCCACCCTTCTCCAACATCAACTTGGTGGTGAAGACTTTCTCCCGCTGAATATTCTTGATCGTCATGAAGACAAAGATCGGCAAAAGGATGAGCACGGCGCCAAGGACAATCCAGGGTGGGACCAGCGTCCATATTTTTTTATCTTTGTTCAGAGACATGCGATGGGTCCTGTCATGCAAAGAAACAATGAATCCACAATACACGCCACAAGGGAACGATGGAGAGCAAAATCGGTACCATCGTTCGAGGCCTAGCGTCCTCTGTTTCGCTCATAGCAGATGAATCCAGACTGCGCCGCCCTTTATCCTGGGCTTCTGTCGACCGCGGGCCGGGTGGTGGAATTCTGGAATTAATAAGTCAGCGGTTAGCACCTCCTTGATTTGGATCTGGTTACATGGATACTTTATTCCCATATGGATATTCGATATGGATACATTATATCCACTGTTTGATGGTTTGCCACCCCGAAAAGACCGCCGTCCTGAGCCTTTCTTAAAAAAAGCACGCCTTTTCATAGGGTTACTGGTTCCCTTCCAAATTGGCACGCGTGTTGCTCATGCATAGGGACAAACACCAATTAAGCTCTGGGCAGGAGGTATTTGACATGAAGAAAGTGGGAATGATCAGCGGCTTGGTTCTCTTGGCGGCCTTGGTGGCCTACCCCGTGTTTGCCCAAGGTCCCGGCTGGGGGGGAGGACCTATGATGGGTTACGGTGGTTATGGCGGAGGACCTATGATGGGTTACGGTGGTTATGGCGGGGGACCCATGATGGGCTACGGTGGTTATGGCCGGGGGCCTATGATGGGTTACGGTGGTTATGGCCGGGGGCCCGGATCCTGTTGGAACAACGGGAGTGGCTTTGGAAATCCAGGGTATGGCAACCCAGGTTACGGCAATCTCACGGATGATCAGGAAAAGCAACTGGACGAACTGAACCACAAGTTTTTCGATGAAACCGCTTCGTTGAGGAGTGACATCTGGAAGAAAACCAACGATCTTAACGTCCTCTTGGATTCACCCAATCCGGACGTTGACAAGTCCAAAGCCCTCCAGAAGGAATTGAGTGACTTGAAGGCAAAAATGGCCGAAAAGCGGCTAAGCTATGATCTCGAGGCCCGCAAAATCGCCCCTGACGCCCGCTATGCCCGGAGAGGCGGATATGGTTACGGCCACATGATGGGCTGGGGGCCCCATATGGGCGGTTATGGGCCCGGTGGTGGATGGAACTAACCCCATCCGGTCTCTTCTCCTCACAGGTTCCACGATGCAAGAAGAAAGGGGTACCGCGTTTCGGTACCCCTTTCTTCTTGGAAACGTATGGGCGCTCAACTCAGGATCGAGGGAAAGAAAGGAAACCGTGATCGTATACCCCATAGAGCGTCTTGACATAGAGCTTAAGGCAGGGAATCCCGGAAAATGGTCCCATCACCGCCACAACCTCTATTACATAATGGCCGGCATGGCGAATTTGGTCATCGTTGATTGAAGACCACGGAAGTTTGGTTAATATGTGGTATAAACCACGACCTTGATTTAAGTAAGGAGGCGCGACACCATGATGAAAAACCATCGGATGATTGGTGCCTTGATGGCCGTTGCCCTCTTGTTTGGAGCGAAGATGGCAATAGCGCAGCCCGTGGGTCCGGGAATGATGGAGCCCGGATACGGTTACGGACCCGGCTATGGATATGGTCCTGGTCCGGGCGGGGGCTACGGAGATTGGAACTGTCCTTACTATGGCGGACCAGGGTACGGAATGGGCCCCGGTATGATGGGCCGAGGTTATGGGTATGGCCCAGGGTACGGAGGGAGTCCGGGTATGACGCAACGTGGGTGGGGCATGGGCCCTGGGATGATGGGGCGCGGCTGGGGGCCGGCGCCTTATCAAGGACGACAATATAAAGAACTGGCAAAGCGCCTGGAAGAACAGGATGCAAAAGAATTGGTCGAGAATTATCTGAAATCGACGCGGAATCCGAATTTAAAGGTGGGGAAAATCAAGGACATGGATGGCTACTTTGAGGTAAAAGTGGTCACGAAAGACGATTCCCTCACTGACAAGATTGCCGTAGACAAGACCACGGGATGGATGAGATCGGTGTATTGAGGTGCAAGGGATGCAAGGTTCGAGGTGCACGGCAATAACGAAAAGACCAAATGAAGAAAAGAAAATGGGACACTTATGACCAAAAGCAGTAATAATGTCGTGTCTTGCTCACGGGACAATGAGGGGCGGGGTCATGGAGAGGAATGGTTTCATCAAATATGAGAGGCTAACATTAGTCCTAACAGGGGCCTTTGTCTCAGTCACTTTATTTGGCCTTTTCGCTTGTGGTTACCCTGTTATTAGACAAAGCTCCATCAAACCGGACGACGTTTTGGATTTCGTAGACAAGCATTACGATAACTTTAGCATCACCTATTGCGGCGGGAAGGATTCGCCGACCGCTATCCTTTTCGACCCTAAAGACAAAGACGTCCTTTTGACAGGGGACGGCTGGTATCCCGTTGAAAACAAGGCCCAAGCCAATGATATGATCCGCGAAATTATCGCCAGATACCGTTTCTACAATGGCGTTTACAGCGGTCCCTATCTTTTTGAGGTGGCGGCCAAAGACGGCACGCTCTTGGGTTATTACTATTCAATCTTTGACTCTCCCGTTGTGAGGCAAGATGGTAACCATTATTCGGTGAGCCCCATCAGCGAGATGGACATTAGAGAGGCGAGGAGGGGATATTCCGTAAAGGGGGCAGGTGGCTAGTCCGTCGCCTTTTCCTAACGAGGTCGTGTTCTTGGGACCGTTATAATGGAAACTTGCGGCCGCATGATCTAGGGGCGATCTCCCGCGATACGGCTGCTGCCCTTCTTGAAGATAAGGCGGAGGATTTCAAGGAACGCGCCAGGGCGTAAGTATTACCCTTCCAGACTGGAGGGGGTGGTCGGTCGCCTTCAGTGGCAGCAACCTGGGCCGCCCTGGCCGAATTCCCGCTGATTGGATCTCGCAAGCCTGTCCAGGAACCGTGCGAAGAATCCTTTGGGTTTAATGTATTTGGCAGGGTTCTTCTTGAAGGCATCCAAACAGGACTCGCTACAGAAATGGAAATCTGTGCCGGCGTATGAAGTTATCCAACCATCCTCCGAAGGATTTACGTCCGTGCCGCAAACCAAGTCTCGATACTTCCCATTTGTTGTTGCCGCCATGCCTTCACCTCACAAAAACCCCAAATTCGTTCCCTACGATCTCTTTCTTACCATAAACCATTTTGGGGGCCATTACATCTTTTGAATGAAACTACGAACACATCTCAGGATTTCAAGCCCTGATGGGAGTCATCGTCTGCATGAAGTCGGATCGAAACAGGGGTTTACAAGGCCAGGCCAGGTTCGTGAATTTAAACTTTTAAGCGGAAGGCGCCATTGTGAAGGGCAATGATACAGGATTCATCCGAGGAGGGATACAGATGAGAGTTGGACTCTATCAGAATCATCCGGTATTTGGGGAGGTGGATCGGAACGTAGAGGAGGTATTTGAGGCCCTCACTCCTATCCGTGGGGAGTTGGTGGTCCTTCCGGAGTTGTTCGCCACTGGGTATCAGTTCGTGTCCAGGCAAGAGGTGGCGGCCCTGGCGGAAGAGGTGCCTTCCGGCAAGACCTGCAAGCGGATGATAGTACTGGCCAGAGAGACAGGCATGACGATTGTTTTCGGGATCGCTGAACGGCAAGGGTCTCAGGTTTTCAATTCGGCGGCGGTGGTGGGCGGCCATGGATTTGTGGGTGCGTACCGAAAGACCCATTTGTTCGCGGAGGAAAAGAAGTGGTTTGACCCCGGAGACACAGGGTTTCAAGTTTTTGACATGGGTCAGGTGAAGATCGGCGTGATGATCTGTTTTGACTGGTGGTTCCCTGAATCCGCTCGGGTCCTGGCACTCAAAGGGGCGGACATCATCTGCCACCCCGCCAACCTGGTCCTGCCTCAGTGCCAAAGGATCATGCCGGCCCATTCGCTCCTAAATGGCGTCTTCACCATTACGGCCAACCGGGTGGGGACGGAAGAAAGGGGTGGAAAGGCATCCCTCCAATTCACGGGTAAGAGCCAGATTGTGGACCCACGGGGTGAGGTTTTGGTGAAACTGGACGGAGAGGACACGGGGGTTCTTCTCACCGATATCGCCCCAACTCAGGCAAGGGACAAGGCCATCACTGCCCAGAACGACCGATTCATGGACCGGCGGCCCGAGTACTATGGGCCTTTGGTTGAATGCTGAAAAATTGTAATCCGGCCATGGCCGGATTACCGAAGAGGACTTGACGCCATGGCGGTATCCGGAGAGACCTATTAGGCCTTTTGGGCAAGGATCACGCGAAAGCGATGGGTGTAATCTTTCTTACGATCACCCCTGACGTATTGGCCCGTTTCGGAGATCAGGTTCAAGGCTTCCTCCGTCTGGTCTGGCGCCATTTCAACAAGGAGCCACCCCCCATGTGTTAGGTAGAGGGGAGCGGTCTTGATGATCTCGCGAATGGTGCGCATCCCCTTCTCATGTCCGTCAAGGGCCAACTTCGGCTCGTGATCGCGTACCTCAGGCGGCAGGGTGTCATAATCCTCTGTTGCCACATAGGGCGGGTTTGAGACAATCACGTCAAAGAGGACTTTTTCTCTTTGGATAGGTGCCCAGAGATCGCCGGACCGGAAACGGATCCTTTCTGCGACCCCATGTTTTTCCGCGTTCAGTCTTGCCACTTCAAGGGCAGCTGCTGACTGATCCGTGGCCCAGATAAGGGCATCTTTGAGCTCCTTTGCCAGGGATACCGCCAGCGCCCCTGAGCCCGTTCCAAGATCCAGGAGGATGGAGGGGCGATCCGAAGTACGGGCATCGGTACTGATCAATGAGAGGGCCGTCTCCACCAGCAGCTCACTTTCGGGTCGTGGAATCAAGACCCTCGGATCGACACTGAATTCGAGGGACCAGAACTCCTGAACACGAGTAATGTACTGGATGGGTTCATGGCGCGCGCGTCGCTGAATCAGGGAACGGTAACCGGCAACTTCATTTTCATGGAGGGGTTGGTCAAACCGGAGATAGAGCCCCATCCGGGTGGCCTTCAGCACGTGGGCCAGGAGAAGCTCCGCATCGAGCCGAGGGTTGGCGATATCACCCTTTTCCTTCAGGTAGTCGGCGGCCTTCTCCAGGATGGCCTTTATGGTCCAACGGTCAGCCATCGTTCATATTACTGAACCTGATCGCTCCTTTGGAGGGCCTCCGTCTGGTAATGGTTGACAAGAGGCTCGATGACAGGGTCCAGACTACCCTGGAGGATAACTTCCAGCTTGTAGAGCGTGAGGCCGATCCGGTGGTCTGTCACCCTACCTTGTGGGAAATTGTAGGTCCGGATCCTTTCGCTTCGGTCCCCTGTGCCCACCAAGCTTTTTCTTTCCTGCGAGATCTTGGAATCCTGCTCTGCCTGCTCCATGTCCAGGAGACGGGATCTGAGGACCTTCATGGCCTTGGCCTTGTTCTTGTGCTGGGACCGCTCGTCTTGACAGGTGACCACAAGCCCCGTGGGCAGATGGGTGATCCGGACGGCGGAATCGGTGGTGTTGACGTGCTGACCGCCTCGACCAGAGGACCGATACACGTCGATATGGAGGTCCTCGGGGTTGATTTCCACGTCAACCTCTTCAGCTTCAAGGAGTATGGCCACAGTGACGGCTGATGTGTGGATCCGCCCCTGGGTCTCCGTCTCGGGCACACGCTGCACCCGGTGGACTCCACTTTCATATTTCAGTCGGCTATAAACCCTGTCGCCCTCAATGAGGACAATGATCTCTTTGAAGCCACCGATTCCGGTCGGGTGGACGCTAAGCACTTCCGTCTTCCACCCCTTCAGCTCTGCGTAGTGGGTGTACATCCTGAAGAGGTCTGCGGCAAAAAGGGCCGCTTCATCCCCACCGGTCCCCGCGCGGATTTCCAGCAGGATGTTCTTGTCGTCGTTCGGATCCTTCGGCAGGAGCAGGACCTTGAGCTCCTCCTCGCGCTCTGCCAGATCCCGTCGGAGAGAATCCATCTCCTCCTTGGCAAGTGCCCTGATCTCAGGGTCCGAATCATTGAGCAGGATCCGGTTGCCATCGATTTGCGCCTGCACCGTCTGACATTTGCGGATGAGCCTCACGATGGGCGTCAAGACGCTGTGCTCTTTAACGACACGCTGGTAGGTCTTCTGATCCCGGATCACTTCCGGGCTCACCAGCCTTGACTCAAGCTCAAGATAACGCTTTTCAAGTTCGTCCGTTTTTCCAAACATAAACACCTCAGCGAACAAGGGCGCCAGGGTCACGACTCAAGGCGTTGGGGCAAAGATGGAACGGGGGCCCCACACGGCAACCCATAGTCCATCCCACCGAAAGCGGGATGCGTAGGGCCCAGGAGACAGTTAATTGTAGGCTGATTCGATCGCAGGAGTAAAGCTAGGTGAGGCCGGTTTCCTGGGCCATCCACACGGCTGGCCTGGGCACGCAGGGCAGGCGGGAGAAGTAATGGGCGCGGCGCTCCCCACGGCCTCCGTGCCGAGTCAAAGAATAAATCGTAAACCAGTGGTCGAAAACAGAATCTGCCGGCTCATGCATTTGGCGATTTCGCCTCTTCGGTCCTTGCATATTTTCTCTTAAAGCGTTCGACACGGCCCGCGGCGTCAACGAGTTTCTGTCTTCCGGTCCAGAAGGGGTGGCACATGGAACAGATCTCTACCTTGATCTCTTTGGCTGTGGAGCCTGTTTCGAACGTGTGGCCGCACGCACACTGGACCGTAACGGTCTGGTACTCTGGATGAATGTTCTTCTTCATTTTCCTAAAATTGACCTCCTTACTATAAACGCCGTGCTTAAGCGAGGATGAGAGAAACTTGTTCTAGCTGCTCATGCTAGCGAGGAACTCTTTATTATCTCTCGTACCTTTGATTTTTTCAAGCAAAAACTCCATGCTGTCGACGGGTGTAAGAGGGGCCAACAGCTTTCTGAGGATCCAGATACGGTTAAGATCGGCTGCTTCGATCAGGAGTTCCTCTTTTCTCGTTCCGGAGCGATTGATATCCGCGGACGGAAACACCCGTCGGTCAGTCAGCTTGCGGTCAAGGTGAATCTCCATATTGCCGGTTCCCTTGAACTCTTCGAAGATAACCTCATCCATCCGGCTCCCTGTATCGACCAGGGCCGTAGCGATGATGGTCAGGCTGCCACCCTCTTCGATGTTTCTGGCGGCGCCGAAGAACCGTTTGGGTTTGTGGAGCGCATTGGAGTCCAATCCACCGGAGAGGATCTTGCCGCTCGGCGGCACCACGGCATTGTACGCGCGTGCCAGGCGGGTAATGCTGTCAAGAAGAATCAGCACATCCAGCTTATGCTCTACCAGACGTTTGGCCTTTTCAATCACCATCTCAGCCACCTGAACGTGTCGTTGCGGGGGCTCGTCAAACGTGGAACTGATCACTTCAGCCTCAACGGAACGGGACATGTCCGTGACTTCCTCCGGCCGTTCGTCGATGAGGAGAACGATCTTGTGGATGTCAGGGTGATTGGCCGTGACGCTGTTGGCAATGTTTTGGAGGAGCATGGTCTTGCCGGTCCTGGGCGGTGCCACAATAAGCCCCCTTTGGCCCTTGCCGATGGGGGTCATGAGATCCATGATCCTGGAGGAATAGTTGTCAGGCTTGGATTCGAGCTTGATCCTCTTGTTTGGATAAAGAGGGGTCAGGTTGTCGAATAGAATCTTATCCCGGGCGATTTCCGGATCTTCGTGGTTGACCTTTTCAACCTTGAGCAATGCGAAGTAGCGCTCCGAATCCTTGGGGGGCCGGATTTGCCCGGCAATGGTGTCTCCCGTCCTCAGGTTGAACCGTCGGATCTGCGAAGGCGAGATGTAGATATCGTCAGGCCCAGGGAGGTAATTTGCATCAGGCGCCCGCAGAAACCCGAACCCATCCGGCAGGATCTCGAGGACCCCCTCCCCGTAAATAAGACCGTTTCGCTCAGACTGGGCCTGGAGCAAAGAAAAGATGAGGTCCTGTCTGGGCATGCCCGATGCACCCTCGATACTGAGTTCCCTCGCCATTTGTGTAAGCTGGTTGATCTTCAATTTCTTGAGCTCCACAAGATTCATGCTACGCTTCTCCGTAAATCAATAGTTGGTATCACTGAAAAACCAGGGCGTTGGATTTAGCGGGATTAAGCCCGTCCTCCGAGCCCGTAACGGTTCCTTTGACCATCATCAAATCGTGTGAGTGGTTCGGAAGCCGGGTCGTCACGCCGAGCAGAGATCCTTATCCGATGGCCGGCTAGGGGACATTCGTTCCTAAATTCTCTTGCTGTGATCCCTCGTTGCCTTGTTCTCAGAAAAAATTCTGGAACAGTGCTGTAATCGAATTCGAGAAGACAGCAGCCAAGATCCTAAAATGAAAATATGCCGGAAGGGCAACCTACTGACCTTATCGGCCGCAAGGTTCTATCCGATTAACCATATTGCTTGAATTGGTGGAGGCTTGGCAGCAGAAACTAAATGAAAACACTCCTAAGATATTCGGACACTACCGAATGCTTGGATCAGGTATCAGCGCTCAAAATATAGATGTAATTCATCGCTTGTCAAGGTCTTTCTTTTATCCGATGATCGGATCACCACCTTTCAAGGTATAGAGCATTGAACGCATGTCTTCCGGCAACGGCGCTTCAACTTCCACGAAGCGCTCCAGATCCGGGTGTATCAATCCCAGTGACCGCGAATGAAGCATCTGCCGCCTCAGCGGCTCCATCGTCCCACGCTTACACAAGGGGTGGTTTTTCCACCAATTCTTACCATACCCGTAAACAGGGTCGCCTGCCACAGGAAAACCCAGATGGGATAGGTGGACCCTGATCTGGTGGGTCCGTCCCGTCTTGATGGTGAGACCAAGAAGGGTCAGTCCAAAGTCGAACACCTCTATCTTTTCCCACGTGGTGGTCGCTGCCCGGCCACCTTCAGGCAGGACGGCCATCTCCTTCCTCCGCTTCGGATGACGCCCTACGGGCAGATCGATGGTCCCGGACTGGCCTCTCACCGGGCCATGCACAATTGCAAGGTATCTCTTCCTTACCAGCCCCGACTTGAACTGCTGCGAGAGCAAAAGATGGGCGCGGTCGTTTTTGGCCACCACCAGAACCCCTGAAGTATCTTTGTCAAGCCGATGGACGATTCCGGGCCTGGACACCCCGCCCACACCGGAAAGACCGGGGTATCTGTGCAGGAGTCCATGAACGAGGGTACCACGTGAATGACCTGGCGCGGGGTGCACCACGAGACCCGGGGGTTTGTTGATGAAAATGACCGATGGGTCTTCGCGGAGGACTTCGAAAGCCACCGGTTCAGGCTCAAGCGGGGACGGTTGGGAGGCCGGAACCTTCAGGAGCAACAGGTCCCCTCTTTTGAGTCTGTAACCCGGCTTGGCGGGTCGAAGGTTGACTTGCAGGTGCCCCTCTCTGATGAACGCTTGAATTCTAGACCGGGAAAGGCCCAAAGGCTGGCTTGATAGGAACACATCCAACCGCTTGTCCTGGTCTTCGTGGGAGACCACAAATTCTAAGGCTTCTTGTGGTTTGACGTCCAACTGATCAGACGGTGCGTTGGTGCGCAGTGCTTTGCACAAAAAAAAGGGGGACAGGATGAGGCCCTTCCTTGGACCCCGGACCTTCCTTAAGATGGCGAAAAGATACCGTCCAGGTCTTTTAAGACCTGATCCTCATCGACCGCTCTGGCCAGCGAGATCTCCTTAACCAGGAGATTTCTGGCTGTGTCCAACATCTTCCTCTCACCAAAGGATAGGTCCTTTTCCGTTTTGAGCACATTGAGATCGCGATACACCTCCGCGACTTCGAAGACGGAACCCGTCTTGATCTTCTCCATGTACTCACGGTACCGGCGGTTCCAGGTCTGGTTGTCTACCGCCACGTCACGCCTTTTCAGAATGGAGAAGAGCTCATCCACTTCGCTTCGCCCGATGATGTCTCTCAGTCCGACGTTGTCCACATTGTCCGTGGGAATCATGATGATCATGCCGTTGTCGAGGATTCGCATGACATAGAAGTCCTGACGGCACCCTCCGAACTCCTTGCTCTCCACTCTCTCGATCACCCCGACCCCGTGAGCGGGATAAACAGCCAAGTCTCCGATCTTAAACATGAACCCCTCCGCTGCTCTAACCTGGGAGCTCATCATTTGAGGCCCATCGCCCGCAGCCTCTCGGCCATGGTGTGGGCCGCGAGCTGCGAGCGATGGGCCAATGATGTGGTACGTCGTGCCATCCGGACCGGCCCTACATAATTTTCAGCAGGAATCCAGTACCCAGGATTGGCGCAATAACCAGAGATACGACGGACATGAGCTTGATCAGGATGTTCATCGCCGGTCCCGACGTGTCCTTAAACGGGTCGCCGACCGTGTCACCCACGACCGCCGCCTTATGATTGGCGGAACCCTTCCCGCCGAAGTTGCCAGCCTCGATATACTTCTTGGCGTTGTCCCAGGCGCCCCCGCTGTTGGCCATGAAGAGGGCAAGAAACACACCCATAACTGTGGCACCGAGGAGCATCCCCCCCAGGGTCTCCTTGCCCAACAGGAAGCCGACTATTACCGGCGCGAGGACTGCCATGAGGCCCGGGGCCACCATCTCTCTGAGTGCCGCACCCGTGGCAATGGTCACGCAGGACTTGGGATCCCCCTTCACGCCCTCTTTCCCTTCAAGAAGGCCCGGGATTTCCCTGAATTGGCGCCGGATTTCTTCCACGATGCTGAAGGCGGCCTTACCCACCGATGTCATGGTGAAAGCGGCGGCGAGCATCGGAATAATCCCTCCGATAAAGACGCCGATGACCACCATGGGGTTAAGCATATCGATGGTCGTCAGGCCGGCTGACTGAGTGAAGGCCACGAAAAGGGCCAGGGCGGTCAGGGCAGCAGATCCGATGGCAAACCCCTTGCCGATGGCGGCGGTGGTGTTCCCAAGCGCATCCAGACTGTCGGTGATCTTCCGGGTTTCAGGGCCAAGGCCGGCCATTTCCGAGATGCCACCCGCGTTGTCCGCAATGGGGCCATAGGCATCCACCGTCATGGTGGCGCCCACGGTGGCGAGCATGCCGACGGCCGAAAGCCCGATCCCGTAAATGCCGGCGGTGTGGTAGCCGACGAACGTGGCCACACAAATGCCGAGCACGGGGAGGTAGGTTGACTGCATGCCGACCGCGAGTCCCGCGATGAGCACCGTGGCGGGGCCGGTCTTTGACTGCTCAGCGATGCGGTGCACCGGGGGACCGGAGGTGTAGTACTCGGCAAGAAGGCCGATAGCGATACCGCACAGAAGCCCTGAGAAGATGGCCCAAAATGCGCCCATGGGCATCCCGAGTCCCTTGGTGACGAGGATGGTCAGGATGACGAAGATAGCGCCAGCAACGAACGTCGTGTATCTGAGGGCGCCGGCGGGGTTTCCGCCCTGAAAGATCTTTATGGAAAAAACGCCCACGAATGAGCTCACGAGCCCTGCCATCACCACGAGGATCGGCATGGTCATATATTTCAGCTTGATGGCAGAGGCAGTTAGGCCTTGAAGTACAGGATAATCTTTTATGAACGCAGCAAGGGTATCCGGCGTGGTTATGGCAAGCGTAGCGGCGATGGCGATCGTGGCTACGACCGAGCCCACGTAGGACTCAAAAATGTCCGCGCCCATGCCGGCGATGTCGCCCACGTTGTCTCCCACGTTGTCGGCGATGACGCCGGGGTTGCGGGGGTCGTCCTCAGGGATGCCGGCCTCCACCTTCCCGACCAGGTCGGCGCCCACGTCAGCGGCTTTGGTGTAGATGCCGCCACCCACACGGGCAAAGAGCGCGATGGAGCTTGCGCCCATGGCGAAGCCGTTGATGTACAGGGCGGTTTCAGGGTCACCGCCGAAGACCCAGAACCAGAACCCGAGCCCCAGGATCCCGAGGCCGGCTACGGCAAGCCCCATGACCGAACCCGAAAAATAGGATACGTTCAGGGCCTTGGCCTGGCCGTGTTTGTTGGCGGCCTCAGCTGTCCGGGAATTGCCTCGGGTGGCAGCGGTCATGCCCGAGTACCCTGCGGCGATGGAGCAAAGGGCGCCCGTGACAAAGGCGAGGGCCGTGTACCACGAAATGGCCCAGCCCAGCAGGATGAAAACGACGATGATAAAGATGGCCAGAACGGAGTACTCCTTTTTCAGAAAGGCCATGGCCCCGTCGTGGATCATGGCCTCCAGCTCCTGCATCAACGCGGTGCCGTTTGGCTGTTTTTTGACATATTTGTAAATGAGAAAGGCAATGACCAGACTCAAGATCCCAAGAAAGGGAGCCAGCTTGGTTAAATACATTCCTATCTTACCTCCTTTTTAGAAAGGTCTTGGCTATTGATTTGATTCATGGCAAAGGCCACTCCCGCTGACACAAAGAGCTCACAGCCCTTCGCGGCCAAGTGGGTCACCTCTTCCGCCACCCCTCCTTCGTCCGCGTAAAACGGCGACAAGACATACGCCTCGACGGCTTCCCCGTAACGGGGACGCCCGATCCCGACCTTGATGCGAGAAAACGCCGAATCTCCAAGATGCTCCATGACGGACAGCACCCCTTTGTGTCCGCCGGCCCCGCCATCCTTCACCACCTTCAGCCTCCCCAGAGGGAGATCCAGATCATCATGCACCAGGAGAATCCGACGGGGGTCGATCTTGAAATAGTCGACACAGGCCTTGACGGCCAGGCCGCTCCGGTTCATGAAGGTCTCGGGACAGATCAGGAAGAGTTCCTGATCCTCGTACCTGGCCCGACCGCTTCTTGACTGAAAAAGTCGGCTCGACCAGCGGGCCCCCAGCTTGCGGCCCCAGAATTCCAAGACCCGGGCACCAATGTTGTGGCGCGTTTCCTCGTAATTTGGCCCGGGATTACCGAGCCCCACAATCAGGTACACCTTCGAGTGGTTCCTATTCACCCCCTTTCTTTAAAGGTCAAGACGCTTCGGTTTGTTGCGCTCCCGGCTCGGCCGCCGCTTCCTCGGCCCCCTCAGCCGGTTTTTCTTTCTCGGCCCTTGGAGCCGCCATGACTGCGATGGCCAATTCACCCTCTTCGCTCGTTGCTATCCCCTCCGGCAGGGTGATGTCACGCACATGCAATGAGCCCCCAAGGTCCATATGTGATACGTCCACCTCCAGCGCATCGATCAGCTTGCCGGGCAGGCAGGTGACGCTCAGTTCCCGTTTAATCTGTTCAAGGACACCGCCGCTTGCCACGCCGACCGGCGTGTTCACGAGGTGGATGGGGATGTCCACGGTGATCTCTTTGTCAAGCGAGATCTCGTAGAAATCCGCATGGAGATAGACATCCTTTATGGGATGAACTTGAAGCTCTTTCAACATGGCCGTCTTTGAATGCGTCGTAGAGCCATCGTGCACCCTGAGATCGAAAATAACGTTCTCTCCGGACGCGCGCCTGAGAATCACCTCCAGTTCAGGCCTCTTTACCGTGAGCATGACGGGCTTCGTGGCGGGGCCGTAAAACACCGCCGGAATCTCCATGTTCCTGCGAAGTTGTCTCGCTACCCCCTTACCCCTATTTTCCCTGATTTGGGCGTTTAGCACTGGCTGTTCCATTGCCTTCCTCCACTTTACTTAAATAATTTTTTCACAAAGTAACCAAAACGCCCACGCTGGGAGGACGACTCGTTTTAAACAAAAAGCGTGCTCACCGAATGGGACTCGTATATCCTTTTGATGGTTTCCCCAAGAATTTCCGCCACGGACAGGAAAACGACTTTCTTACAGTTGCGGCACTTCTCCGTGCACGGGATGGTGTTGGTGACCACAAGCCTCTTGATCGGAGATGCCTCCAACCGCTCGATGGCAGGGCCTGAGAGGACCGGATGCGTACAGCAGGCGTATATCTCACCTGTTCCCCTGCGCTGGAGGGCCATGGCCCCTTGGGTCAGGGTCCCGGCCGTATCGACCATGTCGTCCAGGATAATGGCTGTCTTTCCCTCCACATCACCGATGATGTTCATGGCTTCAGCCACATTTGGCCCCTCTCGCCGCTTGTCGATAATCGCCAGAGATGCATTCAGCCGTTTTGCAACGGCCCTGGCCCGCTCCACGCCTCCAGCGTCAGGCGACACGACTACGATGTTGTCACTGAAGTGTCCGCGGATATATTTGAGCAGGATGGGGGCGGCGAAGATGTTGTCCACGGGGATGTCGAAGTAGCCCTGGATCTGCCCCGCATGCAGATCCATTGAAACAACCCGGTCGGCCCCCGCGACCGTGATCAGGTCGGCCACAAGTTTAGCGCTGATGGGGACACGGGGCTTGACCTTTCGGTCCTGGCGGCCATAGCCGTAATAAGGCATGACGGCTGTGATACGTTTGGCGGAGGCCCTCTTGAGGGCGTCAATGATGATCAACAACTGCACCAGATTGTCGTTGACCGGAGTGCAGGTGGACTGCAGGACAAACACATCCCGTCCGCGGATGTTTTCTCCGATCTCAACCATGGTTTCCCCATCGCTGAAGGTCTTGGCGACGATCTTGCCCGGCTCAATGCCGAGGTAGTCGCACACTTCCAAGGTCAGCAATGGGTTCGAGGTACCACCGAAAAGTTTCAGTTCCGGGTTCAAGGCCAATCACACCTTCTCTATCGTGGCTGGGGCGGGAGGATTCGAACCTCCGAATGCGGGCTCCAAAGGCCCGTGTCTTACCGCTTGACGACGCCCCAGTGAATGCCCATCCCCGCCAAACGCGTGGTCGTTCTCAAACTCGCGCAGTCAGCGGCCCGTCCCACAACCGTCCGCTCAAGACGCGCATTCCGGTGCCCATAGCCCAACGAACCGCTCGCCGCTCACACAAAAAAAGAGAGCGACTCCGCCGCGGTGGGGAAAAGTCACCCGTGTTGGGTCACGACAAAGATATTCCCAAGGTCTTGAGATTCGATCTTTGCCCTGGCTGAGGATGCCTCTGTATCAGATTGGAAGACTCCGAAGACGCAAGGCCCGCTTCCTGTCATCAAGGCGCCCTCCGCCCCTGCCGCCATCAGTTGCTCTTTAATGGTTTCGATCACCGGGAAGCGTTTAGCGGTGACCGCCTCGAGGTCGTTTTCGAGGAGGTCACTGGGCTCAAAATGTCCATTTTTCAAGGTATTTACTATATATTCCCGGTCCGGGGATGTCAACTTTAATTTGAAATGGCCATAAACCCATGCCGTCGAGACCGCAAAAGGCGGGGCCACGAGAACGTACCACCACGGGGGCCATCGGTTGAGGGGTTGCAGGATCTCGCCGATGGATGTGGCAAGACACGGCCTGGCGTTCAGGAAAAAGGGGACGTCCGCGCCGAGCCGCAACGCCATGCCGGCAAGCTCCCGGTCGGAAAGGGGGTGGGAAAAAATCCGGTTGAGAGACGCAAGGGTGGCCGCTGCGTCGCTGCTGCCGCCCCCTAATCCCGCTGCCACGGGGATCCGTTTCAAAAGCCGGATGGAGAGCCCCCGTCGGATCCCTAAACGCGAAAGAAACGCTTCCGCCGCACGGAAGACCAGATTGGTTTCATCCGCGGGGACCGGGATGCCCACGGTCTCCAAATGGATGCCTCCGGCAGCGGGGCTGATTCGTATTTCATCAAAAAGGGTAACGGGCACCATGATGCTCACCAGTTCATGGTACCCGTCCGGTCGCTGACCCGTTATTTTGAGCCGGATATTGAGCTTGGCGGGAGCGTTGGTCGTCAGCGGCCAAAACGTGCTCGATCCAGCCCCATGTTCTCCGACCGCCGTCACATCGGGAGGCCTTTTCATTCCAAAATCTTGAGGGTCAGATAAAGAGTCGCGCTCTGCCGCTTGATCAGGAGCAGAAGGGTGTCCCCCGCCTTGTATCCGGCGGTCTTGGCACTGAAGTCCTCACGGCTCCTGATCGTCTTTTGATCCACTTCGAGAATGATGTCTCCAGGTTTAACCCCCGCCTCGGCAGCGGGGGAGCCGTCCTCCACCTGGACCACCACCACCCCGCTTGTCTCGGTCAGGCCCAACCGTTTGGCGATATCGGGGGTAATGTCCTCCATCGTCATGCCCAGCTTGGGCTTTGTCTCCGCAGGCGACTCAGTGACCGCTTCTTCCTCTTTAAGTTCCCCGATCTTGACCTGGACCGTCTCCGATTTTCCCTTCCGCATGACCACGACGTTCACGGTCTTTCCCACGGGTGTGGCAGCGACGATGAAGGGGAGATCGTTCATTTCCTTGACGGTCTTTCCGTCAAAGGAGACAATCACGTCACCACGCTCGATGCCCGCCTTCTCTGCCGGTCCGCCCTTACTCACATCCGCCACCAGGGCGCCCTGCTCATTTTCAAGCCCGAGCTTATCCTTGAGCTCCGGGGTGATTTTCTGGATCATCACACCCAACCACCCTCGGACAACCTTTCCTTTCTTCAGCTGAGGGAGAATGTCCCGTGCCATGTTGATCGGGATGGCGAATCCGATCCCAATGCTGCCTCCGCTCTGGGAGAAAATGGCCGAGTTGATCCCGATGACTTGACCCTGCATGTTGAGAAGTGGGCCCCCGCTGTTGCCGGGGTTAATGGACGCGTCCGTCTGGATGAAGTTGTCATAGGACCCCGCCCCGATCTGACGATACTTGGCGCTCACGATACCGGCGGTCACCGTGTTACCGAGCCCAAAAGGATTCCCGATGGCCAAGACCCAATCACCCACCTCCAGCTTGTCCGAATCACCCAAGGGCAGGGGCTTCAAGGTTATGTCTGCTGTGATTTGAATGAGCGCCAGGTCCGTCTTGGGGTCCCGTCCAATAATTTTGGCATCGTACTCTTTTTCATCCGAAAGCCTCACCTTTATTTCATCCGTGCCCTCCACCACATGGTTATTGGTCAGGATGTGCCCTTCCTTGTCGATCACGAACCCGGTCCCAAGGCTTCGCTGCCTGAAGTCCCTGGGGACTTGGTCGCCGAAGAACCGATCAAAGAAATCCTTGAAAGGGTCGTTGGGCCCGAATGGGCTGCCAAAAGGGGACGGTCCACGCCCTCTGCCTTTGATCACCTTGACGGTGCTGACGTTCACCACCGAAGGAGAGCACTCCTTGGCCAGCGGTGCGAACGATGGGGGAACGTCCCGGCCGGCAAACGCATCGTTCGGATGGACAAAGACCAATGAAATCCACCCGAACATCAAAGCGATCACGACAAGCAGGGACCACATCCATCCCCGATGGTTCGTCTCTTCACGTCTCATGGTATACCTCCTCATGCCGGCCTTCGGCCGCAACCCATCCCGCTGAAAGACGGGACCCATATCGAAATCCGCCCCCGCGAGCACGCGGGACCGAAACAATTCCGCAAGGAGCGGGATAAATGACCAAAATTCAGTCTTTGGCCTTCACATAGCGCCACCGTAGGTCGGTGAGAACGTTCTCCACGAATTTCTGCTCCTCCGGCGTCAGGTTCCCGGCCGTCTTTTCGCGCAGCATGGCAATGCTGTCGACGGCGTGCTTGGCAAGACCGAGATCTTTCTTCTTTTCCCCGGTCGACGGGTCCGCGATCTCGCCCATATGAAAGAGTGCCGAGGAACTGAGGCTGAAGATGAGCCCTGTAAAGGACACCTCCGGCAAAGGGGGTGTCGCCGTCTCCGGTGTCCGCTTTTTCGGCGGCTCGATGGGGGGCTTCTCAGCGGGCGCCTTCCGGGCCTCACTCTCCTTCAATTCCCCCTTTTCATCGAAAGACCTTCTATCTTTAATCACAAATCCCTTTTCTTCTTCTGGCATGATCCGCTCCTATAGACCCCGATAAAAACAACAGACAGATGTATTCTTTTCTTGGGCTACAATTCAATCCGCCTGACCGAGTAGACATCCGCCACGCTCCGCATTTCCTCAAGCACCTGGTCGCTCACCACCGTATCCGTGTTCAACAGGATGATATTCTGCTTCGTGGCCTTCTGCTCGCCCACCTGCATGCGGTTGATATTGATCCCGTTCTGGCCAAGGGTCGTTCCGATCCGGCCGATGACCCCAGGGCTGTCCTCGTTATAGATAAGAAGGTTATGTCCTTCCGGGATCGCCTCCAGGTAAAAGTCGTTGATGCGGAGGATCCTGACCATTTTCTTGCCGAAGATGGTCCCCGAGATCACGTTCTGGCCCTCGAGCGTCCTGACCGTCAGCACAAGCAGGCTTGCAAAGTCTTCCGAGGTCTTGCTCCTCGACTCCACCACCTTGATCCCCCGATCCGCGGCGATGAAAGAGGCGTTGACGAAGTTGACGTCGTCCTTGAGGATGGGTGTGAGGAGGCCCTTCAGCATGGCGGTTGTGAGGGGCTTTTCATTGTACTCCGTGATGTTGCCGGCGTAGTGGACATGGGCCTCCAGGATGGCACTGTCGGCAAGTTGTGCCTGCATGGCCCCCATCCGCTCCACAAGGGTCACCCAGGGCCTGAGCGTATTCATGATCTCCGCGCTGATGCTCGGCACGTTGACGGCGTTTTTCACGGTCCCGTGCAGCAGATAGGCCACGATCTGCTCCGCTACTTCTTTGGCCACGTTGTCCTGGGCCTCGATCGTGGATGCGCCAAGGTGCGGGGTGCAGACAAAGTTGGGAAGGTCCAGGAGCGGGCTTTTCTCGGGGGGTTCCGTGACAAAGACGTCGAGGGCTGCCCCTCCGAGGTGGCCGGACTTGAGGGCCTCGCAGAGGTCGCCCTCGTTGACGATGCCGCCCCGTGCGCAATTGATCACCATGGCCCCCCTCTTCATTTTTGCGAAGGCCTCCTTGTTGAGCATGTTGGCCGTTTCCTCCGTCTTGGGGGTGTGAACCGTGATGAAGTCCACCCTCCTCAGAAGCTCTTCAAAAGAGACGGGCTCGAAGTCCATTTTTTCGATGGCTTCGGGCTTGAGGTAGGGATCATAGACGACCACCTTCATCTTCATGCCTTTGGCCCGATCACCGACAATGCGGCCGATCTTGCCGGCCCCGATAAGCCCCAGGGTCTTGCCGAAGAGCTCCCTCCCCTTTAGGGTCTTTTTATCCCACCTGCCCGCTTTGAGAGAGGCCGTTGCCTGCGGGATGTTCCTGGAAAGAGACAGCAAGAGGGCCATGGCGTGCTCGGCGGTTGTAATGGTATTTCCCTCCGGGGTGTTCATGACCACGATCCCGCGCTGACTGGCAGCGCGGATGTCCACGTTGTCAAGTCCGATGCCGGCACGTCCGATCACCTTCAGCTTTTGCCCCGCTGCGATGATATCCGCCGTGACCTTGGAGGCACTGCGGATCACCAAAGCGTCATAGTCACCGATGATCCCCTTCAGCGCCTCGGGGGATAGTCCGGTCTTGATGTCCACATGAATCCCCGGGGTGTTCCGGAAGATTTCGACGCCGATTTCCGACAACTGGTCGCTCACGAGCACTTTCATGACAAATAGGCCCCCCTTGGTGCGATTCGGATTCTGTTTCTGAAAGAAAACTCCCATAGCGCAAGGGTATTAGGATCTACCACAAGGCGTGAAATTGTCAAGCGCTTCTTGGAATGAAGCTGGGCACAGGAGATGCTGGAGGCAAGCGTCGCAAGGCCACCAGGCGGCCCTGGAACAGGGGGCACTGCAGGCGCAGTGGTGTCAGACAACAAAAAACCCTGGGGGGTCGCCCCCCAGGGTTTTAACAGAGTTAAAGGTCCTTATGGTGATTACCACTCAACCCGGATGGTGTTGCGAACACCGTAGACATCGTTGTTGTCACCAATTCTGTCTTTAAAGTAGTCGCCGGCCCAGAAGTAGCCCGCATCCACCAGGTAAGAGACGTTGGGCATGAACTTCCACTGGAAGCCCAGGTCAAACTCATTTCCCAGCGCGTCGTCCACGGTCTTACCGTTTGCATTCTTAAGCTTCATCTGATCCGCTTTCAGGTATTCATAGACAGCGGTTAGCTTCATGGTGTCCGTCAGCTTGTAGCTGCCTCGGGCGATGAACGACTGGTAGCCGCTGGTGCCAAAGGAGCCGTTGGGAACGCCGGTCGAAGCATAGAAGAAACCCATGTCTTCGCTGAACATGAGGAGGGTGGGCTCATAGAGGTTTCCGGTGCCATTGAGTGCAGCGATCCGGTCGTTGTTGCTGGTGGGGTTATTGGCGGCGTTGGTATCATCCCCCTGGATCCAGAAGCCGCCGGCTGCGATCATGAAAGGCCCGGTGGTGAAGCTCGCCTCACCCCAGACGACCCACTGGCTAAAGTCGATGTCTTTCCCGTTGGCGCTGGGAACGTTTTTGGACGTGCCCCATGCGTAATCAAACTCGGTCTCGATCTTGAAGTTTCCGAAGTTGAAGTCGAGGCCGTTCAGGGAGAGGTTGGTCCAACTCGGGCCATTGCCCCCGCCATAAAGCAGGTTGCCCTGACCATCACGGATGCCGTACCACAGGGGCCGGAACAGGACGATTTTCCCGATGGGGATGACAAGGCCGAAGGCATAGGCGTCCTGGTCGTTGTCAGAGGCCGTATAATCTTGTGTTGCGTCCGTGGCCCAGCTCGTCGGGGACTGCTGACCGCCATCCCGCTCATCCCGCTTCTCGATCGGCAGGATAACGAACGTGATGTTCCCCCCGAAGGGCTTTCCTATGTAGAGAAGACGGTCCCTGTTCTGGTCAGTGTCGGAAAATTCGTGGGCCCAGTTGCCTCCTGACATGCGGCCGACACGAAAATCGCCATTAAACAAATTCAAGTTCATGTAAAGGCGCTCCACCCAGAAGTTGTTCTGCTGGTTGCCGAACACGTTGTATTTGTTTTGAGCTGCGTCGGTGGCGTAGAGATCACCGGCGGCGGTCCCGGAATAGTTGCGCTCCATGATCCGGACCGAGCTGAAGATCCTCACCTTGTCATTGATGTGAAGGACCGGCTCAACGATCATCTCCATGTTGTACCAGTCATTGGCATCGGAACTGCCGCTGCCGGGGTTGCCGCTCATATACATGCCCTGGACCTGGAAATAGCCCTTGCTCGTGAGCTTCAAGTCGGCCGCAGCGGGTGCAGCCATGAAGGCCACCAGCGCAAACAGGGCCGTCAAACCAAAAAGGACTTTCTTCATTACTCTTTCCTCCTAAGAAAGAATTCCTGAAACCTGATTTTCCCAAACCTGAAACACTCTCCCAAAGAAACCTGAAAATAATTCTGCCGTCTCCCCGCGATCACCCCCTTTCACCCCAAAAAGGAGAAACCGGATTAACCTCTTGAACTTATTAGGCTAAATCCATTTTCCCCAAAAAAGTGCAAGGATTAATAACACTTCTTCGGATAACTGTCAAGAAATATTTAAGATTTTTTTAAGCCGTTCCCCTCGTCCGGAGTTGGGTTCCAAGTGCCGCTTCCGATCTCCGATTTTTCACCTCCGATCTCTGATCCCCGGCCCTTAACCCCCTTTCCCCATGGCGAGCCTGTAGCTCACCACCATGCTCTTGGCGTCCCAGAAAGAGGCCCCCCGCTGCTTGATCATGGCCACCACCAGGTCCGGCCGTCCGTCGTTGTCCAGGTCCTTGATCTGGTAATCGGAAAGCGTACCGTTGAGCTTCTGGGATTCCCAATTGGCATTGAGGGAGAGGCCGTTCCAGGAAAGCGACACGATCTTTCCGTCGCTGTAAGCCCTGAACCGCTCCGTGAAATCTCCGATCGATGAGTGGTTCTGATTGATGATGATCTCGTTGTGTCCATCCTTGTCAAGATCCGCGATCAGGATGCGGGCCGGGATGAAGAGATAGTCCTTCTCGGGACGCCGAGTTTCGGTCGCTTCGGGATTGGTGAGGATGGCGTTGAGGGTGCCGCCATAGGCCTCGCTCGTCTTGTAGAGGATCTTCGCCGCTTTGGTCCCTGAGGCGGAGGTTGCCCCGACTTGTCAATCATGACGATCTCCGGGACGCCATCGCCTGTCAGGTCGCCGATGGCGAAGTTGTAGATGTAAACGTCTTTGAGATCCAGCAGGGGTCCTCTCCTGACGGGACATAATCGGACCCATTCCAGACAAGACGCAGGACCCCATCTCTGAAATAGGTGCTGGCCAGCCCCCCGCCGATGCTTCCCTGCATCTTCTCCTGGCCAAGAAGGACTCGGCCCTTTCCGGGCCAGTCCATGACCCGGTAAAACCAGGAGGAGTCCTTTATCAGGGGCCGGAGCTTGCCGTTTTCCAACTCCAGGACCATGGAGGTCCACGACCGTGCCCCTCACCTTGGAGGCAAAGATCTCGGCGCGGCCGTTCTGGTTGATGTCCGCCACATCCACCGCGATAAAACGGTCCCTATCCGGGGAGCTGAAAGTGGCCAACTTCAGGAGACGTTGATCCTGGAATCGATAGACAACGATGTCGCTCCCTTCCATGAGGACCACTTCATTCCGGCCGTCCCCGTCCACGTCGCCGATGTCCATGCCCGTGATTTCCGTATTGAAGGTCTGGCTCCGCCAGAATGAGCCTTCCTCCGCGGCGAGTCGCTGATGCTCCATGAAGGCCGGGTTCAGGGGGGAGGCCTTGGGGCCTTGGGGCGCGAGTCGGTCACTGGGCCCGACGGGCTGAGGCTGGGACGGCGCCGGACCTGGGCGAGGGCCTCAGGCCGCCCGAATATCTGGCCGTTGATCTTCTGCGCGAACCCATTGATCTCCGGAATCACTGAGGCCATGCCCTTTGTCTGGGTGAAGACCGTGACCGGCTCCACATTCCGTGCCGTGCTCAAAATAGTGGCATCGAGGCTCACGCTCTCCCCGAAAACCGTGACGCTCCCGAAAAGGACATAGTCGGCCCCCAGCTCCTTTCCAAGCTGTTCCGCATATTCGCTGTCCATGGCCCCCGGGTGATCGGCCATGGCCTTACGCACCACGCCCTTCTCGATGACCGTGACCTTGTCCTTCCAGTAGAGGCGCGTAGTCAGCATGTCGACGATGCCATCGCGGAGATAGTCCATCTCCTGCTGGGCGTGCATGGTGAAGGGCAGGATCGCCACCTTCTTGGGTGGTTCCTTTGCATGGAGACCCAGCATGAAAATGGGCGTCACTGAAAAGAGCATGAAAAAAAAGCATGAAACAATAGCTCTCATTGGGGGCTTCATGTGGGCATATCACTCCGAAATCAAATGAATCATTTTACAGGCCGAGGCCTCAATCGCTTTTCGGCTTCTTCATTAGCCTTTTGCGGTCCCGCATTTACCGTCTGAGGACGCCATAGAACTGGCCGGAGCGGTCGATCTTGTCCCCGACCTTGGTCCCACAAAAACGGCATCGGTACTCATAACGGTCTCCGTCAGGGAGGATCAAGAGAAGGAACTTGTTGACCGGCACCGCAGTACGGCATTTGGGGCAGTAGAGCTCCGATGCCTCGAATTGATCGAAATCCGCCGCCGGTTCCCGGGGACGCTGACGGGTGGGTGGGGCGTGTGAAAAGGGTGGTTCTCTCATGGATAAAACCTTGGAATCACAATAGGGTCTGTGCTATTTAAAGGAAAGGCACACGGCTCATGGCGCAAGCCCAAACGCCTGGAGGCCTTGAAGACGGTCGCCATTTGCCTAGGTCCTTTTGAACCTTCTTTTTTTATGTATCGTACCGGCCCTAAAAAATCAATCTCCATCTCGGTTGCGGGCGGTTGCGAATGATCAAGAGGGAAGGTCCGGCAGGTCGCCGGCGTTGGCCATCGCTGACACGACCTTGCTGGAGCCATTTGCCCTAATCCCTTGTAATAGCAGGCCAAAGACAGGAGAGAAAATCATGAAGGTGAAACACATCGACCACATCGGCATCGCAGTAAAAGGGCTCGACCAGGCATCCGCCTTTTACAAGGACATCCTCGGGCTCGAGGTCAAGGCCATCGAGACCGTGGCCGAACAGAAGGTCAACGTGGCCTTTGTCCCCATCACGGACAGCGAGGTGGAATTGCTTGAATCAACGGAACCGGACGGTCCGGTCGCCAAGTTTATAGAAGCGCGCGGCGAGGGGGTCCAGCACATCGCCTTCCGAGTGGAAAACCTCGAAGAGGCCCTCGCCGAGCTGAAGGCCAAGGGGATCCGCTTGATCGATCAAAGCCCCAGGAAGGGGGCCGGCGGGGCGAAAATCGCCTTTATTCACCCCAAAGAGACCAATGGCGTCCTGGTGGAGATCTGCGAGAGGGATTAGACCCTTTGTGGATAAATTTACTTTAATTTGCGTAGAATGTGAAAAGCGAACCGCAGAATATCGAATGTGGAATGTCCAATGTGGAGGTGAAGACTTCCGGGAACCGCCTTCGTGATTCGATATTCCTTGTTCGATATTCATCATTCGAATGGCATTTTGGCTGCGGCCTCTTGCCGCCTTAGAGGAATAATGACGAATGACCTGCGCGGATTCAAGACGTTTCGGTCTTTCACTCACGAAAGCGATGGGTTCAAATCCGTGACAACGGATCTCCTGCTGGAGGTCCCCCTCGAAGTCATCATTAACGAAGAAAGACAGATCCTGATCATGTGCACCCCAGACGCCATCCGGGAGCTGGTCTATGGGTTTGTTTATACGGAGGCCTTGATTGAAAGTCCCGATGACGTGCTGGGATGCCACATCCAAACGGCCTTCGGGCCCGATGGCGAAGAGGGGGTGGAGGCGAAGGTGACCCTCCGGCCATCAGAACGACTGGCTCTGGCTCCCAAGGGGAGGCGTGTGTCCTACTCCAGTTGCGGCATCTGCGGTAAGGCCGATTTTGGCGATCTCAGGGGGCGGCTTGGCCGAGTCAAAAGCCGAGAGCGGTTTTCCATGGAGGCCTTGAAATCTCTTGCGCGCAGGATGGAGGGGTTCCAGCCAATGTACCGAAGGACCGGCGGGGCCCACGCGGCGATTCTCGCCGACCGAGACGGCCAGGTGATTCTTCAAAGGGAGGACATGGGTCGACACAACGCGCTCGACAAGGTGATCGGGGCTGTTCTGCTCCAGTCCATTGCCGTTGAGGACAAGGCCATCGTCTCAAGCGGCCGGGCCAGCCTGGAGAT
The DNA here is from genome assembly GCA_963830155.1 of uncultured delta proteobacterium. Lineage (GTDB taxonomy): Bacteria > Desulfobacterota > DSM-4660 > Desulfatiglandales > Desulfatiglandaceae > CAWHLE01. The sequence goes on along the minus strand of CAWHLE010000002.1, from coordinate 47,158 downwards.
GCTCATCAAGACGGCCAGGGCCGGATTTCCGGTCTTCGTGGCCATGTCGCGACCCACCTCGAGGGCCGTTGAGGCAGCCAAATTTTACAATGTGACGCTCATGGACATGGCAAAGGACTCCAATCGCATTTATAGCCATGCGCGCCGTATTCAAGGATTTTGACGCCGAAATGGTTGATCTGGACCCGCCCGCAGAATGTTTGAGATTCAATGAAGACGTGGCCGGTGTGATCCTGGCAGGGGGAAAAAGCCGCCGATACGGCGAGAACAAGGCCCTGGTGGCGGTGGAAGGGGTTCCCCTGATCGAAAGGGTCGCGAACGTGCTTGGATCCGTGTTCCATCGGGTGGTTCTGGTCACAAACAGCCCCGATGAATATAGGCACCTGCGGCTGCCCATGTTTGAGGACCTGGTCAAGGGCCTTGGCCCTCTGGGGGGCATCCTGACCGGTCTTTCCGTCATTACGGAGGAGGCAGGGTTCCTGGTGGCATGTGACATGCCCTTTTTGAACCCCGCCCTGATCCGTTATATGAGCCAGATTCGAGGAACCTTCCATGTGGTCGTTCCCCGGATCCGAGGAGACTTTGAGACCTTGCATGCCCTTTACAGCAGACAGTGCCTGCCTGCCCTCTGGAGATTCGTCCGTTCAGGGGAGTATCAGGTCTTTCGTTTCTTTCAGGACGTGACCGTCCGATATGTGGAAGAGGACGAGATCCGTTCCCATGATCCGGGCCTGCGATCTTTCATTAACATTAACCGACCCGAAGACCTGATGACCATCCCCGCCGACCCCTAACCCTAAAGTAAGGATAAAAACGTGATGATCGAGCTCATCATCGCCATTAGCGTGGCCTTGCTCCTATCGGCCTGCTGTTCCCTTTTTGAGGCGGTGCTCTATTCAGTGCCCATGAGGCAGGTTGAGGCCAATGCACAGGCCGGAAAGTCGGCCTGGAAGCGCTTCAAGCAGCTTCGGACCCGTGTGGAACGCCCAATCGCCGCCATCCTCACCCTCAATACCATCGCAAACACAGCGGGCGCTGCCATTGCAGGCTCTGCGGCCGCAGCGGTGTTCGGCTACGACCGGGTGGGATATTTCTCGGCCCTTTTTACCCTGGCGATTCTTTTTTTCTCGGAGATTATCCCCAAGACGACGGGCGTGATCTTCGGCGAGTCTCTGGTCGGGGCGGTGGCCTACCCTCTCTGGGGGCTTACGTGGCTTATGACGCCACTCACCTTTTTGGCGGGCATGGTGACGCGGCTGCTCTCACGGGGAAAGGTCAATGAATCGGTTACCGCCGAGGAGATCCGGGTCATGGCCAGGCTGAGCCTACAGACGGGAGGAATCAAGCCCTTTCAGGAAGAGGCCATCCGCAGGGTCCTGACCCTCCAGCAGAAGACCGTTCGGGATGTGATGACGCCCCGTACGGTCATCTTCTCCTTGAGCGAACACCTGACCCTCGAAGAGGCAAGCCGAGTGACACCCAAGTGGGAGCACAGCCGCTGGCCGGTTTACGACGAGGACCCGGAAGACGTGGTTGGCATCGTGCTCACCAAGGAATTTTTCATGGCGCTCACCCAAGGAAAAAGAGACATGAAGCTCACGGAGCTCATGCGGCCCGTCCACTTCGTGGTGGAGACCGCAAGGCTCAACCGGGTGCTCCTCGAGTTTCTGGAACTGCGCCAGCACCTTTTTGTGGTGCTCGATGAGTACGGCGGACTTACGGGTGTGATCACACTCGAGGATATCCTCGAGGAGATCCTCGGGCGGGAAATCATCGATGAATCGGATGAGGTCGTGGACAAACGGGAACTGGCCAGACAGCGAAGGACCAAAATCATTGCCAAAGGTCCGAACGCCCCTTGATGGAACCTAGACTGAAAAACGCTTTACCATCGGCCGGGGAATCTGCACCATTCCCCCCCCAAGGTGCAGGCGGCCCGAGCCTCTGCGCACCCGACCAGGATAAGAATTGCTTTGCCTGCTGTCCGCCCATCCGTCCCGCAGGTTACGAGCATTTGGATCATCGCGCCGCAGTGGCACGCATGCTGAGAGAAAACACGGCGTCCTTCCGCACGAGGGGCGACGGTGTTTCACCCATCCGGGGTTTTAGCTGCTGGGCACTGGGTTACCTGGGTTCGGGGTACCGTCTGATTGGGTGCCTTTTGCATCCGGCCCAAAATCGAGGGGTGGACCTGCGGCACCGGGTGGACTTCGGCGACAAGTGTCGAAGAGAGACCTGTCCCGCGGCCAAGGTCTTCGATGGGCTCACCCGGGATGCAAAGCGCACCTGGCTTTGCCTGGCCAAGGGACTCGACGGTTTCACCTATTCGAGTCGGAAACACAATCCCTTGTTCAATATGATGGGATGGGGCCGGGAGGTCCTTGAATGGGTCGCACGGAATGGGCAATCTTTCTCCCGCGATGACTTTTTTGAGGCATACCCCTTCTTTCGCACGACCCTCAGCCCCTGTGGACACGCATACCTCTTTTCACGTATTCTCCTGACCAGCCAAGGCGGTGGGCTCACACCATCGGAATACTTCAGGGGCCGTTTTGAACGTTTTTCAGTGGACCTTATCCGTGTTTTAAGAGAAATTCCTGCGTGCAGCGTCCAAACCGCTTACACGCACCTGCTCCCTCTGGATCGTTCCTTTCTCGATTTTTTGAGGCTTTCCTGCGGGTTCAAGCGCGTATCCTTGAGCGCGGCCGTCTGCATGAAAGCCATGGTGGACCGGGAACTTGAGGGATTCACACAGGTCCTTCTCCGACGGGGGATGTCGTGACGACGGAAAGAGAGATCGTCGAAATCGTCAGGGAGTCTGGGCCACTGACCGGGGCCGATATGATGAGGCTGACCGGAGAAGAAGGCCTGACCCTGTGGCGCATCTGCAAGCGTTCTCAAGACCTGATCATCAGGACCATCGGAACGAGGTACGTGAGGCTTGATCGGCGGGTGGATGGGTATGCCCGGCTTTCTCCTTCCATCCTGCGAGAGTTCCTGACCTATTCCCTCGTGGGTCTGAGCGTCGAGAGAAACGCCCTGGAAAGAAGGGCCCGGGAGGTCATGGTCCACATTGAAGGAGTGAGCAGGAGCAAGATCGCGCTCGCATACAGCGTGGTGTCAGGTCTTTCCAGCCGCCTCGCAAGCGAGGTCTCCCTTGAGGAATGGGCCTGCTTCATCATTGCAGGCGACATCGTTTACAGCATGGCGCACGACGTGGACCGCCCCGAACGGTCCACCGGGAAATTGGTCAGGGGGTCGGACATGGATGTGATCGTCGTCGTGGAGGACGAATGCCGTGAGGCACTCCTGAAAAGGATCGACGACGCCATGTTCGAGGAGAAGTATCGGCTGTTGATTACGCCCCACATCCGGGAGGAGATCGATTACGTGGTCAAGAACCTCAGCCGGGTGAAGGAGCAGCTCGGCTTTGACACATTCAAGCACATGGTGGCGTGCAAGATCATGCAGGAGGGGACTTTCTTGGCGGGGAGTGAGTCCCTTTTCTTTAAGGTCAAGAGTTTGCTCCGTGAGCATGGGGTCTTCGCGAAATTAACGGACCTGGAAAAAAGGGCAAGGGTCTTCAGGGAGGAGGCCGAGGCGTACTTGCTCCGGGAAGACCCCGAACGGATCAAAGCGGAAAGCATGTACCTCTTTTACCCGGTGGAGGAGTCGGAGGAGTTTGAGTGACCCTTAAATTGAGCGATTCACCAAACTAGGAGCTGACCGCAGGGGGGTGTCTTTTTTTGAGCCGCAAAATCTGACACAGTCTCTATTAACGGCACCTAATATCTCTGTACTTATTCCCAGACAGCCCCAGGAATAGAGTGATCAGTTATCAGTGTTCAGTAATCAGTAAATGCCTTTCACCGCTCACCGTCTACTGCTCACTGATCACTGGCCTTTCGTTGGAGGCGTTCCAAAGGCTTCGAACGAGTGGGATTGCGGCTCAAAAAAAGACACCCCCCTGCGGCCAAACAAAGAGAGAATCATTCAATTTTGGGTGATCCTCAACCGATGGAGGCCTCCACGGCACCGGCGATGTCCTTGGCAAAGGCCGTCACCTGGTCCATGTCTTCCCCCTCCACCATGATGCGACACACCGGTTCCGTTCCGGAGTAGCGAACGAGAACCCGCCCCCTGTCCCCCAGACGGCCTTCAACGGCCTTGATGGCCGCTGTAATCGCAGGGACCGATAAGAGGTCGGGCTTGGATCGAACCGGGACGTTGATGGTCTTCTGCGGAAAGACCTTCATCAGGTGGCGGAGCTTCGAGAGGGGCTCATGAAAGGTCTTCAGGGCCAGGGCCATCTGAAGGGCCGACAGGAGTCCGTCACCGGTGGTGTGATGGCGGAGGAAGATCATGTGACCGGAGTCCTCCCCTCCCAGGATAGCCCCCCGCTTCAGCATCTCCTTGAGCACGTGGCGATCCCCCACCTGAGCCTCCGCATGGCTCACCCCGAATTCCCTGAGCGCAAGGCGGAGGCCCAGATTGCTCATGACGGTGCTCACCACCAGATCCTTTTCCAGCCGACCCTGGTCCTTGAGCATTTTGGCGAGGATGGCGAGCATCTGATCGCCGGTAAGTGGCTCCCCCTGCTCATCCACTGAGATCAAACGGTCCCCGTCCCCGTCAAAGCCCAGGCCCACATGGGCCTGGGCCTCCAGGACCTTTTTGGCAAGGGCCTCAGGGTGCTGGGAGCCGCAGTCCAGGTTGATGTTTTTTCCGTCGGGCCGATCAAAGACCGTGAGAACTTGGGCGCCGAGCCTTCTGAAGAGCAGGGGCGCGGCCTCGGCGGTTGCACCATTTGCGCAATCCAAGACCAGCTTGAGACCCTCGAAATCCATACCGGCAGGGAGCATGGAGGCCAGAAACGACACGTAGCGCTCGACGGCACCGGCAACATGGGCCGCGGTCCCAGGGGAAGCGGACTTCTGTGGAACCGCGGCGCGGATGAGATCTTCCAGCTCCGCCTCATCCCGGTCTTCGAGCTTGTACCCCTGATGGGAGAATACCTTGAAGCCATTGTAGTCGTAGGGGTTGTGGGAGGCCGAGATCATGATCCCGAAGCCTGCCCGTTGTTGCCTTACGAGAAAGGCCAGCCCGGGCGTAGGAATGTCGCCCGCCCGAAGGGCCTTGCCGCCGCATGAAAGGACCCCCGACAAAACGGCATACTCCAGCATCTCGCCTGAGGCCCGCGTGTCGCGTCCCACCAGGACGACCGGCCGCAACCCCCGATCTCTGCAGAGGGTGACCACGGCCCGCCCCAGCTTCACGCCCATCTCCGGGGTGATGGGGTCCTGATTGGCCCGCCCCCGGATCCCGTCTGTGCCGAAGAGTCTTTCCATGTTCACCCCCTCTTGAACGGAAGGCCTGGCAGGGCTTGGAGCGCCTCCTCGGAAATCGCATCCACCAACCCCTGGAGCCACCGCGTCCCCGTTTCGGAGACATCCGGTTTCAATCCCTTGATCACGCTCCGATAGTGGCCTCGCCCCCCTTGCCTCAAACCTCTGTTTCTGCCGATCGTGGCCCTCTCTCTTCGTGCGGCACACTTCCCGGATGATCCCCGAACTGCATGTCGTAAAGCTGCCGGAATCGGCCGTTCCGCCCGAGGAGTGCTTCCAGGGGGCCGGATTCAACGATGCGGCCCTCCTCCAGCACAAAGATCCGATCCGCGTTCAGGATCGTGCTCAGACGATGGGCCACCACCAGGATGGTTCTATCCTTGCGAAGTTCATCGATGGCCGCGTTGATGTGGCATTCACTCTCGGCGTCCAGTGCCGAGACGACCTCATCGAGGAGCAACATGGAAGGGTTTACCAGAATGGCCCTGGCAATGGCGATTCGCTGCCGCTGCCCTCCGGAGAGCAGTGTCCCCTGGTCACCGATGACGGTCTCGTAACCTTTGGGCTGAGCAAGAATGAACTCATGGGCGTGGGCCGCCTTGGCGGCGGAGATGACATCTTCCAGACCCCTTGTGGGATCTCCGTAACGGATATTGTTGGTTATGGTATCGTGAAACAGGATGATCTCCTGATGGACCATGCCGATCTGACGTCGGAGAGATCCGAGCGTCACGTCACGCACGTCCCAGCCGTCAACGATCACGCCACCCGCTGTGACGTCGTAGAAGCGCGGGATCAGGCTCAAGAGGGAGCTCTTTCCGGCGCCCGTAGAGCCCACAAAGGCCACCATTTCACCGGCCTTCACCCGGAAAGAGATGTCTTTCAGCACCGTGCCGTCTCCCCCGTAACCGAAGTGGACGCCCCGGAATTCGATCCATTCCTTGTGTCTGGGTAACGTTGCGGCACCTGGCCGATCCCGGATCTGCAGCGGCGTGACCAAAATGTCAAAGACCTTCTTGGTGGCCCCCTGGAGGGTCTTGAGGTCGTTGTTCACCTTCGACAGATGCTTGGCCGGCTGGTAGACCTTTGAAAGGGCGTAGAGCATGGAGACCATCTCGCCGAGAGAGTGCTGAAAAAAGACCTTTCCCGCAATTAGGACACCCGGGAGCACCAAAAACACGGCCACATCCATCATGGGGCTCAGACCCAGGTGCCAAAAACGCCAGCGCAGGGTCCGTTTGTACAGATGATTTGCGAGGGCCTTGAATTTCTCGGCCTCGAAATCGCCCTGGAAAAACCCATGAACGACCTTGAGACACAGGATGGTCTCCTGATAAGCGGAGGCCACCCCCGCATTGGCATCCTGCACCCTCGCCGCGTGTTTCTTGACCTTGCGACCGAAGAAACGAAATAGGCCCATGATCAGTGGCCCGATGATAAACAGAAGCAGCGTGAGCTTGTAGTTCTTGATGAAAAGAAAAGCCAGGAAGACCGCAGCGGTCATCGGATACTCGATGAGCCCGATGACGACATTCGAGATCTGCCCCTGCATCACCGTGAGATCGGACGTCGCCCTTGCGACCAATTCCCCTGACTTGCGTTTGTGATAGAAACCGATGGGGAGCGAGACGAACTTCCTGAAGAGGTCCACCCGCAAGGAGAGGATGACCCGGTTGGCAAAGGCCACCGCCGCAAGCTTACTCAAATAGTCTGCGACCGAATTCAGAAGCACGGCCACAAAGGCAACCAGGGTAAGGACGACGAGTAGGTGGTTGGGAGAGACGTTTTCCAGCAAGACCCGTTCGGTTCGATGCCACGAAAAAAGGCCCTCCTTGCCGACGCTCATCCAGGGGATCTTCCAGGTAACCGGGCCGGCGCCCATCTCCATGCCCTTGTCCACAAACGGCTGAAGGAGGTAGGCGGGGATCACCACGAAGAGGGAGGAGAACAGGGACAAGACCAGGGAGCAGACAATGAGCCTCCGGTGAACCTTGGCATAACGGGCGATCCGCTCCCCAAGGAGGGACTTGAACATGGGGGACCCCTTCCGATTCGTTTTTCGGCAGATGGCCGACAGCCAAGGGAGTATAGGAGACGGAGGGGGCCATGTCAACGACAGGGCCTCACAGGGTCTTTCGCCCTTCACAGACCGATGGAGTGCATATCCCAATTGGGGCCAACATCAGCCACCCTGGCCGGGAGCACCATGGAAGCGAGCGAGATGTGTCGCGTCTTGAAGGCCTTTGTGGCCGAGGAAGGATTGAGAGACGTGGAAGAGGTCTGTGGCGCTGGGCTTCCCCATCTAGGGTTGTCTGGTTTCCTCATCCACCCATTTGAGGAACGGGGCGTGCCCCTCCAGGATCGGCAGCGTGACGATACAGGGGACCGTGTAGCTGTGAAGGGTTCTAACCTTTTCGATCAGGCTCGGGACGAGGGTGGCCCTTGTTTTGGCGATGAGGACCGTTTCCCGGTCGTCCTGGATCTTTCCCTCCCACCAGTAAAACGAATTCATCCCGTCAATGATGTTGACGCAGGCGGCAAGCCGGCTTTCAACCAGCTCGCGCGCGATGCGTTTGGCCTCTTCCAATCCCCCTGCCGTCATGTACACCATTCTCAAATCCATGCGTCTGCCTCACTCGGTTCCTTGAAAGTCAGTGACCCGTCTCAAGTAAGCCTCAATGTTCCCGGAGACCCCAGGGGCGATGGTATCGAACCTGACCCCCAAACCGACCCTTTCGAGATCGCGGCTAAGGTTCATGATCAATCCGTGAACGGCCTGCTCCCCTTCCATCCCGAGGAGTGGAAACGAAAGGGTCAGTTCATCTTGGACCTCTATGGGCAGCTCTTGATGTCCCTTTGGCAAATTAAACGAGAACCTGCAGCCGTCGGGGCTAATGTCTGTGATCATGCCCTGGAAGGCTTCGTCCCTCAACCGGGCCGATCCCGGAATCAAACACGCAATCCTTCTGGCTTTCCGCAGGTTCAACGTCTCGATCTGTTGAGGATAGGAGAGGAACAGGAGCGGTACAGGGTTCGTAATATGGGAGAGAATCGAGGAGCGGAACCCGTAGGCGTTACCCAGATGGATAAAACGAACGGTGACCTGGTTTCCGGGTAAAAGATGCTCTTTCAAAAAGGGAGAAGCCGGGGTTCGAACGATTAAGAAATCGTCCGCCTCCATGCCCACGAAGCTCACCTTGAATCGGTCTTCGATCCCCTGAAACTGGATCAATAGGACGCCGCCCATCTCAAGACTCAGCCGCGTGCCTTTGGAATCCTTGTCCGAGTCCTCATTCTGTCCCATATCAGCCCCTCACACCTATCTATCCCACCTTATGACCGCTCGGCGTGGGCATCATAGCATAACCGGATGGCCGATGCACCAGACCAGGAGGTTGACCCCCTTTTCCCTTGACCGTATGGGGCCGTTTTCCTATACTCCAAGTCTGTTTCGGCTGAAGTTCCAACGGCTTGTTTTGGCATGGGCAGCTCGGGGACGACGAGCCATGGTTAGCGGGTTTTGCCAGGGCCGCTAGACGCTTTTGGGCAGACCTGCAAGAGCTGCCCGCGACAGGGACTTGCCTTCCGATCAAGTGTGGAGGTCATGAGATGGGAAAAGTGGCGATTATCGGCGTCGGGCAGAGTAGTTTTGTGCGCGGCTACGTCGGTTCTGTCAGGGAGTTGGCATTTGAAGGCTTTAAGGAGGCCATGTTAGATGCCAATTTGTCAGCGAAGGATATCAGTGCTTCCGTGGTGTGTTCCGCACCCGAATATGACAAGCAGCGCTCGCCGGCCGGCGTGTTTGCGGAATACCTGGGGATCACGCCGCAACCCACCTTCTATGTGGAAACCCTCTGCTCTTCAAGCAGCACGGGGGTGAAGCTCGCTTATGCTCTAATTAAGTCCGGACTCCACGACGTGGTGGCCGTCATCGGATTTCAAAAGATGTCGGAAATATCTTCCGCCGATTCCCAGGAGAGGATGGGACGCGGTGCGGACATTCAGTGGGAGAGCCCCTTTGGAACCATGATGCCGGCCTACTATGCCATGTATGCCAGGGCACACATGGGGAAATACGGGACCACCCCTGAGGATCTGGCCCTCATCCGGGTTAAGGCCGCCACCTACGGCCAGATCAACGACAAGGCCGTTTACCGCAAGCCTGTGACGTTGGAGATGTTCTCAGATCCGAGCAGTGCCGTGGCCGGACCGGTTGCAAGCCCGCTCCGCGTCGGGGACTGTTGCGCCAATGCGGACGGGAGCTCATGCATCATCGTCGCCAGCGAGGAAAAGGCCAAGGCCTTCAGCAAAAAGCCCGTCTGGATTTTAGGGGTCGGGGCGGCGTCGGCAAGTGTGAATCTGGCAGGGAGAGAGCTCTTCTCGGGCCTTACGGTGGCCGAACGTGCTGCGGCGCAGGCGTATAATATGGCCGGCGTCACGGCCAAAGATATCGATGTGGCCGAGGTGCACGACTGCTTCACGATCGCCGAAATGATGGCGTATGAGAACCTTGGATTTGCAAAACCCGGGGAAGGAAGAGACCTCATCCGGAGCAAAGAGACTTACAAGGAGGGGTCCATCCCCGTAAACGTTGACGGCGGGCTCCTTTCCAAAGGCCATCCCATCGGTGCCACGGGCGGATCGCAGATCCGGACCATCGTGCTTCAACTGAGGGGCGAGGCCGGTCCCATGCAAGTAAAGGATCCGGAAATCGGGCTGGTCCACAACATCGGCGGCGTCGGCCTTTACGGGAACGTGACCATCCTTGGGAGGTAGGAAAATGGGCAGCAAAGACATAGATGACCGATTCAAGAAATTCGGAACGGTGAGCTTCACCGCCACCACCAAGGTCAACGACTTCATCGATTTTTTGGAACAGGGCAAAGTGATGGGCACCCGGTGCAGGGGCTGCGGCCTCCAATTCTTCCCTCCAAGGGCCGACTGCCACCAGTGCTTTGACTCCAAAATGGATTGGTTTGAGGTCTCCGGGTCCGGGAAGCTCATCACCTTTAGCAAGCTCGAGTACGCGCCGGCCGGCTTTGGCGATGATCTCCCTTACGCCATTGCGGTGCTCGATTATGGTGACTACAAAGTCTTTGGCAGAATCGCCATGGACACGCCCGAGGAAGAAATCAAAATCGGCATGGAGATGAAGACCATAGTAAACAAGCTGCCAAACGGCCATTTGAATTACGTCTTTCGAAAGCCATGAACCCATGTCTTGCCATCCGCCGCGAGCGGATGGCAAGACATGGCCTCAACGCATGGAAGATCGTCAAATCCCTGTGGACCAATCAACGGATGATTCGTCTGGCTGGATTGAAATCACCATCTACATCCACCCGGCGGCTCAGGATGCTCTCGCTGCTTTTTTTTTCGACCATGGGTTCAGCGGTGTGCTCACCGAAGACCAGCCCCCCTGCATCAAGGTTTACCTTCCTGCCAACGCAGATGCTGAAAATGTCCTTGGACAAATACGGGAATTTCTGAAAAAGCTTACGGCCGCATTCCCCGAGACCGACTCTGCCACCCTCAACGTAAGAAGGATCGAACACGAAAATTGGGGTCTAACCTGGCGGAGATTTTTTAGCGCAGAGTGGGTCACTCCCCATCTACTGGTTCAGCCGCCCTGGGAACCGGCCCCTCCTTCCGTGGCAGGCCACCTGCTCCTGATGGATCCAGGCCCAGCCTTTGGCACCGGCAAGCACGCGACTACAAGGATGTGTTTGGAGGCGATGGAACAGCTGGCCCTTCCCGATGCCTGGACCATGATCGATGTGGGCACGGGCAGCGGAATTCTTGCCCTTTATGGGGCCTTGCTGGGCGCAGGACGAATCCTGGCCCTTGATACGGACATCGAGGCCCTTTCGTGGGCCAAACGAAACATCGCGCTCAACGGTTGCCCGAAGGCGATCGAGCTGTCATCCCGTCCATTGGAACGCAGTAACGGAGCGCTTTCATCTTGTGGTGGCCAACTTGAATCTAGGGACCATTGTAGACCTCCTGCCCCACCTCATCCGGGTCCTCGGGGAGAATGGGACCCTGATCCTTTCCGGCATCCTCAGGGAACAGTGTGAAGCGGTGGTCCAGGCCCTCTCTCGTTATGAAGGGCCCGAGCCCAAGTTGATTTTTCGTGAAGAGTGGGCGGCTTTGGTCTTCCGGAGGGGGCCTTGAGACGGTTCCTGGTTCCTAAGATCTTTCCAGATCAGGATCAGCTCACTATAACGGGATCCGAGGCGCTTCACATGGTGCGCGTCCTCAGGATGAAGGCCGGCGACAGGATCGTTCTCATGGACGGGGAGGGAGGACGCTATGAGGCCATGATACGCACCGTGGGGCCGAAGGATGTCGTTGTTGGGTTGGACAAGGCCATCGATTCTCCCCATCCCTCCCCGGTGAAAATCATCCTCTGCCAGGCCCTTCTCAAGGCGCAAGCCATGGATGATCTGGTGAGAAAGACATCCGAGCTGGGGGTCGCCACCATCGTTCCCTTTCATTCATCAAGGACCGTTGTCAAGCTCGATAAAGAACGCTTTGAACGGAAGCGAGGTCACTGGGAAAGGATCACGAAGAACGCTGCGAAGCAATCGGACCGGAAGAAGCCCGCAAACATCGGGACGCTCTGTGATTTCAAAGAGCTTGGCCGGCTGTTCACCGATGAGACGGCGCTCAAGGTCATCTTCTGGGAACGGGCAGGGACCAGGGATTTGAAGGAGGTGCTTCGCGGGTCGCCCAGATCCCGGACCGTGATTGGGGTCGTTGGTCCGGAGGGCGGTTTCGATACCCAGGAAGTGGCCCTGGCCGCTGAATCAGGTTTTTGCCCGGTTTCTCTCGGAAGGCGGATCCTCAGGGCCGACACGGCGGCCATCACATTTGTGTCGATCGTCCAGTATGAATGGGGAGACCTGGCATACCATGATTCATAGTCTCCGCGCATCATCCGAACGGTGGAACGGAAATCAATGATCTCACCCATCAAGAAGGATTCACACCCACCCGGCGAGATCTTGTAAATGCGGCTAAGATGTGCCGCATTCGCTCCTTGACAATGAGGATGTCGGATGAGACTGATTATCCTGGGCGATAATCAGTCCGTGTTCGTCCTTTGGCGTGAGCTTCCACTGGTCGGGAAGTAATTCCCGGAGGCGATTAACGGGATGGCTTATGATTCGGCGGAGAAAATATTGCCATGAGAACGAAGATGTTCAAGAATTGAAGGCAAGGAGGTGATCAATGGGGGATAACCAGGCGAAACATTCATTAACTGACAAGAGAAGAGAACATCGCTCATTTAACTGGTTCGGAAGAGGAGGGAAACCAATGGAACAGAAAGAAAGGCCTACTACGAAAAGATACTCCAGGGCATTTTGGGTCATTTTCCTGACCGCGATTTTCATCCTAAGTTGGACCTTCAGCGCCATGGCCGCCGAGGAAAAGCCGATTAAAATCGGTGTCGTCACCTTCCTTTCCGGACCGGCCGCCGGACCCTTCGGGGTGCCGGCCCGTAATGGGGCCGAAGTGTTGACGGAAGCCCTCAATGCCGGCAGTAAGGTGCCTGCCCCCTATGCCACCAAGGGACTCGGGGGTGCGCCTATTGAACTGGTTTTTCTAGATGAGGCCGGCGGCGTCACCAAACAGGTGACCGAATACCGCAACCTGGTCCAGCGTCAGGATGTGGATTTGGTGATCGGCTATATCTCCAGCGGGGATGCCATCGCCATCCCACCGGTGGCCGAAGAGCTCAAAAAACTAACCATCATTTTTGATGCCGGGACCCCCCGTGTTTTTGAGGACGGCAGTTATAAATACGTCTTCCGTACCGGGGCCCATGCCACCATGGACAATGTGGCCGCGGCCCTTTATGTCACCGAGTTGAAAAAAAACATAAAGAAGATCGCCGGGATCAATCAAAATTACGCCTGGGGGCAGGATTCCTGGAATGACTTTGAAGCGTCCATGAAGGTCTTGGATCCCGGCGTGAAGGTAGCCGTTTCCCAGATGCCCAAACTCATGGCCGGCCAGTACGGCGCGGAAATTTCCACCTTGCTTTCAAGCGGTGCCGAAGTGGTCCATTCCAGCTTCTGGGGAGGCGACCTGGAGGCCTTCGTCTTGCAGGCGGCCCCCAGGGGACTATTTAAAAAGAGCACGGTCGTTCTTACCGCCGGAGAATCGGCCATGTATCGTCTGGCCAAACAGATGCCGGATGGGACGGTGATCGGCGCTCGCGGGCCTCACGGGGTCTTTGCCCCGGACAGCGAGCTGAACCGCTGGTTCCGCAAGACCTTTGAGGATCGTTATGCCGTGCCCCCCACATATCCGGCCTACAAGATGGCCCAAGCCATTTTAGGGGTGAAGGCCGCTTATGAAAAGGCCCAGGCGGCCAATGACGGCAAGGCCCCCAATCAGGACCAGATCATTGCCGCTTTGGAGAATCTGACTTTTGAGAGCCCAAGTGGAAAAGTTGAAATGGCCCTGGGTAAAGGGCATCAGGCCATTCAAGGGACCGCTTACGGCATGGTCAAACATGTGAAAGGTCAGCTGACGATTGTCGACATCAAGCGTTACCCGGCTGCCAAGGTCAACCCCCCCGAAGGCGTCAAGAGCGCAGACTGGATCAAGTCCGGGTTTAAAGAGACCAAGTAGTGCCCATCCTGATACCCGAGGTTTCAGGGTGGAAATCCTAAGGATTCTTTCGGAACTTAGCGGGGCCGGGGTGCATATTCCCCCGGTCCGCCGCGGAGCGACTTGACCATGAGTGATCTGTTGGCGGTCCTGGTGGACGGGATCCTGTATTCTTCCTGGCTGTTCATTATCGCGGTTGGGCTCACCCTTATCTACGGGGTGATGAAGATCCTCAACATGGCCCATGGCAGCCTTTACGCACTTGGGGCTTATGCCGCCGCTTCTTTGGCCGGTTATTGGCTCAACCACGGCTTCTTCCCTTTGGGCAGTTATGCCATGCTGGCCCTGGGTGCGGTCGCAGTCGGGCTGGTGGTGGGGCCCCTGATCGAACGGGGGCTTTTACGTTTCATGTATGGGAAAGATGAGATTCTCCTCCTGATCGTGACTTTCGCCCTTTTTCTGATCTTGGAAGATGTCATCAAACTGATCTGGGGGGTTGATCCCTATTTTATATCGGAACCCTATAGCCTGTTGGGCAGTGTTGAATTCGCCGGCTTGATCTACCCGGCCTACAACATCATCCTGATCGGCGTTTCACTGTTCACGGGTATAGGCCTATTCTGGGTCCTTCAATTTACCCGGCAGGGAAAGCTCCTTTTAGCGGTGATTCATGACCGGGAAGTGAGCCTGGCCATGGGGATCAAGGTGAACCGTTTTTATTTGGTTACCTTTACCGTTGGGGCCATGCTGGCTGCCATCGGCGGGGCCTTCACCGCCCCGACCATCTCGGTGGTGCCCGGCATGGGCGTAGAGGTGATCGTCCTGGCCTTTGCAGTAGTAGTCATCGGGGGCTTGGGCAGTCTGCAAGGGGCCGCCTTGGGGGCCTTGATCGTCGGGATGGTGCGGTCCGTGGCCGTCCATTATTTGCCCGAAATCGAGCTTTTCAGCATCTATCTGGTCATGGCCCTGGTCCTGCTTTTAAAACCTCAAGGATTGTTTCATGGCGCGGAGGCCCGCAAGATATGAACCGGGTTGATCATACCTTTCGTATTGCGGCAGGGGCCTTGGCGGTCTTGCTGGTCATCGGCCCTTTTCTGCCTCAATGGGTGTTGTTCCTGTTTACCGTCTCCTTCGGCGAAGGGCTGGTCGTTTTGGGCCTGTTTTTGCTGATGCGCACAGGCCTCGTGTCCTTCGGACAAGGCCTTTACTACTGTCTGGGTGCCTATACGGCCGGAAGCCTGGGCTTATCCCTGGGAATCAAAGATGCCGTCCTATTGCTCCTTTGCGGGTCGGCGGTGGCCGGTTTTGCGGCCTTCATCCTGGGTTTCCTCCTTGCCAACTACCGGGGCATTTTCTTTGCCATGTTGAGCTTGGCCTTTTCGATGATTCTTTACGGCCTGTTGGTCAAAACGGCCGCATTGGGAAGCACGGACGGTTTCAATGTGGCCTTGCCCACTCTTTTGGGATTTTCGTTTTCCGAGGCGCTGGACCCGCTATGCGGTGTTTGCCCTGGCCTGCGTGACGGTCTTCCTGGCGGCCTTGCTCTTGAACCGCTATCTGAAAACGCCTTTAGGACGACTGTCTCCGGCGATCAAAGACAACGAACTCCGGGTGGAATACATGGGCGCTTCGGCGCGTCGGGCCATCCATATCAAATATGTGATCGCCGCCATTTTGGCCGGAATGGGCGGAACCTTGACGGCCATCACCATAGGTCATATCGGTCCGGAATTGGCCTACTGGACCACCTCCGGGGAATTTGTCTTCATCGCCATTTTGGGCGGCACCGGAAACGTCCTGGCTCCGTTCCTTGGCTCTTTAATTTTTGAGTCGATCCGCAGCTTCGCCTATGAATATTCGCCCAATACCTGGCAAATGATCCTGGGCACGGCCCTGTTGCTGGTCATCTTCTTCCTGCCCGCCGGGCTATGGTCCATTTTTCAAACCCGACAAAGGAGGGCCTGATATGGAAGCCCTGCCCATCCTGGAAGCCAAAGGGCTGCGCAAAGTTTTTGGGGCCGTGACCGCGGCCTGGGATATTTCCGCTGCCATCCAGCAGGACAGCGTAGTCGGGCTGATCGGGTCCAACGGGGCGGGGAAGACCACCTTCATCAATATGATCACCGGTTACTTGAAGCCCAGCGCCGGGGAGATTCGTTTCCAGGGCCGCGATATCACCCCTCTGTCTCCGAGGGAGATCACCCGGTTAGGGGTCTGCCGGTCTTTTCAGATCCCTCAACTGTATGACTCCCTTTCCGTGGAAGATAATATCATGGTCGGGCTGGGGATTGTCTCCCGGGTCAATAGAAAATCTTTCTTTTCCCGGCCCCGGCAAAAGGTCCCAAGTGATCAGGTCGACGGACCGGAGGCGGCCGGAGCGATCATGGAACGATTCGGCTTGATCGATTACCGGGACAAACCGGCCAACGCCTTGCCGGGCGGGATTCGCAAACTGTTGGACATTGCCATGTCCATGGTGGGAAAGCCGCAGATTATGATGCTTGACGAACCGACCAGCGGGATCAATGCCGACCAGAAGTTCGATATCATGGATATGATTATGAAGGCCTTGCGGGCCGAAGGGGTCACCGTCCTCTTCGTGGAACATGATATGGAAATCGTCAGCCGTTATTCCGACCGCATCCTGGCCTTCTGCGATGGCCGGATTATTGCCGACGGGGGACCGGAGGAAGTGCTGGCCGACAGCAAGGTACGCCAGTATGTGATCGGGGGAAGCGAGCAGGCGGTGAAAAGAGGGAGCACTGGAAATGCTCAAGATTAAGGGTTTAAATGTTTCCATCCAGGCGGTCCAAATCCTGCGGGGAGTGGACCTCGAGCTTCCCACCGGTGCGGTGGCCGGGCTGATCGGACGCAACGGGGCCGGAAAAACCACTCTGATGCGCAGCATCATGGGCCTGCTCCCTGCCAGCAGCGGGCTGGTCGAGTTTGACGGTGTGAATTTAAGAGAAGTTCCCGCTTACGGCCGAACCGGTCTTGGTATTGGGTACATGCCGGAGGAACGGCGTCTTATCCCGGAATTGACCGTTGAGGAAAATATCCTTTTACCGGCTTGGGCCATCGGTGCCGCGGAGGGGCCACAGCGATTGAAGAAGATCTATGAGATGATTCCGGAAGTAGAGACACTTTTCCCAGCGTCAGGCCATGGAACTCTCCGGCGGGCAGCAGAAGCTGGTGGCCATCGGCCGGGCCTTGATGGCCGGCCATAGGCTCCTGCTGCTCGACGAACCTTTTGAAGGGGTGGCGCCCGTCCTGGCCCAGCGGCTGGTGGACGTGGTCGGGGAATTCATCAAAGAGGAGCTTTCGGTGATTCTTTCGGAGTCCAACTTACAGCATTCGATCGGTATGCTGGACCAGGTCTTTCAGATAGACCGGGGGGTGGTGTTTCAAGGGGATTAGACTTCGTTCTCGCCGTGAATTGTGGATTCGGGTACTTGCTGAACATGGTGGACGGCGCAAGGTGCTTGGAGCAAGGGAATGCGGGCTCGTTAACCTGAGGACGCTTCCTTTGGAATGGGAACGAGGAAGAAGGAGAAGATCATGAACAGGATTACGATATTCAGAACCACGCCTCGGGTCGTCATGGGGCCTGGGGCCATTTCGCAGATCGGCCAGGAGGTCAAGGGTCTCCAGGCGAAGAAGGTAGTGGTTGTCACAGACAAAGGAGTGAGTCAGTGCGGGCTTGATCAAACAAGCAGAGGAGTCTCTCGGGAGCGCAGGGGTTTCGGTTATGGTCTACGATGGCGTTGAGCCGGATCCGCGCTACGAGATCGTGGCCGAGTGCCTGAGTGTCATCAAACGGCACAAGGCCGATCTTGTCATCGGGTTTGGCGGCGGCAGTCCCATCGACATCGCCAAAGCCTCGGCCATCATGGCCACCAATAAGGGACCCATCTCCAAATATTTCGGTGTGGACATGGTCCCAAAGCCCGGACTTCCCACTGTGATGGTGCCCACAACGGCCGGGACGGGGAGCGAGGTGACACCCATCGCCATCCTTTCAGACGAAGGGGAAAAGCTCAAGAAGGGGATCGTCAGCCCCTATCTTTTCCCGGCCGTAGCGCTGCTGGATCCGGCTCCTGACTTACGGCCTTCCGCCAAAGATCACAGCTGCAACCGGCATGGACGCTTTGATCCACGCCATAGAGGCCTACACCTCGGTGAACGCCACAGGCATGACCGACATGCTGGCTTTCAGGGCCATGGAGCTCCTCTATCACAATATCCGCACCGCCTATGCAAACGGGCGCAACGCCGAGTCCAGGGCAGCCATGATGGAGGGAAGCCTCCTTGCAGGCATGGCCTTTGCCAACGCAGGCGTCACGGCCGTTCATGCCTTTGCCTACCCCATCGGTGCCGAATTTCACATCCCGCATGGGGTGGCCAACACCTTGATGCTCCCACACGTGATGCGTTTCAACACCTTGGGGAATCTCTCCAAGTTCGCGCGGATGACGGACGCCTTCTGCATCCCTACCGAGGGTCTGGATCAAGTGGAAAGGGCTGAAGTGGCGGTCGAGGCCATCGAGCGACTTGCAGAGGACCTTCGGGTCCCAAGGCAGCTGGGCTGAGTTTGGGATCACCGAAAACGATATCCCAAGGCTGGCGGAGGGCGTCATGAAGGTCACCAGGCTCTTGGCCAACAATCCACGGGTGATTATTTTAGAAGATGCGGTTTCGATATACAAAGCCGCCTTGTGATCCACGTTGGTTCTCGAATGGACATTTGAAAAGGCCGCCAAAGGCGTTTTTTAGAGGAGAGTAAAAGAATGAAGGGTTTTTTTAACCGCATTTTGAAAATCAACGTGAGCGATCAGACTTACGAGGCTGCGCCTGTTGAGGATTCAGTTCTGGAAAAATACCTGGGGGGAAAGGGACTTTCCACTTATCTGCTCATGAAGCACAATCCCCCTGGGGTTGATCCGCTGAGCGGTCGGAACTCCATCATCCTGGCCACAGGGCCCATTTCAGGAACGCGCGTCTGGGGCTCATGCAGGCATGGAATTTATACAAAATCGCCCCAGACCGGGTTCTATTCCGAATCCTATTCGGGAGGGACGGTCGGCGATTACATGTCCCGCACCGGTTATGATGCGGTGCTCATCCAGGGTGCTTCATTGGACCCGATCTGGATCGAGGTCTCGGACTCGTCGGTTCGATTTCATCCCGCCGGAAAGTTGTGGGGTTTGGATACCTATCAAACCGAAGACCGTGTCAGGGAGGCGGTCCTGAGCGGCAACCCCGGGCAGCCCAAGTGCGGTGTCATGGTCATTGGGCCTGCCGGCGAAAACGGGATTGTCTTCTCCGTGGTGGAGAACGACTACTGGCGGTCGGCCGGCCGAACGGGGGCAGGCGCGGTTCTGGGAAGCAAGCGTGTCAAGGCCGTGGCATTCTGGGGGTCGCAGAAGAGAGAACTGGCGGACGAAACACGCGTCAATGAATTTGCCAAGCGGATCGCGGACAAAGGGAAGGATGATGCCGGCGTGAAGGCCTACAAGACCATGGGCACCCCCATGCTCGTTAAGATCATGAATCAGGCGGGCGGGTTTCCCACCCGCTACTGGCAGAAAGGCACCTTTGAGAACTGGGAGAAGATCAGCGCTGACGCGCTCCATGAACGATGCGACGTCAACCCCCACGCCTGCCTCAAGTGCTTCATCGCGTGCGGTCGTCTCAGCACAGTCAAGGAAGGCCGCCATGCCGGCCTCAAGGTGGAGGGTCCGGAGTACGAAACCATATACGCCTTCGGTGGGCTCTGCGAAATAGACCGAATCGAAGAAATCATGTATCTCAACGACATTTGTGATCGCCTCGGCATGGATACCATCACCGCCGGAAACCTGGCCGCCTTCGCCATTGAGGCCGCGAGGCAAAAACGGATCGACCTGAAGATCGACTACGGCGATGTGGATGGTATCGCCCGGCTGCTTGAAGACATCGCACGCCGCAACGGCATCGGGACTATCCTGGCAGACGGAATCAAAAACGCGGCCAAGGCATGGTCCATGGAAGATCAGGCCATTCACGTCAAAGGCCTTGAACCGGCAGGATACGACCCGAGAGTCCTTAAGGGAATGGGGCTTGCTTACGGGACGTCGGATCGGGGGGCCTGCCATTTGAGGGCCACCTTTTACAAACCGGAGCTCGCCAAGATGATCGATCCAGACCAGATCGAAGGCAAGGCCGCCATGTTTGTGGAGTGGGAAGACCGGTTGACCGTTTTCGACACCCTGATTCTTTGCCGATTTTATCGGGACCTATACCAATGGGAGGAGCTCAGCACCATCATCGAGGGCACCACCGGGCTGAGGCTGGATAAGGAAGGCCTGCAGGCCATTGCGGCCAATGTGACCAATGAGACGCGGCGATTCAATGTCCGCGAGGGATTGAAGCCGGAGGACGATCATCTGCCGCAGCGCTTCCACCGGGAAGCGCTTCAATCCGGAAAGGTGATCGCAAAGAACGACATGGAGACCCTGCTCAAAGAGTACTATGAAAGCCGCGGCTGGAGCCAGGAGGGGATTCCTCCTGCCAATTGACCCGGCACAAACCAATCTATTCCCAAATTGAGCGATCTAGTATCCCTTGCCAGCCGTAGGGGGGCAAGCCCATGACGTCCACGTCCCTAAATCGGATGTGACCCCTTCGAGGCGGTGTGAGACCCATAATGGACCGCAGGGTGGTCGTCTTGCCGACGCCATTTCGACCCAAGAGCGCAACGACCTCGCCTGCCTCGACCTCAAAAGAGACGTCCTGTAAGATGTGAGAGGTGGCATAGTAGGTGTTGATGGATTCAACCTGGAGGATCACATTTAAATCTCCTCGCCAAGATAGACTTCGCGAACTTTGGGGTCACCTTGTATGTTGCTGCGCGTCCCGTCTGCGATCACGTCTCCGTGATGCAGCACCACAACCCGGTCCGATAAGGAAAAGACCACGTCCATGTCGTGCTCGACAATCACAAAGGTGGTTGAGCCTTCCTTGGAGAGCTTCTTGATGTTCTCCGGAATCCTGACCCGCTCTACGGGGTTCATCCCGGCAGTGGGCTCGTCCAGAAACAGGATCTTGGGGTTGGCGGCAAGCGCGATTTCCACCTCCAGCGCGCGCTGGTCTCCATGGGAGAGGGCGCTGGCAAGCGTTGCGGCGCGTTCGAGCAGCCCGATCTGTTCAAGGAGTGCGTTCACGGCTTCTCGGACCCCCTCTTCTTTTCGGGCGGGCCGGAAAATGAGGTGGGCCCTTTTCATCCGGGCAAGGACAGGGATTTGGACATTGTCGAACACATTGAGCTCAGGGAAAACGTTGACGACCTGAAAGGATCGGCAGATACCGCGCTCGACCCTCCGGTGAATCGGCAGGTGGGTGATGTCCTTTCCTTCAAACAAAATGGCACCCGCTGCGTAGAAGGCGGCATGCCCGAAGGAGAGGAGGCCGGTCCGTCCAAGCAGAAGGTTATATCCCATGGCAAAAATGGACAGGATCATGATCCGCATGGTCAGATAGACCATTGAAATGGTTCCCGTCGTATTCTCAGACTGTCGTGCTTCCGCCAGAAGACCTTCAGGATCAACGGAAAAGAGAAGCCCGCCATCTCACACGGACGCAGGGACGATACCGCGAATGCTTAAAGCAAAAACTGATCGAGACGATGAGGGTTGGTATCCACGTTTTTTTTCACTAAATACCAAACCCTTGCTTTCCATCTCAAGCAAACCCGAACCCCGCACTTCCTTGACCGAATTTTGATGTCTGTGCTAGATTCAATTTAAACGTTCACGAATTGGTCTTGGTTCAGAGCGTCAGGTCAGGGTTCTCCAAGGACCATGTCATCGATCTCATTATCTCTAATTGAATGGAGGTGGGGTTTCATATGGATGTGACCTCCAAGGCGTCCGTTGTGGAGGCGGTGGATGAGATCCTGGACCGTTTTGGGAAGATTGACATTTTGGTGAACAATGCGGGGGTCAATCATCGGGTGGAGGTGCTGGAGTATCCGGAGGAGAAGTGGGATCTGGTCATCGACACGAACCTGAAGGGGTATTTTCTGGCAACACGTGCCTCGGATTTTATCACGGGTCAGACCATATATATTGACGGCGGTTGGACCGCCTGGTAGCGAGGGGCTTATGACGGGGGAATCCATTTATCATCAGAGACCATGGATAAGGCAGTATCCTGATCATGTTGCGCAGGATCTGGAGATTTCTGGGAGCACGGCTTTGGCGGATTTCAAGCATTCAGCGGGTGCAAGGCCGGAAAAGGCGGCGGTTTATTATTTTGACCACGAAATTTCCTATTCCATGCTGGACCATTTGTCGAGCGGTTTTGCAGCCGGGTTGACCGCACTGGGGGTCAAGCGGGGGGATCGGGTGATTGTTGATCTCCAGAATGTGCCCCAGTTCATGGTGGCCGCTTACGGGGGGTGGAAGGCCGGGGCCATCATTGTGCCGATCAACCCCATGTACAAGGACAAGGAGGTGTCCTATTTTTGCCGGGATGCCGGGGCCAAGGTTCTGGTGACACAGGAGGACATCGCGGAATCGCTGGATCTTGAAGCGCTGCGGAAGATATCCATTGAGCAGGTGATCACGACGTCTCCTTTGGACATGCTTGCACCGGGCGCGGAAGTCCCCGGCCTTTTGAAAGGGATTGAGAAGCGGCCGCAGGAAGGCGCCCTGGACCTGTTTGACCTGATTGAAAAGTACAGGGACAGGGAAATCCCGGACGGGGGTCTGGGTCCTGACGATGTGGCGTATCTGACCTACACATCTGGCACCACCGGTCCTCCCAAGGGGGCCATGAACACCCACGGCAACATTGCCTTCAACGCCCGGGTGTACCAGGCCATGCTGCAGTTGAATGAAACCGACGTGGTGCTGGGGGTTGCCCCGCTTTTCCATGTGACCGGTGAGGTGGCGCATTTGGCTTCTGCCGCGCTGGCAGGGATTCCGGTGGTGCTTTTCTATCGTTTTGATGCGAGCGAGGCCCTGAGGCTGATCGAGAAATGGCACGTGACCACAACGGTTGCCTCCATCACAGTCTATATTGCCCTCATGAACCATCCCGACCTTCAGAAAAGGGAGCTTTCTTCCTTTGTCAAGGCCTACAGTGGGGGGGCGCCGGTTTCAGCGGCCATTGTGGAGCAGTTCGAGAAGCTGACGGGGCTCTACATTTACAACGCCTACGGCATGACCGAGACCAATTCTCCCTCGCACCTAGTGCCCTGGGGTAAGCGGGCGCCGGTTGACCTTGAAAGCGGGGCCCTTTCCGTGGGTCTGCCCGTTCCCAACTGTGTGGTAAAGATCATGGACCTGGAAGACGGCACGCAGTCCGTTGGTCCAAACGAAGTGGGTGAAATCGTTGATTCGGGACCCATCGTCGTCCCGGGGTATTGGCAAAAGGAGGAAGAGACCCGGCACGCCATTCGTGACGGATGGCTTTATACCGGTGATGTGGGGAAGATGGATGAGGAGGGTTGGTTCTATGTGGTGGACCGGAAAAAGGACCTGATTGTGGCCTCCGGCTTTAAGGTGTGGCCGAGGGATGTGGAGGATGTGATCTATCAGCACCCTGCGGTGAAGGAAGTGGCCGTGGTGGGGGAGGCGGACCCCTATCGGGGGGAGACGGTCAAGGCCTACGTGGCGCTTAAGCCCGGGATGGCCCGTGGCGTGACCCCGGAAGAGATCATATCTTTTTGTAAGAGCCGCATGGCGGCCTATAAGTACCCACGGAAGGTGGAGCTTGTCGAAGAGATCCCGAAGACGCTGACAGGGAAGTTTCTGCGGCGGACCCTGCGTGAGAAATCTCAGCCCTCCGGGAAAAGCTGAAGCAAGCGCAATGCGCATGGCTGAAAGGGGAAATGATGAAGCTTAAAAACGGTGCTGAATATTTGGAAAGCCTGAGGAAAATCCATCCCAGGATTTATTACAGGGGTGAGAGGATCGAGGATGTGACCCGGCATCCGGCCACGGCGCCCCACGTGAGGGCAGCGGCCATGACCTATGCCCTGGCGAGCAAACCGAATTACAAGGATCTGGCAACGGCCGTCTCGCACCTGACCGGTCATACCATCAGCCGGTTTACCCACGTGCACCAGAGTGTGGAGGACCTGATCAAGAAGGTGAAGCTTTTGAGGGTGCTGGGCCAGAAGACGGGGACGTGTTTTCAACGTTGCGTGGGCTTTGACGGCATCAACGCGGCTTATTCCGTGACCTATGAAGTGGACCAGAAGCATGGAACGGACTATTTTGAACGTTTCAAAGAGTGGCTCATCCGGATTCAGGACGAAAACCTGATGGTGGTAGGGGCCATGACTGATCCCAAGGGGGACCGGTCGAAGGGTCCTATGGAGCAGGCAGACCCTGATCAGTATGTGCACATCGTCGAGCGGAAGGATGGCGGCATGGTCATCCGGGGGGCCAAGCTGCACATGACGGGGGCTGTCAATTCCCATGAGATCCTGGTCATGCCCACCACGGCCATGGACGAGCGATCCAAGGATTATGCGGTTGTCTGCGCCATCCCGGTGGATGCCCCTGGGGTCACCATGATCTTCGGCCGGCAGGCGAGCGATGATCGCAGGGACCGGCGGGAAAGAATTGACTCGGGGAAACCCACTTTTGCGGCGGTGGGCGGGGAGGCCGTGATTGCCTTTGAAGATGTATTTGTCCCCAAGGAGCGGGTCTTTCTGGACGGGCAGACGGAATTTGCCGGGACGCTCGTTTACCGTTTTGCGGCCCACCACCGTGCCAATTACGGTGCGTGCAAGACCGGGCTCATGGATGTTCTGACCGGGGCGGTGACCTACCTTACGCAGATCCAGGGTACGTCCAAGGGGTCCCATGTGAAAGACAAGATCACCGAGATGATCCATCTTTGCGAGACCCTTTACAGCTCCTCCATTGCGTGCTCCGCGGAGGGCTGCCCCACGCCGTCGGGGGCTTACATGGTGAACACCATGCTCGCCAACGTCTGCAAACAGAACGTGACGCGCTTCCACTTCGAGGTGGCCAGGCTGGCCCTCGATCTGGCAGGGGGGTTTATCGCCACCTTGCCGAGCCAGTACGATCTGGAAAGCGAGGACGTGGGCCATCTGGTCCGAAAATATTTCTCCGGTGTTTCGGAGATTCCAACGGAGCACCGGGTCAAGATCGCCCGCCTGATCGAGGCCATGACGGGGGGCACGGCGCTGATAGAGTCCATGCACGGGGCGGGCTCTCCTCAGGCCCAACGAATCATGATCCTGAGGGAGGGAGAACTGGATAAGAAGGTGAAGCTTGCCAAGGCCCTTATCGGGTTGCCCGCCAAGGGAAAAAGGGCGAAAAAAACCGTAGGGAAATCGTGAGTCTTTCCCGCACTCACTTCGCCCTTTTGTTTCCTTTCACCTTGTATTTCAGATCTTGGGCGTCAAGCCCTTTGTTAACTGGCGAGCCCCTCAATCCTTTGAGCCAACCGGCTGACGGCCACAGTCGCTCTGGCCTGGGGAGAACGTTTGAAGAAGGGGGTCTGATGCCGGACGGCCATCCGAACAGCCGGGTCTTCAGGGATGGCCCCCAGGTAGTCGAGGCTAAAAGGGAGGAATCGTTTGGCCACCTTCTCCAGCGCCTCATAGGTATGGCGCCCCTCTTCCTCGCTTCGGACCTGGTTCATGACCAGCAGAAATCGATTTCGGCCATAATCCGTTGAAAGGACCTTCATCACCGCATAGGCATCCGTGATGGAAGTTGGATCGGAAGTCGCCAGGACCAAGTTGTGGCGGACAAAGTTGTTAAACCAGAGAACGGAAGACCCGATGCCTGCCGCCGTGTCCATGAGCACAAAATCAAACTGGCGCATGATCGGGTGGAGGAATTCGCCGAGAAGGGTCTGTTCCTCCGGGCCGATGGCGACCATGTCAGGCACGCCTGAGCTGGCCGGGAGCACACCCAGATTGGGGTGGGGGTAGACAACGGCGTCTAGCGGGTCAGCCCCCGTTTCAAGAAGGTCCCGAATGGTCTTCGTTACCGTGAGTTTGAGGAGAACGTCGACATTGGCAAGGCCCAGGTCTCCGTCCACCACGAGCACGCGCTTGCCCCTTCCAACCAACGCGAAAGCGAGATTCACGGTGAGGCTGGTTTTGCCAACCCCACCCTTCCCGCTTGTGACGCTCACCGTGACGGGCCCATTGGCCGCGGCCACCGCTTCGGTTTTCCTGTCATCGCCGTTCACATCCCGGACCTCAATCAGTCGATTTGCTTGCCGTGAGAAGCGCTTCCCTCTCCTTGGCCGTAATTTCCGTGGCGCCGACCTC
The DNA here is from genome assembly GCA_963830155.1 of uncultured delta proteobacterium. Taxonomy (GTDB): domain Bacteria; phylum Desulfobacterota; class DSM-4660; order Desulfatiglandales; family Desulfatiglandaceae; genus CAWHLE01. Next base: position 20,887 of record CAWHLE010000002.1, on the reverse strand, counting down.
AAGCTGGGTTTCTTCGCAGCAGACGCGGTTTCGACCCCTGGCCTTGGCCTCAAGGAGAAAGCTGTCTGCTCGCTTGATGAACCCCTCTACCGAGAGATCCTCCCTGCCCTTGTACGTATACACCCCAAAACTTGCAGTCAAGGCAACGCGATCCCCGTCCAGTTCCAGTTTGGCTTGTTCCATTGCCAGACGGAGGCGTTCGGCCGTGCGCATACCATGGGACAGCCGCGTGCCAGGAAGGATGATGGCAAACTCCTCACCGCCATACCTAGACAATATATCGATTTTCCGGGTCGCTTTCTGAAAGACTTTCGTCGCCCACAGAAGGGCACGGTTGCCTGACTCGTGACCGTAGGTGTCATTGACCCGTTTGAAGTGGTCCAGGTCGATCATGATGAGGCTAGTGGAGAGGCCCGTGCGGCGGGTGCGCTCCATCTCCGTTTCCAGGGCGGCAAGGAAATACCGAAAATTGAAAAGCCCGGTCAGCGTATCCGTCTGAGAAAGCGCCTCCAGCCTCTTGCATTCCTCTCGCAGCCGAAGAAGCTCCTCCACAAGGGGACAATCCCCGATTTTTTCAGGGCATTTCTCAATGGGGTTGGCCTTCTGTTCCAAAGGGGCGATCCTTTGCATATAGGGTCAACGGTATCCGAGGGTCAAGCTGCCTGCGGCGAACTGAACCCTCGGTGAGGGAGGAACGGCCCACTGTTCAAGTGCGCCATCCCTCCAACTCATCAGCCCTGGTCAGGCCACCCAAACAGGGCACCATCTCCCAGTTCCTCTTCGATTCTGAGGAGCTGGTTGTACTTGCAGGTCCTCTCAGAGCGGCAGAGTGAGCCGGTCTTGATTTGGCCGGTGCCGGTGGCCACCGCCAGGTCTGCAATAAACGTGTCCTCGGTTTCTCCCGAGCGGTGGGAAATGACTGCGTTCCAGCCCGCGCGATGGGCCATCTGAATAGCATCCAGGGTCTCGGTCAAGGTCCCGATCTGATTCAACTTGATGAGCACCGCATTGGCGGCCCCATCCTTGATGCCTCTCGATATGCGCTCCGTATTGGTGACGAAGAGGTCATCCCCCACCAACTGGACCCGGCTTCCAAGGGCCTCATTGAGTTTCCGCCATCCTTTCCAGTCTCCTTCGTCCAACCCGTCTTCAATGGAATGGATCGGGAAACGATTCACCCAGTCCGCGTAAAAGGCGACCATCTCTTCGGAGCTACGCGAAGACTGGTCCGACTTGAAGAAGACGTACTTACCCTCCTTATAGAAAGAGCTTGCCGCCGCATCCAGCGCCAGGACGACGTCTTTCCCCGGGGTGTATCCGGCCTTCTCAATCCCGGCCAGCAACATTTCCACAGCCTCTTCATTGGATTTGAGGTCCGGAGCAAATCCCCCCTCGTCTCCCACGGCCGTTGATAGCCCTCGCTTCTTGAGGACGCCCGCCAGACCGTGAAAGACCTCAACCCCGATGCGCAAGGCCTCCCGGAAGGTCTTCCCGCCGACCGGCATGATCATGAATTCCTGAAGATCCACGTTGTTCCCCGCATGGAGCCCCCCGTTCAAGATGTTCATCATGGGCATGGGGAGGCGGCAACCGTTGGTGCCGCCGATGTAACGGTAAAGCGGCATGAAAAGGGCGCTGGCCGCGGCCCTGGCCACGGCCAGCGACACGCCCAGGATGGCGTTGGCCCCCAATTTGCCCTTGTTTCGAGTCCCGTCCAATTCAATGAGGGTCTTGTCCACGAGCCTCTGATCGGTCGCGTCCATGCCTGCGAGCGAAGGACCGATGAGCCGATTGACGTTCTGAACGGCCTTCTCTACCCCTTTTCCCAGATATCGTTTCTTGTTCTTGTCCCTCAGCTCAACGGCTTCATACTTCCCCGTCGAAGCGCCCGATGGAACCGAGGCCCGGCCCACGGAGCCGTCGCTCAGTTCCACTTCCACCTCCACCGTGGGGTTTCCCCTCGAATCCAGGATCTCTCGGCCGATGATGACCTCTATCTTTTCCATGCCATTCCTCCTTCTTCTACAAAAGATTCGGCTTATGCCCCGCGCCGGCAGTGGGCATTACAGGGCGTTTCAGGGAAAGGGCGCTTTTTATCGAACCATTTTGGCGGCCCGATTATAGGGCAGTTTCCTTGCAAGGTCGAGCACGCGATTTAGGAGCGCGTCGCCCTCCTCCATCTCACGGATCACAACGACCCTCGGCCCGAGCGGACGCCATTGTCGTGGGTCCGTCTCTCGAAACAGCGCCAGGGTCGTCGTACCGAGCAAGGATGAAAGATGTGTGATTCCGCTGTCGTGGCCCACGTAGAGGGCTGCTTCGTGGAGGATCTTTAGGAGCCCCTCGCTGGAGGGACAAATCGAGATCTCCGTCCGCTGATCATTGACATGGGCTCCGAAGAGCCCTTTCAGCTCTACTTCGGCCGGGCCGAGAAGGATAGTGATGCGGACATCCTCGTTCTCTCCTTCGTGTCGCAGACTTTCCATCAGACGCAGCCACAATGAAATCGGATGGTTCTTTCGTGGGCTTCCGGACCCAGGGTGGAGGACGATCCTGCGCCCCGATTCCGGCCCCGACGCCATGCGTATCAACGGTTCTTCGCAGGCTCGCCGGATGGTCGCCTGCGGATCCAAGGAGAGGCCTGAAGCCTTGAGACAAGAGGCAATGTGAAAGGCCGCGTGAGAACCCGTCCCTTCGGTGGGCAAAGCTGGAAAGATAAACACCCTGGCGTCCGGATAATACGTCTTGAGATTTCGTTCGATTCGGCCGTCTTGATCCTTCAGAAACGCTACCACGTGATGGGCACTGGTGACGGGCAAGCCTCGCGAATCGGGGCTCGACCCAAAAAGCCTGTGCCATCCGGGGCCTTCCATGTCCACAACGTGTTCCGCGGCCTGAGAGATAAAATCCAGGCCGGGCCTCCTGCCCGCCACGGTGACAGGGACGATCCCCTTTAACTGGTGCAGGGCCGGTAACATCATGAGGGTATCCCCCAACGCCCCCGGACGAATCATCAGCGTATCTACGCCGGTCCTTACCATTGCGGAGAGGCAACCACAAAGATGATGCATTCTTCTTTGCCGTTGTTCCTTAGGCCATGAACCGCGCCTGCTGGAATCCAGACGGCATCGCCGGGGCCGACCTGCCTTCGATCCTCATCCACAGTCATCTCCCCGGACCCGCTCTCCATGAAATAGATCTCCTCCATGGGGTCAGCATGGGGCTCAATGGCCTTTCCCGGACCCAATCTTGCAGTGGCCAGGAACCCGATTTCCTTGAGAACCCTGCGGTCAAGGATCATCTGCGCAATGGCGCCGCCGTGGGCGATGTACGTGGTGTCCAGGACCTCCTTGTCTTGAAGATTTCTGACGATCATGGCGAGACGCTCCTTCAGCTGGTCGTTGAGATTGACCTTGATCGAGCCCAGAGGCATAAACTTAAACTAAGGACGAATCGTCTCAGGTGGGCTGCTTCGAACAGGCGCGATTCGTCGTGGGCTTTTGCCTCTAGGTGTTCTCATTACAGCATCACATACCTTAAAGTCCATCGGCTGCCAAGAGAAAAGAGGGACTACATGCGGGCCTGGATGGGGCGGCTTTGAAATGAAAGGAAAGGGCCATGGTTGTCAAAGCGATTTTCGAACCGAAGGAGGTGGATCGGCCCATGCGGGTTGCTGCCTTCATGTCTGGATCTGGTACAAACATCCGAAAGCTCATATCATTGGAAAAAAATCTGAGGATCCAAGAGGGCCGCTCCCCGTTTGAAGTGACCTTCATCTTCAGCGACCGATCAGACGGGAAGTGCCAGGGAGAACGAATCGCCTATGAAAAAGGCATCTTCTATGCGAGTTACGACATCCGCACCTTTTATCGCATGCGCTCCATCTCGCGAAATGTCCTGACCCGGGATGGGCTAGAGGCGAGAAAGGAATATGATCGTATCGCAAAACGCCTTGTAAAGGATTTCGATATCGACGTGATCGCCCTTGGGGGATATATGAGTTACCTGACGCTTGATCGTTGCGTCAATGTTCACCCTGCCGACCTGTCTGTTCTCACACCGGAGGGGAACAGGAAGTACGTGGGGGACCATGCCGTCTACGATGCCATACTGGCGGGGGAAACCACGCTCCGGGCCTCGACCCTTTGGACAGATCAAGGTGTGGATACAGGACCCCTTCTTATGGTATCCGAGGCTATGAATGTGAACCTGCCGGAGCCCGTGGAGAGGCTTGCCGGCGACCGGCAAAGACTCCTGGCCGTTGCAGAAGACCACCAGGAGCGGCTGAAGGAAATCGGTGACTGGGAGATCTTCCCGAAAACCATAGAGATGATCGCCAGAGGTCGGTTTGCGCTCGACGAGAAGGATCATGTTTACGTGGACGGGCATCCGGTGCCGGAGGGATACAGGGCCTAGGCAAGCGGGGACTGAAGGGCTCCGGTGACCAAAGATGAACACGTGAATTCATACCAGAGAAGTGGGTGGAGGGAGCCCATGACCAAGGCCTTTTAGGTGTCATCCTTTGCAGGCAAATGGGTGCCGAACCGAATTCGTGGCAGGCTCGCCCATTCAAGGCCCTTGACGTTTCATGCGACACATTGAGCCTCGCGCATCGCGAGGGTGGAAAATTGAGCCGAATCTTGAATGAAGCGGTCCCCCACAATAACATCCACCGGATTCAATGGGAGCATTCCTTGCCATCGACTTGTATTTGTGGCAATGGTAGAGGGCACTACCCACCTCATCTGGTCAGGAAAGGAGACGATTCAATTATGGCCAAAGATCCAGGGATTGGAAAAAAGGTTGTGGCCACCGTTACCGGGGTGAAGGGCCAATGCAACGCCGGCCATCAGGTCGGGGAGGCCTTTGAGATCAGTTGTCATAACCCTGGCGGCCTATGCGGATTCTTCTATCATGACATATTTCCGAGTCTCTCCACCTTTCAGTTTGGCGGAAATCTCCCTTGGTGGCAAGGCGATACGATCGAGGTCCAATGCCCCGACAGCTATAATCTCGTCACCTTGAGACTTGAGAGGTCTGATCGAAACCCATAGTCTATTGGCTTCGAAATTTGCGCCTTTTGTGGCAGAAAGAAGAGGAGTAAAGATCATGGTCCAGACACCTCCCCATAAATTGAAAAGGGAAGACAGCGTGCTGGTTATCGTGGACATTCAGGAAAAACTGGCGCCTGCCGTGTTGGAAAGACAGAAGGTCCTTTCAAATGCCTTACGCCTTGTAAAGTTTGCGAAACTCATCGGGATGCCTATCCTTGTTTCAGAGCAGCAAAAACTGGGCCCAACGGTCCAAGAGATCCAATCCGAACTGCCCGATTATGATCCGGTTTCGAAACTAGCGTTCGACTGCTTTGAAGTTCCCGAATTCCGCGAAAAAGTTGGGAAGCTCGGGCGAGATTCTTTGATCGTCATCGGCCTGGAGACCCACATCTGTGTATCTCAAACGGCCATTAGCGGCCTTTCACAACACAACGTCCACGCGGTCAGCGACGCCATGTCCTCCCGCTCCCCCCACAACTGGGAAGTGAGTATTGAGAGAATGCGGCAACATGGCGTCGTGATCACCTCTACAGAGATGGTCATTTATGAATTGCTCGAAAAGGCCGGCACTGACGAATTCAAGGCTGCGCTTTCACTCATCAAGTAGCCACTTGAGCGCTGAGTCTCATACCAAGTAGTCCTTCAGCTTCTCTGCAAGCGTGTCGGGCCACTCGTCTTCGAAGAGGAAGGTGCTAATCTCCTCCTTCGAGAGTGTTTCCGTGATTTCTTTTGGCAAAAGCCTCAAGGCCTCCAGCCTGGCTGGGTCTGGACTTCTGCATGGCTCTTTTTGTTCGTTCATTTCAGTCTTCGTCCTTTCTGTCCCTTGACGATGCGCTGTCAGCTATGCGCCACGCGCTTCCTTCGAAATGGCCCTGACCATCTCCAGGATCTCGTCGTGTCGCCTGCCATTGCTCGCCACCAGGCCCTCGATCTCCAAGATCCGCAAATCCTTTCCGCGCTCATACGGGATCGGATCTCCCGAAAAGGCTGTAACCCTCCCCCCCGCTTCTTCCAGGATCACTTGCCCGGCGCAATGGTCCCAGGGATACCCGATCCCGAACCGGGGATTTGAGCCCCTGACATAGACATCCGCCAGACCAGAGGCCAGCATCACATACTTGGCCTCACCGTCCATGCGAATGAGGGTGCTTGTGCCGGCCCGTTCCATAAATCGGCCGCACATGTCTCCTTCGTCATGTGCCCTGGAGCCGACCACCCTGAATCGTGCTAACGCGGTCCCCTCAGAGACATGCACCCGCTCCGGACGGTCCCCGTCCCCGATGATCCTAAATGCGCCTGCTCCTATGCCTGCGTAGGCAATCACGGTCTCGTGGCTTGAGCCGTCAGGCCAAGGAAATGCCGGGGCTGCGATGCACCCGAACTGAGGCCTGCCGTCATAATAGAGGCCCAGGGCGATGGCATAGGTCAACCCCTCCTTGTAACCCTTGGTTCCATCGATGGGATCCACCATCCAGACCCTCAATCCTTTCTGGGCTCCCCTGTAGTTGACCCACGACTCAAGTTTTTCTTCGGCATCTCTTAACCCCATCCCCTGCGAGCGCATCGCACGCCTCTTTCCTGAGCTGCTTCCATGTCCCCTTCCCTTATCTCTTCTTCCGCCAAGATACGATCTTGAGGAAATTCCCTTTGAAGCCCCGAGAGAATGATGGCCTGGGAAACGATGTCTGCCTGGGTCAGGGGACTGCCGTCATTCTTGGTTATCGATCGAATCCCCTGGCGCCGAATCGCCTCCGTGGCAAGCGCGGCCTTTCTTGCCAATTCGACGGACACCCTGACTTCCTTCTTGAAATAGCCTTTCTCCATTTGACCCATTCCTCCGTCCATGTCGGTCGCCTAACCGATCATCCGGACCCACGCGATTTACCCTTATAACTCATTTTAATTACAAAAGGATCAAGTACAATTGAAGAAACATGATCCGCCGCCGATATAGTATTTGGTCCAGCCATGTTCAAGGAAGCAAAAAGAAGGAGGCTCTTGAGAAACCTCATGCCAGCACTCAAAACGGTTTTTGGGTGTTTGTGTTTCTGTTTACGCTCTGGACTAGCATGGCCTTTGGGGCCATCCCATTTTCTTCCCCGGTTACCTTTGGCCTTGAGGGAAATACGCTCATCCCCTCCGGCACCCTCCAAACGGTGCGAAATGGAACGCTTCAGATTGCGATTGATCCCCACCCGTCTGCCATGACCGGTCAACGCTCGTCACAGGGAATCGGCGCAGAAACCTGGGTCGATGATTACAGCTGTTATGGCGCATTCACTCTAACAGGACAGGAATGATCGAGCCGTGAACTTTTCTGGGATTGGGTCAAACATCCTCACTCCCAGACTTTCCTCCGCCCGATTCCGTTGTCTTCTCCTTCTCCCTAACCGCGAGATCATAGCATTTGATATTAGGCGCTTCCGGCCCTGGCAACTTGCGAAACATCCTCCTTTCGCGTTGCCGTTTTCAGACCTTCTTCAGATTTTCCTGCCATTTTCATCATGCTCCCACCGGCTCTTTTCCATACTCAAGAAAAGGGAGGGTAAAGCAGAACAGGACCTTGAGAAAACTAAATAAAATATGCGAAGGTATTAAATAAGAGCCATTATGGATGGATGATCCTGGGTGATCCCACGGCAGACGCCATGTGGGCTTACGACACTTGACGAACGAATTACATCTTCTGCCTGCAATTCCACGGGGCAGACTAACCCGCATCAGCCACATGGGAGAAAGGGGTTTCAAACAGCGCCATCATGGAGATGACCTTTTCCTTCGATGAGTTGGAGATTCAGAAAAGCGTAAGACGGTTTGTCCGAACCGATCTCTTGCCGATCCGAAAGGGATTGGAGCAAAGCGGCGAGATGCCAAACCCTGTGAAAGAAAAATTCCTATCCATGGGGCTTCTCAGGTCTGTTTTTCCAGAGCCCTACGGTGGGGTGAATGGTTCCTTCACCGGATTCGTCATAGCCCTCAAGGAGCTCTCCTACGGCTCTCTTGTACCTTCCTGGCTGTTGTTTGAAAATTTCCTCCTGGGATACGCCATCCTCCGGTATGGCTCCGACGACCTAAAACGTGAGATTCTCCCTGGGCTGATCTCCCTTGAGACCACCGGCGGCCTGGCCTTCACGGAGACGGAAACCGGCTCGGACCCGACCCAGATCAGGACCCTCGGCAGGAAGACCGAAGGGGGTTGGACCCTGAACGGCTCAAAACGCTTCATCACCCACTCGGGGATCGGCGACCACCTGATCCTATTTGCCAGGACGGGCGACGCGGTGACGGCCTTCCTTGTGGAAGCCCACAACGAAGGCTACAGAGCAGGGAAAAGGGAGTCATTCATCCACGCGGGGACCTTTGACAACGGTGACCTGTATCTGGAGGACTACTTCGCACATGATAACCGCGTGATCGGGAATGTGGGACAGGGCTTTCAGATCCTTATTGAAACGGAGGCCATCGGCAAGGTGGCCTTCTCGGCCCTGTTTGTGGGTCTGGCCGAAAGGGCCATGGATCTGGCGCTGGAATATGCAACCACCCGGGCCCATCGGGGGACCCCCATCGGCGAAAAGTTCCAGATGACCCAGTTCAAGCTGGCCGCAATGAAGACCAAGGTTGAGGCCATGAAGGCCTATCTATTCCAGGTTTGCGCCAAGGTGGACCGCGGGGACGAGATCCTGACGGAGGCCGCTGTCCTGAAAATCCTTACGGCTGGTGGCGTCAAAGAAATCACCGCTGAGGCCATGGAGGTCCACGGCGCATACGGCCTGAGCCAGGAATACGAAATCGGCGACCTTTACAAGACCGCCATCAGCGCACAGGTGGTCATGGGCAGCCTGGACATCCAGCGGGTCATCGTCGCAAGAGATATGCTCGCAAGGGCGCGAATCGGTTGATGATCGGTCGTCACGGGCCACCGTTCGCGCTGCTGGGTGTAATCTGCAGATCATTGGCTTGACAGAATGGGCATGATTTGAGATGAAGGGTGGCTCGACCCATCCTTCTTATGATCTAAAGACCGGAACGCGCACCTTATGGATATCCTGATCCAGGTCATCGTGACCGGCTTGGCCACAGGCGGTGTTTACGGCCTCATCGCCCTTGGTTTCGTTCTCATCTACAAAGCCACCAGCATCCTCAACCTGGCCATGGGGGAGTTCATGACGCTGGGGGCCTTCCTCTGCTTCACCGCCTTGGCCGGGGTCGGTGCGCCCTTTTATGTGGCGCTGCCCATAACCCTTGCTTGCGCTTTCCTCCTCGGGATCGCAGTTGAGCGGGTCATTCTTCGACCCCTCATCGGCCAGCCCATTATTTCGGTCATCATGGTGACCCTGGGCCTGGGCGTGATCCTCAAAGGCCTCATATACATGATCTGGACCCCGACCTTCCGAAACTTCCCCGAGATCTTTCCCCCCGAGCCTCTCAATCTGGGTTTCGCCGTGGTGCCTTCAGGACTCTGGTGGGGTCTCGTGTTTGCCGTTGTTGCAACGGCCGTATTTCTCGTCATCTTCAAGTTCTCAAGAACCGGTGTGGCCATGCGCGCAACGGCCAATGACCAGCAGGCGGCCCTGTCCATGGGGATCAGCGTGAGATGGGTCTTCGCCCTTGCCTGGTGTTTCGGCGCCATGGCCTCCGCTATCGGCGGGATCGTGATCGGCAACATTAATGGCATCAGTGTCTACATGGGAGATGTGGGCTTGAGGGTGCTTGCCGTAATCATCCTGGGCGGACTTGACAGCATCGGTGGGGCCATCATCGGTGGCCTGATCATCGGGGTGCTTGAAAATTTGGCCGGTCTATACATCGATCCCCTCGTGGGCGGTGGGGCCAAAAGCGTGGCCCCTTTTTTCATGGTGGTGCTCATTCTCATGATCCGGCCCCAGGGGCTTTTTGGGAAAGAGATCATCGAACGGGTGTAAAAGCTAGCCAGGGAGCGGACCTTGCGTTGCGGAGATTTCAAAGAGAGCTATATCAAGGATGAGGCCATTTTCCAGTCGCGCTTCGTCAAGGTCTGGCTCGGGGCCTTTTTCCTGTTCCTTCTCTTGTTTCCATTCTTGGCCGACGCCTACCTGCTTTACATGGCCAACATGGTCGGTTTTGCGGTGATTGCCGCAACCGGGCTCAATATCCTGACGGGATTCACGGGGCAGATCTCCCTGGGCCATGCGGCCTTTGTGGGGGTAGGCGCCTATACTTCGGCCATCCTCATCACCCGTCTGGACTTCTCCTTCTGGCTTTCCATCCCCTTTGCAGGTCTTTTGGCCGCTATCGCCGGGATGTTCATCGGCATCCCCTCCCTCCGGATCAAGGGGCTTTATCTGTGTATTGCCACCCTGGCGGCCCAGTTCATCTTCGAGTTCATTTTCGTCCACTGGGAGTCCATGACCCGCGGCATCACCGGCATCAATATCCCGCCTCCCCGTTTGGGTGGAATCGTTTTCAACACGGAAAAGGAGTTCTACTGGATCACCCTCTTCTTTGTCGTGATTGGGGTCGCATACGCCAGAAACCTGGCACGGACCCGCATGGGCCGGGCCTTTGTGGCGATCCGGGACCGGGACCTTTCAGCCGAGATCATCGGGATCAACCTCCTTCGATACAAGCTGAGCGCGTTTGCCATCAGCTCCTTTTATGCCGGCGTCGCAGGGGCCCTCTGGGTCAGTTTCCTCAAAGTGGTCACCCCGGACCACTTTCCTTTCATGCTCAGCATCCAGTACCTGGCCATGATCATCGTTGGCGGGCTTGGAAACGTCCTCGGCTCCATTTTCGGGGCCGTCTTCATGACCTTGATCCCTGAGGCGCTGAATTATCTCTCCGATGTGGTGAAGGCCTATTCACCAGGCAGGGAGGCAATCTTCGTTCCTCTGAAGGAAGTCATCTTCGGACTCGCCATCGTCCTCTTTCTTATTCTGGAGCCCCACGGCCTCGCCGAGATCTGGAATCGGATCAAGAACTTCTTCAGGCTCTGGCCTTTTTCCTACTGAGACGCGCACAGCTGAAAGGAGGTGAATAGGGCTTCTTCTCCACAGGGGTTATGCAGGGATCAACCATTTTTCAAAAGGGGGAACGATCATGAAAAGGGTTTGCGTCTTTGTCGCTGTCATCTGTCTAAGCATCGGATGGATTATTCTCGACCAAGGAAGGGCACTGGCGGAACAGGACATCACCATCTGTGCCGTCCACCCTTTCACGGGCCCATTTGCGTTTGCAGGCATCCACGGGGCCGATGCCATGGAGGACGCCATTGGGATGGCTAATGAGGCGGGAGGCATCAACGGCAAGAAGATCCAGTATTTCTGGGCCGATGGGGAATACAAGAACGACGTGGGCATCGCCGCTTTCAAACGTCTTTACGCCCAGCATAATCCCCTTTGCATGTGGGGGCAGTCCACAGGCATGACCAAGGCCCTGGCCCCTGAGATCAAGGATCGCTATAAGGTTTTGTATTCCGCGTACACGTTTGCGGAGATGGCCGCCGACCCGAAGGAAAACCCCTATCTTTTTCTACCCGGTCCCACATACGCCGACATGTTCGGGGTCCTTCTCAAATACATCGCCAAGCAAAAACCAGGGGCCAAAGTGGCTTTCTTTTACGGGGACACCGAGTTCGGACGCGAGCCAATCCCCGCCGGTAGAGAGATGTGCAAAAAGCTCGGACTGAATCTGGTGGCCGAGGAGGTGGCCAAAGCCGGGGGTGTTGACATCACCACCCAGGTCCTGGACATGAAGCGCAACAACGTCGAGTACTGCATCTTTCAGGGTTTCGTGACAACGCCCATCACCACCGTCATGAAACAAGCCAAGGACTACGGGCTCAAGTGTCAATTCATGGGGACGTTTTGGTCTACGGAAAAACACCTCCTGGATCAGCTGGGCCCCCTGGCAGATGAGTATATGGGCGTGACCGCTTACTCCTACTACTATCAGGACGAAAACCCCATGATCAAGAAGATCAGGGCCTGGACGGAGAAATATCATCCAAAGACGGCCGATTATCGATCGCAGGCCTACATGCAGGTCTTCATGGGGACCACGCTCTTTATCGAATCGTTAAAACGTGCCGCGGCCAAGTCGAGCCCCATCACCGGGGACAGCCTGGTCGCCGCCCTCCAATCCATCAAGGATTTTGATGTGGGTGGCCTCATGCCCCCGGTTACCATCAAGAACAACAGCATCCCCGTTGGACGAATCGTCCGCGGCAACTCAAAGACCATGAAGTTTGACATGGTCTCGGACTGGATTAAACTGGACTAAGGATCGCCTGAACAGAATTCCGGTCTTTCTCCCCCGTATCACCCCGGGGGAGAAAGACATGGAAAGGAAAGCCACCCGAAATGGAAACATTGACCCTCCCGGCCCTTCTCAAAAGAAACGCTCTGACTTTTGGGGACCAAAGGACTGCCATCCGTGAGAAGCAGTTCGGCATTTGGCAGTCGACGACCTGGAGGGGTTACTACGAAAATGTTCGGGATTTTGCCCTTGGTCTCAGGGCCCTCGGCGTCAAGCGAGGCGACAAACTTTGCTACATGGGAGACAACCGGCCAGAGGGGCTGTACTCGGAGCTTGCCATCCAGAGCCTTGGCGGCGCCGTCGTGGGAGTCTACCCGGACAGCCATCTCGAGCAGGTGGAATACATCGTCAACCACTCCGATTCCACGTTCGTGGTGGCGGGGGACCAGGAACAGGCGGACAAGATCCTGGAGATCAAGGACCGTTGCCCGAAAGTCATCCGTGTCATTGTCGATGACCCGAAAGGCATGAGACGCTACGATGACCCCATTTTGACCTACTTCAAGGACGTTCAGAAGCTGGGCAGCGCCACGTGGGAGAAAGAGCCAGAGCGCTTTGACCGCTTGATCAGCCAGGTGTCACCCGACGATGTGGGGATGATCAACTACACCTCCGGGACAACGGGCCTTCCCAAGGGGAGCATGATCACCCAGAAAAACATGGTGAGTGTTGCGAGAGCGCAGGACTTGGTCGACGCCGCATCGGATACCTTTGAATATGTCTCCTTTCTTCCCCTTCCATGGATCGGGGAGCAGGAGTTCGGCGTCTACTGGTCGCTATTACAAGGGCTTCACCGTCAATTTTCCGGAGAAGGTGGAGACCGTTCAGGAAAACATCCGTGAGATCGGCCCTCACATCATGCTGGCCCCGCCCCGGATCTGGGAAAAAATATGCTCCGACATTCAGGTGAAGATCCAGGACGCCGCCTGGGTAAAGCGCAGGGCTTACAAGACCTTTCTGTCCGTGGGCTACAGAATGGCCGACTTCAGGCTAAGGCGCGTCAACCCGCCGCCCGCCTGGAAACTGCTCAACGGGTTGGCCCATAGCTGCCTTTTCAGGTCTTTAAAAAATTACTTCGGACTGACCCGCCTCCGTCACGTCTACACCGGCGGGGCGCCGCTCGGCCCTGAGATCTTTAACATGTTCCAGGCCCTGGGGGTCAACATCAAACAGGCCTACGGGATGACGGAGCAGACGGCGGCCTCCGTGATTCACCGAACCGACGACATACGCCTGGATACGGTTGGAAAGCCGCTGCCAGGCATTGAGTTTCGGGTCTCTGACACAGGGGAGCTCCTCTCCAGGGGAGATACCATCTTCAAGGGATACTACAAGGACGCGGAGGCCACGGCCAAGGCGCTCCAAGACGGGTGGTTCCATTCGGGCGATGCCGGCCTTGTGGAGCCGGACGGCCACATCGTCATCATCGATCGAATGTCCGACGTCATGAAGCTCGGAGACGGAAGCAAGTTCTCTCCCCAGCTCATTGAAAACAAACTGAAGTTCAGCCCCCTCATCATGGACGCGGTTGTCGTGGGTCAGGATCGACCTTTCATCACCGCCATGATCTCCATCGACATGGCGAATGTGGGGAAGTGGGCGGAGAGCAAACAAATCGCATACACCACCTTCACGGACTTGTCTCAGAAGGAAGCGGTCTACGATCTCATCGCCGAGGAAGTGGGACGGACCAACGCGTCCCTTCCCAAGGTCGCAAAGGTGAAGCGATTTGTGCTTTTCTACAAGGAGCTGGACGCAGATGACGATGAACTGACCCGGACAAGAAAGGTTCGGAGAAAATTCGTCGCCGAACGGTACAAGGATCTGATCGAAGCGCTCTATGGGGATCGAGGTGAGCTGGATGTTCAAGCGGACATCCGCTACCGCGATGGCAAAGGGTTTCGCATGAAAACCAAGGTTCGAGTCAGGGAACTGGAGTCATCCATGCAATCACGAATACCATCGCAGACTACCAACTCCAGATCCGGGACCTCCACCTGGCTTTTGGCGGGCTCAAGGCCCTCAATGGCGTGTCAACCGGCGTCAGGAAGGGGGAGATCTTTTCGATCATCGGCCCAAACGGCGCGGGGAAGACCTGCCTTCTAAACTGCATCAACCGGTTTTATCGGCCGGAAAAGGGGACGGTTGTCTTTGAAGGCCTGGACATTTCCAGGCTCAAGCCCCACAGAATCGCTGCCCTTGGCGTTGCGCGCACCTTCCAGAATGTGGAGCTTTTCGCACACATGAGCGTGCTCGACAACATCAAGCTTGGCGCCCATGTCCATCTGCGCTCCGGTTTCATATCAGGAGGTCTTTACTACGGAAAGGCCAGAGGCGAGGAAATGGCCTTGAGGAAGCATATTGAGGAGGAGATCATCGATCTCCTGGAGATCGAGCATATCCGTAAGAAGGTAGTCCACACGCTCCCCTACGGGCTTCAGAAGCGAGTCGAGCTGGCCCGCGCTTTGGCCATGCGGCCGAAGCTCCTCCTCCTGGATGAGCCGGCAACGGGCATGAACCTGGAAGAGACCGAGGACATGGCCCGATTCATTCTCGACATTAACGAGGCTTGGAAGGTGACCATCATCCTGATCGAGCACGACATGGGGGTAGTCATGGACATATCGGATCGGGTCTGTGTCCTCGATTTCGGCATGAAGATCGCCGAAGGGAAACCCGATGAAATCCGTCACAACGAACAGGTGATCAAGGCCTATCTGGGCGAAGAGGACCTGACCTATTCCAGGCTGGGGGCGTGACGGTGGATCCGCTATTGGTGGTCAACAACATTGAAGTGATCTATCACCACGTCATCCTCGTGCTCAAGGGGTTGTCGCTTCAGCTTCAGCAGGGCCAGATCGTGACGGTCCTCGGCAACAACGGCGCGGGCAAAAGCACCACCTTGAAGGCCATTTCCGGCCTGCTCAAATCGGAGGACGGGCAGGTTTCGGACGGTCAGATCCGTTTCTTGGGGAATCGGATCGACCAGAGATACCCGGAGGAGATCGTGCGGATGGGCATCTTCCAGGTGATGGAAGGCCGGCGGGTCTTCGGCGATTTGACAGTGGAAGAAAACCTCGTAGCCGGCGGGCACACCAACCGGAGCACGCAACGGCTCAAGGAAGATATGGAACGGGTCTACGGCTATTTCCCGAGGCTAAAGGCCCGAAAAACCGTCCTTGCCGGTTATATCAGCGGCGGAGAGCAGCAGATGCTCGTGATCGGAAGAGGGCTTATGGCCTCCCCCAGGCTCATGCTTTTGGATGAGCCCTCCATGGGCCTTTCCCCGCTGCTGGTCGCCGAGATCTTTAACATCATCAAACGGATTAACAAGGAAGGCGGCGTGAGCATCCTGCTCGTGGAGCAAAACGCCCGACTTGCCCTCAGCATCGCGGATCACGGCTATGTCATGGAAAACGGGCGAATCGTGCTGGACGACGCTGTGGACAAGCTCAGGGAGAACGCCGACGTGAGGGAATTCTATCTGGGCCTCACCGAAGTGGGGAAGAAAAAGAGCTACCGCGACGTGAAGCACTACAAGCGGAGAAAAAGGTGGCTGACGTGAGACGTTTGAATCCTGAACATGTTCGGGCCGTTGCGGACCTCGTGAGCAACTCCCCCTATTTTTCCCTCCTCTCCATGGAAGTTTTGGACCTCTCAATGGGGGGCTCCCACCTGAAAATCATCGTCCATGAAAAGCATCTCCAGCCCTTCGGGATGGTTCACGGTGGGGTTTATGCATCCCTGATCGACGCGGCGGCATTCTGGGCCTGCTACTGCGAGGTGGAAGAAGGATTGTCGCTCACGACGGTGGAGATGAAGCTCAATTATCTGGCCCCATCGTCAAAAGGCTTTCTCATCGGAAAAGGCCGGAGCATCAAGATGGGGAAAACCCTCTGCCTTGCCGATGCTACCATCGAGGACGACCAGGGAAGGCTCCTGGCCCATGGGACCGCCACCATGATGATCCTGGAATCCATCAAACTGGAAGGTCAATCCGGTTTACCCCAGAAATTCCTTTCCGCCTCCATTTGAGCCCAGGTCCTTTCGTTGGCTCAGACATGGTTTCTCAGCTGCAGCTCAATGGGGTGAGGATTCAGATACACCTGTCGGCTGAGATAGGGCTCACCATATTTTCGGACGTAGTGGTTGATGAGCGTGACCGGGACCACCAGTGGAACGTGGCCACTGCGATACTGCTGGATGATTTCGAGCATCTCCTGTTTTTCATCCGGTGTGAGTTGCTTCTTGAAGTACCCTAGGGTGTGCTCGAGGACGTTCGTGTTCTTGCTCGCTGTGGCCTTGAGCCTCAGGGCCTCCACCAGAAACGCTTCATATTGAGAGAAAAGCGTGACGGGTGGGACCGATTTGCCCCCGGCCACCAGCTTCCCCATCTTCCGGTAGTGTTGCGGACTGTGGGCAAGAATCAGGAGCTTGTGGTTCGAATGGAACGCCACCAGGTTCCCCAGGCGCCTTCCCTGGTCGATGGTCTCACGCCATCGCTTGAGTGTGAATATCGTCTCAATGAAGTTCTCACGGAGTTTTGGATCGTGCAGGCGCCCTTCGTCTTCAACGGGGATGAGGGGGAAGTGATTCATAAACACACGCGCAAATAGGCCCGTGCCCTTTTTCTCGGGCATCCCCTTATCGTTATAAACCTTCACCCGCTCCATGCCGCTGCTCGGGGAGTTACTTTTGAAAATAAAGCCACACAGCCCCTCCCCTTCGAGCTCTCTTACCCTTTTCCTCGACCAGGTGACCATACGCTCCGTATGATCTTCTCTGGTGTGCGTCGTCACCAGCCTGGGTGATTCGTAATTCCCCACCAGACGGAGGGCTTCCCTCGGAACCGGAAACCCCACCTCCACTTCGGGACAGACGGGGACGTATTCCACGTACTGCCCCAGGGTACCCACCAGAAACCGGTCTAGCTTGTGCCCGCCATCAAACCGGACATGGTTTCCGAGCAGGCAGGAACTGATGCCAATTTTAATTCGTTCCGCCATGATGTGGCTCCTTATGGATTGGAGCAATGGAGTTGTGGAATGATGGCGTCACGCCCGTGGCGTGGTAGAGTCGTTGTGCCCTCTTGAAGACACGGGGTTTTCATCACGCCACGCGCGCCTTGAACTTGAAATATATCAGTCCTTTTCACCCTCTGCAAATGAAAATCACTTGGGGTTTAACAGGATTTACTGTCCCTCCCCGAATGTGTTACATTTAGAGTAGCCTTTTCTCCGGAAAGGGCCTACGATCCATCAAGGGGAGAATCACCATGCTCGAACGAATGAAGGGGCTTGTCAGAGAGAAGGATATCTGCGTCCTTGCCACGGTCTCAGGCAGCAAGCCCCATTGCTCACTCATGGCCTACGCAACAGATGACGATTGTCTGGAATTCTACCTGATCACGCACCGGCACACCAACAAGTACCAGAATCTCATGGAAAACCCAAACGTGAGCCTGCTCATTGACACAAGGGAAGAACACCACGGTGCCGGACGGCCCCAGGGCAAAGCCCTCACGGTATCCGGGACGTTTGAACCCATCGCGGACGGGCAAAAGCGCGAGGCAGTCCGTGCGAGGCTTCTCGAAAGGCATCCACATTTGAGGGACTTCATGAATGATCCCGACGCGGAGCCCATTTGCATCAAGGTGACATCCTTTCTTCTCCTGGACGGGTTAACAAATGCCCATTTCGAAAACGTTCAAGACATGACCCCCCCATGACACCCTTCCCACCATTGCGGGTTCGGGACGCCAATGAGGCGCCGATCAGGGCCAGTGGAGATTTTGTCCTTTACTGGATGATTGCCAATCGCCGCCCTTTCTGGAATTACAGTCTCGATAGGGCTGTGGATTGGGCGTTGGAGCTCGGAAAACCCCTGGTGATTTTGGAACCCCTCCGCTGTGACTATCCCTGGGCGAGCGATCGCCTGCACCGGTTCATTCTAGATGGCATGCGGGATCAGGCGACCCATTCCAGCAAAAAAAGCGTCGTCTACTACCCATATATGGAACAAACAAAGGGCGCCGGAAAGGGCCTCCTCTCAGCCCTCTCAAAAAGGGCGTGTATCATCGTGACAGATGATTTCCCTTGCTTCTTTCTGCCTCGGATGGTGTCTGCGACGGCATCCAGGCTTGGAGTGAGGCTGGAACAGGTGGACTCAAACGGCCTCCTGCCCATGCGGGCGGCGAGCCAAGTCTTTTCAACCGCCTACGCATTCCGCAGGTTTCTTCAAAAGACCCTCCCTTCCCACCTCTTTGAAAGACCCAGGGAAGACCCCTTGAAAGGGATAAGGCTCAAGAGACTGCACAATTCCCTAACGGAGATCCAGCACCGCTGGCCGCCGGCATCAACAACGTTGTTGCGGGCCACAGCCAAGACCTTCGGGAGATTTCCCATTGACCACGGCGTTAAAGTCGTCCGTTTTAAAGGAGGGTTTCGGGAGGCCCAACGCGTGCTGCACGATTTTGTGGATAACCGTCTGGCCTGTTACTACACGGACCGAAACGAACCCGAAAAGGAGGGGACGAGCAACCTTTCCCCATATCTCCACTTCGGCCACGTGTCGGTGCATCAGATTTTTGACCGGATCATGACCCACGAAAACTGGTTCTTCGACCGGATTCCCACCAAAGCGACCGGCAGCCGGTCTGGATGGTGGGGGATGAACGAGGCGGCGGAGGCGTTCCTGGATGAGTTGATCACATGGCGCGAGCTGGGATTCAACATGTGCTCGAAACGGCAAGACTACGATCGGTACGAATCCCTGCCCGCCTGGGCCATCCATACGCTTGAAGGCCACCAGGGCGATGACAGGCCCTACCTTTATGACCTGAGCGCCTTCGAGGCCGCCGCCACCCACGACCCCCTCTGGAACAGCGCACAGATGCAGTTGGTTCGGGAAGGCCGCATTCACAACTACCTTCGGATGCTCTGGGGGAAGAAGATCCTCGAGTGGTCGAAATCGCCCCAGGAGGCCCTCCGAATCATGATCGAACTCAACAATAAATACGGGCTCGACGGCCGGGACCCCAACTCATTTACGGGTATCTTCTGGATCCTCGGGAGGTACGACCGCCCGTGGGGACCCGAGCGGCCCATCTTTGGAAAGATCCGCTACATGAGCTCGGAGAACACGGAGCGGAAGGTGCGCGTCAAGAACTACATCAAACGCTACGCCCCTTGAGCCGGGAAGGACAAGACGTGATCTTCCGCCTGCGGCTCACCCACAGGCACGACGCAGGTCAATAATCGCCGCCGTGCTAGGCGATCTTTCGGAAATCCGGTTTGATCCAGGCGAAAATGAGCGTAAAGACGATGAGCATTGCGCCGCTCAGTCCAAGGGCAACCGGCGTTCCAATCGCTTCCGCCAGAGCGCCGAACGGGATAACGCTCAGAGGCATGGCACCGAATGTCATCATGCTGATGCTCATGACCCTTCCTCGCATCTCAGAGGCGACGTAAGTCTGGATGAGCGTCATATTCATGGACATGAACTGGGCGTTCGCCAGGCCAACGACAAGTAGTATGGGGATCGCTGTCGCGTAAGTAACCGGCATGGCCATGAGACCAATCCCCAGGCCCCATCCCAGACTGAGAGCCAAGAGAAAACGGCCTCGTTTTGTCATATTACTCATGGACGCCAACATCAGGGATCCTGTCAGGGCGCCGATTCCGAAAACCATCACCAGCAGACCGAGGCCGTCGGACTGCACATGCAAGGCCTCCCTGGCCCAGGCCGGCAAAAGGGCAATGCAGGGAAAACCAAAAAGCGCCGGGACAAAAAGCATGACAATCAGTCCTGAAAGCGTCTTATCTCCTGCCGCATAGGAAAACCCCTCCCTGATCTCCTCGAACATGGTGTGGCGTGCTCTGTCCACATCCTCACCCTTGTTTCGGACAAGAGTGGTAGAAAGCGCCGAACCCATATAAAAGAACGCAATCAGGTAAAAAACGCCGGCCGTATCCAGATAAATGATCAAGAACCCCGCCGCGGCAGGGCCAACCACGCGAGAGAGATTCATGGCAGAATTGTTCAGGGATATGGCGTTCATCAACATCCCGGGCGGAACAAGATCGGAGATGAGCGATTGCCGGCTCGGCATGTTGAACGCGAACAGAGATCCATTCACGACGCCTATGGCCATGAGGTGCCAGAATTCAACGAGGCCGGTCAGGTCCAGTGTGGCCAGGACCAGGGTCATGAGACAATTTCCCACCTGGCTGAATATGACGATGTATTTGCGGGGGAACCGATCCGCCAACGAGCCTCCAAGGGGAGACATGATCATCATGGGGAGCGCGAACGCCATCATGACCAGCGAAAGCGCAAGGGGGGAATCCTTGGTAAGCTTTAGTATGAGCCACCCCCTTGCGATCATCTGCATGTTCATGGCCATGAAAGATGAAAGCGCTCCCACCCAGAGCCAGCGAAAGTCACGAAAGCGCAAGGATTCAAACGTGGAGATGGGTTTTCGGCCTGCCATGGCGAACTGGTTTCTCCCTCTTTCTGGGCACTACCTTTTCAATCGGATG
>CAWHLE010000001.1:0-576635 GCA_963830155.1 uncultured delta proteobacterium | reverse complement strand
CATTTCAGAAGTGAAAGAGGATAAGCTGCACCGCTTGAACAAGGCGGATACGAAGCACGGTGCAGATAGCCTTAAGACCGTTTCCGGCATGGGTGTTCCTTATGCCATGCTGCTTTATGAGCGCTTTCTAGGACGACCTTTTGCAGGCCATCGTGACTCGGTCAGCGAACTGGTCGGCGACAGTTTCGAGTCGGCCATCGAAGATGTGCTCAGCAAGGCCGGAATCAGCTACCGGAAAACCAAGCGGGCGGAGCGGATCGAAGGGTTCGACCAGGCGCCCGATTTCATCATCCCGAGTGAATTCAACCCCCAGGTGATCATCGAGGCAAAGATTACCGAAGATGATGGGACGGCCAGAGATAAGGTGACCCGCATTCAGCATCTCGGAGAATTGAGCCTCGCCGATCGTCCAAAAGACAACCCGAAATTCCAGGTCATCGCATGCATCGCTGGCCGCGGGTTCGGTGTTCGGCGGGAAGACATGAAGAAGATGATCATGGCAACCCGAGGCAAGGTTTTCACACTGAAGACACTCGACCGACTTGTTGAGCATACGAGACTGAAGGAATTTAAATCGAGATAGCAGGCGTCGAAAAGTAGCGGGCTTCGGAAACCCTAAAATGTCATCGGAAGAAAAGTGTGAAAAGAAGTAAGGACGAAAGGAAGGAGCGGCAAAAGCGATTACTTGATCTCAAGAACCTGGTTCGATCTCGCCTGGCTGATAAGAAGAGAAATTCCCAAATGGTTCCCCCGGATCCTCCGCCTCGATACGATGAAGTATTTCTTGAGGGACTGCTGACTTTTTCGCTTCGAAGGCGGTGACGTTTTTGAGGTGGATCTGGAGGATTATCATGGAACCTAGTTCCGTGTCTCATAAATTGTGTGTCGATTTTTGGCAATTTGACTTTTGTTAATGGCATACTATTTTACGCTGCTCTGGCCAGAAGCTGTGAGCCATTGATAACCGAGTCAACGAACCGAGTGTAAGCCTCACGGGCCTGTTGTTGGCGCTTGGGGCCAGGGTCCGATTGGATGATGTTAGTCATATACTCTCGCTTTTCGGTGGCAAGCTCGATCAATCGGAGCCAATCGGCCTCGGGTATGAAATCAAGGTAATTCTCAGCGATGTTGCTCATGAGAAGGAGCTGACGGCTAAGGAACTTACCGTCCATTTGAGGCGTCTCGATAGAAAGCAACAGGCAAAAACGGCGAACGGCTTTTCGGTGCAATCCCTCGCCTGTGTAGGACCAGGTAAAGGGGTGGGCGTAGAAATCGTTCCATGTGTCGATAAAGGTCATGATGGCTTCTCTGAGCGTTTGAACAGAGGTGAAATGATCGTAGTTTAGGCACTTTTTCTTGAGAATACCGAACCATATCTCAACCATGTTCAACCAGGACGCATGGAAAGGCACGAAGTGGACAACAATGCGTTTGTGGGGCGACTGGAGCCATTGGCGGCGTTTAGGTCCTGTTTTTAAGGGCGAATAGGGCACGCCGCTAAGCCCGGCGACTGTTCGGCAGAAATCATCGTGGTAGTGTGCGCTGAGGTTATCCATGATATAGTGGAGAACCGAATCGGGGGATGCATTCGAACATGGGATGAAAAGACTCGGCACAGCGTATGGCGATCATGATTGTCGGTTACCTGGCCATAGACCCTGCCTGTGGCCGGATTGAGAAAAGCGAGAAGGTCGGTTGTGCCATTTCTTTGATAGACGAAGTCCTTATGAGCCGGCTGATGAGCCGATGCAGGAAAGGTGGGCGTGATACGGTTGAGGGCTTGAATGCACGTGCATTCATCGAAACAGTAGAGATGCTCCGGAGGATGGGCATAACACCCGATGATATGGTCCATCTTGGGAAAGAAGTTCGGATCGGTGATTTGCAGGTAGTATTTGCGTCGATGGGGTCGAAGGGCGTGCTCCAAGAGAATCCGCTGGATGGTCGCACGGCTGATGGGCCCTCCGATGAGCTCAGGATGTTCTTTGAAAAACCTTTGCGCATCACGCAATGACCACCGGTAAACGCCGGGAAGTGGGGGCGTGCGCTGGCAGTAGACGGCAATGGTCGTGATCCGAGATGCTTCGTGTCTCCTCCCAGCCTATTTTCCCAATTAAATCCCGAGATAAATTCCCGTTAAAAGGGGTGGGATTGGTCCGAACATAGTTTCCCGCTATCGGTTCAAAAAACATGTCATATCCGTTCCCCGGCATGTTCTTCGGGATAGTAACCGGTGCGACCGTGAGTCAAGCCATTGCGAGAGAGGATGCGCTTGATGGTGGTGATGGAGGGGAGAGGTCGGACGCATTTCTCGTCGATGAGTTTTCGGATGGCTTTAGCGCCGCAGGGCAGACCCCTATTGTAGAGATGGAGCCTTTCCATGACAACGATCTGTTCGATCTCGTCGCGGGTGCGGGCGCAGGGATTTGTGGCCTTCTTGATCAGGGGCTTACTCCTGGAGCTTGCCATCGAACAGGGAGCCTTTCAGGACCTGTTGCTTCAGGAAGCTCTCATCGATTTTATCTACTTTTCGGATAGCGGCCCTGATGATGGTCTGGAGTGCGATCTGGTTGATGACCCTGGGCAGTCCCTTTGCCAGGTGGAAGATGAGCTGGATGGCGCCTTCGGTGAACAGTTCCTTGGGTCCCTCGGCTCGCTCCAGGTGGAAACGGATATAGTTTCGAGCATCGTCGATGGTGAACGCTCTGAGGCTGTGGGCAAAGCCGATGCGCTGTCTGAAGGCTTCATTTTGGGGTTGTTTGAGCCGCAGGGCGAGTTTTTCGGATCCCGAGAGGATGAAGGAGAAGCGGTCTTCGGAATCCATGGCGAAGTTGGCAAGCGATCGGAGGAGCTCGATGAGGCGGTCGGAGAGCCCGTCGCCGTCGTCGAAGATGATGATGGGGTGCTTTGCTGTGCGCTGTTCATACTGGTCCAGGAATGTGCTGATGGAGTCGAAGAGATCGGCCTGGTGGTAAAGGACAGGGAGGGCGAGGATGCGGCATAGACTTCTGAGTAAGCCTATGGGGGTGATGCGGAGGTTGAACAGATAGAAGATATCGTATCTGCGATCGTCGAGCTCTTCCTTGAATTTTCTCAGGCTGATGCTTTTCCCTGCCCCCGGCGGGCCACAAAGAAGAGCGATCCCTCGGGTTTCCAACCAAAAGTGAAGGCCGTCGATGAGCTCTCGTTGTGAGGAGGCATCGAACATCTTTTTGGACCACATGAACTTGGTGAAAGGGACCTTGGAGAACCCGAAGTAGGATGTAAGATGGGTGCGTTGTTCCTTCATTTTTGGCCTCCAAAGAGTTGATCCTGGATATGGTTGAGGTAGAAGCTGAGGTGGAGGTTTGAAGGGTGTGCTGCCAAGAGATCGGCAAGGATTTGCTTGATCTTTGCCATGTCAAAAGGGCCGAAGGTGTCAAAAAACTCGGTTGCCAGGGATAGATCAAAGACATCGGGATGGATATGTTGCCGGAGCAAATCGAGGAAACCCTGAAGGTTATCTTGGCTCTTTTCGTCCGCTTTGCCGGGGGTGATTTTGGTCTTCTTTTTGTGTGTTTGGGTAAGCCATGCCAGGTAATCGACCGTTTCCTGCGGTTTTGGATTTTCCGCTACAGGGAGGAGCTTCTTTAGGCGCCTCGGTTTGGTAAGACCTGAAGGGGCTTGGCCCTCTGTCTGAAGGCGCCGTTGAGGTATATCTCGATCTGTATCGAGGTGTTCGGGGTCATAACGGACTTCGACCCTTTGTTTGGCCAGGGTGGTGGAGACCTTGTAGGAACGAGTGAAGAGCTTGACCACTGCGGTTTTGTCCGGGGTGCGGAGCTCGCGCCACAAGAAAGCGACGCGGATCTTTTCCTCATCGAGATACTCTATGCGGGAGGCGTCCTTGAGCCATCGTTTCTTCGGGCTCATGTCGATCTCGGAGTGTTTGCGGAGGTTATATTCCTCATCGACCCATGCGAAGAAGGCCTCGTTGAGCTGGTCCAGAGTGATGATCGTTGGAAGCCTTTGCCTCGGCGATGAAGTGATTGACACAAAAGCGGTTGAAGGCCTCGATCTTGCCGTGGCCCTGGGGGCGATAAGGTTTGGTGTGGATGGGTTTATGGATGCCGAGCTCGGCGCAAAGCATCTTCATATGGTTTGACTTGAAGACCATCGCATTGTCGTAATAGACCCGTCGTGGTTTGCCGTAACGCTGCAAAGCCCGTTTAAAGACAAGCTCAAGGGCGGGCAGATCTCCCTTGAAGAAGAAACGGCCGTAAAGGAGAAGGCGGGAGGCATCATCGATGAAGGCGTAGAGATAAGACCTGCGCATCTTCCCTGGACGCTTCGAGATCGGGCAGCCATGGGCCCTGGAGCATATCGGCCTGCCATAGATCGTTGGCATAATCGGCCTCGAAACGATCCAGATCCTGCCGATCCGGGATGGTGAGCTTTCGCTTGGACAGTCCCTGGGCCTTGCAATGCCCTGTGAAGGGTTGATCTTCGTAAGAGCCCGGGGGGCGCAAGCTGCATATTTTCCATGATGGTGATGATCCGCTCGATGGATCGCTCGGGCACCTGGCTCTTGAGCTTGCAGGCCTGGTCGATGATCTCCTTGGGGATGGCCCGTATGCCCTGGTCCGAGCGGGGCTTATCCTTGAGGGCCTCGAATCCGCCTCTGGCGATAAAGCCGGAGCCATAATCGAATGGTCTCGGCCTTGACGGTCAGGACCTTCTCCGGATGGGAGCATCCAGGTTTTGGAGGCCAGGTGTTCGAGGATACTGGCGGCGTTTTCCCCGGGGAGGATCGGCTGCAAGGTAGGCGCTGATGACCTGATAGCGAAAAAGGGCCTTCTGGGTGATGGGGTCGTGGTTGTCCATGGCGGCATCCTCCTCGTGTGGATTTTGCCGCCATCCTATTTTGTGGTCTCCGGTGGGCGTCGATGACCGATTTTGTGGGAAAGGTGAGCGAAAAGACGGGACCCGAAAAGGGGCAAAAATCCCCCTTTGGCTTCCAAATCCGATATGATATAGAATCATATCAGGAATGGAGCCTGCCTCTGTTCCGCTTTTTCTCTTGCCCGGGCCATGAGGAGACAGGGTGATATCGCCAGGGTCTCGGAGCCTTTAAGGAGCATCGAAAGGGTCCGCCACAACATGCCGGGTGCGGAGGGCTCCCGATGCCGGTTGATGAGACTTGCAGGCGGAGAAAGCCCGCTTTTAAAGCATTTCTCCCATGGCCTGGGTTCTTTTTGCTCGATCAATACCTCCCGGATCGCTTGTTGGGTTTTCAGACAAAGGGCTTTTGCCCGCTTCAGGTAGCGGGCCAGGGTCCTCGGGCTTGCCGCCTCATCGAGCTCGGGCGAAATAGAGTTTTGGACACCCCTTTCCCCGTCAACATAGGTCCACAAAAGGGCCACGATGAGGAGTGTGCAGATACGCCTGTAAGGCAGTGCATCCGGCGGCCCGGTGCTCCTTGTGCCCCCGCAACAAAGGCACAGCCAGCGGTGCTTCCAGATGCGGACAACGGTCACTTTGCCGTTTTTAAGTGTCTTCAGCCACCGCCTGTAGCGTCCATGGCCATGGAAACGCCCAGAGTCGCTATGACACTTGTCGCAGGTTGTGGGCCGTTTCGGAACACAGGCATAAGCCCCCTGATGCCGGAAGAACATATCTGAAACGAATATCAGCCCGTCCTGAAAACCCGATACCAGACCCATGAAACTCACCCTGTCCCAGGTTCTAATACCGGTAATCTTCTGAAATATCTGGGAATATTAAAAGAGAAAAATGATAGGTTCAGAGAGAAGGGAAGCTAGGATGGGACAACTCGTTCCACGTTCGGAACAGTTCGTCCTGCTCACGGCTGACTTCCACCAGAAGATAACCCGCGGACGCCCTCCACCCGCTCCGGCATCTTCCGCGGTTCAGCAACCCGCTGGCCCAGCCGTCGCGGCTTCCAGCGCCCCGGCCCGCGGCTCTGAGGCTTCGGCAATCGCCAGTAGCCTCGCCCCTCCAGTACCCGCAACGCCTTCTGTGCGCCCCCTTGCCGCAATCGACCCCGAGCATCTCTCATATCCAGACGCTCACACACATGGCGCGCCAGTGCTGCTCGCCCTTTGCCCTTGTTGGCTCTGAGCCACTCCTTGACCAGTGCAGTCCCCTCGCCACCCGCCAACCGCTCCTGAATCGTACTTTTAGTGTCCATGCACCATGGTGTACCAAAGAACGCAAGAAATGTCCCGTTCTTTTTTTGGGGGCAGGCGCAGGGCTAGCCCGAATTGAGCTTTCTTAGGTTTACCGATAGGGTTTGGCGTGCATGAGAATTCCCTAAAGCCTAGGCGTTTCCGTTGGCTTGAGAAACGGGAACGGTGGGGACTTACTTGCTGGGGCTGGGCGGCAGTGATGTCTTGTTGCTGTTGGTGCTGGGCTGGTTTGTGTCCCCTTTATCAATGGGTTCCTTGCGATTGAGTGCCCTGTGAATGGGCAGATCCTGGTCGTGGAGGCATGGATACCTGATTACGCGCTCCCTGGGGCCGTTTCGGAATTTGAAAAACGTCACTACCGGTTACTGATTGCAGTCGGAGGCCCGATCCTGAAAGGATCTTACCTGTCTCGGTTCAAAAGCTCATGCAGAAATTGACGCAGGCGGGGTTGGAATCGCTTGGATTTAGGCCGGAACGAATGGTTGTCATCTGAACGGAAGACATAAGAAGAGACAGGACCTATGAGGCGGCAATGGCGGTAAAGGGATGGCTTTCCGGATCAGGAATCCACGCGAGGGGCGTAGATGTTTATACCCTTGGCGCCCATTCGCGAAGGAGTCGTCTCCTCTTCAAGAAGGCCTTCGGTGATGATACCGCTATCGGCGTTATTGCTGCAGACGACCAAAGCTATGACCCCAAGGTCTGGTGGGAGTCCAGCAATGGCGTAAGAACCGTGTTAAGTGAACTCATTGCGTACATATATGCAGTTGTTTTCTTTCATCCATGAGGACTGGAAAGCTGGGAAGCTAGAAAGCTGGGAGACGGGAAGCGAGAACCTCAAGGCTGAAAACTATAAGGTTAGACAGGATTGACAGGATTGTACAGGATGGGATTTTTTTTGTTGCCTTGTCCAGTTTCCAGAAGAAACTGGACAAACGCAATCCCAACTTTGTCGGGAGGGAGCCGCGGCTTCCCTTCTGTAGCAAGGTACAGATAAAGGCATTCGGTCCTTGGTTCTATCGCTTTATTCCGGCGCAGCCGGATTGAGTTCATTGCCTCTCTTTCGGAGAGGTAATGAAGGAAACAAAAGGATCCTGTACATCCTGTTAATCCTGTCTAAAACTATAAACGAATGAACATGGTAAAAAGCAAAAACATCACGGTTCGAAACATCTCTTTTACCATATTTGTCCTCCTGGTCTTGCTCCTTTTTTATAGACCCCTGAAGGAGTTGGCAGGAGAGACCTTGCACAGCGAGCTCTACTCCCACATTCCACTCATCCCGTTGGTGAGCCTCTTTGTGTTTTACACGAAAAGGGAACAAATCAAGTCTACATCCTACCAGTCCTTTTGGTTGGGTATTCCCGTGATCATCGCAGGGACTCTCTTGTTTCTCACCGGTAAGACAGTGCTCAAGGGTTTGGAGCTCAACGATCATCTTTCGATCATGATGGCCGGGTTCGTCACATGCTTGCTGGGAGGCTTCCTTCTGTTTTATGGGGCCGATGCGTTCTGGAAGGCCCTCTTCCCGCTGCTCTTTCTCGGCTTCATGATACCTATCCCAAGGGCGATCCTGGACCCCTTTATCCTCTTTCTCCAGAGGGGTTCTGCGGATGTCGCCGAAATGCTGTTCAAGGGGGCCCGCCTGCCATTTTTCAGAGACGGATTTGTATTCGCTCTTCCTAATATCACGATCGAAGTGGCCAAGGAGTGCAGCGGCATCCGTTCGAGCATTGCCATGGTCATCACCAGCATACTTGCCGCCCAATTTTTTCTTCAAACCGGCTGGAAAAAAGGGCTTCTGGTGCTCGCAATTATACCTATTACGATTTTTAAGAACGGGGTCCGGATCCTCACCCTTTCACTTCTTGCGGTTTACGTGGATACGAAGTTCATTACGAATAGTTCCCTCCACAAAGAGGGAGGGATTCTCTTCTATATTTTTGGACTTGTTCTTCTTGTCCCGGTGCTTTGGGGATTGCGAAAGCTGGAGAAGAAGAATCGGATGATAGTGAAAGGAGATCAGGTGACGGCGGGACTGAGCGTTGAAGAATCAAGATTGAAGATTGAAGATTGAAGAGATGTGCCAATCAATCCGGTTGCGCTGGAACAGTACGCCGGTCCCCGAGACCGGGTTCTGAACAGAAATGGCAGAACCTGCTCTCACAAGCCAGCACCCCAGAGCCAACTATGTAATCTATTGCCACTTTCTTGCATGCCTTTCTATCCAGACGCATCATTATTTTACCTATTTCTTTAAATTGACATATAATTTCATGTACTTAGCTCCGGTTTCCTACCCTGGCACAACCCTTGCTATACTGTTTATGCAGCCAAGATTTAATGGCTAGCAGTCCTCGACGAGGCTCAGATGGATAGAGATGAAACCCGGAGGGAAACCAGATATGCGTCAACAGCAATCCGCCCAAGAAGCGCTGCATTTGACGGGCGTTTTCGGAGAAGAGATTATTTCAGGTCAGAGGAGGGCGATACGCTTATTCCCTTACAAGCTCGCTCTTTTTTTAAGTGACATTTTCGTTATTACCCTTTCCTTTGCAGTAGCTGCGGCATGGACCGAGTTCCATTTGCTCGGGGGTGGTGCCGTCCTGTTCCTTCTTGTTCCAGCTCTCATGATAATGGGATCGATACAGAGTTATAACCTTTACAACTATCATTTGATATTTTTCAAAAGAACTCACCTTGCAAACCTTGCCAAGTCCCTTTTCTGGAGCTTGATCAGCATCGGCATCCTCTATTCAATATACGAGGGTCCGAAGGTTCTTTCAGAGGGGTGGCTGATCCCTTCCATAGCGCTCATTGCTGTGGGAAGCTTGTACGTCAAAAGGCTTGGGAATTATTCCTTGGACCTGATCCGTGGATTGGGGTTCGGTTTTCTGGGCACCGGAATTGTCGCATTACTTTCCTTAAACGAAACCCCCATGATTTTTTCAAATTCATGGACAGTTCCCGTCGGTCTTTCATTGGCAGGAGGGGCGTTGTTTGGCGTCAGGTTCTTCCTGGTTCAAGTGGTTTATAATAAATGGCTGCGCCGACACTTCCGGCGGCAAGTGGCCGTTGTGGGATCTGACGAGGAGGCGAGAAAGATCACCGGCTACATCATAGACCGGGACGCGCCCTTCTGGGTGGCTGGATTTGTTGGTAGCAACGATGTGGATAGGTTGGACATGGCGGTACACAAATCCTCGTTGGGCGAATTGAAGGACTTGCCGCGGGTCGTCCAACGCGAAAACATCGATGAGCTTATTATTACGGACGAAACCATCGATAAGATGACCCTCATCTCGATACTGGACTACTGCACGGTTGCAGGTGTGAATGTATGGTTTCCGCCGAAACTGATGCCAATTATCAACATGAAACTTTACATAGATAACTTTTGTGGGCTTCCAATGATCCGCCTCTGTTCCCAGAAGAATTCGCTGGTATTCAACAAGATCAAGCATGCTTTGGACGCCATCGCGACCTTGCCGGCGTTCATCCTCCAGCTACCGATTCTTCCTGTTTATCGCCGCGGCCATCAAGATAAACTCCGAAGGACCCGTATTTTATAAGGCCAAAGCGTTAGGCAAAAACGGGCAGGGTTTCGACATGTACAAATTTCGGTCCATGAGAGTAAACAATGACGTTTGCATTCACAAGGATTACGTCACCAAACTCATAAAAGGGGAAATCGGGAAAGACTGCAAAGGGGATCAAGTTCTCAAGATTACAGACGATTCCAGAATTACCTCGATCGGGAAGATTATCAGGAAGTTGAGTCTCGATGAACTGCCTCAGTTGATCAACGTGCTGAAGGGCGATATGAGCCTTGTAGGGCCCAGGCCGTGTCTTCCTTATGAGTATGAGCTGTATAAAGACTGGCACAAAAAGCGTCAAAGTGTCCGGCCCGGGATCACAGGCTTGTGGCAGGTCACCGGAAGGAGTACGGTCTCCTTCGAGGACATGATCCTCCTCGACCTCTACTACATCTACAACCGTAGCTTGATGATGGACCTAAGCATCCTCTACGAGACCGTCTTTGTGGTGCTGGGGAAGAAGGGGGCGTATTAGGCTTACAGTTACCAGGTTTGACCGTGTTAGGTGATGTGTCCATCCATAAATCCGAGATTTTTGGATGGAGCTTTCAGGGGGAGCATTCAGCCAATCCATTGCTTTCATCGGTCTTTGCTGACAGCTGAACGCTGATGGCCGATCGCGCGAATCCGAAAACGGCCGTTTTTGGATTCGCACTAGATAGTACGCCTTCAAGGAGAAGACTGAGCTTGCGTCGGTCGAGGTGGTCATCTCGCATGCAAACGAGGTAGGCTAAAGAACCGCTTTTCCAGTCGTTTATACCAAATGGTCCACTTTCAGTGGATCGCTATCCCAATCAAGCAGTTTGCCCATGGTTCTACAGCGGTTGGAGAATACGAACAGAGAAGCTGAAAGGGGACTCTGATCGATCTCCCCCGATAGGATACGAAAGATGGGTCGTTGAACGGAAATTGATTTACTGGTGGGTCATTGTGAAAATGGTTAGATTTTCGACAGACTCCGATAAATGGTTTTTTATACCCGAGAAAAGGCGACAGGCCAATTTGAGACTTTTCTGCTTCCCTTTTGGAGGCGGCGGGGCCTCATTCTATCGGGCATGGGCAAAAGGTTTACCGCCGGAGGTAGAGGTTTGTGCGGTGCAACTCCCAGGTAGGGAAAGCCGGTTAAGAGAAGAACCGTTTACGCGGCTCACGCCTATGGTTACAACCCTTTCGGGGATTATTGAGGCATACTCTGATATCCCTTTTGCCTTTTTCGGCCACAGTATGGGGGCCTGGATCAGTTTTGAGCTCTCTCGACAACTGCGCCGGGAGAACAAGAAATGTCCGCTTCACTTGTTCGTTTCCGGGCGACGTGCCCCTCAGATTGAAGATAATGATCCACTTAAACATGATCTGCCTGAATCTGAATTCATAGAAAAGCTTCGGACTTACAATGGGACCCCTGAATTGATATTTCAAGAACCTGAATTGCTTGAGCTCTTTTTGCCTACTTTACGTGCAGATTTTTCAATCTTAGAGACCTATCAATACAAGGAAGAGCCTCCTATCGACTGTCCGATCACCGCTTTTGGCGGTCTGCATGACGGCAAGGCACGCTACGATGAGCTTAGGGCCTGGAGGGGACAGACTTCGAATAGATTTCGGCTAAAAATGTTCAGTGGTGATCACTTTTACTTAAAAGATTCTCGATATGAGTTACTGCTTGAAATCGCAAAAGATTTGAATATTCGGACACAAACATTGAGTTCTATGCCATGACGACGCCCACCTGTGCCTTTCTCCGCCCCCAGAGAGACTCGGTTTTCAAAAGAATGATGTCCATGTTTGGATTGCAGCTCTCGATTATCCTGCAGATCCCGTTCAGGAATTTGTGCACTTGCTCTCCGAGGATGAGCGTAGGAAGGCGGAACGTTTCCATTTTGATCGTGACAAGAAAAGATTTATAGTCGGTCGCGGGGTGCTGCGAACTATCATTGGCAAATTCTATTTGGGCATTGAGCCAAACCTGCTTGAGTTTTGCAGCGGCTTCCGAGGGAAACCATATTTAGCGAAAAAAATGGATGGTGGTGAGCTTAGATTTAATCAGGCAGATTCTCACGGGCTTGCGCTCTATGCACTCACAAGGGATCGCGAAATCGGTGTTGACATTGAGTACATGCGTCACTTGGACGACGCGCAGCAAATAGTCGATGGATCATTCTCGAAAGCTGAAAGAGCTGCTTTTAACGCGCTTCTGAATCGAGAAAAGCAGGAAGCCTTTTTCAACTGCTGGACACGAAAGGAGGCTTATATTAAAGCCATAGGAGAAGGATTGTATTTCCCTCTGGATCAATTTGACGTCTCTTTAGCGCCAGGGGAACCCGCCCAGCTATTGCGCGTTGCAGGGCAACCTGAGGAGGCATCTCAATGGTCGTTGGAGTCTTTTACCCCTGAAATAAACTTTAAGGCCGCTGTGGCTGTAAGATTTCGTGACTTTAATATTGTATTCTGGCGATTTCCATATTGAGGGTTTGGCTCAACCCATAGATATGATTTCATGTGGAATCGTTAATACCACAGCGGTTTTTTCCCCAGATAAACCGAACACTACATGATGATGTACAGGTGACGAATTCGGCGTTGGCGCATTATTTGGAACAAAATGTTAGATCCGAAACGACTACATGACAATCTATCTTTTTGCACTCCTGGGACCGGATGGAGTCTTTGCCGCAGGGGGAGCTGCTCATGACAACATTTCGCGTGCTTGGCATTTTTGTTTCCGTCGTTCTCGCACTCGTCGTTGCAGCGGACGATTCGACCGGAATGCTTACGGAACCCTCGGGCCTGAACGTTTTTTCCTACGCCGCCCGCTCGACGCCGATCGTGAGTGATGACCCGGCGATAGCCTTCCCCGTGGGCTTGGGGGCCGCAGCGGAGGGAGGGCCGACCCTGTCTGTGCTGGTGGCGCTGGCGGAGACAGAATCCGTTGATCTGTATTTTGCCGTTGCGGTCCCCGGCGCAGAGGGGGAACTCTTTCTCTGGACCCAGGCGGGGACTTTCTTGCCGCTCAGCTCTTCGGGCCTCGTTGCCTGGAAGAGGAATTTCTCCGGGCCCGTTGTATGCGGCGCTTTTCGACAGCATACCCGTCCCCGCGCTTCCGGCGGGCAAGTATACCTTTTTTCTGGCCGTCACGCCGTCTGGCCGCCTGGAGAGTATGCATCTGTGGATGACCGAGCTGACCCTGCCGAGCTCCAGCGCGGAAATCAGGATCACCGCTCGGTACGGCAAGAGTGCCCGTGGGTCGGTGGACGGTTTTCCGCTGCTCATCCTCCGCGGCACGCACGCCGAGCGCGGGAAGGCTCACGGGTTTCTGGCGGCCGAAGAGATCATCTCAACTTGCGATACGATGGCCGGGTTCGTCGAGCGCAGCGGGCAGATGAAGTGGGACGATCTTCGTGGAGGGCGTGAAGCGATTCACCTTCCCTGAGCGGTTTGAGGAGGAGCTTGGCGGCATGCTCTCGGGCATCCGAGAGGCCTTGTCCGACCCCGCCCAGCGGATCGTGCCTACTCTGAAACGGGAGATCTCCTTGGAAGACCTTAAGGTGCTCCAGTGCGGCGACCTCTTCGAACTGGCGCAGTGCAGCCAGTTCTCCGCTTGGGGAGCTTTTACCGCCGACGGCGAGGTGATCATCGGGCGGAACTTCGATTACCCGCCGCTCTTCCCCAACCAAGAACCGCGTCGTCCTCGCCATCGAGCCGGCCGAGAAGGACCTCAAGGCCACCCTGGAGTGCATGTACTTCGGCATGGTGGGCTGCGGCCTGGCCGCCATCAACTCCGAAGGAGTGTACCTCTCCGGCGATGACGGCGGCGGGGAGGGCGGGTTGGTCATCGCCCGGCCCATTCCAGCGGCGCTGCTGGGGCGGATGGCGATCGAGTCGGCCAGCCGGGCGAACGCGGCCGAGACAATCGTCCAGGTAATGGAGAGCGGCTGTGCGCTGAAGCTGCTGTTCCACGTGGGGGTGCCAGTTGTGGGCGCCCCGGCAAGCGAGCGGCCGTGCGTCATCGAGTACGACCCACGGCCCAACGGCGACGGGGTTAACATCCGGCGCGTGGACCCGAAGATTCCCGACGCCATCTGGGTGACCAACCACCCGCTGGTGGTCCCCCGAGCCGACTGACGGGGGCGACAGCGGCGACCGCTATCGGAAGATCGAGGCGGCGTTGAAGGCCGCGCTGGCCCAAGGGACGAAGATCGGCTTCGACCAGGCAAGAGCGATCATGAACAGCGTCAGCAAGGACACCACACTGTACTCGGTGGTGGCATGGCCTGGGCAGCGGAAACTGATGGTGGCCACCTCGCCGCAGGTGGGTGTTTCGGCCACGACGGGAACCTACGTGACGCTAGAGTGGAACGCGATTTTTCAGGCGGACCAGCCGGTGCCATAGCTTCAGCTTGTCCTCCTTCTATTATCAGGCAAATATCTTGAAGGAAGAGGATCTGGAACTGATGCGGCTCATTGAATCCCTGGGGAGTGCTTCCAACAAGCCCAACCGCGTCTTAAATCGGATCAGCCTAATCTGATTAGGGGTGGCGGCGGATTTCGTTTGCCTCTTCGTAATTTCGCTTCGACTCAAAGTAAAAGTAAAGGGAAAAGGGGGCCGCGCAAGTCAGGCGATGCCCCTCTTTTTTGTTTTACCGCTTGCTTTGGCCTTTCTACCTCAGTCTGGGCAAACTTGTGGCATACTCGTGCGAAATTGTCCGCCAATATTTGTCGCGAAACGACCCTCTACCCAACCTGGTCCAGGGCGGGGGCCCTGGTGCACCTCGATTTTACTTCCATGCTAAAAAATCTGGCCGGGCCGTTTTGTTGTGCGTCAGTTATGGGTATCTTTCTGTGGATGTCGGACCACTGGATCTTGGGCAGCCAAGCGCTTGGGCTACGGCTGGCGCTGCAGGTGTTCCTGGGAACTTTAGCTTACGGGTTCTTGATTCGGCTGTTTCGGTTGGAGGCCCGGAAGGACGTGCAAAGGATATTCTTAGAGAAGGGAAGGCGACGGAGTCGGTTCATTTTATGGATCGCGGGGGGCTCGCCTCCCGACCAGACCTAGCCAGGAGTGCACTCTTAAATTTCGGGACGGGTTTTCAGCCTCTTCCATCCTTAGCTCCCATGGTCGTTCAAAACAATCCTCCACCGCCGTTCTCACCCGTGCATGGAATAGAGCATCCTTAGATCCCAGCTCGCCATGTCCGTCAGCGGCCGTCCGGCTAATAGCCAATCGCCGGCAAGTGCTTCACTGCGAATAGGGCGGACCAGGAGGGCGGGTTGATGGTGCGCCAGGCCTTGCAGTCCCTTCAGGGGAGTGAATCCGTGCCGGTGGAGCAGGTCTGTCGTTTCCTGAGTCAGGCTCGCCGTCCAGATAATCAGATAACGGTTACTGGTCAGATAAAAGGCTGCCTTCAGCAAACCGTCCTTGACGGCAATATTTGTCGCTTCCCAATCGACGACATTGATTACCTCCTGGTCGGCGGCGGTGTATTCCTGCAACACCAGATACCCTTCCAAGCGGTCCTTTCCCCAGAAAAGGAAACGGTATCGGCTGAACGGATTTTGGAATCGCCAATCGAAATAGTTTTGGTCGCGCACATGACGTAAGTAACCACTGACTGCCGATCCGTTCGACCAACTCGGCCATGGCCGCGCACCGCGGGGAGTCTTCAACGGCAATTTCGGGATCTGCCGGCCAACGGGTCTTCTCCCCTTTATTCTTCACTTCGGCGAGCGGGCGGCGCCTGCTCGCCGCCCACTTTAAAAATAGCTCGGCGGGTTTAGGCGAACCCCCAGGCCAACGTTTGAGGAGACGGTACATCCCATTTTTACAGGCCGCCTTCCAAGACCGCCAACGCCAAGGACGCATGGAACCGACGCTGCGCCAGTCCATGGCCAGGGAAGAGAGAAAGGTCACGGGCCCGGCACTCAGGTTGAAAACAAATTGGTATCTACGTTTCGCCAGATCCTCGAAGGCCGCCGCCATGATTCTCGGAATCAATCCTTGATTACGGTGTTCCGGCACAATGACCAGGTCATCAGCATAAAGACCGATGCATTTTTCAGTCGGGATCCCGCCTTCCCACTGCACTCCAAAGAAACCCCGCATCCCTACAGCCCGGTCGTGGTGCATCGCCAGAAATATCAGTGGCTCGTCTATGTAGGGATTTCGTTCGTATTTCCATTCGAAGTAGGTTGTATTCAGGGATAGGCTGGGACCCCATAAATGAGTTTGAAGCTCTATCACCTGCGTTTTAAGCGCCGGCTGATAGGGGACCACCTCGTAGGCCGAAGCTGTCGCCTTAGAAATCTTGGCCCGGGGAGGCACTCTCTCCCCCGACTCACTATCTGCACCTCGCTGCTTGTCGATGAAATTGAGGATATCGCTAACCGTATCCCATTCCTTGGCGAGATCAAAGGCGGTGAAGTCCATCGGACGGCCAATTTCCCTCTCAACGAACAGGGTGACATTGAAGAGACCCAGGGAATCCAGCCTCCCGGACCTGATTAGAGATGCATTATCTTCTAATTCCCCCTCCCAGTCCGTATCACTGGCTTCGATGACGGCAATGAGCTTCTCGCGCAGGCGGTGCCGGCTGTCGAGAGAATGAAATTTCTGCATAGGAGCTTAATTTCCTCCGCGAACCATATGGCGGTGGTCGATGGGCCTTAGTCCTACACAAGCCTGAGCCACCTTGGAACGATTAACCTTCCCACGGGAGGTCCGCGGGATTTCAGACACAAGGTACCAACGCTGCGGCATTTGGAATTTGGCTAGATGCTCCTTGAGCCAATTATAGAGCCCTCGAAAGTTTTCTTCACTCGGTGATTTCAAGACTAAGGCGATGCCGACGTTTTCGCCCTGTAGCGGATCTTCGTAGGCGAATGTGCAAACATCCAGAGTCTGCTCATACTGCTCGGCGACGGCGTCGATATCGCTGGGGTGAACCTTCATCCCCCCTTTGTTTATCTCTTCGCGCTCTCTGCCATGCAGGTATAGAAGACCTCTATCATCGACCAGACCAATATCGCCGGTAAAGAACCATCCTTGGGCCACGACCTGGTTGGTCAGGTCATCCCGTTCGAGATATCCCTGCATTAGCGCCTGGGTGTTCAGCCAGACATACCCGGACTCTCCCGGCGCGCATTCTGCTGTCCGGCCAAAGTGAATATCCGTACTGGAGCTCTTCAGGATTTTGACCACTGCTCCCCAGGGTAGCCCGATTAAGCCGTCCTCCGGAGTGATCTCATTTAGCGTGGTCCCAGCCACCCAACTGCCCGTTTCGGTAATGCCGTAGGCATTGAGGACCTCCCTGGTGCCGGTCCATTCCTGAATGCTCTTCCACAGGAAAGCCGAAAGTGGTGCCGAACCGCAAAATACCCGCTCCAGTAGACCCAGACGGGGCGGTTTGGCAGTCTTGAGAGCAAGGCGCCAAATCGGCGGGACGGACGACATAAAGGTGATTTCGTGATCGTCGAGCAGGGATCCGAGCTGCATTACCAGATCGGACTTAAAGGGCGGCGCAATGAAAAGATCCTGTCCGGAAAGCCAGGGAAACAGGCAATTACAAATTAATCCATGGCCGAAATGTGTCGGCAAGAGGCATAAAGTACGCCGGAACTTTTCGATGCCCAGGCACTGCCGCAGACTCATCCAACGAGCGCGCAGGGATCGGTGGGTATGGACCACCCCTTTGGGCTGACCGGTAGTTCCGGAGGTGAACAAGATTAGAGCGGGCTGGTCCAAGGACAGGTTGGAGGAAGAAAAAGGCTGAGGTCGGGCAGCGGTGCCGTTCAGAACAGGCTCTGGTGTCTCGATCACTCTTATCTGCATTTCCGAGAGCGCTTCGGCAATGGCAGCTTCCGCTGGCCCCCGCCATAGTGAAAAGCGGGGAACGGCGGCTTGAGCTAGGTTTCTTACTTCATATTTGGTCAACCTGGGGTCGATGGGAATGGCGCAGCCCCCAAGACTCCAAATGACAGCAAGGTCGACGAAAAATTCCAGCGCATTCCCAAAGTGGATAAAGACGCGATCATGGGGTGCCAAGCCTTGACCCTGAAAAAAAGCCAGGCGGTGCTCGAATTCATGGTGAATGGTCCGTTGGTCCCACCTGCGGCCGGTAAACGGTTCGACCAGATTGCCTACCTTTAAATCCAAAAACATTATTTTCTCCGTTGTTGATCCTGATATTTGTTTTTGACGTTACCAGACATAAACAAGATACACACATTAGTCAATTACCATGACCGATCCATCAGGACTTGCACAAATTTCTTTTCGGGCTATGCATTTGACTCCACTTATGATGCTATCTTCAAGGGCGTAAGGTAATATCGAGAGTCTTCTTGCCGTGAGATCTTAGAGGGCAAGATTTCTTCGTTTCGGGACCATAGAACGTTCGGTGCTTTCCTTTTCATGTCACACAGTTGATGCCGTAAATTATAAGTTTTTTCTTTGACCTTTCTTAATTCGAGGGGGCAGGCTTATGTCGCTTTGCAACTGATTTCTCAATTTTTTCAGAAGATATATTCTTCAATGACTTCTTCAACAAGATTTTCATTTTGCCGACAGTCTGCTTGGCTTCCAGTTCGTTGTATAGTCGCCAGTATTTACCGTGGGCCGGATCGAAGATGCTGTTGATAGCATCATTTTCTACGGCTGTTAGAACATACTCTTTAATAGCCGCGGCAAGAGAGTCCAAGGCCTCCTCTTTATCCTTTCCATGTGAAGAAACAGTGAAGTCAAGGCAGCGAGAAACGATGATATCATCTTCTTTGGTCAACAACACATGCAGTGCTGGACTCTGCCAAGCCTTCTCCGACTTCAACCCTAATCCTGCGCGCTTCAATACCTTTCACGACGCAACTCCGTTTAAAATCATATGGTTCACTCTTATTGGTCAATGATATCATAGCCTCTGCAGGGAAGCAAGGTGGCGACCCTGAGTGATAATGCCAATCACGGAGAGTCGAGTCACGCGGAGTTCGAGATGAAAAGAGAAAGACATGGTCTCTCACAGAGGCATCCGCCAGAAGTATGGTGGACAGAGAGGAACGAAGGTCTTGGTTTGTGAATACAACGAAACCTCACAGTGCACTGAGGGTCCGTGTGAGCCAGTCTTTTTCGGGAATGCAGTTACTGATTACTGACTGATTCCTGTCTCAGGCCAGCACTTTCCACCTTTTCATGCTCGTCGAACCGTAGAGGTTCGGGGACTGGGGGTACTGCCGAGATGGAAGGGTTCGGCGGATCTCCTTGAACCAGTCGGAATAGGTTGCACTGGGACGCAGCTTTGAAAGCGCCCGGATGGCTGCAAAAGTGAAAGCGCCATTGGGCCTTCCACGGAAGTATGCATCGTAGCTATATTCCACATCCTGGCATCCGGCCAGGAGCAGTGCCCCGGATCGGGCGGGCGGGCTCGACCGGCGGATTGGGCTGCGCAGGCCAAGCTTCGATATCTTGCGCTTGGGGAGATAGACAGTGGGAGGGAGGAACCGGACCGTGCGCTGGGGCGCACGCTTCCCCATCGTCGTGGGAGGGGTGGTAATGGGGGCAAACCTGGCGACCGTTCCTGAATGGCACGAGTCGGAGATCATCAGCAGTTTGACGCCGCGCTCCAGGTGCGAGAAGATCTCATAGAGCGCATCATCCGTAATGGGTCCGTTTGTCCTGATATCGTATGGGCAGAGACATTCATCGGTTCCATCCGTCTCATCCCCGTCCACGTCAGGCACGAAGGAGCCGTGGCCGGAGTACTGGATGGCCAGCCTGTCGCCCTTCTTCGCATCCATCACCAGCGCCTCGATGGCCTTCCGCATCTCTTTGACGGTGGCCTGTTTGTTGAGCATCTTTTTTACGGTGAATCCACGGTCTTTCAGGACCGTCGCCCAGTCGTCGGCGTCGTTTACGCACCCGGCCAGATCGCTGCCGGTTCCCGGGTAATCATTGATCCCGATGCAGAGTGCTCGTCTTGCCATCATTTACCTCCTTCGAAAATATTTGCATGTTTGGTATTTAACAAAACTCATCGGAAGAAATGCGCCTGTTCAATACCAAAAGATTGTTTCTCGAAGGGGGGGAAAGGACGAGGAGGAAGGCAAGTGATCAGTAACTGAAGGGATGGGAAATGGAGTATTGGAGCAATGAAGTGTTGGAGTGATGTTCCAATTCTACCGCAGACACCGAATTCACGGAGAATGGTTCTTCCTTTCGCCAGACGCTAAAAAGTCATTCAATGTGACAGTCGTGAGGTACAGACTGCGAATCAGCTTTGCTCAATTTCTTTCCTCATTGTCCCAAGCCTTTTACTTTGCAAATTTTGCGCCTGCGAGAGACATTCTCTTCACGCGGTTATGGGGCAGGGTTTTTCTCTGAGTCTCTGATTCATGACCTGCGGCATCAAGCGGCCAGACGCCTTTCAAGGGTTTCCACCCTCTTTCTCAGGTCCTCCACCTGCCGTTCAACGGCTGTGTGCTCATCCCGCCTGACGATGACTTCGTAAAGCCTGTCCATGCGCTTGTTGATCTCGTCGATGCGCCGGGTCGTTTCGGCAAGCATGCCCATGATCTCATCCCTGACCGAGTCGATGCGGTTGTCAATGTGCTTGTTCGTGTCGTCAATGCGTTTGTTGATGTTATCAATGCGCTTGTTGATCTCGTCAATGCGCCGGCTCTGGTCAATGAGGTGGAGGTTGATGTCGTCGAGCCTTTTGTCTATGGCGTTCAGCCGTTCCGACATCTTCGCCTGTTCGGTCTTGACGCGTTCAAACTCAGGGAGGATCATCTCCTGGAAAAAGGCACGTAAGGAATCCATGATGTCCATGCCGTCTTCGCCTCCGATCAGGGAATCGAGTTCTCTACAGTATGGGTGATTTGGACCAAAGAGTCAACAAGCTCAACGGGGATTCTGTCTCTTAAGATTTCCCGGGGGGTGTCCCGGCTCTGTCGAGCGTCCGCACTCGTTGTCACTGCGGCCCACTTGCACGCATGCTCATTTCTTGGTATCAAGTGGACCGCGTGTGAAGCGCATTATCGTAAGTATGGGGAGGAGCGAATGGGTGACAGCGTCCAAGAGAATCTCGGAAAGGCATTTGCAGCGGAATCCAAGGCCTCGGTTAGAAACGGGGCCTTTGCCCTTAAGGCACTGAGTGATGGCCACGATGCTTTGGCGCGCTTGTTCAGGGCCATCGCGGAATCTGACTCAGTACACGCCAGGCGGTTTCTTTTATTGATGCGAGGCAAGATCGGAACCACCAGGGAGAACCTCCAGTCGGCGCTAAAGAGCGAGCTTGAGGCCTCGGAAAATCAATACCCCGCCATGGTGGAGGTGGCCAAGGATGCAAGTCTGGCCATAAGGAAGGCCTTTACGCAGTCCATGAAGTCGGACAGTGAACATGCGGGACTTCTAAAGACCGCCATGGGGAAGACTTCCCAGGAAAATGAGACGGAATATTACGTGTGTCAAATTTGCGGTCACATCAGCGTGGGGACCCTGCCGGAAAATTGCCCCATCTGCCATGCCGTCCAAAACAAGTTCAGGAGGGTCAGCTAAGCCGGAGGTGGAGATAGGAGATAGGAGAAAGCGAATTCCACCACAGGCACCGAGCGCACGGAGGGTGGTTTTTTTGGTTTGTCCTGAGAAAAATGGACAAACCAAAATCAGCTCTCCTTCGGCAAACTGATCAGTACCGGTTACCAGTCATGAGCATATGCCCAGTCGATTCGTTCCCCCTCTGCTGGCCGGCAGGGCTGGAGATTTGCTCGGAGAAAGTTTTTGCTGCCTCCCCGAGCAAAATATAACTCTTCTCTATGTCCTCCGCTCCTCTGCGGTGAAAATGCCTAACAGCCTCAAGTCACGCTGTGGCGCGACACTCCTTCACCTTCTTAGCGGCATTTTTCATCGACTGATCACTGATCCCCAAGGTGTCCTCAGACGGTCTTGTAAAAGGCCTTCTTGACCGCCCCGCACACGGGACATGTCTCCGGGGCTTGCTTGGCAACCGTGTACCCGCAGGCGCTGCAGATAAAGTAATCCTGCACGGGGAAATTCTTCGGGTCTTTTAATGCCTGCTCAAACAGAGCGTGATGGACCTTTTCTACCTCCATAGCATAGCGGAGGGTGATCTCCGCACCCTTATCGGCCTCGGCCTTGGCGTCGGCTACCATCGCAGGGTACATGGTCTTAAACTCGTGCATCTCTCCCGCTATGGCTTCACGTAAGTTCTCTTCAGTCGTCTTTACGCCTTTGAGCTGAGCCAGGTGTTTGAGGGCGTGAACGGTCTCCGCCTCTGCAACGGCCATGAACAGCTTGTAGACGCCTTCCGCATACTCGTCCGCGGCGCGCCTGGCAAAAGCTAGATATCTTCTGTTCGCCATGGATTCTCCGCCAAAGGCCTCTTTCAGGTTTTTCTCGGTCTTGGACATTGCTGATCCTCCTTTTTCATCCTGCAATGGTTTTAAACATGCCAAATTAGAGGTTCGGTTCGATTTCATGTCAGGGCCAAATGGCATGCTATAGAATTCTAGCAGGGAAGGAAATAAGTGAAATCCTGTATTTTTAAAGAAAAATTCATGTAGAAACCAGTCGGTTCCCGCAAGCCAAGCAGAATGGGGCTCCTGGCCGCCCCTTTTTTTCGCGTAGGGATGGTGATGACGGGGCAGGGCGCCAAACGCACCACCTTTTCCGCCACCGAGCCAAAGACCAGGTGGCGCAACCCGGTTCGACCGCGGGTTGCGATGACAATGGCGTCCACCCCTTCGGACTGGGCAATCGGATGATTTCGTCCGGGTTAGGTATAGCATCTTCGGTGCGCCGTCCAAACTGAAAAGGGGGTGATACCGGGGGCCTGTTTCCTCGGTGCAGGAATGGGGTGATTTCTACCTGGAAAATACTGTGTTTTGCTTATTCCCTTAACATTCAAAGGACGTTAATCAAGTAAAGGCCACGTGTCCCTTCCATGTGCCGGGACAATGGCGGGACCTCGGTCAATAGGAAACGAAATGGGCGACGGCAATGTCTGAGACGGCCAGCGTTCTCTTGATAGAAGACGACGAAGATGACTTCGTGCTCGTGAGAGACCTGTTGGGGACGGTGACAACCGAGGCGTTCAAGATCGACTGGATCTCGACGTTTGAGGAAGGGCTGAAGGCGCTGATCCGTTCGGAGCACGATGTCTGCCTTCTGGACTACCGTCTTGGGCCAAAAAGCGGCATGGATCTCCTCAGGGAGGGGATAAGGAGAGGATCCACAGTGCCAGTGATTTTTCTGACCGCCTTTAACGACTTCAACCTGGATGTGGAGGCCATGCAGAGCGGAGCCAGCGACTACCTGGTGAAGGAAGGGATAACCGCTTCACTTCTTGAGCGTTCCATCCGTTACTGCGTTGAGCATGCCAAGGCGCAGGCGGCGCTCAAGAGGGCACAGGAGGAACTTGAACGGCGCGTAGTGGAGCGAACCTCGGAACTGGCCGCAGCCAACGAGGCCCTCAGGAAGGAGGCGGAGCGGGTCAAGCTCTTCGCCTATTCGGTGATCCACGATCTGAAGAGCCCCGCGGTGGGCCTTCATGGTGTGACCCAGCTTCTCCACAGGAATTACGGCGCTGTCCTGGATGAGAGAGGGAAGAAATACTGCGATCTGATTCTTCATTCTTCGGAGCGGCTGACCGAGATGGTCGACCAGATCAATGTGTTCATCTCCACCAAGGAGTCTCCGGTTTTCATCCAAACCGTGAATTTGAAGGAGGTCCTCAAGATTGTCCGGGAGGAATTCGCCAGCCGGATCAACGGGAACAAGATCTCCTGGGTGGAGCCGAGCTGCGCCCAGGAAATTCGGGCTGACCGCTTGTCTATGCTCCGGCTCTACAGGAACCTGGTGGACAACAGCTTGAAATACGGCGGCGAGGCCCTGAGCCGGATATGCGTCCAATACCGGGAAAATGAGCTCTTTCACATTCTTTCGGTCAGCGACGACGGCGCCGGTTTGAAGGACC
Organism: uncultured delta proteobacterium; assembly: GCA_963830155.1. Lineage (GTDB taxonomy): Bacteria > Desulfobacterota > DSM-4660 > Desulfatiglandales > Desulfatiglandaceae > CAWHLE01. Next base: position 552,872 of record CAWHLE010000001.1, on the reverse strand, counting down.
CGCACAAGGAGAAGCTATTCGGAGTCTTCACGAGACGCGAGACCTCTTACGGGATCGAAGGAACGGGGCTCGGCCTGGCCATCGTGAAAGAGATCGCGGAACGGCACAAAGGGCAGGTGTGGGCCGAGCCGGGCGAGAAAGGGGGGATGACGGTCAGCATTTCCATTTCAAAAGACCTTTAAGAGTCTTCTAACGGTATGCCTCATGCAGCCGTTTGATGGTTTCGGCCAGAAGGTTGGCGATGCTTGCAACGTCCAGTGGCCCTTTAAGCGTGAGGGTCTGAGGGACCGAGTCGGTGACGAGGATCTTCTGGATGGGCATGGGGGAAAGGTGCTCCAGGGCGTCCCCCACGAATAGACCATGGGTGGCCACGACCGTGAGATCGGGCAGACATCCGAGGTCCAGCAGGGTTTCCAGGGCGGAGCGGATGGTGCCGCCGGTACTGATCATGTCGTCCACCACCACAGGCGCCTTACCCTTCACTTCTCCGATGACGCGGCGGGTCGTCACCTTGACACTGCTCGACCGCTCTTTGTGGATGTAAGCCACAGGAAGATCCAGCACATCGGCATAGCGGTGGGCCAGCTTGACAGCCCCGAGATCCGGCGCCACGAGAAGGTTGTTTCCGGAGAGGGCGGGGCGAAGGGTCTCAGCCAGAAGGGGGACCCCCGAGAGGTGTTCCACCGGGATCGAGAAGAATCCCTCCACCGCCGCATTGTGGAGATCCATCACAACCACCTGATTCAGTCTGGCGCTCATCACGTCGGCAAGGAGCCGGGCTGCCACAGGCTCGCCACTTCGCACCCGCCGATCCTGCCTCGCGTAACCGAAGTATGGAATGATGCCGGTGATTCGGGCGGCGCCGGCCCGGGTGCATCCATCCGCGAGAAGCATGAGCTCCAGCAGATGTTTGCCGACAGGGGGGGTTGTGGGCTGGACAATGTAGACGTCGCGTCCACCGACATCCACGCGCAACTCCACATGGAACTCTTGATCCGGGAAGTCCTCAAGGGTTCGCTCACCCGGTTCAACACCCATCACGGAACCGATCCTCGATGCAAGATCTTCATTAGCGCGGCCTGACAAGAGAACCAGTTTCCTCATTTTGCTAAACATTCCCTCTCGCAAAGCCGCAAAAGGATGAAAGGCTTGAGGAGCATCACCCCACGGCGTGACCTGAGACCAAGAATCATCCTGTCAATTCTGTCAATCCTGTCTGTGTTCATATATCATACTATTGACTTGGTGTTGTCAAAATAGGAAAGATCGGGATAACGGCGCTGTCATTACGGCGTGTTGGAGGTCTTTCTGCCGGCGGTGCTCAAAGGCAAAGGAGGATAAGAACGTGAAAAGCGCAAGAAGGCAGGCTTTCGGTTTGGTCTGTTTGATGTTGCTCCTGGCGCTGGCTTTCTCCTGTGAAAGGGAGAAGGAGGTAGCGGGACCCCAGCCAGGACCCGCGGTGAGCGAAGGGGTATCCAGTCAAAGTGCCGGCTCTTCGGAAGAGTCGGGCTCCTTTTCCCAGTTGGTCAAAATGGCCAGTCCCGCCGTGGTGAATATTGGCGCAGTCAGGGTCTCCGGCAAAAAGGATTTGCTGCCATTTGGGGACTTATTCGGTGAGGACAATCCGTTGAACCAATTCTTCAAACGGTTTTTCGGGGACCAGAAGGGCAGGGGCTTCAAGCAAGAGAGTCTGGGCTCCGGTTTTATCATCGACAAGGGTGGATACATCCTCACGAACAACCACGTGGTGGAAAAGGCAGAGGAGATTCAGGTCACCCTTTCTGACGGCAAAAAGTTCGAAGCCAAAATCGTGGGCCGCGACCCCAAGACCGACCTCGCCCTGATCCGCATCGAAGCGGCCACGCCTTTGACGCCGCTGCCACTGGGGGACTCCGACCAGGCGGAGGTGGGGGACTGGGTGCTTGCCATCGGCAGTCCCTTTGGTCTGGGAAACACGGTGACGGCCGGCATTGTCAGCGCCAAATACCGGAAGATCGGGACAGGCCCCTATGATGATTTCATTCAGACCGATGCCGCCATCAATCCCGGCAACAGCGGAGGGCCGTTGTTGAACACGATGGGTGAGGTCATCGGGATCAACACGGCCATCTTTTCCCAAAGCGGCGGAAGCATTGGAATCGGGTTTGCCACCCCCATCAACATGGCCAAAGAGCTTCTCCCCCAGCTCAAGAAGGGAGAGGTCATCAGAGGCTGGTTAGGGGTGCGCATTCAGGGAGTCACGCCCGACCTGGCTGACAAGTTCGGACTTGCGGAAGCGAAGGGGGCCCTGGTTTCGGAAGTCACCGAAGGCGGGCCTGCGGATAAGGCTGGGATCGTCCGGGGCGATGTGATCATAGCCTTTGACGGGAAAGAGGTCAGGACCATGGCGGACCTTCTCCACATCGTGGGCGCGACCCCTGTGGGTAAAACCGTCAAGGTGGAGGTCATCCGGAAGAGGGAAAAAAAGAGGCTGGAATTGAAAGTCGGAGAAATGGAAAGACAAGCATAATAACCCGCCGGTTTGGTCATGGAACAGATCAGCGCGGGATTCCCCACAGAAAGCGGTTGCAGAACCCTTCGGGGAGCCTTTGCGTGACCTTGACCACGAGGGCTACCACCAAAATGGCAAAAATGAGCCTCGCCCAGAGGATGCCTGAGAGGTGGGCGCCGATCATGACCATCAGCGTGGTGTCTTCGATGAGGCTGTGACAGAGCCCCATAAGGGTGAGAGAGAAGAACACGTCCCTTTTTCCCACCTGGCCCGATCTTGCTTCATGGATGATCAGCCCCCCCCCATACGCAAGACCCGTGGTGAGACCGATCACAGTGATGGCCGAGGCCTTTGGGCCGATGCCCATGAGCCTCAGGAGAGGGCCGAGGAGCCGGTCCATGAGCGCAATGACCCTGAGTGCTTTGAGCAATCGCATGAGAAAGAAAAGGGCCAGGATGATCATGAAGATGGAAGAGAGGTTCCAGGCCTGCGCCTTGGCCCATTCCAGCCATGACCCCAAAGGCAGTGCGCTTTGCTGATCCGGCCTGAAGACGACCTCTGCCGGACCCTGGAGGCGGCCTGAGGCGGCGTAGATGAGATGGAGAATCCCTCCCAGCACAAGGGCGGCGCCCACACGTGAGACCCCCTGAAACAAGAGACGGGGCCCCGATTTCTGGGCAATCCGCAGCTCCACCGGCAGGGTGTGGGCAATGAGCATCATGGTGGCGAGGATCGTGGCCTGGGCGGTGGTGACGGGGACCTCCCGAATGAGGGAGATGAAGACCACGATGGCGCCGTAGAGGTTGTTGACCATGGCCGTCACCCAAACGATCCCCATCTCCGCAGGCAGACCCACCAGGCCCATCAGGGGTTTGAAGGGAACGGCAAGAGGCTCGATCCAGTTCAGTACCTGGAGTATCCTCACCAGGACGACCACCGGTATCATGATCCTGAAGAGGGCCAGGCTGACCTTCAGTGCGTCTCGAAAGACCTGGACGAGACCGCGCAGGATCGTTTCCGCATTGCTCATGGGTTCTTCAGTATAATCTCAATGCTGTTTCCGGTGTCCGGATGGACGATCTTCAGTTTGCCTCCCCCCAGATAAAGCACGTCCACGCTGTCGTCCCTGTCGATGCCCTTCAGACCGTATTTCTCCAGTTTTGATGGGTCGACGATCGTTGCGGTGACCTCTTGGGGCATCTCTTCGGGCACAAGTCCCAGTTCCTCGAAGACGGGGCTCACCAGGGGGTTTTCACCGGCCGCACACGGCGCGATCCGGACCAGAAAAAAGAGCAGCGCACACATCAGGATGGCATATGTGTATCGGGTGATGCTTTTTGCCATGGCGAAGGTCCTCCGTAAGAACATGGATAGTTCGAAGAATGCTCTTTATACGATCGGTCAGAGGTCTTGGCGACTTGACCAGGAGAATTCTCGCAAAGCCGCAAAGGGTGGAAGGCTTGAGGATCGCTTTGCTTGAGGATTGTCACGCTACGGCGTGACTCGAGGCTGCTCAATACTCCTGACAACGGACGACTGCCCCTCCCACCTCCTATCTCCTACCTCCTATCTCATGCCCTTCCATAGATCTCGGTCATCTCGCGGATTCTCTTTGCGAGCGCCGGGGTGAGCGCATCGGGCGACAGCCGCCACTCCCAGTTTCCCCCGGAAACGGACGGACGATTCATGCGTGCCTCTTGGCCCAGGCCGAGGAGATCCTGGACCGGAAAGATGGCGATGTTTGTCACCGACATCATCGCGAGGCGGATCATTTCCCAGTGGATTTGGTCCGCGGGGATTTCCCTTCCGAAATAGGAGAAGAGGCGGCGTTTATCCTCCGGTCCCGCCTCCCGTTCAAACCAGCCCCTCACGGTGTTGTTGTCGTGGGTGCCCGTGTAGACCAGGGCATTCACAGGAAGGTTGTGCGGCACGTAGGGGTTCCTGGCCAGGTTGTCGCCGAAGGCGAAAATGAGGAGCTTCATTCCAGGGAACCCGAACCGGTGCATGATCTCCCGCACATCGGGGGTGATGACCCCCAGGTCCTCGGCCACCAGGGGCGCATAGGGGAATCGCTTGAGGATGGCCAGGAAGAAGTCTTCCGCCGGCACCTCCACCCATCGTCCGTTGATGGCCGTCTTGTGGCCGGCCGGCACCTCCCAGCAACCAACCAGCCCCCGGAAATGGTCGATGCGGACCATGTCGTAGAGATCGAGGGCCCGTTTGATCCTCCGGATCCACCAGGAAAACCCCTCTTGCTTCATCACATCCCAGTCATACATGGGGTTGCCCCACAGCTGACCGGTTTCGCTGAAATAGTCGGGCGGGACGCCCGCCACCACAAGAGGGCTCTTTTCATGATCGAGCTTGAAGAGATGGGGATGGGCCCAGACGTCGGCGCTGTCATAATTGACGTAGATGGGGAGGTCCCCAAAAATCAGAATCCCTTTCCGGTTGCAGTATTCCCTGAGGGCGCGCCACTGCATTGAAAAGAGGTATTGCAGAAGCTTTTCCTGCTCTATTCGCTCGCCCAGATTCGACCTCGCCTCCTCCAGTGCCCGGGGGTCCCGGTCGCGGAGGGGCTCAGACCACTCCCGCCACACGGTTCCGCCCGAATGCGACTTGATTGCGACGAATAGCGCGTAATCGTCCAGCCAAGTTTCGTTTTCCACACAAAACCGCTCGAAGTCCACCGAACCTTGTCGCCTCTGAAACGAGTCATGGAGGGTCCTGAACAGGTTTTGCCTGTGATTCATCACCCCAGCATAATCCACCCTGTCCTGAGGGGAGGCGGGGAGGGGGTGGAGGTCCGCCTCGGCGATGCAGCCCTGCTTCGCGAGCACTTCCGGGCTCAGGATCCATGGGCTTGATGCAAAGGCGGAGACGCTTTGATAGGGCGAATTGCCGAGCGCCGGGTCCGTGGGGTTCAAGGGAAGGATCTGCCAGAGGGTTTGCCCGCTCTCCGAAAGGAAATCCGCGAAACGGTAGGCCTCGGGCCCCAGGTCACCGATGCCGAATGAAGAGGGCAGGGATGTGATGTGAAGGAGGATGCCGCTTGCCCTTCTTTTCATGTTTTGTCCTCGCTGATGAGTAATGAGACAGGAAATGAGTTGAGCGCTTCGGCCACACGGAGATTCTGATGGACATGCACCCGCTCCTCGGTGATCGCATTGCGCCAATTTTTCGGCGCGTCAGGGGGGAGCGGAAGAACTGTGTCGCCCCAGACTACTTCCCCAATGGGCGCCTCCCCTTCGGCAATGACCGAGGTCAAAAAGAGAGGGACCATTGTGATCGACCATTTCCCGAATTGATTTCTGGCAAAGGCAGCCACGTGATCCTTTCTCTCGCCTTCGGCCTCGATCGCCAGGTAGCCGCCTTTTTCAAAGAGCGCGGCATGGGTCTTCCGAACCTGGAGGGATTGGTATATCAGAAAGAGCTTGATTCTGCCATCCTTCATGTTTTTCACAAGGTGCTTCAGCAGGCCCGGAAGGTCCCTCTTTGTCTCCAGGATCAGATCTTCCAGCAATTGGGTGAGGTGTGGAAAGTCGACGGGGCGACGGTTGTCCGGGTCCACGAAGGTGAGATCCCAAAGCTCCGTCCCCTGGTAAAAATCAGGGACCCCCGGAGCGGTCAACTTCAAAAGGGTCTGGGACAGGCCGTTGAGCATGCCAAAGAAGCCGATTTTTTCCTGAAAGGCCAGAAAGGATTCAAGGAACGGATCCGCCGTCGCAGGCTCAAGGATCCTGTCCACAAAGGTGAGGGTCCCGTTTTCGTAGTCTTCGTCCGGTTTGAGCCATCCCGTGGACACCTTGGCCTCGCGGACGGCCTTGACGAGGTATTGCTTCAAACGATCCCTGAAACCTGGGACCTGGGCCCGGTCCAATGGGAAGGTGCCGATCAGGGTCTGGTAAAGGAAGTATTCATCGTTTCGATCCGGGACCTTCACGCCTTGAACCACCGGCTTCTTGTTTCGGTTGAGACGTTGCCATGTCTTAAGCTTCGCCTCCCATTCCCTGGGGATCTCCGAGAGGACGTTGATCCTGGCACGCACGTCTTCGCCGCGTTTTGTGTCGTGTGTCGCGGTATTGTTCATGGTGTTGGGCCACTTTTCCGCACGGCCCAAGTTGAAGGCATGAAACGCTGCCAAAGACGTTCCGAAACGGGCGGGATCGCCGCCCACTTCATTGAGCGAAAGGAGTCGGTTGTAAACGTAGAGCGTCGTGTCCTCAAATCCTTTCGCCATGAGCGGCCCGGTGAACTGCTGAAACCGCATGGCAAAATGAACCCACTGCGCTTTCTCCGGCTCACTCAGGTAGTCGTCGAATTTCAGCATCAGGAACCGTTCGATAAATCCGATTTCATTTGACAGCCCGGGGATTGTCCCTCTGGCCCTATTGGTGGCCTTTTCAAGGATCCTCCTGTCATCATCGGACATCCCCTGGTGGTTGATGTAGGTACGGTAAACCGGGAACTGGGCCATCACCTCCACAAGCGCCCTCTTGAGGCCATAGAGCGTGATGTCGCTCGCACGGCGGTCCGAACTGGAGAGGGTCTTCAGCAGGTGGGCCAGGTTGTCGATGTCGCCGGCCATGTGCTTGCCGATGATGAGTCTCTTCTTGGTGGCAACCAGTTCGTCGTACCCCGACTCCTGCGGCGCAAAGGCGCTGTAGATCCTGTCAAAGGCCTTCCTTTGCCTTGTCTGACATAAAAGGCCGTTTACATGATTCAAAAAGTCATAGCCGGTCGTCCCCTGAACGGGCCAGTTCTCGGGCAGCCGCTCATCATGGTCGAGGATCTTTTCTACCACGATGAACCGATCCCCGCACCTGTCTCGAAGGGCATTTAGATAGCCGGCTGGGTCGTAGAGCCCATCGATATGGTCCACCCTCAAGCCATCGATCAAGCCCCGTGAAACGAGCTCAAATAGAAAGGAATGGGTCTCTTCGAAGACCTTTCCCTCCTCCACCCTGACTGAAATGAGCTCATTGATATTGAAGAATCGACGGTAGTTGATCTCTTCGGTTGCCACCTTCCAGAAGGAAAGCCTGAAGACCTGGTCTGCCAGGAGCGCTTCAAGATCCATGAAGCTTTCGGGGTGGCCCGCCACGCCGTTGAGGGCCTCGATGTTCCGGTCAATCAGCGTTCTCAGTTGACTGTTTCGGGAATAGAGCTCCCAGAGAATCCGCTTGATGAAACGGATCCGACCGGTGCGCAGATTCCTGTCTGTCACGTTGGCCAGCCCCTCCAGCACATACAGGGCCCCGAGGTATTTAATAAAATCAGGGTCTTCTTCGCCAAGCTTGCTTGCAAGGGATTCCATTCCCCTGGTGAGGAGCGGGAGATAGGCGTCGATCTTGATCGGGAATTCGTGCTCGAAGTAGCGGATCGAAAAACCGTTGGTGCCGTAGGCGATCTGGATTTCCTTGGCCTCGAGGGCCTCGCCGAAAAACCGGCCGAGAAAGGGTGCAAGGAGCCTGTTTCGAAGGCTTGGGTAGGGATGGTCCCAGAGGATATCGAAGAACCCGTAGTAGGACGAAGCAGGTCCGTTTTCGAAGAGGTCCGTGATCATGGGATTTTCGTGACTTAAGGCCATGTGGTTTGGAACGATGTCCTGGATCCATCCCATCTTTGCAGCCTTGAGGGTCCCGTGTAGACGTTCGAAGTCGGCAATGGTCCCGAGCGTCGGATCCAGCTGTCCGGGGTCGACAATGTCGTAGCCGTGGGGACTTCCGGAGCGGGCCTTGAAGATGGGTGATGCATAGATGTGGGTCACGCCCAGTCTCTCAAGATAGGGGACGATCGTTTCAGTCTCGCTAAAACCGAACCCGCTTCTAAATTGCAGCCGATAGGTCGCTGTCGGAATACGCATAGGAGGTTACCGATAAGTTAAGTCAATGAAGTTGCTTGTTGGCCGATCGTCACCAACTCGTTCTGGGGCAGACTCGATGTGAGATATGAGATGTGAGATGTGAGATATGGGCGAAACAATAAGCACCTTATATCTCATATCGAAATAATCGACAGGCGCACTGCGCAAAACCTTATCCCACATCCCTGATCCCACCTCTCTTATCCAAATCCCACATCGCACATCCCAGCTCTCATGTCCCACATCCCACCTCTCACATCCCATCACAAAATGCGGACCGAGATCCTTTCGCACAGGGACCCAAACCGTCTCACCCACTGGGTCGCCGCGTCATCCCCCTTTTCAGACCGTTGTTTCATTTCAGGAAGATCGGTCTGCAGAAGCCCGTAGAAGATATTCTGGGCGGTTCTGAGATTGACCTTGAATGGGAATCGGCCCACAATCGCCGCCAGATCGTCCACGGCCTCGAGCAACGACAAATCCTGAGGATTTTGCAGGAACCCGGCGGTGAGCCTCTCGAAACATTTCCGGATCACCATTTCAAGAAGACCGGCATCAAGTGGAATCCCTTTCATGATGGACTTGGCAAGAAGGTCCTCAATCACATCGGCTTTGGGCCGTGGCTCTTCAAAGGCCCTTTTCATGTCAATGTTCAGAATGAATTCCGCGGCGGTCTGGAGGGCCTTGGGCGTTGGGATCCAGCTGTCTTTCAGGAACAGCATGATGGGCGAGTAATTCTCATAAAGCTGGCGATACACCGCCTCTGCATCCGCAAGCGTAGTGTCAAGGATGATGTCGACGATCTTTCGCTGCTCGTCCCTGAACAGGCTCTTGAGAGAATAGAACGCTGATCCGAGGTGTTGTTCCATGCCCTTGAGGGTGGCAGGGAAATCGGCTTTTGAAAAGACGTCGAAGATCTCTTTTGAAAACGATGGGTCAAACGTTTCTTGAGCGGTTTGCCGTATGCAGCCACTGATGTTGTGGTCGCCCCAGTGAAGCACGCCGAAGGCGAAGGCATCCGTCTCTCCGGTGATTTCGCTTGTGACCCTGACAAGGCCCAAGGCCAGGCCGGCCCGGCCGGCCTGGGCCGTCTCGTAGGCCAGCCGTTCCGCCCGAAAGCAAAAGATCCGATCGTCGTCGGCGTAGTCCTCAAAGAGCGAACTCATGGCGTAATGGGCGGCCACCGTTTCAAGGGATACGGTGGCGGGCTTGACCCATTTTTCGAACAGACGTTTTCCGTCACCGAGTTCGGGGATGTTGCTCTTGGCGGCTTCAAGGAGTTCAAAAAATCTCGGCTCCAGCGTCCCGTCAAAGAGATGTTTGCCAAGCTGCAAGCTCCGGCCTGCATACTGGATCACCTGAACCGTTTCGATCCCGGAGATTTCGTCAAAGAACCAGCCGCAGCTGGTGTACATAAGCATGGCGTTTCTTTGGAGTTCGAGGAGCCGCCACATCATGACCCGCTCAGACTCATTCAAAGGTCGATGTGCGTGTTCTGAGAGAAATGCCTCCGCATGCCTTGACGATCGGTCGAGCACGACCCCGATGTAGTCGTTCCGCGCTTTCCAGGGGTCTTTCAGCCATTGCCCGGCCGTCTTTTCAAAGGCGGGGGCAAGGGTGTCTCTCAGCCAATCCAGGGCATGGCGCAAAGGCTCTCTCCATTCCTGGCTCCACTCCGGATACCCGCCTGAGCTGCAACCGCAGTTGCTTCTCCATCGTTCAATCCCATGGACGCAGCTCCACGAGCTGTTTTCATAAATCTCCACTTCGTGGGTGGGTGGGTGTTTTTCGAGGTATTCTCCGTAGTTCGTCAGACGCGCCAGGTTCCTGCTTTCGATGGTGTGGAGGGCATAGGCCAGGGCCATGTCGCCATTCGGGTGGTGATGCCCGTAGCTCTCCCCATCGGTTGCGATGTGGACGAGCTGGGGCCGGGCCCGCTGGTCGGAAAAACCGGAAAGGAGCCTCTCGGCCATGGATTCCCCTCTCGCAAGGAGTCCTTCAAAGGCCACCGCCTTTGAAATGGGTCCGTCGTAGAAAAAAAGGGCGATCTGTCTGCCGGACGGGAGGCGCATGCGGTAGGCCATGCTTGGGTCGATCTTCTCGCCGCTCACATCCTGCCACGCACGCTTTCCCAGTTGTCTGACGCGTTTGGCCTGCCTTGGCGCAAGAAGGGTGAACCGCACGCCCGCCTCAGCCAGGACCTCAAGGGTCTCAAGATCCACTGCGGTTTCGGGCAGCCACATGCCTTCAGGGCTCCGCTTGAAGCGGTGCTCAAAATCTTTGATCCCCCAAACAACTTGTGTCTCTTTGTCCCTGCGGTTAGCCAGCGGAAGGATCATATGGTTGTAAGGCTGAGCCAACGCCGCCCCATGGCCGGAGAAACGCTCTTGACTCTCCGCATCTGCGTCGAGAATGGCCCTGTAAACATCGCTTGCCTTATTCTCGAGCCAGGCGAGGAGAGTGGGGCCGAAGTTGAAGCTCATCTTGGAATAGTTGTTTACGATCTGGACGATGCGCCCCTTTTCACCCAGGATGCGCGATGCAGCGTTTGTTGCATAACACTCCGCGGTGATCCGTTCATTCCAGTCGTGATAAGGGTGCGCAGAGTCCTGGAGCTCAATGGCCTCAAGCCAGGGGTTTTCCCTGGGGGGTTGATAGAAGTGACCATGAACGCAGATATATTTTTCCATTGATCAGATCCAATCCTTTATGACTTCGTTTCTCCATTACTCCAAATCAGAAAAGATCTCGGTGCCAGGTCAACGGAGACCGTGCCTTCAGACCTGACCTCTTTTTGCACCCGGCTCCCGGGCCCCAACCAGCGCGTATCCGATGAATCAAGTACCCGGGTCCATTTTCCTTCGGGCAGCGGGATCGATGCCCTGGCCGGTTCCTGGTTGAAATGGTACACCAATGCCACTTCGGTCGTGCCGTTCCAGCGCCTGACAAACAGGGTCTGATCTCGCTCGCATCCCTGGACCTCCATATCTTCTTTGCTCAATCGAGAAAGGATCGGGGATTGTTGACGAAAAAGGATGAGCCATTGATGGAGGTCGAACATGATCTGTTGACGGCTGTTCCGCCCCGGTCCTCGGTTAAGTCTGGCGCTCATAAAGGTTTCGGGACTCTGGGGGTCGGGCGGTTCCCCCTGCCATCTGAAAGATGAGAACTCCTCCCGACGGCCCTGACGCACCGCTTCGACCAGAGCTCGATCCGTGTGGCTGATGAAGTATGGAAATGGAGCGGTTTCTCCAAACTCCTCCCCCATGAAGAGGAGCGGTATATAGGGTGAGAGCAGGACAAGACCCGCAGCCAGCTTTAATTCCTCGAAACCGGCCAGTGACGCCAAGCGCTCTCCCTTCATGCGGTTGCCGATCTGGTCGTGGTTCTGGGAGAAGACAACGAGACGGTAGGCAGGTATATGCTTGGAAGAATTGCCATGACGCCGCTTCCGGTAGGTCGAATACTGGCCTGTATAGACAAACCCGTCCCGGTAGGCCTTGACCAAATTGGAGAAGCGGCCGAAATCCTCATAATACCCGAACCGCTCGCCGGTCAGAAGCGCGTGCAAGGCGTGGTGAAAATCGTCGTTCCACTGGGCGTCAAGGCCTAAGCCCCCAAGGTCTATTGAACGCACCAGTCGGGTATCATTGAGCGCGCTCTCCCCGATCAAGTGAACGCGACGATCGAGTTCTTCGGCCCGGGCATGGACCGCCTCGGCCAGTTCCTGGACAAACGGATGGGCGGAAAAGTCAATGATGGCATGGACCGCATCCAGCCGGAGCCCATCCACATGGAACTGGGTGATCCAATAGAGGGCGTTTTCGATGAAGAAGCGACGGACCTCGTCGCTCTGGGGCCCGTCGAAATTGATGGCATCCCCCCACGGGGTCCTGTATCGGTTGGTGAAGTAAGGCCCAAAATCCCAAAGATAGTTGCCCTCGGGCCCGAAATGGTTAAAGACAACGTCCAGCAAAACGGCCAGGCCCTTTTCATGACACGCATTCACGAGCCGCTTGAGACCCACAGGGCCGCCATAGGAATTCTGGACCGCAAACGGATATGTCCCGTCATAACCCCAGTTGCGATCGCCCGGGAACTGCGCGACCGGCATGAGCTCAATGGCCGTGACCCCCAACCCTTTCAGCTCATCGAGACGGGGAACAATGCCCTCAAAGGTGCCCTCTTGCGTGAAGGCGCCCACATGAAGTTCATAGATGATCAAATCCGAAAGCGGAATGCCGCACCAGCGCTGATCTTCCCACGGGAAGCCCTCGTCGATCACTTCGGAGGGGCCGTGGACCCCAGCCGGCTGAAAACGGGAGGCGGGGTCCGGGCGATCCCGTTCCCCGTCGAGCCTGAAGTAATATTGCGTTCCCGGACCGACGTTGTGGACGACGGCCGAGTGATACCCGTTGCCTGAACCTTCAAGGGGTTCGACCCGCTCTCCGGGCGAAACCAGATGGACAGCGGCCGATGCGGCGTTCGGCGCCCAGACCAGAAATTCGCATCGGCCATCGCCCAGATCGGTTGCCCCGAGCCTGGTCATGGGGCTTTGCATTCCAGCCATGTCCCGCAAAGCCCATAGAAGACGTCCGACAGATAGACGATGCCGAGAATTTGATCACTGTCAACGACCGGCAGGCGCCGGGCCCGCTTTTTCACCATGCGATCGATCACCTGCATGAGTGGGTCGTCTGGAGCGCAGGTGACGACCGGCGTGGTCATGACCTGTTCCACGCGCAACGCCCTGAACTGGTCCAGGTAGGGCTCCAGCTCCCCTTTCCAAAGGGGGGCTCCCTCCATTTCAAAGTTCATGAAAGGGGGGCGCAGGTGGTAGAGGATGTCAAACATGGAGATCATCCCCGCGAGCCGACCGATTTCATCGGTCACCATGACCCCGAAGGGCTTGTAGCCGGTATGCCTCGGTTTTCCTTCCAGAATCATGCGCACGGCCTCACGAACCGGGGCGTCGGGCCGAATCGTCGAGAAATCCTTGACCATGATGTCTTTCGCCTTTAGTTCCACGGGTACCTCCTGGGGAAGTGAGCAGTGAGCAGTGAGCAGTGAATAGTGATCAGCAAAAAGCCAGTGAAAAACTAGTGATCAGTCAAGGCCGTCTCTAAAGACGAGTGGTCAGCAGGAGCAATTCACAAAGGCAACACGTGTATCCCAACTCAATGGTTTGAATGACAAGGCTTCTCTGACTAACTCCGTGTTTGGTTATCACTGATCATTACTCCTGCGACGAAGAAAGTCACCCTGTTTTTCCATGCCGTTACTGATAACTGATAACTGTTCACTGATCACTTTTTATGATCATAGCCACTTTTTCCTCTTAAATCCAATGAGCATCACCGCGGCAACCAGCACCATGATCCCCCAGATGACGAAGTAACCCCAACGCCATTCCAATTCAGGCATGTACTTGAAGTTCATCCCGTAGATCCCGACAACGAAGGTGAGGGGAATGAAGATCGTGGCAATGATGGTGAGCACCTTCATGACCTCGTTCATCCGGTTGCTGACGCTGGACAGATACACATCGAGGGTCCCGGAGATCAGATCCCGGAAGGTTTCAATCGTATCGATCACCTGGATGGTGTGATCATAGATATCCCTGAGATAGGGGCGGACCGATTCAGTGATGAGCGGAGAATCCTCCCTTCCAAGGATGCCAACGGCCTCTCTCAAGGGCCAGACGGACTTTCGGAAAAAGATCATGTCCCGCTTTGCCTGCTGGATGTCTTGAAGCGTCTCAGGACGCGGGTCGGTGAGCACTTGGTCTTGAAAATCTTCGATAACTTCACCGATTCTTTCGAGCGCCAGAAAGTAATTGTCCACAACGGCGTCGATCAAGGCATGAGCGATGTAGTCACTCCCCATGAGCCTGATCCTTCCTTTGCCGTTCCTGATCCGCTCTCGAACGGTGTCGAAGACATCGCCCTCCCATTCCTGGAAAGAGATGACATACCCGGACCCAATCACGATGCTGATCTGTTCGACCTCGATCTCCTCGTGGTCTTCCCGGCACTCGACCATCTGGAGGACCACGAACAGATGCGTTTCGTAGTCATCCATCTTGGCCCGCTGCCCGGTGTGCATGACGTCTTCAAGCAGCAGGGGATGAAGGTTGAAGGCCTTGCCAATGGCCTCGATGACGGAAACATCATGGATGCCGTTCACATTGATCCATGTGACGGACGGTTTTTCTTTGAAAGCGGTACAATCATCGATACTGGCACGGACCTTTTCATCAACACGGTCCGGATCGTAGTCAATGATAGATATGTTGACGTCGTGTGTCTTTTCCTCTCCAATGTGCAGGAGCGTGCCGGGCGGCAGCCCTGCCTTGGCGGATGTCCGCTTAAGTAATCTGAGCATGGCACCTTATTCCCTTCAGAAGAGCGGTCCTTTCATGGTAGAGGCCAACGCCCTATTTTGCTTCGACCACCAAAACGCTGTTGCAGGTCCCGTACTGATTCGGGCATTTCTGCTCACTGGCGGGATCCTCCCACCACTGGCCGTCCACAATGAATTTGTACTCGTAGTGGCCGGGAGACAAGAAGAGGTGCTTCTTCCATTCCCCTGTTTCGTGCCTCTTCATAGGGTGTGCGTCGGGCCTCCAGCCGTTGAAGTCTCCGACCACCGATACTGCCTTTGCATCGGGCGCCTTCAAGGAGAAGAACACCCGCCTCCTCCCAATCCTGAATGGTTTTTTTGCCTTTGTTTCCATGGCGCGCCCCCGTAATGGCCTGATTCGTCACCTATTGCCCATCCATAAATCGCGGATTTCTGGATGGCACTATCTCAGGAATATCGTCTGTTCTCCCGGCCTGTCAAGGGCCATGAGGAGCAGAATGTAGCGTTTAAGGTTCTTTGTGATCAGAAACTCGTCCTTGACCCGTTGGTGACCGTTTTTCCCAAGCCTTTGCGCAAATTCGGGCTGATTGAGGAGTGTCCGGATCGCAAGGCCAGCTCCTTCCACGGTGTGGACCAACAGTCCGGTGTGACCGTCAATCACCTGCCCGGGAATTCCGCCTACCGCCCCGCCAATCACCGGCCGGGCCTTCCAGAGCGCCTCGGTAACCGTCAGGGCGAATCCCTCCCGCAGGGATTTCTGCAGGACGATGTCGGAGGCCCGCTGCAAGGCGTTGATCTCTGTGGCGATGGATGGACTGAAGAGAAGCAGATGGATGTCCGGGTCGCCCCCGGCCTCATTCGTGACGAGATCGAAGATCTTTTCGGATTCCGGGTCGTCCGCCGCCTTATCTCCGACCAGAAGGAGTTGGCAATCCAGGTATTTTTTCGCCATCTTGAATGCCCGGACCACCCCCACGGGGTCTTTCCAGGGATCATAGCGTGAGACCTGGGTGATGAGAGGCCGATCCCCCGGGATGCCATACTTTGTGAGGACCTGCTGGATGTACTCGGGTTCCAAAGGCCGATTTTTGTCATCCAGGGGGTCGATGGCCGGGTAAAACCGATATTGCGGAATGGAAAGTTGTGGGGAGAAGAGCGGTGAAGAGAAGATGGCCCCATCATAGTTTTCCACGTAGGTTCGCAGGAATTCCCAGACTTGGGGATTTGGATGCGAAAGATCGATGTGACACCGCCAGACCCACTTGTTCTTTCTGGCGGCGTGCCAATGGATCAGTGCGGCCGGTTGGGGGTCGTGGATCACGATGAGATCCTGGTCGAAACGCATGCGCTGGTTGTTTTCTTGGTTGTAGGCCAGGTAGGTTTCGAAGACCTCCTTCCCAAAGTGGCCCTCCTTGCCTTGCAAGGCGTTATGAAAGGCCTTGGTGATCTCAAAAAACGGATCGTCGCCCCGGAGGACCTCCCATTCCGTGTGGATGCCCATTTCATTGAGCAGGGGGACGACCCTGTGGAGCATCTCGGCCACACCGCCTCCCACGGCGGTTGAGTTGACCATTTTGATGGAACGGTTGTTCACGTGGGACGCAAGGATCATTAGCTCTTCAATGATGTCATTCCCTACCACATCCTTATAGTCGAAAAGCGATGGCCCGGTCATGTTTTGCTCCAATTCGGTGTCTGCGTCAAGGTCGGGCAACTTTTGAGCCTGGGCTCACCGTTGTTTCTTCCGAAAGATGGGCGTTGATCACTTCCACGAGCTTAGAACGCATCCCTTCGATGGTGTAGACAGTGATGTCGATCCTCCTGATTCGTTTCGCGAGCGCCGGCAGGTTGAGCTCGGTTTCGATCCAAATGGAAAGGTCATCGGTCCGGCGCCGGGCGTAGAGTCGTGACTCGATAAAATGAAAGTAAATGGAATAGATGCTGATGCCCTTCAGGAGGTCCCTGAGGGATTTCAGGTCATAGGCGAATTTGTCCGTCAAATAGACTATTCGCATGACATCGTAGAGGTAAAAGGGCTCATCGGCCGTCTTTGAACATGACTTGGGTTTTTCTTCCTTGTAAGCCTCGATGATCCGGATCAGATTGGAACGAAGGCTTTGGATGGTGACTTGTTCAGTGAGGTCAATCGCCCTCAACCTTTCGGCTAGACCGGCTTCATTCAACTGTTGGGCGACCCAGATGGCGAAATCACTGTTGAATGGGATCTGGGCCTGGCGCATTTTCAGGAATGCGGAGAAGGTGTGATAGAAAATGGAGGAGTCCGAGCAGGTCTTCACGATGCCGAGCAGGTCGTCAAGGTTGAAGGCCTTGCGTCCCGTCAACTGCTCCAGGGTTGCACTGGAGGAGAATTGGAACACGGTCGTCATGAGGGGGTCCCTTCCAAAGACTCATGGATTGGCGGTCCTTCGGCACCACGCCCTGAAACGCCCGGACCGGAGCGTTCCAGTTCAACACGCGCCTTCGGCAGACACGCGGCGTGGTGCTGTTTCAGATGCTCGACCAGTTTCTCCCGCACCTCGCAACGGAGCTCCCAGAGGCGCGATGCATCGGCGGCGCTCATAAGGGCGCGGACTTCAACGGCCCGCTCCGAGGCGTCGGTCACCTGCAAAGCGCAGACCTTTCCGTCCCAGTGGTCCGAGTCCTTCAGGAATCCCTTGAGTGTTTCCCTTAAAGGGTGGATCGGCAAGGTGTAGTCGGCATAAATGAAAACGGTCCCAAGGAGATCGGCCGAAACCCGTGTCCAGTTCTGAAAAGGTTTTTCCAGGAAATAGGTGATCGGTACAATCAGACGCCTCAAATCCCAAATACGGACCACCACGTAGGTCAGCGTGATCTCTTCGATGCGCCCCCACTCATTTTCCACAATGACCACGTCATCGAGCCGGATCGGTTGCGTCAAGGCGATCTGAATGCCCGCCAAAAGCGTCGCAATGGAGCGTTGTGCCGCAAAACCCACGATAATCCCGGCAATCCCTGCAGAAGCAAGGATGCTCGCCCCGAACTGACGGACCTGCTCGAAGGTCATCAAGACGGCGCCCAAGGCCAGAATCGAGATTAACACCGCGGCGATCTTCTTGAAGATCCGGATCTGGGTGAGTACCCGTCTCGCCCTCAGATTGTCTTTCACATCGATTCGATGCTGTGCAAGGATGACATCCTCGAGGACATCGGTCAATTTCACGATGAGCCAGGCGACACTGAGAATAAGGGCGATGGCGAGGGTCTCCCTTATAAACGCCAGGATGCCTGCTGGAAAGTGCGTCGCAGGGAGCAGGATATGGCAGATCAACAGGGGGACGATGATCCGGGAAGGGGAGCGGCAGTGCTTGGCCAGGGCGTCATCCAGCGGGCTTTCCGTCCGATTGGCCAGCATGGTGAGGGCTCTGGCCAGGACAAAGTGGATCACAAGACCCAACAGGACCCCCGATGCAAGGTAGATTGCCCCTCTCCATGTGTCAGAAAGAACGATCATTTTCGTTCTCAGCCTTTCATCCTGTCCCTTTGGACGCCTGGGCCTCGTGTTTGAGAAAGATGGCTCCGAGCGGCGGAAGGATCACGTTGAGCGCGTATGGCCGGCCATGGGAAGAGATGGGTGCGGCCTCGATGGCGCCCATGTTTCCCTGGCCGCTTCCGGCGTAGTCATGGGCATCGCTGTTCAGTATCTCCCGCCAAAGGCCGCCCTTCGGTATTCCCATCCGATAGTTGATGCGTGGGACGGGCGTGAAATTGCAGGCGATCAGGATGAGATCATCCGTGGATCTGCACCGCCGGATGACGCTCACCGTGGACTGCAGGGCGTCATTGGCGTCGATCCATTCAAAACCGTCCGGCGAAAAGTCCAATTCGTGAAGGGCCGGTTCCTTACGGTAAAGCCTGTTCAAGTCACTCACCCACCGCTGGAGCCCGTGGTGAAGGGGTTGATCCAGGAGGTGCCAATCCAGGCTCACCTCATGATACCACTCGCTCCACTGTCCGAACTCCCCGCCCATGAAGAGGAGTTTCTTCCCGGGCTGGGCGAACATGTACGCGAAGAGGACACGGAGGTTTGCGAATTTCTGCCAGTCGTCGCCGGGCATCTTCCGGATCAATGATCCCTTTCCGTGGACCACCTCATCGTGAGAGAGCGGGAGTACGAAGTTCTCATGAAAGGCGTAGAGGCTCCGGAAGGTGAGGTTGTTGTGGTGGTAGCTTCGGTGAATGGGGTCCTGCGACATATATTTCAGCGTGTCATGCATCCAGCCCATATCCCATTTCATGCCGAATCCGAGGCCGCCCACATAGTTGGGGCGGGAAACCATGGGCCAGGCCGTGGACTCTTCCGCGATCGTCTGAGTATCGGGATAGTCCTTGTAGACGGCTTCATTAAAGCGGCGCAAAAATGAGATGGCCTCCAGATTCTCTCTCCCGCCGTATTTGTTGGGGATCCATTCGCCTTCCTTGCGCCCGTAATCCAGGTACAGCATGGATGCCACCGCGTCCACCCGCAGGCCGTCGGCATGGTACTTATCCATCCAGAAACGGGCACTGCTGATGAGGAAGCTCTGAACCTCGCTTCGGCCGTAGTTGAAGACAAGGGTGTCCCAGTCCGGATGAATTCGCTGGCGGGGGTCTTCGTGCTCAAAGAGGTGGGTGCCGTCAAAATAGCCAAGTCCGTGCTCATCACTTGGAAAGTGGGATGGCACCCAGTCCAGGATCACCCCGATCCCCTTTTGGTGGAGATGGTCGACCAGCTGCATGAAATCCTGTGGTTTTCCATATCGGCTCGTGGGGCAGAAATAACCGACCGTCTGGTAACCCCAGGACCCGTAGAAGGGGTGCTCCATGATGGGGAGGAACTCCACGTGGGTAAATCCCGTCCGCTCGACATAGTCGGCGAGCCGCGGAGCGATTTCCAGATAGGTCAAAGGCCGTTTTCCCTCCTCGGGCATCCTCATCCAGGACCCGAGATGGACCTCATAAATGGACATGGGCGCACTGGCTTGGTTGTGACGGCCCCGTTTTCCCATCCAATCCTGATCCCCCCAGGTATAATCGAGGTCCCATGCGATGGATCCCGTCCTCGGAGGAATTTCGCTGCAAATAGCGAAGGGATCAGCCTTGTCCACGCGATAGTCGTTGAATCGCGACACGATGTGAAACTTGTAAATGGCGCCCTTCATGACCTCCGGGATGAAGCCTTCCCAGATGCCGGACTGGGCCCTTGGCTGCAAAGGGTGGGCGCCCTTGTCCCATTGGTTGAACTCCCCGGTGACAGAGACCTTCAACGCATCGGGTGCCCACACCGCGAAGTGATAGCCTTTTCGTCCCTTCGCCACCACGGGTTGTGCCCCGAGCTTCTCGTAGAGCCTGAAGTGGCTCCCTTCGTTGAACAAATAAATGTCGTCATCGGTCAGCAATGAGACCTGTTGAAAAGCCATTTTTTACCCTCCTTCGAAAAGAACCACTCCTAGCTACTCCACTCCCTCAACCAGATCCAGGATCCCCTGAAGCGGGATCCTGACCCATTCAGGCCGGTTGTTGAGCTCGTAGCCTAGTTCATAAATCGCCTTTTCCAGCAGATAACCATCCAGGAGCACCTCAAGCTCCTCTTTCCTTTCAGGGAGATACTGCCCCTCTCGGGCCTTGAACAGATAGGACTCGAGGAACAATCCGCCCACCCAAAGGTGCCACGCCTCAATCCACGCTTCCAGGGACGCCAAATCCCCGTCCACGATCACGCCGCAGGCCTGTTGGTTGAAGAGCGCCGAGTAGGCTGCATAATGAAATGATCGGAGCATGCCGGCAACATCCCGCAGCGGTGACCGTTTGATCCGCCTCTCCGAGATGGGCCGTGCCGGCTCGCCCTCAAAATCGATGATCACGAAGTCGTTACCGGTATGAAGGACCTGGCCCAGGTGGTAGTCGCCGTGACAGCGGATCCTCAGGGCAGTGGTCTTGAGCGTCGTGATGGAGCGGAAGCGCTCCACCAGAGATAATTCCGAATCCAAAATATGCTTGGCCAGGCCGAGGCTTGGTTCCGGCAGATTCTGAAGTTTCCGGCGAAGAAGCGAGAAGACCTGTGTGGTCAGCGACCGCATGGATTGATAAAGCGAGCGTTGGTAGAGCTTGGTGAATGGCTCGGGGACGAAGAGGGGTCGGTCGGTAGAGGAGGCCAGGCAGAGGTGAAGCTCGGCGGTCCTTTGGCCGAGGAGGCGTGCGTCGGCCAGGTAGGGACCGATCATTTCCACCAATGCATCCGGGGGGGGTTGTGCCGATGTATCGAGAAGCCTGCCCTTTGGTTTGGTCGGTGCTGCGAGTTGGCCCTTTCGGGCCAGCAATGTTTCAAGAAAACGGCACAGGGAGTCCTGGGTGAAACGCCACGCATCGCCCTGGTTGGGAACAAACCCATGGAGGATTGCAAGGGTCACGGGCTCCTCAGGCGGGCGGGTGTACTCCATGGCACCCGCAATCACCGGGGCATGAGGAAACCGCTTTTCCGTCAGGAAGAGACTGATCTCGAGGTCCGGGTTGACACCGGGTGCCATGCGACGAATCAGCTTGAGGATGAACCGGTCGCCGTATGCGACCGAGGTGTTGCTCTGTTCGGCCTGGATCACCGACGGGTTCAAGGCCTCCGGCATCCCATGGGACAGGCGCCTGAAGTGCTCGGTGGTGGAAATCACGAGCTCGCCGTCTCCTGCCTTGATCCGACGCCGGCGACCAATGGTCTCCAGCAGGTCCCGACACAGGTCAGGGTCGACCATGGCATCGTGCAGAATCCCGGTGGACCCATCTTCCCCGAATCGGAGACGGGCGATCACTGAATGGGGTGTTTCCTGAAGGATCGATTCGGCCCGTTCCCCTTTTGAGAAAGCGAGTGGGATCATGTAGGTCTCTGCATCTCCATCCATGTAGACCACCTGAACCAATGCCAGCAAAAAAGAGGTCCTTGCCTGGGAAAGCTCGAAGGAATTGAAAAACACGGTCCTTTTGATGGCCCGGGCCTTACCGCCGAACCATCTGGCGCGGACAAGAAATCCTGGCAGGATCTGTTCAAGGCTTTCCCGTGATTGTTGATCCCTCAACACGTGGTCCCACTTCCCCGTCACGGTCACGAGGGCAGGTTCCTCCGCGCGCTCGGCGAACCCATATGCGCCGGAATCGGAGGAACCGCTTTCCAGCGAAAACCAATAGAAGCTGTGGGGGCCAAATGAGAGGAAATAGGGGCTATCCCCCACCGGCGGGAACTCGACCCGTCCGATGATCTCGACGGGGACGCATCCCTTAAAAGACGAAAGATCAAGGGTCACATACTGAACGAACCGCGACAGATTTGCCACCACCAGAATCCGCTCTCCCTCGTATTTCCTGAGAAAGGCGATGATCTTGTGATTCTCGGGCCGGAGGAACTCAATGGATCCACGGCCGAAGGCCTTGAACCGCTTTCGCAGTGCGATCAATCGCCGCATCCACCAAAGCAGTGAATGGGGGTTATTCTGCTGTGACTCAACATTGATCACTTCGTAGTGGTATTCAGGATCGATGATGATGGGCAGATAAAGCTTTTGGGGATTCGCCCTGGAAAACCCGGCGTTCCGGTCGATGGACCACTGCATGGGCGTGCGGACCCCGTTTCGGTCCCCCAGATAGATGTTGTCGCCCATGCCGATTTCATCTCCGTAATAGATGAGGGGCGTCCCCGGCATGGAGAAGAGGAGACCGTTCATGAGCTCCATCCTTCGACGGTGGTTGCCCAGCAGGGGTGCGAGACGGCGTCGGATCCCGAGATTGATCCGCATTTGAGGGTCCTGGGCGTAAACCCGATACATGTAATCCCTCTCCTCGTCGGTGACCATCTCGAGTGTGAGCTCATCGTGGTTCCGCAGGAAGATGGCCCACTGGCATGGATCCGGTATGGCAGGCGTCTGATCCAGGATGTCAACGATCGGGAATCGGTCTTCCATGTGCAAGGCCATGAAGAGCCTCGGCATCAAGGGGAAATGAAAGGCCATGTGGCATTCGTCGCCCTTCCCAAAATAGGCCGCCGCATCCTCCGGCCACTGATTGGCCTCCCCCAGTAACATTCGATTCTCGTACCGCCGGTCCACATGCGCCCTCATTTCTTTGAGGAAGGCGTGTGTCTCCGGGAGGTTTTCGCAATTGGTCCCCTCCCGTTCATACAGATAGGGGACGGCGTCCAGCCTGAGTCCGTCAACCCCCATGTCGAACCAGAAATCCAGGGCCTTGAGAATGGCCCGGTGCACATGGGGGCTGTCGTAGTTGAGGTCCGGCTGATGAGAATAAAACCGATGCCAGTAGTAGCTCCCGCCGAGGGAGTCCCAGGCCCAGTTGGAAGGCTCGAAATCCTTAAAAATGATTCTTGCCTCCTTGAACTTTTCAGGGGTCTCGCTCCACACATAGAAGTTCCGCCACATGGTCCCGGGCTTTGCCCGCCGCGAACGCTGAAACCAGGGGTGCTGGTCCGAGGTGTGGTTCACCACGAGCTCCGTGATGACCTGAAGGCCCCTTCGGTGCGCCTCCCGCAAGAACGTCTTGAAATCGCGCAACGTCCCATAGGACGGATGAACGGCGGTATAGTCGGAGATGTCGTATCCATCGTCCCGGAGGGGCGAGGGATAGAAGGGGAGGAGCCAGAGGGCCGAGACGCCAAGGTCCTTGAGGTAATCCAGCTTGTCGGTCAGGCCCCTGAAATCCCCGATGCCGTCCCCGCTGCTGTCCGAATAGGCCTTGACATGGAGCTGGTAGATGATGGCGTCCTTGTACCAGAGGGGATGACGTTCAGGAGTCATTTGCGATTCCGTCCAATGAGGGCATTACCGTTCATTTCGGGCCGTGTCCTTCGTTAAAGGAAATAATCAAAGTCATGTTCCGTCCTGATCCTGTGCCTGATTCTCAAGATGTGAGCCGGTGATACCTGTGGGTCCACCTCCACGTAGTTTCGGTCGCCGTGCCACAGGTAACGGGCGCCGCTCAGGAGATCGTGGACCTGGTAAGGCTGCCTTTCAGGAAGGCCGAAATCCTCAATGGGCAAACGGAGCCAGCATGCTTGGGCATGATGGGGGTCCAGGTTGGCTACGACCAGCACGGTGTTGGAGAGGTCCTCCGTATGCTTGGAGTAGCAGAGGATTTGATCGTTGTCCGTTTCGTGGAAGCGAAGGGTCCAATCGCTTTCGAGCGCCGGATTCTCGCGGCGGATGCGGTTCACCCTGGAAATGAAATCCTTCAGGCTCAGCGGAGAGTCGGTCTCCCAATGTCTGATCTCGAATTTCTCGGAGTCGAGGTATTCCTCACTCCCCTGGGTCTTCGGCCGATTCTCGCACAGCTCGAAGGCCGGGCCAAAAATGCCGTAGCTGGCCCCAAGGGTTGCCGCAAGGACCAGCCGGACCATGAAAGCGGGCCTTCCCCCCATTTGCAGGTATTCCGTGAGGATGTCCGGGGTGTTGGGCCAAAGGTTTGGTCTGAAGAACTCACGAACGGGCGTTTGGGTCAATTCAGTGAAGTACTTTTGAATCTCCCATGCGGTGTTTCTCCAGGCGAAGTACGTGTAAGACTGTGAAAAACCCAGTTTAGCCAGACGATACATGACCTTGGGGCGCGTGAAGGCCTCCGCAAGAAAGATCACGTCGGGGTGCGTCTGTTTGACGCCGTCGATGAGCCACTCCCAGAAGGTGAACGGTTTGGTGTGGGGGTTGTCCACCCTGAAAATGCGAACGCCCTCATCCATCCAAAAATCCACCACGCTCTTAAGTTCGTGGAAGAGGGCCTCCCGGTCCTCGGATTCGAAATGGAACGGGTAGATGTCCTCGTATTTTTTGGGTGGGTTTTCGGCATACTGAATCGTTCCGTCCGGGCGGTGTCTGAACCACTGAGGGTGCGCCTTGACGTAAGGATGGTCGGGGCTGCACTGAAAGGCCAGATCCAGGGCGATCTCGAGTCCGTGTTCCCTTGCCTTTGCAGCCAGCCGCCGGAAATCCGGGAGCGTTCCCAGTTCAGGGTGGATCGCCTTGTGGCCTCCTTCGGCAGCGCCGATGGCCCAGGGGCTGCCCGGGTCGTCGGGACCGGCTGACGGTGCGTTGTTCCGTCCCTTCCGGTGCGTGACACCGATGGGGTGGATCGGCGGCAGATAGAGGACGTCAAAACCCATTTCAGCCACGTAAGGAATAAGCGTTTCGCATTCCCTGAAGGTGGACTGCTTCCCCTGCTCCCGGGAACAGGACCGCGGAAAGAGCTCGTACCAGGCGCTGAATCGGGCCTTTGCACGGTCGACCTGGACCGCGAGGGTCCGGTCAAAAACGGTGGCGGTCCTTTTGTCCGGCCACCTGGCGATAAGACGCTCAAGCTCGGGGTCCAGAAGGATCAACGCCCGCTCTTCCAAAAGGGGCGCGGATCGGATTCGCTGCTTCCACCCTTCGATGAGCGCTGCATCCTCTTTGGTGGCACGACTTCAGGCCTCTTCAATGAGATCAAGTCCCGTGAGCACATCCACGTCCACCGACTGGCCCGCTTCCATCTTTTTGGAAAAATCCCGCTGCCATGTCTTGAAAGGATCAATCCAGGCCTGGATCGTGTACAGGTAGCGGCCCATCTCCGTGACCCGGAAGCTGGCCTCCCAGCGGTCATTACCCAGAAGGGCCATGGACGTCTCGGTCCACTGGGTGTCTTTGGCATGCCTGTGAAGGAGGGCGCACGAAATGGCATCATGACCATCGGTGAAGATGTCGGCCTGGACCTGGGTTTTCTCGCCGATGGTCCGTTTGACGGGAAACCGGCCTCCGTCCACCTCCGGCGAAACCCCCTCGATGACCACCCGTTTCAAAACGTCCGCTCGACCCATTGAAGTATCTCCTTCATCCGGAAAGGCTTTTAAAACTTCGGAAACCGCATGCTAAGAGGCGGTTTTTCCTTTTTGATCCCATACCTCAAGGAGGTGGTCTTTCTGTTCCTCAAACTTGATCGCCTGTTCTTCGACCAGGGCTTCCGCCTCCTGAGACGACATTTCCTGGGTCTGTCGAAAAAACGAGGCGACCCTGGCATAGTAGAGCGGCGTGACCAGGTCCACCAATTTGTGACGGTTCACTTTCCATTCGCGGAAGGTGGCCGCAAGCTCGTAGAGGACTTCGCACCAGGCAACGGTGGGGAAGTAGAACTGGGATGCGTCCGCCTTGGAAGCTGCACGAATGGCCTGAAAGCACTCGGCGCGAAAGATATCTTTCCACAGGGAAGAGAACTGCTGATAACCCGTCTTGAAATGCTCGATCATGCCTTCAAGGTTCACTTTTACCGGTTCGGGCTCCACGTAACCTTCAAAGCCGTAGGTATCCACGGCCTCACTGCCTCTCACCTTCCTCCAGAAAGGCTCGTGGCGTTCCATGAGGGTGAAAAACGTCCACAACACCTGACGGAACATGGGCCCGAGGTGCTGCCCCGGGTCCTTGGCATCGTGAATTTTGACGCCCAGGTTGGATTGACAGATGCGAAAACCCTGCGTGATGGCGCCAATGGTCATCCAGATATCTATCCCGTAACGCGCAATGTCCGTGTCCCAGACGTCCTGCTCACTGTAAAACTTGGCCACGTCTCTCGAAAAAGCAAAGTCACCGCCGATGGGCTGTCGGATACGCTTGCCGTAGAGGGCACGGGTGAGGTTGTAGACGACGTTGTTTGTAATCGTGCCGTCGTACTTGTGCCGGACATAAACAGGGGCCACAAACTGGTAGCCTCTTTCAAGAACAGGCTCCATGAGGTATTTGACCCAGTCGGGCGTGATGGACCTGAGATCCGAATCCACTACGGCGCAGACACTCACCTCAAGACGTTCCGCTGCCTCGAAAACGGAGCGCAGGGCCGTCCCCTTGCCCCCGGGGCCTCGGTAGATGGAAACAATTTTTTCCTGCCAGGGTTTGATCTCGAATTCTTTGGCCGCTTCACGGCTGTCGTCCGTTGAGCCCCCGTCGGCAATAAAGATAACACCCCGCTTGTCTTTGTAGTGTTTTGCGAGCCCGTGCGTTACCATCTGGATCACATGGGCGATGGTCGATTCGCTGTTATAACAGGGAATGCCGACCATGATGTCGGCGGATTCAATTTCCTCAATGCGTTTGGAGGTGTATGCCCTGAGAGCGGTATTGTAATGCATAGTCTTTCGTCGCCTCGTTGTGTCCTAAAGAAGATTGATGTCAGACGTGGAATATGCGATAAAAGACAGGCCCACGGCGAAAGGCGCACAGCGTTGAATACACCATGCCCGCATCGAGGGGTCTGCTGAAACCTGAATCCCGCCGTGGCGGGAAACCCCTGTCAGACTCACATCCGACATCCCACATTCCACCCCGATCGATATTATCGCATGAGGGAACGGTGTCAAGCGACAAGCTCAACTGCCACTATAACGGCACATGAAGAACTGAGTCAACCCCCCGGGTAAAACGGTCAAACCGTTCTCTGTTGAGAGCAGAGGCTTGATTGTCTTTTTTAAAGCACGCGGGCGAGTGGATGTTCCGTTTCTCTGGATGTTGGCTTAATAGTTCAGGAGCGGTGCGTTTTAGGTTTGAGAAAAGCACCTTGACCGACAGGGTCGCTCCGAGCGTCTCGGGTTCGAGACACATAGGAAAATTCTTGGTTCATCCCCCGGCAGATCAAGCGGTCCATACTTGTTTACGTTTTCGTTATCTGTAAGTGGAAAGACCTTTTTGAGCAGAACGATCATGAGGCTGATGAGCCGGGCGGTCAGCCCTTTTAGGGGGAGACCTCCTCACGGCTCCCGCTTTCGCAAACCGCTCGCGTTGAAATAGCCCGGAATAAGGGGGGCCATGGTTTGCGGGAGCTCGGATTGGGGGATGTCGCCGGGAAGGACCGGCCGCTCAGGGAGACTGAAGGTCACCTCCATTTTCTTCCCCTCTCGATGGATGATCAGCCGTACCGAGTCGCCGACCTTGAGAGACCGCACGAAGTCGTCGAATTGTCTCTCGTCGTCCAGGGACGAGCCGTTTCCCATGGTGATGATGTCTCCTCCAAACAGGTATTCATCTCCGCTGATCACAATGGGCAGCTCTCCCCCTCGGATCCCTGCGGCCTCAGCGGGGCTTGCGGGGTCGACCGTTTCAACCAGGAAGCCGTCCACCAGCGGAAGATTGAAAATGGCCTTCAATTTTTTTGCCCTGATCAATCTTCCCCGGACGCCCAGCCAGGGTCTGACGACCCTGCCGTCCCGTATTAATTGGTCCATCACCTGTTTTGCCACATTGATGGGGATGGCGAACCCAATGTTCTCTGCACCACTCATCATGGAAGTCGCCACACCGACCACCTCCCCGCACCGATTGAGGAGCGGTCCGCCCGAATGACCGGGGTTGATGGCCGCATCGGCCTGGATCATGGGAAGCATCATGCTCATGGGGGCAACGGGCAGAATGCGATTGATTCCGGAGACCAGGCCATGGACCAACGTCTGTTCCAGCCCCAAGGGGTTTCCGATGGCGATGATCTCCTGGCCGACTTGCAGGGTGTCCGAATCTCCCAATTTTAACACAGGAAGTCCACCCGAAGGGGCGGAGATCTTCAGTGCCGCCAGGTCCAGGATGGGATCGGCGCCAAGCAGGACGGCGGTCTGCGTTTGGCCCCCCAGGCCCACCTTGATGGATTGGGCGCCGTAGACCAGGTGTGAGTTGGTCAAAATGGTTCCGCCGCTGCTGATGATGAATCCCGATCCGATCATCGAGCTGAATCGGCCCGTGACCTTGAAGGGGTCAATCGTGACGGCAGATACCAGGACTACGGCCGGGGAAACCCTCTGAAAGATAGATGGGATGGGCTCCTTGCATTCCTGGGCGGCCCGCGCCTGGCTTGAGAGACACGCCGTGGCCAACAAGAAGGCGCAGCTAAGCAGAATAGGGGTCAGGTCGACGCGACGCGCGGCCTTCCCGGTGCGATCAAAAGTTTCGGCTTGCATCGTAACCATTCCTTGTGCTCCCGTGCGCCCTCGCGAAAAATTGATCCGTTTGGGTCCACAGGGCTTTGCATCGTAGTACTTTGAGGCATCATAAATGTTTCACTCACTGGCGACAAGGGCTTTAAGAGGGATCGATTGAGATTTTCCTTTATATTTCTGGCCAGGATCTAATAATCTAACCCGGATGAACAGGAAACTCGAAATCCGAATCGCCAGAGGAGTGGTGTTATGCGCCGCGGCTTCGGTTTTTATCTGTTTCCCATGGCTTGTTTCGCCCTTTTGCCTTTCATTCGCCCAAGAACCCGTGTCTTACAAGGTGGAGATCCGGGGGATCGAGAACGGGAATCTGAAAAACCTCATGGAGGAGGTCTCCAACTGCGTGCAGATGAAGGATCAGCCTCCCGCCTCCCTGGGTCTTCTCGAGATGAGAATGAAGCAGGACCTCACGAGGCTGAAGGAAGTCTTGAGCTCTCAGGGGTTTTACGGAGGACAGGTGAGCGGCGAACTGGACCGTGTAAGTGTGCCTGCGACAGTCATCTTCAAAGTGAACCCTGGTCTCCCCTATCACCTGGAATCCGTGACGGTGAAGCTCTCCGAAGAGGAAAGGGAAAGGCAGGTGAGCCTTCCAGGGCCTTCGGACATGGGACTCCCATTGGGAAAGGTTGCTCTCAGCAAACCCATCGTCGATGCGTCCATGAAGATCGCCATGAAACTCCAAAACCAGGGCTATGCCTTTGCCCAAGTGACGGACCGCAAGGTCTGGGTGGACCACACGACCCGGTCGGTCCGGGTGGCCTACACCGTTCGTCTGGGACCCGAGATCGAGTTTGGAGAAACCCGGGTGACCGGGCTTGAGACAGTCGCCGAGGATTATGTGCTTAGAAGGCTTCCCTGGAAAATGGGTGACCGGTTCGCAGAGGATCTCATGGAGGAGGCCCAGAGGCGAATTGTGGAGACCGGTCTTTTCGGACTGGTTCGGGTCTCCCACGGCGTTACCCTCGATGAGAAGGGGCGGCTCCCCGTTGCGATTGAGGTCAAGGAACGGAAGCATCGCACGGTAAAGGCAGGCATCAGCTACAACTCCGACGTTGGCCCCGGAGGGAAGGTGAGCTGGGAGAATCGGAATCTCTTTGGGGATGCAGAGCGGCTCAATTTCTCTGTTGAGGCGACGGGCATTGGTTTGCAGGGAGAGGCTGGGTTTCGGAGGCCAGATTTTTTGCGCACAGATCAGGCGTTGGTCTTCAGGGCGGTCTTGAAAAGAGAGGACCCGGACGCCTATCGGAGTGAGAGCTTCGACGTGAACTCCCAGGTGGAGCGTCTCTTTTCAAAGCAGCTGAGCGGGGCCATCGGCGTGGGCGTCAGGCTATCCAAAGTCGACCAGTTCGAAGAGGACCAGCAGACAGCGCTCTTTTACGTCCCTTCACGGCTCGAATGGAAGACCATGGATCGACCCATGGACCCCACCCAAGGTGGATGGCTAACGATTGACCTCGCACCCTATCAGGATTTGGGCGAGCAAGATCTGAGATTCTTCAAGGCCTATGGCCGTTACAGCCGATACCTGCTTCTGCTCGACCCGAACCTGCTGCTGGCGCTCAAGGGGGTTGTCGGCACCATCGGAGGCGCCAGTCGGGACAATGTCCCCGCCGATCTTCGATTCTATGCAGGGGGGGGCGGTTCCATTCGGGGCTATCCGTACCAGAAGGTGGGACCCCTCGAAGACGGCGAGCCCAAGGGCGGCCGATCCCTTGTGGAGGTCTCAGCCGAGGTCAGGTTCAAGGTCACCGAAAAAATCGGACTTGTGGCCTTTCTTGACGGGGGCAACGCCTTCGCCTCCTCCTTTCCCGACCCAGGTGAGACGCTTCGTTGGGGGGTTGGAGGGGGAATCCGCTATTACACGCCGGTTGGTCCCCTGCGTCTGGATGTGGGCATACCGCTCCACCGAAGGGAAGGAATCGACGACCCCTATCAAGTCTACATCAGCCTCGGCCAGGCCTTCTAGGCCGGGGTCTTGCCCTGTGTCCTGGCGGGTTGGGCCTCATCCCTTGGATCGGACGGGGATGGTTGTCACCGGGACGGGGGAGTTCTTGACCACTTTCTCTGCCACGCTCCCGAAGGGGAATTGGCCCCGCTGCCCCCTGCTTGCCATGACCACCATGTCCACCTTTTCCTTTTCGATGAACTCAAGGATCTCACGGGCCGGATCGCCGATGGCGGTGTGCCGGATGAAAAGGGGGCAGCCCTTCAGATGTGCCTGACAGATCTCGTCCAGCCGCTTTTCGGCAGTCTCTTTCTCCCACTCGCGGATTTTGTCAATGTGGGGCTCATCAAAGACGCCATACCAGGGTTCGTGGTAGGCCAGTTCTTCGATCACGTAAAGGACGTGGACCTCCATCTGGTACTTCTCCCCCAGGGAGGAGACGTAAGGTAGAGCCTTTCCCGCATTTTCCGAGAAATCCGTAGGCCAGAGCACCTTCTTGAATTCCATTGAGGACCTCCTTCGTCTTTTGTTTCCTGCATTAAGTGATCACGCTAACCCCCAGCAGAGAAAGCCGAGGCCAGAATTGCTGTCAAGCCCCGAAAGCCAACCATCCCCAGTATGCGAGACTGACAAGCCATCAAGTCAGCTCGCCGCTTCGCTTGAACGCATCCAGGCCGTCTTGCTCCACGAGGACCGATCGCGCCACCCGTGATGTCCTGAGTCGGTCTTCCTCGATGAGGCGATAGACCGTTTTCTTCGTCACGCCCAGGAATTTGGCCGCCTCTGACACCGTCAAAAGAGGCGAAGCGACATACGCTTGGTTGTCTATCGTGATATTTTCCATTTTCAATTGAATCCTTTTAATTGAATTTTCTGTGTTGCCTTTCACCTTGGCCCTTAAACCTTGATCCTTGCATCTGCATTTTATTTAACCATAAAATTTCGGACGGCAACAAAGCTCAAGGGGTCTCCCTCCACGCGAGACCCCTTGTTGGCTCCATCTGACGCTGGAGCCCGAAACCGAAAGGGCGGAACGGCTGAGCGCCCATCTCGAACTCACCCGGCCCTATCCATCCCATTGTTGAATGTCTCCAAGACAGCCGGATGGAAAGGCCTGCCGAAGGGGCCGACAAAGCCTCCTCGACTTTCCAAGGCCATTCTGATCTTTCGCTATAACTCGGAAAGTCTGGCGCTCTTGCAGACGTAGTAATCTGCGGAAATGGCTCTCGGATCACCCTTGTGGGACCGAGAGACCGTGTGGAGGATAACAGGCAGGTCGTAATAGGTGTTCCGGATATGCTGGAGCAGGTCAAGTCCATTATGGGGGTTAAGGTCGATCTCCAAAACCACCAGGTCCGGTTCCTTCCGTGCAATGAGATCCAGAAGAAGCGGGGAGCCTTCTTCGCTGGTGATCACGTCATAGCCTTCTTCTGTCAGGTCTTGGGCATAGAAGAGCCGCAGAGATTCTTCCGGGTCCACGATGAGAATCCGGTCCATTCTGCGGCCCTCCTTCTGTACATTGCATTATGCTGAGTGATTTTTCCTGTTTGTGTGTCAGGAAAAATCTCACTTTTTGGTCATGTCCTTCCCGCAGCATTGAAGGGGTACACTGCAGGAGGCCGCCCCGGAGCCGCAGGTGCATGCCTTTGAAACCTGGAGTTCTAAGCCACAGGTCTTACATACGAAAAGATCACCCTTTTTCATTTCACCACAATTTGCCATCACATATCTCCTTATCCTGAATGTTTGGGAAATGCAGACCCTTCGGGGAGCCACGAGAGAGCATGGCTCCGCCTGTAAAGTGGTCTGCGCGAGTCCGTGGACTCCGACTGCCAGTTGATCCGGCCGGTATTAACGCCAGATCGTGTATCATGGAATACTGTTTAAAAAAAATCGTCCACTCACTGTTCCTGGGACACGTGCACATTCTCAGTATCCTGATTCAAGGATCACACCGGGCCTTTAAAGAGTCAATAAGGTGATTCATGTATTTTTCTGGATGCTCCCTACCCCAGGGAGGAGGGCGGATGCGCCAGCCAGGTGCACGTAGAGGATCTGGGTGCACGGGTGATCCCCGATCCTGATTGCCTGACGGGAAGCAATCCATGTACCGTGGATTCTTTCTGAAACTACACGATTCGCAGTATTTCAATCGCAGAGCGGGTAGGCTATTATTATCAGTTAGTTTGCCGGAGGTTATAACAGCGATGGCGTACCAAAAGGTTCAGGAATTCAGGCAGATGACAGATTTCGGGTTCATGGAAGCCCTTCTGGGCCGGCGCTCCCGGCGCTTTTTCACGGGGGCGGAGATCCCCGACAGCGTGTTTGCATGCAAATCCCGTTTCAAGCCGAAATCCCTGAGCGACCTGGAAAAGCTTCTCGTGGTTACGGCCTGCGGAAGCAACGCGAGCTGGCACCACATGATCTATAGCGGAGGGCGCTAGGCCCCAAACCTTTCGAGCTGCGCAGGGCAGCAGGCTTGATTTGCGTATCCATGCACGATATAAGCCATTAATCGGTCCCCCCAACGTTCTCCTGGTCACATGAAACCAATACAGTGCATCCAAATTGTTGTCACCCTGGCCGTTTTCTTGCTGGCTGTCCCGTCCCGCTTCCCCGCAGACGCCGCCCTCCGGCCAAATTGGTAAACCAAAGATCGCCGTCACCGAGGACATGGGGGAGGCCATGGCGCGGCAGGCCGCCAAGGTAAGAGAAGAGCTCGCAAAAAGGGCCAGTTCCCTCTTTGAGCGGGAAGCGCTCGGCTGGGATCTCGGCACGGTCCGCGGCCTCTATGGAGCGATCTTTTCGATTCCCATGAAGGCTGGCGAGCTCGCCGGGCAGATCATCGAGCAGAGCCGGGTGCTGGGTGTGATCGGTTCGCTCCTGATTCTTTTCTTCGTGGCGGTCACGCTTTACAGCCTGATAGGTCAGGAACGCGTCCTGCGCTGGGTCGAGAGACGCGTGCAGCCTTTGGGTGGACGCATCCCCGAAGGATACTACCCGTATTTCCTGTCCATTCTCAAGGTGGTAGTATCGGCGTTGATTCCGCTTGTCTTGCTCGGCCTCTTTTCGCTGATTGACGCCATGCTCGCTTACCGCGCGGCTTGGTTCCAGTTGACCGGCCGGCTGCTGGTCGTCTGGGCGGTTGGGGCGCTCATCCTGCGTTTTTTGAAGGAGACCTTGACCCGCGATCTTTTCAAGACTACAGCCCAATACGGCAAATCCATTTACCTTTATGCGAGATTGATTCTGCTTTTCACACTCATCGGTGTTGCCGTTTCCTGGGGGGCCGCGGTCTTCGAGGTGCCTGCCGAGGTTCTCGCCTTTCTCCGATTCATCGTTTCCGTTTCGATCACCGCCGTTTTGTTTGTTTTTTTTCTCAAGAAGCGCGCCTTCATGTCGCTTTTCCCCGATTTTCCTTACCGCGGTTATCGCTGGTTCATCGGCTCTTTGAACAACTATTACTATCCCCTGTTGACCGTCTCTTTCCTGGCGGCTTTACTCTGGTGCTTCGGCTACAGGCAGCTCGGGCGGTTGGTGCTGACGAAGATCTGGTTCACTTTGGGCGCCTTTCTGGCCATTATGCTCGTCTATCACAGTGCCAGCGGCTGGATCGCAACGTGGTCGCGGAAGCTCGACCACCAGGATGAAGCCGCTCAGCGACTCGTGCGTTCCCTCAGGTCCTTGTTGGTATACCTCACGGCCCTGATCACCGGGATTGTGGTCCTGGACCTGTTGGGGCTCTTGGATCCACTGCAGCGGATCATGTCCTTCTCCATGTTTCAATTGGGGGAAACACAAGTCAATCTCTGGATCATCCTCAAGGCCCTCTTCATTCTCCTGTTGTTTGTGTTCGCATCACGCATGCTGCAGGACTATCTGGACTACAAGATTTACCCGAGCGTTGGGATTGACCCGGGCCTCGGGTACGCATTGAACACGTTTTTCAAATACCTCTCCCTGGCCGTCGGTGTCTTCATCTCACTCAAGCTGGTGGGCATCGACCTGCGATTTCTGTTGGTTTTCGCCGGGGCGGCAGGCATCGGCATCGGGTTGGGATTGCAAAACATGGCGGCCAACATTATCAGCGGATTCAGCATCATCTTCGGCGGAAAAATTCGTCGGGGCGACTGGATCCAAGCGGGCGATACCATGGGGGTTGTTGTGGACATCTACCTGCGGGCCACAAAGGTCCGCACCCGCGACAACATCGAGTATCTTATTCCCAACGCCAATCTGATTTCCAACACGATTGTCAACTATTCGCTCTCATCGCCCATGATCCGGATCGAACTGCCCGTGGGGGTTTCCTACAACGCGGACCCGCGGGAAGTTGAAAGAATTCTCCTCAAGGCGGCCGAAGATGAGGTTTTGGTGTCGAAGGACGAAAAGCCGCTGGTCCGCTTTGTGGGATACGGGGACAGCGCCATCAACTTTGAACTCCTGATCTGGATCGACGTCCGCACGGTGGCACGCCGCGCCGTGCGGAGTGCGCTCTATTTCACCGTCTTCGAGGAATTGAAAAAGGCCTCCATCGAAATTCCGTTTCCGCAGCGGGACATTCACATTCGAACCCCGACACCGAAATCCCTTGATATTTGACAGCCAACGGCTCAACCTTCAAACCGCGCCAAACCGGCCTCGACCTCCATATTGGAGAGGGTACACTTGGCCGGTTGACGCCGAAGCGGGTTCAGGGCATGCTTTAACTGCTCTGAATCGTGGTTAGAATCTCGATGTGAAATGTCTGTGCCATCCCGCCTTGCGGAATCGGAATTTCCTCATTCAATGCGTGACCTTGAGAAAAGGGTTTATGATTTCACACCTTGCATGACCGCGGGACAATGGCGCAGAGGGGCATGATCGGTAACCAATGAGCCTTTGGATCAAAAAGACACTGAAACGGCTGGGGATGGCATGTGTGCTTCTTTTAATCGTCATGGGGGCTGTTTTCGCCGTTCTCCAGACGACTTTGGGGAAGGGCCTGGTCATCCGCTGGATCGGGACCGCCGTTTCAGGACCCGGGGGAAGGGTGACCCTGGGAAAGGTTCGGGGCGTGATCCCTTTTGACATGCGCATCGATCACCTTGTCTTGGCCGATAAAGAGGGGGATTGGTTCTTTGTTGATGGGTTCGTCTTCAGGATTTCGGCTGCGCAGCTATTGCGGGGGCGGCTAGACGTCAGGGAGATACAGGCCCGGGAAGTCCGGTTTGAACGGTTGCCACAAACAGGTGAAGCTGAAACAAAGGGCGGGCAGGCGGCATCATGGCACGTGCCTCCCATGCCTGGGATCAGGGTCGAACGGGTCCGGCTGGATGAGTTGGTCATCGGGGCGCCGGTTCTCGGCAATGCCATGACATTTTCTGTGGGTGGCCGGTTAGATACCAATGCGACAGACCGTTCCATCAATGGAATTTTCCAGGTCAAGCGGTTGGACGGCCCTGCGGCCGAGGCGGACCTGTCATGGACTGTATCAGGGGACCCTGCCGACCTGTCCCTGGACCTGACAGCCTTTGAAGAAGAAGGAGGCCTGTTGGCCACCGCCTTGGGTTTGGCAGAGGGCGGCGCGGTCCGGCTCACCCTGAAGGGCACTGCACCGCTCGCGGATTGGACCGGGGATTTGAAGGCCAACGCCACCAATGTGGGAACCCTGGACTGCCGGGCGGGATGGGTGTTGGACGATGGTTTCAGGATGCGGGCCGACGGGGTGATCCGGCCCCATGAATCCTATCTGAGCAGGCCCCCATGGGATCTGCTTGGCGAAGAGGCCCGTTTTGGGGCCGAGGTGGAACTCGGACCTGGAGATGCCCTTGCGGTTCGGCGGGCCACCGTCACGGGGCACGACGCATCGTTTGATTTTTCCGGGCGCATTGAAGATGGGAGCGGGGCCGTGAGCGGCGCCTTTCATTTCACGCTCACGCGGCTTGACGTCTTGGCGGGATTAGGGATGGACCTGGCAGGGTCATTGAAGGGGGAAGGCAAGCTCACCGGGACCATCGGACGTCCGAAGGTCGACCTGGATTTGGCGGCTTTGAGAGGGGTGAGGGCCGGTGATCTTTCGGCCGATGAGATGGTCTTGCACCTGGAAGGGCAGGTGAAGGGTGGGCAGCCGGGTGAATCAAAGACGTGGGGTCTCAAAGGTGATGGGCGCGTTCAGGGGCTTCGTATGGCAGATGGACCGAAGCTTCCTGATTGGGGCCCAGTGACGCTTAGCTTCGAGGCCGCAGGGCTTCAGGGCGGGATGATTGAAGTGAAGGGTTTTCATCTGGCCAATCGGGATCTGAAGGTAGGCCTGACCGGGGAACTGGATCTTCGCCCCGGGCCGATTCCCTCCTTCCATGGGAAGATGGAGGGCGATCTCCACGACCTTTCCCGCTATTCAGCCCTGTTAGGGGTCGGGTTGGGAGGAAAGACCGGGTTTTCGGCCGATTTGGCCGTGAATGGAGGCGAACCCCTGGTCTCTGCCTCAATCAAAGGGACGGTTCAGGATTTCAGATCCGCGTCACCCATTGTGAGTGTCCTCGCCGAGAAGACCGTTCGTTACGGGGGCGTGCTGACCATCGCCGGAGAGGGCCCCAGGATTGCCCTGTCGGGTCTCGAGATCGACTCAGGGCGCATGAAGGTCGTAGGGGAAGGTGCCGTCGACCTGCACGCGGGCGAAACGAGCGGTCGCTTCCAGGTCACCATCCCCGATATCGCCTTTCTGTCAGGCCTGGCAGAGACCCAGATGAAGGGTTCTCTGGGCGGCAGCATTCATATTCACGGCCCCGTGTCGGCGCCCCTATTTGCGGCAAACATCACGATGGAATCCTTTGACGTGAGTGGGTTTGAGCTTGAAAAGGTGGCGGCAGACATCCAAAACGACCCGCTTGGGCCCGATTGGTCCGGTGAATTGGCCATGGAAGCGGTTCACGAGGGCCGGACCGTAAAATTGCACAGCTGGTATACCGTGACCCAGGATTGGTTGTCGCTCCGAAGGCTCTCCTTGGACGGCCCGGGGGTTGAGGCGGCCGGCCAGGTGAGGTTAGATTTTCAGGACCCTGTTCTTGAAGGCGATATGAGCGGGACGATCGAAGGTGCGGGATTGCTTTCGGATTTCTTGAA
This sequence comes from uncultured delta proteobacterium, assembly GCA_963830155.1. Taxonomy (GTDB): domain Bacteria; phylum Desulfobacterota; class DSM-4660; order Desulfatiglandales; family Desulfatiglandaceae; genus CAWHLE01. Next base: position 515,098 of record CAWHLE010000001.1, on the reverse strand, counting down.
ACAGGGGATCGAAGGCAAGGCACACGTGGAGGTCTCGGCGAGAAGAGGACCCAAGGGCCAGGACTTACGATTCAAATTAACAGCGCCGCAGGTGGTGACGACTTACGGCAAGGCAGGGGGGTTGGAGGGGTCGGTCCGCCTCCATGACGCCTTCGGGGATGTGGCCGGCGGGGCCGATATCAACGTGGAGTCCTTTGAAAGGGAAGGGATGCACGCCAAAGGCGTGGTGTTGAGAGTGAAAGGCGATCCCAGCATGGTTCGCTTCGATGGATCGGCCGGTGGGGAGTTGGGGTCGACGCATTTTGATCTCAAAACAGGCGGAAAACTGGCCTTGTCGGGCCATGGCCCCATTTTGGAGATGGACCATCTCGACGGTGGTTTCGCCGGCCACGAATTCGCCTTGAAGGGGCCCACCCGTTTGACCTTCTCGGAGCAAGGTTTCACCTTGGAAAAGACCGAGATAAGGCTTGACACGTCCAGCCTTTCAGTTGAAGGAAGAGCAGGGCCTGAGGGGGTGGCCCTGGATAGCCGATTTGAAGGGATTCCGCTTGAAGCAATCCGGGTGAGCGGCTTCCCTGATGTTAAAGGGAACGCCTCCGGAGAGGTGCGGATTACCGGACAGATCAAAGCCCCCGCGGCCGAGGCCGATCTGGAGATCAAAGGGCTCAGGCCGGTTGATAAGGCCTTTGCTCATCTTCCCGATGCAGCCATCAGGGGTTCCGCACAGGTGAAGGATCGTATGTTTTCTTCAGAATTTGTGATGGATGGGGTTTCGGAGAAGCCGATTGTGGCGAGCTTTAAGGCCCCTGTCTCCTTCACGTTGAGCCCGTTTGGCTTTTCGTTTCAGGAAGGAGGTGGCATGCAGGGCCGCCTCGACGCGGAGGTCAAGATCGAGACCCTCGCGCCCTATTTCCTGAGCGAAGATCACCTGGTAAAGGGAGATCTCAAGACCACGTTGACACTCTCTGGGAGTCCCGAGGCACCCAAGCTGGCAGGGACGTTGGGACTGCTTGGGGGGGGCTATGATAACCTGGGGCTTGGGCTGCTGGTCAGAGACCTGGCGGCTCAATTGGCCATGACAAACGATCGGGTGGAGATCGCAACGCTTCACGCCACCGACGGGGAGAAGGGCCGTTTCGAAGCGAAGGGCCATGCGACGTTTGGCGGGGATAAGCCCCTTGATTTCGAATTGACGGGCCAGCTACAGGGATTCAAGGCCCTGCGCCGGGACAACATCACCGTTACCGCAGCCGGACGATTTGATGTCAAAGGGTCAACAAAAGCCATGGAGGTGTCGGGTGATCTCGTTCTGGAACCAGTGGAAATCCGCATTCCGGACCAGTTCCCGCCGGAAGTGGTCCCATTGGACGTGATCGAGGTCCATGGGGGCAAATCAGAAGAATCCGCGCAAGAACCCGAAGCGGAACAGTCGCCTGCCTTTCCCGTGGCCCTGGATTTGAGACTGAGAATGCCGGCGCGGCTTTTTCTCAGGGGCAGGGGGCTCGACTCGGAATGGGAGGGAAGATTGCGCATCAAGGGACCTGCCCAGAGACCCGCTATCACCGGAAACCTGACGGTGGCTCGCGGAACGGCCAACGTCCTCGGACAAGTCTTCAAGTTCACCTCAGGATCCGTTGCGTTCGACGGCGCTTTCCCCCCATCCCCTCAACTCGATATGGTCGCGGAAAAGAAAAACGTCGACATGACCGCCAGTATCCATGTCACAGGGTCCCCTTCCGCCTTCAACCTCAAGCTCGAATCGGACCCTCCGCTGCCCGACGATGAGATCCTCTCCCGGGTGCTTTTCGGGAAAAGCACCAATCAAATCAGCCCATTTCAGGCCTTGACGCTTGCCCAATCAATTAGTGAGCTTTCGGGGCAGAAATCCATTGGGGTCTTCGATCGGACGAGACGGATGCTCGGTTTGGACCAGCTCGGCGTCGCGCAAAGCGAGACCGCCCAGGGGGGGACCGCCGTGAGCGTGGGGAAATATGTGAGCGACAACGTCTACTTACAGGCCGAAAAAACGGTCACCGGCCAAGGCGGCAAGGTGGGGATGGCGGTAGACGTCACCCGCAACATCAAGCTCGATACGGAGGCCGGGGCTGATGCCGCCCAGGTTGGGGTGATCTGGCAGTGGGACTACTAAAACAAAGGTGCAAGGTACAAGGTACAAGGTTCAAGGAAAGTCCAAACCTTGGACCTTAAACCTGAGACCTTGAACCTGGCTGTTATCTCGGTACAAGGTTCAAGGAAAGTCCAAACCTTGGACCTTAAACCTGAGACCTTGAACCTGGCCGTTATCTCGGTACAAGGTTCAAGGAAAGTCCAAACCTTGGACCTTATACCTGAGACCTTGAACCTGGACGTTATCTCGGTACAAGGTTCAAGGAAAGTCCAAACCTTGGACCTTTTACCTGAGACCTTGAACCTGGCCGTTATCTCGGTACAAGGTTCAAGGAAAGTCCAAACCTTGGACCTTTTACCTGAGACCCTGAACCTGGCCGTTATCTCGGTACAAGGTTCAAGGAAAGTCCAAACCTTGGACCTTATACCTGAGACCTTGAACCTGGCCGTTATCTCGGTACAAGGTTCAAGGAAAGTCCAAACCTTGGACCTTTTACCTGAGACCTTGAACCTGGCTGTTATCTCGGTATAAGGTTCAAGGAAAGTCCAAACCTTGGACCTTAAACCTGAGACCTTGAACCTGGCTGTTATCTCGGTACAAGGTTCAAGGAAAGTCCAAACCTTGGACCTTAAACCTGAGACCTTGAACCTGGCCGTTATCTCGGTACAAGGTTCAAGGAAAGTCCAAACCTTGGACCTTTTACCTGAGACCTTGAACCTGGCTGTTATCTCGGTACAAGGTTCAAGGAAAGTCCAAACCTTGGACCTTTTACCTGAGACCTTGAACCTGGCTGTTATCTCGGTACAAGGTCGGAAAAGGGATAAGGCGGGGCTATTCCCTATGAGCTATCAGCTACTAGTAAGGTGGAACTATGAAGAGAATTGGAAGGCTTCATCTGTTGACCGATACCGTGCTTCAATCCAGGTACTCCCACGTGGATCTCACGAGGATCGCGATCACGGGCGGGGCGGACACCATTCAGCTCCGACAGAAGGCTGGAACAACCCGTGAGATGATCGAAGTGGCAAAGGAGATGAAACGGGTTTGCGCATCGGCGGGGGTGACCTTCATCGTCAATGATCGAGTGGACGTGGCGCTTGCGGCTGACGCAGACGGTGTCCATCTTGGTCAGGACGATTTCCCCATCCCACTGGCCAGGACCTTGCTGGGAGAGGATCGGGTCATCGGCGGGTCGGCGGGCACCTTGGAGGAGGCCCTCAAGTGCCAATCCGAAGGGGCGGACTACGTCGGCTTCGGTCCGGTCTATACGACCACCTCCAAGCACGATGCCGGGCCGCCTAGCGGCCTTTCACTCCTCAAGCTGGTGATGGGCCACGTGTCGCTGCCAATGATCGCCATCGGCGGCATCACCGCCGAAAACGTCCGTGAGGTCATGGCATCCGGGGTCTTTGGGATCGCCGTCATCTCGGCGGTCTGCTGTCAGCTGGATCCCGAAGAGGCGACCAAATCGCTCAGAAGGGCCATGGAATCAGGCCAACGGCCTGACAGGGGAACCCATGAATGAGACCATTGCGCAGGTCGGCGAATTCGGTCTGATCGACCGGATTGACAGCCTGGTTGAGAGGGAGGGCGTGGGGGGCCGGGGAGTGACCCTCTCCATCGGAGACGACACGGCCGCCTTCAGATCCCGTCCGGGCTTCGATGTGCTCGTGACCTGCGATGCCATGGTTGAAGGCAAACACTATCTTCCAAAGCATACGACGTCCTTCAACATCGGGCGGCGGGCCATGGCCATCAACATTTCGGACATCGGGGCCATGGGGGGGATGGTGCTTTATGCCCTGGTTTCCCTGGGACTGAGGTCGAATACGGCCGTTAAAGACATCGAGGCCCTCTACCGGGGTTTCCTGGCCGAGCTCAACCCACTGGGCGCAGCCATCATCGGCGGGAACATCACGTCCATTGACGAGCGCATGTTCGTTGACGTGACCCTGATCGGAGAAGTGGAAGAAGGGCGGGCCGTGAAACGCTCAGGCGCAAGACCGGGAGACACCATTTTGGTGACGGGCTCGCCCGGCAAGTCCGCTGCGGGGCTTCATCTCCTTTTGAGTGCTGCGCGGCCGGAAACGCTTTATGACCACGCACTGGTTCAGGCCTACCTGGCGCCGTCCCACAGGGCTAGGGAGGGCCGTTCGGCGGCCCTCACGGGCGGCTTGACGGCCATGATCGACATCAGTGACGGCCTCCTGGGGGATCTGGGTCACATTTGCACCGAGAGCGGATGCGGCGCCTTGATTTATCAGGAAAAACTTCCGGTTTCAGACCCGTTGCGGGAGGCAGGTCGTGGCTTGGAGCGTGACCCCTATGATTGGATCCTGGGGGACAGTGACGATTATGAGCTTCTGATCACTTGCAGACCGGGGGACGTGCGTCGGGTCCGGGCGGGCCTTGACCCGTTCGGCGGCTTGAAGGTGAGCGAAATCGGTCGAATGATCGAAGGCCACCCGTCCATCGTTTTGGCACAACCGGACGGCACAGAGCGACCGGCAGGGCCATCGGGGTGGGATCACTTCAAAAAGGCCAGTGAGCAGTAATCAGTGAGCAGTAATCAGTGAGCAGTAATCAGTGAGCAGTAATCAGTGAATCAGTGAATGCTTTTCAATGATCACTCCCTTTCCATCTGAGACGAGGAGGCATGACATGTTTGACCCGGAGATGGCCAAGAAGGCGGCGGAAAACCTCGGGTTGCTGCGTGAACGGAAGAGACTGGTTCACAACATCACAAACTACGTCTCCATGAATTTTATTGCCAACGCACTGCTCGCATGCGGCGCCTCTCCGGTCATGGCCCACGCCATCGACGAAGTGGAAGAGATGGTCGCCCTGGCGGGTGCCCTGGTTCTGAACATCGGCACACTCACCCCCCTGTGGGTGGACGCCATGGTCAAGGCGGGCAAGCAGGCCAACCGCTTGAATGTCCCGGTGGTTCTGGACCCCGTGGGGGCCGGGGCAACCAGGCTCAGGACAGAGTCGGCCAAGCGTTTGATGGCTGAGGTCCGTGTTTCGGTGATACGGGGCAATGCGAGCGAGATCCTCGCCCTTGCGCGGACCAAATCCTCCACCCTGGGGGTGGATGCGATCCACAGCGTGGATGAGGCGGCGGATGTGGCCGTCGTACTCGCCCATGAGACCGATACGACCGTTGCGGTCACGGGTGAGATCGACTTCATCACAGATGGACTCCGAACCTGTCTGGTGCATAACGGCCACCGCCTCATGGGACGCGTCACCGGGACGGGCTGCGTGGCCTCCGCCATCGTTGCCGCATTCCTAACGGTAGACCCGGATGGCGTGAACGCGGCAGCAACGGCGCTTGCCTTTTTCGGGCTCGCGGGCGAAGAGGCTGCGGCCAAGTCCGCGGGACCCGGCTCATTTCAGACGGCGCTGTTGGATTCGCTTTACACCTTGGATGAAGAGGCCTTGAGGCGCGGGACGAAGATAAAAACGTAATATTCGTGGAGCCCAGTGATGGAGTATCGGAGTACTTGGGGAACCTTTTTTAGCAAATCATCCCGTTAGGCCGTCACGACTGATATCTCAGGTACATATGATGGATTCTCCAGAGGACAAACAAACAACGGAATGTCGCGCCGCAAGCCCTTTGACCCATTTCGGTTACCGGCTCGTCCCCGAAGGTGAGAAGGCGAAGTGGGTCTATCGCCATTTTGATACGGTTGCACATAATTATGATTTCATGAACACCCTGTTGAGCTTCGGCATTCATCTCCTTTGGAAACGCAGTGCGGTGCGGACGCTGGATCTTAAGCCCGGGGACCGCGTGTTGGATGTGTGCGGAGGCACGGCGGACCTCTCAATACTGGCGGCACGCCGCGTGGCGCCGACCGGCATGGTGATGCTCTATGACATGAACTGGAACATGATGCAGGAGGGGCGTCCCAAGGTCCAAAGCGCTGCGATGCATCGAAACGTGCATTACATCCAAGGCGACGCCGAACATCTCAGCTTCGCGGAAGGGACCTTTGATGCGGCCATGGTGGGTTTCGGCATCCGCAATCTGACGCACCCCGACGTGGGGATCAGGGAGATATTCAGGGTGCTGCAACCGCAAGGAAAATTCATGTGTCTGGAGTTTTCAACGCCCGTCTCGGGCTGGTTCCGGCGGCTTTACGACTTTTACTCCTTTCGTATTATGCCTATGGTGGGCGCCACACTCGGGGGATCGAGACAGGCCTACACCTACCTTCCCGAATCCATCCGACTTTTCTCGCTTCCGGATGAACTGAACGAGGCCATGGAGCGGGCCGGGTTTGTCGGGGTGAGATACCGAAGGCTCACCAACGGGATCGCGGCAGTGCATATGGGAACGAAACCAGTGATCAGTAACCGGTGATCAGTGATCAGTGAAGAGTAACCAGTAAAAGGATCGGGGGCACAGGTCATCGGCGGAGCGTCAGGATATTTTTTGAGGATTCACCCTCAAAACTCATGCGGTTTTTACGGAATAGATAAGGATTGAGGCAAGGTGAAGCTGAATTGGGTTGAGCGGTTGGTGGTGAACAGCCCCATCAGGATGGCGATGCAGCAGGCGGAGATCCGCGGGCTGAGGGCCATGATGGCCCTTGAACCGGGTGCCACGGTGCTTGAGATTGGATGCGGGCGAGGCGCGGGGGTCAAGCTGATTGCTGAAACCTTCAGCCCCTCGACCATTCATGCCATGGATCTGGATGTCGCCATGATCCAAAAGGCCCGGGCCTATCTGGCGGCCCGTCCCAACAACGTGCGGCTCTATGTGGCCGACGGGATCATGCTGCCGTTCAGGGACGGTTCCATGGATGGTGTTTTCAATTTCGGCCTCCTGCATCACATTGTAGATTGGCGGACGGCCGTGGCGGAGGTATCGAGGGTGCTTAGAAAGGGCGGCCGCTTCTATCTGGAGGAGCTCTACCCCGGGACGTATCAGAACGTAGTGACTTCGAGAATCCTGGTTCATCCGAGCCAGGATCGGTTTCGGGGTGACGATCTGAGGGCGGTCATTGCCAAATCCGGCATGAAGATAAAGGCGGCCAAAGAATTCAAACGATTCGGGATACTGGGGGTGGCCGTCAAGGGCTGACGGCCCTCTCATTGCCTAACCCGGACAAGCCGGAATCAAATAGGTTTCAGGTGTGAGGTTTCGGGTTTCAGGCCTGACCTCTGAAACCTGCGTTCGTGACCATTTTGCGAGCAATTCACTGCTCAAGTACTCATTGGCATTTTGAGGGGCAGAACATTTGAGACACGGCACTACGACTCCCCCTCGATGGGGAAGGTGAGCTTTGCCCCATGCCAGCCGATGACCGTCACAAGGGGCAGAAAAGAGAGGATGATCGCCAGGTAAATCACACTCACCGGGCGGAACGTCGTGAGGATGTCCGGGACGAGGATCCGCCAGATAAAAGCGATGATCTCGGCTCCAAAGAGGATCAGGGAGACGATCTGCTTGATCTTTACGGCCTTGACCGGTTTTGCCTGATAGTTGAGCCACCATGTGTAAAGCCCCGTGAGGATGGCGACCGGCGTGAAAAGGATGCCGCCGCCGAGGCAGTGAAGCGCCGTCACTTCAAAGGCAGCGACGCCGGTGATGAGGTAGAGGATGTTGAAGATCGTGGCGGAAAACATGAAGACGATGGGGAAATGGACGGTCATGGGGTGAGGGTGGCGTCTGAGCATGGGGACGCGCGCAAGGAGCCAGGAGAGCGGTTTGGGGATCCGGCGGTCAGCCGTGTCCTCTCTTTTGAGCACGCCGACCTGGGGGTACCGCTCGATCACATCAGCACCGTGGGGGGCGGACTTGATCTCGGTGGTCATGTCCTTTCCAGCGTGATGGCGCTTCATGTGGAGGCCCCCCTTCCAGAGTTTGCTCTTGGTCACATCGATGACACGACCCCCTTGCGCAACATATACGGGCTTCCCGTCCTGACCGTTAAAGGTTTCCAGTTCCTTTGAGTCGAATTCCTTCATTGCATCTCCGTGGACGATCTATTTTTGGTTCGCCTTTTTCGCGATGTTTGGCAATCCGTCGATTTGCCTCGCCTGTTCAAAGAATGTTTCCAGAGAGAATCGCAAAGACCACCACCGTCAACATGGCCGCAGGGTAGCAACTGGCACGGTTAAAGAGACGCAGGGCCAATGAGCGCGCCTCTGTTCTGTAAAGGTGGAGCGCAGGATAGAGCAGCAGGGCCGCGGCCGCTATCACCCCAAAGGCCATGGAAAACGGTTTGAAGGGAACAGGAGAAAGCCACAACAAGATCAAGCTCATGGGGACGGTCAACAAGATGGCCCCCATCATGATGGCCTTTGCCCGCCTCGGACCCATGACCACCGGAACGGTTCTGGCCTTGAGACGACGGTCCTCCTCAAGGTCTACCAAGTCGTTGGGCACGTTCTGGCCTCCGATCTCCCAGAAAAAGAGCCACAGGAAGAGGACAGCCAGAAAGGTCCAGGAAGGGTCGGGCTCTACGGCAAATACGGCGGCGATTCCACCGGAGGTCTTAACCATCCCATTCACAAGGGTGCGAAGTGGGCTCGCCCGCCACATGAGACAGTAAACCGCTTCCAGGAGACAGCCTGCCAGGAAAATGACCACGCAAAGGGGATTGAGCGCATAGGCGCCGAAGAGCGCCGCCAGTGCCCAGGCCAGGACCCAAACGATGCCCTGCCGCAGGCTGAGATATCCCTGGGCGATGGGATGCCGGACGATCTGTGCATCCAGGTCATCAGGGTCAACGCGACGGTCCGTTTGGGCAAGCCTTTCCTTGTCTGTTTTATGATCCACCACGTCGTTTAAGGCATAAACCGCGGTGTACCCTGAGAAGGCGGTTAAAAGGCCAAGGATCGTTAGAATCGGATCCGGGAAGCGTCCAAGCCAGAGAAGGGCGGCAAGCGCCGGGGTGGCCATGTCCAGGAGTCCATGGGGGGTCCTTGACAGCGCAAGGTAAAGCTTGATTCTCGAAAGGCCTGTGTAGTGTTGCTGAAGAGGCAACGATCCCACTGTTACACCCCATGCGTCAGTATGGCGATTCAACGATTTTCGACGAAAGTGGACCGATTTAGCATTTTGGAGACTTGACGAAGCCCCAAATTGAGCGATTCGCGTTCCTTGTGGGCCGCAGGGGGGTGTCTCTTTTGAACCGCAACATATGAGACAGCCATTATTAACGGCACCAATTTCCTGCATTTATTTCCAGACAGCCCCATAAGGGAACCTCTCCAGCATAGACCACCTTTTGTGCCTCCCCGAGACACCCATTAGGTTATGGGGGCGTTCCAAAAACTTTGAACGGGTGGAGTTGCGGCTCAAAAGAGACACCCCCCTGCGGCTGGCTCCGAATTTGGTGAATCGCTCAATTTTGGGAAGAATCTAATTCAAAAGGCCCTGGTCGTCAAGGAAAGGCCTCGGAGGGTCTCTTGACCAAATGGATGTGATAAGGCGCAATGCCCACGGCGCAGGGCGTACGGAAAATCGTGACATAGAACGGAGAGAGACAAGGATTCGGCAAATAGATCGGAGAAAATTTGCACGGGAAGGTGAAAGTGGCTGTTGCGAGGAAAAAAGCGCGCCCCCATGATCATCATGAGGGCGCGTGAGCGGACATTAAAGGTCCTTCTTCTATCCTTACTTTTCCTTTTTCCTCAACTCAGCCGGAGGTACATAATTCTTTGGGGAGCCGATGTCCTTGAATATTGGTTCGTTCTCTTTGCAGGAGGCCCCCAGGTATGCGATCTTTCCACCATTTTGAAATTAGGCCATGGGCTGAATGTAGACCCCGGGGTATGTGGTATTCATGGGGTCGTTGGGGTCAACCCGGACCTTGCTGTGGAAGAAGGGTTTGACTTTTTTTGTCTCATAGGCCATTTTCCCCAGGGAATATGTCGTTTCGCTCGTTTCCATGGCGCGGATCAATTTGTCGATATCACCTGTTCCGCCTGCATTTTCAATGACCTTCTTGATAAAGTAGATGTCGGCGTAGGCGAGATGAACGTGGATCTGCGTCGGGATCTTTCTCTCATGCATCTTTTTGACGAAAGGAATCGTCTGATCCGTAAGGAAGATCTCCCCGTCGGTAAATGAAGAAATAATACCCGAGCCCATCCGTACGGTCATGAGGTTCAATGGAATGGCAATGGCCGCGTAAATATTGGCCATGACCATTGTGTTGATAAGGCCAGGGCTTGCAAAATACGAAACAAGAGGAAACAGGACCAGGACGCATGTCCAGAGGATGGTATTGCGCCAGTATCTTGGCTCAATCATCCAGTCCCATTTCTTCCCCTTACGTCTGATGACGATACGATCCCTTCTGACTTCCACGTCTACCATAGTGTTTCACTTCTGGCTACCCCCGGAGGTCTGATTATCAGGATGACCATCCCCAATACCATGGACGAAAGATTCATGAAACGGGACTCCCCTACAACAAAGCACATCGTCAAGTGGGTTACGCCGATGAGAAAGCTTGCGATGATCGTCCCCTTGATATTTCCAAGGTTCCCCAACACGGCAATCAGATTGGCGATGGTCATGTAGTTCTAGCCCATGGCAGGTTCGATCATCCAGACCGGACCCACTTGAGTGTTTTCCAGACCAGGCAAATCCAAGGTGCACGACCGGCTATCCCACCTCTTGCGCGGCTTGCCTAGCGGGGATATTTATTCTATGGTTGTGGCCGCAAGTCCAAGGCAGGAGAAAGGTTCTGAAACATCGGAGGGATCATGGCGCTCAATTCCAAGTTGTTTGAGTATATCTTCAATCCGAAGTCGTTGGCGATTGTCGGGGCCTCACCTCACGATCTGGCGACCCTCGCCCACATGAACACAAAGATCAGGGACCGGTTGTTTCTGGTGAATCCGAAGTATTCCGAAATCCGGGGCAGGGCATGCTACCCTACCATTTTGGATGTGGAACCGGACATTGAATATGCCATCCTGGGGGTATCTGCCACCGTGGTCCCCGAGGTCTTGGAAGCGTGCATCCAAAAGGGCGTGAAGGTCGCGCAGATTTACAGCGCCGGTTTCAGCGAGAGCGGAATCCCAGAGAGGATCGAATTGGAAAAGAAGCTGAAGCAGATGGCTGACGGAAGAATCCGGGTGATCGGGCCCAATTGCTTCGGCGTCTATTGCCCCCGCTCCGGGCTCGCCATCGTCCCCGAGGCCCCTGCGGAAGAGGGGCACGTTGGGGTCGTGGCGCAGAGCGGGAGTGTCGCCGAATCCTTTTCGTACTTCGCGAGAACCAAAAATCTCAGATTCAGCAAAGTCGTGAGCTATGGCAATGGGATCGACTTGGATGGTGCCGATTTTTTGGAGTGGTTAGCTGACGATATCGAGACGAAAATAATCGCCTTTTATGTCGAAGGAACCAGGGATGCGGTTCGTTTGAAAAGGGCTTTGACGAGGGCGGCAGGCAAGAAGCCCGTGGTCGCCATAAAGGGAGGCATGACGGTCGAGGGGATGCGGGCGGCGGCATCTCATACGGCCTCCATGATGGGCGCACCTGAGCTCTGGCGGTCCCTTTTCAAACAGACAGGCGCCCTTCAGGTGGAGAGCTTCGATGAGATGGTGAATACCGTTATGGCCTTGGACAGCACCCCTCTGCCCTTGGGGCGGGCCGTTGCCATTATCACCAACTCAGGGGGGTTTAGTGTAATCCAGACCGACCTGTGCCTGAAGGCGGGCATCGAGGTCCCTCCGTTCTCCCGAGAGACGCTCGAAGCCCTTCGGGGGCTGATCCCCATTGCCGGGACCAGTATCGCGAACCCCCTCGACGCCTGGCCCATCTACTACAATGTCTCTTCCTCGGGCAACCTCGCCGACATCATCCGGATCGTGTCTTCCGACCGAAGTATTCACGCCTTGGCCTTTCAATTCGACCAGTTTCGATATCTGCGGCGAATCCTCGGTGAGGGGGTTGGAGCCCATATGGACCGCTTGATCGACCTTATGGTCGAAGGGTGTCGGCATGCCCGGGAAAATCGAGGGAAAGACCGTCGTGATCAGCATCCCCCTGGATCCTTACTTGGAGGATGAAGATGAAAGGCGTTTTAACCTGATGATCAAGAAGGCTTTCACGACGAAGGGCTTTCCGGTCTATTCAAACCTGGAGGGGGCCATAAGAACCCTTTCCAATCTATATAGATTCCGGCAAGGCCGACGACAGTAGTGATTTTCATCGTGCCGGGTCCTCCCCACCGTACTACGGGGCGGCAACGGCTCGGCTCTATGAGACCGTGTTCATCAAGTCGCCATACGCACCATGGCATGAGCCATTTGAACTTGACACGCACGGCCCCTTTGCCTACACTCGTTCGCCGGAAAAGCAGGTTCTTTATCATCTCGTCAAACATATCCCGTTGAAACGTCAACCTTTTCATGTTTACCTGGCTGGTCATTTGCTGGTTGCAGATGACCCGTGAGGTCGAAGATACACAGACGCCGACAACGCGCAAAGGAGCGAGTCAAAATGAACATCCCTCTGACCCCTGTTCGCTTCCTTGAAAGATCCTTGAAAGTCTATGGTAAGAAGACAGCTGTCATCTGCGGAGAAAACCGATTCACTTACCTGGAATACGGTGAACGCGTCAATCGGCTTTCAAACGGATTGCTGGGCCTCGGCGTCAAGAAGGGGGCCCGCATTTCTTACCTGGGTTACAACTGCCACCGGCTCCTGGAGGCCTTCTACGGGATCCCCCAGATCGGTGCCATCCTGGAGCCCTTAAATATCCGACTTGTTCAGGATGATTTCAGGTACATCCTGAACGAGTCGGAACCTGCCGTCTTGTTCCTGGACAAGGATTTCATCCCACAAATCGAGGCCATTCGAGCCGACATCCCGTCCATGGAACACTTCTTCCTTCTGGAGGCCATGGCGGATGCACCAACCTGGATCGAGGGCACCTACGAAGATCTCCTGGCCGGGGCTTCGCCGGCACCTCCCTTCCCCTTGGGACAGTATCCCTTTGAAGAGGATGATGTGGCCGAGATATTTTACACAAGCGGCACCACGGGGAAACCCAAAGGAGTCATGCTGACACACCGAAACCTCTTTATGCATGCCATGTCTCTCATGGCCGTCGAGTACATGGACCAGACGGACATCCAGGTCCACCTGATTCCGCTGTTCCATGTGAACGGCTGGGGCACCCCCCATTATCTCACGGCCAAGGGCGGGACCCACGTCATGGTCCAGAAGTTCGACCCCCTGAGCACCCTGGAAATCATCGAGCGGGAAAAGGTCACCCGTTTTTTCATCATTCCAACCATGGTCAACGCCATTCTGGGTGTGCCCGAATTCAAGCGCTTCGATGTCTCCAGTGTCAGGCGCATCCTGATCGGGGGTGCCCCTCCACCCACCGGCATGATTGAGAGGACGGAAAAGGCGTTTGGCGCACTGACGTCAACGGGGTTCGGCATGACCGAGACCTGTCCGCTCATCGCCTGGTGTGAGTTTGGTCCACACCTGGATCCCGAAATCAAAGCGTATCGCAAGGAGAAGACCTGGGGTTTTCCAATGGTCGGTGTGGAATTCCGCGTTGTGGACGGGGCGGGGAACGACCTCCCGTGGGACGGGGAGACCATCGGAGAGCTTTGGGTCCGTGGCGACATGGTCATGAAGGGGTACTACGCAAGCCCTGAGGCCACGAAAAGGGCCCTGGAGGGAGGGTGGTATCACACGGGCGATCTTGTCTCCCTCGGTCCTGACGGATCCCTCTTTATCAAAGACCGAATGAAGGAGATCATCATCAGCGGAGGGGAAAACATCTCCTCCCTGGAGGTTGAACAGGTGCTCTATTCCAATCCGGACATCGCCGAGTGCGCCGTAGTCGGCAAACCGGATGAGAAATGGGGGGAGGTGCCCATTGCCTTCGCAGTGCTGAAACCGGGCTCCAGGCTCACGCCGAAGGACATCATCGATTTTGCCCGCTCCAGGATGGCCCATTTCAAGACACCCAAAGAGGTCAGGCTCATCGACCAGTTCCCGCGCGGTGGGACAGGGAAAATCCTCAAACAGGTGCTCAGGCAGCAGGTGCGGTCTTCCTGAGGTCGAATGATCGAGAGCGCCGCATGCGGGGATCACAGGGAATGGAAGGGCTATCCTGCTTCTCTTTTGCGAAGCTCCTTCTTCAGCACCTTGCCCACAAGGTTCTTGGGCAGTCCATCCAGAAGCTCGACAACGCGAGGAGACTTGAACCGCTTGAGCGTTATGACGCAATGCTGGATGATCTCCTCGGGCGTGGCGGTTTGACCGGGTTTTAGGACCACAAAGGCCTTGATGTCCTCACCGTAAACCGGGTCTTTGATCCCGATGACGGCAGCTTCGGAAACCTTGGGATGTCTGAAGAGGACTTCCTCCACCTCGCGGGAACTGATGTTCTCACCGCCTTTGATGATGAGATCCTTCTTTCGCTCCATGATAAAGATGTAGCCATCTTCGTCCATGTATCCCACATCTCCCGTGTGGAGCCATCCGTCCTTGAGTACCCGGGCGGTCTCATCCGGGTCATTCCAGTACCCTTCCATCAGCATGGGACCGCTGATGAGGATTTCTCCATGCTCTCCGACCGGCATCTCTTTTCCATCATCGTCGGCGATTTTGATCTTTGTCCCCTTCATGGGTATTCCGATCGAACCGATCTTCTTTCTCCCCTCAAAGGGATTCGCGGTGTTGTTTGCCCCCGCCTCCGTGAGCCCCCAACCTTCGATGATCTCATAACCAAATTTCTGCTTGAAGCTTTCCCAAGTCTGCCAAGTCAGTGGCGCCGACCCTGAGATCCAGTATTTCATGGAGCTCAGATCGTACTTGTGAGGGTCCGGGTGAAGAAGCATGTAGACGTAGAGCGTGGGGACCGCCCCGATAATGTTGCCCCTGTAACGTTCAATGGATTGGAAGATCTTGTCGATGTCGAATGAGCTGAGAAGGATGATCTTTCCGCCGCCAATCACCGCACCGCTGTTCATGCTGGCAATGCCGTAGGAGTGGCAGAGGGGGAGGATGCTGATGCCGGTCAGCCCGGAGGGGAGGTTGAGTGTATCCTGCTGCATCTTTGCGTTGGCATAAAGGCTGTAATGGGTGTGCATGACGCCCTTGGGTCTGCCGGTGGTGCCGGCCGTGTAGATCAGCGCGGCCAGTTCGTGGTCTTCGGTCTGTTCGGGCGACAGGATATCCGAGGCCCCTTCCACCAACTGATAAAAGGGGAGGGCAGGAGGTGCTACCTCCTTATCGATGAGGATGAGGTTTTTGATGGACAGCACGTCTTTGCGGCAGACCTCGATTTTTTGCAGGAATTGAGAGTGGCTGATAATGGTCTCGGCACCGGAATCCCTGTAGATATAAGCGGTCTCCTCATCGCCCACAAGAAAGTTGATCGGGACCACAACGGCGCCCATGCTCCATATGGCCTGAAAGCTCTCGAGGACTTCGGGACAGTTGGGCATCTGAATAATCACCCGGTCGCCCCGGCGAACCTCCAACCCCTTCAATGCATTACCAAACCGTTTTGCGGTGTGTCTCATTTGGAGATTGGTATATTCCGTGCCTTCATAGACGAGAGAAACATGCTCGCCGAATCTCTCGATTTCATTCCGGGCCAACTCCGCAATGTTCATCTTAAATCCCTCTTCCTCATGAAATAAATCTCATGGCTATTAATTCAAAGCTGTTGAGTCGTCAAGAACAAGCAACTTGGCCGGGCCGAAGGGATGTGGTATGAAGAAAAGGTGCAAGGTGCTAGGTTCAGGGTGCAAGGGGGGGAGGGAAAGGCGGAAGGTGGAAGGCGGAATCCAGCTGTGAGCCATCAGCCATATGATATGGGCTGACTTTCCAAATTACAGAACCCCCTCAATGGCCCATTGACCGGGTGAAGGTGAAGAGAATGAAGTTTCTCGCGGTGAAATGGCTGATTCTAACCGCAGCGATTACGATCGCCGCCTATCTCTTGAACGGTATCCAAGTGGATGGGTTTTCGAGCGCGCTTCTGACCGCGGCCATCCTGGGGATTTTGAATACGTTTTTCAAGCCAATCCTCGTGCTTCTGACACTCCCCATCAATATTTTGACGCTAGGCCTTTTCACATTCGTCATCAACGCCCTGATGCTGAAGATGGCCTCCGGAGTGATCTCCGGATTCAGGGTGGAGTCCTTTTGGGCCGCCATCCTCGGTTCCATCATTATCAGCGTTGTAAACGGGATACTCAGTGGTCTGATCAAAGGGAAGGGAGAGAACGGAAGAGGCGGCCGAAGCACCTATATTGACCTCAATCACAAGGGTGATGATCACTGGGAATGAAAGGGCGTTGGGATTTCGGGTGGGGGATGGCATGCAACTTGCGAGTGGCTCTGTTTCAACTTCGCCCGAGGACGCATTCATGGACGGTTTCAACCACAAACGGTTTGTCTCAACCCAGCAACTGGGCGATTTGCTCGGCGTAACCCGTCAAACCATCCGCAATTGGTGCATCAAGGGGGAGATTCAAGCGTTCAAGATCGGACAGAGTCTGAAGATCCCACGCACGGAGGCCATCCGGGTCCTCAAGGGGTACCGTTTGCCCGTTCCCGTCTGGCTAGCCTTTGAGAATGATCCTCCCATCGAAGACCTATCGCACAGAGCCGGTCATCGAGAATAGCCCCCTTCTGAATCTTGATGAATCCCGCCAGATTTTTTAACTCATTTCACCGCGTTCATGGGACACCCTTTCCTCCTTGGGCGCTCTTCGAATTTGCTCCCTCGCCGGGCCTTCAGTGCGTTCCCTTGACGGAAAGGTCACCGCGATGTATAGATACAGCCGTTGGAGAAGCCATGATGATACCTAAGTTTACCGTCTTCTGCCGAGCGAATCCGGCCCAACGTTACGCGGCATGAGGCCCTGAACGGAAGGAAGGATTCTGCGCTCATGCACCTGTCTTCGGCAGACCTACAGAAGTTTTTCATTCCTGAAAGTATCGCGATTATTGGTGTGTCCAGGTCAAGTCTGCGTTTTGGCGGCCTGAGCTTCATGCGCAAATACCTGGAGGCCGGTTATCCGGGCAGGCTTTATCCGGTCAATCCAAAGGCGGAGGAAATCTTGGGTGTGAAGGCGTGGCCTGAGCTGAGGGCGCTGCCCGAGGTGCCGGATCTCGTCATGGTGGCGGTGGCGGCGCCACAGGTGGCAGACGTCCTGAAGGCCTGCGGCCAAATGGGATTTCACCATGTCCACATTCTCACCTCGGGATTCGGGGAGTTGGGAACCGACGAGGGGAAAACGCTCGAAACGAGCCTGGTCCATGTGGCCAAACGTTACAAGATGTTATTGATCGGGCCGAACTGCATGGGGACCTATCGACCCGCATCGAGGCTCACCGCCTGGGGAGCCATTCCCGGACGGCCCGGCCCGTTGGGCATCATCTCCCAGTCGGGCGGGATGACCCAGCGGTTGACCGAATACACCGATTCCCTGGGCCTCGGTGTTGAAAAGGCCGTGAGTGTTGGAAACGGGGCCGTCCTGGATGCCGTTGATTTTCTGGAGGCCTTTGGCCTGGACGATTCGATCCGGGTCATTGGGATCTACCTGGAGAGCGTCCCGGATGGGCGGAGATTCCTGGAAACGGCCGCCCATGTCGGCAGGAGGAAACCGATCGTCCTGTTCAAGGGTGGGGAGACGGGCACAGGCGCCCGCACGGCCGCCTCCCACACTGGAGCCATGGCCGTGGACCGCGTCCTCTTTGAGTCGGCAGCCCGACAGGCCAACGTGACACAGGTCAGGACCTTGGACGAATGGGTGGACGCGCTTCTCGCCTTTGCCTTTGTCTCAAGGCCATCTTCAGACGCAGTGTTTGTGATCGGAGGGGGCGGCGGCAACAGTGTAGTGTATGGGGATACTTGTATTCGCGAAGGGTTGAGCGTCCCCCCACTTTCCCAAGCGTCCATGGACCGTCTCTGCGAGATCGTGCCCAAAGCCGGGTCCATCGCCGGTAACCCGCTGGACCTGTGGGAGACATTTACGAATACGGATTCGCTGATCCAGGTCATCGACCTGGCCGAAGAAGACCCAGCCGTCTCCATGAGCGTGGTTGACCGACTCATCGGCCGGAAGGCCTATCACATGCCCGAGGGATCCGACCCCACGCCTGAGATCATTAAAGGCCTCATAGAGAGAAACGGGAAAAAGCCGATCGTCTTTGTCGTGGATGGCGAGGGCGGCGATCCCGAACTGGCGGCCCGGGGCGCTGCCGTGCGCTCGGCACTTGGTGCGGCGGGCCATGCGGCCTATCCCACCATGGCCCGTGCGGCCAGTGCGCTGGCCCGAGTTTGCCGGCACTACGAGCGGTTATCTCCGGGAAACCCACCGGTTCGTTCAATAGAACCAGATGGCGTTTCAGTTTAAAGGGGAAGGGAAGGGGCCGGCATGAGAAAAGACAAACCCTGGCTGCTGGTCGAGTTGCCTGTGGTTGACTACAGGGAACTCCTGGCGCTCCAGAGAGGCCTGGTGGATGCAAAGGCCAGGGGGGCTCTAACACATGATCTCCTCCTGGTGCTCGAGCACCACCCCGTCTTCACCCTGGGCCGCCGGGGAATCCGGTCGGGTTTGCTCGTGGGGGACGATTTCCTGGCCGCCCGGGGGATCGAAGTGGTCCACGTGGAACGGGGCGGAGATGTGACGTATCACGGCCCGGGCCAGGTCGTGGCCTATCCTATCGTGGATCTGAGGGCGAACGGATGGAAGGTAGCGGATTTCGTTAACGCCATCGAAGAGATCATGATCCGCACCGCTGCCCGGTGGGGAATCCAGGCGGCGCGAAACCCGCAAAACCGTGGGGTGTGGGTCGCTGGCAGGAAATTGGGAAGCGTGGGCATTGCCGTCCGAAGGGAGATCAGTTTCCACGGACTGGCCCTGAACGTGGACATGGATCTTCGGTCCTTCACGTGGATCAACCCCTGCGGTCTCGCAGGATGTCAGATGACATCCTTTAGAGAGGAAACAGGTCAGGATATCCGCATGGGGGAGGTGAGAGAAAACTTGGCCCTGCATGCCGAAGCGATATTCGACGCATCCTTTGAGCGGGCGAATCCGGAGCAGCTTTACGCGGTCCTGGGGACGACGAGGCCAAAAGAATCACTCGGCTTAGGTGAAAGAGGCTGTGAAGGATGATTGCCTCAGGTCTATTTCATGATGTTGAGCTCGCAGACCTTGCGGAAGTGATGACCATAAATGGCAAACGTGATCGTCAGCGGGAATAATTGCGGCCGGTGAAAAAGCGTCCACAACATAATCTTCCAATACTGGAATCGCTCCTTTCCAAAGACACCCAGACGGATGCTTGAACGGAAGGCTCCCAGAAGACGTTGAAAATCCATGGGGGTTCTGATTTTCGAGGACTTGTATTCCTTGAGGAAGGTCTTCGCTCGGTCATAATAGGGCTTTGGTGAGTAAATGTGCTGCATGATGCTTCTGTATCCTTCGCGCAGCGCGTCGTGGCCCATTTTAGGGAGTATGTTGGTCGTTCCATCTACGTTATCTCCAGAGAAGAGACCGATCAGACGACCCTCCTTTCCCATACGTTCATAAAGCCTCGTGCCAGGCGGGGCGTTCAGCACCCCGACCATCGCTGTCACAATCCCACTCTTTTGGATAAACTCGATCTGCCGCTGGAAGATGGAAGGCGTGTCACTGTCGAACCCTACAATGAAGCCGCCTTGCACCTGCAGGCCGGCTCGCTGCATGAGCTTGACACTCTCAACGAGGTCCCGGTTTTTGTTCTGCTGTTTATTGCATTCGGCCAGGCCTTCTTCATCAGGCGTTTCGATCCCGATGAAGACTGTATCAAAACCTGCCTTGACCATCATCTCCATCAGTTTTTCGTCATCGGCCAGGTTGACCGAGGCCTCTGTATTAAAAGGGATTCCTTTCTTGCCTTCCTGCCATTGTATGAGTGCGGGAAGAAGATGAGTCTTGAGATAGGCCTTGTTGCCGATAAAATTATCATCCACAAAAAAGACCGATCCACGCCAGCCCAGATTGTAAAGCCCATCCAACTCGGAAATGATCTGTTCGGCTGTCTTGATACGCGACCGATGGCCGAATAACGCCGTCACATTACAGAATTCACAATTGAATGGGCAGCCCCTGGAGAACTGAATGGCCATCGTGGCATAGTGTTTCAGATTGATCAACTCCCACATTGGGGCGGGTGTTGTCCGGATGTCGCAAAAATTGGAGGTCTCGTAGATGTGCCGGGCGCATCCTTTCTCCAAATCCTGCAGAAAATGGGGGAGGGTCAGTTCGGCTTCATTTAGCACAAAATGGTCCACCCCTTCAAACTTATCGTGCTCGCTTGTGAATAGGGGCCCCCCGGCCACAACCTTAAGGCCAGCCTCTTTACACCGACCAATGATTTCATATGCTGACGCCCTCTGCACAACCATGCCGCTGATAAATGCGCAATCAGCCCAGGCCAGGTCTTTTTCGGTGAGCTTCGTCACATTCAAATCAATCAGCTTTTTTGGCCATTCCTTGGGCAGCATCGTCCCCGTCGTCAGTAAGCCCAGCGGCGGCAAGGCCGCCTTTCTGTGAATGAACTTGAGTGCGTGCTTGAAACTCCAGAAGGTATCCGGATATTGGGGATAAATCAGCAGGGTTCGCATGGACTTCCTTTCCTGTAGCCTTCTGGGGTTCCGAAGTTCGCCTTTAGGATTTTTTTGATGAGATCGGGGGATGTTTCTCCTGGGGCAGGAGGGCATCCCATCCTGATTCAATGGGATGCCCCTTTTCAGCCTACAAGGTTCTTAAACTACCGTGACATTCGCTGCAGCCGGGCCTTTTTTACCCTGCTCTACGTCAAAGGTAACTCGGTCGCCTTCTCTGAGCGTCTTGAAGCCGTTTCCATTGATCGCTGAATGATGAACAAACACATCGGAACCGCCTTCTTGCTCAATGAAGCCAAAGCCTTTCTGCTCATTGAACCACTTCACTGTTCCATTCGCCATAGTGACACCCTCCTTTCATAAATTTTCATAGTTTCTAACTTGGGGTTGCCACTCTTGACAAATGGATTTTCCCTCAGAATGAAACCACTCTTCGAACAAAGGCAAGCCATCATTCGATTTCTCGTAATCGTAAACTTATTTTTAACAAAGTCAAGTAATTTTTAATAAATAACATTGCTCATAGGAGATGGCACTTTCATGTGATTCTCTTGTCTATCGCAGATCACAGCCCAACCCAATCTCCAGTTTCACCCTTTCCCATGAAGAGAATAAGACAATCTCTCGTTATTGTTATATATTTTGGCCTTTGGCGATCCATTTATCTATTACGTTTCTGTCGAATCGCCAGACCCTGCCGATCTTAATCGAAGGAATTCTACCTTCTTTGGACAACTTGCATATTGTGATTTGATGCAATCGCAAATATTTCGCCATCTCTTTGGTTGTCATAATTTCTGCCAAAATCGATTCTCCTGTGTTTCCTTCGACCATTGAGAACGCTGGACCATGGAAAAAAGGGAGAGGACTGAGAGCGTTACATTTTGAGGTCCACGAGCTGCCTCGCACACTCAACGGCAACGTTATAGTCGGTATCCTTCTCACCGGGCATGATTGCCCAACCTTGTGTTTTTACAAAGTCGCTTCTTTTCCATATTTCCAGCGTTTTCAACTCCTTGAGTCGTGCGGTTTTGTCTGGATCTTGCATAAACTGTGCTACGGCAATCGGTGCCAAGCGATCGACGACCGCGGTTGCGGCAATTTCTCTGGCCATTGCTTTGGCAGAGCCACTTGTTACAACCCACCCTGTCGAGAAAATGACAATAAGCAGCACTATCGAACCGACCGCCATTCCCCATGCAAAGATCTTCATAGATTCTTTTTTCATGTCAGTGGTCTCCTCAGAATTGAAAGGGTTAATAAGGATTTAAGGCCTTAGTCCACGAGACCGGAGGTAATCTCAAAAAATGAAAACGATTTCGCTCCAAAGGCCTGCCGGCAGCGTTACTGCTACCAATGATTAAGAGGAATCTTGCTCGAATGATAAGGTGAGGAAGAAAGATGAACAGATATAGTTAAAGGGTAAACGATCTAAGAAAAGGGGAGAACGAGGGAAAAAGGCTTCTTCCAGCATTTGGTCATTATGAAAGGACCCTTTCCGCGGTGACATTTTTTTGGCCCCCAACGGGACATCCACGTCCCACCAGGAGCATATTTAAGGCATTTTAAGTCTCACCTCATGCGCCCCTTTTGTCTTTACTTTTCCTGAACTTGACTATCAACCTTGCCCGGCCGATTGAATCGAAGGATAGTTCTAAAAGCTTATCAACAACCATCTCATATTTTCGTATAACTAATTAATAAAACAGTACTATTGAAAGTTTAAGTGTATTATAATTAAAAATATTTTAAAAGTCAAGTTTTTATTATTTTAAAATTAGTTTATTTAATAATATAGTATTATTGCAAAGTATTTTACCATCTTGTTCCAGGTAATGGCTCAGCATCCCATGGCCTCACGCTTCAACCAGGAGACAAGTGTCTGTGGCGCATTTCTTACCTTTTTGCCTTGCGTGAGCCGGGCCATTTGTTTGGAAACCGTCCATGTACACCGGGTGAGAAGGTCCGTCTATTGATCGGCGGGGAGACGAGAGGATGGTTTGGAGGCCGGACCGGTATCACGCTTAAACGCCCAGGGTCAATGCACCCAACCCCAAGACTTGGTCCTGCGCTTTAGCCCATGAAGAGCCATAAAAATAGGTTCACCACGAGAAGGGCAAAGAGGGAAGGGGGAATCATGGCCTTGGCTCTTGTCACAGGGTCGTCCACAAGCGGTTTTAGAGCCAGGTGCCCACGAGTCAAACCGAGGTATAGTCCGGTCAGCAAGATGACACCCTGGATGGTGGGTATCCATTCCGTCAGGAAAGGCTTAAAAGGATAGTTCGCCGTCCCAAAAATGTTCCACCCCAAGCCGAAAGGATCAGAAAGCACTGAGAGGATGTAGTTGTAATTGATCATCACGGGCGGGAGGCTGAAGGCAATCCAGGCGAACATCCCGATAGGGATCAAGGTGTAGGCCAAACGCAGAATCACGTCCCTGTTATCCGCATGCCCTCCTGCGAGGCGGTTGCTGGCCTTCGCGGTGAGGACAAAGAGCCCGGGGAAGAATAGGAGGGCCGAACCCCAGACGGTGGCCAGATATATTAGAAAAGGTATGATCTGCCTGCTTTCGGTCACATTCGCAGCAGCTTTAATCGGCCCCCACGGACCCAACATGGTGATGCTGAACGCGATGGCTACGACCAACATGATGATCACATTGAACATCTCATCATAGCCCCTTAGAATCCTGTCGGACCCAAAAGGCCTCACGAAAAGGCCGACATTGTCTTTGGGGCAACTCTTGATGCATTCGGTGCATAATCCGCAGTAATTGTTTCGCCCCATCTTTCCCGGGTACTGATTCCACGGACAGGCCCAGCCGCCGGGTCCACCCATGTAACATTCCTTCTCTTTATGCATTTTGCAGATTTCAGGATCTATGACGCGGATTTCGGTCATGGCGGCCATGGAATAGGTCCCCACGAAGCCACCTACAGGGCACAAATAGAGGCAGAATACTCTGCGGCGGAAAATGAGCGCTAAGCAGAGGCTTGTCAACAGAATCATAAGAAACAGAAAGGCTGTGGCAATGGGCCGGGTGATCAAGATGATGCCGAAAGAAATCAGGACCAGAAAAAGAATATTCTGGAGCCACATATTATTCAAAGCTTTCGGCCAGTCCTTCTGAAGGCCGGTGAATCGATGATGAAGCCCTCTGAAAGGCTTCTGAATATATCTGACAGCCGTAAGGCTTCTCCGGCTCAACCATTCGGCCGGGGCGGGAAGCGGACAAATCATGCACCATAGCCTTCCGCCCAGGGGAACGAGGATGGCTTTGAGGACAAACCACCAGGCAATCCAAACAAAGATAATCGCGATGTTCCGGTTACCGACGGGACTGCCCCAAAGGCCGCTGAGCAAGAAGAGGTAAAATACGATCAGACTCGGGAAGATTACCAGAAACTGAAAACTGCGCAACTTAACCAGGGCTTTCAACCAGGGAAGACGCTTCAGGAGGTTGATTCTCTTGAAACCACCAATCAAAAACCTCGATTCGCCGGAAATCAACAACAAAAGGCTGAAGGTTATCCACATGGATAGGGAAATGGAAAGGTGGTAAAAGGTATTTGGCCTTACGATCAGTTCGCCCGTCATAAAAGGGTGAAGGCTCCCGCAGGTCTGGGTGCACCGGAAGGTAAACTTACCCGATTTCTCCGCCACAAACTCGATCTCTGAAACCTTGTCCCAGTCCGTATGTTGCTTTCCCTGATCATCCTTCCAAGTATACTTTAGGAAGTTGATCCCTTTCTGCTTAATGATGAATTCGACCGGATATCCATCCAGAAGAAACCCATGGGTTACGTCGAGGGAGGTCGGTTTCAAAACGATTTTATCCCCCCTGTTGACCACGATCCTCGAAGGTGAGTACCCGTACCTTTTTGCTTCGAGAACGATCGTATGGGTATGGGTCTCCATCGGCATGAGGCGAATGAGCAATGGGATGGCCACGGCCAGTGCCAGGCCTGATGTAATCATAAGGATCTTTCGCTTTTGGGTCACACCATCCCTCGATTCATGGACTTTGATTTTGCATATGGGAACGCAGTCATTCCCTTCCTCTCCAGTCTGAGCGTCCGAAGGATTCCCTCGCTATTCACCGTCGTTCCCCTTTTTGGAAGTTCCACGGTTCTCTGACCAGCTCCATCCCTAAGGACAGGAGCTGGAAGGGAGAGTCATCCTTGAACGAGAAGCGGAATTCATCGAGGGGAAGGAGAGACAAATTTCATTCGGAAAGTCACCATTAACAGGCATGGACTAGGGGATGTGAAAGCAGGGCATCGCCATCACCTGACAAACCGGGGGTTGCGTATCAAGGCCCCATCTCGCCGGGTGATCAAAGGGGATCGCCCATCCGTCCCTTACTTATACAGGGCACTCGGGGTGCCCCGGGTAAGATCCAGCTGAAGAGACACGTCCCCGTCCTTTGGAACCTCCACCGTCGCCTCATGGGTCTTCAGCTTTTCGTTCCAAGTTTTCACCACATAGCTGCCTGGAGGAAGATCCTTCACCCCTTTGATGCCATGTTGCTCCAGGTATTCTCGGTCTGGAATCTTGAAATGACCGTTATCGTCCGTCAAGGCCCAATAAGGATTTTCCATGACGAGAATGTAGGCGGACATCTCCGCATGAACGTCGCATCGGAGTTCTACAACCCCAGGCTTATCGAAGAGCACGGTCTTGCTTTGTCCCGGCCCGTAGCTGCCAAAATTGAATGTCTTGGTCCTGGACAGGGAAAAGACATTGTGCGCAACCTTGTCATTGTTTGGAAATTCAACGGATGAGCCAACCGTAACCAGCAATACATGAGGCATGAAGGTCAGGTCCCGTTGATCCATAATGAACTTAGCCCCAGAAAGATCAATCGGGGCTGCCGGCGCCTTTGGGAGATAGACCAGAACGTTTGCGGGGGACCGCAAACCCGTTACTTTGACTGTGCCCGTTATGCTCCCTGCAAAAACCTGGGTCGGGAGATACAGGAACAAAACACCTATCGCCAAGATGGTGATGGTTAGAATCTTTCGCAAGCGGTTTCCTCCCTGGAGTTACCATGCCTTAGTGGTGATCAGGATGTCCTTGACAGGCCACCCTTTGCTCTCTGCCCACGGCCTGATCACAGGCCTGTAGACGAGTTTCGCTTCCGCTGTCGGTTCGTCGTTCGGGTCATTCACGGCAAACTCGAATTTCAAGTTAACCGTACCCTTAGGCCGGATACGGTTGTCGGAGGCAATCCCGGATGCCTTCCAAAAGGGCACGTTAAGGTTGCCTTCATCATCTCTGAGCACCCTGGCAAAGACCGTTCCGGGTAATCCGGAATAGTTCCCATCCTCACTCTTTCCCTTTCCGGTCCATTCCGGAAGGGAGCTCCCTTTGGTCATGCGTAAAGGCCGACCCTTTGAATCGGTGACGTGGAGCAGCAACATGACGCTTCGCATCGTTTCTCCGGTAGGTACCCAATGGCCTCCGTTGGTGTTTGTAATGTAGACGTCGATGGTCACTTTTCCTTCCTTGACCTCGCCTTCCAGTTCCATGGCAAGTGCTGTTTTTAACTGTGTTTCGGTGCCGCCATCAAAATGGTGGGGGTGAATCGTCTGCGGCGATCGAAATGTTCCCCACATGTTTCTCGCCATTCCATCTACGACGTAGTTATCATAAGGCAACATCTCTTTACGCCAGCTCATGTGGCAATCCTGACACTTTTTTCCCTTGTTGGGATCATTGGGGGAAAGTCCATCCTGCCACTGCTTCCATTCCTGATAAGTGGTCTGAATGGGAACCATGGACCCGTCTGCGAGCCCAAACCCCTTCCATTCCGGAGGGGAATAGACCTTGTCATATTCCCAAGCCTTTACGGCCTTCACCTTTTCCAGGTGGCTGTGGCAGGTTGAGCAAAATTCAGCCTGTTGATCAAGGGGATTATAGGATGCCGCCATAGGCGGGACGACCACATCGTCATATGGGCCAAAGACCAAAATCGATGCCCCCGTGGGAGGGGATTGTCTCTCCAGAATTGCGCTTACACCACTGGGTTTAGCTTTATCGGGGAGAACCCTCCTTACCTTATGACAGTAATCACAGCTGATACCGTCCCATTCTGTAAAGGGCGATCGGAGTGCACCTAACATATCGGGCAAGAGCGGGCTCGAAGCAGCCACCGAGGGCGCATGGCACGTGACACAGTTTCCGTTGCTTCCCGGCTGATCCAGCCTGTATCCTGGCCCGATTCCCTGGCGATTGTAGGCGTCTGTTCCGTAGAAGAGGTCCAACACCAAACGGTTGGAGGTGGTATGGGCCATTTTGGACTTATCCCAGTACTGCGCCACCTTGACATGACACCTGGAGCAGGTCACGGGCGAGATAAAACGATAATCAGGATCATCATTCAAATAAACCGGATTCAAAAAAATGTCACCCACATCGCCGGAGCCATAACTCAATGCGCCGTTATTGAACCAGCCTTCTTTGCCTGCGGTAACCATAAACCTTGTTCCCGGGCGCGGACCGCTTTGAAGCTCAAATCGCCCCTGGCGATCGGTTGTGACATATTTTTCATCTCCTGCCACCCTGACCCTTGCATTTTCTATAGGGCCGTATCTGGATGTGACCCTGCCCGTGACGGTTGCAGTTCCCCGCTGGCTCCATGGCCAGATCTGAGCGGGGCTCTGTTTTCCAAAATCGAGACCCACCAGGAAGATCACGAGAAGGGCAACCGCAAGAAAGAGAGATTTCTTAACCATGGCCAGCTTCACCTCTTAAGGAGATTTGTAAAGAAGTATTCCACAGAGCGAGGCTGGGCGCAAGAGATCCGTGAATGTCAAGGAAAGGACAAGGAACATCGGGTTTTTATTTCGGAAGTCCTATCATCCTTTGACCACCAGAGTTCCCTGCATATTCTGGTGGTTATCCCCACAGATGGCATTGCAGGAAAAGGTAAATGAACCGACCTTGTCCGCCCTGAACGACACAATTGTGGTCTTACCGGGCTGGATGCCGTCAGAGACAAAGACCCCAAAGTCCTTCAAGCTGAAACCATGTACCACGTCGCTGCTTCTAAGCCTCAGGACGACCAGATCACCTTTGGAGACCTCCAGCACGGGCCTCTCAATGGTGCTCTTCTCACCCCAGAGGGAGAGGGCGTCATAAGCGCGGACCTCTCCCATGATCCAACCCCGTTGCGCGTTACCGGTAAGGGTAAACTCCTTGGCCCCAGCGGGTACCTCCTGCTGCTTCACTTCGCGGTCATAGGCGCGAATGCCAAAGGGCAGTCCGACCAGAATCGTCATCATCAAGGCGAGCAGTAACAAGTCCAGCTTCTTCTTAATCCTTCTCATCTCGGTTCCCTTCTCAATTCAGCTGCAAGGCCACAGTCTCATTTTTATTGTTCTCAGGGATTCTCCGAAACGGAAGATCTCAATTGATGAGGATCATTCGACCGGATTCCTTGTCGACACCCAGGCGCTGCACGACATCCCCGTTGGCCCCAAGGACTTCCGCCTCGTAATAGCTGCCCGCATCCTGCAATTGTCCAATCCTTAGGTCAGGGTTTAACTTTCTGACATGATTGGCGACCAATTCCTGGGCCTGCTCCTGGGTCAGGGCGGGGGCGCCGTTCGGGACCGAACCAGAAGGTCCGCGCCTCTGGGGGACATAATCTCCTCCACCAGAAGCGCCCCAGCCTCTTCCGCAGGCCTGAGCGTGACCAAACCCGGAAAAATTACTGAAAGCAACACCGAATACGGCCAGAAGGAGTAAGCCCCCAATAATGACTGCCCCAAATGTTTTCATTTCCGCACCTCCATTGTTGTATCGTTATCCCTGTGACACTTGGAGGTCTGTTAAAGCAATTGGGATGCCAAAGAAAGGCAACTTAAGTAACGACTTTAAATCACAGTATTATTTTAAAATTGACCCTTTGTCTTGAAACCATCTCTATGAATCGAGCTGGAGAAACGGATACAAAGTATCCGACTTGGGCGCCTAAGTGGATATTAAGTATGCGGACGGGAGTATCCAGGTACTCGGTATCCGAATCGCCTACAGTGCCAGGATCCCATGGACCCCTTGTCACTTCTGGGAAATCAGGTCGGCGACCCAAGGTCTTTGGTGCTGGCATGAAAATTGGTAGGAATGAGCTCGATGGAGAAGCCCCATGGCAAAAGCGATCAAAAGGTGTCTCTTGTCAGGCCGTAACACTACCGCTAAGATCGTGGCCCTCGCATTGATGATTGGGGCCACGCTCTTTCTTCACTATTTTACCTACCACGAGCTCAAGTATCATCATGCTATCTATCGAATGCTTTTTTACCTCCCCCTTGTTCTCGGCGGCTTCTGGTTTGGGCTCAAAGGCGCGTTGACCGTCTGTGTCAGCGTGGTTGCCATGTACCTGCCTTATATCATGATGGAATGGAATGGCTTTTCCTTCGAAGACTTCAATAAGGTGGTTGAAGGGTTGCTATTTATTCTTGTGGCCTTCATGTTGGGGTTCCTGGTCGAAAGAAGGAAAAGGGAATACCGGGCTCGTATCGAGGCGGAACGGCTTGCCGCGGTAGGAAGAGCGGTCTCAGAGATCGCGCACGACATGAAAGCCCCCCTGATGGCCATCGGGGGCTTCGCCGTCCAGCTCACGAAAGACAATGGCCAAAAGAACCCTGGCGACCAGAGGAAACTCAAGATCATTGTCAAAGAGGCCGCCCGGTTAGAGGCGATGCTGAAAGACATGCTCGACTATGCCAGGCCGCTTGAGCTTGAACTCTCCAAGACGGATTTGAACCGTCTCGTATCGGAATCGGTCGGCATCGCAGAAGCGCTCGCGAAGGACTCGGGCGTTGCGCTCAGGGCGGAGCTTGAACCATCCATTCCCCCCGTAATGCTTGATGTCCGCAGGGTCCAGCAAGTCGTCCTCAATCTTTTGACCAATGGGGTTCAAGCCTGTCCTGCAGGAGGGCGGGTGATCATCAGGACGTGCTGTTCGGACCGCTTCGCTTCCATGGATGTCATCGACTGTGGCCACGGCATCGAACGTGAAGATTGCGGCAAGATTTTTCAGCCCTTTTTTTCAACCAAAAAGGACGGCACCGGACTTGGCCTGGCAAACGTCAAGAAGATCGTAGATGCCCACAGGGGAGAGATCTCTTTTCGCGCAAACCCGGAGAAGGGGACGACCTTCACGGTGAAGTTCGTCGTATGAAGTAAGGGTTCAACAAGGTCTCAGAAAGGCAAAGTAGCAAGATGCGACATGGGCTGGCGAAAACAGGTTTGTTTATACCATAGTGGGCAAGCAACCGTTGTGCCTATTCACAACGACCTCATTTTAATCGGATTAGCCAGTGAAAAACATAGGGTCTGCTGCCATTCTTTCGAGCAATTTCATAAATCGTTCAACTGATTTCCATTGTCACAGACACTGTTCTGATTTTCAAGAGAAACCGAGTGAATTCTCTGCATCCAATCCGCAAAAACGAACAGGCACCAGGTCACCTTTCAGGGGTGGCCAGACCGAGGCCCATTGTTTCCTTCATCGTCCAATCTCGGACTGTCACTTGTGGAAACGCCATAATGGTTACAATAGTCAGCTTTCAGCGTTCAGCTAATTAATTGTTTTTCTTATATTTTGTCCCGCTTCCAGCGGGACTGATCGCTGATGGCTGAACGCGCTCATCCAAAAACATCTGTTTATGGATGAACGCTAGCTAAGACCAAGGCATTTGAGTTATATCAATATGCTTTGGCAGAAGGGAGGAAATCACATGCCTGACGTAACTAAAAGATTTCCAAGTCTTCCATCAAAACCGGCAAACCATGGATGGTGCTGGCTGTATCTTTTGTTGTGCCTTCTGATTCTCGATGCTCAAGTGGGCTCTGAGGCCATGGCCGAACCGGTTACGACGATTAACATTGCCCAAAAGATGGCTGAGGCGAAGACGCCGGCGGATCACAAGGCCATTGCCGCCTATCACAGGTCGCAGGCGGCAGAGGCGGACGCCAACAAGGTACACGAGAAAATGGAGCAAGCGTACCGATCAGTCGACAAGAGCGCCTACTCTGATCGGTGGCACCGATGGTTTTGCGATAGCTTGATTGGTTCCGTTCGTACGGCCAAGAACGGTTATGAGGCCCTTGCGGAGGAACACGAGGAGGCCGCTGAATAGCTCAAAGGCGGCAAGTAGGGGCCGGCGAGATGGCGACCAATTGAGTACTGGCAACAGATCACTGCAACAAGCCGTTTACAAAGGAGGGAGCCAAATGGTTCGACGGGCAATAATATCCATGGTGGCGACGGTCCTGGCGGTTCATACGGGTTGTTACGTACTGGGCGCCGAACCGGTATCGTTGGAGGCCCTTGAACAAAGAATCGTCCAAGGGCCATCCCTGTCTGATCTCATAGAACATGCCTATCTGATGAACCCGTCGATCGAGGCAGCGCGCGAGGCGTGGAAGGCGGTGATAGAGCGATATCGTGTGGCAACGGCTTACCCCGACCCGCAGCTCATGGGCACCTATTTTCCTGAGCCGATCGAAACGCGTCTGGGACCCCAGGACTGGAACATCAACCTGACCCAGACCATCCCCTTTCCCGGGAAGCTCTCCAAGGCGGGCGAGCTGGTGGAGGCGGACGCCCGTATGGCCCTTCTCGATCTCAACCGCACGATTCGGGATACCATTGTGCAGATTCGGGAATCTTATCACGAGCTTCTTTACATTGCGGAGGCAAAACGGGTTGTGGCCCAAAACCGGGACTTGGTCGACCACTTGAGGAAGGTCGCCGAAACCGCCTATGCCCAGGATCGAACGACATTCGTGGATGTGAGCAAGGCCCAGTCCCAGTCGGCCCAGCTCGAATATGACGCCCTTCTCCTCAACGAACTGGAGCTCACCGAGAAGGCCCAGCTCAACAAACTTATGAACCGCCCTCCTGAGGCTGTCATTGGCTCCCTGATCGAGGAGCCGCCCCGCCCGGTGGTCTATAAGATCGACGAGATCTATGGGCTGGCAAAGAAGTACCAGGAAGAGATCCTCATGGCAGAGACGCAAATCCAAAAGGCCCAGGCGAAGGTGGATCTGGCCCTTTACGAGAACCTTCCGGAGTTCAGGTTGGGCTTCTTTTATGCGGGAATCGGCCAGCCCGATGTACCCGTGCCCCCACCCGACGCAGGCCGCGACGCCGTCGGGGTGCAGGCGGGAATCACCATTCCGCTCTGGTTCGACAAGAGTAGTGGGCGCCTCGCAGAGGCAAGGGCCGAGGCCGCAAAGGCACGTGCCTTGAAAACATCGCGAGTGAATGACAGCTACGCACAAATTCGGAGTGTCTTCTTCCGCTGGCACAACGCCGAGAGGCTGATCCGCCTTTACAGGGATCAGCTGCTGCCCCAGGCTGCCAGCTCCATGGAGATCGCAGAGACCTGGTTCAGGGAAAAGCAGGGGAGCTTTTCAGATTTCGTGGAAACGGAGGCAGTCTATTACAACTTTCAACTCGCCCTCGCCAGGGCCAAGGCGGATTATGGCAAATACCTGGCGCGCCTGGAAAAGCTCGTGGGGCGCAGCCTGACCAAGAGGATTGAAGACTCAGGGGAGCGGTCCGGGGAGGAAGGCCGGCCATGAGAACAAGGATCATGCTTCTCTGTGGATTGGCCGCCTTGATCTCTCTGTTTGGCTGCGGCAGTTACGGAAAGCTCCTTCGCGACTGGGAAGGGTATGACGGTTCCGCGTATTACAGGTCTCAACTGCACCCTGAACCTTCCACTGAGATTCCCCCAATGGGTCCTAGCGCCGATTTCAAAGCCGAGGTGGCCAAGCTCAAGGCGATGAGGGCGGAATGGGAAAAGGTCTTGGAGAGCCCGGAGGCAAGCCCAACCTTTTACACGCCGGATCCGGATAGTCTGAAGACATTGGGCACAGCGGTTACTGACCCGGCCGTTGCGGAGCGCGTGCTGAAGGACGGGTTTTCCCTTCAAGACGCGGAGACGCTGGCTCTTCTTCGAAACCCCGGGGTAAAGGAAGCGGAAAGTGGCTTTCGGGCGACCCTGGAGACCTACAATCAGATCTGGAACCTGGACGAGATCCTGAGACAGTACACGGCCTTCACGGAAGCCCTCATGACCGGCGTCGGCCCCATGAAGGGTCGAGAGCCTATAGCGATGAAGTTTCCTTTCCCGGGGGTTCTCGCGCTCAAGGGGGAAGTCGTGACCCAGGAGGTGAAGGCCTCGAGGGAGACCCTGGAGATCGCACGCAGAACGGCGGTGACCCAGGCGCGAAAGGCCTACTGGAACCTCCTCTATGTTCGTTCTGCTCAGACCATCACCGGAGAGATGCTGGGCCTTCTCAACCGCTTGGAGCGCGTGGCTTCGACCCGGTATGAGACGGGCAAGACGAGCTTCCAGGACCTGATCAAGATCCGCATCGAAAGGGAGATCCTGGATGTAGACCTCAAGACATTGAGGGAGGAACAGCGGAACGTGGAGGTTCGGCTCCTCGAAATTCTGGATCTCCCACCCACGGCCAGACTGGGCGCCCCCGCCGCGCGGGAGCCGTATCGCAGGATGCCCGACCTCGATAATCTCTACGTAGAGGCCTTGGAGAAGAAGCAGGAACTTCTTCGGCTGCGCGCCCGCGTGGGGAAGATGGAACGGATGATCGAGATGGCCGAAACCGCCATCTATCCGGTCTACTCATTGAACTTTTCTATCTTTGAGGACGAGGCCGTTTCTCAGGTGGGCACCGGTAGGGAGAAAGAGCCGTTCCCGGTGACAACAACCGCATCGGTGGGGGCGGGCCTCCCCAAGATGCCGTGGTATGGAAAGAACGACGCCTACCTGCGGGAGACCAGACAGAGGCTTTCAGCCCTGCGTGATGAGTTGAAGAAGGTCGAGGACGCAACCCTTTTCGCAGTGCGGGAGGCCTGGTTTCGCCTTGATCGGGCCAATCGGGAGGAGGCCCTCTATGCGAGGGAAGTGGTCAAACTGTCCAGGGCAGCCCTGGATGTCTCGACGCAAGGCTACGAGACGGGCAAGGTAACCTTCGCCGATGTGATTGCATCATACACCATGTGGCTCAAGGCCAATCTTTTTCAGGAAAAAAAACGAAGCGACCTCGGGGTGGCTCGTGCCGAGCTTCAAGAGGCAGTTGGGGCGCTATGGTGATGTGCTTCAGGGGCGTCGCTGTAATCTCAGGAACGCATCCCCGATTTTCGCTGCTTCTTGGAACTTCTATTTGGCGCAGCGTCCTGCCGGGTCGCTTCTGTCTGCTGAATGGAATTGAAGAGCTTCTATTGAAACTCAAGGCAAATGGGGACTCGATGACGACGGATGCTTTCGCTTCGCGAAAAGGAGAGTCAGCATGAAGGAAAATGGTCCAGGTAAAACGGGCCGTCGCTCCACCTTCAAAGTGGCCACGTTCGCGGTTCTGATCACGCTTGCCGTGTCAGCCGGTGCGGCCTATTTTCTTGGATTTCTTGCCCTGCCGCAATGGATCGGAGGGAAGCAGGAGGAGAAAACCGGTACTCAGGCCACTTCCCAACAAACGGCCATGAAGGGGACAATGAAAGGGGAGAAGAAGATCCTCTACTGGAGGTCGTCCATGAACCCCACGGAAATCTACAAGGCGCCGGGAAAGGACACGATGGGCATGGACCTGGTTCCGGTCTACGAAGGAGAGGAGACCACGGGTCCGCCGGGAACGGTAAAGATCGATCCGGCGACCATCCAGAACATCGGGGTCAAGACGGTTGTAATCCGACGCCAACTGCTTGTCCGGGACATCCGAACGGTAGGACGGGTTGTCTATGATGAGAAGAAGGTTCGCCAGATAACTCCCAAAATTGGGGGATGGGTGGAGAGGCAGTACGTCAACTTCAATGGCCAGATGGTGGAAGAGGGAGAGCGCCTCCTCGAGATCTACAGCCCGGAACTGGTATCCGCCCAGAAGGAATACCTGCTCGCCTCGAAAAATCTGGGGAGCCTTTCGAACAGACCCCGAAGAGAAGGCGTGAGCAGTTCTGAGGACCTGCTCCGGGTCGCCGAAAACAGGCTTCGTTATTGGGATATCACTGAAAACCAGATCCAGGCATTGAGGACGCGTGGCGAGATCACTCGCACCATGATCCTGCATGCCCTCTTCAAGGGAATCATTGTCCGGAAGGATGTCCTGGAGGGCGGCTACGTTCAGCCCGGCCAGAACCTTTATAGCATCGCCGACATCTCCACAGTATGGGTTTATGCCGACATCTACGAGTACGAAGCGCCGTGGCTCCGATTGGGTCAAGAGGCGGAGATGACCCTGGCCTACCAGCCGGGAGTATCCTATCGAGGCCAGGTCGCATTCATCTACCCTTACCTGAAGAACATGACCCGGACCCTTCAGGTTCGAATGGAGTTTCCCAACGATGAGGATTTCACCCTCAAGCCGGACATGTGGGCCAACATTACGCTGCTTGCAGATGTTGCCCGTGAAGGTCTCACCGTGCCCATCCAATCCGTGATTCGTACCGGAAAGCGCAACATCGCCCTGGTTGAGGTCCTGGGTGGAAAGTTTGAACCGCGCGATTTGCGTCTGGGACCGCAGGTCGGAGATGCGTTTGAAGTCCTGGAGGGTCTCAAGGAAGGCGAACGGGTTGTGACTTCAGCCCAGTTCCTGATCAATTCCGAAAGCAATCTACAGGCCGCCCTCAGCAAGATGCTGGAGCCGAAGACAGAAGAGGGACATCCGAAAGAGGAGTAGGGCTTATGCTGGGAAAGATCATCGAAGGATCGGTGCGCAATCGGTTCCTCGTCATCCTCTTCACTGTGGCTGCCATCGGGGCTGGGATTTACGCCTTCCTCCATATCCCCGTCGATGCCCTTCCCGACGTCAGCGACGTCCAGGTCATTATCTTTACCGAATGGTCCGGGCAGCCGCCGCAGATCATGGAGGACCAGGTGACCTATCCCATCACCACCACCATGCTGGCCGTTGCCAACGCCAAGGTGGTGCGCGGCTATTCCTTTTTCGGGCTGTCTTTCGTCTACGTGATCTTCGAGGATGGGACCGACATCTACTGGGCGCGCAGCCGGGTCCTTGAGTATCTCAGCTTCGTCCAGAACCAGTTGCCTCCCGGAGTGACGCCGGTGCTCGGGCCGGACGCAACCCCGGTGGGATGGGTCTTAGAGTATGCCCTCGTGAACCGGGGCGGCGCCCAAAACGACCTTGCCAAGCTCCGCAGTCTGCAGGACTGGTACGTGCGCTATCAGCTCCAGACGGTTCCGGGGGTGGCCAACGTGGCCACGGCGGGGGGCTTCGTGAAGCAGTATCAGGTGAACGTTGATCCCAACAAACTGCTGGCCTACAACCTGCCCATCAGCACGGTCATCAAGCAGATTCGCCGCAGCAACAACGACGTGGGCGGCCGCGTCGTGGAATATGCCGAAACGGAGTACATGGTGGAGGGCATCGGGTACATCG
Source organism: uncultured delta proteobacterium (assembly GCA_963830155.1). Lineage (GTDB taxonomy): Bacteria > Desulfobacterota > DSM-4660 > Desulfatiglandales > Desulfatiglandaceae > CAWHLE01. Next base: position 478,906 of record CAWHLE010000001.1, on the reverse strand, counting down.
AGAAGATCGCGGACATTGAACAGATCCCTGTGGGAGTTGATATGAACGGCACCCCCGTTCTTGTCAGGGATATCGCCGACGTCAACCTCGGTCCCGATATTCGCAGGGGGGCGATTGATCTCGACGGTCAGGGGGAGGCCGTCATCGGAATCATCGAGATGCGTTATTGGAACAATGCGCTCGATGTCATCAACCGCGTCAAAGAAAAGATCGAGGAATTGAAGCCCGGCCTGCCGAAGGGCGTTGAAATCGTTCCCATTTATGACCGCTCCGCCCTTATCCATCGCGCTCAGAGCACACTTCGCAGCAAGTTGATCGAAGAGAGCGTGATCGTCGCCCTGGTATGCATCGTCTTCCTCCTTCACTTCCGCTCGGCCTTTGTGGCCATTTTTTCCCTTCCGGTGGGCATCCTGATGGCCATGGCCGTCATGTACTGGCAGGGGCTGATCGCCAACATCATGTCCCTGGGCGGCATCGCCATCGCCATCGGAGCCATGGTCGATGGGGCCATCGTCATGATCGAGAATGCCCATAAGCATCTGGAGAGGGACCGGGGAAAGAAGCCGCACTGGGAGATCATCGTCGATGCCGCCAAAGAAGTGGGACCGCCCCTTTTTTACTCCCTTACTATTATCGCCGTTTCCTTCCTCCCGGTTTTTGCTCTCACCGGCCAATCAGGGCGAATGTTCAAGCCCCTGGCCTACACCAAAACCTACTCCATGGCCGCCGCCGCCATCCTGGCGGTGACCATCGTCCCCCTGCTCATGGGGTATTTGATCCGAGGCCGCATCCCTCCCGAGGAGAAGAACCCCATCAACCGTTTTCTCATCTGGGTCTACCGTCCTTTTCTGCGCTGGGCTCTAAAGTATCGCTGGCTGGTACTGGCCGGTGCCATCGTCATTTTGGCTTTGACCGTTGTTCCCTACCAGCGCCTCGGCTCGGAGTTCATTCCTCCTCTCAACGAGGGTGACCTTCTCTATATGCCCTCCCTTCTTCCCGGCATCTCCATCACCGAAGCCCAAGCGGTTGCCCAGCAAACCAACAAGCTGATCATGACCGTTCCCGAGGTCAAACATGCCCTGGCCAAGATGGGTCGTGCCCGCACTCCCCTCGATCCAGCGCCGCTGTCCATGCTCGAGACCACGATCATCCTGAAGCCGGAAAAGGATTGGCGGCCGGGCATGACCATCGAAAAACTGACGATGGAGATGGATAGGCTGGTTCATTTTCCGGGCGTAACGAATGCCTGGACCTCGCCGATCAAGACGCGGATCGACATGCTGGCTACTGGCATCAAGACCCCGGTCGGCATCAAGATCACGGGGTCGGATCTCAAAGTCTTACAGGGCCTTGGCGAGCAAGTAGAACCAGTCATTCGCAACCTTCCCGGGACGCGCAGTGTCTATGCGGAGCGCGTTGCCGGCGGTTATTACATGGATTTCGTGGTTAAACGCGAGGAGGCAGCGCGATACGGGCTGACCGTAGACGATGTTAACGAAGTGATCATGTCAGCCATTGGTGGCCGCAATATCACCACGACGATCGAGGGCATCGAGCGCTATCCGCTTAATGTCCGCTACGCCCGGGACCTGAGAAGCAATCCGGAAGACCTTCGTCGGGTGTTGATCGCCACGCCAACGGGAGCTCAAGTGCCCATTGAGCAGGTGGCCCATATCTTCCCGCGGGTCGGGCCTCCTTCCATCAAGACCGAGGGGGCCCGGCCGCAAGCCTGGATCTATGTAGACATCAATCCCGACCAGGACATCGGCACCTATGTGGAGCGGGGCAGAAAGGCGGTGGGTGAGAAAATCAAGCTCCCTCCGGGTTATACCATTCAGTGGAGCGGCCAGTATCAGTACATGGAAGAAGCCCGGAAGCGGTTGAATGTGGTCGTTCCCGTGACTCTGATGATCATTTTCCTTCTCCTCTACTTCAACTTCCGAAACGTGGCCGAGGTTCTAATCGTTATGCTGACACTCCCATTCGCAGTAGTGGGCGGGATCTGGTATATGTACCTGCTTGGTTACAATATGAGCGTCGCCGTCATGGTAGGTTTTATTGCCCTTGCGGGGGTTGCAACAGAGATTGGTGTCGTGATGATTATTTATCTGGATCATGCCTTTCAGGCCAAACAAAAAGAAATTCCTCGAATGAGTACTCAGGATCTTTACGGAGCCGTCATGGAAGGAGCAGCGGAACGCCTGCGCCCGGTGATCATGACCGCCAGTGCGATCATCGCCGGGCTCATCCCGATCATGTGGGCCACCGAGACCGGGTCGCGCGTCATGAAGCGAATTGCCGCTCCCATGGTCGGAGGTATGATCTCGGCCGTAATATTAACCCTTATTATTGTTCCCATCCTCTATTATTTCTGGCGCAGCTGGGAACTCCGGCGCGCTGCCCGGCAGGAGGATTAACGCAAGCTCATCGAGTTAATTCGATTTCGGTTTGAGCATGCAGAAGGTCCAGATGTTTCCCACGCCTCCGAGTCCCATGTTCCACCCCTCAAACCGGTTCTTCCGGATGCCTTCCATCACATGCTGCACATAAAGCGGGATAATGGACAGATCCTCAGCCAAAAGTTTCTGAAGCTCAAAGACGATTTCACGTCTCTCCCGAAGATTCACTGTTTGAGCCTGCATTTCCGCCAGCTTGTCAAATTCCGCGTCGTTGTAACCGGTGTAGTTCCATTGGTTGAGTTCATCTGTGCTGAAATGAAATTGCTCCTGCCTCTAAGGCTGGATACATTTTATCCGGGTGTACCCCCTCATACCCATGGGAAATGGATATTTTTTATCCGTTTCCAGCGATATTATGCAAGACCAAGCACTCCCATCCAAAGTCGCGCTCCCATAAAACCAGTATTACCGAATAGTTAATGTCTTATTGCCACAATGTGGTACGGTCTTTGCTTCAGGTTTAGAGTCAAGGGATCAAGTAGCTCCAGAAAGGATCTTTCTACCAACAAGTTAGGGGGGCTTAGCCATGACAGCATTACAAATTCCCAACAACGATGTCACGGGGTCTCGCATCGATCCGGTATGCGGCATGCAAGTCGGTCCCGCCCGCAAAAACCTGGTGGCGCTTTACGACGGACGAAGTTTTTGGTTCTGCGCCGACGCCTGCCTCAGCGCCTTCGAGTCAAGCCCCCGGAAATACATGGAGCGCACAGCACCTAAACGGAAGGGGTGGTTCGGGCGATACCTGGAACGGTTGGCAAGAGTTAACGAAAAAGAATTTGGCGGCGGCGCACTCAAATGCCACTGAAGACCATGGAACAGGAGTCAAGGGAGACAACACCACTTTCCGGTCCGGCCTCCGTCTTAAAGCCGGGGGGACACGAGTAAACGCAGGAGCATGAGAAGATGGAAAATGTATTTGTGTTTGTCATCATGGGATTGTTTATGTACCTCCTGCTTTTTCGAAAGGGTGGAATGGGGTGCTGTGGCGGCCACAGCGGACATGGCGATCACGGCGAAGGCCAGACAAGAGGCGACGGGCCATCCGGGAAAAGCCCGAGTCAGGCCCCTCAAAAAGAGGTGATCGACCTTCATAAGGACCGATATGCCATTCCAAATCCAAGTGATGAAAAACCTGTGTAGAAGCAAGAGGTCGCGTTATAAAGCGCCATTTTCGACCGAACCTACCAACTTGTGGGAGGTGAAAATGAGAACAGAGAACAGGGCCTTAGGCATGAGCGCCCATTATTGTCCGGTTTGAATCTGTTGCCTCTCATCTTTTCCGATTTATTCTTTACAGAGTGCTGCGGCATCGTTTGTACCGCTCAATGTCCTACGTTTTGGCAGGAGCAGCATGTCATGGACAATACAATGAAATCGTACCTATTTTTTATTATCACCCTTGTTATGGGATTCGTCTTGATGAGCCCGATTGCCCAAGGGTCTATGATGGGTCCGTATCTTAACCAACCGGGCCATAATCCTACTGGCTTCAATATGTCGATGACTCCCGGGCTTCATATGCCTGGGACCTACAATATGGGCAGTATGATGGACGAGATCTATCCTGAGCTTTTGCAGGCATGGCCACAAGCAACCATGTGGCAGGGGGAAGACGGCGCCATCCGGATTCAACCTGAACCTGGAGGACCGGTTTACACTTATTTCGTTCCCATGGAGGGATGGAACAGCGGCCAGGGGTCAGGGCCCTATATGCACTTTGACAATGGAGGGTTTCAGGCGATGACTTCAACCGGGACCTACCAGGGCCAGCCGGCGCCGTACGACCCGGCCGGATTCACTGACATGACTCAGTCGGTCATCGGCTCTCCTGCGGACATCACCTATGGGTCAGACGGGGCCGTCACCATTGAGCTGCCTGCCGGGAATCAGGGGGTCTGCCTGGGGGTCTCGGCGCAGGCTGGCAGCCTCCCTGGGGTTGTCCCCGGCATTTCTGTAGCGCAACCCGGGTCCATGTACTCCAATGTAATGTTTGCCTATGATGGCGGATACCAGCAGGACTTCCATCCAGCCTTCATGCATTCGTCTGAAATTATGAATGTGCTCACCAGCATGCAGGGCATGGGAGACATACAGCTCGGGGCCGACGGCGTGATCACCGGCCTTCTCCATGACGGGATTGCCTCGCATTCCATTGCGCTCCACCCTGCGATGATCTACGAAACCGGCTCATTACAGACAGGCCCCGGCTTCGGATATGATGCACAGGCCGGCTGGTGGTTCAATTACTCAGGAGGGGAACACCAGCCCTTCATGGTGTATCTGGACGGGAACCTGTTATGATAAACGACCGAAGGCCCCCTGCCGCCATGTTCCCGGCAGGGGGCCTTCCTGAAATGAGACTTTGGTTCTTCTGAAATGGCACGCACCGCCGCGGTAAGCTCTTTGAGGACATTCTTCAAGCCCAATATTGCCCTTTTCATGGAAAATCGGCTCCTTACCCGCCTGCCTTCATGCTGATTTGGGGTACCGGAATACTCTGGAATCTAGCCCAGAATAGGGGATAGGCCCCATTGAATTCCTACCATTTTTGTCTAATTTTTTTTAAGAAGACCATGTTCAAATTCAAATCTTTATCGTGAAAGGAGTACGTCATGAAAAGGATGATTCTGGCTTTGGTCCTGGCAGTTGCTGTAGGTGTGGCATTTTATGCCCTTCAAGCAAACGCCCAGATGGGATATGGCATGATGGGACCGGGGTATGGCTACGGGCCGCAGGGTGGATACCAGGGGCAGTATTCGGGCCCCGGTTATGGCGGATACGGCATGGGTCCTGGAATGATGGGAGGCTACGGCGGCATGGGTCCCGGGATGATGGGAGGCTCGGGATATGGTGGACAATACGGGCCGCAGTATGGAGCACCACAATACGGCCCCCAGTATGGTCCACCACAATACGGGCCTCAGTCTCAGCAGCCCCAGAAACCCCTGGACAAGGATCAGGCCAAACAGGTTTTGGAGTACTACCTGCGCTCCACCCGAAATCCCAACCTTAAGCTGGGGGACGTGAAGGACGAGGGGTCCTACTTTGAGGGGGACATTGTGACGAAAAAGGAAGGATCGCTGGCAGATAAGCTCGCTGTGGATAAGGATACGGGCTGGATACATCCCCTCTATTAGACCTTTGGGCGTCCCGGGTTTTCCCCTATCCCGGGACCCTTTCATCATCAAAAGCTACAAAGGGGAGTCCCGTTTTTGCATTCTGGCAGGGTGCCCTGGCTCATTGGGGGGCCGCGGAAGTTACCTTCAAACTGCGCCCTTTGCCTTGCTTTATCATAATCGGCTGATATCGTTCGAAGGTGTTTGCATGGTGACATTTGAAAGGATCTGCTCTCAATAAGAAAGTGAACTTCGATTTCAAGTTTGTGCATCCTCCTGGCACCTGCCATGGGCGCGCGCGCGGTGATTGTGACAATTTAGCAAGGAGAAAAGATGCATGCCATGGCTCTTCTCGATAAGGGAGTTGGGGGCTCCAATACTTGTTCGAATGAACCATAGGTGATCCGGCCAGGAGACACTGACATGATTCTGATGTTCATCATCATGGTCTCGCCACTCGCGGCACTGTTGCTGTTTTACCATTTGCCGTTTCAAACCGCCCTGCTCATTTACACTGCGATCTTGATTGTGGCCGCGTTTTGCTACTATGTGATGTTCAAATCAATGAGAGCTAAGGCCAAAACCGGACTGGTAGCTATGATGGGTGGTGAAGCGCTTGTCATTGAAGACATTCATACGGAAGGTAAAGTCAGGTTCAGAGATGAAATATGGACAGCGACTGCACGGGGCAAAAAAATCGCCGAGGGTGAGAGGGTGAGGATCTTGGATGCCGAGGGGTTGGTGCTCATCGTGGAACGACTACATGAAGATGAAAAGGGTGTAAAGCCGCAATAACTGACCATTGAGAGATACATAAACAGAGTGGTGGGCAACTCGACGAAAAGCGATTTGGCGGAAAATGTGCAGTGTCAGGTCTGCGGCTGCGGTGAGTGCGACATCATTCGGCCCGGAACCTAAGTTCCAAGTTGCCTGTCGCATCTCAAGTTTTCAGCCAGGTTCTTTTCGGTCATGTACAATCTCCCGTCTATCGTCATACGAACAACCTTCGTCTGTTTCAGGAATCGAAGGGCGTGTGGCTTGTAATCACGCATTCTATGGGCCGCCGGGTGGCCCGAGTGGCTATTTTCCGATGAGTCATGGTCGCCGTGACTGCCGCAGCAACCGATAGCGCATTTTCTGAACATATGGGATAGGATCTATGTCGATGAAAAAGAGAGCGTTTCTTGGAGGCGTTTTTCGAATCCGCCCTGAAAAGGAATTTCACCTGTCCCCTCATGCTGGATACATTTTATCCAGGTGCACCCCCTTGTAAACACAGGAACTGGGTACTAATTATCCGATCCCAGCGGTTATCTCCAAAACCAAGAACGCCCATCCAAATTTACAGTCAAATAAAATAAGTGATATCATATACTTATTACTTAAATGCCACAATGTGGTACGGTCCTTGCTCTGTTTTAGGTTCAAAAGACCGAGGAAATCAACAAAGGAACCGCTAACCACTAATTAAGGGAGGCCTAGCCATGACAGAATTACAAACTCCCATTAACCCAGTTACAAACCCTGTTACAGGATCACGCATTGACCCGGTGTGCGGCATGACAGTTGGGCCTGCCCGCAAAAACCTGGTGGCGCTTTACGACGGGCGAAGTTTTTGGTTCTGCGCCGACGCCTGCCTCAACGCCTTTGAGACAAATCCCCGGAAATACCTGACGCGCAAGTCACCTAAACGGAAAGGGTGGTTCGGGCGGTACCTGGAGCGGCTGGCAAGAGCTAACGAGAGAGAATTTGGCGCCGGCCCGGCCAAGTGCCACTGATAACGGCGGCACGGAAGTTGGGCAGATAAAGGCACTTTTCGATCTGTCATCCGCCTTTAAGCGCCGGAGTAACGAAGAATCGCAGGAGGATTAGAATATGGACAATCTATTTGTGTTTATCATTATGGGGCTGTTTCTCTATCTCATCTTTTTTCGAAAGGGTGGTAGTGGTATGGGATGCTGTGGTGGCCACACCGGCCATGGCGATCACGGCGAAGGCCACACAAGGGGCGATGGGCCATCTGGGAAAAGCCCGAGTCAGGCGCCTCAAAAAGAGCTGATCGACTTTCGTAAGGATCAATATGCCATCCTAAATCCAAGTGATGAAAAACCTGTTTGAAGCCAAGAGGTAGGCGTAAGGGAGAGATTAGCCATGAAAAGGTTAGCCCTGGTTTTTACAGTCGTGATCGCTGCCGCTGCCTTTGCCTTTCCCGCCTATGCCATGGGAGGTGGAATGGGTGGCGGTATGTCGGGGGGTATGGGAGGAAGCGGTATGATGGGTAATTCCGGATCCGGCCTTCTCGACTGGTTCCAGAACTGGCGAAATGGGAGTCAATACAACCATCCACCCGGCCAAGAGAGGAAAGAGATAGGGGAACTGGATCAGCAATACCATGAGGACTCCGCTTACTTGAAATATCAAATCCAAATGAAGGAGAAAGAGCTGGACGCCCTTCTGGATTCGCCCAATCCCGACCTTGAAAAGGTCAGGCACCTTCGTAAAGGCATTCGTGAGCTGAGGGCTGAGGCTGATCAAGAACAGCGCAACTACGAACTTGAGGCAGGCAAAATGAATCCCGGTGACCGATCGGGTAACAGCGAAGGCTGGAGCTCATATGGTTCACCTGGGAGGAGTGGAAGCGGCGGTATGGGGTATGGTGGCGGCACGGGGAACGGCGGTGGAAGCGGCGGTATGGGGTACGGCGGAGGCATGGGAGGCGGCCCTTCGGCTTCGGGCCGATGATGAACCGTTGCTATTCTTATACTGGTTTTGAAATTATTTGAGCTTATTTTCTTGTCAGTGGGAAAGAACGCTGCGATCGAGAGGTTTGCCTTTGGAGCTCTACCGGAAAAGTGGGGAATTTGGCAATCGGCCACTCCTTCGTAGCATCGAGCCGAATGAACAACTGTTAGATTATTTCTCTTAAAGGAGATGAAAAAATGGCTATTGATCCTGTTTGCAAAATGAAAGTGGATGAAACCAAGGCTGCGGCCAAGTATGAGTACAAGGGAAAAACATATTACTTTTGCGCCGCTGGATGCAAGAACACATTCTCAAAAGATCCTGAGAAGTACCTTGGAAAAGGGGATAACTTGAAAGGATGAAACCCCTATGAAGACAGGTCTCTTAGGCCGTTCGGCCCCGGAAGCGAGAGGTGGAAAGACGCTTCAGGTTATGAAACGGCGCCGATGGCTGCGAAGCATTCTCACGAAATCGAGAGGTAAGGGCGGAGAGCAGCGCATTCTTGCTGCAGAGGAACAGATTCGTGCTTGGGTTAAGGCCAATCGCAGGATGAAATGGGGAATCGAAAAGGAACAATTCGAGAAAGTTCAACTGCCCCAGCCCTTGACCGACAGAGATAGAATGGAGGGATTCGTAGGAACGGCGCTCTTTTTCGGTTTCGGTGATGACGGGACCGGCCATGCGGATGCCGTGCTGTCGGGCAAACGGGCCTGGGAGTATGTCCGTAAGAGAAGATGGCTGAATACCTGGCAGTGCGAATTTATTGACCTGGACAAACCGGATCATATCAGACTGCGGCCAGGGGCGCCGAAGAGACCAAAAGGCTTTTACTGGGCAAAGCTTCAACTTGGCAGGAAGTATGAATCGCTGACGGTATCGCAGGCCCGCAAGCGCTTTGATCATGAAACAGGTTGCAGCGCCGAAGGGATCCAGTTCTTGGCCGTCACCCATCCCCATTTACAAAAATTGATGAATGAAAGGAAAATGCCCTTCATGGCCTTTGCGGATTACGACGTTGCGCCATATGGCTTCAACGATTTTTTCGATGCGCTGCAGATGTTTGTCAGCGACGACACGGTCGGCCTGGGTATCGGAAATTTGGACTTCAAATACCGCATGTTTGGGATTCCTACCATCCGGTTTGAGTCATGCCATCCTTTTCAAGAATGAAGAACCGAATGATTGCGATGCTGACGAGTCGGTCCCCGTTTCTGGCAAAGCGCATCGCCGAGGGATTTCCTTCGATGGAAACGGAGGATGCTATACCCTGGGAGCCCTTTGAAACACCCCTTTCAACGTGCAGGATTTCCCTCGTCACGACCGCCGGGGTTCATCACAAAGATCAGAGGCCCTTTGACATGCAGGATCCGGAGGGGGATCCCACCTTCAGGGTCATTGACGCCTGCCGTCCCATTAGAGATCTCATGATCACCCATGACTATTACGACCATTCAGACGCGGATCGGGACATCAACGTCGTTTTCCCGATCGAAAGGCTTAGGGAGCTCGAAGATGAAGGCCTGATCGGTGAGGCGGCGAGAATTCATTATGCCTTCATGGGGCACATCACCGGTCGTCATGTTGAAACCCTTTTGCACAAGAGCGCTCCGGAAGTGGCGATGAGGTTGAGGGCCGACGATGTGGATGCAGTCGTTTTGGTGCCCGGGTGAGGCATATGCAATCAGTCCTTGGGGCTGATTCAGAGAGAGGTAGAGAAGGCGGGAATCCCCACTGTCGGGATCTCTATCGTTCGAAAGATTTCAGAAAATGTAAAGCCTCCCCGAACCGTGTTTCTTTCATGGCCCTTCGGTCATCCTTTGGGGGAGCCTTTCAACATCACCCAGCAACGGACCGTCCTCGTGGATGCGCTCAGCGCCCTTTTCTCCATGAAAGTACCCGGGTCAATCCTTGATTTGCCCTATCCATGGAAGAGGCAGAAATACGCTGAATCCGGCGGAGATCATTTGGTCCAGCTTCTCGACAAACACCAAAAGCAGTGAAAATAATCCTCCTCGTCAATGCTTCTTCGCTTCCCCTTCACCTCAATGGGCGCAATCCGCAATGGGGAGAGTCCGATCCGGACCAGTCACAACCACGTCTCATTGCCATTTAATGGCAGCAAGACGGGCCGCCGCTCCCGAACTCTTCCCGGTTGGATCTGGCCAATCTTTCGATAAACCGGCCGAAGATGCCTTTCGGCTTGAGGTACTTGCCGGGATTCTTTTCAAAGGCCTGCAGGCAACTCTGGGCACAGAAATAGTAATCTCTGCCTTTATGCTGGGCCACCAAATCCGATCCGCCCGGGTCCACATCCATCCCGCAAACGGGATCCTTCGCTTTGTTATGTTCTAGTGTTTCCAACAAACGCCCTCCTTTTCCTCTCCGCTGAAGCGCCGAGGGTTTCAATGTTTTTACGGTATTCTGCTCCTAAACTAATCACCCCGATGGTGCGTTTCAATGCTTTTGTATGGGCCGCGCCAGCCCGTCCCATACAAGCAACGACCCAGGTCCTTGTCCGGTTCAGAAGCGCCGAAGGGTTTTCCGGTTTTTCTTGAGGCTGCTGAAAAAGCCCTCGTCCATCCTCCAAATCTATTATGAAGAGAGATCCCTTTTCTTTTCCTCAAATTCCTGCTTGTCGATCTCTCCACGGGCATAACGTTCCTTCAGGATGTCAATGGCTCTGGGTGACGTGCCCTGGCCTGGGATCGAATATCCTTTTGTGCTACGCGCCAGCCATTTGATAAGAAGAATCAACCCCACAATGATAAGGACCCAGAATACAATCATAAAAATCCCTCCAAACCAACCCATACCCCATCCGTTACCCCATCCGTACATCATTCCAGGGCCCATCTGCCAACCTTCATATCCTCCCCTTTGTGCCAGGGCTTCGCCATTCTGGGCAAAGAGAAAGAGAAACAGGGTTGCTGTGAGACTACGCAGGGCAAATTTCTTGATTTTCATTTCAGATCCTCCTATTCAGCAAAACGATTTACACTTCTTTTCTCATCTCACTCGCGCCACCTCCTCGGCGCTTACCACACATCGAAACCCCACATCCAGGAATCCTTCCCAGGGGTACCTGAAGCTTTTTGAAACATTTTTTTCAGTGGAGGCAGAATCAGTCCCAGGAACGATCTCCATGAGCGGCACAGGAAAGACATCGGGACCACTCTTGTCGTTTGATTCATGGGGAACCGCTTCACGCTTGAGAGCCATTACCCACTCTTTAATGCCCATTCCCATCCCTTTCAAGCCCGGATCCTCCCCGTTCCAGCCGGTTGTCTCGCCGGGAAGGCTTTCCTTCATAGGGGTGTTCATGCCCATCATATGGTCGTTCATGCCATCCACTGGGTTTTTCGTTTGGCTTGAAGGTGCCTTCCCGATCTCATTGACGTTGGGGTTTGTGTCAGGGTTTTGTCTGAGCGGCCCAACCGTCTCGGCTGCAAAGGCCCACTCATTTTCTTTAGGCAACCGTTTGCCAAAATATTCGGCATAGGCCGAGGCGCCGTACCACGTGACCCGGACAACAGGGTAGGGCGCATAACGAGCGTCCTTTAAGACAAATCTGCCGTCTTTAAAGACGATCTGTTCATAGGGTTCCGTCCCTTCCCCCAGAAAAAGCCAGATTTTCCCGTCTCCTCTGACCACCCCGTCTTTCACGGTCACCCTGTCCTTCACTTGATTCAGGAAATCTGCGAAATGGTGGTAAGTCACCCTGTTTTCGTCTATGTAAAAGGGGGCTGGTAATGATCGCGCGGACTTGTTGCCCTGGAATTCGGATCCCGGTTTTCCACCGCTCACCAGAACCATTTCCAGGCCATCTCTCGCCATAAGGGACGCTTGAGGCGGTACACCGGGTGATGACGTTGCAGATGAAGGCGTTCTGATTTCAGGACCCGCTGCGACCTGAACCCTTTCGCCTTGTTCCAAAGTACCATTGTCCGGCCCCCAGGGATTGCCAAATAGGTGCCAAAGCGCCATCCCCGCCATGGAGAGGACGGCGAACACCACACCTATCCAGATAACCCGCACATTCGTCAGGACCGGGGCCTTCTTTTCAGAGGCAGGGGAAAGGAGGGTTCGAGAGGAATTTTCTTCAAGAATTTTCTTGAGATCTTCCTTCAGTTGCTCCACGGACCCTACGCGCGCTTCTTTTTCCTCCGCGGTTGCTCGCTGGATGATGCTGTCGATGGATTGAAAAAATGAGGTCTCGGCCTTTTCCAGCTTCGATTTCTTAAAGGGGATGGTTCCTGAACCCATCCGGCCATCCGCGGCTTCGTAAAGGATTTTACCCAGGGCATAAATATCGGCCCGCTGGTCGGAGCGTCTGAAGTCCATGAACTGCTCGGGTGCCATGTAACGCGGGGTCCCCTTCATGTCGGCGGAGCCGGTCACCGCTTGCAGAGAGAGCGAACGGGCCAGGCCGAAGTCGGCGACCTTCGGGCTCTCCCCGTCCAGAAGGAAATTCTCCGGCTTTATATCGCGATGAGCAATGCCTGCCTCGTGCAGCGCCCTGAGACCTTCCAAAGCGGGCAAGAAATACCGAACGAGCCACTCTCTCATGAGTCCTTCTTCGGGATAAAACCCCTCCTCGGACATGGTGAACCGCAAAGTGGGTCCGGGGATATACTCCATGACAATATATTCGATGTGGATCTCCTCATCGCCGCTCTTCAGCCCGGTTGATCCGTAGTCAAATACCTGCACGACATTTGGGTGCCGAATTTGAGCCATGGCCATGACTTCGCGCCGAAAACGAGCATGGGCCGCTTCGATCTCTTCGCCCTCTTCCCCCAGAGATTCAAGAAATTCCCGGGAGATCACTTTGATGGCCACATCTCGTTTGAGGTTCAGCTGATGGGCCCGGTACGCCTCTCCCATGCCGCCTTTTCCTATAAGCTCGAGAATGACCCATTTGCCCTCAAGGACGGTCCCTATTTCCAAAAGGTCTTTCGAAGTATTGGTCATCATCCAGTCACCTGGGATTCAATTCCGCGCCTACGACCGTGATATTATCCTGAGTGAGCCCATAGATCATTTCAGACCTTCTCGCCTGCGGCTACGTAGACAAATCCGCCGTACGCCTCCGTTGTTTCCACGTTCGAGAAGTACTTTCGCATCACTTCCCTGAGGCCGATCAGGTAGTAAACATTGGCGGAAAGATCGTATTGACCGGCACGTTTCCTGTATATATCCCGTATTTGGCTCTTGCTCAGCGCCATCTCATTGGATCTTCCTCCGTTTGACTAATACCGCGTCTCATAAGTTTTTTCCTTGATTTTGGCAATTCACAATGGTGTGAAATTTGAAAATCCGAATGTCGAAATCCGAAATCCGAAATCCGAAACAATATCAAAATTTCAATGTTCAAAATTTATAACAAACTCAGGCCGAAGCCGTGGTTCTACCGTTTTGATCATTCGTATTTTGTTCATTGGAATTTGTTTAAAGCTTCGATATTCGAATTTCGGATTTCCGTGTCTCTGGTAAGTGGGTCAAATGCGGAGCGCTATTCCAGAATTTCAAACTGCCATTTTTAGGGACACAACTTTTGAGGCACGGCACTAAGAGGTAGTCAAGGGGCCCCGCTCCTCATCCGCCTCAAAATGACTTTCAGATGCGCGAGAAGAGCGGGACCCCGTCGCCAAAAGAAAGGTCAACATCGGGTGATGCAGACTTCTTCCCCATACGGCGTTATCTCCGAAATAGTCAAGGGCCGGTTCCGTCAGTCCAAACAGGAAGGGAAGGAGGCCCAGCGGCCGCCTTCAATTCAAAATCTCCCACATGCCGTCTTCATTCACGTGCATTCTAAGGTTGATATTCCTCTGAACCTGGTCGCCTAACCTTAAATGGTGCACGGTTAAGATATTGGTCGCCGGATCGAATTCGGCCATGTCCTCGTCTTGGACCGATTCCATTTGAAACCAATGCATAGGGGCGTCACTTGTAATCGTAACAAGGATCTTTGCCCTCCTTCTTTCCTCCTCTGTGTTCCAATTCATCCGCAGCAGGCGGGACGGCCCCCAACGAATTCCTTCTCATTGGTCCTGGCCAAACGATCCAGGAATCGTCCAAACCAGCCCCTGGATTTTGAAGGTCCGGTCGTGACGTATTTTGCTGGGTTTGTCTTAAAAGTCATGCGGCATTCTTGAGAACAAAAATAATGCAAATTTCCTCCATGCGCCATGACCCAGTCTGCCTTCCCATCAACAACGGTCATGCCGCATACGGGATCCACTACATTCTTTTCAATAGTCTTTCGCTTCAATACTTCCATCATCGTTCCCTCGGAATCCGAAATACGCTCATCGCCACCAGCCCATGCCGAAGCCGCCCATGTGGCCGTAGTTGCCGTAGTTACCGTAACGGTCGGCCCCTCTCTCGTCATAATTGGAGCCTCCGCGGTATCCCCGGTCAAATCGATCATTCGGGGCAGCCTGATTTTCAGGTTGCTGATTGTATCCACCCCTGTAGCTTTGGTTGGGCTCTTGATAGTACCTCCCGCCTTGGTCACAATAGGCGGAATTCGGGCCCCAACTTCCCATCATGCCATAGCCTCCACCCATCCCCGGCCGCCCCCGGGCGAACACTGGCAGGGTCAGAACGGAAGTCAAAAACGCGACCCCCAAAACCGTCATTAGTTTTCTCATGATCTATCCTCCAATCTCTTTTCGAGTTTAGCCTTATTAAAGCAAGTGCTATGCCACAATGTGGCATAATCGATCAAAGTGGTTGATATCTTGGTTAGATTTTGGGTTCTGGTTCAGGAATGGGTGCTCACTTGATCCTCTTTGGCTGGATACCATGTATCCGCTTCCGGGAAGGCTTAGTACGCTTCTGGATAAAAAGTATCCACTATTCGAAATTCAATAGATCACAAGAAGAGAGCGAGGTGCGCCCCTGTCATCGTAAGGTCAATGAACGGCTCGGGGACAATCCGTGTGAAATCAGTGAAGCCCCTACTGAAAGACAGGGATGTGATTGGGACGGGACATCTTTGCAGACGAGGAAAAGGCTGTCTACGAGTCCTCCTCCTCGTCAGACATTGTGTTTATCCAGAGAGAGACAGTCCGGCCAAATAGGGCCTCCACACATCCTGCCTATTCCCTGCTGCTTGCTTGTCCTCTGGTTGTGTGGCGGCCTGCCTCCTGCTCACCCCATCTTGACTCCACCTCCCACAGCGCCAATAGGCGGACCGTTCCTTGATTTGAACAAGCAACCGGAATACTATTTCAACTGGCGAACCCCCTATCGTTGCTAGTAGTTTTCCTCATAATGCCGTTGTGGATCTGAGCTTCTCGGCTTGATTTCTCGGATGACGATATGGTGCAGGGCACCGGAGGCGTCAATGCGGGCTTGCCTTGCCGTGCGTTTCAGGTACCTCTTTGCCGTCTACTTGTCAACAATAAAACAATGTCCCGATCATCCCAACTTACTTCTTAATAACCAGCCACAATCCTCCCTCCGTTTCTATTCTGGCATGACCAGACAAACGCGCCTTCTTCACCATGCCTTTTGCCTCACCCAGGGTCACCCTTCTTCTTCCCAACCTGTCATTTAGATCTCGCGACTTGTGGGCAATCTCATCGATCAATGCTTGCGGTGTATTTTTGCCGTAACCGCCACCGATAAAAGCAATGCCATCTTCTTTCAAAACCCGATAGATTTCTCGGATGATCCTACTTTCTTCATCAAGGAAGAAATAGGCCCCCCTGAATATCACGAGGTCAAACAGAGAACCCGCAAAAGCGAGGTTATCAAGCTCACAGCACCTCAATTCCATTTCTCGATCAAGTCTGGCTTCTTCCATTTCCATCCGCAGGAAATCAACCATGCCGGATTCCTGCGCTGCGAGCGTGATCTTCAACCCGGGATACATCCTGGCCAGTTCGACGGATATGCCTCCAGCAAAGGGTCCCAGCTCCAAAACATCCCCATAGCTTTTGCCGTAGTATTCCATGACCTGGGCGGCAAGGTATGGGTAGATCTTACTCCATAAATCATTCACATCTTTTAGAATCCTCAGATCCACGGCTCTCTACCTTCTTGAAATGGCCACATGGGTTCCAGCAAGTTTTCCCGTATTACCATGCTTATTATGTCTGATTCCACCCTAATGATGCAAAAGCCGAGAATGCCGAAGATGCAAGGCGGCAAGGGTGAAGCTGTAGTCCTGCCTACCGCGAACCCTTGACAACGCAGGAGGTGCGGTATTATCGGCTTTCCCGTAGGGTCTATGCCTATTGGTCCACTTCAAAACCCTGCTCCAGTACTTTCTTATCAAAGGTTCGGGTGGGGCGGCGAACTCCAAAAGATATCCAAAGAGACATAGTATGACTCACTCGCTCGAAGTCCCTGCTCTATAGGGCGTCTGCCCGTAGCTGACCCGGGGACGTTCCCCCGATGTTGATTTGTTCGAGTCCGAAGCGGGGTCAGGATCGTACCAGGGCGTAGCCGTCTCCTGAGGCAAACCGGACAGCCGTTCAATGAACCCCTCCCGGTCCCTGTCATCCTCGAAAATCCCTCTCCTTTCGATTCCCCGGATGACGACATGTTGCAGGGCGTCGGGTGCGTCAATTCGAGCTTGCCTTGGCATGCGTTTCAAGTACCTCTGTGGTATCAACTTGGCAACAATGAAACAACGTCCCGCTCATTCCTGTGTGGCACGCTTGATCACACGGCCACCTCGATCGAAATCCTGTCGTAATCGAAGTGAGGAACTTTCTTCATGCCTGTGTCGGTGACGGCCACGATGCCCAGTTCCTGAAGGTAGGAAAGATCCTGCAGCACGTTTTTCAAGTCCCTGTCGACCATTTTGGCCAACTCATAAGCGGAAGAGGGTTTCTGGTCCCTGATCGTTTTAAGGATCTCAAGCCGCCTTTCCGTCAGAACCCTCCTCATCTCTTTGAGGCTTGCGAAATAGATCGCACGTTTCTGTTTGACCGCCTTTCCCATCGTGAGATGCTCGAAAGTCTCTCCTGCTTCTTTGAGAACGTCATCAAGGGGCCTTACCCCGACAAATATTTTCTTAACCTTCATCCCACTTTCTCCCTCTGATTCTTTCGAGGTCAGATTTGAAGTCGTCAATGAGTTTCCTTATGCTCTCGAATTCGTAGGGCTCTTCTTTGTCCAGGAAATGCCTGTGGTATCCCTTTTGCTCTGCATTGTCGTAGCCGAGCAACCTTTTCCCACCCTTTACGTAAACTACCGAAAATTTGATTCCATGGGGCCTGTCAATCGACTCGGGCGTTTGCCAAATCCTGACCTCCACGATTTCATCGCCCTTGACTGTCTTGGTGTGAAAGACAAGCTTTGCCTTCATGGTTGGTATAATATACCCACCAATGACCTCATGTCAATGGATAAATTTTTTCCGACTTCGGGTCGTACCCCAGCCTGGGAATGCGGTGCCAGAACCCATCGGCCTTCACCATAATGCGGCAAAAGCCAAGAATTCCGGAGATCCAAGGCGGAAAGGGTGAAGCTGTAGTCCTGCCTACCGCGAACCCTTGACAACGAAGGAGATGCGGTATTGTCGGCTTTCCCGTCGGGTAAACAACACGCTGAGCTTCCATCTTTTCTAGATCTCACTGTGGGTGAATTTCTCCGCGAAGCCGGATATCAGGGCAATTGGTTAATATTATTGTTTATATACCATAATCAGCGCGTTGTTCATGCGGCATCATGGTTGAGCCTGGAAAAGGAATAGGCCATGGAGGTCTTGGCCCCAGCCGGCATCACGGAAGCCCAGTAGCCGTTGAATGTGTCCAGGAGATCAAAAGAGGGCGCGATGAAGTTGGTCGTGATCTGACCCTGAGCAATCAGGTCCATGACGGAAAGAAGAAGAAAAGGTTTGTGCGGAGCGCGGTGCGTGGTGATCGCAGGATATCGGTTCCGCCCCTTGTCGGTCCTCAGATTCGAGAACATCTTGGTGTACTTGTCAAGCGTCACCGGTGCGCCTCCACTTAATCCTTCATTCCTTTCGCAAGGTCCACTGGCGTTTCCCCGTTCATGTCATGGATGTCGGACACTAAAATGCAGGAGAAATCGCACTTGAATGATCCTTATGTTGACTCTGTTCAAGAACGAAAAAAATGCAGCCGATGTCCCTTATTATCAACCCATCAGCAAAGAGACTACGTTCTTTCCAAGACGCCCGAAATCACTTTGACCAAATTCTGAACTTACTGGTTTAGGACCGCCACGATGGCTACGAAGCTTCTATTAGCAATTCTATTGGCAATCATTACGAATAGGAATCCGAATAGCAGGCAAAGCTAATAATTTTCCTCCATTCGAGTCAGCAATCGCCTGCCCTTTTCCGTGATTCGATACCTTTGCCTGCTGCTGCGTGGCTTGTGCGGAATGGTCATTTCAATAAGGCCCGCCTCGAGCAAAGGATTCAAGACTTGGTGCCTGAACTTGGTGCGATCTGACCGGCCGGTGATTGTTATGAGTTCCAATAAAGGTTTGTCTTCTTGACACTTACGCAGAATCCCGACTTGGCGCCGACTTAGTGCCGACTTGTCAACAATGAAACAACGTCACCAAAACCCAGCTCCATCCTCAATCAAGGATGGGTTCGAACGATATCACATATTTTTCAGCCCATAGCGCTCGTAGCTAACCTTGTCAAAAGCAAGGTCTTCCTTCCTGTAAGGGGTCATCTCCTCGCCCGGATAACCGATTGCGACAATGCACTCCACATCCAGATTGCCAGGAAGATCAATAAGCTCTGCAATGTAATCCCTTGAGGACTGCTTTTCATTGTAATTGTTCCCCCTCATTTGGGCCCAGCGGCTCCCAAGCCCCATGGAATGGGCGGCATACTGCATGGTGACGGCTGCAATGGCGCAGTCCTCGATCCAGAGGTGAGATGCTGCGGGGTCTCCGCATATGACTATTGCCACCGAAGCATCCTTGACAAATGCCGCGCCCATAGGCTTTGCAACGGAAAGCTTTGCGAGTGATTCCTTATCCCTCACGACAACAAATGCCCACGGTCTCGCCCCTCTTCCGGAGGGAGCGCGAAGGGCTGTCTCAATGACGGCATCGATCTTCTCCTGCTCCACCTGTCGGGTCGCAAATTTTCTCACGCTTCTTCTGCTCTTTGCCAGATCGGTAAACATTTTTCCTCCCTTCTTTGACGAAAAAAATGGCTTCCAGAGTCACATCTTCTTTCATACATTATACGTTACCCGCCATTCACAGTTCAAGGTCAGACCCGATATCACGATTCTTCCTCTCCATGGCTGTCTGGGTAAGGGGATTCTCTTGACCTCCTCTCCGCCTCCCTGAAAGGATCGAAATGGTGGACGCCATGCCCCTCTTAGCTATATTTGAGATCTGATTTTCGGAACCGCCTAATGACTTCAGGCCTACGTGCCGCCCACCCGGATGCTTTCGGGCTCCTGCCAGCTTGCATAGGCCGTCTCCAAGGTGTGTCCCAGCTCATCCAGCCTTTTCCTCGCTCCGCCCACCGGTTGCCCTGCTTCCCTGTAAAACCGCGGGTCCGCCATACGCGCATCGAGCGTCTTCCGTTCGGCCTCAAGGGCTTCGAGCTCCCTGGCCTCTTTGAAGGGCCTCTTCCAACCGGACGATGGTGGGGATGTCCAGGTGATTGGTCGGCTCATCCATCAGAAGCAGGTCCGGTTCGAACGCCACGGCCTGGACCAGCAGCACCCTGCGCTTGAACCCGAACGACAAGGATTCGAAGCGATCCCCGGGATCCAGTGACAACCGGGTCAGCACTGCGGCGCCCCGTGCTGCTAAGGGATGCCCTTAAGATTCTAACTCTTTTAGGGAACGCTATCCGTCGGGTCTCTCCATAGAGTGAGATAACGACTGCAACAATGAACAGTTTCCAGGGCTTAGAGGCAAAAGCTTAGAAACTGAAGGACGTACCGCGATCCATGTTGATCAGCACCATGCGGAGGTGCTCCCGGGTGTCCGGATGTGTCATGAAACCGAAAAGCTCTTCGTCCATCCTTGCACCAAAGTACATCTCCTGGAGACGCTCCATGGAACTCACATTGTACTCGACATCCGGGTCGTACCCCGGCTTAGGAATGCGGTGCCAAAAGCGGTCGGTCCTGAGCCTCGAAAAAGGATAGGCCATGGAGGTCTTGGCCCCAGCCGGCATCACGGAAGCCCAGTAGCCGTCGAACGTGTCCAGGAAATCAAAAGAGGGCGCGATAAATTAGGCCGTGATCTGACCCTGACCGATCAGGTCCATGACGGAGAGAAGCAGGAAAGACTCGTGCAAGGCGCGACTCAGTTCAGCTACTTTCAACTATCTTCTTCATCTCATTTACAAACGCGTCGCTCCTGTCAACAATGTCCTTCACCTGATCAGGATCAAACCGCACCAGAGGCCGATAGTCGGCCTTCTGCCGGTTATCGAACAGCCAGTCGTAGTGCTTGCCCCATTCACCGCTGATTTTCCCGACCCGGACATAATCCCTGTGGAGCGTTGATCGAACTTCTTTGTGCCTCTTGAAGTTTTTCCCGTCTTTCAACAGCAGGCAGGAGAAAGCATGAAAACAGGCGAAATATGCATCCCTGACCGCATTCATAAGTCTGTTCTTTGACAGATTATCTCGTGCGGATGCAAGGTCCTGTGTCGCCTTTTCGAGCCAGTAATCGACGATTACATTGCGGGTCATGCCACTACGGCTCCGTCTCGGATGATTTCTTTGTAGATTGGAAATTCCGTAAACAAACCTCCCTCCCACTCGGTCTCCGAGGCGAACAGGGGGCTGAAGATCACGTCATATTGGAGCCCGATCTCGAAGAGGGTCTCAACAATCGCTTTCTCCTCCTTCCAATGAAGGGCGCGGCTCGTTACAACCAGAAGGTCCAGGTCGGAGTGGTCATCAAAACCACCCCTGGCCTTTGACCCGAAAAGGATAACCCTCTTTACGGGGTACCCGTCCTTCAGCAACTCGATAGCCCTTTCGAGCGCCTTCTTTTCGCCTTTCGTCAGGGGTGTCTGTTCGATATCTTTCATCTCGATTCTCTGCTCCTCCCGCCTGGGCCCACGCGTTTCAGCGGAAAACCTAAACGGCTTGACGCCGGATACTATTCTCTACCTTTCCTTCTGCTGCTGCCATGCCGCAGCTTACGAGTCAAAATAAATTCTATCACAATTTCTTGAGCAAGCCCAGAGAGAAAGGAGGCGACGTCCACATGTCAAAATGCCCATCTCAACCACCTGCCCGCCAGTTCTTCCTGCTATTTCTTGAAGGTCCGCCTTCGGTGGCCCTCGAGATTATCCTGGGCCGGCCATAAGGGCTCTTTGGCAGGACGGAAGATCGGGCGGTCGGCCAGGGTCAGCATGTGGCCGGGCATGTTCTGATCCGTTCTGACCCTCCACGAAACCAGCACCTCGTAACTTGCCCCCACGCTCATGAGACCTTCGTCAAAAGACCAGTGGCAGAGGCGGCAGAGGGCCAAGCCGTTCATGGGCCGGTAGTCGCGTTGTCCTTGTCCTGGTTCATGTCATAGCCGAGCTGTTACAAGCTGCGTCGCAAGTCTCCCCATCCTCATTCCAACTCCCGATCCTGCAACCATTGTTGTCCCTTCTCGGTCAGGCGATATTTCTGCAAGCGGCTGTTGGGCTTGTCGGGAATGGTCATTTCGATCATCCCTTCCGCCAGGGCCGGCTGAAGGTAGCGCTTCCGGAATGACTTGCGATCCTGCAAATCAAGGGCGCTTTGAAGTTCCTCGCGGGTCATTTCGTCCTGCATGACTTCCAACAACCGTACGACTTGGGGGGTGACTTGGGGGATGACTTGGGGGGTGACGGTCGAGATGGCCTCAAGAATCATCGTGAGCATGAACTCGATAAAGAGTGCGGAATCGGTCTGGTCAGTGCTTTTTTGCAGTGCCTGGTAATACTCTGCCTGATGTTCGTAAACGAGGCTTTCGACCGGGATATCGGCAAACAGCGGATTCCACCGGGTCAGAATCAAGGTCTGCCACAGCCTCCCCACGCGGCCATTGCCGTCGGCGAAGGGGTGGATAAACTCGAACTCGTAATGAAACACTGAACTGGCAATCAAAGGATGCGCTTCGCAGACGGCCAGCCAGTGAAAAAGATCGTGCATCAACCCCGGAACGCGACCCGCCGGTGGAGCCATATGAATCACCTGCCCGCCTGCCATCACACCTACGCCGCCACGTCGATAAGTCCCTGCCTCGTCAATCAGTCCAGCCATCAGGATGCGATGCGCTTCCAGCAATTCCGTCTCCACGTCCGGCCCCAACTGCTTTAAGCTTTCGTAGGCGGCGATGGCGTTACGCACCTCCTGAATCTCGCGGGGCGGGGCGATGACCCGCTTGCCGTTTAAAATCGCAGTGATCTGCGCTTCGGTCAGGGTATTTCCCTCGATGGCCAGCGAGCCCCGAATGGTTCGGATGCGATTGATGCGTCGAAGCCGCAGCGCCTTCGCGTTGTCGGTGAGAACGGCCAAACGTCCAACGACCTCGCTGATCTGTGCGACCAGATTCACGATGGCCGGAGTAACGGTGTAGGGCGGCTGATATTGCTGATCCATGGTGTGGCCTAATCCTTATAGACACCTTCGGCTTGCTTCAACTTGTCTGTGGTCTTGGTCGGGGTCGGACCACGCCATCATATTGCCAGACGTAGCCGGGTATCTAATGTCTGTTTGCTCTCGGCATAAGGCTTCATTCTTAACCCTAATAATGCAAAAGTCGAGAATGGTCCAGATCCAAGGCGGCAAGGGTGAAGCTGTAGTCCTGTCTACCGCGAACCCTTGGCAACGCAGGAGATGCGCCATTATCGGCTTTCCCGTAGGGTAAACAACACGCCGAAATTCCAGGTTTCTAAGATGTCACAGTGAGTGGATTTCTGTGAAGTGCCTGGCATGCGTGTAACATTTGAATATTACGACACATTTACCATTATAGGCGTGTTGTTTATGCCACATAAGGGTTAAGAAGACATTTTCATGGCCAAAAACATCACTTTAAGAGCATAAATTGCCCCTTCCAGGACTCCTTCTTCTTTGGATTCAACCACTTGTCTTGGTCCGACCCCAACCCGAAGAAGGTTTGTGCGGGGCGCGGTGCCTGGTAACGGCACGGTAACGGTTCCGCCCCTTGTCGGTCCTCAGATTCGAGAGCATCCTGGTGCAGTTTTCAATCGTCACCGGGGTACCTCCACCCAATCCAACCCCGCACGCACAGCCCACCCTGTGCTCATATCACAGACGGCGTTCAAATCCAAAATGAATAAGATGGTAGACCGGCGCCATGGCCCTCTCCAGATCACGGCTCAACTACCGTATTCGATGACTGTCTTCGAGTAACTAATCTTGAACCCATCAAGGTACCAACTTGTCAACAATGAAACCCCAATCCCCTATTCATCGCCCCCTCGCTTCTCTCAATGTAGAAGCCATAGCGTAGGAATTTATTTACTTATTTATGGACGTCTCCGTCCTCCCACAACATCCGATGGGCCACCTTTATAGGGTCTAGACCTTTTTCGGCCAGGTTCTCAAGTTGGAGTTGCTGAAATATGAACTCTATCCCGAGTTCGGTCCAGCCGGGTGTCAAGAACCAGGTTCCGGCTTCCCGTTTCAGCTCCTCTTCGTACCTGTGCTGTCCCAGAAGGACGCCGATGCAGTCTTCTCCCTCAGGTCTCAGGACCGGGAACGCAAAATCCGAAGGCAGTTTGTCGAGCGCCTGACACCGTCCGTAGCCCAACATTACGGCATCCACATGTCCTTCGAGTAATCGGAGGCTTTGATGAACCTTATCGAGAAGCCGGGCGGGCTGAATGTGAAGACCCCACTCCATGACCGCGAGGTGAGTTACTTCGGGAACCCCACGGATGACCGCTCTGATTTCCTTTTCAAGCACACGACAACAAATAACACCGACAGACATAGAATCCCTCCAGCTCAATCGAGAAGCACCATACTATACCAAGGTTGCGTGTGTAAAAAAAGGGCGGGCACCTATTAGTTCACACGGAGAAGCATCAGCTCAAGAAACCCCACGTTCTTGCCGATCCTTGGAGAGTTACAGCTTCACACCCGAGCAATTGTCCGAGGAATTTCCATGGCTCGACGAAACGATTCCGTTCTGGATGCCTTGACGACCTATCCATGGCAATTCAACGTTGCCCTTGCCGTCGCCGTCTTCGTTTTCTGCAGGTATATCATACCCGTCATCCATGTAACCAATCCTTTCCTTGTCGGTGTCGCGAAAATGCTGCCCAGCGTGGCCCCGGCCTTTGCGGTCCTATTACTGCTTGTCGCCGGGTTTTCGGCCCTTAATTCCTCTCGAAAGAGGAAGCTCCTGGAGGGTCAAAAAGGCATCGAGTTTATTCGATCCATCTCATGGCAGGCGTTCGAGGAACTGGTGGGTGAGGCGTATCGGAGAAAGGGCTATCGTGTGACCGAAACCGGCGGAGGCGGAGCAGACGGCGGGGTGGATTTGGTCCTCAAAAAGGGCGGAGAGACGCGGCTCGTTCAGTGCAAGAACTGGAGGACGTTCAAGGTGGGGGTGAAGGTCGTGAGGGAACTGTACGGTGTTGTCGCCGCTCGGGGTGCAACCGGAGGGGTCCTCATTTGCTCTGGGAAATTCACGCTGGAAGCGCAAGACTTTGCACGGGGGAAAGCGTTGGAGTTGGTGGACGGAGCCCAGCTTGCAAGGATGATCGAGGAGGTGAAGCGCCCCCCGTCGACCACAGCTGCAAGTCCGCCGAACGAAGAAACCCTTTGTCCAATCTGTGGCAGCGAGATGGTCCTGAGAGTAGCAAAGAAAGGCCCTCGTGCCGGGGAGAAGTTCTGGGGTTGTTCGACCTTCCCGAGGTGTCGCGGGGTGAAGACCCTTCAGGGCTAGATCCGCAGGTGGGTCCAATGGATTCATGAATCAGCATCGATATGAGGCCCACGAGTTCATTCGATCCGTAGGGCAGAAATCAAGACAGTCGAAAGTCCTCCGTCCTACCCAAAAAAACGGCGTACCCATTCCACTAGTCTTTAAAGATGCGCCGCCGGTGCTCTCCGAGATTGTCCTGGGCAGGCCATAAGGGCTCTTTGACGGGGCGGAAGATCGGGCGGTCAGCCAGCGTGAGAATGTGGCCGGGCATGTTCTTTTCCATCCTGACCCGCCTCCAGATCAGGGCCTCGTAACTTGTCACTACGCTCATGAGTGCTTCGTCAAAGGACCAGCGGCAGAGGGCCAAGCCGTTCGTGGGCCGGTCGTCCCTGCCGCGAAGGCAAACGGCAGATGCTTGGAATGCTGCCCTCGCTTTAAAATCACATCTTGTGATCTTAGAGATCGAGTCTCGTCCCGTGTCAGCCCGAAGATAAAATCATCGTGGACTCCATTTCAGAATATCTCTCCTGAAAAAAGTGACCTCACGAAGTCGGGGAAGGGCATCACCGTGACGTTTTCAAACTCGTAAGGCTTCGAACCGCAGTAGACGCCGATCATGCGGTCAACATTCACCCCTGCGGCCTCCGCAAGACCGCGCAGCGCCTTGTCCCAAGCCCGATCCCAACGCTCCGCCCGCTTGATCTCGATCGCTACGACCCGGGCGGGAGTGCTCGGCCTGCGGCGAGCGGTTTCGACGATGAAGTCCACTTCCACTCCTGCTGGTGTCCGATAGTGGGAAAGCGGACGATGTTTGCGGCTGATCTCGTTGTAGACGCGCAGTTCGTGATAAACCAGGGTCTCCAAGGCCAACCCTTGCCACTGTCTGTCTGCCGTGTCACGAAGCAAACCCGCTGCTGCACGGGCCACCCCTGGGTCGAACCAGTAGAACTTGGGTTGTGCTCCCTCACGGACCTTTAACCCTGGACGCCATGCCGGGAGAAAGTGTCCGACCAGCGTGTCGGTCAGGATAGAAAAGTAGGTGTCTACGGTACTGCGGGCCACAGAGGCTTCGCGGGAAATGTTCTGTGCGTTGACGATCTGGCCATTGATCTGTCCGGCCACCGCAAGAAAGCGCACGAATGGCGGCACATTACGAATCAGCCCTTCAGCCTGCAACTCCTCCTTGAGATAGGTGTTGACATAGGCGGCGAGAATATCAGCGGCCGTTTCAGGATCGTTTCGGACGAACGGAAGCGATCCCCAACTCAGCGCGAAATCTAAATCGAATTCGGCTGCTAATTCTGCAGCAGAGAAGCTCTCCATAGAGAGGGTCAAGGCCCGGCCGGCAAGGAGGTTTGCACCCCCCCGGCGAAGCTTGCGAGCGGACGACCCACACAGAGCGAACCGCCATCTGCGTGATTCCATCAGGCGGTGGACTTCATCCAGAAGAGCAGGAACCTTTTGGATCTCATCGAGAACCACCCAGGCGCCGGCAGGCCTCTTGCCGATTAGAGCCTCGAGACGATGAGGGTCACGCGACAGCTCGAGGAAAAGCGACGCATCGAGCAAGTCGAGCCGGAAAGCGTCCGGAAGCACCTGCTGGAGCCATGTGCTCTTGCCAGTCCCCCTGGGGCCAAAAAAGGAAAAAGGAACGGTCGGGTCTTCGAAGCAAACGTGGTATCGTGCCATTAGGTGTCATTTATCGACCTTCCAGCATGTTGTAAAATTACAATGTAAATTTACAATATAGTGGAAGATCTGGTCAAGACCATTTGTCATCTTTCAGGAAAATCCGGGCTTGGGGATGCGGAGCCAGAACCTGTCGGTTTTGAGCCTGGAAAACGGGTAGGCCATTGAGGTCCTGGAACCGGACGGCATTACGGAAGACCAATAGCCGTTGAAGGTGTCCAGGAGGTCAAAAGAGGGCGCAATGAAGTTCGAATCTGATCTGGCCCTGAGCGATCAGGTCCATGACGGAGAGAAGCAAAAATGCCTTGTGCGGAGCCCGGTGTCTAGTGACGGCAGGATATCGGTTCCGGCCTTTATCGGTCCGCAAATTCGAAAATATCTTAACGTATTTCTCAAGCAAGGCCAGGTCGCCTTCGGATAACCCTCATTCATGTCGCACGGCCCCCGGCCTTTCCTCTATTCAAAACGTGGCCGTCGTTCATCCGGGAAAGTGTAGGAGAGGGTCATTCAAGTCCTAAGGTCCGTTTCCACATCACGCTTGAACGGTCGTTTTCACCAATTGTCTTCAACAAGGCAACAACGAGCCCCGCACGCGCCCGGTACCAACTTGTCAACAATGAAACAACGCTCATTCCCTTGGCAATCATTACGAATAGGAATCCGAATAGCAGGCAAAGCTAATAATTTTCCTCCATTCGAGTCAGCAATCGCCTGCCCTTTTCCGTGATTCGATACCTTTGCCTGCTGCTGCGTGGCTTGTGCGGAATGGTCATTTCAATAAGGCCCGCCTCGAGCAAAGGATTCAAGACTTGGTGCCTGAACTTGGTGCGATCTGACCGGCCGGTGATTGTTATGAGTTCCAATAAAGGTTTGTCTTCTTGACACTTACGCAGAATCCCGACTTGGCGCCGACTTAGTGCCGACTTGTCAACAATGAAACAACGTCACCAAAACCCAGCTCCATCCTCAATCAAGGATGGGTTCGAACGATATCACATATTTTTCAGCCCATAGCGCTCGTAGCTAACCTTGTCAAAAGCAAGGTCTTCCTTCCTGTAAGGGGTCATCTCCTCGCCCGGATAACCGATTGCGACAATGCACTCCACATCCAGATTGCCAGGAAGATCAATAAGCTCTGCAATGTAATCCCTTGAGGACTGCTTTTCATTGTAATTGTTCCCCCTCATTTGGGCCCAGCGGCTCCCAAGCCCCATGGAATGGGCGGCATACTGCATGGTGACGGCTGCAATGGCGCAGTCCTCGATCCAGAGGTGAGATGCTGAGGGGTCTCCGCATATGACTATTGCCACCGAAGCATCCTTGACAAATGCCGCGCCCATAGGCTTTGCAACGGAAAGCTTTGCGAGTGATTCCTTATCCCTCACGACAACAAATGCCCACGGTCTCGCCCCTCTTCCGGAGGGAGCGCGAAGGGCTGTCTCAATGACGGCATCGATCTTCTCCTGCTCCACCTGTCGGGTCGCAAATTTTCTCACGCTTCTTCTGCTCTTTGCCAGATCGGTAAACATTTTTCCTCCCTTCTTTGACGAAAAAAATGGCTTCCAGAGTCACATCTTCTTTCATACATTATACGTTACCCGCCATTCACAGTTCAAGGTCAGGCCCGATATCACGATTCTTCCTCTCCATGGCTGTCTGGGTAAGGGGATTCTCTTGGCCTCCTCTCCGCCTCCCTGAAAGGATCGAAATGGTGGACGCCATGCCCCTCTTAGCTATATTTGAGATCTGATTTTCGGAACCGCCTAATGACTTCAGGCCTACGTGCCGCCCACCCGGATGCTTTCGGGCTCCTGCCAGCTTGCATAGGCCGTCTCCAAGGTGTGTCCCAGCTCATCCAGCCTTTTCCTCGCTCCGCCCACCGGTTGCCCTGCTTCCCTGTAAAACCGCGGGTCCGCCATACGCGCATCGAGCGTCTTCCGTTCGGCCTCAAGGGCTTCGAGCTCCCTGGCCTCTTTGAAGGGCCTCTTCCAACCGGACGATGGTGGGGATGTCCAGGTGATTGGTCGGCTCATCCATCAGAAGCAGGTCCGGTTCGAACGCCACGGCCTGGACCAGCAGCACCCTGCGCTTGAACCCGAACGACAAGGATTCGAAGCGATCCCCGGGATCCAGTGACAACCGGGTCAGCACTGCGGCGCCCCGTGCTGCTAAGGGATGCCCTTAAGATTCTAACTCTTTTAGGGAACGCTATCCGTCGGGTCTCTCCATAGAGTGAGATAACGACTGCAACAATGAACAGTTTCCAGGGCTTAGAGGCAAAAACTTAGAAACTGAAGGACGTACCGCGATCCATGTTGATCAGCACCATGCGGAGGTGCTCCCGGGTGTCCGGATGTGTCATGAAACCGAAAAGCTCTTCGTCCATCCTTGCGCCAAAGTACATCTCCTGGAGACGCTCCATGGAACTCACATTGTACTCGATATCGGGGTCGTACCCCGGCTTGGGAATGCGGTGCCAAAAGCGGTCGGTCTTCACCATAATGCTGCAAAAGCCAAGAATTCCGGAGATCCAAGGCGGAGAGGGTGAAGCTGTAGTCCTGCCTACCGCGAACCCTTGACAACGAAGGAGATGCGGTATTGTCGGCTTTCCCGTCGGGTAAACAACACGCTGAGCTTCCATCTTTTCTAGATCTCACTGTGGGTGAATTTCTCCGCGAAGCCGGATATCAGGGCAATTGGTTAATATTATTGTTTATATACCATAATCAGCGCGTTGTTCATGCGGCACCATGGTTGAGCCTGGAAAAGGGATAGGCCATGGAGGTCTTGGCCCCGGCAGGCATTACGGAAGACCAGTAGCCGTTGAACGTGTCCAGGAGGTCAAAAGAGGGCGCAATGAAGTTGGTCGTGATCTGGCCCTGAGCAATCAGGTCCATGACGGAGAGAAGCAGAAAGGGCTTGTGCGGGGCGCGGTGCCTGGTGATGGCAGGGTAACGGTTCCGGCCTTTATCGGTCCGCAGATTCGAGAACATTTTGGTGTATTTCTCAAGCAAGGCCGGGGCGCCTCCGGATAACCCTCCCCATGTTGCATGGACCAAAGTAATTCTACTACTCATATCGAGAGTGTTGTTCAACCTCCAAAATATGGGAGAGGTTTATTCAAGTAATAAAGGCCATTTCCAAATCGCACTTGAACTGTCGAGCTCACCGGATGTTTGCAACAAAACAACAACGTCCCTCTCATTCCCCTCACGGTCCCTGTCATCCTTGAAAATCCTACTTCTTTCGATTCCTCGGACCACAACATGGTGCAGGGCGCCGGGGGCGTCAATGCGAGCTTGCCTTGGCATGCGTTTCAAGTACCTCTTTGGCGCCAACTTGTCAACAATGAAACAACGTTATATATAAAAAAGTCAAAGGGTTATACCCCTGAGGGTGGAGGAGAAAAAAATTTTTATCAGTCTACCAAAAAAAGAAACCTCCTGTTAAGTAAGAAGTTGATCAACCAAACTCAAACAGGAGGTCCTTATGAACGAGGTAGATGGTATCAGGATTGAAGAGTTCCGTCAATTCAAGAAGGAGATTCGAGGGTCCAAGGAGTACTTGATTGTGGGGATCGACGTAGCCAAAGAGAAGCATCACGCCTTTTTCGGGACGGCCACCGGGAAGACGCTTTTGAGGCGGCTGGTCTTTGGAAACGATTTGGAGGGCTTTCGCAAGCTGCTTGACCAGGCCGAGGCGCTTCGGATTCAGGAGGGATTGAGCAAGGTCGTGTTTGGGCTGGAGCCCACAGGGGACTACCATAAACCCCTTGGGGAGCATCTGATCAAGTGTGCGAAGTTTGTCGTGCTGGCCTCCGGGGTGGCGCTGAAGCGGAACCGGGAGCTCCTGGACGGACGGTGGGACAAAAACGATGGGAAAGATGCGGCAAACGTGGCGGATCTCGTGGCCCAGGGCAAGTGCATGTTCTATGAATACCCCGAGGGGAAGGTTCGGGATCTGAGAGTACTTTTGTCGCTCAAGATGCACCTGAAAAAGCAAGAGCACCGATTGAGGGTTCGGATCCGCAACCATCTTGTGGCGCAATACTTTCCTGAGCTTGATCGGGCGTGGGGTCATTCGGAGTCGGAGAGTCTGGCCATCGTGAGATGGTGTCTGGACCCCTCGGTGATTGCCGGGTTGGAGCCCGATGAATTCATCAAGCGGGTAACCCGTCGGGATCGGGGTGTGAGCCAACGGGCAAGGCTGGAAGGGCTCTGGAAGTCGGCAGTGGACTCTG
The DNA here is from genome assembly GCA_963830155.1 of uncultured delta proteobacterium. Taxonomy (GTDB): domain Bacteria; phylum Desulfobacterota; class DSM-4660; order Desulfatiglandales; family Desulfatiglandaceae; genus CAWHLE01. The sequence goes on along the minus strand of CAWHLE010000001.1, from coordinate 447,797 downwards.
TGGGGTGCCAGGTGCCGGAAGCCGTCTCCGTTGAGTGCCAGGTGGTGGTGGAGGGCTTGAAGCGGTTGAGGGAAGAGATCAAGGAGGTATCGGACGAAATGGAACAGATCTGCCTTCGGTTTGAGGAGTACCCATTCCTGCTCAGTATCCCTGGCTTTGGTCCGGGGGTGTCGGCCCAGGTGCTGGGGGCCATCGGAGATCCTCACCGTTTCAACAACGCAAGCGAGGTGCTCAAGATGGCGGGGCTGGATCTGAACGCGTCCCGTAGTGGGAAGACCTCCGAGACGGCAAGACCCGTGATTTCCAAAAGGGGAAAGGCCCACCTTCGCTACATGTTGTACCAGGCAGCGTTGGTCGCATCGATACAGAATCGCGACTTCATAAAGTACTACACACAGAAGCTCGTAGGAAGACAACAGGAGCAGGGGATCAAAACCAAGATGCGCGTAAAGCTTGCGGCAAAGCTCTTGGTGATCGCCTGGACATTGATGAAAAAGAAAGAACCCTTTGATCCAGGATATCTGAAGAATTAAGACCAACAACAATCCTTTCGGCGAGAGAGCCCGGCTAAGAGCGTAGAGGCATATGACCTCGGGAGGGACAATAAAGGGCCTCTCACCGAATCTCAAAGCCTGGATTAGGGATGTTGGGCGGTCCCCGCCGAGGGACACGCCGGATGCTGATAACGATTAGGCTTGGGGTTCATTTTCAAGGTGGGAGACTCGCCGACCACATAGTCGTCCTGATCCGGACGAGATGCGATGGTCTGTCCCAACAAAGGCCTAAAGACCTAAGACACCGTTTTTATTAAAGTTTAAAAAAATATTCGAAAAGACTTGACAGGGGGAATATAGGATGTCCCCATCATTCCCCTGGCAGCGCCGGCCAATTTACGATCCACCCTCGACGGCACCATCCTCACCCTGGCGTGGGACCCTGTGAACGGCGCTGCCGAGTATCGAATCGGGCTGGGCTTTGTGCCTGGTTCTTATGCAGGGTTTTACGATCTCGGCAACATTTCGCAACTTGGCCCCATGGATCTTTCAGGCGTAACCGGCACCTATTATGTTGTCGTCCGTGCGTATGCCGGCAACCGCGAGAGCGGTAACTCCAACGAGATTGTCGTAAGACTGGGGCCGTAATGAGGGCGGAAAGCAGAGGGAATCGGGCATAGAGCAGAGCTCAGAGGGTATTGGGCGCACAAATTTTCGGGTAAGAAACGGAGAGACCTAGAAGACTTCTGATGTCTTAGAGTCCTTGCCATCACAACGGGCTCCACCAGGCCACAACGCCCTCGCCCACCGCAACCCTCTTGCCCCCAACATGATGTGGTGAGCTTGCCCTTGACACACAAGAGCACAATCCCGTATCCTCGGTCCCACTCAAATCGAGTTCTTATCACCTCACCAACGAGAGCCACTTGAGAACTGTCGGTGAATAGCCGTTTCGGACTCGCAGCCTCATGTTGGATCTGGCCGATGATCCGTTAGATTGCGGGGTTCGGGCTTCTCAGGGGCCGCGCGGTCTTTGCGCCGTCCACTGCACCAGCAAGGTTAGCTGCCGTTGCTGACGCTCAGGGTATCATCTTACGACGTTTGGCCAAGCTCCCACTGCGAGTTGGGCCAAGTACTTTTGCCGTTGGTCGATATCCGCTGTGCCCCACGTGCTGTGCGCCGCTAAGTCAGAGGTTAGTTTGAAATCTGATTTGGCGTAAAAAGGCCTCTTATCCAGAAAGCCGTCATTCCCAGCTTCAGCATTGATTCGCGCCCTCAGCAATGCCATATTGCCCATACGTTTGCGGTATGCAGAGGCTAACTCATCATCAATATGCGCCCATGATGTGCTTGGGTGTTCTGGCAGGATGTGTTCTAGATTCACTATTTCTTCGTTTGGATTTGGTACAAGTTCGGGTTGAGCCTCACCACGCGCCTGTTTTTCAAGGGATCTTAGATAATAGCGTGCCAAGTAGTTGGTCGAGACCCTAGCATTTGAGAAAGCGGTTTCAAATTGCCCATCTGACGGAACAATGGATTTCATTGCCTTGCTTAACTGCTTGGCAGTGGCGATGGCACCGGATTGCACCTCTCGTGCTTTTTCAGAATAGTGTCTCTCAAGCATGCCTCCGCCTAAACCGCCAGTTATGAGGAATCTCACTCCCCAGGACACCATTACGCCGAGTATTTTCTTAACCTCGGGTATAGAGAATCTCAACAGTACCGCCAATAGCAGTGGTCTGATCTGAGCCATTCTGAGTAAGTTCATCGTAGCCACGTGTTCACGAGCTGTAGGCCCATACTCATTCCAAAATTCATGGCTGGTGCTGAGAATTGCAGCATACAGCTTAGCGCTTTCAGAGAGCTCATTAGCAAAATCGATAGCAGCCTGCTTACTTGTCACCTTAGCCTTTATGCTGTCGTAGAGGTCCTTTTCACGAGTCGCACCGTATCGTGATGACCAGAGATGGCGAATGTAATCGACCACAACCCTTTCGCCAGCCACCGCCTCAAGAACTGCAAACATTGATATCCATCTCTGCTGCACCGCTGCAATTCGATCCCCCGACAGATGGAAAAGGTGGTTCTTTAGGAGGTCAGAGATAGCCAAATCGAGTCCTCTGTCGTTTAGAGTCTCAAAAATCGTAAAAGCGTTAGCATAGCTAGGCACAGTGACCCATATCACTTTAGCCTTAAACTTCATGTATTCAATCCAATCGATAAGCATATCCACTGGGGTACTTGAAAGCTCAGCAATTCGTTCGACGTGTTCCTTTGCCACCTCAGATCCTCTTTCAATCCTTCTGTGCGACTCTTTGGTTGGTTGTACAGATCTTCCTGGATCATCCGGTCTTGACAAAATAAATTTAACGAAGAAGTCCTGATCTATTTCATTCAGGCGTAAACGAGCATCTTTCTCCTGCGTTCTAATGTTCCTCGTTATTAGAAATTCCCTTTCAATATCCTGGGCGCGGTCTACGTCACCCTTCTGTATAAACCAGTCTCTTATTGCCGCCAGCAGAATTGTGGTAGTAGCCAATCGTTGCTGGCCATCCACGACTTCGGGTCGATCAGCTGTTGTCCGTGTTACGACGATAGAACCAAGAAAGTACTCCTTCTCATTCTTGCTAATAGCCGTTGCTATGTCCTGGAAAAGGTCTTTAATATGTCGGTCTTCCCAGGCATAGGAGCGCTGGTACATCGGAACTGCAAGAAGATTATCAGCTAAAGCATGTCCAATACCTTCCAGTGCAATCCTCATTTCTTCCAATGATGGCATGACGTCACTCCTCGCAATTATTCAAGTACGAGACAAACTGCACGAACGAAAAACCAGAGCTAACCATTGATTAACTTTATTTTTTGTCCTGCCAATATGGTATTGAGCAGATTTTCGGGCAGTTTCGCCCGACCGTTATCACAATACTTAGGGCATTGGTACCGAGGTCTTCGCTGCCCGGTCAAGCAAAAGGTCAGCAGGCAAACTCCTCGATGAGGTCCAGAAAATAATGCGATGGCACCATTTTTACACCGCGCAATATAACGTCCAGGGATTGAAAACTAGACCATCAGACTTCTCTGCCCCCCCCTTCTACTCTGTCCAGTCCCCAGAGATCTGTTCAGCCTGTTCAAGGACCGTCTCGGTGGCCGTGGAGTGTCTTGGGCCGGCCCTGCGGAAACTGAGCGGTGGCCTGGTCAGTCCCTCTCAGTCCTGTCGGTAATCCCTAAAATCACCCCTGGCCACCATTCAGTTTTTTCTTCAACACAGACGAACACTTAGAGATCACAACTCACCTTTCGGACAGCATCAGATCCTCGCCTGTATCGGGGTTTCTGCCCCTGCGCTCGCCCTTCTCTTTGATGCAGAACTAACCAAAGCCGCTGATCAGAACATCCTCACCGCCCGCTAGGGTCTTCTTTATGATCTCAAAGGTGGCTTCGACCGCTTTGGCCGATGCTGCTTTGCCCTTATCTAGGCGGTCAACGACAGATCTTTGGTTTCACGGCCCGACCCGCTGCAATCGGCTGTCCGGTTGTCCACATGGCCTCTAGTTGTTGCCTCAATACGCCCAATCCTCATGCGCCAACGGTAGCCTGTTCAGCATGTCCCGATACTGCCGCCATTGCGGCATGTGAGTCATCCATCAGCGCCGTGAACCGCTCGTTATGGTGCCGCTCCAGCAGATGCACCAGCTCATGCACGACGATGTACTCCAGGCACTGCTCCGGCTTCTTGGCCAGCTCCAGGTTGAACCAGACGCGCCGAGCCGATGGGTTGCAGCTACCCCACTTGGTCTTCATCTTCTTGATGCCCCAGTCGGCCACCTGTACGCCAAGAAGTCGGCTGCCATTTTTCCAGCAAGGGCGGGACCAACGCCTTGAGTTGTTCCCGGTGCCAGCGCAACAGACGGCCTCCCGCTGTTCGGCGCTGGTGCCGGGGCGTACGAACAGGTCGAGGCTGGCGACTCCGCGCACGGCGACCCTGGCTGGGGCATCGTGCTCATGCACGCGCAGGCGATAGCGCTGTCCCAGAAAGTAGTGGCTCTCGCCATTCACCATCTCGCGTTGCGACTGGCGCGGCTGTTCCGCGAACTTGGCCTTCTGCCGCTTGATCCACCCCAGCTTGTCGATCACCGCCAGCCGCACGGCCTCATCGCTCACCACCAGCGGCGCTGCCACCCGCACCCGGCCGTGGGGCGGATAGACGCCGAGGTGCAGGTTCTTGATGTCCTTGCGAACCACCTCCACCTTGATGCCGGATACAGTCAGATCTTGGGTTTCAGTAGTCATGCTGATGCTTCACCAGTTCCAGAATCTGGTCGGTCAGTGTCTAGATCATAGGCGTTCGAGCCATCTTCCCGGATCTTGAATCCAACGGCTGGTTTGCCCTTGGCGAATGCCTTTTCCAGCACCGGTTTGATGGCGTTTCTTACCCGCTTCATCTTGATCGCGTTGCCTCGCCATCCGTCCTGCCGGCTCTCTGTATCGCCGCATCCACCGCCAGCGCCAGCCCCTCATCCTTACCCAGGTTGTTGTAAAGCGCCCGCTGGGCCGCCGTCTTCACGCTCGCCGGATAGCCGCCCGGCCCGCCACCCGGCATCGTCGCCTCCTTGGTCAGCTTGGCGATCTTCTCCAGGTATTCCTTGTAACTCATCACCCCCTTGCGGCGCTGCTCGATCAGCGCATCCAGCAGCTCGGACATCTTCTCGTAGTAGTTCGGATTGACGGGCGACTCGTCGATGATCAGCTTGCGGACGTTGTTCTCGATGGTTTCGGCCACCGCCTCCTGGTTCTTCCGGATGCCCTTGGGCTAAGCGTCCACCGCATCGGCGCCACGCTCCACGATGAGCTGGATCAGGCTCATGTCGTCAAAGGCGGAAATCTTCTCGCTCTCCTCGGCCCGGATGTAGGTGTCGATCAGGTGGCGCATGGCCGGCTCGTACACCTTGAGGTCGATGTAGTCGCCGCTGGCCAGTCTTCACCTCGTCGCGGACCTTGTCGTAGTGATCCACCTCGGTCTTGATCTTCTCGATCTCGTCGGCGCTTGTAGCCCGCCTCGGCCAGTTCGCTGGCGATGCTGGCATAGGCGCGCAGCAGGGCGGCGACGAGCTTGTAGAGCGTCAGCCGTTTCGGCTCGTTGTCCTTGAGCTGATCAGCGTTGCCCGAGTCCTTGGCGCAGAAATAGCGCAGGTAGGCTGCCGTATCCCTGGGGGCTTCCACCGGCTCGCAGAGCGCCTTGACCGCCTCCCGGGCCTCTTCCAATCCTCCCGCGCCTTGTCCAGCCGGTTCTCCAGCAGCCCCGCCACATCCTCCTTGTCGTAGCCATCCAGGGCGCCGCTGGTGTAGTCCTGCACCGCGCCTTCCAGACTCTTGAACAAGTCCTTGTAGTCGATGATGTAGCCGTATTCCTTGTCGTCGCCGTCCAGCCGGTTCACCCGGCAGATAGCCTGGAACAGGCCATGGTCCCGCATCTGCTTGTCGATGTAGAGATAGGTGGCCGAAGGTGCGTCGAAGCCGGTGAGCAGCTTGTCCACCACGATCAGCAGCTTCATCTGCCCCGGCTCGTCGACGAATTTCTTCTTCACCTCCTGCTCAAACTCTTCCACCCTGTTGACGGCCTTCTCCGGCGGTTCATTGAACCAGTCGGCCAGCATCTTCTGATAGATCCCATACTTGACGCAGTTTCTCCGTCTCGCCCTCGCCCGTCTCCTCCCCCTTGAGTGTCGGCGACGGTTGGGCGTAGCTGGTGACGATGGCGCACTTGCCCGCCAGTTCGGTCTTGGCGAACAGCTCATAGAACTTGCACGCCTGTAGATGCTGCCCGACACCAGCATGGCGTTGCCGCGGCCGTCCATTAGAGCGCGGTCTTGGTGTTCCATGTCCAGCAGGATGTCGGCGACGATCTTCTCCAGCCGGTCCTGACTGGACAGCACCCTCTGCATGGTGCCCCATCGTTCTGCTTGAGCTGCGCCTTGGCCAGATCGGTCAGGCCCTTGGTCTTGGCCTCGAACCACTGGTCGATCTTCTTCTGCGAGGTGATGCTCTGGTCGATGTCCCGCGCCTCGTAGCGCAAATCCAGCACCACCCCGTCCTTCACCGCCTCGTCGAACTTGTAGGTGTGGATGTAGCGGCCGAAGACCTCGATGCTCTTCTGTTTGTCCGCCTTCAAGCAGCGGCGTGCCGGTGAAGCCGATGAACAGCGCATTGGGCAGGATGGCCTTCATGGCCTTGTGCAGGTCGCCGGACTGGGTGCGGTGGCACTCGTCCACAAATACATAGATGTCGCCCTTGGCCTTGAAGTCCGGGGGCAGGGCTTTTTTGATCTCCTCGATGAACGCCGGCGACATCGTCACCCTCCTCTTCGCCGTTCTCCTTGCCGGCCGAACTTGTGGATCAGCGAGCACAGCAGCCATTTCTCGGTGTTGTTCAGCTTGTCGATCAGGTCCGCGCCGCTTTTGGTGCGGTAGATGTCTTCATTGACGCCCTTGAAGACCTTTTCGATCTGCTCATCCAGTTCGGTGCGGTCGGTGATGATCAGCACCCGGGCATCCTGCACGTTCTCGCGTATCCACTTGGCCAGCCAGACCATGATCAGGCTCTTGCCGCTGCCCTGGGTGTGCCAGATGATGCCGCCCTCGCGGCGGCGGATGAACTCCTGCGCGGCCTTGCACGCCGAAATACTGGTTGTGGCGGCAGAGCTTCTTGGTGCCCGCGTCGAACACGATGAAATCGTGGATCAGTTCCAGCAAGCCGCGCCTTGCTGCACAGCTGCATCAGTTGCCGGTCCAGCAGATTTGCTCAACTCAGGGCTGCTCTTCCTTCCAGGTCAGGTAATACTTCTCCGGCGTCTCGATGGTGCCGTAGCGCAGCCCCTCGGTGTCGTTGCCCGCCATGACCAACTGCATGGTGGAGAAGAAGGGCTCGATGAAGACCTTCTTCTGGTTGTCCAGGTTCTGGCGGATGCCCTCAGCCACCGACACGGTGGAGCGCTTCAGCTCCAGCACCCCCAGCGCGATGCCGTTGACGTACAGCACCACATCCGGGCGCTTGGTGCTGGCCTTGGGGTCCGCGCCCTGGACGGTGACTTCCTCGGCGATGGCGAAGTGGTTGTTCTCCGGGTGCTTCCAGTCGATCAGCCAGACGGTCTGGGTGTTCTCGCCCACCTCGGGCTTCACCTTGACGCCATAGCGCAGCAGCTCATAGACCGCCTTGTTGCGGTCATAGAGGTCTTGCTCTGTGTCGTCGCCACCTTGTTCAGTTCATGCAGCGCCCGGCTGATCAGCGCGTCGTCATGGCCCTGCTTTTTCAGGAAGGCGCGCAGCAGGTCCGGTTCGATGTTGCGGTTGTCGCGGTCGGTCCAGTCGCCCAGATAGTCATAGCCCAGCCGTTCGCGGAACAGCTGACCACGCGGGCCTGGGTCTTCTTTTCGATTTGGCCGACGGTGCTCATCTCAGCCCTTCAGCAGCTTGAAGCTGATCTGGTAACGGTAGAAGTCGATGTTCGGCGTCGCCGCCAGCGCCCGCCGGAGTTTTTCTGGTCGTCTTCCAGTGGCAATCGATGACGCACCTTCCGTCTGGCCCTCTTCCGGCCAGTTCCTGAAGCGCATAGCACCGATGTACCGGAGCACCTGCCCGACGACCGTGTCAGCGCGCCCGCCCCCACTTGAGCTCCAGCAAGGCGCAGGTCAGCTGCGTCGTCGAGGTCGCCGATGGCCGAGTGATCCAAAACGCTGCCGCAAGCCGCTCTGGCACTGTCGCCCGAGCCTTTGCAGGCAGAAGGGTAGGCTTCGATGGCCGTCAGGTCCTGACAGCGCCATCCGTCCAGACGCCGCACTTCTGAACCTTCGGAGCGAACCTGGCGAGGACGTGCATCCCCTTGGTCGCCTGGCTGCCGATCATGTCCTTGATCGCCGACAAGGGCTTCAGGCCATGTCTCAAACAGGAAACGTTCGGTGTGGTCGGAAAGAGATAGGGGTTCCTCTCCGAACTGCCTATCTCGTCCCGCATGATCCTGCCGCGTCACCAGTCGGGTGAAGGCGTCGGAGAAACCTCAAGGGGGTGTCGATCGCCAGGGTGATCCGGGGGCGGCTCGGCGGGACGGCCTTGCACAGGCGAACAGTCGATTGATCCAGTCGGTGCTATCAGCCGCTTCATTGATCGTCGTGCGAAGATTTGCCCCGCCATGGGCGGCCGACCAGGTTCATGATCGGCGTCGAGAATCGCCAGCGCGTCACGACTCTTGCTGTTCTTGTCGCAGTTCCAGCCGCCGACATCCCAGCCAGATGTAGAACGTCGGATGGCTGCGGCTGACAGTGCTCATACCAGCCGTATCCTCCCGGTCAGCAGTTCCTGCATCATGCCCTGCTTGAGGGCGCGGGTCTTGTCGCGGCGGGCTTCGAGGGCGGCGATCTCGGCGTCCATGTCGGAGAGGACGGTGGCGATGGCGGTTTGTTCGGGTAAGCGTGGGAGTGAGCAGTACTGCTACTTCGATCGATCTGCGAGGCAGTCCAAGCTGAGGCACTACCCGATGCTTGTCGACGCAATTCCATGATCTGTCCGAACTGATTGATGAATAGCAGAAAGGAAACGTCGATCTTCTGCATTGGCTGACAGACGATAACACGTGATCCCGAGATAGGTCTGTCGGCATCGATGGAGCACCACCTTGCCGATATGCCGCCTCCGCAGATGTCACCTTCTCATCGGTCACGATGTATGAGAACGTCGGCAAAATGTTCGTTAGTTACGAACCATAGTCATTCTGCGATCGGTAGTAACATTCTGAGCATATCGAACGAACGGATACCGTCCGTCTCGAACGTTATCGGCGTGCTGATCGAAGTCTCCGCCGGCTGAAATTCGCACCACATTCCCCCAACCGTCTTCACCTCCCACTCCCCGCTGAACCCCGGCAGGCGGGTCTGGCCGGTGAGGAGTTGCTGCATGGCGGCCTGTTTGAGGTCGCGCTTCTTGGCGATGAGCCGGTCGAGCCGCCGAGCAGGGCATCCACATCGCTCAGCGCCGCGGCGATGGCGCGTTGTTCGGGCGAGTGGGTGGAACCGGAATGAGAAATCTCGCAGATCGCCATTGATGTCGATAAATGTGCCGATCGTTGCCTACAGATCAGCTCTTGTTGCATGAAGACAGTAATGTGATTGAACGAGTACTTAGGTGATACTCGCTGTAGTTAGTGCTCAGAACACCTGTCCATGGCGCACGTTATGCTGATGACAGCAGCGCTTGTCCGATAGCCTGTCGTTCGTAGACAAGCAAGATCTGCCGATCGCACCTTAATCGCAGAATCAACGAATTGCTTCATCGATCAGTACGCTCGAGCATTTCATCCAGGATTCGCAGACGACATTGTGACTGTCGTTAATAAAAGTCGAGTTGACCGATGATTGCCATTGCAGCCGAACTTCGTGCTACTGGTTTGTGAGACGTGTGCCGTCCCGATCTAGTGCATCGACCTAGTTGCCGATGCGTCTAACCTCCCAATCCTCCGGAATCACCCCCACCTCGGTCTGCTTGTACCCCGGCTTCATTCCATACGACCCCATCTTCTTCAGGTGCTCGTCCACGCGGGCGGCGAGGGTCTCCACTTCCTCGGTGAGCTTGGCAGCGGCGTGGCGTAGCGTTCGGCCAGTTGCTTGATGCGGCCGGTGAGCGCCTGGGACACGCGATCCAGTTCGGTCTGCACGGCGGCGGCCAGTGTGGCCAGCCATTTGTCATCCACCACCAGGGTCTTGATCTCGGCCTCGGTGAGTTTGCCGTATTGGGCGGCGACCTTGGCCTCCAGTGCCTTCTGCGCGTCCTTCACCTTCTTGTTGGCCGCGGCTTCCTGTTCGATCAGGGCCAGGTAGGCTTTCAGCAGCTTGCGCTCGTCGGCGGCTTCCTTGTCGTCCTTGATCTCCGTCAGCCGCGCCTTGACGCTGGCCTTGGTGAGTTTGCCCTTGTCGTTCTTGGCCTCTGCCAGTAGCCCTCCTCGCCGCCGTGTTCCTCGTCCATTCTTCCATCTGGCGGCTGATGGCGTCGCGCTCGGCTTCCAGTTTTTCGATGGCCTTGCTTCGGCGGCAAAATAGCGGGCGACGATCAGCGGCGGCGGGATCAGGTCGGTGTTGGGTTTGCCGTCCACGCACGGCCTGCCAGCCGTCCTGCACCAGCATGTAGACATCGTCCTGCATGGTCTGGTCCCAGTAGTCCATCAGGTGCTGGTAGACATCGTAGGCATCGAGCAGCGGGGCTGCCGTGAAGGTTTCCAGCAGGCTCTCGGACAGCGTTTCGATCAGCGCCTTGGGCTTGCCGCCCATGTCGATGCCGTTGAGAATCGGGAGTGTTGGCCGTCTTCCATTTCGCGAACAGGGCGGTCACCGTTGGTTGAACGCGGTGAACTCGGGATGGCCGAAGATGGTGGCCTTGATCTCGCTGGCTGCCACCTTGAGCTGGCTGTAGCCGGGCCGGTCCGCGTGGGCAAACAGCATGGCGCGCACGCTGGGGAAGACCTGCCAGTAGCGGTCCAGATCATCAATGTCCCGGTTGGGGATGCCGCCGCGCAGGTGGGCGTCGATGTCCTGCAAGTCCTCCGGCTCGGTGCTGTCGATATAGCGCGGGATGTTCAGGTTGTAGTCGTTCGGGTCCTCGATCTCGGCCACCGGCACCATGCGCGATACTTGGCGATTTCGAGCTGCTTGGTGAAGGCGTCCACGATCTTGTGGATGTCCTGGGCGCGCAGGCGGTTCTTGTTGCCGTCCTTGATGAAGCCCTTGCTGGCATCGATCATGAAGATGCCCTTGCGGCCGGCGGCGTTTTCCTTGTCCAGCACGATGATGCAGGCGGGGATGCCGGTGCCGTAAAACAGGTTGGCCGGCAGGCCGATGATGCCCTTGATGTAGCCCTGCCGGACGATGTTCTTGCGGATCTCGCCTTCGGCGCCGCCCCGGAACAGCACGCCGTGGGGCAGAATCACGGCGCCCTTGCCCGTGCTTTTCAGCGAGGTGAGGATGTGCAGCAGGAAGGCATAGTCGCCGTTCTTGGCGGGCGGGATGCCGTAGTCGAAGCGGCCATAATGCGTCATTGGCCGGGTCGAAGCCGTTGCTCCAGGCCTTGGTGGAAAACGGCGGATTGGCCACCACGAAGTCGAAGGTCTTGAGGCTGCCGTCTGGCTGCTTGAAGTGCGGGCTGGAGAGGGTGTTGTCCTGCCAGATTTCCGCCGTGGGGCAGTCGTGCAGGATCATGTTCATCTTGGCCAAGGCGGCGGTGGCGTTGTCCATTTCCTGCCCGTAGATGGTCAGATCCAGCCCGGTGCGGCTCTTGGCCTCGTCGTGCGGCCTTGAGCAGCAGCGAGCCGGAGCCGCAGGTGGGGTCGTAGATGGTCTGGTCGTGGCTCTTGGCGCTGCCCATGCCGATGACCTTGGCCATGATGCGGGAGACCTCCGCCGGGGTGTAGAACTGCCCCTTGCTCTTGCCCGATTCGGTGGCGAAGTGGCGCATCAGGTATTCGTAGGCATCGCCCAGCAGGTCGTCGCCCTCGGCGCGGTTGCTGCCGGAAATCCAGGCCGGGGTCTCGAAGATGGCGACCAGGTTGGAGAGGCGGTCCACCATCTCCTTGCCCCTGCCCAGCTTGTCGGCGTCGTTGAAGTCGGCCACGTCGATCACGCCCTTGAGGTCGTTGGCCTCGGCCAGCTTGCCGATGATCTTGTTGATCTTGTCGCCGATCTCCTTGTCGCCCTTGAGCGCCACCATGTCGGCGAAGCTGCCGCCTGCGGGCACGTCGATCAGGGCATCCGGCTGCCCGGCGTACTTGTCGGAGACATATTTGACGAACAGCAGGACCAGCACATAGTCCTTGTACTGGGAGGCATCCATCCCGCCGCGCAGTTCGTCGCAGCTTTTCCAGAGGGAGCCGTAGAGTTCAGATTTTTTTAATGCCACTTATCTTTCCTTTTCTTGCATGCGAGGGCGGATAGGCATCAGAAGGCTAACTCCGGTTTTCTGTCATCCGTAAGCCAAATTATTGATTCTCACTTTCCCGGTTAGGCCGTCAGCCTTGTACTCCTTGTGGGCGTTCTTCCGGACCACGTCCTAAAGGTCCGCCGCGAAAAGGGCGTCGGGGAGTTGTCCGGCGAGAATCTCGGGCGGCGGACGGCAGGTGTCAAAGATCGACGGGAGCGTCTTCATGGAACGTTCTCCTGCTTGGGACTTTCGTCCCCCCATGAATCCGGCCTCGGCAGAACGCGAGTGATATGAGCCTACCCGAACGGTTTCGTCCTAGTAAGCGGGTGACTGCTTGCTTTCTCTCCTTCACCAGGTTTTTGAGTTTCGAGCCACTGCATCAGTAATGAACTACCCCGCAGCAAGCTACGGGGTATCAAAAAAGAATACCCCTACTCTTGAACGAAGCAAGCTTCGGGGAACTGACCCCAATAGGGAATTAGAAGGACAAGGGGCACACTGGAGGGCACATCGGGACGTTATGTTCATTGTTGACTCGTTTCAGTCGGAAGCAGGGGTAGGATCGTGCCTGTGGCTGCGGTCAAACCCGGATCTTTCTTCACCCTCAAATCCTCCCGGTCTTTGTCATCCTTGAAAATCCCTCTCCTTTCGATCCCTCGGATGAAGATGCTGTGAAGCGGGTGCATCATTGCGGCCTTGCCGCGCATGCGTTTCAAGTACCTCTTTGGTATCTGCCTGTCAATAATGAACCGATACCCCCTCTCATCCTAGTCCGAGCTCCTCCAGGAAGGGGAGCGAACGGCGCTATCCGCTGGCACGGGACCGGGAATAAGGTCATGCCGCTTCCTCAAAGGTCTTCAGGAATTCCGCCATGGTTTCACAGACTCTTTCTGAACCTGCTCCGGGAGCGAGAGAACAAGCACTTCTGACGATTCCGGCCAATCATCTTACGGTTATCTGACGATCGATCAAGTGTGCGGACCACATTGGATCGGTCGATCGTGACGTCTCTTCGGTCGATTATCGGTCTTTCCAGCAACTCTGGATCAGCCATAGCTGGCAAACCAACTAAATTTACCCGGGAATTCACATAAATCCCTACAAGGTTTCACCTCGTGTGGTTAACGATTATGGCCATTCGCTTTAGGATTCCTTTACGAATGCGGTACGACATCATGCCACCAACTCCTCCTTCGAGTTTACGATTACGCGAAAACCTTTTACGATTACTTCATAAAATTTTAGCAAGCGCATAGCGTTTCTTGGGATCTCGTGGTCCCGACCCGATTTCAACAACCACCCTCCGTTCAATAAGGGAGATCATCCTTGTCCTTATCGCCCGTGCGGAGAGCTCAGTGATTCCAGCTATGTCCTTAGTCGAAAGAGACTTATGCTCTTCTAATGCGCGGATAATGCGCATTTCCACTTCATCCGGAGGGGACGTCCGTCTGGATTCTCGATATAGGGTTACCCTGAAGTGTAACCCTATTTCTTCAAACTCGGGCTCATCTAACCCAGCTTCCAGACATGCCCGGGTCATCCTTTGAATGCCGCTGCCCCATTGTTCGATTATCCCGAGCTCGCGAAAGACCCTTCCAATGACACGGTTACGCAGTTTTGAAATCCCTTGTCGGATATCTTGTATGGTCAGCCCAAAGGGCAACAGCCCCGGGTTTTCCACTTCAATACGATCATCAAAGATCGAAAGACGGATAGGCGCTCCTTGTTGGGCATAATCTGCGTGAACGACAGCATTAATGATTGCCTCCCGGATGGCAGCCAGTGGCAATGACCAGCGGTCAACTCGCCGGACACCACTCAGATCCGCGCGACGTTCCGCGTGCTTTTTTGTAAAGGCGATCGCCTCTTCAATGGCATGAGGCAGCAAAACAGTGAGTTCGGCGTGGTCCCGAATGATGCTGCGGTCTTTTCCTCCAAAACGGCCTACCTGAATCCAAGCATCTGGGAATTGACGCAGCCGGTCTTTCCCAAAAAGCAAGACGCCTCCAACCGTAGGGCATGACTTGCCGCCGGCGGTGGTAATGAGTCTCAGGGTTTCCAGGTCACGGCGCTTTATTTGCCGCACAGCTTGAAAGCACTCTGAAGCAGCTCTGAAGTCAACCGCTTCAGAGTTCAGTTGAGGCATGGGCATTTCATCAAAAGACTCATTCCGGACCATTCGCCCCAGCTCATCCAACATGTTTCGATCCGCGACACGGTTGGTGGAGCCAACACGAATGAACGTGCCCTTTTCCCGTCCCAATTTATTCAGAAAGTAAGGGCGGTTGGAACCAGGATAAATTCGCGCACACAAGACGTAGGTTTTCCGCCAGGGCAGAACCTCGACATTTGGGATGAGTTGCGGAGAGATCCCGTTTGCGATCATGTTGGCAAGCCGCTCCTCTTCATCAAGAGGCTTGGCAATGCCTCTAATCACACGTGTCTTGTCCTCAACACCAACCAATAGAATACCTCCGGCCGTGTTCGCAAAGGCTGACACCGTGCGCAGCACTTTCTCAGGTGAGGACAAGTCCCTCTTGAATTCCAGGGTTTTGCCCTCATTCTGTTGAAGATATTGAATAAGTTCCATGCCTCGTATTCTACTCTGAAGTCATTCCGCGAATCCCGCTTCAGAGTTCCTTTGCTGAGACCACGCCCATCCAGGCCATTCCCGCCTTCAGGCCCTCCCGGTCTTGCTCATTCTCGAAAGCCCCTCTCCTTTCGATTCCTCGAATGGCGATATGCCGCAAGGCACCGGATGCATCAATCCGGCCTTGCCACGGCATGCGTTTCAAGTACCCCTTTGGTCCCTGCCTGTCAACAAGGAACCCATCTCGTCTCCTCCAACCACCTCTCCAGCAGGGGAGCAAACGGGCTATGCACTGGCACGGGACTGGCAATAAGGTCATGCTGCTTCCTCAAAGGTCTTCAGGAATTCCGCCATGGATTCACAGACTTTTTCTGGACCTGAACAAGTCACCAGAAAGAAGGGTTGCTTCAACAAAGCATAGAGCTCTGGGGGGCCAGCGGGACGTTGTTTCAATGTTGACTCGTTTCAGTTTGAAGCAGGGCCAGGATCATGCCCGCGGCTGCGATCAAGTTCGGGATCTCCCCCCTTCCTCGATCATTTTTGGAAAAAGAAGAGATGTAAGCTGTTCAATGTATTCGCCGTAGTTGGTGCCGTCGTGGCGGAGGGTTTGGCAGAATCCCCAAAGTTTACCACTTGTGTCAGTCATGAGCTACTTCGAAGTTAGACAGGATTGTCCTGCCTGGGGTTTACTCGCCAATGGCGAGCAAGCAAGGCTTTCAGAATTTGCGATCAAGCCACTTGATAGGTTTTCCCAACAGGTTCGAACTCACCCACATCTTCGGTAGAGAGTTTCGTTCTGATTTCTTCAAACTGGGTCACAGTCTCTGGTCGGTACAAACGCTCCCCACAATGCAGGCATACTTCGGCCTTCACCCTCAGGATGGCCGTATTCGAGCCACCTTTGAGGACTTTTTCGACCTCTTTGTCTACGAGTTCCCCACCGCAGACAGGGCATTTCTCAAATAACTTCATTGCGTTCTTCTCATTTTGCCGTCGATCCATCTTCGGGGGTCTGGGCGATAGGTGGTAATCAGCACATTGGAAATTGCTTCGCGGTTAAACGCCCAAACCGTATGAATGGAATCACCGCCTTTAAGTCTACTAAAAATAAGACAGCTTGGATAGGGTCGATCATCCGGATACTGCTCTAGGATTTCACCCGATAAGATCGTTTCAAGCGCTTCTGATAAAAGGATTTGATCGTTGTAAGCTTCCTCATCTGTGTGATCGGATATCCTGAACCTTTTCGGCTTGATGCTCTTTATGATCGATTGGATTTCTATCATGAGTGATCCCGATTCTCTGAATACAGAAGATCAAGCGGCAACTGCTGTGTTGATATGTCTAATGATCTCTTCCAGTTCACCTCCAAAGACCTTGTTCAGCTTGCCCTAGGACCCTCCCTCATGGGTAAAAATCGGCAAGTAAGTCAATGTCCTCTCTTTCCATGAGAAGGTTCTAGGTCAGGTGCCGTCTGCTGCCTTCCAAACCGTTCTGCATCTGATTTTGCCTTCATGATTAACTGAATGCCGGCCTTTCTGCTAGTCGATGACGGGAGCCCTGACCTTGGAAGGCGAACCATGACATCCGGACAGTTCGTGGCCCCCCACAAGACATGCGAGATGGTGGATCAGGTTTTCTTGACGCCCATTTACTTAAAAAATGAAGAATTGTCAATATGTTGAAGTAATTCTACTTTCACAGTCCTTGGCGAGCGCTGGTGCTGGAGGGGTTATGTCAGCGGGTGCTTTCAGGCGAGAGGCACCGTGGTTTTTCAGTGAGGTGATGCCCCAAACACCTCTCCAACAGGGGAACAAATGGTCTATCCACTGGCGCGGGACTGGGAATAAGGTCATGCCGCTTCCTCAAGGGTCTTCAGGAATTCTGCCAAGGTTTCACAGACTCTTTCTGAACCTGCTCCGGGAGCGAGAGAACAAACTCATCTGACGATTCCGGCCAATCAGCTTACGGTTATCTGACGATTCCGTGCTTTCACCTGACGATTACCTGACGATTGGGACTTGGCCTCATATACGTAACGGGTCAAGCGGCCCTTGCCTTGTTTCCTGGCTAGCCCCAGATCAATCAGGAGCCTAAAGTCATGTGCTGTGGTGTCACGGCTTACGTCAAACTCCCGCTCGCGTGAAAAGCATAAAGGACTTGCCTGTGGAAAGAGAACACCATATAATCTTACCAGTAAGACAACAGTTATGGAGGTGCAAAATGGCGGAAGTGGCGACCACCAAGATGTCGTCCAAGGGTCAGGTGGTAATTCCCGAAGAAATCCGAAATCGCCTGGGGTTCAAGGTGGGCACCAAGTTCGTGGTAGTGGGAAGGGAAGACACCTTGATTCTCAAGGCCATAGCTGAACCCTCGATGGATGAATTCGATAAACTGATTACCGAAGCCCGCAAGCAGGCCAAGAGGGCAGGCATTAAAAGGGCGGACATTGCCTCGGCCATTGTCGCCGTTCGCGGCTCGGGGCAATGAGAATCGTCCTTGACACGAACGTGTTCGTTTCAGGTGTTTTTTTCGCCGGACCCCCTTTTAAAATCCTGGAAGCCTGGCGTGACGGTCGCGTGAAACTGCTCGTCTCCAGGGAGATACTAATTGAATATCAGCAGGTGGGTGAAAGGCTGGCCAAACAATTCCCCGGGGTTGAGTTGGGGCCGATCCTTAATTTGCTGACATTCACGGCTGACATCATTTCGGCGCCTGACCTGCCGGAAAGGATTTGTTCGGATTCCGATGACGATAAGTTCCTGGCCTGCGCCGTGGCGGGCAATGCCAAGTGCATCGTGAGTGGCGACAAGCACCTGTTGGACGTCTCCGGTTATCGCGGCGTAAAGGTTGTGAGGCCTCGGACCTTCCTCGACGAGTACCTCAAGGGTGAGGGTGGCTGACGGCCCTGCTGCGGCGTCCGGCCCAGGCCATTCACAATCCCTCGTTCGTCGTAGAAGTACAGGTTATCCATGGTCATCCCTCGAGCTGCGTTTAAGGATTGAGCATCAAAGAGAGCGGAATCAGGAGGTGTTCACTCTCCCTTTGCTTGATTACCCAGATGGCTTTGACGTCCCCACGAGACGCTCAGCCACTATCAGAACATCCACTGGCCAGAAGCATTCGGGCCTTGGTTTGTGGACGCCGGGCAGGCCGGCCATGGGCCGACAGGTGCGCACGCGGTCCATCCACTGGGCCGGGATCGCGTCGCGGCCGTAAACTGCGCCGAGGAGAGCGCCACAGATGGCACCGTTGGTGTCGGTATCGCCGCCGCGCATGACGGTGTTTACGACACCGGAAGCTAGGGATTCGGCGTGAAGGAGTTGGTAAAGGGCGTTACGAAAGGCGATCAGGACCCAGCCCTCGTGATATGTGAAATCCTTTGGGGGTGAATCGGCGGCTTCGGTGATAGCCTCCCTCAATGATGGTTCGACGTTCATAGCGTTAGCCCAGTTCACGACCTGATTGTAGAGATCTTCCGGTTTGGGGCCTGTGCGGACAGCCTGAGCGATGGCCATGGCGTAGAGTGCGTTTGCCTGGAGGCAAAGCGGGTTTGGGTGGGTGAGGGCTGCGTCGTTCCGGGCCCACCTGGCCACCTTTTCGAGGCCATGTCTCGCCCCGAAGATGCCAAGGGGACTTATCCGCATCATGGCGCCGTTTGCCTGGCTGCCATGGTTCGGGTGACCGGTCAGGCCGCTGCTGGTGGTTCCGCCGCAATCGAATGGATGGGATTCATACCAATACACATAGGCTTTCCTTGCTGCCTTGGAGTCGTAGCCTCCCCGCTCGATGATGGACCGGGCAAGGATCAGGGCCATTTCGGAGTCATCGGTTGGCTGACCGGTAATGGTGTCGAAGGTTCCTCCATCGGCGAGTTCGCGCACGCCTTCCGGGTAGAGCCGCTTGATTTGTCCTGGCGTCTTGAATTCCACCAGGCTTCCAAGGGAATCCCCTGCGAGCTGCCCGAGCAAACACGCTTGGGCTCGAGAGAGCATGTCTGAGTCAAGGGGGGGTGCCGCCCCGTTTGGGCCAGCAGAGTGAAAAGGGTACGGCCTTGCTTGGGTGTTTGAAAACTTTGCTCCAGTCCTTTTTGCAGAGGTAGTCGGCGAGAATCTGGGGGCCGCCGAAGATCCAGTTGGTCGCCTGGAAATGGCCGTCAACCGTGTAACGGATGGGTTGGCCATTCTTATCGTAGAGGTCTCCGCTTGCACCCAGGAGGATCGCGTGCCCGCCTGCCACATCCCAAGCAACCGGGCCGTTGATGGAAACCGCCGCGTCCCCTTCGCCTGCGGCAACAAGCGCCAGGCGGTAAGCGATGCTCGGCATGGCCCGATACCGCATGGGGGCCACGCACAAGGCGTTGGCCGATGGGTTTTTGTCCGCGTGGTGAGAGAGGAGCACGGTGCAGGCAGGCCCCGGGGCCTCGGGCCACGTGCGCTGGACCGGAACGTTGTTTCGAAGAACCGGGCCTCCCTTGGCCCAGGCGATCAGGTTGCCTCTGTCGTCAGGGTGGTTGTAGGCGTAGACCACGCCCAGGACCGGTTGGCCGCGCTCGATCAGGGCATCGAGACCGCCGCCCCTCGGAACCCTTCCATGTGGGCGCTCGTCCCGTCGTTTGGATCGATCAGCCAGAGCCGACCGGAATTGCCCCAGGCTCCCGCCCGTTTCCTCACCGCGGCGGCTGTCGTGAGGGAAGGACGCCTTCAACCGGTCCATGATCAGATGCTCGGCTGCGTCATCCGCCTCGGCGTGGCCGATGGTCCCACGGGGGCCTCCCCGCCGGTTGAACTCATCGCGGAGAAGCGCACCGGCTGCCACGGCTGCGTCGACGGAGGCCTTGAGCTCATCTTTGAAGTCATCAGACATCAGGAATCCTTTTCACCACGAAGATCACGAAGGCCGCGAAGTTTTCGCCATAGTATCCGGTGCGTTTGTCAGATCCGGTCAAAGGAAAGGTTGAAAAAAGGTTCAGGGTTCAACGTTCAAAGTGCAAGATTCCAAATCAAGGTGCAGGCCGTCCCGGAAACACAGTCTTATTCGCCTGCTTGTTCGAGGCGAAATTGAATATGCCATCCTTCCCTCTTTACAAAGACCGTGGTCCGCCCTTTGGGGGGCTCTCAAGGACCCTGGGTTCCCCGCGTCTTCCGAATGACAATACTTCCAGGACCGACGCTGTTCAATCCCTGAATCGGTCAATATCCCGTCGGTCTGGACCTTCCCAGACGGCCTTTTTGCAGACGAAAGCGAAAAGGGAGTAAAGGCCTGCCATCAACTTAGCCGATGACTATGTCAAATTGGGTCAAAACGGAAGATTAAAAAAGTTCAAGGATGGTTTTCCTCCATGAGGCGGGCAAATCAATCTTGACCAGCATCAGGAATTGAGGGTACGCAACTATTGCGACAGCCATGGCAGAATGGCTGTCAAGAAGCCTCAAACCAGGATCCGCATGATTAAGACAAGACTGTTAGAAATCCTCAGAAGGCTGCTTGAGACAGACGCTGATCTGAGTTTTCTGGTGCGGCTGTCAAAAGAGGAGATTGAAACCCTCATCGCCTGCATCAGAAGCCGGCTTGACAGCCCAAAAGCGTGAAATCCGGCCGCCGCCATCTCGATAGAGGCCTCTTGCTACCCTATAAGGGGGAAAATCGGAAGTACATCCAGACTCAGTTGGGGCGTTCAAACCCGCCCGTGACCCTTAAAGTGTATGCCCACTTGCTGGATGCGTTGAACCCTGGGCACTTTTGAGACTCGAAGAAACCGTTTTTGGGGGCGATGGTGGCAAAATGATAGCAGAAAAGGGGGGAGGGGTTAAGAACGCTTCTGTCAATGGCACGGAGTAGGCCACTTTTTGTGCTGCCTTCAGACTCTACAAAGGAAAAGACCCTGTTTATAAGTCTTACAGAGGGTCTCTCGTTGAAAACGTTTGCCGTTCTTGGTTCTTTGATGGTGGGCGGTACAGGATTTGAACCTGCGACTTCCACCGTGTGAGGATGGCACTCTCCCGCTGAGTTAACCGCCCGAAATACGCTCCCTAACCTACACACTCAAAGGAGGTTTGTAAACAAAAAATTACAGATCAATCCAGTCTGACGCTCTCCTTGAGCTCCTGGAGTTCCTCAGGCGTAAGCGTGCGGTGGTGGCCCACCTTGAGGTCTCCCAACTGGAGCACGCCAAATCCAATCCGGACCAGGTGAACCACGGGATGACCCACGGCCTCCAGCATTCGCCGGATCTGGCGGGACTTGCCCTGCCGGATGGTCATCCTGATGAGGGAGCGGCCGCGGGGAGATCCGATCACGTCCACCTTGGCGCTGACCCGGGCCCCGTCGTCCAGCACGATGCCGGTTTTCAGCTGAGAGAGGGTCTGTTCTGTCACGGCGCCCTCTACGGTCACCTTGTAGGTCCGCGGGACGCCGTAACGGGGATGGGTAAGACGATAGGTCAAGTCTCCGTCATTGGTAAAGAGCAGAAGCCCCATGGTGTCGAAATCCAGTCGCCCCACGGGAAAGACCCGTTGGCCCACATCCTTCAGGAGATCGGTCACGACGGGCCGTCCTTCCGGATCCTTCAAGGTGGAGACGTAACCAAAGGGCTTATTCAGGATGATGTAGAGCCCCTCGGCAGGGGGATGGACCTCTTGACCGTCCACCTCGATCCGGTCTTTGCCCCAGACGGCCTGGGTACCGGGCTCAATGATCGTGATCCCGTTGACCCGAATCCTGCCCAGACGAATCCATTCATCGGCCTTTCTTCTTGAGGTAAGGCCCGCTGAGGAGAGGATTCGATTAATCCTCTGGGCCTGGGCCGTCATCCGTCGGGGGGCCGGATGGGCGGGTGGTTTGTTCTCGATCGTCTGCGCCCTCGGAGGGGTCTTGGCTTTTTTCCTGGCCTTCCTGATCGGTCTCTTGAATTTCCTCTCTCTCATTTCCTATTCCGCCTTCCAATTGCGATTCCGCATCTTTTTCCTGGACCGCTTCGGGCTCATCGGATGGGCCAAGCGCTTTGATCTCTCGCAGTTTTGGCAGGGAGTCCAGATCCCGGAGGTCGAAGACCTCGAGGAAACGCCTGGTGGTCCCATAAATCAGAGGCTTCCCCGGCAAGTTCTTGCGCCCCACAACCTTGACCAGCTCCTTTTCCAGCAGGGTTCTCAGGATCCCGCCTGCCTCCACCCCACGGAGCCGCTCGATTTCCTGGCGCAGAATCGGCTGCTTGTAGGCGATGATGGCGAGCGTCTCAAGGGCGGCCCTTGAGAGCCTCGAAGGGGAGCTCTTGAAGAGTTTCAGGACGTAAGGGGCGTAATCGTTTGCGGTTCGGAATTGATATCCCCCGGCCACCTCGCGGAGCGCGAAGCTCCTTCCCATGGTCTCATAATCCGCCTCCAGCTCGCGTAGCGCCGCCCGGATGTCTCCAATGGCCGCCTCAGGGATGCAGTCAAGGATCTCCTTTGCCGTCAACGGCTTGCCCGATGCAAACAACAGGGCTTCAACAATGGGTTTGACCGGCTTTTCCATAGACGTTATTCCGTCCGTCGCTCGAATTGGGGGATGAGTCGGATTTGACTCCCATGACTCACCTGGTACACGGAGACGAGCCCCATGTGCACCAGCTCAAGGAGGGCAAGAAAGGTGATCACGAGCTCCTGGATGGTCCGGTCGCCTTCGAAGAGCTCATTGAAATACAACTGTCCCCTTTCTTTAAGGGCAGCCACGATGAACTCGGTCTTGTCCTTGACCGACCATTGCTCCAACCGGAAACTGAGCTGCCCGCCCGGCGATTTTTCCTCGATGATCCGCCGAAAGGCATCGATGAGCTGAAAGAGGTTCACCTCCACCAGTTCCGGGACGGTGTCCTCTTTGATCTGTGAAAGGAGGTCCTCAGGGGGCTTTCGGCCAAACGTGTCGCGGTCAAGGACTGAACGCTCCGAGAGGTCCTGGGCGGCCTCCTTGAGGGCCATGTATTCAAGAAGGGGACGCGTGATCTCAAGCCTTGGGTCCTCGCCCTCCTCACCATCCGTTTGGAAATCGGGCAGGAGCATCCTGGACTTGATATGGATGAGGGTCGCGGCCATGACCAGGAACTCGCTGGCTAAGTTGATGTTTAGCGCCTTCATCATGTTGAGGTATTCCAGATATTGCTCCGTCACCGTGGCGATGGGGATGTCGAAGATGTCCAACTCATTTTTGTGAATGAGATGGAGCAACAGGTCAAGAGGCCCTTCAAAGATTTCAAGCTTGACTTCGTAATCCATGGCGTAACGGCCTCAAATCTTTACCGCCTCCCGCACTTCCGCCATGGTCTGCCTGGCGATGGATCGCGCCCGTTCATTGCCATCCCGCACAATGGCTCTGACCCTTTTCATGTCAGATTCGAGGGCCTTTCTCATTTCCCTGATGGGATCAAGCGCCTTCTTCAGACCTTCGGCCATGATCTTCTTGCACTCGACGCACCCGATTTCGGCGGTTCGGCAATCGCGATTGATCCGTGCCACGATCTCGGGGTCCGTGTAGATCTCGTGAAAGGAAAAGACGTTGCAGATATCCGGGTTCCCCGGGTCGGCCCTCCGCATCCGCTGAGGGTCGGTGATCATCTGAGAGACCTTCTGATCGATTTCTTGGTCGGTGTCGGAGAGAAAGATGGCGTTGCCGTAGCTCTTGCTCATCTTTCGTCGGTCGATGCCGAGGATTTTGGAGGTCGGCGTGAGGAGCACGTCAGGAATGGGGAAGACCTCTCCAAAAAGGTTATTGAAGCGTCGGGCGATTTCCCGCGTCAGCTCAACGTGAGGCGCCTGGTCTTCCCCCACCGGGACACCGTTTGCCTTGTACATAAGGATGTCCGCCGCCTGAAGCACCGGGTAGCCCAGAAAACCATACGTGTAAAGGTCCTTCTGGGTGAGCTCCTTGAGCTGTTCCTTGTAGGTAGGATTTCTCTCAAGCCAGGGCAACGGTGTGATCATGGCATAGATCAGGTACAGTTCTGCATGCTCCTTGATGTCGGACTGGACGAAAAAGGTGGATTTCTCGGGGTCGAGGCCCATGGATATCCAGTCGATGAGAATGTCGTAGGTGCTTTCCCGTATGATGTCCGTCTTGGCGTATTCGCTGGTCAGGGCATGCCAGTCGGCGATGAAATAGAAACAATCGAAATCCTCCTGGAGCTTCTTCCAGTTCAACAGGGCCCCGTGCAGGTGCCCAAGGTGCATGCGTCCTGTGGGTCTCATTCCGCTGACGATTCTTTTCCTGGTCATTATTCTCTCCCTATCATAACCCGGACAAGCCGGAACCAAATCAGTCCCGCGGGCCCGCGGGATCAGATGTCAGGTTTCGGGTTTCAGGCCGGACCCCTGAACAATGAACACCGAAACCTAAAATTTTGCCCGTTTTGCTTGCAATTTCCCCGCGAAGGCACAAATGTCCTAAGGCACGGCATTCCTAAACCGGTTTTTTACGAACCGCAATTCGTCTTCCTTTGTCTTCACTGCCTCGTTCATCCGCGCCTCCAGGACCCTTTCCATGATTTCCCTGAAGATGGGCCCGGGCTCAAAGCCCATGGAGAGGAGGTCGGTGCCATGAAGCTCGATACGGGTGGACTTAAGTTTCGTGAAGTAAAGCGAAATCAGGCGCCGCGTCTTTTCGCTGTTGGCCTTGGCCATGACGTAGAGCACCGTCTCCTCATCAAACGGGGCAAGGAGACTGTGCAGCGCGTAGTTGTCTCCTTCAAACTTGAAAAGGGCCTCCAGAAGCGTGGGTACCCTCTCCCTCTGGTCGAGCATCCTCTGACATTCCAGATCTACCATTCCCATCCGCTTTGCCAGCTGTTTGAGCCGCCTCGGATCGAGCCCCGAGGTGAGGCTGTGCCAGTAAAGCTTCCAGTTTTCAAGGCCCTCTTCGAGGTAGAGGAGGTTGTACCAGGCGATCACCCGTGTGGTTTCCTCGATAAGTGTCCGCTCTCTGTCCGAGTACTCGATCTCCGGGGCGATGACCTGGAGCACTTCGAGCTCGTTCATGCGCTCGATGGCCCTCACGGGGTCTTCTTCCTTGAGGATCAGCTTCAGTTCAAGGAAGAGTCGTCTCGGTGACAGGTCCTTGAAGCAATTGATCTTCACGGCGTTCTTGATCAGGGCAAGGGTGAGGGTCCCGATTTTGAACCCGAATCGCTGTTCGAAGCGGATGGCCCTCAGCACCCTGGTCGGGTCCTCCACAAAGCTCAGGCTGTGGAGCACCCGCAGCACCTTTTCCTTGATGTCCGTCTGTGCCCCGAAATAGTCGATCATGGTGCCGTAGTGCCTTTTGTTGAGCTTCACTGCCAGCGTGTTGATGGTGAAATCGCGCCGGTAGAGATCCAGCTTGAGCGAGCTTGTCTCCACGGTGGGGGGCGCTGCCGGGGATTCATAATACTCCATGCGGGCCGTTGCCACATCGACCTTGAACCCGGCCGGAAATACGAGAACCGCGGTCCCGAATTTGCGATGGCTCCTGACGCGGACCTGATGGCGCTTGGCGAAGGCCTGCGCAAACCGGATGCCGTCACCTTCAATGACGATGTCCACGTCCAGGTTTTCCCGTTTCAAAAGGACATCCCGGACGAGCCCTCCCACCAGATAGGCGTTAAACCCCATCAGGTCCGCCATATCTCCAAAGGACTTGAGCACCTCAATGATTCTTCTGGGGAGCCGCTCTTTGAGCAAGGCCGCCATGCTCTTGTGCCTCAGCCGGTGGGTCTGGCTCTTTGCGTCAAAGAGAAGCTCCGGGACCGGAGAATCCCCGACCAGTATGTTGAGGAGATCGGTCCTGGTGATCACGCCGACCACCTTGCCGTCTTCCACCACGGGCAGGACCCTTATCTTTGTCCGGATGATCAGTTCCTGGACCTCCTTGAGCGGGGTGTCGGGGTGGACGGCGGAAAACTCGATGTTGGTGTAATCCTTGACCTTCAGGTCATCCAGGCCGAAAAACACGGCCTTTTCCACGAGCTGCCTAGTGACATACCCCTTGAGCTCACCCGCCCGGTCCATAACCAGGAGTACATTGATGTTGTACCGGGTCATCAGGTCAGCCGCCTTCTTGATGCTCTCCTCTGCAGAGATTTGGATGACGGGGGCCGACATCATGTCCCTGGCCCGTTTCCACGGGTTGATGCGACTCCTGAGCAGGGCCTGGATGGAACGTTCGACCTGGATCAGGGTCTTATTCTTGATGGTGGCCGAAGCCGCCTGAGGGTGCCCGCCGCCGCCGAGGGCGACGGCGATCTCAGCCACGTTGACCTCGGGGATACGGCTGCGTGCGACCAGATAGATCCGGTCTTCCATCTGGGCCATGGCAAAGACCACATTCAGATTTCCCATCTCCATGAATTTATGGACCAGCACGGCGAAGTCCCCGATATACTCGTCTCGGGCCACACTGCTGAATACCACCTTTACGCCGTTGATGGTCCGCGCCACCGCTGACTTGGTCAGGTCGTTCAGGAGCCAGATCTGCTGCGGGGTGAGCTCTCTGGTCAGAAGGTCGGAAATCACGTTCAAATTGGCGCCCTGCTCCAGGAGCCAGGCGGCGGCCCCATGGTCTTCGGGCGTCGTGGAGGAAAAGGTGAAAGAGCCGGTGTCTTCGTGGATCCCGAGGCAAATGATGGTTGCCTCATCGGGTGTGAGCGCAATCCCCCTTTCCCTGATCAAACCCGTCAGGATGGCACTGTTGGAGCCCGTTTTTCTGACCACTTCCAGATGGCCTTTGATGTCGTCATCTGACTGCGGATGATGGTCGTAGACGTGGATCTCCACCTTCTCGTCGTCCAGGAGGTCGGCAAGCTTTCCAATGCGGCCCCTCTGCCGCGTATCGACCAGAATCAGGCGTCTGACATTTTTCAGGTCAATCTGCTTCAGTTTGACGAAATTGAAGAGATAGGAGGCAGAGAGCAGGAAAAAGTTCCGGAGGTTTTTTTCTTGGGACCCCGGGAACACCAGGGCGGCCTCGGGATAGAGCTTGCTTGCCGCGATCATGGAGGCCAGGGCGTCGAAATCGGCGTTGACGTGCGTCGTGATGATCTCCGCAGGGGCCTTTTCCGCCTCTCCTTTTTGTTGCTTGTGGACGCTTTCCCTTTCATCCATACGGGGGCTCGTCGTGGTCGTCAGGCCCTTGATTCACAGGCCATGGCGGGCCGGTACAGGACAAAAAAGCCGGGCATATCGGTGCACCGGCTTTCTCTTCGACCAGCCAATACAATGTGAGAGGCCAACTAAAGCCCTCTGACCTTTTCGTCGTTCTCCTGCCGAGTCTTGCACTCTATACAAAGAGTGGTCACCGGACGGGCCTTGAGTCTCTGTTCGGAGATATCTTCCCCGCAGCTCTCGCACACGCCGTAAGTGCCTTGCTCAAGTCGCTCCAAGGCCTCCCTGATTTTGCCGATCAACTTCCTCTCCCTGTCCCTGATCCGGAGGGTAAAGTTCCTGTCGGACTCGAGACTGGCCCGGTCCGTGGGGTCAGGGAAATTGTCCCCCTGATCGGTCATGTCAAGGACTGTCTTGTCTGCCTCTTCAACCAGCTCGTTCAATCGCTGGGTCAGGAGGATTTCGAAGTATTCCTTTTTCTCTTTTGGTATCATGGCAACCTAGCCGATCTCCCATCCACGCTGATGCAAAACTTTTTACCACAAATCATCGACACGAGAAACAAAAATCAAAAATACGCCGCCCGGCCTAAGGCAGAGTTCCCGCATGCTACTTCTTCATCTTGCTCCAGAAATTTTTTCCTTTTTTTTTCTTGGAGGGGGCGTGTCCCTCATTGGCGGCGAAGACCTGAAGCAGTTCCCTCTGCCGCTGGCTCAGTTTCTTGGGAATCTTGACGACCAGCTTTACGTACATGTCCCCCCTGTTGTCATGGCCTGACAGGCTGGGCATGCCCTTTCCCGGGACCTTCAACATGTCATTTGGCTGTGTCCCCTGGGGGATCTGGATCTCATAGGGTGTTTCTCCGCCGAGGCCCGGGATGCTGATGACATCACCCAAGGCCGCCTGAACAAAGGATATGGGCACATCGCAGATGAGGTGTTCGCCCTTGCGCTCGAAGAACGTATGGTCCTTCACGTGGATGACCACGAAAAGGTCTCCCGGCGGACCACCATTTTCGCCCGGCTCCCCTTCTCCCCGGATTCGCAGCTGCGATCCGGTGTCGACACCCGGAGGGATCTTCACACTGATCTTCCGTTTGACCTTGGACTTGCCCGCCCCTCGGCAGGTTTCGCAAGGGTTGGTGACGATACGCCCCTCTCCGTGACAGGTCGGACAAGTGGTGCTGATCTGGAAGAACCCCTGTGTTCGGACCACTTGGCCTCTGCCATGACAGGTAATGCAGACCTGGCGCTGCGAACCGGGCGCCAGTCCGCTGCCGCCGCAGGTCTCACAGCTCGCCCATCGATCGAACGAGATCTCTTCCTCTTTTCCCTGAAAGGCCTCTTCCAGCGTCAGTTCGGTGTCATACCGCAGACTGTTGCCCTGCCGTGTCCTTGGGCGGCTCCTGCGGCCACTGCTAAACCCGAAAAAATCCTCAAATATGTCACCAAACGTGGAGAAGATATCATCAAAGCCGGCAAAACCCCTGAACCCGCGACCCTCAAGACCTGCATGGCCGTACTGGTCGTAAATCTGCCGCTTTTCCCTGTCCCTGAGGACTTCATAGGCCTCAGCCGCCTCCTTGAATCTCTCCTCCGCCGCCTTGTCGTCCGGATTTCGATCAGGATGACATTGGAGGGCCAGCTTGCGGTAGGCCTTCTTTATCTCTTCGTCGCCGGCATCCCGGTGGACCCCCAAGATTTCATAGTAGTCACGCTTGTTCATCTTCAGTTCCCTGGGGCACCTTCCTCCTGGGCTTCCAGCGGATCGGGAGCGTCCGGTTCACTTTCGGGCTGGGGAAGCGCCATGGCGGCAGCTTCCTGCTCAGCATCCCGATCAAGCGGGAAAACACGCCCGGCGGCAATTTCGCGCAAGGCCACGACAATGTCCTTGTTTTTGACCGTCACCAATGGCTCGCTTCCTTTACGGAGTTGACGAACCCGCTTGGCAGTTAGATGAATAAGAGCGAAACGGTTGTTGACCTTCTGCAAGCAGTCTTCCACCGTGATCCGTGCCATGTGCGCCTCCTGAACATTTTTTGAGAACAACCTGAATCCGCGTACTGGGTCGAGCCCTGTGGCTTCAGGCAGAATGGTTAACCTTTGAAAAATATCATTTAGTGTGGTAAATGTAAAGCGTTTTTGATACACGGCCACCCCAGGGGCGCAATCGATCCCGGCGTGGGCGGGACCGGTCAGTGTTTTCAGCCCGCCCGTCATACCCCTTGGATCGCCAAGAACGGAGATGAACGTTTCGTCAGGTCTTGCCTATGCTTGCAAAAGTCCAGAGCAGCGCTGTGATCGGCGTTGATGCCTACGTCGTGGACGTTGAGGTGGACATCACCCAGGGCCTTCCAACCTTTGCCACGGTGGGGCTACCTGAGGCGGCGGTGCGTGAGAGCAAGGAGCGGGTCAAAGCGGCCATAAAGAATTCCGGATACGCCTTCCCTGCGGACCGAATCACGGTCAACCTGGCGCCTGCCGACACAAAAAAGGAAGGAACCGGCTTTGACCTGCCCATTGCCCTTGGGATCCTTGCCGCCACCGGATTGGTGGACCGAGGTTCCTGCGCGGGCCATCTCTTCATCGGCGAACTGGCGCTGGATGGCTTGATCAGGCCCGTGCGGGGCGTCCTCCCTATGGCCATCACTGCCAAGGCGCTGGGTTATGAAGGGATCTTTCTCCCCGTTGAAAACGCTCATGAGGCCGCTGTGGTTGAGGGGGTTCGCATTTACCCGGTCGAGTCGCTTTTTCATCTGGTGCAGGTGTTGCGTGGGATCACGAGGATAGAGCCGTTTCAGGTGGATATCCGGAGTCTTTTCCAGAGGCAGTCGGCCAGCGTGGATTTCAGCGACGTGCGCGGTCAGGAAAACGCCAAGCGGGCGCTTGAAATTGCAGCCGCAGGCGGTCACAACGTCATCATGATCGGGCCGCCCGGATCGGGAAAGACCATGCTGGCAAGGAGGCTTCCCTCCATTCTACCTCCGCTGACCTTTGAAGAATCCCTCGAGACCTCAAAGCTATATAGTGTCATGGGACTCATGCCGCCGGGCCACGGGCTCATCACGGAGCGCCCCTTCAGGGCACCGCACCACACCATCTCCGATGCCGGTTTGATCGGAGGGGGGCAGAACCCGAGGCCCGGCGAAGTCAGCATGTCCCACAATGGCGTCCTCTTCCTGGATGAACTCCCCGAATTTAGAAAAAATGTCCTGGAGGTCCTGCGACAGCCCATGGAAGACGGCCATGTCACCATCTCCAGGGCCAACGCTTCCGTGACCTACCCATCCGCTTTTATGCTGGTGGCGGCCATGAACCCCTGTCCGTGCGGTTTCCTCGGAGACCCCAAACGGGAGTGCACGTGCGCCCTGATTCATGTGCAGCGTTACCGAAGCAAGATATCGGGGCCGCTCCTGGACCGTATGGACATCCACCTGGAAGTGCCCTCGGTCCGCTATAGAGACCTGGAAGCACCCGAACCCGTCACGGCTTCCGAGGAGATCCTCGATCGGGTGATGCAGGCCAGATCCATACAGTTGGCGCGATTTGAGGGCAAGGGAATTCACGCCAACGCCCGGATGACCACCCGCCAACTCAAGAAGCATTGTGTGGTGGATGAAGCGTCGAGCCGCTTGCTTGAAAGGGCCATGGAAAAATTTGGCCTGAGCGCTCGGGCCCATGCCAGGATCCTCAAGATCGCCCGGACCATCGCGGATCTGGAGGCAAGCCCTGCGATTGGGGTGGTCCATGTGGCAGAGGCCATCCAGTATCGGAGTCTCGACCGGAGAGTGATCAAATGATGCGTTTTCTGAAGGGGTGCCTTCTGGCCCTTTTTGTCCTGATGTTCCTTGGCGCCTCGGCGGGCGCGGCGTTCTGGTATCTGTGGTCCAGCAACCTTCCCTATATCGGGTCTCTGGCGGACTACCGTCCTCCGGTGGTTACAGAGATTTACAGCGGGGATGGCGAGGTCATCGGGAGATTGTGGGACGAAAAAAGGATTGTGGTGCCCCTGGATGAGGTGCCCCAACACCTGATTCAAGCCTTTGTGGCTGCGGAGGATGCCCGATTTTTCGCGCACGCGGGCGTGGATTTCATGGGCATGCTTCGGGCCCTTTTGAAAAATCTGGTGGCCGGAAAGATCGAGCAAGGGGGCAGCACCATCACCCAGCAGGTGACGAAAACGTTGCTTCTCAAGAACACGGAGCGCACCTATAAACGAAAGGCCCGGGAAGCGATCCTTTCAATGCAGATCGAGAAGAACTTCTCAAAAGATAAGATCCTGTTTCTCTACTTGAACCAGATCTATCTGGGCCATGGCGCCTACGGCGTGGAAGCCGCTTCGCGAACGTACTTCAATAAGTCGACCCGTGATCTGAGCTTGCAGGAGGCGGCGCTCTTGGCCGGTCTTCCGCAGGCCCCCAGCCGGTATTCGCCCGTGGCGCATCTTGACCGAGCCAAGGCGAGGCAGAAATACGTTTTGGATCGAATGCTGGAGGAGGGCTACATCTCTAAAGAGGCCCATGACGAGGCCCTCACTGCGCCTTTACAGATCCAGGCCCCCACCGAAAACGTCTTCGAAAAGGCGCCTTATTTCACGGAATATGTGAGGCGGTATCTGATGGAGCGGTATGGCCGGGATGTGTGCTACCGCGGCGGATTGAAGGTCTTTACGACGGTCAATGTGGCCATGCAGCGCATGGCGGAGGAGGCCCTTTCAAAGGGACTGAAGGAGCTTGACAAACGGGAGGGGTACCGTGGTCCTTTGCGCCAACTTTCTAACCCGCAAGGGAGGGGCAACGGAGAGGAAACCCCGGAGAAGTTGAAGGTGCCCCATCGTCCAGGCGATGTGGTCGAGGCACTCGTGGAAGGGGTGGATGATGGGGCGGGCGAGGTTTCGGTTCGACTGGCCGAGGGGGAACTCGTAAGCCTCCCGCTTTCTGAGATGAAATGGGCGAGACCGGTGAATCCGGATGTGGCCTATTACGCCGCCAGCGTGAAACGGCCATCCGAGGTTTTCAAGGCGGGCGACGTCATCCTCGTCCGGTTGGTGAAAAAGGGTGTGGCTCCCTTCGCCTGGGAGGTGGCCTTGGAGCAGGCCCCAGAGGTCCAAGGCGCCCTATTCTGCATGGAGCCCGAAACCGGAAAGATCCGGGTGATGGTGGGTGGGAGAGATTTCACCGACAGCCAGTTCAACCGGGCCGTTCAATCGAGACGTCAGCCCGGCTCGGCCTTTAAGCCCATTATTTACGCGGCTGCGCTTGACTGGGGCATGAGCCCGCGTACCCTCATCTTGGATGCCCCTTACGTGTCAGAACGGAATCCGGACGACGAGGCCTGGAAGCCAAAAAACTATTCCGAAAAGTTCTTTGGCCCCACCCTCTTGAGGACGGCCCTGGCTGAGTCCAGGAACGTGGTGACGGTGAAAATCCTGAAGGAGATCGGCATCGATTACGCCATCCAGTATGCCCGCAAAATGGGGATTGAATCCCACCTGAACGCAGACCTCTCCCTTGCCCTTGGGTCATCCGGGGTATCCCTTTTGGAAATCACCAGGGCCTATGCGGTATTTGCCAATGGCGGTCAACTGGTGAGGCCCATTTTCGTCGAGCGCGTTCTGGATCGAAACGGTGAGGTCCTGGAAGAGCACCAATCCGAGGCCGAGACCGTGCTTTCCAAGGAAACCTGCTACATTATGACCGATCTCTTGCAGGCGGTGATCCAGGAGGGAACGGGTTGGCGGGTGAAGGCCTTAAAGCGTCCGGCGGCCGGCAAGACAGGGACAACCAATGACCTCAGGGATGCCTGGTTTATGGGATACACCCCGGGGCTTACGACCGGCGTCTGGGTGGGCTACGACGACCAAAGGCCCATGGGTAAGGGGGAGACGGGATCGAGAGCCGCAAGTCCCATTTGGTTGCGTTTCATGTCCCAGGTCCTGGAAGGACGTCCCCTCCTCGACTTCGCTGTTCCGGATGGGATCGTCTTTGCAAAAATCGATGCAGCGACCGGTCTCCTTGCGGGGCCCGATTCCGAAAAGACGGTCTTCCAGAGCTTCAAGGAGGGCAGCGAGCCCAAAGAGCACTCACCAAGGCCCAGTGCGGCAACCTCGGGGAATTTCATGCAGTTCGATATGGCGCATGAAAAATAGCAGATTAGCGTGAGGCCAGTTCCTTGACCGCCTGGAGCATGGTGTCAAAAAGCGCCTGAATATCCTCTTCTTCCACACAGGAGAAAGCAACCCGGATGTCGTGGTCCCCGAGAGCGATGACCCCCACGCCGTAATGGTCGAGGAGATGGCGTCTGAGCGTTTCGGCCTTCACGGTCTTGAGCCTCACGCACATGAAGTATCCTGAATTGAAGGGATAGACGGTCCAGGCCGGTTTGAACTTTGGGTCGGCGAGGACCCTTTTCACTTCTTGAGCCCGCCCCCTCATGATCCGTAGTTTTTCCTCTTTTTCTGCCGCGTAGCCGTGGGACTGCATGGACCGGTGAACCAGGACCTGACTCAGGCGGGAGACGTTTGATATGGAACCCCGCACCGCCCCCGCGGTCTTCTTCTCGAGCGCGTCATACACCAGGCCCGCGTCCTTGTCGGCGCAAACGCCGTAGGTGATAAAACCGACCCTCAATCCCCATGCGAAGTTTTCTTTCGTGGCCCCGTCCAGTTTGATGGCAGCCAATCGCGGATGACGTCCAATCAATCGGGTGAAGATGGATTCCTTCAAGGCCTCGTCGTCAAAAAACAGGCCAAAGTAGGCATCGTCGGTCACGGCCAGGACATTCTTGCCGGAGCTCGCCAGATCCACCAGGACATCTGCGATACGGTCTCCCTCGGAAGGCGTCACGGTGTAACCGGTTGGATTGTTTGGAAAGTTGAGGAGCACGATGACCTTCTCCCTTTCCTGTGACACCGTTCGGACACAGCGTTCGAAGGCCTCAAGATTGAATCTGCCCTCCCCGTCGAACATGGGAAACTGGACGATACGGGCCCCTCTTCGAACCGAGAAGACCATGTTATAGTTCCCCCACATCATGTCAGGCAGGACGATCGCGTCACCAGGGTCGACCCACATGTCCGAGACGACCCCCAACCCATGGGTAATGGCATTGGTCGTAACGGGAAGGCTCACTGCCTTGCCCTCAAGGGACGGGTTCTTTTGATAGATGGCCTTCTTCCAGGTCTGGCGGAGAGATGGAAGGCCGAAAGAGGGGGCGTAGGTGAGGGCCTCTTCGGGGGTCAACCCTTTGAGCATAGCCATGACGGAGGGAAGATACATGGTATGACCCTTTTCGGTCGCCATCCCGATGGTTGCGTTGAACCGGTGGGCCTTTTCTTTGGCCTCCGCGCTCTGAGAAAGGATCCCTTTGGGAAAGAACAGCTGCTTCCCCACGGCGGAAAGCATCTCGAAAACATGGATGTTGACGCGTTGGATGGTCTCGTTAAGCTCTTGGGCGATGGGGTTCATGGTGACATTCCTCGTGGTTCATATCGTTTCACTTGTCGTCAGGGGCTTGTGTCCTGCAACTGGACCGAGCCCGTTAACGCCCGGTAAGTATGCGATCCATTAGGAGAATGTCAAGCAAAATGACCGCCTCAATTTGACTTGACTTGGCCAGTCGTATCTAATAGGTAGTGTCCATCCATAAATCGGAGATTTCTCGATGGGGCTTTCAGTGATCAGCGGCCAGCATTCAGCCAATCTATTGTTTTTCTTAGCCTTAGCTGATCGCTGAAGCCTGTTCGCGCGAATCCAGAAACAGCCGGTTTTGGATGAGCATACGTACATTCATCGTGATCCATACTGACATCAAGGAGAAATAACGATGCGTGAAGTAGTGATTGTCTCTGGCGCAAGAACGCCAGTGGGTACGTTCGGCGGATCGCTTAAGGATATCCCGGTGATACAGCTCGGCGCCCTGGTGCTCAAAGAGACCCTCAAGAAGGCAAAGCTTCGTCCCGTGGTCTCTGGACGGTTGGCTGATCTGGAGCCCGACGCCATCAAGGGCAGGGGGATGATTGATCTCGAAAAGGCCGCCTACGATTATGACGACTCGTTTCAGCCGGTACAAGTCGATGAGGTGATCATGGGAAATGTGGTCGGGGCGGGCCAGGGACAGAATGTGGCAAGGCAGGCCACGATTCGTGCGGGCCTCTCCAAGGAGACCCCTGCCTTTACCGTCAACAAGGTGTGCGCCTCCGGAATGAAGGCGGTGGCGCTCGCGGCACAGTCCATTCGCACCGGCGATGCGGACGTGGTGCTGGCCGGCGGCATGGAAAACATGAGCATGATCCCCTATGCGCTTCCTGCGGCCCGCTGGGGAGCCCGGATGAATTCCACGGAGCTGGTGGATCTGATGGTCCTCGACGGCCTCTATGAGATCTTTTACGGCTACCACATGGGGTTGACGGCCGAAAACATTGCGGAGCGGTGCGGCATATCGAGAGAGGCGCAGGACCAGCTCGGTGCGCTCAGCCATCAGCGGGCGAGAAAGGCCATTGCCGATGGGCTCTTCAAGGATGAAATCGTGCCCGTGCCGATTCCCGGCAAGAAGGGACAGGTCACCTTCTTCGACACGGACGAAAGACCCATGGAAACCACGGTGGAAAAGATGGCTCAGCTCCGGCCCGCCTTCAAAAAGGACGGGACCGTCACGGCGGGAAACGCATCGGGCCTCAACGATGCTGCGGCCGCGGTCCTGGTCATGTCGCAGGAAAAGGCCAAAGAACTGGGGCTTAAGCCTTTGGTGCGCATTCGGGCAACTTCTTCGGCGGCCATCGACCCTGCCTTTATGGGGCTTGGCCCGGTGCCGGCCGTCCGCAAGATCCTGGCCAGGGAGAAACTGTCCATCGGGGATTTCGGGGTCGTCGAGCTGAATGAGGCCTTCGCGGTGCAGGCCCTCGCCTGCATGCGGGAGCTAAAGCTAAATGAGGCAAAGACCAATGTCCTGGGCAGTGGCATTTCCATCGGCCATCCCATCGGCTGCACCGGGGCCCGCATTATCCTGACCCTCATGGGAGAAATGGAGAGAAAGGGTCACAGCCTCGGGCTTGCCTCCCTGTGCATCGGGGGCGGGCAGGGGATGGCCACGGTACTCGAGAAGGTCTGAGATTGTAGCAAAGGAGGTCCATTGATGGTTTACGAAAACATCATCTTTGAAAAAGACGGGGAGATTGCCGTGATCAAGTTCAATCGCCCCAAGGCGCTCAACGCGATCAACCCCGCCATGCTGGTTGATGTGGATGACGCGTTCGACCATATCGAGAAGGATCCAGACGTGCGGGTGCTGATCCTTACCGGTGAGGGGGAAAAGGCCTTTGTGGCGGGAGCCGACATCGCGCACATGGTAAAGCTCGACCCGCTTGAGGGACGCAAGTTTTCCCGCGCCGGCCAGGAGCTCCTGCTTCGGATCGAGGCCCTTCCCATTCCGGTCATCGCCTGCGTCAACGGGTTTGCCCTGGGGGGCGGAACAGAAATCGCCATAGCGTGTGATTTCATCTACGCCTCGGAAAACGCCAAGTTCGGCCAACCCGAGATCAATCTCGGGATCATTCCGGGTTTTGGCGGGACCCAGAGACTGTCGAGGCTTGTGGGCAAGGGAATGGCCAAAGAGCTCTGCATGACGGGGGCCATTATCTCGGCCCAGGAGGCCAAGGCCATCGGGTTGGTTAACAAGGTCTTTCCGCCGGATAAGCTCTGGGAGGAGACCGTAAAGACGGCAAAGGTCATTTCATCGAAGGGCAAGGTCTCCCTGAAGGTGGTCAAGCATTGCATCAATCGCGGCTATGACCTGGATCTGCGCTCGGGTCTTTATTTGGAGGCCGACGGCTTTGCCATGTGCAAGGTAAGCCCGGATGCCGCCGAAGGGATGACGGCCTTTCTGGAGAAACGGAAACCCCAGTTCAAAGGGAGGTTGCCATAACCTATGGATTTTACACTCACCGAAGAATACCAGATGGTCCAGGAGATGGCCCGCCGTTTCGCGGAAACAGAGATCAAACCCAGGGCCGCAGAGCTGGATGCGAAACACGAACATCCTGCTGAAATCGTCAGAAAATTGGGCGAGCTGAAGATGATGGGCATCGCCGTGCCCGAGGAGTACGGCGGCGGCGGCATGGACAACGTGAGCTATGTCCTGGCCCTCATTGAGGTCTCCAAGGCATGCGCCTCGACGGGTGTGATCATGTCCGTCAACAACTCTCTTTACTGCTTCCCGGTTATGGCCTACGGCACGGTGGAACAGAAGAAGAAATATCTCTATCCGTGTGCCTCAGGGGAAAAGATCGGTTGCTACGGCCTTACCGAGGCAGGCGCAGGCTCCGACCCGGCGAGCATGCGCACCATGGCGGTGAAAGATGGGGACGGGTGGATCCTCAACGGCGAAAAGAAATTCATCACCAACGGCAATGTGGCCTCCTTTGCGGTGGTTGCGACCGTGACCGAAAAGGGAAAAGGATACAAAGGGATCAGTTCCTTTGTGGTGGATCTTGAGAACACCCCCGGCTTTCACGTGGGCCGAGTCGAGGAAAAGATGGGCATCCTCGCCTCGGGGACCTCGGAGTTGGTCTTCGAGGATGCAAGGCTCCCGGCAGATGCGCTCCTCGGGAAAGAGGGGGAAGGGTTTCGACAGATGTTGACCACCCTGGATGGCGGCCGCCTCGGAATTGC
This sequence comes from uncultured delta proteobacterium, assembly GCA_963830155.1. Taxonomy (GTDB): domain Bacteria; phylum Desulfobacterota; class DSM-4660; order Desulfatiglandales; family Desulfatiglandaceae; genus CAWHLE01. The sequence continues at coordinate 409,992 of CAWHLE010000001.1, read as the reverse complement.
GTCCCAGGCCATTGGAATCGGCCGCGCGGTGTTGGAGGAGGCTTTGGAATATGCCAAAACGCGCGAGCAGTTCGGGAAGCCCATCTCGACGTTTCAGGCCATCCAGTGGAAGCTTGCCGACATGGCCACCGAGATTGATGCGGCAGAGCTCTTGACGCTTAGGGCGGCATGGCTGGAGGACAACCACAAGCCTTACGAGAAAGAGGCGGCCATGGCCAAGATGTTCGCATCGGATGCGGCCATGAAGGCCTCCGTGGAGGGTGTCCAGATCCTGGGGGGCTACGGGTACTGTAAGGAATACCCCATGGAGCGCCACATGCGGGACGCCAAGATCTGTCAGATCTATGAGGGCACCAATGAGATCATGCGTCTCGTCATCGCAAGGAATCTCCTCAAAGGAATGTAATCGGGAGGTGTCTCATGGCCTTGACCTTTGATCCGAAGGTCTTCGCTGACATCGAGGAAGCCAGGGAAAAGTGGCAGAAAGAATCGGAAGCCGCCTTTTCAGCACAGCCGGAGCGACTTGCTCGGTTTGCGACCGTCTCCGACAAGGAAATTCAGAGGATCTACACCCCGCTGGATATCAGGGACCAGGACTGGGCTGAAAAGATCGGGTTCCCAGGAGAGCCTCCCTTCACGCGTGGGGTTCAGCCCTCCATGTACCGTGGCCGCCTTTGGACCATGCGGATGTTTGCGGGGCTCGGCTCCGCCACGGACACCAACAAGCGTTTCCACCTCCTGGTCAAGGCCGGACAGACCGGTCTTTCAACGGCCTTTGACATGCCCACCCTCATGGGCTATGACACCGACTCCCCAAGGTCCAAGGGCGAGACGGGAAAGTGCGGGGTTGCCATCGACACCCTGAAGGACATGGAGGACCTCTTTGAGGGTCTCCCCATCGACCAGATCACCACCTCCATGACCATCAACCCGCCGGCGCCGGTCATCTGGGCCATGTATATTGCCATGGCGGAAAAAAGAGGGATCAAACGGGGAGTGATCGGCGGCACCATTCAAAACGATATGCTCAAGGAGTTCATCGCGCAGAAGACCTTCATGTGTCCCCCGTATCCTTCCGTGCGGTTGATCACGGACACCGTGGAATTCGGGACCAAGGAGGTGCCCCGCTGGAACACCATCAGTATCAGCGGTTACCACATCCGGGAGGCGGGCTCAACCGCCGTCCAGGAGTTGGCCTTCACCCTGGCCGACGGCATTGCCTATGTACAGGCCGCCATGGACAGAGGACTGGATGTGGATGATTTTGCACCGAGGTTTTCGTTCTTTTTCAACTCACACCTGGATTTCTTTGAAGAGATCGCCAAGTTCCGGGCGGCTCGGCGCATCTGGGGAAAGATCATGCGGGACCGGTTCAAGGCCACCAATCCGCGCTCCTGGTGGTTGCGGTTTCACACCCAGACCGCGGGGTGCTCGCTCACGGCCCAGCAGCCCTACAACAACGTAGTGCGGACGGCGCTCGAGGCGCTGGCGGCGGTGCTCGGTGGCACCCAGTCGCTCCACACGAATTCGCTGGACGAGGTCCTGTCCATCCCCACCGAGGAGGCGGCAACCATCGCCTTGAGGACCCAGCAGATCATCGCGGAGGAATCCGGCGTCGCAAACACCATCGATCCCCTCGGGGGATCCTATTTCGTTGAAAAACTGACCGACCAGATGGAAGAAGAGGCACTCTCCGTCATCCGGAAGATCGATGACATGGGCGGCATGCTTGCGGCCATTGAAAAGAACTACCCTCAGCAGGAGATCGCGGATGCAGCCTATCATTTTCAGCGGCAGATCGACGCGGGGACCAGCACCGTCGTTGGGGTCAACAAGTATGTCGTCGAAGAGGATATCCCCGTTGAGGTCCTTGAGATTGACGAGGCGCTCGAAAGACTCCAGCTCGAAAAGACCAACCGGGTAAAGGCCGAGCGCGATAACGCCGAGGTGAAGGCGTCGCTCGAGAGGGTGGGGGAGGCCTGCGTTGGCGAGACGAACGTGATGGCGCCTGTGCTCGATGCGGTCAACGCGTATGCGACGCTCCAGGAAGTGTGCGATGTGTTTCGAAAGGTTTTCGGAGCGTACAGGGATCCGGGGATATATTAAAAGCGGGTGCAAGGTACAAGGTTCAGGGTACAAAGGGGAAGGGTTGAGTCCAATTGTCTTGCTATGAGCTATCAGCTGTGAGCTGCAATTCTGGGCTCTGAGCCAGCGGCGAGGAGGGTATGGAGAGAAAAAGACGGGTCAGGATTATGGTTGCGAAACCGGGGCTGGACGGGCATGATCGGGGGGCGCGGATCATCGCCAGGGCCTATCGGGATGCCGGTTACGAGGTGGTATACACGGGCCTTCACCAGACGCCGGAAGAAATCGTTGAGGCAGGCATCCAGGAAGACGTGGATCTGATCGGCCTCTCCAGTCTGGCCGGGGCGCACCGATACCTTTTTCCGCGGGTGGTGGAGCTGCTGCGTGAGAAGGGGGCGGAGGATATCGTTGTGATCGGCGGCGGGATCATCCCAAAACACGATGTCCCCATGTTGAAGGCGGCAGGGATCAAAGATGTCTTTACACCCGGCACCCCGCTGAGAGAGATTACAAAGTGGGTGGAAGACCACGTCAAGCCGAGAGGGGTGTGAGATTGACCAGTCAAACGGTTGAAAAGATCGTTTCGGGCGATGTGAGAACGGTTGCACGGGCCATCCGGGATATCGACGACGGAATGCCCCACGTTCGGGAGGTCCTGAAAGACATTTATCCCTATACGGGCAAGGCCTATGTGGTGGGGATCACGGGTTCACCAGGCGTTGGCAAGAGCACACTGGTTGACCAGATGATCAGCCACTACCGAAAACAGGAAAAGACCGTGGGTGTCCTGGCGGTGGACCCCACGAGCCCATTCAGCGGCGGCGCCATCCTCGGCGACCGGGTGAGGATGCAGCGCCACAGCATGGACGAAGGGGTGTACATCCGATCGCTTGCCACGCGGGGGCACTTCGGTGGGCTCACCCAGTCGACCCGGAGCGCCATCGACGTCCTGGACGCCATGGGCAAGGACTATGTGCTCGTCGAAACCGTGGGGGTGGGTCAGGACGAGGTGGATGTGGTCAAGAGCGCGCACACCACCGTCATTGTGGTGGTTCCGGGCATGGGCGACGATATTCAGGCCATCAAGGCGGGCATCCTGGAGGTGGGGGACATCTTTGTCATCAACAAGGCGGATCGCGAAGGGACCGACAGGACACTCAGCGACCTGAGGTTGATGATCGACATGGACCAGAAGAAATACACGGAGGGAAAGTGGCGGCCCCCGATCCTGAAGGCCGAGGCCGTCTTTGACAAGGGGGTCTCGGAGCTGCTGGAAGAGATCGACAAGCACGGCAAGTACCTACAAGAGACGCTGGGCGGCCTGGGCTTGAGGCGAAGAAAGGAAAGGGTCCGTGAAGAACTGGCCGACATGGTGAAGCATCGATTGATCGAGGAGGTGCTCACCCGCATTACCGATTCAGGGGCCTTCGGCAGGGCTGTTGCCGATATCGTCGATGGAAAGGTTGATCCCTACACGGCCTGTGACAACCTGGTCCTCCCAAGGCTCGATTCATCACAAACTTAAATTGCGCACCGCCGGCCCCCCAACTTCTGAAACGGTTCAACCGCAAGGTGGGAAGGGGCTCCTCTGGTGGGTGGGCCAGATCATCCTCTTACTTCTTGCCCTTTTCTTTCTGGGTTTCGGGGTTCACTTGCTCATTTTGGCCTACCATTTAAAGGACCCTTCGGACTTTATTTTGACCTTTTTCGCGTCCAATCTCATCATTATGATCAGTGGGGTCATCGTCATCGGACTCGCCCTGCGTATAAAGAGATCTTTGACCCTTCGCAAACAGGATACCCCGCATGCTGGTTGAGGGAGTCATCCTCTGCCGGTGGTTTGAGCCACGCCATTGTGCGCGGCGGGTGCATCCTGATCGGGCGTTGTGACCACGAGGAAATGGAGGTTGCCATGGCGACAAGAAAGGGCCCACTGCCTCTGGGCAAAAGGCTGATGAAGTTGAGAAGAGAAAAGAAGATCACCCTCAAGAGCCTGGCCAACGAAACGGGTTTGAACACGGCCTACATTTCCCAGGTGGAAAAAGGTGAAGCCATTCCGCCCGTCTCGGTCCTTCTCCAACTGTCCCGCGCCCTTGAGGTGGACTCCGGTATCCTGTTGAAAGAAGAGAAACGGGACGCGGGCCATCAGAAAGACCAAGACTATCAGAAGCGGACCGATTCCTATGCCTATCGGAACCTGACACCCGAGGCCAGACACAAACGTCTCAAGGCCTTCAGGATCTCCATCGACCCGAAGTCGGAGCACAAGGGGGTCAGTTACCAGCATGCGGGTGAGGAGTTTGTGTATGTTCTGAAGGGCAAGGTGGAGGTCATGGTGGGAGAGAACCAGAACGTTCTGGGCCCCGAGGATGCGCTTCACTTCAATTCCTCCATCGTTCACAAACTCCGAAACCTGAGCGACAAGAAGGCGGAGCTTTTGGTGGTGCTGTATACGCCATGAAAGACAGGTCCAAGGTTCAGGGTGCAAGGTTCAAGGGGGGAAGGTGGAATGGGCAGCCGTGAGCTATCAGCTATGAACTACGAGCTATGGGCTTTCGACCATGAGTTATGAGCTAACCGAAGAACAGAGAATGATCAGGGCCATGGTGCGGGAGTTTGCCAGGGAGGTCATCCAGCCCACGGCCGCTGAAAGGGACCGAACCGGCGAGTTCCCAGCCGAGAATCTCAAAAGGATGGGCGAACTGGGGCTACTCGGCATGAACGTGCCGCCTGAGTACAACGGTGCCGGCGTCGACACGGTGAGCTATTCGGTGGCCCTTCAGGAAATCGCCTATGCCTGCGCATCGACGGCGGTGATCATGTCGGTCCACAATTCGGTGGCCTGCGGACCCATCTACCTCTACGGGTCACCCTATCTCAAGGAGACCTATCTGAAACCCCTGGCAGCGGGCAAAAAGCTCGGGTCCTTCGCGCTCACGGAGGCGGACGCAGGCTCGGATCCCGCCAGCCAGAAGGCTAGGGCGATCAGGGACGGGGATAGCTACGTCGTTAACGGCACCAAGCGTTTTATCACCTCCGGCAAGAACTCGGATATCACCGTCGTGACGGCATATACTGAAAAGGAGAAGAAGCATCGGGGCATCAGCGCCTTTGTGGTTGAAAAGGGGACCCCCGGTTTCCATGTGGGCAGAGAAGAGGAGAAGATGGGCCTCCGGGCCTCGGATACCGTTGAGCTTATCTTTGAAGACTGCCGGGTGGGTGCTCAAAACCTGCTGGGACAGGAGGGGGATGGCTTCGTGATCGCCATGAGCTCCCTTGATGGCGGCAGGATCGGAATCGCATCCCAGTCCGTTGGGGTGGCCCAGGCGTGTCTGGATGCCTCCGTCGCTTACGCCCGGGAGCGCATACAGTTTAACAGGCCCATTTCACAGTTCCAGGGCCTTCGCTGGATGATCGCCGACATGGCCATGCAGATTGAGGCGGCCCGGGTGCTGATCTTCAACACTGCGGCCATGAAGGACCGGGGCGAAAATTTTTCGGCCTCGGCCTCCATGTCGAAACTGTTCGCATCGGAAATGGTCAACCGGGTGGCCTATACTGCCCTGCAGATCCACGGGGGATACGGGTACATGAAAGAATACCCGGTTGAACGCTATTACAGGGATGTGAGGGTGTTTACCATTTACGAGGGGACCTCCGAGATCCAGAGGGAGGTCATCGCCCGCCACGTCCTTGGCAGGTAAAGGAGAGGATGCGTGTAAAGGGATGGAGGCGTTTGAACGCTACCGATCCTTCATCCCGGATTTTTCCCTTTTCCAAGCGGCGCTTCAAAAGCCGCTTCCCACCCATCTGAGAATCAACCGCCTCAAGGTGGACCCGCTCGCCGTGGTTTCGTCCCTGGCCAAGAAGGGCGTTTGTCTTCGAAAGAGCATGAAGGGAGACGAAACGCTATATCGGGTGGACGGATTGGAGAGCGGAGGAAACCTGCTTGAATATTTTCTGGGCTACATTCATCCCCAGGCGTTCACCTCGTGCCTTCCCGCCATGGCGCTGGCGCCCGAAAAGGACGCCTTTCTGGTGGACCTTTGTGCGGCACCAGGGGGAAAGACGGCGCAGCTGGCCCAGCTCATGAAGAACACCGGCCTGATCATTGCTAACGAACTTCACCCCGGCCGATTGATCCCCTTGGGTCACACCTTGGATCGACTGGGGGTCCTGAACACAGTGGTGACAGGGTATCAGGCACAGGAATTCCCCCTCAGACAACCGTTTGACTATGTGCTGGCGGATGTGCCGTGCTCCTCGGAAGGGAAGTTCAGGCGGGTGAAGGGTCGGCGCACCCACTGCCGTTTCGGAGCGATGGGCAGCATGATCCACACACAGCAGCGGATCATCGTGAGGGGATTTGATCTTCTCCGCGTGGGCGGGAGGATGGTCTACGCCACGTGCACTTACAATCCTGAGGAAAACGAGGCGATCGTGGACTTCCTTCTGAAATGCAGGGACGCGACCCTTTTACCCCTTGAGCTGGGTCTCGGCTGGGAGCCGGGCCTAGGTGATTGGGAGGGAACTGTTTTTGATGAACGACTCAGCATGGCCGCACGATTCTACCCCCACCGTGTCGACTCGGTGGGATTCTTCATGGCCCTCATTGGTCGGCGAGGATGAAAGAAACCATCTCCTGTCCTACATGGATGATCGCTTCGGCATCCCGGTGAGCCACTTTGATGACTATCTGTTGTTCAAGGGAAGGCAGAGCTGGTCCTTGCTGCGGAAACATCACGCCGTCATGGACGCGGTCGGTTTGAAGGTCGTGAAGGCCGGGCTCAAGGCCTTCCGCAAGGTGGGGGCCTTCATGAAACCCACCACCAGAATGGTGCAGCTCTTTGGAAGGGGTGCCACCCGCGCAAGAATTGAGCTGGATGAGGACCGTTTGGCCCGGCTCATGGCCGGGGAACGACTTAAGGTCGACCTCGGGATCGACAACGGCTACGTGATTCTTTCGCTCGGCGGAAACCGCATCCTGGGGCTCGGCCTTTACATCAACGGTGAGATTCGATCCCAGATTTCAAAGAAAGCGCTGCGCCAAACCATGTTGAAAATTGCCTAAATGGGGCAACGAAAGGATAAGCATGCAACCTATCACAACAAACCTTGATGATGTCTTCTTTCCCAGAAACGTGGCCGTCATAGGGGCCTCCCCGACGAATTTCTATACCATGGCACTGTTACAGGGGAAGCTCCGCGACCACCTCTATCTGGTTAACCCCAACTACAAGGAAATCCACGGTCGAAGATCCTATTCAAGCATTCTCGACATAGAAGGACCGGTCGACTACGTCATCCTCGCTTTGCCGGCCACATACGTCCTGGATATCGTGAAGGCGTGTGTCCGTAAAGGCGTGAAGGCGATTCAGTCTTTTACGTCCGGCTTTGGTGAAACCGCCCTGAGGGAAGGTCTACAGATGGAAAGGGAGCTTTCCGCCATGGTCAGAGGCAAGGTGCGGTTGATCGGCCCCAACTGCATGGGCATCTATTGCCCCAGGTCGGGCCTTTCCTTCAACCCCGCCTCCACTCACGAAGCCGGAAATATCGGCGTCATTTCGCAAAGTGGGACCTTTGCCCAGTTCTTCATACACGCCGGTAAACCCAGAAACGTTAAGATCAGCAAAATGGTCAGCTATGGTAATGGTGTTGACCTGGATTGTCCCGATTTTCTGGAATACTTTGCTGACGATCCGGATACGTTGGTGATCGCGCTCTATGTTGAAGGAACCAGAGACGGGAGGCGGCTCATGTCTGCCCTGGAATATGCCTCCCACAAGAAACCTGTCATTGCTTTGAAGGGGGGTGTCACCAGAGAGGGCGGAAGGGTCGCCGCTTCTCACACCGGTGCGCTTGCAGGGTCAGGGAAGATGTGGTCCACCATGTTCAACCAGGCGGGCGCCGTTCAGGTGGACGATTTCGAAGATCTGCTCAATTTAGCCGTTGCACTTGACGGCCCGCCCCTTCCCGCAGGGAACGGAGTCTCCCTGATCACCTATTCCGGGGGTTTCAGCGTCGTTCAGAGTGACATGTGTGTAAAGGCAGGACTCGCCGTGCCGCAGTTCTCGCCACAGGCCGTTGAAAGACTGCGTGAATTCGTGCCGGTATCAGGGACGATGATTGGAAATCCCCTGGATGCATGGCAGCTGTTTTATAAATACTCGGAAGAAGAGGCGACACTGAAGGATGTTTTTCGGATCGTATCGGAAGAAAGCGAGGTGCACTCGATCATCGTGCAATTTGATGTGATTAAGTTCATGCTCAATATTTGGAGGGATGAATTTGACAAATTCTTCGGAGGGGTGGCGGATAGGCTCCTTGAAGGCTGCCGTTATGCCCGTGACAAGAAGCGAAAGCCGGTCTTTTTAAGCATGTTTCTTGATCCGTACTTGGACGTTGATCTGGAAAGGAAATACAACTTGGCGTTCAAACGGCGTTGCGAATCCGAGGGATTTCCGGTATTCCCTACGCTCAGAGACGCTGTAAGGACGGTGGGCAGGATTCATGACTATACTCAAATGAAACAAAGGAAAAGGCCAAGAGCGGGATGATATGGAGAAAGCGGATCGGGTCAGGGCCTGGATGCAAAGAGGCCGACGTTTACTCGTCCTCGTACTCCAGAGTGGAGACCAGCATGGCGCCCCCGTCGATAAGGATCGTCTCACCCGTCATATAGCTGGAGGCCTCCGATGCCAAATAGATCATGGCGCCTGCGATCTCATCGGGAATACCAATACGTCCAAGTGGCGTCCTGGTTGCAACCGCTTTTTTTGCCAATGCCTTCTGAGCCTCGGGGAGATTTGCCCACATGTTGTTGAGAATCTTGGTATCAATGGCTCCGGGAGCGATCGCATTCACCCTTATGTTGTAGGGGGCCAGTTCCAGGGCCATGGACTTCGTCACCATGATCACGGCGGCCTTCGAGATGGAATAGATACCGACGTTTTCCTGCGGTTTAAATCCATCGATGGAAGCGACGTTGATAATCTTGCCCCCACCCTGAGTCTTCATCACCCGCGCTACGGCCTGACTGAGAAAATACAGGCCCTTCAGGTTCAGATTCATGATTGCAATCCCACAGCCGTTCCTCGGCATCCAGACAATTGGCATAAGCGGGGGCCGTCCCGGCATTGTTGACAAGGACATCGATTTTTCCGAACTCGGCCATTGCCGTCTCAACCAGCGTCTTGACGTTTTCCAGCCTCCCCATATGAGCGGCGACGGGTAGGGCCTTTCTCCCGATCCCCCTGATCTCATTGGCGACCATTTTCGAGATTCTCTAAATTCCGGCTGCTCACAACCACATGGGCCCCGGCTTGCGCAAAGGCGACGGCAGTCGCTTGACCGATGCCGCGGCTGCCTCCCGTGATGAGCGCGACCTTCCCTTCGAGTGAGAATCTGGAAAGATTGATCATGATGAGGCCTCCAACCTTGCTCCAGGTGTTAATGAGCGATTGGGAATCGGGATCGCAGCGCTTCAGTGAGTCGAGGCAGGAGCGAGAGGATGTCGCTGGCAGAGTCCTCGTCCAGGGAACCCATGCCACAGGCCGGCGTAATCAGGGATTGTTTTGCGAGAAGATCAGGATCGACCCCCCAGCTCGCAATACGTTCGACCCCCCCTGCAACCAAGGCCGAGAGCGCTTCGACGGATTCCTTTCCGGTGAAACCGGAGGTGGGAACGATGCCCCAGGCCACGATGCCACCGCCATCAAGGAACCGTTTGAGGTCTCGCGGGTAAAGCAGAAAGTAGTCCATATGGTCGAAGGCGTCAAAGTTCACGATGTCAGGGCCGGCATCAAGGATCATGGACCAGTCGGTATTGCCGCAGCAGTGGATGCCGATCAGGACGTCGGCGTGCTGGCGAAGATAGTGGATCATGGCCTGTAGCAGTTCGATCACCTCGTGACGTTCGAGGGGGAAGAAGGCGGAACCGAAGCCTGAGAGAGACGGCTCATCGAGAAAGATCACCGGCTTCCTCCCCGAACGCTCAAGCATCCGGACCTGCCATAGGGCCTTGACGGCGAGACCGTTTAGCATGGATTCGCGCAGTTCCCTGTCATGAAAGAGCAGATTTCCCTCTGCGTCTTTGATGCTGGCCGTGAAGGTCACCGGACCGACGGTCTGGCCTTTGATGTAGTGGTCTTGCGCCTGGACCGGTTGCTCGGTGAGCGCTTCCAGCATCTCATACAGACCGGGGGCGTGGTCTCGATTGATCTTGAAGGTGTCGGTATCCCCGCTCAAAAAGCGTTCGTAGAAAGTTGTGAGTGCCTTTTCTCGATTGTCGGCAGGGGAGAGGATCAGTGCCCCCTTCGCCTCATTGAATTCCAGCAGGGGAAGCCCTTCGCTGAACTGCACATTCATGTCTTCACGCCGGCTTCGTCTCACAAATTGCGGCCAGAAAGGCATCTCGGGAATCGTGTTCAAGACGCGGCGGCATACCGCCGGCACGTCCAGAAACGGTACGCTGCCAATGCCCGTTGCACAGAAATGAAATATGGGGCTAGGCGCGGCCACGTTTCAGTTCCCGAATCCGGGTGAGCCAGCCCTCCAAAACAGAGATCATCTTCTGGTTGATCTCTTTGGGGGAGGGTCCAGCAACCAGTTCTCTTGTCTCCGCAGGGCCTTGGGCAGCTCCTTTGAGCTCATTTAGTCTCTGAATCGACCTTTCATTTTGCGGATTTCGTGCGACAACTTTCTCGTAGGTCCTGATGGCCTCCTGGACTTGCCCCTGCTTGAGATAGATCTCTGCCAGGGTGGGGGTCGCCAGTTGAACCAGAAGGTCCGCCTCGGAGACCTCCTCCGGTCCCTCTTCCGGTTCCGCTTCAGGCTTGGCCTCTTCTGTCGTAAGCTCAGCCAAGAGGCCGGCCGCCTCCATGTCCTCGGGCTGGTGGAGGCAGTAAAGCTGCAAGAGGCGCTCGGCCTCAGCCACCCTTTTCTGTCCAAGGCAGAGCTTGGCCAGGGTCTTGTAAGGGCCGGCTAAATCGCTGATCCGGTCGATCACGCGGCCCAGTTCGGTCTCGGCCTGACCGATGAATCCTAATTGCAGGTAGACATCAGCGAGGAGTTGCCGCAAGCGGATGTCGTCCGGATAAAGATCAAGGGCCTTCAGACAGCCCTGAATCACCGCAGCACTTTGCCCTTCCCCCATTAAATGCGAAAGGATGATGTAAATGGAGTTTTGCGACGGACCCTGATTCAATATCTGGTTGATGAGATCATTTGATGGGGTCATCCTGGCGTTCCTCCCCGCTGTCATTCTTTTCCTGTGCATGTTCAAGGCGTGCAGGGAGGTCATTCGCCGCGGATCGTTTTTCCTTTTCCCTGATTTTTCCCTTGAACCGGTAGACCAGATCTCTCTCTCCGACCAGTCCGAGCTCTCTCCTGGCCACAGCCTCGATGTACCGGCCGTCCGACCTCAGCCGTTGGATCTCATCCATCAATGCCTGATTTTCTCGGGCGATCTGTTGCACCCTTTCGACATTGGCCTTCCGTTCCAGCCCCATCCGGTAGAGATTCAGAAATCCGTATTTTCCGAAACCCAGCCACATGATCGGCAAAATGAGCAAAGAAATGCAGAAAATCAAGGTAAGAAGCCAATTTTTCTTCCTGCGTTCCACGTCAGAACACCTTCTCGGGAGCCCAACGGGCAGCGATAATGATAGTGCGCACACCGGCCGTCTTGGCAAGGTCCATGACCTGGACCACCTTTCCGTGGCGTGCGTTCTCATCGGCCTGGAGAATCAGATTGACGACCCCTTCCCGGTTGACGATCTCCTGCAAACGTTCACGAAGTTTCTTCAATTCCATCCGCTTCCCTTCCAGATGGGGATTTCCTTCAGAGTCAATGACCACCGTGATCCGCTTTTCGTCTAGCTCCTGAACCTTTTGGGCCACCTTTGGCAGTCGAATGAGGACCCCGGAAGCCACATCAAAGTGAGAGGTCAGCATGAAAAAGATCAGCAAGAGGAAGACGACATCGATGAGCGGGGCCAGCCCGAGCCGGACATCTTCTTCCTCAGGCTTGCGAAAACGCATCAGTCCTCCGCCCCACCAAGGCCCTCCATAAGGTCCACGAGCCGGATGGAGTCCTCCTCCATTTCAAAGACGAGGGTGTTGGCCTTGTCCTTCAGGAACCGGTGACCCACGAGGGTGGGAATCGCTACGGAGAGCCCCGCCGCAGTCGTGATGAGCGCCTCGGCAATTCCTCCTGCCAGGGGCGCCGGATTCCCAATGCCTTGAATGGATATGACCTTGAACGTTTTGATCATTCCCGAAACGGTCCCGAGGAGCCCCAAAAGGGGAGTCAGGTTGGCGATGGTGGCAAGGATGGACACATGCTTTTCGAGAATCAAGGCCTCGCGGCTCCCGCGCTCCTCAATGGCCTCTTTGACGAGCCACATGCCTTTCTTCGCATTCTTCAGCCCAGCCAAAAAGATCTTCGAAATGGAGGAGATATTGCTCTGACACAGAAAGACCGCCTCGGAGAATTTCTCCTTCCTGATGAGCTCTTCCACCTGCCGGACGAAATCATCGGGGATGATTCTTTTTCGTCTCAGCCAGAAGACACGTTCAATAAAGACCGCCAGGGCGAAAATGGAGCAGAAGATGATGGGGTACATGAAGATCCCGCCCTTGACGATCAGCTCAATCATTCCTGGTCCTCACGGGAGTGGGCGGTGCTGGCGTGCTGGAGTATTTGGATATTCAAAACGCCTCCCCTTTTATTCAACGACAGAGCCGACACGCGTTCATCCTCAATACCATGACCTTAACACAAAATCTCTCGTTCGTGAATATCTCAACGGCATTGGCAACCATCAAAATCGGCCCATGAACGCGCCTCTTCACTTCCAGTACTCTATCACTCCAATATGCCAGTTATCCAACACGCCAGCGTTAGGCGCCCTTCCGCCCGCTCACGTTCGGATTTCTTGCAGCATGAACACGAGGTAGGACATGGCGAAACAAATGAGCGTGATTGCGACCAAGGCCACCACGTAAGGGTATACCACCAGTATGCTCTGGCCGAGTGGGAGCGGATTCTGAAAACGGGAGGCGGACAGTTCCTCCATGGGCCCGATGAGGATCATGCTCTTCGTGGTTTTTCTCATGGGATCCACGATGGTCGCACTGGCGTCTGAATAAAGGACCATTGGAGAAAAGAGTCCCACCCGTTCTTTGATCTGCTCGTGTTTCATGACAATATCCGGCCTCAGGTTCTCCTTGCCTTCAATGGGGGCGACGGTATTGGCCATTACCTCGGCCCCCAGAGAGACGAAAAAGGAGAGAAAGATCCAGAGCGCGATGGAGGCCAGCGCTGAGGTGGCGATGGACCTGAAGCAGATGGAGAACAAAATGGACAACGCCAGCCAGAAGGATAAGTAGAAAATGCTGATGACCAGATAGACGAATAACCGCCAGACCTCCTCGATCCCCGGCACCACACCCACGATGTTGAGCCCGAACCCCGCCACGACCAGCACGATGGATAGGAGCATGATCGTGATGGTCGCAACACCGGCCAGGAACTTACCGTTGATGACGGCATCTCTAAAAATGGGTTGGGAGATGATCTTTATCAGGGTGCCGTAGGCCCGCTCTCGGTTGATGGCATCAAATCCAAGAACCACTCCGATGAGCGGACCAAAAAAGGCCACGAACTGGACCATGGAGAAAAGGGCCCCCGGCGTGTTGAAGAGCATGAGAAAGACGAACTTGGGCTTGGCCACGCCTTCGAGGCTCTCCCGCAGATGGACGCCCGCCATATAGCTCGTGATGAAGCTCACCATGGCGATGAGCGTGAAAAGGATGACGAACCGGTAACTGGTGAAGTGGTCGGAAAGTTCTTTCCTGAAAACGGCGTAAAGGCCCTCCATGGGTCATACCTCCTGGAAGTACCGCATGTAGATCTCTTCCAATGAATATTCCTTGTCCCCCAGTCCGAATTTTTCCTTGGCCAGTGCGTCGATGGAACCCTGTGCCACCAATTTTCCCTGGATCATGATGCCTACGCGGTGGGAGATTTTCTGAACCTGAAAGAGGTTGTGCGATGAGAGCAAAACGGTCATTCCCTTTTCCTGATTCAAAGACCGAATCAAATCGATGAGTCGGAGCGCACCTTCGGGATCGAGCCCGAGGGTTGGCTCATCCAGGAAAAGGACCTTGGGTGTCTTAATCAGGACCTCCGCGACGCCGAGGCGCTGTTTCATCCCCCGGGAGAATTGCGCCACTTTCTTGCGGGCATCGGTCTTGAGCCCCACAAGATCCAGCACCTCATCGATCCGGCCCCCCGCCTCCTTTTTGCCAATGGCATTGAGATCGGCCACGTACGCCAGGCTCTGGACGGCGTCCAGATCGCCATAAAAACCTACGTTTTCAGGCAGATAACCCACAAGCCGTTTCACCTCCCGCGCGTCCCGCGTGGGGTTCAGTCCGCAGACCCTCGCCGTGCCGGCCGTGGGCGCACTCAATCCAAGCAGCATGAGGAGGGTGGTGGTCTTGCCGGCCCCATTGGGGCCGAGAAAACCGAAGATCTCGCCCTCACAAACGCTGAAGGTGAGTCGGTCGACTGCGATCTGGCGATGATACCGCTTGGTCAGATCCGTTGTCTCGATGACTTTGCGGTTTTCCTCCATGCCTACCGCCTCCCTAGACGCACGAAAAGCCCCACAAGGCCAAGCATGACCAACACAATGATCCCGATCCCGATCCAGCCCCACGCCGTGGATGCCTTGACGGTTACCCGCAGCTCGAGATTCTTGGTGATCTTTTCCGCCTCCACGTTGAGCACCACGGAGTAGTCGCCCACCAAGGCTTCGGCTGAGGGTTTCAGAGTGACCTCGACCTGCTTCGTGTCTCCTTGGCCCAGAGAATCGATTCCTTCCGGTTTAAAAGTCAGGGTCCAGTTCTCCGGTTTGAAGGAGAGGAAGCGTATGTTATTGAGTGGCGCAGAGCCTGTGTTCTTGACATAGAAGGAGAGATTGGCTTCCTGCCCGGCAAGGGCGTTGAGGGAAAGTAGACCGTTTGATGTTCCTACCTCCAGCTTCTGGGTCCCGGTGAGCACCACCTTCAGCTCCACTTCCCCCTTGGCCTCCGGGGAACTGACCTTTACGGAAATGGGATATTCGCCGGGTGCGGCCAAAGGGAAGGGCTTCACTTCAACCGCAACCGTCTGGCTCTGGTTGGCTTTAAGCCTCAGGCTCGAGATGAACTTGTCCTCATAAGCCGGCTTGAAATTTATGTCCCAATTTTCAGGCCCATGACCAACGAGGTTGAAGAGGGTGTCTTTGTCCAGCTTGTTTTCCACCTCAAGGGAGAATTCGAACTTGGCATCAGGGGGCCCGGTCAGGACGGGATACGATGTGTTGATGTTGATGTCCTTTGATTTCTGCACCTCCTTCTTCGCCTCAACGGTCACAAAGACCCTTGTCTCTGAGCTCAGTTTTCGATCCTCTGTCTCTGCCTTGACCGTAAATTCATATATTCCAGGTTGAATCGTGTCGTCGGGCTCCAGTCGGAGGGTCACAGTTTTGCTTTTCTCGCTGCTCACATGGACGCCCGTGATGCCGAAACCGTAAGTCTTCAACAATGCCCTCCATCCTTTCGGCACGGAGGACATCGTGAGGTGGACATTTTCGTCATGCCTGCCGTTATCGGCCACGGTCAAATCGAGGCTTACCGATTCGCCTTGGGGCATCACCACGCCCGTATATTCAGAAAATAGGCTTATGGCTCGGTCTGGAAGGTCCTTCTTTTCCTTGTCTTCCGCCCCCTGCGCTGAAGAGCCGACGAAAAAAAAGACGATGCCAAGGAGCACCCAAAGCGTTTCCCGAAATCCGAACCTTGACGTCAACACCATGGTCCCTTTCCTCCTTTTCAGTCATTATCGTTAAAGCTGGTTTTTGCATGCTTCTCAAGAGTCTTCGCGTCGTAGCCTGCCTTTGCATAATTGTCGATGGCCCGCAATTTCATACCGGTGTCTTTAATTTTTTCCGAGTGCTTGTCTGCTAGCTCCGCGGCATGGCTCCACATCCCTTCTCTCTCATATTCGCCGATCCGCTTTTCAGCGGCCCCATGGACAGCAGAATATTCCGCTACCGCGGCCCTGCACCAGGAGATCAGCTTTGCCACCCGCTGACCACAGGTAGGACATCGGGTGAGCGGTTTGTCCGATGTGCGTTGGATGACCTCAAACCGGTCAGCGCACTTTGCACACCCTTTGCCTGAATCCAAGGCTTGATATTCATAAATGGGCATGACAATCCTCTCAAATCAGCAAGTTTACCCAGAATTCATGGCTTGTCAAGAACCCTTGTCGACCCCTACGGGGCTCCCCAAGACGCAAACAGGCGTTGGTTTTTACTCAAGTCACTGAGTGAGAAGGCCGATAGGATAAAGGATAGGTGCAGGGTACACGGTCCAAGGTACAAGGGGTAAATCGCCAAGAAAAGACCGGTGAGCGGCCTGTAAGAGCGGCGGTCTCCAAGGCCGATAGTCGCTTGACAAGCACGGCTCGAAAGCGTAGCCTTCGGACCCATCGCGGACAACTCGTCAAACCGAGCACGAAAGGGAAATCCGTGAAACATATTAAGAGATCTCTGTTTTTCCTTCTCTGTGTGAGTCTGGTGTCTCTCTTTTTTGTGGAGATCAATCATGCCCAGCCCACTTATCATATAGTCCAACCGGGCGACACCCTCTGGGATATCTGTGAGCATTATTACGGGGATTCGGAGCTTTGGCCCAAGCTTTGGGAGATGAATCCATTTGTTACGAATCCTCACCTGTTGAAGCCCGGAGACAAGATAAGGCTCCTTGAAGGATACCCTCTCAAGACTGCCGCCCCTCAGCCAGGGCCGGAGACATCACAGGTAAAACAACCGGGGGAGCCGGGAGGCGTGCCGGGCGTCGATGTTTCCGGGCTCTGCAATGTGGCTTCGGCGGGGTACCTTTCCTCAACCGTCGTGGCACCCGTCGGCCGAGTGATCTCCTCCGTGACTTCCAGAATCATCCTGGGTGAAAGGGACATAATCTTTGTGGACCTCCCTCAACAGGAGGCCGTGGAGCCCGGCAGGGTCTTCGTGGCCTTCAAGAGTTCTCCGGCCTTACGTCATCCGCTCACCGATCAGCAAGTGGGATACCTGATCCGTTACGGGGGAAAAGTATCCATTAAGGAAAAAACCGAGGGGACCGTGTATAAGGCGGAAGTCATCGAGAACTACACGGAGTTTCGGGTGGGAGACCCACTCATCCCTGAGGAACCTATTACTTCCTGCATTCAGGTATCCCCCACGGACCCGGCCGTGGTCACCAATATCGTGGCGGTCGAGGATCAGAAGCTTATCATCGGTCAGTTTTCGGTGGTGTATCTCCCGAAGGGCTTTAATGATGGTGTCCACAGAGGTAACGTTTTCAGAATCATGCAGAAGCTCGAGAGCAGAGGCGCACCCCTCCCGGACGTGGTCGCGGGGCACATGATCGTCATCGAGGCCCGACCGGGTTCGGCAACCGGGGTGGTTATCAGCTTGGACCGCAACCTCGCAAACGGCGCCCCCGTCCAGGGGACCGAGTGGGCAGAGGTTCCCGAGCTCCTGTCCATCCTGCCCCAATGCAGGGTCCAATAAGGTTCCGGCCTTGGGTTTTGCCACAAAAGGCTTGACTATGGCGGGGTGGTCTGGTTTATATAACCCGCCGTTTTCCCTCTGTTTGGTTCGTCTTCTCTAATTCCAACAGGCTCACACGGGCCATTTTTGCTCTATCCCCATGAAGCAATGGAAGGACCAACGGTGCGCTTGGCTGGCGCTTTACCTGGTCGAAGGGCTAGGAAACGTCGGCGGCAAGAACCTTCTTGACCAATTCGGGACGCCGGAGGCAATTTTTTCTGCTGCGCACACCGACTTGGCCCGCGTGGATGGTGTCCATCCCAAAGCCATTGAAAGCATTCTGCGAGGTCGTGTCGCATTGGACCCGGAAAAGGAGTTGGCCAAGCTCGAACGGTGTGGCGCAAGAATTCTCACTTACGGTGATGAAGCCTATCCATCACCCCTCAGAGAGATCCATGATCCTCCCATTTTGCTTTTCATGAGGGGAAAAGGCATTCCGGTGGGTCTTCCTTTCGTTGCCGTCGTCGGATCCAGGAATGCAACCCATTATGGATTGAAGGCATCTGAAAGGGTTGGTTTTGGACTTGGACAGTCAGGGGTTGGGGTGGTGAGCGGGCTAGCGAGGGGCATTGACGCGGCCGCCCACTGGGGTTGCCTGAGGGGAGGAGGCCATACGGTGGGGGTCCTTGGGACCGGCATCGATGTGATTTATCCTCGGGAGAATGAAAGACTCTTCGAGTCGGTCCGCGAGCGGGGGACCCTTGTCTCGGAGTTCCCTCCGGGGACGCCCCCGGAACCCCGCAATTTTCCCATCAGAAACCGGATCATCAGCGGGATGAGCAAGGGGGTGGTGGTTGTGGAGGCCACGAAACGGAGCGGATCCCTGATCACGGCCGGAATGGCGCTCGATCAGGGCCGGGAGGTCTTTGCTGTCCCGGGCAGCATTGACTCCTTCAAGAGCACCGGGACCCACAGTCTGTTGAAACAGGGGGCCAGACTGGTGGAAAATTCCGATGACGTGCTTGAAGAACTCTCCATGTCTGCCCGTTCCACACCAGCGCATGATCCGCGCCGGAAGGAAACACCGCCTCAGCGGGAAATGGATGAGATCGAACAACAGATTTTTGACATCCTGGAGATGTATCCCCTCCATATTGACGAGATCGTGAGGATTTCGAAGTTGGATGCGGGAAGGATATTGGGTGTACTTATGAGACTGGAGTTGGAAGGCATGGTCGATCAGCTGCCAGGGAAGATGTTTGTGAAGGGACGGGATTCATAATATATGGCTCAGAAGCAAGCGACAGGAAAGAAGAAGGATTCAACCAAAAAGACTGACACCGCCGGCCGGCAGTTGGTCATCGTGGAATCCCCGGCCAAGGCACAGACCATCAACCGATACCTTGGGCCTGATTACGCGGTCATGGCCTCGGTCGGTCACGTCCGGGACCTGCCCGACCGAAACCCCAAGGGCATCAAGGACCCGGTGCCCGGAGTGGACTTGAAGAATGATTTTAAACCAACCTACAAAATCATCGAGGGACGCCAAAAGACGGTTCAAGACCTGAAGAGGATGGCCAAGAAGGCGGCAGGCGTCTGGCTTGCGACCGACCTTGACCGGGAAGGGGAGGCGATCGCCTGGCACTTGGCAGAGTCCCTTGGGCTCGATCCCGAGGAATGCAAGCGTGTTGTGTTCAATGCCATCACCCGGACTGAAATCCAAAGGGCCTTCCAGAATCCGCGTCCCATCGATATGGCCAAGGTCAACGCCCAGCAGGCCCGAAGGGTCCTTGACCGGATCGTGGGTTACCAGGTTTCACCGCTTCTTTGGAAAAAGGTGGCATCGGGACTGAGCGCCGGCCGGGTCCAATCCGTGGCTGTGAGGCTGGTGGTGGAGCGGGAACGGGAGATCGAGGCCTTTGTGCCCCAGGAGTTCTGGCGGATTACCGGGTATTTCACGGTCGACCCCGAAAAGGGAGGAGCGCTTGGCGAAGCGTTCGAGGCCTGGCTTTCTGAGGCTGCTGATCGGGCCAGACAGGAAAGAAGGTCCAATGGCCGGACGGCGCGCGAGAAACACGCCTGGCTGACGGACCACAAGGGTCTCATGGCCGAGCTGACCGAGGTGGACGGCCGCAAGTTCGAACCGAAGACCATGGAGGAGGCCTTGAGAGTCGCAGGGCTTGCCGGATTTCGTCTGGACGAGCAAATCGAGGTGGCGCAGTCCAAGGGAAACGGTCCCAGCCGGAAGGTGATTCAACTGCGTGGGCACGTGGCGGCGGGGCCGATGTGGCGCGTTAAATCGGCCCAGACCAAAAGGACCCGGAGCCGGCCTTATGCACCCTTCATCACCTCGACCTTGCAGCAGACAGCGGCCAATCAGCTTGATTTCCCGGCCCAGCTGACCATGAGGGTGGCCCAGGGATTGTATGAGGGGGTCGCCGTGGAGGGTTTGGGCTCCGTGGGGCTCATCACATATATGAGGACCGATTCGACGCACCTCTCCCCCGACGCCGTCAAAATGGCAAGGGAGTTTATCCTGGCAAATCATGGGGAAAGATATCTCCCCGAAAAGCCCAACGTTTACGTTTCTCCCAACAAGCGGGCCCAGGAGGCCCACGAGGCCATCCGGCCCACCGAGGCGGGACTCACCCCGGAACGGGTGCGGCCGTCCCTGACCAAGCAGCAATACGAGCTTTATAAGCTTATATGGGAGCGATTCGTTGCCTCCCAGATGACCGATGCGGAGTGGGATTCCACAACGGTTTTGATTTCGGCAACGGTCGAGAGAAAGGAGATTGTGTTTCGGACCACGGGTCGCGTGTTGGTCTTTGACGGATATTACCGCATCGTGGGGGTCCCATCGGCATCCGAAGAAGCGGTGCTGCCCTCCATGTCTCAGGGTCAGCCATTGGCGTCCTTTCGGATGGAACCAGCGCAGAATTTCACCTCACCGCCGCCAAGGTACAGCGAGGCCTCCCTCGTAAAGAAATTGGAATCGGAAGGTATCGGTCGGCCGAGCACCTACGCCCAGATCATTGCCGTCATCCAGGACCGGAAGTACGCGGAGAAAGTGAATAACCGATTTTATGCCACAGACCTCGGAAAAGTGGTGACCGACAAGCTGATCGAGGCCTTCGCGGGCATCATGCAGGTTGGTTACACACGGGACATGGAGCAGCAGCTGGATGATATCGAGGACAAGGACGCCGACTGGGTCAAAATGCTCGACCGGTTCTACGGGCCGTTTAAACAGAACCTTGATGCGGCCTACGAGGGCATGAAGCACGCAAAGGCGGAAGCCACCCCGGCCCCCCACACCTGCCCCCAGTGCGGCGGCAACACAGTTTACCGGTACGGTCGGAGCGGCCGCTTTCTCAGTTGTGCCCGTTACCCCGAGTGCAAGTACGCATCCCCCATTGATCGTAACGGGAACCTCGCTCCAGCAGAGCAAACCGACGTGGCCTGCCCCAAGTGCGCGGCCCCCACGCAGCTCCGCAAGGGACGATTTGGCGCCTTTTTGGGCTGCTCCCGCTACCCCGAATGCGACGGGATTGTGAATCTGGACCGCAAGGGTTTCATCAGCCCTCCCAAGACGCCGCCGCTCCTCACGGATCTCCCCTGTCCTAAGTGCCAAGCACCCATGAACCTGAGACGGTCTTCCCGTGGACCGTGGCTCAGTTGTTCTAAATTCCCCAAGTGCAAGGGGAGGCTTGGGTGGAATTCTCTCACAGAGGAGATAAAGGCGGTGTGGGACCAGGCCTTGGAGGCACACGAGAGGCGACATCCGCTGACCGTCATCCGCAGACTGGACGGGACGCCCGTCGAGGACTCTTACAAGCCGCAGACCCTTCCGTCTGCCTCAGGCGATTGACCGATGCGTGGGCCGCCCGTATGGGTTCGGGCGTCTTGCGTCCCGCAGATGTTCGTGGTAGACCCTGATCCAGACGGCTTATTAGACCTGGGTTGGGCGATTCACCGAATTTGAAACCAGCCGCAGGGCGTGTCATTTTTGAGCCTCAGCTCCACTTGTCCGAAGCCCGTGAAACGCCCCCAACGAAAGGTTAGTGATCAGCGAGCAGCAAATAGTGACAAGCGAAAAGGACTTACTGATCACTGAACACCGATAACTAATCACTTTACTTTATGGCCACAGCATGTCTTTGGCAACCTTTCGCTTCTATGAAGAGCTGAACGATTTCCTGCTGGAACCCTTGAGAAAAAGGGATGTGGAGTTCTTCTTCGACAAGGAAACGACCGTCGGATCGGCGCTCGATGCCTTTGGGATTCCACGGCAGGCCGTGGAACTGATCCTGGTTAACTCAGAGACCGTGAATTTCGGCCGCATCATTGAGCACGGGGACCGTGTGGCCGTTTATCCCATGTTTGAAAGCATCCATGTGGGGCCGCTATTGCGCGTCAGGAAAATAGCCTTACGGAAGACGCGATTCGTGGTGGACCCTGACTTGGGCCCCCTGGCACAAGCCTTGAAAAACTTGGGGGCGGATGTTCATTTCTCGCCTTTCTTATCTCGTCCCCAGCTGATTGAGGTCGTAAGGTCTGAGCGCAGGGTCCTCCTGACCCGGCACGCGGGATGGATCGAGGCCGAAGGGCTTGCGCACGCGATCCTTGTAAGGGGGGGCGATGTGGAACAGGAAGCGGAACGGATCTTGAGACGTCTGGATCTGGAAGGAGAAAGGGGGCATGACTGCACGGATCCATGAGATGAAGCACCTGATCGGTTTTTCAGAGGCGCTGGCCCTCACCCTCTCGACCATCCCCCGGATGGAGACGGAATTCCTCCCCCTGGACCGACTGGCCGGTTGGGTCCTATCCGAAAACATCCATTCAACGACAGACAGCCCCAACTTGAGCACCTCTCTAAAAGATGGCTATGCCCTGGTGGCGGCGGATGTGGAAAACGCGAGCGGTCACAATCCGGTGAGGCTGGGGCTCTTGGGGGAGGCCTTTGCAGGTAGTGCTGCGCGGGTCATTGTGAAGTGTGGTTGGGCGGTGAGAGTGTTTACCGGCGCCCCTCTGCCGGCGGGCGCAGACGCGGTGCTTCCCGAAGAACACTGTCGCAGGGAGGGTGGGACCGTCCTGTGCATGGGCTCCACGCGGCCCGGCCGAAACGTCCTCAATCGGGGCGTCGACGTGAAGATCGGTGAACGGATCGCACAGAGAGGGGAATTGCTCACGCCGCCCCTCGTTGGCCTTTTGGCTTCGGCAGGGTGGGCGGGGGCGAGGGTTTACGGGAGGCCAAGGGTGGGGGTGATCGCAACGGGCGATGAGGTGGTGGCACCCGGTCATCCGCTTGAACCTGGCCGGCTTTACGCCAGCAACATGATCGAAATTGGCGCATGGCTTGCGCTTTTTGGCTACCGCTACACGGCCGAAATTGTTCCTGACCGCGCGGAGGACCTCAAGTTGGCATTCCTGAGACATCTCAGGGGGTGGGACGTCATTGTGACCAGCGGGGGGGCCTGGGGAAGTGACAGGGATCTGGTCATCGGGGTGCTCCAGGCGCTCGGGTGGAAAGGGGTTTACCAAAAGGTGCGGATAGGTCCGGGGAAGGCCCTGGCTTTCGGAATGCTCGGGAATGTGGCCGTCTTCTGTCTCCCGGGAGGACCACCTTCAAACGAGATGGCCTTTCTTCAGATCGTTCTCCCGGCGATTCGGACCATGGCCGGGCACGGATCCATCCTTTTCCCGACCCTGCTGGCCCGCACAACCGAACCGATCGTAGGGCAGGTAGAATGGACCACCTTTGTTCCGGCGGCGATCCTTCACGACAAAGAGGGGTTCAAGGCACATCCGCTCAAGACCGGGAGCCGGCTTCAGTCCATGGCACGAAAGGAAGGGATCATCGTGATCCCTGAAGGTCAGACGTCAGCGGATCGATCCCAATGGGTGAAGGTGCAGGTGGTGGGCCTTGAGCCATGGAAGACGCTATGTCCCGACGTTCACGCGTCGGGGGACGAGACAAGCAAGAGGCTTTTTTCCCAATCCCTGTGAGTCTCCTGAAAGGTCTTCAAATAAGATCGGCCCCGCTTGTCCCGAAGGTCGTAAATAGCGTGACGCAGGATGGTCACCGGAGCGCCTCCCTTCAGGTTTACCGTGATTTCATAACGGCTGAAGTCGGCGATGATTCCCTTGACCATTTCCCCCTCCAACAAGGTGAAGAAAAGGACCTCTCTGTCCTTCATGAGGGGAAACAAGGACTTGTTCTTGACGTGGTGTCTGCGGGAAGGCGAACGGATGGGCAGCAGCGTCAAGTCCATGACCTCTTTTTCCGTCTTGATCAAAGGCCTCACCTGTTCGCCCACGCCCGCTGTGTAGATGAGCTTGATGTCTGTCTTCTGGATCAGTACGGGCCCCTCCCCCTCCACATGGGCATTCAAGTCATAAGGGAGGTTTTCAAGAATTCGGACGTTGACGATTCTGTGCCCGTGGAGATGGATCTCCCACGGCACGCCTGAATCCTTTGCCTGGTCAAAAATGGAATGCTGGTAGTGCTCGTCGAGATAATCCTGGAGTCCCAGCAGGTGGCTCATGATCCGTCCTCCCAAACATGACCATCTCCATGGCGCGAGGATGGTGGGTTCTGACGACCGGGATGCACCCTGGGCTTGGACGAATCAGGCCTTTGCGTCCTGACGCATCTGTTCTTCGAACTCTTTGAAGAACTGATCCCTCTCCTTCCAGTCAGGGCCAAAACGTTTATGGAAATAGGCACCGAGCCGTTCAAAGAGCTTCTGCCAGACGGGTTTCCCTTCGCCCAAGACCACGTCCTCCAGATAGCTTGCCAGCTCCGGGAGCTTTTCTTTGGGAAGGAATGAAACGGCCCCCAGCTTGATGGATTTCTTGAGAGCGTCCGACGTCATGGCGTGGGCCGTGAGCATCACGGTCGGAAAGCCGCGGGAGACGGAATCCCTGAGTAGCTCGAAGCCGTTGACCCCCATGATGTCCAGAACGACGATGTCGTATGTGTAACTCAGCAGGTATTGAAGCGCCGTGTCGTAGTCTTGGGCCTTGTGGACCAGACACATGTCCAGTTCTTCCGCCACCGCATCGAGCACATCGCGCTCATCGTCCACCACCAACACAACTTTGTCTTTCAGAATGCTTTCTGAGCTCATTCCACCCTTGCCTCCTTTCGACCGATAGTCACACCCAGTTACCAAAATGCTATAGCAAGGATAACTGAATTGGTCAAAACTTATTTCGTGATATGATGCTTCACAAGACCCAAGCGTGCCTGCAGAAAGGTGCGCCAATCTGTTTCAGGGTTACGGGTGATCCTTATGGAGGGGAAAACCAGGTTCCCCATTTCAAGGTCCGATGAAGCGGGACGACGTCGGCTCGATATGGCTTGACAGGGTCATCGGGTCTGGCCTAAAAAGGCCCATCGCTGGGGGGCCGGCATGGCTCCCGGGCCATTGAAGCTTCAAGGCGGTCTTGGTCCACAACCCCAAAAACTTTAGGTCGGAAAGGAGGCACGGAGAAGATGTTCAAGAAAATTTTTATGATCGTCCTGATGGTCAGTCTGGTGGTTGGCCTGGGTATGACCACGTCCCAGGCGGAGCAGAAGTTTCTGCGGATGTTCTCGGGTCCGGAAGGCGGCTCGTGGTACCCCTTAGGTGCGGCCATGATGAGCATACTCGAAAAGAACCTGGGGATTGCCAGTTCAAACGGCCCCGGCGGCGGTGTGGAGAACTGCAAGGCCGTGAACGCAGGGAGGGCGGACCTGGGATGGAGCTACACGCATACGGCCTACAATGCCTACGAAGGACGCGGCGAGTTCGACAAGAAGAACCCCAATGTCCTCCATCTCATGTCCCTCTATCCGGGGGTCTTCCAGATGGCGGTGCCAAAGAATAGCAAGATTTTCTCCGTGGCGGATCTCAAAGACAAACGCATTGTCCCAGGAAAAATCGGCTTTTCCGGGACCGCCATCGCCGAACTGATCTTGAAGGCTTATGATATCACCTTTGACAGCATCAAGAAAAACGGGGGCATGGTGAGTTATGTGGGTTATGCGGATTCTGCTGCGCTCCTGAAGGATGGCCATAGCGACGCGTACATGGCGGTTACCTCCTGTCCCCAGTCAACCATCATTGATTTGAACTTCCGCCCCGGCGTGCGGCTCCTCCCTGTCGATGCCGAGCACATGAAAAAGGTCTTGGAGATGGAGCCAGGGCTCATGGTCGACGGTCATCCCCAAGACCGCCTATAAGGAC
This sequence comes from uncultured delta proteobacterium, assembly GCA_963830155.1. Classification (GTDB taxonomy): domain Bacteria; phylum Desulfobacterota; class DSM-4660; order Desulfatiglandales; family Desulfatiglandaceae; genus CAWHLE01. The sequence continues at coordinate 384,065 of CAWHLE010000001.1, read as the reverse complement.
ATGGAGGCGGATGTGCCCGCCGTGGGAACGGTGACTTGCATCGTGATCAACAAAAATGTCCCGGATGAGATCGCCTACAAGATCGTGAAGACCCTTTACGACAACTGGCCTGAACTGGCCAAAGTGAAAAAGCAGGCCATTGAAGAGTCACTCCCTGAAAAGGCCCTCCTCGGGGCCCGGATTCCGGTCCATCCGGGGGCACTGAAGTATTACAAGGAGAAGGGTTACGTGAAATAGGCGAAAAAGGAGTTGCGGTGTGGCCCGTCAAGAAGGGAAGCTCGAGTACCAGGAGGAGCGAAAGCCGAGCGTCCTTGAGTTTCTCGCCAGTCAGGAAAGGGGCCTTCGCCATTACTGGGTTGAGGCCCTCGTCTGCCTGCTCTCCGTCACGCTGAGCGTTTATCACGTCTTCGTGGCCTATGCAGGTTCGCTGGAGGCCCATGCCTTTCGCTCCACCCATCTGGCCTTTATCCTGGTGCTCTGCTTCCTGCTCAGGCCCGTGGGCCGCAAATCCTGGACAGAGCCCAGGAACCTCTGGTTCGGCTTCGATCTTCTTTGTGTGGCCCTCACCATTGCGGTTCAGGTCTATACCCTTTGGGATCTGGATGCGTTCATCCAACGACGGGGGGACCTGACCGTCCTGGATCAGGTGGCCGGCACCCTCATGCTGGCCCTGCTCCTGGAGGCGACGCGGCGCGCGGTGGGATGGGCCATGGTGGTCATCGCGCTCTTTTTTCTCGCACAAACCGCCTTGTCCGACCATTTCCCGGGCATGTTTTACGGCCCACCGAGCTCCTGGTTCACCATGATGGACTACCTGTTCATGCGGGAAAACGGCATCTATGGCATCCCGCTCATGGTGATGGCCACCTACATCTTTCTTTTTATCCTCTTCGGTGCCATCCTCGTCCGGTCTGGCGCAGGCCGTTTTTTCATCAATGTGGCCCTGGCCCTGACCGGCTCGACGGTCGGGGGGCCGGCCAAGGCGGCGGTGGTCAGTTCCTGTCTCATGGCCACGATCTCCGGGTCTGCCGTGGCCAATGTGGTCACGACAGGGAGCTTCACGATCCCCCTCATGAAGCGCATCGGTTACAAGCCCCACTTTGCAGGGGCCGTAGAGGCCTGCGCTTCGTCGGGCGGGCAGATCATGCCGCCGGTCATGGGGGCCGCAGCCTTTGTCATCGCCGAGTTCCTGAACCTGCCTTACCTCATGGTCGCCCTTGCCGCCATTTTTCCGGCGCTGATCTATTTTTTCTCCATATTTATCATGGTCCACTTTGAGGCCCGAAGAAAAGGGCTCACCACCATAGACCGTTCCGAGCTCCCCAGCCTGAAAGAAGAGCTGAAGCGCGGTGGGCATCTGTTTCTCTCTATCGTCGTGATCGTCGTTCTCATGGTGGTGGGATACACGCCCATGTACGCCGCGTTTTGGGCGATCGTTTCCATTTTGATCTTGAGCAGTCTGAGGAAAGAGACGCGCATGAGCCCGATGGATATCCTCAGTGCGCTCGAGGAGGGGGCCCGCTCCGCCATTCCGGTCTCCGTGGCCTGCGCGGCCGCCGGAATCATTATCGGGTGTGTCTTTGTGTCCGGCGTGGGGCTCAAGTTCACAAACCTCCTTGTGACCCTGGCGGGGGGACACCTTTGGGTGACCCTGATCCTGACCATGTTTGCCTGTTTGATCCTGGGGATGGGGCTCACCACCACCGCGGTTTACATCACGCTGGCGGCCTTGGTCATCCCGGCCGTGACCCGGATGGGGGTGGAACCGATCGCCGCTCACCTCTTCGCCTTTTATTTCGGTCTGGTCTCCGCCATCACGCCGCCTGTGGCCTTGGCCTCTTTTGCTGCAGCCGGAATCGCTGGGTCCAACCCCATGCAGACCGGGTTTCATTCCTGCCGTCTGGGGATTGCCAAGTACGTTTTGCCCTTTGTTTTTGTCTATGCGCCGGGCATGCTTTTCGTAGGGGATTGGTCCCAAATCGTCATGGGTATCCTGGGCGGTTTTGCCGGAATCTTCGCTCTCACCATCACTACGGAGGGCTGGGCCGTTGAAAGGGCGGGCTGGCTGATGCGATTGTCCATGGCGGTCTGTGCGTTGCTCTTCTTCGTCCCTGGCTTCAGCATCGCAACAGGGGGCGGATCTTCCCCTCCCATCCATTTTCCCCAATGGGTCACCCATGGGATGGGTTGGCTCCTTCTGGCAGGCGGACTTGGGCTCCATGTGATGAAACGAAAGCGGATGCTTGGGGAGGTGGCCCCATGAGCGGAAAACGGATGATCGAGTGGATCGTGCTTGCGGCTACGGTCGCGTTGTTGATGTTGCTCAAGTGGTCGCACCTGGGGGTGCTGCACTACAACTGGTTCGTCCTTATCTTGGTCGGGTGGACCTTTGGGTTGATCATCTTTTTTCGCAGGGCGGGAAGAGGTGAAAGACAAAACGCTTTGGGCAAGAGAAGTTGAATACCTGAACCTTCCGCCATATCAGATCGCTCAGGCCGGCCCAAGAAAAATATTTAGCAAAAGGAACATCTAGTGCATGCACGGTGAAAATTCCGGCCAGGCCAATGACGCTTTGGTCGACGTTTCATGGGACCCGGCGCCCGGCAGTGTGAGGCGCTGGGTCATCTTTTCGTTGGCCTGCGCCGGCCTCATCCTTTCCATGTTTTACAGGGTGTCCGTGGCAGTGATCAGCCCTTCCCTGGCCAACGACCTCCATTTGACCAGCGCCCAACTGGGAACACTTGCAGCCGCCTTCTTTTACGCCTTCGCGTTCAGCCAATTCCCCCTGGGGCTTGCCCTCGACCGTATCGGTCCGAGGGTCACCATGGCGACTCTGGGCTTGGTGGGGGTGGCGGGGAGTACGGTTTTTGCGTATTCCCATGCCTTCGGGCAGGTCGTGGCCGGGAGAGTGCTCCTTGGTATGGGAATGAGCTGTAACCTCATGGGTGCCCTCAGTTTGATCGCTGCCTGGTTTCCGGTGAACCGGTTCGCCTATTTGAGCGGGGTCCTGGTGGCCCTGGGTGTCCTGGGCAACATGGCCGCCGCCACCCCGCTCGTGTTCCTTGCGCGATCCCTGGGATGGCGGAACAGTTTTCTCGCCATCGCTATCGTGAACGTCATACAAGTCGTGGCGTTCTACCTGGCCGTTTGGGACCGGCCCGGTGGGAGGGCGCACGGGAGATTCCGGGGAAGTGTCAGTTTGAAAGGCACGGTGGCCCTGTTCCGGAGCTACAGTTACTGGGCCATCAGCTTTGCGGCCTTTGTCCGGTATGGGTTTTTCGTCGCCCTTCAGGGCCTCTGGGCGGGACTTTTCCTCATGAATGGCTTGGGGATGAGCATGGTTTCGGCAGGCAATGCCATTCTTGGGATGGGGCTTGGTATCATGGTCGGGCTTCCTGTTTCGGGGAGGCTCAGCGATACCTGGCTCCGGTCGCGCAAGCACGTGGTCTGGCCAACCCTGATTCTCTTTGGCCTCTTGGCGCTCTGGTTCCCTTTTTGGGGTGCAAGGCCGTCAGAGTGGTTGGTTTATGGCGCGTTTTTCGCTACAGGGATACTTTCAGCCACCGGTCAGGTGATGTTCGCCCATATCAAAGAACTGGTACCTACGGATTTGACGGCACGCGCCATGACGGGCGTCAATTTTTTTGTCATGCTCGGCGGAGCGGTCTTTACCCAGCTTATCGGTCTGGTCATTGGGGATGATCCGTCCAACCTGAAAGCGCCGGGCGATTTCGCTCCAGCCTGGTACCTGGGGGCCGGGAGCATGTTCCTTGCGACCATTTTTTATTTCTTTTCGACTGAGAGCAAGGTGTTACGAAGAACGGAGTGATGGAGTATAAGAAGACTGGAGTAATGGAGTACTGGGATTGGGGGATGAGGTGTTGTGCTGGAGCAACTAGATTTAAATGCGGCACAATGGAACAATGACGGACTCAGGGAAGATGATTCTTCCAATACCCCACCACTCCAATACTCCATTACTCCAATGGTTGTTCTTGTATGAGGTGACCCTTTAACTTGTCAACAAAGGTCGGCATAACCATCATCGGGGCGGGAGTCTTGGGCTGTGCGGTCGCAAAGGAACTGGCCTGGGCGGGCGAGGAGGTCCTGGTCTTGGAGAGGAATCCAGGGGTTGTTCGGGGTGAAAACCAGTCATCCAGGAACTCGGGAGTGATCCATGCAGGTCTTTATTATGACCGGGCCACGCGTCCTTTAAAGGCGGCCTTGTGCGCCGAGGGAAACCGTCTTCTTTATGCCTTCTGCGACCGTTACGACGTGCCCGCCTTGAAGTGCGGGAAGCTGGTGGTGGCGGTCAAAGAATCGGATATCCCCATTTTACGGGTCTATCTGGCCCGTGCATTGGAGAACAACGTCCCGGCCCACATGGTGGATGGTCGTCAGGCCGCAGAGATGGAGCCTCAGGTGAAGGCAAGGGCCGCCCTGTATCTCCCTACCTCGGGCATCATCGATCCAACGTCCTTGGTCTATAAGCTTCATGTCCTGGCGGGGAATCATGGGGCTCAATTTCTGACCGAGACGACGCTCGATGCTGCCAGGCTTAGGTCCGAAGGGGTTGAGCTCACCGTTCGGTACCGGGACGGCGCCCGGGACACCTTTCTCTCCGACCGTGTCGTGAACAGTGCGGGGCTCTATTCGGATGACGTTGCGAGGATGGCGGACCCCGCTTCTCCCTATCAAATCGATCCGCTCAGGGGCGAGGCGGCCAAATTCTACCGTACAAGGCGCGCGGGGATCTGCTTGCGTGGAATGAATGTCTATCCAACCCCTGAAAAGGTCGAAACGCCCAAAGGGACATATTTTACGGTGGGGGTCCATTTGACACCCACTCTTGAAAAGGGTCCATCCGGGCTGCCTGAGACCGGCGTGGTGGTCACTGTTTGCCCCCTCAACATGGCAGCGGCCCACAAGGAGGACTACGCTGGGGATTTCCAGCCCATGGGTCTTTTTCACCGGAGGGTGGCCCCCTTTTTCCCGGACTTGAAGGAGGAGGATCTGGAGCCACACCAGGTGGGCATTCAGGCGCGGCTGGTCGGCCACCAGGACTGGGTGATCGAGTTTTCACAGGCCGATCGGCGGTGGCTTAACCTCCTGGGCGTGGACAGCCCAGGCCTTACGGGGAGTCTGGCCATTGCTGGGAAGGTGCGGCGGATGCTGATGGGGACTGGCCCTGGGGCGCTTCAACCGTCGCGCTAAAGGAGCATTGAGCCAGAAAGGAGCGTGTAGGTGGAAAAACTCATCATTACGGCGGCAGTTTGCGGTTCGGTGCCGACCAGGGACAAAAATCCCAGCGTTCCTTACAGTCCTGAGGAGATTGCAGCCGAAGCACTTCGATGCTGGCGGGCGGGTGCTGCCATCGTGCATGTTCACGTCCGGGAGCCGCGCACGGGCGGACCGGCCTTTGAGCGCGCGCTCTTCGCCGAGGCCCTGGGGCGGATCCGCGCGGAGAGCGACATGCTGGTGAACCTGACCACAAGCGGGTTCAACCTGGAAGGACCGGACGTTGGGGAGCAGCGGCTCATTCCGGTTGCGCTGGCACCGGATCTGTGCTCTTTGGACGTTGGGAGTTTGAACTTCAGGGGTCGAATCTTTTTGAATCCCGCCGAATGGGTAGAGGAGGCGGCAAGGCGCATGCGTGCTGCCGGGGTGAAGCCGGAGATGGAAGTATTCGATTTCGGTCACATCAGGCAGGCAAGGGATCTTGTGGCGCAGGGACTGATCGCGGACCCGCCATACTTTCAGCTCTGCATGGGCGTCCCGTGGGGGGTTGAGGCCGACATCGAAATCCTTCTGGCCATGAAGGGGCGGCTGCCTAAGGGGTCCCAGTGGTCGGTCCTGGCCACGGGACCGAGCCAACTGCCCATGACCACCCACGCCATCCTCCTGGGCGGGCACGTGAGGGTGGGGTTTGAGGACAACCTCTATTTCAGCCGTGGGGTCCTGGCGGAGTCAAACGCCCAGTTCGTGGAACGAAGCGTCTCCCTGGCCCGACTGCTTCAAAGGGACGTGGCCACGTGCGAAGAGGCGCGAGGCATTCTCGGAATAAGGGTCCAACACTGAGGGCTCGCCGTTGGGGTTTTCGCCATGTGTCACCTGAACGGCCATCCGTGTCAGGAACGTGAACCCTGCTTCAAGTAGGTTTTGGGGCCTTTCTCGCAGCCCCAAACCATCTCATTTCTGAAGTTTTTCAGGAAATGGAAAGGATTTTGATAGCTGACAGGTTTGTTCGAATATTGACTCGGCTATCATAACGTTCAGGGGTCAGCCGCCCGTCGGTATTTTGACAGGGCTTTGGTCTTTGGCTTTGCCCGCCATAAGCGTGCGGCGCACTTCGCGGCGAAGCACTTTGCCTACCGGCGATAAGGGCAGCTCGCTGACGATTTCCACGTGCTTGGGTGCCTTGTATCGTGCCAGGCGTGCCTTGCAGAAATCGGTCAACGCTTCTGGTGTCACCTCTTGGCCGGTGCGAAGCACCACGACCGCATGCACGGCCTCTCCCCAAAGGTCATGGGGCATGCCCACGACGGCCGAGTTTTCAACGGCCGGATGGCTGTTGAGGCAATGCTCCACCTCGGTGGCATATACGTTATAACCACCGGTGACCACCATGTCCTTTTTGCGGTCCACCAAATACAAATATCCCTCCCCGTCCAATCGCCCGATGTCTCCCGATTTCCAGAAACCGTGGTCGCTGAAGTTCTCCGCCGTCTGCTCGGGATCGCGCCAGTACCCTACGATGGTATTGGCGCCGCGCACCCATATCTCGCCTTCCGATTCAGGCGGCAGGGGGTTCCCAGCCGGGTCGCACACTAGGATCTCCTGACCGGGGAAGGGACGGCCCACCGAGGCCAGGCGCCTTATCTGGTCGGATGTTTCGGTGGCGTGGTCCTCCTTGGTCAGGATGGTGCAGGATGGCCAGCACTCGGTAGAGCCGTAACCCTGCACGAACACACGGCCGAATTGCTCCAAGAGGGCCTCCAGTTTGGCAGGAGAAATGGGGGCGCCGCCATAACGGATCGTCTTGAGGCTCGTGAGGTCAAAGCGTTCAGGCAACCGCAGGTCAAGCATACGGTAGAGGACGGTCGGCACCGCATAGATGAGCGCCACCGAGTGGGTCTGGATCACGCGGCCCATTTGCTCCAGGTCAGCATGGTTGAGGGTCACCAGGGTACCTCCCTTGATATGCATGGGGATGACCACAGATCCGGAGGCAGCGTGATTGATGGGCGAGGAGAGCATGATCACTGGGTAGGGGAAAGGCATGGTGTACATGTAATGGGCGGGGTTCATGCCCCAGGTCCAGAAATTGCTCACGGAGTAAAGCGCGCACTTGGGTCGGCCGGTCGTTCCGCCGGTAAAGCGAAGCACGGCCGCGTGGCGGTGGGCATCATCATAATCGATCTCGGCGTTTAGGTCCTTTTCGGATGCCTGGGCCAACAGGTCCCAAAAAAGATGAAGCCTGGGATGACGCAGCGGCAGGGGGTCCATGGAGACGACCTCCATTCCCCGTTGCACCAAGGGTTCCAGCATGGATTCCACAAATCGGGACTCAAGGAAGATCAGGCGGGCCTGCGCCAGGTCGATCTGCTCAAACAGGGCGCGAGGGTTTTCCCGCACGTCCAGCCATACCGCGCCAGCCGGGCACTTGAACATCCACGGATGGAAAAACCCCACGTGGTCGTTTTCCAGCAGGGTTGCGTAGAACTGGCCGGGGCCCAATCCAAAGCGTTGTGAGACCACATGGCTCATACGGTTGCTGAGCCGGTGCATCTCGTCGTAGGTATATTGCCGATTGCGTTCCACGTTGATCAAGGCTGTCCGGCCGGCGTAACGCTTTGCGGTCTGGCCGATGAGCATTCCCATGTTTGCCAGCATGAAACCGCTCCTCACATTGTTATAAGTGTTAACTTATGCAATAGCTTTGGGCCATCAGAATCCCGCGCGGCGCGGGATCGAACAAGGAATAATGAATGCCGAAGGAATGCAATTGATTTGGCCTCAAGACGATTGATCTCGATTTTTGTGATCAGTATAAAAACTGCGAGACAAAATATTCATAACTGTTCCAGCGGGGCCGGAGCATAGGGGATTTGGCTTTTCGTGTCAATGAAGGGACCATCAAAGGCTTGACGTGGAGGCCAGTTATCAGGTAATGGGCGCAGATTCAACAGCGAAACGGGCACCTAGGCCGCCGGTCTCTGCTTGTCAGATTGGTTGACGTGAGTTTAAGACGATGCGTTTCTCCGATTACATCGAGCGAAAGATCGAGACGTACCTCCACCCGAAGCGAACCGAAAAACAGGGTCTGGAGGGCATGCTCATAAGCCTCAAGGCGTCGGAGCTTGTGAAAAAAAAGGGGGCCACCTACTATGTTGTCCTGGGTGAGGGGAGTTTCCCTTACGAGCCCGCCCTTGCCCATCCGGTCCTGAGAGAGTACGGCGCTCCCGGGCATCCCAGGCAAGGGGCCCTCCTTCTCATGCAAATGGCCTCTGACCTGCTTCCGTATATGCGCACACAGAAGGGCAAGGTTTTGTACACCTCCTACACCTCCATTGGCCACCCTTGTTCCGAATCCGAGGACGTTCTGCTCCTCGGCCTCATCCAGGGAAGGCTCTCACGCCATTGCCTTTACACCGGCGATTACATACGAGGCTTCACGAAGGACCGAAGGTGCGTATTTGAGAAAATTTTTCACGCTCAGCGCATCAGTAAACAGGCACTGACTTCAGACATGAGGGCGTGTCTCCTCGAAAGGGAGGCAAGGGAGGTTTTGACCGGCGATAGAGCAGATACGACCCAGAACACCTCCATCGCTCCAGGGCGTGGTGACATCCGGTGAAGATCCATCTGCCGGCATGGGCCGGAACCGCTCCAATCAGCAGAGAAGTGAGGCCGTCATTTTTCGGTGCTATATCCCTGCCTGTTCCAGTTCCATGGTGATGGCCTTTTTTGGACAGAAATGGGCGCAAAGGCCGCAGCCCTTGCAGAAGTTAAGATCGATGACGGGCTGGTGGGTCTCTTCGTCTTTGATGATGGCTTGATCCGGACACATGAGCTGGCAAATCTCGCAACCCTGGCAAGGCCTTGTAGAAAGGCAACGGGCCGCTTCGGCCTTTGCGCTCTCAGCGTCAAGGGGGGGGCAGGGCGGCACGCGCCGAGTTTCCTCGGGTAAAGGGCAGACAGGGGTTTTTCTCATCTTGGCCATTCCTCCAGGATGGCCCGGGCGCAGCCGATGCCGCCAGCCATGGCCTCAACCACCGTGGCCGGCCCTGTGATCAGATCCCCGGCCACGTAAAGCCCTGGTGAGAGGCAACCGGAAGCGTCGGGTGTCAGAAGACCCTTGAGCCCCAGTTGATTCGCCCAGATGGGTGCCTCACTCACCTGGCCGACGGCCAGGATAGCAGACCCGGCCGGCAGGTCAAAAATCGAGTCTTTGACCACCTCGAACTGCCTTCGTCCGTCCGGCGAGCAGCCAACCGGCTCTGTCTCCGCAAATCGGATTCGACCGAGGCGACCGTTGTCGGCCGGATGAAGGGAAAGCGGCTGTGCGCGAAACCGAAACTTTACCCCCTCGTGGCCGGCTGCAGCAATCTCCTCCTCGTATGCAGGCATCTCTCCTCGATCGCGCCGATAGACCACCGTCACGTCTCCACCTTGTCGGGCCACCCATCTGGCCGCATCAACGGCCCCGTTTCCGCCACCAATCACCAGGACGGGGTCCTTCAGTGCAGGGGGTGGACCAAGGGCGGCCTGCCGCAGGAAAGCCATCCCCGGCCACACACCTTGCAGGTCAAGACCTTTGGCGTTGAGTGGGGCGGATTTCGGGGCCCCGCAAGCCAGAATCACTCTGCTTCCCTCTCGAAGCAGGTGAGAGACTTCTTCCCCAGAAACACGCTGCCCGACCCTTAAATCGATGCCGAAGGAAAGGATATAGCCTATGTCACGGGCCAATGCATCCCTATCGAGCCTGAATGGCGGGATTGCCCAAGCGAGGAGCCCGCCGGGGGTGTTTTCCGCCTCATAGAGGGTCACAGAGGCCCCTTCGCGGGCGAGATACCATGTGGCAGATAAACCCGCAGGGCCGGAACCGACCACCGCCACCTTGAGGTCGGGCTTCAATGGCTTGCGATTCGCGAGGGGTCTGTCCGCCCGAGCGGCATACCGTTTGAGGTCGCGGATCATGGGCGGCCGCTGGATCGGTGCGGAGGCACAAACCGCCTGGCAAGGGTGGTGGCAGACCTGGCCCAGGACAGCGGGCAATGGGTTGTCTCTGAGTATTACGCCAAGCGCACCGGTCTGGTCACCTTCCGCCAACCGCTGAATGTATCCCGGGATGTCCTGACCAATGGGACAGGCCTCCTGACAAGGAGCCAAGATCGTCTTATGAGATGGTGACAGGGTGCCGCGAAGGCTGTCTTTTTCCCGACCAAGGTCTGGGAAGGTGGTCGAAGGACAGGCCCCCCGACAGACCCCGCAGGGGCCGCATACGTCCGTTTGGATCACGGGCCGATGGGTCCTGCCTTCAGCCATCCATCTCCCTCCGCCCAAGGCCCAGCTCCAGACCGATGGCCAGCGCTTTCAAGTTTGAGTCCAGGAATCGTTGGCTCACGTTTTGCACGACCGCCTCTTCCAAAGACTTCTTCGTGAACCACCCGGTGAATCCGGCCACGATGCCAAGCCAGACCAGGTTGGTGGTTTGCTTGTTGCCCACCTTGGTGATGGCCTCGGCCGTCACATCAAAGTCCGTTTCAAGGGGGTGTCCCATCATGGACGTCATCAGGCCGGCATCGTAGACCACGCGTCCATCGTGTTTCAATTCTTTATGATAGGCATCATAGGCCCCCTGACTCATGGCCACCAGAAGATCCGGGGCTTCCACGTGGGGATAATCGATGGGTTTTTCGGAAATCACGAGATCCGCTCTGCATGCCGAGCCCCTAGCCTGGGCACCGTAAGAGCTTGACCCGGCCGCAAACCAACCGTCTTTGACCGCAGCGTGACCCATGAGCACGCCGGCCAGGATGACCCCTTGGCCCCCGAATCCTGCCAGCGTGATTTCCTTTCTTCCAACCGTATTAACCATCGGTGAATTCTCCCAGCACCACGTCGTAGGCCTCAAGAGGCGCCTTCGGATCCAATTCCGATCTGGAATCACACATCCTGTTGAGGTGGTCAAAGGCCTCGGAGGGGGAGTCCAACCGGTTGCGGCGCCCGAACTGGGTGGGACAGGGGCTCAGGACCTCGACAAACGAAAAGGCGGGGGTTTCAATGGCGCGGGCGATGTAGCCCATGAGGTCGTAAGGCCGGGTGACCGATCCCCTTGCCACATAAGCCCCACCGGCCGCCTTCACCAGACGGGCCAGGTCAAAAGGCCGATAGGGATTTCCAGACGGAGTGGTTGCGCTCATGGCACCGGTCGGGGTGGTGGGGGCCACCTGACCTCCTGTCATGCCATAGACCATATTGTTTGCACAAATCACGGTGACATCGATGTTTCTCCGGGCGGCGTGGATGAGGTGGTTGCCACCGATGGATGAAAGATCCCCGTCTCCGGATATCACCATCACGCGGAGATCGGGGTTCACCAGTTTGGCCCCTGTGGCAAAGGCCACCGCTCGTCCGTGAAGGGTGTGGAGGGTATCCGCCCTGAAGTTGGGGCTCGGTATCCACGCCGCACAGCCGATGCCGGAGACAAAGAGCATGCGTTTCATATCGAGGTCCAGCCCGTCAATGGCCCGAAGGATCAGCCCTAAAAGAATGCCGTGGCCGCAACCGGGACAGAAGGGCGTGCTCTTTACTTCTTCACGCAAATATTTCTGAAGCGCCCGAGCCATCAGAGCAACTCCTGAATGCGTTCGAGAATGCGCGCTGGCGCGATGGTTTGCCCGTTCACCTGGTTCAATGTGTGGACCTGTGCCCCACCGGCCGCGGAGCGAACCAGTTCCGCCACCTGGCCCATGTTCATCTCCGGCACCAGAAACCCTGCGCCCCTGGATGCATGCGGTGAGATGGTCTTTGGATCAAACGGCCAGATGGTCACCAGCCGAACCAATCCGACCGGGTACCCCCTGTCACGAGCAAGTTTGACTGCCCGTAGCGAAGATCGCCCTGTGAAGCCGTAGGCCACAACCACGAGGGATGCATCCTCCGTCGCGTAAGTCTCGAAACGGCTGATCTGGTCTACCCGTGAGAGCACCTTCCAGTTGAGACGCGTCACGAGCGTTTCGTGTACCCCTGGGTCTTCCACCCTGCGAAACCCCCGGTCCTCATGGGTTGAACCGGTAACCAGCAGGTTTTCGCCCATCCCGAACCGTGGCATGGAAGGGATGCCATCTTTCTCCGGGGTTCCAAATGGCGCGGCGCCGGGTCGGTATTCTCGATTCCAGAGGGGGGTAGGAACGGGCAATTCCACCCGTTCGCGCAGATGCCCTGTGGCTTCTTCAGCGAGCAAAAAGGCAGGGACCCTGAGCCTTTCGGACCAGTTGAAGGCCTCCAGCGTCAGGGTGTACATTTCTTCTACGGACCAAGGCGAGAAGGCCACCACCTGATAGTCACCATGGGACCCCCATTTCACGGCCATGATATCGCCCGCGCCCACTTTTGTGGCCTGTCCCGTGCAGGGGCCGGCCCTTTGAACGTCCACGACGACCAGGGGCGTCTCCGTAAAGGCGGCATATCCGATGCATTCCTGCATGAGACTCAAACCTGGCCCGCTGGTGGCAGTCATGGCCTTGGCACCAGCCCACGAAGCCCCTACAACGGCTGAAATGGAAGCGATTTCGTCCTCCATCTGGATGAACTGGCCCCCTAGGGCGGGCAGGGCCATGGCCATGGCCTCCATGATTTCCGAGGAGGGTGTAATGGGATAGCCTGCATAAAAGCGGCATCCTGCTGCAAGCGCGCCTTCTGCTACGGCCTCGTTACCCGAAAGGTATCGGGGGCCGGTCAAAGGCCCATCATTGGTTAATTGGCGAGGCACAGTCCCTTTTCCACATCACATATCTCACATCCCACATCGTTTACCAATTCTATCTCCATTCCAGCATGAGAATCAAGGAGCAAGGATCTGAAGGCCGAGATCCTGGAGCTGGAATGAGGCGGAGGGGAACGTCCATTACCGCTCCACACCCATCATCAAATGGATGCCGAGAAAGAAGAAGATCCCATTCGCGAGCCATGCCGAGAGGAGGGGTGGGAGAATACCCGCAAATCCCGCCGACCGACACAGGCCCAGGGCAACCAGATAGGCAAAACAGAGGGCCACGCCAAGGGACACGGCAACAGGCGTTCCTCCCTTCAATGACGCGAGGGCAACCGGGGTACCCATGAGGACCATGATCACGACAATGAACGGAAAGGCGATCTTGAGGTGCACGTTGACAAGGTACTCCGTTGCATCGTAGCCTTCCGCCCTTACCCGATCAGCGAATTGCTTCAGGTGCCAGTAGCTCATCTCTTCGGGCTTTTTCTCTTTTTTCTTGAAGGCCTCGGGGGACTCCGGGATATCGAGTATAAGGCGGTCGAACCGGGCCAGGGCGTAATTGCCATCCTCCTTCAACTCTTGGACGATGCCGTCTTTCAGCTCCCAGTGGTGCTGATCCCACGCGGCTGTCTTGGCATCGATTTTTTTTATCAGTTTGAAGAAGCCGTCAAAAAAATAGAAAGAAGGGGAGATCATGACCTGGTTTTTCCCATCAAAGAGCTCGATCCAGTAAATGGCATTGGCTCCCTTGTACCAGATGTGTTTTCCGGCGTAGGCGTGTTCGGGACTACGTTTCCTTACGTCGATGCGCCACAGCTCGTTTCCGCGCGAGCTTGCCAGGGGGACCACCACTTCAGAGACCAGAAAAAGGACCGCGGCAAGCAAGAAGGATATGAGAATCAATGGTCGAATGACGCTCAGCACGTTCAGACCGCAACCCTTCAGCGCGATGATTTCGTTACGTCTTTTCATGAGGGAGAGGAGCACGACCACCGCGATCATGGTGGCGGGCGGGAGCATTTGAACCACCACGTAGGGGATCTTACACAGCAGATAGAAGAGTGCCGTTTTCACAGAGACACTCGCTTCGATGAAGTCATCCACGCGGCCTAAGAAATCGATCGTCAGATAAATGAAGACAAAGACCAGAAGGGTTCCGGACAGAATCTTGAGAAACTCCCTTATCATGTATCGCGAAATGGTACCCATCTAAACCTTGATGCAGAAACACTAAAAATTTGAACTTGTTGTGGGGATATGCCACATTTGTACTTAAGTTCAAGTATGTCATCAACCGCAAAAATGCCGAGTCAGCAGGCGTCGCCCCCTCGGGGCTCAAGCGACCATAAAACCTCACAAACTGAAGGACTTCTTCCAGGATTTGGAAGGACGGGGCACATGCACATCCCCCTTGGCATTAAAGGCATTCTCTTCGACTTCGACGGTACCCTCACCCGGCCGGGCCTGTTGGATTTCCCAGCTATCAAGAAGGACCTAGGATGCCCGGCGGACCAGCCGATCCTGGAGTTCATCGAGACCCGGCCCATGGAGATGAGACCTCAACTCATGTCCAGACTCGGTGAATGGGAAATCGAGGCCGCACGTGGGTCAATTCCCAATCTCGGTGCCGAGAGCTGTCTTCAGACACTGAAGCGGGGGGGTATCTTGCTCGGTATTCTGACCAGAAATAGCCTCCATTCGGTGAAACAGGCCCTTGTTGCGTTTGGCGGGATCGGCATCAATGATTTTACCACCGTGATCACAAGGGAGACATCTCGACCCAAGCCCCATCCCGAAGGCGTTTATCAGGCGGCCCATCAAATGGGGGTCCACACGTCAGAGATCCTGATGGTGGGCGATTTTCGGTTTGATATCCTGGCCGGAAAGGCGGCTGGGGCCAGGACAGTGCTGGTGACCAATGGTTTGGTTTCGTCTCTGGCGCCCACCGATCCGCAACCGGATTATGTCATCCGGAGCCTGTTGCAACTCCCGGCGCTACTCTGTTTTGACCAAGAGGACTTGTCCGGGGAAAATGAGGCTTTGCGGTGTGAGACGGTTGATGTCGAGGAAGTCGGAGAGATCCATTCGGTGCTTCTGGGCGATGATAATCGGTGAGTCGCCCTCCCGAACCGTGTATCGAGCGGTTTCGGTTTTTTCTTGGGGTGGCTGGCCCTGAGAGGGGGCTTTGGGCACCTTGAGGACCTGCCCGACATTCAGATCTTTTCCGTCAAGACCGTTGAGGGATTGAATCGCGCGCACCGTGGTGCCGAATCGGTTGGCAATCTTCCAGAGAGAATCTCCGCGTTCCACCATATACGACCCAACCTTGCCGGCCTGCGGGGTTGGGCTCACCGGCGCAGCGGCCCCATGACTCCCCCCCTTCCTATACCTCGCCGTTTCCAGCGTGGGGATCTTGAGCTTCCACCCGACTTTGAGGTATTTGGTGCTCCTCAGACCGTTTGCCTCCATAATGGCACGAACGCTCGTTCTGTATCGGCCAGCCAACAGGGACAGGGTGTCACCCCGTCGTACGTAGTGGACTTCATAAATGGGCACCGGAGAACTCCAGGCGGGAAGCGCCTCCAATTGGGCCAGAAGCGATGGTCCTCTGCCTTCAGGCACCTTTAAGGCGTAAGGTCCATCCGGGGTGGCATAGAGCCTCAATTCCGGGTTCAGCTCCTTGAGCATCTCTTCGGAGACGCTAATGGCGTTGGCAAGGTCTTTGAGGTGAACCGGCTTGTCCACCATGACCTCCTCATGGGTAGGGGGCTCCTCCAGGGGAGGGAGGTTGAAACCATACCGCTCTGGGTCGTTGATGATGTGAAGGACAGCCAGGAACTGAGGCACATAGAAGGCCGTTTCCCTCGGCAGCTTCTGATAAAGATCCCAGAAGTTGTCCAGATAATTGATCCTTTGGGTCTGAATGCACCGGAGCACGGTGCCTTCTCCGCAGTTGTACGCGGCCAGGGCCGTGGTCCAGTCGCCGAAGATCTGATGGAGCTCCTTCAAGTAGGCGATGGCCGCTTTGGTGGATTTCGCCGGATCCATTCGCTCGTCGATCCAGCGGTCCCGCTTGAGACCGAACTTGTAGCCGGTGGAGGCGATGAACTGCCACATACCCAGTGCCCGTGCGCTGGAAAAGGCCCTCAGCTTAAAGCCGCTCTCGATGAGAGGAAGCCAGGACAACTCCTCGGGAAGTCCCGCTTCCTTCAGTGCCTGAATGATCTGCGGACGGTAGGTCCCCGACCTTCGATAGGATTCCACGAAAAAATCCCTGGCCTGCCCCTTGAAGAGCGCCAGCGCCTCCTCCACGTGCTTGTTGAGCACCAAAGGGATTTCGGTGTGAAATCCGTTGGTCGTCGTGAATCTTGCAGAATAGCACTCAATGATACGCTTTGAGATGGTGAAGCGGAGGTCTTCCTTTTGCTGGAGCAAATTAGGGTCCTGATTGGGACTGACTTTCAGGATAAGGCCGTAAGCTTCGTCCAGTGCACCCAGCGCGTTTTCCAAATCCCCCTTCTCCCAATACTCATTAGAGAGCTGGCACAACTCAAGGGCCGAATCCAACCGTTCTTGATCGGATTTCTCCGCAGGTTCCGGCGGAGTCGATTCTTCGGCCTCATCATCGGCCTCTCGGATTTCGTCGAGGGAGGTTTCTTGGGCGGGAGCCAAATCCTGAGGAACGACGACTCCCGGAGCCGACGCAACGGGCGCAGTCACAGACTGATCCGCAGATGCTGGATCCGGGGGCGGGGCAGGATCTTCTCGTTGGGAGGTGGAAGGGAGAAGGGCCGGAGGAGGCTGGCCTTCAAGGGTCGGCCCTGTGGATCGACCGGCCGCACACCCCATGAGGCCCATAAGTAACAATACGAAAATCCACTTGGTGATCTGATGGTTTCGCAAGACAATCCTCACTTGGCTTCGTTGATCGGGTTTCGAAGTGTCAAAAAAAGGCGTCGCCTGAGTTCTTCAACCGCCTTGTATCCGACCTTTAGGCATCTCGCCCCTTTTGTTTGAACATAAGCGTATAATCAAAAGTCGGGCTTGGGTCAAGTCAAGCGGTTCGTGCGTCGCCCATCACTGCACCTCCGCCCCATCCTTGCCTTTCATCTCCAGGAGCAGCGCCGTCAGCGCCTCTTCGTTATTACGGGAGGGATGCTCGCTCGCATAGGCCAGGAGCTTCCGGAGAATTCTTCCCACCTGCGGACCTGGGAAGAGCCCTAGGGTCTTCATCACCGTTTGACCATCGACTGCCAGGTCGGCAGGGGCGAAGACCATGCGGGCCTTGATCAGGTCGGCGACCTTTGCCTGGACACGGCTCAGTGCATCGATTTTGGTATGCAATCCATATGCCAGAAGGTCGGCCCTCCTTAAGGCGATCAGGTCGTGGACCCGGTCCCGCCCCACGCGCTGAACCCAGCCTATGATGTCAGGATCCCCTTCCATCGGTTGGTCGAAAAGGTGATATCTAGTCAGCATGGATGTTTGGGCGATCATTTTTCGGCTGAATCTGAGCCGTCTCATGATCTCTTCCACCATAACGGCACTGGCCTCCGCGTGGTCCGGGAACTGCCAGCGTCCTGAGACCTTTTCTTTAACCCTGGGCTTTGCGACGTCGTGAAACAGGGCGGCGAGCCTCAGGTGTGGCGTTGCTTCCACAAGGTCCAGGGTCTCCAGGAGATGATCTAGCACGGATTGACGCCTGGGTCCGGTGCCCTGCTTCACCGCTCGGCATTCTAGCAGCTCCGGCACGATGGCCTCAAGGATTCCAAGCCGGGCCATGAGCAGGAGACCCGCAGAGGGTTTGGGCGTCATGAGTATCCTGACCATTTCTTCCCTGATTCTTTCAGGCGCGACCTTTCCGAGACGAGGGGTCATTCTGGAAATGACCGCGGCCGTGGCCGGGTCGATGGTGAATAGAAGCTCTGCTGCAAGCCTTACCGCTCGAAGGATCCGCAGGGGGTCCTCCTCAAATCGAACCCTCGCCTCGCCCACGGCCTTAACCTTTCGTTTGAGGAGATCTTCCCGGCCGTGAAAGGGGTCCAAAATGACGTCGCTCAAATCGTCGTAGGCCATTGCATCGATGGTGAAATCCCTGCCCGCCAGATCTCCCTCAATGGAACCCTCCGCTCCTCTGAAAGAGGTTACTTCATGGTGATGGCCACCAGAGACGAGGACAGTCGTTCCACCCTTAAAACGCACCTGCCGTATGTCGCGAAAGATCTCCGCCACGCAATCGGGCGAAGCGGAAGTGGCCACGTCCCAATCCCATATGGGGCGGCCCAGCAGAGCGTCGCGCACGGCCCCGCCGACGATATAGGCCTGATGATTGAACGCCCGGAGCCTGTTCAGGATGAAGAAGATGAATGCAGGGACGCGTTCTTTGAGCATGTGCGCTTCCCGCACGCTGCTAGGGCATGGCGTAACTGTGCAATCCTGCCAAATAATTGACACCGAAGTATGTAAAAAGGACGCAGGAAAATCCCACAATCGATAGGATCGAGATCCTCTTTCCCCGCCATCCCCTCACCATGCGGGAGTGAAGGATGGCCGCATAAAGGAGCCAGGTGATGAGGGACCAGGTTTCCTTGGGATCCCAACTCCAGTAGCTCCCCCATGCGGAGTGGGCCCAGACAGACCCCGTGATGATGCCAAGGGAAAGCATGAGAAAACCGATGACCACCATCTGATAGTTCAAGTCATCGAGGATAGCGGTGCCAGGAAGCCGTTTAATGAGTCCCTTGTCCGTTCCTTGGCGTTCTACCCGTTTGAGGAGGTACATAATACTTAGACCAAAGGAGAGACCAAAGGCCGCATAGCCAAAAAAGCAGGTCAGCACGTGGGCGATCAGCCAGTTGCTCTTGAGCGCCGGGATGAGCGGCTGGATGCGGCTGCTGATGTTGGGGGAGTAGGAGGCATAGGCCATGGCCAGGAATGCCAGAGGGGTCACGAAGGCCCCGAGGGTCCGGTTCTTGGTTCGCCATTCCATGATCAGGTAAAGGAGCATCAGCGCCCAAGCAAAGAAGATCAGAGACTCGTAGAGGTTTGACAAGGGGGCATGCCCGGCACCCAGTTTGTAAGATTCCACCCACCTGAGAATGATGGCGAAGCTTTGAACCAGCAATCCCGCAATGGCCACAAAGGTTGCCCATCGTCCGAAGCGTTCTCTGCCCATGACCATCATGATCAGGTAGAGGATGAAGGCAACGAAGTAGATATAAATAACATAACTGAGGATCACAGTGTTGAGCATAAGGCGTCTGCTCCTAAAATAGAATCACTGGGTATTTTCCACCAGATGGTCCTTCAACTTCAGGGCCAAATGGCCAAGTTCCCTCTCGAGACCCACGGGGTTTTTGCTGGACGTCCCCGCCACGCTTACGCGAATGGCGCGCTTTTCTTTGGTGACGCGGATCCAAATTCTTCGGTGGGAAGTGAAAAAGGCAATCATGAATCCTACAATCATCAAAAAGCAGCCTGTCCATACCACTAACACGCCCGGGTCCTTGTTCACTTGAAGTCCCGTGTAATAACTCGTCTCCACCTTGTCCAGATGAAACGTGTAGGGCTTGA
This sequence comes from uncultured delta proteobacterium, assembly GCA_963830155.1. Classification (GTDB taxonomy): domain Bacteria; phylum Desulfobacterota; class DSM-4660; order Desulfatiglandales; family Desulfatiglandaceae; genus CAWHLE01. The sequence continues at coordinate 364,492 of CAWHLE010000001.1, read as the reverse complement.
AAATGGAGGGGTTGAGGGCGGGGGACTTCAGCATGGCCGCGGGAAACCGTTTTTGGAGCGCTTCGTAGTTCTTGAGGACCCACAAGCGAATCTCCTTCCCCTGAGTGGGTTTCAATGAGATCAAGACAGCCGGTCCCATTCCTCCCTTTAGGTTTTGTTCCACCTCGACGACTTGAAATGTTCCTTCCTTGTCCGGAAGCTCGTTGACCTGGCCTTTGTCCGCCACGAACTGGACGGCTTTCTTATCACCAGTTTCCCGAGTGACGCTGAGAATTGCCTTGCCGCCCGAGGCGGTGCCGTAACTGGATTGATAAAAAGTGACACCTTGAAATGCGACAGGGTGGTTGACCAAGGCGCTCTGCTTGCTGACCTCTTTTCCGTCCACCAAAAAAGCGAGATCCGAGCGGTATTCCTTCGGCATGCCACCGTCGTAAAATTCTACGAAAAAACGGTCGCAACGGACCTGGAAGTCAAGGGGCATGGGCAGCATCCCTCGCCTGAGGAAGACCGTGTCAACCTTCTCGCCCTCGGGGATGTTTACATAGGCCTCAAAGCCGAAGAAGGAACCGATCAGCGCCCCCACAAGAATCAAGAGCACGCTCAGATGAACCAGATACACGCCGAAGTGGGAATAACGGCCCTTTTCTCCGAAAAGGGAGAACTGATCCCCGGTCTGCACCCTTTCAGCCCTGCCGTACGACTTACTGAAAAGGGCATAAACCCGTTCGGCCGTCTCGGTGAAGGAGCCGGGCGTGAGAAAACTCTGATTCGAAGGCAGGTCTTCGAAGGGCTTGGCCCGATCCGGACTGGTTTTTGTCTTGAAGCGTCGCCAGGCGGATGGAAAACGATCCAGGGAACACACGATCAGATTGAGGCTCAACAGACCGATTAGCCACCTGAACCACCAAGCGTGATACATGTCGAAGAGGTCAAGGACCTCCAGCAGCCGAAGGACCCCAGGGCTCATGCTTCCGGTGAGTTGGGACGGGTCCTGTCCCTGGGGAAGCAGCGTCCCAGCCACCGAGGCCGCGGCCAGAACCATAAGAAGTACGATGGTGAGCTTGATGGAACTGAAAAAGGTCCAGAAGAGGCTCGATGTCTCAGTCTTTTTCGTGTTGGTCATGGGTTCAAGCATCCTGGCAAAGGGAATCGCACTGCATCGGTGAGAATGAGTGGCGCAAAAGGTTACCCGATTTTCTAACACGGAAACTCCCAAATTTCAAATGAGAAACATCCGACGCTTCCGGCGAACCCATAGTTTTATCAAAACGTTTGACCCGGATCACAATATCGGGTAATAGGCAAACAGGGCGGCTTTGTTGTCGCAAAAAAACGGTGACCTTGGCCAAGGTGATTGCAGACGAAATCGATAAGGTGCGATCGTTGACAGCAATGACTCCGTTCCGGCTTGATCGTGTCGGCAGGCCTGGCTTGTGGTAAATTCAAGGAGCGCATCCTATGCTGGACCTTAGATTCCTGAGAAACCATCAGGATGTCGTGATCAAAATGCTGGCAAATCGCGGTTACAACCTTGATTTTTCGGAATTCGAAAGGCTCGACAAGGAACGGCGTTCCAGGTTGGCCATTCTTGAAGAGCTGAGACATCGGCGAAACAGGGTCAGCGACGCCATCGCGGTCCTAAAGAGGAAAGGTGAAGATGCATCAGGGTCGATCGCCGAAATGAAGGAAGTCTCGGCGGAAATTAAGGAGCGGGAAAAAGGGATCGAAGGCGTGATCCAGGAATTGAACGATCTGATGATGATCATCCCCAATGTCCCCTTGGACACGGTGCCCATCGGAAAGAACGAAAAGGACAACGTGGTCGTGAGAAAGTGGGGTGAGATCCGAGACTTGGGTTTTGAGCCCCTTCCGCACTGGGACATTGGCGAGAGACTGTCGATTCTGGATTTCAGCCGTGCGGCGAGAATGGCTGGGGCCCGGTTTGTACTTTACCGGGGAGCCGGGGCCAGGCTTGAGCGGGCGCTTATCAACTTTATGCTCGACATTCATACGAAAGAGCACGGGTACACGGAGCTGCTCCCGCCGTTCATCGTTAACGGCGCCAGCATGACAGGAACGGGTCAGCTGCCCAAGTTCAAGGAGGACCTTTTCAAGCTGGAGGGCTGGGACTACTTTCTGATCCCCACGGCGGAGGTCCCCGTCACCAACGTCCATAGAGAGGAGGTCCTTAACGAGGAGGATCTTCCCATTTCCTACGTGGCCTACACCCCCTGTTTTCGATCGGAGGCGGGGTCCTACGGCAAGGACACGAGGGGTTTGATCCGACAGCACCAATTCAACAAGGTGGAACTGGTCAAGTTCACAAAGCCCGAGGAATCCCTTGAGGCGCACGAAAGGCTTACCCTTCATGCCGAGGAGATTTTGAGACGACTCGTTCTGCCTTATCGGGTTGTGAGCCTGTGCACGGGGGATCTAGGGTTTTCCTCGGCCAAGACCTATGACCTTGAAGTCTGGCTCCCGGGACAGGGGCTCTACAAGGAGATCTCTTCCTGCAGTAACTTCATGGACTTTCAGGCCAGGCGCGCGGAAATCCGTTTCCGGCGAAAAGGGTCGAGCGGGACCGAGTTGGTCCACACTTTGAATGGATCCGGGCTTGCCGTTGGAAGGACGTTCGTTGCGGTTCTGGAAAATTACCAGATGGCTGACGGCCGGGTGGCCGTTCCCGATGCCTTGAAGCCCTACATGGGGGGTGTCGAGGTCATTTCGCCCGTTTCTGGTTGAGAGATTCACCGAATGTGGGGACACCCCCCTACGGTCCACAAGGGATTAGACCCTTTGTGTAACTTCTCTGCAACTTATGTAGGATTTGAAAAGCGAACCGCAGAATATCGAATGTAGAATGTCCAATGTAGAAGTGGAGAGTTCCGAGAACCGACTTCGTGATTCGATATTCCTTGTTCGATCCCGCGTCGCGCGGGATTCGAATGGCAATTTGGTTGCGCCCTCTTGACGTCTTAGGAATCGCTCAGTTTAGGTCTGACCAGGGTCGCACCAGGGGTTGAGGTGAGGTCATTGGCTCAAAAATGGCGTGAGTACCAGTGGAACCTTCAGCGGAACGAACGCAGAAGATCGCTGGCCAGACGGTTGTGTGGTCGTGTGCTTTGTGTGGCCGGTCTTGTCCTGGTGGCGTTTTTCGCCATTAAGGTGGCGCCCAGGATTTCCATTCACTCCACGGAGGCGAGCCTTCCGCCGAAACCCAAAAAGGTCCCGCCGTTGCAAGAGGAAACGTTTTCAGAAAAGGACCTATGTAACCTCCTATCCAGGGTGGATCTGCGTGGTCCGTTAGGTGAGCGGGTGGTCCTTTCGGACGCGGGCATGACCTACACCGCCCAGACGACCATCGACCCTGAACTGCAGGCATCCGTTTTTCGCCTGTTCGAGCAGTCCAGGACCGTAAAGGCCGCTGCCGCCATCCTCAACCCGCTGGATGGGAGAATTCTTGCGCTGGCCAGCCACGGCGACGATGACTCCTCTGGCAGCATCTGTCTCAGGGCGGGCTTTCCCGCTGCCAGCCTCTTCAAGATTGTGGCCTCGGCCGCAGCGCTGGAGGCTGCAGGCTTCACGCCCGATAAGCCTGTCTCATTTGTGGGACGAAAACACACCCTTTACAGGAAACAGCTCGCTTCAGGCACCAGCCGGTTTGCCACGACCACGACCTTCAGAGAGGCCTTTGCGGACTCCATCAACCCCGTCTTCGGGAAGCTGGGGATTTACGATCTAGGTCAGGAAATCATCGCCCGATATGCCGGAAAGTTTCTCTTCAATCAGACCATCCCTTTCGATTTGCCGATCGAGATGAGTGCCGTTGAGGTCCCGGAGGACTCCTTCGGAATTGCGGAAGTCACCTCGGGGTTCAACCGGCGGACCCTCATTTCACCTATTCATGCGGCGCTGATGACGGCGGCCATCGCAAACGGCGGGACCATGATGAGACCGTGGCTCGTGGCGAGCGTTGTGAGCCCGTCCGGCGAGACCGTTTTCCAAGGGCGACCCTCGGCCCTGGCCTCGCCCATCGACAAAGAGACGGCGGGAAAACTCAGGGTCCTGATGCAGGACACCGTGAAGACAGGCACCTTGCGAAAGGCCTTTCGACCGCTACAAAGGAAGCGCTTTTTCAGGGAGGTGGAAGTGGGGGCCAAGACGGGAACCATCAACGACCAGGAAAACCGTTATCGGTTCGACTGGGCAACGGTCTATGCCATTCCCAAGGAGCGGGATCAGGCCATTGTTGTCACGGTCTTGGCGATCCACGGAGAGAAGATCGGAACGAAGTCCGGTGAAATCGCTCGACGAATCATCGAACAGTACTTGGGCTCTTAGTGTGTCCAGAGACTTGTCAAGGCTGTTTGCAGAAACCTTTATGGTGGTCGGCCGTGTTTCAGGACGGGCGAAAACGGTCCGATGGTAATGAGAGAGTATGATTTAGGACTCAAGGCGCAGGGCCCAAAGAAAGGCTAAGGCCATGATGGCCAAGTCCAGGAGGACAATTCATGTGTGGCATCATCTGTTACGTAGGGAAGAAACAGGCCCGCCCGATTCTGATGGAAGGGCTGAAGCGGCTGGAGTACCGCGGTTACGATTCCGCAGGCCTCGCCATTCAGGATGGGGATCACATGGCGTTTCATCGGTCTGTGGGCCGGATCGCCGAGCTTGAGAGAAAGATCGGCGGGATCGACATACAGGGGACCAATGGCATTGCCCACACGAGGTGGGCCACTCACGGGGAACCCTCCGAGCGCAACGCCCACCCGCATATCGATACAGATGGGAACGTTTTTGTCATCCACAACGGGATCGTCGAGAACTATCACACCCTCAAAAAGAATCTTCAGAAGCAGGGCGCCCAGTTTCGGTCCGACACGGACACGGAAGTCCTGGCGCACCTGATCGCTTTTAACTTCGACGGAAGCCTGAGTGAAGCCGTGAGAGCCACCATGGATCAGGTGGAAGGCACCTTCGGCCTGGCGGTCATTCACAGAAAAGTCTTGGGCCAGATTGTCATTGCAAGGAGAGGCAGTCCGCTCATTATCGGTATCGGGGATGACGGTCACTTCGCGGCATCCGATGTCTCGGCCATGGTCCAGCACACGAACAAGGTGGTCCATCTGCAGGACAACGAGCTGGCCACGCTGACCGCTGCCGATTTTTTCATCTCCACTGCCCAGGCAAAGCCCATCCAAAGGCCCATGGAGACCGTGGAGTGGCGGGCCGAAGACGCCGAGCTTAGCGGTTTTCCCCATTACATGCTCAAGGAGATCTTCGAGCAGCCCGAGACGCTGAAAAACGCGATCCGTGGGCGTGTTGAGCCGGGAGAGGGGGTGCCGAAGCTGGGCGGGCTTATCCCGGTATGGGATCGGTTAAAGGACTCCAAGCATATCGTGATTGTGGCGTGCGGAACCTCTTACTACGCTGGATGTGTGGCGCGATACACCTTCGAGAAACTGACGGACATTGATGTGGAAGTGGAGCTTGCCTCCGAGTTTCGCTACCGGAAGCTCAATTTTGAGCCGAACACCTTCATTGTGGCCATGAGCCAGTCAGGGGAAACGGCCGACACGCTTGCGGCCTTAAGAGAGGCAAAGCGAAAAGGCGCATCCCTCCTCGGTATTGTCAACGTGGTGGGCAGCTCCATTTCAAGGGAAACGGAAGCGGGTGTTTACAACCACGCAGGCCCTGAAATCGGGGTTGCCTCCACAAAGATTTTCACGTCCCAGCTGGCCATCCTCACCCTGATGGCCCTGTTGCTGGGCCGGCACCAGCATCTGTCGCTCACTGAGGGCGTTGAGGCCATCCGCGCCCTTCAGACGCTGCCTGATCAGGTCAGGAAGGTCCTTTCCCAGGCCAACCACATCCAGGCCATCGCCCAAAAATACTGCAGATGCAGCAACTGGCTCTTCCTGGGGCGGAAGTTCAACTACCCCATCGCGCTGGAGGGCGCGTTGAAGCTGAAGGAGATCTCCTACATCCACGGGGAAGGGTATGCGGCAGGTGAAATGAAGCACGGCCCCATTGCGCTGATCAACCCCGAAATGCCCACCCTGGCCATAGCGGTCAAAGATGACATGTACGAAAAGATGATCAGCAACATCCAGGAGATCAGGAGCCGAAAGGGGCCGGTGATCGCCATTGTCACGGAGGGCGACGACAAGGTGAAGGAGATGGTGGATGAAGTGATCGAGGTGCCGGCCACCCTTGACTATTTGAACCCCATCCTCACGGTGGTGCCCTGTCAGCTCCTGGCTTATTACTCTGCGAGCTTCCTCAATCGGGACATTGACAAGCCCAGGAACCTGGCAAAGAGCGTGACCGTTGAATAAGACCCGCATCAGCTAAATGGGAGATAGAATAGATCTGGTCTATCGACTCACGAAGCTGCTCAGCCGTTCCAGCCTTTGGCTCCTCTTCGCGGTCCGGAGGGAAGGGGTTCATCATCTGCCCGATGCCGGTGGTTTTGTCCTCCTCGCCAAGCACCAGCGGTGGGAGGACATACCACTCCTCGCCTTAGCGTGCCCAAGACCCCTTTACTACGTGGCAAAGACCGAGTTGTTCGCCACCGCCCTCAAGCGCCGCATCGTCACCGCGCTGGGCGGGATCCCCTTGGACCGTCAACGACCCATGGCAAGTCGCGATCACCTGAGGGCCATGACGAGAATCCTGTCGTCAGGGGAGGGAATCGTCGTTTTTCCTGAAGGCACCTACTATCCGGACCGTATGGGGTCCGGCCGAATCGGGGTCGTCCGGATGCTCCTTTCACGGATCAAGGGTTCCTTCATCCCGGTTGGAATCCGATATGTACGCGGGCCATGGCGTACCAGGGTTCACATCCGGTTCGGCGAAGGCCTTTACGGCCCATCAAAGTCGGGCTCCGCGGATTTCGCCGGTCGCATGATGAGAGAGATCGCGAATCTCTCAGGGTTTGATCCCCCGTGACCTCACTCCATGACGGATCCATCCATTCTCACCCCAAACGGTCGAGCTCAGCCTGGTGAAGGGCAATTCTAGCCTTGGCCAGCCGCTTAAAGTATTCCCTGATCTTGGTCGCGTCGCCCCTCACCGTGGCTTTGAGGAGATCTCCCTCCAACTCAGCCACCTCCAGCAGCCGGTAGTAATCCAGGGATTCCTTGAAGTGGGCCAAGACGATGAGGCCTGTGAGGATGGGGTGATTGTTGGTCACGTTGGCATCCTTGAAGGTTGTGCCGTGCTCCAGTTCTACCTCGAGGCCGTTTCGGAATTCATCCGGATCGATGTCCATGCCTTCCGTGTTGACATGTTTGAGGATGACCTGCGCTTCTTCGATGGGAACGGCCGATTTCTCCATCGCCGTCCAGTCGCTGATCTTGAGCTCGCCGCAAACCCGTTTGACCTCGTCAACCGTAATGTATTGTGGTAATTTCATGATATCCTCCTTCTGATTGGATCGTGGCACCGTTTTTGACCCTTATGCCCCGTGATGAACCTTCGTCCGTGTGTCGGCGGACGGACAGGATAGCGTCCTATGCCATCTGAAGTTGAGACGTACAATGGGGGCAACGGGTTGCCTTGATGGGAATACTTGAAAGACAGTGAGGGCAGTCTCTGGTGGTTGGCGCTGCCGGCGCCTCCGCCTTTTTCGTAAAGCGATTGACCTGGCGGATGAGGAGAAATACGGCAAAGGCCACAATGACAAAATTGATGATGGTATTCAGAAAGATACCATAGTTGAGTGTGGCGGCCCCTGCCTTTTGTGCTTCGGCGAGGCTCGCGTAGTCCTGTCCAGAGAAGTTGATATAGAGGCTCGAAAAATCCACCTTTCCCAGCAGGAGCCCGATGGGCGGCATGATGACATCGTTGACCAGAGAAGTGACAATCTTGCCGAAGGCCACGCCGATAATGATCCCGACGGCCATGTCGAGCACATTCCCACGCATTGCGAACTCTTTGAATTCTTTCAGCATTTTTCTTCCTCCTTTCATTCATTCGAATGTCGGTCAACTGTGATATATTATAAAATATTTGTAAAGAGATTTCTAAATCTTCATTCCTAATCCATTTGAGAGATGTCATGGAGACCATCGCCAAGCATATCGTCATTCCCATTGACGGATCCAAAAATTCCTTGAATTCCCTGGACTATTTATCCCTGATGTTTCCACCGGCCCATCCCCTGGAGGTGAGCCTCGTGTATATCCTACCCACGCTTCCGCCGCTGTTGACGGCCGATGAGGACATGGACGCCGCGATCTACGCGGAACTGACGAGATCGGAACTGAAGCTTCTCCGTACCGCGGAGCGCGCCCTCAACGAGGCAAAGGGCGCGTTGTTGGAAAGAGGGTTCCCCCCTGAGAAGATCAAGATGGTCCAGAGGAGGCGGCATGCCGGCTTTGCCCAGGACATCTGCAGAGTGGCGAGTGATCAGCGGACGGATGCCATTCTCATGACGAGGCGGGGGCAAACGGGCCTTGATGCCGTTTTCATGGGAAGGGTCTCAAACAGCCTTGTAGAATGCTGCCAGGACCTTCCCGTCTGGATCTCCGGGGGGCAGGCACGCTCAAGGGCGGTGCTCCTCTGCATCGATCCGTCCGAAAATGCGCTCAGGGCCGCGGATCATGCGGGGTTCATGCTCTCAGGCACCGATGTGGACGTGACCCTCTTCCATACGCTCAGGAACCTCCGGCGGTTTGTCCCTGAAGAAATCATCGAAGACGCCCCTCAGATTCAGGCGCTCTGGGAATCCAAGGCAGGCGAGCAAATCAGGCCTTACATAGAAAAGGCGAAGCGAATTTTGACAGCGGCGGGGCTTTCTGAAGGACAGATTTCTGTGCGTATTTTGGGTGGCAGTCGCAGCCCTGCGGATGACATCCTGAAACAGGCGCGGGAGGGCGACTACGGCACGATCGCTTTGGGGCGAAGGGGTGTCTCGGGTATCCAGGCGTTTCTCTTTGGAAGCGTTACCCGGAAAATTGTGCAGCAGGGATCCGGGTTTACGATCTGGATCGTACAGTAGACGCCATTCATGGCATGGAATGGGACTTTACCCGTTATCCGGGACAATGGCGCCCTCCCGGACGAGACCTTCAAAAATTCTCTCCGGCCGGTGGACCAGGCGGCGGAGCGGGTTGTCAAAGGTGTAAGCGTTCCACCATGGGCAGACATGTGGGTCCACGTCAGTTTCCTTAGAAGGGGATTCATTCGCTTTTCCCGGTTGCGACGTCAGGGTCTCGCTCAACCCGTATGACGCTCCGACCCGTGTGCCGGCCGCCGAACATGTCCCGGGTGCGTATCTCTATGAGGTGCATCCCCAAGGGCAAGTCCTGTGACAGCTTCCCCACCCACAGATGGGATGAAATGGCGGGCCCAGGGAGATCGCGCCATGCCTTGGGACGGCATTCGGCTTCAAGAGCCTTCTGTTCCGCGTAGAAGGGATCCGGACGGGCCACTCGTTTAAGAGGGCGCCAGGGGTTTCCTTCCCCTGTTCTCATCTCCACGACTGATTTCTCGCTCCCGGCAAAGACGTTCACCATGACCTCGACGCCTTTGGAGAGGTCTTCAGGGGTCACGCGCAGCGGCACATGGATGGTCATCTGGCGATCACTGGGCCACCGGCTGGCCTTGAAGCGGATGGAATAGGCCGTGCCGTCGAAGGTGATCACGGCGTAGCCGTTGGGCGTGCCGTCCCGCATGGTGGTGTTGGGGATGGACACTTCGTCCAGAGCCCCCCGGTACCAGCTGCCGGAGGCCGTTCCTACGTTGAAGTGGTGGTGCTCGCCCCCATTTGGGAGCGGCAGAAACCAGTGTCGCTGCAAGTGGGTATGTCCGGAGAGGGACAAGGTGAGGGGATGGTCCGAAAGGATGCGGAACAATTCCTCTTTTTGGGGCACGCGGTGCACCCCTTCGCCTTCAAGGGGGATATGCATGGCAAGGACGATGCGCTCGTCCTTGGGGACGGTTTTGACGTAGTTTCGGATGAAGGCAAGCTGATCGGAGCGAAGGCCGCCCTCATAGTTGTTCGTGATGGGGAATCCATCTTTGGGCCGTAGTCCCGAAAACCCCTTCCAGACCACATCGTCGAGCAGGATGAAGTGGACCCGGCTGTACTGAAACGCAAAGCTCGTGGGGCCGTAGATTCGTGAGAAGGTCTCGTTGGCATGGGTATCGTCGGGCGACATGAAATTCACATCATGATTGCCGGGCACATTGTACCAGGGAATCCCGACCATTGCGTGGATCTCGTTGAGGGACTCATAAAGATTAAGGTTGTCGCCGACCAGATCTCCAAGCGTGACGGCGAAGGCCGCCTGCGTGCCGACCATCTCCATGACCGTGTCTTTGGCATACCACGAGAGCTCCTCGACGTCGGAGGGCTGGGGATCTGCGATCACGATGACCTCGAAGCGATCCGGTTCCGGAAGGCCTGTCCGCTGAAGCGGAAAGTCAATGGATTCTGGAAGGGGGCCGGTCGGTGGGACGCCCTTGAAGACATAGTTTTCGTCCGGAGAGCCCTCGGGCTTGTGGACGTAGTAGAACAGAGGAAGATGATGCCGGTTCACAGGTACCATCCAGTCCCTGGGCTTGATCACGAAAATAATGGTATCGATAGAGACGGGGAGTGCATAGCGACCGTCTTGGTCCGTGACCGCGACCTCGACGCCGTTTGAGACCTTGACGCCCTCGAGGAGGCGTTCGCCTCGATCGCGGATGCCATTTCCGTCCTTGTCCTCAAAGACCACCCCGTGGGCCAGTCCGGCCGACCCTGGCCCTTGGGTGGGTGGGGCCGGTCGTAGCGTCGGTCCGCAGGCCGTCATCAAGAGGAGCAGAAGAAAGAACCGGCGCTTCATCATCGACTCAAAGCCCTACTCTGATCCGGTATGTAACTTTCGCCTCACCGCCGGCCGGGACCGGCACGTCAAACCGGATGGTAAAGGCGTCGGCCTTCTCGTAGGGGTGTGAGCTGGTGACGACGGACCAGTTTCCCGTCATGGGTTCCACCACCGACACACGGACGGCTGCCGTCTTTTGGTTGCGAAGCGTGATCTCCCACTCGGACTCGTAGAGCCTGGTGGAAATCTGTTTGAAATCCGTCTGCACACGCTCCGAAACCACGTCAAAGGCCTCCCCGGTCGTGATCCGGAGCGTTTCGTTTGGGGGCAAGTGACCGATGCGGTCTTCACCGATAAACTGTGGGCTTCCGTCATCATCCTCTTTGTAGATGCGGGCGACCCCACCCGGAAGGGGCATGCCAAGCCCGTTTTCCTTGTCATTCTTCAGCCGGATCACGACCTTTACCGGCTGCTTCATGTCATGCCCCCCAAAGGGCCGCGTCAGATAGGCCCTGCTCCCCTCAACCAGGAGCTCTTCCGTGATCTTCAATCCTTTGGCCTCCAACAGGCGGATCTGTTTGGTCTGTTTGTCGTCGATGTCAGTAGGTCTTTTCAAGTCGTAAAGATGGTATTCAAAAAAGGGCTTTTCCTCTAGCTGAGAGGCGTCGGCCTCTTTCATGGCCATTCTAGCGTAGCCCCGCTCCTGTGGGGGGCCCTCGGCCCGGTGGATCTCGCCTGCGACGAGCTTGAGTCGAGCCATTTTGAAATCCGCACCGCACTGGTTGCTGATCGTGACCCAGCCGGCAAGGTTGGCAAAGGATTCTGTCTTCCTCAGGGCCAGGACGTAGTCGGCTGTCCACGAGACATCTCTTGTCAGATAGCCAACGCGGAGGTCGTGGACGGCCTGGGACCGGTTCTGAAACAGCCATGTGAGGGCAGGTCTCAATGTGAAATGGGCAGGGAGCTCCGGAAGCACCTTGTAGCCTGGGTGCCCCAGAAAGATCTGCCCGTCGATTTCGTACACCCCGCCCTCACTTGCGCCTAAGAGAACCGCCTCCACCTCCTCCTTTCGGTCCAGGGACTTGTTCCAGTCAATGATTTTGATTTTCCTTCCGACGAATTCCTTAAGCAGGGCGTCCTGGGTGGGCAGGTCATGGTCGTACTGTTGTTCGAGGACCGAAAGGCCATCGGGGTGACTCAGGGATTGCACCGTCACACTCTCGGGGATGATCTTGGCCGGGAGACCGATCACCCGGATCTTGACTTCGCCCTCGGGAAGCGAGACCTTTCGCCTTTCCTGAACCAGGGCCATGTTCGAACTATAAACGGTAACTTGGACGGCCGTCGGCTCACCGGCGTCAATGGCGGGGAGGCAAAGTCCGTTTGAAGCACAAAACAACGCCAAAAGACCGGTCCATAGTGTGATGATGACGTGCTTTGGTGTCATGATTGACCTCCTCTTCACGATCCCTTTCCAAATGCGTTCGCAAACGGGTTGTTGAAAGAGCTCTCCTTTTTCTTGGGCGGGGTCTTCTCCCTTGACATGGATCGTTTGACCGGTTCCTGTTTGGAAGGCCGAGTCGGTTGGTCCTGCTGCTGGCGCATGGACAGGGCGATTCGGCGTCTTCCCAGGTCAACGTCCAGGACCGTCACCGAGACCCTTTCATTGACCTTAATCACCTGGTGGGGGTCCTTCACAAAACGATCCTTCAGCTGGCTCACGTGGACAAGTCCGTCCTGGTGCACCCCGATATCGACGAACGCGCCGAAGGCGGTGACGTTGGTCACAACACCTGGAAGCCGCATGCCGGGCTGTAGGTCCTCCATGGTCTGGATGCCGCTTGCGAATGCGAAATTTTCAAACGTGCCCCTGGGATCGCGGCCCGGTTTGGCCAACTCGGCCAGGATATCGGAGAGCGTCGGCATGCCGACTTCCTCTGTCACGTAGCGCTTGAGATCGATCTTACTGCGCCTGGTCTCATCTCGCATGAGGTCTTTCACCTCACAGCCCAGGTCTCGAGCCATGGCGGTCACGATCTCATAGGATTCGGGATGGACGGCGCTGCCATCCAGGGGGTTTTGCCCGTTTCGAACCCGGAGGAACCCCGCCGCCTGCTCGAAGGCCTTGGGTCCCAGACGCGGAACGCTCCTGAATGCCTCTCTCGAAGGGAACGGCCCGTTGGCGGTCCTGTGAGCCACAATGTTTTTCGCAAGGTGGGGCCCGAGGCCAGAGACGTAGGCAAGCAACTGCTCGCTCGCCGTGTTGATCTCCACACCCACCCCATTCACACAGCTCACCACGACGTCATCCAGGCTACGCTTGAGCCCGCTCTGGTCCACGTCATGCTGGTACTGCCCCACACCGATGGACTTGGGATCAATCTTGACCAACTCGGCCAACGGGTCCATGAGGCGTCGCCCGATGGACACAGCCCCGCGCACGGATATATCCAGGTCCGGGAATTCCTTTCTTGCCACCTCGGAGGCCGAGTAGACCGATGCCCCGCTCTCATTGACCATCACGATGGGGACTGTTCCCGGAAGGTCCAGTTCCCTCAAGAAGGCCTCCGTTTCGCGGCCGCCCGTGCCGTTGCCCACGGCGATGGCCTCCACCTGGTACCTGGGTATGAGCGCCACGAGGGTCTTTGCGGCGGTCTGGCGGGCCGCCTCTGAGGTGAGTGGGTAAATGGTCTCAACCCCTTTCAATGTCCCTTGGCGGTCAATGCACGCCACTTTGCATCCCGTCCGGATGCCCGGATCGATGGCCAGGATGTTTTTTTGTCCCAGCGGGGAGGCCAGAAGCAGTTCCCGGATGTTTTCGGCAAAGATACGAATCGCCTCCGCGTCGGCCCGTGTCTTTGTTTCGAGGCGAATTTCTGTCTCCATGGCCTGGGACAGCAGTCGCCGGTAGCTGTCACCCACGGCCTGTCGAACCTCCAGAGAAGCCGGCCCGTCCCCTTTCACAAAGAGTGATTCCAAGAGCGCCACGGCATCTTCTTCCGGCGGACTTACATCGAGGCGGAGCACCCCCTCCTTTTCTCCCCGGCGCAAGGCCAGAATGCGGTGGGACGGGGCGGTGGCTGCCGGCTCTTCCCAGTCGAAGTAGTCACGGTACTTGGCGCCTTCCATCTCCTTCCCCTGGACTACCTTGGACCTGAAGACCGCCTTGCGGGCGTAAAGGTTCCGCATCCGCTCTCTGGCCTCCAGATTTTCGTTGACCCATTCCGCCATGATATCCCTTGCACCCGCCAGGGCATCCCCCGTGTCTATAGCACCTTGCTCCGGATTGATGAACCGGACCGCCTCAGCAGGGGGATCAATGCCAGGGGTTTGCTCGAAAAGGAGGCTTGCAAGCGGTTCGAGGCCCTTTTCGCGGGCCATGGTCGCCCTTGTGCGTCGCTTGGGCCGGTAGGGGAGATAGATGTCTTCCAGTTGGGTCAGGGTCTCGGCGCAAAGGATCTTGTCTTTCAAATCCTCGGAGAGGAGCTCCCGTTCTTCCAGGGACCCGAGGACGCTTTCCCTCCTCTTGTCCAACTCCTGGAGTTGGGCGATTCGATCCCTGATGGCTGTGATGGCTACCTCGTCGAGAGACCCTGTGACCTCCTTTCTGTAACGGGCGATGAATGGGACGGTTGCGCCGCCATCCAGGAGTTGGGAGGTGGCAGAGACCTGGTCGGGGAGGAGATTCAACTCCTTTGAGATTTTGGATACGTGATGGTCTTGCATATTCATCCTTCAGATATTCTTGCGAATTTCTTTAAACATTCAATATGGGCTTGGCGTCTGCTGCGCCAGCGCCATGGGCTTTTGTGGCTCGCCCTCACCATAGCCGGGGCGCAGGATCTTGTAAAGCGTTTCTGCCTGAGTGGGTGCAAATCAGAGGAACGATCTTCAAATCCAGGCGGCGTTTTTCGGCTGAAATCGGCAAGTATGTTGACAACGGGAGGGCTCAGACAGTAATGCATAAGGATAGAAGTCCCATGGCTTTCATGGCGATGGTCGACGGAAAGGAGAGGGAACCATGAGAAACGCGCTTGCCCGGATTATGACGGCCCTGGAAGGGTCCGCATCTGAAATCATAAGCCTCCAGTCGGATCTCACGGCCAGGGTGGCGCTGGGTCCCGAAAACGGGGGGTCAGGGGAGCACGAGAAAGCGGCTTTTGTGGAAAAACTATTCTCTCAGCTCCGCCCTGACCGGTTGGAGGTGATCAAAGCCCCCGACGAAAGGGCAAAGGATGGTTACCGACCCAGTGTGATCGCCAGATGGGCCGGGGCCGAGGCGGGCCCCACGGTATGGGTGCTGAGCCACTCCGATATTGTTCCGCCCGGCGACCTGTCCCTCTGGGCGACCGATCCCTTTTCGGTCAAAGTGGAAGGGGACCGCATTATCGGGAGGGGCGTGGAGGATAACCAGCACGGCATTGTGAGCTCATATCTCGCCATGAGGGCGATTCTTGACTCGGGTGGGTCCCTGCCAAGGTCGGTCGGACTGGCCGTGGTTGCAGACGAGGAGACCGGGAGCCGGTACGGCCTTGACTACGTGTTGAACGAGCGTGACGAGCTCTTCGGAAAAGAAGATTGGATCGTGGTCCCGGATGGCGGCAACGAGGAGGGGACCATGATTGAGGTGGCAGAGAAATCCATGCTGTGGGTGAAGTTCACCGTCACGGGGAAGCAGTGTCACGCAAGCACCCCGGACAAAGGCAAGAACAGCCTGGTGGGGGCTGCCCGTCTGATTTTGGGCCTGGCCGCGCTGAAGGAGCGCTTCGGCGATCGGGACGAGCTTTTCAGCCCTCCTGCCTCCACATTTGAGACCACGAAGATGGAGGCCAATGTGCCCAACGTCAACACGATCCCTGGAAGGGATGTGTTCTACTTGGACGGGAGGGTCCTGCCGCGATACGCGCTGCAAGACGTGCTCAGGGTGTGTGAGGAGATCGCACAGGGGGTTTCCCGTGAGACGGGGCTCGACATTCAAGTGGAGCCGGTGCACGTGCAGCCGGCACCCGCACCCACCTCGGCGGAAGCTCCTGTGGTAAAGGCGCTGGCCCGCGCCGTCAAGGCCGTGACAGGCAAAGAGAGCAAACCCATGGGAATCGGAGGGGGGACGGTCGCCGCCTTTTTCCGCAAGGCGGGGCTACCTGCCGCGGTCTGGGCCACGGTCTCGGAAACGGCCCACCAACCAAACGAGTACTGCCGCATTTCAAAGTTGATCACCGACGCCAAAATCCTGGCCAGGTTATACTTGGACGACCAGCAGTGATCATCGACGGGCTATGGCGATTTCCGCTTTGAAACCACGAGTTTTTGCCCAGGGTGGATCGCCTGGCCTGGCTTCAGCTGATTGAGCCGGCGCAGCTCTTCGACCGATGTCCCGTACTTGCTGCCGATCTGGTAAAGGGTTTCCCCCGCCTTGACCACGTGGGTTTTTTCGGCGTTCTGGGCGGCCGGCTTCTCCTGCTCTTTTTTAGGGGGCTCGGCCTTCGCCGGCGCAGCGCTCTCTTTTTTCTGAGGGGCTTGAGCCTTTAGGGAGAGTTCCTCGATTTTTCCTTCCAGAATATTGAACTGGCGATCGGCACCGGCCATGGACTGCTGCGCCAGTCTTGCCTGCTTTTCTGCTTGGGCCAGCCGCTCTTCAAGCCCCGCCACACTCGCAAGCTTCTTCTCGATTTGATCCACCCTGGCCTGAAGGGCGGACAACCGCTCATCGGCTTTACCGCCTTCTTCGCCGCCGAAAATGAGCATGAAGAGAACGATAACAAGCAGAACGCCCAGACCGCCTGCGATCATCAATAAGCCTCTGCTCATTGGGCGCTGCTCGAAACCCGTACGGCGCTGTCGGCCATTCTCCCTCTCAGGGGGGTATCCCAGGTCCTCGGATACCTCCTCCATGATACCATGAAGTTCATCATCGGCGTCTCGATTCATAGTGCCCCCTTCGTCTCAGTTACCCATTCATCGTGGCTGTTTTCAAAAAGGCCTTGCATACCTGCATCAGGTATCGAAATCCATTCGGCTATGACCTCGGCCAACGGGTCCTTCCGGGCTTGATGGAAGCCAATGCCCTTTGGTTGGGAGAATTCTATACGCGAAATCCATCAAGATCAAGCAATCATGGCACTTTCGGAAAGGAATCTGAAGTGGTTATCCTCTTTGCCCAGGTCACCTTGAGCAACGAGTAAGATGGGTGTCGGCAGGCCACTGGCATCATGTTCAAGCCATGAGACCTTGAGGGCCACCGCGCACACAGCTTTGTTTGCCTTCCATGAAGCGGTCAGACGTCAACGGGGCAGGACTTCCGGACAACGGTCGGCACATCAAAGCAGTGTTGAATGGCCTCGGTTGCGGCCCCCATCCGGTCCACCGGAAGGACGCCGGTAATGGATGCGACTGAGCAAGCCAAGCACAGAAAACGGGCCTGGGACTGTTCGAGGGAGCGAAGAAGGGCGCTTGCAATGCCATGGCGGTCACCAAAGTGGGGCCCGTTCATGGAAAAGACCGCGACGGGCTCTGAATGAAACCACGCCAGATCAGGGATGGCATCAGAAACCATCTCTTCGAAGTCAATCCTCGGGTGCGCCCTGAGACAAAAGAGGATCTCTGTGGTTTCGCCTCCACCGGTGCGGATGGGACTCAAAAGGAGAAATGTCAGTGTCACGTTGAGCCGGCCCCACGCCTCAAAAAGCGACTCCAGACGTCCTAATTTCCCATCCTTGAGCTTAACCCTGACAAGGGTTTGATCGTCGTGCCATTCCAGGCAATAGACCTTAGGCCTTTTCTCATGGTAGGAGGCCACAACCTCCTTGAAAAGCTGTTCCTTGCCTTCCTGGGCCAGCTTCCAGTCGGCAGGTGTCCGGTAGGGTCCAAAGCTGAAGGGGCCGAAAAGCGCCTCCGTAAAACCGTCAAGGGAATCCTCCCTGAGCACCACGGAGATGGCTGAAGGGGAGCTGGCAAAGGTTCCAGGGGTGAGCTTTTGGCGGTTGAGGACACCGAAAAGGGTCCCGGCGATTTCAGGGGCCTGCCTGTGGGGGAAGACTGAAAGGATCGTCTGGTTGGGTCTCGCGGCAACCCTTATCCCGGCGAAATAATATCGGACAAGCTCGGAGATCCCCTCGGCTTCGCCGGAGTCCACCATGAGGGCAAGCCCCCAGTCGGCATCGTCATGAACGCAGGCCAAATAGGGGATATTGATTCCTTCTTCGGCCACGCGGCGACAGAGCTTCCCCGGGAAAAAGCCCCGCGACTTGGGCACGACCATGGTAAACAGGTCGACGCCCTTCAAGATTTTGAATCCTCCGAGTCTCGGGGGAAGGGTCATTTGAAGAAGAGTCCCTCGATGCTTTATGAAGGTGGTTTGGAAAACGCAGCCTGCCTGGCGTCCGCTGAACGAGTGCCCCTTTTTTTCATAAAGGGTGCGCCTCGGCATTGGGCGTTTCGGTTGCAGACTAAGTCTCGATCAGTCCTGTCACCACCTTCCAGAGACCCTCCGTGTCGATGGGCTTTGCAATGTAGTCATCGGCTTCCGTAGACATGCCGTCTCTGTGGGTGTAGGTCGTTGAGGGCACGGCCTCGCCCACCGCGGTCAAAAGGACCACCGGAATATCGCGCGTCTTATGGTCGGTCTTGAGCTGGGCACAAAGGACGTATCCGTCCTTCCGGGGCATCATGACATCCAGGATGACGAGGTCCGGCCGTCTTTGTTTAATGGATTCCTCTCCCTCCACACCGTCATAGGCCCTGCCGACTTCACATCCCTTGCTCTCCAGCATCATCGCCACCGTTTCCACCAGATCAGGGTCATCATCTACCACCAGGATGTACTTTCCTGACATAACAAAGCCTCCTTTAGCTGCAGTTGGACATATTGTACACTGTCACACGGAGAAAGGGAAGGTTATCAAACCGTGGGCCTCGGGTAAAGACCGCTTCGCTCGACGATCTCCGGGACCTTTTCTTCCCATTCGATGGCCATGATGTGAAAGCCCTTCACGCCTTCCATCTCTTTGAGACGCTGGATGGTCTCCACGCAGATGTTGATGCCCTCTTCGGTCTGTTTCTCTTTCGGGACACCGCTCATCCTTTTCACCACTTCATCGGGGACATCCATGCCGGGCACCCGGTTCTTCATGTACTTGGCCATGCCCGCGGACTTGAAGGGGGTCACCCCTGCCAGAATAAAGGTTTTTTCATGGAGGCCCCGGTCCCTCGCCTGTTTAAGCCAATTTTCGAACTTGTCCAGGTTGTAGATGCATTGGGTCTGGATGAACTCGGCGCCAGCAGCGATCTTCTTGGCGAGTCGCGGTACCCGAATCTCGAACGGGTCGGCAAAGGGGTTGGCCGCCGCACCCACAAACATCCGTGGTGGCCTTTGGATCTCCTCGCCGCCCAGGAACTTGCCTTGGTCACGCATCCGTCGAACCGTCTGGATGAGCTGCATGGAGTCAAGATCGAAGACGTTCTGTCCCTGGGGATTGTCGCCGAATTTCTGGTGATCCCCCGAAAGGCAAAGGATGTTGTTGACGTCGAAGGCTGCGGCCCCCAGGATATCGCTTTGAAGGGCGATGCGGTTACGGTCCCGCACGACCATCTGTAAAATGGCCTCAAGCCCCATGAGTCTCAATTTGATGCAGGAGGCCAGGCTGCAAAGCCGCGTCACGGACGTCTGGTTGTCCGTGATGTTGATGGCATCCACGTAGTCCTTGATCATCTGAGCCTTTTTTTCGATGACGCCGAGGTCGCTACCCCTCGGCGGGCCGCATTCAGACGTAACCGCCAAGTGACCTGCCTTCAGGATTTTCTCGAGTTTGCTGGATGTATTGAGATTCATTGTCGCACGTCCTCCCTCACCACTTTTCTCGGTCCCCCGGCCCTTTCCGTGGACCAATCCTTTATGGGCGCAAGGATCTCATAATCCTCCAGCCTGCCTAGTTCCTGCAATCGATCTACGATGAGTTGCCACCCGCAGACCACGTCCTTGTCGATCTCACAGTGTCCGCGGGTTGACCCTCCGCAGGGCCCGTTAAAGAGCCGCTTGGCGCACCGCGACACCGGACAAATCCCGCCCGTCCGGGCAAGAATGCACTGCCCGCAGCCCTGACAGCGCTCCGTCCAGACGCCGCGCTCCTCTGTAACCCCCATGAAACATGTGTCGACGCCGGGCAGCACAGGGGTTTTGAAGTATTTCTCGGCCATGAACTGGACCCCCACGCCGCAGGCAATGGACAAAACCGCGTCGTATTGGTCAATGATGTTTCGGATCTCTTCCAGGTACTCGTGGTCGCACTGACGCTCCAGGGTGACATCGTCCACCTTGACGTCCTTCCCCTGGTTCATGAAATACATGCGGAGGGCGGAGGCAAGGATGGCCGCCTCCTTTTTTCCGCCCGCCTCGCAGACGGTGACGCATTCGTTGCACGCGGCCACCAGGATCCGGTTGTGGTTTTTGACCGTCTCAATGATCTCTTCAATGGGCTTCTTTTTCGCCACAATCATAGGTCAAATCCTTTCTTCATCGAGATTATTCCGCCTAAGCCGGCATCGTGTTCAAGCCGCCTTTTTCTTCCGGGCCAACTTGATGGGGTTGGGGCCAAGGGCGACGATCCGTTCAGTCATCTCTTTTGCTACCTGGACAAAACGTGGGGCCTCGCTGGAAGAGAGGTTGTACATCTGGACCCGCTCCCCGCCGATGCCGATGCGCGCCAGGATTTCTTGAGCCTGTGCCACCCGCTTTCGGGCGCGGATATTCCCTTTGTTGAAGTTACACTCCCCCTCCATGCAGCCGACCACATAGACCCCGTCGGCACCCTTTTCAAAGGCCCGAAGCAAATGGATCACGTCCACCTTCCCGGTGCAGGGCACGATGATGATTCGGATGTTTGTCGGGTACTGGAGCCTCATGGAACCTGCCAGGTCCGCAGCGGTGTACCCTCAGAACTGGCAGCAGAACGTGATGATGACCGGATCGAATTTCTCCATCAGATGACTCCTTCCAGTAATGCGTCCACCTTGCTCATGACCTGATCGTCCTCGTACCAGTTCAGCTGAATGACTTTGGCGGGACACTCCGCCGTACAGATCCCGCAACCCCGGCAAAGGGCCGGATCGATCTCGCTCACCCCGTCCCGGTTGATGTGCGGGACGTTGTAGGGGCAGGAGCGCACGCAGATGAGACACGACGCACAACGCTCCTGATCCACCTTGGCCGTGACCACGGAAAGAGTGATTTCATCCTGTGACAGGAAGGCGGCGGCCCGAGAGGCGGCCGCCAGTGCCTGGGAAATGGATTCCGAGATGAGCTTTGGCCCATGGGCGCTGCCGCAGACGAAAATGCCGTCGCTAGCCATGTCCACGGGACGCAGCTTCACGTGGGCCTCCATGAAATAGCCGTCCTGGGTGCGGGCCACCTTAAGGAGATTGGCAAGCTCCTCCGTGTCCTCCGGCCGCATCCCGGCGCTGAGTGCCAGGAGGTCCGACGAAATCCGGATGTCCCTCTGAAGGACATGGTCTCTGAACGTTATGCCGAGCCTGTCGCCGTTTGATTCCACACGGGGTGGATTGTCCTTTTCAAATCTGAAGAAGAGGACGCCTTTCTCCCTGGCCTTCCGGTAGTAATCCTCCAGGACACCATAGGTGCGGATGTCCCGGTAAAGGACATAGACGTTGGCCTCGGGATTGAGCTCCTTGATGTGGAGTGCGTTTTTCACGGCGTTCTGGCAGCAGATGCGCGAGCAGTTGGGGAAATCTTCGTTTCTCGATCCCACGCACTGGATCATCACCACGTTTCTCAGATCGGCTGCGCCCTTGTCTTCCAGGTGTTTGCCAAGCTCGATCTGGGTCATAACCCTCGAGTTTTCTCCGTAGAGGTATTCCTTGGGGCGGTATTCTCTGCCGCCGGTTGCGAGGATCACTACCCCGTGATCGATCTTTCTTTCATACATGCCGGGGCCGACCATCACTTCCGTGGTGAAGTTTCCCTTGAAACCGCTAAATCCAACGACCAGGGATTCCGGCAGGACCTGGATCTTTTCGTGACGGTTGACACGATCGACCAGTTCCAGGATATAGTCGTTGATGTTGGCCCCCTCGATGGTGTGGGTCAAATCCCGGGCCAACCCCCCGAGCTGGCGTTCCTTTTCAACCAGCACCACCTCAAACCCTTGATCCGCCAGACCCAGGGCGCTGTTCAGTCCTGCCACGCCGCCGCCGATCACGAGCCCGCGTCGGTTCACCGAGATCCGTTTGGCCATGAGCGGCTTGAGAAGCCCCGCTCGGGCCACGGCCATGCGGACCAGATCTTTGGCCTTCTCAGTGGCGGCATCTGGTTCCTCGCGGTGGACCCATGAGTCCTGATTTCGGATGTTGGCCATCTCGAAGAGATACTTGTTCAGGCCGCAGGCCTGAAGGGTCTCCTGAAAGAGGGGTTCGTGCGTCTTGGGGGAGCAGGCGGCCACGACGACGCGGTTGAGCCCCTGTTCGCGGATGACCGCTTTCATACGCTCCTGGTTGTCCTGGGCGCAGGTGAAGAGGCTCTGGTCGGCAAAGACCACGTGTGGGAGTTTGGAAGCGTAAGCCGTCACATCGGCCACGTTCACCACCGCCGAGATGTTCGTGCCGCAATTGCAGACAAAGACGCCGATCCTGGGCTCGGCCCCCGAAACATCCAATTCCTCGGGGAGCGGTTTCACCCTTGTCTGTGTCCCGCGCGCCTCCCAGAGGTCCATCCCGGCCTTGCAGGCAGCGGCGCTGGCCTCCATGACGGAAGAGGGAATGTCCTTTGGGCCCACGAACGCTCCGCAAGCGTAAATTCCGCTGACGCTGGTCTCAACGGGCGCGAAGGGGGGAGATCCGGCAAAGCGGTGGGCGTCAAGGGATATGCCCAGACGTTCGGCCAGCTCGACGGTCTCTTCGTCCATCTCCATGCCCACGGAGAGCACCACCATGTCGAAGGTCTCCTCGTGGATCATGCCGCCTGCGTCAGAATACTGGATCAGGACGTCGTCCGTGCCAAGTACCGGATCGATGGTATGGACCCTGGAGCGGATGAGCCTCACCCCGTGCTGCTCTTTGGCCTTGTTGTAGTAGACCTCGTAGTCTTTCCCGAAGGTGCGCATGTCCATGAAGAAAATAGCCGTGTCCAGCGGTTCGTGGCTGTGCTCCTTGGCGATGACGGCCTCCTTGATGGCGTACATGCAGCAGACCGCTGAGCAGTAACCGTTGTCGCAACGGTTGATGTCTCTTGATCCCACGCACTGGAGCCAGGCTATTTTCTTGGGCTCCCGCCCGTCTGAAGGCCGTTGGAGATGGCCCATGTAAGGGCCCGTTGAGCTCAGGATCCGTTCGAACTCAAGGCTCGTGACCACGTTGGGCAGC
Source organism: uncultured delta proteobacterium (assembly GCA_963830155.1). Lineage (GTDB taxonomy): Bacteria > Desulfobacterota > DSM-4660 > Desulfatiglandales > Desulfatiglandaceae > CAWHLE01. The sequence goes on along the minus strand of CAWHLE010000001.1, from coordinate 341,306 downwards.
TGCGCGTAGTGATACGTCTCGTAGCGGTGCGGGTCGAAGGGCCTAAAGCCAGGGGCCAGCACGATGGCGCCCACCTCAAGCTCAAGGGTTTCCGGCCGTTGGGCGTGGGTCTCGAGGGTGATGGCCTTGGGGCCGCATGCCTCCACGCACTGGAAGCACTCGCAGCAATAGCCGCAGTTCAGGCACCGCTCGGCCTCGCCCCGGCCCTCCGTTTCCCCGTAGCCAAGCTCTACCTCCCTGAAGTTGGTGCTTCGGGCTTCCGGGGAGAGGGCGTTCATCTTTGCTCTCGCCCTCACTGCCGTGTTTGTTGGGATGGGACGATAAATCGGGTTTTCCGTGGCAAGGGGCTCTCTGCCTTCCTTGAGGTCTCCGCCGTCCAAGTATCTCATGATCGACTCGGCGGCCTCCCGGCCCGAGGCAATGGCGCCGATGGCGACCCAGGGTCCCGTCTGCGCGTCTCCCCCGGCAAAAACGCCCTTTCGACCTGTTTCGAACGTCACGGGGTCCACTTCGAGGGTTCCCCAACGGGAGAGCTTGACCCCCGTTGCCTCCTCCACAGGCGATAAGTCGGGCAGTTGGCCGATGGCCGGCACCAGCTGATCGATTGGGAGCTCATGTTCGCTTCCTGGGATGGGGATGGGCCTACGCCTGCCCGACGAGTCCGGTTCTCCCAATTCCATTCGGATGCACTTGACCCCCGTGACCCTTCCGTCCTCGGTCAGGGCTTGGATGGGAGCTGAGAGAAATTTGATTTGGACGCCCTCGGCTTCGGCTGCCTCCACCTCTTCGGCCCAGGCCGGCATCTCCGCACGTGTGCGGCGGTAAATGATGGTGACTTCCTTGGCCCCCAAACGAACGGCGGAGCGGGCCACGTCAATGGCCACATTCCCGCCGCCGATCACCGCCACGCGCTCGCCTATCGGGGCCTTGCCCGTCAGGTTCATCTCCCGCAGAAAGTCGACCCCCTGGCGGACGCCTTCGGCCCTTTCTCCTGGGATCCCAAGCTCAATCCCTTTGTGGGCGCCAAGGGCCAGATAGACCGCCTTGTACCCCCGATCGAAGAGGTCGTCGAGGGTCATCTGAGGGCCGAGCGGCGTGTTGGCCTTGATTTCCACGCCCAGATTGGTGATGAGTTCGATTTCGTTTGCGAGCACATCCCTTGGCAGCCGGTGCTCAGGGATTCCGACACGGAGCATGCCCCCCGGCTGCGGTAAAGCCTCGAAGACGGTGGCCAACACACCTTTCCTGGCAAGGTGATAGGCCGCAGAAAGCCCCGCAGGTCCTGACCCAATGATCGCTACCTTCTCAGGCCTCGGTGGGAGGCATGGGATCTCAACCTGCCTCGGGTCAAAACGATCGGCTGCGAGCCGCTTCAGGTCTCGAATGGCCACCGAGTCATCCACCTCGGCCCGGCGACATGCGTCCTCGCAGCCGTGGGGACAGATCCGTCCCAGGACCCCCGGGAGCGGAAGCTCTTCCATGATGATCTTGAGGGCCTCCTTGTACTTTCCCTCCTTGACCATCTGGACGTAGCCCTGCACGTTAAGGCCGGCGGGGCACGCCACACGGCAAGGGGCCTTGCCGGCCTTCTGGATGGCGAAGGCCCCCGGGATGGCCTGGGCGTACTTCTTGTAAGTGGCCTTGCGGGTGGAGAGCCCCTGATCGTACTCATTGGGCAAGACCACAGGACAGGCCCTTTCGCAGTCACCACATGCGGTGCACTTGGATAGATCAATGAAGCGCGGGGTCTTGTGGACGGTGACCTTGAAGTTCCCCTTGGCGCCCTCGAGCCCTGCCACGGTCGCCCCCGTGATCAGACTGATGTTCAGATGCCGGCCGACCTCGACCAGTTTGGGCGAGATAATTCACATGGCGCAGTCGTTGGTGGGAAAGGTCTTGTCCAGTTCGCTCATCACGCCGCCGATGGCGGGGGATTTCTCCAGCAGATGAACCAGGAATCCGGCGTTGGCAAGATCCAGGGCGGCCTGCATTCCCGCGATGCCTCCGCCCACGACCATCACCGATCCAACAACGGGTTTGTGTCTCAGGTCGGTCATTGGGGTTTCCTTTCTTGGTAAATGAAGTCCTAGGATTTGATCTGGCCGAGAATCATGGGCAGCTTGTCCTCCCATCCAACGGTGGAAACCAGAACCCCTGCCATTCCCATCTCCTTGAGGCGGGAGATGGTCTGGGCGGCGATTTTCGTGCAGATCTCCACTTTGTCCGAAGCCTTTTGGATATCGCGGATCATCTCGACGGGTATGGAAACGCCCTTGATGTTGCGATCGATGTATCTCGCCATACCAGCCGATTTGAGGAGCAGCACCGTCGGGATCAGTGCGATCTTGGAGGTGTCGACCCGCTTCACGAACTGCTGGAAGACCCGCAGATCGAAAATGGGGTGGGTGATGAAGAATTTCGCGCCGAGCGCGATTTTCTTCTGAAGATTCTCAATCTCGATCTCAAGAAGCCCGCCCGCAGTCGAATTGTCGAGGGTCGATCCCGTGCAGAAACGCGGGGCCCCGTGGAGCTCGATGCCGGCCATGTCTTTCCCGGTTCCAAGCCTCTGGGCCACCTCCAGGAGCTCCATGGTTGTGAGATCGTTGACGGTCCTTGCCTGGGGGTGATCCCCATGGGTGATATCGTCACCGGAGACGACCATCAGGTTCTTGATCCCCAAACCGCTCGCCGCCAGGAGATCCGCCTGAAGCGCCAGCCGGTTTCGGTCCCGGCAGCAAATTTGAAAGACGGTCTCGATTCCCTCCCTTTGGAGGAGGGCGCAAGCGCCAAGCGAGCTTGCCTTGAGGACCGCGCTTGCCATCTCGGGGACAACAAAGGCATCGAGCCGGCCCCTCACCTGGTTGGCATGCTTCATGTAGGATGAAAAGTTGTTACCCTTCGGGGGCTCAAATTCTCCCAACACTACGAACCTTCCCGCATCGATCTTCTCTTCCAACGCCATAACCATCACCTCCAAAATCGCAGGAGATTGCCGCTCCCCTCAGCCGACTGGTGTTCCTCCAAAAGAAAACGTAGAGTTATGCAAGAAGAAAACGAGACGCCAGAGTGACACATTGTAGCACTTTAGCCGGAAAACGCAAGTCGAGATAAAACAGAGGCGCACGGTCTTGTCTCACATTCGACCCTCATCTGGAATACAAGGAAGCAGAATTCTGAACGTGGTTCCCTTGTCGGGGACGCTTTCCACGTCGATGGAACCGTGATGTGCCTCAACGGCCTTTTTAACGATGGCGAGCCCCAGTCCTGTGCCCATGACCTGGCGGGTTTTCTTGTGTTTGACCCGGTAGAATTTGTCAAAGATCTTGGGCAGTTCATCCCGTTCGATTCCCACCCCCGTGTCAGAGATCTTGATCTCCACATACTCATTGAAGCCCTTTGCCGACACGAACACACGGCCGCCCTCCGGCGAGTAATTGACCGCGTTTGTGATGAGATTGTTGAAGATCTCGGTCAGGCTATTGGGGTCCGCCTGGATGGGTCGGACGTTGTCGCAGGCGTATTCAAGGACGATGCCTTGTCCACAAGCCCTGGGCTCGATCAGTGCGACGGTTTCTTGGATGATGGCTGCGATGTCGGTCGGCACGCGGTGCTGTAACTGCTGGGCCGCTTCCATCTTGGCAATTTCAAGTAGATCATTAATCAATTCAATTAATTGATCCACTTTCTTGATTCCCCTGTCTAGTATTTCTTTTTGTTTCTCCTCCAGCGGCCCTGCCAGGCCTTCAAGAAGGATACTGTTTTGCTGGCGTATGGAGACGACCGGGCTTCTCAATTCATGTGCCACCATATGAATGAAGTCGGATTTCATGTCATCCAGCTGCTTGAAGGCGGTAATGTCTTCGAAGGCCGTGACGGTGCCGACCACCTCCTGACCTGGCCCCAGAGCGGCAGCCGAAAGGGCGCGCACCGAACGCTTTCCGCAAATCATTTCTTGCGACACGAACTGGTCCGCTGGCCATTGCCCGGACTGGATCTGTCTCAGCGTCTCTATGAGTGTGGGGTTGTCCAGGACACCAGACAGGGGCGTTGGGCCGTCGAAGGGGGTTGCTATTTCGAGGATTCTCGTGAGGGCCGGGTTGTGGAGGACCACTTCAAGATTTCGGTTGGTGACCATGACGCCGTTGGGGATGCAGTGGACGATGGTTCTCAGTCGGCTCTTCTCCAGCCCGAGATCGTAAAGGTTTCTGAGCCTCTCCTCTTCGTATTTCCTGGCCTTCTGCTCAAGCCGCCTCTTTTCCAGCGCCCGGTTGATAGTGAGGAGGAACTGTTCGATCTGGAAGGGTTTGGTGACGAAGTCGTATGCCCCCTTCTTCATGCACTCTACGGCCTTGTCAATGGTCCCGTGGCCTGTGATGATGATGATGGGGATGTCGGCATATTTCTCCCGCGCCATCTCCAGGACCTCCTCACCGCCCATGATGGGCATCTTGAGGTCGAGAAGCAGGACATCCACCTGTTCCCTAAGGAGGCAGTCCAGGGCGGCCTGGCCGTTTTCAGCAGTCAGGACCTCGTATCCCCTTCCTTTCAGAACACGCTGACACCCCTCCCTCACGACCTTTTCGTCGTCAACCACAAGTACCCGTGCCTTTTCTTCCGTCATTCGGCCATCCCCAAGAAAAGAGGTTGTTCCGCCGGCTGTTCCACAAAGCCCAAAGGCATCTCGATGACGAACGTGGTCCCGCCTTCGGGAGGACAGTGAAACGTAAGGCTCCCGCCGTGGAGCTTCACGATGTTCTGAGAGATGCTGAGTCCGAGGCCCGTTCCCTTTCCCACCGGTTTGGTAGTGAAAAAGATATCGAAGATCTTGCCCCGCAAAGGTTCCGGTATGCCGGGTCCTGAGTCTGCCACTTTGATGGTGAAGACCCCGCGCTCCGGGTCGTACCCCGCGCTGATGGCAAGTCGCCCTTTGCCGTTCATGGCATCCGTTGCGTTGATGAAAAGGTTGGTCATGACCTGTTGAAGTTGGCCCAAATCGCCGATCATCTCCGGCATGTCGGCCTGGATCTGCTTCTGGACGCCGATATCCTGAAAACTCGCCTGGTGAATCAGGACGTTGAGTGACTTGTCGATGAGAGACTCAATCGTGAACGCGGACACTTTGCCGACGGTCTGGCGGCTAAACTCGAGCAAGTCGGAGACGATCTTTTTGCAGCGGAGGGTCTGATCAATGATCACCTGGACATCCTTCCGTTTCTCTAGATCTCCGTTCAAACCCTCCTTGAGCAGCTCGGCGTAGATCAGGATACCAGAAAGGGGGTTGTTGATTTCGTGAGCCACCCCTGCGGCCATTCTGCCGACCGACGCGATCTTTTCTGACTGAACCAGCTGGAGCTGGGCCTCCTCCAGGTCTTTTCGCATCTTCAGGACCTCACGCATGTCCGTGAAGACGCCGACGCTTCCGATGTCCTTGTTGTCGATCGTGATAATGGATGCGCTCAAGGTGACAGGGATTTCCTCCCCGCCCTTGGTGACGATGGTCATGCTCGTGGGGTTGAGCTTGCCTGAAGGGCCGTACTGGTGGCTGCGCATCTTCCGCATGTTTTCTTTGGCCACATCGATGTTGTAAAAGGTGCTCACATGCCCGCGGTTGATGATTTCGCCCGCGGTGTACCCGGTCAACCGCTCCATCCCCTCGTTGAAGATGAGGACATTCCCTTTGGTATCCACAACCACGATCCCGTCAACGGTGCTCTGAATGACCTTTTCAAAAAAGGTCTTGGCCTTTTGAACCTCACGTTCGAGTGTTATCCGATCCGTGACATCCCTGGAGGCTTCGAGGATCTGGGTCATCTCGCCGTTCTCGTCAAGGACAGGCGAGAGGGTGACCACGTCGAATCTTTCCTCGCCCTTCGGGCCCACGTATTCCCTGATGGTGGAGTAGACCTTTTTTTCCCTGATCTCTTCGAAGAAATCCTTCACATAGCAGGCCTTGAGGATGTCTCCGCAAGGGCGGTACAGGCCGTATCGGACCTCATAGCAGTGTTTCCCGAGGACGTTGTCGTAGCTGAGGTCGAACTGTTCCAGGAAGGTCCGGTTGACTGTGTCGATGGTCATGTCCGAAATGTTGACCACCATGATGCGGTAGGGGAGCGAATCGAGGATCAACTGTTTGTGCCTTCTCTCCTTGTCCTGAATGAGGTCGACCGCCTCCTGGAGGAGCTCGGATTCCATCAGCATCTGAATCAGATCCCAGAAGAGCCTGGCTGCCCGGAAATCCAGGACCGACACGTTCGGAGGTTTGGCCTCGGTGATTTGATCGACGAGCCCTGGCGTTCCCGTCAGCTCGATCACGAGGTTCAGACCCTCCAGGCGCAAGAGCTCCCGATAATCCTGCGTGGTGAAGAGACCCAGTTTTTTCGCGTATCGAAAACCTGGGGCGGCAGCGTTCGCATCGCATACCCCGAGGAGTTTCATGTTCAGGCGCGAGAGGCGATCCTGCTTGAGGATCTGGAGCAGGTTGAGACAGGCCTTGCCGCCGCCGACGATGGCCACGTGCAAAGGGAAGTCGGCGGCCTGGTTGCCGCGGAGGATTTGTGGACCATTCCGAGTGCTTGGGCGTCCGTTTTCTGGAATGAGCAACTCCAATCTCAGACCTTCGTCAACGTGAACCGAACATAGAACCTGTCATCCGAAATCAAAAGCCGGATCCCGACTTGCCGATACCGATCTGGCTGGTTCACGAACACGGCCATACGCCTTTTGTTTCAGGACTTGCCGGTTTGGCGTTCACCAAGACGATGGGTGAGCCTTCTGCGAAGCTCGGTAATGATGCATTGCATTGAGGGTGATTCATCGACCGGACCTGATTGATTCCAGCCCTTCTGCAGGGCCAGATCCCTTTTACGGTCGAATTCCTCCAACGTGGAGGCCATGGACTCCCAGAACAATAACTTTTGGAGAATGTGTCGTTCTGCGGCGGTCAGATCTTTTTGCGTATCGAAGGATTTGCCTTCACAGGTGCTGATGATCATGGGTCGAGGGTTTATCCTAAGAACTCCCCATTTCAATCACTTGAAAAGTACGCAACTCGCTCTCCGCCCGATCCCACTGGCTTCGGTCTTCAAGGCCCGATGGGAAAACGCGCTCGTTCGCTATAAGTCTTATAGGACTTATATGACCTCTTTGATTTATTTCATGTTAGCGGATCAAATGAATGAAGTTCAAGAAAAATTTTGAAGGTCCTCGGCGACGCCGGAAGCAGGAAAAGAGAAGGGGCGCTGACCGGGAAAGGCGGTTTGGAAACTCCCCCCCGCGCGAGCTGGCCCGGGGGGAATCTTTCTATCAGTTCACCTTTGGACGGGGGAGGACGCCAGCCTGTTTCGCAATCTCGGCGACCCGGTGCTCCCATTCAATCGCCATGAAGTGGACACCGGCAACGCCTTCCATTTCCTTGAATTCCTGAATCTGCTCGATGGCAAACTTGATGCCTTCCTCTGCGGCCTTTCCTTTTCCGGCGCCCTTGAGTCGGGCGATGATGGAATCAGGAACGTCCATCCCCGGCACCTGTTTGGCCATGTACTGGGCCATGCCGACGCTCTTCATGGGGGTCACCCCCGCGAGGATGTAACATTTCTCGTGCAGGCCGAGGTCCACAACCCGTTTCATGAAGGTGCGGAACCGTTCCATATTGTAAATGCACTGGGTCTGGATAAAATCGGCGCCTGCCGCAATCTTGAGCGCCAGCCGGTGGACCCTGAACTCGAAGGGCTCTGCAAACGGGTTAGCGGCGGCCCCGATGAAAATCCGGGGCGGGACGTCTATATCCTCATCGTTCAAGAACTTGCCCTCGTCCCGCATTTTTTTGACAAGGGCGATGAGCTGGATCGAATCGATGTCATAGACGTTCTTGGCCTCCGGGTGGTTGCCGAACCTCTGGTGGTCCCCCGAGAGACAAAGCATGTTTCGGACGCCCATGGCATAGACGCCCAGGATGTCACTCATCATGGCGAGCCGGTTGCGGTCCCGGCAAACCATCTGAAAATTGGGCTCCACGCCCTCTTGCAGCATGATGGTGGAAGCAGCCCAGCTTGACATGCGGACCACGGCGGTCTGATTGTCCGTTACGTTTACAGCATCCACCACGCCTTTGAGATGAGCGATCTTTTCTTTCAAGTGGACGACGTTGGCCCCCTTGGGAGGGCCGCACTCTCCGGTAAATGCAAAATGGCCGGCCTTCAATACCTTTTCGAGGTTGCTCCCCGACTTCAAGTCGTTCATTGCATTAGCTCCTCCCTCACACTCTTTCGCGGACCGCCGTCCCTGGCCGTGCGCCAGTCCTTGGCCGGCTTCAGGTAGACGAGATCCGCCAGACGGCCCTGTTCCATCTTCTTCCGAACGATCATGTCCCAGATGCAGTCCACTTCCTTGGAGATCTCACACTTGCCGCCCGAAGATCCGCCGCAAGGGCCATGGAGAATGCTCTTGGAACAGCGGGCGATGGGGCACATGCCGTCGAAGAAATGAATGACACAGGTCCCGCAGCCGGCGCACCGCTCAGCCCAGACCCCGTGCTGCACCGCACCCCCGAAGAAGGTGGTGTTGACCGCGGGGAGGAATCGTTGTTGGGGGTAGGCCTCGGAGAGGAACTGCGGTCCCACGCCGCACGCCATGGAAATGACCGCATCATATTGGTCAACGCTCTTTCTGATCTGCTCTACATATTCGGGATCGCACTGCCGCTCAAGCGTCTTTTCGTCCACCTCCAGGGGACGGCCCTCCTTCATGCGGGCGATCTTAAGGGTGGAGGCCAGAATCCCCACCTCCTTGGTCCCGCCCACGTTACAGACCGTGACGCATCCCTTGCATCCGACAAGCAGGATCTTGTTGGCGTCCTTGATCATCTCCAGTATTTCTTCCAGGGGTTTTCTGTCCGCAACGATCATGTTCGTTTTTCCTCTTGGCTACGCAGCCTTTTTTATTCTGACGGGACTGGGACCCAGTTTTTGGACCCTTTCCACCATCTCGCGGGCGATTTCCGCGAAGCGGGGTCCCTGGCCCGATGAAAGGTTAAACATTTCGACCCGTTCAGGCTCGATGCCGATTTCGCTCAAGACCCGTTTGACATAGCGGACCCTTTTCTTGGCCTTCAGATTTCCCGTGAGGTAATGGCATTCACCCTCCAGGCACCCCGCCACATACACCCCGTCGGCGCCGTCTTCGATGGCCTTGAGCAGGTGCAGGATATCCACCCGCCCGGAACATGGCACCTGAATGATCTTCACATTGGCCGGATAAGACAATCTCATGGAACCTGCCAGGTCCGCAGCCGAATAGGCTCAGTACTGGCAGCAAAAGGCAAGGATCTGTGGCTCGAATTCCGCGTTCATCTTAACTCCTTCTCTGTGAGGAGGAGACCTGGAAAAGGGCATCCTCCTTTGCGATGATCTGATCGTCTGTGAAATGGCGCAGCGTGATGGCCTTGCCCGGGCATTCCGCCACACAGGCCCCGCAGCCTCGGCACTCCGAGGGGTTGATCACCGCATGGCCCTCATCCCCTATGCTGGGCGCCCCGTATGGACAGGTCCTCACACAGGTGAGACACACGGCGCAGCGACTGGGCTCCACTTCGGCGACAACGCCTCCCACCAGGATACCCGATTTGGACAAAATGGTCGTCGCCCTCGCAACGGCCGCTTTGGCCTGGGCGATGGTCTCATCGATGGGTTTCGGATAGTGGGCGATGCCGGCCATGAAAAGCCCCTCCGAGGCAAAATCGACCGGTCTCAACTTCATGTGCGCCTCGATGAGGAACCCCTCCGCATTGACCGGAACCTTGAACAACTCGAACAACGCCTTGTTGTCGTTGGGCAGGACGGCGGTGGCGAGCACCACCAGGTCGGGGGCCAATTGGATGGGCCGGCCCAGCACGTGATCCATGACCACCATGGACATGGTTTGGCCACCCTCAGATTTCAGCTCGGGCAGCCGCTCCAAGTCGTATCGGATGAAGATCACTCCTTTGGATCGGGCCTCGCGGTAGAGATCCTCTCTGAATCCGTAGGCGCGAAGGTCCCTGTAAAGGATGAAGACATCCATTTCGGGGTTGATCTCCTTGAGCTTGACGGCGCTCTCCAGACTGTGGGTGCAGCAGGTCCTGCTGCAATAGGGTCGTTCCGGAATCCTCGATCCCACACACTGTATGAAGACCGCGGTCTTGGAACTGTTGACCCGTGCATCCCCCTTCATGATGGCCTCATCAAGCTCCAGGTGGGTCATGACGCCGGGGTGTTTGCCGTAGAGATACTGATCCGGCAAAAACTCCTTTCCGCCGGTGGCCATGATGGTGACGCCATGCTCGATGACGGTCACGGAACCGCTCCCGTTGCCGGAGGCCAGGGTGGTGGTGAAATTGCCGATGATGCCTGTCGTGTCCTTCACGACCGTGTCGAGGAACACCTGAACTCGGGGATGGGTCTCCACCTTCCGGGTGAGGTCCGCCACATAGGCGGGCACGGGCTCGCCTTTCCAGGTGGTGCGGAGCCGATGGGCCACACCGCCGAGCCTGGATGACCTCTCCACCAGGTATGCCTGATATCCCTGCTCGGCCACCCCCAGGGCCGCCTCCATTCCGGCAACGCCGCCGCCGATGATCAAGGCTGTCCGCGTCACATCCAGGGTTATCTGATGGAGCGGCTCGATGAAGGCCGCCTTGGCCACGGCCATGCGAACCAGGTCCTTGGCCTTTTCCGTGGCCTTGGCCGGCTCGTTCATGTGCACCCACGTGTTCTGATCCCGGATGTTTGCCATTTCAAAGAGATACTTGTTGAGCCCCACGTCCCGGATCGTCTCCTGGAACAGGGGTTCGTGGGTGCGCGGGGAGCAGGAGGCCACCACCACACGGTTGATCCCTTTCTCCTTGATGACCTCCTTCATCTTGTCCTGGGTGTCCTGGGAGCAGGTAAAAAGGTTATCCTCCACGTGCACCACATAGGGCAGGTTTGCGGCGTAGTCTCGCACCGCAGGGACGTCGGCAATGCCGCCGATGTTGATGCCGCAGTTGCACACAAAGACGCCGATCCTGGGAGGTTCTCCGGATACATCCCTCTCGGGCGGCAGTTCCTTGACGCGGGTAAGTGTCCCCCTTGCCGAGGTCAGCAGCTGCCCGGAGGCGGCCGCCGCGGCCGAGGCCTCCATGACCGATTGCGGAATGTCCTTTGGTCCCTGGAAGACCCCGCAAAGATAGACACCTTCCCGATTGGTGCTCACGGGGGCAAAGCTGGTGGTCTGGGCGTAATGGTGTTTATTTAGGTCAATGTGAAGCTTTTCGGACAGTTCCGTGATCTCCCGGTTGGGTGAAAGCCCCACAGAGAGGACCACCATGTCAAAGCGTTCTTCCCTGACCTCCCCGGACTCACTGGCGTAAGCGATCCGCAGGTCCCCATTGTCCACGGGCTCCACCGAGTGGATCCGGGAACGGATGAAGCGGACACCGCTTTCCTTTTCCGCACGGACGTAGTACTTTTCAAAATCCTTACCGTAGGTCCGCATGTCCATAAAGAAGATGGCGGCGTCCACGTCCTGATGGCTGTGCTCCTTGGCGATCACGGCCTCCTTGATGGCGTACATGCAGCAGACCGCCGAGCAGTAGGCGTGGTCGCAGCGGTTGATGTCCCGTGACCCGACGCACTGTAGCCACGCAATCCTGGTGGGCTCCTTGTGATCCGAAGGGCGGACCAGGTGCCCCTCGAAGGGGCCTGAGGCGGAAAGGATCCGCTCAAACTCCATGCTGGTCACCACGTTGGGGTGGTTGGCGTAACTGTATGTCTCGTACGCGGTGGGGTCAAAGGGCGTGAACCCCGGGGCCAGGACGATGGCTCCTACGTCCACGGTTCGCTCGACGGGCACCATGGCATGATTGACCGCCCCGGCCAGACAGGCCTTCACGCACTGGTAGCATTCCGAGCAGATCCCACACTTGAGACAGCGCTGGGCCTCTTTTCTGGCCTCTTCCTCGGAAAAGCCCAAAGCGAGCTCGCTGAAATCGGGCGCGCCATCATGGGCGGCCAATTTTCTCATGGGTACGCGGGATTGGAAGGGAGTCCCTTCCGTTGAAGGCTTCTCATAGGACCAATCTTTTTGGCGGTTTTCCTTCAGATCGACGCCGTTGAAGAACCGACGGATGCTTTCCGCCGCCTCTTTGCCGCATTCGACGGCTTCGACCACGGACTTGGGACCGTAAAGGGCATCCCCGCCGGCGAACACCCCAGGGATGGGTGTCTCGAGGGAGAGCCGGTCGGCCTCGATCCCCCCCCACCGAGACAGGGCGATCCCGTCCGTTTCGGAGAAAGAAAGGTCCGCAGCCTGACCGATGGCGACGATGACGGTGTCGGCCTCCAGGGTCGTGAGATCCGTCTCGTCGTAACGAGGCCGGAACGCGCGATTTTCGTCGAATACCGCTGTGCACCGCTTAAATTCAACACCTGTAAGCACGCCGTCCTTTTGCAGAAACCGCATTGGTCCCTGGCTGTTGACGATCTTTACCCCTTCCTCGATGGCCTCCTCGATTTCATAATCCCAGGCAGGCATCTCCTCGCGCTTCTCCAGACAAACCAGGGAGACCTCTTGGGCCCCGATTCGCCTTGCCGTGAGCGCTACGTCCACGGCCACATTGCCGCCGCCGATCACGAGCACTCGCCTGCCCACCTTGACTGTCCGCTTGAGGGCCGCATCCCTGAGAAAGTCCACACCCTTAAGTACATCCGGATGGTCCTCGCCCTCCACATTGAGGGGCCTGCTCCTGTGAAGACCGGTGGCGATGAAGACCGCCTGATACCCCTGGTCCCTGATACCCTGGAGGGTGACATCTTTGCCGAAGCAGACCCCTGTCTTGATCTCGACCCCCATGTCCTCTATGATTCCAATTTCAGCTGCCAGGAGGTCCCTTGGTAGCCGGTAGGCCGGGATGCCGACCGCCATCATCCCACCTGCGACGGGCAGTTTCTCAAAGACGGTCACAGGGTAGCCGTCCTTCCGGAGATAGTAAGCGGCGGTCAAACCGGCCGGCCCCGAACCGATAACGGCCACTTTCTCGGTTTTCTCCTCTTCGATCTGGGGGACGTAGCGGGTTTCCTCGGAGAGATCCAGATCCGCCAAGAAACGGTGGAGATGCTGAATGGCGATGGGCTGGTCCAAGTCACCCCGCGTGCAGATCCCCTCGCAGGGATGATGGCAGACACGCCCGCAGACGGCCGGAAAAGGGTGAGCCTGTTTGAAGAGCTCCAGGGCCTCACGGTATTTGCCCTGGTTGATGAGTGCGATATAGCCCTGGATGGAGACGTGTGCGGGGCAAGTGGCCTTGCACGGTGCGGTCCCCCTTTTCTCGATGGCGTAGGCGCTCGGCATGGCCTGGGGATAGAGCTTAAAAGCCGCGCGGCGCTCGCGAAGCCCTTCATCGAAGAGATTTGGGATTTCAATGGGGCAGGCCTTGGCGCATTCCCCACAGGCCGTGCACTTGGTGGCGTCCACATAGCGGGGCCTCTGAAGAAGCTTGACGTGAAAGTTCCCCGCCTCTCCGCTCACCTCTTGAATCTGGGTCATGGTGAGGAGATCGATGTTGAGGTGCCGACCGCATTCGACCAGCTTGGGCGAGATGATGCACATGGAGCAGTCATTGGTGGGGAAGGTCTTGTCGAGCTGCGCCATGACCCCGCCGATGGCGGTGTTCTTTTCAACCAGGTACACAAGATATCCGGAGTCCGCAAGATCGAGCGAGGCCTGAATGCCGGCGATCCCTGCCCCCACGACCATCACAGAGCCCTTAACGGTGTCGTTACTCATGGAATGACTTATCTCCTAGGTGTTTTCTGGGATGGGTTGGAAATTATGGACAAAGATACAAATGCCGGTTTAACCCGGCTTTGTGAAAATTGTAACATGCTAAGATATTAAATAGCGCGTAGTCTTAGGCCTGTCAAGAGAATTATAGGTGATGGCTTCGCTGGCCTACCTGTGAAATTCCTGATTTTGCTTGATGTTCATAGACATCCCTGGTATGAGGTTTCGTTAATTTGTTAGGATATAGAATTCTAATAAATTTTCGGTAGAAAGCCCCTCTTTCCTGTGGGGCTTGACGGCGAATGGATTGTGCAGTTGGCCGATGGCGAGAGACTGTTGCTGGAATTGTCGATATTATATTGTCAAGGGAGACAACGAGCCGCCGCTCCTTGCCGGTGCCATCTCCAATGTGTGTGTGCACAGCAGGGAAGGGACCACAACCCCCAAAAACTGGGTGGAAAAGGCTTGGGCCACACCACCTGGCTATGTGTGCGGCCACTATGAGGAGCGCTTTTACTGAGAGGCCAGGGCGAAACGGCACAAGGTGCAAGGTAGACGGCTCAGGGTCGAAAACATAACAGATGGATGATGACCCATCATCGCCAGGCCCGGGCTCAGCCATGTGCCTGGACGAAATGAACGCGTCATTGCTCTGAGAGGAAGAAGGCGTGCCCATTTATGAGTATCAATGCGGCGAATGCGGGAAACCATTTCAGCGGTTGATCATGAAGCCAAGTGAGGAAAAAGCGCTCACCTGTCCGGTGTGTGGGGGCCGCACCCTTTCGCGGCTCATCTCCCGGGTGGTCTACCATACGTCGGAACAGGCCCGGCTGGATTCCTTTGACCCAAAGGCCAAGCAAGGCGATTCCTTCTATGGGGACAGCCGGAACATCGGCCTTCACGCAGAGAAGCGGGCCCGCGAACTGGGGGTCGATTTGGGGCCCGGATTTAAAGAAAAACTCGAAAAACTCCGAACGGACCCAGGCAGCGTGTTAAAAGATGAGTGATAGGTAGCCCCATGCGTCAGGAAGGGGATATTGTCCTGATATACTACCAGGATCAACCAGCCCTGTTTGCACGGATCGAATCCATCGATCCGGATGTGAAAAGGGACTGGTTCCAGGTGACACTCCTTCTTTTGACGATCCCTGCCCAGACAGTGACCTGGATCCTTAGGCGGGAATACATCGACGGTGATCCGTTTACCATGGGTGGAAGGCCGATGAAATTGGAGGAAGTGAAGAAGGTGAAGATAAGTAAAGACCCCTTGACCTCAGGCGATCAGGAAGGGGTTCCGTCTCCGGAGAAGAGACCCAAGATCATTCCATTCAAGAAACCATCACCCTAGATCCAGGATATATGGGAAAGATTCCGGTTTTCATCATCAGGGCCATTTTAGCGGGAATTTTTGCGGTCCTGATATCGAGATTTTTTTTCCAGGAAAGGCCATTGCTCAAGGTCCTGATCCTTGCCCTGGCCCTGCTGGGTTTCGCATATCTTTTCGAATACCTACGAAGCCGCGATCGAGGAGGAAATTCATGAAGGAAGACAGGAAATTCGTCTATGCCTTTGAGGAAGGCGACGGGAAAAACAAGAAACTGCTGGGGGGAAAGGGGCCAACCTCTGCGAGATGACGCACATCGGTCTTCCCGTACCCCCCGGGTTCGTGATCACCACCGAGGCTTGCCTGGCCTATCTGGATCAGAAAAAACGGGGTCTTCAGCCCGAACTGATGAAGCAGATCCGCGAAGCCATGGCCGCGCTTGAGAAAAAGACCGGAAAGGGATTTGGGGACCCCAAGAACCCGCTCCTGGTCTCGGTGCGCTCCGGCGCAGCCATGTCCATGCCGGGCATGATGGACACCGTCCTGAACTTGGGCCTGAACCAGGAGACGGTGGCAGGCCTCATCAAGGCCACCAAGAACGAGCGTTTCGGTTATGATTCTTATCGTCGTTTCATACAGCTTTTCGGATCGGTGTGCATGGACATCAAGGACGAGGATTTCGACGAGGTGTTCAGCAAAATCAAGGGCAAGCACAAGGTCAAGCAGGACGTGGATCTTCCGGCCGCAGGGCTCAAAGAAGTCTCCGAAGGGTTCTTGGAGGTCTACCAGAAAAAGACGGGCGAGCCTTTCCCCTCGGACCCTTTTTCGCAGCTCGAGCGGGCGGTGGAGGCGGTGTTCAAGTCTTGGATGGGTAAACGGGCGGTCGACTATCGCCGTGAGTTCAATATCACAAAAGACAAGGCCGAAGGAACGGCGGTGAACATCTGCACCATGGTCTTCGGCAATCTGGGCACCGACAGCGGGACAGGTGTTGGCTTTACCAGAAACCCTGGCACAGGGGAGAACCGGCTTTACGGGGAATACATGTTGAATGCCCAGGGCGAAGACGTGGTCGCAGGCATTCGCACACCGAAGCCCATCAAGGATCTGCGAAAGGATATGCCGGATGTTTACAAAGAGCTGGAAGACCTCCGCCATACCCTGGAGAACCATTACCGGGAGGTGCAGGACTTCGAGTTCACCATCGAGAGGGGGAAACTCAACTGCCTCCAGACAAGGAACGGGAAGATGAATGCCGCGGCCCTCATCAAGACCTCCATCGACATGGTCAACGAGGGGCTCATCACCGAAGATGAGGCGATCCTCAGGATTCAGCCGGATATGCTTGCGCAGCTCCTTCACCCAAGGCTCGACCCCAAGGCGAAGGTCCAGGTGCTGGCGACGGGCCTGCCTGCCTCTCCCGGGGCCGCCTCCGGAAAGATGGTTTTTGACGCGGACCGCGCCGAGAGCAAGGCAAAGCTTGGGGAAAAGGTGATCTTGGTGAGAGAAGAGACCAAGCCCGATGACATCCACGGTTTTTTCGCGGCCCAGGGGATTCTCACGAGCCGTGGGGGAAAGACCTCCCACGCCGCAGTGGTGGCAAGGAGCATGGGGAAGCCATGCGTCTCCGGGTGTGAGGCCATCCAGATCAACCATCAGTTAAGGGAGGCCGTGATCTCAGGAGTTTCGCTGAAGGAAGGTGACGTGGTGACCATCGACGGGAGCACGGGAAACGTCTACCGGGGAATGGTCCCCACCATAGAACCGGAGTTTGTGGAAGATCTGCTGGTGCTCCTGGAGTGGGCAGACGACATCAGCGATCTGCAGGTCATGGGCAACGCGGACACCCCTGATTCCGTGGCCAAGGCCAGGAAGTACGGCGCCGTGGGGATCGGACTTTGCCGCACGGAACGGATGTTCAACCAGCCGGACCGACTGCCCATTGTTCAGGAAATGATCCTGTCGGAGACACCCGAGCAGAGACAGAAGGCCCTGGATCGGCTGCTTCCCTTTCAAAAAGAAGACTTCAAGGAGATCTTCCGGATCATGGAAGGTCTGCCGGTGACCGTCCGACTCCTGGACCCACCCATACACGAGTTCCTGCCCTCGGCTGAGGAACTGGTCAGCGAGATCAGTCACCTCAAGGAACTGCGCGAAACGGTCGATGGCATGGCCGACCTCCCGACGACGTTGAAAATGCTCGACCCCGAGCTCCACAACAAGTACGCCGCAAGCCTCGAGATGATCACCCAAGGCTTGGAGGAGCTGAAGAACAAACACCTGGCCCAGACCCTGGTGGAGTCGAAGGAAGCCATGCTCCGGAAGGTAAGGATGCTCTCGGAGACAAACCCCATGCTGGGGCATCGCGGGGTAAGGCTCGGCATCACCTACCCGGAGATATACGCCATGCAGATCAGGGCCGTCCTGGAGGCGGCTGCCGAGATCACCCTGGAGGGTTTGTCGGTATCGCCGGAGATCATGGTGCCCCAAGTGTGCACGTTGGAGGAGCTCAAGTGGGTTCACAACTATGTAACCAAGATCCACAAGGAGGTGGAAAAGGGATACAAGATCCAGGTCCCCTACGAATTCGGGACCATGGTGGAGGTGGTTCGGGCCTGCATGCGGGCGGGCAAGATCGCAGAGCTGGCCGAGTTCATCTCCTTCGGCACCAACGACCTCACCCAGGCCACCTTCTCTTTTTCGCGGGAAGATGCGGAAAACAAATTCTTGCCCCTTTACAAAGAGGTCGGAATCCTTCAGCACAACCCATTCGAGTTCCTGGACATCAAGGGTGTCGGCCGACTCATGGTGATCACCATTGAGTGGGCGCGAAAGACGAGGCCGGACATGAAGATCGGGATCTGCGGGGAGCACGGCGGACATCCCGAGGCCATACAGTTCTGCCATCACGTCAAAATGAGCTATGTCTCCTGTTCGCCGCCAAGGGTTCCCATTGCCCGGCTCGCGGCTGCCCACGCCAAACTGCGGGAAAAGGACTATGACGGCTCATGAACCCATCAGGCACGGTTGGGGTGCGCGTCCCTCCGGAACCGCACCCCGATCTGCCCCCCCTTACCCTTTGAAATTCGCCAGTTCGTACAGCCGGTGGCTCAGCTGGGAGAGTGCCGAAAGCCCTTGAGGATGGTCGGCCTCGCCTTGCGGTTTGAGGATCTGTTCCTGTATGGTGGCCACAGCATTGGCGAAACTCGCCTGAGAGATCGCTTCCACGTGATCGATGAGTCCAAGCCTGAGGAACTTGGCGCCATTGATCCAGACGTTCTTCATCAGGTCTCCCTTTTTCCGAGTGCCCGCCTGTGCTTCCATGAGGGATCGCGTGACGACCCAGTAGGATTCGAGAAAGGTCTTGATCATGCCGGCCCAAAGGGGCAGGGTATCGAATCCGGCCTTGGTGAGCTTGTACCCGGGAGGCCCTTCCTCGTTGGGTACGATGTAGGCTTGTTTCAGGAAGTAGTCAATGGAGGGATCGAGCCCGGATGACCGGGTATGCGAGTTGGTGGAATAGACAAACTCATGGCGAAAAAGGTTTTTGAGGAAGGTGTAGTCGGCGCGGATCTCCTCAGGGCTCTTGGATTCACGGGTCCCGGTCAGGAGCGAGGCAGCCACAAAAGCATGATCCACGAAAAAATGGATGATGTTGTTTTTGTAATAATCAAGCTCCCGCTTTCTGGCATCCTCCATGAAGTAAAAGGCCTCTTCGTCGTTCGCCCCCTCAAGACGATCGATGCCCTTCCAGGTCATCAGGAGGGAGAGGGTTTCATCGAGGGCCTTGCGCAGGTTCCCTAGAGAGGAGGCCACCTGACAACCCTGATCCCTGAGGAACTGGAGAAGCAGCGCAGCACTGGAGAAAAGCTCCGAAGGGAGAAAGCCCCGCCGATGCTTTGAGAGGACGGCTGAGGCCACCAGGGAGAGCGGTGTCACAACGGTGACCTCATTCATGGCCCTGACGAGGTTGTAGCTCAGGGCGGCGCTGGTGTCCTGTCCTCCGCTGCCGGTCTCCGCCAGATACTGTTTGAGAGAGACGGGCGTTGAGAAGCGGATGTAGATCTTGCCGTACTTTCTCCTCAAGAAGCGTCTGGCCCTCAGCACCTGCTTCAAATTCTCCTTCTCCTTGGATTCTCCCGCCAGCTCTCTTAAATAGGCCTTTTCATCCAGAACCCGGTCGTAACAGATGGACACCGGCACCAAAACGAGGTCTTCGGCGTAACCTTGGCGATGGGCCTGAAGGAGGATGGAAAGGAGACCGGTCTTCGGAAGGATGGGCTTACCGGTCCGGCTTCGCCCCCCCTCAATGAAGATCTCGATGGGATGCCCTTCCTCGACCAGGGCCTTCACATAGGTGGTGAAGACCCTCGGGTAGAGCCTTGCGCCTTTGAAATCCCGCCTGACAAAAAATGCCCCTGCCTTTCTGAAGATGTGGCCCATGGGCCAGAATGCCAGATTCTGCCCGGCCGCGATCCTGGGGACATGCATGTGATTGAGGTCCAGGACGTAGTTCAAGACGAGATAGTCCATGTGGCTCTTGTGCGTGGGCACATAGATCAATCCCCCCTGCCGCGCGGCGTCCCTCACCATGGCCAGCTCAGAGGGATTCACGTCGATCCCATGATAAAGTCGACCGAGGACCCAGGTGAGAGCCATGTGAAAAAACCGGACATAGGCCGGGTTGTAATCGGCCGCGATTTCATCGAAATAATCTTCGGCCTGCTTCTTCCATTTGGTGGCTGACTGCTTGTCCCGGCTGGAGAGCCTCTCGATGGCTACCGACAGTTTCCGGTCCGTCAACACCCGCTCCTTCAGTTGCTGCCTGGACTTCATGACCGGGCCCAGGATGATCCGTTTCTGACGGTCGATCCGTTCAAGCAGCAAGCGTCGGATCTCGGAGGCGATTTCATCCGCGGCTCGACCCTCTCTTTGGTTTTCGAGATAGGACTTGAGGTCGAGAGGTTCCCCGAAATCGATGAACGCCCTGCGGTGGTGCATGAAAAAGAGGACCACCTTTCGGAAGGCCCCTGGGTTGTCCCTGTACCCGAACAGGAGGTCAAACAGGGCGGATCGCTCCTTCTGCGGGGTCAACTGATAGACGACCAGCTGGGGGACGATGAAAATGGGCTTTTCCAAGTCTTTCTGTGTTTCGATAAGCACTTGAAAGGGATCCGGTTCTTCGTATACGAATTTGCGTTTGAATCCCTCCGGGTCCACGAGACAAAGGAGCGATGTGGTTCCGCTTTTGACGGCATCGCGGATCATTTGCTCACTGGAAAAACGGGGGAGCCGCCCGCTCCTCAGCAGATGGGTCAGTTGGAATTTAAAGATCCCGAAGAGTTGGCCGAGGGGCAGGTACAGAGACATGTTGAGATAGAGGGCAAGCTTCGGGAAAGGCAGGCGGCTTTTTCTAAAGCGGAAGTGATAGAGGAGGTAGTCCAGATGACCCCTGTACTTGTTCACGTACACTACGCATCCCTCCCGCCCCATGTTTCTGAGACGGTGAGTCATGTTCTCGTCGAACTTTACCTGGCTGAAGAGTCGGTACAGGAGCCAGCTGAGGAAGAATCCGGGCTTGTAATCCAGCCAGAAGGGATGAAGGTTCTCTTTGGGTCCACTCAAGGGTATGAAACCTCTGCGTTTTTGGTTGTTTTCAGATAACGCGGGGCAAAGACGATTATATTAGAGTATTGGAACGGCGTAATCAAATCAAACCGGCAAAGTGGAGGGAGGGAATTGTCTCGGTCACGGCCTGAAGTCGGTTGACAAATCCGAACGGCATGTTAATGTAACCGAGGTTTCTCAGGGTTCGGCACTTCAAATAGAGGGTTGGAGGACAACATGTATATTCCAATGGCCATCTCCGGCATCACCGTCGATCCCCTCACCAACAGCCCCATCGTTATACTGAAGGCCGTCGAAGGTGATCAGACGCTGCCCATTTGGATCGGGCTGCTTGAGGCGACGGCCATCGCCAGCGAGCTGGAGGGAATCAAATTCTCGAGGCCCATGACGCATGACCTCTTCAGGAACATGATGGAGATGGTTGAAATCAAGGTCCTCAAGATCGAGGTGTGCGATCTGAAGAACAATACCTATTATGCCCTGATTCATTTCAGCCAGGGAGAAAGAGAAATGACCATCGATGCCCGACCGAGCGACGCCCTGGCCCTCTCACTCAGGGTCAATGCCCCCATTTTTGTGTCAGAGAAGGTGATCGACAAGTCGAGTCAGATTGATTTGAAGGCCGAGCCCGAAGACAAATCGGAAGAAGGAAAGAAGTGGCAGGACATCCTTGAAAAACTGAATCCGGAAGACTTCGGCAAGTACAAGATGTGATGAATGTCCCCACAGCAGTCCATGGCCGTTCTCCTGCTGCAGACGTGATTAGCCGGTAGACAATGTGATTTCGGATGATCGACCTTCATACCCATTCTCTCTTCAGCGACGGCGAACTCCTCCCTTCAGAGCTTGTGAGGCGGGTCGAAGCCTTGGGTTATGAGGCCGTGGCCCTCACGGATCACGTGGACGTCTCCAACCTGGATTTTGTCATCCCTCGGATCGTCAAGGCCTCGGAAGGTCTCAATGAAGGCCAGTCGGTTATGGTGGTGCCGGGCGTAGAGCTCACTCATGTGCCCCCGGGCCAGATCGGGGATCTGGTGCGGAAAGCAAGAGATCTGGGGGCAAAACTCGTGGTTCTTCACGGCGAAACGGTGGTTGAACCGGTGGCCCAAGGCACGAATCGGGCAGGATTGGTGGCAGGTGTGGACATCTTGGCCCACCCTGGCCTGATTACCATGGAAGACGCGGCCATGGCGGCTCATAAAGGGATTTATCTGGAGATCTCGGGAAGGTCAGGACACAGTTTCAGCAATGGACATGTGGCGAAAATGGCCAGGGAGGCAGGCGCCGGGCTGGTGTTGAATTCGGACGCCCATGCCCCAAGGGACCTCATGACGGAGGATTTCGGAAGACGGGTGGTGGAGGGGGCAGGGTTGGGAAAGGGCGCGCTTTCGAAGCTGCTCCAGAACGCACGTCGTCTTCTTGAGAGAATCGGATGCGCCCGCTGAGGGCTTCTTTTGAACCCTTCCTTCCAAGTTCCATTCGCCTGCGTATTCACGGGACACAACATGGATGATTCAGGCGTGATGCGGCCCAGAATCCGAAGCACAAGACCCGATTGAAGACTATCTCAGGAAACGATGCGCATGGGACGTTCTAGAACGGCCTTTCACGCGGCAGGTGTGCTGGTGCTCCTGTTCTGGGCCGTGCTCATGGCTCTGTTCGCTCACAGGAGCTATTTTCCCGCTCAGGCGAACCGCACAACGACGGACGGGAGGGAAACCGCTATTACGGAAGCGGAGCGGGAGTGGCTCGAGATCTTTCTGAACGGTAAAAAAGTAGGGTATGTTGCACGTCGGGTGGGGCCGGTTGGACAGGGGTACGTGATCAATGAGGAGATCCTCCTGAAGCTTAACCTGATGGACATGCCTGTGAGCACCCACACCCTGACGCAGTGTCTGGTGGACGAGCGGTTCCAATTGAGGCGCTTCCATGTGGCCGTCGACTCCGGGGTCGTACGCTTTAAGGTGTCCGGAGAGGCCGAGGAAGGGTGGATCCATGTCGAGACAGGGGAAGGCGCGGCATGCAGGCGCCACAGGATCAAGATCGCCGGTCCTGTGGTGATTCCTTCCGCCATCCCCCAATTCTTTAAGGGAAGGCAGGTAAGGGAAGGACAATCGTTTGTTTTCTCCATGTTGGATCCCGCCACCCTGACGCAGCGGGAGATTACCATTCATGTCGGCGGGCGGGAGACCGTCGAGATCAACAAGGACAGGGTCGGTGCGCACCGGCTGGAATCAGAGGTGATGGGACAGCACATCACATCATGGATCGATGATTCCGGGACGGTCCTCAGAGAGGAAGGTTTCATGGGGCTCACCCTGGTTCGCTCAAGCGAAGGCCAAGCCCTTGGCACCATGGCGGAGGGGGGCACGCAGGACCTCTATGATCTGGCAGCGGTGGGGGTGGATAAGTCCCTCAAAGACCCGTCCAAGGTGAGGTATCTGAAACTCAGGATGAAGGGCTTGACGGGGGGCTCCTTTGACGTGTCCCATCTGGACGGAGATCGGCAGAGATTCCGCGACGGTATCATAGAAATCCGACAGGAGCCGTTGCCCGGGTCTGCGGGGTTCGTGATCCCGTTTCAGGGCCCCGGGGAGATGACAGACTTTCTTCTGCCTGAATTGAACATCGAAAGCGACGACGAGACCCTCATGAAGACGGCCAAAGACATTGCCGCCGGACAGACCGATCCCGTTACGGTTTCCAGGAAACTGATGACGTGGGTGTACGACCACCTCGAAAAAAGACCGGTCATCAGCGTCCCGAGCGCGGCGGAGGTCTTGAGGACCAGGACCGGAGACTGCAATGAGCACGCAACGCTACTGACCGCGTTCCTGCGTGCGGTGGGCGTCCCGTCGCGCCTTTCGGTCGGTCTCGTCTACTTTCGGGGGAAATTTTACTATCACGCCTGGACAGAAGCCTTCTTGGGGCGTTGGGTATCCATGGACGCCACCCTCAACCAGATGCCAACGGACGCAACGCACATCAGACTTGTGACGGGGGGGCTCGACCGGCAGATGGAGATCATCGGACTGATCGGCAGGCTCAGGCTGGAAGTGGTGGATGTGGGATATGGGGAATGAACTGGGTGCCAATCATTATAAAATTAGTGATCAGCAGACAGTGAGCAAAGTCTTTTACTGATCACTGAACACCGATGACTGATCACTTCATTCCTGTCCGGAGTTTGCCATATGGGTGGACAGATGAGCGATCCGCCTGCGATCCAGTTGACGGATGTGACCAAGCTGTTTAGAGGGGTGCCGGTGGTAGATCGGTTGACCTTGAACGTCGGGAAGGGGGTGCTTTTCGGGTTCCTCGGGCCCAATGGCGCGGGCAAGACCACCACGGTCCGGATGATGGCCGGGATATTGAAGCCCACATCCGGGCGGTTCCTGATCGAGGGGGTGGATCTTGCGGAAAGTCCCACGATGGCGAAGCAGACCGTGGGCTTCATCCCGGATCGACCGTTCCTCTACGAGAAGCTCACAGGCTCTGAATTCCTGCGTTTTGTTCGAGATCTCTATGGTGTGCCGCCGGAGGCCGCCGCCCAGGATGGGGCAGCGGCGCTCCTTGGCCGATTCGGCCTGACGCCTTGGGCTGATGAGTTGATCGAGAGCTACTCCCACGGCATGAAGCAACGATTGGTCCTGTGCGCCGCCCTGGTGCACCGCCCCAGCGTGATCATTGTGGACGAACCCATGGTGGGGCTCGATCCGAGAGGCAGGAAGCTCGTCAAAACCATTTTCAGGGAAGAGGTGGCAAAGGGGAACACCGTGTTCATGTCCACGCATTCTCTGAGTGTGGCCCAGGAGATTTGCGATGAGATCGCCATCATCGATCGGGGAAAGATCATCGCGCAGGGGACCATGGCGGCCTTGAGGACACAGGCGGGGGTCAACGGGGATCTCGAAACCGTTTTTCTCCGGCTGACGGAGACGGAGGGGGAAGAGCCCGATGCAGTTCTGGCTGCTCCTTAGGCCCAGGGTGCTGAGCCTCCGGAACCAGATCCGCTTTGCAGACAGAGAAAGGCGATGGCGGTCCCTCTTTCTGTTCGTCATAGGACTGGCTTTCGCGGTCCTTCTTTTTGTGCTCGCCTTTCGGATGCTTGCCTACTTCAAGTCCGTGGAGGTGCTGGGTGAGCATCTCGCACGGTATCTGCTTCAAGGCGTACTCGTGGTGTTTTTCGGGCTCCTTTTCTTTTCCAACGTGATCGCGGGACTTTCCAGACTGTACCTGTCAGGAGACCTGGATCTCTGTCATGCGGCACCTGTCCCCTTGGAGGGGTTGTTCTTGAGCCGTTTTGCCTTGACCCTGGTGGACAGCTCCTGGATGCTCCTCATCTTCGGGGTCCCGATCCTTGCGTCCTACGGCCTGGTGTTCGACGCAAGACCGGCATTCTACTTCACGCTGTTCCACATGTGCCTTGCCATGGCCATCATCTCCGGCGGATTGGGGGTCCTTCTGACTATGATCCTGGTGAGGGTCTTCCCGGCAAGAAGGACCCGCGACATGGTGCTGCTCTTGACCCTGATCATGATGGTAGCCCTCTATATCTTCATCCGGTTCCTCAGACCTGAGCGGTTGGCGGACCCGGAGGGATTCTTTACCCTCATTCAATACCTTGACAGCCTCAAGGGGGTCCGTTCGCCCCTTTTCCCTGCCCACTGGATTGCCGAGACCCTCTGGGGGGCGCTGATGGGCCAGGCAGGCGGGGGCCAGGGCTTTCATGTGCTTCTCAGTTGGACCACGGCCTTTGCCCTGATCTTCATCAACGTCTGGACGGCCTGTCTGATCTATGCGCCGGGGTTCTCAAAGGCACAGGAGAGCAGAAAGAGAAGGGTCCGCGGCCGTATTCTGGACAGGGTCCTGGGGTTTGTCTTCGGGCACCGAGGCCGGGATCTGGCAGCCCTGACGGCGAAGGACGTCAGGACATTTATCAGGGACAACACCCAGTGGTCTCAGCTGCTTTTGCTGGCCGGGCTTGTTATCGTCTATGTGTATAACTTTTCGGTGCTGCCGCTGGACCAGGTCCCCCTGGGGGGCGGTTTCCTGCTGAACGAGATCGCCTTTTTCAACATGGGTCTTGCTGGTTTCGTGCTCACCGCCCTGGCAACGCGGTTTGTTTTCCCGGCGGTGAGTGCGGAAGGGGAGGCCCACTGGATCATCCGCACCGCGCCGGTGGGCCTCACCCGCTACCTGAAGGGCAAGTGCCTCCTCTTTTTTTGGCCCATGGCAGTGGTGGGGGAATTTCTGGTGGTGGTGACCAACGCTCTTCTAGGTGTCCGTGCCATTCATGATGGTACTGACCTCCGTCACCATGCTGTTCCTGACCCTCGGGATCGTGGCCTTGGCCGTGGGCCTCGGGGCCATTTACCCCAATTTCAAGCAGCAGAGCGGCGCCCAGGTCTCGACGGGTTTCGGAGGGGTCGTTTACATGATGGTAAGCCTGGCATTCATCGGTTCGGTCGTGGTTCTCGAGCTCTGGTCGGCCCATCTCCTTTTCATAACGGCCGCCCAGGGAGGAACCATCTTCTGGACCCAGTGGGCCCTCTTGGCGGGGGTCTCCGGTTTGATCGTGATGATCATGGCATTGGCGGTTTGGCAACCTTTGAGGATAGGGATCTCCGCGTTAAAAGCCTATGAGTGAGCACTTCAAGCATGAATACGTTGGCAACCTCCACGTCCACTCAGCCCGCTCCGACGGGGGGGAGTCCGTTGAGACCATTGCGAGCATTGGGAAGGCCGTTGGGCTCGACTTTTTGATCATCAACGACCACGACTACATGGTCGATGGCCTTCATCCGGAAGACGAAGGGTTTCACGATGGCCTTCTGGTCCTGATGGGCCTCGAGATCGGGGGGCGACACCACCACTACCTCTCCTTCAACCTGAAGGAGATGGTGAAGGGACACGGACTGCCACCACAGCAGGTCATTGATCGGGTCAACGCCCAGGGGGCCTTCGGTTTTCTTGCGCACCCTTTTGAGAAGGGGATGCCTTTCCTGGAAAAATCGGTCGCCTACACTTGGAAGGATCTGTCGGTCAAGGGCTACTCGGGGATCTGTCTGTGGAACTTCAGCTCCAGGTGGAAAGAGCGGGTCAAGACCCCTTTCCACGCCTTGTTCTGCCTCGCTTTCAAAATGGCATCTCTCAAGGGGCCAAGCCGCGAGACGGTGCGCTTCTGGGACCGCTCCTGCCTGGAAAGCAAGATGGTTGCCATCGGGGGATCGGATGCCCATGGCAATGCCATGAAGTGGAAGTTTTTGAATTTCACACCGCTTCGCTATGAGTATCTCCTCAACTCCATCAACGTGCACGTGCTTCTCGGCAGATCCCTGCCCAGGGAATTGGACAGCGCAAAGCAGGAGATCTACGGGGCCTTGAGAGGGGGGAGGCTCTTCATCGCCCACGAACATCTTGGTGCAGCCAAAGGGTTTCGGTTTTTCTACGTCCTGGAAGACGGTTCGGACCTGACCATGGGCGAGGAGGACCCATTCAAGGCCGGCCGGTTTTTCATCGAGGTCCCATGCGAGGCCAGGGTGAGGCTCCTGAGAAACGGGGTTGTGGTGCACCAGCAAGATGGTGAGTGGGTCTCTCATGGCGTCAAAGAGGCAGGCGTTTATCGCGCGGAGGTCTATCGTCGGGTCACCGGCTTTGGCTGGCGACCGTGGATCTTTTCCAACCCTATTTATTTGCGATAGCTTCCAGCAGTCGGCCGATCTTTTAAGAATCGCTCAGTTTAGGCTGTCTTAAGGCAGGTTCAATCGCGGGTTCAAGATCGTTGGTCGAAAGGACGGCAACATGATGGAAAGGCCATGGCTAAGACACTACGACGCAGGCATCCCGCACACCATGGATTACCCTGAAATCACGCTCGACCGGTTCCTCTCGGATTCCACACGAAAACATCCGGATCATACGGCCCTCATTTTCGGGGCCCGGGTCGGAACGATGCTTTTGGATGCAAGGCTTCGTTACGGAACGCTCGATCGGGCCGTGGATCGTTTTGCGGGCGCCCTCCAGAACATGGGCGTCCGCAAAGGGGACCGAGTGGCGCTCATGCTGCCCAACTGCCCGCAGTTCGTGATCGGGGCCTACGCTATCTGGCGAATCGGCGGCGTCGTCGTATGCTGCAATCCCCTGTACGTGGCCTCCGAAGTGCGACACCTGCTCAACGATTCAGGGACTGAAACGATCATCGTTATGAGCAGTCTCTACGACCGCGTAAAAGGGATCCGGCCCGAGACCCCGTTGAAGCGGGTCATCGTCACCAATATCAAGACCTATTTTTCGCCGCTGCTCAAGCTCCTCTTCACACTTGGCCGTGAAAAAAAGGAAGGCCACCGGGTGGTGGTCTCAGGCGATCAGGGGACCCACTGGTTTGAGGACTTGATGAGAAAGGCCCCTCAAAGACCAGAGCCCGTGGCGATGGATCCAGGGGAAGTTTCCACCCTCATCTACACGGGGGGGACGACCGGGGGGCCCAAAGGCGCCCAGTTGACGCATCGAAATCTCGTCTCCAATGCGCTGGTCCTCAACACTTGGGCCGATGGGCAGGAGGCGAAGGATGTGTTGATCTCCGTGATGCCTTTTTTTCACAGCTATGGCTTTACCGTGGGCATGAACACCCCCATTGCCAACGCCCTCACCGCAGTGCTGATTCCAAACCCCCGCGACCTGCAGCACATATTGAGATCCGTGGAAAAGCACAAGGCCACCGTGCTCCCCGCAATCCCCACCATTTTTGCCGGCTTCAACAACCTTCCCGACATCAGCAAATTCAACCTGAGTTCGGTTCGTGTGGCCCCTTGCGCCGCGGCGCCCCTGCCTCCGGAGGTCCAAAAACGCTTTGAATCCATCACGGGCTGCCGGATGGTGGAGGCCTACGGCCTGACAGAGACGAGCCCCACGGCCACCATGAACCCGCTCGGGCGGCCGAAGGCCAATTCCATCGGTATCCCGGTGCAGGACACGGACGTGAAGATCGTGGATGTGGAGACCGGGACGCGGGAAATGACGACCGGTGAGCTGGGCGAGATCATCATCCGAGGTCCACAGGTCATGAAGGGCTACTGGAACCTTTCTGAGGCCACCAACAGTGCGATCCGAAAGGGTCCGGACGGTAAGGAGGGGTGGTTTTTTTCTGGCGACATTGGCTATATGGATGAGGAGGGCTACTTTCACATTGCCGACCGCAAGAAAGACATGATCATTGCAAGCGGCTATAACGTGTACCCCGCAGACGTGGAGGCGGTTCTTTTCAACCATCCCAAGGTGAAAGAGGCCGCTGTCATCGGGGTTCCGCACGAAAAACGGGGCGAAACCGTCAAGGCATTCGTGGTGCTGAAGGAAGGAATGTCGGCCACGGCGGAAGAGATCATCCTGTTCTGCAGGGATCACCTGGCGCCCTACAAGATCCCCAGGATCGTAGCCTTCCGGGAGGACCTTCCCAAGTCCATCATCGGGAAGGTCCTTCGGCGAAAGCTTCGAGAGGAGGCGATGACGGGAAAGGTCACTTCCCTTTGAAATGGGGGTCCCGCTTCTCCACGAAGGCTTTGAACGCCTCCATCAGATCCTCCGAGGGGAGCTGGGCCGCGTTCTTCTGGGCCACGTGGGCAAGCCCAGGGTACACCCCGTTGTCCCTGGCATGGAGGATGACCTCCTTGACGCCCTGGACGGTCAGGGGCGGGAGGGCTGCAATCTGCGCGGCGAGGCTTGCGGCCTCTTCATAGAGTGCCTCCCGCGTGGATGACACCCTGTTGAGAAACCCCATCTTCAGTGCCTCCTCTGCGCAAAAGTCCCTGCCCGTGAGCGCCAGCTCCCGGAACCAGCCGTGGCCGATGATGTGGGGGAGGCGCTGTAGGGTCCCCAGGTCGGCAATGATGGCGATTCTGGTCTCCCGTATGGAAAAGATGGCGTCTTGTGAGGCGAGGCGGATATCGCATGCACAAAGCAGGTCGACCCCGCCCCCGATGCAATGGCTGTGAACGGCCGCAATCACCGGTTTTCGGCATCGCTCGAGGGCGCTGATGGCCTCCTGGAACTCAAGGATTTCGAGCCTGAGCTTTTCGCGGAAGGCGGCGTCGCTCCCCTGGAGGGTCGGGCTCATCTCCATCAGATCCAGACCGGCCGTGAAGCTCTTCCCTTCACCTTTGACGACCACCACACGGATGTCCGGGTCCGCGTCAAAGGCACGGAAGCAGCGCAAAAGCCCCTCAAAGAAGGCCTGGTTCATGGTGTTTCTCTTCTCCGGCCGGTTCAAGACCAGCCAGGCCACATGGTCTTTTTTCTCGATGCGAAATGGGTAATCGTCCCCCATCGTCTGCCCCCTTTAATCTAGGCTGATCGCCCATCCGAAAGCGGACGTTTCGGGATAGGCGTTTTCCCACAACCTTCTATGATGTAACTCGCTTCGCTGCCTGGGTCGCCTCTTCGATGATGCGGTCCAGGAGCTCTTTGACCGTGGGGATGTCATTCACGAGCCCAATGCCCTGCCCGCAGGAGACAATACCCGCATCCAGGTCCCCCTGGACGTACAACTGCTTAGCCCTTTCCCCTGACACCACCTGAAGGATCTGTGTGAGGTCCGCTTTGTTCTCTTCCAGTTCAGCGCATTTCCTGGCGGCTGCGTTGGCCCAAACCCTGTGGGTGGCCCCGATGGAGCGCATGACCAGCATGGTGTCAAGCTCAGTTGCCTCGACCAGTGCGCACTTGAGGTTTTCATGGACCGGCGCCTCCCTGGTGGTAAGCATTCTTGTCCCGATGATGACACCCTGGGCCCCAAGGGCCATCAGTGCCAGAAACCCTCTGCCGTCCGAGACGCCCCCGCCGCCGATGACCGGAACCTTCACACTGTCAACCACCTTCGGCACCAGGACCAGCGTGCCGATGTCGAGCCTGCCCGTGGCCCCTCCGTTTTCATAGCCCACAACGGTGATGATGTCGGCGCCCATCTTCTCAACCTTGAGGGCGTAACGAACCCCAACGCATTTATGAATCCACGTGAGCCCGGCCTTCTTGAAACGGTCGCACAACTCCTCGGGTGCCGAATGCCCGGAGGTTTCGACGATCTTGACGCCCTTTTCGAGCAGGACGTCCAGGTACACGTTGTTGTCAATGGGGCGCATGGTCGGGAAGAGATTGAGATTGACAGCGAAAGGTTTATCCGTGAGGTCATTCAAACGGTCGACGGCATCCGCGAATGCCTCTTTGGTGCTGAACATGGCGGAGGCGAGGACGCCGAGTCCGCCAGCATTTGAAATGGCGGCCGTGAATTCGGCGTTTGAGACCCACATCATGGTCCCCCCGACAATGGGGTATTTGATGCCGAGCATCTCGGTGAGCCTGTTATGAAACATTCGAACACCTCCTTAACTGTTTGGCCCTGGTATCCTTCAAGGTGGAGGCCAGGGGATTTCTGCGCGAGCATCGCCCCGGATCGAGACTGATCCGCTCGGAAGGGATTGGCCTCCGGGATCAACCCTTTGCAGGGCCGTCAACCGCACCGGCGCCGCTCTTCTTTTGGTATTCCTCTCGAATGGCCTCCATCTGCCTGGTCAGCTCCCCCTCGGAGATGACCCCTTTCTTGAGCAGGAGACGCGTGAGAGCGTCCAGCTGAAAGAGCTGGTTCATGAGCAAGCGATTGTCCAAGGTCAAATTCTCCTTCTTGTCCTGGTTTGCCATGGTGCCTCCCTCCAGTGGATTCAAGTACGGACGGCCCCCTAAGCCCGACTCAATGGGCCCGGGACCGCATCGGTCGTTTTTCACCTGTGAACCGGGACATGAAACGACACATGTCGAAGGATATTAAAGCGACACTAACATCAAAGCAAGACCAATCTGTCCCGCCGGGCCTCCCTGTGGGGGAGTTGGTGATCTTGACGGAGGGTCGATCTAGAAATTGACGACCTGTCGTTGGAAATCGGTCGTGCATGACCGGTTGGAGGTGACGCGGGTGTTTGGTTGGATGGGCACGAGCCAAGGCGCGGTAGGGCGAAACCGTTGTTTGTAAGGTTGAACGGGGCTAGGGTTTTGCGGCATTGGATCGCTGGTATGGCACCCCATCAGGGTCTCGCCCAATCCGAATGGCCGGTTGTTACTTTGCCGAACGGGCAGGCGATTTACAACTATGCGGCGACGGCAACGTCTTACAGGAGCGAAGACCCGGCGCTTTCAAAACCCATTGGCGTTGGTCCGATCGCGGTCGGCGGAGACGCAGTGGCACTTCGGGTAATCCTTGACGCGAAGGTCTAACCCTTCGTGTATTGGAAGCCTATCCGCATGACCAGATATAGGCCCTCAATACTTTTTTGTTGACACACATCGAATGTTCGTTAAAATTGAACAACCCGATTTGAGGCTGTTGAATGGAACAAAGATTCGGCGAGATCTTACGCGACCTGAGACTGCGCTCGGGAGTGGGCCTGAGGGAAATGGCCCGGAGGATCGGCAAGTCCCCCGGGTACATCAGTGACGTGGAAAACGGGAGGGTCCCCCCGCCTTCCGAGGCCGTCATTGTCCAGATGGCTTCCGTACTCGGTGTTGGTAAAGATGACCTCCTTGGCGCAGCGAAAAAGGTGGATCCCAATCTCTCCCTATACCTTGCCGAGCAACCCAAGGCCGCGGACTTTCTCCGGTGGGCCAGGGACAAGCACTATGGCAAAGACGATTTCGAAAGGCTCACGCAAATGGCAAAAGCGGCCAGGCTTGGAAAGGAGGAAAACGACTCATGAAGGTGCCGTGGCTCCCAAAACAGGAGATCGCTCTGCAGGCCGGAAAGGTCCTCTCGGCGCATGAGGCCTTGACGGGAAAACCCGTTGAGCCTCCCATCCCTGTAGAAGACATCATCGAGAGGTCCTTGAACCTGAGATTTTCCTACGAAGACCTGCAGGAAGGCTATGGGCTCGAAGGCGTGATCGGCGCCCTTTATGTGGACTTGCGGCGCATTTGTGTGGACCTCTCCTTGGTGGATGGCGGCAAGGAAGGCCGTTTGAGCTTCACCTGCGCCCACGAAGCCGGCCACTGGGTGCTTCACCGGCGGCTCATTAAAGAGGCGACGAGGCCCGGCGCGACTGAAGGCATCATCTGCCGCCTTGCGAGCAGCAAGGAGCCGGTTGAATGGCAGGCCGACTACTTTGCGGCTTGCCTGCTCATGCCGGAAGATTCGGTGAGGGATGCGTTCAGGGAGACCGTGGGGAATGAATGCCTCGTGTTGGAGAATGTGAGGAGCGCTCTTGGAGGCACCAGGCACTGTGTGGATCCATGCGCCGAGAACTGGCATTACATTGCAGAGTGGGTCTGTGAGGTGGGCGGTTTTTCGAACGTCTCCAAACAGGCCATGATGATCAGGCTCCTCGACCTGGGCCTGGTTGCCAACTGTACGGGCACGTTCCTTGGCTGGAGGCAAGATATTTGAAAGGCTTCGGGTGGTTTTTTTTGTGCCAACTGTTCGATTATAGAGAACATTCGATGATCGAAATTGAAATTCAGATCGAAAAGGACGACGTCATATTTTCCTGGAACAACCCGGAGATTCAGGAAATGGCAGAAGCGCTCGGCGTGCCGGAGTTCGAAACGCCAAGGCCCTGCGGGTAACCATCATGGACCCATGCGTTGAGATCGAATCCATGTTCCGGTCCTTTTGCAGCCTCTTTTACCTGGGGTCCCCAAACCATGGCCTGATGGTCGAGAAATGTCTGAAAGCGGCTTCCGCTCTTCAGATGGAGGTCTGCGGTTACAATCTGTCCGAAGGGTTGTGGGAGGGAGAACGGAAGCGCTCAACTGACCGGACCATGGATCCGGTGGAGATGCTGGAGAGGACCCTGGCCACAAACCGTGGAGAAGGGGCCTTCAGGCGGCGGCTTTTTCTGCTCGAGCACTTTGACCTTTTGCTTGAAAACCGGGATGCCATGATCCTCACCAAGCTCAGGCTGATCCAGGATCGAAGCGTCAACCAGTATACGGTGGTTCTTCTTGGCAGACCTTTTTACTCCCTGCCGCAGCCCCTTTCCGATATCCCGCGTATTGATCTGCCGCTTCTCTCATCGGAAGACATCTTGGATCTGATCGTCAACTGCATGCAACCCCTTTCGACCGCAGAGACCGAAAGACTGATCCGGGCCCTGAAGCCTCTTTCAGTAACCGAGTGCGAGAACCTGCTTTCATGGAGCATGGCTACGACCGGCAAGGTCGATGTGGCGTTGATCGAACAGGAAAAGGGTTCGTTCTTG
Source organism: uncultured delta proteobacterium (assembly GCA_963830155.1). GTDB lineage: Bacteria > Desulfobacterota > DSM-4660 > Desulfatiglandales > Desulfatiglandaceae > CAWHLE01. The sequence continues at coordinate 307,328 of CAWHLE010000001.1, read as the reverse complement.
AAGCGCAGGGCGAACGGTCTGATTGAGATACGCCCTTCGTCTGTCGACCTCGACCGGGTGGGTGGGTTGAATCTTCTCAAGGACTGGTTCCGCAAGCGGGCGAGGTTCCTGTCAGGAAAAGACCTCAAAGCCGGAATTCCGTCTCCCAAGGGCCTTCTTCTTTGTGGGCCACCGGGCTGCGGCAAATCCTTTGTGGTCTCGGCCCTGGCGGGCACCTTGGGGCTTCAGCTGGTGAAGCTCAACCCTTCGAGACTCTTTTCATCGCTTGTGGGGGAGACGGAGCAAAACCTCCGGGTAGCGCTGGATGTGGCGGTTGCTTTATCTCCCTGCATCTTCTGGGTGGATGAATTCGAGAAGCTCTTTCCGGACAGCCGGGGCCAGGCCTCAGACGGCGGGGTGCTCCTGAGAGTGACCGGACTCTTTCTCGATTTCCTCCAAGAAGAACGCCATGGGGTCTTTGTGTGCGGAACCGTCAACAACCTGGCCGCACTGCCGACCGAGATCACCAGGGCCGGCCGTTTTGATGCCGTCTTCTTCGTGGACCTCCCGGATGGAGAGGAGAGAAGGGCAATTTTAAGGGTTCTTTTTAACAAGTACGGGCTTGCCCCTCAGGCTACTCAAAACGACCTCATCATCGAGGCTACGGAAGGATTCAGCGGCGCGGAGCTGGAGCAGGCCCTGATCGAGACCCTCTATGAATGTGCCGATCGCGAGACCGATTTCCATGAGCTGATCTTGTTGCAGGAAATCAGGAAACTGGTTCCGGCTTCCATAACCATGCAGGAAGAAATCGCGTTGATGAGAAAAGGGTGTTTGGGCCGGACAAGACCGGCATCCAGCACAGGAAAACCCATGCCAAAATCAGGAGGGATGACATGTCGCATTTCACCCGTGTAAAGACCGAGATCCGTGACCCGGTAACACTGATCCGTGCCCTGAAAACCATGGGGTACACTGTCCCAAATGGAGAGGTCATCACAGCAAGCTCCGGACGAAGCACCGTGCCGGTCCAAGTGACGGCCGTGAAGGGTGAAATCCGCATCCGTTTTGCCAAATCGGGGTCAGTCGACGGCACTTATGAGATGGGCGCCGATTGGGGAAAGGATAAGCAAAGGCTTGTAGGTGAGATCTTGCAGGCCTATGCGCAGGAGAAGGTCCTTACAATGGCAAGGGAGAAGGGCTACATGGTCCTTCGGAACCGGACCGTCACCGACGGCAGGGTCGAAATCCTTTTGCGAAAGGCCTCATAGGAGATAACCATGAACGGACAGATCAAGATCACCATCGATAGGAACGCAAGCATGACGCTCGAAGTGGAGGGTGTCAAAGGTGGTCAATGTGTCTCCCTCACCGAGTTTCTTGAGGAGGGCGTCGGTCAGGTGTTTTCCCGTCAGAAGACGCGCGAATTCTACCAATCATCGAAAATCGGCCTGAGAAGTACCATATCTCGCGATAAAACCCCGTAGCCCCTTTGATCCCATGAACAAGCCCGCCTTTCTCTGTAACAGACCTGTTCGCAGGGGATCCTCCAGATCCGTGGAGAGCACTACGGCCGGACACGGACAGAGGGGTTCCATAAACTCTGAATCCAATCGAGCCGCTAAATTGGATGATCTGTTCTACTGTCTGCAGGCCGATTCATTCAAACGTCTTCCGATTTATCGGAAGACGGCCATGTTGGAGGAATTGCTCGAAGTGCTGCGGCAAGGGCAAGAAGGGGCCATCAGGGAAGCCAGTCTGCAAATTCTGGGAGAGGAACCGTTGGGCGTCGCGGAGGAGGGAGAAGGCTTTCCGGATCAACTGATTGAAAAACTGGTCCGTGCGGCGGTTTTAGAAGGGAGCGACGCAGTCAGATGTCTTCTCTGGGACGTCCTCATGAAGATGAATGCAAAACCGGAAGAATACATCCGTCCCAAGGACTTTGTGAGAGAGTTCTGGTCAACAGAACCGATCGGCAGGGCCAACGTCATTAAGTTCCTACTGGAGCGTTTCAAAGTGAACGAGGTCCTTGAGGCCGTTGACCACTACTTCCCGGCCGATGATCGCCGGCTGCCGGTTGGGAGCTGCTGGTGCCTGATCAGGTATGCAAAGACGGAAAGGATGGTGGTGAAAAGGGCACGAATTCTCCGACGCATACTGGACCGCGCGAAGATCCCGGCTGAAAAGGCCACGGTCGTTTTCTCCGAAGTGTTGAAGGCCTTGGATCGATTCAGTCTGATCGAGGTGTTTTCTGGCCGTTCAATAGATCAGGTGCCAAAGAGCTGGCCTGATATAACCCCCACTCAACTGGACTTCAGTTTCGCCGGCCATGGCAACCAAAGCGTCAGCCTGGCCAACTTTCGCAGGAGACTCGATGCGATCGAAATGGCGAGCAAATGATGGAAATCCAGTTCGCTTTTCAGCGGGCATTCCTGATATATTCTATCAGTTCATGGTTGTCCTTCAAACGACACGAAAACGCATTTCTGTAAACTCCGATCGAGTTGCTGTCGTGCGCGTCGCTGTTTTCGAGCTCCACAATCCCATGGGTCTTTGCGACTTCAAGGGACAAATCGTTTGCCTTTTCATCCATGTTGGTGCTGGCCACTTCTATTCCGTCAAGCGGCACATCACCGAGCCAACTTGGAATGGATCGGTCATAGCGAAAGGGGTGAGCCCAGATGACAATACCGCCCAGATCGCGGACCTTCGGAGCCAGGCGCCTCAAAGTGCCGGGTCCGATCGCCTCGACAGATGCATCTTCCGGAAGAAATACGAGGAAATGGCCATCCGCGCTGGAACATTCGATCCCCTTGAAAATGGTCAGATCAGGGAACGCCATTCGCAAACGCTCAAGTTCCAATGTTGGCCACCACTTGTCATGCTCAGTGAGCCCGATGCCCGAAAGCCCCATCTCTATCGCCTCGCGGCACATGGACCTCGGTGAACTGTGACTGCACGACGAATACCTGGACGTGTGCACGTGAAGGTCGTAACCAAAAGACATTTTTACTTGCACCTTACAGTCGTCGGGAAACGCTTGGTTTGTTGATGATTGGATAGTTTGAGGCCGGTTTTATCGCCAAAGGATCGCCGGGTCAAGGGTTATTGAAGGGCCGTTTCGGGACGCTGGGTCCCATTCGAAAGAAAATCCTCAGGTAAGGATCGTGGCCCTTTGCTAATCTATTTGGCCGGGAGTTTATCGGATGATATCGGATTGATTCAACGAGAGGATCAGACGATCGTTTCGACGACACCTCCATCGACTCGCAGTGCGGCACCCGTTGTCGCCGACGCCTGAGGAGACACAACGTAGACCACCATGTTGGCCACCTCCTCGGTCGTGGCGGCCCGTTGAATGATGGAAGAAGGCCTGTTCGCCTTCACGAACGCCACTGCTGTCTGCTCGATCGACTGACCAACCTTCTCTGCCGTTTCCTTCAGCATGCCCTTGAGGCCGTCAGACAGCGTCGGCCCGGGCAGCACCGCGTTCACCGTCACGCCGGTTCCGGCCGCGCGCTTGGCGAGACCCCGCGACACGGCCAGAATCCCTGTTTTGGTGAAGCCGTAGTGAATCATGTCAGGCGGAATGTTCAGGGCCGATTCCGATGAAAGAAACACAATCCGTCCCCAGTTGCGTTTCAGCATTGCCGGCATATACGCGCGCGACAACCGTATGCCCGACATGACATTGATCTCAAAGAACCGAGTCCACTCACTGTCCGGGATTTCAAAGAAGTCCTGCAGCTTATAGATGCCCAGGTTGTTGACCAGAATGTCGCATGTCGGCTCAGCTCTCACCAGTGCGTCGCACCCTGCGGCAATGCTCAGGTCTGCGGCGACACCGCGCACGTCGGCGGCTGCCACATTTTCCTTTATGGCAGCCACAGCACGGTTGACCGCTGCCTGCGTACGCCCGTTGACGACGACCGCAGCCCCCGATTCCGCGAGGCCGCATGCGATGGCGAAGCCGATACCGCTGGTCGATCCAGTTACAAGGGCGATTCTGTTTCTAAGATCGACATTCATGGGAATACCTCGTTATCCTAGAGACCACCATCCCGACCAGGCCGGCATTTACACAGAGGGACTCGCAGGCGGTTGGCGCTTTATTGGTTTTTTCCATTTGTCATGTTCTCCGCTGCGCGATGAATGGCCCGGCGGATACGTTGATAGGTACCGCATCGACAGATGTTTTTGGAAAGGGCCTCGTCTATTTCCCTATCGCTCGGCCTTTGGTTCTTAGCAAGAAGCGCTGCGGCAGCCATAATCTGTCCAGGCTGGCAGTAACCGCACTGAGGAACACTCTCGGCGATCCAGGCTTGCTGCACGGGATGGCTGCCGTCGGGGGATAGCCCTTCGATGGTGATGATTTCCTTGCCGGAGACGGATGAAACCGAGGTCACACAGGAGGGGGTTGCCTGGCCATCCACATGGACCGTACAAGCGCCGCAGAGCGATTTCCCGCAGCCGAACTTCGTACCGGTCAAGCCGAGGTTTTCCCTGATCACCCACAGAAGGGGGGTGTTCGGGGGCACGTTCACTTCATAGGCTTTCCCGTTTACTTTGATCGAAGCCATAGACACCTCGCTTTAGATGGGACTACGTAATCTTGGTGCTCTTAATCGGGAGCCGCCGGATACGTTTGCCCGTTATAGCAAAGAGGGCGTTACAGATCGCTGGGGCAATCGGCGGGACCCCCGGTTCCCCGATACCCGTCGGCAAGCCATCGCTCGGTACAATGTGAACATGCGTTTCAAAAGGGGCCTCCTTGATCCTGGCCACCGGGTAATCGTTGAAATTGGACTGCTGGATTTCCCCATTTGCTGCCGTGATCTCACCCGTGAGCGCAATGCTTGTCGCAAACACCGCGGCGCCTTCGAACTGGGCCCTTGCAAGCTCCGGGTGCACCACCCGTCCTGCATCCACCGCCACATCCACGCGCGGGATAGAGATCCGCCCTTGATCGTCGATCTGGACATCGACCACAGCCGCCACATAGCTGAGGAAACTCCTGTGCGCCGCAAAGCCCAACGAACGGCCCTTTTCCGGTTTCCTGTTTGCCCACCCCGATTTCTCCGCCACCACCTCGATGACGCGCCGCAGACGGCCCGTTTCCCACGGATACTGATCGAGCGGTTTCCCGTAGTTCACATTGGTCGTTTTTTCCGCCTCGAAATCGATGGTTCGCGGCCGGCCAAGAACATCGAGGAAATACTCGATGCGATCGCGGCCCGCGGCGGTGGCAAGCTCATCGATGAACGACTGAATTGAAAAGGCATGATAGATGTTGGCCACCGACCGCAACCAGCCGATCCGGACGTGGGCTTTTGCCGGGCCATTCTCCACGCGAAGATTCGGGATATCGAACGGCACGTCCACCCAGCCTTGTCCCAGGTGCATGGCGTCGCCGTAAACGGCACTTGTGTCAAAGGTGGAAGGTATGGGCGGGAAAGCCGACCGTTGAAGCCATGCCGTCGGCTTGCCTTCGGCGCCGATGGCCGCTTTGTGATACATGCCGGCTACAGCGTTATAATAATCGAACTTTATGTCATCCTCCCGGGTCCAGGTCACTTGCACCGGCCTGTTGACTTTCTTGGACAGGATCGCCGCCTCGACCACGTAATCGGGCTTCGACTTTCGTCCGAATCCGCCGCCGAGGAGGGTGACGTGGCAGAGGACGTCCTTTTTGGAGATCTTCAGGGCGTTGGCCACGGCATCCTGAACGGCCTGGGGATTCTGGGTCGCGGCCCAGGCTTCGACCTTCCCGTTTTTGTACTCAGCCACCGCCGCCGGTGGCTCCATGGGCGCGTGAGCGAGAAGGGGGACGTAATACTCGGCCTCGTGAATCCTTTCTGCGCGCGAGAACGCGGCCTCCACGTCGCCGATGTTGCGTATCACCTTTTGCGGCTTCCTCACTGTCTCAAGCAACGATTTCCTGTAGGCCTCCGATTCATAATCTGCGTTAACGCCCGGTTCCCAATCGACAGTCAGTTTCTTGCGCCCCTCGATCGCCGCCCAGGTGCTGTCGGCAATCACCGCAACCCCTCCCAGTGCCTGAAACGCATAGGGCGGTTTGGCCTCATTGAGTACGACTGTCTGTTTTACGCCCTTTACCTCGATGGTTTCTTTGTCGTCATATGATTTCAGCTTCCCACCGAGAGCCGGCGGCCGTTCGATCGACGCGAAGACCATGCCCGGCGCACGGGCGTCGATGCCGTATCTGGCTTTTCCTGTGCAGATCTCGGTGATGTCGACAATCGGCACCCCCTTGCCGATGTAACGAAACTCTTCCGGTGTTTTGAATCGCAGCTCTTCCGTTTTCGGCACCGGCTGTCTGGCCGCCAGTGCTGTCAGTTCCCCGTAGCCGAGACTTCGTTTGCCGGAGAGGTGTACGACCTGGTGATTGCGGGCCCGGCATTCCTCAACCGGAACGTCCCACTTGGCAGCGGCTGCCCGTTCGAGCATGAGACGCGCCGTCGCGCCCGCCTGGCGCATGGCGCCATAAAAATCGCGGATTGATCTCGACCCGTCGGTATCCTGGCTCCCATACTTTGCATCGCCGATCGCCTGCTCAATCCGGACCCGCTTCCAGTCGGCATCCAGTTCGTCGGCCACTACCATAGGCAGCGCCGTGCGAATACCCGTCCCCATCTCCGAGCGATGAGCAACGATAATCACCGTGCCGGTCGGCTCAATTCCCAAATAGACGCTGGGGGACCATTTTTCCTCTCCCGGCGTCCCATCGGGCGCTTTTCCTGACGGCACTCGTTCGCAAAGGATCAAGGCTCCTGCCGAAAAAGGCGTCTTGAGAAAACCCCAGTGATTGATACGAATCACTCCGCTCATGATCTTATCTCCGCGGCCGGCCTATTCCGCCGGCGGATACGCGATGGGTCCTTCCCTCGACTGATATTCCATTCCATCGCTTCGTGGCTGCTCCACTTCGCTATTGATAGGCAGAGACCTTCGTCTCAGCCGCAATGCAGTGATATCAGCCGAAGCAACCAGCGTAAATGGTGATCTGGCGACTTGTCGGAACGAGTATGGCTTGAAAAGCCCACAAAAGAATTTCATATGAAAATTGAAGAAGGTAAATGGGGTGAAATATGTATTTTGCACGTATTTTGGCAGTACATACAGCACATCCCTAAGCCCATAACCAGTTAGACTGCTTGGCCCACGCCTTGACCGATTCTTTCTTGGGTTTTCCTATGAAGATCTGGGGATCAAATATTCGATGTCCCCGGAGAACGCCGTCAAGGTTTATCATAATGGGGTCGAGCGGGTTCTTGCAGTGCTCGAAACCATGGATCAGGGGAATGCCGTCAGTAACTTTGAACCCTTGAAGCAGATGGTTGAAGAGAGATTCGTGACCATGGAGAGAAGAAGAAAATGGTATCTGTTAAACAAGCTCTTCGGCTTGCGCCCTTCACAGATTGCACGACTAGAAGGGCTGAGGGAAGCAAGTGGGGTCCGTGCTCTGATAATCTGGGTTTCCGATCAGCTTAGAAGCGGGGAGATCTCCTTGATTGAAACCAGTCCGGAAGAGGCAGAGCAAGCCAAGGCCCGTCTTGATGCTCTTCGAAACAATAGACGCCTTCGACATGCCAAAAAGAAAACAACCGTCAAGTAAAATAGGCCTGGAGGAAAGACTTGAAGCGCTGGGCGTAGCTCGTCCGTTGCACCGGGTGTTGGGTGGCGAAAGAGGTCAACTCAAGGCAATCGAAGCCATTCTGGTGGAATCGTCCCGACAGCATGATGTAATCGAGAAACCAATTCCTTTACAGTATTTGTTGGCCAACCTGGTTCAAGATTTTCAAGAATGTGCGCCGCAGGAAAAGTTCGCATTTTTTCTTCAATTTGCCCCGAGTCGGGTCTGCTGGCATTTGCGTGGACAAGCCCGTCCCGAAAATCAACAAGGGTGCGGAACTCTTGCCAATATTTCTCTACAAAGTCTGGTGATTTCTTAATCAATCCATCTGTGACAAGCTGTTTGATCACCTCTTTCCATCTTTGTTTTATTCCTCGCCTGTCCTCGACTGGGAAATAGCGAGTTAGCTTCTCGAAGTCGGCTTGAAGTAATTCATCTCTGACCCATTCGAATAGGTAACTCTCAGCAAAACAGACAGCAAATACGATTTCTCTTCTTCGTGATTTTGGATCGGAGGACGATTTGATTTCCGAACAGGCATCTGAGAACCAATCCGGAGCATAGGTGTGCATTGCCCACAAATTCACATGGTCTGCAACGTGCGAATGGAATGCTGAATGAACCACTAATGTAACTGAGTCTGGTTTGTCATCTTCGTGCATGGATGGTCTTTCCTTGACGTTTATTTCGCCACTCAACAAGTGATTGCACGGATCTGTGTCTCATTACCCACTTAAGGTTACAAGATCAGATACCGGTTTTTGCCTGTGATCCCGCCCATAGGGAAGACTCGAACCGCTTGGCGTAGGTCGGCCCTTCCCTTGGGGGACTGGGCCCCGTGGCCTATTGTGACTTCCGTTCGCCATTCACTCGCTCGCCGACCCGTTCGAAGTAGTCGTTCATTAACCTCATTATAATTGGGGCCGCGTCCTGAGTGAGTAGTGGCATTTTCTTGACCATATCCTGCATTATGTCGGTCGAATACAATTTATTGAGTTCCTGAATCTCGTTGAGCGATAAGTGTTTTTGATAGACCGGTAGTAACTCCCTGAAGACGTCCTCATATGTGACGGCCTCCTTTGTAATCGCATCGAACAGCTTGTTGATTTGTTCTGCATCTTCAGGATTCTTGGAGAGCCGACTAATCCTTGCGTTCTGAACGAGCTGCTGTTGCAAAAACTCCGCCGTTGCGCGTGCACCGGAAACTTCAAAGAAATATCTGAGTTCAGTTTCATAATTTCCAGTTAGGCGATATCCGGAGTACGTGGCCTGAACTATGTTTTGCTTATAGACAATTTTATCCCAATTGGACAAAAAGGCAGTCACAAAAATTCCAACTAATCCGATGATTGCGATGACAATCTCGGTGCGTCTAGAGTGCTTCTGCACGGTCTGCGATTTGGTCATGGCTATCCTCTGGAGGTAGGAAGTAGTTGCGGAGACCTAACGGGGCGCGGGTCTCAATACAAATTTATTGAAAATATCTCAAATATCATCTGTTTGTCAAAACCCTTGATCCGGCCCATGTAAATGCTGAATTTGGCCTATCTGGCTTCTGATATCATCAAAATGTGGTGGGGATAGTGGTGGGGACACAAAATTTTAAAATGAAAAAGGACTTAGAATCGCTTCTAAGTCCTTGAATTAACTGGCGGGGACGACGAGGCTCGAACTCGCGACCTCCGGCGTGACAGGCCGGCGTTCTAACCAAACTGAACTACGTCCCCATGGTAGGCGGAACAGGATTTGAACCTGCGACCCTCGGCTTGTAAGGCCGATGCTCTCCCCCTGAGCTACCCGCCCAAGTGGAGTAAAACAATCTAACAGGGCGGCCTGGTTGTGTCAAGAAAAATCATCCTAATGGGCCGTCACCTCTTTGGAAGTCTGGATCTCCGGGACATCCTGTCTGGGGACGCAGAAGGGCTCGCATTCATCCGGGGGTGCGAAGAGCGCTTCCCCCTCCTTGAGGACCAGTGCCTGCAGGAGCACTTCGTCCATGTGCTCCACCAGGACCAGTTCCACCTTCTTCAAGACCCTCTTGGGGATCTCCTCAATATCCTTCTTGTTATCGAGGGGAATCAGGACCTTCCCGACGCCCCCCCGGTGGGCCGCCAGGATCTTTTCCTTGAGGCCGCCGATGGGAAGGATCCGGCCCCTTAAGGTGATTTCTCCGGTCATGGCCAGATCGCGACGCACGAGTTTCTTGGTGAGGGCGGAGACGATGGAGGTGGCAAGTGTGATGCCCGCCGAGGGTCCGTCCTTGGGGATAGCGCCCTCGGGCACATGGATGTGGATGTCGACCTTCTCGTAGAAGTTTTCGGGCAGCTTGAGCATCCTTGCACGCGACCGGACGTAGCTCAAGGCCGCCTGGGCGGACTCCTGCATCACTTCGCCAAGCTTGCCGGTGAGCGCGAGATTGCCCTTGCCCGGCATGATGGTCGCCTCCGTCTGAAGCAGCTCCCCGCCTACATCCGTCCAGGCAAGGCCGGTGGTGAGACCGACGGCGTCCGCCTCCTCGGTCCGGCCGTAGCGGTACTTGTAGACGCCCAGGTACCGCTGGATCGCCTGGCCGTTGACGGAGACCTTCGTATCCAAGCCGCGCTTGACCACTTCCTTTGCCACTTTGCGGCAGATGGAGGATATCTCCCGTTCCAGGTTCCTGACGCCCGCCTCCTTGGTGTAGTTGCGGATGATGGTCAAAATCGCGCCGTCCGAGAAGGTGACATTCTCCGGCTTGAGGCCGTTCAGCTCCGTCTGCTTCTTGATCAGGAACTGCCGGGCGATGTTGAGCTTTTCGAGCTCCGTGTACCCCGGCAGGCGGATGATTTCCATCCGGTCCTGCAAGGGGAGCGGGATGCTGTGGAGCGTGTTGGCGGTGGTGATGAAAAGGATGTCCGAAAGATCATAGTCCAGGTCCAGGTAGTGGTCGTTGAAGCCAAAATTCTGCTCTGTATCCAGGACTTCCAGGAGCGCCGCGGAGGGATCCCCCCGGAAATCCGTGCTCATCTTGTCCACTTCGTCCAGACAGAAAACGGGGTTGCTCGACTTGGCCTTTCTCAGGTACTGGATGATCTTCCCGGGCAAGGCGCCGATGTAGGTCCTTCGGTGCCCCCGAATTTCCGCTTCGTCCCGAACGCCGCCAAGGGAGAGCCGCACGAAGTTGCGCCCCGTGGCCCTTGCCACGGACTTGGCGAGCGAGGTCTTTCCGACCCCGGGGGGGCCAACGAGGCAGAGGATCGGCCCGCGCACCTTTTTGGTCAGGCGCTGGACCGCAAGGTATTCCAGTATCCGCTGCTTGGGCTTGTCAAGTCCGTAGTGGTCTTCGTCCAGGATGGCTTCCGCCTCTGCGATGTCGAGCTTGACCTTTGTCTTTTCGTGCCACGGGAGGCTCAGGATCCAGTCGATGTAGTTGCGGACAACCGTCGCCTCCGCGGACATGGGCGACATCATCTTGAGTTTCTTGAACTCCTGGCGTACGCGGCCGTGGGCCTCTTTGGGCAGTCGCTTGCGCTTGATGCTCTTTTCCAGCTCATCCAGCTCGGCCTTGAAGTCGTCCTTGGTGCCCATCTCCTTTTGAATGGCCCGCATCTGCTCGTTGAGGTAGTAGTCCTTCTGGGTCTTCTCCATCTGCTTCTTGACCCGGGCGCGGAGGCGTGTTTCAAGACGGAGGATGTTGAGCTCGTTTCTCAAGCACTCGAAGAGCCTTTCAAGCCTTTTGTTCAGGTCCTGAATTTCCAGGAGCTGCTGTTTGTCACTCACCCTGAGGGGCAGGTGGCCGGCCACCGTGTCGGCCAGACGGACCGGGTCCTCGATGGCGATCACGGCGGAGATGACCTCCTGGCCGATTTTGGAGTTCAGTTTGGCGTATTCCTCAAAGCTCGTGTTGATGGTCCGCATGAGTGCCCTGGTCTCGAGGTTCACCTCATGCTGGTCGGGGAGCATGCTCACCTCGACCATGAAGAAATCCTTGGCATCCAGGAAGTGCTGGATGACCGCCCTTCCTTTCCCCTCGATCAGGGCCTTGACCGTCCCGTCTGGCAGCTTGAGGAGCTGCAGCACCAGGCCGATGGTCCCGATCAGATAGATATCCTTCTGGGTGGGGTTGTCCACTTTCGCGTCCCTTTGCGCCGCCAGAAAGACCTCTTTTTCATTGGACATGGCGAACTCAAGTGCCTTGATGGACTTTTCCCGCCCCACAAAAAGCGGGACCACCACGTTCGGGAAAACCACCACGTCTCTCAGGGGGAGGAGAGGGTAGTGCCCTTTTCCGAAATCGAAGAAGTCCCGTTGCATTTTTTTCTGACTAAACATGTGCTTAAGCATACCCCACTTGATTTTCATATATGAGGAGCGGTGCTTCACCGCGGGTGATGACGCCCTCGCCGACCGCGACTTCGCGAATGCCCGGCATCGAGGGGATGTCGTACATGATATCCAGCATCACCGACTCAAGGATCGCCCGAAGTCCCCGGGCGCCAGATTTGCGTTTCAGGGCCTCTTTGGCCACGGCCAACAGGGCCTCGTCTGCGAACTTGAGTTCCACCCCTTCCAATTCGAAGAGCTTCTCGTATTGTTTGATGAGGGCGTTTTTTGGCTCGCTGAGAATCCGCACAAGGGCCTCCAGGCTCAGCTCGTTGAGCGTGGCCACGATGGGGAGTCTCCCGACGAATTCCGGGATCATGCCGAATTTGATGAGGTCCGCCGGCTGAACCATGGCCATGACCTGATTGATATCCAGTTCCCCTTTGCCCTTGATATCGGCCTCAAACCCCAGGGACTTGCTGCCGATCCGGCTTCTGATGATCTTGTCGAGCCCGTTGAACATGCCGCCACAAATGAAGAGGATGTTGCTGGTGTCTACTTTGACAAAATCTTGTTGGGGGTGCTTCCGTCCGCCCTTTGGCGGTACGTTGGCGAGTGTCCCCTCGATGATCTTGAGCAGGGCCTGTTGAACCCCTTCACCCGAGACGTCCCTCGTGATGGAAGGGCTGTCGGTCTTTTTTGCGATCTTGTCGATCTCATCGATGTAGACGATTCCCCGGCATGCGGATTCCACATCATAATCGGCCATTTGCACGAGATTGAGGATGATGTTCTCCACATCTTCACCCACGTAACCGGCTTCAGTGAGGGTGGTGGCATCGGCGATGGTGAAGGGGACCTTGAGGATCTTTGCCAGGGTCTGGGCAAGTAAGGTCTTCCCCGAGCCGGTCGGCCCGATGAGCATGATGTTGCTCTTCTGGATCTCCACCCCTTCCATGTCGACCTTGGATTTGATCCGCTTGTAGTGATTATGGACGGCCACCGAAAGGATCTTCTTTGGCTTTTCCTGCTCGATGACATACTGATCCAGCGCGGACTTGATCTCCACCGGCTTGGGCAGCTTCGCCGCCCCCTTCTTATCCGCCTCCTGCCCGTATTCCTCGGCGATGATTTCGTTGCAGAGTTGAATGCATTCGTCGCAAATGTAAACCGACGGTCCGGCGATCAGTTTTTTGACCTCGTCCTGGCTCTTTCCGCAGAAGGAGCAAAGGAGATCTTCGTTGGAGTCATTTTTTTTACTCATGGGTCTTACCTACTTCGCTGAAAGGGTTTGAAGTTCTCTCTGGGTGATCACCTTATCCACGATGCCGTATTCTTTGGCCTCTTCGGCACTCATGAAAAAGTCGCGTTCCGTGTCCCGCTGGATCCGTTCCAGCGATTGGCCCGTGTGCTTTACCAGGATCTGGTTCAAGATCTCCCGCACCTTCAGGATCTCCCGGGCCTGAATGTCGATGTCGGTGGCTTGACCCTGGGCGCCGCCGAGCGGCTGATGGATCATGATCCTCGAATGGGGGAGGCAGTAACGTTTCCCTTTGGTCCCGGCGGCGAGAAGCAGGGCAGCCATGCTGGTGCTTTGGCCCATGCAGATGGTGACCACGTCGGGCCGGACATACAGCATGGTGTCATAAATGGCCAGGCCTGCAGTCACCGAGCCCCCCGGCGAGTTCACATAAAGGTGGATGTCCTTGTCAGGGTCCTCCGACTCAAGGAAGAGGAACTGTGCAATGACGATATTGGCCATATCGTCACGCACCTGCTCTCCCATAAATATGATTCGGTCTTTAAGGAGCCTGGAATAAATATCATAAGCCCGTTCGCCTCGACTCGATTGTTCAATAACCATGGGTATTAACATATGGCGCTGGATTCTCCCCTCAAATACTGCGTTAATCCGAAAAGGATCGATTCACTCAAACCGCCTTTCGCTGCGTGCGGGCTGATCCTTCAGCCCAAACTAAGCGGGCGGAGCCGCAACTGAAGCCTCAGTCTCTTTAATGATAGCGTTTTCGATCAGATAATTCAACGCCTTTTCCTCCATGAGGCCTTCCCGCACCGAGTCGGTCATGTTCCTGACGTCATAAAACTTTCGAACCGTTTCAGGGTCCTGGCCAAGCCGCACCCCCAGCTCCCGAAAGCGCTCCTGCAGATCCTCTTCGGTTACGGTCAAACCATTTTGCCGTGCAATCTCGTCGAGGATCAGCATTTCCTTGACCCGCTTCTCCGCGGTGGGCCTGAATTCCTGTCTCAGCCTATCGGTGGAAAGCCCGGCCTTCTCGAGACTCGAACCGCTTCGTATAAGATTCTGCTCCAGGTTCTGGAGCGCAAGGTCCACCTCCGAATCAACCAGGAGCTCAGGCAGGGGGAAATCAACCGTCTCGGCCACCTTCTGGACCAGTTTCTGCTTCATGGCCCGGTCGATTCGTTGCTCCCTTTCCTTGGTGATGGTCTCCCTTAGCTTTTCTCTGAGGTCATCCAGACTCTTGATTTCCGCCCCCAGATCCCGGGCGAAGGCGTCGTCCAGATCGGGAAGGAGCAACGCCTTGATGTCCACGACTTTGACCTTGAAATCAACGGTCCGGTCCGCGAGTTTGGCGTGAAAGTGATCTTTGTCGAATTGGACGCGGAACTGGGTCTCATCATTCTTGGCGAGGCCGACCAGTTTCTCCTCGAACACAGGGTGGAAATCATTGCTTCCCACCCTCAACATGAAGTTCTGTGCCTTGACGCCTTCAATGGGCTCCCCGTTCTCAAAGGCCTCGTAATCGATCAGGACATAATCCTCTTTCTGAACGGCCCGATCACCATCGAGCGCGATGATTTTTCCGTGAGCCTTTCTGATCTGGTTGAGCTGGTCCTCCACATCCTGTTCCGAGACCGAGCATTTTTCCTTTTCCACTTCCAGCGCTCGGTAGTCGGCTAAGGTGACGCGGGGTTTCACCTCCACCTGGGCCGAGTATTTGAAAGTATGGCCCGGTTTGAGGGATTCTTTTTCGAGCAGGGGATAACCGAGGGGGAAGACCTGGTGCTCTTCGAGGGTCTTGTAGAAAGTCTCGTTGATCAATGTTTGGGCCGCATCGTCTGCGACCTCCCTTCCGAAGCGGGTTTCCAGGATCTTCCTGGGGATCTTTCCGGTTCTGAAACCAGGGACCTTGGCCTTTCGGCCCAGTTCCTTGAATAAGGCATCAAGCTTGCGATCCACTTCTTCGGGTGGAAGTTCCACGTGAATTCGCATTTTTACGGGGCTCAGTTCTTCAATCGTGGCTTTCATCGAGATATCCGTTCAGTATTTACAAGGGTTAGGTGCAGCAGCGTCCGCAGGGAGGACATTGCAGCAAGGTTAGGGGATCCACTTCATTCCAAAGAATGTTGCCGTCTAAGTTAAGGCCCGATCCAGCCATTTCAAGCCATGCCGGCCTCTTGGCCCACTGAAGCCCTTTTCCGGCCAGAAAACCGTTGGTCCTTCGGGGCCGAAAAGGCTCTAACTCCTATGAAACGTACAGGAATTGGCTCTGGGGTGTCAATGATAAATGAAAGGTGCAAGGTAAAAGGTACAGGGTCCAAGGCAAAACAGACACGTATCGGGGGGTGAGAGCTTGAATCAAAGAGCGAAAATAGCCTCCAGAATCATGACATGATCGGATCAAGCCCCTGCATTTGGGCTGGAGGCGGGCGAACGCCCGGGAGGTAAAGGGCTGTGGTGCGAGAGGGGGGACTCGAACCCCCACAGGTTCCCCCACTGGATCCTAAGTCCAGCGCGTCTACCAGTTCCGCCACTCTCGCCCGTTCACTGGCGTGGTTGTGACAAATCATGAAACAGTTTGCCCTGGAAGTCAACTCGCTTGCCGATGCGCAGCCATGCCTCTGAAGAAAGATTTATCCTATGGACTTAAGGACACAAAATTGGGAATATAGGGTAATTGATTTGGTCTATTCCTTTTTCAAATTAACCATGCCTGCAGCCAACTCATAGCGAGGAATTAGCCCATGACAACCCGGAAACCGGTCTCCATCCTTTTGGCCGAGGATGACCCCGACGATCAGCTGTTGGTGAAGCGTGCCTTTGCGAGCGCGAACCTCACCACTGACCTGCGCTTTGTGAATGACGGAGAGGAGTTGCTGGATTACCTCTACCACCGGGCCGGAGGCGGCGAGGAGACTTCACCCCGGCCCGGCCTCATCCTGCTTGACCTCAACATGCCCAAAAAGGACGGCCGTGAGGCCCTCAGGGAGATCAAGAACGATCCGGGGCTTAAACACATCCCGGTCATCGTGCTGACTACCTCAAACCGGGAAGAGGACATTTCTTATTCCTACGTCATGGGGGCCAGTTCATACATCGTCAAGCCCGTTGTCTTTTCCGACCTGGTCGAGGTGATCAAGACGCTTGAGACCTATTGGTTTCAGATCGTCGAACTGCCGCCTTGCGCAGGACAAGTGAATCGTTCGTTCTAGACAGCGGTTACTTTCAACGATCTCTTCCAATCACATCCGGGGTGCCCGTCCAAACCCAAGTCTGAAAGCTCACGAGCGTCATCAGATCGACGTCGTGATCCGATGCCACGGGCTCGTCTTGGTTATTCGTCTGGCCGTATCCGGTCGATTTGCCCGCCTTTTGCCCAACCCCTTCTCTCCCCCGAAAAACGCACAAGGGCCCAGCCATCCTCGGACCGCTCCTGATGGACAACAGTGCCCGAATGGAGCTTGAACAAGACCGTTTCTCTTTCGTCCGGCCCAGAGAAGATGCTCATCTCCTTGGGAATCACGACGGCCCGGTCATCCGTTTCCGCCTGGTACCACTTGATGCCGAAGGAGAGCCCCCCGATGGCCCATAAAATGGTGACGGTAAGGAGAAGATAGTAGGCAAGATCGGACCGGTTGAAGAGACGCGAAAGGAGAGCCATCCAGAAAAGAAGATTCAGCACTGCGAATGTCCAGAACAGCTCACGCACGCTGAGAGAATCAAGCCAGAAAAAGGCTGTCGCCAACATGCTTCTGTCTTCCGAGATGGCATCCTGTCTTTGATCCAAGGCGTAGCGAAGGTTGAAGAGGAGATCTGCTTCTCTCGGCATGAAGATCCGTGCCCGCTCGTAGGCGAGGATCGCGCGGCCCAGCTCACCTTGGCGCAAATAGGCGTTTCCCAGGTCGTAGTAGAGGTGCCCGCCATCGTGTCCCGCATCCAGGAGTTTCCGATACCCCGCTTCAGCCTCCTGATATCTCTCCTCCTTGTACGCCTGATTGGCCTTGAAGAAGGTCTCTTCCCAGTCCTTTTCCGGGGTCGCGACCGTGGAGCCGAAAAGTTGAATGACCGGCCAACCCAGGGAAAGCGAAATGATCACCGCACAAGCACGGAGCAAGCGGAGACAGGTTGAAGCGTTTCGCCGATTACGAAGGAATTCAGGGAAAGGATTTTCCCTCTGCAGACGGTGTCCCTGCTGCAAATTTCCAGGTCTCAACGGAGTTCCTTTTCGATTCGGCTGATCACATCGAGCAGGTCCCCCGTGAAGGGGCAAGCCTCGTCAGCTTTCCCTGTATACACCGCATCTTCAAGTCGCTGAACCGCTTCTCCGAATAGCTGGGCCGTGTCTTCATTCACACCGTTTGAGATGAGCAGCCGGTGCGCGTCGGACGAAGTAAGAGATCCCATGGTGAGTCTCAGTCGGTCATTGAGGTACTCCCGCAGGTCATCGAGAAGGGATGCCGTGCCCGGGGCCCCGTGCTTGCAGTGCCGGACAAAAACCCCGGCGGCCCTCCTGGCTCGAGCCCCAGCCAGGGATTGCTCGGACGTGCGCCGGACTCTCAGGCCCACGAAGACGCCTACGTATAGCAGCATCGGTGCAGCCAGGATGGCCCAGAGGACCACTGGGTCCGGTGGGTCCGCGCCACCGGACAAAAGGACCTGAACGGAGGTGTGGACGGGCAAGATGTCTCTCCCGACCTCCTTCACCGCCTGCTTTGGTTTCGCCGGTTCCTGTTCTTCCCTGAAAAGTGTCGAAGCCAGGGTTTTATCTGGCCCCTTTCCAGGGAGCACCACCAGCCTGCTTGTCGCCGATTTGGCAACCATGTACTTTCCCTGCGCCGGGTCAAAATAGCTCACCGAGTCTGCGGGGACAACCACTTGCCCCTCTTTTTCCGGCACAATGGCCCACTTCATGGTCTTGACACCGGAGATGCCTGTCTGGTCTTCGGTAGTGGAAAGCACGGGTTGATCTGCATAGAGCTTTGCGTTCGGAAGCTCGGGGGCCTTGAGGTCCGGGATGCGGTTCACGTTCCCTCGGCCCTGGATCGTGAGGGTGAGGGTCGCAGACTCCCCTGCCTTCACCCGGGACGGATCGAGCGTTGCCTTCAAAGAAAAGGTGCCCACGAGACCGGAGAAATCGCCGGGCCTCCCTTCCGTGGGGAGCGGCCGCACTGAAAGCTGAAGCGGCTCGCTTGCCAGGGTCACCGGCCGCCCCTGGGCAAAGGAGAAGAAGGGGTCGTCGAACAGCCCCCGTGGACTGCGGCCACGCTGCTGGTAGACCGTCATGGACATCCGCGCCGGAGGAAGGCTGTAAGCGCCTTCCTTGTCTGCAACCAGCGCGTAGCGCACTTCCAGCACCCGGTAAGGCTGTCCGTTGTAAACGGACTGGTATTCACTGGGTTTTCCCAGCTGCTTGAAGGTCACTCCTTCGACTTCCGGCATTTGGAGAGAGACATCCGACACCTTCGCGCGCAGGTAAAGCTTGAGCGTGTAGATAACCTGCTCTTCAACATATACACTGTCCTGAGAAAGAGATGTTTCGACAAAAAGAGGCCCCCTCTCCTTGCCGGCGGCCGTTGAGGCCTCCCGGACCCGGAGGGTGACCCTTCCGCTGCGGCGCACGCCCCCTTGCGTTTGCACCTCCGCCGGACCGAGTTCAAAGGTTCCGGCCCGTTTGGGCTGGAGGAAATAGGTGTAATCGATGCTGCTGCTCACCTGACCGTTGATGATCTCCATGCGGCTGGACGTGTCCCCCTGGGACACGGTAAAGGGTTCGAGCCCCCGGATCGAAGGGGGTTCGTTGAGGCTCCTCACTCCGGAGACCGAGACGATCATGGTGAGGGAATCGACAACGGTCACATCCGTGCGTTCCATGCGAAGGTCAACCGAGACATCCGCCCGCGACGGTGAGGCCGCCCACAAGAGGAGCCATGCGCTAAAGACGATGGTACAGACTTTATGCTTCAATTCTCCCTCAGTCGTTAGAAGCTCACCTGGCCACGCTACCAGTCCTTCCCGGACTGGGGACCCCGGCGCTGTTCCTTTGAAAGCTGATACTGGAGGAATCGCGAGCGGTCCTCCTGCACGTTGTCGAGCAGCGCCTCGGCCTTTTTCCTGTCGATCATAGCTGCCGATGCCTGGGCTTTTCCCTTCTCGTCCTGCCCGCTTTCTTCGTCCATTTGCTTCATGGGGGCGAGCTCTCCTGAGAGGTCCCTGGGCGTCTCCTCTCGTTGTGCCTGATTCCCCTCGGATGGCTCCTTCCGGTCCTGTTTTGCCTGCTCCTGCCCCCTTGGTTGTCCCTGTGCCTGCTTGCCCTGGGAAGGCTCCTTCTTTTCGGGTTCCGGTTTCTCGTCCTTTTCCCCCGGTTTGTCTTGCTGCTCGTCTTTCTGATCGCCCTTTGAACCGCCCCTCTTTTGTCCCTCCTCTTTTGGCTTCTGCTGTTGTTCCTGCTCCTTTTTCTGTTTTTCGAGTTTGTCCATCTCCCGCAGGGCAAGCTCGAGGTTGTAACGTGCGATCCTCCGCCTCGGGACGAATGAGGAGCGCCTGTTTGTAGTGGGCAGCGGCAGAGGCAAAGTCGTTCTGCTTGAACGCGACGTTTCCCAGGTTGTAGGCGGCCCTGAAGCGTGTTTCCTTTTCTTCGGTTCTCCGCACGACGCTCGCAAACGCGGCCGTTGCGGATTTGTAGTCCCCTTTCTGATAGGCGGAACAACCCCGGTTGTACCGGTAGCGTATGTCTTTGGGGTGGTCCATGTCGCCCTCGGCGTAGAGCTTTTCCGCCTCTTCAAACTTCCCTTCACGGTATAGCTCGTCGGGAGAGGCGGCAGCCATAACCCTCGTCCCACCCGAACAGAACACCGCCCAGGCAACCAGCAGAAACACGGACCAGGGCATCACGAATCGCAGATTTGGCCCCTTTCTTACTTTAATTGCGCGATTCATGTCCGATCCCTCATGAGCCCTTCCAGAAGCAGCAGCAAAAAGGCGCCCAGCGCGAAGATCGGGAAGCGTTCCTCATACACCTTGATCTTCCCGCTCTTGAGGGTTGTCGCCTTTGTGTGCTGTTTAATCCCCTCGAAATAGAGAAGGTCCAGGTCAAGGTCCCCTGCCACGGAGCGCACGTAGCCGCCCGCGGTCACGGATGCGATCCGTTTCAGGCCCTCCTCGTCCAATTTCGAGAGGATGACCTTTCCATCGGCGTCCTTCCTGAACCCGCCCTTTCCATCCTTTGAGGGCACGGGGGCCCCTGAGGGGTCACCGATGCCGAACACGAACACCTTGATTCCCTTTTCCATGGCCCGCCTTGCAGCATCGAGTCCCTTGTTTTCGTTGTCCTCTCCGTCGGTGATGAGGAGGAGCACCTTGTCAGTTTCACTGGCGAGGTCGAAGGCGGAGATGCCCGTATCGATGGCGGCCCCAAGATCCGTGCCAGGCACTGGGATCAGGTCCGGCTCAAGGGCCCCCAGGAACATCTGAACTGCACCGTAGTCGAGCGTTAGGGGGCATTGCACAAAGGCGGCGCCTGCAAAGGCCACCAATCCCACCCGATCGCCCTTAACCACCTTTAGAAAGTCGCTGATCTCCCTTCGGGCGCGCTCAAGGCGGTTTGGCTCCACATCCGCCACCAGCATGCTGGGCGAGACATCCACCAGCACCATGATGTCAACCCCTTTTTGCCGGACCTCCTGGTAGTGGCTTCCCCACCTGGGACCTGAAAGCGCCAGAATCAGGAGGCCGAGGGCCGTGAGCAAAAACAGTGCCTTGAGAAACCGCCTACCTTTGTTCATTTTCGGGGCCAACCGGTCGAGCAGTTTTTCCTCGGCAAATCGCTCCATGACCCGCTTCTGTTGCCTCGCCAGAAATAGGAGAAGAAGAAGGACGAGGGGAAGGACCCACAGAAAATGGAGCACCCATGCACGGACCAGATTCATGGAATCACCCGCAGCACCGTGGCCCTCATCACGATTTCGATCCCCAGAAGCAGGAGGGCGGGGAGCAGGAAGTAGGGATAAAGCTCTCGGAAATGGAAGAACTCTTTGATTTTCACCTCCGTTTTTTCGGCCCGGTCAATGACCTCGTAGATCTTGGCCAGCTCATCACTGTCAGCGGCCCTGAAGTATTTGCCGCCCGCGATTTGCGCGACCTTTTTCAGGGTCTCCTCGTCCAGATCCACTCGCTGGTAAACGATCTTGGGCCCGAAGAGGGTCTGCACCCTGAAGGGGGCGGGCTCTTTTCCACCCACCCCGATGGTATAGATCTTCACCCCCAAGGCGCGCACGGCCTCGGCGGCCTGCTCCGGGGAGACCTCGCCCGTGTTGCTTCTTCCGTCCGTGAGCGCGATCAGGATCTTTGATTTTGCCGGGATATCCTTGAGCCGCTTTCCTCCCAGGGCGATGGCGGATCCCAGGGCCGTTCGGTCTCCTGCCATTCCGATCTCCATCTTCTCCACGAGCGCGAGGAGCAGACCCTTGTCAAGCGTAAGGGGGGACTGGGTGAACGGCTCTTCACCGAACACCACCAGCCCGATCCGGTCCAGTTCCCGTTTTTTGATAAAATCGGTCACCACCTTCTTGACCGCCGTGAGTCGGGAGACCGGCTCGCCGTTCAAGGTGAAGTCCAGCGCCTGCATGGACCCTGACGTGTCGATGGTGAGCACGATATCGACCCCGGGGGACCGGACATCCCTGGAGACATTGTAAATCTGTGGCCGCGCTGCCCCTCCCACCAGGAGGACCAGGCAGAGGGCCCTCAGGATCAGCGGAATTTTTCCGGCCAGCGTTCCGCTTTGAGCACCGAGCCGCGCGAGGATGGATGTACCGGGGTGCGCGATGCTAGGTGGTTTCCGCCAAAGCGCCGCCACCACCCACGCGGCCACAGCCAGTGCCAGGAAAAGGACCGAAGGGTAGGCAAAACGGAACATCATGCCGGCTCCCCTTTCTCCCGCCCTGCGGTCCTCTCGCGGCGCGAAGGCCGCTTCCGTCTTGTCGATATAGGCGATCATCTCCCTCAACTCCTCCTCTTTCCGCGCAGGGGTCGGGACGATGTCGGCGAACTTCACCAGATCCGCTTGCCGCAGGAGCGCCAGGGCCTTTCGATCCTCCTCGGTTGTGATCCTGAGCGCGATTTCTTCCGTAGTGAGCTCCAGTGCGGGGAAGTTTCGCAGGGCCTCCATATACTGCCGCAGGATCTCCGAGGTCCGGAAATAGAAGACCTTGACATATCCCTTTTCAAAGAGCCCCTGGCGTTCCAGGTCATCAATGGCTTCTCTGGCCCGGATGTGCGGGAAGGCAACCGTGGCGGTGACCTCTCTTACGGCCGTCCCCCGCCTGACCCACCAGAGCGCACCGGCCCCGAGGAGCAACACGGCGAAACCGCCCAAGATCCAGACGGTGTTGGCCTGCCACCATGCCCGCACAGGCATGATGTCATAAATGGGGCGGAGCTCCGCCTCGGCCGGCTTCTCCCCCAGGTTGGATGCAACCGTGAGGGAGACGGGGTCCGCTTTCAGCTCACCGCGCGTTCCGTCCTTTCGCTGATAGGAAAGCGTGATCGGCTTTGTTTTCCAGTCCTTCAACCTATCAACCACAAAGGAAAGGCGAATTTCCCCTTCTCCCTTTCGAACATCCGCAAGGGTCAGGTCCTCCACCCCCTTGATCTCGGGGGGTTCCACGAGAGTCCCCCCTTCAGGCAGCACATAGCTCAGGGTCAAAAGCACCTGCTCGCCCACCTGAGCCGTCTGCTTGTCGAGCACCGCCTTGAGCCCCGGTTTGGCTGCGGCGGACTGTGCCTGGGCCGTTGAAAGGGCTGGAAGGCAGAGCAGGATCAGAATCATCCGCATCACCATCGGGCTAAATCCTCTTTCTCCTCGCCGTGAATAGCCGGGTCAGCGGTTCCGTCACGGGGCCGTTGGTTGTCAGGTCCACGAGATCCACCCCGGCGCGTTTCAAGAGCTCGCGAAGGGCGTCATCCATTTTCTGCTGATAAATGCGCCACCCCTCCCTCACGCGCCTGCTCCCGGTGTTGATGAGGGCGACCTTGCCCGTCTCCGGGTCCCTCAGCCTGACGTAGCCCACCTCGGGTAGATCGATCTCCGCCGGATCACGGACCCGAAGGACCGTCAGGTCATGCTTCCTGGCAGTCAGCTGGAGCGACCGATGAAATCCGGTATCCATGCAGTCCGATATGAGAAACACGATGGCATGCCGCTTCAGGACCCGGTTCAGATACACCAGCACTGAATCGATGCTGGTCGAGAGATCCCTGGGCTCGTAAGTGAATATCTCCTTGATCAGCCTCCAGACATGGGAGGCGCCTTTTTTCGGCGGAATGAACTTTTCAACACCGGAGCTGAAGAGGATGGCCCCCACCTTGTCGTTGGTGCGAATGGCAAGGAATGCGAGCATGCCGGCCACCTCGGCGAGCAGCTCCCGTTTAAAACGGCCCCTTGTGCCGAACAGGTGGGAACCGGAAAGATCCAGGAGGAGCATCACGGTGAGTTCGCGTTCCTCATGGAAGACCTTGACAAAGGGATGGCCGAATCGCGCCGAGACGTTCCAGTCGATATCGCGGATGTCATCGCCCGGCTGATACGCGCGCACCTCCGAGAACTCCATGCCCCGGCCCTTGAATGCGCTGACGTACTGACCCGTGAACACGTCGTTGGCAAGACGTTTGGTCCGGAAATGGAAGTGTTGGATTTTTTTCAGGACATCTTCCGGGAGCATCTCAGGGGACCTCGATACGCTCCAGAAAGGTCGTGATGAGGTCGTCGGTGGTCTTTCCCTCCGCTTCGGCCTCATAGCTCAAGATGATGCGGTGCCTGAGCACATCCGGGGCGATGGACTTCACATCCTGGGGCGTGACGTAGCCCCGCCCGCTCAAGAATGCGTGCGCACGACCGCCGAGCGCCAGCCAGATGGAGGCCCGGGGGGAGGCGCCGTAGGCGATCATGGTGCCGAGCTGCAGCCCGCATTCTGCAGGATTGCGGGTAGCCCGCGTGATGCGGACAATGTAGTCCACAATCCTTTCCTCCATATGGATGTCGCGCATGGTTTCCCTCGCCGCATTGAGGGCCGCGATTTCAACCACCCCCCTCACCGGATCGGAGACGTTTTTCTGCACCCGGTCCACGATCTCCTTTTCTTCTTCAGCGGAAGGATAGTCCACCCTGATCTTGAGCATGAACCGGTCGATCTGGGCCTCGGGAAGGGGGTATGTCCCTTCCTGCTCAATGGGGTTCTGGGTCGCAAGGACCAGGAAGGGGTGGTTGAGGGCGAAGGTTTCGCCCCCGATGGTGACCTGGCGCTCCTGCATGGCCTCAAGCAGGGCGCTCTGCACCTTGGCGGGCGCCCGGTTGATCTCGTCGGCAAGGATGATGTTGTGAAAAACCGGCCCTTTTCTCACCTCAAAGGAATTTGTGTCGGGGCGATAGATCTGTGTGCCGAGGATATCCGCAGGCAGGAGGTCGGGCGTAAACTGGATCCGCTGAAAAGAGGTATTGATGGTTGCGGCTAGCGTCTTCACGGCCGTGGTCTTTGCAAGCCCAGGCAGTCCCTCGAGCAGAAGGTGACCGTCGCAGAGAAGCCCGATCAGCATCCGCTCCACAAGTTGCCGCTGCCCCACCACTGCCTTCTCCATCTCCGCCGTAATCTGCCGGAATACGACACTCTCCCTCTCGACTCGTTGCGTGATCTCCTGAATATCCATGAACCATTCCTCTCCTGAGCGTAAGGGGCCTGAGGCTCCGGCCCCATTTTTTTTGTAAGAGAATACGCGCCGAGGTCAACTTGTCAATAGGACAGCTGAAGGGAGCCCCTTGAGGGCACCGCACAACAGATGGATTTCAGTGATAAAATCCCTTTACTGACCACTCCGCCAAGGCGGACTGATCACTGGTGGCTCTTAGCAATCCCAAGGGGTGGATAAACCGTCTTTACTGATCACTGGTCACTAATCACTGATCACTGATGGTTCTTAGAGGTCACATGGGTTCGGTGAAACGTTTGTCGTACTCTGCTGTGTATTGCCGGATGAGCCCCTCATCGGCGAAGCTGTAATAAGTGTTGTGCCCGATGATAATGTGATCGAGCACCTGTATGGTCAGAAGCCTTGCGGCCCACGTCAGATCTCTGGTCAACCGCTTGTCCTCGCCTGATGGGGCGGGGTCGCCGGATGGATGGTTGTGGACAAAGACAAGAGCCGCCGCCTTCTGCTCCAGGGCCTGGGCCGCAATTTCCCGCGGGTACACGGCGCTCCCGGTAAGCGAGCCCAGAAACAGGTCGCTGTCGCAAATGAGATGGTTCTTCCGGTTCAGAAAAAGGACCTTGAATACCTCGCGCTTGAGGTCGCGCATGGAATGAAACAGATAATCGAAGACCGTGCGTGAGGAATCGAAGGGAGTCTTCTGAAAGGCCCGTTCTTTGAGGTAGCGTGCGGCCACCTGGTGGATGAAGGTGAGGTAGAGAGCATTTCTCCGGCCGATGCCCTTGACCTGGATGAGCTTCTCCAACGGTGCCGAGAGCACGCCCGCGAGGGACCCGAACTGCTTGAGGGTCTCTCTGGCGATCAACTTCAGGTCTTTGCGGGGGGTCCCCAGGGTGAGGAGGAACTCTATGGCCTCCTCGTCCGAGAACCGGTCAAACCCTCCATCGAGAAATTTCTGTCGAAGCCTTTCCCGGTGCCCCTTGCCCCTCTCCTGCCAGTCATCCTTGTCCATGACCGCCCCCTGCAAGTTGAAACTCTGCGGATCCGTTCCCCGAGGCTTGGTTCGTTGTCATCATTCCGGCGAAAGCCGGAATCCAGTCCTGCGGTGGGATATTTGTTTGGCTGGATTTCGGGTCAGGCCTGGAATGACGTTCGATACCCCAAGGCTTGTCTTGTGGTAGTTGATTCTTCGTCAAATGGAGGTCACATGCTATCTCACCGTTCCGCGAAAAATCAAGCGCCATGGCCATGTTGATCCTTGCGTTTCCGAATTTTGCTACTAGCTTCTTCATCGTCCACATGACCATTGAATCGCTCAAGCTGGGCCCCAATAGAGATTAAAGGCCGCGGCGCCTCCAACCGAAGAACTTCATGGATTTGTAAGGGCCGAGTGTGCTAAGATGACGGGTTAAGAAAACGGCTGGCCCACCCGACCCTAGAATGCAGCCGTGGACCATGCCTGAAAGAGGGTGCTTTTCCCGGCCCTTCCCAGTGTAAGAGGAGTGAGGATAGACGAATGTTCCCATTGATTGCTGTGTTCTTTTCAGCAGGGCTGATCCTGCAGCTCATCTTTGCCGATGGCGCCATGGCTTGGGGGCCGGGCGTTCACATGCTCGCTGCGTACAATTGCCTGGCAACGGCCCGTGACTTTCTGCCTTCCATCGGTAAGGTGATCATGCTCTATCCGATGGCCTTTCTTTACGGTTCCCTTGCGGCCGATTTTTTCATCGGAAAAGGCAAGAGCACGCACCATTCCCACGACTGGCCCGGTGGCGGACGGATACTCGGCGAGGCCAGAAACGACCGGGAGCTGGCCTATGCCTATGGGTTTCTCTCACACCTTGCGGCCGACGTGGTGGCCCACAATTTCTTTATTCCTGCCCTGGCCAAATCCGACCCGCCGAAAAGGGCAGGGCACGTCTACTGGGAGGCGCGCGCCGACTATGCGGTTGGGTCTGCTTACACCATGGTGGCAAAACAGGTCCTGCGTCTGGACCACCTGGCGTGCGATGATTTTCTCAAACAGGTGACCGGGAAACGCACGAGGGGGCTCAAGACCAAGAAGAAGATCTACACGCGGTCCGTCAGCTTCTCATATTATCTCTATGAGAACCATTCGGGCCTTTTTATGGGAAGGATGTTCCGGAATCCTCTGCAGCTGCGCCACCTGGCCTCCATGATCAACCTTTCCTGCGTGGCGAGCTCGGGCTTTCTCAAGAACCCCGGTGCATCGCCGTGCCTACTTCACCATCCCCTCGGGGTGGGTCCGTGGGGCGAACGCCGGAAAAGGTTTCGAGCGTTTTTCAGCTGAGGCGCGGGATTGGAAGGGGCAAACCGCATCAGGGTCCTCCCGGAGGGGATCGCCTCTCAGATCGCCGCAGGGGAGGTCATAGACCGGCCCGCCTCTGTTGTGAGGGAGCTCGTTGACAACGCCATCGACGCTGAGGCCGACCGTGTTGTCGTTCGGATCGAAGGCGGGGGCAAGCGGCTCATCAGGGTGAGTGACAGCGGACTGGGTATGTCCCGCCAGGACCTCCTTTTGTGCGTTGAAAGGCATGCCACCAGCAAGATCCGGGATTTCTCCGATTTGTTGAGCCTCCGGACGCTCGGCTTCAGGGGCGAGGCCCTGCCGAGCATCGGGGCTGTATCCCACATGCAGATCGTCTCACGACCGGCCCGTGAGCTGGCAGGACACAAGTTGGTGGTCAACGCCGGAAAACTCCTCTCCATAGAAGAGACCGGGGCACCGCCCGGCACCACCGTTGAGGTGAGAAACCTCTTTTCCTGCCTGCCGGCGCGGCGAAAGT
This sequence comes from uncultured delta proteobacterium, assembly GCA_963830155.1. Classification (GTDB taxonomy): domain Bacteria; phylum Desulfobacterota; class DSM-4660; order Desulfatiglandales; family Desulfatiglandaceae; genus CAWHLE01. The sequence goes on along the minus strand of CAWHLE010000001.1, from coordinate 279,628 downwards.
TCCTGAAAGGGGTGCAGACGGAGACCGATCACATCTCCACCCAGGTTGCCAGCATGGTCGTGCCCCACCTCACCATCGCCTTTAAGCTTGAAGATGAAAAACGGACGATCCTGAACCTCCCCGCCGCCGCGGACCCCAAGGCGCGGTTGCACGCCCTGTTCGGTCGGGAAGTGGCCGAGGCCATGGTGGCCGGAGAAGGTGGACCGGGGGGACACGACATCCGTCTGTTCCTTTCGCCCCCGGACATGAGCCGGGCAAGGGCGGACCGGCTGCTCGTGTATGTAAACGGTCGCTACGTCAGGGACCGGCTTCTCACGCGGGCCCTCATGGAGGGCTATGGACAACGTCTCATGAAAGGGCGATACCCGCAGGCGGTGCTCTTCCTCCAGTTGGACCCGGCCCTGGTGGATGTAAACGTGCACCCTGCAAAACAGGAGGTCCGGTTTCAGGACGGCCGCGGGGTGTTTCAGTCCGTCCAATCGCTCGTTCAACAGACACTGGGAATAAAGGGGTACGTGGTTCAACTCGGTGTGACCGGGCAACCGTTCCATCCGCCACAGGCCGATCAGTCCCAGCTCCCCTTCACAGCGGAGTCGCCGGTCTTCTATCGATCCCCGTCCTACCTTTTCCGGGGACCGGAAACTGCGCACGTCGAGACGGAATCCGTCGCGAAAGGCGTGCGGATCATAGGCCAGTTGAATCGGACTTACGTCTTGTGCGAGACTGGGGAAGGGCTGTTGATGGTGGATCAACATGCGGCACACGAACGGGTCGTCTATGAATCTCTCAAGAAGGCCTTCTCGGGTGGCGGCATCCAATCCCAGGCCTTTCTCGTGCCGCTGACCATCGAGCTGGGGCTGCGCGAGGCGGGAGTTGCCGAGCAGAAGCTGGATCAGCTGGCGCGCCTCGGAATCGACCTTGAGCCCTTCGGGGGGACCACCTTTCTCTTAAGGGGTGCGCCCTGTCTGCCAAATGAGGTGAAATGGCCCGGCTTCGTTTCAGACCTCCTGGCGAAGCTTGTCGAAAGGGACCTGGAGCAGGCGGCCATGCTGGATGAAACCCTGATTGTAATGGCCTGTCATGGGGCCCTGCGCGCCGGGGCCTCCCTGACCCACGTGGAAATGGACCACCTCTTGTCTCAGCTGGAGACAACGGAAATCCCGACGAACTGCCCCCACGGGAGGCCGGTGTGCAGGCGGTTCACCTATCCTGAGTTGGAGAAGATGTTCGGAAGGCTTCCATGAGGGCGTCAGGCGGTCCGCCGCAGGCGGACCCAGGCAATGAGTGGACGGCTCCTAAAAGGCCGAAAGTGGTCGTACTTGCAGGCCCCACGGCCAGCGGGAAGACGTCTCTGGCCGTGGACCTGGCCCTTGAATTCGGCGGGGAGATCGTCAATGCGGACTCCATGCAGGTCTACCGGGGTATGGACATCGGAACGGCGAAGGCCAGGCAGGAGGAGCAGCGGGGCGTCCCCCATCACCTGTTGAGCGTCGCTGATCCCGACGAGCCAGTCAATGCGGCCACCTTCCGTGCCATGGCCATGACGGCCGTGCAAGAGATCCACGGAAGAGAGAAGGCCTGCTTTGTGGTGGGGGGAACAGGTCTTTACATAAAGGGGCTCGTGGGAGGGCTTTTCAAGTGTCCTCCCAGTGATCCGGCCTTGAGGCAGTCCCTGATGGAGGAGGCGAGCCGTTCGGGGGTCCTCTCCTTGTATCAACGGCTCGAGCGAATGGACCCTGCCGGTGCCGCATCCATCCATCCCAACGATCTCGTGAGGGTCACGAGGGCCATCGAGATTGCGGCCTTGACCGGACGACGGCCCTCTGAAATAAGAGATGCGCACGGCTTTGTGGACGAGAACCTGGAGGCATTGAAACTGTGCCTCCACCGCCCGAGAGCGGAGCTCTATGAAAGAATCGACGCGCGATGCGACCTCATGGTGGAAGAGGGTCTCCTCAAAGAAACGGCGGCGCTTCTGGAGAGGGGCTATCCACCCCATCTCAAATCGTTGCAGGCCATCGGCTACCGTCACATGGCGAAAGTCCTCCGCGGAGAGTGGTCGCTCGTGCAGGCCACCCAGGCCCTTAAGAGGGACACAAGGAGGTATGCCAAGCGGCAGATGACCTGGTTCAGGGGGGACCCGAAATACATTTGGGTTGAGGCCGGAGAACGGGACCACATCTTCCAGACCGTCAGTGGGTTCCTGACCGATCATTGACGGCCGTGACGGTCAACGTGAGATCGGATTGCATCGATTTGATGTAGCAGAGGGAAATGGAGTGAAATGGACAGGCTTTCGGTTCGCATTCTTTCGATCGTTTTCCTGTGGTTCCTGATTCCGGTCCACGGCTGGTCCGCGGAGGGTCCACGCGGGGCTGGGGGCGGGTCGGAAGTCCTTTCGGTGGGGCGGGCATCCGTCGCCGGATCGAACCTGGTGCGCGCGAAGGAGGAAGCCCTCAACCAGGCCTTGAGAAGAGGCGTTGAAACTTACCTCATCCGTCATTTCGGGCGTACGGGCATGACGGAGAACTTCAGACGTATCATGGGAGAGCTCCTGCCTCAGGTCCTAGGGGACGTCGAGAACTACAACATCTTGGCCGAGAACCGGATCGGGGATGACGTCCATGTGCTGGTGCGGGTAGGGATGAACGAAGGACGCGTGAGAGAGAAGATTGAGCGGGCCGGCCTGAGCGTGAAGGATGGTCCGGCCTTGAAGGTGCTCTTCATGGTGGCGAGCCTTGAGGAGGGTAAGACCTCTTACTGGTGGGCCGACCCAAGTCTCTATCCGACGATGGGTCCGGTGGATGTGGTCCTGTATAACGTCTTCCAGGGACGGGGTTTTCGTCCCGTCAACCGGACCGCCGGCGTGGCGGAGTCAGTGCTCCCGTCAGGGATCAGGACCTCTGAGCTTACCGAAACAGAGGCGGCGCAGTGGGGGCAGGCCTTTTCAGCCGACCTGGTGATCCACGGGTGGGTGGACCGCCATGAGGAAAACGCGCCCTCTATCACGCTGAAGGTGTTGAGGGTGGCAGCGCCTGCACAGATCTGCGAGACCGTGGAGACCTTGAAGGCCGGAGAATCTATCGACCCAGCTAGCCCATCCGGCGGACTTGAAACCCTCGTTGCCAGGTCAGCTGAGACCTTGATACCCTGCATCGCCCGGGCCATGGCGCCTCAGGAGCAGGGGGCCGGGCGCGTGGAGATCGTCTTGGAGGGACTCAAGGGCTTCAATCAGCTCAGGGAATTCAAGCAATTTCTCACGTCGGAGCTTGACGACGTCAAATCCGTGGTGGAGACCGGGATGACCTATCGCACGGTCTCGCTGTCGGTGGCGTTTTCAGGGGACCGAAAGGCATTGCTGCGGCAGATTCTTGGCCGTGAAATCGCTTCTCTTTCCTTTGACCTGATACAGGCGGAGGAAGATAGAATCGTGCTGAAGGTCCGTTAAAGAGGACGGCCATGACCATCCCCAATCTGATCACCTGTCTGAGGATCATTCTGGCACCGATTTTCATCATCTACTTGATCGAGGATCAGTTTCTGCCGGCGCTGGTGGTCTTTATCATGGCCGGCATCACGGACGGCGCAGACGGTCTCATCGCGAGGGTCTTCAACCAGAAGAGCAAGATCGGTTCCTTTCTCGATCCGCTGGCCGACAAGATCCTCCTGGTGTCGGCCTTTGTGACCCTGGCCGTGAGGGGGTATGTCCCCGCATGGCTCACGGTCCTGGCCATCAGCAGGGACGTGCTGATTCTCCTGGGGGTCCTGATTTTGTTCCTGAGCAAGGGGGACCTGATAATCCGGCCCTCTTACCTGAGCAAGGCGACCACATGCCTCCAGCTCCTGACCGTGTTCGTGGTGCTCTCGGCAGGATATGTGGGGTTCTTCGCAAAGATCTCCCAGTACGTCTTCCTGGCGACAGGGCTCCTCACCATCGTGTCAGGGCTCCATTACATGAGGTACTGGTTTCACGCCATGGGCGAGGGGCCGTCCGCTTCGGATTGAGGGCGCCTCTCGTTGGAGTTCGTCTTACCCTTTGTGGGTAATTTCTCTGCGATTTCCGTTGAGGTTGAAAAACGAACCGCAGCATATCGAATTCTGAACGTCCAATGATGAAGTGAAGACTTGCGGGGACCGACTTCGTGATTCGATATTCCTTGTTCGATATTAATCATTCGAATGGTCCGCCAAGAAGCATGGCGGATTGCGACCATAGGCCTGCATTATCATCTTGGTTCCAAAATCTGTGCTTTTTGTGCTTCTGATTTCGAGTTTCCGTCTTATCCGGGTTAGAGGGAGAATTGGTCTTGACATGGTCTGACCCTGCTGGTAATTTTTTTCTTCACGATAGGCACGTAGCTCAGGGGGAGAGCACTACCCTGACACGGTAGGGGTCCGGGGTTCAAATCCCCGCGTGCCTACCACTTTTCGTAGGAAAATAAAAGAGTTGAAACTGGCAAAGGGTGTCCGCATCCTTTGCCGTTTTTTTTCCAGGGGCAGTGAGCCACTTCTCGAAAACGGCCTAACCGATCAACTTGAACAGCCTTTCAGGGCCATGCAAATAAGTCCGTGCCGCCATGAGTGCGCCGCTTAACCCTCCTAACAAACTTCAAGTCCAGCAAGGAGTTGGAGGGCTAATTTGAAACCTAATAGAAAGATAGCATACAGTCTGCTGGAGGGAATCATGCTGACTCGTTCAAGGGAGGTTGGTCCGTATTGCCTCTGAGGGCATCCTGTAGCCTTCGGAGACTTTTTGTCCGTTCCTGCATCTGCTGAAATGGTGGTGGACGGAGTAAGGAAGGCTTGCGATATTCCGAGCCCTTGTTTATGATTCATGTAAATGGATGTGTAATAAGCGCTCGCGTTCCCGCTAAGGCTTTTCGGGACAGGAAACATCGTTCAGCAAAGGCCTGAAATGAAAGCATTGACAAGAATTACATTCGATCCCCAGGTGACGGGTGGAAAACCCTGCATCCGTGGCATGCGGGTGACCGTTGGAATGATAGTGGGCATGATCGCCTCCGGCCATACAAAGGAGACCGTACTTGGACTCTACCCATACCTTGAGCCGGAGGATGTCGATGAGGCTTTGTCCTATGCGGCCTGGCGTGCAGAGGAAATTGACGTTCCGGTCATCTCCGCCTCCACATGAGATCCTTATTGATATAAATCTTTTTCCTGAATGGGAGGAGGTTCTTTGCTCATCGGGTCGACTGCAACTCACTGGTCGAGGGTGGGGGCTACGGACGCTTCCGATCGAGAGATCCTATCCTGGGCCAAGGTGAACGACTACGTACTCTTCACCCACGATTTGGATTTTGGTGCAATCCTTGCTGCATCGGGAGCCGATGCACCGAGTGTCATTCAAGTCCGGACTCAAGACCTTACCCCTTCTCATCTTGCTCCGCTTGTTCTCAGCGTCTTGAACCAGTTCCGAGAGGCGCTCGCGCGGGGAGCCCTGATCAGCGTCGATGATACGTCTGCACGTGTGCGAATGCTGCTTCTGACCATGCGTCCAGAATCCGTCTCTGATTGACGTCTAACCTGATGATCCTCTTGATTTATGAACGACGGGCCGCCGCGCGCCGCCTGGCTTCGGTTGGCCTCCCGAAGATAGAAACCCTGTTTCCCGCAGAACGAATCCAGGCCGGCGGCCCGTCGGGCTCCTTGGGATTTGATCAAGATGCTCAATGGTGGTAATGATCAATTTGCTTCTTGAGAGAGCAGCTTTAAGGTATGGATGATCACAGGGCAACCGGGGGCATCACCTTGAGGCCTTGCGTTTATCGCCGCACTGAGAAACGGGGAGAACTCATGTCGACTAGAGACGAAATCTGGGTGATCGGCAGGGATCCGCCTGGTCCCAGGTGTGATTACCTGGGACAAACGGCGCACGAACTGGTCAACGATCTAAACCTCCCCATCATGATAAGGCACCTGGCCTAAACGGACGAGGAAATCATACGCTTTGCCGGATCGTTGGGTTTGGAGCCGGGGACCGCGAAAGATGTGGCAAAGAAGGCGGGAATCGAGATCGATTGGGGTGAGGTGCACCGAATCATCGATGCACCCGGGAAAGCAATGTCCAACCATCCGATCCAACCTGCTGCCCGACGACGCCCGCAGCCAAATGGACGCGCGAACTGGATCTGGCCCTGCGTCCCTGCGAAGAGAAGGCATTGGGCGTTGGTGTCATGATGACACCGGTTCTCGTGATGGCTGCCCGGATCTATCACCAGGGCAGTGTTCCCTCAAGAAAACAAATTTGGCAACGGATTGAAGAGGCTTTCAAGAGGGAAACCCGGGAAGAGGGCGGACCCATCACCGCGGAGGTCCTTGGACCAGGATGCCACAATTGCGAGACGGTCTATCAAAACGTATTCAAGGCGCTTAACATGGCCGGGCTGCGCGACTGGGTCCCTGTGAAGAAGATAAGCGACCTCAATTACTTCATGGAGAAGGGTGTCCATGTGACACCCGGATTGGTGATTGACGGCAGGGTGGTCTCCAAAGGCAAGGTGTTGAAGCCGGGGCAAATCGTCGAGATATTGAATGGCGACATCACACCATGATTCATCCAGGATAAGCCCGGGGCTGTGCCGGAGAGATTCCGGAGTCCCCACACGACTTCTCCTTCGCGGTTATGGGGAGGGAGTTGTTTGACGCTCGTAAGGCAGGTACTCTTGGGATTGTGTGCATGGGATTGAAGACGTGCATCAAAGCCATATGAAACCCCATAATATCCGGTTGCCCAGGCTGGTTGAGGCCGATCCGAGGGGGCCGCAGGTTCTTCGTATCCTGTCCGCCCACCCCCAGCCTCTGTGGTCCGCCGGAGTCGAGGTTCCAACGGTTGAGTTTGGACCCGAACTTGGCGAGGCACTGCGCAGCGCCGAGAGAGCCGGCCAGGTGGTCCGCGGCTTGGAGAGCGCCGAGCGTGCGCTCGCCGCTGAAGCGCGGGGACTTCGTCTGGCTCAGGGCGCCAGCCAAATGCGGGCCGATGTGCGCGATCTCACGCCTGCTGGTGCTTGCCGACGACGGCGCCGAGCGCTTTTATCGCCACGTGGAGACACTGCTGCGCTGCCACGGGCCCCGGGTCCTGGCGGTGCGCCTCGATGTGGATGCGCGCGCGTTGGGTGAGTCGCTCTTCGGGCCTGGCCGCCTCGTTCGGCTGCTGATGATCATGCACAAAGATGCCGTTGGCGCGATCCTCCTGGCAATGGCGGGGCAAGGGGAGGGTGCCGAGGAGGTCCGAACGGAAGGAAATAGCGAGTGAACAGGAACGGGAGGTAGGCCTCTTTTCACTCTTTGCTGACAACTGGCCGCACGAATCCAAAGGACAGTCGTTTTTGGATTCGCATTAACTCATATACAAACCGCCATTGACGTTCATGGTTTGGCCAGTGATGTAACCGTTGCGCGTAAGCATCAAAACCACCTCGGCTACTTCTTCGGTCGTTCCGAAGCGCCCCACCGGAATCCGCTCCGGCGTCGCCTTAAGATTGCCGGTGAGCATCTCCGTTTCGATCAAGGCCGGCGCGACCGCATTCACCGTGATGCCTTCGCCGGTCAATTGAGAAGCATACGCGTGGGTCAATCCCCAAATACCTGCTTTGGATGCGGTGTAATGCGGGCCGACGATTCCGCCGAGCTGGATGGCCGTTGAGGAGATATTAATGATGCGGCCCCATCTGCCTGCCCGCATGTTCGGTAGGACGGCCTGGGTCACGAGGAACACGGACTTCAGGTTGACATCTATGGTTTTGTCCCAATCATCTTCTGTAATCTCCTCCAAGCGCCGGGGACGGGCGATGCCCGCGTTATTGACCAATATGGTCACCGCGCCAAGCTCCTTTTCGACGGACTTGACCATCCGGGACACATCGGTGGCAACTGAGACGTCGGCGCGTACCGTGATGCAACGGCGACCGTAGCCTTGTACCTGAGAACGCACTTCCTCTGCTTCACGCTCACGGCTGTGGTAGTTGACGGCGATGTCTGCGCCCGCTTCAGCGAGCGCCAGAGAAACGGCCCGCCCGATACCGCGGCTACCGCCCGTAACAAGTGCGACGCTGCCAGTCAAATTGCGTGTGTTTCTAGGCATGTCAATCCTCCCTTACAACCAATTTCGATTCTCTATTCAATTCGATCATACCGCTTGCCTGCGGGCAAACGACACGACGAAAATCCAGGGTTCGAGGACCTCACTGTGGGTGATCAACTCCGCAAATCCTGATCTGTGGTCTGGAGTCAAAAGCGCACGAAATGGCCGAGCCAGAACACGAAGGCGATCGCTGCTGCGTGCAGGATCCACCAGCCGGGTTTCCATAGAAAAAATCGATGCATACATGCCTCCTATTTCCAGAGGAAATGGCCAAGAATATATAGGGCGGACAAGGCGAACAAGTGCACGAACCACCAGCCCATGTTGGGGTACCGAAAGAATCTCCCATGCCGGGCGGGGCTTTCTTCCGTCTTGAGCATCTCCAACTCAAAAAGGGCCTTCCCCAGCACGAAGTTCGTGAACAACATGGCAATATCCGGGAGCATCGTTCCCATGACCAGGGTCTGGAAACGGATCTGTTCAGGCGGATGGGCCAAGGAAAAGTGGGTCATCGTGATTGTTCCGATAATTACCAGCATGCCGTTGATGACGTAGGCGTAGGCCAGGGTCCTTCGAAACAGAAACATGACCGGCACTGCCGTAACGCTGATCAGGCCGGCGACAAAGGGGATCCAATTTAGGGCGAGTTTCGACATGGGGTGAATGCGCATGTGAAGCAGCCATCCGCCCAGGGATATGAAAAACAATCCCACCACCAGCAATACGCGAATTTTTTGTTTCTGGACCATTCCGGATTCCTCACGATGGGTTGATTTTGATCGAATTCGTCATGGTTTGGCAGATCGAATTCGATATGAAAAGAAGATATCAAGATGAAACATGCATGCCAAAATGGGCACTATGTCACGCTAATCCCGATTTTGACCCAAGCGATTGATATTCTGCAAAGAAACAAATGGCACAGGGGGTGTAAGAATCCATTTTGTTTTCACGCTGCTCAGTTACGGTGAGTTCGGCTGATCTCACCCGGAGGGATGTTATCCCGGTGAACTTTCCTTTCGGTGCAACCTGTGAAAGCCTGGGAGTCGTTTCATGAGCATTAACCCAGCTGCTGCATCAGTCCCATGGTGCCCATGATGATCCGGCTCTCGGCTAACCAGTCTTCCCTGACCGTATCAATGGCCACACCGCAGACAGTCACTTTGCCTTGGTTGGGTTGGATTTCCAGGAACTCGCCGCGATGTGTTCCGGTCCATGCAAATCGAGTTACAACCTTATCGCCTTCAGCAATTTGTTCATCCGTCGTCCACATCCAGCCAGAAAAAGCTCTTACTTTTTGGCTCTCTTGAGTTTCTTCAGAGCGTCCCGTTCTTGAGCCGCGCGCCCGGAGAATGTGTGGAGCGGGGTGACTTCCCACTGCATTGATCCCCACACGGGGATATTCCGCAAAAGCTGATCGAGCTCCTCATTGGACGACGATTCTGCGATAAAAATAAATGCCCGGTCTCCAATTGGTAGCCCTCCAGCTAGAATCATATTCTGGGCTTCCAGCTTTATGAGTGATTCCAAGCTGGGAAGGACCGTCTCTTCCAATACCCTGATAGCTTCCTCTGGTGAGGCGAATCCTGGGCCGCCTGAACCAATGACCAGATATTTCATGGCATTTTCCTCCCTTTACACGAATTTTTATGCCTCTTATATCCAATCCCGAGAAATCCAATTTAAAAAATTTAATAGGTCTAGCTTGAAAATCATATGGGGTGAAGACAGTATTTTCCTCGAAAAACCACAGCATTTTCAAGGACGGCAGGGGCTGCCAGGCAGAGAGAAGGGGCACCACAAAGAGATGGAGGGAACCGTGAATGATGAGGTGCTGGAGAACCTAGACAAGATCAAGCTCTATCCCATTAAGATCGATTCAGAAGAGGATTTAGGTAACGAGATTGCGAGGATCGCTAATCTGTTCATGGTCCAGGGGTATAGGCTGGAAGATAGGAACCCCCTTTTATCGAAAGAAGAGGCGTATCAGCAGTTGGGATACAGCGATTCACTGTTCAGAGCTGTTTTCGGATATGCTAAAAGATTGAGAGAAAATTTGCAGCGGACTGAAGCAGTCTGGGCTAGAGCATGGGTGGGAAGCCTAACCGGAAAATGGCATTTCTTTCCACTCCATGCGCGAAGGTCGAAGAATCACCTGCACTGGGTTGCCCACAATGATCCATCTGAGATATCCATTTGATATCATATTAAATGTTGGGCCACAAGCTGACCTGGCGAAATAACAGCTATACCAGGCAGAGGGATGCACCGAGGCCCCACGTTTTCAGGGGAGCAGGTAGAAACCGAGCTCCTTTTGTCCCTCCGGGATTTCGAGGATACGGCAGCCCACGAAGTTTCTACGGAAATGCCTGACCGTGCCCTTAAGCACGATTACGGATTTCTTGCCGTTGTCCAGCTCGAAGGTGACCTTGACCAGGTCCTCTTCTTTGAAAAATTGGACCCCCATTACCCGAAAGTCGAACCCCGTTTGGGAGAGGTTCTCCACAATCATTCGGCCCGATCTTCTTGAGGTCATGTTGGTATACTGCCCGGGCAGCTTGACCCTTTTTCGATCATGCTGTCGGACCTCGAAAAACGTTTCAAACTGTTTGCCGCATTTGCATCGGACACCCATCTTGTGGTTCGAAGGCATTTTTTCCTTGAAATCAAATGCCTTTCCAAAACCGCAAAACGGGCATGAGATGAGCCCTCTTCCTTCGGGGCTCAGATAGCATTTACACACTGGCACAAGAGGATCTTCCACTTCAGCTCCTTTCCAGGGTCGGTTTTCTCCGGGACGTGGGCGCACTTCAGGGATCAATTTCTATTGAACCCATTCGTTTCTTTGACTCATTGATAGGATGCCCTCCCTTTTGAAGGATGTGATCAAGGGATTGCGGGGAGAGCAGGGCCGATAAAACCATACCGGACGGAAAAATATTTTACTGCTATATCGGCAATTCCGGGAAAGGGATTAATCCCTGTCAGGGGTTGGGTAAGGCCCCGCTTGTCCATGTGAGGCGGGATCCGCTTTATTCCTCAGGCCTTGTCCGCCCTCGCGTGGCGGCCAAGGCCTCTTTAAAGACGCAACCTGTTATAGATGCCCATGGGTCGGTTCCTAAGGACAAATCCAGAATGGACGGGAATCATTTCAGTGATATGGTGGGATTGCGCATAGGGGAATGGGTGGTTTGCATGAATTGTGTGACCACCTATCTCTTTCACGATGCGAAAGAAAGTGAGCTCGTGGGGGAGAAAGACATTCAGGGGAATCGTCCTCACTATATACTATGCGGCAGGAAGATCGGAATAACTGGGCAGGGCAGAGGGATGTCCTGAAATATTGACATAAGAAATGGAATAGAAAGTGGGGCGGGAACCACTCAAGTATACAATAAAGTGGGTTTATATTGACCCCGTTCCTAATTGGGGCTCAGGACGATATCTTTCTCAGCCTCATAAATAGGCTTGTCATGCTGTCTTTGGAAAAGGTAAATCCATCCCCATATGGTCTGGGTCGTTCGGCCGTCTTCAAGGGTCTTGCTGTTGGGGGCGTCGAATTTCCCGCTGCCGAACACCGGCTACCCCCGCGTCTCCGCGTCCTCCCATCCTCGCGTCAGTATTTTTTTCTTCCAATGCCAACCGTCATTTTCGGCCATAGCTCAACGAACAATGCGGAAGAGGCTTATCGTCTCAAGAAAAGAGTGATTTCCTAACATCAGCTTCAACCGGACTCCGCTTCGCCTTGCGGTTTGAGCTGAACAATAAAGGTGGCCATGTCTCAAATTTCAACAAGATGGAGTTCCTTAAATATCCTGCACCGGATTTTCTCGGTCTAGCCTTCTTCTCCAATCCTGGCCTTGAACCGCCTGCTCGCCTGACTCATCGCCGGCCCCTTTATCCCAAAAAATGAGGACTCGGGACAATCCTCAAATTACTCAATTATAGTGCTCAGTTCGGCAGTGAATACGTTTTCTCCTGAGCAGTGTCCTTCCCTATTCGGCCCGTATAGAGCCCACGGCAGAAAGGATCATCCCGAAAGCTCTCTCCGGTTCAGTTATCCCCATCCCCAATTCAACAACCGCCCAGTAGCAGAGAAGACTTCGGGTCTCCACCTGTTGCCTTCGGCGGCCCTTGGTCATGAAGTCACCCGTGTCCATACCGTAAAGCGCGGCGACTCTGTCAGCCGCTTTCTTCACATCAAAACTCCTGACGCGGCATGGCCGGCACCTTCATGGCTGGCGGCCCGAACATTTTCATGAACTTGGCGAAGGCCACCGAGTTGCCGGGGTTATACTCGAACCGCGGGATGGTTAGCACCGGGTTTCTTTTACCGGCGAGCATTTCTTTGAAAAGCTGCGCGTCCACCACGGCATTGATGTCGAGTTTCATCGAGGCGAGCCGGGCCGGATCACGGCGCCGCACCTCGGCCACACCGCGCCGCACGTGGACGGTGTAGGCTTCGTTTGGCCCGGGAAAGAAAAGGCCCACCACCTCATCCACCTCCGCGGCGGATCTGGGGTCGAGATTCACGGCCATGGCCTCCAGGAAGTTGACCAAAGGCAGGGCGGTCAGGCTTTCGGGCGTGGACTGGGGCTTTACGCGCGCCACGAACCCCTTTTGCAGCTCCATGGCCTCTGTCAGGTAGTAGTGCCGCGCGTTGGGGTTTTCCTCGACAGCGGCGAGCGCGGTGAGGGCCTTTATGCGAAGGTCTTTGACCTTCTGGTTTCCCGGCTCTAGCTGCAGCAGGTGGGAGGTGAGTTCCAGCGCCTTCTGCCATTGCTTTTCGGCTGCCAGTTTCTCCGCCAAATCCAACACCTTGTTTGTGCCGCCCGCCATCATGGCCATCAGCTCGGCCCGCTCATGGCGCGAAAGGGGTTGGAGGGTGGCCGAGTCACCGTCAAACCATCCCAGGTTGCCGGAGAACATGGCACGCACCGACCAGGAAACCTTGCCGTAAAACGGTTGCAGGTAGGGTGCTGTGGCCAGGTGCGGCGGCAGCTTCACGTAGTCCACCAGTTCGTCAGGGGTCATGCCCATGTTCATTCCCCGGATCGCCTGGTCGTGTACCAACTGAATTGCGTCGCGATAATCGGTGAGAATCCGCTCGATCTTCTCATTGCCCGTGATGGGCGGTGTGTGGCACGGCACCAGGTACTCGGGCGAAAGGTCGCGCATCATGTCCAGACTGAGGTACCAGTTCTTGAGGCTGCGGAAGGGTGTGCCGCGGATGGTGTAGAGGTTGGGGAAGGCCCAGTAGAAGTCGTCGGCGCAGATGAGCACTCGATTCTCCGGCAGCCACACCACTATCTGATCGTCGGTCTCCCCCGGTGCGTGGATGAGCTTCATGTGCACGCCCGCCACGGTCTGTTCAAGAACGTCTGAGAAGGTCTTCGTGGGCGGCACGAAACCGAAGGTGCTCTCCGGCGTGATGCCCAGAAACGGGCCGATCCCGTCGTTGACCACGTCCGCCGGGGCAAGGAGGTTGCCAAACATGCGGGTGGAGCGTGATCCCACGATGGGTCGCATCTCGTTGACGATACGCAGGACCAACGGCATGGTCTTTTCTTGTGCAACTACCTGGGGATGATCGGCCATGAAGGCCTCGGCGCCGAATACATGGTCCGGGTGGTTGTGGGTGTAGATGACTGCCTTTACGGGTTTCTTGGAGACGGTGCGAAAGGCTTCCAAAACCGATCGGCCCTCCTCCACCGTGGTCATGGTGTCCACGATGATGAGCCCGTCAGAGCCGTCGATCATGATGCTGTTGGCAAGCCCGTACCCGATGGCCACATAGATCCCGTCGGTGACTTTAACCAGGCCTTTCTTGAAAATACCGCTATGCTCGGCCAGGCTTTTGGCGGCTTTTTCCGACAGGGGCCGCGCAGCCGCGGTCGGTCTCTCTTTTCGTGACAAAAAGACCCACGCCGCTGCCGCGGCTACCAGCAGGACGATCACAACAACCAATGTTTTGCTCATGACTTTTCTCTAGTCCTTCAATCCCCTGAATTTACGCCAGTATTCATACTCGAAGGGCCACTCCTCCCGGCGGTAGGTGATGAGGTTTTTCATCCTCTCTTTGAAGGCGTTCATTTGGAGCTCCACCTCCGGCCGGAGGGCCTTCTGCTGCCAGGCGGCCACCAGGTTGCGGCCGAGTCGATCGGCCAGGGCGGCGATTTCAGGGGGAAACGCCTCACCCCTGATGAGGCCCATTGTGGCCCAGACGGCGCCCACCGGCCGGATCCCGGTAGTCAGAAGAAAGTGGTTCAGGTATTCGGCGATGGACAGTTCGTCCGGGCCGCCGGAGGTAATGACCGCAGCGCCGTAGCGACCCTCGAAGCCCAGACAATGGATGACTCCACAACAGCGATCGAGGAAGGCCTTCAACTGGGCGCTTACGCTGCTGATGTAGTTGGGACTGGCCAGGATGAGTCCATCGGCGGCCAAGATGTTGGCCTTGAGGTCCTCGAACCCGTCCTCTTGGGGGCAGACCCCTTTCTTGTGGCAGGTGTCGCAGCCCAGGCAGGGTTTGACGAGATCGCCCTTGACCACGATGGTTTCGGTCCGGGCTCCGGCCGCCTCGGCGCCGTCCAGAACCAGCCGCAGCAACCGGCCGGTGTTGCCCCGGAGCCCGTGGGGGCTCCCCAATAGGCTGATGATCTTCATGGTCTAATCTCCTTTTCGCTCACTTTGTCCCTCGGAGCCGACAGTAGGGCCGTTCGGCCAACTGGAAGATGGAAGCCCGAGATCTGAAGGTGATAAAAAGTCCCTTCCTCGGGGTCGAATCATGAGGGATTCGGCCTTGTGCGTCAAAGATGAATTCTGTGCATAGTAAATGGGATTTCAATTTTTAACAAGGTGGAGCTTCTTTAATATCCGGCAACGGATTTTCTCGGTCTCCCCTTCTTCTCCAACCCTGTCCTTGAACCGCCCGCTCGCCTGACTCACCGCCGACCCCTTCATCCCAAAATACGATCCAAAGCAGTCGCCCCTGAGGCGCGCAACTCATAGAAAATTTCAGATCCAGGGCTTCTTTGCCTTACTCGTTTCTCTTTTGTGAGTTTCTGCAAATGGCTCTCGATAATTGGTGTGCCTGGAAAGAACTGCACAGAGGGACTCTCGAACAACAGCCTGTTCAGTTACTGACATTGACCGCGCAAAATGTTTGGAGAAGTTTTGGAATGAAACAAGATGGAATCCAACTCCAACGTTCTGTTCCGGCCTTCGCATTTGCCACGGGTAGCCCAGATTCTGTCTCTCCCAGCCCTCGGCTTCTTGAACAATCACTCCTCCCATCCCATGGACCGCTCTACCCTCTCTTTTAGCATCAGGGGTGTCGGATGCAAATAGTTCTGCACGACCGTATCCGTGGTGTCTCCCAATAAAAAGGCGATATCCTCGATCTGCATGCCGCCGATATAGAAGAGGCGGGTGGCCACATAATGTCTGAATGTGTAGGGTCCCCGGCCGTGGCCTTTTCCCTTCAACCCTAGCGCCCTCTGCATCCGGTACATCATTTTCTTGACCGTGACCACATCCGGGAAGAGCTCTCCCTCCCAGGGATCCTTGATCGACTGCAGGGTCTCGAACATGGTCTATGTGTGGATCGAGAAGAACGCGGGCCGGAGTTCCGTCTTGGAGTCCATGAGCCAGACGATCCGGTCTTCTATCTCCACGTTCTCCACCCTGAGCGTGGCAATCTCCCGTACCTGGGCCCCGGTCTCACAGAGCAAGCGGACGATAATCCGGTAGGCCAAGGCTTCCTCTTTGGTATTATACTCAAAGGCATAACCAAGGCATTTGGCGATATCCTGCTCGTCAACCCAGCGATTGAGCTGTTTTCGCGGGTTTTTCTTCTTTTCCCGGTTGGGGATGCGGTAGCTCACACGGACCTCGTGCCCGGCCCAGCCGCAGAAGATTTTGAATACTGTCAGGTAGAGCTGGATGGAAGCGCCCGAAAGCCGTTTGGAGACCAGGTGATCCGCGAAAAATTGGGGATTCTTGACCACGGTTTTCATCAGGGGTCTTGGGGGGTGGAATGAGGTAAGAAAGAGGCGATCCATTGGTGGGGAGCGAGTGAAGAGTGATCAAAGGATACTGGGGGACAGTGAATTTGTAACGGAGACCCTTCGCGCGGATGAGGAGAAATACAACCGGTATTACAGACTCAAGAGCCTGGGTACGATATGTCAAAGGTTGAAGAGAAAGTTGCTCGGATATTCGGGCTCAAGTCCTCAGAGATCTATGCAAAGGGGCGGGAGAAGAGGCGTGCGGAAGCGAGAGGGTTGTTGTGCTACTGGGCGGGAGAGAATTGGGAAATAAAATGACTGACCTTGCCAGGAAGCTCGGGATGACGCAGCCTGGTGTGGCGTATGCGGTGAGGCGTGGTGAGAGGATTGCGCTGGAGAGACGCCTTACCCTTGAAGACTAGTTAATTCCGAATTTTGTGCTTTTTGTGACAGAATAATCCGAATATCGAAATCCGAAACCCCAAACAAATCCCAACGACTGCAAATCTCAAATTCGAAACGGGATAGAGGATGACCCAGCATCCGCCAGTCCGCAGGATTCGAGTTTCTCGTTTATCCAGGCTGGGACGAGAGAGAAGAGGGATTAGCCGAGGGTTTCCAAAATGAAATTTACCCCATTTCTGAAGATATTTATCCCGTCGCCTTCTTCCGTGCTGAGATTCAATCCCTGCCGTCGGCGCTTCTCCTTCTCCAATGTCCAGTGTGGGTGATTGGTGAAGTGGTTGAAGGCCTCGGGGTGCGGCATGAGGCCGAAAACCCGCCCGGTCGTGTCGCAGATCCCGGCAATATCGCCCAGGGAACCGTTTGGGTTTGCCGGGAACCGTCCTTTCGCGGCGTCGCCCCGTGGGTCGGCGTACTGCAACGCCACCTGGCCGGTTTTAAAGATCCTTTCAATGTCTCCGGCCGAACCATAGAACTTTCCCTCGCCGTGTCTAACCGGGAGCTCAAGGGATGAGAGACCTTTGGTGAACACGCATGGGGATTCTGAAACTACCTTGAGATTGACCCACGTGTTGATGAAATTGCCCGAGTCATTGTAGGTCAACGCGACGCGTCTTTCGCGATAGTTGCAATCAAAAGCAGGGAGGAGGCCGAGGTTGACCAGGGCCTGAAAGCCGTTACAGATCCCCAGGATAAGCTTTCCGTCTTGGATGAAGCGTTCGATCTGATCACCCAGATGGTGTCTGAGCTTGGATGCCATCAGGACGCCTGCGCCATGGTCATCTCCCCAGCTGAATCCCCCGCCCACCACGAAGATGTGGTAATCCTCAAGGCGGGTTCGTTCTGTGAGCCCATTTATCCCGATAAGCTCGTTCATGTGAACTCTGTGGCTTTCCGCCCCGGCAAGCCTGAGGGCGAAATCGGTCTCATAATCACAGTTCAACCCGTAACCTGTCAGTACCAGCGCCTTGACCGTGGTCATATGAGATCTCCAAACGGATGTTTCCAAATGTGCTTTAGGTCTGACACGTTCTCTCGAATTAACGTTTCGCCGCGGAAGCCCTTCACCTCAAAAAGGGGTGACGGCGTCAGGATACCAATAGCACTTGCCGCGAGACCGGAAAAACAGGCTTCGAATCGGGTCCTGTTTTCGGGAGCCACCGTCACGATAAGGCGGCCGCAAGACTCGGAATAGAGGGCCTGGGACGGTTCCAGCCCATTGATCCCGGGCAACGCCTCAAGGTTCACCGCCATGCCCAGCTCGCCCGCCATGGCTACCAGGGCCAGGTGAGGGCCGATCCCACCGCGGGTCACCGCGTGACAGGAGGCCACCCATCCCTCCTGGATGGCCCGATGCAGGGCCAGGTAGAGGGGCCAGACTTCCTCGACCTGAACCCTGGGGACATTGAGCCCCACATGGCCCATCATCTGGTAATATTCGCTCCCACCGAGCTCGTTTCGGGTAAGGCCCAGGACATAGACGGTATCGCCCGGTAATTTGGCGTCCATAGTGACGCATTTGGTGACGTCGGCAATCCGGCTGCATACGGTGAAAAGCAAGGTGGGCAGCCCCGACACCTTTCTTCTCTCACCAAAGGGACCCTGAAGGTTTCCGTCAATATACATGCTGTCTTTGCCGGAGAGGAGCGGAATGCCGAAGGCCAGGCAGTAATCTCTTAAAGCCCAGTTGGATCTCACAAGCTGTGCGGCCTTGTATCTCCCGTCGGGATTCTTACGCGGGTCATACTGAATGTTCGGCCAGCAGAAGTTGTCAACCCCGCCCAGATGGCTGGGATCACCACCGACCGAAAGAACCCGCCGGACCGCCTCGTCCATGACCGCAGCCGTCATGTGATAGGTGTCGATATGTGAGTAGAAGGGGTTAAGGGCCTGGCTCACGGCAAGCCCTTTTTCAGAGCCAAGGATGGGCCTCACCACGGCAGCATCGCTCGGGACATCGTGCCTTCTTCCAACCAGGGGTTTGACAACGCTTCCCCCCTGCACCTCGTGATCATATTGAAGCGCGATCCAATTACGGGCACAAAAGTTAGGGCGCGAAAGCATGGCCTTCAGGAGCTTACCGTGGTCCTGGGGCTCGCTGATCGCGGGCTCCGTCAGCCCTCGCAGCTCGGGCGCCGTCCACTCCGCCTCAAACGCCCACTGCGGAAAGTCCGACTCGAGTAGGTCCATTCGGACAAGCGCACAGGTCTTGCCTTTGTAGTCCAACCGCAGGGAGCCGGAATCCGTGAATTCACCGATCACCGTGCTCTCTACGGCGTGAAGGGCTGAAAGGGCCATGAATCGGTCAAGGGATTGCGGTTTGACCGCGACCGTCATTCTCTCCTGCGATTCGGACACCCAGATCTCCCACTGATCGAGCCCTTCGTACTTAAGGGGCACCTTGTCCAGGTCAACCCGGCATCCGTCACTGAAGCGCGCGGATTCGCCGATGGAGGAAGAGAGCCCTCCGCCGCCATTGTCGGTGATGAACTCGATGAGCCCCTCATCCCGCGCGTCCATCAGAAAGTCGTGCATCTTCTTCTGGGTGTAGGGGTCACCGATCTGGACGTGTCCCGCCGGCGTGTGCTCGCTGAAGGACTCGGATGCCGCCGTGACCCCATGGATACCATCCTTTCCCACTCGTCCGCCGCACATGATGATGAGGTCCCCGGGGCTGGTCTTCTTTTCGTGGGATGAGGTAGATCCGATGCGGGACGGCATCATGCCCACGGCCGTAACGAAAACCAAACACTTGCCGGTGAACCCGTCGTGGAAAAGCAGCGTCCCGTAAGGGGTTGGGATGCCGCTCTTGTTGCCGCCGTCCTTCACGCCCTCGATGACCCCGTCCAGGAGACGCCTTGGGTGGAGCAAGGGGGTGAGCTCGCCCGTGTAGTCCCGGTGGCCGACACAGAAACCATACATGCCGAGCACAAGCTTGGAGCCCTTTCCCGTCCCCATGGGGTCGCGGTAGATCCCAACAATGCCGGTCAAGGAACCACCATAGGCCTCCATATTGGACGGACTGTTGTGGGTCTCTCCGGTGATGGTGTAGTAGTGGTCCTCGTCCAGGCGGCCCACGCCGGCGTTGTCCCACAGCACAGACACCACCCACTCTTTTTCACCGGCCAACTTCAACGTGGGCGCTTCAATACAGGTCTTGAAGAGGTTGTCGACCGTCTCGGTATGACCGGTTGCCAGGTCCCGATATCTGAAGCGTCCTCTGAATGTGTTATGATTGCAGTGGTCGCTCCGGGCCTGGGAGATGTATTCCAGCTCCACGTCTGTGGGCAGATCCAGATCGAACTTTCGCCTCTCGCGCAGGACGTCCTCTCTAAGGAAATAGCGCCGGATCACCGGAATGTCGCTCTCATGCAGCGCCAGGTTTCGCTCCTCGGAAAGTCTCTTCAATTCCGCATCGCTTCCGATACGGACCTCCGACACCTGCGGGACGTGATTCAGAATCACCTTGGGGATGGGAAATCCGATGCCCTCCGTTGCATCCCAGGAGGACCTGTCGTACACCTTCCATTGCTGGATGATGCCGTTGGCGAGGAGCTGACTCGCAATGATTTTGACCTGGTCCAGTGTCAGCACCCCCCGGATTTCATATAACTTGGAGGTGTAGATAGCCTCTCCGGGTCCGAGACGGGCGCCTAGGAGATCCTCAACGGCCTCGACGGCGGTGCTCCCCGCGGTATCTCGCACCCCTGGGCGAAGGCCCACCCAGATCAGCCAGTCAAAATCGGTGACCATGGGTCCATAAGAGGATTCTTCAATCACGGGATTGGTGAAGATCTCTGTCCGGATTCGTTCCAGGTGGGCAGGGGACAGGGAGGCGTCAAAGGTCAGGACCCGAATCAATCGAGCATCCGCAACCTCGTAGCGGAAGTATTCCCTAGATTTTCTGACGAGCGCCAGTCCTGCGGCGTCCTTCAAGTGTTTTTTAAGGCCTACTTCAAGTCTGGCAGGCATGTTGATATCCTAACCCGGGCAAGCCGGAATCAGATAAGGTTTCGGGTTTCAGGTGTCAGGTTCCAGGCCTGAACACTGAAACATGAAACCAAAAATTGTGACCATATTTGCGCGCAACTTCACCGCTCAGGGACTAACCATCTCAGGTTTGGTGGATCTAACGGCACAAGCGTAATGGAATCCCAAAGTCGAGTCAATAGATCACCCCGCCGGACCCGGAAAGGGAGCAGCCGGGCACAGCTAGGGCTGGCCTCCTTCGGGCGGGGTTGAAATTCAAGGGCTTGGTGGGTATATTAAAAAGAATCCGTATAAGATTTCGTTTCGAATTTGCCAAACAAATGAGGGCAAACCTTCGGATGAGCGGTTCCTGCCCCTGAAAGGTGAGAAGAGAATAATGAGCGATCATGACAGCAGCGGGAAGATCCCCAATCAAAAAGAGCTGGAAAAAGAGCTAAGTGAATACCTATCCAAGAAATACGGGAATAGGGTGAAGGTTATCTCGCCTTTTGTTTTCCCGAAATCCGAGGAGTCCCCCGGAGATGATGCCCCCTCCGATGCCCCCGCGCAGCACCTTATCGATTTTGGCATGCTGCCCGAGGAACTGGAGTCCTACCTTTCGGGCTTTGTCGTGAAACAGGACCAGGCCAAGGCCGTTCTGGCAACAAAGGTGTGCACCCATTTCAATCGGATCACACATATCAGGCGGTCCCAGGGGGGGCGAAAGAAGACCACCGGGGTCGGAATGATCAAGAACAATATCCTGATGATCGGCCCTACCGGTGTGGGCAAGACATACATCATCAAACTCATCGCGCAGAAACTAGGTGTCCCCTTTGTCAAGGGGGATGCCACCAAGTTCAGCGAGACCGGTTACGTGGGCGGAGACGTGGAAGACCTGGTGCGGGACCTGGTCTACGAAGCCAAGGAAGACACCAGGCTGGCTGAGAACGGCATTATTTATATTGACGAGATCGATAAGATCGCCTCTACGGGGAACTTTTTCGGCCACGATGTCTCCAGGACTGGGGTGCAGCGTGCCCTATTGAAGCCCATGGAGGAGACGGAGGTTGATCTGAAGGTCCCCCACGACCCCATATCTCAGATCCAGGCCATCGAACAATACCGAAGGACGGGCAAGAAGGAGAGACGGGTCGTCAATACGAAGAATATCTTGTTCATCATGAGTGGCGCGTTTGGGGCCCTTGGGGACATCATCAAAAAACGGCTTCAAAGGCAAGGCATCGGTTTCGAAGCCGACGTCAGATCCACAGAGGTCCCGTGGGAGATTCTCAAGCAGGTCACGGCCCAGGACCTGATCGAATTTGGGTTCGAATCTGAATTCGTTGGACGGTTGCCGGTTGTGGTGGTTTTCGACGAATTGACGGTGGAAGACCTGGTTGAGATCTTAAAGAATCCAAACAACCCCATCATCCTCAGCAAGCGGATGGACTTCCGGGCCTATGGAATCGATATTCGGTTCGAGGCGGAGGCCCTGCGAAAGATCGCAGAAATCGCAGCAAAGGAAAAGACGGGTGCCCGTGCCCTGGTGAGCGTGGCCGAAAAGGTCCTGGTGGCCTTTGAAAAGGCCCTTCCTTCAACGAATATCCGTTTTTTTCTGGTGACGCCCGAGGTGGTCCAAAATCCCCATGGGGAGCTCCAATTGATCCTAGCCGATCCCGATTCATCGGAAAGACAAGCGAAATTCGAGGCAGCAAAGGCCAGGGAACTGGAAGAGCTCAGGGCCTTTGTCCGGGACCGGGCGGAGGAATTCCGGAGGAAATCGGGTCTCGAACTCTATGAAAAGAGAGTGGACATCATTTCCCAGCTCTACCTGCACAACATCTCGGACATGAATACCGCTTTCGATGACTTCAAGGAAATGTACCACCGCATCAAGATGGAGGAGACCTCGCTCCTTGAAAAGCTCGACGTAAACATCACATTTTCGGAGGGGGCGATCGATGAGATCCTCCGACAGAGTGTGGAGCATGATCAAGATGCGGGGGCTTTGGTGTTGGATCTTGCCAAGAAGCTTGAATATGGCTTGAAACTCGTCAAGGATCGGACGGGTGCGAGCAACTTCACGATCCCCGAGGATGCAGTCACGAACATGGAGCAATATATTAACGAACTGATTAAGCGTTCCTATCGCCATGATTTTGGGCAGAAGGCCATTGCCGCAGAGGAGACCGATGGCCTCACGGCTTAGGGCCTCTCGACTTCATTTGCCGGAGCGGAGCTTTTAATGATCGGGATATCAAAACTTTATTGCGGCACCGTGGAACCTTCGGATGCGATCAGGTACGGCCGACGGTCGGGCGAACTGCCGTCCCATCTGCTTCAGTTTTCCGAGGACAAAAAACCGGTGGTGGTCTGGAATGTGACCAGGGCCTGTAACCTTCGGTGCGTGCATTGTTACGCCCACGCTGTGGAACGGAGCTGCGAAAGGGAGTTGTCGCATGAGCGGGGTCTGGCGCTGATTGATGATCTGGCCGATTTCGGCGTGCCCGTCGTCCTCTTTTCGGGGGGAGAACCCCTGGTGAGGCCCGACCTGGTAGAACTGGCCCGCTACGCCGTGAGCAAGGGGATGAGGGCGGTCATCTCAACCAATGGCACGCTTATTTCGCGTCAAAAGGCCGAGGAACTGAGGGAAATCGGTCTCTCCTACGTGGGCGTGAGCTTGGACGGCATGGAAGCGGTCAATGATCGTTTCAGAGGAAAGAAAGGGGCCTTCCGCGAGGCCTTGGCTGGCATCACGAACTGCCAGGCGGTCGGTCTGAAAGTGGGACTCCGTTTCACCATCAACCGCATGAACGCCCAGGAGATTCCCAAGATCTTCGATCTGCTGGAGCGTCTTGAAATCCCCAGGGTCTGCTTTTACCACCTGGTGTATTCGGGGAGGGGCTCCACTCTGATCGAAGAGGATTTGAACCATGATGAGACCAGAAGGGTCGTGGACCTGATCATGGACAGGACCAGGGATCTCTATGACAGGGGGATCCAAAAGGAGGTCCTGACCGTTGACAACCATGCGGACGGCCCGTATCTCTATCTCAGAATGATAAGGGAGAGCAACCCGAGGGCCCCTGACGTGCTGGAACTCCTCAAGATGAACGAAGGGAACAACTCCGGTCGAGGGATTGGGTGCATCAGTTGGGATGGAGCGGTCCATGCGGACCAGTTCTGGAGGCATCTGAGCTTCGGCAACATCTTGGAGAGGCCCTTCAGCCAAATCTGGACGGATCTCACGAATCCCCTGATGGCCGGGCTCAAAGACAAGAAAAGCCATGTCCGGGGAAGATGCGCAAGGTGCAGGTGGCTTGATATCTGCGGCGGCAACTTCAGGGTCAGGGCAGAGGCCGTGACAGGGGATGTTTGGGCGCCCGATCCTGCCTGTTTCCTCTCTGATGAGGAGATTTCATGAATAGGGCGGCGTTGATCCTTTCCTATTATACTACAGGAGCCGTAAGGCGGCTTTAGTCGTGAACCCGGGGAGTCAAAGACCAATGAGGAGGGAAGCGGGAGATCATGTTCAGCCAAGGCTCGTGGCATGGGAGATCACCCGTGGATGCAACCTCAACTGCGTTCACTGCAGGGCGGCCGCCGAGCGGGGGCCTTACCCAGGGGAACTGGGAAGGGACAAGTGTTTTCAGATCATGGAAGAGATCAGAGAGGTCGGTGAGCCGATCATCATCCTGACGGGTGGAGAACCGCTTTTGAGGGGTGATGTCTTTGACCTGGCCGCACATGGCACTGCGCTGGGGCTGCGCATGGTCATGGCCACAAACGGCACGCTTATGACCCCTGATGTCGTGCAAAGCATCAAGGCCTCGGGCATCAAGCGGGTCAGTATATCGCTCGACGGCGCGACCCCGGAACAGCACGACCGCTTCAGAAATGTGGACGGGGCCTTTGAGGGGGCGATGGAGGGAATCGCCCTGTTAAGGGCCGCTGGGGTGGAATTTCAGATCAATACCACCGTCACGCGTCACAATGTGGACGTGATCGAAGGCATTCTCAACCTGGCCGTCCGTCTGGGCGCAGCTGCCCATCATATCTTCCTCCTCGTGCCAACCGGACGGGCGAGGGAATTGGTGAATCAGGAAATAGAAGCTGCGGAGTATGAAAGGCTTTTGCAGTGGTTTTACAGGATGCGCGATCGGACGTCGCTTCATTTGAAGGCCACCTGCGCCCCCCACTATTACAGGATCCTGAGGCAGGAGGCCAGGCGGAAGGGCGAAGAGGTCAAGTTTGAAAACTACGGCCTTGACGCGGTGACGCGCGGCTGCCTCGGGGGGACCTCATTCTGTTTCATTTCCTACGAAGGAATCGTTCAACCCTGCGGTTATCTCGATATCAACTGTGGGGACTTGAGACGCACCGGTTTCCGGGCTGTTTGGCAGGACTCCCCTGTGTTCGCAAAGCTCCGCACGCCGTCGGCCTACCAGGGGAAGTGCGGCATCTGCGAGTATCAACGTTTCTGCGGTGGCTGCCGCGCGAGGGCCTATGAAGCCACGGGTGATTTCATGGGAGAGGAACCCCTTTGCGCCTATCAACCAAAGGTCGGTAAACGGAACGGTTGACTGGCCTGGCCATTTCTCCCTTGCCGGTTTCTAGGGCGTGAAGGCCCGTGCAGGCCCTCTGCACTGATCATGGAGTCAAGAGATGATGGATGAGGCCGACAAAAACATTTTGAATGAAATCCAGTCCGGATTTCCGATCATGTCGAGGCCGTTCCAAGAAATAGGCGCCCGTGTTGGTCTGACGGAAGAAGATGTCATCGAAAGGTTGAGGCGGCTTAAGGGACGGGGCATCATCAGGAGAATTGGGGCCAATTTCCATTCGAGCAGACTCGACTTCACCAGCACCCTCTGTGCGGCCAAAGTCCCTGAAGAGAAGTTGCACGGCTTTGTTCAGGTGGTAAACCGTTATCCGGGGGTGACCCATAACTACCTTAGGAGTCACGCCTTTAACGTGTGGTTCACCTTTATTGCAGAGGACATGGATGAAATTGAAAGGGCGCTGAGAGAAATCGCCGAGGAAACAGGGGTCAGAGAGATCAGAAACCTGCCCGCCCTCAAGATGTTTAAAATAAGGGTGGATTTTGAGGTCTAGTTTTCTTCCTCCGCCTCGTATTCGGAGAGGAGAAATTCCTTCCGTTCCTCTTTAAGCTTCCCCTCCTCGACCAGAAGATCAGCGATTCCATCCCGGCGTAGGTCCTCAATGGCGATCATGTTCCGCGGCGTCTGGCCGTGGGTGCTGTAGATGGTGTAATCCAGCGACCACTTGGACTTCGGAAGGGTCTTCACCCTGCCATCGATGATAATGAAGTGGTGCGTGAGCGCGATGTAGAGAAGGGCGCCGAGTGCGATGAAAACAAGACTCTTCCTTGCGTTGCTCATTCAATACCCCTCCGGTGCTTCAAGAAGGTCAAACGACCCGGGATTGAGGACGGTGACCGCGCGTCGCACCTGGGCCGCTCCACCCAATCCGGTATTCCGCGGCAACCACAAACATTTCAGTTTGCGTTTTTTTCTTGTATTCCATTTCGGCACAAAAAAGGATAATCTTTAATCCCAAACCTCCTCTTATGCCACGCGGTCGTGAGGACGGGGGGTGGTCTCTGGATTCTCAGCGCGTGTCTCGTCCGCGGGTTTAAGGAACGGCCTGCATCGACCGAACTAAACAAATGTGTGGTGGGACGGAGAAGCCGGTTTTGCATGGCCAACCATCAAGGAGGCGCCAAACCGATGGACCCATCAGGAACGATTTTACTGGTGGATGACGAGACGCCAGTGCTTGAATCCGGAAAGGAGATGCTGTCCTATTTCGGATTCACGATTCTTACCGCCGAAAATGGCGAAACCGCCATTGAGGTTTTTCGTAGTGAAAAGCATCGGATCTGTTTGGTGATTTTGGATATGAACATGCCCGGGATGGACGGTCTCCACTGCCTGAGGCAAATGATCGCTTTGAATCCGGACGTGAAAGTTGTAGTCGCCAGCGGATATGCCTCGAGCAGGGACGTGGAGGACATGCTTCGCGCCGGGGCTTGCGAATTCATCGCCAAGCCTTTTCGTTTCAGAGATGTGATCCAGAGGATTAACGAAATCATCGGGTGAAGGAGGATCTCCCTCAACCGACTCGCCACCCCCAACCACTCCCCTCTCTTCTCGTCATGTGATTTAGCATTCCGCTCCATGTGACCATGGCGCTATGTCGCTGACAGGTTGTTGACACGCGGTCCAATTCGATTTTCCTTCAACTCTGAATTCGTTTTGAGTTGAGTCACCGCCGCCGTTGAATTTTATGACCCTGCGCTGCCCACCAATGTGCTTAAATCTCGCATCCTTCAAATGGCATTTTTATTGCATTAATGTCTGGTGCTCGGCCATCCCATCGGCCCACGGTTCCGAGCAAGAAGAGGACTCCGCAACATGTTAAGACAGAGCGTTCCTTCTGGTTCTTTTCTGATCAGCCATCAGAAAAAAGAGATTCTGGAGGCCTACCTCGGCACCTGCGTGGGCGTCGCAATCAGTGATTCACACGCCAGCGTGGGAGGGTTGATTCATATCCTCTTGCCTGAGCCTTCGGGCACGGATGTCCCTTATCAGCCGGCAACTTACGCCTCCAGCGGTTTCCCCGTGTTCCTGGAGGCGCTCAAGGATGCAGGCGCCAAAAAGGAGGAGATGAGGGCGGTGATCGCGGGGGGGGCATTGGTCGGAGGCCTCTCTGAATTGGACTTGCTCTTGGATATTGGAGGCCGGACCGCTGAAAAGGTCCAGACTATCCTCAGCCGTGAAGGGATTCATGTATCGAGTATAGAGACCGGCGGTTTCTTCGGCCGGAGGCTTACCTTGGACCTCCATTCCTGGGAAAGCCGGATCGAACCGCTCCTAGATCGAGGGGCCGAAGGGAATTCGGATTTCAGGAAACCCAGTCCAGAGGAGATTGATGAGGCGATCTGTAAGGTGAAACCCATCCCGCAGATTGCCCTGAAGATCATCAGGATGATCCGACAGGATGAGTACCGTCTGGGGGACATATCTTCTGAAATTCGCCAGGACCAGGTGATCAGTGCGAAGGTCATCAACCTGTGCAATACGGCGCTGATCGGCTTGAGAAAAAAGGTGGATTCCATTGAACGGGCGCTCATCGTGCTTGGGGAGAAGAAACTGCTGCACTTGGTGATCTCCGCTTCGGTGCAATCCCTATGCTCCGAGACCACGATGGGCTACTCTTTGTGCAAAGGGGGGATGTTTCAGCACGCTGTGGGCACAGGTGTCGTAGCTCAGGAACTGGCTGCCTTCACCGGAAGATCTCCCATTGACTTGGCCTATACCGCCGGACTGCTACACGATATCGGAAAGGTTCCTTTGGATCAATATATGACCACGGCGGCCCCATTCTTCTACCTGGCCGCCAACACAGCGGACGCTGATCTTTCTCTGCTCGAGAAGGAGAGATTCGGGATCAGCCACACCGAGGCCGGCGCCCGAATGGGAGAGCGATGGCTTTTGCCCGACAATCTGGTGGATGTGATTCGACATCACCACTACCCGGAGCAAGCCACAGTGGACCAGGCGTTGACGACCCTTGTCTACATCGCTGACCTGCTCATGTCCAAATTCCAGGCGGGCAGTGAATTTGAAAAACTGGACACCGCGCAGCTGACTCCGGCCCTGACACGATTAGGGCTTGCCCCTCAGCACCTTCCCGTTATCGTGGATCGGATACCAAGGAATGTCTTTGGGGCTTCACCCTCCGACGGGGTCTCGGGTTTTTGATCCTTGTTGGAGGTTCCCAATCAATGTAAGCCGGCTCACCAGATTGGCTCCGTCCTCATCAAAGATGGAATGTCCAAGGCGACCAATTCGATTGTTGAGAAGGTGTCGATTTGATGGATTTTGGCCAGTTGAAAGACTTAGAAAGGGGGACTGGTCGCCCCTATGAGAGGGATCGGTAGGTCATTTCCACCGATTGAACAGGAGGGGTCAGCGGCAGGAACATAAAGGAACGGGGCAGGGGCGGTCAGGCAAGGATGTCCAAGACAGTCCCCAACAGTTCATCTTTGGTGGCCAAGACTCTGAGATTGGCCACATAATAGGCTTCGGTTGTGTGGAGACGCACCATCTCTTGACCCAGGTCGATCCCGGATTCCTCATCCACCTCTGAGATGGGGAGGTTTTCCGATAGGATCGCTGGAGGGGCAGAAGATTGGTGTTCCATCGTCGTCTCCATGGCCCGCTGGGCGCCGAAATCCGAGGTTGAGGCTCTGGCCACCTTGTCGGCAGTTTCGGCGAACTTCCTGGACAGCGTCGTCAGGGCATAAGTACTGTCATTTGTGATGGCCACCATGATTTCACTCCGAATACTGGGAGACAGGGTCAGTCTCCCCGGCCCTTTGCGTTAACCACACCTTTGACTCAAACGTCACCTGTAAAGAATATTCGGCAGAAACGGATCGAAGCTCAAATGAATCAACCTCACAGTGTGTTTGTTGTCTTGTTAACCTTCAACTCCATGTGTCATGACGGGAGCACCCCATGAGAGGCCTTCAATGGCCTGATTCGTTGTCTGATCGGTTGCGGGATTTCTATGGTGCGAGGATCACGACAAAAAACGGATTGTGGTTGTCAAAAAATTGGCTGTATTGGCATCGGCGGCGTTGGAATTGTAATGTTTTTTCAAAAAATTCCGATGGAGAGTTGGTACGTATTTTGCTATTCCATATCAACAAAAAGCTGGGTTGCTTCACCTGGTCTCTTTTCATGCATTGTTGCTGAACTCGAATTCAGGGTTCGGGCGCTGCGAGATTGAAAACGAGAGGATTTTGGGAGGATAGAGGATGAATTGTGCGATCATGGGTAACCTCGACGGCAATCTCACCAGACTGGCGTTTGATATCGGAAGCGTCAAGGAAATCGTGAGTCTTGAGAGGGCGAACCTGGTGTTGGCCCACGACGACCAAGATCTGTTCCTGAAGGTGGGCGATCGCGTTTGCGTGGTCGAACGGAAAATGAATGGCGGGGATTACGGCAACTACTTCATCGTTCTTAATACGTGGAAAGCATTCAATGTCAAGGACTACCAGATCCTCTTCAACGTAAAGGAACTGCCCGATCAACTGATCTCAGGGACGGACGTGACGGGCCGGGAGCATCTCTGCAGAAATTTCGAGAAGACAGGGGACGCCCCGTCTCATCCAGCCCGGGTGGAATCCCCTCCCGCCCCGGGTGCCGCTTTCACGCAGTTAGAGGTCTTCAAGGATATGATCTCGAAATTCAAGCAGGGCGAGTTCTTTGAGACCCTCACCATGGAGTTCACGGGAAAGCTCAAGGAGATCGCCCTGGAGCTCATCGACTTCAGACGCGACCTTCAACGACGTCTCGAGCCGGGGATTGTGGACCTGGCCGAAAAGGATATTCCCGAGGCAAGTAATCAACTGGAGGCCGTCAACGACACGCTTGAACAGAGCACCATGAAGATCATGGACATCAATGATGAGATCATGGGGCTTGCCAACGCCAAGGTCCGAGAGCTTGAAGATCTCATGGCCGAGACCGATGAGAAGGAAACAAGACAAGCGTCGCAAAGGGACATGGCCCTTCGCCTCCTGGGGGATATCAAGGGAGAGCTCCAGGCGCTTCCTGATGGGGAGGCGAAAGGCGTTGTCGATTTCATTGTCCGCGGGTTGGATCGGGGCATCAAGACCGTGGCCGAAATAGGTGGCTGGGAGACCGCCCGGGATGTCCTCGGCGAGCCCCTTTCCATGATCGAGGGTCTCATGGGTGATTTCGGACCCGGCCTTGAAGCCTCCGCCAGGACGAAGGACCTGGTGGAGAAAGTCAAGCGGAGCCTGGATACGTTCGTAACTGGCACAGCCAGCAATCGAATCGGACAAGGCAGAGAACTTGCCTTAGAGCAGGCCCACGATCAGCTCGCGAGCCACCTTCAGTCATTCAGAGAACTCAGCAACCTGGCGCTTAGCATGATGGAACCATTGAGCTTTCAGGATCTGGTGGGCCAGAGAATTCAGCGGATTATCAAACTGGTCAAGTCCATAGAAGAAAGAATCGAAGATCTGATCATCTCCTTCGGGATCAAGATGCGTCGATACAGAGAGGACCCGACCTGTTCATTTGAGGCTCTCCGTATGGAGGTTGAAGAGTTCAAGGGCGAACTAAAGGGCCCGCAGAGACAAGGTGAGGGCCTGGACCAGGCCTCCATTGACCAACTTCTGGGAACACTATAATCGTAAAGTCCTATTATTTGCCAGACAGTTAAACTGAGATCACGATCTCTGGGCAATTAGGATTCAAGGAATAGGCGAGATGTTGTATCAGGACGACAAAGATGCGTTGTCTTGAGACCCGGCATCATCTGGTTTTGCTTTAGCTTTACGTGAGGAGGAGCGAGGGATGGGCGTAGATATGAGTATGAAGGTGCTGGTGGTTGATGACTTCGCCACCATGAGACGCATCGTGAAGGGGGTGCTCAAACAACTGGGCTTCAGCGATATCATCGAGGCTGAGAACGGAAGCTCCGCACTGGATGAATTGAAGAAGGAAAAGGTGGGATTGATCGTTTCTGACTGGAACATGCCCAAGATGACCGGCCTCGACCTTTTGAAAGCCGTGAGGGAAGACGAAAAACTCAAATCCATTCCTTTCATCATGGTCACTGCGGAGGGGCAGAAGGAGAACGTGTTGGAGGCGGTCAAGGCTGGCGTGAGCAACTATATTGTCAAACCCTTTACGCCGGAGACCTTCAACGAAAAGCTCCAGAAAGTATTCGGGAGATAGCCAACGAGTTACTTCGGTCGAGAAAGCGGCGGAGATAGGAGCGATGGCACCACACCTGGAAATGATCAGCTCATGCCTGGAGAAAATGGCCCTTGAAGCGGTGACGCTTGAACGGGGAGACATCCCGGCGCTTGCTCAAATTATGAAGAGCATTTGCGAGGTGGAAGGGGAATGCGATACTCTGGGAGAACCCGATTTCACCAAGCTGACGAGTGCCGTTAAAGGCTATGTGGAGAAGCTCATTTTGGGGGAAACCGAGGATATCGAGTTGTTGGGGGAAGGAATCGTCTGCCTCCAGTCCGTGTCTCGCAACCTGGACCGCCAAGAGAAATTCAGCGGGGACTTCACTTCGGTCATGAAAAGGTTGGGCGCTATGGACGGAGATTCGCCCGAATCCTGTGTCGCAATCCATGAAAGATCCTCTCTTTCAGCTTCTAACGACGACGTGGCACACGCCCCCCCCACGCCCCAGGCCCTAACGGAGGAAGACTGCCAGATCGTAAACGACTTCATCACCGAGTCGCTGGAGAGCCTTGCCACCATAGAGGTCAGCCTCATAGACCTTGAACAGGATCCGGAAGATCTTGAGACCATTAATGCCATCTTCCGGCCATTCCACACGATCAAGGGGGTTTCAGGTTTTCTGAGTTTTCACCGAATCAACAAGCTCGCCCACAGTTCGGAGAACTTGCTGGACAAGGCGAGAAACGGTGAGATCAGAATCGATGAAACGGTTGTGGACATCATCCTGGAGTCGGTGGATACCTTGAAGCGGATGATCCTGGGCATCCAGGAACGGCTGGCCCTGGGGGTCTCAAGTGACGAAGGCATCGAGTTCGGTCCCCTGCTGGAGAAGATCGAAAGCGCACTCAGTGGCTCCGGGGATGGAACGATCAAGCCCCTTGGAGAAATCCTGGTCCGCAAGGGGTTGCTTGACAAACAGAAACTCGAT
This sequence comes from uncultured delta proteobacterium, assembly GCA_963830155.1. Classification (GTDB taxonomy): domain Bacteria; phylum Desulfobacterota; class DSM-4660; order Desulfatiglandales; family Desulfatiglandaceae; genus CAWHLE01. The sequence goes on along the minus strand of CAWHLE010000001.1, from coordinate 247,327 downwards.
GCCGGGCTTGACGATCAAAAACAGAAACCGAAGAAGAAGATCGGGACGATCCTCGTTGAAAAGGGCGACGTTCCATCCAAAGAGGTGATCTCCGCGTTGCGAGACCAGAAAAGGCAGGCCACCGCCCTGGACTTGCAGGTCAAGGTAGACACCCGAAAACTCGACACGCTCGTAGATATGACCGGGGAGTTGGTGATCGCCCATTCCATGTTGCGACAAAATGAGCGCGTTGTTTCAGCGACGGACCAGAAGCTGGATCAGACCCTGAACCAACTGACCCAGATTATTACCACGCTCCAGCGGACCGCCATGTCCATGAGGATGGTTCCCATCAAGAGCACCTTTCAGAAGATGGTCAGGCTTGTGAGGGACCTCTCCAAGAATGCCGGCAAAGAAGTCGCGTTGACCATGTCCGGCGAGGATACGGAGATCGACCGAAACGTCGTGGACGAGCTTTACGAGCCCATGGTTCACATGATCCGCAACGCCGTGGACCACGGGCTCGAGTTACCTGATGAACGGATTGCGGCGGGGAAGGAACGCAAAGGGACCATCGAGCTTCGGGCACACCATCGGGGGGGGAACATCGTTATCGAAATCGAGGATGACGGAAAGGGATTGAACATGCAGCGCATCCTTGACAAGGCCAAGTCCCTTGACCTCATTGGAGAAGAGGGCAAGCTAACCGATGCGGAGATCTTCAATTTGATCTTTCGCCCAGGGTTTTCCACAGCGAAAAGGGTCACAGACATCTCTGGTCGGGGGGTAGGGATGGATGTGGTCAAAAAGGCCATTGAAAAGCTCAGGGGACGGGTTGAAATCAACAGCAAGGCCGGTGAGGGATCGACGTTTGTCATTTCGCTGCCATTAACCCTGGCTATTATCGAAGGGATGGTCGTTCGCGTAGGAAAAGAGCGTTACATCATTCCTGCGCTTTCCATACTTGAATCCTTCCGACCAGACAAGCGCCAGTATACGACCGTCCAGGGACAGGGCGAAATGGTCATGGTCCGAGGTAAGTTGGACCCGTTGCTCAGGTTGGACCGTCTGTTCGGCATCAAGGGAGATTTCAGTGACCCCTGGGAGGGGTTGGTGGTTGCAGTCGAACATGAAGGCCGACAGTTGTGCCTCATGCTCGACGAGCTCTTGGGCAAAGAGGAAGTGGTCATCAAGAGTCTTGGGGAAAGCCTTAGACACATTAAGGGCTTCGCAGGAGGTGCCATCATGGGGGATGGCCGCGTCGGACTCATATTGGACATAGGGGGCATCTTCGAAATTGCCCAGGCAGGCTGTGTGCAGGCCGCCTGACCGTGATTTGGGTCTTTCGTGGCGTTGGGGATTTCCGACTTGAGTTGAGCGATAATCGATAGAGAGAGTCGCGCGGTGGTGAAGATCTCCGGGAACTAAGACAGGAGAAACTTAGGTTGTGAATATTGTTGTGGGCGTCTCGGATATGAAGGTCAGCAAAGATCCTGACTCGGTCTTGATCACCTACTCGCTGGGGTCTTGCATAGGGATCGCCATCTATGATCCCATCGTGCGTGCGGGCGGCCTGCTCCATTTTATGCTGCCCGAATCAAGCCTGGATGGGGACAAGGCCAAAAGGAATCCGAGCATGTTCGCAGACACCGGGATCCCATATCTGTTCAAGAGCACCTATGACTTGGGTGCGCAGAAAAAAAGAATGAGGGTGGTGGTCGTGGGTGGGTCTCAGATCCTCGACCAGCAGGGCTTTTTCAACATCGGGAAGAGAAACCACATGGCTGTGAGGAAGATATTCTGGAAGAATCAGGTGATGATCGACTATGAAGACATTGGTGGAAACGGTAATCGAACGATCAAATTAGATGTGGCGAACGGCAACATGTGGATGAAGAGCTCGGGCCAGGAATATAGGAAGATCTGAAGAGCTATGCACGACATCACGAAAATTATTGACCATATCGACCGTTTGAAGCCTATCCCCAAAGTCGCTCACAGGATTATGAGTATTGCGGAGGACCCACTCAGCTCGATGGCAGACCTGGCCGCGGTGATACAGTATGACCAGGCGATCACAGCCAACATCCTCAAAGTGGCCAATTCTTCCTATTTCGGATTGCGGACAAAGGTGGACTCCATCCAGCAAGCCATCACCTATCTGGGGATGGATCAGATCCTGGACCTGGTCCTCATTCACGTGAGCCGTGGCAATCTCAAGGGGGTGCAAAAGGGATATGACTTGGGGATCGGTGAGCTCTGGAGATATTCCGTTTCCTCCGCGGTACTGGCCAGAAGGGTAGCGGAGATCAAGAAGATAAGGAACAGCCATCTTGTATTCACGGCGGCGCTGTTAAAGGACATCGGCAAGGTGGTTTTGAGCAATTATGTGGGAGAATACCTTGATGAAATCGCGAGACTGGTTTCGACTCAAAACATCAGCTTCAGACAGGCCGAAAAGGCGGTCATCGGAATCGATCATGCTGAGCTGGGAAGAATCGTCGCAAAGAAATGGCACTTCAGTGAACGTATGGAGGAGATGATCGGGAACCATCATTTGGACGATCACTGGGACGAGGATGACATTGAGATGTGTATCATTTATCTGGCTGATACCCTATGCATGATGATGGGAATCGGTGTTGGCTCAGATGGTCTTGCCTATCGGTTTCATCGGAAAGTGATTCAGAAGCTCGATCTGACGGAAAAAGATCTGCAGATCATCATGGCATCTTTTGTGGAACAGATGCAAGAGGTCGAGGATCTCGTCCGGGAAGCGTGAACCAAGGAGGCGCTATGATTGCCATTGAGCTGAAAACGGGCTCACAGGACCCAGAGGATGGAGGCCGAAGAGACGAGGAGGACGTATGGCCTTTAACATTCTGATTGTGGATGATTCCCTTCCCATGAGAGCAGTCATCAAGAGAACCATCCGAGCCTCCGGATTCAAGGCGGGAGAAATCCTTGAGGCCTCCAGCGGCGCCGAAGCCCTGAGGATGCTGAGGGAGCAGTGGTTCGATCTGGTGCTGACCGACTACAATATGCCTGAAATGAATGGGATGGAATTGATCGATGCGATGAAGAACGAGGAGTTGCTAAGCACCATCCCCGTGGTCGTCATCACGACTGAAGGCAGCCAACAGAAGATTGCTGAATTCATGGAAAAGGGAGCGGCAGATTTTATTCAAAAGCCTTTTACCCCTGAAGTGATCAAGCAGAAACTCAACCGCATCATGGGAGAGCTGGAAGATGGAGAAGCAGTCGCTGATGGGATCGATGAAGGCCTCGATTTCTGAGGTCATGGAGACCATGTTTTTCCTTCCTCTTGAATTTGAGGAGGGGGGAGATATCAATGAAATTATCCGTAGCGCCGATGGTGGGACGTTGGCGTGCAAGTTGGCATTTTCCGGTCCTTTTTCAGGCTTCAGCTGCTTTTTGATTCCCGTAAAAGTTGCTCAGGGGTTGACAGCCAATTTCTTGGGAGAAGACACGGATCGCGTCACCGAGGAACACATGACCGGAACCGTGAAGGAAATTTTGAACATGATCACGGGCAAGGCCTTCAGCCTTTACGACAACCAGGCCGTGTTTAAACTGGGTATCCCCGAAATCATGCCCCCCGAGAAATGGGCTCACGTGGTGACGAAGGATGTGAAAGAAGCGGTGAATCTGTACGTCAACACGGCGGATGGTGATCTGGGTCTGATGCTGGTCATCCTTTCATGATGCAAATGGAAAAGAACATCAAGGTCCTGGTGGTGGACGACTCTGCTGTCGTCAGGAAGGTGTTCGCGGAAGAGCTTTCGAGGGAACGCGGCATCGAGGTGGTCGGCACCGCACCGGACCCGTATGTGGCAAGGGACAAGATCGTTCGGCTGAAACCCGATGTTTTGACCCTTGATATCGAAATGCCCCGGATGGATGGGCTCACATTCCTGAAAAAACTCATGCAGTACTATCCACTGCCGGTTATTATCGTGAGCTCCCTTACGAAAAGGGGAAGTAAACTGGCGCTTGAGGCCCTGAGTCTAGGCGCCCTGGAGGTGATCGCCAAGCCTTCCGCCTCCTATTCCGTTGGCGACATGAGTGTTCAGCTGGCCGATAAGATTCGAGCGGTGGCAAGGGTAAAGGTGACAGCTCGATCCGGCAGCGGCGAAGACCCCAATGAGTCCACTCTTTCGCAGCCCGTGTCCAAGGCGCTGGCCACAACCACCAACAAGATCATCGCCATCGGCGCTTCAACCGGGGGAACAGAAGCCCTCAAGGCCATTCTCACAAGCATGCCGCCAAATGCGCCTGGAATTCTGGTGGTCCAGCATATGCCTGCCAATTTTACCACGTCTTTCGCGGAACGGTTGGACAGCCTCTCTGAGATGAGCGTGAAAGAAGCAGAGGACGGAGACGGGGTTATCAATGGGAGGGCGCTGATCGCTCCTGGCAACTTTCATATGCTCTTAAAACGGAGTGGGGCACGGTATTTCGTTCAGGTGAAAGACGGCCCCATGGTCCACCACCAAAGACCGTCCGTTGACGTGCTGTTCAAATCGGTAGCCGACTATGCGGGGGAAAATGCACTGGGGGTCATCTTGACGGGCATGGGTGCCGACGGCGCTGCCGGGCTTCTAAAGATGCGACAGGCCGGCGCTAGAACCATTGCTCAAGACGAACGGAGTTGTGTCGTGTTCGGAATGCCCAAGGAAGCCATCAAAATGGGCGCCGCCGAAGCCGTCATCCCCCTGCATGGGATCGCTCAGAAAACGCTTCAAATGGTCGGTGCCCGGGAGTGAGAAGATTTTGCAGGAGCGATCATTTTTTACCCCCATCCCGGCATGAAGTTCCGCCTCTGACATAGATCTTGCTGGGTCTATTAAGCATAAGTTACTGATTTCGAAGAATTATCTATCATGGTTCGGATCTGGCAAGGAGTTTGCATGATCCTAGCGCCAAGAGTGTCCCATCGCAACTTGAGGAGGTTCCGAGCAACATGAAGATCACGGATAACCTGGGCGATCTATTTACTCAAAGCTTTAAGAACCCAAGCCAGAAAGCGAAATCGAAACGGAGTTTCAGCGAGGTGCTGGCTCAGGTTGCCCAAGGGCCTGTTGAAGGATCGAGCGGCCTAACGGCCGGCACCCGCATCCCAAATCTGGGTGGGGTCGACCCGGTCACCCTTTCAGAACCCGTCAGACCGCTGTCCCAAAGCGAAGGAGAGACTTCGGTTGAAGCCGGGCTCATCGATGAACTGGAGACAACCCTGCACGCATTCGACCACTACCGAATAAAGCTCGGTGACGTTTCGGTTCCTGTGGATGATTTGGCTGACCTCATCGGACACTTCGAAGACCGGATAGATCGTCTTCAGGCACTTAACTCCGCTGCGACAACCCCTGAAGGATTGAAGGAAGTCACGTCAGGTCTGATGATCACCATGGCCACGGAGATTGAGAAATTCAGGCGGGGTGACTATGTCTGAGCCGCTTGCTTCAAGATGAGTTCGACAGAGGTTCCGGAAGGGTGGGTGTCACACCGAATCAAGACCCCCTGTGAAAGGAGGTGACGGAAGGAAAGGTATGCACCCAACTGATTGAATCGGATGACGGAGTCCTTTGTCCCCTCGACGGCTGACTGCAAAGCCCCTGTAAATTCCTCCGATAAGGCGCCCTCTTCGAAATAGAGGCGGAGGGACTGGCCCGATTCTACCATGGATGTCTCCAGTTGGAGCTTCCGAAGCTTGGCCCGCTCCATTTCTTCGATCACCGCCTGCATGAGCCAGGCAAGACCGAGAGCGGGATTGGTTTCCGGGTCACGAAGGACGGCGAGATCAGGTGCCAACCGCAAGTCTACCTCCACGTTGTGCTTGAAATACAGATCCGCCTTAAGAAACGCCATCTGCTGCTGGATGAACCCATTCAAATGGAAAAAACCTGAAGCGAGCTCATTCAGATCCATGCCCTCGGTCGTGATCCGGATCAATCCGGTCATTCTATCGAATTCTTCTTCCATGCGCTGGAGGCGGCTTCGAAGCCGGTCCATGATTTCGGGGTCGTTGTCCCCCCGGTTCAGAAGGAGGTGTCCGATCATGTCCATCTCTATCCCAAAGGCATGCAGGGGTCCGTTGAGGTTGTGGATGAAGCCCCTGACCAGCTTTCCGACGAAAACATGCCGGAAGAGCGACACGAGATCGTCGAAAGAAACTCGAATATGATTCACTTAATCCCCCAGACCAGTCTTTTCCATGCGAATCCTTTCCCTCAGCCTGCTGAAAACCGCTCTGATGATGGATTCCCTGGATTCTTCATCTATCTCTACAAACCGGGCAGAGACACTGAGCCATTTTCGGTCCTGCCCGGGTTCTTGCTGCACTTCATCGACCCTTACGACCTTTGCGATCAGCTCAATTCTGTACTGGAGCGCGGAAGGCATGAGCAGATCCACCTTGAGAAGTTGGCCCCTCGACAGCTGAATGTCACAATCGAGCCTGAAACCCGAACCGCTGATCTCGGTCACCGCGCAGGGTCCACTCATGCCTGCCTTGCTAGGGGAGGTGATCTCATCGATGATAAAGTCAATTTTGTTATTAATGAATTGAAGACAGCGGAGAAGGGGCTCATCCACTGACCCGGGCGCGATTTGTTCAACCAATTCCTCAAGGGGTCCGATGGAATGGCCTCCTCGAAGGTGGGATCCCGCCATGCCCTTTTTTACACCTTCTTCCTCGGCGCGGTCCAGTATTCTGAATCGGGCAAAGAGTCTGACCTTTGCCCTGGTGTATTCCCGCCTATTGGGGTCGTTCATGCCTGTTCCTCTAAGATTGATTCATTAAGGCCCCCTGAATCGTTACAACATCTCAAGGGGAAAATCAACCGCGTTGTAAGAACAAGCACGCCAGTGGCCTCTCCCCATATGGAGAACACGTGACAACAAGAGAACGGGGGGCTATTGAAGGGGTTCGCCTACGATGACGGGCAGTGCCGCATCCAGCACTTCGGGATCGAACTGGGTGCCACGGTTTTGCCTGAGTTCATTCATGCACGATTCGAAAGGGAGGGCGTCCCTGTAGGCTCGGTTGGAGTTCATGGCATCGAAGGCGTCGGCGACGGCAAGGATTCTGGCAAGCCGGGGGATTTGGTTGCCGCTGATTCCATCAGGATAACCCCTGCCATCCCACCTTTCGTGATGATTTCGGATGACGGCAAGTTCCTCTTCATCAAGTCCGAGAGGGGTGACAATGTTGACCCCGATCATGGGGTGGGTCTTTATCCTCTCAAATTCCTCATCCGTCAGTTTGCCAGGCTTCTTCAGGATGTGATCGTCTATCCCTATCTTTCCGATATCGTGCAGGGGAGCGCTTGCCTCAAGCCTTCGAAGTTGTTCCTGGGAGCAACCCAGCTTTCTGGCGATCTTCAAAGCAAGCCGAGTGACCCGTTCGGAGTGCTGCTGCGTATAGGGATCCTTGGCTTCGATGGCGCTGACAAGCGCCCCGAGGGTGGCAAACAGATTCTCTTTCAAATGGCCATAGAGCGCCATGTTTTCCACACTGAGTGCAGCCTTCTCGGCAAGAAAGCTTACAAGAAACTCATCCTCAGCGCTGAACGGAACCTTTGCCTGCTTTCGCGCAACCACCAGAACCCCAAATGGCTCGCGCCGGATCGTGACAGGGACTGACATGAGATCCTCTGTTCTAATCACACGATCGACAAAGGCTGGAGCGCTGTCCAAATGTCCAAAGCAGTTTTTCAAGAAGCGATCTTCAACGGCGTACCTCCCTCCCGGATGGGGAATGAGGATCGCTTTGGCCCCGGGCTTGACTCCGTTGAGACCATACTGTGTGAGGAGCAACATGGAAAGGAGGTCTTGTTCAAAGATTAGAAAGCATGCCCTCTCTGCGTTGCAGGCTTCCGAGGCCTTTTTGACGATGAAGTCGAAAAGCGTCTCGGATCGGTTCATCTTCGAAAGGGATTCAATAATGTCGTAAAGGAGTGACTTTTCCTTGATTTTCCGCTCCAGCTGGACATTTAGCCGTTCCACCTCACTTTTCGCTTCCAACTCCCTTTCCAGGAGCCAGCTTTTTCTAACCAAACTGTGAAGTCGACGGATCCTTTGGATCGATACGCCCACGTCTTGAAGACGGAAGGGTTTGACCAAGAAGTCGCAGGCGCCATAGCGCGTCGCGCTGATCACCTTTTCCATGGAGGGATATCCCGTCATCACTACCACACTTGTGGGGCTTCCCATTTGGCTCAGGCTTTCGAGCAGTTGCATTCCCCCCATTTCGGGCATCATGAGGTCCATGAACACGAAGTCAAATTGGGTATGGTGCATGGCTTCCAAGGCGCACCTGCCGTTTTCTGCCGTTTGTATCTTATATATCCCAAGGAATTGCAGATATCCCTTCAGCGTCTCTCGAATGGCGGCTTCATCATCCACAACGAGGACCGACAACGGACTAAGGTCCGAATCGTCTTCTATTTCATGTTGTCGAACAAACGCAGTTTGCAACGCTCGAATTCCTTTTCACTGAGGAGCCCACGGTCTTTCAGCTCTCCAATACGTTCAAGATTTTCGATGAAACCGCTCACCTTCTTCGATTCGTTTTGAAGAAGGTGATAGGGAATCACGTCACTTCCAATCAAGGTCTTTTTTTCTCTTTCCAAAGAGGTCTCATCGTTCAACGTTCCAGAGAATCGTTCTTCAATCCCCATGATTCCCTTGATGAGGTTCATCTGTCGGTATGCCTCTTGGAGCTCTTCAAGAAGTCTCTGGTTTTCCCGGGTCAGTTGCACCCTTTCGAGGGCGTTTTTGACCACGTTTTTGAGTTGCTCCAGCTTGAACGGCTTTGTGATGTAGTCGTAGGCGCCTTCCCGGATGGCGTCAATGGCTGTCTCCAGGGAGGCGAATCCGGTGATGAGGATCACAATCGTATTGGGATCGCATTTTCGTGCGTTCTTTAGCACCTCCAAACCGCTCGCCCCAGGCATGTTAATGTCAGAGAGGACCACGTCGAAGTGGCGCCTCTTGCAAATTTCGACAGCCTCCGAGCCATCTGAGCAGGTCGTGACGTCATGTGATTCTGCAAAGAGGGTTTTCAAGACAGAGAGGAGGTTGGCGTCGTCATCGACGATCAGAATACTGAATTCCATGAAATTCCACTTCAGATGCACCGAACGGGTGAAACGCACGTGCTCCCGGTTCCGACGCCGCTCAGGCGTTCTTGTTGAAAATGACGCCGACCACCTCTTCCATCTTTGTCGCCAGGTCGAGTAATTCCTCCGGAGGGATCTCCCGGATGACCTTTCCGTCGGTCTTCGAGATCACTTGAACCATGATCCTTCCCGTCCCCATGTCAACTTCTATGCTTAGGTCCCTCTGCATGGATCGAACAAAGTTGAGCAGTGCACGAATAATATGGTCAATCTTTTCGCTGGGAACCTCTTTGGATGGCCAGGATGAGTTTCCCGTTTCTCTGCCTCTGGCCGTTCTCCGGGCGGAATCGGCCTCTGCAATGCGCGGCTGGTTTATCCGCCTCGCAGAGATAGCGTGGCCCGTCTCGTTTGCGGAACTGGATGTTATGGCTCCCAATGGTTCCATGTTCGTGCCCTCCCTCCTTGGTTAATGGGGAAAGGGGCCCCTCGCATAGGGGGTTGTGTTTCGTATGTGAAGCGCCCAGGTCATATCTCTGGGGGCCTCGATTACGCTGCGATTTTCTGTGTCAGTGGTGCCTTTTCCTTAGATCTGGAGGCAATCGTTTCCCATGCCTCCTTCAATTCCGCCATGATTCGGATGGCGCTTTCAAAGGCGTTGAGATCCTTTCGGATATCCCCCTCCAGAAGACTCCTCCAAAGGTAGTCATATATGGCACTCAAGTTAATAGCGATCTTCTGGCCTTTCTCGATATTGAGCGCTCCTTTCAGTTCGCTGATGATGTCGAAAACTTTTTGCAACGCGCGTGCCTTTTCCTCGAACGCATTGGACTCGTAATGGCCTTTTGCCTGCTTCAGGAATCGGATGGCGTTTTCATAACACATGATGACCAAATCAAGCCTTCCGGCGGTTTCCACATCCGTTTTCCGGTACTGGGCCAACATTCGTCCGTAAGTCATCGATGATGTCCTCCTTTTTCAGCGATAAAATTTCGCGACCGATCCGCTCCAATATTGCTGAATCGATTCGTTTAGGTCCGTATCAGTCCCCCGCTGGCGTTTCGAAATCGTTTATCCTCACGCCGCATAAAGTGCGTTGAGTTGGCCGCTGAGCCACTGGCTTTGACTTTGGATCATCGAAAGCGCCTTTTCCATAGCGACGAATCGATTGACCATCATTTCCATCTTTTGATTGAGGCGGTCTTCCGAGTCCTGGATCCTGTTTTTGATTTGATCGATACTGTTTTTCAAGGAGTCCTGTTTGAAGCTCACATAGCCTTCAAACGGATCCGTGATACCGAATAGAATACGAGAAAAGAGCTCTCCTGTCCCCAACGTCAACTTGACGTTTCCAACATCACCGGTAGAAACGCCCGTGTACTTGATAACCAGCCCATCGACGTTTGCTTGCCCGTTATTCCCGGTAAGGATTTGCCCGACACCGGTCGCAGCTTCGCCATTTATGGTCCCTGCCACATCCAGGCCGTTATCCACTACGGCGGGGGTGGACTGGCTGTTAGTCCAAAGGCCCGTGTCCGTGCTTTCGGATACGATAAAGCTCCGGCCGCTGCCGTAGAAGTCTTGGGTCAAGACCAAGTGACCATCGACATCGTTTGTAGCGGTGATATCCATAGCGTAACGGCCTTGCTGATCAATCGAAAGGGTTCCGAAGTCGAGGTAGTGTGCTTGGGAAACGTCAAGACTGAGAGAAAGCTGGCTGTCGCCTTCATTTTTGTCCGAGACGGCTATGCGTCCGGAGCTGTCAATGGATGCCTTAACCTTGTTTCCGAACGCGGACTCGATGGTCGATAGCAGGCCTTGAACTGTATCGGTAGAGACATCCGAAATGATGTAACTGCCTGTTATTTCGGCTCCGGCCCGGGACTTACCCGTAAAAGAGATCACGTCGTTATCCTGAAGACCGACGGACGTGCCGCCGTCGCCAAAAATGGAATCCCATGTGGTGGCTGAGGTGATGACTTGGGTTTGACCGCTGTCGGCATAGAGTTGTTCGGAACCCGAAAGGGCCTGAGTGTATACCTTATCGAGCTCCGTGTTAATGGCATGGATGATATCGGGCAAGGTCATGGTGCTTGATAGATTGACCGATGCCGTTCTTCCCCCCGATGCGATAGTGAAGACTTCGTCGGAACCCAGGGTGGAGGATACCGCCGCCTCGCTGGTGGTCGTGCTCCTCGTTGCAGCCTGGGTGATGTTGACGGTATAATCTCCAGGCTTTGTCCCTCCTTCGTGCGAGACATATTCCAGCGTGCCTTTGGAGGTGCTTCCGGTTGCTGTGAAGAGTGCCCTTATGTCGTTGAAATTGGTTTGGAGATGGCTCCTGAGCGTGTCGCTGTCAACACTGAGCTGCCCCTGATCGTCGATGTTTACACCTATCATGCCGAGGATGCTGTAATCCGATGCCACTCCCCAAACGTTTTGGATCAGCGTGGTGGTGAGGTCCGATTTTACGGAAGAAAGCGTTCCATCCCCGAAAAGGACCCCGCCCGTAGTCTGCTTTTCCGAGTCGTAAGCCTGCTGTCCGTTAATATAGGATGCGACCGCGTTGTATGACGAAACAAAGGTGTTGACCTTGTCCATGATGGCGTTGACGTTCCGATCGATGTTCAACGTGATGGTTGTGTCCGGAGCCGCTGCGAGGAGGTTCAAGGTGACGCCTGGAAGCACGTCGGTGACGGTGTTGTCCGCGCTGGTAACGTTTACGCCGTCTATGAGCAGGGAGGCGTCTTGTCCTTGAACCATTTCCCGTTTTCTGACCACATCCAGCACGCTAAAGTCCCCCCAGGTCAGGCTACCGCTCTCCACCTGAGAGGTGAGCGACACTGAGAGTTGACCTGCCCCCGTTTCCAAGTCCTCTACCTGGATTTTTCCGCTAGTGGTTACGTGGGCCGAGACTTCACTGCCTTGGGCTTCAAAAGCGGTTTGGATGGCATCCAGGAGGTCTTGCACCGTGGAAGTGGCCCCAATATCAAAGCTGCTATTCACGGCATTGCCATCGTGGCCTATGCCTGAAATGATGATGTGATCTCCTGCGGTATGGGAAGAATAGCCGTCTATCTTCGTCAGCAGCGTTGAAGCGGTGATCTTGGCTCCATCTTCGGTCATGGTGTTTGCAGAGGTGGTCCCTTGGACGTCGGATGCGCCCTTTTGGAGGGTTCCAAGGGTTTCCAGGATATTGCCACTATCGGTAAGGCTTTGGGTGCCATCGATCTGCAAGCGGTATGAGGTGGTGGAGCCAGTGGTGTCTGCAATAATAGAAGCGGTGACCCCAGGGATGGCGGCGGCGTTAATCTTGTCCTTGATGTCTCCAAGGGAATCGGTGCCCAGATCCAGCGAGACGCTATGGCCATCAATGAGGATGTCGCCGGACTGGGTTGTCGAAAGACCGAGGAGGGTCTTGATGTCTTGCGTGGAACTGGTGAACCCATCTGACTGAGCCCCGCCAGTGATCGCGTGTTTTAAGGATACATCTTTGTCCTTCCATCCGAAACGTTCGACGAGCGAAGATCCCGATCCGTTTTGAAGACTGATTCCCTGCGCACCGGTTGCGTCATTGGTGAGGATGAGCCTGTAATCATTGGGACCGTAATTCACGATGCTGGCCGTTACACCCGTCGGGGTAGACCCTGAATTTGCGTTGTTGATACGGTCCCGAAGGCTTGTGAGCGTGTCGGTCTCGTCAATCAGGATGGCTTTCCCGTTAATCAGAATGTCTCCAGCGTAGGCATTCCCGAGGGCCTCTGAAGCACTATCAAATGAATCCGAGGACAGTTTTTGGGCGGTGGCCAGAGACTGGATTTTGACACTATAGGAGCCTCGTGCGGCCGATGAGGACGTTGAAACGGAGAGGAGATCACTGCCTTTATAAGTTGCGCTGTCTGTGGACATGTTCGAAGTGAATACCTGAAAGTCATTGGCGTCATTCAGGTCTTCTGCCGCTGATTTGAGTGAGAGAAGCGTGGAATTGAACGACTGCCACTCTGAGAGCTGCGACTCATAATCTGTCTTTTTGTCCGTCATGAGGTCCACGGGTTTATGTTCGATGGTCATGAGCTGATCGATCATGGAACGCCAGTCAAAACCGCTCGCGAGACCACTGACAAGATTGGTGCTGAGGGCCATAGCCTTGTCCTTCCATTCGAGAAATAGACCATGTCTTTTCTATCTATGGACATCGGAAGACGCCCCTGCCGACTTAAGCCCTTTCCTGCCCTGCCAGAGCCTCCTGAGGACGTTATGTTTCCCTTGAAAAGTGCCGCTTTACTCGCTTTTCCAGCCATCCTCCTCACCCCTGTTTTTAAGGGCGCGCGTGATCCCTTGCACAGACTGCGGGGTCTTATGCGCGATCCTGCGATGGTTTGCGGAGACAAAGTGGGTAGAGGGGAGACGGGCTTCTGAGGATGGTTTCTAAGGACGAGAGCAGCGCAGGGGGCGCCATCGGCCGAGTTATTCCTTCCAACCGTGTGCGCCGATCAGGTCCACAAAACGGCAGCCCCCGAGATTTTCCTTGGTGAAGCTTCCTTCCTTTCTGAAAACCCTCACTAATTCCTGGCTGAAGCGGCTTCCGACGGGAATCACCAGTCGTCCGCCCTCAGCAAGTTGATTCAAAAGCGGCTGAGGAAGTTCAGGGGCTCCGGCCGTCACCATAATGGCATCAAAAGGTTCATACTCCTTCCAGCCCAGGGTGCCATCGAACGCCTTGAACATCACGTTGGTGTAACCGAGATCGTCCAGGGTCTTTCTGGCCTTGACCATCAGGGGCGTGATCCGCTCGACGGTGTAGACCTTATCGGAGAGGTTAGCCAGAATGGCGGTCTGGTAACCGCTTCCGGTTCCGATCTCCAGAATTTTCTCGGCGCCTGTCAGCAGCAGGACCTCGGTCATGAGTGCCACGATATAGGGTTGGGATATGGTCTGGCCATGTCCGATCGGCAGGGGGTGATCGTTATAGGCCTCGCCGAGAAAGGCTTCTTCGACAAAGAGGTGTCTGGGTACCTTGGCCATGACATCAAGGACCCGTTGGTCCCTGATGCCCCGGGGAATGAGTTGACTCTTGACCATTCTTTCCCGTGCCAATCGATAGTCATTTCTAATTTCTTCGCGCGAGGCCATACCCCTACCTGTGACACACCCAAAAACCGCGTGTTCCGTTCTTGCGTGATCTGCCCCACTGCCAGAGGGACTCAATCCGCAACTCCGTGATTCGTGTACGAATCTTGACTAACATACAACATACACTTCAGAAAATAAACTCCTCATCTCAAGGAGCGATCGAGAGCGTCCTGTCCTCATTTAATCAATGCCTTTCCAATCCCCTTTTCTATAAGAGGGGGAAGTTGCTCCTCCCTTAGTAACAGAACACGGGGAGGAATTTGAAAAAGGGTCTATTTCTTGCCTTTCAATCAGTCCCCTTCCAGGGGCAAGCAGATAGCAAGCCTCCGGCTCGGCCGGAGGTTAGGCGACAAGAGAAGTGTCAGGTCTGGTGGCCACTTGACATGATGCATGGCCAGTGGTAGTTAGCAACACTTCGAGCTCATTTCAGGTGTCTTCTCGGTGAGGGGCGATTTCGCCGGATGAGGGGCAGAACGAGGTTTTGGAATGAATTTTCAGGAGTTGATCCTTTCCCTTCAGACATTCTGGGCGGGAGAGGGGTGCCTTCTTCAGCAGCCTTACGACCTGGAAGTGGGAGCCGGTACATTTAACCCGGCAACCCTGCTCCGGGTATTGGGCCCCGAGCCGTGGGCCGTTGCCTATGTCGAGCCCTCTCGAAGACCGACGGACGGACGATACGGGGAGAACCCCAACCGTCTGGGGCATTATTACCAATATCAGGTCCTCATCAAACCATCCCCCCTGGAGATCCAGGAGACCTATCTCGGAAGTCTAAAAGCCCTCGGCATAGACCCGCTGGACCACGACATCCGATTCGTCGAAGATGACTGGGAATCCCCCACACTGGGTGCCTCCGGGTTGGGTTGGGAGGTCTGGCTTGACGGAATGGAGATCACGCAGTTCACCTATTTTCAACAGGCTGGGAGCATACGGCTGGATCCTGTCCCTGTTGAGATCACGTATGGGCTTGAGCGGATCGCCATGTACCTCCAAGAAAAGGAGAACGTTTACGATATTCTGTGGAACGATCAGATCACTTATGAAGACGTCCACAGAAAAGGGGAGTGGGAATTTTCGGTTTACCATTTCCAACTGGCCGACGTAGATATGCTCTTGAAGATGTTTGACATGTACGAAAGGGAGTCCAAACGCCTAAGCGAGCGGAAACTGGCCTTGCCAGCGTACGATTACTGCCTCAAGTGCTCACACACATTTAACATCTTGGACGCACGAGGTGCAATCAGCACCGCTGAGCGGACAAAATACATTGAACGAATCAGGAATCTGGCCCGAAATGTCTCCAAGACCTATTTGGCACAAAGGGAGGAAATGGGCTACCCGCTAATGAACAGGAGCCGGACCAAGCGCTGACTGAAATGGTGGCCACGTTGTGGTGCTGAGACTTCTCGTGAGCCCACCCCGAAAGCCTGAATAACCAGCAATCCAAGATTGAACAAATGGACTTAGGACAAGGATGGCATCAGATCTGCTTATAGAAGTTGGGACCGAGGAAATCCCTTCCGGATATCTGGCGAAGGCCCTGAGGGATTTCGCTATGATGATGGAGAAGTCACTCAACGAGAATCGCATCTCGATGGGAAGACCTCTTTTGACCCAAGGAACGCCCAGACGGATGGTGCTTGTGGGTCGGGCCATTGCCGACCAACAGGAAGATGTGGTTCAAGAGATTATGGGGCCGCCCAGGCACGTGGCGTTTGACCGAGAGGGAGGCCCCACGATGGCGGCGGAGGGTTTTGCAAAGAAACTGGGCGTGGACGTGGGCGAACTGGCCTTGGTTCAGACCCCAAAAGGTGAATACGTTTACATTAAGCGGCAAATTCGCGGAAGATCTACACTGGAAATCCTGGCGGAAGCCATCCCCAAAATCATTACCGAGCTTCCGTGGCCCAAATCCATGCGCTGGGGCAGCGTGGGGTTCTCTTTTGTACGCCCCATTCACTGGATACTGGCGATCTTCGGTGGCAGCACCATCCCCTTTGAGATCGCAGGCCTGCGGTCAGGCAACCAGACAAGGGGACACCGTTTCCTGTCCCCCGAGCCTGTCGAGGTGAGAGAGATTGAGAGCTATTTCGAATGTCTCGAAAGAGGCTTCGTGGTGGTAGATCCGGCGAAAAGGGAGGCCATGATCAGAGATGAGGTCAGCAAGACTGCCGAGAGCATGGGTGGTGTGGTCGGGGAAGACCCCGAGCTTCTCGCGACGGTGACCCACCTGGTGGAGTATCCTTCGGCCGTCTGCGGCGGATTTGATCCAGCGTTTTTGCGCCTTCCCGAAGCGGTTCTGATTACGTCCATGAGAACGCACCAGAAGTATTTCGCCGTCTATCGAGAAGATGGGTCCTTGATGCCCAATTTCGTGGCGGTCAATAACACCGTGGCGCGGGATCCATCGGTGGTGCGCAAGGGTCATGAACGGGTGCTCCGGGCCAGACTTTCCGATGCAAGCTTTTTTTTCGATGAGGATCGGAAGAGGCCACTGCTCTCAAGGCTTGAGGAGCTCAAGGGGGTCATTTACCAGGCGGACTTGGGGACCTCGTACGCCAAGGTGCAAAGGGTTGCTGCGCTTTCCGCCTATCTGGCCGGGATCTTTCTGCCAGCACAAGTGGCGGAGGCAGCGCTTGCGGCCAGTCTTGCCAAGTGCGATCTCGTCACACAGATGGTTTCCGAGTTCCCCGATTTACAGGGGGTCATGGGGGAAGCCTACGCGCGCCTGGAAGGTTATGACCATGAAATTGCGGGTGCTATCCGGGAACATTACCTGCCCACACGGGCGGAGGGAGATCTGCCGGTCGGTGCCCTCGGGGCGGTGGTGGATTTGGCGGACCGTATGGATACCGTTGTTGGGTGCTTTGCGGTGGGCCTTGAACCCACGGGGGCTGCCGACCCTTTCGCGCTGCGACGCCACGTCATTGCGATTCTAAGGATTGCAGAGGATCGCGGATGGGATCTTTCCATTCGGGACTTTATTGCGAAGGCCGTTGGGCGGTTAAGCTCCGAGATCCGGTTGGATGAGGGGCTGGTTCTGGAAAAGGTCGAGGGGTTTATCAGAGAGCGGTACAAGCAGATGTTCCTCCGGCGAGGGTATGGGGCGGAGCTCATCGATGCAGTATTCTCTGTCAATTTCGATCAGATTGCCGAGGTGCGCCTTCGGGTGGAAGCCCTCCACCGCTTCGTCGGAGAATCGGCGGAATTCAAGGGTCTTGCCCTCACATTCAAGCGGGTGAACAACATCTTGAAAGGACAAAAAGTCCATCAGACCGCGGATCCTGCAATTTTCACGGAGACAGAGGAAAAGGCGCTGTGGGACGCCTGCCGGGCGGTGGATCATGAACTGACGAGCCGCCTGATCCGCCGTGATTATCATGGTGGACTGAATCTGCTCATTCGCTTGAAGCAGCCGGTGGATAATCTCTTTGACAGGGTGGAGATCCTTACCAAGAAGAGTCAAGCACTGAAGGAAAACCGCTTGGGGCTTCTCCAGAAGGTGTCGTGCACTTTTCTTTTCATCGCTGACCTTTCAAAATTTTCCATCTGACGTCCTCGGGACAACTTCAAGTCATTTGGAAGAGTTAACCGAATTTTTTGATCAGGATATAAAGCTCCCCTTCGTGTTTGAGATGCCCGGCAGTCACCTCGGCGTAATGGCCGGAGCCCCAGAAGATGTCAACCCTGCCTGCTCCTTTGATTGCCCCGCCAGTGTCTTGATTCAGCACGAGACGCGAAAAAGGTCGCCATTCCATTATTTCACCCGATGGCCCAAGCACAGGTCGCTGGCACGAGATGAATCCAAGCGCCCCCTTGGGAAAAAGGGTGGCATCCAGTGCCACAGACCTCCCCGGGGTGAGTGTCACGCCGATGTTTCCGAGAGG
Organism: uncultured delta proteobacterium; assembly: GCA_963830155.1. GTDB lineage: Bacteria > Desulfobacterota > DSM-4660 > Desulfatiglandales > Desulfatiglandaceae > CAWHLE01. The sequence goes on along the minus strand of CAWHLE010000001.1, from coordinate 229,188 downwards.
ACCGCTCTCAATCTTCTGGAAAAAAATGTAGGAGGGGTTTTGGGCCAGAATGCGGCTGATGTCCTCCGGATGCTGGGAAAAGTACGCCCTGATTCGTTCCATGGATACCGCTTTGAGCGGGATAAGCCCCTGTTCCGCCATGTATCGCCCAATGCTCCGATAAGGTCTCCCATTGGAGGCATGGTAGCCAACCGCAATGGTTCGTCCATCTTGAAGGCGCAGACGACCGGATCCCTGGATGTGGAGGAAAAAGACGTCCACCGGGTCTTTGAGCCAGGCCAGTTCCAGTTGGCGTCCCTTGAGAACCCCACGGAGCTCAATGTCGGCCCGGGAAAAGTAAGGGAGAACCTTTGCTTCGCTAATCCGCGCCACAAGCCTTTCCCCTTTATACTTTCGGTCAAATTGTGACAGATCGATCACGACCAGGTCGTCCGGTCGAAGGTAGATCGGGTACCTGAACACCTCATCCGGACTCAGACTCGCATCCAGTACGGGCTCATAATATCCAGTGAAAAGGACGCCGGATCGGTCTGCCCGGCCGGCCGCCCGATAAATCCTGAAGTTTTTCTTTAGAAAGGAACGGAGTGCCTGCCGATCCGGCCGCTTCTCCAGAAACGCCATGAGAGTCTGATTGCTCTCAAGGACCTGGCTCGCGGTAAACCTGGCTTGGCCGTACTGGAATATGTACGCTGGGTCCAGGCGTCTCAGGTATTCCATGTTCCTTTCCAAGGCAAGGAGGAGGCTCTCCTGGTCCAGATCATCTTCCAAGGTCGGATAGAAGAATGAAACAGGGGTCATGGCGTCTTCAGGCCTTGAAACCCCTTCCTTGGCCACGGGGTGGCAGCCCTGGAGCAGCCACACTAGCAGACAGAGCCCTGCCACGCTGATGCGCTTGTTGGAAAGGGGCATACATCCTCGTCATAAGGTCATTGGGTTTGCGCTCAGTTGAGGGAGCACCGCCACTTTTCTTAACCGATTTGAGGCGGTTTTTCAAGGGGATGATCTCAGGCTTTACTGCGCCATGGGCGTAAGCCTTCCAGGAGGACAGCAGTGACGGGAGGCAGTGTGGTTTTTTCTTCATTTGTGTATTATTGTTTCACACCACGAGTATCGCTCAAAAAAAAAGTGGAAAATATATTACGGACCGCTTCATTTTAGACTTGATCATTCAATGAGATAGGACTAATAAACATGTCTGATTGGATTTTAATATAAGATTGCTGTTTTGGCATGCTGTTTGCTTTTCGACGCTGAAGTTTTTGATTCTTTCACCGCTGACTGGGGATCGCACAGTGGATTACATGCAGCGCACGCTTAGAACTGTGGTAGGTTTTACCGGTATTGGTCTCCATTCAGGCGAAAAGATCCAGATTAAATTGAAACCCGCTCCTCCCAATACGGGAATCCTTTTTACGAGAGTAGACCTTAAGGGGCGCCCTGCCGTAAAAGCAACCATCCGTAATGTGGTGGATACAACGCTGGCCACCACCATCGCGGAAAACGGTTGCAGGGTAGCCACGGTGGAGCACTTGCTCGCCGGGTTCTTCGGGCTCGGTGTCGACAATGCGGTCGTCGAGCTAAACGGGCCTGAAGTCCCGATCATGGACGGCAGCTCCGGTCCATTCGTTTTTCTGATCCGAAGCGCGGGAATCATGGAACAGGACGTGCCCAAGCGCTTTGTCGTGATGAAAAAGGCTCTCAAGATCCAAGATGGTAACCGTTTTATCCATGTTTGCCCTTCCCGTGAACTCAAGATCACCTATCGAATTGACTTCCAACACCCCTTGCTCAAAGACCAAAATTACGAGCTTTTCTTTTCGGGCAACAGCTTCACGAGAGAGATCAGCCGTGCGCGAACCTTTGGTTTTCTGAAAGATGTGCAAACCATGAAGGCTCTGGGGTTGGCTAAGGGTGGTTCTCTGGACAATGCCATCGTCATGGATGATTTCAGGGTTCTGAATGAAGATGGCTTGCGATTCAAAGATGAATTCGTGAGGCACAAGATCCTCGATTTCGTTGGAGACTTGGCCATGGTCGGGTCCCCAGTGATCGCTCATTTCGTCGTGGAGAAATCGGGCCATTTTCTTAATCATTGCATGTTGAGGCGTTTGATGGACGGACGGCGGCACTGGACCGATCTCATATTCGAGACATTGGATGAGTGTTCGAGCAACGGCGTCCGGATTCCCGCCTTTGGCCTGCCTGAGCCGCTCGTCGCATAAATCGGGATGGTCAATCATGGGTCGAGGCCGTCCCTTCACGGATCGTTCCTCCCGTCCCTCTCAAAGGGCTTACTCCTCCTATTTAACCACTGGCGAATTTAATAAGGCTTGCGTTCCTATCGTCGGTTTGGTATTTTATCTCCCTGGAATTTTTTGAATTTTATTAACAAAACCACCCGGCTTGCCTGTGCTAGGTGCGGGTTTGTCGCAGGCTCAAATTTTGTGGGGTTGCCGTGGGCCGAATTTCAACATGAATCCGGCTGCCTTCTTTTTCGCTGGTTGGTTCCCTGGACCAGTCCAGTCAGCTGTCGATGCGGATCTGATCGCCTCCCGGACCAGCAACCATGAATCGTGAAATATTTTTTGCATTATCGATACGGTCGTTCGTTATCGGACTGCTCTTGGCTCCACTCCTGACCTTTTCGATGGCAGACGCCCGGGAAGCCGCCATCAGCGACATTTCTATCGCCAGCAACCAGGACGACCTTCTTCTGAATTTCAAGGTGAACGACTGCTTTACTCCTGAAATGGACAAGGCGATCGATAACGGTATCCCTACCACCTTTAATTTCTTTGTCAGACTTTATGAGGTCAAGGATTTTCAATTTGACAGGAGAATTGTCGAGTTACTGGTGACCCATGAGATACGATATGACAGTCTGAAGAAGACCTACGCTGTGACCCTGTCCGAGCAGAAGAACAAGGTACTTGAGGGGATAGGGGACTTTGAGAAGGCCAAGCGTGTGATGTGCCAGATTACAGGGGTGAAAGTAACGGATATCAAGAACTTGAAACGAGGGCATCGTTACCAAGTGCAGGCCATGGCTGAGCTTAACAAGATCAGACTTCCTTTTTATCTACACTACGTGTTCTTTTTCCTCTCCCTTTGGAATTTTGAAACCGACTGGCACACAATCGATTTCACCTACTGAGGGGTTGATGGTCTTTCAGGGAGATGTGCTGGGCAGCGGGTCTCTATGTTTTCCGTTGCCTGAAGTCGACGCCGACTCATTCGCGCTAACCTTGAGGACAATGAGACGTAAGAGAACCGTTAACCATTCGGATGGACTATTGGGGCAGGCCGCATGAGACGCCTTTTGAATGGTCAAGGGAAGTTCCACGTAACGCGAAGAAAAGAGGGTTGGCTCATCCTCATCCTTTTTCTGGCCATCTCCACGTTGAGCTTTATGGGGGTGCGACTCCTCAACCGTGGTCACGATTTTCCCATCTCCGACTCCATTCTTGTCTTTTCACTCATCAATATCGATGTCGTCCTTCTCCTGTTGCTCCTCTTTCTGACGGTCAGGAATTTGGTCAGACTGGTGTTCGAAAGAAAAAAGGGAGTCATGGGGGCCAAGATCAGGACCAAGCTTGTCATCGCCTTCATTATCCTGTCCCTTCTCCCGACGACGATTCTGTTCTTTGTATCCGTCCAGTTCATTTCGAGCTCTATCGAATTCTGGTTTAACCTGCAGATCGAGCAATCCCTCCAAGGCTCTCTTGAGGCGGGGCAGGATTACTACAACCACTTGACGGAGGAAATCCAGGCCTTCGGAAACAACCTGAGCCGTGTCATCACCCACGAGGGCTTGATGCTGGCCGCCAAACAGGACGATCTGAACAAGTTCATTGAGGAAAAGAGAAAGGAGTTCAATTTGACCGCCCTTGCGGTGTATTCCGAAAATCTCAAGGGGAAAGCCGCTTCTCGAGACCACCAGGTCGATCTGAGCACTTTTTCGGGGCCGGGAGATGATGTCTTGCAGGAAACCATCGATAAGGGATCCGACGGCAGACACATCGAAGGCTCTTCTCATGGAGAGCTCCTGAGCGCACTTGTGCCTGTTTTCTCGAGGACCGAGTCCAAGGCGGTGGTAGGTGTGCTCCTGCTCTCGAGATTCATCCCCAGCTCCTTCGTAAATCGGCTGCATGCCATATCTCAAGGTCTTCAGGAATATCGTCAGCTCAAGATGCTGAAAAGACCCATGAAGATAAGCCATATGCTTACCCTCGCCATCGTGACCATTCTCATTGTTCTTTCTTCAGGGTGGTTTGGCTTCTATCTCTCGCAGGGCATCACGGTACCCATCAAAGAACTGGCTGAAGGGACGAATCGAATCGCTTCAGGCGACTATGACTTCTTTATCGATTTGGAATCGAAGGATGAGATCGGCGTCTTGGTGAATTCCTTCAACAGAATGACCATGGATCTCAGGACGAGCAAGGAGCAGGTGGAGGAGGCGAACAGGGAGCTGCGGAAGAGCAATTTTGAACTGGAACAGAGACGCATCTACATGGAAATTGTTCTCGCCAATGTGGCGGCGGGTGTTATTTCAGCCGACGCCAACGGATGCATCCTGACCGTCAATAAATCCGCGGAGCGGATGCTCCAGGTGAGGGCAAAAACCGCGGTGGGGGAGCTCTACGCAGAAGTGCTCCCTCCTGAGGTCAGAAAGGTGATCGACGACTTCATGGCAGACGAGGGGAGGGTTCGCAAGGGGTTTTCAAAAGGGCAGATCACCCGTTTTGATGAGGAACGGATCATGTCGCTCCAAGTATCCCTCAATGTGCTTCGTGACGACGTGGATCACTATCTGGGACTTGTAGCCGTGTTTGAAGATATCAGCGAGGTGGAAAAGTCCCAGCGGATGGCGGCATGGCGCGAGGTCGCCAGACGCATCGCACATGAAGTTAAGAACCCCCTGACCCCTATTCAACTTTCGGCTCAACGACTGAGGAAAAGATACGCCGAAAAGCTCGGTTATGAGGACAGGGCGGTCTTCTTTGAATGCACGGACATGATCGTCAAACAGGTGGACGAGCTCAAACGTTTGGTCAACGAGTTTTCCAATTTTGCGAGAATGCCTGCGGCCAATCCGGCGCCCGGGGATCTGAACCAGGTGATCGTTGAGGCGGTGAGCCTTTACAGGGAAGCACACAAGGGCGTGAAGATCCTGTTTCATGGGTCCGATGGGATCCCGGTCTTCAATATAGACAAAGGGCAGATGAAAAGAGTCATGATCAATCTGCTTGACAATGCCATTGCGGCCATTGACGGTGACGGAGAGATTCTCATTAGTCTGAGCCACGAACCTTCGCTCCAGATGGTCACCATTGAAGTGACGGACAACGGAAAAGGTATTCCGGACGAAAATAAGCATCGCCTTTTCGAGCCTTATTTTTCCACTAAGAAGCACGGGACGGGCCTTGGTCTTGCAATCGTAAACACGATCATCACCGATCACGATGGTTTCATCCGCGTCCAGGACAACAGGCCGCGCGGCACGAAGTTTACGATCGAGCTGCCTGTCAGGATTTGATCGTCCATAACCGAAGGGGAGCCCTCGGAAGATCTATCTCTCTCCCGTACCACCCAACCGAGAGGCGTCGATGCTTCTTTTTTTCTACCACTTGCTTTGGACATTGGGGTTCATATTTCTTCTGCCCGCCTTCCTGGTTACGGGGAAAGGGCGGGTCTTCAGCAGATTCCGCCATGAGCGGGTTCCCATGGGTTTTGCGGCAAGGACCATCTGGGTTCATGCCCTGTCCGTGGGCGAAGTGATTTCAGCGATCCCGCTTGTGGAAGCTTTCGTCTCACAAGGGAGGCAGGAGAATGTCGTTTTCACCGCCACGACCGCCCAGGGCTTGGCTGTGGCGCGAAAGGAGCTGGGAAGCCATGTGAGATGGCTGTCGGGCATGCCCTTTGATGCCTGGTGGCTCGTTCGGGCGCTTGTGGCATCTTTCAGTCCTTCGCTCTTTGTCCTGGTTGAAACAGACATCTGGCCGGGGCTTCTCTATCACCTGAAAAGGAAGGGTACAGGGATTATCCTGGTCAACGGCCGCGTCTCACCGCGGACGTTCAGACTCTATAAGAATTTTGGACGTCTCGTGAAATTCCTCTTTGCCCCGTTTGATCTTTGTCTCGTACAGAGTGACCTCGACAGGAATAGACTTGTTGATGCAGGGGTCGATCCCGGAAAGGTGAAAGTAACAGGAAACATCAAGTTTGACCGAAGCCAACCCATGATGACGGAAGCGGAGATCGTTTCGCAACGGCATGCCCTGGGGCTTGCCCATGACGATGCTGTGTTCGTGGCCGGCAGCACCCATGCCGGCGAAGAGGTCACCATCCTCGAGTCCTTCCGGAGGCTTCGAAGCGATTTCCCTGGGCTCCGCCTGATCTTGGCGCCGCGCCGCATCGATCAGGCCGGTACCATCCTGGACCGGGCTCAGAAGATGGGATTCACCGCGGTCCGGCGCACGGACCTTCACCCAAACAGGACAAACTACGATGTCCTGATCCTTGACACGATTGGCGAACTGGCAGGCGTTTACGGCGTCGGTACGGTGAGCTTCGTGGGGGGAAGCCTGGTTCCCGAAGGCGGCCACAACCTGCTTGAGCCTGCTGTCCAGGGTTGCCCCGTGCTCTTTGGTCCCCACACGTTCAACTTCACTTCCATGGCCGAGGCGCTTGTTCGGTGCGGTGGCGGGAGACGGGTGAAGGACGGCAATGATTTGCTGGAGGCAGTGTGGAGTCTCTTGGCTTCCTCCGAAGAGCGGGACCGAATGGGTGGACTTGCGCGACGGTTTGTTGAAGAGAACAGGGGCGCCCTTGCCCGGGTGGTTTCCTCAATCGAGACGCATCTGTAGGGTTCGGCCCTGATGGCCGCGCACGAAACACAACCGATTAGCGAGGCGGGGGACCTTATCACCAATCTCATGGCCCTGAATCGACCCCTCATGGACTGGTCGCGGGTTCAACGGAGGCTTTCACAAGCCCCGTTTGTCTCTGTGTTGACGAAGATCTCCAGGTTTTATGAAGCGGGCGTACGGATGAGGCGTTGTGCCTACGAGCGTTCGTTTTTGAAAAGTGACACCCTGCCCGGTTTCGTTTTGAGTATCGGCAACCTCACCACCGGGGGAACAGGAAAGACCCCAGCCGTTTCCATGATCAGTGGCTGGGCGCGAGACCAAGGATTTCGCCCCGCTATCCTTTCAAGGGGCTACGGCGGACAAAGCGGGCGCGGCGCTCGCGTTTTGGAGGTGTCGGACGGCACCCGCACGCAGGCCGACACAATGGAGGCCGGCGATGAGCCGGTGCTCCTTGCCAAACAGACCCAGGTCCCGGTTGTCGTGTCCAGGAAACGCTATCTGGCGGGCCTTCACGCATGGAAGCGGCTTGGGTGCGACTTTTTTCTAATAGACGACGGGTTTCAGCATCTTGCCCTCAAGAGGGATCTGGATATCGTGCTCATCGACGCCGAAACGGACCTGGGAAAGGCTCGGCTTCTGCCCTGCGGTAACCTGAGGGAGCCGGTTCAGCACTTGCGACGTGCAGACGCCTTCATCTTGACACATGGGGATGGTGGCGAATGCTTCGAAAAGAACCTGCTCCTTTTGAAAGAACGATTCGCCGGAAAGCCTGTATATCGCGGGCGCCATGTGCCGGTGGGGCTTTTCGTAAACGGTGCGAATCATCCCCTGGATCCGGTGAGCCTTCGTGGGAAGAGGGTGGCTGCGTTTGCTGGCATCGCGTTTCCGAATCGATTCAGACAAACGCTGGCGAAACTCGGCGCGGAAGTGGTCTGTTTCAGACCTTTTCCCGATCACTGTCCCTTCGCGGAAGGCGACCTGAGAACTCTTTCAGAAGAAAGCAGGCGCATTGGGGCTGACTACCTGGTGACTACGGAAAAGGACTGGGTGAGACTGGACCGTTGTTCGTTCCGGCCCAGGCATCTTGCTTTCATGCGCATCCGATTGGTCATCTCCCCGGATGAAGACGCGTTTTTCGATATGATCCGCGAATCTGCTCGAAAGAAGGGGCTTACCTCCTTCAGCGGAGGCTCAACGTGAAAAGACCCGCGGTTTTCCTTGACCGGGATGGCACCATAAATGAAGAGATGGGCTACATTAATCATCCCAGCCGATTTGTCCTGCTGCCGCAGTCGCCCAACGCACTTCGGCTGCTCAATCAGGAAGGATTCCTGGTTATTGTGGTCTCCAACCAATCAGGCGCTGCACGGGGATACTTCCCGGAGACTTTGATTCATGAAATCAATGATTACATGAGAAGCCTGCTGGAGAGGGAAGGGGCCCGGGTGGATGCGATCTACTACTGTCCCCACCACCCATCGGCGACTGTTCCGACTTATCGCTTGACCTGTCAATGCCGAAAGCCCTCCACAGGGCTCATCCAGCTGGCCTGCGACCATTACGATATCGATATGGATCGTTCTTTTGTGATTGGCGACAGATTGACCGACATTGAAATGGCCCGCAATGCGGGTCTCAGAGGGGTGCTCGTCAGGACGGGATATGGCATGGGTGAAATTGAATACCTCCTTCCCCATAGCACCGTAGCACCCGACCATGTTGCATCTGATATGCTGGATGGTGTGAAATGGATTCTGAAATCGCATTAGAATTTTTTCTGGCCAAGACGCAAAGGGCGCAAAGAAAAGATATCAAACCTTGAGAAAAGGAATCAGAACGCGTAGCCGAACCGATCGATGTCCGGTCTGAATCGGTCTGCTACCATCTTCATGGTGTTTTCGTTGTAGTAGCGCCTGTAGTCCGTGCGGTCTTCGGCCTTTCTACGGTGAGGGAGATTTGGGGGCGCAATGCCGATCCTGCGGCAGGCCTCCTCAAAGTCTTCGTGGAAGCGCTCGTACCTGCCAATGAAATCCACGATGATGTTGCCTTTCAAGTCGACGAGGTAGTCGGACTGGAGCTCGATGGATGTGTCGACGATGTAGTGGTAGGGTCGCGAGGGGTCGAGCTTCCAGTTGAGGAAAGCTTCGAAGTCCTGCCCCTCTTTCATGAGTTGGGGTCTCTCTCTCCGGATGTGATGAAAGGAGCTTACCTGGAGGTCCCAGGGGTTTCGGACGAATGCGAACTTGAAGAGTTCCAGAAACAGTTCCCTTGGAAGCATCTCGTAAGCCGCAACGGCCTTGGCGTGGCGGGGAAATTTGCACCCGAGCCTGTGGCCGGTAAGCTCGCTGAGACGGCTGCAAAGCGTCAGGGGAATCTGGTAGGGGTCCCGCCATTTAAAACGGTTTAGGGCCGCACGGACGCTGGTGCCGCCCGTCTTGGCCACGTGGATGAAAAGGAACTTGTATCGGAGTGAAAGCAACATCTCAGTTCTGTATTTATTCTGGTCTTCCCCGGTTCGCGCCCGTCAAGACATCCAGGTAATGCCTACAGCTTCGTTCGACCCGGTATTCTTCCACGGCCCGGATCAACACGTCCCTTCGTGGCGGATTCAAAAGAGTCTCCTTCATGGCTATCGCCATGACGGAAACATCTCCCATGGGGACCAATGGGCCGTACAGGGCTTTTCCCAGGATTTCTCTCGGACCGCTCGGACAATCGGTCGCTACGACGGGTGTCCCGAGTGCCATGGCCTCTGTCAGGACGTTGGGCGAACCCTCCCAGATGGATGATAGCACGAACACGGATGCCTTGGCCATGAACGGGTAAGGATTCCTGACAAATCCGGGGAGATCCACGTCGTCACGGATGCCAAGCGATTCGGCCAGCTTCAACAGGGCCTCACGATCAATCCCTTCTCCCAGAATCACGAGTCGTGAGACCACTTCCCTGCGAACCAGTGCGAATGCACGGATGAGCGTGGGAAAGTCCTTTTGCCGGGTGAGACGTCCTGCCCCGAGAAACACAGGCGGCTTCCCCTCTTGAAACCAAGGGTGGCTTAAGGGCTCCCCGGCCATCGTGTACAACCGCTCTGATACCACCGGATTGGGGATCACCGTGAAACGCTCCGGGGGGAGGCGCGTAATGGCTGCCAGGTCGGCCGCCACCCCATGGGAGACAGCCACGATTCCATCTGCCAGCGGGTAGAGGAGGCGGATGGGCAGGTTCCAAACGTTCCTCTTGAGCCATCGGCTATTGCCCAGTGCGGTGCTTGTCGTTGTGCCCATTCGAACCACCAGGCGCGTTGGGACTTGGGCGACGAACTTTGCCAGCAACGCCACCTGATTGGCCCGGTCCTTTGCGGCCAGCAGACCGACGGGACGGCGCTCTCTCAGGTAGCTCACCAGCGCCGGCAGACTGGAGAAGGTGTGGGTGGCGTTGAGTCGCCGCACGTTGATAAAAGGAGGAATGTCGCCGGCGTAGAGTCCCATTGCCTTGACCAGCAGAAGGTCCACGACACATCCCAGATCGGCAAGGCCTTCAGCGAGGGTCAGGATGATTTTTTCGACCCCTCCCTGGCCTGAAAAGGAGACGAAAATGCCTATTTTCGGCTTATCGATCTTCATTTCAATTGATTGCCCCATTCGAGGTCTGGCCTCTCGCACCTGTTTCCACGCCCAACATTTCGAGATACCTCGAGGTGGCTGGTACCACCGCGAAAGGCATGGCCGCTGACATGAGGACATTGGAAGAAAGAGGATCATCCAATGTCCGCATGATGGCTTCGGCAAGTCCGGCTTCATCTCCAACCGGGGTGAGGCGGCCGAAGCGGCCGCTGTCCAGGATCTCTCTGGGTCCGCTCGGGCAATCGGTCGCGACCACCGGAGTGCCCAGGGCCAGGGCCTCCACGAGCGCAACGGGGAGCCCTTCGCAGATGGAGGAAAGGACGAGGAGTGAGGCCCGCTGTATGTAGGCGAAAGGGTTCTTTGAGAACCCCGGAATGGAGACCGCCCCTTCAAGACTGAGATGACGGACAAGACCCTCCAGATTTTGGCGTTGGCGCCCCTCGCCCAGGATGAGCAGCCGGCACGGACGAAGGGCCCTCACCCTGGCGAAGGCCCTGATGAGCGTTGAGAAGTCCTTCCTGGCGCTGAGCTCCCCCACACCAAGGATTACAGGGACCGTGGGTTCGTTAAACCATGGATGATCCACCGGCCCGGAAGCCATGGCGAAGATTTTCTGATCCACAATGGGGCTTGGCAAAACGCTGATGAGATGGCCCGGTAGGTTCAGTTCATGGACCAGGTCCGAGGCGGCGCCGTGGGAGGGCACGACCACCCGGTCTGCCCACCTATATAAGTGGCCGATGGACAAATACTGGATCCTCCGCTGAAACCAGCCCCGTTTCGAGAGGTTGACCGACACCGTCGTGCCGATCCTTACGACTGATCGCACCGGGACACCGGCCATCTTTTTTGCGAGCAGCGCTACCCGGTTCACCCGGTCCTTGTCCGACAGGAGACTGACGGGTCGCTCACGCCTCAGGTACTTGATAAGGGATGGCAGTGAACCGGCCACGTGAGAGACGCCGAGGTCCACGATTTCGAGGTCTTCAAGCGGTTCGTCGAAATAGGGGCCATGGCCCCGGACGTGAAGGAGGTCGACCTTTATGCTCCGGCCGGTGGTTTCGCGGATGAAGTTTTTCATGATCCGGTCCACGCCGCTGTGACCCGATGTGGCGAGAAAGACCGCAATTCTTGTGCGTCGGTTCACGCCTTGACCACTCCGAGCTTTTCCATGTCGAATCTCATCTCATCATCACCCGAAGATAATCCTTCACACACCGATCGGCCCGGTACGACTCAACCGCGTCGCGGAGGGTTTCGCCCGGGAGCGGATGATCGAGGGTCCTGGCCATGGCCTGTGCCAGTGCATCCGCATCGCCTACGGGTACCAGCGGCCCAAAACGTCCGTCCTTGAGGATATCTCTTGGCCCGCTCCAGCAATCCGTCGCAACCACGGGTACTCCAAGGGCCATGGCCTGGATTAGGACGTTTGGGGAGCCCTCCCAGGCAGAGGAAAGGACAAAGAGGGCTGCCCGTTTCATTAGTGGGAACGGGTTGGACACATGTCCCGCAAGTTCCACGTCCGTCTGAATCCCCAATTGGGATGCCAGGGAAGAGAGATTTTCCCGTTCCTTTCCTTCCCCAAGGATGATGAGGCGGCATGGTCGTTGGGTGTTCAGCTTGCCAAAGGCCCTCAGGAGCGTCGGGAAATCCTTCTGCCTGGCCAGGCGACCGACGCCCAGGATGACCGGTGGGCCGCCGGGATCAAACCAGGCGTGATCCACGGGTTCTTCGGCCTCCAGAAGCATCTCTCGGCTCACCGTTGGATTGTGGATCACATGGATTGACGCCAAAGGAATTCCCGTCACCGCTGCGATGTCCTTTGCCACACCGTTGGAATTGGCGATGATCGCGTCGGCCCGCCGGTAACAGGCGATGATCGCTGATTTGCGCAGCCATCGCTTGATGGGACCACGGCGGCCGAGCGCCATGGAGAGCGTCATGCCCACCCGTACGACGATGCGCGTCGAGTGACAGCCGAACGGGCGTGCAAGGACGGCGGCGCGGTTTGCCGGTTCACGGTTGTTCAACAAGACGGCTGGGGATCGTGTCTTGAGATAACGAATGAGCGAGGGCACCCCCAAGAGGGGATTTGAGCCCAAAAGCGGGACGATCCGAATTTTTCCACTGAGACGGGCCACTTCCGGAATCCGTGGATCGTCCAGCAGGAGATCCACTGAAACGCCTTCATCCACCATGGCGTGCATGAGGTTTCGCATGACATGGCTGATTCCTCCCGGCCCAGGACGGAAGCCATACACCGCTACCAGGCCGGAGTGAATGGCCATCTTCACCTCGTGCTCGAACATAAACGCATCAGCGCCGTTTCCGAAAGGGCAACCTCGACGGTCACCCCCATGGCAATGATCCCTCTTTAGAAACAAGATTCAGACCCGCAAGGTCTACAGCCATATGCGTATAGCCCATGGCGCGCATAGCGTCAAATCTTTACCCTTGGGTTTTCCCCCGGCGGTGGGCTTGCCCCTGCGCCTTTCTCAGGTCCGGGTTTTGACACTTGTGCATGGCTTAAGGCATCATGCTCGGGGGTGATCCCTCAATGCCTTTCTGCCGAGGAGGTTTTCATGATCAAATATGTGCCAGGGTTTGTGGCGGCAATCATCGCGTTTGTAGTGCTCAAACTGGTATCGTGGTTCAATTCTGTGGCTCTGCAGGCCTTCCTGTTTCTCACAGCCTACGGGGTGGTCGTGGTGGCGATCGAGAAGGGGATGAAGCGCTATGGCGCCCACAAACCGTAAAATGAACGCTATCTTAGAATCCAGTCTGCTCGGGCAATCATGTTCGATGGTGAGATCCTGAAGTAGTGTGCGTAGGCGCATCCAAAATTCCTCGTTGACTGCGGGGGGAAATGTCATCGGTCGAGTGTGAGGTCCGTCTCGCCCCGAAGGATCTCGCCGTAAACCGCTATGTTGCCTTTGACCATGGCCGCCACCGAGAACCTGTCCTCCACAAGGCGCCGCCCGGCGGTCCCCAGCCGCGCAGCGAGCCCAGGGTCTCTCAGGAGGCGCGAGACGGCCTCGATCAGTTCTAGCGCGTTGCCCGGTTCGACCAAAAGCCCATTTACCCCATGTTGAACGACTTCCGGGATTCCGCCTGCCCGGGAGGCCACGATGGCCCGACCGGATGATGCCGCCTCAAGCAGGGATACCCCGAGGCCTTCCATGGTTGCGGGGTGGACCACCAGATCCAGGCAGGGCAGGATGCGATCCATGTCCTTTCGAAATCCTTCGAAGCGCACCGCGTGGGTTATTCCCTTTTCGTGGCAGCGCCTTTCCAGATCGCCCCTCAGCGGGCCCCGGCCAAAGAAAAGGAACCTCGCTTCCGGGAAACGCGCGAGAATGGCCGGGGCGGCCTCCAGGAGAAATCGGTGGCCTTTTCGCGGAATCAGCTGTGCGACGACGCCGACGGCCCTGTTCGCTGGCGTAAGATGGAAGGTTTCTTGAAACCATGAAGGATCGCAGGGTCTTTGATAGGGGTTGGGATCTATCCCGCTTGGGATGCAGACGACCCTGGCCGACGGAATGGTCTCGGAGATCAGGACCCTTCGGATGGCCTCTGAGATGGCGATGACCTTCACGTAAAGGCCGTATTTAATTTGCGCAGTCCATGAGGCTTCGGGGTTGTCCACCCGCCGGGTGATGACCGCCCTTGTGCGGGTCAGAAGCGCGGCGAGCCCCCCCGACACATCTGCCCCGCGCCGGCTGTGAACATGCACCAAGTCTGGCTTCAAGGCCCGGATGACACCGATCAACTGGAGCGGAAATCGTGGGTCCAATTCACCTTTCATGCCTGTTTCGTAGGTCTTCCCATAGGCTGAACCACACTTCGAGATTTCGCTTCCGGCAGGGCACACTAGCGTGTTCCTTATCCCAGCCTCGAAGAGGCCTTGCAGCAGATAACGAACCTGCAAGGCCCCCCCAAAGAGATGACGTCCCGTTTCTATGTGCAGGATGTGCATGTCTCTGCCGCCCTGTCCTTCATCAGCCGCCGCGCGGCGTCAACAACCCTTTCTACCCCTATCCCCTTCATGCAAGTGTATTCGCCGTCGCATGTGGGACGCCGTCTGCATGGCGAGCAGTGGTGTTGATCGTATAGTACAACAAGCCTTGCCCCCGGCGCCTCCGTGTAGGGGCAGGTGGACCCGAATACCGCCACGGTGGGGCGGAGAAAGGCGATCCCCGTATGAGTGAGGCCCGTATCCACCCCGACCACCAGCGCCGCCCTTCTCAGGAGGGCCATGGCGGCCCCGAGGGAGGTGGCGCCGGCGAAATTGATGATTCGTCCCCCAGAGCGTTTCTCTATGCGATGGGCCGCAGCCCTGTCTCCAGGTCCGCCCAACATGATCATCTCGACTCCCAAGTCCTCCCCGATCCGATTCGAGAGGGCAGCCCAATGGTCTTCGGGCCAGTGCTTCTGGGGACGGGTCGTGAAAGGACAAAAGGCCGCATAAGGTCCATGGATTCCCCTTTTCTTGAGCTCATGATCCGCGCTGGAATCGTCTTTTGTCGAGACCACAAGCCCGGATTGAAACGTGCCCGTCTCCAGCCCAAGCACCTGGGCGAGGTGTAGGTACTCCGAAGAAATTCTCGTGCTTTCCGGCCCCTTTGAGACAATCTCCGTCATAAGCCAGCGGCCGGGTTCCCTGGAATCAAACCCCACCCTTTCCCTCGCCCCGGACAAGCGGGCGAGTATCCGACTCCTGAGCAGCCCCTGTGCATCGATGGCGAGATCAAAACCCCTCTGGAGAAGGGATTTCCGGAGTTGACTGACTTCGCGACAGAGCGCCGCGAATCTTCGCCGCCGCATGAGGTCGAGCCATCTGGCCTTGGGCAATTGGATCACCTCGTCCAAGGCGGGGTGACCCTGGAGGAGATCTAACAGATGGGGTTCAAGCAACCAGGCGATATGGGCCGTTGGAAAGGTCCGGCGCAGGGCCCCGATCAGGGGGGATGCCATGACGATGTCGCCCATGGCGCTTGGGCGGATGACGAGGATGGTCTTCACTTTTTCAGCGCCTGTTTCCTTTTCGCCGCCTTTTGCCTTCTGCGCCTTGCCAGATCCTCCGGGTACAGCTCCGGGTAGTGCCGCTTCCATCTCTTGTGGAACCAGAACCACTGATCCGGATGGCTTCGGATCGCCTCGGCGACGGCGTCATTCATGACCTGGGTGTTTTCGACCATGTCCGATTGACGGTCATTTGTCCGGGCAAGCGCCAGGGGCGGCTGAACGGCCAAGGTGAGCTGTCCGTCCCCTTGTCGCAGACAGAAGGCGGGCAGCACCAGGGCGTTGAAACGTCTTGCCAGGATGGCGGCGGAGGGCGTCGCCATGGCCCTGTGTCCGAGGAAATCGATTTCGACCCCTTCGGACCGCAGGGTGGACTGGTCAATCAGAATTCCGACCACTTTCCCTTCTCTCAAGGCCCTGGCCATTTTAGGCAGTGCCCCTGCCTTGTCCAATAGCACCCCGCCGAAGCGCGCTCTCAGCCGGTTGACCCACTCATTAAGGAGGTGCGGCCGGATGCGGCGGGCCACGAGGACCACGGGCTTTTCAAGGAAACAGGCCGTTGACATGTGCGCGGCCTCCCAGTTTCCGATGTGGGCGGAGATTACGATGACGCCTCTGGAAGAACGGGCGGCCTCGATGAGGTGTTCTTCCCCCTGCATCCGTATCTTGCGAAGCAGGGCCACGCGGGACAATGAGGCGAACTGAAGGAACTCCAGCATCGTGATGGCCGTGTTGCAGAAGACCCTTCTGGAAACCGCATTGATCCTGCCACGCGGCCATTCCGGATAGACCAATTGAAGGTTTCGTTTGACGATGCGGCGGTGCCGGAAATCGACCACGTAGGCCAAGGTCCCCAGTGTGCTTCCGGCGATCGCCAATCCGATCGATGAGATTCCAGCCATCCGTTTCCAAATCAATGATCAATCCGCAGTCCTATATCGGTCTCTTCAGGGCGTCGAAAGGAAAGTAACCGGCCAAGAATATAGGGTACGCCAGGTGGCGTGTCAAACCTCGACCGTCCTTGATCCACATTGGGTTGGAAGCCGGCGGAGGAGAAATTTCTCCCCCATCTCTTTTGCGTGGTCACCCGCTTGGTTGCCAGTAGAAAAAACGTTGATGACCTTTCCCATTGGAAGTATATGATAAGAGCAAGGATTGATGGTAACAACACCGGGGTTCAGCCCTCCGGTTGCAGGAAGGAGACGAAGCAATGGCAATTAGCAAGGAGCTTCTTGAAATCCTCGCTTGCCCTAAATGCAAGGGAGATATCTATTTGAACGAGAAGGGGGATGGGCTCATTTGCGACAAATGTAGACTGCTTTATGAAATCAAGGAAGATATCCCCATCATGCTGATTGATGAGGCGAAACCCCTTGACAAGTGACCAAAAGGGCGGTCCGTGAGGCTGCGGGCGTGCAGAAAATCAGCGTTTTCCCGCCACTCCCACAATCCATCACTTCATTACTCTGCTGCCGCCTTAAAGGAGGGTCCAAGCCATTTACTACCCCCAGGAAAGAAAGGGATACATCGAGGACAAGGGATATGGGCTTGTCCATATATTCTATGGCCAAGGGGTTGGGAAGACCTCCAGGGCCGTGGGACTCGCCATCAGAGCTGTGGGCGAGGGCCTTCAGGTTGAGTTTGTTCAGTTCATGAAATCCGGCAAGTCGGGAGAGGTGCGGGTGTTCGAGCGACTCCAGAACATTCGTTACTGGTGTCCTGGGGAACACCCCTTTATCATGTCCAAAGGCCCAGAGCCGGTTCACTTGCAACATGCAGCAACGGGGCTATCTTATGCACTAGAGGCCGCAAAAAGAAAACCCCATCTGCTCATCTGTGACGAGATCCTGGACACGCTCCTTTTCAAGATCCTCAGGAAAGATCAGTTGCTTGACCTGATCGGTCGATGCAAGGGAAGGGTCGAGCTGATTCTGACTGGAAGGGATGCCCCGCCCGAGCTCATAGAACAGGCCGATTATGTGACGGAGCTGGTGCAGAAAAAACACCCCTACTACACCGGGGCCAAGGCAAGAAAGGGTATTGAATACTAGGGGGCCATGAGAGACGACTCATAGGGCACGGTTGCGACCCCTGAGCGATCTCGGAGGAAGGTGTGAAGAAAATGCGCACCGATGGAATAAACAGATCTTTCCGATTCTTCGGCCTGCTCATTTCGTTGACTTGTTGTTGCCTATCGACTGACTTGCTGGATGCCGAAGCCGTGACTGCCAATGTCGACGCTCCCGCAGAGAGCAAGTTCAGCTGTATGATTGCAAAATCCGCTTACGGCGCCCCGAGCTTTGATAAGCCCGTCAAAAGGCTCCGCCAATTCAGGGACCAGATGCTCATGGGGTCCGCTCCCGGGAGATGGGTGGCCCGGGTCTATTACCGTCTGTCCGGATCTCTTGCGCCACACCTTGACGGGGATGGTCTGTCAGGGAGTGCACTCAGGTGGACCATCCGTGCGTTCCTTTACCTGGTGAAGTACCTAGAAGCCATTGGCCTGGGAATCGGGATCCTCTTGATCGCATTTCTGCTTGGAAGGGGAGCAATCAGGGTCTGCAGACGCAGACCAAAGCCCCGCGGGGCATTCAGGAAATGGTCCAGGCCGAAGCCGGCCGAGGATTAGCGCTATCGAATATCACGCCGGCTCAGGCCCGTCTCTGAAACCTAAGCCAACAAGGGAAGAATCATTGGCCTTCCCTGGGGATGCCAACCTCGCTAGCCCACCTTTCGTTGAATCTAACTGGTAAATTCCTCAAATTGACCTTCGATGTGTGGCATGGTCCCACAACCGTCGTGTCAAGAGAAAACCCTTTCGTCCCAATCCGGCGGAAGCACACCTTTGAAAAATTCTTCCACCTCCCCTCGGAGTCGCTTTTCTTCATCCGTGAATCGAAAATCCATAGTTACTAATATCCCAAAAGTCCCGCATGAGACTTGGTGGGACACATCCTTGACAAAACCAATGCTAAAAAATATGCTCTTTTTACTACTCTAACATGATATGAGGCAAAAGAAAGGACCTCTTACCAGCCCGCTGCCACATGTTATTTGACAGACACCAGACTGCTAAAACTATCTTGAAACGCGGCCACGTGGATGAGCGCATCCTTAACCTTCTCGTCGCCGCCCTCATAGGCGCCCTGAGCGGATATGGCGCTGTACTCTTTCGACTCCTGATAAAGTTTGCCCAGTATGTCTTTTACCGGAACACCGGAGACATCCTCGCATTTGCCCACACGCTCCCGCTTTATGTAATCGTTGGCGTTCCCTGTTTCGGGGGTTTGCTGGTCGGGATCATCGTAAGTTTCGGGGCCAGTGAAGCCAAAGGACATGGGGTCCCGGAAGTCATGGAGGCCGTGGCTTTACGCAGTGGGAGGATAAGGAGTCGGGTCGCTGCAGCCAAGATCCTGGCCTCCGCTATTTGTATCGGATCGGGCGGTTCAGTAGGAAGGGAGGGACCCATCGTGCAGATCGGCTCCTCCCTGGCCTCCACGGTTTCCCAACTCTTCAAGGTCTCCCGCATGCAGCAAAGGACCATGGTAGGGTGCGGCGCGGCGGCGGGGATTGCCGCAACCTTCAACGCCCCCATCGCGGGGGTCCTGTTTGCTCTGGAAATCCTTCTCGGCGATTTCGGCATCGCCTCCTTTTCCCCGGTGGTCCTTTCTTCGGTAACCGCGACAACCATTTCCAGACACTATTTCGGCGATTTCCCCGCCTTTGCCATCCCCTCCTACCACCTCCAGACCCTGTGGGAGTTCGCCATTTACCCGTTTCTCGGGCTCTTTGCCGGGCTGATCGCCGTCCTGTTTATTATAACACTCTATAAGACCGAAGATCTTTTCGATGCCATTCCGCTCCCCCAATGGATCAAGCCAGCCATCGGCGGTCTCCTGCTCGGGCTCATCCTGATCAAATTCCCTCATGTCTTCGGGGTGGGCTATGGTGCCATTAACGAGGCCCTCTTCAACCGGCTTCCCGAAATGTTCCTCCTTTCCCTCGTGTTTCTCAAGATCGCCGCCACATCCATTACCCTCGGGGCCGGGGGATCGGGGGGCGTATTCGCGCCATCCCTTTTTATCGGTGCCATGGCCGGGGGCTGTTTCGGGTGGATGGCTAATTTCCTTTTTCCCGATTTGACCGCATCCCCCGCGGCCTACGCCCTCGTGGGCATGGGGGCGCTGGTGGCCGGGACAACGCAGGCCCCCATCACCGCCATCATCATCATCTTTGAGATGAGCGGCAACTACAAGATCATCCTTCCCATGATGATCACCTGCATTCTGAGTACGATCCTGTCCTCCTCCCTGAAGAAGGGCTCCATTTACACCATCAAATTGCTCCGCAGGAACGTTGATATCTCAGGAGGCATGGAACAGAACATCCTGCGCTCCATGGAAGTGGCCCGTTTTATGACCGGGAAGCCGCCGACGGTCCCGGAAGGCATGAACCTCCAGAGCCTCATCCATGCCTTCAAAATGGAAGATGTCTCGTATCTTCATGTGGTGAATGAAGACCATGACCTGACAGGGATCATCTCGTTCAGGGACATCCGGCCCCTCTTCCAGGAACAGGACCTGCGTCTGCTCGTTGTGGCAAAAGATGTCGCCACGGAGAACGTGAAAACCGTAAAGGCCCAGGACAGCATTTTGATGGCCCTGCGGATCATGAGCTCCCTCGGCATCTCCCAGCTGCCCGTGGTCGGCGGTGAAAACGGAAAAAAGGTGATCGGCACCCTCAGGGACAAGGACGTCATCGCCGCGTACGACAAGGCCATCATCCGAAGAGAAATCGAAGAAGAGTAGGCCGCGGTCACTTCCTTCTGTCTTGTCCACGAAGACGGAGCGCTTGGCCCATGAGCCTGTGCCCCTCTCTTTCGGCACTTCGGCAAACAGAGATGCCATTTCCTCATGTCCTTTGCGCATTTGAGGATGCCCTCCGGCCCCTACGGAGATTCTAACGGACCAATCGCAACGCCTCTTCGGTCTGGATTCCCAGGCCGTATTTCACGGCGGTCTTGATCTGGGGAAGGGCCCAGGCATCGCCCGTTAGATGATTGACCGCCGCGTAGTTCTGGAGCAAACGCACGCCCTGCACGTCCATGGCAATCTGGTCGCCGGAGGCCAGGATG
This sequence comes from uncultured delta proteobacterium, assembly GCA_963830155.1. GTDB lineage: Bacteria > Desulfobacterota > DSM-4660 > Desulfatiglandales > Desulfatiglandaceae > CAWHLE01. Next base: position 208,537 of record CAWHLE010000001.1, on the reverse strand, counting down.
ACCCCCGGATGGACGGCCAATCCGATGCCCGGTCCTCCGCTGACGAATGAGACCCTCCCGTCCATGATGATGAGATCGGGTTTGATGGGGATGCTCATTTCGGTGGCCCGCTCACAGACAAACAAATTGCTATCGGCATGCAGAAGGAATCGATCGAATAGGTGCGTCAGCCCCACGGCCAGCTTGAGACTCATGGAAAATCCGGCCAGGAAGTGGGTTTTCATGGTCGGCAGATAGATAATTTTATCAAATTCTTCTAGCTCTCGGGGATAGGCGATGACATCGTAATGTTCCCCATCCACAGGGACATCCATGTAGGAGGACTGATCGAAATCAATGAGGGGGACTTTCATTTCCGCCATCTTGGCCGTCAGGCCCATTTTTTCAAAAACCCTGGCAGAGGGCACCGAGGGACGCCCCGACCCTTCCCCTACGGAAATCTGCGTACACCCATGCTCTCTTAACAGTTCGATGACGGCCCCTAAGAAATCCAGCGCCGTCGAGCCCGGAGGCGGATCGTCGCTGTTGAAATTGGGTTTCAGCAGGATGCGGTCCTGGGGTTTAATCGCCTGGGCGAAACCGCCCAGGCGATTAACCGTCTTTAAAACGGCTCCCTTCACATCCTTGTCACACATGACGAACGAGACCAGGGCTTTGCCGTCCATCTGATAAGGATTAGGTAGACGATGGCGAAATCGTACTTTACCCACCACTTCTTTCTTCATAAGTTGGGGGTAGTCTTTGGAACGTATTTCGGCCAGGTAGGCCTGATAGGCTTCCCTGTGAAAAACAACCTCTTCGGGCTTGAAATTCATCGCCATTTCTTTCCTCCGTAATCCTGATTGTGAATTCAACGTTACGCGTCAGCCGGAACGATTTGTGCCGCCGAGCTCGGCATAACCCAATTTTAAGTAAGGCACCACTCGCTCTGCGGGCGGCGCCTCACACAGGCCACTTTATCGTGAGGCTCACAGCCGCTGCAAGATCCCGCAATGCCCTTTTTCGCGACCCCTTTTCCATGATTGCGCCTAAAATGCCTTGGGGTAGAAAAATAATAAACAGAATCAGCATCAAGCCGTATATGGTGTTGTCCAAACCGACCATAGCGGTTCCGATGAGGACCCTCAAAAATTCCGCAAGTGAAATGGTAATAATGGCCCCCACCGTGGGTCCAAAGGCAACGTACATGCCGCCTGCAACCACCGCAAAGACGATCTGGAGAGATACGCCCACGCCACTTAAGGTCTGCGGGTTGATGTACATCTGATACTGGCCGTATAAGATCCCCCCGAATGCTGTCATCACGGCGCTGATAATGATGATCCGCAGTTTTTGACGGGTCACATGTATCCCCACCGAGGCCGCCGCATCTTCATCCTCGGAGATGGCATCCAGGGCGTGACGTTCCATGCTGACATCGACCCTTTTCCAAATCCAGATTCCGGCAATCCAGACCACCAGGGCAATCCAGTAGAAGGTTTCTTTTTGAGCGAACTGTAGGGCATAAATAGAGGTTCCGCCTCCGAATCGGTTCGGAGTCAGTCCCAGTGATCCACCGGTAGAGTCTCTTAGCGCCATGATAAGCATACTGATCACCTCGCCCAGGGCCAGGGTGACCAAGGCAAAATAGTGCCCGATGATTCTAAATTTGAAACAGGGGTAGCCGATGAGAACGGCAAGAAACAAGGAAAGCAAGAGCGCCAGCGGAATCCCGATCCAGGGGGTCAGGCCCAGATAATTCCATAGCATGGCCACGGCGTAGGCGCCAACCCCCAGAAATGCGCCATGGCCGAGAGAGACCAAACCGAATCGCCCCATTAAAGACCAACCCGTGTAGATAAAACTCCAGATGAGGATCAGGATGATGACGTGCAGATAGTATTCGGGTATGCCCATAAAGGGCAATGCCGCCAGCAGGAGCGCGCCAATGAGGAAAACAATCCTTTTGTTCATGAGCGCCTCCCGAGAATTCCTTGAGGCCTGATGAACATCATGACGATGAAAATGGCAAATGCAATCACGTAACCCCATTCAAGCTCAAGGTAGAATCCGCCGACGGCAATCACCTGACTGAAGATGAAGGCGGCCACAAAGCCGCCGATCATGTTCCCCAATCCCCCGAGCACGCAAATCATGAAGGTAATCGGACCAAAGGAGAGCCCGATGGCCGGATAAATATCATATTGAAGCACCAGGAGGCATGCGGCAAGTCCGGCAAGTCCACCGCCGATGGCAGAGGTAACCAGATAGATCTTCCGGCTGTTGACCCCCATGAGGACCATCACGTCGCGATCCTGTGAGATGGCCCGGATCGCCGTTCCGATGTAGGTCTTGGCCAGAAACAGATATAAGGCAATCATCCCCACAACCGCCGTAACGAATGCAAGCAACCTCGCAAAGCTGATGTACATGCCAAAGAATTCCAGCACCGGAAGCCGAAGACCGATGTTTCGAAACTCGACCCCGAAAAGCAGGGTTGCAAAGCTTTGCAGAAAGAAAAGCAACCCCCCGGTTGCCAGCAGCTGATTAATGGGGGCGGTCCCGAGGATGGGCGAGATGATCAGGAGATGCACCAAGTATCCCATCACCGCCACGACGGCGATACCGGCCAGGCAGGAGAGAATCAAAGGAATTCCTAATTTGGTGTAAAGAAAGAAAATCGTATACATGCCGAGCATGACCAACTCGGCATAACAGATCCAGACCACATCGATCACACCGAAAATCAGATTCAAGCCGAGCGCCAGTAGTGCCAGCACACCACCCAGCAATAAGCCGTTGATAATCGTCTCAAGAAGATAAATATCGAACATGCGATCCCACCGATTCTTATAGTCCGGTTAAACGCCGATGTATGCCCTTCGTATCTCTTCACTACCGAGCAGTTCGGCGGAAGTGCCGCTCACTCTAATCCTGCCCACCTCAAGGAGATAGGCTCGATTCACGACCTTGAGCACCTGCCGGATGTTTTGCTCCACGATCAGTACCGTGAAACCTTCCCGCCGAATCTGTTGCACCAGACTGAAGACTTGCTGCACGATGACCGGCGCCAGCCCCGCCGATGGCTCATCCATGAGAAGCATTTTCGGACTCGACATCAGTGCCCTGGCAATGGCGCACATCTGCTGCTCCCCTCCTGAAAGCGTACCGGCGGATTGCTTGTTTCGCAGGGCAAGAATCGGGAAGAGTCCGTAAACAAATTGAAGCCGCTCACTGAATTGTTTCCTGGCAGAAGGAGTAAAGGCCCCGATCTTCAGATTGTCTTGAATGGTCATTCGGGGAAAGAGGCGACGATTTTCCGGAACGTGGGCAATACCCAGTTCAATAATGGCGTGAGGCGGTACGGTTTTCAGATCTTTGCCTTCCATGGTCAATTTACCGCCGCGGGGCTTCATCAGACCGGATATCACCCGAAGCAGCGTGGTTTTTCCAGCGCCGTTGGGGCCAATGACTGCAACCGCGTCCCCCTTTTCGACCGATAAACCGATATGAAACAGGGCCTGGAATGACCCGTAGTAGGCATCTACCGCCTCGAGTTGGAGCACGTACGCCTCCTTACAAATTCAAAATGGCAGTATGGAATGACGAAATAATGAACAGTGATTTTGTGTGGTAGCGCGCTTTCAATGAAGTCCCTTTCTTCAAGTGGACCATCTAGATCATCCATAAATCGGGGATTTCTGGATAGCGCTTTCAGTCCCGCCAATGTCGGTGGGATCAGCATTCAGCCAAGCCATTGTGTTTCTTAGCCTTTGCTGACAGCTAAGCGCTGATGGCTGACCGCGTCCGTCCAAAAACAATCGTTTTTGGACGGACATCCTCTATCGAAAATGGATCTCCTCCTGACCCAGATACACCTCAATCACTTTTGGATCCATTGACACCTCTTTCGGAAGGCCCTCTGATATCTTCAGACCATGATCGAGCACAATCACACGGTCCACCACACGCATCAATACCCCCATGATGTGCTCCACCCAAATAATCGTAATGCCCTTTTCCCGGCGGATCGCCTCCAGCATGTCCGCGGCCTTATCCATCTCCGTCTCATCAAGGCCTCCAAGGCTTTCATCAGCAAGAAGGAGCTTCGGTTGGGTGGAGAGAGCCCTTGCCAGTTCCAGCTTTTTCAACCCCGCGGCCCCCAGCGTATCAACCGTAATCCCTGAATCCGCAGGGAGTTTGACGAGATCCAGCGCTTCTTGCGCCAGTTCTCCGGCCTTGGAACGTGAAATGGTCCCATTTTGCCCAAAATAGGCGGAAACCGTAACGTTATCCTGGAGAGACATTTTGCGGAATGGACGCGGGATCTGAAAGGTCCGGCCGATCCCCAAATGGCAAATCTTGTCCGGGGCCAAACCGGTGATATTTCTGTTGTTAAATCTGACTGTGCCTTCTGAGGGTTTGAGGGCACCAGAGATGACGTTGAAGAGGGTACTCTTTCCCGATCCGTTTGGTCCGATCAGCCCTAAAATTTCTCCTTCTTTTACTTCGAAGGAAACGTTGTGGATGGCAACGAATCCTCCGAAGCGCATGAACAGGTTTTCAACCGCTAACACAACCCCACCCTCCTTTCGGCCCAAGACCCTACAGGCTATTTTACGGCATAGGGCTGTGTATCGGGCAGCGGTATAATGGGATCGATGGTCTGGAGCTCCACCGGCCAGGCAATCATCGTCTTTCCATCGACATATTGCATCACCACGGGGGTGGCGCGCATGCTTTGTCCGGACATTTCAGTCCCCGGCGGATAAAATTTTACGCCATATCCCTGAATGGTTCCCCCAACCGGAATATCCGTATCCAGGGCCGCTTTGCGGAGGGATTCCGAGTCAATGCCCCCGTACTTTTTGATGGCCCGGGGCAACACATCGGTCAGAAAAATCCAGGTATTGTTGAACCCCATGCTGGCATGCGCAGGAACTTCCTGAACCCCTTTTTCAGCCTTATAACGCTTGACCATTTCCTGGGTGAGATCCCCCAGGCCCGGTGCAAGGGATTTGGGATCCAGCAGCTGAGCAGCAACCGGGTCCACATTGAAGATGTAGTTCACATCCTTCCCGAAGGTCGCAATCAGTTTATCGATCTGGGCGTAGCCGGCGCCGTGCCCGATGAGCGCCTTGAATTTAAGACCCAGCTCGCGTCCCTGACGGAGCAGCAAGGTGATATCGGGATTGTAACCCGTATGTAAAATGACATCCGGACGCGCCCGTTTCAGCTTCGTGACCAGGGATGACAAATCCGGTGCGGTGGCCGAATACCCCTCCTTCAGCACAATGTTCATGCCATGGGCCTTTGTCGCCGATTTCGTTGCCCGCGGCAATTCCGCTGCCATAGGGTCCGTCTTCATAGATGATCGCTACACGGACATCTTTGACATCCTTACCCAGTTTCGATTTGGCGTAATGGGCAATGAAGTCCGGTGAAACCAAACCATACGTGTCACTGTGGACCTGGGGCCGAAAGACATATTTGAGATTTTTGTTTTTGAACACGGCCGAAGAGACGCAGATATCGGCCCACATGAATTTCTTCTGGGTGTCCATCTTGGCGGCCAGGGGTACGCACTCCCCGCTGGAAAAGAAGCCCAACAGCAAATCGACCTTTTCCTGGTCCACCAGCCGTTCGGCCTCGTTGATGGCCACGTCCACCTTGCTCTGGGCATCGGCGTAAATCGGGACGATCTTATACCCTTCGACCCCGCCCCTCTCGTTGATCATATCAATCGCGATCTTTGTTCCGACTGCCCCCGGTTCGGAACCACCGGCCGCGTATGGACCGGTATAGTCCCAGATAACGCCGATTTTGACTTCCTTTTCTTCTGCCAATGCCTGAGAACAAAGGAAAGATGAAAAAAGCAGAATGATCGTTACGAGAACAAACTTCTCAAAACAGCCCCAGTTTCTCATTTAAGCCTCCTTTTGATAAATTAGGTTAATAAAAAAGTGACCTATACCTCACCGATGCAATTAACCCTGTTCATACAACCCCCACATGTTGCGCAGGCTAGGGGACCGTTCGAGATACTGGGCCTTGAGACTCTTTTTGAAACCATTAGACTGGCCCCTATGCAGGTAAGAATCTCCGATCCGTCTCAGAAATATAAAAGATCCAGAGGCTTGGTTAAGATGCTGTTGAATTTATTGGACTTTTCAGACCAGTCAGAACGTCTCATCGGTCTGAAGTGTTACAAGAAGATGAAATAGCGTGTGATGATAAAAACTCCCTTTTTCTGAGTGTGACTTTACGGGATTCGGTCTTGTGTGTCAAGCCAAAGTCAACCCCATGATCTTGTGGGGCAAATACCTGGCTGAAAAGGTGAGCCGAGGGCAGGAAAGAAAGAATGGCGTCGCTTAGACGAGAAGGCTAAGATGATAAGAAGTCCCTTTTCTGGCAAGGGAGTATGGGCGATTTCGCCTTGTGGATCAAGCAAAATCTGGCCGCAGGAGGTCGTCGTGTCCGCAACTCGCGGGCGTGAAATGGGGCTCTGGGGGCCATCAAGGGCGTGGAGGTGGCGACAGTGCCAGTCGTAGATCCCGTCTTTAGCGGGCGGGCTTGATTATGCCGGAAGGGTGGTCCTCCTGAGTTATTGCCAAAAATCCACAAGAGACCTGGTGGGACACATCCTTGACAAAACCATTGCTAAAAAATATGTTTTTCATTCACTGCCCTAACATGCTATGAGGCAAACAAAGGACTTCTTATCAGCCAGTTGCCACATGTTATTTGACAGACACCAGACTGCTAAAACTATCTTGAAACGCGGCCACGTGGATGAGCGCATCCTTAACCTTCTCGTTGCCGCCCTCATCGGCGCCCTGAGCGGATATGGCGCTGTACTCTTTCGGCTCCTGATAAAGGCTGCCCAGTATGGCTTTTACCGGAACACCGGAGATATCCTCGCGTTTGCCCACACGCTCCCGCTTTATGTAATCGTTGGCGTTCCCTGTTTCGGGGGTTTGCTGGTCGGGATAATCGTAAGTTTCGGGGCCAGTGAAGCCAAGGGACATGGGGTCCCGGAAGTCATGGAAGCAGTGGCCTTACGCGGTGGCAGGATCAGGAAACGGGTCGCTGCAGCCAAGATCATGGCCTCTGCCATCTGTATCGGATCGGGCGGTTCAGTGGGAAGGGAGGGAACCATCGTGCAGATCGGCTCTTCCCTGGCCTCTACCGTTTCCGAGCTATTCAATGTCTCCCGCATGCAGCAAAGAACTATGGTAGGATGCGGTGCGGCGGCAGGTATTGCCGCAACCTTCAACGCTCCCATCGCGGGAGTGCTGTTTGCTCTGGAAATCCTCCTCGGCGATTTTGGCATCGCCTCCTTTTCCCCGGTGGTCCTCTCTTCCGTGATCGCGACAACCATATCCCGGCACTATTTCGGGGACTTCCCTGCCTTTACCATCCCGGCCTACCACCTTCAGACCCTGTGGGAGTTCGCCATATACCCGTTTCTCGGGCTCTTTGCCGGGCTGATTGCCGTCCTGTTCATTCTGACGCTTTACAAGACGGAAGATCTCTTTGATGCCATCCCGCTTCCCCAGTGGCTAAAGCCAGCCGTGGGCGGTCTTCTGCTCGGGCTCATTCTGATCAAATTCCCTCATGTTTTCGGAGTGGGCTATGGTGCCATTAACGAGGCCCTCTTCAACAGGTTTTCCGGAATGTTCCTCTTTTTCCTCGTGTTCCTCAAGATTGCAGCCACATCCATTACCCTCGGGGCCGGGGGATCGGGGGGCGTCTTCGCGCCCTCCCTTTTTATTGGTGCCATGGCTGGGGGATGCTTCGGATGGATCGCGAATATCCTTTTTCCCACCCTGACCGCATCCCCCGCAGCTTACGCCCTCGTAGGGATGGGGGCGATGGTGGCCGGAACAACGCATGCTCCCATCACCGCCATCATTATCATCTTTGAGATGAGCGGCAATTACAAGATTATCCTTCCCATGATGATTACCTGTATCTTGAGTACCATTGTGGCTTCCTCACTGAAAAAAGGTTCCATTTACACCATTAAATTGCTCCGCAGGAACGTTGATATCTCCGGAGGCATGGAACAGAATATCCTGCGCTCCATGGAAGTGGGCCGTTTTATGGAAGAAAGGCCGCCAACGGTCCCGGAGAGCATGAAACTCCTCGGCCTCATAAATACCCTCAAGAAGGAAAATGTCTCATAGCTTCACGTGGTCCATGAAAATGATGATTTGACCGGGATCATCTCGTTCAGGGATATCAGACCCCTTTTCCAGGAACAGGACCGGCAGCTGCTCGTGGTGGCAAAAGATGTTGCCACGGAGGACGTGAAAACCGTACAGGCCCACGACAGCATTTTGACGGCACTGCAGACCATGAGCTCCCTTGGCATATCGCAGTTGCCCGTGGTTGGCGGCGAAAACGGGAAAAAGGTGATCGGCATCCTCAGGGACAAGGATGTCATCGCCGCGTACGATAAGGCCATCATCCGAAGAGAAATCGAAGCAGAGTAGGACGCGGGCACTTCCTTTTTCGGACTGCAACTGAAAAGGTGGGCTGAGGGCAGGAAAGGTGCGGATGCCATGAAAACGAATCAGAGTCTCGACCTTGCCAGGAGAGCAAAAAACGGTCCGAACCTTCGCGAGCCTTCCTGATTACCGAGTCTGGACACTTCGGCCTTTCTCATCCTCTGTCCTTCCTGCCGGGACGGCCCTGGTAGCGGAGGGTCATTATCAGAGAGTCATAAGCGTCATGGAGAATTCTCAGGTAATCGAGATATTCTCTGGGGTCCACCTATTCCCTCACCTCGATGGTCCCCTCCATACCTTTTTCTCGGTGGCTTTCAAAGAAGAGCAATTTCTTATCGCAATAGAAGGGATACTTCCCCGTCTTGGTGGGTGTGAACTTGATGATCTGGGGTTCAGTAGAAAGTTCCGCTTTTATCTCTATTCCGGCCTCTGGGGCATGGATCACAATGTTATGGGGGATAAGACCGGCTTCCTTGCTGATCTTCAATTCCACAGGGACATTCACCTTCAGGATAATATAATTGGGTCTGAAAAAATAGGAGCCGCCGACCATTTCGACCCGCTGGATGCCGTCCTTATCCACGGGCGCGACAAATTCCTGCCGTTCAGCCGCGATCCCGATCCCGAGCCTCAGCCCTATCCCTGTAATCAACAAAAAGGTCATCACAATCTTTTTCATTCGCACCTCCTACTATCATTCAAAAGGGCACGGACTAATAGGGTCAAATTCGTCTCTGAGACCTAAGCCCATAAGGGGCCTGGTGCCTTTTCGCCGTTGATGATTCTTAACAGCTCCTCGCGGTGGTAGATGGGATCGCCCCGGCTCTATCCTTCTCTTTCCGCATGATCATCCTCATACCACAATCATGCCAACAACGTCGCGGCCTCTCGCATCAACTGTCCGATGGGCAATTTGCGGGGGCATGACCTTTCTGCCTGGCTGAAGTCCAGCTGAGTCAAGAGTGATTTTGTTCGGGTGGGCAACGAACCGAACGTGGAACGTGCCAGCCCCGGGTCCTGATAGGAGTGGAAATACATGAGGCAGCGCATGACATCGTCGACCGGTACGCTTTCCGCTAGGACTTCCGAGCAGAGACGGCCGCATCCGGCGCAGTAGTCGGCGCAGGTCTCCTCCGCATACCGGGTCAGCCATGCACGATCCGATCGTGAAAGCCGGGTTTGGTCCACTGCCGCCGCCGCGTTTGTGGCCAAAATGGTGAGATTGGGCATTTGAGAACAGATGCTGGCGATGCGCTTGTCCTCCCAGACCGCCATGAGCTTTGCCTGGTGATCCGTAAACCCTTTCTGCATGAAACGGCCCGCCATCTCAATCTCCGAGTCGCTGTCGCGCTTGACCGACCCGCCGCCTTGGGTCTTCATGGCTGTGAGCCCGATGCCGGCCCGGAAACAGGCCTCAACCGCCTCTTTCATTCGGGATTCGCGCATCAGGCGGTAGTTGTAGCTAAACATGATGCCGTCGATCCATGGCAGTTTAGCGGCGCCCTCAAGGCAGTCTTCCATATTGGAATGGGTGCTGAAGCCGAACAATTTTATCTTGCCGGCCTTTTTCATAGCCTGTGACCAGGACGCCATAGGATCCTCGATCTCGCTGATGGAGCGGATTCCGTGCATAAACAGGAGGTCCACGAAGTCTGTGTTCAACCTCTTAAGGCTTCCCTCCAGCCGCGATGTGAAATCATCGTTTTCCTTTCTCGGTGAAAGCTTGGTCACCAGGAAAACGTCCTTTCGGGTCTCGGGCTTGCGTGCGAACCAGCGACCGATTCCCTCCTCGCTTCTGCCTCCACCATACCCTTCCGCTGTATCCCAGTAGTTGATTCCCCACTCAAGCGCTTTCGCGAGCATCAGACGATTGTTGAGGATGTCAAACATTCCGCCCAGTGAAAGCGTGGAGACCATAATGCCCGATCGACCAAAAGGTCTGCGTGGGACCGGTTCCTTGGGGAGAGTGATCTGAGCCATGGCCCGGTCCGGCCGCCCGAAAGAGGCGCTCCCCAACGCTGTCCCCAACCCGATGGCTGCCGCCTTCTTGAAGAAGTCGCGGCGGTTGGTTTCTCCACTCTTATCCCTGTGGGATGGCATGATCCAAACCTCCTTGGTTCACCACCTATTTCGTTCTCGCGGCCTCACCCGGCTCGCGGCCCGCTCTGAGGTCGAAAATCGGCTGGTATTTGTATTTCTCTTTGATCACGTCTTCGGGTACCTGCAGGCTCACATCCCCATTCTCGATCAAAAAGCGAAGCTCGGACTTGATCTTAATGCCTTGGCCCAGTGCACGTTCAATCTCCTTTTGGGTTTCTCCATAATAATCCTTGGCCTTGCTCCCATGATAGGCACGCCTTGCATCGTACCACGCTTTGGCGGTTTCGTGCGGCAGGACGACAAACACAAAATACTCCGTACGGTCAGGCCAAACCACCTCCAGAAACAAGCGAGTATTCGGGCGCTTTTCCCTCTGCGGTGGCTTGATCCAACCGTTTCAATTCCTGATCCTCAATCAACCACGTGGTCGTTCCGCCAAGCGTCTTGACGAAATCCCGCACCGGCCCAAATATAAAGCCCGGATCCTTTTCGCGCGCGACAAAGTGCCCCTCCAAAAACCAGGCGGGCGGTTCATAAGTCAACAGCCCGTTCTCTTGCCTGAGGGTCTGCGAGGATTCGGAAGCCATAGCCGCGGGAATGAACAGCAAACCGGCCAGAGGGAAAATCGATGAGAGGACCCATCCCATTTTTTCAACTACCATCTGGTGACTCCTCCAAAGGGTCAAAGCGTCGCAGGCCAGGACCAAAATCAAACCAATGTTGGTTTTCACTGCGGCGAGGATGTTGTAGTTTCACTGGTTTCCAAAGGCCATTCCACTCGGGCGTGAAGGCCCTGAGAACAGCCGGACCCACGGTATCACAAAATGTTGGAAGGTTCAAAAGGTTGCGGGATACCCCTGGGTTGAAGGGTTGCACTTTCCGGCCCCCATGAAGCCCGCTTGTGTGCGGCACCATGGCCCGGAACCCATCTAAGCGGCGAAGCACCGGGCGAAGGCTCGCATCAGCTTGGGCGAGCCCTTGATCCGGATGCGACGCCTCATGAGGGCCCAGAGGAGGTTCTCCTCCTTTGCAAGGAACTTGAGCCAGGTGTCACTATCGGCGACCAGGTGGAGATCCGATTTTCCAGCGAGTCCTTCTGCCACCTCCAGGGACCCATCTCGTATCCCGACCGTGCCTTCCAGGGGTTCCTTTCCGGTGAAAGTAAAATGGTAAATGGCACGTAGCCCCTTGGACTGGTCTCGCTGAAAGAGCAAAGGCAGACTCGTCAGGAATGCCCGAACCGACTGGGCCCGGATTCCGTTTCCCACCTGCTTCACTGCTTTGTTGGGGAAGTGTTTGGAAACATGTGCCACCACATCGGAACCGGGAAGGGCATAGATGGTCTCTTCTTTATCCTGAAGGGGCTTGAGCACCCGAGACATGTAGCCTTTTCGATCTTGCAGGTACGGGCCAATGAGTTCCTCCCCGGCCGGACAGGCCGCCATGCAATAAGATGACTTGTTGCAAATCCCATAGCTGAGACTTTGCCACATGGAGACCGTCTCAGGGTCGCTCACCCGTTTTCTATAGTCCTTTCGACCCCTGCTTTCGGCGATGTTTTCAACCCAGTCGGAAAATCCGCCCAAACGGTCCCTGTAATTATGGGTGAGGCAGTTCACAAAATTAAAATAGCCGTCCGCGCCGATGGCACCGACCGGGCATGCCGCCACGCAAAGCTTGCAGTCGATGCACGGATTGAAATCCAATGGCCTTCCGTAATGGGATACCGCTCGATCAATCAGGAGCGTGGACAGTACGTTGAAGCTCCCGAACACGGGGTGAATGAGGATCCTGTGAAGCCCCAGGTGACCCAGCCCGGCCGCCACCGCAATGGGCTTGTGAGAGACCGACCACATTTTGCCTGGCCAGTTTTCAAGATTCATCGGGAAGGCGGAAGCAAAATAGGTGGCCCGCACCCCTTCTAGACGGAGACGGGCCGAAAGATTTCTCGCCACCCTATCCACCGCATGAAATCCCTCCTTGTACTCCAGATCGGACACCGCGCGGGATACCGACCGGATGTTCTCCGGGTTGAGCCGGATGACGAGGCTCACGAGGGCCTGGGTATCAGGAAAGATGGAGAGGATATCCACTTTCTGATCGGCCAGTTCTTCCCTCTGGATTTCCACGAAACCTGCGTCATCGGCGCCAGCTTCAAGGACTGCTTCTCTAAGCCACTTGGCCTCCAAAGGCTCGCGGTCGGTGACCACTGCACGGCCTGCCACCCTCTCTTGATAACGCTTTACCGTCGGGTGATCTTCCAGTCTCTGACCCATGGTTATTCCCTCCGAACTTTTCATGCCAACCGGTTGGTATGTAAACGCACGCAATTCATGGAATTAGGCCCTCAATCCCTCCAGGTAGTGATTCAGGCTATCTGCGCACCCTTCCAGTATCTCTCTGTTTCGCATGGCCTTGGCCAGTCCCCGGGCGCCACTGACTGCCGCCACAAAGAAATTGGCGGTGCTCAGGGGATCAATATTCCTTCCTACTTTTCCGGCAGCCTTTCCCCTCCGCATCGCATCCGCAATCCCACGCCTCCACTGGTCATAGATGGACACCAACCGCTGGCGCAGTCCTTCATCTGCCACAGAGAGCTCTTGGGCCAGATTGTTCAAAGGACAGCCGAGCATGATGTCCTCATCCGTGAGTGCGGCGGCGGCAGACCTGAGAAGATTCTGGAGACAAGTGAGCACGTCCTCGGACACCTCCAGGGGGCTAAGCCACGCAGTCTTTACCATCTCTTCCAAGAGCTCCAAAGCCGCGTACCCGATGGACTGCTTGTTGGGAAAGTGATGATAGAAGGCACCCTTGGTCAGGCCGGTTTCAGCCAAAATATCCTTCAGACTTGCGGCGCCAAATCCCTTCCGGTGAATCTCCCGCAACGCCGACTCCAGGATCACTGTTCTGGTTCGATCAGGGTCTCGTGTCATTTTCATACCAACCAGTATGGATGATTTAATCTTGAGGTGTCAAGGGAAGAAAGGTGGCTCACAGTTGGAGCAGATATGGGATGTCCTCGGCGTAACGCCAAGGCTTTTGTAAGCGCGTTCAATGCTCAGGGCTTCTTGGACGGGAGCTTCGGGGGTGGAGGCAAGGTGAGATCGATTTGAACATACTGACCAGCATAAGGCTCGATGGCTTCTTTTAGTTTTAACAGAATTTCGTACTTTTTTTGTCGTTTCAAGTATAACAGTTTTATCGTCTCAGGCAACTCCGATGACTTCCCTAAGGCTTCAAGCCGTTCCTCCAATTCACTAATAGACTGCGCTGCATCAGTATCTCGCCTAAGACCATGTCTTTGTTCCCATCTCACCAGATAGTTTTCAACTTCAAGAAATTCAGCCATGAGACTGTCCCATGCAGCCCATGCTTGAATTGAACCAAGCCTCTCAGATTGTTCCTTCGTCTCTCTCGCAACCTGAATCGCCATTTGGGCCGTTTCATGTGCTTCTTCACTTGAATGGGCTGCTGCAAGCAAAACTTGCTCTACGCTTGAACTGATCGTCTCAGTGCTTTCCTTCTGTTTTTCAGATTCCTGATGGGTCGATTCAGTGGCATTTGTCGCCGTATCCTTAACATCTTTTCCCAATGTTACGACTTGGGTTTGGCCTGTGGCAGTCAAACGCCTGATGACATCATAATTGGTAATCGCCAGGAAAACGAGAATCGAAAAGCCCAGAAGTATGGATGCAAGGCCTACCCCAATTTCTTCATAGATTACCCACTGAAATGTCTTGTAGGCTATTATACCTGATATCCCAAGACCAATGATGAGTAGAATCAGCTCTCTGAGCTCCAATTCCTCTTATCCTTCAACGAATTGATTTTCATCTCGTTTACGAAAAAAGACCTCTTCATGTGAACGCGCCTTTGCGAAGAAGCCGGCTCTATAAATCCTTGACCATTATATTTCCTGGAGCCCTAGGTGCAGTAAAATCGAATGGAGCAGAAAAGACCGACATATCGGACTCGTTTCCCCTTTGATTCACAGCTGTGACGCCGATTTCGATATCACCTGCAACCAGCGGAAACGAAGGCACATCATCCGGGAGGATAATTCCTGTCACATTACCAACCTCGAAGTACTCGGAGTTGTAATCGACGCTCCCACCGACAGCCCAGTAAAGCCTGTAACCTGCCACATCAGGAGTATCAACCGCATCCCATGTGATTTGTGTTTTGCGAACTTTTGCCATCCTTTGGACCTCCTTAGTCTCGCCAATAAAGTGCCCATTGTCTTTCATTAAGGTGTAGATTTTTGCCTGGGTTTTGCGTCCCCATCGTTTCACGTCTAAAGTCTCAAAAAACTTGGTTGAGGTAGTTCTCACGTCCTTACTACTGGTTGTAACACTTATGCTGTTCGGGAGGTACGCTCTAGACATTGATTTCGTTCTAGTTGAATTGGGTAGATATTCGTTCGATCTGTCTGATGGATAAACACAGACGCTTCCCTCCACCCCCATCTTTATCGGTTTAATCAGCATAAGCGTTCTGAGGCTAAAAAAAATCATAATAGGGCGGCTATCGTGAGGGACGCGTGGTTTGAAGAATGGATAAATTATTCATCTATCCACCTCTGGTTTAGATAAAGCTGTTCATAGGCCTTTACCGGAAATCCCCTGGAGAACTTGTGAAAGCATTCATTGACGATGTATGGCACGTTATTCTGCAACCATTGCTGGATGAAATTCAAAATCGAATGCTCTCCAACGCGCAGTTCAGGGTCAATCTCAAGTGCCGGCAAAATGATCTGGGGGTTAAACTGTATGTCTGGCGGGTATTGCCTTATTTTTTTTACCTTGACATCACGCAGGAAGGCCCTCGATTTAGAGGTTGTCTCGACGTAGACGAGCCGGTGATCTCGAAACATTTTTTCGTCTTCATCGGTTTGTTCCAGGACTTCTTCGGGGTAAAACGGTTCATATGTTTTGAATTCCTTCTCATACAAGGTAAGAAGCTCCCAAAAAACCGGCTCAAGTCCTTCGGATCGTTTGATCTGCTTTAAGCCAATCTCTTTTACTGCCTCTGTTATTGAAATACAATGTTGTCTCGAAGACAACGTGGGGCATATTCTTTCCACAATCCTTCTGTTGAGCCCTTTTCTGAATGGTCTCCTACGGCTTCTCAGGAGTTTCATGCATGTCATTTTGATTCGTTCCAGAGTTCGATTCAAATGACCGAGTAGAAGCGGTGAGACCTTGTCAAGGGCACGCAAGAAAGTATCGATTCTCTGCTTTTCTCGCATCTTGCCCAAACGTTCTACCAAAGAGATCAGTCCCAGAATATCGTTGGCATTCAGGGGGAATTCATTGTCGGGTTTTCCATTCCGAGAATGACAAAAAGTTTCATTTGAAAAAGTAATGTCGATTAAACTCAGTTCGCTCTTTTCTCCCATAACAATGGTATCAGCCCCCAATGCCAGCATCGTGGCGGGTCCGTGTGCCTTATATGGGGCAATAACACTAACCTGTCTGAACATTTCCCTGGCCATGGAAACAATCTGCCAAGGCACATGATCGTCACCCTCCGTCCCGTGAATAAAGAGATCCAACGTCTTTTTCTTGTCGAAAGGTTTGAGATCGCTCAGGACCTCATAAATTTCCCGCACCGCATCAGGACCCATGCGTCCCGTTGCGTTGAGTCTGTCACTTAAAACATAAGTAAGCACGTAAGAATTTCGTGCTTCTTCGATTCTTCTGATTAGCTCTGAACGTCTCTCTTTCGACATGATTTCCAGGGGTTCTTTGCGGAATACAAAGACAAAGTGGAAATGGTGTGGCAATCCTTGGCGACTAAATAGCTCAATGGCGCACTAGACCGATGGGATAGGGATTGATTCTCCAGGTCCACAGCTTCCCGTTATCGGTCACTCTGGTAGCCTTGGGCCGACCCAGGACATCATCGGCGTGAAGAACGTGGATGAGCTAGAGAACCGAGTGGGCTCTGGGACGCCGAATCTTGGGGCAGGACGCAAGCCCCATCTGCTTTGAGCGAAACGCTATGCGCTATTTCGAATTCACTTTACATAACAGAAGGCAATGTATTGTTCAATCAGAAATCGGATCGAATCAGACGATCCTTGGCCCATGGCCAACGCTTTCTTTGTCCCAGACCTACAGGTTGCTGATCAGAAGAACGGCGGTTTGAAAATAGAGGGTGAGGCCAGTTTCTCGCAAAATGACTGATTTGCTTAGGGACCGCTCCCCAGGGTCCCCTTCTCCACTCTGAATGGGAAGTGGCCTTCAGAATGATTATGTCACCGTAACGGTCCCCAAAAGGCCGGCCCATCCAATATGCTCAAAAGGAATAAGGAGGTGTTGAAAGGGGCGGTAAAGTGATTTTGGCGGCGGTGGTCTCTTTGGTGCTCTGGTCGGGGGTGTGATCGGGCATTAGGGTTACGACCAGGAAAGGACACTTGACGAGCCCGAAAAAAATTACAAATATAATGAGTCCCAGGGAGCGGCGCTTTCTATGGAGGAAGCGTCTCTTGATCCAGAAACGGTTTCTCCCGGGGACGCCGGTTGACTCAAAATGACCTATGCGGTGATTAATCCAAGACCCAACACGGAAACAGCCATCACCGAGATCAGGGAAATCACGTATAACGGTGAGGTCGTGGGGCGGCCGGAGGTCAAAGTGCGCCGATCCGGTGGGGCTTATACCTCCACCATACCAATTCATTTGCCTTCTAATGCCAAAAAGGGCGAATATCGGGTCAGATCGTTTGTCGAGTCCGAAAACGTGAAAGATACATGAGAAACAACCTTTGTGGTTAATGAGTATATTTGAAGTTATATTAAATGAATTGTTATAAATTTAATAATCATTATTATAAGATTCATGCTTGCGCGGTCACATTGCTCGCTTCGTTCTTTTTAACAGCATGCGCGGAGGTTCCCGTTACACATCGATCTTCGCTCCATCTTGTTCCGGATTCGGAGCTTTTGTCCCTCAGTTTGCAGGAGTACCAGGACGTGTTGAAGAAAGCAAAGCTGTCAACCGACCCTGTGAAGTTTCAGATGGTTCGAACAGTGGGAGAACGGGTGGCTGGGGCGGCGGAAGCATATCTTCGCGAAACGGGGCAGGGCTATAGAATCACAGGCTATCATTGGGAATTTAACCTCATTGAAGATGACAAGGTGGTCAATGCCTGGGCCATGCCCGGCGGAAAAGTTGCGGTCTATACAGGGATCCTTCCCTACACCAAAGATGAGACAGGGCTGGCTGTCGTATTGGGGCATGAAATCGCACATGCCATCGCCGGTCACGGAAACGAGCGAATGAGTCAGGGCCTGTTAGCCCAAATGGGCGGGCTGGCCTTGTCCGTCGCGCTTTCCCAACAACCCGGCCAGACGCAGGTGCTTTTCCAGCAGGTCTTTGGGGTTGGTACCAACGTTGGCTTTTTGCTGCCTTACAGTCGTCTCCAGGAAAGCGAGGCAGACCAAATCGGGCTTATCTTTATGGCACGGGCCGGATATGATCCGAGAGAGGCCATTCCGTTCTGGGGAAGAATGAATGCACAAGGGGGCTCCAGGCCCCCGGAGTTCCTTTCGACTCATCCGGCTCCCGCATCACGTATCGAGAGTCTGAAGCGATTCATTCCAGAGGCGCTCCCTCTCTACGAGAAGGCATCAGCAAAGGGTCTAAATCAGTAAGAAGAGCGGGCAAACCTTCATCTGATGGCAATTTGAATCGAGTTCGGAAAATGGAGGCGAGAGTGAAAAATGGAGGGCCGATTTCGTCACCGCTCCTTGCCTTGCTCAGGACTCAGAGATGCTTGATCAATAGAACGGCGGTTTGAAAGTAGATGGTGATGCCGAGGGCGTCGATGATGGTAGCAATGAAGGGGCCGGCGGTAAGTGCGGGATCCAGATGGATTTGCTTTAAGAGAAGCGGAATCAGGGCGCCGGCCAGGTTTGCGGCCAACAGGGTGGTCAAAAGGGCCGACCCTACCACGCAGGCAAGCAACACATTGTGATTCTGAAGAAAGACCCTGAAATAGGCCATCAGGCCCAACGCACAGCCAAGCGCCAGGCCCATGAGCAACTCCCGCCTGAAGATTCGCAGGAAATCCCCCGAATTCACCTCTCCAAGGGCGAGGGCCCTCACCACCATGGTGGCGGACTGGGTGCCCGCGTTCCCGCAGGTCCCGATGACCATGGGGATGAAAAAGGCCAGGGCGACCATCTGATGAAGGATTTCGGAATTCCATTCCATGATGGTGGTCGATAGCAGTGAAGTGAAAAGGAGAATCCCGAGCCAGCAGAAGCGGTTCCAGAACAGCTTGGTGAGCGGGCGTTTGAAGTATTGTTCGTCAAAGGGGACAACGGCTGAGATCAACTGAAAGTCCTCGGTGCTTTCGGCCTCAATGATATCGATCACGTCATCCACGGTGATGATGCCCAGCAGTCGGCCTTGAGCATCCACTACGGGGAGCGCGATGAAATCGTACTTGGAGATGGTGGATGCAACGTCCTCGACCCCCATATCATGTGTCACGGAGATGACCTTGTCCTGCATGATGTCCTTCAGAACGGCGGCGGGCCTGGACATAATCAAATCCCTCAGAGAGACCATCCCGAGCAAGTGGTGGTCGCTGTCGGTGATGTACACGTAGTAGATGGTTTCCTTGTTTGGGGCCTGCAAACGCAACCGTTCTAGGGCCGAGCCGACCGTGATCTCGGCCGGCAGGAAGGCGTATTCGGTGGTCATGACGGCCCCTGCCGTACCCTCTTCATAATTCCACAGACGTCGGATCTCGTTTCGCTCGGCCTGGGCGATGAGCGGCATCATGGACTCACGAACATCTTGATCGACGCGTTTCAGCAGGTCCACCCGATCATCGGGATCCATCTCTTCGATGAACCGCAGCATGGTCCTTGCGTTTCCGGTCTCCAGACAGGCCTGCTGAGTCTGCAGGGAAAGTTCCTGAAAACAATCCATTGCCTTGTGATTGCCCACCCGGAGAAGGGTCTCGATGATTTCTTCGGGAGAGCACCCGGAGCGCTCAAGCGTTTCGGCCAAATCGGCGGGATGAAGGGTACGAAGCGACGCCAGATCGTACTGAAATTCAGCGGATTGACAGGGATAGCTTGGTTCTTGTGCCTTAACCGTGGCGTTCATGGGCGCCTCCTCATCGTCCTGTTTCCATCCCTCGGAGAACAGGAGAATCAAGGCGCCGGAGGGCTCACTAGAGGAAGGCGTGCGCCGGAGAATGACTCCTGTGGAAGGGTATTGGCGGAGCTGAAAACAAGACCGCAGAAAATCTCTTATAAATCAGCCTGATTCGATGCCCGGGACTACCGCCGGGATCGGTGTCAGAGGAATTCATCTTTTCCTTTTCCTTACCGGGTTTGAAAAATGGCCACTCGATCTACAGAGTGGAGCCTCTAGAAAACGTGAGCCCATTATGTCTTTAAGAGACCTGACGTCAAGTGAAAACTGTGCATCGCGTCGCGTGGTCAATTGTCCCCTTCAATGAAGTTGCCCAGGGACCCCAAAATGGACCCTTCCCCATGGCTGCCGCCCCGCTGGGGTGCGACCTCAAGCATCTGCCCGCCAGACGGGAAAAGGGGAGGGGCTGGAGCCATGTCCTGCCCGGGCCTTGCAGGGTCGCAAATAAGAATCCTCTGCCACCGAAAAGAGCGGTCTTGATGCCGCCGGCCTGCCGGATGTCGAAGTCAACGCTTGGCTGGAGGGCCAGGAAGCACCCCGTATCCACATGCAGGGCTTCCCCAGCCCCTAGGGTTCGCTCCACGACAGTGCCACCGGCGTGGATGAAGACCATGCAGGCCCCGTCCAGTTTCTGCATGATGAAGCTTTCACCCCCCTTCTTTGGCTCATCGCTTGAGCCAGCTATGCGGACACGATGCATGCCCGCAGTTGGTGAATGACCTGGTGTTCATCAATTTGCCATCCCACAAATGCGAGCTTCGTGGGTCCGGCAACACTTGACTCCGCCCACTCCGTCTTTCCCCCCACGTGGTTGATGACGAAGCGCTTGCCGTCCATGCAAACCAAACCCTTCATGCGGTAAAGGCTCAGGGGCATTTCAACGATGAAACGGCGAAAACAATCGCTGTCAAAAGTGTGGTCATCTTCAAAGGAAAAAGCCACATATCCCAGTTCCGCGGCACTTTCGTGGTGGCTAAACGCCGTCAGAAAAAAAGAATCCAGTGAATCCGCTTTCGGCTCGGGTGAAGACCAGATGACTTCGGGATCGATCTGGCAGTGATAGGTCGGGAGGATGGCGCAAGAAGGGTTGACCTGCCGGATTTGTTCCATGTCACGGCGCACATCCTCCTTGGGCAAAAGGTCGACCTTGTTGAAGAGGAGGACGTGGGCGGCCTTTATCTGGTTATGAAAGACTGGGCCGAAGTATTCCCGGGCTTTCCATATGTCCCCGTCCAAGACCGTGACCACCCTGGGCGCACAGATGCGTCCCTCGAGCCTTGAGGTCTTCAGAAACCTGATTACCTCCAAAGGGTCGGCCACCCCCGTAGCCTCGATGAGGATGAGCTTCGGATGGAATTTTTCCGTGATTTCCTCAAGGCCTCTTACCATATCCCCCTGCATGGAGCAACAGATACACCCGTTCGTCAATTCCACGACCAGTGTCTGGAATCCCTTCAGCAGTTCGCCATCGATACCCACCTTCCCGAATTCATTTACCAGAACAGCCGTGGAGGAGAGGTCTCCAGGCCACTGGAGGATGCGCCGTAGGAGGGTGGTTTTCCCGGCCCCCAGAAAGCCGGTGATCAAAATGACCTGGCTCGGTTCCGTGGGAGGCGGGTTGTGCATCGTGGGTTGTGAGTTGTGAGTGGTCATGGGTCGGCAATCAGCTCATAGCTCAGAGCTGATAGTTCGTGGGGCATAAATGTTGTCCTTTCTTTCCCCTTGCACCTTGCGCCTGCAGCCTTACACCTTTCCTCCATCGTTCATGGCTCAAATCTAATCTCAACGTCTCGAGGCAAAGCCATTTCCATCGCCACTTCCACGGCCTTTAGAACCGAAACCGGCACTGGGCACGACGGATGGCAGCCAGCCTGCTCGGCCAGCACGAAGACGGGGTTTCGGGTTACGGGCATGAAGAGTTCCCTCAATCCCATCTTCGTCAGACTCTTGGCCAGCCTCTGGATCTGTTTGCATTCCGATTGGCTGATAACGATGAAGACGGATTTCCCTTCACACATTTGCGCCTGGACCTTGCAGGTAAACCCGCAGATGCCAGGGGCCACGGCCACACAGGCTCGCCTGACTTCAGGTTTCGGCTCCGGTACTGCAACGGCTTCTTGCTCAGACATATAATAAGTTTATGAACGAGGGCCCGGGCCGATCTTTGACCTGCCCGTTGTCGCTCCGTAAGGTGTTTATTTCTGATGCAGGACTTCCGGCGAAACGATGCCTTCCAGGTGCGGGAAGGCATCGGTCATGTGCGGAATCTGCATGGCCTCCATAAACTGCTGCTGGAAGTCCCTTTCAACCGTCAGTTCGATGTATTCCACATTGCGTGAACACCAGTTGGCTTCCGTGCGCTTTTGCCGGTTGAGCAGTGCCGCCCGGCAACCGTCGCCAGCCGCGTTTCCCACACCTAGGATCTTTTCAATCTCGCAATCCGGAAACAACCCCATGATCAGGGCTTTCGTGCGATCCACGTGGGTCCCGAAGGCCCCAGCGATCTTCACCTTGTCGACTTTTTCAAGCCCCATCCGCCGCATCATGAGCTTGCAGCCGGCATAAAGCGCACCCTTGGCGAGCTGGATTTGCCTCACGTCCTTCTGGGTTACCACGATGTCCTTGCCGATGCTCGTCTCCTCTGCCCAGGCCAAGACGAATTCCGGCTGCTTGTTTACCGCGTTTCTGCGAAAGCGGCTAGACTTCTGTTCCTTGTTGAAGGCACCGCTCTTGGTGATGATGCCGGCGCGGTAGAGCTCCGCAAACAGGTCAAGGATGCCGGACCCGCATATGCCTTTGGCATTCATGTCCTTTGCTTCTGAGAATGAACGCCAGGCATCCCGGCCGATCACCTTGTAGTCCACTTCGTGCGTGTCCGGGTCGATCTTGATCCGTTCCATGGCCCCGGGTGCTGCCCTCATGCCGAAGGCGATCTGGGCGCCTTCCAAAGCCGGACCCGTTGCGCAGGAGGAAGAGATCAATTTGTGTCGGTTCCCTAGGACCAGCTCACCATTGGTTCCGATGTCGATGATCAGCTGATTCTCCTCGCGTTTATAAGGCTCTTCGGCGATGAGCACGCCCACGTTATCCGCGCCCACAAAACCGGCCTCGTTCGGCAGCACAAAAATATACGATGAGTGATTGATCTTCAGACCCAAGTCGCGGGCTTTTATGTCCAGGCTGTGATGGATCACCGGTGGAAAAGGGGCCAACCCGACGTATTCCGGATTCAACTGCAGGAAGATGTGATGCATGGCCGTGTTGCCGCCCAGCGTCAGATCTTCGATATCATCTTTGGTCAACCGCAAGTAGGTCTTTCCTTCCTCCGGGGCCTCCACAAATTCATCCGGTCCTTCCTCTCCCTTTTTCTTCTTGCCCTTCTGCTTTGGAGGATAGGTGTTCTGAACCGCCTGATCGATGAGCCAGTTGAGCCCCTCGATGATGTCCTCGCTCATGCGCTTGAGGCCGTTTTCGGTGGTCATGTGGAAAGTGATTCTGGCCATCACGTCTTCACCGTACTTGCACTGCGGGTTCATGAGGGATACGGTGTCGACGACCTGCATGGTCCTGAGATTACAAAAATAACCTGCAACCGTCGTGGTTCCCACATCAATGGCGATTCCATAATAATCCTCATGTCTTCCCGGCCTTACGCGGATGATCTCTTTGTCGTTCCAAACGCTCACCGTGGCGGCCCAATTTCCGTTTCGCAGGGCGTCAGGCAGTTGTCGTAGGGCAAAGATATCGATGCCCAGGTTTCGCAGCCCGTACTCCCTTTCGAGACCCCGGCAGATCCTTTCGAAATCCGCAGTCGGTTCCTCAAAAGTGGGTTTGTCCACCTCCACAAAGTAGACCTTTACGGCGGGGTCCCACTTGATGGGGATGTCTCGTGCGGCCTTGCTGACCACCTGTTTCCCTGCGCGGGATTCCTCCGGCACGAAGACCAAGACATCCCCCTCCACTTTGGCCACGCATCCCAACCTGTACCCTGCCTCCTTTTGTTCGGCGGTGATGAACTTCGCTTCCTCTTCCTGCCATGGAGAGACCTGTGTCTTCTTGGATTCGATTCCGTATTTTTCGAAGAACCCTTCTTCAATCCGAACTTTGCATTTCCCGCAGACCTTCTTCTCGCCGCACAGGGTCTCAATGTCAACCCCAAGCAACCTTGAAGCCTCAATCAGCGTAACCCCTTTGGGAACTGGCCCCCGGCGGCCGGAAGGTTGAAAGATGACGGTGGGATTTCTATCTTCCATTCAACAGTTTCCTCCTTTGCGTCTGGTTCACCAAACTAATGCTTGGCCCGCACATTTTTTCCATGAATCGATTTATGCCTTACTTCTTCTGCATTTCCCTCAAGCGGCCGATCATCCTGATGCCTTCCTGGACGGCGTTTCCGGCGGATTCGGCATATCCGTCCGCTCCGAAGAGCTTTGCCACATCCTGGGTCACGGGTGCGCCGCCGAGCATGATGGCGACGTTGGGGTTCTTTTCTTTGATCATCTTGATCACTTTCTTCATGCCGAGCATGGTGGTGGTCATCATGGCAGACATAGCCACAACCTCAGCGTCGGTGTTAAGCTGCTCCTCCACAAACTTCTCAAGAGGGACGTCCCTGCCCAGGTCGTGGACCTGCCAGCCAGCCACGTCAAACATCATCCTTACCAGGTTTTTCCCGATGTCATGGACGTCGCCCTGAACGGTGCCGATGACCACCTGGGCCACCATGCCTTTATCCTGCTTCGGGACATGGGGTCGTAGGATGCCGAGGCCGGCATAAAGGGCATCTGCGCACATGAGGACCTCGGGAACGAAGTATTCATTCCGGTCATAAAGGTCACCAACGACCTCCATGCCTGCGGCCAATCCGTCCATGATCATTTCGAAGGCCGGAAAGCCTTCATCCAATGCCTTCTGTGCCGCTTCTTTCACCTGATCTTCTTGGAAGTTGATCACACCGTCCTTCAAAAGCTCCAACAATTCTTCTTTTGTTGCCACGTTTATGTTCTCCTTTCAGGGGTTTCTCTACAATCAGCTAAGGCAAACGAAGGTCACAAAATCCCTCCGATGGCCCGGGTAGCGCCGGGCTTCCATTCCTTTGCCCTCCTTTCGATAGCCTCGAAGTTTCTCTCCTCGATCGCCGGCCAGAGGTCGCATGCAGGTCAAGCGGCGTCCTTATTTGTTCAGGACCAAGCTGCGCCATGGTCCATGTGCTCCTTTCTCTTGGCTTAGGTCCCCGTGCCGTCCACAGACAGAGAAGTTACGGCATGGTCTTCAGTTGCTCCACAAACTCCGGAAAAAGCTTGTAGAGGGGGTGATTCGGGTCAGTTGGAAGTCTTTTGGTCTCTCCGAAAACGGCCGTGGCTAAAAAGGCATCGGCCATTGCAACAGCTGGAAACAGGCGCGGTGCACCGGCCATTGGGCCTGAGAAAATCATATCATGATACAGAAAAGAGGACAGGGCCTCAAGGGCTGCGTCCGCTGCAGACCATCCGGCGAAGCCCCACATCTCTCTGGCCTGTTTCCACATGTACGAACCGTTGCTCGGGGCACTCGCAGTCGGGAATCCCCACTTCTCTTTGATCAGCTTGTTTGACAGCCCACAAAGTGCGGTGGCGGGACCATTCATGACCGAGGTATCCACAAAGATGCCCTCAAATTTGGCCCCCATCTTTTCGATGGCGTCCAAGAGCTTCTGGGTGCCGGCGATTCGGCCCGTGGGCATCTGGTCTGCCTGATCAAAGGCCACCAGAAGGACATGCTTGACGCCTATCTGCGAGATCTCCCTGATTTCGGTTTCGATATCCTGCTCCCAAACCGTAAGGCTGTTATAGAACATCCGGTCCAACAATCCTTTTTCGGCACAATAGGCAGCCCCCTCCAGCTTTGGCTTCATGACCCATGCATCGATGCAAAAAGGCATGTCGCTAACGGATATTACAAAGTCAATGAAACGTTTAAATTCCTCTCCAGTGTTTGCGACGATATCTGCCATTCCCGGGACGCCCGTTTCATGCCACATCTTGTCCTGCGTTTTTAAGAGGTCTTCGGCCCGTTTTTCGTTGAAGCCTTCTTTTCTCTTTCCTTTAAAGACCCTATCTCCCTTTTGGAAAATGGATGAGCAGACAACCGTTGGGTACTCACCTGGCTGCCCCCCAAACTTGACGCCTCCCACCTCACAAACCTTCTGCCGAGTATCGAAATGAAACATACCCCACCTCCTTATAACGGTTAAAAGAGCGGACACTTGATGTAGCTTATTATTTCATGGTTGCATTATAAATTATTGGATTGCGACGGTGGTGGAAATCGCAAAACAACACCGATCTCCTTGAAAGGCGATCGGTGTTGAGAGGGTGGTCCCGAAAAATGGGGCGATTCAGTTTAGCCTGCCCACGGCCGGGCTCTGTTTGATGCCATATTCTTTCACGGTCTGAACAATGGCCTTCATATTCGCGTCCTTGACGTCTGGCCACAGATCGCAACCCGGCCACACCGCGTCAACACCGCCGTCGATGTTGGTCTTGATGCCTTGAACGGCCTGATCCACCGTGGTCTCTTTCTTGCAAGGAAGCGCGAACACGTCGAAGTTGCCAAAGAGAAGGACGTTGTTCCCCAGTTTTTTCCGGGATTCGACCAGGTTGTTTTTGATGTCCACGCTGATGGCATCGGCACCGCACTCATTCATCATCTCGATGATCAGGTCTGTGGCCCCGCATATGTGCAGGACCTTGGGCGATTTCCACGCAGAGAAGATTCGCTGCATCCTGGGCTGGATCACGGTCTTCCAGGTCCGTGGGCTCAGAAGGTCGGTGCCGGTGCCCATCTCCCTCAGCGTGATGTAGTCTGCGCCTGCGGCCTGGAGGCTCTTGCCGATTTCGATGCACATATCCGATAGCTTATCCAGCGTGGTCTCCACCTTGGTTTTTTCTTTGAACACGCCCTTCAGGAGGATGTCCAGCTCCAGGACCTGGCCGGCTTGGGTAAAGGGACCTAGCTGCCAGGCGCCAACCGGGTACTCGGGTGCTTCCTTCTTGGCGATTTTGATAGCCTCGTAGACCAATGTGATGGGCCAGGTCTCCGCGATGTTGTCTGGGATTTTCACATCGTCCATGCTTTTCCAACGCTTATAGGGGATGGTCGGGTAGAGGATGTCCTCCGAGTTGTCATAAAGGCTGATCTCGTTACCGAGCGCCTGGGACTCCATGGTCATGTCGAAAGGGACCACCACGGAGTCAAACCCGAACATACGGCTCGACAAGATGGCCGACCTGGCAAGTTTTTCCGGGTCCCGGTGGACTTGCGGAAACTTGTAGCCAAGCTGCTTGATGGCCGGCATAAGGACCATCCCCATCCCGCTGAAGAAGGGCATGGTGTCGAGGGGTTCACGGCGGAACAATCGTCCCACTCTTTCTTTGGGGGTAAAATCTACCATTGCAAAGCTCCTTTCTCAATTGATCTTCCGTTTGGTGTTCAAATTTGGGGATCCCTTCACCCCGCTTTCAGGTGAAGGAGCATGGCGCCTCTGTCTCAGGTTCGGGATGACGCCGGCGCATTATCCAAGACTCATATGTCTATAAAAAAAACCGCAATGTATCATTCTAAAGATGATGATTTCAGTTCCACGGAATAGCGATAAGACCGGCTGAGTCTGAGAATCTTGGGAGGAGACTTTGTTAATTGGATGCCTCCGGATTGAGATTTGTAAGTCCTGATCCACAAGAGCAAGCTGTGTCGCAATATGGGCCGGCCGGAGAGGGCTTTCAGCACCCAGTTTTCCCATGATTTTAGTGCGGCGAGATTTGATGGTGATAATGCTCACGCAAAGCATGTCGGCGATTTTCTTGGTGGAATGTCGCTCGGCCGTGTGCTGGAAGACCGACTCGTCTTTCATGAAGTTGATTAGGTTGCAAACCATATTCATTTCAATCGGATAGCGCTCAAAGTCTGAGCAGCATGGCAACTCTTGGAGGTAGCCGCCGAAAAAGCCGACGCCTCTCCTGAAGCCAAGCCTAAAGCTAATCATATTATGCCCTTATCGGTGAAATTGCACGCATAACGGTCACGATTGCAGGTTTCACTGTTCACGGGCCAGGCCTGAAACCCGAAACCTGACACCTGTTTGGTTCCGGCTTGGCCGGATTGGGAGGACCAAGTAAAAGATTCCTCTCCCCCTGATCCAGTGGCGTGAGATCAGAGCCCTATTTCTCTTGGGCATAAAGTCAATCCAATTTGCCCAGCAGGGCCAAGAGACCTTCTTTGGTCGCCAGCCGAATGACGCCGCGATTACCCGAGCCTCGGCCGGTCAGATTACCCAGGCAAAAAACCGAGCCCACATTGGCGAGGCCTACTTGTTCGAGGATTCTCTCAAACCGATCCGGATTCCCTTTAAATCCCCTATCAGGCAAACACGCTTTTTGGCGCTTCTCCCACAGATGCGAAAAGAACTGGCAGGCCGGAGTTCCTCCCTTAAAAGTTGAAGAACCGGTTCGGCCAATTGATCTGGGCAGGAAGTGCTGTTTCATTAGGGGATAGCCATAGTAATATAAATAACTTGGCCATCGATTGGCCTTGAACCCACCGGCTGACGAGTTGGGCATTGCCGGCGCAGCCGCCGCCCACGAAACGCAGGCGAAGGATCGAATCGCCAGGCCGTTCGAAGTGAATTTCAGGGGGGCAAACCCCCTTGATGTGGAAAACGTATCGGGTAGTCTCTGTCTTCAAATGCATAGGGCGCTGCCAGAAAGGCTCAGAACTCCGTCAGCTCAGATGGAAGGGACCTGCGCAGAGGACGCCCCAGGTTGTTTGAGATTTGGCTGTACCGGCTAGCGCCGGTCAAGGTCTTGGTGATGACCTATTTCCATTCTCGGTTTTTCACCGAACCCGGGCGCTACGGATTCGACCAAACTGGCCATGTATCTGCATGGGACACAGTGCTCGCCTTCGTGAAGGATCTCAAGGTGAATGGGTTTCATTTGGACCTGGAATTCAAAAGCGTGTAGGCAAATGAAACAAAGGTTCATGGCACAAGGCCCAACGCCAACTCAGAAAGGAAACGACCAATGAAAGAAACCTCCTGTTGGCGGACAAACGCTAACATCTTCTCTTGGGGTCTGCAAGGATCAGGGCGTTCCGATACTTCAATCATCGAGTGATGTTTGTTATACAACATAATGAACTTGTTAGATTAATCTTTGTGTGGCCAAGAGCCATCTATCGTCTCGACGAAGTAACAGAAGTGTGCCCACTCCACTTCTTTGCCGGATATGGGACATCGAAGTCTGACCGATTTTTGGTCGACACCGATGACTTCCCAGTCCCCCCTGCGAGGGCCGGACTCGATATAGATTTTTTGCCCCGCTTCCATGGGACAGGGCCTAAACACTGTGTGACGCACTGCCATCAACAGACCTTCCTTTTTAAGAGACCATTACGGGCTCCAGTCGATGCAGGCTGTGGCAGGGGTCCTCTCGTTAGTCGAGTAACGCCATGTTGTACCACGCGGGAAGAAGCTTTCTTTTGTCCTCGAATTCAATGCCCAAAGCTACATCCTGACCTTTCTTTGGGGCCGGGGTCTTGATGACGATAGCCTTACCTGTACTTGTGATACCCCTCCATGAAGGTCTTTGGCGTGATGTCCAGGTGAGGCGGGCAGGTCCAGTACTTCCCCCAGCGCTGGCACCAAGATCCATCGCGTTTTGAATCAATGATTCATAGGTCGCAGCCATGACTTCTCCCCATTTTGACAATACATAATTCGACTCTGAGATTCAAGCCCACACTAGGCACCGAAAGCCGAGCTTAACCCTTATCGGCCAGGGTCATTGGGAACCCTTCCATGACTTCTCCCCATTTTTCCAACACGAGGGGTCATCGTAAAGACGCGAGAGATCCGTGCGGGTACCAAGTTTGCGACAGATACCTTTGGCAAATGAAACCGCCTTCCGTCAAGACCTCCAGGTTTTTGCTATTGACTTTTCACTTTAACCATCCGGATTTTTGAATTAGCATCTATCTCATATCTTGAATACTGGCCAAAGCATTTTGACGAGATGGGTTGCCACGCGCTTTAAACCGTATATTACCCACGTCGGGTTCCTAGGCCCCTATGAGGAGGGAGGTTCGACATGTCAAAAAAGTTAATGGAATACTTTAACAAACAGCCAAGGCTCGGCACGCTGAGCACGGCGGGCAAGGACGGCAAGGTGAATGTGGCCTATTTTGGATCTCCGGCCATGACAGATGAAAAGACCGTCTTCATGGGGCTGGGAAAAAACCGGACGTTCGATAATCTCAAGGAGAATTCCAACGCCGTCTGTATGATTATGGAGTCGGCAAGAAGCTCCCGGAATGGAAGGGCGTGCGGGTCTACCTCAAAATGACGGAGTGCCACATCTCTGGAGGGAAGCTCGATGAAAGCGGGCGCAGATCGCCAAGAAGGTTGGTGTCGAGACTGCGAACAAGATGATCCAGGCAGCCGTTACCTTCGACGTGCAGGAGGTCAGGCCCATCGTCGACTTCGGGCAGACCTGGGAAAACTCCATTTAAGGTCCCGGATTGGGACGTGGGCGCTCCTGATCCATCTGTAACAGGAGCGCCTCCTCAAGATTACCGGACAAGGGCATCGACTCTTGCCAAGGGTGGAAGCTTCTTAAATCAATTTCCAACCATGTGCAAGAACAGCGGGAATTTACAATTGCCCGGACTGCCTCAAAGCCTGGTAGCTTCCAATTCCCCCCACTCGTCGCCCGTCTCAATCCGCATGGTTTGTTCGTATCTGAAGGTCTTCGTCCCGTCAGGGTGAGACTTGGAGCCATAGCAGACCTCCATGAAAGCAGGCGCCGACCTGCCCTCGATTCATATAAGCGACCGGACGCTCAGTCTTGGCATACCAAACGAGATCCCCTTTCTGAGAGATTCGCGTGCCCTCACGAGCATCCTTCGTTCCAGCATCAATTCGACGATCTCAAAATTTGTCCATCTCCAGGCTGTGAACGCGACATCCATGAGTACGCTGTACTAACGACCGATGCTATCCTGGTCATGACAGCCCCCGGCTTCAACCGACTTCGGGGACACTGACGAATTCCCGGAAACCGGCAATGACATGCGAATACTGATAATGCCGGGTTCTTCAAACTTTACGTTGATGTGTCCTCCGTATTTGTCCACCATGATCTTTGATATTGGCAGATATCCGAGGTCATGATCCAAAGGCGATGAGGTGAAAG
Source organism: uncultured delta proteobacterium (assembly GCA_963830155.1). Classification (GTDB taxonomy): domain Bacteria; phylum Desulfobacterota; class DSM-4660; order Desulfatiglandales; family Desulfatiglandaceae; genus CAWHLE01. The sequence goes on along the minus strand of CAWHLE010000001.1, from coordinate 177,540 downwards.
GATAGAAGAAGTGCTTGATATCGTCTTGGGACAGGTGATGGGCAGGATACGTGATCACCAGTACGATAAACCCGTTTTCCAGCAAAGTTTGCAAGGAGATCCATGCGCCTTGTGAAGTCTGGTTGATTGCAGTTCTCATTAGCGTTACAAGCACCCGTTCCATCTGAACCGGATCCATGCAAATCACGGCAAGATCCGCTGCCAACTTGATGTCCACCCGGACGTTTTTCTCTTCCATTTCTTCTCGCACTTGGTTCGGGGCGGATCTAACCAAACGATTGGTATGGTTCAGAAGTGTTTGCATGGTTTTTGGGCTGATTGAATCACCGTTTCCGTAAATGTCTGAATTTCGAAGGTCACGCTGATCGGAACATCCGAGGTATTTTTTGCGAAGTCCGCGATGATCCAATGATGAAGCCGAAAAATTTCCTGCAGAGATGGACCGCGCGTGGCTTGGCATACGATATGACACCCGAATAATCTGGTCCGCCTTTTTTTGTTTGGGTGGTTGGTAAAAAACTTAATGTGGATGAAACTGCGAATAGTTTTCGGGAGGGGCTGTTTACGACGTGTCGTGGCGAGTTGACTGCTATCTTTATGACACGATCCCACAATCCAGACGAAGAAAGACGGATTTCAAGTTCCTGGCGTTGATCTCCCCCAAAAGGAAAGGCCATGTGTTGTGGTCCAGATATTCATAAACCTATTCGACCTAAGTCTTATTTCCTAAAGCCGGCACTACCATGTAACATAAGGGCTGTTGACAACCCCGCCGATCAATAAGAATAATCCTATGGTCAGCGCTGCAAATCCGAAGAGGTAGAATACCACGCGAAGACCGACGGACGTTTGAGAAACCAGGAGACCTTCTAATTTGCTGGACTTTTCGAGTCGAGCAATCCAGGCCGCTTTTTCGTGGCGGGCCAAATCGAGGTTTACGCCTCCCTCGAACATAGCCAGATCCATGGGAAAGCTGGGCCGCCTGATGTGGCCGATGAAGAAGTGGATAATGAATACGTGGGCCATGGCCAGAATCGCCTCGATACGATGGACCCACAGGGCAACGTTGACCCCCCAGCCCGGCATAAAACGGCTTGAGAACAAAGGGTTGTACAAGATAAGTCCTGTACCGCCGATGATGCACATCCCCCAAAAGACTGCCCAGTAATCAAATTTCTCCCAATAGCCCCAGCGATCGAATTTTGGATGTCTTTTCATGCCAAAAAACCAGCCCAGGTGCTGAAGCGCTTGGACGAGATCAGCCCACCTGGGCAGCAAGGAGTCGGGGCCGAATAAGCTCCCTGGAAAGCGCTGCCAGTCGACCTTGGAGACGATATATAGAAGATGAATGCTGAATAAGAGGAGCATGAAGAGGCCAACCAACTTGTGAACGGTAAGCGCCTGATCGTAGCCGCCGAAAAGTGAAGCCAAGAAGCCGCCCCATTGCGTCTCAATGAATACATGGGATAACCCCGTAGCCGACTGGATGAGGAATGAGAGCATCAACAAGACGTGGAAAAGTCGCTGCGCCGGGGGGAAGCGACTGATCATGCTCTCGCCTCGCTTCCGGTGTCCGGCCAGAGCCTCTCTCAAACCCCATAGAAAGGTATGTGGTAAGAAAACTATAAAAGTTCCTGCGGCAACGGCCACAAGGAGCCAAAAGGCGTAAAACAGCATCGGGAAATCTCTCTGGGCGGTTCCGGTGAGCGGATTCGGTTCGTGGACCATGTAGGTGGCATAGGAGATGTTGGCCCCTTCATGGCACTTTGCACATATCCATGCATGCCTCCGACTCGGGTTCATCTTGGAGTAGTAGTGGTAGATGCCAGCGATAGGTTCAAAACCGTGGCATTGGTTGCAGGTGACCTTGCCCCTAACCGTGTGGATGTTTCGCGCCTGCTGGCGGTGGCAATCTGTGCACTTCTCCAGCCGATTAATTTTGATCCCCCAGTGTGCGTCACTCAGGAACGCTCTCCATCTGAGCGAAGTCCCTCTCGGACTCGAGGTGATCAACCCGGGGGGTAAGGCCGGCCCTCCCGGCAGGTGCAAGTAGAAACCGGAGGTAACATCCCTTTCGTCATAATATCCCGTGGTCATCCTAAGCTCGCGATGCATCCTTGGAGTGCCCTGTTCTCGGGCCCATACTGACCCCGGGATAACGAGCATGATTAGGTTGATCCACGTCAGAAGCCCAATGGCTTTCCCAGAAGCCAAGAATCGCAGTACGGTCCTGCGCTCATCGAGGAGCCGGCCATACCCTCTTAATTGCATGATCTTACGGTGCACGAGAAAGAGTTTGGACATCATTTGTCTTTCACCCCCTTCGGCTCGTTATCACCTCCCATTCGGTCTGAAAGTATCGATCCCGAAGAGAGATGAGATCACAAGAACTTCTATTTTTGTCTGCGAATTCTATGGCATTCTGCGCTATGTGTCAATGACAGATAAGGCCAGCCCATCAAGTTGTGGAGGTTCATTTTCAACCGGGATGGGGCGGTGGTGGCAGGATCCGTGAGGAGAGAAAAGGATGGACATGACATTTGCTTCTTACAGATGGGTAGCAAAAGGGATGAAGTTAAGACACTGCTTTCCCCTCAACCCCCATCTCTAATAGAAGAATCAACCGACGATTTTGCGAAAAATTGCCTATTTTGTGGATTGAAAACGGGCCTCGCGTCTGTTTGCTTTCAGGATGGAGAAGTGTCCAGCGCCTTTACGGTCGGGCCTTTTAATGGTATCTTTAATTTTGTTCCTTAGCCATCTTGGGTTCTCTCCTGCGTTTGGAAATTCTTTTCGCCAGACTCTTATATAACAGAAGCCCAGATGGTTTTTTATCTAACGGATCAGTGAAATGGAAAATCCAGGCCTCACTTCAAATATCTTTCTATTTTTACTGGACACGCCAAGACGAACTCGGCTCATGATTATTTATTTTTAGCTTTAATATTTTAAAATAGATAAAATAGATCTTTTATCATGTCATTGTCCATCGATGCGAATCCCCTTGTGATGGAACGAATCCCGAGTCATCTTTTGAACAGCGTTGACTCGCTGGCTGGTTGGCGTATGAAGAGATTTACCTTGTGAATGCCGTTGACAAGTATATGCTCCTCACGTAATGATCAATAGCATCGTGGGAAGGAATCTTCGAAAAATCCTTGTTGTTTTCAATGTCTTACTAGCCGGTCTGGGAGTCTGGATGGGATTTGAGGCGGTTTACTTCTGGCTGTCCCCCAAAGATGACGGGCCAGCACCGGTCGTCCGCCCTAAGGATGAGACCGCTTCCACGAGAGGTATTCTGGTTCCTCCTCGATCCCTCAAGGAATATGAACGTCTGTCGAAGTCCGACATTTTCAAAATATCTCCAAAGACGAGCCCAACGTCAGGGATGTCGACTGCAGAGGGTTCAAAGGGTACAACGCTGGACCTGAAGCTCAAGGGCACCATCCTTGGAAACAATGGCCCATCCTATGCAGTGATCGAAGATGGGAAAACCAAGACCCAGCTTCTCTATTCGTTGAATGAACAGGTCCAAGGAGCGAGAATCGTCGCCATTGAACCTGATCATGTCATCCTGAGCGTTCAAGGGAAAAATGAAATGCTCATGATGAGCGAAGAAGCCGAGACGGGGGCCATGTCCGTGACGCCGCCCCAACGGCATCTGCCGACTGGTGGCCGGGTTGGGAGAGGGAGCCGGGTATCTCGGCAGGCTCCGATCAAATCGAAACCTCCCGGCAGGATTGTGCAGGGAGCCGAACAAAATGGCGCGGCTGTGCAAGACCGGGGATCTCCTTCGGAAGGGGAGCAGCCCGGTGAGGACGGGGCCAAATCGGATTTTGTCAGCCAAAAGGGAGCGGAGGATCAGCCTTCACAATGATGGAAACGGTCAGATATCGCCCGACGCCGGCGGCCGGTTTGCCTGTGGTTGGAGTCGCTAAGACCACAAGTAACATCGTCTTATGGTCCCTGGCCGCTATTCTTTGGATCCTCGTGGCAGGGAACGGTTGGGCACAAACGGGCCAAGGAACCCATGTCGCAGGGGAAAGCGGCGCCGGTGGGCCGAGCGTGACGCCTCAGCGGATCACCATGAATTTCACTGACGTGGATATCGGTATCCTTATCAAATTCATCAGCGATCTGACGGGGAAAAATTTTGTGGTGGACCCTGCCGTCAAGGCGAAGGTGACCATCATTTCGCCCGAGAAGATCACCATCGATGAAGCCTACCGGGTCTTTTTGTCGGTGCTTGAGGTGAATGACTTCACGACGGTGGAGGCCGGAAAGGTGATCAAGATCGTCAAGGCGGCCGATGCCAAGGCGAAAGGGGTGGCGACCCACTTCAAGAAAGACGCGCAAGAAGCTGAAGATATGATCATCACGCAGCTTCAACCCTTGAAATATGCGGATGCATCGGAACTCGCGCGGATGCTCAAACCCTTGGTACCCACCACGGGTGTCTTGATTCCCTACACGGAAACGAATACCCTCATCATCATCGACGTTGCGTCCAACATCGATCGGCTTATAGGTATCGTAAGGGAGCTGGACCAGCCCGGCTATGAGGTTATCGAGGTCTTCACCCTCGAAAACGCCAGGGCGGAACAGCTTGGTCCCAAATTGGTCGAGTTGCTGGGGAAAAGGCAGGACAAACAGGCGACAAAGGATGCTGTCAGGATGATTGGCTACGACAGGACCAATTCCCTGATCGTTTCAGCCTCTCCAAGAACCATGGACGATGTCCGGCACCTGATCCAGCAACTGGACCGGGTAGAGGTTAAACCAAAGACGAGTATTCATATCTACCGTCTTCAAAACTCGCTTGCCGAAAACCTGGTAAAGGTCTTATCGGAGATCCCGGGCAAAGGCGGCCAGGAGAAGAAGGGAGAGGCGCCTACGGCCCCACTCATTTCCAAAGACGTACAGATCACGGCTGACAAGGCCACCAACAGCATCGTGATCATCGCAGAGAAGGGGGAATACGTCACGCTGGAGGGCGTGATTAAGCAACTGGATGTTCCCCGCACCATGGTCTACGTGGAGGCGGCCATCATGGAGGTCTCTGCGGACAAATCCCTGCAATTGGGTGTTCAATGGCGGATCGGCAATGAGTTTGGAGGGGGGTTCAAGGCGGGAAGCGACGGCGGCATCGCGATCGCGCAAACCCCGGGCGCAGGGGACCTGGAGAGCATCACGCAGGGTCAACTTCCCGGCGGTCTTGCCGTGGGAGTCATCGGAAATGCGATCACGCTCGGCGACTTCACCTTTGCCTCGATCGGGGCGTTCGTCCGGGCTGTGCGGAACGACAGCGACTTCAATGTCATTTCGACGCCCCAGATTCTGACTCTGGACAACGAGGAGGCCCTGATCGAGGCGGGACAGAACGTCCCCTACGTTACGAGAACGGATCAGGGCACGGCCACCAACGACCGTCTCATCCAGAGTTTTGACTACAAGGATGTGGGCGTGACCCTCAGAGTGACCCCGCAGATCAACAGCCAGCGCACGGTGCGACTCACCGTGGAGCAGAGCGTCAAAAATGTGATCGATACCACGGCACTGGACGGCACGGTCCTGGCCCCCACCACGTCCTATCGCACCACCAAATCGACCATTACGGTCAAGGACGGAGAGACCGCAGTGATCGGCGGCCTCAAACAAACCATTCAGAACCGTGGGCGGGCCATCACGCCGTGCCTAGGGGACATCCCGGTGGTTGGATGGCTTTTCAAACAGGTCAATGACAAGGATCAGAACACCAATCTGTTTGTCTTCCTGACCCCCCACATTGTTGACAATCCGGATGAGCAGCGGGCCATTTATTTGAAAGAAAAAGAGAGCTATGAGGAAATGCATGAGAAGGCCATCCGGAAGAGCCAGCCGGAAACCCTGCGCCGAAAGGCCTTTGAGTAGTAAAGGTTAAAAAAGACATGCATGCCGAGGAACGCCCCCAGGTGATCGAAGACAATCCGCTCCAAACGGTGTCATCACCACGGATCACCCAAAGAGACAATGAAGAAGACCGCCTGAGGTCTTACTCGGAGCGTCTGGCGCTTCCCTTCAAGAAGAGAATCTCGCAGGAATTGAAGATCAAGGAGAACTTCAACATCCCGATCCACTTCTTCCGACGAATGGGATTGGTTCCCCTCTTTATGGAAGAGGATACGTTGTGTGTCGCCATCAACGACCCGGGTAATTATGCCGCGGCCGACGACCTTGGCAGGATCGTCGGCGCGCGGCGGATTCGGTTGGTTCTTTCGAGCCTCGAAGAGATCCAGTCGGCCATTAATATACTATTCGACCAATCGACCGACGACGCGGAAAAGATGGTGGCGGATCTCGGTGAATCGGAGTTGGGCAGCCATGGATTCTCCGGGATTGAAGAAATCGTCGACTTGCTGGACGTGACCCATGAGGCACCGATCATTCGGCTCGTGAACGTCATCCTGACTCAAGCCTTGAGAAGGAGGGCCAGTGACGTGCACATCGAGCCGTACATGAAGGAGACAAAGGTTCGGTTCCGGTTGGACGGGATCCTCTACGAGGTTTTTTCCCTTCCGCGGCGGTTTCATCCCCATGTGGTTTCGAGAATCAAGGTGATGACGAATCTTGACATTGCGGAAAAGCGGGTCCCACAAGACGGCAGGATGAAGATCAAGGTCGCCAACAAGGAGGTGGATATTCGGGCGAGCATCATCCCCATGACGTTCGGAGAACGGATCGTTCTTCGTCTGCTTGACAAGACCGTATCGCTCCTGGGAATGGGGGAGATGGGTCTCGACGGCGACCACATCAAGATGCTTGAAAGGCTCATCAACAAAAACAGCGGCATTTTCCTGGTGACAGGTCCAACTGGAAGCGGCAAGACCACCACGCTTTATGCTGCGTTGAACCGGATCAACTCAAGTGGCAAGAACATCGTAACCATTGAGGACCCGGTGGAGTATGAATTGAGAGGGGTCGGGCAGATTCAAGTCAATCCAAAGACGGAGCTGACCTTTGCAAGGGGACTGAGATCAATCTTGAGGCATGACCCGGATATCATCATGGTCGGTGAAATCCGGGATCTCGACACGGTAGAGATCGCGATCCAGGCCTCGCTCACCGGACACATGGTTTTCAGCACGCTTCACACCAATGACGCTGCAACCGCGCTCACCCGGCTGGTAGACATGGGCGCTGAACCGTTTCTGATCGCATCCTCCCTCCTTGGCGTCCTGGCCCAGAGGCTGGTAAGGACCATCTGCCCATCATGCAGGGAGGCCTTTATCCCGGATCCGGCGACCATGTCCGAATTGAATCTGGCCGGGGACCATGTCCTCTATCGGGGAAAGGGATGTGCTAAGTGCTTCAGGAGTGGATTTAGTGGCAGGACGGGGATCTTTGAGCTCTTGCTGATGGATCAGGATACCAGACGTCTGCTCACATCGGGGGCTGATGCCGTCACAGTCAGACAGGCGGCCGTGCAGAACGGAATGCGGACCCTTTACGAAGACGGGATCCGGAAGGTGATCTCTGGCATCACGACGCTCAGCGAGGTGATGCGTGTCACACAAGAGTGACGTCGGCGGCGACAGGAACCATGCCGGTGTTTGAATACAAGGCGCTGGACAAGCGGGGCCGCACCATCAGCGGTATCGTGACGGCCGATGGCCCTTCGGCGGCCAGGATGAAACTGGCCGAGGAGATGGTCTTCCCCGTCGACGTGCAGGAGATCAGCGCGCCTGCGAAGAGGACCCTGCCCGGCCGCTTGGGCAGCCGTTTCAAGTCCTTTCGAACCATACCCCCTGGTGAGGTGAGCGTTGCCCTGCGACAGCTTGCGACGCTGGTGTCCTCAGGCCTTCCCCTGGTGGATTGTCTGAACGCCATGATCGATCAAACGGAGCAATCACATCTCAAGAAGGTCTTCGTGCAAATCAGGGAAAGGGTTCTTGAAGGCGAATCGCTGTCGAAGGCCATGTCGGAGCACCCATCCGCCTTTAACCCGATTTTCGTCAACATGATTAAGGCCGCTGAAATCGGCGGGGCGCTGGACATCATCCTGAGGAGGTTGGCCGATTTTTCGGAACATCGTTTGAAATTGCAGAAGAAGCTCTCGGCGGCCATGACCTACCCTCTGTTTATGGTCATGGTCAGCACCATCATCCTGATTTTTCTTATGTCGTTCGTGATGCCAAAGGTGTTGGCCGTTTTCGAGGGGATGGATTTGGCCCTGCCGTGGTTCACAAGGGCACTGATCTGGATCGTCCAAAAAGCCAAGCAAACATGGTGGATTTGGGGGCTTGCGGCGCTTGGCGGCCTTTTCACATTTTCCGCCATCAAGCGAACGGAGCGTGGCATACGGATCATGGCACGGCTGATGCTTCACTTGCCGGTCTTGGGAAGCCTCCATCAAAGGGCCGTTATCGCGCGCTTTACGCGAACCCTGGCCATCCTGCTGCGTAGTGGCCTGCCTCTGGTGACGGCCCTGGATGCCGCCAAGCTTTCCGCAGGCAATCGGGTCATCGAGGATCTTGTGGAAGGGGCAGCCAGGCGAGTCGCAGAGGGGGCAGATTTCGCGTCAACGCTCAAAACGGCAGAGAGGTTCCCACCCATCGTGGTTCAATTGGTGAGGGCGGGAGAGCAGGGCGGCGAGCTGGAGGCCATGCTCGAGAAGGCAGCGGAGATCTATGAACAGGAAGTGGAATCGCGCATCACCTCCCTCACCTCGATCATGGAACCGGCAATCATTCTCGTCATGGGGGCCGTGATCGCCTTTATCGTCATGGCCATACTCATGCCCATATTTGAGATGAGCGGGAGCATCCGCTGAAGGCGTCAGCGGACGCTGATGAATGGATGGATGCCGGTTATATTCGTCAGAAAAGCCTTTTCGATGGAACCGAAAATCGTGCGTCTGATGGCCACCCTGCAAGCGAGAATACTATGAACGCATACTGGTCAAACCCAATCCACAAACGGCGACCCTGTGTCGGTTTCACCCTGCTCGAAATCCTCATCGTGATCACGATCCTCGGGATCCTCGCGAGCATCGTGGCCGTGAAGATCATGGATCGGCCGGGTGAGGCCCGAGTCATGAAGGCACGCATGGACATTCAGACCTTGGAGAGCGCCTTGAAGCTTTTCAAGATCGATAATGCCTTCTACCCCTCCACGGACCAGGGTCTTAGGGCACTTGTTGAGCAGCCGACCATCGGACGCGTTCCCAATCGGTGGCGGGAGGGAGGGTACCTGGAGAAGCGAAGTCTACCCAAGGACCCATGGGGCAACGATTATCTCTATTTTTCTCCGGGGATCCACAACCCTGATTTTGACATCTGGTCGTATGGGGCCGACGGCATGGAGGGCGGCCAAGGTGAAGACGCTGATATCACCAATTGGGAGGAACCATCATAGCCATTCGGGGTTCACCCTGCTCGAAATCCTTTTAGCGCTTCTGATTCTGACTGTCTTCATGATGGTCTCGCTCACGCGCATCGAGGCGATCCTCCCTCAGGGAGCGCTGCGCCTGGCCACAAGGATGATCATCGGGGAAATCGCATGGACCCGTGGAAAGGCCGCTTCTACGCATCGTGATCTGGTCCTGGAATTCAATGAAGGGGATACCACCCTCACCTGCTGCGGCGTGGAAGATGAGGGGAACGCACCGGATTCCAATCCCGGGGGAGGATGGGGGGAGCGCAGACGAAAGGTGAAGCTTCCAGACGGCGTGGTTTTTCGCGATATCATCGTTTCATCAAAGCGCAAAAACCAGGATGAAACGGTCCGTGTGCAGTTCTATGCCAACGGTACGGTGGACCCGCTTGTGATTTATATTGGAAATGATCAGAATGAGATCTTCCGCATGGAAGTGAATCCATTGACCGGAGAGGTGCGGCTCTATGACCACCACGACGACCAAAGATCTCAGAGATGAAGGGTTTACCCTTCTCGAGGTCCTGGTCGCCATGGCGCTGATGGCCGTCGCGCTGCTGGCGGTACTTAAGCTCCAGGCACAAAACCTGGATCTTTTGTCAGAAGCAAACTCAATGACGGCTGAGAGCTATCTCGCTCAGGGCCTCTTGGCCCGCATCGGCGCGTTGAATCGACTTGAGCCTGGAGAAAAGAACGGGGAATTGAGCGATGAGTCCCCTGTCTTCCACTACAGAGAGGAGATCTCCGCAGACCCGACTTTAAAAGGATTTTACCGCGTCAGGGTGGAGATCTGGGGCGAAGGGAAGGGGGAACATGAGCCAGCCGCCTGGGAAACTTACCTCTATCGGAGGGAGTGGTGAGTCCATCTGTGCGAAGACCCTATTGCGGACAAAGGCGTCCAGCGTCTCAAACGGGCCTGACCCTTCTTGAAGTCCTGGTCTCGGCCTCCATCCTCGCCATAATACTGAGCCTGCTCTACGGCGCCTATCACGCCCAGATGATGACGACCGATGAAATCGAGGACGTAGCCCGAACCAACCAGATCGTGCGGGCCGTTTTCGAGCGAATGACCAAGGATCTTGAGTCGGCAGTGATCCGTTTTCCGAACGTTGCGACCGCCGGCCTGCTGGGCATGAAGAGTGAGGACAGGGTAGAGGATGGGATGCCGGCGGATAGTATCCATTTTACCTCACTGAGCCATTTGGAGCCGGGGGCGTCAACGCCTTACACGGATCTCTGTGAAATCGGTTACATGGTTGAGCCGGATTCGGAAGGTCCGGGGTTCAGATTGATTCGCATGGACGACCCGACGCCCGACGGCGACATGAATTCCGGGGGACCCATGATTGAGCTGGCAAGGTCCATCGGTGGGTTGGATTTCGTTTTTGAGGATGATGCAGGCAACATCTCCAATCAGTGGAACGCCGACGAACTTAACCAGGGTGGAAAAGCCCCGTCGATCATTTCCATCTCCATTACGTTGTTGGATCGCTCAGGGAGAGGACATCGGTTTACGACCCGTGTAAGGCTCCCCATGATCGAGGGAAGGGAAGATGAAAAGGGTCCCCTTTCTTGAAAGGGTGTTTCGACCTTCTGCGCATCGCGGGTCCGCCCTTGCTTTGACCCTGTTGATCGTTACCATCCTTGCAGGGCTTGCCATTGCCTTTTCAGACAAGGCACGGGTGGACCTGAGCCTGGCCGAGTTCTCGAGGGATGGTATGCACGCCTACGACTTGGCGTTGGCAGGCCAGCAGATGGCATTCGCCGTCATCGAGAAGGATGGAGATCTGAAAAAGGACTCGTTGCTGGAGGAATGGGCGAAGACCGACTTTGGCGCATTTCCGGAGGATTTTTTGAATGGGGGATCGGTGACAGGTCGGATCGTGGACGAAAACGCAAAGCTGAATGTGAATCTCCTTTTGAATGAGGAGGGTAATATCAGCGAAGCGGCCGCAAGATGCCTCGTGAGGCTTTTCGGCCTATTGGGACTCAAAGAATCCGTCGTGGCGCCCATTTTGGACTGGCTCGACGGCGATGATACAACCCGGTTTGAGGGTGCTGAGCGTGATTACTACGAAAGCCTCGATCCTCCCTACCGTTGCGCCAACGGCCCGTTTCTCACAGTCGGCCAGGTTTTCCTGGTCAAAGGCATGAGGGAAGCGATGTCTACCCCACAAACGAGGAAGATCCGAATCGAGGACTATTTGACCGTCTATTCCGACGGAATGGTCAATATCAACACTGCGTCGGTCGAGGTCCTCATGAGCCTGGACGAGGCGATTGATCGGAGCGTCGCTGCCTCCATATTGGAGCACCGCGAGAAGGAAGACTACAAGAATACGGGAGACCTGAGGCGCGTCGCGGGCATCAAAGATGAAATATACAATCGGATCAGGGACGCCATCACGGTGAAAAGCTCCGTTTTCAGCATCGAAATGGAGGGCGTCTATCATACCGCCCGTGCGAGAATTAGAAGTGTCGTTCTGCGTCGAAACGGGAAGATCTCTTTGGCATACTGGCAGGTGACTTAGCAATGGGCTCGAAAAGGAACTGGCTTGCGCCCAGAGGGGTGGTCGGCCTGGCCACGGGTCCGAACTCCATCTGTGCTGTTCAGCTCGTAAACACGTGGAAAGGGATCCTCGTGAAGCGTGCGGCCGTCAAGGATCTGGAGAACCCAGACGGTCTGCCTCAGGCGCTCAACACCCTGGTCCGGGAAATGGACTTGAGGCACGATTTGGTGGTGACCTCCCTGCCTACCTCCGCGGCCTTTGTTCGAAATATTCCGGTGCCGTTTCGGAAGACTTCGAAACTCGAAAGAATTATCAAGTATCAGCTGGAGCCATACCTGCCTCGTCCTGTTGAGGAAATGGAGGTCGATTTCCTGTCTCCAGACCTGGAAGGTTCAGCAACGGTCGTAGCAGTCCCTAAAGAGACCATTTCCGAGCACCTGGAAGAGATGGCCGATGCAGGCATTGAGCCCGATTTGGTTACCTTGGATGCCGTGGCTCTCATGATGCTTTATCGACACCTTCCCGAAAAGAACCGGCCTGAGACAGTCGGACTCATTTATTCCACTCAAGATCACGGCATGGTGGAGGTCATTCATCGGGATAGACTCGATTTCCTTCGCATCCTGCCGGGTGGTTCGGCCGATCCCGGGACCATCTCGGAGACCTTGGGATTGTACGGGCTCAAGAGACCGGGGGGCAGAGTGGATGAAGTCCTTTTGGTGGACGATACGCCTGGCGGCGAAGCGCTTTCACTTGGTCTTGGTGAGAAGCTCAACAGGAAAGTGCGGCATTGGCGCCCGCTGGATCACCTGAGACATGAACTGGGGTCCGGGGAAACCGCGCTTCAAAGACGTCTCTGTGTGGGAATGGGAGCGGCGCTCTGCGGTCTCGGTCGTGGTGAAAAGACCATCGATTTGAGGAAGGACATTTCCAGGCCTTCCAGCGTGGTCGATCTGCGAAAGACACTCCGCTTGTCGGTATTTCTCGTGGCCATTCTGGTCGTGCTCTTGACGGTGGATCTTTATCAGAAACTCCACGTTCAGGAGCGTCGGTATAACAGGCTCAACGAACAGGTGACAGACATCCTGAGGACGACCTTTCCTGGAATCCCCCACATCCTAAAGGGGCAGGAAGTCCACCAGATGCAACAAAAGGTGGATGAGATGTCCAAGCGGTATGCCTGGTTGGGGGAATTGTCAGCACGCGGGCCGGTGCTAGAGATCCTTGAGGCACTTACCGGGACCATCTCTGCTTTCCCGGATGCGCAGGTGGACATATTGGCGATTGACGAGACGGAGATCAGAATCGATGGCAGGGCCTCTTCATTTGAAACGGTGGACCGTATAAAGGAGAAGTTGTCTGCTTCCGACCTTTTTGGGGCGGTTCAACTTGCGGGCGCAACCGCAGACCGAAAAGAAAACGCGGTTCGGTTCGCTTTCAGCATGGTGAAAAAATGATTATTCTGAACCGGAATCAGTTGTTGCTTGTCTTCTCCGGTCTTGTGCTTCTCTTGAGTGCAGCGTACTATTTTTTCCTCCTCGGCCCTGTTCTTGAAGAGCGTCACAGACTCGAACGCGCCGTTGAGAAAAGGGAGAGAGACCTCATGGTCGTGACCGGGCTCCGCGAGAAGTGGGCAGAGATCGGGGAAAGGCAGGCAGCGGCGGACCGTATCCTGGGCCAGAGGGAAGCGGGTTTCAATCTGCTGTCCTTTCTCGAGGGAGTATCACGGGAAGCGGGCGTCAGCGAAAACGTCGTGCACATGAAACCAATCTCATTCACCGATACGCTTAACGACCTCCGTCAGGAAGGCATGGAAATCAGTTTAGAAGGGGTGGGCCTCCAAGAAATAACGCGCTACCTTTATGGCGTCGAATACGCGGAGGGGCTCATTCACGTCAGGCGGATCCGGATTCAACGGCCGAGCGAAGAAAAATTTCCAATCGCTTTGAAGGTTACACTTCAGGTGGTCGCCTATCTTCCCGCGACCTCGGTGAAAAAACCGTGAGCGGCCAGGAAAGGGGATCAAAGGCCTTCAAAATTGGATTCGGAAGACCAGTCCTATGGCCTTCGAGTTGGCAGCGATCCGGTTCAGATCGATCTCCTCGTGAAGCTGACCGAGAAAGTCTTCACGGAGCCGGCGGTTGTACTTCTGTGTTGCATTCACCGCACTGTAAACGGAACCCGAGTACCAACCCAATTCCAGGAAGGCAAGGATCCCTCCCAGGACGTTCTGGTCGCTTTGGAAGGCCTCGACCGACGCCCATATAAACAGGGCATTCAAGAGGAAGGCCACCCCCCCATCTCTGTAGCGGCCCACATAGGCGTGTCCGAGACCGGGAACGATGGCCCCGAGGACCCCCGCCGCATTCGGGCTTTTGTATGGAAGGTCTTTACCCGAGAGGCTCTCGGATGCCAGGGTTTGGGCTTTCCGATGAAGAAAACTCGATTCCTCGACGATATTAAAATAGTGTGACGCCTCTTCCCATTTGTCCATGTGCATCTTCATCCAGCCAAGCCGATAAATGGAAAGGCCTTTAATTTCGGGTTGAGGATGCTCGTTCAGGACCCTCTCGAAGTAAAAGCCCGCCTCGCTGTAAAACCCTTGCCGATAGTACGATTCACCCATGAGGAAGAGGGCCTTTTCGGCAAAGCCATCGTTGATTCGCGATTCGGCCATAGGCAACAGGGTCTCTCGAGCGGCTTCGTACCGCCGGGCCAAGACATAAGAAAGACCGATGAGGTAACGGGCCTCCCGGATCTTGGGATCTTCCGGGAGAAAATGGATCAAGCGTTCGAGCTCAATGACAGCAAGATCATACTTCCCATCTTTCATCAGCGACCGGGCAAATGCCAACTGTTCATCACTGCTGACGACCACCTGACCTGCCTCTGCGGTTGGAATCAGACCTGAAACCAGAGCAAGGCAGAGGGTCAAGGCAAAGCAGGACTTAATCGTCTGGGTCTTTGTCCGCGTTTGGCCACCAAAAATCATTGTTTTCGACAGGGTCATAGATTCTCAAACGTCCATTCACGTAAACGAGAGGTGAAACGTCGGTCTCCTCTTTCCCTTCGTGAATGAGCCGGTCAACCGTCATTAGCCATCCCATGATAAAACCATGCTTGTTGAAGGCCTGCACGCTGAAAGACGAACAGGATGGAGCGCTTGGACAGCGGTCTCCGTCAACGGCGGAGACGTAGTCGCGAAATATGGAAACCAGCCAGCCCCCTGGGCTATTTGCCGCCATTTCCTGGTCTTTCGTGCCTGCCGTTAAGTCCTGGGCCCCTCCTCCCACTGCTTGACCCGGCCGTCCCGCTACGCACCAAAGGATCAAGAGACCAAAAAGTATGATGAGATACCTTTGCCAAAAGCTTTTCATCGATCCGTCTGTATAGGGTTTCACTTTCGCCGACTCCAAACAGGACCCGCCTGCCTTGCGCCTTTCAGTGGCCCTTGACTATTGGATTTCATTCCGAACCGAGAGGCCGTTTATCAGCTCCAACCCGAGCGGATCCGGCTCGAAACGGGGCCTCAATGCGGGTTTGAGCATAGGTTACCGTATTAACTAGGTCAAGAGAGGATTGAAGTGTCATATGTTTGAGGAGGGAGAGCTGCAAACCGGCCTGTGCTTACAAAGACATCATACCCTAAATCGAGCGATTCTTGTCCCCTGCGCCTGGCTCCAAACTGGGTGAATCGCTCAACTTAGGCATATGCTAATTTGAAATAAGCATGTGGTAAAAATTAGACATGGTGTGGCAAAGTGGATTCAGGTTTATTGACATTAACCTATTGAAATAACTTATAGTAAGCTAGGCACGTGTATTGCATTTATTGAGCACATGAGAAACAACCCGGGCTGCCCGCAGTACCGAGTTTAGGGGTCGATGGAGGGACAACCAGGTGAAACGATGGTGCCGGCTCGTTTAACGGGCGTGGTGGGCCTGGTCTCGAAAACCTTTTGTTTTAAGGCAGAGCTCGAAGACAGGATTGATCTTAGGGCCTTTAACAAGTGTCTATCCATAAACCGGGGATTTCTGGAAGGAGCTTTCAGCGGTCAGCATTGAGCCAATTTTTTGCTTTTCTTAGTCTTTGCTGACGGCCGATCGCTGATGGCTGAACGCGCTCATCACGAAAACGACCGTTTTTGGATGAGCACAAACTAGAAAATTCAAATTAAGGAGGCTGTTATGTCTAAACTGAGTCGAAGGTCCATCACTATTCTTTTGGCTATTATGTGTTTTGCGGGGATCGCCTACGCGAAGCAGAGTTACTGGACACAATTCAACGCGCTCTATGGCACTTCCGGGGGAAACAATTTCCAGGCGGTGCTGGGAAGTTGTCTTACCTGTCATACGTCCGGGAGTACAACAAGAAACGCTTATGGAAGCGCTTTCGGAAGCGCCAACCACGATTTTGCAGCCATAGAAGGGCTGGATTCAGACGGTGACGGTTTCACGAATATCGCTGAAATCAATGCGGGTACGCTCCCGGGTGATTCAGCAAGCCACCCCACGCCGACTGCACCGCCGACGCCCACACCGACTCCGACACCGACGCCGACGCAACCGACCCGACCCGACGCCCACACCGACGCCGACGCCGACGCCCACACCGACACCGACGCCGACGGCGCCAGTCATCAACCCGGCCCCACAGATTACTGCAAACGGCCAGACCGGCTGGGCAAATGTTTCCACCGGTGAACCGGTCAGCATTGCCATTGCCATGGATGCCGGCGACATGGCGGGCCAAATGTGTGACTGGTGGGTCGTGGTCAGCTCACCATTTGGTCTGTTCTCCTATGTCTTTCCGGGAGGGTGGCAGGGGGGATTGGCCCTTACGGCCCAGGCCCCGTTGTTTGACCTGACCGTTCCCTACCCCGTGTTGAACTTTAATCTCCCGGTGGGGGACTACACCTTCTTCCTGGCAGTGGATGATAACGCGGATGGCGTACCGGACGGCACCTATCTTGACTATGTAACCGTGAGCGTCCACTAGCAAAAGAAGCAGAGGGCGCTTTGTGAGGGTTGTGCCCCTGGGGCACAACCCTCATTTCTTTTCAGTTTTGGCCGTCACACTTGATGAAGGGAATGAACGGTTTGGGCAGTCAAAGGCCCGGTTCATTCTGAGGAATGGATTATTGTGTCACTGTTTTTCGTTTCACTGTCAAGGTGAGCTGGGTGTTCTTGTTTTTCTGCAAGACTGAGAACACCTTTTGATAGAGAGACAATCGATGATTATTGATCCCATCGAGAAAGCCCGGCAGGTCCAGCCCCATTTCATTAAATTGGTCCTCCGGGAGAACCGATTTCATCAAGTTGAACATGGCCACAGCGTTGTACGGGTCCTGGATAGCTTTTCCGTTGATCGCTTCAATGACATCCCCGCTCTTTAACCCCATGGTTCCAAGGGCGGACGCTGCGTCAACGTTAACCAACCGCAGTCCATCCGCGCCCATACCCGCCCGGTTAGGCACGATGCGTGTCTTGGATCCTGACTGATTGAAGTCCTCCATTACATTGCGCAATCCGTGCAAACTCATGGTGACGAACTGCCGCTCAACTTCCTTTGTGGTCTGGGCGGCAACGTTTGGTGTTGTTGAACCGGAGCTCCCTCCGATTTTGAGGATTGCGCTGTTTGCACCGAACCGGACGAACACTTGATCTTTCAATATGGCTGTGACAACTCCCCCATCGATAGAATGCCCGATTCTGTAAATCTTTTGGCTCTTGATCTCCCTGTCTTCAATAATCGCAAATGAGAGACCCTGGTCGCCGACCACCGTGCCCAAGAGGGTGAACTTGGTATAAAATCGGTTCAACTGCGGCGTCGTTTCCTCCAATGGCGTCTCTCCGGAGGGCCTTCGCAGACCTGTTAAGTTACCATCGGCACTCTCTCGGGCATCGGTCATCGAGCGATTCCCGTCTTGCCTTCCATTTCCGGCGTTTATTCCCCGTTCCTCTTGAAGGCTGCCTTCAACCGGTTTGGCGAGAAGGGTCTTGACACAAATCCCCACCACACCGGAGATGACGGCTGCCACCAAGAGGAGTTTAAGGTCGATTAATCTTCGCATAAACAACTGACAAACACTGAAGTCATTCTGTTTTGTCTTTCCCAGTCTATTTGGGACTGTGACATTCGCAGCAGTTCGTATTCGACGTGTGTCCCGGCGGCTGGGCACTGATGGGGCCGGGGCCGCACAATGCTACCTGGTCCTGCCCTTCGGTCGGGGGTGTCTCAGGCGCATACGGCTTGAAGTCGAACTTCCCGCCTTGTTCGACCATATGGGTCTTGGCCTCGATGCTGTTATGGCAGGCAGAACAAGTCGAAGCGGTCGGGGTGATCTGCGTGTTGTCATCGGGGGAAGCAAGGTTTGCTCCCGTCAGAATCGTTGTGGGAAGGGCATTGGTATTGATCGGGACTTGGAATGTCCCGGTGGTCCCCGACGTGATGTGGCAGCCGGCGCAGTTCTTGAGATTATCAAGCGCGCTTGGCATCAGGACATCGCTGAAATTGTTCACCGATCCGTTGAAACCGTAGATCACGACGGGGTTTTCGGGGCGCATCTGTGCGCCGTGGATGCCATGAATCATGTACTTAAAGTCGATGGTCTCCTCCGGTTTGCCGTCCACGGTTTGGGCTGGGGGGCTTGGACGTTGGTTAATGTCCGTGTCCTCGGGGTTGTGGCAAATGACACAGAGCTGGGTGTTGTTATTGCGGTTTGTGCCGTGGAGACTCAGCAAGCCGTGACACTGGTCGCACTTTGCAATGTCCACGACAGCGCGACGGTTTTGGGCCGTCTGGTCGGTGATGGTAAAGCTCTGAACCGCACCGGTTACCGGCACTTGGAGATTGTAGACGCCACTACCAGGGACGGTCTCCACCACAGGGCGTCCCTCCATGGCAACCGCACCGCTGCCAGTGATGTCTTTGGGAATGGGCACGGTCGGCGCGACGGTAAACGTGCCGTTGCCATTGTTCATGGCACCCGCGAGGGCGTTAATGGAAATGGGTTGGCCCGGGTTGTTGGTGCTCCCGGTGTTCGTGTAGTCGGTGGTTGGCCACCCGATCAGGATGTTCAGCCGGCTGGACGAAGCCGTGAACTCCGGATCAGTCAAAATGTTGTAAGGCGCATTCCCGTTGGTTGGATCCGTTACTGAAAAGGTGACGGTCGGAAACTGGCCGGGAGCCGTGTTGGCGATACTGATGATGTTGTACTTAAACCGCTTGGCCGCGACCAGTTGGGGGACCACGTGGACGGCCGTGACGTTTGCGCCATTTGGATAGTTCTCCGTCTGAACGCCGCCGGTATCGGCCGGATGGCATCCGGCACACTGCGAGTTGTTGGTTTGCATTCCGCCCGGGTGATTTGCCCCGGTAGCGAAGTCGACGTCATCGTGGCAAGAGCCGCAGGCCTGGATGGTGGGTACTGTTTTCCAGTTGTTGCCATCCACCGTTTCGTTGGGTGCACCCGGTGTCCCGTCGTGGCACTTGGTGCAGTTGCGGGTATCATTAAGGTACTGGGGATAAACCACGTCGGAAAAGTCAAACTTTTGGCCATTGAAGCCCCAGATCGCGTAATCCCCGCCGGCCTCAACGCTTGGCAATTTTTCGCCGGCATGAACTTTGTGAATGAACACCTTGAAGTCGAGCGTGTTTCCGCTGTTGGCATCCGTGGTCCCCGGGTTGTGGCAGGTCACACAATACTTGGTCGAGATCCTGTCGCCCCCGTGGGCTGACAAATCGACGTGACACTCGTTACATGAGGCGTTCTTGACGATGTCGCGAGTCATGAGCGGACCGCCACTGGGGACGAATTCGAAAAAGGGGTTATCCACGTTGTCGGTCACCTGCATGGCCACCCGGTGGGTCAGCGAAGGCTGAAAGGGCACCACGATAGGAGAGGTGACCTTGCGGATGTCAAAAGAGAACTGGTAGGAATAAGTGCCGTTATTGTTGTCAGTGAACTTGCCCCCTTGGGTGTTTGCCCTTTCAGACGTGGCTTGAACCTGGTTGACAGTGCCGGGACCAACCCCACTGGCCACCTCGATGGTGTTGATGTAGCTCTGCCAGAAGCTGGAATCCCCGGTCGTTGGGGGTGGCACGAGCTTTGCGAGGGTAAAACGGATACTGGGAGCTGGGACCATGGCAAGCGGTGTACCATTAATGAAGAGGCTGAAAAATACCGTTGTTAGACCGGTTACAGGATCGATGGTCACGTCATCGATAACCCCCGTAACGCTTTTGGTCGCTAGGGCGTGGACCACCGCCACGTCTTGGGACCTTCCACTTGCGTGGCAAAAAGCGCACCTCTCATCGTAGGTCTGGGGGACGAGCGTCGGGGGGGACTCGCGGTCCCCTCCGCTCGAACCACCGCACCCATTCAATAAAAATACACAGACCAGCGCGACGCCCGCGAGAAGACAATTGGAAAATGCTCTCATGATCCTACCTCCCTTCCCATCCATGTTTGAAACCAATGAGAATCCCCAAACGAACCCTCTATTTTTGGAGATAAGCTACTTCGTAAAGAGCAATGCATTTTTTCACGGCAAAGGTGGCGGCACGCGATGAAATGGTCGCGCCGCTGATGCCGATGATATCTCTTCCCACCTCCAGGGCGCTGCTGCTCGTCTTGCCGCGATACTGGTTCATGAAACTGGCCTGAGCAATGGGCCGGCCTCTGATCTCCTGATAACTCATGACCCTCACGCGCCTGACTTGGGCCTCCGTGTCCATGGCTACCATGAACTCCACCGGCCCCCACTTGCCGGGTTCCACATCGATGATGGCCACACCCTTCTTGGCACCATTCTGGTAAGCAAAATAAAAGTCAATCTTTGTTGTAGCCTCCACCGGTGCCGATTGCGAGCCTTCCTGGAAAAATTCCAATTGGCCGCCGAGCCTTTCCTTGACCTTGTCGATCTCTTGCTGGGACAGATCCTTGGTCTCGGCCTTGACCTCAAAGTCCGACGGAAAGACCTCCTTCAGCGCCTCTTCCTTGGTCAGAAGCGTGAACGCGTAGGCAATCAGGCCCATTGCCGCAAGGGACATACAAATAACCGCCATTGAAAAAAAGATTCGTTTGAACATCAAACTCTCCTCCTCTAGTCTATTCTTTACCTTTTGGAATCCGTTTCAATGCATCCTTGAGCCCGGAAGTATAAAGCACCTCTCCTGATTTCGTAACCATGATAACCTCCATTTCTGGCGTCTTCTCGGCCAGTTCTAGACCCTTTTGAGGGCCCAGAACAAAGAGCGCCGTGTTCCAGGCGTCAGCCGCCGTGGGATCCGGATAAATCAGGGTAGAACCTGTCAGTTCCTCTGTCGGATAACCGGTCTTGGGGTCAAAGATATGATGGTATCTTTTCCCATCCTTTTCGAAAAACCGCTCGTAATCGCCCGATCCCATGACTGCGAGGTCCTCTACTTCAAGGTATCCAAGCAGGTCTTTGCCACCCCTCGGGTCTTTAATCCCCACTTTCCAGGGCTTACCTCCCCGGTTTCCCAGCGCGTAAACATCTCCGCCGGCGTCGATGATGGCCGACGTAACGCCCTTTTCCTTTAAAACCTTCACCGCCTCGCCGACGGCATATCCTTTTGCGATCCCCCCCAGATCAATTTCCACGTCGTCTTTGGTCTTCTGAAGCTCTTGCTTCTTTATCAATAAGTATTGAAATCCGATTCGTCGCAGACACGCCTTGATTTCCTGGTCTCGAGGCAGGTGTGGCGCATCTCCATAAAATCCCCAAAGCTCCAAGAGCGGCGCGATCGTGATGTCAAAAGCGCCGTCTGACTCCCTTGCAATCCGGAGGGCCATCGCCGCCACAGAAACGATCTCGGGGTCGGAAATCGGTTTTCCTTCATGATTAAAGGCGTAAACCGGACTCTTGGGATTGTGAGCGCTAAATTTTGTGTCAACTTCCTGCATTCGGTCCAGGGCCAGGTCGATGGCACCGGCCGTGATCTTGCGAGGGCCAATCGCGTATACCGTCACGTAGGTGTCCATCATGAATCGCGTCTGCTTTTCGAGATGGAACCTGTAGAGGTTGTAATATCTAAATGCTAATAGGGCCCCAACGATTACGACCAGTATGAGGAGCGCAAGCCCGAACTTTGTTGACAAAAACCTTCTCATTCACGAATCCCCTGAGACGGGCGGGCTAGACTCAAAACGAAAATCAAAAGGGTCTTCTCCTCCCGTGCACAAGGTTCAACTCACAAGGCTGGAAACCGTTACGTCATGGTCAGATCGAGAGCAGATTCTAGAAAGTGGTCCTCCAACCAAGCGTATAACGCCAGTATTTTAGTTCCTCTTTGCTGCCAGACTCCGACGCGTTAACATATTCCAACTGGGGAATAATGCTTGATCCTTCAGTAACCCAGTAGTTAAGGGCAAAGCAAGTGGTCTTGTAATTATCGGTCAAGATATCATCGGTGCCAGCCACGAAGAGATCCACATCGCTGTACTTGAGCAGCGCACGCCATTTTGGGTTGATGGTGTACAGGGCCCTGACATACCAGCCTTTATCTTGCGCATCTTCGTGCCCACTGTCCAGCAGTGCCACACCGTCGCGGTGCCGGCTCATGTATTCACCGGAGAGCTCTATCTTTTCGCGTTTGACATTCAGCCCGGCAGCATACTGAAAGGAATCCTTGTTCCCGCTGTTATCCCACCTTCCCCAGCCCATGGAGCCGAGGAGTTTGACCCTCGTCCCGTAGGCGAAGAATTCAGGGGCCACGTGCAGCAGCATATTTTTGAAATCATTGTTATCCGTGTACCGGCTTGTGGCATCGCGGGTTCGGTCCTCGCCATTGATGTATGGATAGAAGTAGACGGGCAGAGAAAAACTCTCGAAATCGAAGTTCCGATAGATCTCGAGACCTGTGGATTGCCAGTGCTGGAGGTTCAGCAAACCCTGGTTTCCATGGTACTGCTCGTGCCACCAGGTTTTTGAGGCATACTCTTCACTGAACATGGGATAGAAGGCGCCCGCCTTGAGCTCCACGTTGTAGGGATAAGGCGTCCGGATAGTCATGTACGCCTCGTCATAGTCGATATCGACAGAGGCCGAATTGGATCGGCTGATATCACTCCCGAGTGTCGGGGTGGCGGCGGCGTTGACCTGGATTACGGGCGCCACGTCGACGGACAGCCAATCATTAATGGATTTTCTGAAGTAAAGCCAGGTGTCGCTGATACCTGCCGCCAAGGTATTGGACTGGTCCTGACCATCTGATTCCCCCTGAGACCTGTCAGCCAAGAAGAACTTGAGGTGGGCACCCATGTTTATCTTCCTGCTGAGGGCCTCTTCCACCACTTGAGCCGCGGATGGTTCCTTCTGGAGCTTCTCGACCGACTTGGCGATCTGCGGAACCTTCTTCGTCTGCGCTTCCTGCTCCTTTTGTTTCTTTTCCAGTTCCTCAATCCGCTGCATCAACTTTTGGACCTGCGTCTTGAGGTCTGAGATTTCATCTGCGTGCGAAAACCCAGCAGCCAAAAAAAGGAAAGCGCAACACGTCACCAAAGCACACCAGACCTTCATTTCTTTCCTCCTTTCCAGAACACGGGACCGTCCTGACCAAAAAAACAGGCCTTTTTATGTAGATCCATTAGGGTAAAAAAAGGCTACCATGTGATATAGGGGCTGTTCACCAACCCCCCGATGAGCAAGAACACCCCGACCGCCATGGCGGCGTAACCGAAAGCGTAAAAAAGGAGCCTGCGTGCCGGCTTGGCCTCGGGCACCAGCATGCTCTGCAGTTTCCCGGTCTGCGCCAGCCTTGCCAACCAGAATGGCTTTTCGTGGTTGGCCACATCCAGGTCAACACTACCTTCGAACATGGCACGGTCCATGGGGAAATTGCTTCGACGCAAGTGTCCCCTGAAGAAATGGATGATAAAAATATAGCCCATGGCAAGAATGGCCTCATCCCGGTGGACCGAAAAGGCAATGTTCAACCCCCAACCCGGCACAATTCGGGTTGAAATCAAGGGATAACCCATTAGCAATCCTGTGATTCCCAGGATGGGGATTCCCCAGAACACCGCCCAATAATCAAATTTCTCCCAATAGCCCCATTGATCGAATCGCGGGGGTCGAATCAAGCCAAAGAACCAGCAGACATGATGGAAAAAATCCCTAATATCATTAGGTTGTGGAATCAAGGACTCGGGGCCCAAAACACTGTTCGGAAACTCCCGCCATTTAATTCTTGAAGCTACATAGAAGATGTGAGCCAAAAACAAGCCCATCATCGCAAATCCACCGAACTTGTGTACGGTAAGCGCACCTTCATAGCCTCCGAACACTGAAGCAAGGTTTTTCCCCCATGAAGTTTGGATGTACATCCGGGCGAGGCCTGATGCACCCTGGGTGAGGAAGGAGAGCATGAGCAGCAGATGAAAGATGCGCTGGCCCACACTGAATCGTTTGAGCCGAATCTTGCTCTTGGATATCACTTTGCCTTTTTCTCCTTTCTCATGAATATTTCCCGAATCCCCCAGACGATGGTGTGAGGCAGAAAGAACAAAAAGGTACCCACAACAATGACGAGCATCCCCCAATAGGCGTAAAAGAACAGGGGAAAGGTCTTCAGGGTGCTGATTTTGGCGGGGTTTGGAGGGTGAACCATATAGCTGGCAAAGGATACACTGGCGCCCTCGTGACACTTGGCGCAGACATAACTGTGTCTGCGTATGGGGTTTAGCGGAGAATAGTAGTAATTGATGCTGGCGATGGGCTCCCCACCGTGACACTGGCGGCAGGTCAGGTGTGCCCTGACCGTATGGATGTCCTCCGTCTCTTGCTTGTGACAGTAATCGCACTTAAGGTTTTCGTAGAATTTGATTCCCTGGTGTGCGTTAGCGAGCCTGGTGCGGACGCGCACGGACGCGGCGGTGGGGCTGTAAGGCAAAATGCCTTTGCTCACACCGGGAATGCCCACCAGAGGGCGCTCTCCAGCAAGCGGTTTGGCCTCATATTCTTCATAATACCCGGTGCTGTGCTCTCGCTCTTTGTAACGTCTTATGGCAGAGGCTGCCTCTTCCTGGGCCGACGCGATCATGGGCGGTGCCGCCAGGCCCGTGATCAGCGCAAGTATCACCCACAAGGATCCTTTTACCTCTCTTCTCATCATTCTCATAAAAACCGTCAATGTTTGTTTGCTCATGACTCCGTTTGCAATGTTCTAAGGTCCCCACCGGGAAGCATCACCATTTCTCCTTTTCCATTGAGCCCGGGAAGGCCTTCTCCTGAAGTTTCTTCAGATCCGCATCCTTGTGTGCATGGCATGTCTGGCACGAATTCGGCACACCTGGATTGTCCAGCGTATCCTTGGGAACCAACGTTTTAAATACATGGCTGTGCAGGTCGCCCGATTCTACGCTCATTCCGATCCGTGGCATGTGACAGCCCACGCAAGTGGCAAAGGAATGGAAATTATGGGCCTGAAGCTTGTTCAGGATCTCGTGGCATTGGAAGCACTGTTTAGAGCCGGCGGTAAAGGTCTGGGAACGGGTCGGAGGAAAACCGATCTGGTGAACATAATGACAGGACATGCAGGTTACACCCTCCTTGTAGTGAGAGGACCTTCCCCAGTCGTTGTATTGCTGGTGGTGGCCCCTGGAGAACCCATTGGGATAAAAATCCACCACATCGCCGTTAGCATACGACGATGGTCGGTACAGGGAATGAAGGGCTTCGCCAGGCTCAAATCCCACGGGCCAGTGCACACCCTCCACCTTGGTTGACATACCCCTCTGGTGGCAGGAACCGCAGATCTGTGCGGCGACCCCTTGGGTGAGCTTGGCCGGGTTTACGATGGTCTGGCGCTTTTCGAAGACCGCTGTCTTCGGCAAGGCGGCGTGCCATGAACCCTTTCCGTGGCATGCCTCGCAGCCCACGCGCGGTTCGCTGAAAGCCTTTTTCTGCAGGTCCGCCCCGGTCGAATGGCAGCCCCCGCAGTAAGTGAACCAGGGACGTTTATCCCATTCACCCTCATAATAGTCCAACCAGAGATTGCTATCCACGGCGTACTGAATGGGCGCAACGTACCAAGTGCCTCCCTTTTCCACGATGAAGCGCTGTGCCCACTGGCTGCCTATGGTATAGAGGACATCACTCTCCTTAGGGATAAAGATCTGGTCGGCCGGCACCTTGAGGTGTGCGCTCAGTTTAACGAGACTCTCGCGGATTTCCTTCTCATTGAGAGCCACGAGAATGGCGTCTTTGTTCGTCTTAGGATCGCCTAGCGCTCGGCTGTGAAGCGTCATCTTCCAGGAATCATAATGTTCCAGGTGACATTCCTTGCAGGTATCCGAACCCACAAATTTCTTAGGCTCCGACGTGATCTTCTTGACGTCTATCGCCTGTTCCCCTCCGCACGTCACCAAAGAGACGGCCACGCTGCACAGCAAGAAAAACCTTGCCAAACCTTTACGCTCCATTTTCTCCTCCTCAGCCAAAATGTAAGGTGCTCATCTTGTGGGCTCTTGACCGCGGTTCCGCCCATTCAATCAAAAGCACGAAGCCTGTTATGACCCATCTAAAGTGTCTTTTATGCGGACAGGATCTGTCCGGCTTTTCTGCTATTTCTCGTCGGCCGGCGCCTGTTTGATCTCCTTGCCGCAGACGTCTCCCCAGCACGCGCTCCCGGGTGAGGCCTCCACGTAAAGGGAAGCGATCATAGAACTCAGGGCCGGGATCAGATGACGCATCCTTTTCATGCCCTTGACGTTCGAGGCCCTCATAGCCTTTCTGACCGCCTGCCAGCAAAAAGGCATGGCGCTCCACGATAGGGACAATATCAAGGCGATTCGCTTTTCGGATATGCCGAAAATTCGCAATGGGGAGAGCAATCGGGCCAAGCCGCGGGTCAGATCTTCGGGAGAAGTGGTTCGCACCAACAGGGCGCTGAGAGAAATCAGGAAGAGGATTCGGAATGAAAAGGCCAGGCCCGTCCGCAGCCCTTCCTGCGTGAGTTGAAAATGACCCATGTCGAGCAGAACGGATTTTCCTGAATTAAAAAAGAGCGGTAAGAAAAAGGCAATAAGAATAAAGGAAGAATATTTTTTGATTCTGGTGAGAACAAAGGCGAACGATACGCGTGACGTCCACACGAGAAGGAAAAACAATAATAATAGCCCAAGGTAAAGCCAAAGATTATCCGAGACAAGGAGGGGCAAAGATAGAATCACCAAGGCGCCGATTTTTCGTTCGGGCGTCAGCCGATTGAGAAAGGATGTCCCCGGCACGAAATGGACAGGGGTCGATACGTGAGCGTCCTCCTGGCTTGACTCGTCGGCTGTCCCATCATTGGGGTCTTCGGCCAATTTCGCGCAGACGCTTCTGGCGACCACGCCCGTCACCAAACCCATCACGACCGCGCCAATGCATAGGTAGGGGACGAATATAAAGATTCCTGAATGCTTGATGAGGATGAGATAAGCCAGATAAACCTGTACCAGATTGTGGGAAAGGGCGCCAAAAACACTTATCCCTATGATGCTCAATCGAAACCGACCGGGAAAGCTTGAGAGGCGATACAGGCCGCCCATCACGAGGGAACTGACCACGGCCCCTGAAAAGCTCAAAATAAAAGTAGGAGACATGAAAGTCCCCATGATGAAAGCGCTCAAAACTGTCCGTAGGACCGCTATTTCAAGGGCGGATCGGAAACCTAAGGTGACGAGTGCCACCAGCGTCAGCATGTTCGCCAACCCCAGACGTAGTCCGGGAATGGGATGAGGGATGAAAGACTCAGAGATCTGCAGAACACAGGAGATGGAGATTAGGAGGGCTATCTTATAGGTCTTGGAGTGCTCGGGTGATCCCATCATCGTCTTTCTCAGCAGATTATCGCACCACTGCATCTAAAAAAGGAACTTCGGGCGCTGCAATTTCGACCAGAACTTTATATGGCACACATACGATCACTTCCCTCGGGTTCTTGATCCAGCCCGTGTTGACGCAAATCTGCTTGGGACAGGCTGACCAGGCAACCCTTATCTTCGAAGCTTTTACCTCGATTCTCATTTTGCCGTTCAACAAATCAACGGACTGGTCCTTATTTAAATCTACTTTTTCTATTATCTCATCATTTAGATGAATGATCGCCACTCCGGATTTTGTACCCGGCTCCGTATCTGCCATCTTGATCCAGAGGATGGCGGCCCCCGACAAGAGGAGCACGAGCGCTATCAAAAAGACTTCAAAACTTGAAGATCTGTGAATGTTTAATCTGCTATGGGTGACGCGGTTTTGAATCGCTGCCTGACTCGCTTCTTGGCTAGGGGTTTTTGTAACCTGTTCTCAACGCCTCGGCCAATAACAGAAGGCAAAAGCGTTACTCCCGGCCAGGGGCGAAATGAGCCCCTCCTTTACATAAGAGAGACAAGACGTCTGTTCGTCATCAGGCATTCGCGAAGAGGCAAATAAAGAAGTTAAACACGATGCCGCACCCCCTTGCGGAACGCGCTGCTTGATACGAATACCCATTCGCATAAATACTTGTCCAGAAAAAAAAGTCAAGTATTTCTTATAAAGATCCATACCAAAAGGTGACGTTACGGTAAATGGGGTGGAACCATGTATTTTTTGGCAGGAAACATATGTAGTTCTTTCTGGGGGTCAGTAGAAATAGCCTTCAGTGCCTGACATGAAAAATGGATTGAACGCAGATGACTTTCGGTATTCGATGGAGGGACTCCCTAGGAGAAAAGGTCCTTGCCAGAGAAGCCATTTTGAAGTTGACAAGCGGCTTCTATAGGAATAGATCTGGGGTACCGTATGCGTTTCTGTTTCACATAAAATATAATGCTATCAAGATGTTAATTGAAAATAGGATTTTTGGAACGTTAATGGTATCGGAGCAGGTGGCCCCGTGCCGCCGTCTTGGCAAGCCAAGAAGGGGGAAGAGGGTCGTGGAGGGGTGGCGCGGCATATTCGCTCGGAGAACGCCTGAGGCACATCCATTGCGTGCGAGGATGAACCATGCGTGAGATCAAGTTTCAGGGGAGAGGCGGACAGGGCGTGGTCATGGCGTCGCAAATGCTCGGTTTGGCCTTTTTTAAGGCCGGCCTCTATCCGCAGTGCTATTCCCTCTTTGGTGGCGAGCGACGAGGCGCGCCCGTGGTCAGTTTCTTGCGTGTGGACCATGAGAAGATTCTTCTCAAGTGTGAGATCAAGAATCCGGACGAACTGCTCTGTTTTGACGAGAGTCTTTTGAACACGGACGAAATCCGAGCCACCCTGCGTCCGGGAGGACGGATTCTTATCAACACCGCCAATCCTCCTGCCAAATTCGAGACACTCTCCGATTTTACGATTGGATTTTTAAATGGACCGGCCATTGCCAAAGGGGTCGGCCTTGGGTCTGTGATCAACACAGCCATGATTGGTGCTTACTGGCGTCTCGGGAGCGGCCTTTCCATGGAATATCTGGAGCAGGCCATCGGCGAAATGGTTCCTGCCAAAAAGGCCTTGAACCTCGAGGCGGCCCGTCATGGTTATTCTAAACTTATCCTTGGGGGGCATTGAGATGGAGCGACCCCGCTACGTGGATCCCGAAGCCATCATCCCCATTTCGCGCGGTACGACAACCGTCTTCAAGACAGGCACCTGGAGCGCGAAGCGTCCCGTGCACATGGAAAAGGTGTCACCCTGCCGAACCGGCTGCCCGAATGGGAACCCCATTGCTAAAGCCCTGCTCAAGGCCTCTGAAGGGGACATGGATGGCGCTCTTTCGGCCTTTTTGATGGAGAACCCCCTGCCGGGGGTTTGTGGGCGGGTCTGCGGTCATCCTTGCGAGGGGGCCTGCAACAGGGGAGAGTGGGACGGGGCCGTAGGCATTCGCCCACTCGAAAGAGGTTGTTCCGACTACGGCCAGGCCGAGCCCGGGACCTTGACAGGGGCGGGCCGCGGTCACCCCGTTGCCGTGGTCGGCTCCGGCCCTGCGGGTCTTTCAGCGGCCTACCATCTTGCGCGGATGGGGCATCCCGTTACCCTTTTTGAGGCCGAAAAGGAACTGGGCGGTCCTCTGCGATGGTCCATCCCGGCGTATCGTCTTCCCGCACGTGTTCTGGACAGGGACCTTGAGCGCATCCTGTCACTTCCCATTGAGGTGCGCACAGGGACTTGGGTCCGGGGACCCATGCTGGAGGCCTTGTGCAGGAATTATGAAGCGGTGTTTCTGGCCACAGGTGCGTCGAAGAGCAAGATTCTGGAGGTGTCTGGCTCTGAACTGAAAGGCCTTCGGTTGGGGGTGGATTTCCTTCGTGACTTGCGAACGAGTCAGTTGGATTTCTTGAAGGGAAAGGTCGTGGTCATTGGGGGGGGGAACGTGGCCATTGACGCCGCACTGAGCGCTCGCCGCCTGGGCGCAGCGGAGGTGGAAATCATCTCTCTGGAAACATGGGGTGAGATGCCCGCCCAAGATGAAGAACTGAAAATCGCACTGGATGAAGGGATCGCCTTTCATAACGGATGGGGCCCCGTCCGCATCGAAGAAGGGGAGGGACGGGTCGTTGGCGTCGCGTTCAAGAAATGTCTCACCGTTTTTGATCAAGATGGGCGGTTCAGCCCGTCCTTCGACGAGCGCGCAACTATGCACCGAGCGGCGGACTGGGTGATCGCGGCCATAGGCCAGACCGCCGACCTCTCCTTCCTGGAGGGCAGCAGCCTCGGGGGAGGAAACGGGGATGGCATCCTGAGCGTCCGCGGACAAACCCTTGAGACCAATCATCGCGGGCTGTTCGCCGGCGGAGACCTGGTCACGGGACCGCGGTCGGTGGTCGAGGCCATTGCGTCGGGCAAGCGGGCGGCGTTGGCGATCCACCTTCATACGCAAGGGCTTGGCTTTGAGGGGGAGGAACGCAAACTTCTTTTGGGAAATGGCCCTTCCTTTTCGATCGAGGCCCTGTTTCATCCACCTACCGATTGGGACCCGCACACCGTGGTGCGGTTCGAGGATCTTGAACCTCTGTTTCTGGACCATCGGGATCGGGTGGCCGCACCTTTTTTGGAGGCACAAGAAAGGGAAAGGAATTTCGATGAGATCGTCCAGACCTTGAGCCGGGGCGACGCGATGATTGAGGCGAAGCGCTGCTTTTTTTGCGGCCTGTGCACGGGCTGCGACCGTTGTTTCCTCTTTTGTCCCGAGGTGTGTCTGAGGCCCCCTGAGGATGGCCAGGTGAAGTACGAGGCCGATCCCGAGTATTGCAAGGGCTGTGCAGTCTGCGCATCCGTATGCACGAGGGGTGTCATGACCATGGGTGAGGAGAGATGAAGAAATTCCTGTCGGGCAACCATGCCGTGGCGGAGGCTGTCCGCCTTTGCCGCACCCAGATGGTGGCGGCATACCCCATCACGCCCCAGACGCCCATCTACGAGAAGCTCTCCGATTGGGAGGCGGCGGGCGAACTGGGTGGACTCATGATGAGAATGGAGTCCGAGCACTCAGCCATGGCCGCGTGTCTCTCCGCATCTCTCACCGGCGTCCGGACCTTTACGGCCACCTCTTCCCAGGGGCTCGCCCTGATGCACGAGATGCTTCACTTTGCCTCGGGATGTCGAGCGCCGGTCGTCATGGCCTGCGTGAACCGGACGCTCGCCGCCCCCTGGGCCTTCTGGAGCGATCAGACGGACACCCTCTCCCAGCGCGATACGGGCTGGATTCAGATCTATTGTGAAGACAATCAGGAATCCCTTGATTCGGTGATCCAGGCATTTCGGATCTCCGAGCAGGTGCTGCTCCCTTGCATGGTGGTCCTTGAGGCCAACTTTATCTCGCACTTCATGGAGCCGGTGGAGGTGCCTGAGCAGCCGCTCGTAGATGGGTTTCTGCCCCCTGTCAACATCCCCCGGCGGTTTGACGTGGATCACCCCGGCTTTGCCATTCCCGTGGTCAACCAGATCCAGTACCGGAATTTTCGGAGGTTGAGCCAGGAGGCCATGGACCACGCCCTCACGGTCATCCGGGATGTGGACCGGGACTTCCAGGCCCATTTCGGCCGGGGTTACGGCCTTGTTGAAGCCGTGGATACGGAGGATGCCGACCTCGTGCTCGTGACGACGGCGACCATCACCGCCACGGCACGGTTCACCCTGAAACGGCTCCGTGAAAAGGGGCACAAAGTGGGACTCGTCAAAATCAGGGTGTTCAGGCCCTTTCCCACGGAGCCCTTAAGGCGCGTCCTTGACCGCGTCCCGAAGATCGCCGTCATTGACCGCAACCTCTCCCTCGGAAGGGAGGGGATCTTCTGCTCCGAGCTCAAGGCCGCCCTCGTCCACAGCCCTCTGCGCCACGAGATACAAGGATATTTGGCCGGCATCGGGGGAACCAACGTGGACCCCGATTTGATCGAAACCATTGTTCTGGATGCGCTGCGACGGGACACGTTCTCTGACGGGCCCATCTGGATCACGGAGGATTCAAGATGATCGCGATCGCAAATCCGCGGCCTGAAGAGGTCATGAGGTCCGGGCATGCCGCCTGTCCGGGGTGCGGTGTGGCCATGGGCATGCGCATGGTGCTCCGGGTGCTCGGGAAACGGACCGTGGCCGTGGTGGTCCCATCGTGTGCGGCCGTCATCTCCGGCCCCTATCCCTGCGCATCCCTGAGCGTGCCCGTGTTTCACTCGGCCTTTGAGGTCGCGGCCCCTACCGCTGCCGGTATTTCAAACGCACTCAAGATCCAGGGGACGACGGATATCCCGGTCGTGGCCTTTGCCGGAGATGGGGGCACCTTTGATATCGGTCTCCAGTCGCTTTCCGGTGCCGCAGACCGAAACGACGATTTCATTTATGTTTGTCTCGACAACGAGGCTTACATGAATACGGGCATCCAGGTGAGCTCCGCGACCCCGCGATACGCCTGGACCGGGACCTCTCCCACGGGAAACACCCGTCGAAAGAAGCAGATCATGGAGATCATGGCGGCCCATCGAATCCCTTATGCCGC
Source organism: uncultured delta proteobacterium (assembly GCA_963830155.1). GTDB lineage: Bacteria > Desulfobacterota > DSM-4660 > Desulfatiglandales > Desulfatiglandaceae > CAWHLE01. The sequence goes on along the minus strand of CAWHLE010000001.1, from coordinate 144,657 downwards.
CACCGCCTGCATCGGTTTCCCTGAGGACCTCATGGCCAAGGTGAAAAGGGCCAAAGCGGTCTCCGGCACCCGTTTCCTGCACCTCCTTTCCCCGTGCCCTACGGGGTGGAAGATGGAGGAACACCTGTCTCCCAAAGCGGCCGTGGCAGCCGTTGAAACCAACATCTTCCCTCTTTACGAAATTGAAAATGGTCTTCACTACACGATCAACTACGTCTCAAAGGGTCTTCCCGTCGATACCTATTTGAGACTGCAAGGGAGATATCGCCACCTCACCCCTCAAGAGACTGCGGCGATTCAGGCCGAGGCCGACGGGGCCTGGCTGGGCATCAAGCAAAGGGCAAGTGTTGGTGCGTGAGGATTGATCGACGTGGACCCAAAGCTCAAGGTGGCCATCAAGAAGCCCGTATCCATCAGGGAGAGGGTCTACCGGGCCATCAGGAACGATATCTTAAATGGTCGCTTTTCCCCTGGCACCCGAATGGTTGAATCCCGCCTGGCCAAGCAGATCAAGACCTCGCGAACGCCGATCCGGGAGGCCCTGCACATGCTGGAGAGGGAAGGGCTCCTGGTTTCGGTCCCGCGGGTCGGCTATCGAGTGAGATCGCTCGATTGGGGTGAAGTGGAGGAGATCTGCGAAATCCGGGCAGTGAACGAAACGCTGGCGGCCCGATGGGCCATGGAGCGAATCAGCCCCAAAGACCTTCGGGCCCTGGCGCAAAACGTGGCTGCATCCGAGGCCAAGGTCAAGGCGGGGGACCCGCGATCGTTCGTAGAATTTGATGCCGAGTTCCATGAGATCGTGGCCCGGGCAAGTGGCAGCGTGCGGCTCCTGGAACTCTGCCAGCTCCTTCGGCGCCACATGCTGCGCTACCGGATCGACAGCGTGTACCATGAAGAGACCGCGTTGGGAGCAATTGCCGGGCACCGTCAAATCCTGGCGTGCATCGAGAAGAAGGACCTGGTCTTTTTGGAAGAGGCCATACGGAACCATCTGGAGTGGGCCAAACGGTCCATTCAGCAATACGCCTGCGGCCCACAAAGAATATGAATCGCTCAACCCAGGGGTGATTTGTTTGCTTTCAGAAGACATTCCCGGGGAGTTAATGGAAGGGGGTGATTGGAAGAGAAATCGATGGCTGCTTTAAGAGGCGGCAGCGTTTGTCGATTGGGCTGGTCCAGATGTCCTCAGACAATGAGAGGGAAAGAGAGGTACGCCTTATGACTCGCTTGTTGAAAGTGCTCCTGTTGATGTTTCTGATCCTGGCGTTTCACTCCGCGGCAGCGGCTAAGATGACCATTACCGCGGTGAGCGCCTGGCCCAAGACCACCTTCGAGGTCCAGAACTTCATGAAGTTTCTGGAAATGCTGAAGGCCAATGCAGAAAAGAAATACCCCGGGGAACTGGAGATCGTTTATAAGGGTGGGCCCGAGGTCATTCCCAATCGGGAGCAGGTTGAGGCCTTACGCAACGGGCTGATTGACATGGTGTTTACCACGGATGGCTACTACGTGTCCGTCATCCCTGAGGTGAATGCGCTGAGCCTGACCATGCTCCGTCCTTGGGAGGAGCGGGCCAAAGGCGTGAACGACTTCTTGAACAAATTGCATCAGGAGAAGGTGAATGCCACCTACCTCGGGAGAATGGGAACCGACATCCCCTTTACGCTTTATCTGACGAAACCCATCAAATCCGCAGACCTGACGGGGCTCAAGATCCGGTGTTCGCCGACCCATGTCAATTTCCTCAAAAAGCTTGGCGCGCAGCCCTTGGTCATCCCTCCCCCCGATGTCTACACGGCGTTGGAGCGGGGGGTGGCAGACGGCTACGTCTGGCCGGCTGGGCTCATCCGCGACTGGGGTTGGCAGGAGGTGACCAAATACATCGTAGCGCCCTCGTTCTACATTGCCGCAAATGTCGTGCTGGTGAACCTGGGCACCTGGCAGAAGTTGCCCCCACACCTTCAGAAGGTGCTGATCGAAACAGAGGAGCAGGCAGAGCACGTTGCGGTGGAACGGGGAGAGGCCCATGTGAAGAAAGAGTTTGACGCGTTCAAAATAATGGGCATTCAGTTCATCACCCTCCCTCCGACTGAGGCGGAAAAACTCCGCGATGCGGCCTACTCCAGTCTCTGGGACATCGTGATTCAGAAATCGCCAGAAAACGGCCCCAAGCTCAGGAAGATGCTTTCCGGTCAGTGATCGAGGTGAGAATCATGTCGAAGGAGGGAGAGGCTTGGCTGTCAAAGGCCTTAGACAGGTCCTTATCGGTGCTCGCCGTGTTGGCGGGGCTTCTCCTCCTTTTCGTCACCTTTTCGATCGGCTTCAGCATCTTTGCCAGGGCCGCAGGGCTTCAGGGCCCTGCGTGGGTTGTCCAATTCAACGAATACAGCCTGCTGTGGATCACTTTTCTAGCAGCGGGGTGGGTTTTAAAGAGGGGCAAGCACGTCTCCATAGACCTTCTCACCGGCCGTCTCGCCCGGAGGGGCAGGGCGGTCATGGAGATGGTTCATGGCTTGCTGGGGATGACCGTTTCCGTCATCCTCCTGTGCTATGGCGCCATGGTCGTCTGGAGCCATTACCAGAGAGGGGTCACCGACGTCCAGGTGGTGGACATGCCCAAGTACCTTATCCTGAGCGTGATCCCTTTTGGGTTTCTCTGGCTTGCGCTTCAGTTTTTGCACCAAACCGTCAACGCGTACAAGTTGATTCGTTTCGGGCATCTGGACCGGGGTTCCGCTTCCACCCCGCAGGGTCCGCCGGACCGTCCAGCCCCGGAAAAGAAAACCGAAAGGAGATCGACGTGACAGCATGGAATGGTGGGCGGTCTTATCCTTTTTCGTCTTTGGCCTGATCCTCCTCCTGATTTCAGGATTACCCATCGCATTTAGCTTCCTGATGATCGATATCCTGGGGGTGCTCATTTTCATGGGGCCTAAAGGCCTCCATCAGATGACCCTCCAGATTATGAGCTCCCTTGCCACCTTCACCCTCACCCCCATCCCGCTTTTCATCCTGATGGGCGAGCTCATGTTCCATTCGGGCATCGCCAAAAATACCATCGACGTGCTGGACCGATGGTTGGGCCGAATCCCGGGGCGATTGAGCCTCCTGGCTGCGACGGCAGGGATTCTTTTTGCGGCCTTGAGCGGCTCCACCCTGGCAAATACGGCGATGCTAGGGACTGTGTTGTTGCCGGAAATGAGACGGCGAAACTACAAGGCCCCCATGGCCATCGGGCCCATTGTGGGCGTTGGCGGACTGGCCATGCTCATCCCGCCCTCGTCCCTGGCCGTCGTGCTGGCGAGCATCGGACATATTTCAGTGGGAAAGATCCTTGTGGGGGGGGTGATTCCCGGCCTCGTTCTCGGGATATTGATCGGACTCTACATCGTCCTCCGATGCTTGCTCAATCCGTCGCTCGCGCCTCCCTATGAGGTTTCAAGAAGCTCCATCAAAGAAAGGATCTTTCCGACCATCACCTATGTCCTGCCCCTTGGATTCATTATTTTCATGGTCCTCGGCCTGATGCTTCTGGGAGTGGCCACCCCCACCGAAGCGGCCGCATCCGGGGTCCTGGCGACCCTTCTGGTCACGATCTGTTATGGCAGGCTCAATTGGGGCATGATCAGGGCCTCGCTCACAGGGACCCTGGAAATTACGGTGATGGTTTTCATGATCATTGCGGCGTCCAATTCCTTCAGCTCCATTCTGGCATTCACCGGGGCCACAGGCGGACTGCTTGCCACGGTTCAGAATTTGGATGTGGCGCCTTTGTTGATTCTCATCGGCATGCAGCTTGTCGTCTTCGTGATGGGGACCTTCATGGAGACCATATCCATCATGATGATCTGCCTTCCGATTTTCATGCCCATCGTGAAGACCCTCGGCTTTGATCCGGTCTGGTTCGGCGTCATCATGCTCATCAATTTCGAGATGGGGCTCATCACGCCGCCCTTTGGCATGCTCCTTTTTGTGATGAAAGGTGTGTCGCCGCCAGAGACCACGATCAATGAAATATGCTGGGCCGCCTTTCCATTCATTGTCTGCGACATGATTGTCATGGCCATGCTGATCCTGTGGCCGCCTCTGGCGTTGTGGCTCCCCAATCTGGTTGGAAACTGACCGAGAGAACGCTTCTTTCCTACGGCCGTGCGCAGGTCACCCCCGGGAGATGGAAGCCAAGAATGGCCATGTTCGAAGGGGCGGTTTGAATCGGATTATTGACCGTGTGTTCTTCGATCTCTTCCCCCGTGGAAGCGGAATCCCCCTTGGATGAGGCCCCTCACGCCGGTCTGTTCACTCCTCGCAGGTATCGCGCACATAAGCGCTGATCGGCAGGGCATGCATGTGCACCTCCTTCACCCCCGGCACCTGCTGAGCCATCTCCTTGATCCTGTCGCCCAGCTCCGGCTCCTTGGTCAGGTTGAATCGGGCGTCCACAGTGACCACCCCGTCGGACGCGCGGGTCTGGACCATGGGGTAGTCGCCGACCAGCCTGGCCTTGACCCGGGCCGCCAGGAGCATGTCGTCCAGTGCCCTTTGCGACTGCGGGGTGGCCTTGAACTGCTCCAGTCGGGCGGCCTTGCAGATCATGTCCACCGCGTTATCCACATTCAGTTTGTGCACGTGCACCACCAGGTCGTAGACGCTGGGGTTCCAGGTGTCCGCTCCGAAAAGATGGAGGCTCCATTTTCTCCGCTCCTCGTCGTCCTTGCGCAGTCGGGCCAACGCTATCCCCCGGGTCACGTGGTCGCGCGCCATCTCCAGGGCCACACGGTCCTCCATCTCAGCCTGGATGCGCACCTTGAGCACGTGGGACACCCCCCGCACCAGGAACTGGCCGGCCAGGCCATGATAGACCACGTTGTCCTTCTGGACCCTTTCCAGCAGGGCGACGGCGATGTAGGCCAGGTAACGCTCCTTGCCGTAAGTGAAGCGCTGTAGAATGGAGGGCGCGTCGTGCAGGGCGCGCTCCAGCTTGATTCCGGGGATGTTGAACTGGTCCGAGGCTTCCAGAAGGATCTCCCGGGAGATGCACTCGTAGCCCAGGACGCTGGCGACCCTTTCGGCCACCTCTTTGCCTTTGCTGTAAGACCCGCGGGAAACGGTTATTATGGCCATGCGTACTCCTATCGGTGCATTTAGGGCTCTGAAATCCCAAGCTCGCGGCCGTCGCCCCGAAGGACGGCCGTTGGGCTAATGCCCCCCGCCCTTGCGTTGGAAGGCCAGACCGGTGAGCATGCCCACCACCATGGCGAAAGCAACGGCGAGGAAGCCGTAGAATACACCATGCTCCTTGGCCAGGGCGTGCAGAAACTCGGGCAGCCCCTGCCGCCGGACCTCGAAGGAACTGTCGCGTCGTTCGGTCACTTTGCCGTCCCGGACAATCCACAGGGCCACGCGATAGGTGCCGCGCTTGAGCCGGGAAGGCAGATGAAAACTGGCTTCCGCCTGCCATCGGTCGGGGCCGGTCTGAGTGATTTTGAGACCGCCGGGGTAAAGGCGGTAGAGCTTGTCCCGCTCCTTGAGCTGCACAAACTCCTTAAAGATGATGTTGTCCTCTGACGGCTTGAGCTGGCCGCCGAACCTGGCCTCCCGTTCAACGGCATCATAGCCCCAGGGGAAGTCGCCGGCACCGGGGGAGAGCAAGCGAGGGTCGCTGCTCAGGGCGATGTAGAGCCCGGGGGCATGGTCGATATCCACCTCGCCGCTGTTCATCCACAGCTCCCAGTGGTGGGCCTTGCGCATTAGCTCCTGTTCGATCCTCTTGCCGCGTACTCTCAGCACGGCCTGGCTGTCGGGGGGCAGGTCGCCGGTGATGTGCATCTGCACGCCGGAGAAGAAGGCCGTGATCGTCACCACCTGAGGCTGTACCTCCAGACGGCCGCCGGCTGCCCAAACGGGCGCGGACAGGACCAGAAAAAGGATCAGCCCCGCCAGGACTTCGCGTCCATATCCTTTCAAATCCGGCATCTTATTCGCCACCTTTGAAGTCGAGCAGGTAATGGGGCGTCAAAACCAGACCCAGCAGGATCTTGACCATGACTGCCAGCACGATGCAGGCCAGGAGGGTCTTGAGGTGGTCGGCCTTGAGCCGTCGGCTGAAGCGTGCCCCAAACTGGGCGCCGATGCTGGAGCCGATGAGCAGGATGATGGCCAGGACCAGGTCCACCGTATGGTTGGAGGCGGCCTGCATGATGGTCACGTTGGCGCAGACGAAGACCTCCTGAAACAGATTGGTGCCTACGACTACGTGCATGGGCATATTCAGCACGTAGCACATCAGAGGCACCATGATGAAGCCGCCCCCGAGCCCCATGATGGCGGCCAGCATGCCCACAAATCCCCCCACCAGAAACGGCAGGATGAACGGCAGGGTTACGTCGGATTTGGTGAAGTGGATCTGCCCGGGCAGGGCGGCCATGAACCGGCCGAACCGTGAGGGTCCCGGGGGCTCCGCGAGGGGTCGGCCGGGGCCGGCTTCGCGCCGGCGGCATTGGATGCTCTCCACGAGCATGTAGGAACCTACCACGCTCAGCATGACCACGTAAGTCACTTTGATGAAGAAGTTGGCGTTCCCCATGTTGCGCAGGACCTTGATGATCTGTACCCCCACGGTGCCGCCAAAAAAGCCGCCAATCAATAGAATCATCCCCATCTTGACATCCACGTTGCCCATACGATAGTGGGCGTAACTGCCAGAGGTGGTAGCCGCCACGATCTGGTTTGAGTCCGAGGCTGCGGCGATGGTGGGAGGGATGCCGGCCATGATCAACAGGGGGGTCATAAGGAATCCACCGCCAACCCCGGTCAAGCCGGAGAGGAATCCGACCGCGACCCCCAAACCCAGTAGCATGAAGATGTTGATGCTGTGCCCGGCAATGGGCAGGTAGAAACTCCAGAACATGATGACACCTGCCGCTCGTCTAGATGATGTAGGCCGAGATGCGGGCCACCCCCGGCCCCAGCCAGTCTGGATCGTGGGTCACCTTCAGTCAGGAGCGGATGACAAGAACCCTCTATTCGTTGGAAAAGTGTAGGAATAATTGGTCTTGTGTGTCAAGCCCAAATCAACCTCGTGATGTTGCAGGAGGCAGTGATGGCTGAATTTGAGGACTGGTTCCGGGAGGGGCGCAGATGTGAAGACGGCGACCCTGGAGGTTTGATCTTGCCGGCAGGGCGGAAAATCGGGAGGAGTTAGTTCAAGGTATCCCTTGGACCCATCTGTTTGTTGGGGAATCAGCCGGAGTGAACCTCTGGATACTGCGGGTCCATTTAAAGATGATTATCGGAGAAAGGGAGTTGACAATCCGTATAGTCAATTCGTATCTCCTTGGCCTCAGGTGGCGAGTCCCTTTTGTTGGGCGGCGGTCGGGGCTTCAATTCCTAGAAGCTGAGATGTGTGAGAATTTTCTAAATCACCGATCACATTGACATCTGGTCCACTATAAGCCTATATAAGCTTTGATAATAATGAGTGCAAAAGGGTTTTCCATAACAGATATCAGGAAAACAAAGAGGGCGCTTTGAAAATTTCAATGAAGAGATTGAACAGGGTGATCCGGAGCCACGTTGCACACATCACACTGGTTTTTGCAATTTGTCAGCCCAGCTAAAGAGACTCCATCCTCCCGCTTGAATATTCGAAGGTAAGAAATTGAAAGATAGAAAGAATGTGGATCCAAGCGAAATTCGTCCTGAACTGGCCGAAGTGATCGCGCGTCATGGGATCTTACTGGACAACGAAAACCCCGAAGCGGTGGCGCGGCGCCGGAAAAGCGGACAGCGGACCATACGCGAGAACATCGCAGATCTTTTCGACCCGGGCAGCTCCATTGAATATGGGTCCCTCGCGCTTGCCGCTCAACGCCGCCGTATCCCAATGGACGAGTTGATAAAGAAGGGCCGGGCCGATGGACTGATCGCCGAAATAGGTTCTGTCAACGGCCATCTGTTCGACCGATCTCGGACCCGATGCATGGTGATCGGTTATGACTACACGGTCATGGCCGGCACTCAAGGCTTTATGAACCATAAGAAGAAAGATCGGATGCTCGAACTGGCTTACAAATGGAAGTTGCCGACGGTGCTGTTCGCTGAAGGGGGCGGTGGACGGCCGGGCGATGTAGATATGATGGATATCGTCGTAGCAGGTCTTGATCTCAAGTCGTTCTCGCACTACGCAAAGCTCAGTGGACTCGTTCCGGTTGTAGGGATTGTAAGCGGTAAATGCTTCGCCGGCAATGCAGCCCTGCTGGGTTGCAGCGACGTGATCATTGCGACGAAAAACGCCAATATCGGCATGGCCGGTCCGGCAATGATCGAGGGGGGCGGGCTGGGGGTGTTCAGGCCTGAAGATATTGGCCCCATTACGATACAGTCACCAAATGGCGTCGTCGACATCGTCGTGGAGGACGATGCGGCGGCGGTCCAAAAGGCAAAACAATATCTTTCCTATTTTCAGGGGAGAATATCGGACTGGGATTGCGCGGACCAGCGTGTGTTGCGCCAGTGTCTTCCGGCAAACCGCCGGCATGTGTATGACGTGCGCAAAGTCATAGAGACCATGTGCGATAAGGAATCCGTCCTGGAGCTGCGTCGGGAGTTCGGCGTCGGGATCATTACAGCCTTCGTCAGAATCGAAGGGCAACCGTTCGGCCTGATGGCGAACAATGTGCGTCATCTTGGCGGGGCGATCGATGCGGACGGGGCGGACAAGGCAAGCCGTTTTGTTCAGCTTTGTGACGCTTTCGACATGCCCGTGATTGTCCTTATCGATACCCCCGGTTTCATGGTCGGGCCGGAGGCCGAAAAGACGGCCCAGGTACGCCATTTCTGTCGGGTATTCGTGAATGCCGCCAACGCGACCATTCCGATCTTTTCCATCGTATTGCGCAAGGGCTACGGTCTTGGCGCCATGGCCATGGCCGGCGGAGGTTTTCACAATTCCGCTTTTATCGTGTCATGGCCCACCGGCGAGTTTGGCGGTATGGGCCTTGAAGGCGCGGTAAGGCTCGGCTTCAAAAAGGAGTTGGAAGCAATCGATGACCCCGAAAAGCGCCAGGCGAAATTCGACGAATTAGTGGCGATGCATTATGCGCATGGCAAAGCCATTAACATGGCATCGGTTCTTGAGATTGACGATGTGATTGATCCCGTTGAAACGCGGCGCTGGATCATGTGTGGCCTGCGCTCGCTGCCCGAAGTTGGTCTGCGCACCGGGAAAAAACGGCCGAATATCGATAGTTGGTGAAAACGCCGGAAGGAGATATGGAGACACCGGTCGCAAGCCGAGCCCATTGGACTCGTTGAATGATTTGAAGCTCAAAAGCTCGCAGCGGCTCCATGAACAGCACTCCCTGCGGAAGAAGCGCCCGGTTCACGCGTAGAGCTTCTTGAGCAGCCAGGCCATCCTTTGGCCAAGAGAATTGGCCAGCATCAAGCCCTCCTCGTCTTTCTCCACATCACCCTTGTCCCGTCCCACTCCAATGGCACGGCCGGCAATGATCATCTCCATACTCAAGAAAAAATGACTCATGGTGTCAAGCGTGTGCACAGCGCCTGTCCGGCGGGCCGCAGCCACGAGCGAGCCAACCTTGTTCCGGAACATCCCCCCGTTCGATCTGGAAACAAAACCCGTTCGGTCAATCAATGCCTTTATTTCGGGTGTCACATCCATGAAATAGACGGGAGATCCCAGGACAATTCCCTGCGCCTGCGACATCTTCTCAATATAGTCGTTTGCCGCGTCATCGTTCACGGCGCAGCGCTGATCTTTGTTTTTCAGGCATTTGTAACACGCGATACATCCATGGATCGTCTTGTGAGAAAGCTGAACCAGCTCCGTTTCGATGCCTTCCTTCTCCAGCTCTTGGAACACTTTATGGATCAGAATACCGGTGTTGCCATCTTTCCTGGGGCTGCCATTGAATCCGAGTACCTTCATATCTGCTCTCCTGTCGTTGTCACGTGATGACGCTGTTCCTGAATGCCTTCATCCATAGGCAGCAAATAGCACACTGAGCCAACCGGCAAACAATAAATTCGTACAAAAATGTCTGCTAACCGAAGTCCTGGCAATTCATTAAGACGCTCAATCGGGCCTTCAGTGAATTAGCTTAATCGTAATTTGCACGGGTCACTTCATCACTCATAGACGGCGCGATAAGTGGCTTCCATGCGGCGTTCTTCCATGTCCCAAGATAAGTATGCATATCCATATACTTTTTTGGTATAGGGTGCGTGCCTACAACGACTTTGACCCCATAGCGTTTTTCAAGAAAGCCTTTGAATGTATCGATATAGGGACAGGGGGGATAACCAACCACCAGCCCAGTAGCTAAATGAATAACCTCTGCACCATTCTTCACCATCTCTTCGCCCGCATATTCTATGTTGCCACCAGGACAACCATCGCAAGTTGTAAAACCAACCAACTCAAGTTCGGTGTCCATGTATATGCTGAAAGCCCCTTCCTTGTTCCTCATCGCTCGGAAACACTTCCCGCCCGCACAGCGGCGGTAACGATCGCAGATAACTATTCCAATCTTTGTCTTTGAATTCATTTCAACTCCTTTCAATTCTTAACCCGGCAAAGCCGGAACCAAACAGGTTTCAGGTGTCAGGATCTGGGGTTTACTGAAACCTGAACACCGAAACCTGACACCAAAAATCGTGTCCATTTTGCGCACAATTTCACCGCTCAGGTACTAATGGGTCAGTTTTCACTGGATTCGAACGGGTCATAGGGCTGGCTAACCACTTATTAATTTGGTGTTTTGCCTTGATAATGTGATATTGACGAGGTTTTCGTCCACTCTTGCCCGATGGCCGTTATCACCATACGCAGGACATGATTCCGGTGTCTTTTTATGTCAAGTCCCGCAAAAGGTCAATAGTCAAAACTCCTCGATGAGATCCGGAAGGCACTCCGGTTGCACCATTTCTCCATGCTCTATGTTTCCTTGCCTGAACAGCGAGCTTCGGGGACACAGAAATCTGGCCATCATCTTGCTGCTGGGTTCCCTTGGGCTGAGCGGTGAAATTGCGTAAAATGGTCACGATTTTTGGCTTCAGTGTTCAGTACTCAGTGGTCAGGCCTGAAACCCGCAATTTGACACCTGAAACCTAATTTGGTTGCGGCTTTACCGGGTTTGCTAAACTGACCGGACCTGATCAGCGGCATCAGGTGCTGGTTCGGGGGACCATGGCTGACGAGTCCCTGGACGTGACCCGGTCCCCCGGTCCCTTTTCCTTTTCCGAAAAAGGTGATATCCTTGTGATCATCGATCAGGGATGTGCCGGTGCCCATGCCGAAGGGCCGCTTGGGTCGGTTGCGAAACACCATTTTAAGGCCAGAAGGCTATGCCAGGTAAAGAACTGAGCGGAGGGAGATAGCGCCCGTGATCAAAGATGTGATCGATTACAGAGGGGATTGCTGAAAGGCATATCTGGACGTAGGTCTATGTCTCAGAATTTTACCTTTGGGAGAATCATTTGAGTTCATGATCGAAGCGGACAAGCTCGACAAGATCAGGCGCGTCATTGAGCATAACGGCGGAGAAGTCATTGGGGAGAGCAGGGTGGGTGAAGACGTGCGGCTTCGGGTGAGCAAACAGCAGGTCCCGGAATCTTATTGACTTCGTAGGCGCTAATGGCCGGGTTTTCAACCGCCCCTGCACGTGAAAATCCCAATCGATCCCCAAAGTCTCTTCTTTCCCAAGAAGAGAAGCTGTGAAAGAATTTCATTGAGGAGGATTCAACATGGCAGTCTTTGACCATATCCCCATGGGGGAGAAAGGGCTCGAGGAGGTTTATCGCTGGCTGGATGGTTTTGTAGAAGAAAACAAGAAGATTGCACACAAAGAGGTCCTGGGCAAATCCCCTGACCGTTGGGATATCCCCGCGATTTTTGTAACGAACAGGGATATGCCCGATGATCGTAAGCAAATCGCGGTTGTCACTGCGGCCAGACATGGTCAAGAGTTTGGAGCAAGGGTCGTAGGACCGGAAATCTTGCGTTTCCTGGCCAGTGACGAAGCAAGGAAAATACGGGATACGCAAATCGTCATTGTGGTTCCGGTCGTCAATCCGGAGGGATTTGTGTCGAATCACTTTTGCTCATCCATGACGAGCCTCACAAAGACGGAACGTCTCATTCTGGGCGGCCTTTTCAGAACCTATCCACCGGATATGATCATAGACTATCACAGTCTTGGTGCGGAAAGCGGCTCGAAATGTGACATGGGGGATATGGAGGTGATCCTGCCTGCGAATACCACCAAGTGGGCTATGGATGAACAGATCCATTTATACGTAGCGCAAAGAATGGTTGATGCAGCTGAGGAGGCGGGCTGGCCTTACGAAATACACACGCTGGAAGATCTGGCTACGTATTATTTCGGAGAAAGGAAAGTCGGCAACATGCCATGGACCTCCTTGAAGGAGAAGATGTTTCTGCTTCATATGCAGGATTCCAATGATGACTATGACATCCCTGAAGAGGCTGCGTTAAACACGTCGACGCCCCAAACAGGACAAACCACGTACACGAATTACACCTGTGGTCCCGCTTACATGAAATGCCATTCCCTTGTTTTTGGCATGGAAACGAACCATGGTGCCATCACAGAGGCAGGCGATGTGGCCGAAAGCGGCATGGTGCCCTGCGCCGCGCTCTTGAAGATGGGCAGCGGCAGATTTACCTGGGAAAAGGATGTGGGGTATCCTGTTAATATCCTGCACGGTGATTTCCGGGTTTCTATCAGACCCGTGGGAAACAATGCGGCCGAACGCCGGGCCTCTCGCATCAGGATTTGGGGCGAGAGAAATCACTTCAATTATCCACAGCGTGAAATGACAGACCTTGATACAACCATAGCGAGGGTGCGTTACTTCGGTGATGATCTTCCCATGGAATTCGCCCTATGTCTCAGAATGCGACAGCACCGTATCCACAGCGTGCGCATCGGGGGAAAAGACACTGATTTTGAAACCTTCAGGGACAGATGTGCGACGTTTGTCTATATACCGATCATGATGGAAAGGGCCGGTGTCTTGGAAGTGACGATCAAGCATCCGACCACGAAGGGGTCTTGACATGCGACTATCCTATCAGTGTGGATTGCCTCGAAGCCGGACTTGACCCCTCTCACATTGACCTATGTCAGGACCTGATTCGGTACCCCCTGGGTATCATGCGTCTCACGGTTCATTAGTGGTGCATTCCACAAAAAGGGCAACGCATTTACCAGGACACGAAAGTTTACCAATGATGTGCTCGCATTACGTTTGCGGCAGGCACATGATTTGTGGCATGCTGAGGTGGTCAGCATTAAAGGAGGATACAATGTCGTCTCGCACCATCAATATGGAAGTCCTGCATCAGCAATTGAAAAACCATCCCCGTTCGCGTGAAATGGGGATGATCGCGTCTCACCGGGGCCTCGTGCGTGCCACTTCCCGAAGCGGTGCGCCCGTCCGGGGGCTTTCCATCCGCTTTGACCGAACGATCGTGAATTCCATCATCGATGGGATTCGAAGTCGAGAGGGGATCATCGAAGTCCTGGCGGACTTTAATGAAGGGGATCTGGCCATAGGCGATGACGTCATGGTGGTGCTTGTGGCGGGCGACATCCGCGAGAACGTTTTCCCGGCTTTGGTCGATGCCGTCAATGAGCTCAAGGCCAGGGCGGCCATCAAGGAAGAACAAATTTCTCTGTGAGCCATGCGTCTCTTTCATGAGATTTTGCCTTTCATTCTTTGCGAAGCGTCCCTTCAGTTCTTCCCCCTTTGCGTTCTTTACATCATGATAAATTTTTCGACAGGTTTTGTTTATCTGCTGCAGTGCTCTAAGGAGAGAATGCTTGTATTCTGAACGAGTTGCACTAATGAATCGAGACTGATCTTCTCTGGCGTGGATGTTGCAGAAATAATTTGTTTGGGCAATGTGAGTGCATGAGTAAGAATTTTTTCCCCACCTCTTTCTGAGGTCGGACCATGAAAAACTATCAAAATACCCCCACCATTGCCCCTGCCAGGGGTCGCGCGGGGCAGGGGACCATTCATTGCGAAAATTCAAATTCTCATCCTCACATCTTTTGGCGTTTTCTGAATTGTAGGGTCAACCTTTCATTTTCACAATTCAGCCTCGGATTCCTCGATAGCCATTCAGATAAATTCGAATAACACGCCTCCCTTGAAACACATTAGCTCCCATTAAGAACCGTTTCGTATAAGGAGCGCAAAATGTGGACAATCAACAGTAAAGGGCCGTTCGCCGTGGAGCAGGCCGTCAGGCAGTACCTTCCGCCCTGCCAGTTGCAGTGCCGCATCCATGAGGACATTCAACGGACGAACGTCCTCATTTCCCTCTTGCCGGAAGACCCTGAGCAAGCCACAAACGGCATCATTCAGATTGGTAATTACCTTTACGATAAAAATCCGCTTTTCACCGTGTGCGGATATGTCTGCGGTCTGTGTGAGCTCGAGTGTAATTACCATTCAAAGGGCGGAGCCATCCGGCGCAGACTGTTGAAAAGGTTTGTCGCCGACACCTATACCTATTACCTGGATAAGAAAGAAGAATTCGACATTCCCAAGCATAAGGAGAATGTGGCGGTCGTGGGCGGGGGGCCGGGTGGCCTGATGTGCGCTTATGACCTCAGCAAGCGCGGGTATCGAGTGACCATCTTCGAGGCATCCAATCGTTTGGGAGGGGCCTTATGGCTTATCCCACGGTACCGGCTGCCTGAAAAGACGCTCACCTCCGCCATTGAAGGTCTCATCAGGATTACGGGGATCGACGTCAAATACAATGCCAACGTGGGGGAGGGCAAGCTGACGCTCGAGAAGATACGCAACGAGGGCTACAAAGCCGTGTTTGTCGCCAAGGGGACGCCCACACCCAGAACTCTGACCTACGGTCACGAAAAGGTAGACGGTCAGGATCTTTCCGGGGTGATGTACGGGCATACCTTTCTGTATGAAGTGAGCCATGGCTACATCAAACCGAATTATTTCAAGGGACGACAGGTGATCGTCATCGGCGGAGGGAATGTGGCCTTTGATGTGGCCCGGACCGCCAGGAGGCTGGGCGGCGATACGACCGTCGTATGCCTGGAGTGCGAAGACAAGGGCTCGAAGGACGGGATCCCTGCCGACTCCGAGGAAATAAGAGGGGCGTGGGAAGAAGGAATCCGCATCATATATTCACGGGGGGTGCGGAAGATTTTTGGCGAAGGCGAACGGGTAAAGAGAATCGAGTGCCCGAAATGCACAAGCGTGTTTGACAAAGGCGGGTTTAATCCTCAATTCGATGAAAACGACAGCATCGTGCTTGACGGGGATATCCTGATCGTCACCGTGGGGCAGGGGCCGGACAGGGCGTTATTGCAAAGAGATGACCTATTGAATGATCGCGGTCAGCTGGCCATTGATCCACTGACGCTTCAGAGCCTGAGAAAAGAATGGGTCTTTGTGGGCGGAGACCTCCGAAAGATCGGTTTCATGGTGGACGCCATGAAGGACGGGCTGGTCGCGGCTGAATCCATCGAGCGGTATCTGCGCGAGCTCGACATGCGCGAGGGCCGAAAAAGGGAGTACGAGGCCCAGGATATTCCCATGAGACGGGTTTATCAGTCTGAACCCGAGGTCTTGTGGATCCCGCCGGAAAAGAGAATGCATTTCCAGTTGTTTGAAAGGGGTTTTACCCTTACCGAAGCCGTTGAGGAGGCCAGGAGGTGCCTCCACTGCGGTCCGTGCATTTCCTGCAAGGCTTGCCTCTCCATCGGCATCCAGGAAACGCTTCCTACCGTTGAAGTGAATCAGGATCGATGCAGCGGGTGCGGCATCTGCGTTTCGGCCTGTTACTACGGCGCGGTCCAACTAAAGCCGGTCGAAAACAAGCTGCGATCCTTCACCGATATGTTCAGCTGCAAATCGTGCGGGACCTGCGTAGTGGCCTGTCCGAGCGGCGCCAGACGTCTGGTGGGCGACCCGCTGGAAGGCAGAGTTCAGGAAGTATATGGTGCCATGTCAGTCTGAAACAGGAGCCTAAAATGGAATATGAGCCCAAAGTGGTTTGCTTTTCATGTAATTTCGGATGGGGCTATTTATCCGATACAGCCACGGTTGGCTCCCAGGTAAAGCATTGGGTGCGGGTTCCCTGTACGGGTAAAATCGATCCCATCTACATCCTTCAAGCCTTTAAGAGAGGTGTCGACGGCATCCTTGTCCTTGGCTGTCCCATGGGAAATTGCCATTTCCAGGACGGCAACTATCGAACGGAGAAGAGAATCTATCTGCTTCAATCTGTTCTTGAGGCATATGGCATTGAACCGGAAAGGGTGAACATCACCCTTTCTTCCGATGCGGACGGACGAAGAATCCCTCAACTGGTCCAAGAAATGACGGCCCGTTTGGAAAAAATGGGGCCGCCTAAACGGGTCTGAACGATCGGAGCAAAAGCGATGAACGATAAGCCAAAGATAGCCATATGTTGGTTGGGGGCTTGCGGCGGATGCGACGAAGCCCTGGTGGATTTAAATGAAACGCTTTTGCAGGTGGCTGAAACGGTGGACATTGTGCTGTGGCCGGTGGCCATGGATTTCAAGTATTCCCATATCCGCTGCATGAAGGACAAGGCCATCCTGCTGAGTGTGATCACGGGCTCGGTGAGGAATTCCGAGCACCAGGAGCTGGCAGAGCTCCTGCGGCGCAAATCGGAACTGGTCTTATCCTTCGGGGCCTGCGCCAACCATGGCGGCACACCGGGGCTCGCCAACTTCAGAACCAGAGAGGATATTCTGAACTGGGTATATCGCGAGGCCCCCACGATCGTCAACCCCGAGGGGACCCTTCCCCAAACACAAACCCAGGTGAACGGAAAGACCCTGACCCTGCCTGAGCTTTTTGATCATGTGTATACCCTGGACCAGGTGATCGATGTGGACTATTACCTCCCGGGATGCCCGCCGCCGCCTGACTCCATCGCCGTGGCGATTAACGCCGTCGTCTCAGGGGATCTTCCTCCCAAGGGGTCCACGTTGGCTCCACGTCGCGCCTTGTGCGAGACCTGCCCTCGGAATAAGACAAAACCTTACAGGCTGGAGATCGAAAAGGTCCGGAGGATCCATGAAATCGAAGCAGACCCTGAACACTGTTTCCTCCCGCAGGGAATCATTTGCATGGGGCCTGCAACGCGAAGCGGCTGCGGAGAATCCTGCATAAAGATCAATATGCCTTGCCGGGGATGCTTCGGACCTGTGCCGGGGGTGATCGATCATGGATCTAGATTTCTTTCCGCCTTTGCAACCCTGATCAAGACCGATGTTGATGCGGATTCCAAAGAGGCAATGGCCGCCATCCCTGATCCGGCCGGTTACTTTTATCGCTTTTCCCA
Organism: uncultured delta proteobacterium; assembly: GCA_963830155.1. Lineage (GTDB taxonomy): Bacteria > Desulfobacterota > DSM-4660 > Desulfatiglandales > Desulfatiglandaceae > CAWHLE01. The sequence continues at coordinate 127,253 of CAWHLE010000001.1, read as the reverse complement.
GGCTTCTTCGACACTTGGCCGGAGGAAGCTGGAAAAGCCCAAGGAGGAATAACGTGGCCGAGCGAATCACCATCAATCCCATCACCCGATTGGAAGGGCATGGCAAGATCGAGATATTCCTCGATGACGATGGCAATGTGGAGGATGCCTTCTGGCAGGTGGTCGAGCTCAGGGGCTTCGAAAGGTTCTGTTTGGGAAGACCGGCAGAGGAAATGACCCGAATTGCGCCCAATATATGCGGCGTCTGCCCCTCCGCACACCACATGGCCGCCACCAAGGCGCTGGATGCCCTCTACGGTGTGGAACCGCCGCCGACCGCGAAGCTCATTCGAGAGCTTGAATACAATGCGTTTTATCTGGAGGATCATTTCATTCACTTTTTCTTCCTGGCGGCGCCGGATTTTGTGGTCGGACCCGATGCGGATCCTTCGGAAAGAAACATCCTCGGTGTGATCGGCCGGGTCGGAAAAGAGATCGGCTCAAAAGTGATCGAGGTCCGAAAGAGAAACCGGCAAATCATCAAGCATATCTTCAGCAAGGCGCCTCACCCGGAAGGCGGTTTGCCGGGCGGCGTACCCAGGGGGATCAACGAGGAGGATCGGCGGTGGATCAAAGAGACTGCGGACTATTCGGTGGAATTCGCCAAGTTTGCCTTGCAGCTTTTCAAGGATGTGGTACTGGGCAACAAGACATATCACGACCTTATTTGCAGCGACGCTTACAGCCTCAAGACCTACTACATGGCCCTGGTCGACGATAAAAACCACGTGAGCTTTTATGACGGCAAAGTCCGCGTCATCGATCCGAGTGGGAATGCATGCGCCCTTTTTGACCCCAAAGACTATGTAGACCATATCGCTGAACGGGTCGAACCCTGGACGTACGTCCGCCTGTGTTATTTGAAAGAAAAGGGATGGAAAGGTTTTGTGGAAGGAGACGATACGTCGCTCTATCGGGTCGCACCTCTCGCCCGGCTGAACGTGGCAGACGGCATGAGCACCCCGTTGGCTCAGGAGGAATACAGGATTTTTTTCGATACTTTCGGCCAGAAACCCGTGCACAATACCCTCGCCATGCACTGGGCGAGGCTGATTTGCGCGCTTCAGGCGGCAGAACACAATTGGCAGATCGCCAATGACCCTCTGCTGACCAGTCGGGACATCCGCAACATGAACCTGCGATTGCGCAAGGTGGGGGTTGGCTGTGTGGAGGCGCCCCGGGGGACGCTTTTTCATCATTATGAAACCGATGACCGCGGCATTCTCACGAAGATCAATCTCATCGTGGCAACCCAACACAACGCGGCCCCCATTTGTCTGTCCGTTAAGAAGGCCGCGCAGGCGTTTATCACGAACGGCAAGGTAAAAGAGGGCATGCTGAACATGGTGGAAATGGCCTTCAGGGCCTATGACCCCTGTCTTGGCTGCGCCACGCATTCATTGTCCGGCAGGATTCCTTTAATTGTTACGATCAGAGACAAGGCGCGGCGCGTTGTCCAAACGCTCAAAACGTTTTGAGGCGCAGAATGAAGACGCTCGTGCTGGGGATGGGCAACCCCATATTGTCCGATGATGGCGTGGGACTGTTCATTGCGCGGAGCCTGGAGGGACAGGTGGAAGGTGTGGATGTGATCTCCGCAGACGTCTCGGGACTCAATCTGCTGGATCTCATCCAGGGGTATGATCAACTATTTGTCATCGACGCCCTCATCACCGGGGGAAACAGTTGCGGAGTCCTTAAGAAGCTTCCAGAAGGCGAAGGGGGGTGCCACTTCTTTTCTTCACATGGACTCGGCTTTTTCGAGATGATGGAATTCGGAAAAGCCCTCGGCTTCAAGATCCCGGAGCTCTTGTCGGTATACGGCATAGAAATTGGAGAAGAAGTAGCCTTTGGCCGGGAGCTCACGGCACCGCTGCTCCAAAGAACAGAGGAAATCCGCCGGATCATCATGGAAGACATCAAGGCCAAGCTCCGGCATGGATGAGAAGGGTTGTGAGGAGCCGCTATGCTCTACAGTGATCTCAAGAAGATGATCGCCGTTTGTGAGATGATCAGGACAGGCGCGATGCATGCCCGGCTGGATGATTTCATGGATCTGGTGACCCGCAATACGACCGAGATCATGCAAGTCAAGGGTTGCTCGATCAAGCGCCTCGATATGGACCGGGAAACGCTCCGTTTTGCCTCGTCATACGGCTTGAGCGAAGACTATGCATCGAGAGGCGTGATCAGCATCGAAAAGAGCGGCGTCAATCGCCAGGTCATCGATGGGGCGCTTTATAGTATCGGGCATATCGACGACGCCAAGTGCTTCCAATACCCGGAGGATGTGCGCAAGGAAGGGATCCTCTCGATGCTTTGTGTTCCTCTGAGAGTGGATTCCAAGACCTTTGGCGTCCTTTGCGTATATAGCGACCAGTCGCATTATTTCACCGACTCGGACATCGGTTTTTTCGCCCTGATGACGGATCTGATCGCGTTGACTATGGATGGCATTATCAGGGAAAAGGCCCAAAACTGGTTCATGTACAAGGCGGCCCATCAACTGCGTTCACCCATGGGCGCCGTTGAGTCCATGCTGAAGGTCCTGGGCCAGGGATATCTTGGAACGCTTAATGATGCCCAGAAGCAAAACGTTGAACGATGCCTGAAGCGGCTGAAGGTTTCGCAGAAAACGGTGGCCGATCTTCTCAAACTTGCCTCCGAGCGACAGGAAGTGGGCCCCCCCAAACTGATTCCGGTGGAAGTGGGGGGTATCCTGAGGGGCCTTGAATCCTTGTACCGGGTGCAGGCCGAGAAAAATGGCTTGACGTTTCTGGTGGATGTGGACGGGGATCTGCCAAAGGTGTTGGCTCAGTCGAGAATGATCGACGATCTGTTTTCGAACCTCATTTCCAACGCCATTAAGTATACCCCCAACGGCGGAAAGGTCACGGTTCGTCTGTCCCGCCCCTCTCCGGACGGTATTGTGTTTGAGGTGGCGGATACGGGGGTCGGGATCCCGGAAGCCGACGTGCCGCGTCTCTTTACGGAGTTTTTCCGTGCTGAAAACGCCAAAGAGATGACCGAGGAAGGGACCGGCTTGGGCCTTTCCATCGTAAAGGAAATTCTGGATCGAATAGGCGGAACCGTTCGAGTGAAAAGCCATGTGGGACTCGGAACCAACATTGCCTGCACGCTGCCTGTCCGAACTCCATCCGCGACGTAGGCGGGAGAAGCAGAAGTTGAGAAGATCAGAAAATCAGAAGATGAGAAGGAATCTCTGTCAGCTGCGGAAATACCGGTCTCAGAACCTATTATCTCACTCAGAGCCTCGGAGTGCTCGGAGATGAGATCGAAAACGTCCTACGGCCGAGCGGTTCTTGAAGGAGTCACCTCCGGACGGCCACAAACCCCCATCGAATCCAAAATTTACGTCCACCTCATTTCTGCATATTCCCATAAACGCCTTTAGGTGACCAACATCAGTGATGTTTTTCCTCCGTGATCTCCGAGGCTCCGTGTGAGACACTTCCCGTCATTCCGGACCCCGATCCGGAATCCAGAGCTGTGACCCGTCATTTTTGCCAAAAAGGCCACCGCATCTCTTTTGTTGCAATATGCAATCATATGATATATGGTGGTGCCATAACGCTGCATGCAGAGACGGAGGAGTACACCATGGCGATAGCCGTAAGAATTTCCGAAGAACTTGCCAAAGAGGCAAGAAAACTCGGCCGGATAGATCACAGGTCCCTGGCCGGCCAGATTGAACACTGGGCTCGTATGGGCAAAGGCGCGGAGGAAAATCCGGATCTGCCCTATTCACTCATTAAAGAAATCTTGATTGGGATAGAAGAATTGGACCAGGGAGAAAAAGCCGAATACACATTTGGATAGACCCGCATGAAGATCTACCAATCAAGGTCTTTTGAAAACAAAGTAAAGAAGATGCCCAAGTCGAACAAGGCCGCATTGGACCTCGAAGTGAAAAGAATCGCTAAGGACCCATCTCTCGGCGAGGAAAAGAAAGGGGACCTGAAAGGGGTATTTGTCCATAAATTCAAACTCAAGACCGAGCAATACCTTCTTGCGTATCGAAAGGTTGGGGAAGATCTGGAGCTGGTCATGGTCGGGCCACACGAAAACTACTACCGGGATTTGAAAGAATACCTCAAACGTCGACCAATCCCATGAAAAGGGACTGACGTAAGGGCTGTCTTTCACAGACCTCACCCGCAACATGTAACGAATAAATCGACGGTTCGTTCAGTGCGTCGATTCCTTATGGAGGCGGGGGTTAAACAGTGATGGAATACAAAGGTTATTTTGCAAAAGTCGTATTCGATGAAGATGCGGATATATTTCATGGAGAAATCCTCAATTTGCGAGACGTTATCACCTTTGAAGGCGAAACCGTAGAAGACTTGCGGCAGGCCTTTTACGATTCAGTTGACGATTATTTCGAATTCTGTGCTGAAAGGGGGGAAGACCCGGGAAAGCCTTACTCGGGTAAATTCGTTGTTCGTGTTGAACCAGAGCTTTATAAACGTATAGCAATCGAAGCCCGCAAAAGAGGCATAAGTTTGAATTCACTGGTCGGTGAAGCGCTGTCTAAGACAATAGATGAAACTACCGAAGGGCATGCACGCTGACAGCCAAAACCTGCCTGCTTTTGGAGCAGGCGATGCGCAGCAACATGGTAAAGGACATCGACCACGGGATGCACAGGGAATAGACCCGATTAAGAAGAGCGCCTGACCAATCAGTCCCAGAAGGGGCGGGTTTGATCGCCCACGACTGAATTGGCCCAGCAGAGGAAAAACCCCTTATCTCACCCAGAGCCATCCGCCAGAAGTATGGCGGACAGAGGTGAGTTCGAAAAGATCGCCGGCCAGACAGTTTTGGAAGAAGTCACTTTACAGACGTCCACAAGCCTCATTCGGGCCCTTAAAATCAACCCCACCCCACGTAATGCAGATTCGCATGAAGACCTCTAAGTATCCAAAATCATGATTGTTTGTACTCTGTGAGCCCTGGTACGCCAGGATAAGCCTGGCTGATCTATATGACTGTAAGGTGTCATACATGTCAATTGCTCGTTCAACATGTAGTTGCGGCCTCCCGCTGAGGGCAACCAAAACCGGGAAGTAGGCCGGTCTCTCTGGGTTATGAGGAGGGGCAAAAGGGAGGAATACTCCCTTGACAACGAAGGTGCGAGCCCTAACGCAAGTGAACCTGATTCGGCCTCGTTACACTTAAATGGCGGTGGCCAGCCTTCCAGAGGTGGTGAAGCCTGAAACCAGCGGGGAAGAAACGAGCACAAGCACCTGCTGGGCCGTCCGGGGTGATTGAGGAGAGCGCGCGCCGACAGATCAGTCGAGGAACCTGGGAGACCCGACACGGTGAGTTTGCTGAAAGGCAAGATCGACCCACCTTGGGAATCCATAACCTGGGAGGGGGCCATGGTCGGGGGTCGGAGCGGCCCATAGTAGTGAGGAAGTCCCTGAAAGGGGATGGAGCGAAGGGGCCGCACTTCAGTCATGTTTTGATCGAAGAGGGGAGAAACCGCTTGAGCCGCAAGCGCTCCATTACGGAATGGATGGCAGAAGGGTTCCGACCGGAATCTGGTATGCCTGAGAAAGTCTCTCTTCTGAGATGGAAACTGGGCTTGAAGGCCAAGCAAGATCGTCAGTTCAGGTTTTACGCCTTGTACGACCGGGTTTGTCGCCGGGATGTGCTTGAGGCGGCGTGGGCTCGGGTGAGGGCGAACCAAGGGGCACCGGGCGTGGATGGGATAGCCATCCGAAACGTAGAGGAACGAGGCGGTGGCGTGAAGTCGTTTCTCGACGGGGTTGAGAAAGAGCTGAGGCAAAAGGCCTATCGACCCCTGCCGGTGCGCCGTGTGTACATCCCGAAGGCCAACGGGAAGCTTCGGCCCCTGGGAATCCCTTGTGTAAAGGACCGGGTGGTGCAGATGGCTGTGCTGTTGGTCATAGAGCCGATCTTTGAAGCGGACTTCCTGGAGTGCTCTCATGGATTTCGGCCTGGGCGGCGAGCCCAGGGGGCCATGGAGGAGATCAGAAGGAGCCTGAACGTGGGTCGGCACGAGGTGTATGACGCGGACCTGAGCAGTTACTTTGACAGCATTCCCCATGACAAACTGATGGAGATGGTGGAAAGAAGGATTGCTGACCGGCCGGTCCTGAAACTGATCCGGATGTGGCTTCGTTGTCCGGTGATAGAGGAAGGAAGCGGAGGCGGAGGCAAGACATCCCGCAAGGGCACCCCCCAGGGAGGAGTCATCTCCCCACTGCTGGCCAATATCTACCTTCACCAGCTGGACCTGGCCTTCCATGAAAAAGACAATGGCCCTTATAAGGTGGCCAATGCCCGACTGGTCAGATATGCTGATGATTGTGCGCCACGAAGGCGCGGAAAGGAGGCCTAATGGACTCCTAAACTGCAGCCATGCTGCACGGAAGATGAGGGTAGGCCCCTCGGAGCCGTCATTCAGGTGAAGGCTTCAAACCACCTTAAGCTGCTGTGGTCAAAAGCCATGGTGGTGAGCGTTAAGGAAAAGGCGGAGCAAGACTTCGTCAGGTAGGTGTCGCGGAGACGAACACCAGTGAACCGCTAATAAAGTGTCGAAAGCGTAGGAACGCCATCAAAACCAGGGGGGAATCGTTAACCTGGGATAAGTCTGGAGGATACCTGATTACTGTCCAGGCGGTGGCCGGCATGAAGGCGGCGTGAACGCGGCACAGGCTTCTGTGCGGAACGTGGGAACCTACGACTCCGATGATAAGGGAGAAATCCAAGTGGAGGACCCACAAGGATGAGAGTACCGATGCGGAGTATAGGGGCGGAATGGCCCGCAGTAGCGTTGAAGCTTCTGTAATGGAAGTGGAGCGAAGGGGCTGTGTCATCCAGTTTTGAAAATTGGTCAACCACGCCAAGGCGGGGAAGGAACCGATGGACAAGACAAAACCGTTTGATATTTCCAAACATGTCGTATGGGAAGCGTACAAGCGAGTGAAGGCGAACAAGGGAGTAGCGGGAATCGACGACGAGTCAATAGCGGATTTTGAGGGAAATCTGAAAGATAACCTCTACAAGATCTGGAACCGGATGTCGTCGGGTAGCTACTTTCCCCCTCCGGTAAAAGCTGTTGAAATACCTAAGAAAAACGGAGGGAAAAGAGTCCTCGGTGTTCCCACAGTCGCCGATCGCATCGCGCAAATGGTCGTTAAGATTTACTTTGAGCCCGAGGTAGAGCCGTATTTTCACGCGGATTCATATGGTTACAGGCCTGGAAAGTCGGCACTGGATGCCGTGGCCGCCACTCGCACGCGGTGCTGGCGGTACAACTGGCTTCTTGAGTTTGACATAAAGGGTCTGTTTGACAACATTGATCATGAATTATTGATGCGGGCGGTCAAGAAGCACACCGATCGTGAGTGGCTAATCCTCTATATCGAGCGCTGGCTCAAGGCGCCTTTTGAGACAAAAGAGGGAGGGCTGATAGAGCGTCATGCGGGGACACCGCAAGGTGGGGTCATCAGCCCTGTTTTGGCAAATCTCTTCCTCCACTATGCTTTTGATAAATGGATGGAAAGAATGCACCCTCAGAATCCCTGGGCGCGCTATGCAGACGATGGGGTGGCCCACTGTCGGACCCGGACGGAAGCGGAGAATCTGCTTGGGCACTTGCAGAGTCGATTCAGGGAGTGTGGTCTGGAGCTCCATCCAGACAAAACGCGCATCGTTTACTGCAAGGATGACGACCGCAGGGGTGAACATCCGGAAACGAAGTTTGATTTTCTGGGATACACGTTTCGTCCTCGGCGATCCAAAAACCGCTTTGGCAAGTTTTTCATCAACTTCACGCCTGGGGTGAGCAACAAGGCCTGCAAGGTCATGCGTCAAACCATACGTCAGTGGCGGCTTCACCTGAAACCGGACAAGAGACTGGAGGATATCTCACGAATGTTCAATCCGGTTTTAAGAGGGTGGATTAACTATTACGGCCAGTTTTACAAATCTGCGCTATACCCTGTATTGCGACATATGAATCGGGCTCTGATACACTGGGCTCGGCGGAAGTACAAAAGGCTGAGTCGCCATCGCAGGCGGGCTGAGTACTGGCTGGGGAGAATCGCGCGACGCGAACCACAGCTTTTCGCCCATTGGCAGATGGGGATTTTGCCGTCGGTGGATGATGGGAGCCGGATGAGCTGAGAGGTTCACGTCCGGTTCTACGAGGGCCTGGGGGTGAGACTCCCCCGGGCTACTCACCTTGTGATCCTGGCCCGCTACATGGGGTCGCGCATTGTGAGTTGGGTAGAGGGGAAGCTCGAAAAGGAGCTTGGGCTTGAGGTGAATCGGGACAAGACGAGCATCGTGCGAATGGCAGAGCAGGGTGAAACGCTGGACTTTCTGGGGTTCACCCTGCGCTACGACCGGGATCTGAAGGGAAGGGACAGGAGGTACCTGAACATCTTTCCCTCGGAGAAGGCCGTAAGGCGTCTTCGGGACAAAGTCCGGGCCAAGACCCTCAGCGGGTACAAGAAGCCGCTCTTGGAGGTCATCAAGGAAGTCAATGTGATCCTTCGCGGGTGGGCGAATTACTACCGTTATGGGTATCCACGGAAAGTGTTTCGGGACTGTGAACCACTTTGTGCGATGTCGGTTCGAGCGATTTCTTTCGAATCGGAGCCAACGGCGCAGCAAGCCATTTACTGGCAGGGAGAGAGCCTGTACGCTGGATTGAAACGGTACGGGTTGATCTACCTGTAAGGATTGCACGCTGTCAACTCCTTGCGAATGCCTTGAAGCGAGAGACTGTCGGAGAGCCGTATGCGGGAAATCCGCACGTACGGTTCGACAAGGGGGCGGCTGATGAGTGATCCCTCGGACATGGTCCGCGGTAGCCGCGTGCGGCGAAACGTTCGTAGTCTTGGCGGAACAACCCATCAGCGCTCTACTCTACTGGCTCTGTGTGGGACAATCGTTCGGTCATTTGAAACTGGTGCCCCGCCGTAGGTGGGGAGTCCGAAGGACAATTTTGGTCATTTATCCCGCAGCGGGATTGTTTCGGATTTCGTGCTTCGTGCTTCGAATTTAAAGCCTCATCACCCCCCCCTGCGTTCTCAGCGATCTCCGCGAAAAATATAGCCTTTGGCCCTTTGTCAAGCCTCCCTCCAGTTCCTCGACCTTTGCGTTCTTTGCGTCTGGTTTGCGAGAGAGAACTGTTTTGGTCCTTTCGATTTGCTTCGGATTTGTTCTCGTCTTCACCGTCCTGCGATCTCCGAACCCTCTTTGTTAGACGTTGCCCTGTATTCTTAGCTAAGTTTCTTTCCAGCCTTTTCACCCACTGCAATCTCAGGTACAAATGCAATATCTTCTTGATAAACTCTTCACTAAAGGATACAAGTTCAATGGCAAGATCTCAGCTGCGACAATGACCTCACAGCATATTTACGACGACTTGATTCTTAACCGTGCTTGGCGCTTAAACAAAATTTGGACTAAATTTAATATCTCCTCTCCCACACACGAACAAGAATGGAGGGGTACATCATGAAGGGAAAATTGATTGATTTGAGTCAGCCTTTTTATACCGGGATGCCGGTGTATCATATCCTTCCCAAGACCCAACTGTTCCGCTACCACACCTTTGATGAATGGGACGAACGCAAACATTGGCCCGCTAGTACGGATATGCTTATCACCAGTACTCATGCGGGGACACACATCGATTCGCCCGCTCACATGAAGCCAGGAGTATTGACAATCGATAAAGCGCCTTTGGACTCGATGTGGGGAGAAGCCATCTGGCTGGATTTTTCCCATAAAAAGGTTGGAGATGAGATCTCCCTTCCAGACCTCCAAAAGGCACTCAAGGCAGAGAAACTCGAGATCAAGCCCCAGCTAATCGTTTTGTTTCATACGGGGATCAGCCGTCTTTGGGGGACTTCCGTTTACAAAGATTCTATTATCGGAATCCATGTAGATGCAGTAACCTGGATGTTGGACCAAGGCGTCAAAGTGTATGGAATGGATTGGCAATCTCCGGATTTAGACGTGGTCGAGCTCCCTAACCATCAATTACTGGGAAAGCGGGAACATCACCACATTGAAAACCTGCGAAATATAGACCAAATCCCGGCACGGCGTTTTACCTTCTTCGGGCTTCCGCTGAACTTAAAAAATGCTACGGCATCGCCCATCCGGGCAGTCGCCCTTGTCCCAGAATGATACCGGTTTGAAGCATTAAGACATAAAGGCGTGCGGGGATCGAGCTCATGCTCCTTTGTATTTGGGAGGTTTTGCGAAAACCTCGGTCCATTTGCAGACTTTAGAATCAGCAATTAAAGGACATTTTTGGATGGAGATAAAGGGGGAGCATAAACAATCAAAAGCCTCAAAGGCGGACCTTCCAAAGCAGTAATTCGGTGCCTAACCCCCTCGGGAAAATAAATTAAATCGTTGGGTCCAACTACCTCGTCCCGGCCTTCGATTTCCACAAAAGCTTTTCCTTCCAAAACAAAGATAGCCTGTTCCGATTTCTCATGCGAATGAGGGTCTGCTTGACCTCCGAATTCAATTTGTCCAAGAACTATTTCAAACCGATTTGAGCCGGAAGGGCCAGGACCAAGCAGTTGATAATTTGTTGTCTTGGAGTGGCCCGGCGGAGAGTATGGCAATAAATCGCTGAGACGGGTGACGAATTTTTTCATTTTAACAATCCCCTATTATTTTTCTAGTGTTTCATCATACTCCAACACCGCCTCATGAAGCCGTTCTGCGCAGAAGTAAGCATCCCTGAAAAACAGAAAGCACCAATTGGGAGGAAAGGGATTAATGCACATCGCTTTGCTAATCAAGGGTCAGAGAAAAGGACTCGCCTTCATTGGAACGTGTTATAGGAAATTGTGTCCTTGTGTGTCAACTTCAGACCTAGCACTTTGATCTCATCAATCCTGTTGCTCACCCCAGTGGATTCCACAACCGTTCCCTCCAGGTCCAGAATGCAAATCTGGTTATCCGTGTCGCCAAAGTCCATCCCTAAAAAAATCTGTGACATACTTCCTCATGGCTGATCTCCTTTCTCTTGCACCATAGAGTGCGGTTTATTTTACGAGGGTGAGTCAATCGCACCTCTCAGGAGACCAGCCTTCTCATACTCTCTGCGTGAGAAATTTTCCTTTGTCCTTTGTCAAACCTTCCTGCGGTTGCTCACCTTTGCGTTCTCCGCGATCTCTGCGAGAGAACTCCTCCAAATTTTCCTTGATCTTTCCTCAAATAGCCTCTAAAAGTGGTTAACCTTTTAATAAAAGGATGGAATTTATTCGGAGCCAGATAGCATGCCGAAACTCATTGCCAATGAACTGTCAGATTGCGACTCTTGCCATGAGAGATAGCAGCCAATGAATGCGCGAGTCCTGCCATGATGAGGACTTGGCGATGAGGTATTCGGCAAGGTTTTTGAAGGGCTTGTTTAAAGAATTTTCATCCTTGCTATGATTCATTTGCGTCGGGACCCTGAATACTGGAAAGATGGAGTTGAGCAGCAGTCGGAAGGAACCGATGAACTGTGAAATTTGAAGTCATTAGCCAAATTGAAGAAATCGAGGTCATCGCGGCGGGGCCCAGCATTCACAATTTGGCTTATCTTGAAAAGACTTATGGGCCGGGGCGATGGAGAAAGCTCAAGGGCACAGCCCATGTCAGGCTCCCCAACGGAAACATCAGGTGGGTCGAACTACACTGGTACGAAGCTCATGGGATCGGCCGTAAAGATATCAAAATTAAACGTTACATGGAACGAGACAATGATTAAGCACAAAAGATTTTTTGCCATCTGTGTCGACAATGCCGACTACGAAGCCTCTCTAATTTTGAGAAAGATTTATGAGATCATTCCGGATGAGGCGGCTGCCAGGGACGATCTCTTAAGAGTTGTGGATGAGAGCGGGGAGGACTACCTCTATCACAAGAGCCATTTCGTAGTGGTGGAGTTTCCAGCAGAAGTGGAGCATGCATTGCTCGCGGCGCAGGGCATGACTGCGTAGCGTCAATCGATAGGGCGGGGTGGAAGCGGGGAGACAGGTTGAGGTTTTGATTTGCGTATGTGCTGGCCGTCTGGGATCGGATGTGAAAGCCATTTTTCCCTTTCCCGGTGAGTGTACTGCCCGGGAAGGGGACCAAAAGGATAAGATTGGCCCTACTCTCGCAGGAGAAGGTTCCGGATGAATGAAGGCGACTTCAGGCGGCCACAAGGCTCGCCCGGGTTGTCAAAATGGCGCCCTCCCCACGGAATGCAGACTCGCATGAAGCCCTCTAAGTATTCAACATCATTGATGTCTTTTCTCTGTGAGCCCTGAGCCTCTGTGTGAGACATTGCCTTTTTCTATTTGCTAAGTTTCTTTCCAGCCTTTTCACCCCCCTCCGCGTCCTCAGCGATCTCTGCGAGAGAAATCCCACCAGATTCTTCTTGTGTTTTCCTGAAATTGCCTTTACAAGAAGCTTAACCACTCCAAATAGGGAATCGATCTGAGCCGGTTAATCTGAACAGGCGGACCCCCATGCCGAAAGGATTCTGATGGCCGCCAAGAACGAAACCATTTTCCCCTTGCTCCTTAACGCCCCCTGGCAGGCCGGTGCTCCCCTATTCCCGTTCACGTTCCCGATCGCCAGACGCTCCACCTTCCAATTCTTATCCCCAAGAACCGCTCCCCAGCTGAAGACGCACTCTGCGTTTCGCCAGCTCCGATACGACAATCCCATATTCTCCTCTAAGTCCCCTTTTCGCAAAAGGGGATTTAGGGGGATTTTGGGTATCCGTAGGACTCCTTGCCGAAAGGGAGGTCTTATTAAGGACGCGGGTGAAAATGAAGATCCTGGTAATTCAAGTAGCTTATACCCCGTTTTCCTCCGCGCTTCCCTTGAAGGGTTCCCAGCCGGCAATCGGCCCGGAACAGACATTGACGAACTTCCGCCAGCCGATCCCTTGGGGTCTGATTTTACGTCGGCGATAATGAGGTCGTTGGAAAGAGTGAACAACCATTACAGAAATATGTTCGCATGAGGGCTATGAGAGCGTCGAGCGAACGGGCAATTCGTAATATATCCGCAAGTGATCGAGTGATTCCGCTGGTTTCTGGCTTGGCGGCTATTCCCGAACGCCTCCTTCTCGCCCATGCGCGCGGCGAGGTTCTCTTTGTCGCGGGTGCAGGCGTCTCCCAGCCCTCAAATTTGCCAGACTTTCGCGATCTTGTGGTCAGAGTCTACGCACAGCTTGATGCGGCCGCACATGCTGTCATCTCCTGTATCCCTTTCACGGCACACAATCAATGGAGCACTGACCTATCTGGCTTGACCGATCAACAAGCCGCGGAGGTCAAGAGGTTTATCAGGGGTGACTATGACGTCGTCCTGGGCATGATCGAACGGCGAATGGACGGGCAATCACATGGTAAGAGCCGCGTCAGGCAGGCGGTAGCAAGTCAATTGCGTACTCCTGGCGTTAAACCTGGTCCAATTCATCAAACGTTGATGCGTCTTGCTGACCGAGGTGGTGCGGTTGCAATCGTAACGACTAACTTTGAACTGCTCCTTGAAGACGCTGCGAAAAGATCACGCCCGGCCGTTCAGACGTACGCTCTTGGGGGAATCCCCAGGCCGGGACGTAGGGACGATTTCGCGGGCGTTCTTCATATCCATGGTGTGTTGGACCGCGATCCAGTCAGGACCTCGGATCTAATTCTGACAGATCAAGATTTTGGAGAGTTTTATCTGCGAAGGCGTGTCGTGCCGGATTTTATTTACGACGCGGCACGGCTGTTTAATCTGGTCTTGGTTGGGTACAGTGCGAACGACCCGCCAATGAGATACCTTTTGAATGCCGTTGCCGCAGATGGCACTCGTTTCGGCGATCTTAAGGAACGTTTCACTTTCGTAGGGGCCAGTGCACCTGATCCCGTTGCGCTGGAGGACTGGAGGGGCCGAGGCATCACACCAATTCCTTACGACGCAGCGAATGTCCATTCGGCTCTTCACCGCACCCTGGAGCGATGGGCAGCCTTTTCAGCGATCAACGGCAAAAGGAGGCTAATTGATGTTGAGATAAAACGCATTGTTCGAACGAACCGAGGCGCTGCGGCCGACTCTGACCGCGATCTCTTCGACCATCTCATCCGCCGCAGCGACTCGAACGAGCGTGTTCGGCTCTCTGCTCTGGTTTCTAAACAGAAGGCAGATCTCGGTTGGCTTGATGCAATCGTAGAAATTTCTGCAGAAAGCGATTGGGAGCGACGCGGATGAGGCCTCGCTGGGTAAATCTCGATGAATTAGATCGAGCGGCATTTCGTGCCGCGGCAGCGTTTTTGAATGGCCGGCTCGAAGAGCGGGAGACAATTGATTGGGCGCTGCGTCTGAAGCCGAACGACACGATCAAGCGGTTGGCGCTTTTGAACTCGATTGACAGTCCAGAAGGACGAAAGATCGACGAACCCTGGCGTACCGCATGGCGCCTGATCGAAGAGAGGTGGAATAATCCGGGAGTTGAAGACCAAACTTCAACCGGCGCATATGATGTTCAAGATCGACTACGCCGGGGAGATAGATCGGGGTCTCTTGTCACAGGAATCCTTGAACTCGTTGCGCCCCGCCTTAAAGTCGAACCGTTTTCCAGTCCGCAACTTCACTTCCGACCACACACAAGGCGGCCTAAGAGGGTCCAGGACCTCTTCAGGACTGGGCTGACAAGCGAAAAAATTGTTGATCCCGAGGTACTCGATTTTGGAGGGTTGGGCGATCGGTCCTTCCTCCTTTCCCTGGCCATTGCCCTGGATGGCGCTGTTGTGACTGGTCTTGATATTGCCCGACGTATCGGTTGGGATGGGGAGCGCAGCCTTTGGCAGCTTGGAGGGCTCCGTCGAGTCTACTATGTGCCAGTTGCTGGGCGCAGTGATGGCGAGAACGAACCTGATCAGTTTAATCGAGGAATTGCGCCATCCGTGAAGCTTCTACACGCGGTTGTTACCAGGCTTGTCGATATAGACATTTCCACAGCGGTTGAGTTTGTCCGAGGATGGAGGCTGACGAACTCGCCAGTTCAGCTGCGGCTTTGGGCTGCGCTATCGCAGGACCCCCGGGTTACGCTCGCCAATGAGGTAAGCGCCAAGTTGCTGTCATTGGATGATTTGCGCTTTTGGAACCTTGACGATTATCCCGAGATCGCTGAACTGCGAGCGAAGCGCTTCGGCGAACTTAATCCTAGTGAACAGGCGAAGCTCACAGCCCGAATCCGAAGACGGCCCCCGCGCAGTCAGTGGCCAAGAAAGGCGGATGCCGCTCGCGTCGAAAGGGTGCGGTTCTACTGGTCGGCGCGGGAATTAAAGCGCATAGAGATTGCAGGAGCCTTTCTGCCGAAGCACGACAAGGCTTGGTTAGATGCTAGGATCGATGACTTCCCGGATTTGGCTCGAATGGCTCGTCTTGATGATGGGTTTTTGGAGTCCCCTAAGGCAGTGTGGGTCTTACCGAACCCGGACAGTCGATATGACTTACTTGAGGGTGAGGAGCGTTTGAAGGCTTTAGAAGCCGCTCTCTCGTCGGCGCGCGGTGGATGGGATGACGATCCTGCCGGACGCGCGTCGGACTGGATCAGGCAACCGGGAAAGGCTATCAAAGTCCTTGCCGATCTGGAATCGATCCATGACGGTGGAGGGGCCTTCACAAGAGTCTGGGCGCGGTTCGGTTGGGCGCATTCGCCGACGGCGAGACAAGGCGAGGGTGCAGCACTACCCGATTTGACAACGGAGAGCGCTCGTGTTCTGTCGCTCCTGCCCAAACTGCCAGAAGTGACCGTCCGCCAGGCCATTGATGGAATTTCGCAATGGCTCTCGACATGGGAAAAGCAAGTCGTCGTTCTGCCTGAAGGACTCACTGTCTGGTTCAGGTTTTGGCCAGTCGCCGAGGAGGTTACAAACGGGAAGCAACCTTTAGAGGAAGAGATCCATCGCAACACGGTTGTGCAATTTTCAGATGACTCTGGGCCGATGGAGCTTGATACGCTAAACTCGCCAGCAGGCAAATTTATCGGCATTTTTCTGGCCGCGTGTCCGAACCTTAGAGAAAACGATCGCCCATTCGATGTCGATGGCGCGCTTCGCAGGATGCGCGATACGATCATCGCTTCTACCGGTCGGTCAGGACTGATTGGCCGGCATCGTATGATCGAGGCGTTGCCCTACTTCCTGCGTGCGGCCCCGGATTGGACGCATGAACATCTAATAACTCCGCTGATCGCTGACAATTCGGAGACTATGGCGCTTTGGCGTGCGATTGCGCGTAGAACCCATTTCTCGGATGTCCTCAAGATCATCGGTGGTCCGATGGCGGAGAGAGCTAACGATCTTCGTCTTGGCCGGGAAACCCGTCGCTCGCTCGTTTTCAGCCTCGTTATCGAATGTCTTTACGCGCTAGACGCGTTACGGGAACCGGCGGTTCCGTATGCGCGCATCCAGCAGATGATCAGGTCGCTCGATGATGAAGTTCGGGCATACGGGGCGGACGCTGTGCAGCGTTTCATCCAGGATATCTCCGCGCCGTCCGAGGCGGGACAAGCCACTCCGGCTGAGGTTGCCTTCCGAGCTGCCGGCGCCCCCTTCCTTCAACAGGTCTGGCCGCAGGAGCGCTCGCTCGCAACACCGGGTGTCAGCCAGGCGCTGGCCGATCTTCCAGCGACCGCAGGAGAGGCCTTCGCCGAGGCTGTTGCCTGCATTGAGCGTTTCCTCGTGCCATTCGAATGCTGGTCCATGCATGATTATGGTCTTTGGGGCGAGAAGAACGGCAATAGGAAACTTTCGATAATCGACAATTCGGAAAAGGCGGCCGCCTTATTGAGACTACTTGATTTGACAATCGGGAGAGATGAAGGGTCTGTGATCCCGTATGATTTGGCGGATGCACTCGACCAAATTCGAAGGGTCGTTCCTAGTCTAGCCGAGAAGCAAATATTTCGTCGGCTGGCGACCGCTGCTCGGCGGGTGTAATTTGTAAAACAGCGAGATGAATATGGTGCGACCGTAGTAATTGATGTCTAAAATTGCACCATTTGGGCCGCCTTTTGATTGATCTCAGTGGGAATGGGGACGTTCTAAGCTTTTTAACTTTACGGTAGTGAGGGGAGTCGGAATTGATGGTCCGTGCTGAGGAGATCTCGGATGGCCGCATCCGTAAGTCTGCACCGCAACATGGGTTGAGTGAGTAAGAGGAGGAAGGAGTTTATGAAGCGCTACGAACGGCCGCGCGGGATGGAGACTGAGGAACAGGGCAGGTTGAGATTATGATTTTGGTCGCGGATAGCTGCTGGGATCGGAAGTGGTGGCCAGGGCAAAGGCGGTGGACAGGGAGGAGGAACTGTTTTTCCCAATTCTCGCCTGTTGCACATCCCGCGAAGGGAGGAAAAGGATGAGGTTGGCCCTTACTTTTGCAGGAGGAGGTTTCTGACGGGGCCATCGGCCACTTAAATTGGCTCAGCGTGAAGGTCCCAGAGTGGCGGTGGTCTTGTTTGATGAGGTAAAAGTATTCCACAGACCACACCCAACGCCGGATACTGACAAAGGTGCGGTCTCAAGCGTTCGGAAATGGTTGGAAAGCCATGGAGTTACACCATGAATATCATGACAGTTGAAGGCCATAAAGCCAAGATCGAATACGATCCGGAGATCGATATGTTTCGGGGTGAAATACTTGGGCTCAACGGTGGTGCTGATTTCTATGGCAAAACACCTGAGGAGTTGCGTTCAGAGTTCAAGAAGTCATTGAAGGTATTCCTTGATGTCTGCAAGGAAAAGGGTATCGAACCATATAAAGAATACTCCGGAAAATTCAACCTGCGCATTCCCCCTGAGCTGCACTCTGAATTAGCACTAAAGGCTTCAGCAGAAGGAAAGAGCCTAAATCAGTGGATTGTTCAGACGCTGGAGCGAATTGTTTATGGCCATTAAGATCTCTGCATTCGACATTGCTCTTGCGGCCTTCTGCTAAATTCCGCGAGTGACGAACCCGTTCCGAAAAGATGGAGGAAATAACTTGAAATTGTACTGGGTTACAACCGATGACCATGACGAAGACTGGTTCGTTGTTGCTTCATCTTTAGAAGAGGCAGCAAAATTTCACGAAGATATGGAAGGCTATGACCCAGGTGACGCAAAGGCGGAAGAGGTACTGGATATTCCAGAAGACGTGCCTTCTGAAATGGGTTGGCCATCTGATGAGCTTCTACTCGGTGTTGGTGCCAGGTTTCTACTCAATGATCAATCAAGAGTGGTTGAAATTGAAGGAAGGAAGTTTTGTGAGGGCATGTTGGAAGCCACTCTAAATGAAATCAATGATGATTCATTCGAGGAACGTGGTGACAAGCGGCTGAACAAAACGAAAAAGGGCTTTCTTCATTAAAGTTAGGTGATTGGGCCGAGTCCAACAGGGTCGTTGAAGTCGGAGCGGTTTATATCGGGAGAGGAGGAACACGCTGGTGCCAAGAAAGGTTTGGGTCTACGATCCTCAGTCTGGCGGTGTCAAGATACCGCAGAAGATGCAAGCCGGGATTCGTCAACGCATCTTGGAACATGCTGAGAAGCACTATGCCGGGAAATACAACCGGATCGACGTTCGGTTTCGCGGGGTGTTCTGCTACATCGACGCTTACACGGAGCCGTACGTGCCGAAAAAGTACGATCCCAATCTGTATGGTGAATCCCGTGAAGAGCACATTGAGCGGTTGCGGAATACACCGACGCATCTATGCCGGCTCCGGTACTTCGGGGACGAGGGTCGGTGGTCAATGGCGTTTTACACCTATAGCCATGAGACGTACGAGCCCTGCGTGTTTGACAACGGCGATTGGCATGGAACGGTGGAGGAAGCCTTCGACACTTCTGCTGTCTACTTGAAGGAATGAAGCCAATGGTCGAATCGGGTCAACACGGACGGGAAAAACGTCACCACTGGCCACTCGAAGGGTTGGCATGGCAATAGAGGAAAGATATGCCAAAGCAGAAAGAGTATTTTCCCAAATTCCAAGTATGGGTTGATGCGCGAAAGAGATACAAGCTTTCCGATGCCCACATTCAAATGGCTCGCGAGCTTGGCATGAATCCTAAGAAATTCGGTAAATTGGATAACCATGACCAAGAACCTTGGAAGGCTCCATTGCCGATATTCATTGATCACCTCTACTTTAAGAACTTTGGTAAAGAGAGGCCGGAAAACGTGCGGTCCATTGAACAGATGGTAAATGACAAGAAGCGAAAACAGCTTGAGCGCAAGCAGAGGAAATCGGAAGTCACATCATAGAGATCGGCTTAGAACGCCAGAATTCCGGCAACCTTATCGGGGCCGCCATGAAGCATGGCAAGAAAACACCTGAAAGTTCCGAGTTCAAGAGGTGGGAGCTGGTATTCCTGTTGTGGAGGTGAAGGGTCATGGGAATCGAAAAGATCGCCGTCGTGGGTATGGGAACCATGGGAAGCCAGATTGCCGTTGTTTGTGCAAGGGGCGGATTTGAGACAAAGGTCCTGGAGGCCTCCGAAGATCGATTGACCAATGGGAAAGCGTTAATCGCTTCGTTCCTGGATCATGAAGTCAGAAAACAAAAGATGGAACCGAAAGACCGGGATCAGATCCTGGCTGCCATCCAAACAACCCTGAAGCCGGAGGAGGCCTTTAAGGACGCCGACCTGGTGATTGAAGCGGTCTTTGAAGACATCCGGGCAAAAATGGAGATCTTCAAAGAGGCGGACCGGCAATGTCCGTCCCATACGATCGTGGCGAGCAATACCTCGACCCTTTCCATCTCAGAGCTGGCCTCAGGGACCGAGAGACCGGACCGCTGCCTCGGGACCCATTTTTTGATTCCGGCGGCCCTGACCCCTTTGGTGGAAGTGGTCCGGGGTCTCGACACATCGGATGGGACCCACCAGGCGGTGATCGCCGTTCTTGAGAGGTGCGGGAAGGAAACGGTGACCGTGGCCGACTCTCCGGGATTTGTCATCAATCGGATCTATCTCCCCATGGTCAATGAAGCCTTTTTTGCACTGGAAACTTCTTTGGCCGATGGCCGGGATATTGACCGCTGCTGCAAAAAGGGTCTGGGATTTCCCTTGGGCCCCCTGGCGGCGGCCGATGCCTTCGGCCTCGACATCTTGCTTGAGTGCATGAATACCCTTCACCGGGAACTGGGGGACAAATACCGGCCCGCACCCCTGCTGGTCAAACTGGTCAAGGCGGGACGGCTCGGACGGAAAACGGGGAAAGGGGTATATGACTATAGGAAGTAACTTTCGATTTCTCCTCTGAATTTTCTGCAACTCGATGTATATGCATTGTTGAGGGCTCCTTTTGTCGGTTTTTTTCGTGATATCCAAACGTTGCAATGCCACAACATGGAGTCGCTCTTGGTGCTGAGGTCAGCGAGGGAGGAGGACAGGGAGCGGTTCAGAGCACTCATCGGCGAACCTGACCTCGCCCTCCAGGAAGTCCTCCTTAACGGGTGGGCGCTGAATCAGGAGATTTACGCCACCGCCGGTACGGCGGCCCGGTTTGTCACTTATCCGGGGGCGGGGCACTATTACACCGATCAGATCATCGCTGACCTCCAAACCTTCTTTCGACAGCACCTCCTGCCCCTCACCGGCTACCCCTCGCTTGGGGGCGGCTACACCCTTTCGGGCGCCACCGCCAGCGCTCAGTTTTACGGGGGTATTATCTCGAACGGGGGAGGAAGCTTGGGAGATCGGTTCTCCCCCTCGGCGGGCATACAGGTCCTGATGACGATCGGCCCGGACTTCGATGATGTGGACTGGCCGGGAACGATCTATGTCATTGGAGCGGTAAACGGCAGCTGGTTTTGCCGGCACGAAAACGGGGGCTGGCCGCCATGGAGCGGGCCCCCGGATGGGCTCGTCAAGACATACCGGCGGGAGAAACTCCTGGCGCTGGAACCGGCGGAGGTGGACGCTTTCCTGCTCCGAGGCCGTGAAGGAGTGAGTTTTTAGTTTGTCTCGGCCTATGAAAACGCCAACGGCCTGCTCTGCTTTCACTGACCACCGTTGGCCCTTACCGTAACGGCGTAGTGGGCTTGTTAAAGTATATGATGAAGCGCGGTATCGAGGCGCACACCGAACTGTCCCGCCTGTTTCTGTATAAAGTGGCACGCCGGCTTCTAGGCTGGACCGGGGACACGGGCGCTTATATTCGCGGCACTGTCAAGGCCGCTGCCTGTTTCGGTGACGATACAGAATATGGATGGGGCGGGTGTATCGATCAG
Organism: uncultured delta proteobacterium; assembly: GCA_963830155.1. GTDB lineage: Bacteria > Desulfobacterota > DSM-4660 > Desulfatiglandales > Desulfatiglandaceae > CAWHLE01. The sequence continues at coordinate 105,934 of CAWHLE010000001.1, read as the reverse complement.
CCTTATCAGCGCATGGGTCGGACCCAAAGGGCAATGATTTCGAACGACGAGGTCGCAGGATTCGTACGCGAGGCTCCCGACCGTCTGACCGGGGTCGGCTCCGTCGACATCTCGCGCCCGATGAGTGCGGTTCGTGAGATCCGGCGTTGCGTGAATCAGCTCGGCTTCAAGGCGATCCGTGTTCTCCCTTGGCTTTGGGAGTTGCCGCCGACGCACGCCCTCCTTTATCCCGTTTACGCAGAGTGCTGCGCGCTTGGGGTCCCGTTTTGCACCTAGGTCGGTCACACGGGCCCACTCAAACCGTCGGAGTACGGACGCCCGATTCCATACATTGATCAGGTGGCGCTCGACTTTCCCGAGCTTGCCATCGTCGGCGGGCACATCGGGTATCCATGGACGGAAGAGATGATTGCGGTTTGCACCAAACACCCGAACGTCTACATAGACACCTCGGCGTACACGGTGAGGCGTTTCCCCTCGAACCTTATTTCGTACCTATCCGGACATGGACGGACAAAGGTCCTGTTTGGCACGAACTGGCCGATGATTCCGGCAAGGAAGGCACTTGAAGGCTTCGATAAACTCGATCTCGATGAGGAAGTCCGTAAATTGTTTCTATCCGGCAATGCTGCGCGCGTGTTCAAGCTATCCAAAATTTGAGTCGGTTGAACAAAAAGCGTGCTGCCAAACACGATCATGCCCGTGCCGGCAGGTTGCTGAAAAGCCCATATTGAACAGGATGCGGAAAAATGTCTCCCGCTGGAAAGCGGTACAAGGCGCGCGAAACCGGGGCCACACACGAAGGGTGGAGCCGAATTCTATTCGAGAAAGGGACAGGAAAACTCGTTCATGACCTTCGTAATAAGCCGGCCAAGGCCAAGTCTCTCAGTGGGATTCATACTATTTGTGGCTCCTGCAAGTGGATCAGAGACGGGAGGGGAAATGGGATCAGATCGAATCCTACATTAGGGAACGCTCGAATGCGGAATTCAGCCACAATATTTGTCCTGATTGCCTAAAAAGGCTTTACCCCGACCTTCGCGTTGATGAGTCGTCTTATCCGGTATGATCCTCTGATCCATTTCCGATCTGGGTCCGTTTGAGAAGGTAGATTGAGGTTAGGCCTCTTTTCTCCATTTGATAAGACGCGCCACTTCTTTCCCTTGACGCCTATCGGGGTTTCACCCCTTAACATCGAGGCTCTATTGATCTGGTGGAGCCCCTCAGGGTCATGGCCAGCGACCGCTTCCGGATATAGCTCCGTTCGGCTGTCGGTTTCCTCGTAGGAAGAATCTTTCACCACGAAGGGCTAGCCCCTCACGGTAGGGGGGCGATGAAAATAAAAAATCCACCATTGGCCATTAATAGTTCTCGCCTAGAATTTCGTAGTGGGCCCTGGGGTGAGCGCAGGCCGGACACTCCTCCGGCGCCTCTTCTCCTTCATACAGATAACCGCAGTTCCGGCAGCGCCAGGTTACCTTCTTATCCTTTTTGAATACCCGGTTGCTTTCGATATTTCCTGCAAGGGCCAGGTAGCGTTTCTCATGCTGCCTTTCCGCCACGGCAATGGATTCGAAGATGTGTGCGATCTCCCCGAAGCCTTCATCCCGTGCGACCCTGGCAAAGCCCGGGTACATGTCGGTCCATTCGTAGTTTTCCCCGCCTGCGGCCTCTTTCAGGTTTTCAAGGGTGGCGCGGATCACCCCGGCCGGGAAGGTGGCCGTCACCTTAACCTCTCCACCCTGGAGGAGTTTGAAGAGGCGCTTCGCATGTTCCTTCTCCTGATTGGCCGTCTCTTCAAAGATAAAGCTGATCTGGTCAAAGCCGTCTTTTTTCGCCTGGCTGGCAAAATAGGTGTATCGGTTCCTTGCCTGAGATTCGCCGGCAAACGCCGTCAACAGATTGCCTTCCGTCCGGGTTCCCATTAATCCTGCCATGATACCCCCTTCATTTGTTTCAAAGAATTTTTCATCTCTTTTTGCGCTTCCGGGCCATGCCTTATCCCCCCGAGCCTCATTTTGACTTCGGTTAACTCGCTGACGTGCCCGCAAGAGACAATACCAGTCGGATTACAAAAAGCCTCCCGCATAGAAATAAAATATGAGCACTCGCCGTTTTTGTGTCAAGGTTCCTGGGGTCAAACTCCAACGATGACGGATGGCAGAATTTGTACCTGGCGTGCATCAGGAAGCTTTGAATCAGGCAAGGGAAGGGTTATGGGTCTTACGCAGTTGGCATCTCAGGGACTTCAGATTCGGAAACCCTGAAATAGGGTCAACCTCCGCCGTATCTGTCAATAGATTGACATTGGCCTCTTCCCAACCCTGAGGGATATGTATGGTGTCCTGGCGGATGTGTTTGGTGAGGCGGGCTTTCAACCGGATGGTCCCTACCCGGGTCTGCACCTCCACCCATTCGCCTTCCGTGAGTCCGTATTGCATGGCGGTGCTCGGATGGACCTCACAGACGGGCTCGGGTGCCATTTTCCGCAGCTTTGGGATGTGGCGGAATTGCCAGTGCGTGTAACAGAGCAGATTTCCGCCGGTTGTCAGGAAAAGGGGATAATCTTGCATTCCCTTGACCCCCTCATTTGCTTGGCTCTGGACAGATTGAAGATCGAGCCCCAGGTTCCTCGGCAACTCAGGATGGATCTCCACCTTGCCCGAGGGTGTGTGAAACCCCGTTTCTTTATACTTCTTGAACCTCCGCGGCTCATATTCATGGATCCCTCCCCCGGAAATGAGGTCGTCTCGGGTTATGCCGAGCCCTCCCAGCAATTCATTGATGCCATCGGTACAGGTCTTCCAGGGAAAGTATTCACCAAATCCCAGGGATCGAGCCAACTTCACCCAGATCATCTGATCAGGCAGTCCGTGCACGGGATCGATGACTTTTCTCCTCAAGGAAATAGATGAGAGGTTCTGGTACACATTCGCTCGGTGTTCGTCTCTCTCGAGAAACGAGCACGCGGGCAGAACCACATGGGCGTATTGGGAGTCGGGAGAGTGAACCACGTCAATAACCATGAGAAAACTCAATGCCTGCAAGGCATCTCGGGTACGTCTGCTGTTGGGCCATTGCAGAGTGGGATTACCGCCGGCTATAATCATGCCTTTCACAGGATAGGGTCTTCCCTTCAGGATGGCGTCCGGCAGACAGAGGGCTTGAGCTTCCCTTCGTGTGCGGCAGAATACGGGGAATCTTCCACTCCCGACCGCCGACACGGAAGGTTCAGGAAGGGGCGCGGTCATGTCCTTCAATCGCGGTCTCGGCGTAAAGAGGTCACCGCCAGGGATATCCAGGTTTCCGCAGATAGCCTTGAGGACTGCGAGGAGACACATGGTGTTCACCCCGTGGGGGTGGTGCTCCAGCCCGTTTCCCGTAAAAATGCAAGCAGGCCTCGTTCCTGCATAGAATCGTGTCACGTATCGAACCAAATCGGGGCGGATACCCGTGACAGGCGCTCCGCTTTCAGGAGAGAAAGCTTCGTCTATCACGACATTGAACAGCCCTCGAGAGCCATGGACCCATTCTTCCACAAAAGAGTTGTCCCATAGCCCTTCCGTTACAAGGACATGCAACATATTGAGGATGAGTATCCCATCTGTGCCGGGCTTTACGGACAGGTGGACGTCTGCTTTCGATGCGGTCTCGGTCTCTCGCGGGTCCACCACGATGAGTCGGCCACCTCGTTTCCTCAGCTTTCTTATCTCTGCTGGTGGATATGGCTCATGGGAGACAAGGGGGTTTCCTCCCCAAACCATAAGGAGACGGGTGTTCGGAATGTCCGGCTTGGTCAGAGCGCCGAATGTGAGGGTTTCCGCAATGGTCCGGGAAGTGTTGCAGATTGATCCGACGCCGCAAAAATTGGGTGTGCCATAAACGTTGGCAAACCGTTTCATGTAGCTTCTGATCTCCTGGTGTCCCACGCCTTCGCCGTAATAGATGGCCAGAGTCTGAGGCCCGTATCGCTTCTTAAGCAAAAGCAGCCTTTCCGAGGCGTAGGAAAGCGCCTCATCCCAGGAGACCTCTTTAAAGCCTCCTTCTCCCCGAATCATGGGGGACGTGAGCCGCAAGGGAGAATGAAAGAGGTCCAAGGCGGCGCGGCCTTTTGCACAGAGCCATCCCTTGTTGAAAGGGTGGGCCTTCGCCCCCTTGACACGGACCGGGCGGCCATCTTCCACAGTTATTTCCATACCGCAGCCGTGATCGCACATCCGGCATATAGTGGTCACTTGATCAGGATGAGAATCCAAGGTGATCTCGCTTTAGGGCCTCTCATTGAAGGGATTTCTAGAATTTCTTCCGGCACATCGGCCATCGCCGTGCCCGCTCTCCGGTATAACGCCATACTGGTCTTTCGGTCGATGTTACCTTCAGCTCCCCTGGTCTCCTTGTCAACAAGAAAGTGATCGGGGATGCCCTGGCGTTACCCCCGGGTCTGCACCTCCAAAAAGGAGGAAGAAAGTACGAGAACTGCGGCTCAAAAAGTGGTATAAATCATAGAGGCAGATCGCCATATCATTCATGTTATTCTTGCCGGGGGTCCAAAGGTAGCACGATATTTCTACCGGCAAGGATCACCGAAAGGGATACGAAAGGAGGCTTCAGGCGATGCGACCATATGGGGAGTGTGGTCTGTGCATGCTCAAATGGATCTACGAAAGAGTAGCCAATTCATTAGACGATGAGCAGCGGGTTTCTATTTTAAAGAGACTCATGGACGTTTTCGCAAAGGAACTGAACCCATCCATAAACATGGGGATACTTTGCAACAAGGGCCTGGAGGCGGTACATGAGTTCCTTCTGGCCTCCGCTGGATCCTACACACTGATAAAGCGCAAGAGCAACGAGGCCGCAGAAAGACTGATCAGAGAGGCGAAAGATTTTATTGAGAGTAATGACACTTCCCGCTTGCAATTCCTGAGTGCATGCGGGCTCGCAGCAGTGAGCAATGTCGCTCCCATCGGTGTGCCGTCAGCGCCTTTTGATTTTTCCATGGTGGAAGACATCATCAAAGGCAGAGCCTCTCTCCCGGCGGCCGTTGGAGATCTCTACAACGCCGCCTCGAGTGCTCAAAACGTTTTTTATGTAGCGGACAATGCGGGTGAAATCGGTTTTGATTCCCTCGTGATTTCTCTCCTTAAGGAGAGGGGGTCCAAAGTGACGCTGGTGGTAAAAGAGGGCCCTTTTTTCGATGATGCGACTTTGGAGGATGCCCGTTACTTTGGCCTTGAAGAGACCGCTGATGTTGTTCGCTGCGTGAGGGGAGGTATTTTTGTCCCGGATGAAACTGATGAGGAGGTGGCGCTTCTCTTTGAGAAAAGCGATCTTGTCATTTCGAAGGGCACGGGCAACTTCGAGGCGCTCAAGGAGTATACCAGAAAAAAACGAATCCTTTTTCTCCTGAAAGCCAAATGCAGCCCCGTCGCGAAAGAGACGAACACACCCGAAGGGCAATTCGTCGTGAGGCTGGAAGGCTAGCAGGCTGATGAAAAGCGCCAATCTGCTTCGTTACCCTTATTCATCGTCATTGCGGCGTACGTTGATGTACGCCGCACTCCTAGGAATTTCGGGTGCCTCGCATCTTGGCGCTTTTAATCAGTCTGCACAACGGGTGCTTTTTAGCGAGCTTGTATGCCGCAGAGGACCGGCTCGAACCGATTCTCCCGGAGATCTGCTAACTTATGCCCATCCGGAAATAGCGTTTTCCGCATTCGCGCAGTCAGCAAGCAGCTTCCAGTTGTCAGCGAACACCATGAAGGGTGCGGGCAATGAACTGAGTGCCGAATGCTGACAAGTGGAAGTCCTGATCACCGTCTAAGGGCTCAAAGCTTCTTCCGGAAATCGAAGATTTCCGGATCAACACTAGTACTTCGGTGCCGGCAGTCCGAGGTCTTCTGCTATGACCTTATAGCAATTATAACTTGAGCCGCGCCCTATGCCGGGTCCCCCATATACGCCCGATGAGCACATATAGAGGTTCTTTAGAAACGTCCTATACCCTCCGGGCATGCCCCTGAAGCGCCCATTCTGAACAGCGCTGCAGTTCCCTTCACACCAGCCCCCTTCCTTCATGTCCAGGTGGGTATCCTGGATATCAACAGGATTGGTAATCCGGTCCACAATGAGGTTATCTTTCGTCATGTTTGGAGCATACTGAGCCCACGTCTCAAAAAGCACGTCGACAAACTGCTCGGTCAACTGTTTCCATTCCCGTCTGGAAAACAACCGGGCAGGACAGGTGAACTCCTCGACATGCAACGAATGCTTTCCCTCAGGCACCCTACTGCGATCCCAGATGCTGTCGGGTGCGGTCAGGATAAACATCTTGGAAGGCATGCCTAAAAGAAAGATCTCATGCATATACTTATCTTCAATGAACGCAAGATCCTTCGGGGCGAAATAGGTGCGAGGCGTTGCGTTTACGTCAGGGTTTGATCTTGCAGCTTTATATTGTGGCAGCTCATGAACCCCTACGGTGCCCCAAAAGAGCTCGCCTCGATCGAATTGGTAGACACGGGCCTTGCGCTTCATTTCGTCTGTAATCCGATCCTCTCCGATCAACCGCAGAAAAAGCTGCGGGGATGCATTGTCCGATACCACCAATTGTTTGGCAGAAATCTCACTGCCATCCATGAGCTTAATTCCTGTGGCCCTGCCGTTTTCAATCAGTACTTTTTGCACTTCTGAATTAATAAAGTACTCTACACCTAGCTTTTTTCCAGCTGAAACCAGGGCCTTGGTGATGGCCTCCGTTCCACCTTTGGCAATGGCGGCAGGTTCCCAGCCCAATGTTAAATGAATCGTTGCAATCGTAATCGCAATACCAGGGACATCATCGGGGAAACATCCCCACGAGGTAAGGAATCCCCTCAGGGTCAATATCCTCAGTTCGTCGCTTTCAAAGAAATAGCGGGCGATTTGCCGACAGGTCATGAACTGCATAGGTAGATCCAATCCGCTTTTGGGATCAGCGAAAAGCTCCTCCAGGGGGTCAGGTACGCCCCATGGCGTGGGAGGGGAATACCTATGCTTATGGTAGGCGACGCGCCACTTATTCCTATATTTTTCGGTTAGGTCGAGATAGGTATTCGCATCCGTTTTAGAAAACCGCGCGATCTGCTCATAGGTCTTTTTGACGTTTTCCTCATTGTACTTTGTTTCGCCCGTCTTGGGATCGACCACTTTGAAGGCGGCATATGCCACGTAACTGGTCTCGTCATCAAAGATGATGGCCTCATTGGTATCCGGGAACGTATACTCCAGCCCTTCGTCTCGAAGATTGAATTCCTTATAGGCAGGGTGGCTGTAGTAACGTGTAAAATGTGCACAAAAATTCCCACGAAACCCAGGAGCGGGGAGATCTTCAGTTACCGCGCCTCCACCCAAATGGTCCAGGCGCTCAAAAACGCCGACTTTCAAGCCTGCTTTGGCTAGGTAAGGAGCAATGGTCGTCCCGTGATGGCCTCCTCCAATAATTACTGCATCGTAAACCTTGTCAGCCATTTGTTACCTCCCTAATTATTCTATTGAGTTCGATTTGGAATCAACAACGACTCCTCAATTCACCTGAGTTCTCTGAAAACAGCTGCGAGCTTGTCAGCCTTTTCTTCGGGCGTTGGCCCTTCTATGAACACACACTCCCTCCTCATGTCCGGTGGTGGCGACAGTTCGAGCAGTTGCAGCTTCTTAAGCATTTCAGCGCTGGTGGCCAAGTCCTTCATGCCCCATTTGGCTATGGGCATAGGGCGCCTGAGCAGTCCCAACATCTTGCTTCTTGCAACATATCTCAGCTCCCCCACCTCATTACTCACCGTGACCAGGGCTGGCAGCCCTGCTTCAACCACCTCATATCCCACCGGAATGGTCTTCTCCACCATGACACGGCCATCCTTGATTTTTACCGAACGGGCCAGGCTGATGGAGGGGATTTCAAGCATTTCAGCGAGGATCAGGCCTACTTGTCCGGAGTCCCAATCTCCGGCTTGCCTCCCTGTCAGGATAAGATCATACTCACCGACCTTCTTAATGGCGCGGGAAAGCACGTAGGCCACCGAATTGCTTTCAAGCCTTTCAAATGCCGGATCTTCTATGAGTATCAAGGCGTCAGCCCCGGCTGCTATGGTCTTTCTCAACACAGTATCCGATACCTTTCTGCCCATGCTCAAAACAGTGATCTTTCCGCCCAATTCTTCCTTTATCCTGATTGCGGCTTCCAAGGCATTCTCATCGAATGGACTGATAACATGCGGAGCGTCTACGATGACCTCTTTCTTCTCCACATTTACACTGACATTTGAAAATGGCGCTTCCGGATCCGGTATCTGTTTTGCACAGACGATAATTTTCACTTCCTTCATGATCACTCCTCTAATTTCTTTAACAAAGTCGGTAGGATTTCCCTATAATCTGCAACGACGCCATAATCCGATACTTTAAACATATTACAGCCGGCGTCCGTATTAATGGTTATGATTTTCTTTGATCGGATCATGCCCACAAGATGCTGAATCGCGCCTGATATCCCAATTGCAATGTAGGTATCAGGGGCAATCATCGAACCGGTCAAGCCCACCTGGTGGTCGGAGGACATCCAACATTTATCGACAACCGGTCTGCTGCATCCGACCATCACATTTCCATGAGATTTGCCCATCGCCTTGGCCAAGGCCCTAAGCATTTCAAAATCCTCTTTCTCAACAACGCCTCTTCCACCCGCGATGACAATATTGGCTTTGTCCAATTCGACGACTTCTTCCTGGACGGTCTTCAGGGATTTCACCCTTATGATCGGTTCGTCGAGACTGGGAACCATTGCAAAAATTTCGGTCTGTGCCGTCACTTGCTCCATCGGCTTAAAGGCATTCTTCCTGACCGTGACAATCTGAGGAATGCCTTCACACCTCAGGACCGCGATCGCGTTACCCCCATAAATGGGTTTTGTGCGAATGAGAAGTCCGTCCTTGGGATCGATCCTCAAACCGATGCAATCTGTGGTGAGGTCCGTTTTCAATCTATAGGCCAGCCTGGGGGCCACTTCCTTCCCAACAAAGGAGTGACTGATGAGAAATATTCTGGGTGCAACCTGCTTGCAGAGGCCCTCCAACGCCGCTACCCAGGCATCAGGCAGGAAGCCCTGTAACAAAGGATGATCCAGCCTATAGATCTTCTTCAATCCATAAGACGCAACAGATTCTGCCAACGGGAAGGTTTCATGTCCGACCACGACTGCTGAAGCGCCAATACCCAGATCCTTGGCCAGGTCATTTCCCCCTCGTATCAATTCAAGGGTCTTTTTATCCAACAACCCCTCTTTAGCCTCAACCAACAGTAACACCTCATTCATCCCAAATTGCCCTCCTTGCTTCTGACTGTATTTTCCCACTACCCTGGTTGCCCCTTCAGGATGCAACGTTTAATCTACCGAGAACACACGCTGCCCCACACCATTTTTCCTATTCCAATGAATTCAAAACCACTTCGTTCAGGTCCATCACCCTCAGTTGACCATCCAATCCTAAAGTCTTCAAGGCATCTTCAAGCATGATCAGACAAAGAGGACAGGCTGTGATCAGGATTTCCGCCCCGGTTTCATGGGCCTCTTTAATTCTGATTTCGGCCATTCTTGCCTCACCGCGCAGCTCTGGTCCCTGCCACATTCTTCCTCCTCCTCCGCCACAGCAGAGGCTGTCAGGGCCATGGTGCTTCATCTCTATCAATTTTATACCTGGAATTGACCGAATGACTTCCCTCGGCTCCTCAAAGATGCCATTGTGTCGACCGAGGTAACAAGGGTCATGGTAGGTCACGGTATACTTCGCGGGCCTTTCAAAGTTGAGTCTTCCATTGGCGATAAGTTCCCTCAAAACCAAAGCATAGTGTCGTACTGCAAAACGCCTTTCTGAGTATTCATTGAGAAATGTGTGAAAGCAATGTGGTGAGGATGTCACCACCTCCATGATGCCATAGTCAGCAAAAAGGCCAGAACAGTTTTCCATTTCCTCATGAAATAGACCACTTTCTCCAACCACTCTGGCGATGTCCCCGCAGCATGGCTCCTTTTCGCCAAGGATCCCAAAACTCACCCCTGTATGCCTCAGGATGCTCGAAAAGGATCTGGCTATCCCCTGCGCTCTCGCATCGAAGGAGGTCGTGCATCCGACAAAGTAGCAAAGCTCAACCTCTTTCCCGCCCTTTGTCAGGGCAGGGAGGTCCAGGCCCTTTGCCCAAGCAGCCCTTTCCCTCTTTGACGCAACCCAGGGGTTTTCATAATTGAAAAGCCTTTCAAGGGTCTGGTTCATGAGATCAGGCACGCCTTTTCCTTCCAGGACAAGCGTTGCCCGCTTTCTCGATACAGCCTCGAAGGTGGCGCCGTAGACAGGGCATACTTCCAGACACGCTGCACAGGTGGTGCAGTACCAGGCCGCGTTACCATTTATCGGGCGATCCTTGGTTAGAAACCGAATATCTCCGACAGAGGAATTTTCTTGCCACAAGGCGTGAAGCGTGGCTTGGATAAAATCGCGGGGTGTGAAAGGCTCTCCGGCGCCTGTCGATGGACAGGCTTCGACACAACGCCCGCATCGCATACAACCATCAAAGAAGGCGACGTCTCCGATGCTAAGTGGGGCTTCGTCAAAATTCAGCGCCGCCTCGTCACTATTCGGTGGTGCTTCACCCAGTTCCTGGAAAGATGGAGATGTTTTTCCGGATGCTTCTGGACAATGGTGAAAGTAATAAGCAGCAGGTGCTCCCAACATATGAAATAGTTTGGTAAAGGGGATGATGGCGATGAACCCCAGACTCAACAGGCCGTGGCCCCACCAAAGAAAGGGATAAGCCGATCCCGCCGTCGAATAGGAAACCAGACTCGCCACCCATGACCCGGCAAAGGACCAATGGCCCCAAGGCGGTTGTTGAGATGCCAATCTTAAACCTTCCAAAATAAAACCCGAAACGATCACCAGCAACAGCCATAGAGGGATTACAGCATCCTCCAGCCTGTGTTCAAGCCTTGGAACACGCTGAAAGTACCTGCGGACTAATGCCCAGATGATCCCTGCAAGGAGCATAAGCCCCCCGACTTCCATGGACAGCTCAAAAACAAGATGGTTCCTGCCCACCAGGAATGGGTACAGGTGTTCGTGTATGAGCAGCAAGGTCGTGCCGATAGACAAAACAACGAATCCCCAGAATATCAAAGCATGCATGATGCCCGCGGGCACCTCACCCTTAAGCACACGCAGGCCAAGAAAAACATCCGAAATCGTTTCTTTCAAGGCCTGTCGTGAAAAGGCAACCTTTCGTTTTCCTGCGCTTTTCAGCCACAAAGATATGTGAGCGGCAACACCCATGAGAAACACACATACGGCAAAACCAGCTAACACATAAAAGACCCAAGCTTCCCCGATCTTCCAAAAGATTATCCTTTCCGGTGGCATGAAAACCTTCTCCGTCTCACTTTACCGCTAAAAAAAGTAGCACGTATTCAAAGCAGCCCATCCCAAAGTGGTGGGTTCCAGGGCTTTGAGCAGAATCCTAGGCATCGTTGGGGGAGCTAGAACTTCTTCATCATCTCACTCATGAGATAGGGGACTTCAATGCGGCCCGTTGGGGCAAGAATCCGGCTGCCGTAGTCCGTGGCATACTCGTTTTTGAGCTTGCGAACGAGGCGCCTGAATTCAGAAGTGTCGATCGCCTTCGCAATGTCCATGATGCCCCGCGCGGTGCATTCCGCCATCGTCCTTGGGCCGGCGCCGATGACGAGGCGCCATCCCGCCGTGATGGGAACACTCAGCGCCTTCATTGCGGGTATGCAGTCGTCTTTCACAAAACGATAGTGCTCTTCTTCCTTGCCCCTCAGGACATTGTAGTACTGATTGAACTTCCATACGCCTGTCTGGATTTGGTAGGGACCTTTCTGGATTTGCCCGGAAGGTGCCCAAACCTTGCTGCTGTATTTCCACACATACTGAAGCAACCGGTTGGAGATGATGCGGTATTCCCTTGTCGCAAGGCTCCTGTGCAACTGGTCCACGTTTTCGACCTCTGCGACCGCGACGATCCTCGGCCCTTCTCCAACAGCCACATAGTAGCCACCCACCAGGCGAATCGCCAGTTTCTCAACCGTGGGGTTATATTCGTTCGTCACAAACGTGGCGTATTGGTCAAACTTCCCGGGCATGACGTCCCAGTACTGAGTGAAAAGGATGGCCATGAGATTTCTCCTTGGGGTAACTGCACGCAGTGCACCCCGGTTCCGTTGGTGCCCGGGAGGCAAATAGCACGAAGGGGCGTGCAGGGGCTAGAACTTGAACACCCTGGTCATGAGTTCTGCAAGGTATTCCGAGTCGTTTTCCTTCTTCTTTGAAAACTTTGCAGGTCGCGCCTGGACCCAGAAAATGTTCTCGGGGAAAGGCAGATCAAGGTCCACGACCCACTCCATGTCCTGGGGGGTACTGAAATGTTTCTCCACGTCCAGGGAGATCCGCACGATTTCCAGGATTTCATTGGTGGAAAGACAGGGTTGATTCTGTACGTCTTTCGGCACGTCGACCGTTGACGTCCCCGAGCTACTGTAGACCACCATCTTTTTTTTGCAATTGATTTTACCCTCGATGGCCTTGGTTTCTTTGTCTACGACGAAGTGATCCGGGTTGACTTCTCCGCTCACCACGCTTTCACCCAATCCCCAGTTGCCCTCCACGACCACCTTGGAGGTATCCCCGGTCGTGGGCAGGACGGTGAGAACAACGCCGGCGGACTTGGCGTTGACCATCTTGAGAACCGCCACGCCGATGGGCGTCCTTTCCATCTCCATGCCCTTTTCGATGCGGAATGCTATGGCCCTGGCCGTGAAAGCGCTCCCCCAGACCTTGATCACATGATTCGATACCGCGTCTTTTCCCGAAACATTCAGGAACGTCTCCATTTGACCCGGCATACTCACCGCACCGCTCGACCGCACTGCCACCCGAACCCTGTCCATGCCGACCCGGCTGCACAGGTTATCATATTGGGCATCGAGGTCGTTCTTCATCTCATAGGGCATCGGTTTGGACTCGATGATTCCCCGAATGGTGCGGCTGGCCTCGATCTGCTTTTCCACCTCCTTCAAACCCCGGACGCTCTCTTTCACATACCGTCTGATCTCCTCGCCGGCACCGCTCTGTTCCATGAACTGTTCATATCCGTCTACACATATGGCGAAACCCGGCGGAACACGCATGCCCAATTGAGTCATTTCACCCAGGTTGGCGCATTTCTTCCCGACCATGTCGTTGTGCTTGCTTCGAAGTTCATTAAACCAGTAAATCCATTTGCCCGCCATGTGATCCAGTCCTTTCCTTTTGGAGGGAACCGGGTCAAGGTCCCCTTTGCCTCTCGGGGCCCCTGACCCGTTCCTCCAAGGGAATCATTGTTTAGCTGAGGATGAAGACAACGCCGAGGTTGGCGTCCACTTTGATCCTCTGTCCGGACTTGATTTTCGCCGTTCCTTCGAACACGTTCATCACAACGGGTATGCCATACTCCCTGCCGACAATCGCCGCATGAGAAAGGCTTGCCCCTCGGTCCACAACGACACCCTTGATCATGGAAAAGACGGGTGTCCAACTCGGAGACGTGGTGGCAGCGACCAGGATGTCCCCCTCCTGCACAAGGTGAAGTTCGTCTTCCGTGAGGATCACCCTCGCCGGTCCCTCGGCCACGCCAGGCGATCCGCAGATCCCGTAGAGATCGGCCTTGAGTTCCGGCCGTACCTGAGGCATGGAGCCCACCACCACCTTGAGAGCAATAGGGTCCATAGACTTGACCAGAACACCCATGGCCATGTCCAGGTCAAATCCCTCTTTCAGAAAAGCCGGAGGGTTGGGTGTTTTCTGCCACTCCGACCATTCCGCCTTCCTCCTATCTACAATATATCGCAGGTTGAACTGATCCGGGTTGATCCCAGCCCTCCGGACTTCGTCAGGGATGAGGAAGAAAATGTCATCCGGGTCGTCCAGGGCTCCCAGCTTGGCAAACCGCTTGCCCAGTCCGAGGGCGCTCCGCCTCATCATGGCGTGGGTGTAGAGGTCCAGGTAATGGTCATGTTCTTCGCTGAAAATACCGCTCTTCTGCGCCAGCTTCATGAGCTGCTGGAACCAGCCCCTCTGCTCTTGCGGAACCTTGCCCAGCACCTCCTTCTCAGCAGACAGCCTTTCTTCTGTAATCTTCCGGCGTTCCTCGTCCAGGTTGAAGTCACCGCCTTTCTGGAGAAACTGCCTCACATTCACCAGGGCCGGTTCCGGATCCTCCACCCATGTGGGCAAGTTGATCTCGGACATGCGCTGCATTCTCCAACCGTCTTCATTCATGAGGGCCATGAAATCCTTCATGAATGCCTTGCCTTTGTCGGTCGCTTCCAGTTTTGATTTGATCTGATGGGCTTCGTTCTTGAGAAAAACATCTCCAAGCGCTTCCTGCCGGGCCCGCTTCGAGAACTCCCAGAGTTTACGATCCACCTGGAACACCTTGTTGTCAAAACCGGAGACGAGCTTGTGAAACAATGGTGACGTATCGTCGATTTTTGCCACGTCCCTGCAAATGTTCTCAAAAAGGATGTAGGCGGTGTAGACACCGTACATCATGTACATGTGAATCTCCCACATGCGACGACAGGTGTTGATCGTGTCCTCGAAGTTCTGGAGCAGCTCAATATTCGTTGCCGTATCGGGATCTGTCGCCTTGAGATGGTCATAGCGTCCCATGATTTCTTTGACGAATCCGCCCCACAGTCCATCGAAGTCCTGAATGAAGGGCATGATCGCCTTTCGGAACTCAACCTCTCTCCGCTGTTTCTCCTCCTCGGCTTTGACCAGGAGGAGGGTCAGATAACCCCCGCCGTTGTGGAACCGCCAGTCCCATCCCTTCACTGTCGGCAGACTGAGCTTCTCGGCGCCGTACTGCATGCCGTGACGGCAGAAGTTGATCCAGAACCATCCGAACATGGGCGTCCATGGTGGCACCGAGTGGGTGCCGTCAAGGAACCACGCCGGGGATTGCTCAAAATCCCTTTCAGGATCAAACTCCAAGCCAGGGACAACATCGTAGACCTTCATTTCCTTTCCTCCTTCTCTGTGGTGGGTTTGTAGGAAGCTATGAAGCGATGGTCAATATCGGCGCTTCAGCGGTGATGCGTCCTGATCCACAACTGTCGGGCCCGACCGCCCGAAGCCTGGCCCGGCCATTCCACCTCCTTTCCGTTCTAGAGAATCCTTCCTAGGTCCACGGCTATGTCGTGGAGGTCCAGCGACTCAAGTCTGGGCGTGGTTGGAACGCCCTTTGGCGAGTACCCAAAGGCCTGGTAGTACTCATCCAAGAGCCCATCCAAGTTGGTAACCACCTGGCCGTTGGCAGGTCCGGCATTATGCAGAGGTTCGGTGACCATGCGTTGGGGCAGTGAGTCGTCCTTTCGTCTGAACCCCTCCCGGACATTGAAGCAACGCTCCAGACAGACGATCCGCTCGCCGATTCTGAGCAGGTTATTTACATCTTCGAAATCCTCGAAACCGCTGGCCGCAACAAGGAGCCGAGCGTACATGTGCAAATCCAGGCCTGAGTTGCCGAACGTGCAGGCGATTAGGGAGTCTTCCAGCGCCTGCTCCTTCTGGACCCTGGCAATGGATTCCCCTTTCCCGCATTCCGTGAGGGGATCCGTTTTCCCGCTGAGCTCATCCCTGGGTCTTCCATACATGTGGCTCCCGCCCATGTTGCTCGTGGCCATGCTCAGGGCGTAGCCCTTAACGGCCCTGGGGTCGTAGCCCGGGAGCTCGAGACCCTTGATGTGCATGGCGCAGCGTCCGGAATCGGGACCCAGATGCTCGCCCGCCCGCTTGACGCCTTCGCCCAAAAGGTATCCGATGCCCTCTCTCTTGCCGATTTTTTCAATCAGCGAAAAGACGGCCTCCGTGTTTCCCCATTCGAGGGCCAGCCCATCCGTATCCGAAGGCGACACGATGCCCTTTTCAAAAAGCTCAAAGAGGAAGGCGATGGACACACCCGTACTGATGGTGTCGATCCCGTAGTAGTCGCACAGCGCATTCGCGTTGATGACGAAATCCTTGTCCGAGAGGCCAAGGACCGGGCCAAATGCGAAGATGGTCTCATACTCCGGCCCGTCGATTTGCGTGCCTTGAAAAGGACCCCGCGTGACGGCCCGCATGCCACCGCACCTCGTCATGCACACATGGCATCCGGCCTTGGCCTTCTTCAGTTCATAGAAGGCATCCCCTGAGATTCTTTCAACGTCCTGAATGCTTCCCGCCCGAAAGTTTTTGACCGGCAGGATCCCCAGCTTGTCCACAATTTCGGTGATGTAAGGGGTCCCCAGGGTGGTCATGTTCCTTCTGCGGGGATGCTCACGGAGGATGGCGATCTGTTGCCTCACCAGGTGGCCGAACGTTGCTTTATGAAATGGAACGGGCTTCCTGACCCGCGCGCTGATGGACACGGCCTTCAGGTTTTTGGACCCCATCACCGCGCCCATCCCTCCGCGGGAGGCGGTACGCTCCCCTGAATGGACCACGGCATACCTGACCAGCCGTTCCCCTGCCGTCCCTATGCAAGCGGCTTCCGTGTGAAGGCCGTGCCTTTCCTTGAGCCTCCTTTGCACGTTCCGGTAGTCCTGGCCAGACAACCCGTCTGCGCTCAGGAAGTGCACCCCCTCCGCATCGATGTGAACATAAGAAGGTCGCTCCGCCTTTCCCTCGATGACCATCAGATCGTAACCGGCGTACTTCATCCAGACGCCGAAGTTTCCGCCCGTGATGGATCGAAAAATGGTCCCGCTGAGCGGGCTCTTGGAAATGACTGCCCATTTGGAAAACCCTTGAAGCCCGGTCCCGCCCAGCACCCCGATCCCAAAAATCAGTTTGTTTTCAGGGCTGAGGGGGTCCACTTTCGGTTTCAGTTCATCGTAAAGGACCTTGACGCCCAGACCCCGTGCGGAGAGAAATCGACGGTAATGGGCATCAGCCACCTCTTCGATGCGGTGGGTGCGGCTGCTTAGGTCAATTCTCAAGAGCCTGCCTGCAAGGGTCGTCATGGGAGTCCGTCCTTGAATCAAAAATGGTGGGTGTATTCCTAGGAGTTCACATGACCGGAGGGGACCAGGGTTTTGCACCCGTGGCTGGAGACCTTGTCTACGAGCCTAAGGGTCAATCACTGGTATTCCGATCGCCGCAGCATCATTCCGATCGTTCCAAGGTTGTCCGAACGCCGTCGACTCCAATTCTAGTGCATGGCGCGGCCGCCGTCCACGAGCAGGGTCTGGCCTGTGATGAAGTCGCTTTCGCCGGAGGCGAGAAAAAGGACTGCGCCGCTCAGATCATCCGGTCTCTCAAGCCGCCTTAACGGGGTCTTGGACGTGTCGTATCGGGACACATCGGCCAGGCCTCTGCTCGCCTCCGTATCCGTGAAGCCGGGCGCAACACAGTTGATGCAGATATTATGTGGCCCCAGTTCGACGGCGAGCGCCCTCGTCAACCCGATGATGCCGCCCTTGGAAGCCACATAGTGCGAAAAACCCTGAGAACCCGTGAAGAAGACCTCGGATGCGAGATTGATGATTTTCCCGTAACCTTGTCCCTTCATGCAGGGGAAGACGGCGCGTGTGGTGAGAAAGGCCCCTTTGATATTCACGGACATGACCAGATCCCACTCCGCCAGGTCGATCTCGTAAAAGGGCCTTCTTTTGATGCCGTCGTATATGGCGGCGTTGTTGATCAGGATGTCGATCCTCCCGAAACGGTCGGCCGTAGCCCTGGCCATGGCGAGCGTGTCCTCCTCCCGGGCCACGTCTGCCTGGAAAAGGTCGGCTTTCCCGCCCGCCGCTTCAATCTGCCGCACGGTCTCCCGGAGATTGTCCATGTCTTTGCGGGTAACCACCATGACCTTCGCCCCTTCCTCGGCCAGTTTGAGCGCAAAGGTCCTGCCCAACCCCTTGGCCCCTCCCGTCACAATGGCGACTTTGTCTTTCAAGCGCATGTCAAGCTAGTCCTCCCTCCCGTCCGCCTCCCAGATACTGGGAAGGTTGAAGCCCCCGGCAATGACCTTGAAGCAGTCGCACGAGCTACCCCGACCTATACCCCCCCCAGGAGTAGAGCTTGGAGGAACAGAGTTAAATATTTTTCACTCCGGTACTGCGGTAGTTTGCGATCTTTTTCGTGTAAAGGCGTTCCGGCCGCATTTGAATTCCCGCCGAATTGGAGTTCCGTCCTGTCAGTATTTGCCAGCAGCAGCAGTGAGGGTTGGTCGGTTAAAACGCTTTGGAATTACTTTCAATCCCGGCACGGAGAGGAAACTCAACAGAACACCACTCGTCGCGCAGCGGGCTGAAAGGAAACGAAGTTTTCCCGTGTACCCAAGTGTTCCATAGCAATGAGGGTTTTCAATTGACTTGTCAAAACAATTGTTTTTATGCTTCAATAAGATTTCCTTATAGAAAGCCTGGAATCCAAACCTCCTGACGTCGGTCGTTCGAGGGGCCATAGCTTGATCAAATGCAGCTCAACCTGAACCAACTCAGAGCCTTTTATCTGGCGGCAAAGGAGGAGAACATCACGAAGGCTGCGGAAACGCTTTTCGTCACACAGCCTGCAGTAACCATGCAGATCAAGAGCCTGGAACAATCTTTGACCCTCAAGCTCCTGCGGAAGAGAGGTAAGAACATTGAACTGACGGATGCGGGGAAGGTCCTGTTCGGATATGCGCAAAGGATCTTTGAGATCGTGGAGGAAATGGAATATGTGGTGAAGGGCTATACCGATCTGCGTCAGGGGTCACTGACCATCGGTACGACCAGGAGCTTTGCAAGGCATCTCATGCCGGGACTCTTATCCAGATTTCAGGAACGATTCCCGGGGGTGAGGGTCTACCTGCAAGTTGGCAGTTCTCAGGAGATTGCAGACGGCGTCATGGAATTCAAATATGATCTCGGGATCATCGGTAGACTGCCGTTTCCCGGCAAGCTCCGGACCATCCCCTACTCAAAGGAAGAGTTTTGCCTTGTGACAGCCCCGAAACACCGATTTGCCAGTCGGGAAAAGGTGTCGGTCAAGGAATTGAAACACGAGCCGATCATCATTCGCGAGAGCGGTTCCGGTTCCAGACATGCGATCCTTTCGTTTCTTGACTTCTATGGGGTGACGCCGTCCGTCCTGGTGGAAGCAGGCAGTGTGGAATTTATCAAGGAGTATATTATGAAGGGCAGGGGGGTCTCCTTTCTTTACAGACCCGAGGTCCAATTGGAGACGAATCTGGGCCTTCTGGTTCCGGTCGACCTTGAGGAAGGGCCGATTCTCATCAACACAGACATCGTCTTCCCCGGCGAGGCGGAGCTCTCACCTGCGACGCGCGCCTTTCTCAGCATGATTGAGTCTCAAATCTAAATAGCCGCCTCCACGCTTTGTATCTTTGTGCCTGAAGTATTTTGCGGGCTTCGACTGAGGTGAGGCCAAAAAGTTGAATTGGATGTATGACGTCATTGTGGTCGGAGCGGGTCCGGGAGGATCGGTGGCTGCGAAGCAGTGTGCCGAGCGGGGCCTCAGGACCCTCCTTCTTGAGAAGAAAAAGTTGCCCCGGGACAAGGTGTGCACGGGCATGGTCATGGGACCCTGGGCCAGGACCATCATCGAAGCCGAGTTTGGAACGATCCCCGATGAGGTCCTGGTTAAGCCCTATCGATTGTCGGGCCACGCCATCCGGGTTCGCGGCGCTGTACCACAGTTTGTGGCCTGTGTGACGCCAATTACCTGGCGTGAGGACCTCGACATATGGATGGTCAGCCGGGCGAAAGAAAAGGGGGCCGAGGTTTGGGATGAGGTGAAAGTGACCAGTCTTTCGCAAGATGAAGCGGGGTGCGCGATAAGGGCGAGACGCGGGACTCATTCGGTTCGGTTGAGGTCAAGGTTTGTCATTGGAGCGGACGGCGCCGCCTCAGTCGTACGAACGGGCGTGGCCCCCGGACTTCAGGTTCGGTATTCCACCCCTTTGCGTTTCTGCTACCAGGGGTCGCTGGACGTGGAGCAGCACTACTGCCACTGGTTTTTTCCGAAATGCAGCGTACGCCCCCGTTTTGACCTGATCCACAAGGGTGATTGGTTCCTTTTGGAAGGCAGTGGGCTGAGGGTCCTGAAGGGGGAGATTGCAGAGATTCTTTCACCCTTCGGCTTTGAGGCGGGATGGAGGCCCGTATGGAAAGATGGATGCGTCATGCCGCTGCTTCATGCCCAGTTGGTCTCCGGAGAATTCAAACCGGCGAAAGGGAATACGCTGTTGGTTGGAGATGCCGCGGGCATGGTGTTTCCGGTGACCTTTGAGGGGATAGGGGTCGCTTTGAAGAGCGGACAACTGGCGGCAACGTCCGTTTCAGAGGCTGCTGAGTCCGGGGCCCAGGCCTCAGAGGTCTACATGAACCGGCTCGCGCCCGTCTTGCGGGTGATTGCCCGGTTCCAAACCCTGAACGAGCGGTTGGCGCGAGCTGGGGCTGAGGGGCCATCGGTGTTGGCCTTGAGTCTGAAGGCAGCCTATGAAGAGACACTTGAGGTGGAGTGAAGTGGGACTGGTTTAGGTTGGAGCAGCATGAGTTTTTGGCTATACTGGCCGTGCGCCAGACTTTTGCAGAGGCGAAGGATAGAGCACTTTTGAAGGAGGTCAGCACGTATGAGCAGCGAAAAATTGGTTTCCCATTGGTTGCCTTGCCCCGTTGTCTTTATTAGCGTAAGCCATGGAGAAAAGCGGGATATTATGACGGCTACGGCCATGTTCGTGTCTGAAGAAGAGCCAATACTTGCCATCAGCGTGGCCAAGGGACATCTTACCCACCGACTGATCGTCGAGGCAAAGGAATTCACCTTGACCATTGCGTCCGAATCACAGAAAGCCCTCGCCTTCCAGCTCGGCAGCATGCGAGGAGAGGAGGACAAGTTCAGGCGGTTTGCCATTGAGACGATTCCTAACCAATCAGGCAAAGCGCTCATTCCGAAAGGGGCCTCCGCCTGGATGGAATGCGAAGTGGTGAGTGACCACGAAGTGGATGGCTACCACCTTTTGGTGGCCCGGGTTGTGGCGCAAGGGGACCTCGGGAATCCGCCAATGGTTTGGCGCGGCGACGCCTTTTTTGGGCTTAAGGCCGTTTAGGGTCGTGCTCGCCACCCCCTTGAGTGCGAGAACACGGTTTTCGGTCCGCTTCATGAATTCGAGACGAGGCGCAATGGGAGGCAGACCGAGAGCAAGACTGTGTTTGGCCTGTCTTTGGCTTTTGGTCTGGATGATCACGGCCTGTTCCGTGCCCGGGGGAAGGAACGAGCCGCCCCCTGAGGTCTCAGGGTCCGGTCCGTTTCGTTCAATACCGGGGATGATGACGGCTTTTCGCATGAGGGAAAACGGCTGTGATATGGAGCCGGCCAGGCAGCATGCGGCAGAGATCATGTCCTTTATGCTGCGGATCGTGGTGGGGCAGGACGGAAGGCCGGAGACGAGACGCGATTGGGCCACGAGAGGGTTGGATTTTCCGCTGAACCTGGATGCCATGTCTCGCGAGATGTCGGCCATGGGAGGAGGGAACATCCTTCGGATCATGGTTTTTGATCCGAACATCCTGGATCTTTCCCAGACCCTTTACTACTATGACGATCGGCTTGGCTTCAGCAAGGGCAGGTTCAACGTGTATCCCGCCACGGAGTTTCTGGCCATCCGCCTGCTGCTCATCAAGAAGATCGCGAGAGGGGAGAAGATCAACCTGAGGGCGCTTCTGGAAAGGAGGCGGTTGCTCTTTGACAAAGGGATAAGGGTTGGGGAGAAAGACCTGAGGGCAACGGGACTTCGGGGTGAAGAAATCGAGCTCATCAGGGATATGCTGGGGAGGGCACCTTACCTCTTTGATTACCTGGGTTGCCCTTTTCTGGTTAAAGGGCTTTATGAGGCGGGTGTTCTTTCGGTGGACGAGACCGTAACACAAAAGCTTGCTGAAGCCAACTACAGGCACTTCCCGTGCAGAGCCGAGAGAGGACCCGACAAGAGGGAAACGGTCCGGATCGCCATTTTGCCTTCCCTCACCAAGGAGTTTCTTTTTGGTACCAGCGGGGCGGCGTTCAGCCCCACAGGGTTTGTTGCATCGGGTTATTTGCAGGAGACGGTGAAACTGCTGAAACAACAGATTATTGAAGGGGCAGCGGCGTGGATTGAGCGAAAGGCCCTTGAAGAGGGAGTCGAGACCCCTGGCGATCCGGTCTTGGCGCCCAAGTGGTCTGAAATAGTGAAAAGCAGGGTGAGCTTCTGCGTACAGGACGAAAGACCCCTGGTGATCACGCCTGGAAATGCTGCAGAAGTGATTGAGGATGTTTGTCCGGAGGCCGATTTCACGGTCATTCTTCTGGGAAAAAATGTCTACCTCTCTCTGTTCATCGACCCGGACAGAGATAGCTATCCGGCCGTCAACCGTGTATACCTGGATTTCGACGACATTCGGTACGCGCAAGCCGAAGACAGGTACGAGCCCATTGCCGAGATCGTTTATCAGGCCTTGAGAAAGGCTGCGCCTGGGGCGTCCGGTTCCTGGGAAGGATTTCAAGCATTTTCTCCTTGACCGTCCCGGCCTTTTGACTGTACAGATACCGCCGCGTTCTTTATTTTGCCGCGTCCCCCTCATATGGAGGGGATCGTCAGGAAAAATCCACGATACTGCTTTCTATTAGGGATTGAGCATATGTATACTGCCGGCGACTTGAGAAAGGGATTGAAAATCCAGATTGACGGGGAACCCTACGTCATCACTGACTTTGACTTCACCAAACCGGGTAAGGGTCAAGCCCTCTACCGGTGCAAGATGAAGAATATGATCACGGGTAATATGCTTGACCGGACCTACCGGTCAGGAGACACTTTTCAACCGGCCAATCTGGAAGAGCGGAGGATGCAGTACCTGTACCGTCAGGAAGACGAGTACTGCTTCATGGATCAGGAGAGCTATGAACAGAGTTTTCTGAAGGCCACGCAGGTGGGTGACGCCAAGAATTTTCTTACGGACAACCTCGAAGTCCAGGTGCTTCTTTTTGAAGGCCGAGCCATTGGGATCACGCTCCCGAACTTCGTCAACCTGACAGTGACCGGTGCAGATCCCTGGGCCAGGGGGGATTCCGTGGCGGGTGACACCAAACCGATCACCCTGGAAACCGGCTACGTCCTGAGGGTCCCGCCATTCGTCCAGGAAGGGGAGAAGATCACGGTTGACACGAGAACCGGGGCCTATGTCACCCGGGTCAAACAGTAATCCATCCCAAGGCGAACAAGCACGTCTAGCCGCCAAAAGGTCTTTTCTCTGGGTCCGCGCCCGGATGATTCAGGCCATGAGGCGGTTTTTTATTGATAGGGGGTACCTTGAGCTCGAAACCCCTATTTTGATCCCTGCCCCTGCTCCTGAATGCCATATCGATGCCATCAGCGCCGGGGATCGTTACCTCCATACCTCGCCGGAACTCTGCATGAAGCGATTGCTGGCCGCAGACTTCTCGCGGATTTTCCAAATCACCAAGTGCTTTCGCTCCGGAGAAAGGGGCCGCGTTCACCTCCCGGAATTCACCCTGCTTGAATGGTACAGGTGTGAGTTGGACTACCTGGGGCTCATGGAGGAATGTGAGAGCATGCTTCTTTCCGTCTTCGAAACGCTCCAGATGAAAGGCGAAATCCGGTATGGGAACCACCGGGTGAACTTGCGGCCGCCTTGGAAAAGGATGACCGTTCTCGAGGCCTTCGAGCGGTACAGCCCCATGTCTCTTGAGGAGGCGCTCGCCTCTGACCGTTTCGATGAGTTGACGGTTCGCGCGATCGAGCCCGAAATGGGAATCGATCGGCCTGCCTTTCTCATGGATTATCCCGCCTCCGTTGCCGCCCTTGCGAGGCTGAAGCCATCCGACCCGCGCTTCGCAGAGCGGTTCGAGCTTTACATCGCGGGAATGGAGCTTGCAAACGGATTTTCTGAGCTGAATGACGAAGAAGAGCAGCGGCTGCGGTTCGACCAGGAAAACCGTATAAGGGAGGCCCAGGGGAAGCGCGCCTATCCTTCCCCTGATCGGTTCCTTACAGCGCTCGGACACATGCCTGAGGCCGCAGGCATCGCCGTCGGGATCGACAGGCTCGTGATGCTGCTCACCGACAGGACCCGGATAGATGATGTGGTTTGCTTCACGCCCGAAGAGGTGTGAAGACGCCCGGCTTTGGGCTCCGATGGCTTTCAGCCGATGAAGGAATAGGTGTCGAACTAAATCGAGGTCCTTGATTCGCGGCCCGTTTAAGGGTATAAATTAACTAATTGAGTGGATTGCGGCTCATCCGAAAACGGTTGGTTTCTGAGGGGTGGGACCTTGCGTCTTATAGAGCGCTCATCCAATGGAAAATCCAGTGAATCACGGACAAGACAAAGACATCATTACCCTGGGGCAAGCGCGAAGAAGGGGGATTTGTCTATCCTGCGGGACGGACAGCATCAAACCGGGGCGGCGCTATTGCTCAAAGGAGTGCAGACACCAGATCGACTGGGTGTTGTCCCTTTCAAAAGGGCTGTTGAGGACATTCAACGCCAGGTACGCGGCGTTTTATTTCGATTCGAGGCGGGTGATCCTGGACGTGCTTCCGGTCTGGTCAAGGGGGATATCGCGATTCAGCGGCAGGCGGGTCCCGGGCAATAAACCTGCGACTGACTTGAAAAACCTGATCCTCGAGTCGGGGGATGAATGGTACCGGATTATCAATAACCGGAAATCGAGGAGTTATGCATCGCTCTTGCTGCTTCAGAAAAATCACCGGGAGGAGATCGATCCCCGCAGTATCAAACCCAATCAAAAAAAGCGGCCAAAATTGAAAAAGGGCGAAAGGGAATGGCTGAAGATGCTGAACCTGGATACGGATACGCTGCTGTGCAAGGAACGCCATCAGGAGATCCGGTCCGCTTACAGGAGAATGGCCAGGGTTCACCACCCTGACGCGGGTGGGGACGAAGAGCGCTTCAAACGTCTCAATGAGGCCCACCAAAGAATGCTTCTCTGGGCAGAAAACCCGCAGTTCAGTTCCAAGAAGGCCCTACCGGATTGCTGGTCTTACGACGGCTGCACGAACCGCTGGACCCCGCCATTGTGAAAGGGGCGAAAGGGCGCAAGGCGAACGGCGTAAGGGAACGGGGAGAAACACGGAGAGTGATCAGTCCCTTAGCGGTGAAATTGCGCGCAAAACGGTCACAATTTCAAGTTTCAGTGTTCAGGGGTCAGGCCTGAAACCCGAAACCTGACATCTGAAACCTATTTGGTTCCGGCTTGTCCGGGTTAGGAATCAGTGATTCAGCCGTCAGGGTTCAGATGGCTCAAAGGGTGAAGATTTAAGAAAGAGACCTCCCATGACCGTTCTTTGGCACGCATTGTTTAACGGGGAGCTTTGCAGGATCCGCGAAGGAGCGGAGGGGAGACTCATTTCTGAAGTGTGGCGTGACGGTCGGTGGCGCGAAGGCCCCGACTTCAGCTCCATGGATTTTACCGGCCGGGCCATCGACCGGCATCAGGCAGATGAGTGGATCCGAAGCAAGTTTAAAGACAAGACCTTGGGGACGCACCCGGCGGTCGGCGATCGTTCTCCGTGATTCATGGGTTTCGCAGACCACCAAGCTCGTTGAGATTGGGGGGGACGGGTTCAACCGGAGGCCACGATGTTAGACATTATCCGAAACAGGCGGAGCATTCGTCAGTTTTCTTCCGAAACCATCGACGATGAAGCCGTCAACCAGATTATTGAAATGGGCACCTGGGCCCCGTCAGGGCTCAACAACCAGCCGTGGAAGTTCGTGGTCGTGCGGGATTTCGAGACCAGGAGGCACCTTTCGGGCCACACCCGTTATTCCCGGGTCCTTCAGAATGCCCCCGTCTGCATCGCCGTTTTTCTGGACAACAACAAGAGCTATGACCGGGTGAAGGATATCCAGGCCATCGGGGCCTGCATCCAGAACATGCTCCTGACCGTCCAACACATGGGCCTTGGCGCGGTCTGGCTGGGTGAGATCCTCAAGAACAGGCAGGCCGTTGAAAAACTCCTGGGGGTGCCCGATGGCTGTGAGCTCATGGCCGTGGTGGCCCTTGGCTGGCCGGCGGAGACCCGAGGAGCCGGGTCGAGAAAGCCGCTGAGTGAAGTGATCATTGGGAGGAAGTGACCTTTAAAGCGTCCTGCCTTCCGAGAGGAAAATGAAAACCCCGCCTCCGAGGTGACGGAGGCGGGGTTTTTTTGATTTGGGTTATGAGTCTGTCGTCCTCTGACGCTTCTACTGGAACAGGGAGAGCACGCTCTGAGGCGCCATATTGGCCTGCGCAAGCATGGCCGTGCCTGCCTGCATCAGGATCTGGTTCTTGGTGAAGGTCACCATCTCTCCTGCCATGTCCACGTCGCGGATCACGGACTCAGAGGCCGTGACGTTTTCGATGGTGACCGAAAAGTTGGCCGCGGAATAAGCCAGACGGTTCTGGGTTGCACCGATGCCGCCTCGTCCCTCGTTCAACGTATCGATAGCGGCGTCAACCGTAGTGAGAAACGCCTGGGCCTCTGTCGCGTCAGAGAGTTGGCCAATTGTCAGGTGCAAGCCTGTGGATGTCGCATCGCCAGACCACGCTGTCCAATTTGATGCCGATCCTGGTCGTTGCTCGTATTCTTCGCGCCCACCTGGAAGTTGGAGGTCGGTTGGCCGTGGCCGCTTGATCGACGGTCAATGTCGCCCAGTGTCGCCAAAGTGCTGATTGCCGGTTGCCGTCAACCCGAGCCTGCCGCTGTGACACCAGTAGACGGTCTGTGCTGGTTTGGCCCGCTGCCCGGGTGGCCGAGATGACCATGTTCCACCGGTCTGGGCGCGACGGTGTAAGTTACACCGGACTCCAGCCCCAGGCCCGCGCGGCCGAAAGTGGTCAGTGGACCCCGGCCGCCTGGTAGTCGCGACGCCGAGTGCCGTTCAGCAGCTCTGACTCCAGCGTTCCGTGGACACCTGCGAAGCCCAGGCGTTGCCGTCGAACGAGCCCGATGCCGGAATCCGTAACACCAAAGGAGCCGTTCAGCAGCTTCGTTCCAGCGTATTCCGTAGAATTGGCAATTCGGTCGATTTCATCGATGAGCTTGTTGCCTTCAGCGTTGATCTTATCCACATTTGCGCCGGCGTTGGCGGAACTCGCCTGTGTGGCCAGTTCTTTCAAGCGGGTGAGCATGTTGCCGATCTGCTCCTGCCACCTGCAGCAGAGAATTGGCCTCCGACACGTTTCTGCTTGCCACCTTGTAGCTGGCAATATCCGCCCGGAACTGCTGAGAAATCGCAAGCCCTGCGGCGTCGTCCGCCGCCCGGTTGATCCGATAGCCGGAAGAAAGCCGCTCGAGGGATTTGGAAAGGGCGGTATCCGAAATGGTTAGTTGCCTGTGAGCATTTAGTGCGGTGATGTTGTTTTGAATTCTAAGTCCCATTTTACCTGATCCTCCGTGATTTTCTTGTTTTGGAGACCGTTTGGGTCTCAGCCCCTGGCATCCTTGCCAGAGGGATAAAATGGTTAATATTTGTGATGATTGGACTAACTGTCCCCTCTTGAAGCCCTCAATCCAGTATAAATCTTCACCTCCTTCCTCAAAGATCTCCTTGATTCAAACTTTTGATCGGAACCATGTCAGAAAAACTTTACGGCTTTTTGGGATTGAGGAGAGACCCAGGATCAGGAGGGGAAGCGCCCGTTTTGACGAAGGCGTTCGGTGGGAGACAAATGGAGATGCGCACCTTTCGCAAGCGGGGTCCATCCTGCAGTAATCCAATCAGCCGCATGGTCTGGTCCGCGGCCGCCTTGTCTTCAAGGGCAGCATGGATTTCCTTCAGAACCACCATGACGTCCCCAAGACTCGCCACGGTCCTGTCGCGATTCAATCCAAGCCGCATCATCATTTTGTCGCAAAGCTCAATAAACCGTATCATATCCCAGCAGCAGAGCTCCACTTCGCAAAGTTGGAGCAGAGGCATCACACAATCCTCTTGGAGCGTCAAAACGGTGCTTAGGAAGGTTCTGGCTTCTTCGTATTGGCCGAGTCTCAGGCTCAGTTCACCCAGTGCAGACCATGCAGGAACTGCCGTTGGGTTTGCCTGGATCGCTCGACCAAAATAGGTTAGGGCTTTGGCGAGGTGGCCTTCCGCCTGAAAGGCCGATGCTAGATCGAGCAACTCCTGGAAATTAGATGGTTCGACCTGAAGAAGGGTGTCAACCGCCTGGGAGGCCATGTCCAACTCTCCGGAGGAGATGCAAAGGGTCGTGAGACGTTGAAGGACAACAGGATCGCGGTTGCCCATATCAAACAATTTCTGCAGACAGGCCTTTTCTTCGTCAAATCGTTTGGTCTTGTTGTTGAGCTTCGCCAACATGTACCAGGTATCCTGCTGCCCTGAATCTAACTGCAGAGCCCGGTTCAAATGGATTCGCGCAAGATCCAGGTCCCCCGAATGGTCGAGATGAAAACAACCAGCGTTCCACCAAACCTGCCACTTTTCACATGCCTGGATTTCCGCATGATCATAATTCGTCGTGCATTTTCGAGAATTCGCCCAGAGCATGATAGGCATGACCAATCAAAAGATGAATGCTTGGACCGTCGTTCAAGGTTGAGTTGATGACCACTCCAGCCCTGTCAGGGTTATTTTCGAAGAAATCCAACAGCTCAAGAAATCTCGTCCCATATGAAAGGACGTCGCGCCACTGTCCCTTCTCTCCTGCAACCATCGTCAGGGTGTAATAAGAATCAAGGTGCTTGGGGTATTTCTCGATAGCACCCAAGCAGAACTCCCCTGCTTTGTCCAGATCTCCCATACGAAAAAAAGCAATGGCTGCATTGTGGCGGGTCCAGAGGTATAAGGGATCAGAATCATTGGCTTCCCAGCCAGCTCAATGGCAGCCATGATTCTCTTGCTGCCTCTTCGTTCATACCCCTCGTGAGATAAGACGTACCAAGATAATGATGGTGCATCGGATTATCAGGGTCTTCTTCGATTTGCTTTTTGAGGAGTTCGCTCGTTCTCAGGAATTTTTCATGGGCTTTTTTCTCCTCGACGTCATACCCATAATGCATTATTTCAATACCGGAAGCCTTTACTGACCGGACACCTTCAACACGATTGTGTACGATCCCCTCATAATGAATGACCCCGTTGTTTCTGAACAGTCTTTCAGAGTTGTGGCGAGCCCTCTTGGTGCCGTTGCTGTAGGTGCTGATAGTATTCACCAGAAAGGCATCTGTCTCGTCAGCATTTCTAACGCTTTCACGAATTCTTTCTCCGCTTCCTTCGACCAGTTCTTCATCCGCGTCCATTATGAATACCCAGTCGCAAGACGAGTAGGAAAGCGCCTGGTTCCTGGCCTTGCTGAAGTTGCCTTCCCATGGATGGAAGAACACTCGATCGGTATACCTTTAGCGATCTCTACTGTCTTATCTGTCGGAACCGGTATCCACAACTACAATCTCATCGACGTGAGGCTTTACGCTTGCCAAACAATTATCCAGGAATGTCTCTTCATTCTTGACAATCATGCAACATGAGATGGTTGGATTTTCCCATTAATGAGCCGCGACGACCCGATGCTACTAACGATGTCTTTAATAGTGATCATCCGGGGACTCTGAAAGTGCCCTCTTCAGATAGGCAAGCGCAGTATCATGACATCCTTTGTTGTGATAATGGATGCCGGCCGCCCTCATGGCAACGAAGGGTTCGGGGGCGTATTTGATTGCCAGTTCAAGATGTTCATGACATTCCTGAGGGTGACCAATCTCAAGGCGAGCCAACCCTAACAAGACATGGATATTCCACTTTTCATTCAGACTGTTGTTCACGAGGTTATCGAAAGACGCGGGGTCATGACAAAAAAGTTCAGCCAACCGAAGATATTCGGACCCATGCTCGATGAGCGATGTCCAATTTTTTTGATCGAAATATACAAGACTAAGGACATAATGGCTATCTATATGCCTCGAATATCGCGACAACGCTTTAAGGCAAATCTTTCAGCTCCTTCGAGGTTGGACAATCGGTAGGACGCGATTGCAGCGTTGTAATGAGACCATAGAAATACAAGACTCTTATCACCTTTTCCCTCCGCTAAGCGAATTGCTTGACAACTTTCGCCAAAGGCTTCTCCGAACATGGCCCGTGAAAGGTAAGAGCAACTCAGATAATGATGGGTTAGGGGATTACCCGGATTTTCCTCCAAATCGAGTTTCAGAAGCGAGACCGTTCTTTCGAATTTCTTTTTGGCTCTGCTCCTGCCGTCATAGCCATAATGAATGAGTCTGATTGGGAACACCTTGGCCTTTTCGATGCCCACAAGACGATTATGGACGCGTCCTTCATAATGGATCTTACCATTGTTTTTAAAAATGCGCTCCACAGTGTGTACGGCTTCGCTTTTCCCGTTTCGCAATGAACTCACAATTTGGACCATTATGGCATCTATATCTCTACCTCTAGGGAAGATTTCAAAACGGAATGTCAGTGGCCACCAGTTCCTCATCAGCATCGATGATGAGGATCCAACGCCCAGAGGCGTATGAGATGGACTGGTTCCGATGTAAGCTGAAGCCGTCTTCCCAAGGGTGGTGAAAACCTTTGCACCGTAACCCTGGGCGATCTCAACGGTGCGGTCCGATGAGCCTGTGTCCACGACAATTATTTCGAAAACGAGATCCTTTATACTCTTCAGGCACATTGGCAGGAATCGTTCTTCGTTCTTTACGATCATACAGGCTGAAATGCGAGGACGCATCTCTACTTTTTCACCTCCGGACGAGCGATCATGTTGTCTTGAGACATTCGATTCGACCTCCCTCTCACTGCTGCTCTATTCATAAATGGTTTCGTGCATAGGAGTATGAGATCCAATTTTGAAACAAGGAATAGGGTTGTAGCCTTATCACGTAGTTAGGTACGTCAAATAACCTCAATAGTGGGGTGGCATGAAAAGGACCTAGACTATGGATATGCTTATTCATCCCCGGGGCCCTCCGGCTTCACTCAATCGGATTAGGGATCTTCACAAGCTCGCAAGTACCCACCCGGATTGCATGAAATAAGGAGCTTGTTTGAGAACTCAGGGTCGACTTCGAAACGGCTCTCTTCCTTGAGGAACTGTTGAATCGCCGTTGCTGGATTATTACCAGGTCCCCACGGACGAGGTCGATGTTTCTGAACAGGGATGTCTTCGACCACTGTATCCCCCACTACGATGTATGATCCCTTTCCCACGAAAGGCGCATAAGATCTCAATTCCTGAAGGACGTGCTCATGGGTGTGAAAAGAGTCCAAAACGACGAGCGTGCTCGTGCAGTTGCCTACGATCTCGGCTACTTGCTCAAGGGTTGAGACGTCTATTGAAGACCCATTGATAAAAGTGATGTGCCTGGATAGCTTTTTCAAGACCGTAAGACGAGCCAGGAGATCTTCTGGCATGTAGGTATCGATGCCGATGACTTGGTCTCCTCCCAATACTTCCATCAGGGTGGCATAGAAGAGCAGGGCACCACCCCACGCAACCCCGCATTCGATTACGAATCGTGGCCGTGTCCGGAAGATGATCTCCTGAATGGCGAACATATCCTGGGGGAGGTTTAGGATCGGCTCTCCGAACCAGGTCGTCTGGTGAATCCACATGTGCTGATCAGCGCGGACGAGGAGACCCAATGCATCCTTTTTGAGGTCTGTATCCCGGGCCATCTTGAGGGCAGATGCGCTACGGAATTCTTCGAATTCTTCACGTGTAAGGAGCTTCTTCTCAGTCATTCAGACCCCCTGCGGCCTTAAGAATGGCTACGGTTTCAGCGATGTTCTTCGCCAAGCTTCCCTCAAAGATAAATCCGGTGGCCTTCAATCGATCGTTGCGAACATGATATGAAAGCTGGTTCATGATTTGGGTATCGACCAAGGTTACCGCGAGGGAGGGAATATGTTGGCGGACGAAACCGAGGATTTCGTCAACGGTCCGGTTCTCTGTCAGGACATTGTAGACCCTTCCATCGTAGATGTCATTTTGAAGGATAAATGCAATGGCGCGCACCGCGTCAAATAGGTCGAGATACGGCCGACGCTGATGGAGTGCGGTCCTCCAGACCGTTAACGGCTGTCTCATGACTGCCTGCCAGCAGAATTTGTTGACGGCGGTATGAAACCGCATGCCGGGTGAAACACCACATATGGTGCCGAAGCGGCAGGTGACGAAACGCAAACCTTGATCGTTGCCGAGCGCTTGCAGAAGCCTCTCCTCGCGGAGCTTTGTCTCCGCGTAAGGGCTCTGAGGTTTGAGATCTTCTTCTGGGCAGTCCTCATCTACCACTGTTTTCTGTGTTCCGTAGACACTGGTCGAGGAAACATGGATCATGGGGACATTGGTCTTTAAGCAGGCTTCGGCCACAAGCCTGGTCGCGTTATAATTGACATGCTCTACCTTTTCCCGCATCTGAAAGCTACCGGCTGCATCGGTAATGGCCGCGAGATGGACGACTGCATTGGCTCCTTCGACGAGGGTGGATAGATCCGCTTCCAGCACATCGCCTTCCACGAACCGAAACTTTGCTGGATTAGGGAGATTCACCAAGGACGAATAGCGTTGAGTACAAAGATTGTCGATCATGCGTATTCCAGGGTGGTCAAAGTATTGGGGAAGATCCCTGATGAGTCTCGATCCAATATGACCGAGTGCGCCTGTGATTAGAACTTTCATTTCCATTACCTCAGATACTTGTTCAGGCAAGGTTCGTAATAGGCCCGTGTATGATCGAGTCCACCCGAAAGGGAGTTAAGCGGTTTCCAGCGTAAGAGGCCTTTGATTTTCTCATTGCTGAGAATGGCATCCCCTACCTCGACGGCCTTGCGGGAGCTAGGCCATTCTACGAACTTGGCAGAGCCGCGACCCATTCGAAATACCGTCTCCTTGGCGATTTCCGCCACACTGTAATGTTCGTCCCCGACGGCGAAGAGCGCCTCCCCGATCGCTTGATTCGAGACGGAGGACAGGACGAGTGCCCGAACTGCGTCTTCCACAAAGAGGACGTTTCGCTTTTGAAGCCCATCCCCATATACGGTGATGTCTTTTCCCTGAAGGGCCAGGCCAATGAAATAGTTATTGAAGGTGAAGTCCGGACTGTGGATGCTTGCCCTTGGGCCGAAGACGTTGGACAGCCTGATGACCGTTGCATTGATTCCATATGCTTTGGCATAGATCAGAACATATTTTTCTGAAACGCATTTGTTGGCCGAATAGATGTCTGTTGGGAATTCGGGGTGGTTTTCATCGGCGGGTTGATAGCGGAGCCTGCCCAATTGGGTTGTCGTGCCGATGTGCACAAGTCTGATCCGAGGGTTGCAAGCGCTCTATCGCTTCCAAAATGTTTCTATCACCCCACGGTCATTCACATCCAAATCTATCGAAGGTTCTCGCGCATGGAAAATGGATGGGATGTGGATGCGGCACAATCGCAAACGACGTCTCTCCCGGCCAGATTGCTGATATATTTGGCCGAAATCGGAAAGGACGTCCTGGAAATGGATCTCCAGATTCTTCCTGAACGTCCTCGATGTCAAAAACAGGTTTTCTCTCAGAACTGCGGTTGGAGGCAATCATAGATCCATAGAATGGCCCCCAGATCAAGGCACATGCGGGCCAGATTGCTTCCGATGAAACCCAGTCCCCCTTTTTACCAATCCTCGCCCCTTCACAGATCCTGCGTGGCTTGGCGTGTTGCATAGGTGTTCTCCTTATTTCCAGGATCTTCCTAATCCTCCAGAACAAACGAAATCCTATTTGGGATTCCCTACAGATTTGACGCGCCTGGAAGGTTGATTCTGCTATTCGAGATATCGTAAGCATTGGGGTTCTGAGAGGGAAATCGTCTTCTCTTGGAAGCTGAGGATAGGCAGGGAGGCTCTACAAGGGATAAAAGAAAGGCAACCGGGACTGGGACACCCAAGGGAGCTCAAGGCTGATCCATGGCTCTCCTGTTTGGGTCAAAAGGCGGGATTTGCCGAAGGCCGCACATCCTGTGATCCATGCGCCGTCGACCCCTCCTTCAGGCTCAGGATTAAGCTGGATATCAGGGATGTCGGACAGTTTCTCTCTTATACTCAGTTGAGGGTGCCGCACGCTTTTCAATCCACCAGATCCATCAAGGCGTCTAAAATGGGCATAACCCAGGGCCGCCTGCACATTAAAATCACATGTATTTGTAAATGACCTCGAACCCAGAGCAACATAAGGCGCCGTTGGGGGTTCTTCTGTGATCTCTTTTAGAAACATGCACCGATCATAGAGCATCTGGTCGTCGAGCAAGAGCATGCCCCCCTCGCCGCGGTGATGGGTCCTGGCGCTTTGACTAAAATGGAGACCAACCCAATCCCGAATTTCCCTTCACGCCTTCCTTATAGATTCAACCTAGGGCCTCGGCAGCATCCTCAATGAGCAGGGATACCATGCCTTCGGCGACTGGCCTGCATGGCCTCCCTCATCGTGGTGCATGTTTCCAAAAAGATCAACTACAATGATGGCCTTTGTCCGGGGAGTGATGGCCTCTTCGATCTCACTTTGCAAGAAAAGAGCATGAGTTCTCGCTCTCTATGTCGCAGAAAACAGGCGTGGCCCCCAGATAGGTTGCACCGGCACCAAGGAGCCATTGATGTGCACTCAGGAAGCCCCACCGCACCATCATCTGGGCCAATGCCCAAGGCTGTAAGAAGGAACTGCGGATCGTGAAGAGCGGATCCTGGCCGTCACGATGCCGTATCGACGCGCATGGTAGGCAGCAAGATCCTACTGAGACTTTTCGCAGTAATCATAGGGCGTGTCCATACCATCCGTTTTGCACTGGCACTTCCTCCACCGTGGCTCAGAATTTCGTGTTCCGTAATCCATGGCCTGCCATGTAAATGGTATTGATTAATCACTCGCCCAATTTAATGATTTTTGCCGGTATGCCAAATAACGTCGTCGACCTCGGCGGGCATCCTTCGTCACCTCGACGGCCCCTGTATCTATGATCGCATCATCGCCAATCGTCAATCGAGGCAGAACCATGGCCCCAGCCCCCACCCCATACGTTCATTCCCATGTGAACCTGCCCACAAACAACTGCACCCGGTGCGAGCTCACCCCCATCCCCCAAAATGGATCTCGTCCCGCCATCCATACATGCGCCGGCGATTGATGCTACACCGCCGACCGCATCCACGGTCCCTCCGGCGCGATTATAGCGCTGGCTGAGGGATCTGATCTTTCTTATTGATCGAGGCGTTGGGGCGCGAGATCGCTTTGGGATGAATAGCGTCTAGGGTTTAGTCTGCTGTCGTTAGGTAATTATGGAATTGTAGCCGGACTCTGCCGTGAGGATTGCCGAGAGCCACGCAAAAACCTAATTCTTCCTTCCATTGCGGTTGAGCCATTGCTCAAACTTCTACCCCCAGCCGAAATGCAATGGGATGTTGTTGAAAGGGGGTTTTAGATTGGGTGTTTCGTCAAAAACAGCAACAAATCTCATGCTCCGCCCATTCAAGGATTGGTCGAATTCATCCTTTGCTTGCCCGGCTCCCTCCCAAGGCATCAGACTTTTTCGTATGATCTTCCTGATGTCAACATGTCGCCAACTGGTTTCCTTCTTGCCTCGATCTCGAAATGGGGTCTCTGGTTTCACATTATCAGCTCTATGCTGATATTAAGGTTACACAAATATACGTCCTCTCCTGGTGACGATTATATTGTTTTTCCAGGCCAAGAAGCTATGTGGCTTGCTACACTTTTCATGAAACTCCACGGTAGTGCTGCTCCTGGTTGCCTCAGACATTGCTCAGCGCTTCTTCGTCTGGAGCCTCTGACCTATTTAGAACCAGAAAATCCCCTTCCTTGAACTGGAGGACGATATCACCGAAATCTCTCTCAAATTCCTTCCCAAACCATCCGCTCATGGCTCGAATTCTTCGACGGCTAAAAATGACAAGGTCTTGCTCCTGGTCGGTAAGTTGGGGATACAAAGGAAGTGACAGGATTTCGGCTTGCACTTCTCTGGTCACCGGCAGCAGGGGTCTCGAAGGGCCTAGCCTAGAACTATAGGCAGGCTGGTGATGGACGGGACACTGGGGTAGTGAATGAGTGTCGACACGCCGCGTCCGAGAAGATGATTCACCATCGCATCCCTTGCGTGGGACCTTATGACGTACAGATGCCAGGCGTGCTCCGTCCAGGCCGGATAGGCGGAAGCTAAGTCCGCCTCCATCTTGAAAACGGCTGTACCTGTCTGCCAGGAATGAGCGTTCTGCGTTGTCACGATCAAGATGGCGCAATCGAACCCTCAGGACGGCCGCCTGGACTTCGTCAAGGCGCGAATTCAGCCCAGGAATTGAGCTGACATAGCGATCCGCCGAACCGTACTGACGCAGCAGGCGAATCTTCCGGGCCAAATTGGTATCGCTGGTGCCAACAAAGCCGCCATCTCCGAGCGCCCCCAAGTTTTTCGTCGGATAGAAGCTGAAACAGGAGAAATCTCCCCATGTCCCGGCCTTCTTCCCATTCAAAGTAGCCCCGTGGGCCTGTGCACAGTCCTCAATAACTTTCATACCGTGTGCATCGGCGATGCTGAGAATTGTCGGCATATCAGCCATCTGTCCGTATAGGTGAACCACCAGAATGGCCTTTGTTCTTTTTGTGATAGCCGCTTCCACTAAGGTAGCATCAAGGGTGTAGTATCCGGCTCGATATCCACGAAGACCGGTCTCGGCCCTGAAAGCTCAATGGCGGCAACGGTCGCTACCGCAGTATGGCTCACGGTGATGACCTCGTCTCCGGTGCCTATTCCAGTGCCAGAAGACCTATGTGCAATGCCTCCGTCCCAGAGCCGACACTGTCCGAATTCCAATCCCAGCCATGCGGCGAATTCGGACTCGAACGCCTCCACCTCGGGACCCAGGATGTTCCGCCCCGCGGCCAAGACCTTGAGAACTGCGGCATCAATTTCGTCCTGCCGGGAGAGATAGGCAGCTTGGGTTTGCAACAAAGGATTATGGAAGAACCCTCACTTGCGGGACATACACAATCCACTTCCCCCTTTGTTCGGTGAATTCCTGCTCCTTGGACAGATCTCTTCCGAGTGATTCCATGCAAAGAGGAGCGCGTAATCAGGATAGCGGCTTTTGAACGCCTCGTACGGACGAACAGGGATGTGAGCTCCCGGACTCAACTTTCCATGTTTGATGGGAGTTGTGTCGCTCACTAATTCGATCAAGTCCGGATTGAGACCACAGTAGTTTGTTACCGTTGTGCTCTTGGATGTCGCCCCATAACCCACTACACGTCTGCCCTCAGCCCTTATACGTTCCAGCGACGCCTTGAGATCATTCCTGGACAGTCGAACCCGCTCTGATAGTTCATATAGGTTTCAATCCTTCCAACTCCCTGTCGCTTTTCCTGCTCGAGAGTGTATGAACCGATCTTCCCGCTTTTCGGCGGCCACGTCTTGCTACGACGTAGCGCATCGAACCGCCATGTACGCTTGGTGTTCGACCTCAACTGCCTCAAGGCCATGCTGGGCGAAGAGTTTGTTTAGAGAGGTGAGTAATAGTAAACATGTTAATCGTAGATTTGGTCATAAGATGCTTTATTCATTATGTCCCCCAGATAGGGGTCTTCAAAGATGAGTACACCTTCGGGTTTCAGCAGTAGCTGAACTCCTTCAGCACAAATGCAGATCGGAAATGTGACACATTACGTTTGCTCCGAGAAAGGCATCCACGTGGCCCCATTCGGATAGGATCGCTCGTGCAAAGTCTTCGTTGAAAGAACGCGTAATCACGTAGAGTTGAAGGGCTTTACCGACTTCGGCCACGTTGCCGAAGGTTCAATTCCAAGGCGCCGCATTCCACAACTCGCGAAATGTTTGAGCATGATACCATCATTACACCGGATCTAACCACCATGGGGTCGGTGCCCATGTAACGATCCTTGACCATTTTGGCGAAGGCCTCAAAGTGTCGGGCCATTCGTGCGGATGTTACGAATAGAAGTGATAGTGCTCATTGAACATGTAGCCTCCTGAGACATAGTTCCAGTAACTGCACCATGTGGCATTGGGGACAGATACCACCGCAAGTTGAAGAATCGTTCCTTCGGGGGACTTGTGCCGGGTCAAGAAACCGTTGGCCAGAGGATTTTCCCAAAGTTCAGCAACTTCTCGATGGGGGCGTGGCAAAGCAGACAGGGTTTCATTTTGCGATCTCCATTTTTGGCCGAAAGGGGGGAGCATCGACTGGGGGCCAGCGGCCATTTTAAGTTGACACTCCCGGTAGGTCTG
This sequence comes from uncultured delta proteobacterium, assembly GCA_963830155.1. Lineage (GTDB taxonomy): Bacteria > Desulfobacterota > DSM-4660 > Desulfatiglandales > Desulfatiglandaceae > CAWHLE01. Next base: position 67,528 of record CAWHLE010000001.1, on the reverse strand, counting down.
CATCGTTGCGGCCAATCCGGATATAGAAAGCACGCCTCCTGCATTCGTGCCAAGAGACTGTTCATATTTAAGCGGTCTACCTCGTCGGGCCCAGAGGTAACCTTTGGCTCCTCTTTCTCTCCTTCCCATGTGCGATAAATTACATTTTGCCGCATTAGATCCAATGCCCTCTGGATCTCCGCGCGCAAGCGTGATCCGAAGCGTTCGCGGAAGCATGTGACAATTTCCTGCAATAGCCGGTTACGCTGGTTACGGTTCGCGCCGTAATGTGCTATGAGTTCGCAGTGAGCATAGACAAGGCGGCACAGAGGGAAGGTGACGCCATCGTGCAGGAGCGATGGATCGTGCGAGCGTATCACGTCTGCGTTGCTTTTTTCAAAGGATAGGTTCCGTGGGCGGGTCATTTTTCTTGTAAACAGTATTTCTCCTAGCTGGATGATTTTTCCATAGAGGGCAATCTCGGCCAGCAGAAGATTGTCGTGGGCCCTGTAGAGGTGCTGTCTAAGCGCTTTGCATTTTATTAGGGTTTCGCGACGAAAGATGCCATAGAAGGCATTGCAGAGATCAAGGTTCCAGATCACGTGTAGGAAGCGTTCCAATGGATCCTCCATCTCAGCCTTTACACCGTCGTGTCTGCTGGGAATAGGTCGTCCTTGGGCATCCGTCAGTTGGGTGAGAAAATAGACGAGGGCTATGTTCGAATCCTCGTTCAGTCTGTCAACGGCCTTGCCCAAGAAACTCGGATGGTGGCGATCGTCGTAAGATGCCCACATGAAATAGTGCGAATTGGTTAGGTTCATCACCCGGACTATCGAATCCATGCCCAAGAAGTCCCTATCTTCACCGGAGCTGACATAGCGGAGCCGAGAGTCTGTCTTTTGAAATTCATTACAGATATCTCTGGTGTGTGGATCCCTTCCCATGTCAAGGACCACCAGCTCCAGGTCTTCAAAGTCTTGACCCAAGACAGAGGCAATGGCTCCCTCCAAAAGATCTCCTCCGCTGTAGACGGGTAGGCCCACACCAACTTGCGGTACGTGATTGAGTGGGCGCACATGATAAGCTTTTTGAGTCGTAGCCCGCCCATTAATCGCAGGAACTGCTTTGGCTTGATCGAGGGCATATCCATACGTTCCGGCTACAGCACCGCAATGCCGTCTGAGAATCTGGTTCCAGGCGTCCGGCCAGTCCTTGAACTTTGGAAAATCTATACCCTTCTGTTCATTTAATCTCAGGACCAAAAGTTCTTTGATCCGTTGAGCTGAAAAGCCCTTCAGTTCCAGGAAATCGAATATTTCTCGTGCCTTTTCCGTGCTGGAAACCAAGTCTTCAAATCGGATTAATAATACCCTGCCATCGGGGATGAGTTCAACGGTCTGTTGGATGTAGGTGTAAGTTTGTGCCCAAAGCCAGCAGATCTTGGCAAAGGGCTCCATAGCGATCCAACTCGGGTAATCCGGACTGTGTTCCTCTGGCCGGAGCCTGCCGACGTCCCAATCGTGACCCCGATAATAATTCCTTCTCATGCCTGACCGGATAAACTCCCTTGGATCCCTTACCAGGACCAAAAACTTGGCCATTGGGAGTTCACCGGCGAGCATGTCGCAAAATGGAGTCATATTGTGGTCTGCCTCTCCGTGGATCAATCCATCGGCCCAACAGCTTTGAACGACTGACGACCTCGCCTTCCAGAAAGTCCTAGACTTATTTAATTTTCCCCAGTAGGCAAGGAGAGTCTCCTTAATCAGATACGGCTTCGGATGGTGCCAGACCCGCGCGTTGTCGGCGGTATTCAGCATGTTGGCAAGTGTCAAGGTCCCACAACGGCCCGAAGAGAGAACGAAGAAAGCACGTTTTGCCTTTTTGGTCAGGTGAAGTCTGCCGTAGCCGTTAGGTATTTCCTCCGATCGCGCGTTCTCCCTACAAGCGTTCAGCGCCTTTACGACCTGCGATTCTGTCCCGAGGTCCAATTGGGAAGGAAGAAGGTAGAAGAAGGAAGAGTCTTGTGGTTCGTATCCGCCTTCATTGATCATGGTGTCCGTTGGTAGGTAGCCCAGCAAGCCATTAGTGTAACCCAATATGAAGGTGCCCATCGCCTCGGGGTTGGTTGCTCTCAATTTGACTGTCAATTCAGACACGGGCTCCGCCGGAATGGCTACGAGTTGGACCAGCTTTCCTATGGTAATCATTTGTAGTTCCATAGAAATGCATGATGGGAGATTTCCTTGGGGATATTCATTATGGAGCCTATTTGCCCATTCCCTTATCACCGGCGGGGACTCCGCGTTCCCCAAAATCTTCTGAAGCGTCTCTATGCTTGGAGGTCGTTTGATCGGAAGGGATGCATTGACCGATGTGCAGAAAATGGCGCCTCTTACTGGAACCAGTGGGGATCGCAGGGCCGAAGCGAGCTTTTCTGCCATGAAGGCGCCATTTTTCTTGGCGTCATTTACAGAGTTCGCAAAGCGGGAAGGGCGGCCCCCGGAAAACGCCGCCTCCTTGCTTGAACCGGCAGCGCCCTGCAGAAACATCACCTCGTCGGCCTCCCCGCTCTGCCTGAGCGCATCACGCATGTAGCCTACGAAATCCGGGGAGACAAGAGGCAGTGTCCCCAGACCCGTAGGGTGGCATCCGTGATTGACGATCACCAGCCTTTTTGCACTTTGTTTGAATTGTACACAAAGGAAGGGTGTTAAGGAGTCATAGAAGCCATTTTCATTTGGGGCGAAGAGAATCGCGCCCGCTTCAAGCAATCTCCTGTTCAGACCTATTCGAAGGTCAGAGTGACCCAGCCCTATCTCACATTCCTCCAGTCTGTCATAAAGAACATCCAACCTTTCTCCTATCGTGTTGCAGATTGCGTTGGAATATTGTGCATAGAACGGTCCCAATTCGGAAGAGACATGAGACACGGTCCCTGGCGCATAGTGCGTATGAGATGCATTAAGGAGGATTCCTTCCGGTGGAATGCCCCAGGGTTCCGCCATTTGGCGCACGCGGCTGACGATATCATTCCCGAATCCAAACACATCCGCAGTGACCAGAAGAATCTTCGTAAAATGGTCGTCCTCAAGCAGCAACAACTGCATCTTAAGCGGCATGGAGAGGGAGACCGCCCTTCGCGGCGGTCCGGCCATTCCTTGGAGAAAAACCGGATGGTCTTCAGAGACCGAAGGTGTGATATCGACTTCTGAGAAGGCGGCTCGAAATGTCCCCGTTCCGGGAAACGCCGACGGTTCTATTGCAGATAGAGGAGGCTTCTTTAACAGCCCTGTCTGAGAATGACCATATCGTTCCTGGTTTTCTTTTGACCAAGCACAATGATTTTCCATCTTGACAGCGCCGCTCATGTCTGAAGTCAGGGATGCGAGATGTTTCTCAAGAACCTTGTCGTGTCCCTGCCGGCCCACTTCTTCCTTCAGGAGCGAGACCGCTTCCTCTCTTCTTCCCATGCTGGAAAGCAAATCGGAAAGGTTCAACAAGGCATCGACCTGCCCTGGTTTGGCGTGAAGGGCTCTTCTGAATAGCGCTTCGGCAGATGGGCAATCCTTCAAGGTGTGAGCAATTACCCCGAGATTATTCAGACAATCCGGGTCATCTGGATTTTCCTTCAAGAACTCAAGAAAACAGTCTTCAGCTTCTTGCAGTTGCCCTGCCTGAAAAAGATTTTCTCCTTTATGCAGCAGTGTTTCCATTATATTTAGGCCCTCGCCCGGATATTTGTGACCTATTACTCTAACTACGTGATGGTTTTTTTCCGGCCTGAATCGCGGACAAGGGAGCTTCCTCCAGTAAGGCTTCTATCATATTTCGACTGTAGCCCTTTCCACATTGTGAGCATGTGGTTTTGTCCTCGAAGTAAATCCTATCCGCGCCCCGCACTCGCAGACCCAGCCGGCAACTCTCGCTGGATTGCCCAAAACCATGGCTTGATCGGGTACATCCTTGGTGACAACCGCTCCTGCGCCGATGAAGGCGTACTGGCCTATTGTGTGGCCGCAGAGGATGGTGGCGTTTGCGCCGATGGTCGCTCCCTTTTTGACGAGCGTTTTCTTGAATTCGTGTTTCCGGGAAATATGGCTTCTCGGATTGATCACGTTCGTAAAGACCATGGAAGGGCCGCAGAAGACGTCATCTTCGAGCGTTACGCCTTCGTAGATCGAAACGTTGTTCTGAATCTTCACATTGTTGCCTATCTTGGCGCCTGGGGCGATCACCACGTTCTGGCCGATGTTGCATCGCTCTCCGATCTCTGCGCCCTTCATGATGTGAGTGAAGTGCCAGATCTTCGTTCCTTCCCCGATCTTGCAGGGCTGGTCGATGACTGCGGTCTCATGGGCGAAGTAAGGTTTAGTGTGGCCGTTTCCGTTCAGGGTGACAAGCGCTCCCTGGAGATGCAAGGACTCCTGGCAGGCGCTCAGGACCTTGAGGACCTTGATGCCGTTCGTGGCGTCGGTCCTGGGTGTCTCTGCGCAGTCAATGCAGTTCAGGAAGTGGGCGCATTCGGCCTTCAGGGGCTCCACAGAGTGAAAGAAAACAGGTATCGCCTGGTTCTTTCTGGGCATGGGCTGGCGGTTTACCCAGTCGACGCCTTTATCGTGAATCTGAAGTTTTTCGTCCGCCTGGATGTCGTCGAAGACGGCCATCTTCTTGTCTCCCACCACCACGAGCTTTTGCTCCTTGTGGGGGTGGAGCCAGCTCACGAAAATGTGGCCTTTGACGCCACTCTTGAAGGAGAGACACGTCATGGTGACGTCCGCGATCTCGGAATTGAGGTAATTGCCCCCCTGCGCCATGACCTGGGAAGGCATCTCATCAAGTAAGTAAAGCATCACGGAGATGTCGTGTGGAGCGAAACTCCAAAGGATGTTTTCTTCGGACCGGATCTTGCCCAGGTTCAACCGGTTGGAATAGATATAATTGATTTTTCCGAGCTCTCCGGAATCTATGATCTCTTTAAGTTTGATGATCGCTGGATGGAACAGAAGAATGTGCCCCACCATAAGCCTCAGATTGTTGCGGTCGGCGATCTCGTTAAGCTCCTCTGCTTCGTTGACGACCAATGCTAGCGGCTTTTCTACAAAAACATGCTTGCCTGACAGGAGGGCAGCTTTCGCCAATTCGTAATGGGTTTCCGCCGGCGTCGCAATGGCCACCGCATTGATCACTGGGTTCTGAAGAACCGCCTCAAAAGACGTCTGGAATCGTGTTTGAGGATATTTCTGCTGAAAGGCCCGAAGGGTGGCAATATTTTGGTCGCAGATGGTGTGGAGGGCGCCCAGTTCGCTGAAATTTCTTACCAGGTTTTTGCCCCAGTAGCCGGAACCGACGACCGCGATGTTGGTCATTGACATTGTGGCCCTCCTAGAACCCTTCAGACTAGATCGAGCAAGTAGAAGAACTGAGATTGCAAGTGCTCGCAGCATTTTGTTCAGAAGGGAAAAGCAAGAAATATGCCGTGATAGGAAATGAGAACTTTATTCCATTATTTCAATATGATATCTAAATATGTGTGGATCCGCGAATAGATAGGAGTCAATTTTCTGACTTCTGGGGAAGAATCTGCGTGTTTCTGGTACTTGTTTCTGGTACTTGACTTGAACGGGATGGGCACCCGATTTCAAAGGCGCCAGGCGGGAATGTTTTAAAGTGGTACAGGCAAATTGTTGCGTATGTGTTTACTCCAGGCCGGTCGTGATTAACATAGGGCAGATATCGTCAAAAAAGGGGGTAAGGACTATGTATTCGGAAGTCGTGATGGATCATTTCAGGAATCCTCGTAATGTGGGGGTTATCAAGGATGCGGACGGCGTGGGAGAGGTGGGGAACCCGATTTGCGGGGATATGATGACCATTTATTTGAAAATAAAGGACGAAAAGATTGATGACATTAAGTTCCAGACCTTCGGTTGCGGCGCGGCCATTGCGGTGTCCAGCATGCTGACCGAAATGGCCAAGGGAAAGCCCCTTAATGAGGCCAAGAAGATCACCAATAAGGATGTGGCGGCGGCCCTGGAGGGATTGCCCAAGAATAAGCTCCATTGCTCAAACCTGGGGGCAGACGCCCTGGGACTCGCCATAAAGAATTACGAGACCCAGAAGGGAGGGAAGCCGGCCCGTGAAGCCCTGGATAAGCTGGAACCATTGCCAACCCACGGGGGGGAAAAATGCTACTGCCCATACTGTGATTCGGAGCTGGAGGAAGGCCAGCCGGTCTGCAAGAACTGCCAGCTGGCGGTGTGAATGACCTATTAGTCCCTTAACGGTGAAATTGCGCGCAAAATGGTCACGATTTTTGGTTTCAGGTTTCAGTGTTCAGGTTTCAGCAAACCCCAGATCCTGACACCTGAAAGCTGTTTGGTTCCGGCTTAGCCGGGGTAGGGATATAACAAGGAGGGTGCGATGGACATCATGAATCTGGATCACATGTCGGGAAATCCGCCCTTGCCGGAAGTTCAGCAGGCAATGGTCGAAACCCTTCAGTCCAATTACGGGAACCCGTCGAGCCAGCACAGGATCGGCGACAAGGCGGCTGGGGCCCTCCAAAAGGCGAGAGAGTCCGTTTCGGCCCTGATCAGCTGTGAAACCCCTAAGGAGGTGGTTTTCACCTCCGGTGGGACGGAGTCGGTCAATCTTGCGGTGAAAGGGGCGGCATGGGCCCTGGCTGAAAAGGGCAAACACATTGTGACCTCCAATATCGAGCACAATGCGGTGCTCCGGAGCATCAGACGACTGAAGATGATGGACTACAAAGTCACGTCTGTGCCCGTGGACGCATACGGGCGTGTCGATCCCGAACACGTGGCAAAGGCCATTCGGGAGGATACCATTTTGGTTTCCATCATGCACAGCAACAATGAGATCGGGACTATTCAGGCCATCGAGGAGATCTCACGAATCACGAAGAAGAGGAAAGTCCTCTTCCACACGGATGCCGTGGATTCGGTGGGCGTGGTGCCGGTGGACGTAAAAGCCCTCGGGGTGGACCTGATGAGCTTCGCCTCCAACATCTATTACGGTCCGACGGGTGTGGGCGGACTTTACGTTCGCCAGGGGACGAAGATATGGGCTTTGCTGGACGGGGGCGTTCAGGAAAGCAACAAGCGGGCGGGGACGGAGAACCTGGCGGGCATCGTTGGAATGGGGGTTGCGGCCGACCTGGCCCGCAAGGACATGGCCGCCCGCATGGCCCACACAAGGGGACTTAGAAAGTACCTTATTAAGGAACTGCCCAATTACGTGGACGAATACATCCTTAATGGGCACCCAGAGCATTGCCTGCCGAACCTGGTTTCCTTTTCCATCAAGTACATCGAAGGGGAGAGCGTGGTCCTGATGCTGGATGACGAAAAGATCGCAGTTTCCACCCGCTCCGCATGTGCCGCAGGGGCGCTCCAGGCCTCTCACGTCCTCCTTTCGATCGGCCGCGAATTCGCCGATGCCCAAGGCACGTTGGTCATCACCTTCGGGGTGGAGAACACGGAGGCGGATATTGTCAAATTTTTGACGACCCTGAAGGGCGTGGTCAAGACCTTGCGGGATATGTCGCCGCTCTATTTTAAGAAGGTCGCACAAGGGGGGAAGTGAGAAAAGGCGCACGGCGCAAGGGAAAAACAGAACGCGGGGACGCGGAGCGCCCTAGCGGAGGGGCCGGGATTGGGTTCCCCAGCGCAAAGGACGAGCAACCCATGAGAAAGCTTTTGGCTCAGGTTTCGAGGAGGGCATTCAGTTTGTCCTGAAGCGCTGCCTGTGAAAGCTGGCGGGGGATGGTTTCAACGGGTTTGCCATCTTTGAAAAAGATCAGGGTGGGGATGTTTCGGACCCCATATTTTTCGGATGTTTTTGGATTGTCGTCCGCATCCACCTTTACGACCTTCACTTTTCCCGCGTTGTCTCGGGCAAAGGCCTCAAGGGCAGGGGCCATCTGGAGGCAGGGCCCGCACCAGGGTGCCCAGAAATCAACGAGCACAACGCCCGGGGCCTCGATGACCTCGGTCTGGAATTCATCGTCCGTAACGATCAAAGGATGATCCTGGTCCATTTCTTGCTCCTTTCGAATTGGTGATGCCTGGGCGAGATAATTCGAATTCGACCCTTTATCTTATGGTTTGGGGGGTTCGAAGTAAAGGGCTTTTGGAAAGGTGCTGAGGGCGGTTGAGAGGGCGGTCACGAGACCTACGCCACAGGAGTTTTTCGAGGTGGACATGGGGTCGCGAAAAAAAGCGGTTGACAGGCTCGAGTGATGCGGATATGATGGCACCATTACGGCAGAGAATCGCTGCGGATTGAAGTTGGCCATTTCAATATGAATATAGCGTTTAACAGCATCATCGCCATTATTAGCGCAACAGGGACCCTAGTCCTATCCCTGTTGCTTCTCTTCCTTTCGGTCGTTAGACCGAAAGGTCCGGGCCTGATGATGACATGATGTTTTAGAGCAAGATTCACCAAAACCGTTATCAGGCCCTCCTGATAACGGTTTTTTTTTGGAAAAATTTGGGGGAGGCCATGGCCACGCAGATTTTATTGTATGACACCACCCTCAGGGACGGTACCCAGGGCGAGGACTGTAATTTTTCGGCCGAAGATAAGTTAAGGATCGCGCAGAAGTTGGACGAATTCGGGATCGCATACATCGAAGGCGGATGGCCTGGTTCAAACCCCAAGGATGCCCGGTTTTTTGAAATGGCGAAGAGCGTAAAATTCCGCAATGGACGCCTGACGGCATTTGGAAGCACCAGGAGGGGGGGAACCAGCGCGCAGGACGACCAGAACATCAAGGGTCTGCTTGAAGCAGGCGTCGAAACCCTGACCGTCTTCGGCAAGAGCTGGGACCTTCACGCCCTGGAAATTCTGGGTGTTACGCTTGAAGAAAACCTGTCCATGATTGAGGAAACGGTGGCCTATCTGAAGGCCGTGGGAAGGGAAGTGATTTACGATGCCGAGCACTTCTTCGACGGCTACAAGCGGAATCCCCAATACGCCTTTGAAACCATTCGTGCTGCGATGCGGGCCGGGGCTGACGTCATCGTGCTCTGTGACACCAACGGCGGGACGCTCCCACGGGAAATCGAGACCGTCATGAAGGTAGTGATGCCAGAAATGCAGACAGCTGTCGGCATTCACGCCCATAACGACTGCGGACTTGCGCTGGCAAACTCCCTGGTGGCCGTCGAGGCAGGCGCCGTCATGGTTCAGGGGACTATCAATGGCTATGGGGAACGCTGCGGAAACACGGACCTGATCTCGGTCATCGCCAACCTACAGCTGAAAATGGACTACCGGTGTTTAGCCGAGGAGAAGTTGGTCCACTTGACGGAACTGTCTCGCTACGTAAGCGAGGTGGCGAACATCGCCCCTTTCAATCAGCGGCCTTATGTGGGGCGAAGCGCCTTCGCCCACAAAGGGCGGCGTTCATGTAAGCGCCATTATGAAAAACCCGGCCGCCTATGAACACCTGGACCCCGCGGCCGTCGGGAACCGGCGGCGGGTCCTGGTCTCAGACCTCTCCGGCAAGAGCAACATTGATTACAAGACCCAGGAGATGGGCGTCAGACTGGGCGGAAACGGCTTTGACAGTGAAAAAATCGTTCGAGAGATCAAACGCCTTGAGGACGAGGGCTACCAGTTCGAGGCGGCGGAAGGTTCATTGGAGCTTCTGATCAAGAAGGTCACGGGCCAGCTCCGAGAGCCATTCGTGCTAGAGTCTTTTCGGGTGACCATGGAAAAGAACCGGGTGGGCCCGAGTTCCTCCCATGCGACGATCAAGATTTCAGTCGGCGAGGAGCAGGAGATTACGGCCGCAGAAGGGGACGGCCCGGTCAGCGCTCTCGACAACGCCCTTCGAAGGGCGCTCAACAAATTCTTTCCGCAGATCGGGGACATGGGACTCGTCGATTTCAAGGTTCGCGTGATTGACGGAAGTGGAGGAACCTCGGCCAAGGTGAGGGTCCAGATCGAATCCCGCGATGCCCAGGAGATCTGGACTACGGTCGGGGTCTCCGAGAACATCATCGAGGCGAGCTGGCAGGCCCTTGCCGACAGTGTGCAGTATAAGCTCTTAAGAACGGTGGGTGGTGAATCCTTTATGAAAAAACGACTTCAAAGGCAGGGAGAGACAGGCCGCAGATTCTCGAGGCGAGAAGAATCTGCGGAGGGTCCTTAAGCGATAACCTCCTGGAACCAGACAATGGACGTTTTCTTGGCTTTTTGGCCCGGAAAGGGGCCTGAAACGAGGAATGTCCCTAAATGAAGTGAAACGATTAAATCATGACGGAGGTTATTCAGTTTATGGACAACGTGATTATATTTGACACGACTCTCAGGGATGGGGAACAGTCCCCGGGCGCGAGCATGAACACGGCCGAGAAGCTGAGACTGGCCATCCAGCTTGAAAGACTGGGTGTGGATGCCATTGAGGCGGGGTTTCCTGCGGCCTCCTCGGGCGATTTTGAAGCGGTCCGCGCCATCGCAGCCAAAGTGACCCGGGCCGAGGTGGTGGCGCTTGCCAGGGCCACGCGAGAGGATATCGACCGGGCTTGGGGTGCGATCCGTGATGCGGCAAAACCCAGAATTCACACTTTTATCGCCACCTCGGACATTCATCTGGAACACAAATTGCGCATGAGCCGCGATCAGGTCGTGGACGCGACCCTGCAGGCGGTGCGTCATGCCAAGTCCTACACCGCGCAGGTTGAATTTTCGGCAGAGGACGGCTCAAGAAGCGACAGGGATTTTCTTTGCCGGGTCTTTGAAGCGGCCATCGAGGCGGGCGCGACGACCGTCAATCTTCCGGACACGGTGGGTTATGCCATGCCCGAGGAATTTGGAGAACTCGTGGCCTACGTCCGTCGAAACACAAGAAATATGGGTCGCGCGATTCTGAGCGTCCACTGCCACGACGATCTGGGGCTTGCCACGGCCAACACCCTGGCGGGTCTGAAGGCCGGGGCAAGACAAGTGGAGGTCACCATCAACGGGATTGGTGAGCGCGCCGGAAACACGGCCCTCGAAGAGGTGGTGATGGCCCTCTACACGCGGAAGGCGCAGATGGGCTTGCATACATCCATCGACACGACGTCCATCCACCCCACGAGCCGCCTCGTTTCCATGGTGACCGGGATCGTGGTGCAGCCAAACAAGGCCGTGGTCGGGGCCAACGCCTTTGCCCACGAATCGGGGATCCACCAGGATGGCGTGCTCAAGCACCGCACGACTTATGAGATTATGGATCCTGAAACGGTGGGGCTTTCCAGCAATCGTATAGTGATCGGAAAACACTCGGGTCGCCACGCCTTTAAGCAGAGACTTGCAGATTTGGGTTATGCCCTATCCGAAGAAGAGCTCAATCGGCTCTTTGAAAAATTCAAAGAACTGGCGGACAAGCGGAAAGAGATCCTGGATGAGGATCTTGAAGTGCTGGTGGCTGAAGAGATTCTTCGTGTCCCGGATACCTATCAGCTGGAATACCTGAACGTGGTCAGCGGCACGGTGGCGGTTCCCACGGCGACGGTGAAGCTGAAGATCAGGGGTCAGGAGGCCCAGGGCGCTGGATTCGGGATCGGGCCCATCGATGCCACCTTTAACACGATCGCCAAGATGACGGAGTCACGATCCCGCCTGCTTCGCTTCGCAGTCAACTCCATCAGCGGCGGCATGGATGCCCAGGGTGAGGTGACGGTCAGGCTCCAGGAAAATGGCCTGGTGGCGCTGGGGAAAGGGGCTGACCCTGACATTATCACCGCGAGCGCCAAGGCCTATGTCAACGGCCTGAACCGACTCGAATATCTGAAAAAGAATCCGTCGCTTGCGCCCGAGGAGCGGTCGCTGTGATCCAGGCCGTGAATGCAAAGAGGTGATGACATGCCCATGACCATTACTGAAAAAATCCTGGCCGCCCATGCGGGACGCGACGCCGTAAGCGCGGGCGACCTTTTGGACGTAAATGTCGATCTTGCGCTGGCCAATGACATTACGGCACCGCTCGCCATCCGGGTTTTCGAGCAATTGGGTCTTGACCGGGTCTTTGATACCGAGAGAATCGCCCTGGTCCCGGACCATTTCGTGCCCAACAAGGATATTGCCTCCGCACAACAGACGAAGATCATGACGGATTTCGCCCGTCGCCATGCCATCCACCATTACTTCGAGCTGGGAGATTCGGGCATCGAGCATGTGCTTCTACCTGAGAAGGGGCTCATCGTGCCTGGGGACCTGGTGATTGGCGCGGACAGCCACACCTGCACCTATGGGGCCCTGGGCGCCTTCTCGGCGGGGGTCGGCAGCACGGACCTGGGTGTGATCATGGCGACCGGCCGAATCTGGTTGAAGGTCCCCACCACCATCAGAGTGGTCTTCAGGGGCCGACTTCGGCCCTGGGTGGGGGGAAAGGACCTGATCCTCCATACGATCGGCCGGCTGGGCGTGGAGGGCGCCGTTTACAGGGCCCTGGAGTTCACGGGGGAGACCATATCGACCCTTTCCATGGACCAACGGTTTACCATGGCCAACATGGCCGTTGAGGCAGGTGCGAAAAACGGCATCTTTCCGCCGGACGACGTGACACGCAACTATCTTGCAGAAAGGACGGAGCGGGCGGGCACCTTCTGGCAGAGCGACGAAAATGCCCACTACGAATCCGTCCTGGAGGTGGATGGTCATGAGGTGGAGCTCCAGGTGGCCTTTCCCCACTCGCCGGACAATGTGCGACCCGTTTCAGCCGCTGGAGACGTTCGCCTCGACCAGGTCTTCATCGGTTCGTGCACCAACGGTCGATTGGAAGACCTCCGGCAGGCCTCAGAGATCCTGAAGGGGCGGCGAGTGGCCAAGGGGACGCGCCTCATCGTCATACCGGGGACGCCCACGGTTTACAAGACGGCCCTGCGGGAAGGGATTGTGGAGACGTTGATGGACGCCGGGGCGGTCATGGGGCCGCCCTGCTGCGGCCCCTGCCTGGGCGGCCACATGGGCATCCTGGCGGCGGGTGAAAAGGCGCTTTCGACCACCAACCGGAATTTCATTGGAAGGATGGGGCACCCGGAAAGTGAGGTCTATCTGGCTGGCCCCGCGGTGGCGGCTGCCTCTGCAGCCCTGGGATGGATTGCATCCCCTGAAGATCTATGATGAGGAGAGGAGCCTGACGATGGCGTTTCATGGTCGAGTATGGCGATTTGGGGATAATGTGGATACGGATCTGATTATTCCGGCGAGATTTCTCAATGTCTCCGACGCAGAGGAACTGGCGAGACACTGTTTCGAAGACGTAAGGCCCGATTTCGCCAAGGGTGCGGTTGCCGGGGACATCGTTATCGGCGGCAACAATTTCGGGTGCGGTTCCTCGAGAGAACACGCGCCGCTTGCCATCAAGTCCAAGGGCATCTGCGTCGTGGTGGCAAGGAGCTTTGCAAGAATTTTCTATCGCAATGCCTTCAACATTGGTCTTCCGCTCCTGGAGCTGGAGGAAGGTCTGGAATGGTTTTTGGACGGCGAAACCGTTTCGGTAGACATTGCCACGGGAAAGATCATCGATCCGTCGGGGAGCCGCTGCTTCTTTGCCAAGCCGATTCCGGAATTCATGAGACAGATTGTCCAGGCAGGTGGTCTCGTCGAATATATTCGACAGCGCGGCCCATCAAGGGCGGTCCTCTGATGAATGGACCGTGTTGGCTTCAATAGCGGCAATTTGCTGACTCGAAGGGGGTGTTGAAAATCAAGCTTACAGGTTCAAAGATCATATTTAGCGTGTTGCAGGAAGAGGGGGTCGATACCATCTTCGGCTATCCCGGCGGTGCAATCATTGACCTTTATAACGAGCTTATAAAGACGGATATCCGGCATATCCTGGTCAGACATGAACAGGGTGCGGTTCATGCCGCGGATGGCTACGCCCGGGCCTCCGGAAAGGTGGGGGTGTGTCTGGTCACTTCGGGGCCGGGTGCGACCAACACCGTATCCGGGATTGCGTCCGCCTATATGGATTCTATCCCGATCGTGGTCTTGACCGGACAGGTCCCGACGGCGCTGATCGGAAACGACGCGTTTCAGGAGGTCGATATCGTCGGGATCACGCGACCTTGCACGAAACACAACTACCTGGTGACGCAAATTGACGATCTGGCGAGAATCCTCAAGGAGGCCTTTCACATCGCCCGGTCGGGTCGGCCGGGTCCCGTGCTGGTGGATCTGCCCAAAGACATCCTGAAGGAGATCACAGACTATAAACCACTAAAATCCGTAAAGATGAAGTCCTATCAGCCGACCTATACGCCTAACGTCAAACAGCTGCCCAAAGTGGTCTCCCTGATCAGGGAGTCGAGGCGGCCCATGGTCCTGGCAGGGGGTGGCGTGGTCCTTTCCAAGGCATCGCGGGAACTGACGCTGTTCGCCAGGAAGATCAGCGCTCCCGTGACCTCGACGCTCATGGGGTTGGGGGCCTTTCCTGCCAGCGACCCCCTTTGGCTGGGCATGATCGGGATGCATGGAACCTACCGGGCCAACCTGTCAACGGGGGCCTGTGACCTCCTGATTGCCATCGGCGTGCGATTCGATGACCGGGTGACGGGGACGACCGATTCCTTTGCCCGACAGGCACGCATTATCCACATCGACATCGACCCAACCTCCATCCGTAAGAACATCCCTGTGACCATCCCACTTGTGGGGGACTGCAAGATCACCCTGGGCGCCCTGAACGATCTCCTGGAAAAGGAGGATCTCACTACCATCGGTGAGATAAGGAAACCCTGGCTGGAGCAGATCCAGGTCTGGAAGGATACCAAGCCGCTGGCCTATGACCAAAGGGAAGCCATCAAACCTCAATACGTGATCGAAAAACTGCATGAGCTCACCAAGGGGAAGGCGATCATCACGACGGAGGTGGGTCAGAACCAGATGTGGGCCGCCCAGTACTACCATTTTGACCGACCGAACCACTTCATTACTTCCGGAGGCCTGGGGTGTATGGGATTCGGCCTGCCCGCTGCCATCGGGGCCCAGGTGGCCAAGCCCGATGATCTGGTCATTGACATTGCCGGGGACGGGAGTATTCAGATGAACATCCAGGAGCTGGCCACGGCCGTGCAATGCGGTTTGCCTATCAAGGTGGTGATCCTGAACAACCAGTACCTCGGCATGGTGAGACAGTGGCAGGAACTCTTCTACGAAAAGTGCTATGCATGCACCTGCATGGACTACGCTCCGGACTTCGTGAAGCTGGCCGAGGCCTACGGGGCAGTGGGTCTGAGGGCGACCCGGCCCGATGAGGTCGTGCCCGTCCTGAAGCAGGGGCTCTCTGTTCGTAAGACCGTGATCATGGATTTCCAGATTGAGAAGGAGGCAAATGTGTACCCCATGGTGCCGGCCGGCGCGGCGATCACGGATATGTTGTTGGTGTAGACGGAAGGCGCACGGCGCAAGGTGCAAGGCCAAAAGCGAAGGCAAGACGAGGAAACGGGGTTGAGCGCTATGAGTTTCGTGGTCATGGTAAAGGAAAGCAGAAAATGAAAGGTCAAGACGGAGAAAAGCGGATCCTCTCTTTGATGGTAGACAATGAACCCGGCGTGCTCTCCAGGATTGCCGGGCTTTTCAGTGGGCGCGGGTTCAATATTGAAAGCCTTTGTGTCGCGGCAACGACCGACCCCATGGTCTCAAGAATCACCCTGGTCACCGTGGGGGACTCGGGCGTCGTTGAACAGATCAAGAAACACCTCAATAAGCTGATCAACGTGATCAAGGTCCTCGATTTTACGGGGACCGCATTTGTGCAGAGGGAGATGGCGCTCGTGAAGATACGGGCCAAACCTGAGCATCGGGCCGAGATCTTGAGGTTGGTGGACATTTTCCGGAGCAAGGTGGTGGATGTGGGGACGGAATTCTATACCATAGAGGTGACGGGGGCCGAGGACAAGATCGAGGCATTCCTCAGCCTTGTCAAGCCCATGGGAATCAAGGAAATTGCGCGGACGGGCGCCATTGCCTTGGCGCGCGAAAAGCAAAGACAGGAGGCATCCAATGGCAAGGATTGATTTTGGTGGTGTGATTGAAGAGGTGGTGACGGCCGAGGAATTCACCCTTGAACGGGCCAGAGAGGTACTTGAAAAGGAAACGGTCGCCGTTTTGGGCTATGGGGTTCAAGGCCCGGGACAGGCCCTGAACATGCGGGATAATGGCATAAACGTGATCGTCGGCCAGCGTGAAGGGGGCCGATCGTGGCAGCGGGCCTTGGATGACGGCTTTGTGGCCGGCAAGACGCTCTTTCCCCTGGAGGAGGCAGCGGGCCGGGGGACGATCGTCCAGTTCCTTGTCTCCGACGCGGGGCAGGTGGCCACATGGCCCAAGATCAAGACGCGCCTCAACGCGGGCGATGCACTCTATTTCTCGCACGGCTTTTCCATCGCCTTCAAGGACCAGACGGGTTTGGTTCCCCCGGATAACCTAGATGTTATCCTGGTGGCACCGAAGGGGTCCGGCCGTACGGTTCGGTCCCATTTCCTTTCAGGGAGCGGCATCAATTCGAGTTTTGCCGTTCATCAGGACTACACCGGGCGAGCCCGGGAGCGGACCCTGGCTGTCGGCATTGCCATCGGATCCGGTTATCTCTTTCCGACGACCTTTCAGAAGGAGGTCTACAGCGATCTCGTCGGAGAGCGGGGGGTCTTGATGGGGTGCCTTGCTGGGGTGATGGAGGCCCAGTACGACCTTTTGAGACGTAACGGCCACACCCCCAGTGAGGCCTTTAATGAGACTGTGGAGGAGCTCACCCAGAGCCTGATCCGGCTGGTGGACGAAAACGGCATGGACTGGATGTTCGCGAACTGCAGCACGACGGCCCAGAGAGGGGCCCTTGACTGGCGGAAGAAATTTCGAACGGCGGTTGCCCCGGTTTTCCAAGAGCTCTACGAAAGTGTTCGGTCCGGCAGGGAGACGAAGGTGGTCCTCGATGCCAACAGCGCACCGGATTACAGGCAGCGACTCGACAAGGAACTCCATGAAATGGGGGATTCGGAAATGTGGCGGGCCGGTGCGGCCGTCAGGGGACTGAGGCCGGAAAACAGGAGAAGAGAATGAGACAGAGCAAATGAGCGATTTTCTTGCCTGTTTTCCTCAGTCTGAATCGTTTGGTTGGTGTGCCATGGGCGCGGGCGTGATAAGGACCATCCCCTGAGCCGAGGGAAACCGTGAGAAATGTGAAGGTTGCCGCCATTTGCATGCATTCGGAGATCGGGTGCGCAAAGGCGAACCTTGAATGCATCCAGGCGCTGGTTCAAACGGCATCCGACAAGGGCGCCGAGATCATCTGCCTGCCCGAGCTTTGCGTGACGGGCTACTCCCTGGGGAATCCCATGGCAACCTATGGAAGCCTTTCGCCCGAGGAGGCCATCCGGTGGCTGGACCGCATGGCGCGGGGTTCGGGGCGGGTTGTCGTGGCCGGCCTCGCCGAGCCGGCGGATCATGGCCGGCCTTTTATCTCACAACTGGTCTTTGGAGCCGAGGGTCTCTTGGGGACTTACAGAAAGACCCACCTTTCCCCCCCCGAATCGGCCCGTTACCGGCCAGGGGCATCCCTTCCAATTTTTTCTGCGGGCGAGCTGGCGTTTGGGGTCCAGCTTTGCTATGAGGCGCACTTCCCGGAAATCAGCACGGTGATGGCGCTCAAGGGGGCGGACATCCTTTTCCTTCCCCACGCATCCCCCCGAGGCGAGCCGGCAGAGAAGCTTGGCAGCTGGATGAGGCACCTGACCGGCCGCGCCTTTGATAACGGCGTGTTTGTGGTGGCCTGCAATCAAGTGGGACGGAACAGGGAAGATCTGATTTTCCCGGGTGTAGTCGTCATGATCGGGCCGGACGGGCGCGTCATGGAATCCTATGCGGGGGATGAAGAAAAGATCCTCTATGCGGAACTGCGAGAGGAGGAATTGAGGCGGGTCAGGGACCACCGCATGCGATATTTTCTGTCGCGCAGGCGGCCCGAATTATACGGGAGAATTGTGGATCTCACGAATTCGGGCCCTTGAAGATCCCGTTTTGAGAACGTCGGTCATAAATAAAAGAGACGCACGGGACTTGAAAGTCTCCGTGCGCCCGACCAAATTATTTTTTCTCGTGCCGGCTTCTTGACTAGACGCAACCGGTGGGCTTCGGAAGACCAGCCATTTTACAGGCGCCCTTACCGGGTCCCGAGGGGAAAAGCTCGTAGATGTATTTGAGCTTGTAACCCGTTACCTTGGAGAGGATCCTGACCATGGGGGCGATGCCGTTCTTCTTGTAATAGTCCTGGAGCACGTTGATCACCTTCCAGTGCTCGTCGGTCAGATCCTTGATCCCTTCCGATTCCTTGACGTAATCCACCCAGCTTTCGTTCCAGTTGTTGAAGTCGTCAATGAAGCCGTCTTCATCCACACTGAAGGTATGCCCTTTAAATTCTACCGCTGGCATGATTCATTAACCTCCTTCTTGATTTAGATCCAGAGAGAATTCTCTCGATGGGCCAATGTGTAACACTCTAATACATGACATGCCCTCCGGCACGGCGGAAACGGTTTCGTGAATGTCCGGAAAGGGCGATAATTTTAAACATATAATAGAAAAAAATTGCGATGTCAATGACACAATTCCCCGGCTCGTGAATTTTTTCTCCTAATGTGCTCGCATGCGGCCACATCGAACAATCCCCTGGCCCATTCAGGGTCCCCGCCTGCGTGGACATGTGTATAGGAAGCGAGGAGCCTGTTTTTGAAAAGGCCGTCTCTGCGCCCGTCCAGGCCGTGCCCGCGAAGCACCTTAAAGGCAAAGCGGATCTCCGACTCCGAGGTGATTACCGCCCTTGAATAGTGGAACTCGTGGCCCTTGATCGTCCGTCCGGGGGGGTAGTAAGGGTTGGGTTCGACCACTTCGAGCAGGGTGTAGCCGTGTCCTTGGGGCCTTTTTTCCAGCACAAAGTCGACAGGCACCGCGTTCACCATGGGGTAGGCCTTTTCATTGACCCAAAGGCTCTCGCCCAGGTACATGAGTCCCCCGCATTCGGCATAAACCGGCAGGCCGCGTTGGATCGCTTCCTTGAGCGACCGACGGAATGATTCGTTGCCGGCCAGGGCCTCGCAATGGGTCTCAGGAAATCCCCCGCCGATGTACAGGGCATCCAGGTCAGGCAAGGCCCGGTCGGTAAGCGCGTTGATTTCGACCAAATCAGCGCCCAACGCCTTCAGGAGATGCAGGTTCTCGGGGTAATAAAACCAGAACGAACGGTCACGGATGAATCCGATTCTCGGTCCATGATAGGCCGGATTCGCGGCGCCCTCTGCCATTATGGTGCTCCGGGTGGTTGCAGCCAGCCCCCCGGCCTGGTGGGCGATTTGCCAGATCTTGTCCAGGTCCAGGTGGGCGGTGACCGTTTTTCGCGCCCACGCCACGGCCTGGCGGGACTGATCTCTTTCCAGATGCGGCACCAGCCCCATATGCCTTTCAGGCAGGAAATCCGTCTTCAGCTTTGGGATGGCCCCCAGGACCGGAAGGTCGCAGTACCGCTCGATCGCCTGTCTGATCAAGGTCTCCTGACGTGACCCCGCCACCCTGTTTAGCACCACTGCGGCAAGTCTGAGCCCCGGATCGAACACCTGACAACCCTTGACAATGGCGGCAAGCGTCCGGGTCACCATGGTGGCGTCGACCACAATCAAGACAGGGGCATTCAGCCACCTGGCCAGTTGGGCTGTGCTGCTGCAGCCCTCCAGGTCCAATCCGTCAAACAACCCCCGGTTCCCCTCGATGATCGAAGCCTCCGCCCCGATGGCGTGGCTCAAAAAGGAATCGAGGATTTGGGTTTCGCTCATGAGGAAAGGATCCAGGTTGTAGCACTGCCGTCCGGCCGCAAACGAGAGCCATCCGGCATCGATGAAGTCGGGGCCTTTCTTGAAAGGCGCCACTTGATGTCCCAATTCCTTCCAGGCGGCCAGAAGCCCGATGGATACGAGGGTCTTTCCTGCGCCGCCCCTCAGAGCGGAAATGGTGATTCGTGGGTAAGGTGAAAACATCGGATATGGTGTCAACGGCTGAAAATACCCGGCGACTTGCTGGCCTAAACGGGGATGATGTGCGCGGATCGGCGCCTCACCGGGCCAAATGGCTCCTCGTTTCTCAGGACCGAGTCAGCCGGGCGATGGCCCGATTCAGGTGCCCAAATGAAATAAGCATATAGATCGTTCTCCTTAGAGATGTCAACAAAAATCGGGTATTTTTTTATTGACAACTTGAGATGACTTTGATTATAAGGATAGCCTTAACTATTTGAAAAGTAAACTAATTCCAATATTCACAAATAGTTACCACCGGGGATTCCCGAGTGTTGGGGGATCGTCCGCTGTACGGCTCGCTGCTTGAAACGCCCCCTCCCGACGGTCCCCGGGAAGAGATCAGGTTGAACCATTCCCAGGGAGGAGGTGAAAAGGTAGTCGGTCAAACCATGTTTTCTTTGCCCCTTGTAGGAGATCACATTTGAACAGCGAAAAAGGAGGCTTACATAATGCAGTTTGAACCCAAAGAAGAACAGAAACAACTCAAGTACCAGGAGCTGCGGATCTACACCGATGAAGAGCTCCATAATTACACCGAAGCGGAGCTGAAAACGTTCAAGGTCAAGCATCCGATCCCCATGTGCGACGAACTGGAAAAGGGACCCTGGCCAAGCTTTGTGGCCGATGCCAAACGTGAGGCCCTCCACAGGAAAAAGCTGGGGCAGGGGCGGTTGATGATCGAAGAGGGCGTCGTGGACGATCTGTTGGGACAGTTGGAACAGTCCTTCGAGGACGGGGAAACCCACTGGAAGCACGGCGGCATCGTCGGTGTTTTCGGTTATGGCGGCGGCGTCATCGGGCGTTACTCGGACCTCCAGGAGAAATTCCCCTCTATCGCCCACTTCCACACGATGCGCGTGAATCAGCCAGCCAGCAAGTTTTATACCTCGGACTATCTGCGAAGCCTCTGCGACCTCTGGGAGTTCCGCGGAAGCGGGATGATGAACATGCACGGGTCCACGGGCGACATCATTTTTCTCGGCACCTTCACCGAGCAGCTGGAGCCGATCTTCTATGAATTGACCCACGAGATGCAGCAAGACCTGGGTGGGTCTGGCTCCAATCTGAGGACCCCGTCCTGCTGCCTCGGCAAGGCCCGGTGTGAATGGGCCTGTTATGACACCCAGGACCTCTGCTATGAGCTGACCCATCACTATCAGGACGAGCTTCACCGGCCCGCGTTCCCCTACAAGTTCAAATTCAAGTTCGACGGATGCCCCAATTGTTGTGTGGCCTCCATTGCGCGCTCGGACTCCTCCTACATCGGGACCTGGAGAGACAACATCCGGATCGACCAGAAAGCCGTCAAGGCCTACATCGGCGGGGAGATCCCACCAAACGGCGGGGCCCATGCCGGAAAGGACTGGGGCAAATTTGACATCAACAAGGAAGTCATCAACCTTTGCCCGACCCGCTGCATGTGGATGGAAGGCGGCAAGCTGATGATCGACGACAAGGAGTGCACCCGCTGCATGCACTGCATCAACGTGATGCCGAGGGCCTTGAGGCCCGGCCTCGACACGGGCGTGAGCATGCTCTTCGGCGCAAAGGCGCCCATCCTTGAAGGCGCCCAGATGGCCGTTTTGACCATTCCGTTCATGAAGGCTGAGCCGCCCTATGACAACATCAAGGAAGTCATCGAGAAGGTTTGGGACTGGTGGATGGAAGAAGGGAAAAACCGCGAGCGTCTCGGTGAGCTGATCCAGAGGGCGGGTGTGCCCAAGTTCCTGGAGGTCCTTGGATTGCCCGCCATGCCGCAGATGGTGAAGGAGCCCCGCAGCAACCCCTACATCTTCTGGAAAGAGGAGGATGTGCCGGGCGGCTGGCAGCGAGACATCAAAGACTACAGATCCAAACACAAGAGATAGCTCGACGATAGGAGGAACCAGATTATGGCATTATCTCAGGAAAGATTGAGTGGATATAATTCCAAAAAGCCCATGGAGAACCGGATCACGGACCTTGGCCCGAGACACTTCTGGCAGTATTTTCCGCCGGTCATCCAGAAGAATTACGGGAAGTGGCTTTATCACGAGATCGTGGAGCCGGGTATCCTGGTCCACGTGTCTGAAACGGGCGACAAGGTGTTCACCGTGCGCGTCGGCGGTGCCCGGTTCATGACGGTCGAGCACGTGCGGGAAATCTGCGACATCGCCGACAAGCACTGCGGCGGCTATTGTCGGTTTACCACCCGGAACAACATCGAGTTCATGGTTGAAAGCCAGGAGAAGATGGAGGCCCTGAAAAAGGACCTCATGAGCCGAAAGCACGTCTCCGGCAGCTACAAGTTTCCGATCGGCGGCACGGGCGCCGGTGTCACCAACATCGTTCACACCCAGGGCTACATCCACTGCCACACCCCGGCGACCGATGCATCGGCCATGGTCAAGGCGGTGATGGATGACCTGTTCGACTATTTCCAGGGTATGACGCTGCCTGCCCAGGTCCGGGTGTCCATGGCCTGCTGCCTGAACATGTGCGGGGCGGTCCATTGCTCCGACATCGCGCTTCTCGGCTACCACCGCAAGCCGCCCATCGTGGACAGCGAAGTCCTCGATTCGGTCTGCGAGATCCCCCTCGTGATCGCCGCCTGCCCCACGGGCGCCATCTCACCCGCGAAGACCGACGAAGGCAAGAAGACCGTGAAGATCAAGCAAGAGCGCTGCATGTTCTGCGGCAACTGCTACACCATGTGTATGGCGCTTCCCCTTTCGGACAAGGAAGGCGACTGCGTGACGATCATGGCTGGCGGAAAGGTCTCCAACCGGATTACGGGTCCCGAAGTTCTCCAAGGTCGTCATCCCGGCCCTCCCCAATACCTTCCCGCGCTTCCCTGAAGTGTGCGATTCTGTAAAGAAGATCATCGAGGCCTACGCAGGGGATGCCCAGAAGTACGAAAGGATTGGGGATTGGGCTGAACGGATCGGGTGGGAGCGGTTCTTTGAAAAGTGCGGTCTTCCCTTCAGCGAGCATCTCATCGACGACTACCGGCTGGCTTATGATACTTACAGGACCTCTACGCTCTTCAAGTACACGGACGCGGCATGGGAGGTATCAAGAGCGGCAGGGGGGATCGATTAACCGTCGGTTTTTCATTTAAAAGGAGTCTTAGAATGGAAGAGATCAAGAAGGCCATACTGGATTTCGCCGAAGGGAGCAAGAAGAGCAAGTTCTACTTCAGCGACATGGAAAAGGCCGTACAAGAGAAGATCCCCGGCCTGAAGGCGAGGGAGATCAAGAAGGCGGCCACAGCGCTTGTCAACGAGGAAAAGCTCATTTTCTTTTCCACTGGCAGCTCGACCATGTACGGGCTGAAAGGGCGTGGTCAGACAGAGGATCACTAGACCCTTTTCGCCGTCCATTCGTAACCATACAAAAGGAGGTCGCTTTCCCGAGGAGGGGTGCGACCTCTTCTTTTCATCGGGAGAGGATTGACCGTGAGAGAACCACAGGATTCCGAGTCTTTTATTGCCGAGCAGCGTCGAATTCTGGCGTCAAACGCCGAATGCGCCAACTCCAGTTACAACCTGGGGGTCGAGCTCATGAAAGCTGGAAAGCTCATGGAGGCCAAAGAAGCCTTTGAGGCCGCCATCGACAACAGCGGAAGGATGTTCGAGGGGTACGTGAACCTGGGCTTTATCTACTTCAAGATGGGGGACCTGGAAATGGTGGCCGAGACCAACAAAAAGGCCATTGAAATGGAGCCCCGCTATGCAAGGGGATACGCCAACCTGGGATTCGCCTACCTGCAGCTCACCAGGACGGAGGAGGCCATAGAGGCCCTTGAAAAGGCCCTGGAACTGAACCCGGACATCGTTCAGGCGTGGAACAACCTTGCAAATGCGTACCTGCAGAAAGGCGACGTGGAAAAGGCCATAGAGACCGGCCAGAGGCTTCTCAAGTTAGCTCCGGATTTCGGCCTGGGGCACAACAACCTGGCGTTCGCCTACTACACCAAAGGCGATTATGAAAAGGCCCTTGAGCACGTGGACCGGGCGTTGGCCTTGGGTTTCGAGGTGCCCCCGGAGTTTCTGGGAAAGCTCCAACCTTACAGAGAGGGTCGCAGAAAACCGGACGAGATTTCCGGCCCGACTGAAGGCCGTTCATAGGCTGGTGCATCGCATTGATGCCGGTCGTCTACGATCTCTTCCAAAGATATGAGCTCCTGGCCCGCGAGGCCGACCAGGCCTTTGAAGGCATGCGTGCCCGGTATGGCGCGTTGATGAAGTGCGGTCATGGTTGCTCGGATTGCTGCCACGCCGTGTTCGGCCTCTTTCCCATAGAAGCGGCGTATATCCAGGAGAGTTTTGAACGGTTCGGCCGGAAAGAAAGACGTCTTGCACTCATAAGGGCAGAGAAGTCCGATCGAGACCTCGAAAGGGCCATGGGTCGACTCAAGGTTGAAGAGGGAGATCCGGTTTCCCATCACCATGCGCTGGCAACGCAACGGGTTCGATGCCCCCTTCTCGATGATCAACGGCAATGCATCGCCTACCCATTCAGACCCATCACCTGCCGCATTTATGGCATCCCGACGCTGATCCACAAACAGATCCGCGCCTGCCCAAAGAATCTGTTTAAGCCCGGCCACTCTTATCCCGCCTTTGATTTGGATGGCGTCTACAGAGAGATGTACCACATGTCGGTTGAGTTGTTGTCAGGAAGGCATGAATGCCCACCCGATGGCGCATCATTCCTGATTTCTGTTGCAAAAGCCATCACGACCCCATGGGCAGATCTCGTCAAAGGACTTCCAATCATGAGGAGAAAGAAAAATGGCACTTAAGACACCGCAGGAATACATCGCGAGCCTCAAAGACGGAAGAGTGGTTTACTGCAACGGCGAAAGGGTCCCGGACGTGACGGCCCATCCCATTCTCAAGATCTGTCGTGACTGGGTTGCGATGGATTATGTGTTGAACCAGGACCCACGGTTCCAGGACCTTCTTACGGATGTGGATGAAGAGGGCGAAAGGGTGAGTTTCGCGTTGAGGCCACAGCGCACAAGAGAGGATCTCCTAAGACTCCGGGAGGTTGTAAAACTATGGGCCCGTGTCTGCTTCGGGAAGCCGTCGGGGGCAAAATTCGTTGCAAAGGACGGCCTAAACGCCGTGACAGTGGTCAGTCGTAGAATTGACAAAAAATACGGGACCCATTATGCCGAAAACGTGGAGGCCTATCGCAAGCACCTGCAGAAGAACGATCTTTCCTTTGCCATGGGTCTCACCGATGTGAAGGGCGATAGAAGCCTCCGCCCCTCGCAGCAGAAGCAGCACCAGGACTTTTACGTGCGAATCGCGGAGGAGCGAAAAGACGGTATTGTCGTCAGGGGAGCAAAGATGCACATCAGCCAGGCGCCTCTCTGCAACGAGCTGCTCATTGCGCCCTGCCGTGCCATGACCGAGGATGACAAACCGTATGCGGTAGCCTTTGGCGTCCCGGTAAACGCAAAGGGGCTGACGCTGATTTCGGCGGAGCCGGAAGTAAGTGAAGGAGTCAGCCTGTTCGATCACCCCATTGCAGGAAGCGTTTTCATCAATGATGCCTTGATCGTGTTTGAGGATGTCTTCATCCCCAACGAGCGAATTTTCCTGAAAGGAGAGTGGGACTTTGCAGGGCAGGTGGCTTACATGTTCGCCAATTTTCATCGTCTGAGTGCAGAAACGTACAAGGCCATGGAACTGGAGCTGTTCACCGGCGCCGCGGCACTCATGGCGGAGTATAACGGCATCGAAAGGGCGCCCCATGTGCGGGAAAAACTGACCTGGCTGGTCATGTACGCCGAATCCATAGAGATCCTGGGAAGGGCGGCCGCCGAGCATTGTGTGAAAGAAGAGGGTTCGGATCTGGTTTACCCGAATCCGATGATTGCCAACATCTGCAAATACCAATTCGCCAATAACTGGCATGAGGCCACCAAAGTTATTCAGGACATTGCAGGGGGCATCGTGGCCACCTGTCCTTCATCGAAAGACTACCTGAATCCGGAAACCCATGACCTCATGGATAAATACCTGGGGGGCAGAGCAGGCGTTCCGACCGAACACAGACTCCGCATGACGAAACTCGTACGGGACCTCACCTCTTCCTATGAAGATGTGCTTACGATCCACGCGGAAGGTTCTCTCGAAGCCCAGAAACTCTCCATATTGGCCCTGGGCGATTTTGAAAGGTATAAGGGGGCAGCGAAGCGGGCGGCACGGATTCAGGGGGGAACAGGACATCCTCTATTCGACGCGCTCCCGGAATTCCCGCCGAAGCTTTAGAGGACGCCCGACTGACCAAAGACCTGGCTGTGAAGTGGGCCCGCTGCGGAGGGAACCAGGATCTGAAAGGCCCGATCGTTTTCCTCGGTTCTGCGGCCTCCGACTACATCACCGGCCAGCATATCGTCGTTGACGGCGGTCAAACGGCACTGGTATAAGGTGCTCGCCCTGAAAGGGAAGGGTCGTTAAGAAAAGAGGATTCTTCATTATGACTGGTCAGGTGAAAGGCAAGTTAGATGCAGTGGTCGTTGGGGCGGGGGGCTCGGGTATTGCAGCAGCCCTCGCCCTTGCCGAAGGCAAAGCGAACATAGCGGTCTTCGAGAAAATGCAGCATGCGGGAGGCAGCACCAGATTTCCCGAAGGCATGTTCGCGGCGGAAAGCCAAATGCAGCGCAAGAGAAATATACAGCGTCACGAGGGATGAGGCCTTCAGAGACATTATGGCGTACAGTCACTGGAAGGCGAACGCATCTCTGGTAAGGGCTTTCGTGGATAGGTCGGCAGACACGATCGACTGGCTTGAGCAGATGGGCGTTGAATTCATAGAACCCTCTAGCTTCTGGCCTGGTGGCGCCAGGACGTGGCACGTTATTAAAGGCCACGGCTGCTGCAATGATGGATGTCCTTGTCGCCCGTGCAGGTGAGCGAGGTGTTGAGATACGCTATCAGGCTGCGGTCAAACATCTTGTCCGCGAATCGGGGGGGGCCGTCGGGGGCGTCATCGTCGAGGACAAAGAGGGCAGGAAGACGACAGTGGAGGCCAAGGCGGTCATTATTGCAAGCGGTGGCTATGCAAATGACAAGGAATTGTTAAAACGATATACGGGATTGGATCTGCGGGTCAACCTGTTCGCCCTTGGCAATTCCGAGAAGTATGGGGAAGGGCTCAAAATGGCCTGGGCGGCTGGCGCTGCCATAGAGGGCATGGGTGTTCTGAATTTTTCCTTTGGGGGTCCGGTTGGCCCAGGCATCAAACGATCAGGGCATATCGTTGCCGCCGTTCGCCAGCCTGAGCTTTGGATCAGCCAGCACGGCGTTCGATTCTGCGACGAGTCCATTGTTCACAATTCCATCTTTTGTGGAAATGCCATGTCACGCCAAAAAGGGGGCTATGTTTTCAGGATATTCGATGACCATGCCAGACAGTACTTTATGGAAAAAGGCATCGATGTGGGGGTTGGAACCTTCGTACCCCCGGGGACACGTTTGATCGGCTTTGATGATGAATTGAGGCACGCCCTCGCGAAAGGCAATTGGAACGTATTCGTGGCCGACACCATTGAAGATTTAGCGGTCAAAATGCGCGTTGAAACCGAAGTTTTCAAGAAGACCGTGGAGGAATATAACGGGTTCTGCGAGAAAGGCCATGACGATCACTTCGTGAAGGACCGTATTTATCTCCGCCCCGTCAAGAAACCTCCCTTCTACGCCTTCAAGTGCTTCCTTGATTTTGTGGGGACCAATGGAGGCATCAAAATCAACGAGAAAACGGAGGTTCTTGACACAGAGGACAACGTCATCCCCGGGCTCTATGCCGCAGGAAACGACGCAGGCGGGATGTACGGGGACAGTTACGACATGATCGCTGCCGGCGCGGCCTGTGGTTTTGCCATAGTATCCGGACGCATGGCAGGGGAGAACGCCCTTCGCCACATTTCAAGGTAAGCGCTACGCGTGCGTTCGCTTAACAGGTTGCTGAAAAACCCTTGTTGCGCAGTGTGCTGAAAAATGTCCAGATGCAAGGCGCGCGATATTCTGTGGAATGAGTCGTACGTCGATGTACGTCGCACTGACGAAGGATGATCGCTACGCAGCATATGGGCGTTTTTCCGCACCCTGTTAGTGAATCGGTCCATTCAGGTCCGCATAGTCTGGCAGAGCTGCACACAGTGCGATTCAATTTTTTGGGAGATGGTATTTTAAAAAAAATTAGGGGGCGGCGAAGCGGGCGGCACGGATTCAGGGGGGGACAGGACATCCTCTGTTCGACGCGCTCCCTGAATTCCCGCCCAAGCTTTAGACGGGCGCCTGAGGAGGTCCAGGGACCTCCTCAGGGAAGTTCCTCTATAATCTTGCAAAGCTCTCGGCAGTGTGACTCGATGTTTTGCGACAGGGTGGCGAGCGTTTCCGAATCCATGTGGGTGTAAGCCTCTTTCAAGTGCGCGCAGAGCCTCAAGAGCTCCTCGGGGGCAAAACCCTTGAGGAATGCGGCAGGGTCGCGGGCTGGACCGAGCAGGCCCCTTTGCCCGCCGTCCTTCAACGCCATGCCCTCAAAGAAGCCCATGATCGTTGCCGCAACGTCTTGTTTTTCCGCCCAGACCACCTCACCGGTCCCTTCGCAACGGTCTAGCCGCATGCCAATGGAGAGGTCCAGGAGAAAATAGATGAAGGCGATCAATGGCTTAAACTTCTCAGATCCGTCAAATTTCAGGATGGGTCCGTAGCCCCTGGCGCTGGATAGTTTCACGTGGACGCCTCCATCGCTGCTCCTCACCACGAAATCACCCGCAGCGTGGCTCCATGGATGGATTTGGCATGAGCTGGCCACGTCATAGTAAAGGGTAAGGATCTTTGCAGCCTGTCTGAAGATCTCGAACCGTTCTGTCGGAGAGGCGAACCGGTATCCTCCTTGAATGTCCCAGATGCAAAGGGCGTAGGCGTCCCGCCCCTCTGCGCGGTGAAAATGCCATTCGTGATATCCTTCGAGCCATTCGGCCATGATGAAAAGCAGTTTCGGATCCTGACGCCCAGGTGGGCGCGCGCATTCCCCCATGGCATAGACCGAAGGCAGATAGGGAAGGGGGCACGACTGGTTCAAACGGATGAGGGTCTGAAACTCGAGGGCCAGTGAATCTCGTCCCTTGTCCGTGACCGCCGTGTATATTGCCAACGGGACATGATCGGTGCCCAATAACAACTCAACACGGCAGACATGGTGAAACGCACCGTGCTTTTCGCTCCGGATGACCATCCGGCGAATATCGTCCAGCCTGACATGTCTTTTCAATTGATGGTGCAGGGCGTGAAGCAGGAATTGTCCTTCGTCTTGAAGCACGAACCGTTCAATGGACGAGAAGTAGTCGAGCAGCGTGAGACTGGGGTGCTCGGTGGAAGGGTCGATAAGAAACGGCCTCCGTAAATCACCCTGCCCCAGGAGAATGTCATGGCCTTGATGCGCGAAGCGATACTCTGTTTTCAAATCTGTTCCAGGGCTTCCGATGCCAGGTGTCCGACGGTCCGCCTCAGGACAAGGCCGTTTGTATAAACCTCAACCTCATCGGTTTCATCCAAGAGCTTGGAGAGGTCCTCCCTGGCCTCGTAAGCCTTCAAGAGACCCAACAACCGCGCGGCCTGACCTCGCACCTGCGGATCGGGGTCCTGAAGCAGACCGATGAAATGGAAACTGATTTTTCGGATTAACTCCGGCTTGGCATGGGCGATCCTTCCCAGGGCCTGCAACGCCTCCCCTCTTTTATTCGGATCTGCGAGGAACTGAAAAAGCTGCGGGACGTAGCCCGCAAAGAGATCAGCCCTGTGGAAGATGATTTCGCCGATGGCATCGAAGGCGCCCCAGCTCGATGACGCGGTATCCAGCAGAGAGGAGAAGAGCCCTTGCAGCAGTCTGGCGACAACCCCGGGATCGGTTTCGCAAATGACCAATGAAGCCCTGCCCAGCGCTTCGGCCGCCCTTTTTCTCATCTGAACGTCCCCGGAATAGAGGAGCCGCTGGAGGTACCTCATGATTTTCTTGTCGTTTCTGGCGGCCTGTTCGACGGCATCCAGCCGGTATTGCGACACCAGTTGCGCAACGTCCGTCTTACTAAGGGATTTACCTTGATCCTGGAAGGTTGGGCCAATCGCTTTAGAGGGAATGGGTTCAGGTGTTGGCTCGCTGCCACGCTCCGTCGCTGCGTCGGAACCCTCTTTTCGAAGTTTTACGAAATAGAGGACCCCCGATATGCGCCGTCCGCCTGCTACGCCCCTTGGGATCAGTTGGTGGCTCGAAAGGTCGTAGTGCTCCAGGCGCGCCTCCACGTAGTCCTGATCGGGCTGTAGCTCCCAGGCCGCATCCCAATTCCCGCATGCGAAGACCAGGGCCTCGATCATGGCGGTGCCGAGGCTGTGGCCCGTCTCGTCACAGGCATAGACCGCACCGCACGTGCAGGAGCCGAGCGGCATTTCGCCCGGCCTTTCTTTGGGCCGCTCAACCAGGAGCCCGCAAAACGGGCACGTGGGCCGCGTCCCGATCTCTCGCCCCATGAGTTTGTCGTAAACCATGGTCAGCCTTCAGGGGTCCAGGTCCAGGGCGCACGCATCCGGGTCATACTCCAGCTCGACGATGGTGAAACCGCTGCCTGAGGACTTGAAGTGGAGCACCCATGTTTCGTAATAATCTCCAGCGAATGCGCAACTGATGGTCCCGGCCCTCGCATGGAGCCACTGGAGCTTGGGCACAATTTTCTCGTGGAATAGGTCTCTGATGATCCATTCCTCTTCTTCGCTCAACGATGGTTGTGAGGGTTTAAAAGGCAACGGCCCCAGGTCCTCAACGACCCGCTGGGCCGGGAAGATCAAGGGTCATGCACTGGTTGCCCCCCGCACAGGATTTGGTCGTGATCTTGGGCTGTTTTCCGGCGGGCCCTACGCCCACGGCATAGTTGCTCCTGCTCAAGACCCGCTCGATCGTTTGGGATTTGCACTCAGGGCAGGACAAATCGACCTGCTCGTCGGGGGATAGAAAGAGTTTTTCAAAAAGATGGCTACAGTCCGTGCATCGGAATTCAAAAATCGGCATGCAAAACACTCCTGTTGATATTCGCGGTGTCGGTTTGAAAAAGGCCGGCCGCGCATGGGCCGGATCAACCATCATCGCCTTTAATCCAAAAAGCCCCGGCCTTCACCGGGAGACGACCATCTTGAGCATGACGGTGCGCGTCCGCGGCCCATCGAATTCACAGAAGAAAACCTTTTGCCACGTTCCGAGGACCAACCGTCCGTCTTCAACGATCACCGTGACGGAACTTCCCACCAAGGCCGCCTTGATGTGGCTGTCGCTGTTTCCTTCCGCGTGCCTGTATCCTGCGCCCTCGGGAGCAAGCTCTTTCAGTCTTTTCGTGATATCGAAGCATACGGATGGGTCCGCCCCCTCGTTGATGGTGACCGCCGCAGTAGTGTGCGGTACATAAACGACGCAGAGGCCGTCCCGCATGGACCCCTCAGCCAAAGCCACCTGTATTTGGGCGGTGATGTCAACCATATCGGTCCGCGACTTGGTTTTAAGGCTCAGGGTCAGGGGCATAGACGTTCTCTGGATCCGTTCATATTGCGGCCCGCCTTGGACCGTTGGCGGAAGCTCAGGCCGACGGCCAAGACATCAGGTCATGTGATGATTCGATCTTCGCGCACATCCGACCCATGCGCTTTGCCTTCCCTGCGGGCTTTTAATAAGCCTTTCAGGCTTCGTTCAAGTAGAAAATCGAGGACCGTCTCATCCATCGATGTCCCTGCATGGTGAGCGATGTCTTCTGCGGCCATGAGGGAGAGGCGTGCGTATTCCGTCTCTTGCTGCTTGAGGAAGACATAGGCCATCTCTTCAAGTCTCAGTCGAAAAAGGGTTCTTCGTGAATCTGCCAAGTGGGTTTTCGCCCATTGACGTTCAAGCTCTCTAACTCGATCCGCCTGCTGGGCCGTCGACAATATCAGAGGGCTTTCCTGAAGTTGCGCAATCTCTTCCAGCAAGGGTTTCAGATGATCCGGGTCGATGGTCCAGGTCTTCAAAAGAGGGTGGTCAAGCAGCTTTTCGATCTGTGAATGGATAAGCCCTGGTCCCGATCCCCCCGATTCAATTTCACTACGATAATCATGGATGGCTGGGCGGTCCAGCGGGGAAACCTGACTCAACAACAGGGTTCGGAATGAGGCATAAGCCTCGGTTGCCTCGTTGGGACTCTCCCTGCCGGCCGAATAGGCCATTTCAAGAACTCTGGCGGCGTGGGCGGGCGTGGCTTCCACGAAGACAGCCTCTCCCGATCCTTCCAGGAACTGACTTTTCATTTCGCTCATACTTTTTTTACTGTAGGCCCCTGAGAGAAAATGCAAGATGCCTTGTTCATCGCTCACGACCCCAATGCCGACTTCGAAACCTTGAGGGACCAAAGGAATGGCCATGAAAATGGGCCGTGCTCCCTGTGCATCGAGGGGTCCCATGAAGGCCAGGGCGTCCTCTTTCTCCGCCGGTTTGAACAGCGGTTGGTCAGCCGTTTTCAGTTCGATTCCCCGGGGGTCAATACCCTTCTGCCGCATCCTGAAGACTATCCGCTTGACGGCTTTTTGAACGGGCTTCTGTTCAAAACGCGCGGCGACCGCCCGGACAAGGGGTAGAGTGAATCCTTCCGAAACGGGAAGTCCTTCCAGGAGCGCAACGGCCACCACCGGGTCCGGGATCCGGTTCACACACGCCAAGGGGTCTGCGTCTCGGGCCTCACGGAGGATCCGTTCCACCAAATCCTTCTGATCACGTGTCAATGTCGGTCCATGGGTAACGCTTTTTTTCTTGGATTGCTTATGGCGCTGCATCCTCAGGCGGCCCTCTTTTCTTCTATGGCCACATGGTCGGTGTAACCGGACTCGGAAAGATAGACGTTGACAGTTTGATTTGGCTCGATATTCCAGACTCCGCCCACGTAATTGGCCATGATAGGCAGCTCCCGTGCACTATTTCCGCGATCCACGAGGACAGCCAACTCGATTCGCTTGGGCCTGCCATAGTCCATGAGGGCGTCCATGGCCGCCCGGATCGTTCTCCCAGTGAAAAGCACATCGTCCACGAGGATAACATTTTTCCCATCGACGGAGAAAGGCAGATCGGTTTTCCGCACAATGGGCGCTGGGCCGATTCTAGTCCAATCATCGCGATAGAGCGTGATGTCGAGCAATCCCAAAGGGGGCTCAGCCTGAATCAGCCCTCCTATCGCCTTCTGGAGGCGTGCCGCAAGGTGGGCTCCGCCCGTCCGAATACCTACAAGGACTGTGTCCTTCATGAGCAGGATTGTTGGACAGAATCTTTTCGGCCAGTTTCTGGACGATCTCGGAGAGCTCCCGTTCTTCCAGAATGACAGACTTCTTCATTTGTTATGACTCTTTGGTGGAAAAAAATGAAAAATATAACTATACTTCCTTAATTGCTCTTGAGTCAAAGGAATTATCAATTACCCTTCGCTCCGCGTAGCCGTCAACACCCTGTCCCCTAAATGATTTTGGAGATCATTTTCCGGAGTGCAACAAGAAAGCGGCAGACGGTTAGGCGCATGGGGAACTTCCGTTTGTTCTGGACGCCTTGGTACTGCCGGAACCCTCGGCAAGACCCGAGGGAATCAAGGTTGACCACTTTCAGTGCTCTGCATTAAGGTTGAAGATGGGATGGTGATTTATGGATTCACATTTGGAGAGGCCCTTTGATGACCTCTTCGAGAAACTGGGATATGCCTTTGATGAGACCGACCTGCTGAGTCAGGCCCTCACCCACGCCTCCTATGTCAATGAACAACCCGGCATGGGCCTTAAGGACAATGAGAGACTTGAGTTTCTGGGTGATGCCGTGCTCGACCTGGCCATCAGCCGGATCCTCATGGAGACCTTTGAGGAGGCCGAAGAAGGAGACCTCTCCAAGCTCAGGGCGATGGTCGTCGACGAGGCGGGGCTTTGCAGGGTCGCCCTGGACCTGGGACTAGGAAGCTATATTCGACTCGGAAAAGGGGAGGCCCAGAGCGGAGGCAGGGAGAAGCCCTCTATTCTGGCCAACACCATGGAGGCGGTTTTGGGCGCCCAATACCTTGAGGCCGGCTTTGACAAGAGCCTGAACACCATTCGAAGGCTTTTTTCCCCGATTTTGGAGCGACTCACGCAAGGGACAGGGGTCCACGATTTCAAGAGCCGATTGCAGGAGCACACACAACAGTGTCTCAAGAGCACGCCCACGTATCGTCTCCTTGAAGAATTCGGTCCAGCGCACGACAAGACCTTCAGAGTCGAAGTGACCCTCACCGGAAGGACACTGGCTGAGGGTGAAGGGAAAAGCAAGAAAGAGGCTGAACAGAACGCGGCACGGGAGGCCCTTCATTGTTTTATAAACGGCCACGACCTTTGATTGTCCCGATCTTCATCCCGAACGAGGGATGCCCCCATCGTTGCATCTTCTGCAATCAAGGCGAAATCACCGCCACAGAAGGGCAGGGACCCATGGACGGGGGACAGGTTGAAGCGGTGATTGAAGGGGCCGTCGCATCAAAGACGTTCCGGATGCGGCCTCGCCGTGAAATTGCCTTCTATGGAGGCACCTTCACACGCCTTGCGGGCCCTCGAATGAAAGAATTGCTGGACGTGGCGGGCCGGTATGTGGAAAGGGGGCTTTTTGCCTCCATCCGCGTATCCACGAGACCCGATGCCGTCGATATGGAGACGCTTTCGATGCTCCGAGCAAGACGCGTCGCCACAGTGGAACTCGGGGTCCAAACCATGGATGACGGGGTTCTTCATCTTTCCAGGAGAGGTCACACAGCGGAGGATACGGTGACGGCGGTTCAAGGCCTCAGGGAAGCAGGCCTTAAAGTCGGTATTCAACTAATGCCGGGCTTACCGGGGGACTCCCCGACGAAGTTCCGCGAAACGGTTGCGAAGGTCCTTGCGTTGAGACCGGAAATGGTACGGATCTATCCCGCGCTCGTGATTCGCGGCACGGAACTGGCCCGATGGTATGAACGGGGGGCATTTCAACCCCTTGCCCTGAAAGAGGCGGTTTCGATTTGCAAAGAGAGCTGTGCCCTTTTGGAGGAGAATGGGATCCCCGTGATTCGGATGGGCTTGATGAGCTCGCCGACACTGCTTAAAGAAGGGCAGATCCTCGCAGGCCCTTGGCACAAGGCCTTCGGTTTCCTGGTGCGCTCGGCGATCCACCGGGATAGAATCGAGGGATTCTTGCCGAAAAGGGGCTGGGCGGAAGCAATGGTCATCCTGGCGCCAAGAGACGAGGTTCCCCTCGTCCGAGGGCATAAAAATGAGGGACTGCGCTGGATCGAGCGCCACACCGGGGCACGTGTCGTGGGCATCCAATCGGACGATACCCTCAGCGCCGGCCAGGTGCGAGTGGTAAAGGCCGCCCTGGATGCTGAGTCCTTGGGCCAATTCGAACGGAGACGAAAACAACGTTTTTCAAACGAGAACGAATGATGCCATTTCATTCAGGGTTCATAGCGATTGTGGGACCGCCCAATGTGGGCAAGTCAACCCTCTTGAACACCATCCTGGGGGAGAAGCTTGCCATCGTCACGCCCAAACCACAGACGACGCGAAACCGCATCACGGGCGTCCTTCATGGGGAGGGCTTTCAGATGGTTTTCGTGGATACCCCCGGCATCCATAAAACCCATACCCCCCTTCACCGAAGCATGGTTCAGTCGGCGCATGCCGCCCTCCATGAGGTGGACATCATTCTAACCCTCATTGAAATGGGTCGGCCGGATGACCCTGAAATCCCCCCGCTCATCCGTTCCATTCGGGAATTCAAAAAGCCGCGACTACTGGCGGTGAACAAAATCGACAAGGGGGCAAAGGAAAGACTCCTGCCCATCATGGATACCTTCAGCCGCCTCAACGTTTTCGATGCCATCGTGCCCGTATCGGCCCTGCACGGAGAGGGTGTCCCTGCGCTTCTCTCCGAATTGAGACAGCATCTGAGAGCGGGGCCAGCCTTTTTCCCGCCAGAGGTAAAAACGGATCAGTCCGAATCCTTTCTGGTTTCGGAGATCATCCGTGAAAAGATCTACCGCCATACGAGCAAAGAGCTGCCGTACGCTTCGGCGGTGACCGTGGAACGCATGGGGGAGTCTCCGGACAGGACCATCCTGATCATTTACGCGAGGATTCACGTGGAGAGCGAGTCTCAGAAGGGTATCCTGATCGGACGGGGGGGCCAGAAGGTAAAAGCCATTGGCTCGGACGCGCGACAGGAGCTGGAAACGACCTTTAATACGAAGGTGTTCCTGGATCTGACCGTTCGCGTGGAGAAGAACTGGCAAAGAGACGCCAAGGCCTTGAAGAGGCTGGGATATTGAGATTCGCGCTTTTCGGATTTTGAACATGACGCTTGGATTTGGAAAACGGGGCCACTAAACAGATCAGCCCCGTTGGGAAGACGGGGCTGATCTGTTTAGGAGAAAAGAGTAATTTCAGGTTTCGCGTGTTATATATGCAAGGGGCTTGCCATCATCACCCTTTGCCATAAACGAAGGTTATCGTATTGATATCGTTGTGTTTTAAATGGATGGCTCAAAACCGCGGAATCGTGAAAAGTACAACATTTTGTACCGCCCGGGCTGGTGGTTGAAATCAGGAGCGGATAACTCGTTTAAATCATGGAAAAAAGAGTTCGGTACAAAAACTTGTACCGTTTTCCCCTTCCGACCCGTTTTGAATTCGAATCGGACGTGACGTGCCGATTCATCAGGCGCTGATATCGTACTTCTTCATTTTGTACTGGATGTTGCTCTTGGTGATCCCGAGCATTTCCGCCGCGTGGGCCTGGACATGGTGGCAGGCGACCAAAGCCCTTCTGATCAACGCTTCTTCAATTTTTTCGAGCGCCACCTGAAGGGGAACGTTTGCGGGGACAAAACGATCGACGTCGAACTCGGTCTCAGCCCCCCGCAAATCTTCAGGCAGGTCTTCAGACGTGATGGTCTCCCCTTTGCTCAAAACCACCGCCCTTTCCATGACGTTTTCCAATTCCCTCACGTTTCCTGGCCAGTTATATCGATAAAGACGCTTCCAGACCTCCGGGCTCAGCTCAACCCGGCCTTTTCCCGTTTCTTCCTTGTACTTGGTGATAAAATGCCTCACCAACAGCGGGATGTCATCCAGCCTCTCCCGGAGCGGCGGCACGTCGATATGAATCACATTAAGCCGATAGAAAAGGTCTTCCCTGAAGTGGCCCGCGGAAACATCCTCCCGCATGTTTCTGTTCGACGCTGACAAAACCCTTACATCAACCTTGATGGTCTTGGTCCCCCCTACCCGCTCGAACTCCATTTCCTGGAGCACTCTCAGGAGCTTGACTTGCAGGGCAGCAGGCATTTCCCCAACCTCGTCCAGAAAGAGGGTCCCGCCATCGGCCAATTCAAATCGCCCCTTTTTCATGGCCACCGCCCCTGTGAAAGCGCCCCTTTCATGTCCGAAGAGCTCGCTCTCAAGGAGCGTTTCCGCCAGGGCAGCGCAGTTGACGGAGATGAAGGGACGGTCCTTTCTGGGACTCCCGTAATGAATGGCCTTGGCGATCAATTCTTTCCCCGTCCCGGATGGACCGGTAATCAGAACGGAGGCTCGGGACGGCGCAACCTTCTCGATCATATCATAGACCTTCAGCATGGGTTTGCTCTTGCCTATGATATTGCCAAACTTGTAGCGTTCTGACAGCGCCTGGCTCAACAACTTATTTTCTTTTACAAGCCGATAGTTGTCGAGCGCCTTCTTGACGGTCACTTTCAATTGCTCGTTCTGAAAGGGCTTGGTGATGTAATGGAAGGCATTCTTCTTCATGGCTTCCACGGCCATTTCGATGGTGCCGAAAGCCGTCATCATAATCACCGGCACATCGGCGTTTGTTGCCTTGCAGGCTTCGAGGAGCTCCATCCCGCTCATGCCAGGCATTTTCATGTCAGTGATGACCAGATCAATGTCCGAGCCACGGAACAGGCGAAGGGCCTCCTGACCGCTGTCCGTCGTGACGATTTCATAGCCCTCCGGGGAGAGCAGCGCCTCCAGTACGATCAGGTAGTTCTTTTCATCATCCACAATCAGAATGGTTTCCATTCGAGCCACTCCTCCCTGCCAGGGTTGCGGGATGGATTGGAGCCGTTCGTCATCGGCTCTTAGGGAATTTCATCATGACCCGCGTTCCGACCCCTTCGTTGCTTGTGAGCCATATGGCGCCGCCGTGACTTTCCATGATCTTTTTCACGATGGAAAGGCCGAGTCCGCTTCCTCTGTCTTTTGTCGTGAAAAAGGGGTTGAAGATCTTTTTCATGTTCTCCTCGCTGATCCCCATCCCCGAATCTTCCACGGCGACCACGTATGCGTCACGGTCTTCTTCGATCTTGACGCGAAGGACTCCCCCCTCCTTCATGGCCTGAAGACTGTTCAAAAAGACATTCAGAAAGGCCCGGTAAAGCATCCCGTGGTCCGCCTTAACCTCAGCAGAACGTCCCTCCAATTGATGATAGACCTTGATCCCCTGTTTATCCAGTTCGGGGCCAAGATGGGCCAAGTTTTTTGCAATCACTTCCTCCAGTCGACAGGGCTGCAAGCTGGGTTGCTGAGGTCTTGCAAAATCCAGGAATTCAGTCACCACGTTGTTTAACCGTCTTGATTCCTCGATGATGACACCCGAGAGTTTTTGCTGGACGGAGCCCGAATCCGGCATGCTTGAAAGCAATTCGGCTGTGCTCTGAATAATTCCCAAGGGATTTCGGATTTCATGGGAGACGCCTGCAACCATCTGGCCGAGCGCAGCGAGCCGTTCTGCCTGGTTCAGTTGTGCCTCAAGCTCAAATTGTTCCCTTGCCCGTTCCTCGATGATTTTCTCCGCCTTCTGGACGATCAAGAGAAGGGCGAAAAATATCAGTCCCATGATGAAGATGGAGAGGGCGAAAATGAAATATTGCAGCCTTACAATCGATTCGTATTCCTTCGACAGGTCCTGGATGATTTCAAAGACTCCCAGGATGGGGCCCTTTTCATCGGAAAAAGGTGTCACGCCCGTGAATGGGATGTAGGTCCTGAGCTTTTTCTGGCTGCCGAGAAGATCAATGCCAAGCCCCCAAAGGTCACCGCTCGTGATGAGCCCGGAAAAGGTTTCTCCACCGACCGCCTTCTTGAAGCCCAAGGTCTCCTTCACGTCTTTTCCCAGAAGTCTGGGATCTGTGCTGTAAGCGATGATGTCTTTGCCGATATCATAGATGTTCACCAGATCGATCCTGAAACTGTGAATGGTGTTCTTGACCACCCGGTCCATCCATTCACTCTGTTGTTCCTCTCTCAGACGAATTTTGCCA
Source organism: uncultured delta proteobacterium (assembly GCA_963830155.1). GTDB lineage: Bacteria > Desulfobacterota > DSM-4660 > Desulfatiglandales > Desulfatiglandaceae > CAWHLE01. Next base: position 28,093 of record CAWHLE010000001.1, on the reverse strand, counting down.
AACATCCTGGTTACGGGAACGACAAAATTTTGATATACTTGATAATTGAGGTTTTGACCCAACAGGAGCGCGTAGTTTTCATAGCTCCTGGTGAGGATATCCTTGGCCTTCTGGGAAACAAAGACGGAAAAGGGGAAGCTGAAAAAGGTTAGGACCAGAAAGCTGGCAAGGGCGAAGAATTTGACAAGCCTGAACTGCCGCCTCCCGGGACGGCTTTGAGGCCCATTTGGGAGCATGTTGGATACCCGCTGCAAATGAAGGTTCAGAGAAAAAGGGCCTATCGCGGCCCGTGGTCAGGTCCCATTCTAATCGAAAAAATATACTGCGGTCAATAGGTTACGGATTATTCAGAAATGGCAATCAAGGATCTCCCCTTTATGTTGTACGCCGATGAACAAGGGCGCATTTACGACCATCCCCACTACCGGATGGTCGGCTTTTCCGGGTCGCGCCCCGCCAGGATCGCGTCCGGAGATCTCATGGCCATGCCGGAGCTAAGCAAGCTCTTTTATATACCCGGCTGTCCGCCTATTGGTTTGGATCCCGACACCGGAGAGCACGTAACGGTGAAGGAAGTCAGGGTGAAAGGGGAATCGGTCAGGTGCTTTGCGGTGGCGGCCTTTCCGGAAGCCGGGATCGTGAGGACCCACCTACCTGCCGTCGATTACGGCGTTAAGGACTATGTTTTGCCCATGTGGGGCTACAGCGCGGTGGGCTTCAAGGGGGACGGGTTTTGGATCGCAGGTATCAGGATTGAGTATAATCACCGCTGGGACCCCAGGAACTTCGATGATCGTGACCTGGACGGGGCCATAAAACGCTTTCGGCGAGAACACCGCAGGAAGTCAAGGCTTGTGGACCATTTGACCGGATGTGCCCGGGAAAACCACTGCTTCGCGGCAAAGAACCTCTTCTTCAACCGGTGGGAGGCGCCGCTCCCGGTCAGCCGGACCTGCAATGCGGCCTGTCTGGGCTGTCTCTCCCTTCAAACGGATTCCTCTTGCCAGGCATCTCACCGGCGGATTTCCTTCATCCCGACCCGGAACGAAATCGTGAACCTTGCCGCAAATCACCTGAGCACCGCGGAGGACCCCATCGTGAGCTTCGGCCAGGGCTGCGAGGGTGAGCCCATCACCCAGTATAGGCTCATAGCGGAGAGCATCAGGGGAATCAGGCGGGAGACCCCTCGGGGGACCATCAACCTCAATACGAACGGGAGTCGGCCGGAACGGGTGCAACACATCGTGGAAAGCGGGCTCGACTCCATTCGGATCAGCCTGAACAGCGCACGGAATGACTTCTACCATGCCTATTACCGGCCGAGGGGCTATACCTTTGAAGATGTGGTGGCCTCCATCTCGCTTTGCAGGGAGATGGGGCTTTACACCATGATCAACTACCTTGTCTTTCCGGGGGTGACCGATCAGGAAGAGGAGGTGGAGGCATTGGGTCGCCTCATCAGAGAAACCGGGCTCAACTTCATCCACCTCAAAAACCTCAATATCGACCCTCCGCTCTACCTCAAGTCCATGCCGGGGGACGTTGGATCTGCCATGGGCATCAGCCGGATGGTTTCAAAACTGAAAAAGGCCTTTCCCCATGTGGCATTTGGATACTTCAACAAGGCTCTGAAATGATGGGCGCTTAAGAAGACAACGACTCGCTTAGGTCGTCCTGGCCCCCATCTCCCGGGCAACGGCCTGATAGCCGATGTCCCTTCGATAATAGACCCCGTCCCAGTGGATACGCGCCACAATGTCGTAGGCCCTCTTCTGGGCTGCCCGAACGGATGTTCCAAGGGCCGTGACGCACAGGACCCTTCCGCCGTTCGTCACCACTTGTCCGCCCTTGAGTTCGGTGCCGGCATGAAACACCTTGAAGTCCTCTTCCTGATCAGGGACACCCACAATGGCATCCCCTTTCCCGTACCGCTCAGGGTATCCGCCGGCGGCCATGACCACGCCGAGCGCGGTCCGGTCATCCCAGGCCGCATGGACCCTGTCCAGGGTCCGGTCCAGAGCGGCCAGACATAGCTCCGAAAGATCGGACTTGAGGCGCAGCATGATGGGCTGTGTTTCCGGATCGCCACAGCGGCAGTTGAACTCCAGCACCTTGACCTGGCCGCGGGGTGAAATCATGAGCCCCGCATAGAGGAATCCCGTGTAGGGGTGCCCTTCGGATGCCATCCCGACCACGGTGGGCTCGATGACTTCTCGCATGATCCGCGCGTGGACCTCCGGGGTCACGACGGGCGCCGGTGAGTAAGCGCCCATACCCCCCGTATTGGGCCCCTTGTCCCGGTCGTCCCGTGCCTTGTGGTCCTGGGAGGTGGCAAGGGGCAGGACATGGAGGCCGTCTGTCATGACGATGAAGCTTGCCTCCTCACCACGTAGGAACTCCTCGACGACGACGCGCTTGCCGGCCTCACCAAAGGCCTTTCCGGACAACATGGAGGCGACGGCTTCGAAGGCCTCTTCCCGTGTGTGGGCGATGATCACGCCTTTTCCCGCAGCAAGCCCGTCCGCCTTGATGACGATGGGTAAAGGCTGCTTGCGGATATAATCCCTTGCGGGTTCAACGGCATCAAACGTCCCAAAGGCGGCAGACGGGATCTTGTGCCTTGCGAGAAATTCTTTGGCAAAAGTCTTGGACCCCTCGAGTTGGGCAGCGACGTCTCGTGGGGCCGAAGCACTTCATGCCCGCATCCTGGAAAACATCCGTGATGCCGGCTACCAGAGGGGCCTCGGGCCCAACGATCGTCAAACCCACTTTCTCCTTCCTCGCGAAATCCAGAAGCCCCTCGATATCCGTTGCTGAAATGGAGACGTTTTCGACCCGCTCTTCCAGCGATGTCCCCGCATTGCCCGGCGCCACGTAGACCTTTGCCACTTCACGTGATTGTGCGATTTTCCACGCGATGGCATGCTCGCGTCCCCCGCTTCCCACCACCATTACCTTCATATCGAATGAACCCCGCCGAGTGAGTTGACCATGCAACGGAACCTTTTAGGTCCGGTGGGCCTCAAAACCCCCTTGCCGGACGCTTTCCTTCGATCACCGCTCCTGGCTCCGAACATCAAACCTTGAAGCCGGGAGGTTATTTTGGGTTTATGGATCGAAAGGCCTGGCCGAACGTTTGAACCTGCGCTTTGACCGAATCCCTAATTTTCCCGAGGTCGGGCGTAATTCCTGTGACGAGACCCAGAGACCAGGTGGACGCCCCAAGGACTTCAATGGGGGTCCGGCTCAGATAGGCGTTCTGTCGGAAGGCCAATTGTATCGAGTAGATATATTCATTCGTGGCCCTCAGTTTCAAAACGTTGAGATTGATGTAAAGGTTTGGTTCACCCGGTTGATCTAAACTCTCCATCGTGGACAAGATCCTGACCCCAAGCCCTTTCAATAGACTTTCTGCATCCGATTGGATGGTCGCCGCCCTCAGGCCGTCGCCTTCGATCTCGGGGTCGAGCCTTTCCACCTTGATAGAGAACCCCTTTATCCCTGAAAGGGAGAGCCTGGATGTGGCGTCATCGGACGAGCGGACCTCCCCACCGGAGAGGCCAAGGATGAGAATGAAAAAGAAAAGGACAGAAATGGATAGGTCTCTGATCACGGCTGTTTCCGCTGTCATCAAAAGGTGTGGCCATTTACTGAAACGAACCATAGTCGGGAAATGATCAAAAAGCAAGTCTCGATGGGGACCATGAAAGACGCTCAGTGGTTAACACATGTCAAATGGCAATGCCTGTCATGGTCCCATTTGGGACGTAAGTCAGTCAGAAGGGCAGGGTCCCCAGGCAACGTTTCCGCCTAGGGCCATGGACAAAAATAACCTGATTCTAAGTTGTTACCCATTGAGCCCATCCGGTCTGACCATTCCGCCTCGGTTTTGCCGACACACGTGAGTCCCTGAAATGCGAAACAGCGCCCTGGCATCCTTCTTGCTCAAAACGGCCCGGCAGCGGAGTATGTGGTCAGCCAGTGATGAAGGGACATCCAGCGAAATGATTCCAACCCGGGGCGAGACTTCGCCGTCTGACATCCTGGTTCAAACGTTCACTTAGGCATAGAAGGAGGAGCAACCATGACGAAGCGTTCATCTCTAACGGGGGTAGCCCTGGTACTGCTCTCCCTATTCTTGGCCTTGGCCGGGGTAGGGGGGGCGTTCGCGGGTGAAACCCCCAAAAACGTGGTGGCCAAGAAATGTCTTGCCTGCCACAAGGATTACAAGGAAATGGCCGACATCGTGGCAGGGGATTTCAACAGTCTGTCGAACAAGGCCAATTCCATAACGGTGAAGATCGAAGAAGAAATGCAGTTGGTGAAGTTCACGCCCGAAACCACCGTGAAAAACGTCCCGGAGATCAAGAACCTCAAGGCCCCCATCCCGGTCAGGGTCCATTACGAGAGGGTCGGAGAGGACCTGGTGGCGACTCAAATCGTCGCAAAACCGGAGATCAAAGTCTCCGAAGAACAGTTGGCTTCCACCGAAGAGGTGGAGAAACTCGTGGCCATGGGTCCTGACAAAGGGAACTTTACCCTGATCGACAGCCGCCCCGGCATCAAGTACCAGGAGGGCCATATTCCTGGAGCCATCTCCATCCCATTTCCAAAGATGGCCGAGATGAAGGACAAACTGCCCCAGGACAAGAAGCGACTCTTGGTATTTTACTGTGAAGGGTTCAGGTGAGTGTTGAGCCCCATGGCTGCCAGGATGGCAGAGAAATACGGCTACACGAACGTCAAAGTCTATCACGCCGGCGTGCCCGCATGGAGCCAGGCTGGAAACGTCCTTTTGACCACACATGAATTCGTCTCAACACGGATCGGCTACATCGTGACGATAGACACCAGGGGCCCGGACGCCGCGGAGAAGGGCCACATCCAGGGTGCAGTGGCGATCCGGGTGCAAAACGTGGTCCGTGAGAAGAATCAATTTCCATTGGATCGCAAGGCCTACATCGTCTTCTATGACCAGGAAACCAATATGGATGGGCTTGCTCCCGTGCTCAAAGAGGTCTCCAGTTGGGGGTACCAGAACCTATATGTGCTCGACGGAGGGTATAACGGTTGGTTGAAGAAGAACGGACTGATCCAGTCCGGCATGGTCAGGACGCAGATCTTCTATCTGCCTCGTCCCCACCCGGGGGAAATCGTTGGCGACGAGTTCATGAACATTGTGAACAACAAACCCCAGGACAAGCTCGTCCTTGACGTGAGGACCCAGGCCGAGGCCGCCCTCGGCATGATCGACGGCGCTGTCAACATTCCGGTGGATGAGCTTCAGGGTCGACTGAAGGAACTCCCGAAGGACAAGGAGATCGTCACGCACTGTCGGACAGGATTGCGGGCCGAGATGGGCTACACGATCCTCAGGAATGCCGGGTTCAAGACCCGGTTCTTGAACGACAAGGTGGCCGTGATCGAAAAAGAGCTCTTCTGCTGCTTCAAGTAAGCCATCCCAGGCATTGGATTCAAGGCCGCCGATGGCCCGCGAGCGGGCCTCGGCGGCCTTTGATTTGGGAGTGGGGAAAGTGCCTAAAGTTGAAAGGCCCCGGAGCCGTGGAGCCTTAGGGGTCTTCCTCATCGATTCCCCTGGAGCGAAGCCCGGGGGGCAAGCGCTCCTAAGAGATGAACACCTTTTTCAGGTCAATGCCGTGCCTTCTCATCCGGTTCCAGATCGTGACCCGGCTCACCCCAAGCAGGCGGGCCGCCTTGACCTGGTTGCCCCCTGTCTGGCGCAAGGCCTCCATGAGCGCCTCTTTCTCAGCGGCTGCCGCGCCTTTCCGGTCGTTTTTCATGGGGCCGGATTCCAGGCCTGACGAGAGCAGCGGCGGAAGGTGATGCACATCGATCCACCCCTCCCCCCCCCCACAAAGGCGTACTCCAGTGCGCTCTTCAGTTCCCTCACGTTGCCCGGCCAATCGTGGGCCGTCAGACTGACCATGGCCGAAGGGGTGAGGCCTTTGACGTCCTTTTTCCGTGGAGCATCGCAGCCGATTCAAGAAGGTCTGGATAAGGAGCGGAATGTCTTCTTTGCGCTCTCTCAGCGGGGGGAGGTAAATGGGGAGGACATTGATTCGAAAAAAGAAGTCCTCACGAAATTCCTTGACCCCGATCAGCTTTCGAAGGTCCTTATTGGTGGCAGTGATGATTCGTGCGTCGACCGCAATGGGTTTATGATCTCCGACCCTTTCAAACTTCTTGGTTTCAAGGACTCTCAGGAGCTTGACCTGGGTCGTAAGTGGGACATCTCCCACTTCATCCAAGAAAATGTCGCCCATGTGGGCGGCTTCGAATCTGCCGATCCTATGCCGGTAAGCGCCGGTGAAGGCCCCCTTGACATGGCCGAACAGCTCGCTTTCGAGGAGCGTGGGATTGAGCGCCGCACAGTTGATTTGGACAAAAGGACCATCTCGTCGCCTGCCCAACAGGTGAATCGCCAGGGCCACCAGTTCTTTCCCCGTGCCGCTCTCTCCGTAGATGATGACAGGTGCGTCGCTATTGGCCGCCTTTTCAATGACTTCGAAAATTTTCTGCATGGCCTTTGATCTTCCGACGATCCCGTGGAACCCCCCTTCCACATCGAGGTGACGGGAGAGCTGATCGATTTCGCGATCGAGCCGGTCCAACTCAGAGATATCGGTGATGGTTTCAACGGCGCCCAGCATCATCCCGCGGTCGTCTTTGAGAGGTGATGCGTTCTTGATGGTCTGAAGGTAGGTGCCGTCCTTCCTCATGATCAGACAGCGCTTTCGAATGTCTTCGTCTTGCTCGAAGAGGGCGCACCACGGCCCGTTCCTGCGCACCAGCGTGCGTTCACATGCATCGCAATTCAATACGGTGCAGGGTTTCCCGATGATTTCATCGGAGGTGTAGCCCATCAATCGTTCAAAGGTGCGGTTGACCATCAGGATGGTGCCATCCGTGCCGATCAGGAGCAGGCCATCGTTGATGGTATTGAATATCTTTTTCCAGTAGCGATTGATTTCCTCTTCTTTGATTTTCATTCCGCTCCCGGGTTTTTGTCGTGCTAAGAACAAAAGCCATTACGAAGGTTTTTGGGAATAATATGTTTAAACAACTGTTAAGGCCGCGTTAAACATTTATTCCGCTAAATGCAAATCAAAGAGCGGCAAGCCCCGGTCACCTGAACGAGCAGGGATGGCTCTGCGCGCGAACAGGTCCAAGGGCATGCCATTTGCATTTAAGCACGGGCCAGACACTTGGGCGAGGCAGCATGGCAGGACGAAAAAAACTGAATCTCCTGGACGTGGCGGAACCGATCTCGCTACTGATGTGCAAACAGATCATAGGGGGCATGTGTCAGGGGGAAGTCCTGGAGATTTCCATGCGGGACCCGGGGGCCGTGGAAAATCTGGTGAAGGTTGTGGAACGCTCTCCGGATGAGGTCGTTGGATTGAGGAGACATGGGGACCACTTCCGCATTGAGATCAGGAAAAGAAGCTGAAGCCGAGGATAAGGGAGGCCCTGCACTAATTGATCGAGCAAGGCTTCCCCTTCATTTTCGGACAGGAAAAGATCTAGAACCTCCAAACCAACCCGAAGTCTACCGCGTCCTCGGAAAGAGTGGATTCGATGGTGACCGGCTGTCCAAAGATGTCTGTACCTGACTCCTTAATTTTTTCTTCAAATGCATGCATATAGCCCAGGTGCACGCCGAATTTGGGGGTGAACTCGTAGCCAACGCCGAAGGTCAGGTGCTGCATGGGGCAAGGCTGGCCTTTCAAGTCCTTCATTTTGTCAGCCTTCATTTCCTGACCAATTTTCGTTCCTCCGCTTAAATGGATTTGATATGATGATATGTTAGATGAACAGCTGGACCTTGCTGTCCATCGCCTCGTCCAGGAATTTGGCAACGCCGCAATAGGTCATGTCCGGGTATGGAATCATCTCCTCATGCTTAAAGCCCATCAGGTCCATGGACATCTCGCAGACGTAAATGCGGACTCCGAGCTCACCTGCCATTTCAATCAGCTGGTCGAGAGAGGCCACGTTTTTCTTCTTCATGAGCGACTTCATCATCTTGGTCCCCATCCCGGCCATGTTCATTTTGGAGAGCTTGACCTCAGATGATCCCTTGGGCAACATAGAGCCGAACATCTTTCCCATGAAGTCCTTGCCGCCCGCCTTTTTTCCTTTAGCTCTGAGAACGGGTGTGCCCCAAAAGGTAAAGAACATCACGACGTCCATATCCATCGCCCTTGCGCCCGTTGCGATAATAAATGAGGCGAGCACCTTGTCCAGATCGCCGCTAAAAACGATCATGGCAAGCTTGTTGGAAGCGACGGACTTGGAGACGGCCTCCAGCTGAGACTTCATGTTGGTGAACTCTTTCATCAGCAGGCTGTAATTCATGCCGTTCCCTGATTCATCATTGAAGTTAACATCTTGTTTTTTAACAACATTTTCTTTCATGACGACCTCCTGACTGCTAATAATTGTTAATAATATGAACTAAATTGTTAAAAAAATGTCCCTCACACTCAAAGCTCCTCAAAGCATCCAGTCCGTATCGTTTCTAAGTCAGTCCGACGGCCTGGGAACGGTCTCATAGAAACTGCTCCTTTACCGCCTCCATGGCGGAACGGAGTTTTTCGAGCTCAGACAGAATGCCCTTTCGCTCCTCTTCTGCCAAGTGAAGGAGAAGCGTTCTGTGTATTTCCTGATGAAATGCCCTGGCGCGCTCCGAAAGGGTTTGCCCTTGGGTGGTCAGACTGATGAGCTTGATGCGGGAATCCCTCGGGTCCTCAAAGCGCTCAACCAAGCCCTTCTGAATTAAGCTGTCGATAATCTTGGTGACCCGGCTTTTTGCAACGTCCATTCGTTGAGAGATACCTTTGACGGTAAGGTATCTCTCCCCGTCGAAGAGAAGCATGCATCTCAGTTCCGCGTAGGGCACCGCAAATTTCTGAGACTCGTAAAGCCTCCTGTCCTGGCAACAATCAACAATCTGCCCAATCAGGTCCTGCAGTCTGCCGGTCTGGTAGTCCAAGAGGTCCTCGTTTGGTTGGCGTGTAATTTCGTTCATAGAGATAACAAAATAACGTCATAAATGGTGACTGTCAAGAAAAAAATTTTTATAAATTCAATGAAAAGTGGACATAAAGTGGAAAAAAAGGAAGAACGAAAAAGGGACATATCATGAACTAATAATTCTCCATTTCTCACCCGTGACCCTTTCTCTGACGAACGTGGGGGTCTTCTCGTCGAAGAAACGACGACTTTGCCCGGTTTCGGCCCCGGCTTTTCGTTGCATCAAGGCCATGGTTGAAGTATATGTAATCCGAATCATTGTGACGCACATCAAATTGAATGCGGAAACGGGGGTAGAAAATGCCAAAGGCGCTATCTTTGAAGGGTTGCTTTCCGCCCATTCCCACGCCTTTTGACACAAAGGGAAGGGTTGATCATCATCAACTGGCCAATAACCTTGAGAAATGGCAGCGAACGGGCCTCGCCGGGTTTGTGGTGCTGGGTTCCAACGGAGAGGCCGTGCTCTTGAAGCGAAGCGAGAAGATTGCCCTATGGAAGACGGCGGGAGAGACCATCTCCAAGGGCAGGCTCTTCATCGCCGGCACAGGGTGTGAATCCACCACCGAGACCCTGGATCTCACGGAAAAGGCCGCAGCCTTGGGCGCACGGGCAGCCATGGTGGTAACGCCCCATTACTACAGGGCCAGGATGGATCATGCCGCTCTGATGCATCATTACACGATGGTTGCGGAGCGATCCCCCATCCCCATTATCCTCTATAACGTACCGGCCTTCACGAACGTCGACATGAGTGCGGAACTGGTCATCGCGCTCTCCAAGCACCCGAACATCATCGGGATGAAAGAGAGCTCGGGCAATGTGGCCAAAATGGGTCTCATTGTCAGGGAGGCGCCGTCTCATTTTCAAGTGCTGGCCGGCTCGGGAAGCTTCCTGCTTCCAGCCCTTTCGGTCGGTGCGGTAGGCGGCGTCATGGCCCTCTCGGCGGTGGCGCCGAACGCGGTCGTCGAGACCATCGCGCTTTTCGAGGCAGGCAGGTTGAAAGACGCAAAAAGGACGCAGCTCCGTTTGATTCCCGCAAACAACACCGTGACCTCCCGCTTCGGCATTCCCGGCTTCAAGGCGGCCCTGGACCTCCTGGGGATGTATGGCGGGCCGGTCCGATCCCCGTTGTTGCCGCTCGATGAGCCTGGAAGGGCCGAGGTTGCGGGGATACTCGCCGAAGCCGGCCTGCTCTGAGGCCGAATGATTCATGGCCGTTCGCCAGATAAAGAATGCCTCTGAGCCGTTCTCATTTTCCGCCCGTGGCCTGGTGACATCAACGACTGAAGACGGATTGGATGGACGCGCATGAGGCCAGTCAGGTTCCTGAGGGGCTGTGGCTTGGCGGCCGCCGCCGTCTTGCTCGTCCTGCTCTTGCTCGTCCTGTTCTCCCCAAGCCTTTTCCAGACGGACTGGTTTCAGAAACGGTCGCTTGCCTATATCTCCAACAAGTTCAGTGGGCAACTTAAATGGGAGGGATTCCAGTGGACCCTTTTGCCTGCGCCCCGTCTGAAGCTACAACAAGTCTCCTTTGACAGGGGTAACCGGGTCGAGGCCAGCTCCGGTTCAATTACGATGTATCCCCGGATCCTGTCTCTCCTCCGTGGCAGAATCGATCTGGGCAAGGTGGTGGTGGAGGCGCCTTCCATTCGCATCACAACCGCGGTGAACGCACAGCCCTTGAACCCGTTCGAAGAGGGGATGGCAGGCCTGGCAGGCCTTCGATCCACCTTTGGAGCGGATTCCAGTCTGAAGCTCCGAAACGGCCGTGTCGAGGTCTCAGGCGGGCATGAGCCGACGGTCTCTTTTGAGGAGATCAACGGCGAAATTGGATTCTTGGATAAAGAAGTTCGGGTTTCAATTACATGCCTTTCGGACTGGCTGGGTGAGATGACCATTGAAGGCGTCCTCGAGCCCGAAAAGCAAGGGTCTCAAGGCAAGGTGGTGCTTCAACGTTTCGAGCCTCACCGGATCTTGCACGCCTTTTTCCCCGAGATAAAGACGGCCATGAAGGAATCCCTGGCCCAACTCACCTTTCAATGGGAGGTCAATGGGGCGGGGGACATCACCTTGAATGCCGAGGGCAGCGTGGAGCGCCTGGTCCTGGCAGCAAAGGGGCATGATGTGGCGGTCGCGTTTCCCCGGTTTTCAGGAACCGCACGCATCAACGGCCCCGATGTGTCCGTGGTTTTGAGTCAGTTGCTTGTCAACCGTGGAGGGGGGGAGGTTTCCGGCACGTTCACCATCTCGAAGAGCGACCCCCGCGCCAGGGTACAGTTGGTCGGGCAAAGCATGGATGTGCATCTGGTCCGTGAGGTGACCCTCGCCCTTTTTGAGAAAGACGAAGATGTTCGCATTGTTTTCGATGTGCTCCGGGGAGGATTTGTGCCTTCCGTGAAGCTCGCGACACAGGGCAAGGATTTCAGAGAAATGGCCCACCTTTCTAACCTCGCCATAAGGGGAGGGCTGCAGGGAGGGACCGTTTACATTCGGGACCTGGACCTGGACCTTCGGGACGTGAGCGGGGAGGCGAATATCCATGGCGGCCTGCTGGAGGCGAGCAACGCGCAGGCAAGACTGGGCAGCGCGGCAACCGGCACAAACGGCGCCCTGTCCTTCGGACTCGGCAAGAAGGACGACCGTTTTCATTTGGATGTGGAAGTGAAGGCGGACGTTGGCCAATTTCCCGTCTATCTCCCACGGGTGTTGAAAAATGGGGTAGGGCTCCATGAGCTTTCGCTCATGAAGGAGCTAACGGGCCAGGCTTCAGGAAGGCTGGTCCTGGGCGAGGATTTGAAGGCCCTTCGGGCCGCCATATCCGTTTTCAAGTTCAATGCGGCGGCCACATACCAGCGGGTCCCATTTCCCATTCAGCTGAGCGGCGGATCCATCAAGCTCACCGAAGAGAAGGTGGACTTTGCCCATTTAAGTTGTGTGATCGGGAAGTCTGAGTTCCTGGACGTCGGTGGGACGGTGAGATGGGACGAGGCGCCCTCTCTCGACATTCGATCGGGAAAGGCTGAAGCCTTGCTGGACGAGCTCATCCCTTGGCTTCAGTCCCAGCCTGGCCTCTCCGCTCACTTCACTGATGTGAAGGATACGAAAGGGGTCTTGTTGTTGAATGAAATGACCCTTAAAGGGCACTTGGCGACCCCCGGTGACTGGCAATTGAAATTGGCTGGACGGATGAGGGGCCTTTCCTGCGAGATACGAGAGGTCTCTCAAAGGGTCCGAATCCCCGAGGGAGAATTCAGCTATTGGGGTGGGGCGTCAACCGGTCGCATTTCTTTGAGCGATGCCCAGCTCCGGGTTTCAGACGCAGCCTTGCAGGTGACAGGGACGGTCGATCACGACTTGACGTCAGGGTTTACCGCAGACCTTTCATTCAAAGGGAAGCTTGGGAATTTGTCCGTGAGGATGCTGGCGAAGATTGCTGGTTTACCCCGCGAATTTCTGCCGCGAAACCCCTTGAACATCCTCATTGCGCGATTTTGGCGAGGCCGCGACGGGACCACCCGAGTCAGTGGCGATGCATCACTGGGGGGGGAGGTGTCCGTCTCGCTGGAATGTTTGGCAACCGGAAAACGGCTCGACATCAACAACCTGGCCGTCCGAGACGGGCAATCCTTTGCCCAGATGACCCTAAACTGGCAGGACCCAACCTTGGCCATCGCGTTCAAGGGCGACCTGAAACAACAGACCATCTCCAAAATCATTCCCTTAGGCCTGATACGAGACGGAAGCCTGAAAGGGGATTTCAGGGCACAGGTCAGAACGGACCGGCCCCTTGACTCAAGCATCGTCGGAACCCTGACCGTCGATGATTTCTCCCTCCCACTGGGCGAACAATGGCCGATCAAGCTTTCTCACTGCGCCATCAATGCCGAAAAGGACCTCATCACGGTTGAGTCCGCTTTGGTATCCATTGGCGACACTCCTTTCAAAGTCAGAGGAGACGTGTGGCCCATTGTCGGCCAGCTGATTGTCAATCTGGACGTGTCAACGGGAAGCGTTGACTGGTCAGAGTTTGCCAGGATATTTGGAAAAGATGGCCCGAAACGCCAGGATCTATTGGGGTCAGGACCGACCGATCTGCCGGTGCGTGGTATCATTCGCCTGGAATCAGAGTCCCTGTCGTATAAAAGCCGAACCTGGGTCCCGTTCAAGGGCGATTTGAAAATGATGGATACCGGATGGACGGTGGAGGTCAAGGAGGCCAACCTGTGCGGGATCTCGACGCCGGCCGTGCTCCAGCTCAAGTCAGGGGCGCCTTTGCTGAAGGTATTTCCCGCTTCAAAGGAACAGCCCCTTAATCAGGCCGTTCAATGTCTCTTGGGAGAACACGTGAACGTGACCGGCAAGTTCGACTTGTCCGGACACATGGAAGGAGGGCTGAAAGAAACGCCTTTCTCGAAGGGTCTCACCGGGGAATTGGCCTTTCGTGCCCGCGGCGGCCGGATCTATCGATACGAGCTCCTGTCGAAGATTTTTTCATTCCTGAGCCTCACTGAGCTCCTGAGGGGAAAGCTGCCCGACATGGGCAAGGAAGGCTTCGCCTACAACACCATGCATGCGAAGGCAGATTTGCGTGATGGCAGATTGGTGATCAAGGAGGCCATTATCGATGGCAAGTCCATGGAAATCGGTTGTGAAGGGGAGGTGGACCTGATTCGTGATCAGCTGGAACTGCGAGTCCTGGTGGCGCCCCTCAAGACCGTCGATTTCATCATCAAGCACATCCCCGGCCTGAACTTTATCCTCGGCGGAACGCTCGTCTCTTTTCCCGTGAGGGTCTCCGGTCCCCTGGCTGATCCCACCGTCACGCCGCTTTCTCCGTCTGCGGTGGGTTTGGGCCTTCTCGGGATCATGGAACGAACTTTCATGCTTCCCATAAAGATCATCGAACCTGTTCTCCCTGAGACGACAAAATGAAGAGATCGCCCTCAGGGTCGACAGCGGGCCTTTGCCACTATTCTTCGTGCATAGGCCTTACACGCCTCTAAATCGGCCTCATCCGGATGTTCGGCCGCGCTGTGTGCCTCTTCGACCCATGCCCGATGTTCCGGGTTTCGCCCCAGTGCCTCCATAAGTTGGGGTTTCACCTTCCCCCTGCACCCGAATGTTCCAATGACCCTGACCTGGGATGCGATCGCCATGGCGCTGTCAAAGGCCGTGACGGCCAAGTGGCCGCCGCGCAGGCAACCGTGCGTGGCGAATAAGGCCACCATTTTCCCCTGGGGAACCCTTTGCAGGAAAGCTTCGACCTTTGGAGGAACGGAGCTGGCATGGACCGGAAATCCGCAGAAGATCAGATCAAAGTCCTCCAAATTCTTCGCCGCTTCAATGGGATGGATCTCCTTGGAAACCTCATCGATCCCTTCATATATGGCGCGCGCCACCTTCTCCGTGTTGCTCGTCTCGGAATAATATGTCACGAATACCTTCATAGATGCCTCTCGAAGAAAAACCTGTATGTCTTATCACGCTGCCAGGTCCATTGAGGGCCGATTTCCCCACGGCGCACTCGAGCGCTAGTGGGCCGATGAGACACGCTTGAGCCGCTTAAGCATGTCCTTGAAACCGATCCGATTATCGGGGTTCTGATTAACCACATCCACACCCGCCAAGCCCCCGCGCTTTACGAGGTATTCCTTTCCGTCCTGCCGGATCGTCCCGTTGATTCTGAAAACGTCGTTCTCAAGGCGTGCGCGGATTCCAATTTTCTCGTAGGGCAGCTCTTTGAAGAGGTAGACAAAGGTCCCCGCAATCCCTACAAAGGGGCTGGCTCCCCCGCCGATTTGCGCGATATTGTCCAGCGCCTTCACGCTGATCTTTTGTGGGACGCCTTCTTTTTTGACGGTTTCAACGACCAGATCAAAGCTCTGGGGTTGCCCTCGTGAAAATACGGCGTTTTCAATGTGCCCCTGCAGGACCCCTTCCATTTTCCCAAATTCGGTGCCTTCCGTCAATCGTGCCAAATCCAGTTCATTAGCGTCGATGCGGCATGTGAATTTGGGGCTCGGTGTATCCAGGTCCTCGACGCCGATGTTGGAAATGAGGATTTCACCTCCGAAGATCCGCAGTTTCACCTGGCCTTTGGTGTGAACCGTGTCCGGAAGGATTTCCACGGGACGGAGGTCTCCTTCCATGGTGGCCACGTCGAGATTGCGCCATGGTGGAGGCAGGAAAGGCTTAAGATCCATGGCGTTGAATGCGAGGCTCGTGCGGATCCGCCGGGTGGGTTGAAAGCAATCCCCGCATGAGATTTCTCCCACACGGATGGTTCCACCCTGTGTCTGAATGAAGGTGGGCGCCGGGATTGAAAGTCTGTTGGGACCCACTGCGAGCTTGGCTGAGATGGACTGTGCCGGAACAAATGGAAGCTTCACGGATGAAGCGATGAAAAAGCCATCCTCTGGCCCCTTTGCCTCGGGCGCTCCTGCCAATTCCTTCCAGAGAGGCAGATTCAATTGAACACCTTTGAGCTGGACTTGCCCGTTTTCCCATTCCAGTTGTCCATTGTCCCAGTTGAGATGCCCGAGGATGCGATGGGACCCATCAGAAGAGGACGCCATCCGGACGTCTGCGGAAACGAGCCCCCCGACCGTGATCTCATTCAGATGGGGACGCTCCAGTTTAAAGGGGTCTTTCAGAAATTTTTCGTAGAGTGGATCGATGGGAGTGGGCCTCAGCTGGATGTGCAAGGCCTTCTTGTCCTTCTGATCAGCCCACCCAAACGTCGCATCCGTTCGGATTCCCACCAGGTCCCCGAATTCGATCCTCCAGTCAAGCACCTCTCCCCGTTTTGTTGTCAAGTCGCAGGCAAACCGCCCGGTGGCCTTGAGCCGATCCTGGCTCATGTCGAAGTAAAAGCGGTCCAGCAGCAATTCTCCATTTGGAATCTCAAACCATCCCTTCCCGTCTATCTTTGAATCCCTCAAATCCAACCGCGCCTCAAATCCCGTCCTGACCTTGATGCCCTGTCCGGACCAGATCCCTTCCCGGTCCTGTAAATCAATACCCCCATATTCAATCTCTCCCGTCAGATCAACTGAGTCCCCCCAGTAAATGTTCGCCTGGATGCCCAGAGCTCCCACTCCGGAGATGTCCATATCGGCAGGAAGGGACCCTGGCCGCCCAATCCATTTCGGCCATGGCAACGACTTTCCGCGAAGTTCCACTACGGCCCCTTCCTCAGAAGCCCTGGATGAAAGCAATAGTTCGCCAATCAGGGGTGAGGTCAACGAGCCTGTGTCGATCCTAATGCTGCGTCCTTGGAGATCGATGACCGCCTCCGGTGATTGGAGCCTCACGGGCCAGATCTGAAATCCCGTCGAGGGAGGCGTGCGATCCTGTTTCGGCACGTGGATGGTCAGGTCTTTGACTTTGAAAAGGGGGTATTGGCCCTGGAGCGACCATTCCATGGAGAGGTCATTCAGGCTGGAATTTCCTTTCTTGATCATGATATCGGAGGCTTTGAAACCGGATGTGATCGTTGCCTCGGAAATGGGGCCTTTTGCGTGTGCCCGTCCCGACCATTTCCCCTGCAAGGACAAATCCGGGCGAGACAGGGCCATGACTCCGTCATCTGAGGACGCCTCCAGGTCACAAATCAACTGGCGGCCGTCCTTGGTCCCGGTTGTTGATAGCTGCCCCGATATTTGAACGACACCGTCCAGCGTGATATCGGCTAGCAGGACAGGCAATGGTCCTCCGGCAAGCGACCTGAAGAGGGGGCCAAGCAGAATGCGGGAATGATCGAAGTTGATCGACCAAAGGGACTGGGGAGCGCCTTGGGTGTGCATCGACCCGGAAGCGTTCAGAACATCGGTCATCTTGACCATCCATGTCTTCAAAACGACCTGCCCGTTGGTCGAGTCATAATGGCCGCTTGCGGTCAGGTTGATATCCTGTGGCGGGTGAAAAACCGTCCCGGATTGTTCCAGACGTACCCCAGAGATTTTCGAAGAAGGCAGATCGATATTCAGGCGATCCCCCTGGGGGCCGCACGCAAGTTTCATCTCGATATCGGTTGTCTCTACCTTTAAATTATCCCTCTTAAGACGCGCATCGTGGATCGTAAGGCTGCCTTCAGTCGGTTTCTGGTCCATTGAAAAACGGTCTGTCGCTCTTCCACCGAACCATCGGCGCAACGATCTGAAGCGTATTATCCGAGGTGAGGAACTCGGCACCAAACAACACCTCTGGCGGCCGATCGGTGCCGAAAACCATCGCCAGTCCACTGATCCGGATGCGTTTGTCGTCCAGCTCTACCTCCATGCGACCGCCTGCGATCTCCCCATGATCGATGATCACCTCGCTGAAGACCAACGTTTTGAAAAGACTCCCTAGAAGGGCGCGGAAAGGTGCCGGCGACGCCTTGATTCCCGGTGCAGCTCTGGTTTCACCAAATCCTGTCAATTGTACAGATGGCTGGCTCAGCTTGAGCGACTCGATGACCAGTCGCCTTTGCCCGAAAGGGCCTTCGATCGCAAATCGTCCGGAAAGGTCCGGAAGTTCAAAGCCGACGGCCGGCCATCCGGATTGGGAGGGTGTTGTGACGCGGACTCCAGCAAGCCTCAGCTTGAAAGGTGCAGTTTGGAGGCTTATGTGTTCAATGGTGACATCGCCATGAACCATCATGGCCAGGCCCTTTTCAATGACTCCCCTGACTGCCTGCGGATGTCTAACCACATAGCCTACACCGATAACGAGTGTTGCGACCGCCATAGTGAGGAGAGAAACGATTGAGATGAGAATGACTCTCTTTGTCCTGGCTTTCATGGGCCGCCGCTACTCAGAACCAAAAGGGATTTAGGGTCCTTCTATTTGGAAATTCCAGCACTACTCAGCGATTCAGACTTTTTCTGCAAAGTCTTGATCAGGTCCGGTTCGGTTTTTGAAAGCTTTCTGAAGAAGGCGATCGTTTCCCGAATGGAGCCTTGGTTTTCAAAAAAAACCGCCTCAAGGTCGTTGAAATACCGATGGTAGAGCGCCAATGCCAGGATGGAGGCGTTATTGAGATCCATGTGTCGAAACGCATCGAAACGGTGTGTCATGTACCGATCCCCCTGAAGCTCGAAGGTGCGCTTCGCATCAGTGAAGACAATGGTCCGCCGCCCCATCTTTTCATCGTAAGGGATGGATTCTCCATACAAGGCCTCCAGTTTCTCAAGCACAGTTGAAAGGAAAGAGGAAAAGGTCCTTTCGTCTTCCAATTCATGTTTGGCTTCGATGGTCCATGGATGGTATTCACCAAATTTCGCTTCCAGGAAAAGAATCGTGCCGTGTTTCGCCACCACCGAAGCCAGCGTTTCATTGAATTGCGGTTGGCTGCGCAGGTAAAGGGTCGAATGGGTCATTTCATGAAGGACCGTTTCAACGAAATCAACCGTTGATGCCTCAAGCATGTTGAGCGTCAACGGATCTTCGAACCATCCCAGGGTGCTGTATGCTGCCGCCTGTGATATGAAAACATCCATCCCCTGCTCAGTCAGACTTTTCCCCTTCGCGCGGGCCCTTGTCAAATCAAAGAAACCAAGGTACGGGACCCGTCCCACTACAGGAAACCACCATGTAACCCTTGAAAGGCGATCCTTCGGCGATGCGCTGATCGTGTAGATGACGCTCGTCTGTGGTTTCAGGTAGACGGTTGTGTAACTCTCCGTTGGAGTAAGGCCTAGCGTCTCCACAGCGAATTGTTTCAGTGGTCCGATCATATTGAGATGGGCTAATTCCTGGTCTCCCAGAGAAGGATCTTTGAGCGCATCTTCAATGGGAACGGCATCCACGATTCGATGATACTGCCCTATGGCCGCGTGAAAGAGATAGGCCCCATTGCAGGCCCACATCAAAGGAAGGGTCAGGAGGAGAAAGCAGAGACCCAGTAAGCCGGAACGCAAACGGGTGGGATAATGGCCTGGCGCCACGGGCCGTTCGTTGGCGTGGGGACATTTCAATGGTTCTGTTTTGGAGATAAGCCTTGCCATCAACACTTACTTACACTATATTCGTTCTGTCTTGAAGGGGTTTGGAGCGCTTTTTGTGAGGAAGGACATGTTCAAGACCATTGTTTTCTTACCTGACCCAGCCACAGCCGGGCAGGACGGCATCCATGAGGTTGACGGTTTCGGTGTTCTGTGAGGGCCGTGGAAAACCTGGTTGAAGGAGACCCCAGGAGCCGCAATACCGTGCTCTTGCCGGTTTTGGCTGAGGACGCGCATTCCATTTGCGCCTGAGCGTATGGGACCGACATGAAAGTAAGGTTCTGGGGGACCAGGGGATCCATCGCCGCCCCTGGGAAAGACACCACAATTTATGGCGGAAACACGACCTGCGTCGAGGTGATCCTGGGCAGCGGAAGAAGGGTGATCATCGATGCGGGCACGGGCATACGCCTTTTGGGTCAACATCTCGAACAGGAGATGGATCGAGTAGACATTCATCTGCTCATCACACACATCCATTGGGATCACGTCTTGGGCTTTCCCTTTTTTGGCCCGGTCTACCATGAATCAACCAGACTGCTCATCGATGGTTATCCTTCCTGCATGAAGGGGCTCAGGTATGCATTCGACAACCATATGGGCGACGGTTTCTTCCCCGTGCGATTTGATGAGCTCAAGGCTCAAATCCATTACGTGGATACCTTGAGCCGTGGCCCTCTGAAAATTGAGGGAACGCTGATAGAGACCATTCCCCTTCAACATCCACAGGGAGGATTCGGCTACCGTTTCACGGAGGGCGACAAGACCCTCGTCTTTATCACGGACAACGAGCTCTCCGATGAGGCCTGGGTATCGAGACATGCCGAGGAATATGAGCGATTCTGCCGGGATGCGGATCTGTTGATCCACGATGCTCAGTATGATCCGGATGAGATTAAAAGCCGGCGTGGTTGGGGGCATTCGGAATACGTTTCCACCTGCAATATGGCCATACGCGCAGGGGTCAGGCGGCTTATTCTTTTTCATCACGATCCTTGGAGAAAGGATGCGGAGATCGTTGCGATCAAAGAGCGATGTGATGAGCTGGTGACCGCGAACGGCGCTCAAATTGAAATCGACGCTGCAAAGGAAGGGACGGAGATCCCGCTCTAAGCGATCTGATTCGCCGTGGCGAATGGGCTCGCCCATGTCCATGAAAAAGTGGGTGTGATGGGGTGCTTCTTTAAGGCCCGGCGGTCTCGACCGTTTCCCGTTTTTTGTGGACCCCTTCAGGCCCTTCCGGCAAAAAGCGTCTGCTGGTATTTTTGGGGGGCGTAGGCCGATCTGCGTCATGAGCCGATTATTTAGGATCTGTGCATGTAATGATCCGCAGGCTGCCGGCGGGGAGAATCTCTGCATAGGGATACCGGTAAGGATCGCGGGCCGGGAGACGGTGATCCCGGTATCTGATTCCTGTCACACCTTCGAAGAGATGGTCAAGGCTGCAAGGGACATCCAGGATGATCTGAAGTTGCTGCTTGAAGAAGCTGAAGGGATATTTCAGCCGGAGACGCTGTCCGCGGCGGGGTTCCATTTCCCTCCGGGGATGGAGCCAGACAAAGTGTGGGCCGTTTTGAAAGAGATGGGCGAGGAAGAGGCGTTTGTCAAGGCGTTCAATCAACTCGAGGAAGAGAGGCGAGGTCGAGTAGCCGAGCACGTTCTCACCAAGTGTAATATCTTTTCCGGCAAAGCCGCCGTTTTCTCTGCCAGATACAACAGCGCAACCGGGTTGCTCGAGTAACGGGATTTCATCCGAGTCGGAGCGGTGCCATCACGTCTTGAACTCACATGGAAAGGTGTTACCATAAAAGTGATAGGGTGGCGTGATCTTCAGAGATTGAGGGTCTACCCCTATCAAACCCACCCCCCTGGGTTAGCCCTCCTTACTCAGGGGGGAATCTTTTTTTTTGAGCAGCGGCCTCCCTCTCACAAAAAAGGCCGGTCGACGAAGGATGGGCTTTTTGCTTGAATAAGGAGGTGAACAAGTAGGGTGGTGGAGCTGAACGGGATCGAACCGTCGACCTCATGACTGCCAGTCATGCGCTCTCCCAGCTGAGCTACAGCCCCACTTCAATTATATTACCTTATCAAAGCCTTTCCGAGCCTGTCAATATGATATTGACATCCCTCAGGTGCCCCCCTTAGTATATATGCCCATCGTGCCGGAGTGGTGAAACTGGTAGACGCGCTGGACTCAAAATCCAGTGGGCGAAAACCCGTGTCGGTTCGATTCCGACCTCCGGCATTAGAAAAATTTCAATCATCAAGGGGTCTTGCGAATAGCAAAGCCCCTTTTTTGTTTTTGGCTTAATTGCCATCTCCATGGCAGAAATCTGCCACAAATCTTACCGTTCTTCTTCAAACCATCTTCCCAAAGCGCATGCTCGGCCAGGATGTCTGCAAGACCCCGGAACAGTTCAAGGCGTGGAGCCAGAATCTGGGACATGAAAAGGTCTTGACGACCTTCCTGTGCTATGGCGAGGTCGCTTGCCAGCGGCAGGGGGGAATCATCCGAGGCTTGGCGACGCCTCAAAGGGCCTTGCCAACGGTGCTGACGAATTCGCCGAGGCAGTTTTTAAGAAATTACGTTTGTCCGGGATGGATGTGTGAAAGGGGTTCGGGAAGAGATACGGAAGTGGATCTGATCGAAGGGGTTCAGACTGGGCTGAAAGGCGAGGGGAAGGTCAGTGGGCTACCACCGAAAAACAGCATCGGCCAGATTTGGTTCCTGGGGCCTTGGAAGAGAAATTCAGCAAGGAAGCTCGCTCCTGGGTCTTTATAGCAGAAAGACCCAGGCCAAGGTGCTAGAATTTTCGGAGGGAAACGGAAATCCTCCCTCCTCAATCCGGCAGTCCTGCGTTCCGCAGCGCCTGGGCAAAAGACTCTCTGAAAGCCGGGTCTTTAAATGGCTGCGCCCTACTATACTGCTCCACAGAAAATTTCGGATTGATCCTCAGGACTTCCTTCGCTGCCGCACGGGCTTCCTCGTCCCTACCCGCCCTGATGCATGAGGCTACTAAACCTGCTTGCGCTATCACGTCATGCGCATCCCTATCCGTGGCCGTCTTATAGAAGGATATGGCTTTCTCGTATCTCCCTGTAGTCCTGTAAGTCCCACCAATGGAGCGGTAGACGGCGTTCCCTCGGATTGAGACGCAAGACCTTTTTCAGGGCGGGAATAGCTTCCTCTTCCCTGTCAACAAATAGAAGGACGGTTCCATACCAGTACATCACAAATGGGTTATTGGGGGCGAGTTGGTGCGCCCGTTCAACTTCGGCAACGCCTTCGTCGTACCTCCTCAGCATAAGCAGGATAAAGCCTCTCAATGCGGATGCGCCAGCTAACGACCCATCCAGTTCTATGGCCTTCAGACACATCTTGTTGGCTAATTCCGGGACTCCTTTGGATTTTTGCTGAACCCGGTCTGGGCCTCTACCATATAAACCGTCCCGAGAACAAAATAGGCAGACTCGTACCCCGGGTCCATAGCGATGGCCTCCTCTGCGAGTTGCCTCGCAAGGTCAATGCTCTCCCTGGTAGTTTGAGCTGCATACGACTGGGCTTCAAGCACCTTCAGATAAGCATCGATATTCTTTGTTCCCTTCGAAATGGTGAGGGCGAACTCCGTGTGTGTGAGCTTGACCTGTATCGAAGTTAGGATGTTCTTGGTGATGTCATCCTGGATGGCGAAGAGATCTTTCGGTTCCCGGTCATAGCGATCCGCCCACAGGTGATGACCCTTCAGTGCATCGATGAGGTGCGCCGTGATCCGCACCCTGTCCCCTTCTTTCTGAACACTCCCCTCCAGCACGTACTGAACCCCGAGTTCCTCGGCTATCTGGCTCACAGTCACGGTCTTGCCCTTGGAGCTGAAGGGCGAGTCCAGGCCAATGACAAAGAGCTTAGGGACTTTTGCCAAAGCCGTGATGATGCTCTCGCTCAGTCCGGCGGCGAAGAACTCCTGCCCGGGGCCGGTGCTCATGTTCACAAATGGCAAGACTGCTATGGAGGGCTTATCCGGCAAAGGAACTGAGGGCTTCTTGTCCTTTGCCCCCGCAACCGTCACCCTCGGCTCCATCAGGACGCGATAGGCCCCAACAGGCTTCGCTATGTTCTTGACGGTCTGATCTCCAAGATACTCGGAGCCCAAGGGTAGCTTTGTCTCGATTTGGTCGAAGGCTGTTTTTGAGATACAGATCCCTCCAGGGTCAGCGAGAGATTCGAGTCTTGCAGCGATGTTCACGCCATCCCCGTAGATCCGGTCTCCCTCTTCAATGACATCCCCGAGGTTGATTCCTATGCGGAACTGCATCCGGCGGTTTTCCAGCAAATCTGCGTTTCTGGCCTTGAGTTCGTTTTGGACCGCCACCCCGCACTGCACCGCATCCACCACGCTCGCAAACTCAGCCAGCAAATTGTCCCCTGGGGAGTCAACGACCCGACCCCGTTGCTGCTTGATCAGGGCGAACATGACCTGCTTGTAAGCCTCAAGGGTCTTGACAGTTGCCGCTTCGTCCTCCCCCATGAGACGGTTGTAGCCGGCCACATCAGCGCTGAACACAGCGGTCAGTTTGCGCTTGAAATCCTGCGTGTTCATGGGATCACCCCCCAAAATGCAAAAGCCCCCGAGCGGATACAGCTGTCCGGTGGAGGCTTTGTTTTCACCACCTTCCGGAAACACAAGGCCATGGTTTCCTCCCAGAAGGTTGGGGTTATGTCGTTGATTTTACATGATCTACGGGAAATGAAGCCGATTCATACCGATTAGGACTCAAAACGGGATTTCTGTCAAGAGGAATCGGGCCACCTTGGGTAAATCAGAGGTGATTGAACTCCTCCGCTCGGGCGCTCCACCTCACAAGATCTGGGTCTTTCTTGATAATCAAAAGGCTCTCAACCGGCCAATTCCATCTGTTATAGGCATTTGAAATCTTATTAATTCTATGTCAAGGACGCCGCGTGGTAAATAGCACCTATCTGCAATCCTGTGTGGCGATCTAACTGTTAGAGTCCGCCCGCCGGGAAAATGCCATGGGGCTGACCCCACGGTCAGAATCTCAAGGCCGACAGACTGCTTAGTATCCCATGTTTTCCCCCACGAGTTTCACGTGAATGCGATCTTGGATCATGTGCCCTTCGATGATGCTCCACATGTTGCAGATACGCTGGGGCGATCGACAGTCCGAACACAACCCGGTTTTCACGCAAGGGGCGTTCATGTTCAGCCGGATTGTATTGACCGGGCCGGCGTAATGCTTGACCCTGGACATGGCCGACTCCAAGTCGGGGGCTACCTTGTTCATGCCCACCAGCAGAATGACCTTTCTCGGGCCGAATGTCATCGCCGCCACCCTGTTGCCCATGCCGTCAAGGTTGACCAGCTTTCCATCCAGAGTAATCGCGTTGGAACTTGCCACCATGAAATCCGCGGTTAATCCCTTTCGTCTTAGTTCCAGGCCTTCTTCGGGGGACAGACCTGCCTGGTAGGGATCGATGAGATCAACGCCTGGAAGGGCAGCGATGGCCTCCCAGAGGTTCAGGCCTCCGGCCGTCATGGAACCGCAACGAAAAACGGTCGATCCCTCCGGGATCATGGCCAAAACTTCCTTTTTGGCCTGTGCGGCGGTAGCCACATAACTCCCCGCCATCCTCCGTTTTTCGAGCCACTTGATGATTTCGCCGGCTACTTTTTCGTTCCAGAGCATTTGATACGTATCCATAATTCTTGCCTCCTGATTTTTGGGAACGAAAACCCTCATTCTATGTTGGATATCTGTCCGAGCTTTGATCCATCCTTCCTTCCCATCGGTAATGGACACCCCCCTACCAACCCGTTCTGGCAGGTCCCATTAGGAGCATGGAAGGGTGTCCCATTCCCATTCTTAAATTACATCCAAACCTTTGAACAAAATCCCTTACTTTCTTATATAGTGCCTGAACGAAAACCCGGTTTTTTGATTTAAACCCGGACCGTCACGTGGCCAATTCCGAGACGGAATGAAATGCATAGCGCTTTTTAGCAGCTATTCGGATCCAATCACGATTTTTATCGATTTTTGTAAACACTCCTCCCTTTGAGAAG
This sequence comes from uncultured delta proteobacterium, assembly GCA_963830155.1. Classification (GTDB taxonomy): domain Bacteria; phylum Desulfobacterota; class DSM-4660; order Desulfatiglandales; family Desulfatiglandaceae; genus CAWHLE01. Next base: position 2,967 of record CAWHLE010000001.1, on the reverse strand, counting down.
TAAATCCTGCTATTTTTATCCTGCTTTATGCGGCTAGTTTAAGTAGTTCTAATTGCTTTTGACGCATTTTAGCCCCCAATAGTTGAATATTGCGCGCCAAAACTGCTAGCGCCACATACCGCTTGAAGCCGGTAATTCCATTATCGGGGCATCGGTCCAAAGCATGGTTTTCAAGGGCGTTGATCGCCGATTCCACAGCCGAGTGTTTGTGACGTGCTTCAACAAATTCCGCACTATGCTCGATCTGCTTGTCCTTTTCGGATAGTTTCCCTTTTTTGGGCAGTACGACATCGTTCAACAATTGTCGCAGAGCCTTTCCATTTTTGGGGCTATAAAACCCCTTATCAAAACTGCATCCCGAAAGCGTCGGGAATTTCCTTTTGGCTTCGGTTGCCATCAAGACAGCAATTTCAACGTCTTTCTGTTTTTCCATAACATGGTGGTGCAGGATAAAGCCGTGCTGATCCTCCAAAATGCACACGGCCAATCCGAGCTCCTGGGGCACACCGGCCTTTCCTTTGCTTACCCATTCGGTGTGCTCTTCAAATATCGAAAAAACCTTCTCGTGATGAGCAATTGTCTCGCCATTTATCACTCGGCGGCGGATTTGATCGATCTGCCGCTCAGCGTGCGCGATAAAATTTTCAACTAAAATACCGTCCGATACATGGTCGATGTCCATGCCGCCAAGAATCGCAACGCTTTCTTTGGCCCGCACCACATACGATTCCACCATGTCCACATATTGCCGATGAGCATCGATAATCAGCTCCTTTCTCTTCTCTTTCTTAACGGCATCTTTTGTCGAAGCATGCTTGAGCTTACGCACGATGTTGAACTGTTTCTTTATTTTTTTGAAAATATGCCGATATTGCCTCCACCCGGCAATCCCCCCACCCTCACACACCCGTCCAATGATAAAGACAATCTTGCGGATGGCATCCAAAAGCAGGTTGATATCCGTGGGATAGTGCACATCGGTCTCTACAACGAACGAATCGCAACGGGCTTTCAATGAAAGATCCTCAACGTTTCCAAAAAGATCATGCCCCGCTCGCACAACGATCTTGCTGATTTTGTCAAGAAGTTCCGGGGTGAAAAGGCTGATATTGTCTTTTATGGTTTGAAGACAATATTCCTGATCAAAATCGAAAATCGTATGTCCCAAAAACTGGCGCACGTCCTTGTGATTATTGGCAGTATTGTGCAGCTTGTCGTAGTCCCAATTGCAATTAAGCCGCAAAGTGCCCAGCACGAGGATTTTCCATAAGGTCATACCGGGTCGGCCGTTTCCAGTATCCACATTCTTGGGGATGATGCCTTTCAAAATCTCGAAAACTTGTTCTCGCAGTTGCGGATTCGAATAAATCGCCTGAAGTCCCAGCAATAACTGGGGAATTTCGTCCCGACACTTGATATCGATTAGAATGCTCGGAATGTCAACTTGGCCAATTTTCAGTTGCTTTTCGATTGCCTTTCGCATAGCATTCTCCTACGAAGATTTCCCGGGTTTTACTCAAATCGTCCGATTCGCTAAAATCGGGTAAAGCATTAATACCGTTTTAATTCAATGTCTTATATAGCGATAAGTAGTAAATAGTGCAAGGTTTTTTTCACTACCCCGGGAAATCTCCTTCCTCCAAAAAATGCTGCAACTCGCCGAATTTTAAACGTTTTGAACTTTTCGTTCAGGCACTATATATGTGCATTTAATTGTTCTCTCTATAGTGACGAGTATCTCATTCCCATTTTCCTTGGATTTCACTATGCCAGTCCCTGGATAAGGCCATCAGGATAGGCCAATTGTTCAGCGAGGGGAAGGAATACTTTGAGCAAGGTCAGCGCAACGCTAAATGGTGCGCGGTAAAATTTGCCCTTAGCACCCCTAGAGATATGGACAACGAACCCACACCCCCCAACCCATGGCATACCGCCAGCTTGCGATTGGCCCGTTCTTCGGTCACGGGATCACCTCCCACAAACTGCAAAAGCCCCCGAGCGGGTTAGGGGTATCCGCCGGAGGCTTCGCCACCTTCTGGAGATCTTTTCATGACTTCCTCTCAGAAGGTTGGGGTTATGCTGTTGATTTGACTGCGACTAGATGGAATGAACTTAGTTCATACTAATTAAGAACTAAAAGGCGACTTATGTCAAGAATAATCGGGTGGCCTCGGGGAAAATGAGTGGGTGAACCCCGAAGTTCCACCTCCGAAAATTGGGCATAGCTTGATAGAGATCAAGGTCCTGACCACGCCCCGACCCACCGGATTTCCAGTTGATATACCATGCCCTTTACATAGGTGATGCGAAAGAAAATGAATTCGGTAGTGAAAAAGGGTTCAAGATGCTGCGAAAGAGAATTCGAAAATCTGGAATCTAGGGAACTTAAGAATAGATGTAATGTGATACCAACAATGGGAATTGGTTTAAATGGAAATCAGTTGATAATCCAAGATTGGCTAGTATCTTAACTACCTAAATTTTAATTATATTTTAATACAAACCACCCTCGGCATCCCTCTTGCACAATAAGCGAAAAGTTCGCTTATTAGGAGGTATATAAGGATGTCCGAATACATGAATAGATGTTATGGGATGTGTGACGAATGCCATTTCATGGATGATCTTGCTAAGACGGGAGATCGGTACCTCTGTTATGTGTGCTTGTCACATCGTGGGACCGCGTACCACGAGAAATCCGATATTTCCAATGTGCTGGTTTCGGAAGTTTGGCGGCCCGTGGTCGCGGTAGGATCCTGGGTTGGATCTCATAAGATAACCCAGAGGCAACTCGAAACGCAGGCAGCGGGATTATGAGCCCTATTGAATATTGAATACTGATCTACGATTTCTGGGGGGGCAGGTGATCTAAATTTCGCGCTTGGTGAAGGGGCATCGACAGTAAGTAGACTGATTGACGACGTTCACATCGGCTGTGAGCGCTGCAGTGAAGATAGATTATTGCCT